>OZ243956.1:0-2520000 GCA_965214405.1 Trueperaceae bacterium
GCTTGACTATCACATTTGCCTTTTCACCGGAACGAATTTCAATCACGCCCTGGGTCATGGTGTGGCCTTCCGCGGTGGCCGCAATGGTGTAAGCGCCAGGGGCGAGGGTCTCAAGGGGTTCTCCAGAAAACTCCTCGTGATAACCGTCGGGACCCACGACGCTCAGGGCGGGTTCAACATCTCCCTCACCCGCGGTAACTTGGATACTCACGCTACCTGTGTCCCCGCCTGCACCTCCTGTGCCTCCTGTATCTGTGGTCTCGGCGGGCTCGCTCGTGCTCTCAAAGCCGCCGAAGGGCTCATAATCGAACACGCCCGCGTCGTAGGGAGCGCTTAGCGTCCGGTTGAGCGTGACTTCGACCGGGGCGTTGCGCCCGAGCACGACCTCGACCTTGCCTATCACGGGCTGGAGCCCGCTCGCGGTGGCGGCGAGCGCGTAGACGCCGGGTTGCAAGCGCTCGAAAAGTTCCTCTCGCTGGACGTCGGCTGATTGCCGGTAGCCGTCCGGCCCGACCAAAACCACGGTGACGGCCCTGTCGCGGGGCTGGTCAATCCGGAGGACAAGGTTCCCGCCGACCTCCGCGTCGTTCACGCCCGCCACGTAGCCCTCGACGCGTTCGTAACGGCTGAGCTCGAGCCCCGCCCCCCCAAAGGGTTCATAAAGCGTCGGCGTGGGCGGTTGTGCAAAAGCGAGCGTTCCAAAAAGTAGAGCAAAAGAGGCCAGGGCTGTGAACCGTTTCATATTGTTTCCTTTCTAAAACCTCGCCGGAGGGGTTGTAAAGCGTGCGTAAAGTTTGAGACTCGAGCAGACAATGGGTGCAAGCGAAGTCTCTTCACCATCCTAGCCTCAACATCCCTACCAAGGGTGAACACACGCCCAACGACGCGCTCACAAAATCTTTACGGTCTCGTCACTCCAAACTCAGAACGCACCTTGCCAACAGTAAAAGGACCTTCCCGGTGCTAAACTCGGCTTATGACCCTACTCGAGAAAGCCCACACCGGCGCGCGCCTAAGCTTTGAGGAGGCGGTGGCGCTCTTTGACCTGCCGCTATTCGACCTCGCTGGGGCGGCGCACGCGGTGCGGCTTCTGCGGACCGACCCCGAGCGGGTAAGTTACCTTATCGACCGCAACATCAACTACTCGAACGTCTGCAACGTGGGCTGCGCCTTTTGCGGCTTCTACCGCACCAAGCGCCAGGAGGACGCGTACACGCTTTCTTATGGGGAGATTAGCGACAAGGTGCGCGAGTTAGAGGGCGTCGGCGGCACCCGCATCCTCATGCAGGGCGGGGTGAATCCCCACCTTGACTTTTCCTGGTACACCGACCTGTTGCAGCACTTGAGAACGCATCACCCGACGATCCGGCTCGAGGCTTTCTCGCCCGAAGAAATCAAAGGGATGGCGAAACTCACGGGGATGAGCACGTTGGACGTCTTGCAGAAACTCCAAAAGGCGGGCCTGGACGGCCTTCCTGGCGGCGGCGGCGAGATGCTGGTGGACGCGGTGCGGCACGCAAAGCACATCTCCCCGGCGCGCATTTCCACGGATGAATGGCTGCGCGTCATGGGCGAGGCGCAGTCGTTGGGCCTCTACAGCACCGCCACGATGGTGATCGGCTTTGGGGAGACGCGGGAGGGGCGCGTCGAGAGCATGATGCGGGTGCGCGCGCAGCAGGACGAATCTTTGCGGGCCTACGGCAACGGCTTCTCGGCCTTTATCTCCTGGACGCTCCAGACCAAGGGCGTCCGCGTCGAGGGCAAGGTGCCGGGCGCGGGCGCGCACGAGTACCTGCAAAACTTGGCCGTGAGCCGCCTCGTGCTCGACAACATTCCCAACTTTCAGGCCTCCTGGCCGACGATGGGCTACAAGGTGGCGCAGACCGCGCTCTTTTTTGGAGCCAACGACTTCGGCTCAACCATGTTGGAAGAAAACGTCGTCTCGCAGGCCGGGGCCAAAAACCGCGCTACCAGCGAGCGTGAGATCGTCCGGCAGATTGTGGAGGCGGGTTTCAAACCTGTGCAGCGCGATTCTTTGTACGGCGTCATCCGCGAGCCCGACGCCGCGGCGATGCTGGCGGCCAAACCGGAGATAGACTTTGAGGCGCTGCCCGCGCTGTAGGTGTGCGGCAGGTGGCAGGCTTGTGGTTGACGCTCGAGCAAAAACGGCGCTCTCAAACGGAGCGCCGTTTTTATTGATGTACTGGGTTCGTTTGAGCGCCGTTACCCTCTACGCCCGCGGCTCATCAAAAAGGCCGTCCCCAACGCCGCGCCCACTTTCGCAACGTCGTCTTCTAGGTTGACTTTGCCGTCGCGGTTGCTGTCTAAGAGCCCGAGCAGGCCGCCCTGCTGCGTGTCCGGCGCTTCTTCTTCTAGGGTGCTGCGCTCGCGGTCGAGCAGGTTCGATACCCCCTGGCTGTCTAAGTTTTGCTGGCGCTTTACTTTGCCGAGCGCGCTCATCACGATGGGCGCCAAAAGCTGCATGAGTTGGCCCGTCGACCCGGCCCCAAGACCCGTGGCGCGGCTTACCCCGTTCCGAACAGGCTCTTGCCGCCCGCCTAAAATGTGGTCCAAAATGCCCGCGCCGTTCGTCGCCTTTGAGCCGCCGCCCAAAAGGCTGCCGAGCAGCCCGCCGACCCCGCCGCTGTTACCTGTATGACCCAGTAAGCCGCCCGCCAAGCCGCCTACGTCGCCACTCGAGCCGCCCCCCAACAGCGAGGACAGGTTGTCGAGCAGCGAGCCGTCGTGGTCGCGCTCGAGCGCGCTATTCAGGGACTGCGCCCCCTCATCCGACCGCGCGTTTTTGGACATGCCGCCGATCATCATGGGGACCAAGGCCCCGACCGCCTGCCGCGTCTCCTCTTCGTTGGCGCCGATCTGCTGACTCAGGCTGCTGATGGTCTGCGGGTCTAGGCTCCGGCGTAATTCGTCCGTTAGGTTGGGCATGTATGTCTCCTTTGTGAGTTCATTCGCATTTGCAAGCTAAGTCTAGACGATGAAAAGGTCTGGAAAAAGCGTTCCAGCATCTTTTCGCGCATTCGTAGAGACTCCGAGAACGAGCGTTTTTCCGCGAGATGTCCCCCTACGAATTTGAAAGGCGTCGGGCGGCTCGAGCCGCGCGCGAAGGCCATGCGGTATTCCATTCGCCCCTCATCCGGGGCGTGATAGCCTGCACGGAGACGCCGTGTGGCTTTAGAACAAGAGAGAGTAGGAGGATGTTATGTGGACGTTACATCGTAAGAGGATTCGGTGCGGGATGATTCAACCCGTTGCCGTCACGTTGGTTCTGTTCCTCGTGGCCGTTGCCTACGCCCAGCCCAGTGTGGCGCTGTACCCGTTCTCGAGCCAGGAGCCCGTGCTCGGCGTGGCGGTCGCGGACACGCTGGCGACGGCATTAGATGACGCGGCGGAGGATGAAACCCTCACCGTTTACGGCCCCGCGGTCACGCCCGCGTTCATCGCGCCTTTTGTCGTGGAAGACGGGTTTCTCAGCCCGCTGCTGCTGCTCAATCCTTCCGGGGCCGACCTCGCGGACGCGAACGGCGCGGCGCTGCTGCGCGAGGCGCTGGGCGTCAATGTCGCGGTCACGGGACGGGTGCGCCTTGCGAGCATGGGGCTCGAGCTAGAGCTTTTCATCGCCGCGGGTGGTGACGGCGGCGTGCAGCGCTACACCCTGAACGCGCCCGAGGGGGAACCGGGGCGGCTCGTGGGGGGCGCGCTGACGCTCGTCTCGAGCGCGTCTGGCGTGGCGCGGCCTCTGGAAAACACGTCGTTCGACCTTTCAGACGCTTACGGCGACTTCGCGGAGGGTCTGACCCTCCTCAGCGCCGGTTTTGTGAGCGAGGCGCGCGCGTCGCTCGAGCGGGCGGTCAACACCGGGGAAGACCAAACGGGGCGTTGGCAAACCGTGCTGGACGACGTCGTCGCCGCGCAAGAGGGCCGGGCGGGGGCGGACCCGATATTAGGCGCCGCGCTCGCGCTCAACGCAGAGCCTTTTGACGCCTCTCGCGCGCAAGAGGCCTTTGCCCGCCTCGCCGAGGTGACGGCGCTGCCCGCCGCCGACCTCTGGCAGGCGACGTTAAGCGTGAGCGAGGGCGACGACGCGGGCGCGGCTTTCGACGCGGCGGCGGATTATCCCTACGGTCTCGCGGCGCGCGCGGTTTACGAGGCGGTGCGCTTGGGGGACGCGCAGGAGGACGTCCAGGCGGACATCGCTCAGGTTTTAGAAACAGACTTACGCGGCGCGCTCCTGGGCGCGGCGCTCGCGGCGCAGGGTTTGGGGGACACGGCTTTAGAGAAAGCCGTCCTGACCCGCCTTACTCGCGTGGCCCCCGCGCTCGCCTATCCGTTTGAACAACTCTCGTTCATCGCCTTTGACGAAGAGAATCCCTTAGCCGCCGCCGAAGCGCTGGTCGTGGCGACGGAGCTCGAGCCCCAGAGCAACCTCTACTGGACCAACTTAGGCTGGGCCTAC
Source organism: Trueperaceae bacterium (assembly GCA_965214405.1). Lineage (GTDB taxonomy): Bacteria > Deinococcota > Deinococci > Deinococcales > Trueperaceae > CBDCCT01. Next base: position 4,475 of record OZ243956.1, read on the forward strand.
TACCTGCTGGGCCTCCTTGACGAGAGCGAAACCGCTTCGGTGCGGGCCACCGAACTTATCACCGAAGACACGTTGCAGCCCTGGATTTCTTTTTACAACTTGGGCTTGGCGCGCGTGGTGACGGGGCGGCTGGGCGAGGCGATGTCGGCCTACGACGAGGCGCTCTTCCTCGACCCCGAGGTGGACGACGAGGCGCTGGCGGATCTTGAAAATGCGCTCGTAAAGTACCCGGACGCGCCCGGCGTCTCTTTCGCGCTGGCGAACCTTTACGAAGCGGAGGGGCGTACGGACGAGGCCGCGCGGCAGTACGAGCGCTTCCTCCGGCGGAGCGGGGTGGACGAAGATGAAGTCACAGCTAACTTTTTAGAGGAGGCGCAAACGCGGCTCTCTGTTTTGCGCGCGCCCCCGGCGCTGCTCGAGCTTCCCGCCGGAGGGACCCTGAGCCTCGGCCTGGGTGGGGGAGAGGCCGCGCCCTACCGGCCCGGCGACCGCCTCTATCCCGTGTTCGAACTCTCCACTCCCGGCGCGGAGTTGCCCGGCGAGGTGGTGGTGGAGCTCACGCTCTTAGACGCAGACGGCGCGCCCGTAGACGACCTCACGCTGTCGCAACAACTCTCCTTGCCCCGCGACGCCGTCGCCGTCCAGATTGACGACGTGGGCCTCGACCTGCCGACCACGCTGGCACCGGGTGCGTATACCCTCGAGGTCGCCGTGACCGCCGAGGGCGACCGCCGCGCCACCCTGTCACTTCCTTTTGACCTTGAGGGCGAGCCTTCCTTTTTGCGTGGGCTCCTCAGCCGAGACATCACGCTGCGCAACCTAGACAACCTGCCCCTCTACGCCCGGCGCGACCTCAGCGTGCCCGACGCCGACGCCGAACTCGTCTCGGCCCTTGTCACCGCTTTACGCAACAGCGCCGACGACGCCGAAGAGGTGCTGCCGACACCCGCCGCGGGCCGCTTCGAGGGCGTGAGCGGCGGCGAGATTTTCAACATGAGCACCGACACAGACGTACAAGACTTTCTCACCTATTTGCTGGCGAGCACCACCGGCAGCGCCGACCTCACCTTTGTGGACGCCTACGCGCAGTGGGCGCTGGAAAACGCGGAGTAGGCAAAAGGGACCGAGTGCCGAGTGAAAAGTACCGAGTGAGGCATGTTCTACTCGGTACTCCGGACTCGGTCCTGCCTCTACCCCACCAACCTCCCCACAATCCGAAAGCCCGCCAGATACGTACCCGCCGCCGAACCCAGCGAAACAAAGAAAAACACCAGCAGCGTGCGCGCGACGCGGTTGCGCCACCAGCCGCGCCAGTGGGTCACATCCTGGCGCAGCGTGCTAAAGTCGCCGACCTTGGGCTTGCGGACCCACAGCTCGACCCCGGCGGCGACGAAGCCCGCCCCGACGAGCGGATTGAGCGAGGTGACGGGCGCGGCCGCAAAGCTTGCTAGAATCGTGAGCGGGTGCGCGGTGGCAACCAGCGCCCCGAGCGCCGCCAGCCCGCCGTTGATGAGCGCCCAGTCACCCAGGAGCGCCCAGCCGAGTTCGGGATTGCGCGAGAAACCAATCACGAAACCCGTCACGATGAGCGCGACCAACAGCCAGGGCAACGTGCGCCAGAGCGGGTTGGGCGGGGGCACGGCTTCTAAGGCGGCTCGAGCCCGCCCCGGCGCGTCCGTCTGCGACGCCTCTAAATGCTCAACCAACCCCTTCAAGTGCCCCGCGCCAATCACCACCAGCACATTGTTATAGCGCTTTTTGGCTCCTTCTTCGCGGAGCCGTAGCGCCATGTATTCGTCTCTTTCGGCAATCAGCGGCGCGTAGAGCGCACCCTCGTTTTCGGCAAACTCGGTGAAGGTGGCTTCCAACACGTCGCCCTCTTTGAGTTTTTCGATGTCCTTTTCGCTGATTTCCTCGCGCGAAACGACGCTCGCCAAGAGCCCCGCAAAGAGCGTGGCCCGCTGCCACCAGGGCACGTTTCGGTACACGCGGCGCAGCGTCACGCCGATGTCGCGGTCGATAAGCAGCACCGGCAGGTCCGCTTCTTTAGCCGCGCGCATCGCCGCGCGCATCTCGGCCCCCGGCTCGACGCCGAACTGGTCGGCCAAGCGCTGCTGAAACGCGCCCAGGGCGAGACTCGCCGCGACCATGCCCGCCTTGCCCTCGCGGAGCACCTTGAACAAGTCCAGCTTGGCCCAGCGGTCGGGGTCGGTCAGCGCCGCGTGGCGGTTGGGGTCGAGCTCGATGGCGACCGCGTCAAACTCGCCTGTGCCCATGAGCCGCGCCACCTCGTCGGCGCTCGCTCTAGACACGTGGGCGGTGCCCAGGATGGTGTAGCGCGCGCCGTCAAGCTCTACAATTCTGGTAGGCTGCTCTATAGGCTGTTCAGTGGGCTCAACATCAGCAGGAACCGCGGGAGCTTCTGTAGCCTCTGCGGGAACGTCGGTTGTCACGCGTTTTTGCATAGGGAGAGTGTACCCATTTTGGCGGGCTACGGGGGTCGGCTGGCGTGAAGAAAGAGAAGCTTCTTTTACACCAGTTCGGTGTAGGCGAGATTCTCGAGCCCGTCAAACTGTTCCCTGGTCCCGAGCGAAATAAGGGGGTCGCCCACCTCCAGCTCAAAGTCGGGTCCGAGGTTGGTGAGCGAGTCGCCGCCCCGGATAACCGCTAAGACATTGACGCCGCAGCGCTTGCGGAGTTCTAAATCTCGCAAACTTTTTCCGGCAAAGAGGCTCTCGCTTTGCACCTCAAAATCGTTGCGCCCGAGCGTTCTCTGCCCGCGCTTCATCGTCGCTTCCAAAAGTTCGGTGGCGGCGCGGTGAACAACCAAGTTGACCAACCAACCTGCTGATGGCGTAGGAGTTGATGGCCCGGTCCGCGTCCGCCTTACGCAGTTTACGTAGCGCCGCGTCGTCCTCGGCTCCGGCAACCATAAAAAGTTTTGGGTTTAGGGCTCGAGCTCACTCGCGCGTTGCCTCACAAATCTGGAACTTTGCGAGGTCGAAAGGCGTTCTAATGCAAGAGCGCCCGCCAGTTTTGGGGCACCTTACCCTCGGATCTCGGCACCGGCTGGCCGGTTTTAACAACCGTCCCTGGCGTGCTCCTGGCGCTGACCAGCGCCGTGCTCGGCACGGCGGTGTTGGCGCTCCTGGTCTACCCCCAGCAGCTCGAGGGCCACCTGATTCAGCCTCTCAGCCAGCAAGAGGCGGTCGAGATTCCCCCCGCCGTGCCGGTGCTGCCGCTGCTCGCTTACGGGACGCTGTTCGGAGTGTTGGGACCGCTGGTCGCCACCCCGCTCGTCACGGTGGGCACCGTGCTCGTAACTTCACGTGAAACCGCTCGAGGCGTCAGCAACCTGTCAAGCAACGGTCAAACAACGCCTAAACCGGGTTAACCGTTGTGCTGCGTTAAATCCTATCTTTACCGTACTGTGCGATTTTAGCCTAACGTCTACCGCCCTGCAAGCCTTAAAATAACGGCGGGCGCGCGTCTGGTTAACTTTGTGTACCAAAAGGAGTAAGGGTATGTTGTGGTTGGAAACTTTTGACGGCGACCTTTTGAACTTGAATACAGGTCTGCGCATCAGCTTAAAGCCCGACGGGGTCTCGTCCCGGCTCTTGGCGGAGGGGCAGGGGACGGTCACGCACCTCTTCGAGGGTGACGAGACCCTCTGCTACCGGATTCGTGACGAACTCAAGAGCACGCTGCGTTTAGAGGCCAAGCTCATAGAAGTGAGCGCGCTCGAGAAGAGCGTGAGGCGGCCCTAGTGAAACCTTCCGTAGCGTCTCTCTGAAAATGCTCTTCAACATGTCGGTAAAAAGTGAGATGCTTCTCGACTGAGCAGTTACGTTTCAGGGGAGGCGCGGACGCTAAAGTATTGAAAAAAGTTAGGAGTTTGAAAAGCCGCCGCTCCTCAGCCCTTGCGTTGTTCCTACCTCTACTTTGAGTAATGCTTGTCGAAAAACCTCAGTATCTCTGAAGAATAGTAGGTCTTCTTTGTGGTACCTTCGTTTTTCAAATCTAAATGTCTTATGCGACAATACTTTTCGTCTCCTTCAGCTGACCTCCTGAGGTCGTGGTATGTCTGATTTTGCTTAAAGTCGGTGTAGCGCTCCTTCATCTTTTTCGTCAAGCTTTGGTAGTCAAACGGATATCTACGTAGAATATCCTCCTCCGTAAGACGTACTTGAGGTGCATTCGGGTCATCAGTCCAACGCACTGGTAAAGCGTCGTCTGAGGATGACCTGACGAATTTTGTTTCAATCTTCAAGGTAACGTTGTAAGGGTTTTCGGCATCGGGTGGATACTCTTCCTCTTTAGTTTTTAGGTAGTTTAGGATATTTCGAGTTTGTGCATCATGTTACATCACAGAAAAACTTTCTATGACGTCAGCCTCATGAAAGAAGCTTAGCGGCATCAGAAAGAAGTTGTACTTCGACAAATCATAATCAAACCACTCTTGAATCAGTTGAATGTAGTTGCGAAGGCAGGCGGTTCCAACCTCTTGTATTTTTCTAGCCAATCCAATGTTTTGGTTAATAAGGTGTACTGAGTTATCTCTTACCTCTACAAGAAGATAGATGTTGCTGACTACTCGCTCATCTAATACTACCGAACTCGTATCCCGTAGTTTCGAGACCGATTGTCCTATAGATAGAGTGGCGGGATTACCCGACCTTGTCGTACGCGGATATAGCCGTTTTGATAAATTTCCATTTTGTAACTGACGTCTTTCTAAAATCTGAATTGCTCTTATTTTGTTGGAGTTGTCTTTTAATATTTTTGCCTTCATCAACAGTTCCCAAGCGTTAACCATCAAAATTGAAAATGTTTCTCCGCGGTACTTGAAGTCGGGCTTGTTGTAAATTTCAATAGCTGAAACAGCGGCGGCTACAGATTTCTCTAAAACTTGCAGGTAGCGTCCTTTTCGCATTAGAAAAATACTTTAACCAAACGTATGTTAATTTAACAAGCTCTAATAAATATTGAGTTGTATTTGAGTTTCACAGTATTATATGAAAACTATTGAGTCTTACCTCATCCCACTACTCCCCCCACCCCCCGACGACCCGCCGCCAAACCCGCCCCCGCCGCTAAAGCCCCCGCCACTAAACCCGCCGCCCGTTTTTGTTTGGGGCGACAGCGCGCTCTCGAGCCCTCCCAGATTCGTCTCTATCTGCGTCAGCGTGTTGAGGCTGGTGGTGAGCGTGTCGAGGGTCGAGAGCTTGCTAAGCTGCGCGCCGGGAACGCCCCCGTAGCCCGCGCCAAGCCAGTAGGGCGTGACGAATTTGTCGGGCTCCAAGGTCATAAGCTTTTTCAAGTTTCTCAGGTATTGCTTGCTGACGCCCAAGGCGGTGGCGTAGACGAAGTGATAGTCCCAGAGCTTGTAGTGTTCGGCGGGCGACTCGCGCATGAGCGAAAAGTCGGAGAGAAAGCGCTTGTACGCCTCCCAGCGTTTGGCGTTAAGAAGTTTGTCCGCGTTCCAGCGTTTTAAGCTCACCTGGGCGGTGACGCTCAAGAGTAGCAGCAGGCCCGCCGCCGCAAAAAGGTTAAGGCCGACGAGCAGGGAAAAACTTGTCACCTGGAAGCCTAAAAAGCCCGCGCAGAGCGCGCCTAGTACGCCCAGCGCAACGATAGGTCCCGCGCGCCGACCCGCCTCGGGGTCGAGCAGCGGGCCGTGGGTGCTTTCGTACCAACTGCGCGGCTCGTCCACCCAAGTGCGCGCGAAGGTGGGGCGCGAAGAGAAGTAGGCGCGTAAATCTTCGGCGTCGAAGCGGGGGTTTTTGGCGTCGGCCCTAGCCGCGCCCTCGAACGCGCGCCAGAGCTCCCGCTCAAAAGCCGTGACCTCGTCGGGTGTCCTTACGAGCGCGTAAGAAACCTCCTCGGATTTGCCAAAGCCCAAAAACCCTTCTTTGGAGGAGGTCTCGAGCCCCAAAAAGCCGCGCCGCGCAAAGTCCAAAAGCGTCGCGGCGATGGCGGGACTCGCCGCCGCGACGCCGGGCGCGTTTTGCGACAGCACAAAGGGCACCGCGGCGGGCGGAATGGGCTCGGCGGGCTCGCGGTAGTAGGGGCCGACGTCGGTGGCGGGCTCGCGCCCGTAACGCCGGTAGGTGCGCCAGAGCCAGAGGGCGACGAGCAGCACGCCCAGCCAGAGGGGGATGAGCAGCAGGGGAGAGAGGGGCGCGGGGGCGGGTTCGGGTGGAGGCGCGCCCTGTTCAACAGCCCGCCGTGACGCGTCCCGGAAGCCTTGCGTCTCCTCCTCGAGTTGCGCCAGCCAGGTGTCTAACTGCTGCCCCTGGACGTTCTGATTGAACAGGCTGGCCTCGAGCAGCACCACACTCCGCAGGGGCTCGTTCTCGCCCAGCGAGGGCACGGTGACGGTGGCTACGTCCGCGTTTGGCGCAATATCAAGCGTGCCGATACGCCCCGAGCCGGTAAACATAAAGACCTTGAACTGCTCCGGGCTCGGCGCGCTCGGGTGGAGGCGCAGCGTGTACGCGCCCACGGGCGCGTGCTCGGGCTCCAAGACCTGCCGGTCAAAACGCGCCGCGTCCTCAGCCACTTGCAGTTCGTTTGTCAGCACATACGAAAAACGAAAGGTGCGCGTCTCGTTCGCGCCGCGCACCTTCCAGGAGATTTCGTTGCCGTTCAGAAGGGTCTGGACCGGCGCTTTCCCGTCCACCGCCTCCACGCCCTCGAACTGGACGTTGCCGCCCGCAACCGGGTCGATGTTAACAAAATACGTGTTGTCGCTAAAGTCGCCGTCAAGGTTGAGTGTGCGCGTGTCAGAGACGCGCACCGTGCCGTCAGCGCGAAAATAAACGTCTTGCTCGACCCGCGCCAAGCTGTAACTCTTGGCGCTTGCGAGGCTGCCGAGCACGGCCAGGACGCATAAACTCAGGGTCAGGGTCTTGAAACGTTTCATAGGGCCTCGCTCATCTCTCTGGGGGCGGGGTCGGTGCCGAGCGCGCCTACCGCCTCATGATAGCTCAGCGTAAGCGCCTCACAGTCCGCGCCGATAAATCCCTCGCAGCCGCTCTCTTTCACGAGCGCCGCCTCGCGGAGGAGCGCGCGCCGGAACTCGGGCGTGTCGGTAAGCGAAAGAAGCGTCTTTATGGCGCTCAGCAGGTGTGTGAGGACGAGCAGGCTGTCGCTGCCGTAGCGGCGAAAGGGTCCCAACGTCCGCGCCACGAGCGTGGGCGCGCTCACCGGATGCACCACGACCCGCAGCCGCCCCTCGCCGTCGGCGCGGTACGGTGAGGGCAGATCGCGCTCGTCAAGCAGGTGGAGCGCCGAGGCGATGCGGTCGATACACATCATGGCGGTAAAGGGGTCGTTGATGCCGGGCGAGAGCGCCCGCAGTCCCACCTCGACGAGCTGGTCGAAGAGAAAATCCACGTCCTGCGCCTGCGTGCGGTGCGCGCCCAGCACAAACGCGCGGCGCAGCGCCTTTTCAAACGCGTCGTTTTGGGGGCGGTCGGGCCAAACGCGAACGAGCGTCACGCCCGTGAGTAAAAACGCGCCGGGTTGCGCCGCGAGTTCAAACACCACGCCGTACTCGCACGCGAGCCGCATGAGCACCTTTTCGTCGATGTACTGCAAATAGCCGCTCTGGGCCGCCGGGATGATCGCCGCCGCTCCTAAGTCCGGCAGGCTGTCTCTCAAACGTTCGTCAAGGTTTTCGCTTTCAGAGCGCTCCTCGTCCGCGTTGCCTGAACTTTCGTCCGCCACCTTCTCCAACGACGCCTCTTCTGACGTCGCTTCTAATGACGCTTCTTTTAGGCCTCGACCCACCGCGCCCGGCAGCAGCTTCTTGTCCGGGTACTTTTCGACCACCGTCGTTTCCAGACTGTGACTCACCCTGCCGAGCACGTTACTCACCTGGATCGACTCGGCGGTATGGTGGATAAAGTAGATAAACACGCCGATACTCGCCGCGGCCAAAACCACCGCCAAGATAATCGACAGGTGGGGCACGAAGGCGCTGCTCTCGCCCTGGCGGATGGTCCGCAAGATAAGCAAGCAGTATAAAAAGGTGGCGACGAAGGTGCCCAGCACGACCTGGTTGCCCGTGTCGCGCATAAAGTTGCGAATCAAGCGGGGGCCGAACTGCGACGAGGTGAGTGAGAGCACCACCATCACGCTCGAGAAGGCCACCCCCGCCACCGTAATCATCGAGCCCGCCACGGTAGACAGGAGCGCGCGCGCCCCGTCCGCCTGGTTGAGGTAGAGCCAGCCAAACTCTCTTAGCCACTTTGCGGAGACGCGGCTGTCGAGTTCGATCATGCTCAAAGAGAGCAGGAGCGCCCCCACCGCCATCAGCGACGGCACGAACCAGTAGCTCGAGCGCACCTCGCCCCAGACGCTAAGCAGCTTGACGCGCACCTAGGCTCCCGCCCTTTGTGATCCGGCGCCTTGTGACCCGGCGTCTCGTGACCCCGACGCCTGCGAGCTAAGCCGACCCACCGCGTGAGGCAGATTGTCCCGCTCGGGCGGATTTTTCCCTGCGGGCCAGCCCTCGCGCTGCCCCGTCCGGTCGCCGTCGCCGGCCTCGGTCTGGTCGTGGAAAAGGATCTGCTGCGTCGGAAAGGGCAAGTCGATGCCTTCCCTTGTGAGCGCGTTTTTGAGTTTCGTCAAGACGCGGTTTTGAACCCTAAGCACGTCCGCGCGCGTTGACGAGGTCCACCAGCGCGCGCGCAAATTCACGCTCGAGCCCGCCAGATCGACCACCAGCACGTCGGGCGCGGGGTCTTGCAGCACGCCCTCGGTCTCGCGCAGCGTCTCCATCATCACCCGCCGCGCCTCCTCGACAGCGTCGCCGTAGCCAATGCCCACGTCGTACTCCGAGCGGCGCACCCTGTAAGCCGTATTGACCATGACCGAATCCGTAAACAGATTCGTGTTGGGGATGACCACGCGCCGCCCGTCGTAGGTGCGAATCATCGTCGCGCGCGTTTCGATCGCCTCGACCGTGCCGACAAAGCCGTTGGTCGTTTCTATCTGGTCGCCCACCCGAAAGGGCTCGCGCCACAAGAGCAGGATGCCCGCAAAATAGTTTTGCAAGATGTCCCGAAACGCAAAGCCGACCGCCACGCTGCCAAAGCCGAGCGCGCCCAGCGCGTCCGCAGGTTTGACCGACGGAAATATGATCACGCTCGCCACCAAAAACCCCGCCACAATAACGCCCAAACGCGCCAAGCGGCTCAGCGCCTTGCCCACGCCGCTCCCGCGCGTCGAGCGCAAAATCGCGCTCCTCACCGCCAAAGCAGCGAGGTAGAAGAGAACAAAAACAACGACGCCGATAACGATTTGCGGTAAGAGCGCCAAAAAGGTATCGGCGATGCCCCTGAGAGATGTTAGGGACGTTTGAGCCTGCTCGACGTTATCCATAGACCTCCGTGAGAAGCATACCCGTAAGGGTGTTTTTCAAACTTTCGCGGTTGCTACAGTATAGTGGCTATAGGGGTTGTGACACAGTAGGTGTGACGTGGTGGCTACGGCACAGCAGCTATGACGCAGCAGCTACGACCCAGAAACCATGTTGCGGCGTCTATAGCGCAGCCCAAAAAGCTACAGACGCCTTTGGCTTTTTTGCGCGCGCGTCTACTCTACGGGCTCGCTCGTATAGGGGTTGTGAAGCTCTACCGGATTGGAACTGCGCCGCCGCACCTGCAAGTTGAGCATCTCGACCAGCACGGAAAATCCCATCGCAAAGTAGATGTAACCCTTGGGAATGTGAAACGCCAGGCCCTCGGCCACGAGCGAGGTGCCAATGAGAATCAGGAACGACAAAGCCAATATCTTGACCGTCGGGTGTTGCTCGACAAAGCGGCTGATGGGTCCCGCCGCCACCAGCATCACGCTCACCGCGATCACCACCGCGGCGACCATGACCGCCAACTCGTCCGCCATGCCGACCGCGGTGATGACCGAGTCGAGCGAGAACACGATGTCCAGGAGCGCGATCTGGACGAGCACGCCCGCGAACGACGGCGTTACGCGCGTGTCGGCGTGACCCTCTTCGCCCTCCAACTTGCCGTGAATCTCGGTCGTGGCCTTCCAGAGCAAAAAAAGCCCGCCTATCAACAGAATAAGGTCGCGCCCCGAAATCTCCTGACCAAAAATCTCAAACAGGGACGCGGTCAGGCCGATCACCCAGGAGAGCGAGAAGAGCAGCGCGATACGCATAAACATCGCCAGAAAGAGCCCCAGCGACCGCGCGCGTGGCTGCTGCTTTTCGGGCAGTTTGCCCGACAGGATTGAAATAAAAATGATGTTGTCGATGCCCAAGACGATTTCCAAGACGGTCAGCGTCAGCAGGGCTATCCAGGTTTCGGGGCTCGAGATCCATTCCACAAACGTCCTCCACACCCAGTCTAACAGCCCCGTGGCGGGTGGGGCTTAACCGTTGCGCGGGGGGATTCCCTAGGTGGCATTATGCGGCGTTGTGTGGCTTTGTATGACGAGGACGAGGCGCCGAGCAGGCTTGGCGGGGACGGGTGGGTGATTGGCCCTTGACGCCTGAGCCTGCTCACCTTTTTCACCCGTCACTTCCGGGCCAAGGTGCCGTCAGCGCCACGCTTTCATGCTGAGTGAACGCTCGGCGGCAAAGGCCCCGAGGTGGCTCTTGGCGGAAGTCGGAGGGCGAAAAGCTTAAAGACCACGCCAGGTACGCTGCCAAAGAAGCTCGCCCTCCTCGCAGATGTCAAAGACAAGGCGTTAAAGGCAAGACGTCAAAGGTAAGGTGATGGCGCGCGCTGACGATGCTTAGAAGGCTAAAGCGCTCATAAGCTCGAGCCCGCGCGTTAGGGTCTTGATAGTGGGGGGCATGGGCTTAAGTTTGGTAAACAGCGACCGCAGCTTACACTATCTTTTCTATCACTTCTAGAATGGGCAACCCGACGATAATAAAAACATCTTTATAAAATATCAGGTAACCTTCCGCTCGTGTCACTGTGCCTGCTGACGCCATGACGAATAGTTCCGAAAGGGTAAGCGGTTCCAAATGTGGACCAGAGAGAGGGGAGTAGTGGCGAGTCTTTCGCAGGTGGAAGGCTCAACGGGAAGGTTCAGGCGCTCAGCCGCCCGGTATAGCTTTTTTGTACAGCGGCGTGCTAGACTCTCCTAAACCAAGCTGAGGAGGGTGCTATGGCAGAGGTTGTGCTTGACCACGTATACAAAAGGTTCGGCAATGTGACCGCGGTCAAAGATTTCAACTTGAACATCGCCGACGAAGAGTTTATGGTGTTCGTCGGTCCGTCGGGATGTGGCAAAACCACCACGCTGCGGATGATCGCGGGTCTTGAAGAAATCTCTGACGGGACGCTCAAGATAGGTGACCGCGTCGTCAACGACGTGCCGCCCAAAGACCGCGACATCGCAATGGTTTTTCAGAACTACGCGCTTTACCCCCACATGAACGTGCATCAAAACATGAGCTTCGGGCTGCGTCTGCGCAAAACGCCTAAGGACGATATCGAACGCCGCGTCAAGGAAGCCGCGCAGATTCTGCAGATCGAGCACCTTTTAGACCGCCGCCCCCGCGAACTTTCGGGGGGCCAGCGCCAGCGCGTGGCGCTGGGTCGCGCCATCGTCCGCGAGCCCAAGGTCTTCCTTATGGATGAGCCGCTGTCCAACCTAGACGCCAAGCTGCGCGTCGAGATGCGCGCCTCTATTTCCAAGCTTCATAAGCGCTTGGGCGTTACGACTATCTACGTGACGCACGACCAGGTCGAGGCCATGACGATGGGCACGCGCATCGTCGTGATGAAAGACGGTCTTATCCAGCAGGTCGACACGCCCATCAATCTTTACGACAAGCCCGTCAACCGTTTTGTGGGCGGTTTTATGGGCTCGCCCGCGATGAACTTTCTTGTCGGCACCGTGGACGGCGACCGCGTCAAGGGGCCGCGCTTCGACCTCAAACCCGACGCCGAGCTCGCGCAAAAGTTGCGCAAGTACAACGGTAAAAAGGTCTATGTCGGGATTCGCCCCGAGGTCCTGGGTCTCAAGGGCTATACCGACATCGCCGAGGGCGACAATGTTATCGACGCGACCGTCGAGGTGGTCGAGCCTCTGGGCGCTGAAACGATGGTCATCGCCTCGGTCGACGGTGATCAAAATGTGGTCGCCCGCGTGGACCCGCACGCGAGGGTTGATACCGGCGACAAGATTACCCTCCTGGCCGACCCCACAAAAATCCAGGCGTTTAGCCTCGAGGACGAACAGAATATCCGTTTTGAATAGTATATTCACGCTCTCTAGCGCTTGGTCCTGGGGACCAAGCGCTTTTTTACTTCTAGCTTGCACGAAACTTTTCTTTGACTTTCCCCTTTCAAATAACAGGTAACCTGTGTAGCAAATGTGAATTGGGCTATTACTGTCAGTACCGCCATCGGCCTTCAGGCAACACAACACTCTTCTGGTGAGAGTGGAATTTGGGTCGTTGCTCGAGTTCAAAACACATGGCACTTAAAAGTGCTGATGATCGAAATTCTCTACGGCATACAACGTTGAAAGATTAGAAAAAACTTCATAAAATATCAGGAAACCATAAGAGATAAATTACGGTCATTAGAATGGAGTACTTGACCTTGGGTCCACCTTTTGGTTCACCTAAGGGTTCGCCAAGGGGTTAAAGCACCAAAGAGGTTATCAAAGGCATGTGTAGTAGTGGTGTCCTTATTTAATAAAGGGAATATTTAACAACCGGGGTAAAAAAGGTTGGGAGCGAAGGGAACGGGAATGAAATGGGGGAGAGACGCCAACGACCTGCCCTCGCTTCTGGAGTGCTCGGGCGCGCCGCTTTCTCGAGTTCTACTCTCTACCCTGATACACTTTCGACATGATCCATACCGACGGCTCCTGGCTCAAAGACGCCCAAGGCCGCACGCTGCTCCTACGCGGCGTCAACCTGGGGGCGAACAGCAAACTGCCCGCGCGACCGGACGGCGCGACGCACCGCCGTGAGGGTTTTTTCAACCACCGCGAGGTGTCGTTCGTGGGTCGACCGTTTGCGCTCTCGCAAGCCGACGCACACTTTGCGCGGCTCAAAGCCTGGGGCTGCTCGTTTTTGCGCTTTCAGGTGACCTGGGAAGCCATCGAACACGCGGGGCCGGGTCTTTACGACCAGGCCTACCTCGACTACGTACGCGCGGTGCTCCAAAGGGCGGCGGCGCACGGCATCGACGTGTTTATCGACCCGCACCAGGATGCCTGGAGCCGCTTTTCGGGGGGTAGCGGCGCGCCGGGTTGGACGTTTGAGGCGGTGGGGCTGGATACAAGGCAGTTCGAGACGACGGGCGCGGCCACGGTCCACCAGACGCACGGTGACCCGTTCCCACGGATGGTGTGGCTGACCAACTACGGCAAGTTGGCGGCGGCCACGATGTTCACGCTCTTTTTTGGCGGCAACGATTTTGCGCCGCGCACGCTCGTCAAGGGTGAGCCCGTGCAAGACTATTTACAGCGGCATTATATAGCTGCCGTGACGGCGCTCGCAGAAAGACTCAAGGGGTTGCCCAACGTGGTGGGTTACGGCACCATGAACGAGCCCTCGGCGGGCTATATCGGCGTGTCCGGCCCCGACGCGGTGCCCAACGCCGACTTTAAGCAGGGCGCCGCGCCCGACCTGTTACAGTCGATGGTCTTGGGCGCGGGCTACTCGCAACGCGTCGGGGCGTGGCGGACCGGTTTGACCGGGATGAGGCGGCGGGGGGTGTTAAGGGCCAATCCGGACGAGGCGGACGTGTGGCTCGAGGGCTTTCCCCCGCTGTGGCACCACAACGGTCTTTGGGGCGCGGACGATTTGGGTGAGGTCGTGATGCTCCGTCCGCGACACTTTACACACGTGCTGGACGGAGAAAGCCTGCGCGAGGTCGACTTTTACCGCGACTACTTCAGGCCTTTTGCCAACCGCTACGCCGCCGCGATTCAGCAAGCGGCTCCCGACGCGCTCCTTTTTGTCGAGGGTGTGCCGGGCGACGCGGCTGTTTCTTGGACGCCACAAGACGCGCCTCACATCGTCCACGCCGCGCATTGGTACGACGTGGTGACGCTCGTGACCAAGCGCTTTTTGGGTTGGTTGTCTTATGATGTGAACGCCGAGCAGATCGTTTTAGGCCACGCGCGCGTGCGGAGACTTTTCAGAGAGCAGATCGCGCTCATTAAAAAGGTGTCCGAGACGAAGATGAACGGCGCGCCCACCCTTATAGGCGAGGTGGGTGTTCCTTTCGATATGGACCGACGCGCCTTTCGAACCGGGGATTTTTCGCGTCAGGAGAGGGCGCTCGACGCGAGTTTACAAGCCCTCGAGGCCAATCTCGTCGGCTACACCCTCTGGTCTTACAACCCCGACAACGGTAACGCGCGCGGCGACGCTTGGAACGGTGAGGATTTATCCATCTACAGCCGCGACCAGCAAACAAGCCACAGCCGCAAGGACGTTTATGACGGCGGGCGGGCGCTACGCGCGGCGCTGCGACCTTACGCGCACAAAATCGCAGGCGAACCCCTGGCAATGCACTTTTGTATGAAGAAGCGAAGCTTTCGCTTTGCGTTTCGGCACGACCCGCGGGTAAACGCGCCCACCGAGATTTTTGTCCCGGCCTTTCAATACCCCGCAGGTTTTGAGGCGACGGTGTCGGATGGACGGCTCGAGGCCGACCCCGAACATCAAACGCTCAGCTATCACCACGGCGGGGCTCGAGCCGTCCACACGATTCGTATTCGAGACCCCAGGGTAGCGGCGCGGCGCAAGCGGGTTCGGGGGCTGGCTCGAGCCGGTGTAGGGTTGGGCGCCTTTATTATCGGTGTTACGTTGGCGCGGTGGTCAATAAAACGTCGACCATGAATGATGTCCGGAAAACTATTTTAGCGAAAGTGCCGGGAAGACTCGACCTCGTTTGTGTCATGCTCATCTTGACGTTGGTAGCGTGTAGCTCCAACAAAACGCCGACGGTTACCCCAAACTCGGTTGGGATTGGTCACACCGATAGGATAGCTGACCAAAAGCTGCCCTTGCAACAGCGTCAATTTGTTTATTTCATACGGGCAGGCCCTTTAATACAACATTGAAAAACTTTAAGATTGTCAGAGGCAGATTTGAGGGAGAGTGTATTCGGAGTGCCGACGTCAGAGACGAAGGAGGATTTGAGCCCCTGCGAGCTGAGAATGGTAGAACTTCTGACTCAAGGCTTGCCCGAAGCTTGGAGGCAATCTTCTTATTTACATCTCTGTCATAACAGACAGGGCTGTTGAGAAACTTTACTTGCAATAAGAACACCGCTTACATCTCTTTGGAGAAGGCGTCATTCTCCAAAGATTGAGCATTCGAGCAATAATGTTACTATACACGTGTGAGTCCTCCAGATCTAAAAGTAACAACTACCCCGGTAGCTACCGACGTTGGGCAAACTGACCTGGTTGTCCAACGTGACGCCCTCAAGGCATGGCTCGAGCTCTCCCACGCCGAACGAAAACTCGCAGCCGCGCAGGCACTTGGCGCCAAAGATAAGGACGCGCTCTGGAGCTTGACCGAAGCCTACCTAAAAAAAGAAGGACAAAAAGGTAGCAGCGTGAGCCGCCTGACGCTGCGCGCCTACCGCTTCGCGCTCTTTTCACTGTTAGACGCTCTGTCGGGCGAATCGCTGCTCAAGCTGGGTCCCGACGAGGTCAAACTCTACGTCCGAGAACTCGAGGCGGGCGCGCGCGACCCAACCAACCCCAACGCCTTTTTGGTCGCACCGCTCAAGGAGAGCACGGTTCTAAAACGCGTGGCGGTGGGCAAACACTTTTACGAGGCGCTGCGTTGGTGCGGGCTCTACCACGAGGCCAATCCCTTTGACCGCGCGGGCGTCACCGCCGACACGAAGCGCGCCGAGGACAAGCGGGAGGCGTACACCTTAGAGGACGTGGTGGCGCTTTTTCGCAAGGCGGCAGCGGCGGACGACACCACGGACCTGCTTATCATCCTCCTGACCGTGCTCGCGGGGCTGCGGGCAAGCGAGACGCTCGCCCTGAGCTGGCCCGCGCTGAGGCTCGAGGAGGGTCTGATCGAACTCCGTGGCAAGGGCAACAAGCCGCGCTTCGCGCCGCTCGCGGACCTGCTCGTTGTGGTCCTCAAGGAGCACGCACGTCGGCGTGAGGACGCGCACCCGCTCGTGCTGGTGCGCGCCTACCGCGGGCTAGGCCCCTTTACCGACGCAGGGTTGCGCTACCGCATCGACGGGCTCTGCAAGGAGACTTTTGGCGGCACCGACCCGCGGACGGGCAAGGGCCGCGGCTACCGGGCGCTTCACTCGTTTCGGCATACCTTTGGCAGTGAGATGCACAAGGTGTTGCCGCTCTTTACGCTCTCGCGGATTCTCGGACATACCGACATTAAAACCACCGCCATCTACGGCCTCACCTCCTCCAAGGCGGCGGCGGAACAGGCTTTGGGCAAGGCGCGGCAGAAGCGAGCACTCGAGGCGCAACTCTTGTCCGAGCGAGACGAGGGCGTCAACGCGCTGGGCCGCCTTCTTTTCTCCAGCCTGAACGAGGCCCACAGGAGCGTCTGGCAAAGCAGGGCGGACCGCCTCTCCCCCGGCCTCAGTTTAGCGGGTGACTGACGCCCCAGTTTAGCCGTTCGGCTATCACGAGGCGTGCCGGAAGGAGAGTCAAAAGCCAAAGGACGTGTGTTGCCTATTTTAGTCTCTGCTCTTTGCTTCTAATTACTTCTAGTTTGGGAATCCTGTTATTTTTTCAGGTAGATAATTAGTCTTCTGTTTCACGATTTGCTTTCATCATCGGCAAAGCTCATCACAGGGTCACATAGAGCCGTATCCGGCTACTCTCTTCCACCCTAGGCTCTCTATGCTTATGAGAGTTAATAAACCGACTGTGCCCACGCGCTCACGGTCGCCTCGTGATACGATGGGGTCATCCAGGGAGGTGAGGGTGCAAGACACGCTGTTAGACGAGCTTGTGACGCTCGCTCACGCGTTGGGCCTCGAGTCGCGCGCTTTGGCCATTTTGGGTGAGGGCAACGTGAGCGTTAAAGTCGGTGACGACACCTTTTTGGTCAAGGCGTCGGGAAGCTCTTTGGGCGCGCTTGGCGCGGGAGATGTGAGCCGGGTGCGGCTGGGCGCGGTGCTGGCGGGGCTCGAGCGCCCCGCGATGAGCGAGGAGGAGGTCGAAACGTTTCTCAGAGATTCGCTCGCCGACCCCGGTCATAAAAAGCCCTCGGTCGAAACGTTTCTGCACGCGCTTTGCCTTACCGAGGGCGGGGCGTTGTGGGTAGGTCACACGCACACGGTCTCGGTCAACGGGATTCTCTGTAGCCAGCGGGGTGCCGAGCCCTTTCGCAAGCACATCTTCCCCGACGCGGTCGTCGTCTGCGGGCGCGCGCCCGCGGTCGTGCCTTACCTTGACCCCGGCTTCGCGCTCGCCAAGGGAGTCCAACAGGAGCTGCGGCGCTACAAAGAGGCGTACGGCCGAGCGCCCAAACTTTTGCTCATGGAAAACCACGGCCCCGTCGCGCTCGCCCAGAGCGCTAAGGAAGTCTTTAACATCATGCTGATGGCGGACAAGTGGGCCAAAACGCTTTTAGAAACCTTTTCCGCAGGCGGGCCGCGATACCTTTCCGCCGAAGACACCCTGCACATCGACAACCGCTTGGACGAGCACTACCGCCGCAGAGAACTTACACGTGAACTCACTCGAGAACCCAGCAGGTGAGCGCGACACCCGAGGATCATCCCAAGTTTGATCATGTAGTCAACCATGCAGCCGACACCGGCAGCGTGGTCAACTTTGTGGCGGTCGATTTAGGCGCCTCGAGCGGCCGCGTCGTGCGGGGGGAGTGGGACGGCTCGAGCTTTGCGCTTCATGAACTCCACCGCTTTGACAACGGTCCCGTAAACGTATTAGGCGGGCTTTACTGGGACGTGCTGGGGCTATGGCGAGAGCTAAAAACGGGGTTGCGGGCGTACGCCGAGAGCGCCGACGCGCCCTTGGCGGGCGTGAGCGTGAACACCTGGGGGGTCGACTACGCGCTGCTGGGGGCGTCGGGGGAGCTGCTGGGCAATCCGCATCACTACCGCGACAGCCGCACGGACGGCGTGGTCGCGCGCGCGTTCGAGCGGGTGCCAAAAGAAGAGCTTTATGCGCGAACCGGGATTCAGGTTATGCAGATCAACACCATGTTTCAGCTTCTCAGCAGCGTGGACGCAGGTTTGGAGTTGGGGCGCGCGCACACCCTCCTGATGATGCCCGACCTTTTTCACTACTGGCTGACGGGGCTAAAAAGCGTGAAATATACAGTGGAATATACAAACGCCACGACGAGCGGCCTCGTCGACGCGCGGGAAGGGCGGTGGGCGGTGGATGTGTTGGAGAGACTGGGGATTCCCGCCCACATCTTCCCCAACATCATCCCCCCCGGAACCGTCTTGGGCACGCTCCGACCCGAGGTGCTGAGCGAGGTCGGGCTTGACGGCCCCGTTTCCGTTATCGCCACCGGGGGTCACGACACCGCGAGCGCCGTCGCGGCGGTGCCCGACTTGGACGAGAGGAGCGCTTTTCTAAGCTCCGGCACCTGGAGCTTGCTGGGTACCGAGGTGCGCGAGCCGGTCTTGAGCGAGGAGGCCTTACGGCTCAACGTCACCAACGAGGGCGGCGTGGGGGGCACCATCCGCCTTTTGAAAAATGTGGCGGGGCTGTGGCTGCTCCAGGAAAGCCGCCGCGCGTGGGCGCGCGAGGGGCAAGCCTACACCTGGGAGGACTTGGCACGTCTGGCCGAGGCCGCTAAACCCTTTCGCAGCCTCGTCAACCCGGACGCACCGGACTTCTTGAACCCCAGCGACATGCGCGCGGCGGTGCGCGCCTTTTGCCGCCGCACGGGGCAGCTCGAGCCCGAAAGCGTGGGCGAGACCGTTCGCTGCCTCCTAGAAAGCCTTGCGCTGCGCTACCGCTGGGTGGTGGAGGCGTTGGAGGAGCTCACCGACCGCGAGTTGACGACCATCCGCGTGGTGGGGGGCGGCGCGCAGAACGCGCTCCTCAACCAGTTCACCGCCGACGCCTGCGGGCGCGTCGTCGTCGCCGGACCCGTCGAGGCGACCGCGCTGGGCAACCTCATGATGCAGGCTGTGGCGACGGGGCACCTGCCGGATGTGGCGGCGGGACGCCGCGCGGTCGCTAAGTCGGCGCAAAGAACGCGCTATGAGCCCTCCTCGAGCGGCGCGTGGGAAGAGGCGTACACGCGGTTCAAGGGTCTGTTGGACTGAGGCGCGGGCACAGCCGCGCGCCTCTTTCCGGGTGTCCCGCCCCTTGTCGCGGTGCCGAACGGCTTGGAAACTACCGGGCTCGAGGGAGCGGCCCTGAACCGCGCGGCGAGAAAAGAAAGCTTTCAGCGCGCCTAAATCCGCACCGCCTCTTCACCTCCCACAAAACTTTGGCACTCTTTCCGCAAACGAGCGATTTTATGAGTTCCTCTCGTCGGTACCAAAAAAGGCCTGCTCGAGCATTAAGCAGAGCGTGTGGTAGATGGGCAAGTGGCGTTCTTGAATCTCGAAAACTTCTGTAAAGGGCGCGCAGATGGTGACGTCGCATAACGCGCGCATCCGGCCGCCGCTTTGCCCGGTCAGGCCCAACGTGCCGAGTCCGAGCGCCTTGGCGACGCGGAGCGCGTTGAGGACGTTTTCAGCGTCACCCGAGGTGCTGATGCCGAAGAGCACGTCATTGGGGCGTCCGTAGCCGTAGACCTGTTGGGCGTAAACCATATCCGCCGCCACGTCGTTTGCGAAGGCGGTAAAAAGCGCGCTCTGACTCACGAGCGAGAGGGCGGGCAGCGCGCCCTGGAGGTGCTCGGCCAGGTAGGGACCGTCTTCGGGAAACGCGTTGACGAATTTTTGTCTGTCCTCGTCAGGTAGGGGGCGTTTGAGCTTAAAGCCTTTCATCAGCTCCCCGACCATGTGTTCACTATCGGCGGCGCTCCCGCCGTTGCCGCAGATGAGCAGCTTGCCGCCTTGCGAGAAACTGTCTCGCAACCTTTCAAAGGCGCGCGCGATATCGGGCAAGCAGGAACGTAAGTCGGGATAACGCTCGCCAAGTTCAAGAAGGGGTGAAGGCTCGAGCCTGGGATTCACGGGCTAGCGCCTCGAGGTGAGCGACAGCTTTTTCTCAGAACCTTTTCTCGCCATCACCCTTCCAGCTCCCGTCACCCGTCCGCCCACTCGAGCAAGTTCACTTCGCTCACCCCTTCGTCCGTCTCCAGGGGGATGCGAAAGGTTTTGATTTCGCAAGGGCCGAAATCCGCCCCGAAGTGGCAGCCCAGAAAGGGCAGGGCGATCATCACCCTGGTCGCCTTGTTACTCGTCTCAACGAGCCGCAAGATGAACGCGTCGCCCCTTTCAGACCGCTTGAGAACCGTGGCGGTGACGCTGCTTTTTACGCCGTCGGCGTTGTCACCAGCCTCGCCGTAAAGCTTGAAAAAAGACGCGCTTTGGGGCAAAAAGCCCTCGTGAAAGGTGCTGATGAGCGCGACGGGTTCTTGGTTGAGTTCCGCCGCCCGCTTGACGGTTTCGGCTTCCGCCCAGTCGCCCGCGTGGGGCAGCAGGCTGTAACGAAAGGTTTGAAGCCCCTGGTCAATGTAGCTATAGTGCCCGTCCTCTACGGGAACGGTCGGGTCGTGGTGCGCGTAGATGGGGCTCCGCAAAACGGTCATGCCGATATCGCGGACGTTGACGTCGAACGAATACTTACCGTCGTTGAGGAGACTGAAACCGTAGGGTTGG
Source organism: Trueperaceae bacterium (assembly GCA_965214405.1). GTDB lineage: Bacteria > Deinococcota > Deinococci > Deinococcales > Trueperaceae > CBDCCT01. The sequence continues at coordinate 25,249 of OZ243956.1, forward strand.
TCGCCCTGCGAGGTGCCCGACACGTCCACCCAACTCTGGCCGGGTTCTTCCTCACCGTTGGCGACGCGCTCGAGGTGCCCATAAGGTATTTCAAACGTGGCGCGCGCGGCGTCGACGTTGACGGGGAAGCGGAGTTTGAGCGCTCTACGCTGCTCTTGCCAGTTGACCGTGGCCTTGACGTCAATTTGGCGCGACCCCGGATACATCGTGAAATCTTGTGTCAACGTTGAGGCCCCGTAAGCGCTCGACACGCGGATGACGCTCTTGACAGGACCGTGTTCGACCAGTTTGATGTGGCGGGCGGTAAATTCCCCCACAACTTTATCAAAGGCGAACACGTCGTGCGACCAGGTGTCGCTGGTGTCCTCGATCACCACAGCCCTGGCCGCTGGCCCGTCAAAAACGTTCGCCCCGTGCTCCTTGTCGCGCAGGTTGAGACAGCCCGTTTGGGGGTCGAACTCGAGCCTTAACCGCTCATTTTCCAACACCAGGTCGTCGGCTTTGACGGTAGTCTGGGGGCTTTCTAAGTCTTCACGAGGTGCCAGACGGTAGGTGCGGTAGCCCAGCTCGGGCAGGTCGGCCATAAAGGTCAAGGCTTGCCGTCCAAAGGCGGTGGACCCCGACTGCACCCCCTGCACCGGCACCACCCGGTCTTCGTCATCGAGCAGCACGGTGCCTTCTTCGGCGCGCCACATCTCGACCTCGACGGGCGCTCTCACCGGCCACATGTGAGGGTTGAAGACCACGAGGGGCGTTACGCCCTTCTCTTCGGGAATGTTGATACGCCAGGCGAACGCCTGGGTGGCGTAGTTGAGCGCGCGCGCCCCGATCGCCATCGCCTCGCCGTAGAGGTCTCGAGCGTCGTCGTAGGCGGTTTCTAAACTCGTGCCCGCCAGAATGTCATGAAACTGGTTGAACAAGACCCCTTTCCAGGCGTGCGCTAAGTCGGTCGGGTAGGGCTGCTCGAGGACCTCGGACGCCACCGCCGACCACTTCTCGGCAACCAGAAGCAAAGTTTCGGCCTTGCGGTTCCAGCGTTTGACGCCCGAGTGCGCCGCGTAACAGCCGCTCGCGTGGTGCTGCATCTCGTCGTGAACAACGGGCAGCGTCCAGCCTCGCTCACGAACCGCGGCAAAGTAGCGTTCGGGCGTGCTGAAAACGAGCTGCGGCAGGTCGGGCTCGCCCTGCAAGCGTTCGATACTGTTGATGTTCTCCCTTGTCGGCCCGCCGCCGTGGTTGCCGACGCCGTAAAAGCACATGAGTTCGTCCACGGGTTGGAGCCCCTCTTCGGCGCAGCGGCGCACGTGAGGTTCTAGATCCGCGCCCCAGGTGCAGTAGGTAAAGGGAATCTGGTAGGTCAAGACCGAAGAGCCGTCGTCCGATTCCCACCAAAAAAGCCGCCCCGGCAACGCTTTCTCGTGCGGACCCGGCCGCATAAAGACGTACGAGTCGAGCCCGCTCTTTTTTAAGAGCTGCGGCAGCATGGCGTGGTGCCCGAACGAGTCGACGTTGTAGCCGACCGTGGCCGTTCGCCCGAACTTTTCCTTAAAGTAGTGCTGACCGTAGAGCGCCTGCCGCACGAACGACTCGCCGCCGGGGATGTTGCAGTCGGGCTGCAACCACCAGCCGCCCACAATCTCCCAGCGGCCCTCGGCGACTCGAGCCTTGATTTCCTCAAACATCGCCGGGTCGCTCCGCTCCACCCACTCGTAGAAAACGGCGGAGCTCGAGACAAATAGAAAGTCCTCGTATTCGTTCATCCGGTCTAAGGCCGAGCGGAACGAGGCCTTGACTTCGTGAAAGCCTTCTTGCCAGCGCCAGAGCCACACCGGGTCGATGTGGGCGTTGCCGATCATGTGGAGGGTTTGGGTTTTTGTGGCTGTGGTCATCAGGTGGGGCCTCCGTGAGAATGAGAGGGGAGAATGAGGGGTAGGACGAAGTAAGAAGCAAGAAAATTCAGCTATAGCGGTTTTCATTGAGATTAAGCGAATTCAACGCCGGCATCCTCAAATCACATCCTAGACGGTGATACGCAAGCCGAAACTCGCTCGAATCAGGGTGTTACCTGCTATAGGCAGCGCGCTTACACCTTTACAAGTTTACCCGGCTTCGGCACGCACCTCTCCCCTTTTCTCCCGCTCGTTCACCCCTTCAAGCCCGAGGTCGCAATACCCTCGATAAAGTAACGCTGACCGAGGAAAAAAATTAGAATCATCGGGACCGTCAAGATGACGGTCGCCGCCATGACGATTTCCCACTGCGACTCGCCGCCCTGCCCGAACTGGTCGAGGACGGCCTTGATGCCGCGCGGCATGGTAAAGAGCGCCGTGTCGTAAAGGTAGATGAGCGGCTTGATGAGGTCGGTCCAGCTCGCCTTGAACTCGAAAATAAACACGACGATTAAGGCCGTTTTGGTCAGCGGCATGGCGACGCGCCACCACAGCCCGAAAAAGCTCGCCCCGTCGATGCGCGCCGCCTCGAACAGGTCGCGCGGTAAGGACAGGTAGAACTGGCGCAGCAAAAAGATGTAAAAGGCGGAGCCGAACAAGTTGCCCGCCCAGAGCGGCACGAGCGTGTTGACAAAGCCCAGCCGGTCCCACACGAGAAAAACCGGAATCATGGTGACCGCCGTCGGCAGCATCATGGTTGCCAGCACCAGGCCGAAGAGCAGGTCGCGCCCGGGGAAGCGGAAGTTGGCAAAACCGAACGCGACGAGCGAACTGCTTACCGCCACCGTGACCGCCGCCAGCACGCCCGTGATGAGGCTGTTTTTGAGCCAGGACAAAACGGGCGCGGCCTCCCAGACCCGCACGTAGTTCACCCAGGCGACGGGGTCGGGGATCCAGGCCGAGGAAAAAACCTCGGCGCGCGTTTTGAGCGAGGCGCTAACGAGCCACAAAAAGGGCGCGGTAAACAAGACCGTGCAGCCCACAAGGAGCGCCAGAAAGATGACGCGCTCTAAGACCCTGCCCCCTCGAGCCGACCCCACCCGGCCACGCGTGGCGGCCTCCCCCTCGGCTAAAGCCATCTCATCTCCCCTCGTAATAAACCCAGCGCTTACTGATTTGCAACTGGATAAGCGTCAGGATCAAAATGATGACGAAGAGCAGCCAGGCCATCGCCGAGGCGTAGCCCATGTGCAAAAACTCAAAAGCTTGGCGGAAAAGGTAAATCACGTAAAAAAGCGCCGCGCTGCTGCCCGCGCTCGACTGCATCTTGCCGAAAAACATGGTGTAGACCTCGGCAAAAATTTGCAGGGAGTAGATGGTGTTGACGACCAGCGTAAAAAACACCGCGCCGCTGATCAGCGGCAGGGTGACGCTGCGAAACTCTTGCCAGGCGTTGGCCCCCTCGATCCTCGCCGCCTCGTAGAGGGTTTTAGGCACGTTGCTTAGAGCGGCGTAATAGATAATCACGGTACCGCCCACGCTCCACAAGCTCATCAGCACCAGCCCCGGTTTGACCCAGGTGGGGTCGGTCGTCCAGCCGGGTCCCGCGACGCCGAAGAACTCTAAGCCGCGGTTGATAAGCCCGATGCGGGGGTTTAAGAGCCACAGCCACAAGGCCCCCACCGCCACGGCGGGCGTCATGGAGGGCAGGTAGAAGATGGTCCTAAAAAAGTCCGCCGCCCGCTTTACGCGGTTTAACAGCAAGGCGAGGGCGAGCGCGACAACGGTCGTCAAGGGAACGTAGAGCGCCGCGTAAAAAAACGAGTTCCACAAGCTGAGCCGTAGCCGCGGGTCTTCAAACAGTTCGCGGTAGTTTTCGAGCCCAATCCACTTGGGCGGGTTGAGCACGTCGTACTGGGTAAACGAGAGCCACAGGCTGGCGAGCATGGGACCCGCGGTGAAAACGAGGAAGCCGATAATCCAGGGCGAGATAAAGGCGAGTCCGGCGAGCGTTTCGGCTCGAGCCAGCCGACCCCGACGGGCTAAACGTCGGGGCTGGCTGGCGCTACCTCTCTCTGCTGAGGCCATAGGACCTTACGGGTTCCAGGCCGCGTCGAGCGCCTCTTGCGCTTCCCCCTGCGCCTGGTCGAGCGCTTCCTGGGCACTCTGCTCGCCGTTTAACACGCGGTTGACGGCGTCTTCCCAGGCTTGCCGGAACTCCGCGCCCGCCGGGTTGGAAGGAATCGAAAAGGCGCTGTCCTGCGTTTCTAAGATGACGTTGACGGCGTTGTCGAACGCCTCGTTGCCGCTGGGCTGAAAGATGGTACCGAAAATCTCGTCGTCGGCGAGCTTGTTGGCGGTGTAAACGCCCGTAAAGGTTTGCCCGTCGGCGGCGCGCTGGTCGGCGCGGGTTTGGGCCGCCGCCGCCCACGAGGCGGGGTCGGTCATCGTCTTCATAAAGGCGCAGGCCGCCTCGGGGTTTGCTGCGCCCTTAGGGATCGCCCAGGTGTTGCCCGTCGCAAAGGTGATGGGGTCGCCCTGCCGGTCGGTAAACGGCTTGACGGTGATGTTGACGTCGGGCGACACGTCGGCCAACACGTTGACGTACCACTGCTCCATCGGTTTCGCGCCCAACTGGTCGGCGGCGTACTCGTTAGCCGCCCCGAACGAGTCCCAGGTGTCGCGGAAGGCGGTGGCTTCTTGATTGCCCCCGGCAGCGTCTAAGAGACTCACGGTGTACTCGAGCGCCTCGACCGCCTCGGGACTGTTGATCATGGCGGTACGACCGTCGTCCGATAAAAGCTGTCCCCCATTCGCCCTCACCCACAGCGGGAAAAAGCCGGGCAGTTTGGGGTCGAAGCCGATGCGCTCGAGCTGACCATCCTCAACCTTGGTTAGCTGATCGTTGACTTCGGCCAAGCTCTCCCAGTCCGCCGTCGTAACGTCGTCGGGTGTGAGACCCGCTTCGTCCAACGCGTCGTTGTTGAGAATCAAGACGATGGTATTAAAAAACTCGGGAACGCCGTAAACCTGCTCATCGACGGTCACCTGATTCAAGGCCGTCTCGCGGTACTGGCTCAGGTCGATGTCAGCCACGCACTCGTCTAAGGGCACGATCGCGCCGCGCGTGGCGTAGGTGCTCAGGTCGTCGCGGTTGGTATAGATGAGGTCGGGCGGATTGCCGCTCACCACGGCGGTGAGAAGTTGCTGCCGGTCCAAGCTGCCTTCGGACAGGTTCAACGTTACGTCGGGATACTGCGCCTTAAACTCGTCGACGCGCACGGTGGCGATCTCGTCGCCCAGGCCGAAACCCATGACGGAAAGCTCACCACTCACCCCGTCTTGAGCAAAACCCAGCGCCCCCATCAAAAACAAACTTAATACGGCGGTTCTTTTCATGATTTCCCCTCCTACCTATCGCTTGATTAATTGTCTCGAGTCACTACCGGTTTGGCGCGCTCCGGTTCGGGGGTTCGCGTCAGGTGAAAAACCGGACCCTCCTCCCGTACGGATGCTCGGTCGTGGCTGGGTTTGTGAACGCTTACATTTATGCTTACATTTAGCAGTGCCTCACCCCCTTTCCAAAAAACCGCGCCTACAACGTGGCCGAACGGCGAGTAGCAGAGAAGAACAGCGAGCTACCGGGCTTGCCCCCTGACACAACGTTGAGTCCAGCTTATAAACACCCCGTAGTACACCCCGTAAAAAGAGTGAAAAGCGGCCGCTGCGGCGTGAGACTGGTAAGTGACCGTCATGCTACACTACCCTAAGTTGACATGTCAATACTTTTTTAGTTTAATTAATCCTTATTTGCTGTGGCACATGCTTCGGCATTTGTTTCGGCTTGTATTTTGGCTTGTGTTTTGGCGTATGTTTCTGCCAAAAGGTGAGCCAACCATCACGGGGTGCGGCGCGCGAAGGGTGGAACACCGTCCATGACCAAACGGAGAACGGTAGCGAACGGCAGCAACCCCGTCCGGGCGAGGGCGCAGAACCTAACGGTCGTGCTCGACGCCTTGCGTAAGCTTCAGCCCGTAAGCCGGACCGATTTGGCCCTCGCCACCAACCTGACGCCCGCCACCATCACCAACCTCGTCGGCGAACTTAGCGACTTAGGCTTTATCCGTGAACAGCGTTCACCTGAGAAACAACTGGGGCGACGCCCGACGCTGGTGTCGCTCGAGCCCAGCGCGGTGAGCATCATCGGGCTCGAGATCTCCCGCACCTACGTTCTGGGCGTCACCACGAACCTTTCGGGTGAGGTCGTTCGCTCGGAGAAACGCTCTGCTCCGGCCCAGCACGGGGCCAAGGCAACGTTAAGGATTGTTCATGAGGTCATTGCCGAACTCTGGGACGAGAACCCGCCCTTTGGCATCGGCGTCGGGGTGCCGGGGCCGGTCGATACGGCGCAGGGGCGGGTGCGCGAACCGCCGAACTTTCCGGGCTGGCGCGACGTGCCGCTCACCCGAGTGCTGCGCGACCGCTGGGGGGTGCCGGTGTTTATCGACGACGACGCCAAAACCGCCGCGTTAGGCGAATACTGGTTCGGGGCCGGTAGCAGCGTGGAGAGCCTGCTCTACCTCTCGGTCGGCTCGGGCGTCGGGGCGGGGCTCATCGTGCGCGGTGAGCTCTACCGCGGCACGCACGAACTAGCCGGGGAGATCGGTCACACCACGCTCGACCTAGACGGTCCCCCCTGCGAGTGCGGGAACAGGGGCTGTCTGGAGACCTTTGTATCGACCGCCGCGATCGAAAAAGAGGCGGCGTCGCGCGGTCTTGCAGGTGAAGAGAGCGCTAAAAACGATGATCAAAAAGGTGAAACGAGCAACCTCTTGGCGCGCGTAGAACGGCTTGCTGCGGAGGGCGACGCGCGCGCCGCCGGTCTCAAAAACCGGACCTACCGCTACCTGGCGGCGGGCGTCATCAACGCGGTGAATTTTTACGACCCCGACCTCATCGTGGTGGGCGGCGAACTTGCCCAAACCTGGACGGACGTGGCCGAGGAACTTCTCAAACGTGTGAGGGGGCGTTCGTTCGGGTTTGCCTCGAGCGCCGTCGCCCTGTGCCCCTCACACCTGGGCGGCTACGCCAGCGTCATCGGGGCAGCGGGCCTCGTGACGCAGTTTGTTTTCGAGCAGCCCTACCTGATCGGCAAACAGACCGGTACCGCCGTCTAAATGAAAACTTGACGGTCCGCAGCAGATGGTCGCCTTACGGACACCGCCCAATGGACGTCACCCGACAACTCGGCTTTCACCTGGTACGACATTATATCCTGTCTTTGTATTATTTTATTAACTTAAAAAATGTTGACAAGGGTTGCCATGTCTGCTACTGTAAACGAATTAACGAAAACTGCCTTCGGTTCTGTTGAGAGCAAGCTCTCGACAAATTAAGGATCAAGAAGGCGAGGAGATTGGTTATGAGCTCGGCTATGCGTAAGATGCTCGCCTTTTGGTGTATTTTTGGAGGCTTTTTGGTTACCGTGGGTTACGCCCAGACGGTCACGCTAAACGCCATGATCGGCAGTTGGATCGACCCCAACAGCCCCGAGGTCCCGCAAGAAGTCCGGGACTTGTATGCGCAATTTGCCGCCGAGCACCCGGACATCGAGATCAATTGGGATATCCAGGGTTACACCCAACTGCAGCAAAAACTCTTGACCTCGGCCGCAGCGGGCAACCTGCCCGACTTTGCCTATGTAGACTCCATCTGGGTTCAGCAACTCGCCGGTCTGGGCGCACTGCAGCCGCTTGAAGGCCTGTGGCCCGCAGAAGACCGCGCCGACTACAAGGAGGCTTTTATCGAGGGGGCCATGTATGACGGCGCGCTCTACGCGATGTGGGACAGCACCGACACGCGCGTCCTTTGGTACAACACAGAAATTTTCAAAGAAGCCGGACTCGACCCCGAGCAGCCGCCGACAACCTGGGAAGAACTCTTGACGGCGGCGCGGGCCATTACCCAAACGGGCCACGCCGGCTTGGGTCTTGCGCTCGGACCCCACGAATACCTGACGGCGGACGTGGTGCTGCCTATGTTTTGGGGCTTAGGCGGCGAACTGTTAGACGCCGACGGGCGTCCCGTGTTCCACGAGGGCGATAACTTGGCGGCGATGACGGAAGTGCTTACGTTTTTGGGTACGCTCAGAGACGACGGGGTACTGCCCAGCGACGCGATGCAGTTGCAAGGCGGGGGGGCGCTCTATCCCGGTATGGCGACAGAAGGTTACGGCATGTCTATCGGCAACAACAACGTGCTCGAGGTGGCCTTGAAAGACCTCGCGCCCGACACTTACGCGCAGTGGCAAGTCGCCTTGCTGCCCGCGCCGACCGGGGGAGAGCCCTCCTCCATGAACGGCGGCTTTACCTGGGCCGTCATGACGGCTGACCCCGCAAAGCAGCAGGCGGCCTGGGAGTTCATCTCTTTTTGGAACAGCCCCGAAGTGCAGCTCACGCGTTACAAACCGAACGCCAACGTCGCCGTGCGTAAGTCCACGGCGCAAGACCCGTTTTACCAGTCCCCTTACTGGCAGACGGTCAACGAGGCCGTGACCGTCGGGCGGACCCGCCCCGGCGTGGCCCTCTACCCGGTCATGTCACAAGCGATCCAAAACGCGGTGCAACAGTTTTTGGTAGGAAACAGCTCCGCCGAAGACGCGGTCACCGCGGCCGGTGAGGCCGCCGTCGCCGAGTACGAGCGCGAGCAGCAGCGCTAAAACGTGGCCCTCGTTCGGTCTCGGAGTCAAAAGGTGCGCCACCGGCGCACCTTGGCTCACGTGCCCTATTTACTCCCCGCCTTTCTTTTTATTGCCGCCCTGACTTTTATCCCGGCGGCCTACACCATTTATCTGAGCTTCACCAACGCGTCTCTCATCTATCCGAGCCGTAGTTTTATCGGGTTTGGCAACTACCTGCGGCTCTTTAGCGACAGCGCAACGTTTATGGTTTTGAAGAACACGTTTGTGTTCGTCGGCTGGAGCGTCATCTTGCAAATAACGCTGGGGCTGGGCCTGGCTCTCCTTTTGAACCTGCCTTTTCGGGGCCGAAACCTTGTCCGGATGCTCGTCTTGACCACCTGGGTCATTCCGGAAATCGTCGTGGGGTTTACCTGGCAGGTGGTGCTCGCCGGTGGCCGGTACGGACTCGCCAACTCTTTTCTGGCGCCTTTGGGGATAGACCCCATCCTCTTTTTTAGCAACGGCTCGCTGGCGATGGCGACCCTTATCTTGGTCAACGTCTGGCGCGGTACCGCCTTCTCGATGGTCCTCTTTCTGGCAGCCCTGCAGGGCATTCCCAGAGAACTTTACGAGGCGGCCCGCATCGACGGGGGCTCACCCGCTCAGCTCTTACGGTTTGTGACCCTGCCCCTGATTGCGGCCACGGTCCTGATTAACTTTGTGAACAACACCCTGCAAACGTTCAACGTCACCGCGCTCGTTTTTTCACTCACCGGGGGCGGCCCGGCGCGCTCCACCGAAATTCTCGCTTTTACGATGTACCGGACCGCCTTTGAAAACTTCGACCTCGGCTACGCTTCGGCCATCGCCATGTTGCTGTTTACCATCAACGTCGCGCTGGTTATCGCTTACCTGTTCGTTTTTCGCCGCGTCGACACGCAGGCGGCGCTGTGAATTACTGTGACGGTGTTAGTATGACGGTACGACGATGACCGTACGGCGCACGCTGAACGCGCTCGGCGTCTACCTGCTTTACGCCCTCGTGGGGCTGCTCGCGGTGCTGCCGGTGCTCTGGGTCGTGTCTATGTCTTTTAAGGAGCCGGGCGAACTCTTTACCGTCCCGCCACGTTGGCTTCCCCACCAACCGACGCTCGAGAACTTCCAGTTCGTGCTGTTCGGTACCCCCATCCCAAAGCTTTTTCTAAACAGCGTCGTCGTTTCCGGCTTGAGCACCTTGCTCACGCTCCTTTTGGCGACGGTGGCGGCCTACGCGTTTTCCCGTTTTGCTTTCAGGGCCAAGGCCACCCTGTTGCTGTTGCTGCTCGGCACCCAGCTTATTCCCGGCGTCAGCAACGTGGTCCCCCTTTACGTGATGATGCGCCGCGTCGGGCTGCTCGACACGCAGGCCGCGCTCATCTTTATCTACTCGGCGGCGCTCGTGCCGGTGTCCGTCTGGATTCTCAAGGCCGCCTTCGACCAGGTGCCCAGCGCGCTCGACGAAGCGGCCATGATCGACGGCTGCACGCGCCTGGGCGCTTTCCGGCGCGTGGTGCTTCCCCTTATCGGTCCGGGGCTCATCGCGGCAGGGACCATGATCGTGGTGAGCACCTGGAACGAGTTTTTCCTGGCTTTTATCCTGACGTCTTCACCGGCCAGTCGAACCATTGCGACGAGCGTTTACATGTTTCAGGGCCAGTACGGCGACAGCGGCTGGAACCTGGTGTCCGCCACCGCCGTGGTCACCATCGCCGTACCTCTCCTACTTTTCGCCCTTTTTCAAAACTACATGGTGGGCGGTCTCAGCGCGGGGGCGACGAAGGGGTAAAGGCGTAGGCTTGGCGTCAAGCGATTGGGTATTTAGAGGTTGCGCCAGCGGCATAGAAATCTCCAGCCTTGTGACACGCCGTAGTCGCAGCACCCCTACCTTCTCGGTGACCTGTTACCTATCTTCCGGTCGTACGCTTTGCGCATTTGAAAGGGATGGACAGGTTCAACTGCATAAGTGAGCCGAAATATACTCAAAACTCTCCCGCACCGAATCAAAAGGATCGCCCGCACAGATGTCTTGCTCCACCACAAACCATTCGCAATCGGACGCTTCCGCCGCTTGGGTGATGGCTGCAAAGTTTAAGTTGCCCGCCCCGATGGGGGCGAAGGTCGGTCGGCTGTCCGCGTCTACGGCGTAGTCTTTAAGGTGGATAATCGGCAAACGACCGGCGAGCTTTGTGCAGTATGCGACCGGGTCTCCCCCACCGTACTGCACCCAATAAGTGTCAACTTCGCCTTGCAAATAACGCGGGTCGGTCTTCTCGTAAATGAGGTCGAGGATAACGCGCCCGTCCAGCTTGCGAAACTCGTGCTGATGGTTATGGTAGGCGAGCGTTTTTCCCGCCCGGTACAGCACCTCGCCTGCTCGGTCAAGTTGAGCGATGAGCGTGTTCACGCTTCGGCTCGAGCCGAAATCAACACCGTGAGGAAAGGGGTACGCGGTGAGGGGGCAGTTGAGCTTGTCCAGGCGTTCCACGACCCGCTCCGGCTCCTCGAGGATGGTTTGCGCGGGCTCGTGCGTGGCGCAGAGGGTGAGGCCTTCCGAATCGAGAATGTTCAACAGTTCGTTCTCGTCGATCGGCCCGAGGCCGCTGGCCTGCACCGCCTCGTAGCCGGTGGCGCGCACTCTCTTCAAGGTGGCGGCGATGTCGGCGGGCGTTTTGAGAAAGTCTCTTAAGGTGTAGAGCTGCAAGGCAACTTGTTGGATGTTCACGCGTTTCCTTTCAGTCGGCTCGAGCGTTTTATCAAACGGGGTGTCAGGCCAAACGCTGCGCCGACGCTTGCGCCTCGAGCGAGAGTTCCGCCGCCTTAAAGGCGTGCGCCTGGGTCATGGCGTGTTCGGTGCGGTTCAAGCAGTCGAGGATGAGCCGTCCGAAAAAGGGGTAACCGACCTCTCCCGACAGAGATAGATGCTGTTCACCCTCGCCGTTGACGAGGTAAAGCTGGTCGCCCCGGCGTTCGCGTCCGATATCGGTATATTTGCGCAGTTCGATGGTGCCTTCGGTGCCCAAGATAACGGTGCGCCCGTCGCCCCAGGTGGAGAGCCCGTCCGGGGTAAACCAGTCCACCCGGACGTAGCCCGAGCAGCCGTTGTCCCCCACGAGACTCACCTCGCCGAAGTCCTCCAAGTCCGGACGGTCCGGGTGGGCGTAGTTGGCGACCGCCGAAGCACGAATCTGGGCGTCTTGCGCGCCGCTGTAGAAAAGAAACCCCTCTAGCTGGTGCGAAGCAATGTCGCAGAGAATGCCGCCGTACTTGGCTTTCTCAAAAAACCACGGCGGGCGCGACGCCGCGTTTAGGCGGTGCGGCCCGAGCCCGAGCACCTGAATCACCCGGCCGATCGCGCCACTTCGCACGAGGTCCCCGGCAAAAACCGCGCACTCGACGTGGAGGCGCTCGCTGTAGTAGACCATATACTTTTGGTCCGTCTCGGCGACTTTTTTTCGCGCGGCTGCAAGCTGCGCCAAGCTTGTAAAGGGCGCTTTGTCAGTAAAGTAGTCTTTGCCCGCGTCCATGACTTTCAAGCCCAGAGGCCCCCGCTCGCTGGGCACCGCGGCGGCGGCGACGAGCCCGACAGACGACGCCAGCACCTCCTCCAAACTCGTCGCCACGGTGACGCCGGGAAAAACCTTACAAAACGCCGCGACCTTGGCGGGGTCGGGGTCGTAGACGTAGCGGAGTTCTGCCCCCGCTTCAGTGAGCCCGTTACACATCCCGTAAATGTGGCTGTGCTCGAGCGCCACCGCGGCAAACGAAAAGTCGCCGGGCGCGACGACCGGGCGCGGCTTGCCCTGGGGCGCGTAGGTCATGCCGCTGGCTTGACTCACACGAGAACCCTCACGGCGCCACCCAGCCCTGCGCCTTGAGGTCCCCCAGCAACGCCCCGTACCTGCGCGCGTCTAACGGCAGGTCGACGTCGCTGCGGGTGTGCGACGAGAGGATCATCGCGTTGGCGAGTTCTAAAGACAGCCGCCCCTGCGCGCCGTCGGCGACTAAGGGTGCGCCGGTCGATATCGCCTCGTGCAGGTTTTTATAAATTGCCGCGTGGTTGCCCTCACCGGGCTCCAGGACCACGGCTTCCGCGCGGCTGGAGGGAGCGGCGAAACGCTCGGGGCTCGTAGCGGCAAAGTTCTCGAAATCCGTCTCGAGCAGGTTCAAGCTCAACGCTCCGTCTCTTATATGCAAGGTGCCGCGCGTGCCGACGAGTTCCAAGCGCTCCGGCCTACCGGCCTCGGCGGTGCTGATGTGTAAGGAGCCTAAAGTGCCGCTCGACCACTCGAGCATCGCCTGGGCGGTGTCTTCGACTTCCAAATCGTGGAGCAAGTTGCGCGTCCAGGCGGTGACCCGCGCGGGCCGCCCCAACAGGTAGCACAGCAGGTCGAGATTATGCGGGGCCTGGTTCATGAGCACGCCGCCCCCCTCGCCGCGCCAGGTCGCGCGCCAGCCCGCCGAGCGGTAGTAGGCCGCCGTGCGCGGCCAGGCGACCGCCATGTCCACATGTTGGAGCGTACCCAGCGCGCCCTCCTCAACGAGCTTGCGCGCCGCGCGCACCGCGGGCCGACAGCGGTGCTGGAAGTTGACCGCCAACAGACGTTCCGAGCGCCTGGCCGCCGCGATCATCGCGTCGGCCTCGGCCACCTCGACCGCCATCGGCTTCTCCACCAGGACGTGACAGCCCGCCTCTAAACAGTGGATGGCGACGGCGGCGTGAAAGGGATGGGGCGTGAGCACGACCGCGACCTCGGGCCGCGTCTCGGCGAGCATCTCCTGATAATCGCCGTAAAACGGACAGTCCAACTCAACAGCGCGCTGTCGGCCCTTCGTTTCGTCTAAGTCGGAAACGCCCACAAGTTCGGTCGTGGCGAGACCAAAGGCGGGGCGGTGCATCTCGAGCACGCCCGCCCCGACGCCGATAACGGCGTGGCGTAGCGGCCTGGGTTGAGACTGGGTCATATCGCTCATAGGTTCGTCCACTTCTTTCGGTTGGGGCTCGGATAGACGCGAAGCGTGCGGCGACGCTGTTTGAGCGTGGCTCCTTGATTTGTTAATGTTGAATCTAACATGCACCCTTTACAGAATCAACGCGGTTCAGCGTAAGGAGCGCCCTCATGAAGTCATACCTTTACCCGACCCCCGCCGGGTCTACTTTGGCGCGGGCAACGCGGCGCGTGCGCTCCATCTGCGCCATCACGAACGCGGGCAAGGCACAGATTTATATTGGCTTATGGGCGGACCGCGTCGCGCGCATTCTTGCGCCCGAGACGGCCCCGGCAAAGCTCGATGTTTCCTTTGAGAGGTTGCAGGAGACGGCCTTTTCGGTTGTGGGGCTCGTTTTTGCGGTTGCCGGGCTCGCCGACTTGGGGCGAAGTGTGGCCCTTAGCCTTTCGAGCTTAGGCGGCGCGTGGGCGGAACCCGTGGGGGCGGCGCTCAGGGTCGCGCTCGGGCTCTGGCTGCTCTTGGGTGGGGGTAAATTGGCGACGTTTTTGAGAGGGCTCGAGGCGAGCCACATCGGGCGCGACGATGATGAGGAACCTGGTGAAGGCCGTTCGGCGAGGTAGACGAGATGAACCAAAAACGCGCCTGATAGTCTACCAAATCCCTCTTTTTCTGCTAAAATCGTGGGGTCGGTCAAGTCTTATCCGTCCTCTCGGTTTGTTGCTCGCAACGCGGTTTCGTTGAGGTCTAGGTTTCCTCGTGCAGGGCACCATTCACCCCTCGAGCGTCGCCAGCCGCTGGCAGTTTGGCTTGAGGGGGTCGTAAAAGCTTTCTTAGCGCGTTTTGAAGCGCTCACAGGAGGTGGTGGGGTGTCTCAGTTAGCTACCGGTTTGGGTCTTGGTTGTACGGGGGAAAACCCATGCTAGCCGCTTTTCGCCAGTTCAAGACGTATCCGCTCCAGTCGGTGCTCATCATCTTGGCGGTCGCGCTCGGGGTGGCGGTGGTGACGGCGGTGGCGGCGCTGCTCGGCCAGACCTTTTCGCAACTCAACGACGCCGCGCTGTGGTCGCGGCAGCTCACCCTGCAAACCAAGGCGAACGACCAGGGAGCCTTTTACAGGGGCGACGCCGTACCCGTGCGCGAAGTCGGGCTCTTGAACGAGGAGAAGGTGAGTTTGGCGCTGGCCGATTTGGCGCGCGCCAAGGAGGCCGCGCCGACGGTGGACTACGCTTACGTGACGAGCTGGTACGGTTTTACGGTCAATCCAGAGGGTGATGCGTTCGACTTAGACGTTAGGGCCGTGACGGCGGACTACCTGGCGGCGGCGGACGTTAAGGTCATCCAAGGGAGCTTGCCCAGCGAGAGCGACTTTGCTGAAAACCGCAGGGTTATGTTGCTCTCAGAAGAGACCGTTAAAAAGCTTGGGGTGGAGGGTAATCCCATAGGCCAAAGTATCAAAGTCTCCGACTTTAGCAGCGCCAGCGACTATACCCTTGTGGGCGTGCTCGAGGGCAACGAGCAGGGCAACGACGGGCCGAACACGTTTATTCCCTACAAACCCGCGCCCTGGGAAGCGGACGGGCTGCAAGAACTCAGCTTCGCGGTTCAGGACAGGGCCGATGTGGCGCAGGCTCGCGCCGAGTTGCAGACCTACGCCGAGAAGACCTGGGGCGGGCGCGTTACGGTTAGTTCGCTGAGTGACGGAAACGCCGAGGGGCAGTACCGGCTGGTGGCGCTCGTGACCGCGGCGTTTGCCTCGACGGCCTTGGCGGCGGCGGCCTTGAACATCATGAACCTGATGCTGGCGCGGGTGCTCGAAAGGCGGCACAGCATCGGCATTTTACGCAGCTTAGGCGCGAGCAAGGCAAGCATCCTTTGGGGCTTCTTGAGCGAGAGTCTGGTCTTGGGCGTGATGGGCGGGCTGCTCGGCGTCGGGGCGGGCTACGGGCTTTTTGTGCTGTACAACCGTTACCAGGTTACCGTCTACGGCGACCAGTTCGCGGCTCTCCTGGGCGCGTTTCCGTGGTTCGCGCTGCTCATCGGCTTCGCCGTCGCCCTGGCGACGAGTCTCATTTTCGGTTTCTACCCCGCCTGGCAGGCGTCGCGGCTGCGCCCGGTTGAGGCGCTGCGGGAGGTGTGAGATGAGAAGCGTTTGGCGGCGCTTTCGCAGGAAACCCTTGAGGGCGGTTCTCACGCTCTTGCAGATTGTGCTCGGCTCGCTGGCGATGACGCTGGCTTTGTCGGTTTACTTGGACGCCTACGCGCGGCAGAACGCGGCCCAGGCGGAGCGTTTTGATTTGATTGCGGGAAACGTGGACGAGGACGGCTCGAGCTACACCTATTCGTTTATGAGCGCGGCGGGGGCGGCTGAGCTTACAACGCTCGCGCCGGACGTCGAAAAGGTCGCGCTCTACGCGCAGGAATGGGCGCCTGTGGTCGAGTTGGGCGGCAGGCTCTACCAGTTTCAGTGGGGAGCGTTCGTTGACAACGCGTTTTTCGACCTCAACGATGTTGCGCTGACTCGAGGCTCGCTCTTCACCCAAAGCGAGGCCGACGCCAAAGAAGCCGTGCTGCTCCTTTCCGACGAGGCCGCCGCCATCCTTTTTCCCGACCTAGACCCGCTAGGTCAGACGCTAACCCTCATGCCCGACGAGAATTTGGGGGACCCCGACGCGTCTCCCCAGCCCTTCAGGGTCATCGGCACCTTTGCGGTCAAAAGGGACGCCTCCGGTGAGAAGGACCACATTTATCTCCCCACCTGGACCCAAAGCAACGTGGTAGGCGGGAGCAGCACGCTCAACGTGCTCGCCAAGGCGGGCCGGGGCGACGCGGCGCGGGCGCAGGTTGTAAGCGCCGCGCGTCGGGTTTTCGCGCAGCGTTTAGAAGACTGGGACGTTGAGGAGGGCAAAGACTTCTACATCCGCGAAATGGGCGAGTCGCCCTTCGGCCCCCGTCCCGACCTGCTCGACCCCACGGTGGTCATGTTCGGACTTTTCGGCATCGTCGCGCTGATTGTGGGCTCGATTGGGATTTTCTCCATCATGGTGGTGGACGCCCTCGAGCGCGAGCGCGACATCGGCGTCAAGCGCGCGTTGGGCGCCACAAGGGGAAGCGTGGTGCGCGAACTCACCTTAGAGGCCACCCTCTTGTCTGGTCTGGGCGGGCTGCTGGGCGTTTTCTCCGCCGCGCTCCTCTTCCCGCTCTTAGCGCGCGGGGTGGGCGAGAACGTCTTTTGGGGCATTGACTTGCGCTGGCAGCCGCTGGCGGCGGGGCTGGTGGTCGGGGTGACGCTCCTTTTGGGAACGGCATTGGGTATTTTTCCGGCGTGGCGGGCGGGTAGGACGAACCCGGCGCAGGTGTTGAAGGGAACATGAACCGGGTGACTGGTGTTTTGTGGGCGGGCTTGAGCTTTGTTCCCGCTTTGGGGGCAAGCCGGGCGCGCATTTCTCAAAGTTTGGGAGGTTCGTAGATGCAGGTGTTCCGTCGGTTCTTCTCGAGCCCACTCCAGTCGAGTCTCACCCTGCTCGCGCTTGCCCTGGGGGTCGCCGCTGTCACAGCCATCGCGGCATTTATTAGCGTGAGCAGGCTCTCGCAAACGGCGCTCACGACCTCGCTATGGGCTCGAGAGCTGACGATGCAGACCAGGGAAGACGACCTTTATAAGGCTACTGAAGATGACAGAATGCTTATTCACGAAGTGGGGCGGTTGGGGGATGAACCGATAACGCTCACCGAAGCTGACATGGAAAGGGCTCGAGAGGGTGCGCCCCTGGTGGATTATGCCTATGTGACCTCACCTGTGGGCATAGACATGAGTAACATTACTAAAGACGGTACGGATGTTCTTGCCGTGAGCAAGGATTATTTCGCGGTCAACACCATAACGGTGTCGGAGGGCTCGAGCTTTACCGACAGCGACTACACGCAGCAGCGCGACGTTGCCTTGGTTTCGCCCAGGCTCGTCAAGCTCATGGGCGTGTCCGACCCGATAGGGAAACACGTTAAAGATGAGTGGGGAGGTTTCGACTTCGAGATTATCGGCGTCTTGAGCGCTCAGGACGCCACGAGTCTTCCTGACATGCTTGTTCCCTTCCGCCCCGACCCCTACAACGCGATGAACCCCCCCACTTTCGTGGTTGAGGCCGTTGCTGACGTTGGCGAAGCGCGCGCGCAGTTGCAGGCGTTTGCCGCTAGAACCTGGGGCGACCGCGTGACCGTGCGCTCGCAAAACCTGAAAAAGTACGCCGCACAACAGCGCTCCACTCGAGTGCTGATTGCCTCGCTCGCGTCTACCGGGTTGGTAAGTGCGGCCCTGAACATCATGAACCTGCTGCTGGCTCGAGTCTTCAAAAACAGGCGGGACACCGGCATCTTGAGAACCTTAGGCGCAACCCGGAGGATGATCAGAAACCGGTACCTCATAGACGCCCTGGTGCTGGGCGTGATAGGTGGCGCTATCGGGGTGGGGTTGGGCTACGGGCTGCTCATCATCTTTGACACCTACGTGGCCGCTGCCGACCCGCAGGCGATTTCAGTTGCTTCACCCTCACCCATACCGCTGCTTGTCGGTTTCGTTTCAGCCCTCGGGATAAGCGTCGTTTTCTCCCTCTACCCCGCGCTGTTGGCCTCCCGTCTGAACGTCATCGAATCCCTAAAGGAGTTGTGAGATAGCGCGTGAGAACCCTCCTTCTTAACTTGAGACGCAGGCCGCTCCGGCTGTTCCTGACGTTTTTGCAGATTCTGTTGGGCAGCCTGGCGATGACGCTGGCGCTCTCCCCTTATTTTTCTCCCGAGGATACCGGGAGCGACGATACTTTCTTTCTGAATGCAGGTTTCAGGGACGAAGAAGGCGCTATCCTTTACAGTATCTTCAACTCGAGTGACTTCCAGACCCTGAAAAGCCTCGCGCCTGATGTGGAAGACATAGCGATATACCAGGCTGGCTGGAACGCTGCAAATGTTGTTTATGAGGGCAAGCGGTTCTCCTTTAACGTGGGCGCCACCGCCACCGTCGACCTCAACTATTTCGACCTGTCGCCCGTCACTATGACGAGGGGTTACGCCTTTAGCGAGGCTGATGAAAGGGCGCAGGAAGCCGTCGTTTTGCTGTCGGACAGCTCAGCTCAGCAAATGTTTGGTGACGTTGACCCCATCGGCAAAACGATTCTCAAAACGCCCTCCCACAACTTTTACGAACGGGATTCTTTAGACGACGACCCCGTGCCTTACCGGGTCGTCGGCACCTTTGCCGAGACGACGAACGTGCTGTACACGACCCCAGCCATTTATTATCCCGTTTGGGCGCCGGAGAGTTTTTCTGGCGTTTGGGCGTATCAGGTGCTGGTCAAGGCGACAGGGGGGCGGGGCGACGTGGCCCAAACACAGCTTTTAGCGGCGGCGAGGCAGCACTACAAAAACGACCCAATGATGCAAGGCGTTGAAGTGGGCGAAGACTTTTTCATCAGCAAGAGGGCGGAGTTTCAGAACGACGAAGCGCCCTTCAATCCCAACCTCATCATCCTCGCTATGTTCGGCATCATTTCGCTCATTATCGGGTCCATCGGTATGTTTTCGACTACTCTCATTGACATTTTGGAGCGCGCTCACGACGTCGGCATCAAACGTGCGCTTGGCGCGAGCTGGCTTGACGTTTGCCGGGAGGTCTCTACCGGAACCGCTCTGCTGGCCTTTATAGGCGCTGCGGCGGGCGCGCTGTGTGCGGCGCTCATTGTATCTCTTTTGCAAAACCCGCTCGGGACGACCTTTTCTTTTGGCTTACCCTTTAGCTGGCAACCCTTGGCGGCTCTACTCGTGACGCTTATGACGGTCTTGCTGGGCGTCTTGGTAGGCTTTTTCCCCGCGTTTACGATGATGAGAACGAATCCTATAGAAGCGCTGAAGAAAAAGGTGTAGATTTATTTATGACCGACCGCCACGAGCCCATCGTCCAGACCCGCGCCCGGCCCAAGGGCGAGAAGCGCCGCTCCAACTGGTCGTTATGGGTCTTCGTCGTGGTGGTCTTGGCCCTCCTCCTCACCGTGCCCTTTTTGCTCCTGCGCCCCCGCGCCAACACTTACGTCTTACGCTCCTACGAAACCGCCACCGTCCAAACGGGTACGCTGCTCGACTATGTGCGCGGCACCGGCACGGTGGTGCCCCGGCTCGAGCGCAGCGTCGTCTCCCCCGTTGAAGGCACCCTCACCGAATGGCTCGTGGCCGAGGGTGACGAGGTTGCAGAGGGCGCGGTGCTCGGGCGGGTGAGCTCGAGAAGCCTAGGCCAAGAGGTCGCGGACGCGCAGAAAGAGGTGCAGGCGGCGGAACTGGCTTTGGAGAAGCTGAGGCTCGAGCAGAGCACGAACGCCCGCACGCGTGGGCTCGAGCTAGAACGCGCCCAAACGTCCTTAATTGGAGCAGAAACCGAACTGAGCACCACCCAAAGACTCTTCGACGCGGGCGCGGCTTCTCGCAATGACTTGGATACGGCCAAAGCGAAGGTTTCACAGGCGCAAGAAGAGGTGGAGAGCCAAACGCTTGCTCAACAGGACGCGGTGAGCGCCGACGCGCTTGCGACCCAAGAAGCGCAACTGAGGCTCGAGCAAGCCCAGGCCAAACTCGTCTCGGTAGAGGAGAAAGAGGCGGGGCTCGAGCTCAAGGCCCCCGTCGCAGGGCGGGTAATGAAACTCGCATTAGCGGCGGGCGGGAACGTCCAGCCGCAGGCCGTCCTCGCCACCGTCGCCAGTTCGCAAGACGTGCGGGTGAACGTCTCCATCCCCGAGGCGCAGGCGAGCCGGGTGAGCGTGGGTCAGCCCGCCAAGCTAAGGGTCGGCCCCACCGACTTTGAGGGCAGCGTCGTCGGGGTGTCGCCCAACGCCGAGGCGGGCGCGAACGGCCCCGTCGTGGGGGTGGCGCTAGGATTCGACTCTCCGCCCCAGGACATCCGCATCGGCGCGAGCGCGGGCGCGGACATCGAGGTGGACCGTAAAGAGGACGCGCTTTATCTGCCCAGAGGGGCTTTTTTAAGCACCGGCGGCGAACGCTTTGTCTATCTGGTGAACGGCGACAGGGCGGTGCGCACCAACGTCTTGTTTGGACTGGTTGACGGGAACAACGTTGAGGTAAGGGAGGGGCTTGTACCGGGCGACAACATCGTGAGCAGTTCGTACGAGGCGTTCAAGGAAGAGGCGGAAGTCAGCCTCATCGCGGAAGGGGAGGTCAAGTAGGCGTGGACGGCGACGGGACAACAGACAGAACAACGAGCAAAGTAAAGGACAGCGCAACAGACAAAGCGATGATAGAGCTTAGAGACATCTACAAGGTCTACAACATGGGCGAAGTGGACGTGCCCGCCTTGGACGGGGTGGACTTTACCGTGCGGCGCGGGGAGTTCGTGAGCGTGGTGGGCCAGTCGGGCTCGGGCAAATCAACCTTGCTGCACCTCTTGGGTTGTCTCGACACGCCCACTTCGGGTGCGTACGAGCTCGAGGGCCACAATATTACCCACCTGCCCGACAAGGAGCTCTCGCGCATCCGCAACCGGCACTTTGGCTTCGTGTTTCAGGCGTACAACTTGCTCTCCGACATGACCGCGTTAGAAAACGTCGAGCAAACGCTTCTCTACGCGGGCGTGCCCGCCAAAGAGCGGCGTGAGCGGGCGCGGGCGGCGCTCGAGCAGGTCGGCTTGGGCGACCGCGCCAAGCACCTGCCCAGCCAGCTCTCGGGCGGTCAGCAGCAAAGGGTCGCCATCGCGCGGGCGCTCATCAACAGGCCGACGCTGCTCCTCGCGGACGAGCCCACGGGCAACCTCAACAGCGAAGCGGGCGACGCGGTCTTGAAAATTCTCACGGGGCTCCACGAGGGGGGCGCGTCCATCGTGATGGTCACCCACGACCCGCGCATCGCGGTGTTAGCCGAGCGGCAGGTGATGATGCAAGACGGGCGGCTCTTGCGCGACGCGCCGGTCGAAGCGCGGACCGTGCTGGCTCCTTCGGCTGTTTAAGGGTGTGAGCGTGGGGTCGTGCCGCTTTTAAGTTCCCGTCCACTTACCTTTTAGTTATCGCCTAGTAACCGCCTAACCCGTCCTCGAGCCTCTCACGTTCAATACTGGCGTGGGAGCAAGCTGAGCCGCTTTTTACGTTTTCAGCTCGAGCCAAGCCAACTCGTCAGGCGTGAGCTTGACGGAGAGCGCCGCCACGTTCTGCTCGAATTCTTCAGGCGTTCTGCAACCGACGAGCGCAAAGATGTTGAGCGGTTGACTCGTTACGTAGGCGAGCGCGACTTGCGGCAGGCTGAGGCTTTTGTCCGCCGCCAGCTTCTCGGCGCGCCCCAGCCGCTCAAAGTTCTCCTCAGACGCGTACGAGCTCACGCAGAGTTTATCGAGGTAAGACGTGAAACTCTCTAGGTTGTCCCGCCGGAACCGGCCCGAGAAAAAGCCGCCCGCCAAGCTCGACCAGGTAAAGAGCGCCAGGCCCGTGTCCCGGTAGTACGTCCTGGCCGCCGCGCCCCCCTCACCGCTGACGCTGACGCAATCGGGCCAGGGGGCCTGTATTTGCTCGGCCAGGCTAAAGTTCGGGCTGCTGGCGACAAAGGGAACGAGCTTGTTGCGCTCGGCGTAGGCGTTGGCCTCAGCAACGCGTTCCGTGGTCCAGTTGGAGCCGCCAAAGGCGTGGATGCGGCCCGCCTCGAGATACCTGTTGAGCACGTCCACGATAGGCCCGACCGGCACCGACGGGTCGTCGCGGTGGAGCACGTAGAGGTCGATATAGTCGACGCCCAGACGCGCCAGCGAGTCGTGCAGGTCGGCCTCGATATCAAAGGGCGTGACCCTTTTGCGGTCCCCGTTATGGTGCGCGCCCTTGCCGAGGATGACGACCCGGTCGCGCAGCCCGCGCGCCCCCAACCAACGGCCAAAGGCGCGCTCGCAGGCCCCCGCGCCGTAGCCGTGGGCGGTGTCGAAGGTGGTGCAACCCTGCGCGAAGATCTCGTCGAGCAGGGTGAAATCTGCCCCCGAATCGCTGCCGTCCACCATCACCGTGCCTTGCACGAGCCGCGACACCCTTTTGTCGATGCCGGGAACCTTGCCGTAGTCCATTTTATAGTCCGTCACACCTCCACTATAACAGCGCGTGAGTCCGGCAGCGCGGCATCCTCGAACGGTTTGTGCCCCTATGGCCGGACCCTTGGCTGGCAACCACACGCTGTTCTAGAGTAACGCGGCACCCACGTGCGCGCCTCACCAAACGGCCGCGGCCCGCGCGTTTGCGTGACTTGACGGGTACAGCTTCCCAGCGCGCTACGGCTTCAGCTATCTACCGTTGAGCCGCTGAAAGGCGAGAAGGCGAGATTGACAGGCGAGGACCCAACTGCTACAGTTTGGTAGCAACAACAACATACGCGGTAAGAATTTTGATGCGGGGGGTTTAGCGGTGACCTGATTCATCCTTTACAAAGCGAGCTTTACTCTTTGCCGTACCCCCTGAAAACTTTTCGAAAGGAAACACCTATGCACCCTAAAAAACGTTCTCCTGCGGTGCGCCTGCTCGCCAGCGTGTGCTTGGCCGTATGCAGCGCCCTAACTCTTACCCCCGCTTTCGCCCAGTCGGGTGCGCCCGTGACGCTCGAGTTCTGGGCCTGGGTCCAGGGCAGCGAAGAGGCCGTCGCCTGCTGGAACGAGTCGCACCCGGACGTTCAGGTCAACTACACGCGCACCACCGGCGGCACCGAGCACTACAACAAGTTGAAAACCGCCGTGGCGGCGGGCGCGGGGCCGGACGTCGCCCAGGTCGAGTTTCAGCTCCTGACCAGCATGGCGGTCAACGGGGTGGTCCAGCCCATCACGCAAGAGGCCGCCTCGGCGCAAGATAGGTTTATCGACTGGACCTGGCAGCAAGTCACCCTGGGCGGCGACGTCTACGCCATCCCACAAGACATTGGGCCGATGGCGATGTTTTACAACAAAGAGGTTTTCGAGGAGTACGACATCGCGGTGCCGACGACCTGGGAAGAGTTCGCCGCCGCCGCGGAAAAGCTGCACGCCGCGGACCCGACGAAGTACATCGCGCATCTCCCGCCCAACAACGTGGGCCAGTTCGTCGGCTTGGTCTGGCAAAACAACGCCCGCTGGTTCGGCATCGAGGGCGACGCCTGGCAGGTTAGCATTGGCGGCGAAGAGAGCAAAGAGGTCGCCGCGTTTTGGCAGGACCTCATCGCGCGCGACCTTGTCAAGGTCGCGTCGGACTTTAACCCCGCCTGGTATCAAGACTTAGCCAACGGCACCATCGCCACCTGGACGAGCGCGGTGTGGGGTGCGGGCACCCTGGCCACCAACGTGCCCGACGGCGCGGGCAAGTGGGCGGTGGCCTACATGCCGCAGTGGGAGGCGGGCGCTGAGACCGCGAGCAACTGGGGCGGCTCCACCACCGCCGTCATCGCGGGCAGCGAGCACGTCGAAGAAGCCGTCGAATTCGCCACGTACCTCAACAGCGACCCCTGTCCTTTGGAAGCGATGATCCGCGGGAACAACATCTTCCCGGCCACGACGGAAGGGGCCAACCTGCCCGTGCTGAACGAGGCCAATCCTTACTTCGGCGACCAGGTGATTAACGACACCTTCCGCCAGGCCGCGCAGAACGTCGACCCGTCCTGGACCTGGGGGCCGACGATGGACCAGGTTTACGCGACGCTCGGTGACCAGTTCACGGCGGCCACCAACGGCGCCGACACCCTCTCGGACGCGCTGGACACGACTCAGGAGAGCACCGTTGCGGAGATGAATCAAATGGGCTTGACGGTTGCGCCCTAAGAAACAAAGGAGCCAGGCGGGTGAACCCGCCTGGCTCCAATGCGCGCCAAGGAGAAAGGTGTGAGCAGCGCTAACACAAAGGCGTCGTTAGTAGAACCCACGTCGCCGAAGCGGCAGCGGAGTTTTTTTTGCCGCAAGAGAATGGTGGGGTACGCCTTTCTGGCACCTTTCATGCTGGTCTTCTTCGTCTTTCAGCTCCTGCCGGTCGGTTACGCCCTGTGGCAGAGCGTGTTTGCGACCACCCGCTCCGGCCTCGGCATCGGCGCGGCGACAACTCGCTTCGTGGGGTTTGAAAACTACGCGCGGGCGCTCCAGGACCAGGAATTTATCGCGGGCGTGTTGCGCATGTTGCTCTTCGGCGTCGTTCAGGTGCCGATTATGCTCGGTTTGGCGCTGCTCTTGGCGCTGCTGTTCGACTCGAGCTTGGCGGTGTTCAGGCAGTTTTTTCAGCTCTCGGCCTTTTTGCCCTACGCGCTGCCGGGCATCGTCGCGTCTATCTTGTGGTCTTTTTTATATTTGCCCGGCGTGAGCCCGGTGGTGTCGGCGCTCGAGGCGCTAAACTTACCGCACAATTTTTTGGGGGCCGGGGCCGTGCTGTGGTCGATCGCCAACATCGTGACCTGGCAGTGGACGGGCTACAACATGCTCATTATTTTCGCGGCGTTACAGGCGCTGCCGCGAGACATCTTTGAGGCGGCCCGGATCGACGGCGCGAGCGAGTTTCAGCTCAACACCCGCATCAAAGTGCCGCTGGTGTTCCCGGCGGTGATTCTCACCGCCGTGTTTTCGATTATCGGCACGCTGCAACTCTTTTCCGAACCGATGATCGTCAGGACGCTGACGAACAACGTCACCTCGAAATTCACCCCGAACATGGCGGCTTACAACATCGCCTTTAACGGCAACAACCCGAACTACGCCGCGGCTGTCGCCGTCGTCCTGGCGGTCGCCACCTTTGTCCTGTCGTTCGGTTTTATGCGGCTCGCGCAGCGAGGCGTGGGCGAATGAGCGCCCGGCGTAGCGCGCTGACCCCGGCCCTCGGGTCGCGGACGCTCACCACTATTTTTCTAGTTGTCATCGCAGGGTACTGCTTGCTGCCGGTGTCCTGGCTGATTTTTGCCGCGACCAAGAGTACGGGCGACCTGTACAGCTCGTTCGGCTTCTGGTTCGCGGACTTTAACCTGTTCGACAACCTCAGGCGGCTCGGCGCGGAGGACGGCGGCGTGTTCGTCCGCTGGATGCTCAACTCGGTGCTGTACGCGGGCGTGGGCGGCTTTTTGGGGATGCTCCTGTCCGCGCTGGCCGGGTACGCGCTCGCCAAACACGAGTTCGCCGGGCGGGAGCTTGTGTTCGGCGTTATCCTGGGCGGGGTGCTTATTCCGGGCGCGATCCTGGCGCTGCCGCTGTTTTTGCTACTCAGCAAGATCGGGCTGACCAACACCTACTTGGGCGTGCTGCTGCCGAGTCTGGTCAGTCCGTTCGGCGTGTACCTGTCGCGGGTCTACGCGGCGGCCTCGGTGCCGGATGAACTGCTCGAGGCCGCCCGCGTCGACGGCTCGGGCGAGTTCAGGACCTTTTTTACTATCGTGTTGCGGATTATGGGACCCGCGCTGGTCACAATTTTTCTTTTTCAGTTCGTGGCGATCTGGAACAACTTTTTCCTGCCGCTGGTCGTCTTAAGCAACAACGACCTCTTTCCCGTGACGCTCGGGCTCTACGCGTGGCAGGGTCAAGCGCTGGGCGATCCCGACATCGTCAGCTTGGTGATTACCGGCTCGCTGGTCGCCAGCATCCCGCTCGTTATCTTGTTTTTCATGCTGCAACGCTACTGGCGCGCGGGCGCGACGGCGGGCGCGGTGAAAGGCTAATTGGGAAGCCTTCTCATAAGCGTGCCCAAAGTTTTGTCAATACTAATGCTCAACCAATGCCCTATACGACTGAACTCGACCGTCACCGCAACGGAGCGCGCGTCCCCTGAACCTTCTTTGCAAGCCAAACCGTGTGCCGCGCGCCGCGCTTCCCATGTGCCCGCACCCGCTCCTCTGTAACCACGAATCCTAACCTGCTCAGACGCCGCGCGAACGCCGGGCTCGGATGCGCCGACCACACCGCCAGGACGCCGCCGGATCTAAGCGACGTAAAGGCCGCCGCCAAGCCGCTCACCGAGTAGAGCCACGCGTTATTCTCCTGCGTCAGCCCCTCGGGGCCGTTGTCGACGTCGAGGAGGATGGCGTGAAAGCTCGAGCCCCCGTCCAACAGCCCAGCCACATCCCCTTCAACCACCGTCACGCGTTTGTCACGAATGGGATACTGGTTGAGGCCGCCCAGCGCCCCCCGGTTCCACCTGACAACCTCGGGAACGAGTTCGGCAACCGTCACTTTGCTGTCAGGGCCGAGCGCGTCCAGCACCGCCCGCAGCGTAAAGCCCATGCCGAGACCGCCGACAAGCACCCTGGCCGCCTCTGTATGGTCCAGTTTTTCACACGCGAGACGCGCCAGCGCCCTCTCCGAACCGTGCCCGCGGCTATTCATCAGCTCGATGTTGGCGAGCCTAAGCGAGAACTCCGCGCCGCGCCGGTACAGCTTGAGCGCGTCTCCCCCGCCGGGCACGCGGGCGCTGCCGACCAACTCCCAGGGGATCACGAAGAAGTCACAGTCATAAAAAAGTTACAAGGTCTTGGTAGAAGTGTTGAGGACCGGGTTCAAAGTCTTCTCAGGATTCGGATCTCGGCACTTAACTTCTCCCTAGTATAAACCTCCTACTTGGTAACGACAAAACCTGAGCCCGCACAAAACGGTGAAAGCTCACCCATCTGGAAACCGGGAGCAAAAGAAAAACCCTGGGTCACTTTGACCCAGGGTTTCTGGTGGAGGCGGCGGGAGTCGAACCCGCGTCCAAAACCCCCTCAGACCGGCTTCTACGCGTGTAGCCCCTGATTGGGTTGTCGGCTCGGGGCGCGCTTCAAGGGCGGGCGCTTAAACCCCGAGCTTACGCGCCTTTGTTTTCGCCTCGGTCCGACGCTGGAAACCTTTGGCTAGCCCGTTTTAGGACGTTCCGCTAGCGAGCCACAGGCAGGGCTTCTAAGGAACGGTTAGCCACAATTAAGCAGCTAGTGCAAAGCTCTGACGAGCATTGTTGTTGCCAGTTAATGGCTTTGCCGCTTTTTTAAGAGGCCAACGGCACCCTCTACGCGCGACCAAATCTTTGCGAGGCCCTGTCGAGACCAGGTCGCCCCCAAAAGGTTTGACGCCCTCGCCACTGGCGAAAGGTAACACTGAGTATAACGCATCAGGGGGCGCTAGGTCAATAAATCTGATACACCCGAACTCATATCTGGGTAGGCACAAGGCTGACAAGGAGGTATAAGACTGGGCGAGCGGCTCGAGCACACGCAACGTAGAAGCGCGGCAGCTTATTCGTTAAGCTGGATGTCATGAGTCCCGTCGAGGTTCTTTTGCAGTTCGGCACCGTTTTCTTAGGCGCGTTTCTGGCGTTCGTGATAGAGAACGTGCGGGAGCGCCGCCGTTTGAAGGGCTGGGTGCGAAGGTATCTGGAACGGTTCTACGGCGATTTGCGAGAAGGGATTACCGCACAAGAAGAGGTGATCGAAGAGCTCCGAAAGTTGGTCGAGGTCTACCAGACATTCATCGAGGCGGACCCTTCCGACGACGTAACCCCTCAGTGGCTGGCGCTGTTGGGGATGTCCTACACGGTGGGTGACGACTTTAAGATTTTGCTCGAGGGCGAAGCCCTGCGCGTGCTGCCTACCGAGGTGGTGCGCGCGGTTAACGAACTCCAGAAGATGAACGACGCCAACGGTGTGCTTGGCCGCCTTTTGGCCGACCTACACGGGCGTTACGTGGTTCCCGTCGCCCTGGTCAAGGCGTGGCCGCCCAGTGAACATGACCGCGCCGCTCTGGACTACTTTAAGCGCGTGGCGGACGTGAGCCTAGCGTACCAAAAGAGATTTTTAGAGGCCATGAGGGAGGTCCGGGCGGTTTTAGAGCGCCATCAGCTCGTTTCGTGAGGCTGCTATACTTTCCTTATGGACAGCGCCGTCTCGATGCAGAACATCACCAAACGCTTTCCTTTGGTGCTGGCGAATGACCGGGTGGACTTCGGCGTGAACTGGGGCGAGGTTCACGCGCTCATCGGCGAGAACGGCGCGGGCAAGAGCACGCTGATGAAGATTCTTTACGGGCTCCAGCTCCCCGACGCGGGCGAGATCTTTGTGGACGGCAAGCCCGTCGCCGTCCACAGCGCCAAGGACGCGATTCGGTTGGGCATCGGCATGGTCCACCAGCACTTTATGCTGATCGAGCCCCTGTCGGTCGCCGAAAATATGGTGCTCGGCTCGGAGCCGACGACGGGGCCGTCGCTGAATTACCGCGCGGCGAGAACGCGGACGCGCGACCTCATCGGGCGCTTCGGTTTTGACATCGACCCCGACAGCAAGATTGAAGACTTGCCTTTGGGGCTCCAGCAGCAGGTCGAAATCCTCAAGACGCTCTACCGCGACGCGCGCATTCTCGTGATGGACGAGCCCACCGCGGTCTTGACGCCGCAGGAAACGCGCGGGCTTTTTCGTTTCGTCCGCGACTTTGCCGCCGCGGGCCACGCGGTCGTCTTTATCTCGCACAAGTTAGATGAGGTGATGGAGATTTGCGACCGCATGAGCGTGATGCGCGACGGGCGCATGATCGGCACCGTCGCGCGGGAGGATACCGACCAGCGGCGGCTGGCGACGATGATGGTGGGGCGCGAGGTGATCTTGCGCGTCGAGAAGGAGCCGCCCGAGCCCAAGGAGGTGAGGCTCGAGCTTGACGCCCTCACCGTTAAAGACCCCCTCAAGGGCAAGCCGGTCGTGGACGGCGTGTCGTTTGCGCTCCGTGCGGGTGAGATTTTGGGCGTCGCCGGAATCGAGGGCAACGGGCAGTCCGAGCTTGTCGAGGGGGTTACCGGGCTCCGCAAGGTGGACGGGGGGCGCGTGCTGATGGGGGGGCAGGACGTGACCGATAAAAGCGCCAAAGCCCGCCGCGAGGGGGGGCTCTCGCACATTCCCGAGGACAGGTTTGAGCGCGGGCTGGTGGCGACCTACAGCGCCGCGATGAACAGCATCCTGGGTGACCACACCCACGCGCCCTACAGCGGCCCTTTAGGATTTTTGGACGAGCGTAAGATCGAAGCGCACGCCGAAAAGCTGGTGCGTGACTACGACGTGCGGCCCGCGTCGATTACCGTGCCCGCGGGGAGCTATTCGGGCGGCAACGCGCAAAAACTCATCGTGGCGCGAGAGCTCGAGCGCGCCCCCCGCATCCTCATCGCCTCGCAGCCCACGCGCGGCGTGGATATCGGCGCGATTGAGTTTATCCACAAGCAAATCGTGCGGGCGCGTGACGAGGGATTAGCGGTGCTGCTCATTTCGGCCGACCTTAACGAGGTGATGAGTCTGTCCGACCGCATCTTGGTCCTTTATGAGGGCCGGGTCATGGGTGAGCTCTCGCAAGAGGAGGCGACGGCGGAGACGTTGGGGTTGCTTATGGCGGGCTCGAGGGTGTCGGGGGACGCGGTGGTGGGAGAGGCGTAGCGCGTCTGAGATCTTGGGCTACGCAACGAGCATGTTGACGGGTAGGGTCCAGCCCGGCACGGCGGGTTCGGCCTCTGCTACGTTACCCCAGCGGTAGACGAGGGTGTTGCACCCGACCGCCTGTAGCCTGCGCCTGTTCTTCTCGGGTGGCGGGTAAGGTTGAGCGATATTATGATTCAGATCATGGAATAATGGTGGGATGAATGACAAATCTGTTGGACCTACCGGCGACCCTGGACCGGAGGATGGGCGGGTCGAACCCGTAACGGCGGGCGGGCTCGAGACCGAAGCGCCCAAGGACGTTCAGCAGCAGGTTGAGGAGCACGAAGCGCAGCAGTCGCAGAAATTCGGCACCTTCGGCGGCGTGTTCACGCCGACGCTGCTCACCATCCTCGGCGTGATCATGTACCTGCGCGAAGGGTGGGTCGTGGGAAACGCCGGTTTGGGTGGGGCGCTGCTCATTATTCTGCTGTCGTTCGCCATCACCGGCGCGACGGGGCTGTCGATGGCGACGTTCGTGACCAATATCCGCGTCGGCCCGGGCGGCGCCTTTTCAATGATCGCGCAGTCCCTGGGCTTAGAAGCGGGCGGCGCGATTGGCGCGCCCCTGTACATCGCGCAGGCCCTCGCCGTGGTGATGTATATCTTCGGCTTCCGCGAGGGCTACTTGTGGGCCGCGGACGCCTGGGGGATTCCGGCCCTGTCGCCCCTGGCTATCGACCTGCTCATCTTCGCGGTCATCTTCGGCATTACGATGGTCAGCACGGGCTTGGCTTTTAAGGTCCAGTATGTGATTCTGGCGATCATCATCGGCTCGCTCGTCTCGGTCGGCATTTCCGCGTTTACAGGCTCACTGGATAATCCCATCGTGTGGTGGGGCGACTTTCGCGGGGGTCCGGAAACCGGCTTCGCAGGCGTGAGTTTCTGGGCCGTCTTTGCGGTGTTTTTTCCCGCCGCGACCGGTATCATGGCGGGTGCCAACTTATCAGGCGACCTCAAGGACCCGCGTCGCTCGATTCCCGTCGGCACCTTGAGCGCCATCGCGCTCAGTCTGGTCGTCTATCTGGCGCTGGCCTACTGGCTCATGCGGGTGGCGACGGTGGACGAGTTGACCGAAAATTACACCATCATGATTGACCGCGCCTTTTGGGGACCGGCGGTTCTCGGCGGCCTGCTGGCCGCGACGTTTTCGTCGGCGCTGGCCTCGTTTGTTGGGGCACCCCGGATTCTCGAGGCCTTGGGCAGCCACAGCATCGCGCCCGCGTCGGCCTGGCTCGCCCGGCGCACCCGGAAGGGCGAGCCGCGCAACGCTACGTTCGTCACCGCGGTCATCGTCTTGGCGGCCATCATGCTCCGCGAACTCAACGCCATCGCGCCGCTCGTGGCGATGATCTTCCTGCTCACCTACGCGACCATCAACCTCGTCGTAGCAACCGAGCAAAGTTTGCGGCTGATCAGCTTCCGCCCCCTCTTGCGCGTGCCCAAGGCGGTGCCGATGCTCGGGCTGGCGGGCTGTTTGTTCGCCATGTTTATTATCAACCCCACCTTTAGTTTGATAGCGGTGGGCGTGGTGGTGGCGCTCTACTACCTCCTGATGAAGCGGCGCTTGACGGCCCCCAGCGGCGACGTGCGTAGCGGCCTGTTCACCGCCTTAGCCGAATGGGGGGCCAAGCAGGTCAAGCTGTCCCAGGGCACCACCGAACGGGCCTGGAAGCCCAACCTGCTGCTGCCGGTGGAAGACCCGAACCGCTTGCAGGGGACCTTCGAGTTGGTCGAGCAACTGGCGTATCCGATGGGCTCGATCAAGCTGCTCGGCATCGCGCCCGCGGCCCGCATTGACGACCTTCAGAAACGCCTGCTGGACGCGCAGCAGGCGTTTACGGACGCGGGGGTCTTTACCTCCTCGAGCGTGATGGAAACCGACCGCTTCCCCGACGACGTGCGCGTCGGGATGCAGGCGCTGGCGGGTTCGTTTTTTCGCCCGAATTTGCTCTTCCTCGAGCTTCCCAAAGGAACAGAAACCCACGAATCGTTGCAGCGCGTGATTCACGAAGCGAAGCGTCAGCGTATGGGCGTCGCGCTGTTTGTGCGGCACGACACGTCCGGCTTGGGACGGCGCAAGCGCATCAACCTGTGGATTCCCGACCAGGGTCCCGACTGG
This sequence comes from Trueperaceae bacterium, assembly GCA_965214405.1. Classification (GTDB taxonomy): domain Bacteria; phylum Deinococcota; class Deinococci; order Deinococcales; family Trueperaceae; genus CBDCCT01. The sequence continues at coordinate 57,347 of OZ243956.1, forward strand.
ACGCTGGAAATGGAGTTCACAGACCTTGACTTAGCCATCCTGCTGGCCTACCGGATGCTGGATAGTTGGACTGATGCGGAGCTCACCGTCATCGCGGCGGTCGAGAAGGAAGCCGATAAAGAGAAGGCGACGACGTTTCTCGCCCGCTTGGTCGACCTCGCCCGCTTGCCAGCCGACACCGCGGCGCACGTGGCCGACGGCGATTTCGGCCGTTACGCCAGCAGCGCCCCGGAAGCCGATTTGAATGTGTTCCCCCTCCCGGCGGAACTCGACGCGGACTTTTTGTGGAGTCTCCGCGACGCGACGGGCTCGTCGTGTCTTTTTACGCAGGACAGTGGCGATGAGAGCGCGCTGGCCTAGAATCAGCTTGAAGGCCTGAGGGCTCGTCAACGTCATACAAACCTTTCTGGGTGCTTGCGCCGCTCGAGCGTTCGTGGCGGATTTAGGAGCACCGAGAAAGGCAAAGCTGAACACGGCTCATGAAGGAAAAAGCGGGCGGCATTCTGTCAAGCCGGATGGAGAAGCGTCGGCAGCCGCCACCGAGCAGCACCTCGTTATGGCGGCTCGAGCCTTTCTGCGGAAGTCACTGGAGCTATTCTCTAGCATTCTCTTATATTTTCTCTAGGTTACCTGTTATTTTTGAAGGATAAAAAGCATACATCTTAGATTTACCCTGTGCGCATTACACGGCTGCTCAACGTCTTGACACCACTTGTCGTTTCGATATGCGCCACCAGAAAGGGGGCGTCGCCAGACCCGAGCGCGCGGACGTCCGCGAGGTGCGCCGCGTCTACGCTCGACAAAACGTTGGTCAACCACTCGGGCTGAGGGTGGTAAAGCTCGAGCCGCTTTAAGGCGCAGCCAAGGTCGGCCACCGCGTCGGCGGGGTGGGTTTGGGTGAGCCATTGGATAAGGTAAGGGGCCATCCCGCCCGCCAAAAGCCTGCCGTCGTCGGGCATCCCGAAAAGCCAGCGCAGGTCGCCCCGGCTCACTTCTGTGGGCTCACCAAAAGAGAAGGAGGTCCGGTGGGGCTCGAGTTTAGGCGTGTTAACCACCCAAGCGAGGAGTTGCGGCTCCTGAGCGAGGCGCGCGCGGACGAAGGGGTCGTCGAGACCGTACCAGCGGGGTCGCGCGGGCGCGGGCGCGGCGGAGTTGACGGCAATAAGCTCGAGAAAAACCCCGTGACCCAGCCGCATCAGGTGGTTATGAGTGCCCATAAGCGGATGCTCCCCACCTTTGGGTACGTCGACGCCTAAGTGTTCTTTGAGGTAGTGGACGCCTTGCTCGAGCGACGACGCGCCCACGACGATATGGTCCAAAGCGGTTCTCACGCGCGTCCTACCGAAGCGGCTGTCACCCCAGCGTGGTGGGCTGACCCTATGCGCGCGGTGCGGTTTCTGTCAAGAGAGCGCCAAGACCTCATCAAGTCGCGTCCAGAAACCGCCTCAGCCGCGCCGCGAGCTGGGGGAACTCGATCAAAAATGCGTCGTGACCGTGCGGCGAGGTGATGCGGGCGTAGGAGGCGTTGGGTAAAGCTTTGGCGAGCGCTTTGGCCTCGGCTTCGGGATAGAGCACGTCGCTGTCGATGCCCATCACGAGCGCGGGCATGACTATGCGGGCGAGCACGTCGGTTAAGCGACCGCGGCCTTCGGCGAGGTCGTAGTCGTCCATCGCGCGGGTGAGGTAGAGGTAGGTGTTGGCGTCGAAGCGCTTGACGAGCTTGACTCCTTGGTAGGCGAGGTAGGATTCAATTTCAAAAGAGTGTTCCAAAAGTTCGCGCGAGGCGCTCACGCGGTCGCGGCCAAACTTGGCCTCCAAAGAGTCCACCGAGCGGTAGGAAAGCATGGCGACCGCACGCGCCAGGCCGAGGCCCGTTTCGGGGGGGGTCCGGGGGTCGTAGCGCCCGCCTCGCCAGGCGGGGTCTGCGGTGATGGCGCGGCGCGCCACCTCGTTCAGGCCGATCGCCCAAGCCGAATGCCGCGCGCCGATGGCGATGGGAACGACTTTACGCACCCGCTCGGGGTGCGTGGCGGCCCACTCGAGCACCTGCATCCCCCCCATCGAGCCGCCGACGACCGCGTGGAGCGTACACACGCCCAGGCGGTCCAAGAGCCGCCGCTGCACCTCGACCATGTCGCGGACCGTGTAGCGGGGGAAGGTGAGGCCGTAGGTCTCCCCCGTCGCCGGATTGACGCTGCTCGGCCCGGTGGTGCCGTAGCAGCCGCCCAAGACGTTGCTACAGACGACGAAGAAGCGCGCGGTGTCGATGGATCGACCGGGTCCGGTGAGCGGGTCCCACCAGCCGGGCACTTCCCCCACGCCCTCCTGTACGCCCCCCTGAACTCCGGCAGCGTGCGCGGAGCCGGTGAGCGCGTGCTCTAAGAGGACGGCGTTGTCGCCCGCCCGGTTGAGTTCGCCGTAGGTTTCGAACGCCACCGTCACGTGCTCTAAGACGCCGCCGAGCTCGAGCCGCAGGGGGTCTTCGGGCGTGGCGACTTGAAGCGAACGCGGCGTGACCGCGCCCACGCGGCCCGCCGGGTCGGGGCCGGTGCGGGCCAAGAGGGCGGCGTGGTCGCCCCAGGTTTCGTGGACCAGCGTGCGGCTCACGCGAGCGCCTGCCGGAAGTCGCGTTTGAGGTCGTCCACATCCTCCAAACCCACCGACACCCGTACTAACGCGGGGCAGACACCCGCGCGGCGTTTGGCCTCCTCACTCAGCCCCGCGTGGGTGGTGGTCCAGGGGTTGATGACGGCGGTTTTGGCGTCGCCGATGTTGGCAAGGTGCGAGGCCAGCGTCACACGGTCGAGAAAGCGGTGCGCGGTGGCGGTGTCACTGGTTTCAAACCCCAAAACCGCGCCGAAACCGTGCCGGAGCGTGCGTTGCGCGACCTCATGTGACGGGTGCGAGGGCAGACCGGGATAAATAACGCGCGTCACCTCGGGTTGTTCAGTCAGCCACTGCGCGAGCGCTAAAGCCGTCTCGCACGAGCGGGCGACGCGTAAGGAGAGCGTCTCGAGCCCCTGGAGCCCCGCAAACGCGGCGTGGGGCGACAGGGTCATGCCCATCGTGAAGAGCCCCAAGTCGTGCGCTCGAGCGGTAAACGCGGTGTCCCCCGCCCTTGACAGATACGTCCGGCCCCGGCTGTCAGGCTTAGTAAAGGCGGGAAACTTGCCGTTGTCCCACCCGTAGCGGCCCGCCTCGACGACGGCCCCGCCCACAAAGGTGCCGTGACCGCCTATCCACTTCGTCGCGGAGTGGACGACGATGTCGGCACCCTGCGTCAAGGGCTGGCAGAGGTAGCCGCCGCAGCCCCAGGTGTTGTCCACCACCAGCGGCACCTCACGTTCACCGCAAACTTCGGCGATGGCGGTCACGTCGGGCACGGTGCCGCTGGGGTTGGCGATGGTCTCGAGCCAGACCGCCGCCGTTTGAGGACGCAACGCCGCGCGCACGCCGTCGGCGGTGGGTGAAACGCGGCTGACGGATACGCCCCAGGGCTCGAGCAGTTTCGTCGCCACGCTAAAGGTGCCGCCGAAAAGCTCGTCGGAGAGCACCAAGTGCGCGCCCGGCTCGAGCAAACTCAGGAGCACCGCGGTCGTCGCCGCCTGACCCGAGGCGAGGGCCAAACCCGCTGCGCCACGCTCGAGCGCCACCAGTCGCGCCACAAACGCCGCCACCGTCGGGTTGTGCATCCGCCCGTACTGGTTGCCAGGCGTCTCGCCTGCAAAAAGCGCCGCCGCGCCCGCTGCGCTATCAAAGGTGTAGGCGGCGGTCGCGTAGACGGGCACGGCGCGCGCATGGGTCGCCTTGTCTGTTTCCTCCTGGCCCGCGTGAACCTGGAGCGTGTCGAAAGCGGGCAGGTCGGGCATTAAGCCGGGACGGGCTGTCGGCTCGCCGCCAGAGCCTGCGCGAAGTCTTCTTTGATGTCGTCTAGGTGCTCGAGCCCCGTCGCCACCCGGATGGTCCCGGGCGAGATGCCCGCCGCCAACAGTTGCGCCTCGTCGAGTTGCGAATGCGTGGTCGACGCGGGATGCGTCACCGAGGTTTTGGCGTCGCCCAAGTTGACGAGGCGCGAAGCGAGTTTTACCGAGTTGAGAAACGTCTTTCCGGCTTCGTGACCGCCTCTGACCTCAAAGGTGAGGATGCCCCCCGCGCCGTGCGGGTAGTGCTCACGCGCGCGTTCGTGATAAGGGTGACCGGGTAGGCCGGGATAATTGACCGCTTCGACGCTCGGCTGCTCAGAAAGCCACTGCGCGAGCCCCAGCGTGTTCGACACGTGTCGCTCGGCACGGAGCGAAAGCGTTTCTAAGCCCTGAAGGAACAAGAACGCGTTGAGCGGGGCCAAGGCCGCGCCCACGTCGCGCAGCCCCTCGACCCGCGCCCGAATCGCAAAGGCGATGTTACCAAAGGGACCGCCCTCGCCAAACACGTCCCAGAAAACGAGGCCGTTATACGAGGGGGAGGGCTCGGTAAAGTCGGGATAGCGCCCGTTGCCCCAGTTGAACCCCCCCGCGTCGACGATAAGCCCGCCGATGCCCGTGCCGTGCCCGTTAATCCACTTTGTCGCGGAGTGCAGCACGATGTCCGCGCCGTGCTCGATAGGCCGGTAGAGAAAGCCGCCCATCGCCGAGGTGCTGTCGACCACCACCGCCACGCCCTTCTCGTGCGCGGCCTCCGCGACGGCGTCCAAGTCGGGCAGCGCCAGCGAGGGATTGGGGATGGACTCGCAGTAGACGGCCTTGGTGTTCTCGTCAATCAGGCGCGCGTAGTCTTCGGGTTTATCGTCAGGGCCGACAAAACGCACCTCGATACCCAGACGCGGCAGCGTCACGTTAAAGAGGTTGCGGGTGCCGCCGTAAAGGTTGGGCGACGAGACGACGTTGTCGCCCGCGCGGCAGAGGGTCGTGAGGGTGATAAATTCGGCGGCGTGACCCGAGGCCACCGCGACGGCGGCTGCGCCCCCCTCGAGCGCCGCCACTCGGTCTTCCAACACCGCGTTGGTCGGGTTCATGATGCGCGAGTAGATGTTGCCGAATTCCTGGAGCGCGAAAAGCCTGGCCGCGTGGTCGGCGTCGTCAAAGGCGAAGGCGGTGGTTTGGTAGATGGGCACCGCCAGCGATTTGGTCGTCGGGTCGGCGGACTGTCCGGCGTGAATTTGTAAGGTTTCAAAGCGGTAAGGCATGGGGGTCTCCTCTATGTGGGCAAGTGAGCAAAAAGTTGACATGAAGAAACAAAAAGACGCGGCTGCGAGCGGGTTCGCTGCAACCCCTTGACATGCGGCTGTGACCTGCGCGAAGCTTCAGGAAGACTTACGCGTCACGCCGCGCGGCGCATTCGCTGCGTTGGTTCTATCAAAAGAGGAGTGGATGAGTTGCGCATGGCGGCCTCTCTTTCTCGAGCCCAAGCTCGACTCTTTACCTTGGTACAAGATCTTAGTACAAGGCTTACGAGGCGCGTCACGCCTCTATCTCTCCGAAACGCTCGCCATCGTGGCTAAGCCGTTCGGCTGGACGAAGCACCCGCTTACATGAAAGCTGGTTGCTGCGGCGTCTTTGGGCCAGGTCCCTCAGCCGCTCCTGATAGAGCCACCCGTGGGTGGTAAAACGAGTAAAGCACATGTCGTGAGGAGATGCAAGGGGCGGTTTAGCCCTCGAGCTTCTATCATCACGCCAAACCCATAAAGTTTTGAGCCCTTTTTGGTTTAAGAGCCTGGCTTAACTACGGCGCATCTGCTTTTTATCCCTCTCCTTGTCTCCTCACCGTTTCAACCTCTGTTCAACCTCTGACAACAAAATTCTGACAATAATTATGTCAGTTTATCAGAACCGGTGCCAGGCCCGAAACCTGCATAGTCTCCAATCCAGAGATGAAAAAGTCCGCCTACCCCTTTAACTCCCCCAGCCTCGCCAAAAACCCCTCCACCTGCTCATGCAAGAGCGTAGCGGTGCGGGGCAGTTTACCCGCGACCAAACGCTCCCGCTCCCAATCGAGTTCGAACGTATAGGCGTGGCGGAAGATGTGACGGAAGCCGCGGAAGTCGTTGAGCAAGCTGTACAGTTCTTCGTCAATCACGGCGGGGTGGTAGCCGGAGACCGTAAAGCCGCATCCTTTTCAAAAGGTCCGCGCGCCAGCCTTTAGGACTCAGGTCGTTTTCAAAAAAGCGAGCGATGGAGCGGAAGATGTTTTCGCAGCCGTTGTAAAAGGAGTGGAGGTAGTAGCCGACCGCCGCGCGGTCGTAAAAAGGCACGTCTTCTGGGGGTTTGGCGAGCAGGCTCTCCAACTCGGTAAAGTCTCGTCTCAAGCGCTCGAGCTTACCCAGCTCGTCCCGTACGTCGGCCTTGAGAAGTTCTGTGTTAGGCACGTTCAAACACGGCCTCTCCGCGCCCCAGCACTTTGGCGACAAAGGTGGGGTCATCGTCTTTGGTGTAGAGGTCGCACGGGTAGCCGGTCGCCTCTTCCAACGCACGCTTAAAAGGCCAATAATGGTCAGCCGAGAGCGGCCACACCAGCAGGTCGATACCCGAACCCGCCGCGCTTCGGCCCGCGGCAACCGACCCGAACAGCACGGCCTGTTGGACGCCGAAGAGTTCAAAGATAGGGTTTGCTCGCGCTAACGCAGTTTTGCGCGCGTCGGCCTGTCGCTGCGCCCCAAGCGCGTCCTCGAGCCACCTTTCTTTTAGCTTTTCAAATCCCACAGCTAAGCCTCGAATCTTCTGCAAAGTGTACAGCGTCCCGCTTCACAACGCTCCAGCAAAAAGCGTAAACTTACGCCATGACCGTAGACGACTGGGTACTGGAGGCGGTGCGGGCGCTTTCGAGAGGCCGGGGCGCGACCCTGCGCGAGGTTCAGCGCTTTATCGACGAGCGCCATTTTGAAGAACTGGCGGTGGACACGCTGCGAAGTTCACTTGACACTTTGGTTGCGAAGGGGCGGCTCGAGGAGTCGGACGACCACTGGACTTTAGTCAAAGGGACGAGCCGGGAGGACGCGGCGAAAAAGCTTTTTGGTGACGGGTAGCTCCAGGGACGGCCTTAAAGAGGCAGCACGGCCAAGAGCCAAAGGAGGCCGAACTGGACGAGGAGCGCCAAACCCAGACCCAGCGGCGCGAGCAAAAGGGCGGGCGACAGGGCGAGCAGCGCGGCGACGAACCACATTTCGAAGCGTTCGGCGGGGAGGCCGGTCCAGCTCGAGAGCTTGGCGAGCAGCAGGAGGCCCAGCAGGGGCTGCGTCGCGGCCAACAGGAGCGCGCTACCCGTGACCGCCACACCCGCTGTTAATCCGGCAACCGATGTCCCGACGCCCGACGCCCCGACAACTGAGATGATGCTGAGCACCAGCGTCACCACCCCGGCGGCCACCAGACCGCCCGGCAAGGCGCGGCCCAGCGCCTCGTCGGCGGGGGCCAAGGGCAGGGGCAGCGCGGGGGCGGCGGGGCCGATAAGGCGGATGAGACTCTGACCCAAAGCGAGCGCGGCAAAGAGGACGCCCACCAGGCCCACCGCGCGGCTCAGCACGCCGAAGCTCGAGGCCGCCAGCAGCAGGAACAAAAACACGTGCGAGAGCCCGGGCCGCCGGAGGAGCGAGAGCGAGCTCCGCCAGCTCGTCGCGCCGAGCGCGCCCCAGGCCGCGGGCGGCGCTCGGAGACGCCGGTTGGTAGCCCGCGTCGGCTTGTCGCGCAGTTGCGCCAGCAACTCTCCCCGCCGCGCGGGGTCCGCCGCGCCCGCCCCCAAAAAAGCGAGCGTCGACATCGCGCGGAGTTCGCTCAGCACGAGGCACTGCGCGGGAAACGCGGGCGGGAACGCCTCACGCAGCGACGCCCGCACTCCCCAAAGGACGAGCGAGAGGAGCGCGGCAGGTTGGAGCAGGGTGAGGGGGTTGGGGCTGTGGAGCGCCGCCGCCAAACCCCAGCCGGGGCTAAGAGCGCCCAGCGTACACAGGGCGAGGATGAGGCCGACTAAGAACGCAAGGTAACGCCGGGACACTTTGGATTCGGTTGTGCCCCCCGCATAAGCGAGCCAGGCGAGGCCAAGTTGCGCGGGCGCTAAGAGCGCGAGCAGCGGCCCCGCGAGGGGCGCGCGCGTCGCCAACCAGGTAGCGGCCAGAAGTGTCCAGCACGCACCTAGCACGAGACCGGAGAAAGCGTAGAGCAGGCTTTTCAGCGTATAGGCCCAGCGTAAACTCAATCCGGGCGGCGCGGGCGCGAGCGCCAAGCGGTAGAGGTCGGCGCGGCTGAGAATCACGGGCGGCGCGTGGGCGCGGAAGAGTGGAAAGAGGAGAAACGTGGCGAGGAGCGCGTTGGCGGCGAGCGGGAGATGGCGGGTGGACAGGGGGTCGGTAAGCGGCGCGAGCAGTTGGATGCCCGAGACGAGAAAAATCACGAACCAGACGATGAGGTAAACGACCGACGCCCAGCCGACCGCCTTGCCGATCCAGTCGAGGTAACCCCGAACCGCGCGCCCCAGGGTGCGGCGGCGCAGGTAGGAGACGGCGCTAGCGGACATCAGCCTCACGGGGAGGTGAGTGGGCGTGAGGGGCTGTCTGAGAGGACGTCAATTTTCCCCCCTCGAGCCGCAACTCCCGCGCCCCCGACAGGGTGGTCTGGTGCGCGGTCAAAAGCACCGCACCGCCCGCCGCCGCGCGCGCGCCCAGCGCGTCTTGCAGCACTCCTTGCGCCTCCACGTCGAGCGCGTTAAAGGGCTCGTCGAGCATCAGGAGCGGGGTCTCGAGGCCCAGCGCGAGCGCCAGGGCGAGTTTTTGGCGCATCCCCCTCGAGTGGCGGCTCGGGCTCTCGCCCAAAAAGCGGGTGAGGGAGAAGGCGTCCAGCCACCCCAGCGCCCGCGCCTCCGCCCCTGGTTGCGCGTAAACGCGCGCGGTGAAGACCGCGTGCTCGCGGAGCGTGAGGTCTTCGTAAAGCGCCGCCACGTCGGGCGCGTAGACAAAGCTCGCCTTGGCCGCTAAGCTCTGCGGCCTGTGCCCGCGAATCAAGATGTCGCCGTTATGGGGCAAAAGGCCCGCGACCGCGCGCAACAGCGTGCTTTTGCCCGCGCCGTTGGCCCCCGCGAGCCAGGCTAAGTCGCCCACCTGGAGGGTGAAACTCACCGACTCGAGGATGACCGCGCCGCTCAGGCGGACGCTCACGTCTTCTAAAGTGAGAACGGGCGTGTCGGGCGTGGGTGCGTTAGGGGCGGGACCGTCTTGCGCAGGACCATCTTGCGTAGGACCATCTAGGGGCTGACTCACCCGAGCACCCAGTCGGTCAGCAAGTAAAAAGCGAGCGAGGCGGCCACGCGGATGATGTGTTCGCGCGGCGCGGCGGTGCCGAACACCACGCGCGCGTTGACGAACGAGGCGAGCGCGGCGAGGGCGAGACCCGCCGCCAAAAAGCCGCGGGTAAAGGGGATGGCGGACACGAACGCCGCCGCGGCGATCATCAGCACCGCCGCCGCGAGCAAAAAGAGCCCCGCGACCCACGCTTTGCGGCGCACCACCGCCCACGCCCCAAAGGCGTTGACGAGCGCGTAACCGGTGGTCACAAAGGCCAGCAGAATGAACATAGGCGCACGCCTTACAGCGCCCCCGTCAACGCGGTGAGGTCGTCGGGGCTCAGCAGGTCGTGAAGATAAACGACCGTAAGGGGTTTATGGACCGCGCGCGCCACCTGGGTGGCGAGCCACGCGTCGGTTCCCGTCTGGTCGGCGACCATGACGAGTTCGTCCACGCTCCCCTTGCGGCTTAGGTAACGCGCCGCGCCCAGCACCTCGCGGTCGGTCGGGAGAAGGCGCGCGTCCAGCCGCGCCCCCTCGTCGCGGAGCATGGCGGGCTCGAGCCTTCCCTGCGACACGAGGTGTTGCCCCGGCGCGCCGAGTTTGCCCACCACCACGTCAGTCAAAAGCCAGGGTTGCGCCAAGACGCCCACGACCCGTTCGTTCGACAAGCCCCGCCAGCGCGGCTCCGGGTAGCGCGGCGGCTTCGCCAGGCTCCGGTTTCTCTCCCACACGCGCCGCACCAACGCGGGGTCGCGCGAGAGCGCGTGGAGCGTGTTGACGGCCAGCGTTTGGGGGGGGTTCTCGAGCCCCGCGGGCACCCCCACCAGCGGCGGCAGACCGCCCAGCGTGGCGGCCAACGCCTCGGGAAAAGAGGCCACCCACGGGTCTTGCCCCCCGCCCCGCGCGCTCTCAAAGGCGGGGTTTAAGTCGGGCACGATTAACATGTCTACGTCTAATGAAAGCGCCTGCGCCGCGGCCATCTTAAAGGCCACGCCGGGAACTTTTGCCAAGCGCGCGTCGGTGAGCGCGCGCTCCACGAGCGGCGGCTCGGGAAAAAGCGCGTCCGCCCCCACACCCGTAACGAGCTTGTGCCAAAGGGGACCGTAACGCTCCCAAAGTAAAGACGTGAGAAAGCCAACACGCATAGCGGCCTAGTCTAGCACAAGACGTTTGGGGGGTCTGGCGCGCGGACGTGACCGCAAACAGGCTTTTTCATGAGTACCCTAGAGGAAGCTGTAGAACGCGCTTTTGCTTCCCTAAAGACGAACGTGATGCGTACCTGGTCTAAAGGCTTCTCAGGCCTCGGTACTCGCTTATGCGAACAGACCCGGTCGAATCTGCGTTAGCCCAATCCCGTTTCAAAAGGTCGTCCCCCAAACCTTGCTAAGTTGTCCGCATGATGAGCGCGCCCTGTGGCTCTCAAACGGGCCAGATAAGCTTGCCAGTTCTGGCTCTTTTCGTTGGCGTGCAGAGGGCCACCCTCGGCGATTACGCCCCAAAATGGGTCACCCCTCAACGCTTTGGGCATCTGCGCGGCGAGCCAGGCGTCCAGCTTCTGCAAGCCCTGATTTAAGACATCATTGTGGGTAGAAGCAAGATTGGTGGTTTCGTGCGAGTCGTCTCTAAGGTTAAAAAGCATGTACGCAGGAAAGTCTTTTAGACCCGTGTGGTAGGTGCGAATCATCAGCCAATCGTCCCAGCGCACCGAACGCTGACAGCTCCACGCGCCTTGGCTCAGCACCAGGTAATCGCGCCCTTCGTCTTGCGGTGAGGATAACGTGGAGGCGAAGGACGAGCCGTCCCAACTCTCGGGTTGTTCGCCGCCCATAAGTTCGGCGAGGGTTGCCGTAAGGTCGATATGGTAGTAAAGGCCGTTCTTGACCGCGCCAGCTTGCTCATCCGTAACGCCGGGCCAGCGCACAAGGAGAGGGAGACGATTGGTTTTGTCGTCCGCCGTTTGGTGGTCGCCCCAGACGTTGAGTTCACCGTGATTTTCGCCGTGGTCGGCGCAAAGCACAATGGCGGTGTCGTCGTAAACGCCCATATCTTTCAAGTCTTGGATGAGTTTGCCGACGTAAAAGTCCGCGTAGTGAATGCCCGTGTCGTAGCCGTCTATATGCGCTTTCACGTCTTCAAGCGTTTTGATGTGCCCCACCCCCATGCGCCAGACAGGGGGCAAAACGTCGTTATAGCCCGGCACGTCGTGCGCCCCGTGGGGGCCGAAGGAGGCGTTTTGGGCGTCGAGCAAGCTTTGCGTGTACCAGTCCTCGATGGGTTCGTCTTCAAAAGGATTCCCGTAACTTTCAGGGTGGTCGTAGGGGGTATGCGGGTCCCAGAAGTTGATATGCAAAAACCAGTCGTCTTTTTTACCGTTTCGCTCGAGCCAACCCTTGGCCGGTGGATACATCTCGTCCGCGTTTTCGTAGCCGCCTTTGCCCGTGTCGTAGGTTTCGGAAAAGCCGTACCAGGCTTGATAGGCCGTGTGCCGATTCGGAAAAGGGCTGATGCTCGCGGTGTGGTAGCCCGCGCGCCTTAACACGCTGGCGAGCGCGTCTTCGGCAAAGCGGGTGCGAAAGCCGCGGCTCGCGCCTTGCAAGGGCAGGTCGGCGTAAGCCCCGCCGTGGTTCACCACGCCCGTGTTGACGCCGAAACGCCCGCCAAAAAAAGCCGTCCGGCTGGGTAAACAGGGTGTATCGGTGGCGTAAAGGTTGGTAAAGCGAACGCCTTCGGCGGCGAGCGCGTCGATATTGGGAGAAGTTTGGCGGTGGTAGCCGTAGCAAGAAAGGTGGTCGGGGCGTAAGGAGTCGATGTCGATGTACAAAATTCGCATGGTGTTCTCCTGTGTCCTCCGCTGTCAAGCGCCCGCAATGCGCGGCATCCGGGTGGGTTCGTTCTGCAAGGTTGCTTGCAAGAACTCGTGCATCAGCCCCAACTTAAGCCCTCTACTCTCCGGCTCGTCCCAAAGGTTGTTGAGTTCATCCGGATCTTCTTGCAAATCGAAAAGCTCACCGAAATCCTCTTCACGGTACAGGGTCAGTTTGTAGCGCTCGTTCACGTAGGTTCTTAAGTGCGGCATGACCGGGTTGTGGCGGTTCTCGCAGATGACGTGGTCTCGAGCCTCCGCCTGTTTACCCTCCCAAACGTCAAGTTGACTCACCCCCTGCACCTCACCCGGAACGCCTTGACCGCTCGCCGTTAAAAAAGTCGGGGCCAAATCGACCAGGCTTTGCAACGCGTCACTGGTTCTATTCTCAGGAACGTGCCCGGGCCAACGAACGACAAAAGGAAGCTTGAGCATGTCTTCATAGTGAAACGGTCCCTTGGCAATCAGCCCGTGCTGGCCGAGAAAGTGGCCGTGGTCGGTGGTGAAGACGACGATGGTGTTGTCGGCAAGACCCAGCGCCTCGAGCTTGTCCAACATACGCCCGATTTGCGCGTCCATAAAGCTAATCATCCCGTAGTAAACCGCCATGTCCTTTTTAAGTTCGGCTTCGGGGTAGAGGTGCGAGGAGCAGCCGTGCGCCTGAAAGGGTTCGTGCCAATTTCCAAAGTCGGGATTTTCTTTTTGCGTTTCCCCGAAGTGCCAGGGGTTCTTATCGTGTTCGCCCGCAACCAGTTTGCCGGGCGCCATGTCTTCGGGGTTGTACATCGACGCCCAGGGTTCGGGCACGGTGTAGGGCGGGTGCGGGTCGTGAAAGCTCGACCAGAGGAAAAAGGGGGCGTCCTCTTGCGCCGCGCGCTCGAGAAACTCTATACTACGTTCGCCCGTCCAGGCCGTGTAATGCAAATCTTCGGGTAACGCCCAGGCGCGGTCTTCGCGCACCCAATAGCCGACGTCTTTGTTTATCTTGGGCGCTTTCGTAGAGCTGTCTCCCGGCAGCGGCTGAAAGTAGTCGCGCCAGTCCTTTAGTCCTTTTTCCTCCAACCAAATTGCGTAGTGTTGCCCCACATGGCTCTCGTCCGCGTGGTTTCTAGCCAGCTCGACGTGGTCGAAACCGTACCAGGGGTCTTTGAAATCCCGCCAGAAATCTAAGTCGCGCAATGTCGGTTGCGCCTCGATAGACTCCGAACCTTTTTGAGAAGCGAGCGGCTGAAAGTGCGCCTTGCCGATGAGCGCTGTTTTGTAGCCGACATCTTTCAAATGCTCACCCACCGTGGGCACGTCCTCGGGCAGTTTCACCCCAATCGTCCAGGCCCCGTGCTGCGAGGGGTACATGCCGGTGATGAGGCTCGAGCGCGACGGCGTACACACCGGGTTGGGGCAATACGCCCTCGTAAACCGCGTCCCCTCCCGGCACAGCCTGTCGAGCGCAGGCGTTTTGATACGCGGATTCGTCACCCCCAGCGTACTGAAGTGTTGCTGGTCGGAGGTGATCAAAAGGATATTGGGCTTCTTGGGCATAGTAGGTCCTTCCAGAAGATACAGAAAGGGGAATACGGAATACAGAATGTCTGGTTCATTCTCCCTTCTGTATTCCCATCACCAGGAAACGAACTGACGCGAGTCACCCCCTACGCCTCTTTCTCCTACTGCTTCACCGCCCCCGCGATCCCCTCCACAAAGTACCTCTGCATAAACAAAAACAGTACGATAATGGGCAAGATGCTGATGGTCGCCGCCGCCGCCATGCCGCCCCAATCGACGAAGAACTCGCCTCTAAACGCGTAAATCCCGACCGCGAGGGTGCGTAAGTCGGGGCGGGCCAGCGTCAGCACGAGGGGCAGCAAAAAGTCGTTCCAGGCGTGCAGCGTTTGCATGATGGCGACGGTGGCGATGATGGGTTTGGCTAAAGGCAGCATGACCTGCCAGAACACCCTGAAAAAGCCCGCGCCGTCGATGATGGCGGCCTCTTCCAACTCGCCCGGCAAGCGGCTGAAATAGCCTGTAAAAAGCAAGATGAAAATGATCGGCGAGCCCCCGCTGGTGCCCAAAATCACGCCCAGCAACGACCCGCTGAGGCCGAGGCCGTTGATGAGTTCGAACACGGGGATGATGGTGTAGCCCTGCGGCAAAAAGACGGTCGCCACCAAAATGCCCACCACGATGCGCTTGCCCGGAAACCGGTAGCGCCCCAACACGTAGCCCATCATGGACGTTGTCACCACCACGATGAGCACGGAGGACGCCGTGATGATGACGGTGTTGATGAAGTACCTGCCGATATTGGCCTGCGTCCAGGCCCTGGGGAAGTTCGACCACTCGAGCGACTTCGGAATGAGCCCCAGCCCCGCAAAGATTTCGCCGTTACTCTTGAGCGCGGCGGACACCGTCCAGAGAAACGGGTAGATCCAAACGAAGCAGATGGGCAAGAGAACGAGCGTGGTGATGATGAGCCGGGGGCGGTTGCCGCTAAACCACCAGCGCGCTTCCGTCCACTCGAGCTTGGGACGCGGCTTGAAGTCGGAGGTCACGACAAGCGCCTCGAGCGCATCCCGCGCACCGCCAGACCCTGCAACAGCGTCACGACCATCACGGCCAGCCCGAAAAACACGCCCGCCGCCGACGCGTAACCCAAACGCGGCACGCTGCCGCCGCCACTCGTGCCAAAGGCGGTGCGGTAGATATACACTTCCATCACCTCACTGCTGTAAAAAGGCCCGCCGCCCGTCATGGTTTGGACGAGCGCGAACACGTTGAGCGAACCCACCGCGGTAATGAGCAAAATGACGATGGCAAAAGGCGTCAGCAACGGAACAATAATATACCTGAAAAGTTCCCAACGCCCCGCGCCGTCGAGCTTGGCGGCCTCGTACAGGTCGGCGGGCACGGTTTGCAAGGACGCCAGCCAGTAAATCATGGTGATGCCGAACCACTTCCAGACGAACACGCCGATAACCGTCCAGAGGGAGGTGGCGGCGCTACCCAGAAAGTCGATGGGCCTCGAGACGAGGCCAAAATCCACCAAAATACGGTTCACGGGGCCGTTAAAGGGGCTGAAAATAAAACTCATGACGATGCCCACAATGGCCGTTGTCGTCACCACGGGGATAAAGAACAGGGTGCGAAACACGGGCGCGAGTTTGAGCGCTCTGTCGTTTAGGACGATGGCGACGACGAGCGACAACATCATCTGGAGGGGCACGCTCACGAGCATAAAGACAAAAGAGCGGCGAAACGCGCCCCAAAAGAGCGCGTCGCCTATGACCTCTCTAAAGTTGGCGATACCGACGAACGCTTTGTTGGCGGTAAACCCCGACCAGTCCAGAAAGGCAAACTGCCAGGACGCAAAAATGGGATAAAAGGTAAACATCCCCATCAGGACAAGCGAGGGGAGCATGAACAAGTAGCACCAGCGGTACTTCCAGATTTCTCGCCGCAGGGTTTGGGGGCGTTTGGTGTAGGGCGCGGAGGTACGCAGTCGGGTCGCCATAGGGTTCCTTATCTAGCTTGCGCGGGGTGCTCGAGCGTCTCGTCTATACGTGAATAAAAAGAAGGCAGAATGTTTGATTAATTCTCCCTTCTGTGTTCGCCATTCACCGGCTTTTTTGCAAAACCAGTCACAAGAAACAAAAAGTGAACGAGCAAAGGAGTAGAGGAAAACCTTTTCTCCTCTACTCCTCTTCTCACGTCCTACGCTTAAAGGTCTTCGTAATCCTCCGCGCCGTAGTCTTCGCGCGGGTTCCAGTTGGGGAAGACCCAGTCGTCGCGGGACACGTCGGCACCCTTGGCCTGGGCGGCGGCGATGGCGCGCTCGAGTTCCGCCGTGTAGCGCTCTTGCAGGTCGTTCATCTGCGCCCTCACGTCCGTGAGTTCGCCTGCGTAGAGTCCCTGCACCACCTGCGCGAAACTCGGCTCGGGGGTGCGAAGTTCTAAGGTAACCTGAACAACATCGGGGTTTCTGACCACGGGGTTGGGACCCACTTTGATCTGCTCATTAAACATATTGAGCGCCTGCTTGGCCCTGGGGCTAAGCGTGGCGTTGGCAACCGCATCGGGCAAGATGGGCGCGTCGGCCGCCCCGACGATGCTGGCCCACTCCGTTTGGCCTTCGACGCTGCCCAGATAAGCAAAGATGTCGCCCGCGACGGCGGCGTTGTCGGGGGGGCTGCCGTTAAATACCCAGAGAGCGTTCGCCCCACCTTCACTGATGGTGAGCGGCCAGACGTCGCCGTCGTCGGGTAGCGGTTGGGTGGAAATGCCAAAGTCGAAGTCGGGGTTTTCGCGTTCCCACTGCGGGATGTTCCAGGGACCTTGCAAAATCATCCCCGCGGTACCCTGCGGCATAAAGGCCCTCGCCTGCGGCGCGTTGATGCTCAGAACGCCCGGAAACACGCTGCCGTCGTCACGGAGTTGCAACAGCAGTTCGACCGCGCCGATGTACTCCTCGGTGTTGTAGTTGTATTCACCCGTTAAGAAGTTCATGTCGGCGGTGATTTGAGCACCGAGACCGCCTACAGCGCCCGCCATCTTGGCAAAGCCCGCGACAATGTCGCCCCAGCGGTTGAGTTGGTTGCCGCCCAAAATAAAGCCGTAGTAGGCCCCGTTGCCCTGCTCGGTAATTTTCTTGGCGGCGTCTCGAAACGTCGTCCAGGTTAGGGGCTCGTTTTCGGGGTCGTAACCCGCCGCGGCGAGCATATCTTTATTGTACAAGAGGTGCGTGCCGTAGCTTTTGTTGGAGGTAAAGGGGAAGCTGTAGGTTTTGCCATCAAAATCTGTGACGCCCGGCAAGAAGACCCCTGCCGGAAACCGGGCTTTCACTTCCTCAAAGTTGGGGATAAGGTCGTTCAAGGGTTGAACCCACCCCTCGCTCACGGCCTGCGCGCCGCTGACACTAAGGGGCAACTGGAAAACGTCGTGCGCCGTGCCGTTGCGAATGCCCAGCGGCACGACCTGGGCAATTTCGTTCCAGGGCAGGGGGTCGTAGGCGACTCTGATGTTGGGGTGAGCAGCCTGGTAAGCAGCGAAGAATTCGTTGAAAAAGACGGCCTTTTGGTCACCGCTGTCGACCCAGCGCAGGGTGACGTTGTCAGTAGGCAAGGTCGCGCCGGTATTGGGAATCGTGATGTCTTGCGCCCAAACCCGCTGCGTCCCTTGGGCCATCAAAAAAGCCCCGGCACCCGTTGCGCCCATGAGCTTGATGAGTTGTCGTCTGGACAGTTTGCCTTCTTTGTCAAACCAGTTCATAAGCTTCGCTCTTTTCTTTTGAATAGACTCTAGTATTTGGCAAACGGTTTAGAGCGCACTACCGCACCCTTTTTGAAGTGACACCCCTTTTTGTCCTGGAACCAGTCTAAGAACTCCCATTAGGTGCATAAGCTACCAATGCAGTAGTACCCGCAAGCAGATGAGGATAGCCGAGACGGTGGCGTAAGCAAGGTAATGTTCCGCTTTCCGTTCGTAGCGGACTACTAGCCCTCGGAAGTTGTCCTGCCAAGCATTGACCCGTTCCACTTGCCAACGCCTTTTGCTGGCCGGGTACAGCTTCGGCTTCGGCCCCTTCTGACGACGCTTGCCTCTTCTCTTTCTTTCGGGTACGGAAGCGCGGATGCCCCGAGCCCGCAGAGACTGCCGGAGGTCACGACTGTCGTAGGCTCTGTCCATAGCAACTTCTAAAAGTCGGGTTTTGGGACGCCCTCGCCCCGCTTTAGGAACACGTACCTTCGCAAGAACATCAAGAGCCACACTTGATTCGGCGGTGCTGGCGCTTGCCAGAGACAAAGCGACCGGAATGCCGTGGGCTTCGTTGGCGACCATTAAAGTAGAGCCTTTCCCTTTGTAGCCGTAGTCGATGCGGTTGCCCCCCTTTTTGCAGGGACAAAGCTCCCATCTAGCGCGCCTTCTCCGAGGTTGAGCTTTCCTTCTTTATCAAGCAGCCCCAGAAGCTCCTGGAAAAGCTCATCCCACACCCCTTCTTCCGTCCAGCGCCTCAGCCAGTAGTAGACGGTACTACGTGCAGCATACGCCTCTGTTCTCGGGAGGTCTTTGTACCTTACCCCCGTCTTGAGCCGGTAGATGACGCTGTTCAGCACCTCTCTATCGTGTTCCCGGCGGCGTCCGGTAGAGGGTTGTGGAGGAAGCAGCGGTTCGAGAATCTCCCACTGCTCATTGGTGAGCTTAGTATCGTTCATGGCTCTACACTATTCACCTACTCAAACTTTTATGCGTTCTTGGACTACTTCTGGGGAAAGGGCGATTTCCGCTGGCGTTCAAATTGAAAACTGCTTCGTAATCTATCACCCTACCCCAACGCCGTCAAGTCTCAGTAAGGGATAGCAGCCGTTCCAAATTCAACCAAATTCACTTCCAAAGATGTGCTGAATAGCATTTTTAGGAGGAATACGAAACATCAACTAAGGGGCTATGGCAGAAAAGAACCGCTCAGTTTCTGACAAAACAGCTTCCTTGGCGACCTCGATGAGGGGCCTTGTTAGACTTTTAGCTTTCTTCCGGGCAAGGTCTTAGGAGGTTGGCCGCTGTGCTAACAAGATTTTGCCTATTCACCACCGTCTGAGAGAGGTTTTACTAAAATTAGGAACGGCTGGCTTCATCGCTCCATCTCCGCAAAGGCGGGTGCAGCCCGCTAGTGTCGGATTAAGCCGGGGCAGGGTAAGCGAGGTGCCTGAGCTGCCCAAAGTCAATGAGGGAATGTTTGGCACAGGTCTGGGCACGCAAAGAGGCCATACTGGCAGCACCTTGTTTGGACCAGTGCATCCCGCTTCTTTTCATACGGTTTCCGATAACGGCTTTGTTCATCCCTTCGATTTGCCCTGAACCGATGGGATAGCCTTTTTCTGTGAACCGAGCATAATCCATACTGTCAAGCCGGGTTTCAAGATACTTTAGAGCAGTTTGCGCTTTGTCATCCCAGGTGAGCCAGACCTCGGGTTTAGGAAGGTGGTGAGCGAGCCAGTCACGGGCGTTGAGCTGACCCCGATACCAGTCACAGCGGTGGCGCGTTCTTAGGTCTTCATCCCAAGCCAGTGCTTGCATGATGGTGTCGAGGTACTGAGTGGCGTGGTAGACGTCGGTGATTCTTACGGCGTCGAGATGACAAAAGATGTTGTCAATCCAAACGGCTCCATCACCCAAACCGAGCAGCGTATCCGCGGGGGTGACTCCGGCTTCGTTGAGTAAACCCGCCACGAGCGTGACAAAGTCTTCGGCACAGCAGCGTTCGGCCAACATCCAGCGCTGACTCGGAGCGGCTTGCGGATAAAGTACGGCTGTTTTGAGTTCCAGGCCAGGACATAGCCCCTGTTCAGGTTGCCCTAAGACGTAGACGCCGTCCATTTGCAACACCATGACGCGTCCTTGTCGGCGTGCCGCTTCAGGCTCTGAACAAGACAACAGTCTGTCTGCCACCTCGGCTCGACACGCCTCAGCGTAGGGGCGTTGCAAGCGGTCTAATTCTGACGAGCTAATCCTCAGGCCGAAGTTGCGCGCGATGTAAGCGCCTTCTTCTAAGGGCACGCGCGCTGCTAAGTCGGTCAGGCAAGCTAAGGCTTTGGGCGTCCAGCCCGAATGGTCTAAGCGTCTATCGAGGATAGCTTGTTTGGCTCGACCCTCTCTATCAACCAGCCTTTGTACCTCGACATAGACCCGGCCCCACAAGTGCTTAACCGCGCAGCGACGTTTGCCGTTACCCCAATAGCCTTCAGGTACTTCTCTTTTGTGCTCGGGGGGAAAAGCTCCGGCTATCTGCCAGAGCTTGCATAGTCTCACTCATCATCGCTTGATAATGCGCCAGCATCGCCGTCTCAACCTCGGCTACACCCGCATCTTCGGGTAGGTCTCGTTCCAAAGCTTCTAAGTACCTGCCAAACGCTTCCTTCGCCCGTTCTTTCCAATCACCTGTCTGGCTCGTTTTCATCCGCCATTCTACCGCTGCTACGCCCCTTTTTCTATCCGCCTATTTGGGGTTGCACCCCGCAAAGGCGCAAAGATTGACGGTGCGCCTTGAGCGCTGTAAACTACTTAGCACGAGGCGCGGGCGGTTAGCTCAGCGGGAGAGCACTCGCTTCACACGCGAGGGGTCGTAGGTTCAAATCCTATACCGCCCACCAGAAGAAACAGCGTATAGCACGCAGTAAACCAGAATGCTTGAATGGCGTTCTGGTTATCTTTTTGACTATCGGCACCTATTGGACCTTTTTCAGCCTGGTTGTGTGGAGGTCCGAAGTTATGAGGACCGCCACCAATCAGGACCAAGAAACAAGCAACGGCGGCAAGGCTAGGTGCGACAGGACCACCCCGCCCCTATCCACTAAGAGGGGGGCGGCGCTGACAGACCGGACGCAGGGTGAGCAGGAGCTAACCGCTAGCATTCACTGGTTAGCGGCCACAACCACGGGGAAGGAAGCGGACGTGCTGGGATTCGTCTCAGCTACCCTCGGCGGTGCCGACTTTGAAACGTCTGAGCGGGGCGTGAGCGGCTATACCCGCACCTACAGAACCATCTACGGGCTCAGGCTCTTCGTCAACGACGAACGCCCGGAAATGGGCTTACACATGATTGCTGATGGTCATGCGTGTGAGTCCATCGGCTACGACGCTCTCAGGATGATTTACAACACCCTCGAGCTCTCGTCATCCACTAAACCCAAGCCCCTGTAGCAACCGGTACCATAGACGCTATGCTCCCCCCACCCAACGACACCATTACCGCCATCGCCACCGCGCCCGGCGTGGGCGCGGTCGGCATCGTGCGGCTCTCGGGTCCGGCGTGTTACGAGATTGCCGACCGGATGTTTCGCCCCAAGGCGGGCGGGCCTATGAGCGAGGTGCCCGCAGGCCGCGTGGTCTACGGCAGCGTGCGTGACGGCGACGAACTCGTGGACGAGGCGCTGGGGCTGACCTTTCGCGCGCCGCGTTCCTACACGGGGCAGGACGTGGTGGAATTTCAAACGCACGGCGGCCCGGCGGTGCTGCGGCGGGTGCTGGAACTCTGCACCCTGCACGGCGCGCGTTTAGCCAAACCGGGCGAGTTCACGCTGCGCGCTTTTCTCAACGGGCGGCTCGACTTGGTGCAGGCCGAGGCGGTGTTGGACCTTGTTAACGCGCAGTCCGACAGCGCGCGGCGCGGCGCGGCGCTGGGGCTCAGCCGGGCGCTGAGTGAGCAGTTGGGGCTCGTCCAGAACGACGTGACGGAAGTCTACGGCAACATCCAGGCGGTGTTCGACTACCCTGACGAGGGGGTGCCGGAGGCGGAGTTTTCAGGACCCCTGACGCGCGCGGTTACGCGCATCGACGCGCTGCTCGCCACCGCCAAAGCCGGGGCCATCGCCAAACGCGGCGCGCGTTTGGCGCTCGTCGGGCGGCCCAACGTCGGCAAGTCGAGCCTGCTCAACGCGCTTCTGGGCTACGAGCGCTCGATTGTGTCCAACATGCCCGGCACGACGCGCGACTATTTAGAAGCGCCCTTAGACATTTTGGGCGTGCCCGTGACCGCCATCGACACCGCCGGGATTCGGCAGACCAGCGACGCGGTCGAGGCGTCCGGGGTGGTGGTCGCAAAAAACATCGCGGCCAACGCCGACTTGAGCCTCGTGCTGCTCGACTCGAGCCGCCCCCTGTCCGAAGAGGACGTGGCACTCATAACGAACACCGACGCGGCGCGTAGTCTCGTCATTGCCAATAAAGCCGACCTCGAGCCCG
Organism: Trueperaceae bacterium; assembly: GCA_965214405.1. GTDB lineage: Bacteria > Deinococcota > Deinococci > Deinococcales > Trueperaceae > CBDCCT01. The sequence goes on from OZ243956.1 coordinate 79,209, forward strand.
CCTGGCACGCCGACATCGGCACCTTAGACGTTTCGAGACACGTCTACAGAGTCTCGGCGCGGACCGGGGCGGGATTAGAACCCCTCAAAGAGGCGGTGCGCGACGCGCTCATCGGCGACGCGGGTGGGGGCGAACTGTGGCTCACCAACGAACGCCACGCCGAGGCGCTCTCGCGCACCAAAGCCCTTTTAGAACGCGCGCTTGACGCTCCCGACGACCTCGCCGCGCTCGACCTAGAAGAGGCGCTACGCACCCTCGCCGACATCACGGGGCGGGGCGAGATTGCCGAGGAGACGCTGGAGCATATTTTTAGCCACTTTTGTGTGGGGAAATAGCAGTGAGTAGTGGTTGGAAAAGTCCAACCACTACTCACCAACCATTAGCCACTTCTCAGTCTCGTCTTGAACCCAGGCCAAATTAGGTTTGGGCTAGAGCGCAACAAGCGCTTGCGCCTCACCTGTGGGTTGGGGGGAGCCGCCGGGGGGCTCGAGCGTCACCGCCAGGGTGCCTCCCGGCGTCAGGGCTTCGGCCAAAAAGGTGTGGCCCTCCCAGACGCCAAGGGGGCGCGCTTCGCCTTCGCTTAAGCACCAAGCTTGGTAGACGCGTCCCTCGGGGGGCGCTGTGTCGAGGGCGAGAAACATTTGCTGGTTGGGCAGCGTGACGCGCGTGCCGACGGGGCGTCCCTCCGGGTCCAGCAGCGGGGACTCGGTCGCGCCGGGTTTTGCATTGTAAAAGCGCAGGCGCTCGCGCACCTCGGGGGGGTGAACGGGTCGTGACAGCCAGAGACCCGCGGCGACCTTGGCGGCCATCCCGGCCCCCAGCCACCAGCGCCAGCCAGGAACGTTTTCCCCTTCCCCATTCTCTCCAGGCTTTTCCCGGCGAACGCGCTTTAGGAGCGCTCCTTCAGCGCCCGCCGGGACGGGTTCGGGCGGCAGCGTCATGACGAGCTCGCTCAACACGGTGAGGTAGTCGCGCACCGTACGCGCCGCCTCCGGGTGCGTTTCCAAGTAGGCTTCGACCTCCGCCTCTTCCCGAGGGGAAAGGGTGCCCAATGCGTAGGCGACCAGACTGTCCTCGAGCCTGTTTTCCAAGCTTTCTTCGCCCATCACGCGTCATCCCCCCTTTCGGCGTTCTGTGCGGTTTCTTGTGTGTTTGCGTCCGCTCGAGCCTGGCCGCGCCTCTGTGTTTGGGCGAGTTTGTCGAGCGCCGCGCGTAACGCCGCGCCGACGGCGGCGGGCGACATGCCCGTAGCGGCGGCGAGTTCGCCCACGCTGCACCCTTCATAAAACGCCCTGTCGAGCAGCTCGAGCTCGTTCGCTGCGTCACCCCTACCACCCGCTACCTCATGCCCGTCTTCTACGCCGGAGTTAGCGCTGGCGTTAACATTAAAGTTTGCGCCTGACCGTACGCCTCCGGAAGCAAACGACACAGGCGCGACCGAGCTGTTTCGCTTCTCCAGAGCCACGCGGTGAGCGGTCATGACCAGCCACGCCCTGGCGCTCTCCCGAGTCGGCTCAAACGTATGGGCGGTTTCCCACGCTCTCTCGAACGCCTCCTCGACGCCCTCGGAGGCGTTACCCCCCACCATGCGGCGCATCAGCGCCATGAGGTGAGGGGCGTAACGCGCGTGAAGCTCCAGAAGCGCCGCGTCGTCGCCCGCGGCCATCCGCGCCACCAGGCGCTCGTCGGAATCATTGGACCGTCTCACGTTTATAAACCGCGCACCCTCGAGCCGCACCGCGCCACCCCGAGGGCCTTCCCCTTCTCCACAGCTCGCCGCGTCCCACCGCGTTTGGTCATCCTTCTACCCCCGCGCCATTATTGTGTCGTTGTCGCGCCATCGTCATGTCACTGTCGTACGGTTCTCTAAATCTCTACAAAATATTGACGAGCATACCCGCGCTTCCGGTTTGAAACCACCCCACATGATACCCAACGCGTCACCCTCTCACACCTGATAAGACGCCTCGACCTCGCGCGCGGCGGCCTGAACCGCGCCCGGGAACTCGGCGGTGATGGATTCCAACACGCGCTCGGCGGTGAAGTGAATCATTTTGAGGAGCGCCCGCCCGCCCCAACGCTCGGGTTCGGGCAGGTGCAGGTGAATGGCGATGTCGAAGCGGTAACTCACGTGACTGCCGCCGGGATGGGGGCGCACCTCGGCCTCGCCCGCGACCTCCGCCCAGCCGGGGCGCAGATGCTCCAGCGGCACGCTGCGGAGCACCGCGCCGCGCGGCGTGGGGAGCAGACGGCTCTCAAAGGCGAGCTCTTGTTGACCAAAGAGCGCCGCGTTGACCGGGATGCGCGCGCGCACTGTGGTTTCATCTGTGGTCTCATCTGTGGTTCCATTTACTGTGGTTTTATTTGTGGTCTCGCCCGCCTCACGGACGCCCTCGACAGGCCCTGCGAGCGTCGCCACGCTGGGGAGGGTTTCCAGATGCTGGATAAACGTCACCTTAGAGAGGCTCGCCTCGGCGTCACGCACGAAGTCGACGGCGGCTCCCTTGCTGAGCGAGAGCGCGAAATCGAACCCTACCGAGTGCGTAATCTTCACGTGCGACCTTTCTCCCTGGCGTGTTCCTCCTGCGACTGTACCCCCGCCCCCTCGCCTCTACCGTCTTGACCCCTACTATACGCTCCCCCTACCCTCCGGCGCGTGACCTATCCACTCGACTCTCAGTTCGCCCTCGCGGCCCGCGACCTCCAGCTCGGCGTCCGTGACCGTTTTGAGGCGGGGCAGCTCGGCAAAAAGCGCGGCGGCGCTCGCCAATCCCACCCGCACCGTGACGGGGCCGTCGTCGGTCGTCCGGCCGATGCGCCACACCAGCAGGGGGGCCAGCGCCTCGAGCGCGGGCGAGAGGTCGCGGGTTTCCTTTACCTCCTCGGCGGCATCCTCACCGTCGGCACGGGTGTTGTCAGCGTTGTTGTCGGCGTCAATAGGGTCAGCGTCAGGCATGGCTTACTCCTCGAGTTCCAGGGCGGCGAACGTCAGGTAGCGCGTTTCGGGCACGCCCAAACGTTCGGGGTGACAAGAGGCCGCGCCCCGCCGCTCGAGCACCCGCATCCGAACCCCCGCGTCCGCGGCGGCCTCGGTCAGCATGGCGTAAAAGTCGGGTTCGCTCACGTGATGGCTACAGCTTGCGGTGAAAAGCCGACCCCCCGGCCCCAGGAGCGTCATCGCCCGCAGGTTGATTTCTTTGTAACCGGTGAGGGCGCGCGCCACGTTACTGCGCCCTTTGGCAAAGGCGGGCGGGTCTAAAACGATGGTGTCGAAGCGCTCCCCCGCTTCTGAGAGAGACCGCAGCACCTCGAAAGCGTCCCCCTTGTGCGTACGCAGCCCCAGCCCGTTGCGCGCCGCGCCCGCCTCGACTTGCGCTAAAGCCGCGGCGCTCGAGTCCACCGCCAGCACCTCGGTTTGGGCGGTCTCAGCCGCGCTCGCAAGTTGCAGGGCGAAACCGCCGTGGTACGAAAAAACGTCCAAACATCTCCCGCGCGCCAAGCTCCCCGCATACACATGATTCTCGCGCTGGTCCAAAAATGCGCCGGTCTTCTGACCCGTGTAAGGCGCGGCGAAGAGCGTGACCGACCCCTCGCGGTAAGGAACCCTCTCGGGCACCTCGCCGTAAAGCGCCGAGACCTCTTGGGGCAAGCCCTCGAGCGCCCTCACGGGCGAATCGTTGCGGGCGAGCACGCCTTTGGGTCCGTAGTGGGTGCGTAACGTCTCGAGGATGGCGGGCACGAAGGGTGCCAAACCCGCGGCGTGAACTTGCATGACCAGAACGTCGGCGTACTTGTCTACGGTCAGGCCGGGTAAGCCGTCTCCCTCGCTATGCACCACCCGAAAGGCCTCGTATCCGTCGGTCACGCGGTCGCGGTAGGCGCACGCCCGCGCCACGCGGGAGGCGAAAAAGCTTTCGTCGACGGGCTCGGTTTGGGTGGTCAAGAACCGAAAGGCGAGTTTTGAGCGGGGGTTGTAGAGCCCCTGGCCCACCGGACGGCCGCGCGCGTCCACGGCGAGCGCGAGTCCCGGCGCGCTTGGTGCGTGGGAGGGTTGAAGGTCGCTGGCAAACACCCACGGGTGGCCCCCCTCGAGCCGCCGCAGGCCTTTCGGTTTGAGTTTTATCGTCTCGAGCCCAATCTTACGCTCCAGCGTTTCTCTCATACGTTCTCAACCTTTGATTCCCGCCTCACGAATCCACGGTATCATGAACGGCTCTCCCCGCCGCCTTTTGTAGAAACCCACAGGGACGAAAAGATGAGAAACCTTTTTCTTAGCAACTTTTTTAGCGAGATGTGAAAATCGTCGGTTGCGAAATGCTTTCACGGGGTAAGCTGGGGAGAGTTAAGCAGCCTCTGCAAGGGCAGGGGCTCAGGGCGAGGTCTTATGTCATACGAGCGCGAGCAACGCAACCCCGATTCATTCCAAAAACCCCAGCAGCAGACCCTCCCGAGCGAACCTCGAGAGGCTGGCGCTCCCCCCGCGTGGCGGCGTCGGGACTACGGCACGCTCCTTTTGAAGGGTGTGGCGATGGGCGCTGCCGACGTGGTGCCGGGCGTATCGGGCGGGACGATGGCGCTCATCTTGGGCATCTACGAGGAGCTGATTACGAGCCTGCGCGCGCTCGGGCGGCCTCCCTTTTGGCGCGCGCTGCTAAGTGGGCGGCTAGGCAAGGCTTTTGGGGAGGCGCACGGGCGTTTTCTCGTCACGCTCGTCTGCGGGATCGCCCTAGCGGTCCTCAGTTTGTCGCGGGGGCTCGAGTGGCTCATCCTGAATCAGCCCGTGCCCGTCTGGAGCTTTTTCTTCGGCCTCATCGCCGCCTCGGTGCTGGTGGTGGGCGCGCGCGTGAGGCGGTGGGGCGTTACCACCGTGTTGGGGTTTATCGGGGGCGCTGTCGCGGCTTTCGTCCTGGTGGGCCTCACCCCGGCCGTAACGCCCGAGAGCGCCCTCTTCTTGTTCTTGAGCGGAGCGCTCGCCATTTGCGCGCTTATCCTGCCCGGCATTTCGGGGGCCTTTATCCTCGTGCTGCTCGGTAAATACGAGTTTATCCTCGGCGCGCTCAACCGGGGCGACGTGGTGCCCCTCATTTTCGTGGCGCTCGGCGCGGGGGTCGGGATTCTCTCGTTCGCGCAGGTGCTGGGCTGGCTTTTTCGGCACTACCACAACATTACGCTCGCGGTCCTGGGCGGCTTTATGCTGGGGAGCCTGCGTAAGGTGTGGCCGTGGAAAGAGATAACGGGTGGAGACCTTGACGCAGACATTGACGCAGCGGCCAACACCCTGCCCGCGCTTACCCAAGGGGGCGCGTTCAACACCGCCGTTTTGGTGGCGCTCCTCCTCGCGGCGCTTGGGTTCATTTTGGTGCTGGTCGTTGACCGGCAGGGGCGTCGTCATGAGGCGAGAGAGCGTGCGCGGGTAGAAGACGAGGCGGCGCAGCCCGTGTCTTGACCCCCGGAGCGACTTCGGAACATAGTGGGCTTACCTACCGCAACTCAGCGCAACATCATTCTGACAGAGTGTCATGACGCAGCATCACGACGGAGCACCAAGGCGGAAAAGGCGAGCGTAAAGGAGGCGGCACCATCCCGGTCATCCCACCGTTAGAGGGGCTTACGCTTCTCCACCTTGACGACGATCCCGCGGTGCGGACGCTCGTCAGGGCGTTTTTAGAGCGTCACAATGTTCGGGTAAAAAGCGCAGCGGACGCAGCTACCGCACGTTCTATTCTAGAAGAAAGTTTACCCGACGTGATTTTATGTGACGTGCTCATGCCCGGCGTGGACGGGCACGCGTTTCACGAGGCGGTGCGTTCGGTTCCGGCCTGGCGCGGCCTCCCCTTTATCTACGTGACGGCGCTGGGCGGGCACGGGGACTACCGCCGCGGCATGAACAAGGGCGCGGACGGCTACTTGAGCAAACCCTTTAGCGAGGCCAAACTCTTGAGAGAGATTGGATTTGTGTTGGAGCGCCACCACGCCATCCTGGAGCAACCGGCGTCCATCACCCTGCTGGGTGGGCAGAGCGTGAGAAAGGGCGCGGCGCTTCTTTCGGCCCCCGACCGGGGTGCGGAAGGGCTGGTGTTCTACCTGCTGACGCACCCGGACGGCGCGGCGGGGGTTGCGGTGGACCGCGATACGGTCCTGAGCGAGGTCTGGGGCGGGTTGTCAAAAAGCGGCTTTCGCAGCGTGCTGTCGCGCGCGCGGCGCTGGAGCGAGCCCTGGGCGGACTGGTCGGTAAACGGCGGCGCGCTCCGGCTTATACCCAAGGCGAGCGTTCGCTGCGACCTTTATGAGCTCGAGGCCGCCCTCCACGCGCCTAATAGCAGGGACGACGGCAGGGAAAGGGGCACCCTTGGCTCGAGCCGCTTGGCCGCCCTCTACCCCGGCCCGCTGCTTCCCGCTTATCACGACGCCTGGGCCGAAGAGCGCCGTCACGCGCTTCAAAACCGCGTCAAAGGGGTTTTTCTGGCTCTCGCGGGGGAAGACGTGACGAGCGCAGCTTACCGTGAGGGCTTGCGGCGCGCGCTCGAGCTTGACCCGTTCGACTTCGCGCTTTGGGAAAGTTATATAAACGCCCTGGAAGCCGCCAATCTCCAGGAGGAAGCCGCGCGGGCCAGGGGAAAGCGGGAACGGGAACAGTTCGGCTAAAACGTTTCAACCGCCGAATTGACTCAGCTCATATCCCCATATTCACCGAGCGCCTAAACAACCCTTTGAACCGAAAAGGCAGCGCAGCTTGCCCGCGGCAAGAAGGAGGGTGCGGGCGCAGGATTCACATTTTTCCAGCCGCAAGAAACGCTGGGTTAGGAAGCGCAAAGAGGAGACTAAACGCCTAGCGCCCGCTCCCACCCGCGGGCGCTACCTTTTCGGCGGTTTATGCGGTTAAATGGAAACCATGAGCACAGTTGCCGAGAGGGGTAAAGCGGTTTTCGGAGGTGAGTTTGCCAAGGTAGGCATTACTTTCTAAACTGCGTACCCGTGACGCCGTCCGCTACCCGGCGACGGCGACGTATGAGCTAAACCTCGCTCAAAAGGGACGAGACCTGCTATAAAGGAGGAGTGTGAACCAGTCAGCGCGCACCAAAACCAGCGTGAACGTTTATAAGCATCCGCACGTCGAAGAACTCGAGACCCTCTCGCACAAGGTCCACCTGCTCATGGGGCGCATCGAGCACGACCCCCTCTTGCCCCTCTTGAAACGGCGCAACCCGTCGATTACCGGGGTGCTCGAGCGGGCGGCGGGGCGCTTAGAGGGAACCACCGAACTCTGCAGCCTTGACGAGGTGAAAGTGGCCGTTGCCGGATACGAGGGCGTGTTGAGAGAGCTCGAGCGCGTCCGGGCCATCCTCAACGATCTGGGCGTGCGAGGGTCGGCCAAAGGAGCCTAGCATGAAACGCAGCAGCGAGTTTGAAACGCTCCTAAAAAGCGTTCACGAACACATAAAAACGATAGAAAACAATCCCGACTGGCCCGAACTCAAAAGGCGCGAGCCCGCGCTTACGGCGGTGATGACTCGGGCGGAGGAATTCAAGGCGAGCGCGGACCCCCGCAACGAGGAGGAGCTAGACGCGTGTACCGAGGAAGCCCGTACGCTCGTTGAGGCTTTAGAGGGTTTGCGCGGGCAACTCGCCCAAATGGGCAGCTAGCGTTGCAACGTTAGTGTGAACGTCACCGCGATCACCACGCCGAACGTCACAGTAAAGGTCACAGTATAACGTCGGTCGTGCGGGCGCGTTTAGCGGCGAGGGAGCTCTCTACAGCCCTTGACCACGTCATCTGTTAGTTGAGCTGCGTCTCGAGCGTGCGCGGTCCCGCCCTCTGTTTATCGACTGGGGGTCGCGCTTCGTCGGGGGTAATGATGGGAGCGAGAAGTGCGTGGACGGTCCTGAGCGCGTAGCTTTGCCTCTCGGGCAGCCATAAGAGGGGCAGGTCGGCCCCGCGAAAGGCGGCCTCGAGGCGCGCGCGCCGCTTTTCACTCGCTTGTTTATGTATCCCGGACGGGTGTTCGGACTCCAAATTGATGGCGCAAAGCACGGACAAGTCGCTCGCCCGGCAGACGACGTAGTCCACCTGACCCTGTAGAAGCCGCCGCGCACGCCTCCCAAAGAGGCCGGGTCCGAGCTCTAAAACCTCGGCCACGCGCACCTTGCCGAAAATACGGTAGTTGCTCCCCAGGGCTTTGTCGAGCGCACCCAAAAGAGCACGTTCGGTGGGCGAAAAAAAGATCGTCCTCTGGACGCGTAGTCCCTTTGGCACCTTGGACGCTCTTGACAAGAGCGCCACAATACCGACGACCAGAAGCAGGGCCACGACGAGCGCGGTGAGGAGCGCGGCGGGCAGAAAAAAGGAGGATTCGGCAAAGCGTGTAACGTCCACGGGAGTCCTTTCACGAAGAGAACGGAGCTGGCGTTAAGATGAAAGTTCTCTTAGAAAGAGTGTGCAACAGTCTCACGGTTTTGTCTGTGAGGAGTTAGCTGAGGCCTCCGTTCACGGCTTCACAAGCATGACTCACGCCTTGACCGTGCTAAGGTAGACGCCTACAAAAACTTGGAAGCTCCGTTACGGCTGGTTAACATGCTCGAGACCCCCTCACTACCCTCTAATGCTCACACCACACCTGAGCAGAGCCTTCTTTGTGGCTCGTTTAAGTTGGCGGCCGCGTGAGCCGTACTCTTGGCAAGGCGCAACGGCTCACCGAACTGCTCGAGCTTCTCAAGCTCAAAGCCTGGACGAGCCGCGAACTCGCGGAACGCTTCGGGGTGCCCATCCGCACGGTTCAGCGCGACCTAGACACGTTACGCGAGAGCGGGCATGGGGTCGCAACCTCAGAGGATTTCCGCCACCGCCTCACGCCGACGGGTTCGTCGCTTAACGCCGTCGAAGGACTCGCAGTTCACGCGGCGGTAAGGCTCTTGTACCACCACTCACCTACCCAGAACCGGTATTACCGCTCGGCTTTGGAGAAGCTGGCGGCGCTGCTGCCCGAACCTGCCAGGGGAATCGCGGCGGCGAGTGCGCAAGACCTGAAAGTGCGCCCCGGTGACGACCGGACTTTGGAGTTGGTCGCGCGGGCCTGGTTCGAGGGCAAAGTTCTGCGGTTCAAGTACCTCGCCCCGGATAGTTTTGAACCTGCCTGGCGCGAGTTGGAAACATATCTGCTCGAGGTCAGCCGCACTAACTTGGCCCTTTACGCCATCGGTCAGGAGCGCACGTTCAACCAGGTGCTCACCTTCAAATTGTCCCGTATGAGCGATGTTCGTGTTTCGGACGATGCCTACGCCATCCCTGAAAGCTTTGCGCCGAGCGAATACTTGAGCGCTGCTTGGGGCGTGATGGGTGGGCAAGGGGACAAGGTGGCTAAAGTGCGCTTGCGCTTTGAGCCCGAAGCCGCCTCCCGCATCAAAGAGGGCGGCTATCCCAATTTGAGGGTAGAGAGGGAACTAGCGGACGGCTCGCTCGAGGTCGAAATCAAAGCAGGCACCGACAACACGGGCTTTCCAAAAGAACTCCTCCCCTGGGTACAGAGCTGGGGGCCACGGGTCGATGTTCTTGCGCCCAAGGCGCTGCGCGAACGCTGGCTGAGCGAGGCCGGTGCCGTCGCGTTGAGGCACCCTCACTTAAAAACGAGGCTCGCGTCACTAGATGACGCACCCAAAGGACAGACTGAACCTATGACGAATCTTTCAGCGAAGGCGGCGGCCCTGTGGGCCAAGAGTGGTGAAGACGAGCAGGGCTATAGCCTCGTGGGACACTTGTTGGACGTGGCGGCGGTGGCGCACGCCCTGCTCGAGCGCGAACCCCCGCAGACCCTGCGGCTTTACGCGGAGGATGTGGGGCTCGAGCCCGGCGACGCTAAGAAATGGATAGCGGCACTGGCGGGCTTACACGACATCGGCAAGGCGACCCCGGCCTTTCAGCGGCAGTGGGAACCGGGACGGCTGGTGGTCGAGGCAGCGGGGCTTACGTTTAGCAAGGGCGACAAGGGCACCGCACACGGAAAACTCTCGCAGAAAATCTTGCAAGACGAGCTCAAAATCTACGGTTTAGGTAAGAGGCTCGCCGCTCAAGTTGCCGACGCCGTAGGCGCACATCACGGTCTGCGAACCGCGAAGGGCGACTTGTCAGACAACGTCGTTCCGCAACAAGACATGGGCAACAATGCGTGGCAAGAAACCCGGCAAGAGCTGCTAACCGAGTTTCTAAAGGCCGTAGAAGTCGTTCAAATCTCACCCCCGATCACCGCCGCACTCACGGGCCAGGGCTTTATCCGATTAGCAGGCTTGACCAGCTTTGCCGATTGGATTGGCTCGACAGTTGACTTTTTTCCTACCGACCGCAAAGTAGAGAATTTGAGAGAGCACTTTCTCGACTCGTTGCTAAGGGCGCGCAAGGCCCTGAACGCGATAGGCTGGGAGCGCCGCGAGCCTTTAGCGGCGGAACCTCGAGCCTTCAACACCATCTTTCCTTTTGAGCCCAACGGTCTTCAAAAGCAAATCGTCAACCTTGTCGAGCAAACGCGTGAACCCTCTCTTCTCATCGTCGAAGCGCCGATGGGGGAAGGAAAAACGGAGGCTGCCTTCTACGCCCACGTCACTTTGCAACGGCAGTTGGGGCACCGAGGCTTGTACGTGGCGCTGCCCACGCAGGCAACGGGTAACGCCATGTTTGAGCGCACCAAAAACCTTCTCAGCACCTTCGAGCGCGACACGCCACCCGACTTGCAGCTTTTACACGGCTCGAGCCTGCTCAACGACGCTTACGCCACCATCCAAATCAAGGATGTAGATGGAGTGGACAACACAGAGAGCGAGGTGTGGGCCAGAACCTGGTTCACCAGCAAAAAGCGGGCGCTGCTTTCGGAAAACGGGGTGGGCACGGTTGACCAGGCGCTCCTCAGCGTTCTAAACATCAAACATCAATTTGTGCGCCTGTGGGGATTGGGTAACCGCACGGTTGTTTTGGATGAAGTCCACGCGTATGAGCTTTACACGAGCAAGCTCATTGAGCGCCTAGTCTGCTGGCTGCACGCGCTCGGCTCGTCGGTCATCATCATGAGCGCGACGCTGCCCACCGCCAAACGACTAGATTTAGTCAAAGCCTTTGGCGGCGGCGCGGCCGAGGAGCCCGTCTCTTACCCACGCATCACGCAGGTGCTGGGCGGAGAGACCAAGGAGGTTTCGTTCTCGGTGAGAGAGCAGAAGCCTATGAGCTTGAAAAGGGTCAGCCTAGATCTCGAGACGGTAGCAAACCTTCTCACAGGCTTGATGACGGACGGCGGTTGCTCGGTGGCTATTCTAAACACGGTGCAGCGGGCGCAAACTCTTTACAGCCTGTTTGGGGAGGGTGAAGGTCTTGAGGCCGGAAAGCGTTTACCCGACGGCACCGAGGTCTATCTGTTCCACGCCCGTTATCCGGCGGAGGAGCGGAAAAAGCGGGAGGAGGCGGTGCTGGGGAAGTTCGGCAAGGGCGGAGAGCGCCCAGCCAAGGCCATTCTCATCGCCACGCAGGTGGTTGAGCAGAGTTTAGACCTTGATTTTGACGTGATGGTGAGCGACTTAGCGCCCGTCGATTTGCTCTTGCAGCGTGCCGGACGGATGCACCGCCACGAGCGCGAACGTCCCGCCGCCCACGCGTCGCCCGTCCTTTACGTGGCAGGGCTGACCGACGCCGAGACGCTACCGGATGTCAGCAGCGAATACTTCGATTGGGTTTACGAAGCGTTCACGCTTTACATGACGTGGTGGACCTTGGCTGATAAGGAAGTTATTGCGTTACCTGAAGACTTTGAGCCGCTTATCAAAGCCGTATACGGCGAAACCGATTTTACGGCGCTGCCGGATTTCGCCCGTGAGGTGGTTGAGCAAAGCCGCGCGGACCAGGAAGGAGAAGCCGACACCCACAAGCGAAAAGCTGTCAGCTCAGCTAACGTGATACCTCTGCCAAACATCTACCCGACCACCGACGGCGTCAGTTCGGTTGTCAAGAGCGAGGACGACGAAGACCCCAGCCTTCACGAGCACTACCGGCCCGCGACGCGTCTGGGCGATCCCAGCGTCACGGTCATCCCCTTACATAAAAAGGATGACAAGCTTTACCTCGAGCCCTCCTACGAAACCGAAATCGTGTTGAACAAGGAACCCTCATGGCAAGCGGCGAGAACCCTCTATCTGCAACACCTCAAGCTGAGCCGTAAAGGTCTTGTGTTCGAGCTTGTTAAATATCCAGTACCCGCTTGGCAGAAGCAACCGCTGCTGCGTTACTGCTTCCCGCTCACTTTTGAGGAGAGGGTGGCAGTGGTTGGGAAATTGACCCTTCGCTATGACGATGCGCTAGGGATTGTGTATGGGTAGCTTTACCCAGAAGCCTTGTTATGGTTGCTGTGCAAGCGCGGAAGTTAGCCTTGACTAACCTCCCTATTTCGACTACTATGCTATCGAGGACGTAGTGAGCTCTACGCCGTACATCGTTTACGAGTACGAGGACGAAAATGGTTACTCCGAGTTTCGGGAGTGGCGCAAGGCGCTTAGACGCTCCAATCCTAGAGCTTCTGCGAAAGTCGATTGGCTCATCGCGCTGCTCGAGGACAAAGGTACAACACTGTCGTTTCCCTACGTCAGTCATATAGACGGGCCGATTTATGAACTGCGCGGTAAAACCGGACGTAACACCGTACGCATTTATTACTGGCAACAGGACAAAGAGGTATTCATCGCCGCCGCGGGCGAGGTGAAGCAGCAGAACCAAGCTGACCGCAAGCTTATTAGGAAAGCTTTGGCAGCTTACGAGGAATATAACAAGGAGTAACGCCATGCCAAAACGTCCCTTGAAACGAGCGAGCGACCTAAGCCAAGAGTTTTTGCAAGACCCCGGTTACGCTGCTCTATACCGTGAGGTCGCTAACGAAGAGATTGGAGCGGCGCTGCGCACAGTGCGCGAGGCTAAGGGGTTAAGCCAGCGTGAGGTTGCCGAGCGCATGGGCGTGACGCGTCCACGTGTGTCGCAGATTGAAAGTGTCGAGGGTACGGCGTTGGCGCTCGAGGTGCTCAGCCGCTACGCCCGCGCGGTAGGGTGCCGCCTCGACATCACTTTGAAAGACGCCGAGACCAACCATGAGGTTGCTGCGCTGTTTGTACCAACGCTCGAGGCTACCGCGCCAAAACCGCCCGGCGCGGAGCCTTATGAAAAAGCAGAGGGGGTAGCCTGAAAGATAGTTCCGCACCACGTAGGCACAACGGTTATGGGTAGAATGAGTTTGAAACATTTTCCCTACACGCGTGGGGATGAACCTTAGTAATTCCACCTGTGGACGTAATAGTGAATATCCTCCCCACACCAGTGGGGCTGCGGTTGGTGGGTAAGTAGTAATTCCACCTGTGGATGTAAAGCCTTGACTCCGATACTGTCCCGTGTGTATAGTGAAAAAGCGTGGCTGGGGCCTACCGCGAAATAGTCACCCCACCACGCCTCAAGGGACATGCCCTCTGAATCCGATTTTACCTTAGCTTTGGCACAAATTCAAAGGGCGTCCACTTTAACGTAGGGAGGTTTCCACCTCTCGGACGGGAGTAACGTGTTAGACCTCGAGGACACCACCTACCAAGCGTTTAGGGACAGCCTGTATCAGGTTGACGAGCGAGACCGCGCCGTGCTGTGGGAGTTCTGGCCCCACTTTCAATCGGCTTTGAACTCTCGACATGGAGAGTGGCAGAAGCTGACGTTAACGGGCTCGCTCGATGACGACGATGTAGACCGTTAACCGTGGTGAGGCGCATCCCGCGCCTCACTTCTTTATTTTGGCGACGTCACTACATGACGCACCCCCCTCTTACACTGCTTTTGAAAGGAGGCCGAGATGTTTAACCTCATCCATGAACCTTGGCTGCGGGTCGAAAACCCAGACGGCTCGCTAGGCCAGGACTCGCTAAAGGGGGTTTTATTAAACGCCCACCGCTACGCGCGGCTGGCCCACCCCTCCCCCGCCGTGCTCCCGGCGCTGCACCGCTTTCTACTGGCGGTGCTGTACCGGGTACTGGACGAACCACGCAGTACCGATGAAGGGGTTGATTTGTTCAAACAGGGTCGGTTTCCGGCGGAGCGCGTCGGTGCTTATCTCGAGCACTGGCAAGACCGCTTCGACCTGTTCCACCCTGAAAGGCCCTTTTACCAGGTGCCGGACTCGGAAGATAAGGTGTCAGGGGTCGCCCGGCTCGCAGCCGAACTCGCCAGCGGCACGAACAAACTCCTCTTCGACCACACCGCGGAGGCCGACCCGCCGGAGTTGACGCACGCCGAAATCGCGCAACTGCTCGTGACCCGGCAGATGACCGCCATCCCCGAAGGCGCGGGCTACAGCCCCAGCCCGGCGGGCGGCGCGGCGTTCGTGCTGCCGCAGGGTCGCAACCTGTTCGAGACGCTGGTGCTCAACCTCGTTCCTTATTCTGAGGAGGAGAACGAGGACGACGCGCCCATTTGGGAAGGGGCTACGCCGAAGAGCGCGGCGGTAAAAGCCGCCAAGCCGCGCGGCTCGAGAGGGCTTACCGAACGTTACACCTGGCTAACGCGCATCGTTAAGTTGCAAGAACCCGAGGGTGACGCGCCTGTGTCGGCGCTGCATTATGCGGCAGGCATCAAGTTCGATGGCGGCGACAGCCCCGACCCCATGTTGGCTTACCGCAAAGATGAAAAGCGCGGGCTCCTCCCGGTATCTTTCAACAAGTACAAGGCGTTCTGGCGGGACTTTCAGGCCCTAATACCCAATCCCGACAGCGGAAGCTACTTAGCGCCCCAGACGGTAAAACACGCTCGCAACATATATGAAGAATTAGAGCGCACCGACCCCCTCACCTTACTGGTTTCCGGCCTGAGCAATGACAAGGCCAAGGTCGTGCTGTGGCGTACCGAACAGTTCAACGTGCCGCAGGTCCTCCTTCAAAATCCGGGGGCTTACGCCGAGTTGACGCGGCTGCTCGAGTACGCCGACAACGGCGGGCGCACCCTCTACGGCGCGACGCAGCGCTTGGCGGAAAAGTTGCTGAGCATTGGCGAACGTAAACCCGACCCCGCCGACGTTCGCAACCTGGCCGCGAGTTTTCCCGCCAGTATGCACTACTGGAGCAGGCTCGAGACCCGCTTTCCCGAACTGCTGGAGCGCTTTGAGACTCAGACCTTTGATGAGCGGTTCAGTTGGTGGTTAGGGCAAATCACCCTTGTAACGCGCGAAGCCTGGGAGCTTGCCTTAAAGAGCGCCGGGGAAAACGAGCGCGCCTGGCGGGCCGGGGCCGAGGCGAGCAAGGTCATCAACACCCACCTCAAACGCCTGCGCGAACAGACAGCCGAGCCAGCCCCATAGGAGGCATCATGACAGAAACCGTGACAAACAGCACGACAAACACGCCCTCGAGCAAACAAGCAGATGTAGCCGAACGCTTCATCAGTCACCTGGACAAACTCAATCCAGCCAAAACGCCGGGAGCCAAGCGGCAACACTTAGCCGAGCTTAGAAAAAGTCTCAGCTTCGACTTAGGCACGCACGTTCCGGCCTTTCCTTATGTTGAGCCATTTGTAGCAACGCTGGACGAGAGGACAGGCTACTGGCGACGCGCTATGTTCTACCTCGTCGCGGGGCTCTACGCCTCTCATCCAGAGTCCGCCTCTCAGGGGGGTTTCGGCAAGGCGATGGCGGTTCTTAGTCACAGACGCGAGAGCGGGAGCCTGGAGAAACGTTTTCTCGCGCTCTTGGCTGCGGAAGAAGCAGGGCAGCTCGTCTACCACTTGCGCCAACTCGTCAGCCTGCTCAAGGCCGAGGGTGTCGGCCTAAACTACGCAACGCTGCTCCGCGACCTGTTCGGGTGGCAACACCAAGACCGCTATATTCAGCGCCGCTGGGCGGGGCAGTATTACGGCTTTACCTCCGATGCTCCCGACACCTCCGCCACAAAAGAAACCTAGAAAGGATTCCTATGAAAGCACTTTTAGAAATTCACGCCCTACAAAACTTCGCCCCCAGCAACTTGAACCGCGACGACACCGGCAGCCCCAAAGATTGCGAGTTCGGCGGCTACCGCCGCGCCCGCATCAGTTCGCAAAGCCTAAAGCGGGCCATGCGGACCTACGTTCGCGCCGAGAAGCTTCTTGAGGATGACGCGTTGGCTGTGCGTACCAAGCGCGTAACCGCCGAACTGGTTGGGCAACTTAAAAAGAAGGGTCGGGACGAGGCCGAAGCTGGCAAGGTGGTCGAACTCGCGTTGGCGGGCCTGTCGCTCAGCGTAGACGAGGGCAAGACGCAGTACCTTCTCTACCTTGGCAAGAGCGAAATTCGGGACATGGCGAACAGCATTGACGCGTATTGGGACGAACTACTCGAAGCTGTCCCCGCAGAGGATGACAAGAAAAAATCAAAAAAGGACGCAAAGGGCAACGTTCCAAAAGACCTCGTTGCCGCTTTGGAAAAAAGCTTAGACGGCGGCAAAGCCGTGGACTTAGCCCTCTTCGGGCGGATGCTCGCCGACCTGCCCGAGAAAAATCGGGACGCCGCCTGTCAGGTGGCCCACGCCATCAGCACCAACGCGGTGCAACGCGAGTTCGACTTCTATACCGCCGTCGACGACCTCAAGCCGGAGGACAACGCGGGCGCGGACATGCTCGGCACGGTTGAATTTAACAGCGCCTGCTATTACCGCTACATTGCGCTCGACTTAGAGAAGCTAGCCGCCAACTTGCAGGGCGACGGTGAGCTTTTAGAAAAAGGTCTTAGGGCTTTTCTCGAGGCGAGCTACTTCGCCGCGCCCTCGGGCAAACAGAACAGCTTTGCGGCCCACAACCCGCCGGGTTTTTTTGCCGTGAGCGTGCGCGCTAATGCCGCGCCGCGCAACCTCGCCAACGCCTTTGAGAAGCCGGTGCACCCGGACCGGGAGCGGTCCCTTACCGAGGCCTCGGTAGCGCGTTTAGACGAGCAGTGGGCTGCTTTTGACAAGGCGCTCGGCACGAGCGACGCAAACGAGATTGCGGTGCTCAAGCTTACGGGAAACGTGGCGCACTTGGCGACGAACGTACGTGAGAGCCTAAAGGACGTCGTCACCTCGAGCGTCGCGGCAGCCCAACGTGCTGTGGGTGCGTAATGCCGACGCTTTTATTACGTCTCGCCGGACCCATGCAAGCCTGGGGCACGAGCAGCCGGTTCGAGCAGCGGGACACGCACCTAGAGCCCAGTAAAAGCGGGGTGGTAGGGCTCTTGGCCGCCGCTTTGGGGCGCGACCGCAGCGAGGACGTGAGCGACTTGGCGGCCCTCAAAATGGGTGTGCGGGTGGACAAAGAAGGCGTCTTAAAACGCGATTACCACACCGCGCAAGAGATTGTTCAGGCGGACGGTAAGCTGAACAGCAACCGGAACATGCGCAACTCGGTGAGCGAGCGCTTTTATTTGGCGGACGCGGTTTTTTTGGTCGGGCTCGAGCATCCTGATAAAGCCTTTCTGACCGCTACCCACCAAGCCCTCAAAACCCCCCGCTGGCCGCTCTTCTTGGGTCGTAAGTCTTTCGTGCCCAGCCCCGGCGTCTATCTGCCTGGTGGACTGAGGGACGAACACCTCGAGACGGCACTCACGACCTTTCCACCCCTTCATCCCGCAGCGTCGGAGCGCGCGACCCTACGCTTCGCCACTGAGGACTCGCAGGGCGCGCAACTCCGCGCCGACCAGCCGCTCGGCTCGTTTTCAGCGCGCAGTTTTGGACAGCGCCGCGTGCGCGTTGAAAGCCGCTCCAACCCCTTCAAGGACGCCACATGAGCCTCCACCTCTCCAAACTCACGCCGAACCTGCGCAGCGCCAAAGCCCGCCGCGACCTGCAAAACCCTTACGACCTGCACCGCACCCTGAGCCGGGGCGTGGCGCGGGAGGATGAGCGGCTGTTGTGGCGGGTTGACGGAACGAACCAGCCCAGCATTTTGGTACAAACCCTTCACCAACCCGACTGGTCTTACCTCGTCGAGGATGTGCCCCCCGGTTACCTGAAGGAATCTCCGGCGTCCAAATCCGTAGACCTCGCTTTTGTAAAAGGTCAGACCCTGACGTTTCGCTTGAGGGCAAATCCTACGGTAAAACGGACGCTCTCGGGCAAGAAAAAGCGTCTGGCTCTTTACGAGGTGGAGGAGCAGCTTGGCTGGCTCCGGCGTAAGGCGGCGGGGGGCGGCTTTAACGTCTTGTCCGCCACCTCACTGGGTCAGGAAACGCTCGAGGCTAAGAGAAACGCTCAAACCGTGACGCTTCACGCCGTCACCTTTGAAGGGCGGTTGATTGTGGTGGACCCGCCAACGTTTTTGGCAACGCTCAAAACGGGCCTCGGCTCCGCCAAGGGCCTCGGCATGGGCTTACTTTCCATTGCGAGGGCCTGACATGGCAAGTCTACGCAACCTCCGCGAACTCCCCAAATTCCGCGACGGCCTTTCCTACCTCTACATCGAGCGCGGGCGCGTCGAACAGGACGCCAAGGCCATCGCCTGGTACGGCGAAGAAGGCAAGGTGAGCGTGCCCGCCGCCGCTTTGGGCGTGCTCATGCTCGGCCCCGGCACAAGCATCACCCACGAGGCGGTCAAGGCTCTGGCCGACAACGGCTGCTTAATCAACTGGGTGGGCGAGGCGGGCGTGCGCTTTTACGCGGGCGGCGCGGGCGAAACGAGGAGCAGCGCCAACCTCATGCGCCAAGCGGCGTGGTGGGCGGACCCCGGTAAACACCTTCAGGTGGTGCGGCGCATGTACACCATGCGCTTCGATGAGCGCTTGTCGCCCACGCTGACCCTCGAGCAAATCCGCGGCAAAGAGGGCGTGCGGGTGCGCACCGTCTACGCCCAGGCAAGCCGGGAGTGGGGTGTGCCCTGGCGCGGGCGCTCCTACCGCCGCGGGCGCTGGGGCGACGCCGACCCCGTCAACCGCGCGCTCTCCGCCGGGGCGGCTTGCCTTTACGGCGTCTGCCACACCGCCATCCTCTCGGCGGGCTACTCCCCCGCGCTCGGCTTCGTCCACACCGGCAAGCAGCTCTCGTTCGTTTACGATATTGCCGACCTCTACAAAACCGAGGTGCTCGTCCCCGCCGCCTTTAGGCTCGTGGCCGAATCCGAAGAAGGAATTGACAGCCGCGTCAGACATCATCTTAGAGACACAATGCGAGAGTCGAGGCTGCTCGAGCGCGTGGTCGACGACCTCCACAGCCTCTTCAGCAACGACGCCGGGAAGGGCGAACGCTTCGCCGCGGACGGCGCGGCGCCCGGTGAACTGTGGGACCCGGAGGGCAACGTGGCCGGGGGGGTGAGTTATGGTCGTGATGACGCTGGAGAAGGTGCCGACGAGTCTGCGTGGGGAGCTGAGCCGCTGGATGATTGAGGTTTCTACGGGCGTGTTCGTCGGCAAACTGAGCGCCCTGGTGCGCGACCTGCTGTGGGAAAAGGTGAGCGAGAACAAACGCGCGGGGCGCTGCTGTCAGGTCTACCGCACCAACAATGAACAGGGCTTCGCTATTCGGATGGTGGGCGATTCGGAAAGGAGCGTGATCGACTTAGACGGTGTACAATTGGTCGCGGTGAAAAACGCGACCTGGGAACGGATGTTTGTCGAGTCTGCGGAGGACCATGACAACCCAACAGGAGACATAGAGGCCCCTGAAGCTTAGTTTTTGCGTCTGGGTCTAGTCTATTCCCCACGCAGGTGGGGATGAACCGGGCAGGTTCTGGGTAGCCTCCACCCAGCCCGCCTATTCCCCACGCAGGTGGGGATGAACCGGAGAAGCGCCCCCTTCCACCCGCCTCTTGAGCCTATTCCCCACGCAGGTGGGGATGAACCGTGCGTGCGCAGCGCCTCGATCTGGGGACGCTCCTATTCCCCACGCAGGTGGGGATGAACCGCGACCCCGGCGAGCGCTCGAGCGCGCACATCACTATTCCCCACGCAGGTGGGGATGAACCGACGCCCGGATTTTCTCCCCTCTCCAGCGAGCCCTATTCCCCACGCAGGTGGGGATGAACCGGAGCCTCTACACACGTGCATCGCCCGCTGCACTATTCCCCACGCAGGTGGGGATGAACCAGCGCCCGTCTTCACTTTTTTGCTTGAGGTCCCCTATTCCCCACGCAGGTGGGGATGAACCGGCGGTGCTTTTCGAGGGCTCGGACGTGGAGTGCTATTCCCCACGCAGGTGGGGATGAACCGTCCACGTCGCAGGCGCTGAGGGGCTGGCCGTCCTATTCCCCACGCAGGTGGGGATGAACCGGTGCCGGGGGAGACCTTGACGCGCTTGTCTCCCTATTCCCCACGCAGGTGGGGATGAACCGGGAGCGCTGGCACATCCCGCAAGCGGGCGTGGCTATTCCCCACGCAGGTGGGGATGAACCGCCATCAGCAAGTTCGGCGCGGGGGTGGGGGACCTATTCCCCACGCAGGTGGGGATGAACCGGTGTCGCGCTGCAAGCGGTAGCGTACGGTCACTATTCCCCACGCAGGTGGGGATGAACCGTCATAAACAAACAAGTCATAGTTGACGATCAACTATTCCCCACGCAGGTGGGGATGAACCGTTCCTGCCCGACGAGTGGTTCCCTTACGCGGACTATTCCCCACGCAGGTGGGGATGAACCGCCTCGAGCAGCCCCAACCACCAGAACTCCCCCTATTCCCCACGCAGGTGGGGATGAACCGCCGGGCGAGGCGGTCACGCTTAAATCAGGAGACTATTCCCCACGCAGGTGGGGATGAACCGGTAAACGCACCCAAATTGATGCCGACGACGCCCTATTCCCCACGCAGGTGGGGATGAACCGTCGGCCTTGAAAAAGTCGATGACGCCCCCGCCTATTCCCCACGCAGGTGGGGATGAACCCACCTCGGCCAGTGCGTTTTGACTAGCTGAGGCCTATTCCCCACGCAGGTGGGGATGAACCGCCAACCGCTTCACCATCCACGTGATGGCCGCGCTATTCCCCACGCAGGTGGGGATGAACCGCCGTCCGCGTAGTCCCAGCTCTCCACCACCCCCTATTCCCCACGCAGGTGGGGATGAACCGGGCACCCGCTTTTCCTCCCCCGCGAAGACCGCCTATTCCCCACGCAGGTGGGGATGAACCGGGGTCGCCCGAACTGGACGACCCCTCCGCGATCTATTCCCCACGCAGGTGGGGATGAACCGGGGCAACCATGAAAAAGCGCGTCATCGGCGCGCTATTCCCCACGCAGGTGGGGATGAACCGGGTTTGGCTGAACTTTCTGGGGTGCGTGAGGACTATTCCCCACGCAGGTGGGGATGAACCGCAAGCCATCCTTATGCGGAATGTGAACAACCCCTATTCCCCACGCAGGTGGGGATGAACCGTCCACACTCACATGTACATCCCCCTGCCAACCCTATTCCCCACGCAGGTGGGGATGAACCGTGAGGGCGCGGCTTTCCAGCACGCCCGCCATACTATTCCCCACGCAGGTGGGGATGAACCGCCGCCACTTCCGCCTCTTGCCTCTTGAGGGCTCTATTCCCCACGCAGGTGGGGATGAACCGCGTCACGCCGCCCTCTCTCGTCACCAAGGTCACTATTCCCCACGCAGGTGGGGATGAACCGAACTTTGTCTCGCAAAGAACACAGTGATAACCTATTCCCCACGCAGGTGGGGATGAACCGCATGGACAACATTGACACGCAAGTACAGACTTCTATTCCCCACGCAGGTGGGGATGAACCGGCCATGCTAGACAAGGGTGCAACCGAGATACCTATTCCCCACGCAGGTGGGGATGAACCGAGCCGCCGCCGCCCGCGAAAGTGCTAATGACCCTATTCCCCACGCAGGTGGGGATGAACCGTCTCTTTAAGGCCTAGCGCGAAGAGGTCCGGCCTATTCCCCACGCAGGTGGGGATGAACCGTAACCGTCGCTTGCTTGATAGTACGGGATACCCTATTCCCCACGCAGGTGGGGATGAACCGGTCACGGCGCTTTCGTATGAGTCTATTAACGCCTATTCCCCACGCAGGTGGGGATGAACCGGTACTCCTCGACGCCCTAGCCCACGCTGGGGCCTATTCCCCACGCAGGTGGGGATGAACCGGCCCCTCCATCGCCGCCGCTAAGCGGTTCCCACTATTCCCCACGCAGGTGGGGATGAACCGTATCAGGCGCTCACTGGGTCCATAGAAGAACCTATTCCCCACGCAGGTGGGGATGAACCGCTGTCGCACTGACATAAACTTTAGTAGTAGCCTATTCCCCACGCAGGTGGGGATGAACCGTTCAAACAGACTCTCGGTGTTTCTCTGTGACGCTATTCCCCACGCAGGTGGGGATGAACCGTTTTCGGGCGGGGTAGACAATGGCCATCCCGACTATTCCCCACGCAGGTGGGGATGAACCGGAGCGTTAAATACGACGAAACGGGAGAACCCCCTATTCCCCACGCAGGTGGGGATGAACCGCGATAAGTGAAGTGATAAGTGACCCAAAAAGACTATTCCCCACGCAGGTGGGGATGAACCGATACTACGCCCGGAAATTGAACGTGACGACCTCTATTCCCCACGCAGGTGGGGATGAACCGTAGAGGCCCTGAAGATTTCCTGTCAGCTTGTTCTATTCCCCACGCAGGTGGGGATGAACCGGAGGGCTCTTCGATGAGTGACGCGACGACTGACTATTCCCCACGCAGGTGGGGATGAACCGTGCTAACAGTAGGGTGTCGTTCTGAGTCGGAACTATTCCCCACGCAGGTGGGGATGAACCAGGGTGCCGCCCGCGTCCGGCTCGCCGTCCCGCCTATTCCCCACGCAGGTGGGGATGAACCGCTCCTGGTAGTGCTCCTGGCTCTGCTGGGAGCCTATTCCCCACGCAGGTGGGGATGAACCGACGAGCCCTTGAAAGTTGATCAGGTTGTCCTCCTATTCCCCACGCAGGTGGGGATGAACCGGATGACGTACCACTCATCCACTTCACGCTTCCTATTCCCCACGCAGGTGGGGATGAACCGGTTACGAATGAGGCCGAGGTAGCCAGCGTGCTCTATTCCCCACGCAGGTGGGGATGAACCGCCCATGAACCGGGCGACGAGCTGCACGACTGGCTATTCCCCACGCAGGTGGGGATGAACCGAACCGAGAAAAGAGCGGAGCCGCGCCTCAACCCTATTCCCCACGCAGGTGGGGATGAACCG
Source organism: Trueperaceae bacterium (assembly GCA_965214405.1). GTDB lineage: Bacteria > Deinococcota > Deinococci > Deinococcales > Trueperaceae > CBDCCT01. The sequence goes on from OZ243956.1 coordinate 102,382, forward strand.
GTGGACATTGTCGCCGCTGAACGGCGTCTGGTCTATTCCCCACGCAGGTGGGGATGAACCTAGCCCTGAGCGGCTTGCACTGCGCCGATGAGCTATTCCCCACGCAGGTGGGGATGAACCGGCGCAGGAGATGCTGGCGAAACTTCCGCTCACTATTCCCCACGCAGGTGGGGATGAACCCATTACCAAAAAGCGCGCGTTGCCACCCAACCACTATTCCCCACGCAGGTGGGGATGAACCGCAGATGGGCGTCTCCGAAGAGCAGTTCGCCAACTATTCCCCACGCAGGTGGGGATGAACCGCCTGACAACACTTACCCACTGAGTCGGGTTCCTATTCCCCACGCAGGTGGGGATGAACCGTCCCTTAACGTTCAATCAGCAGCTTCACCCGCTATTCCCCACGCAGGTGGGGATGAACCGCTTAGGCGTACGCACAATAGTGGCTATCTCTGCTATTCCCCACGCAGGTGGGGATGAACCGATTCTGGGTTCCGAGCTCGAAGACTGGCCTGCCTATTCCCCACGCAGGTGGGGATGAACCGCATAAGACGGTGCTTGACGCTGTGAACATCACTATTCCCCACGCAGGTGGGGATGAACCGAGTAAAGCGGCGGCGTAGCGGGGGCGGTAGGCCTATTCCCCACGCAGGTGGGGATGAACCGCATGACAGGAGGGTGGGAAGACATCGCCCTGCCTATTCCCCACGCAGGTGGGGATGAACCGCCTCCAAGGCAACTATGAAGCCATTGACCCCCTATTCCCCACGCAGGTGGGGATGAACCGCACCAATCCACAGGTGTGTTTAGCAAAAAACCTATTCCCCACGCAGGTGGGGATGAACCGATGGTGGGCGAGGAGTGGTCTCTGTAGATGCTCTATTCCCCACGCAGGTGGGGATGAACCGAGGTCGGCGCTGTAGGCCCTCGCGTACAGGTCCTATTCCCCACGCAGGTGGGGATGAACCGGTGGCCGCCGAGAGCCCGTCCGCCTCGAGCGCCTATTCCCCACGCAGGTGGGGATGAACCGCTGAAGTCGATCCCGAGAACTCCGGCAAGCTCCTATTCCCCACGCAGGTGGGGATGAACCGTTCGCCACCGACCAGGCGGGCGGCTCTATGGCCTATTCCCCACGCAGGTGGGGATGAACCGTTCACCGTATGAGCCGCTACGATGCTTCCCGCCTATTCCCCACGCAGGTGGGGATGAACCGCGGGACTCGGTGAAGATCGCTTCGTGATTCGCTATTCCCCACGCAGGTGGGGATGAACCGTGTGGGTTTTCGCTTTCTAAGAGTGGGTTTCCTATTCCCCACGCAGGTGGGGATGAACCGGATACCCTCGTCAAAGCGCCCCAGCTCATCCCCCACGCTCGACCTATTCCCCACGCAGGTGGGGATGAACCGGACGCTGTGGGGCTGTGGGGGATGTGCGAATCCTATTCCCCACGCAGGTGGGGATGAACCGCGTCACCTCGTCGTCGGTCGAAAAGATGAGCGCTATTCCCCACGCAGGTGGGGATGAACCGGCTCGAGCCATTTCGTGGATATCGGCTAAGTTTTGGTTTCTTTCGGGGGTCGTGATAGCTTTTATGTGAAACCTCTTAAACGGGTTTTCTAAAGGGCGTCAATTCCTAGGCCATTGGCCTTTTAGTATCTTTATGTTATTATGTGTGATAATTATAGGTCAGGAGGTGATGACATAAATAATAAGATGTGATAACATTGTGCTATGACTACTACGCATCTCACCTGGAAGTTTCCGCAGCTCCTCGAGAGGGAGCGCATCACGGTGGCCGCACTCCTGCGGGAGTTAGAAGGCCAGGTAGGCCGCGCCACGCTCTACCGCTGGAGCACCGAAGAACCCCGCTACATCGACCGTGAGGTGCTCGAGAAAGTTTTGGGCGCGCTCTCGCACATGACGGGTAAGTCTTTGAGCGTAAGCGACCTTTTAGAAGTCGAGCCGTCACCCAGGGGCCTCAGCGCCTCGGGCCTGCCTTATACCGGCGACCCCGACACCGACGAGGTCTTAGACGACGTTGAGCTTGTGAAACGCATTCGCAGCTTAGAGCGCGGTGAGGCCGCGCTCGTTCCCTGGGAAGAGGTTAAGAGGGAGCAACGGTCCAGGCGCGGGTGAGGATGTAAGGGCCAAAGGGCCTGACCCCAGGGTCAATCTACACTCTTGGTCATGACCCATAAGATTTCACTTACCGACGAGGCTCGAGCCGACCTAGACGGCATCAAAGACAACCACACCTACAGCGCCACCGAGCGCAAAATAGACGAGCTGGCAACCGAGCCGGGGCAACGCGGGGAGCCCCTGCGCGGCGACCTCAAGGACTACCGGAAGCTCAAGGCTGCTAAGCGTTGTCGCGTCATCTATAGAGTCACCGTAGAAGAAGGGCGGGTAACGGTTGTGGTGATGGGTATTCGCAAAGAGGGTGACAAAAGAGACGCCTGTGAGATCGCCAGAAAGAGGTTGACGTGAAGCGAACCTTTGCAATGAAGCTCGAGACCCTTGTTCACGACCTCTCTCTCTTCGCTAGTGGGTAAAACGCGTGCTACACTCGCTACGGAGGAACACGATGAGGCTCACCGGCAGGCTCGCTGTAGCGATGTGGTTCACGGGGTGGTTGACAGTTCCGCTCGCCTTTGCCCAGATAGATCCGCAAGCACAAGTTGTTTTGGACCGCTACGAGCAGCGCGTCGAGGAAGCGCTGGCCGCACGCGGTGAATCCTTGGCGACCCCCATCGACACCCTCAAAACGGTCACGGTTATGCACCTTGACAGCATGAAACACCTTTTGTGAAGCACGAACCATGAAACACGTCGTCAGCGTGTCAACCGGAGCCTCGAGCCGCGACACGGATCAAACGATAGACCTCTTGGGCGAACGCGTCCACATCGAGCGGCGCGGGACTGATGGGGACCTAAAAAGAGCCGCCGAAATTATCCGCGCGCTCGACGGCAAGGTGGGCGCGTTTGGGCTCGGGGGCATGGACCTTTACGTTTATGCGGGCGGCAAGCGCTATCCTATCCGCGACGCGCAGCGTTTGGCAAAGCACGCAAAAGTAACGCCCATCGTTTGTGGGGCGGGGCTCAAGAACACGCTCGAGCGCATCGTCGTCGAAAACCTTGACGAAAGAATCCGCTGGCGCGGCAAGCGGGTGCTGATGGTCTCGGCGGTGGACCGCTTCGGCATGGCTGAGGCTCTGGACGCCGCGGGCGCGGACGCGCTTTATGGCGACGCGATTTTCGCGCTTGGGTTGCCCTGGCCTATCCGCAACTTAGGCGCGTTGCGCCGCGCCGCGCGTCTTTTACTGCCGGGGGTGCTGGCGCTGCCCATCGGCTGGATTTATCCGCAGGGGGAGCAGCAGGAGCGTTCAGCCTCACAGAGCCACAGCCGCTACTTTAGGTGGGCCGAGGTCGTCGCGGGCGACTGGCACTACATCAGGCGCTACGCGGCTAGTCTGACGGGCAAAACGGTGCTGACCAATACCACCACGCCTGACAATGTCGAGTGGGCGAGGGCACGGGGGGCAACTAGACTTATCACCACCACCCCGCGTTTCGGAGGCCGCAGCTTGCCGACGAATCTGCTCGAGGCCGCCTTTGTGGCTCTCGCAGGTTATCCGCTCACCCCGGACGATTACCGAACGCTTATAGCAAGGGCGGGGCTGGGGCCGAATGTGGTAGACCTCGCCTCATCCGCACCTGACTCGCTTGAGCTCGCCCAAACCCCCGTCTAAACCTCAGTTCAAGCGGCGACGCCTTCGCGCGCACCCCACTCGAGGCCCGACCAGATAAGCCCCTCGATATCGCCGTCTAGCACGTTATCGGGATCGTGGCGCATCTCGCCGCTGCGGTGGTCCTTGATGTACTGCTTGTCGAGGACGTAAGAGCGGATTTGCGAGCCCCACTCGATGGCCTTTTGCTCGCCGCGGGCTTCGCGCTGCTCGTCCAAGCGCCGCCGCTCTTCTCGCTCCCAGAGCCTGCTGCGAAGGACCGTCATCGCCTTCTCGCGGTTTTTGATTTGCGACTTGCCGTCCTGGCAGGTCACCATGATTTCGTCACTCGTGCCGCCTTTATAGACCACCCGCACCGCCGAGTCGGTCGTATTCACCGACTGACCGCCGGGTCCCGAGGAGCGGTAGACGTCCACCCGCACGTCGTTGGGGTCGATGGCAACCTCAATGGCGTCGTCTATCTCGGGCATCACCTCGGCGGAGGCGAAACTCGTGTGACGGCGCCCCTGCGCGTCAAAGGGGCTCACCCGCACCAAACGGTGAACGCCGCTCTCGACCCGGAGGAGGCCAAAGGCGCGCTCGCCGCGCACGATCATCTGCGCGTAGTCGACGCCGCCCGGTGCGGCGTCGCTTGGCACCAAGTCCAGCACCTCGACCTTGAAGCCCTGCCGCTCGGCGAAGCGGCGGTACATGCGAAAGAGCATCCCGGCCCAGTCCGACGACTCGGTGCCGCCCGCGCCGGGTTTGATGGTGAGAATCGCCGCGCGCTCGTCGTGCGCACCCGAAAAGAGCGTTTCGCGGTAGAGCTCGTCCAAAGTTTTCTGAATGCGCGCCCGCTCGTCCTCCAACTCCGCCTTTTCCTCGTCGGAAGCTATCTCGAAGAGTTCGGACAAGCCTTCGACGTCATTTTCCAACCTCGCAAAGCTCTCTACCACCCGCCGCAACCGCGTCGCCTCCTGCGTGACCTCTTTGGCCTCGGTGGGGTCGTTCCACAGGCCCGGGTCGTTCAGTCGGGGTTCTAAAGCCTTTAGCCGGGCCTCTTTGTGAGCAACATCAAAGATACCCCCGAAGGGCCAGAAGTTGTTCTTTTTGTTCCTGCATGATGCGTCTCCTTTTGGGCGCAGGGCGCGCCCTCGTTTACCGTCTCAGCCTATCGTAACGCATTCTCTCCAACGTTCGCGTCTTTAGAGGTTAGGCGTCGGGCAATCCCGCTGCTCCGTCACCCCTTTACCGCCACCCTGTCACCACCCTGTCACCACACCGTCACCCCCTTCACCGAAAGCTAATTCTTCAACGTTACCTTGGGTGGGCCTATGTTAGCATCGAAAAACGCCGTACGAACGGTTCTTTTACAACTTGGGTTGAGTTTTATCGTTTTGAACTTTTGGGGTGCCCCAAGCCTGACTCGGCCTGGCCCACCCGCTCGACGCTTTTTGAACGGTGCTTCGAGATAAGCACCGACCTTACCGGAGGGTTTTGTTTGTCCCAGTTCCGTCTCCTTCTCGACTTTTTGGACATCGTCGTCGTCGCCGTGCTTTTGTATCAGGTTTACAGGCTGCTCATGGGCTCGAGGGCCTGGAACGTGTTCCGCGGGCTCGCCGCGCTCGCGGGGTTGTGGTTTTTGGCGACCCAGCTCGGGCTGAACGCGACCGAATGGCTTTTTGACCGGGCGGCCCCGGTTGCGTTCTTGGCGGTCGTGATCGTGTTTCAGCCCGAGCTGCGGAGCGCCCTGGAGCATTTCGGGCGAGGCCGCGGGGGCCGCACCGTGGGCGGCGACCCCGTGCAGGAGATCATGTCGGCGGTGCGCGAACTCGCCACCCAGCGGCGGGGCGTGCTGATTGCGGTCGAGCAGGGGACGCCCCTAGACGAGTACGGCGCGGTGGGCACACGCCTCAACTCACCCGTGTCATCCGCGCTGCTCCAGACCATTTTCGGCTCCTACGGCCCGCTGCACGACGGCGGCGTGATTATCCGTGACGACGTGGTGACGCACGCGGGCGCGATTTTCCCCTTGTCGGACAAACACGAGGGCTGGTCGGTCAAGCACGGGACGCGGCACCGGGCGGCCTTGGGGCTGTCCGAAGCGACCGACGCGCTCGTCATCGTCGTGAGCGAGGAGCGCGGCTCGGTGAGCGTCGCGCAGGAGGGCGTGCTGAAGAGCGACATCGCTCCGGCGGACGTGCTCGAGGCCCTCCGGGAGATCTACCACTCGTGAAGCCGGGCAAGCGAGGCGTGGGGCGGGTGAATGTGAGAGGGTGGCTCGAGCATTGGCCGCAAAAGCTGGCCGCGCTGGGGTTAGCCGTGCTCTTCTGGGTGTTCGTCTCCACCGACGAAACGGTGACGACGCAGCGCTCTTTGCTCGTGCCGCTTAACCTCCTGGGCCTGAATGCAAACCAAATCCCCGTCGGCGTGCCCGATACCGTCGAGGTCACCGTGTCGGGGCCGGGGCCGCGCATGGACGCGTTGCGGGGTGAGAATTTGGACGCCGTGCTCGACCTGCGTGGAACCGAAAACGAGTTTGAACGCAACGTCAACGTGTTCCCGCCCCAGGGCCTCACGCTGGTACGCGTCAACCCGGGCGAGGTTATCGGCTTCGTTGAAACCCAGAGCAGTAAGCAGGTGCCGGTGAGGGTGGTCTATCTCGGTTCGGAGGGCGCGACGGGAGGTGCAGCGACGGATGCGGCCACAAATCCGGCCACAGGCGCAGGAACAGCCCCAGGAACGGACCTCCTCGTCACGCCTATTGTGACGCCGGGCGAGGTGACCGTGCGGGGACGTACCGACACGCTTCAGGAAGTCACCGCCGCGCTCGCCCTTGTTGACGGAAACGCTGACGGCGCAAGCGCGGCGGACGCGGGTGCGGGCGGGGTGAACGCGGCACCCTACGCCGTGGACGCCTCGGGTCAACCCGTCGCGGGGGTGACGCTCGAGCCTGCCACCGTCGCCGTCACCCTCCGCCGGGAGCCCGTGCTCCACCTGCGCACCCTGCCCCTCACGCTCAGCCTCCCCGATGTGTCGCCGCTGGTGGTCGAAAGCAGCGCCTTGAGCGCGGCGGAGGTCGAGCTTGCGGGGTCGGTCGAGGTACTAAACGAACTCACAGAGGTGACGGCCACCGTAGAACCCGCGACCCTGCCGGGCGCGCCGGGCAGGTATACTTTACCCTTGACGCTGTCGCTCCCCGAGGGAGTGACCGCCCTTGACACCCCGACCGTGACCTTGCGCCTAGCCGGACGCGCGAGCGAGTCGCCACCCGGCGGAGGTTGAACGCGTGATCTACCCCATTCGCTACTTCGGCGACCCGGTGCTGCGCCGCGCCGCGAGCCCCGTGACCGACTTTGACAAAAGCCTAGCGAAGTTGGCCGCCGACATGTTCGAAACCATGTACGACGCCAACGGCGTCGGCCTGGCCGCGCCCCAGATAGGGCTGCCGAAAAGGCTGTTCGTGGCGCTCGAGCTGGCCCCGCGAAACGAGGACGAGATCACCGGCGAGGTTGAAGACGAGGACGCGGGCGTGGACGTCAACACCCTCACCCGCGCCGAAAAGCGCGCGCACTGGGGCGTGTTGGCCGAGCACGTGATGGTCAACCCCGACATCATCCACCGCGAAAAGGTGCAGCGCGTGCAAGACGGCTGCCTGAGCCTGCCCGGTCTTTACGCCGAGGAGGTGGAACGCGACCTTAAAGTGAGCGTGCGCTATCAAGACCTGACGGGAAGAGCGCTCGAGCGCGCCGCCGAGGGCCACTTCGCCCACGTCATCCAGCACGAACTCGACCACTTAAACGGCGTGCTCTTTATCGACCGTTTGCCGGAGGAGGAGCGGCGCGCGTTTATGAACACGCACCGCCGCGAACTCGCGGGGATGCAGCGCGACGCCAAGGCGCTCCTCAAGAGGTTGCGCCACGAGCCGCTACTTACGCCTGTCGGAACCGCGTCAAGGTAGATGCGCGTCGCTCTTTTCGGCTCCCCCACCTTTGCGCTGCCCGTGTTGGAGGCTTTGCGCGCCCACCATGAGGTCGCGCTGGTCATCACTCAACCCGACAAGGGCGCGGGCCGCGGGCTCAAACTCACCGCGCCGCCCGTGGCTAAGCGGGCCAGGGCGTTGGGGCTGAGGCTCGAGCAGCCTTCAAAGTTAAAGAAAAACGAGGGTTTTCATGCACTCGTGCGTGAGCTTGACTTAGACGTCGCTATCACCGCCGCATACGGGAAAATTCTGCCGGGAAGTTTACTTGATACTCCCAAACACGGTTTTCTCAACGTTCACGCGAGTCTGCTGCCCAACTACCGCGGCGCGGCCCCCGTCCAGTGGGCCTTGATCAACGGCGAAAAGGAAACGGGCGTAAGCATCATGCAAACGGATGTGGGGCTTGATACCGGATCCGTTCGCTTGCAAAAATCTTTAGATATTGCGCCCGAAGACGACGCGCTGACGCTTTTTGATAAGCTTTCGGCGCTTGGGGCGGAAACTCTTTTGGAGGCTTTGGGGGCGCTCGAGCGGGGCACCCTCCCCTGCCACCCGCAAGACGAGGGCGCGGCCACGCACGCGGGGCTGCTGAGCAAAGAGGACGGCGAAGTCCGCTGGGAAGACTCGGCGGAGGGTATTCGTAACCGCTTCCGGGGCGTTATCGCTTGGCCGGGGACGTGGACGACGCGGGGTAGGGGCGTGCTCAAAATTCACGGGCTCGAGGCTCACCAAAAAACTAGGTCGGGTGAGGTGGGGCGGGTGCTTGATGTGAGCGACGCCGGAGTGCTCGTGGCTGCCGGGACGGGGGCGGTCCTGCTCAAGGCTGTGCAGCCCGCGGGCAAGCCCCGGATGGACGCGCGCGCCTGGGCCAACGGCTACGGCGCAAAGGTGGGAGATTCTTTTGTCTGACTTTAGCAATCCTGACGCAGATACGCCTAATTTAGAGGATTCCGATATAGATATACAGGACATAGAACCCTCTTTCTCAGCCCCTCCTTCGCGCACCGTCGCCATCGTCGGGCGGCCCAACGTGGGTAAATCGAGCCTTTTTAACCGCCTCGTCGGGCGGCGCGAGGCCATCGTCGCGGACGTGCCGGGGGTCACGCGGGACGTGAAAGAAGGCCGTGTCGAGAGCGACTTGGGCGGCACCTTTACGCTCCTCGACACGGGCGGCCTCTGGTCGGGTGACGAGTGGCAGGAGAAAATCAAGCGGCGCACCGAGTTCGCCTTGCGCGGTACCAGCCTCGTGCTTTTCTGCGTGGACGGTCGCAGTGAGCTTTCCGCCGCCGACCGCGAGATTGCGAACTGGCTACGGACCCTCAACAAAGAAACGCTCTTGTTAGCCACCAAAATGGACGACCCGCGCCACGAGGAAAATCCGGAGCTTTATGAACTCTACGCGCTGGGCTTTGGCGAGCCCCTATACATCTCCGCAGAGCACGCGCGCGGCACCTATGAGCTGGTGGATTTGATCCTCGAGAAGCTCCCCCCCGAAACCGACGAGGCCGAAGAGGAGCCCGTCCGCGTCGCCATCATTGGGCGGCCCAACGTTGGCAAATCGAGTCTGCTCAACGCTCTCGTAGGCGACGAACGCACCATCGTCGCCAACATGCCCGGCACGACGAGGGACGCCGTCGACATCAAATTCGACTTTGGCGGGCGGCCCTTTGTGCTGGTTGACACCGCGGGCATCCGCCGCAAACCCGACGAGGACGTCGAGTTCTATTCCAAGCTGCGCTCCGAGCAGGCGCTGCTGAGTTCGGACGTGTCCATTTTGGTCGTCGACCCCTTTGAAATGGGCGACCACGAACTGCGCATCGCCAACTTGGCTCTGGAGGCGGGCAAGCCCGTCGTCGTCGCCATCAACAAATGGGACTTGGTGAGCGACGCGCAGCTCCCCGAGTTCGAGCGCGACATCGCCGAGGCGCTCGCGCACCTTCACTTTGCGCCCAAGGTCTACACGAGCGCGCTCAACGCGTACGGTTTGCACGACCTGTTGGCGACCGTGATTCGGCTCTACGACACCGCGCGCTTTAGGGTGTCTACCGGCAACGTGAACCGCTGGTTGGAAGTCTGGACCCAGCGCCAGAGCCCGCCCAACTTCAAGGGCAAGCCCTTGAAACTCCTCTACGGCACCCAGGCCGATGTCGCGCCGCCCACCTTTGTCATTTCTGTCAACAACGAAAAATTTGTGACGCGCGCGTATGAACATTACTTGCTAAACCGCATCCGCGAGGATTTGGGCTTTGCGGAGGTGCCCATCCGCATGGTGTTTAAGTCGCGGAGTAAGGACGGCGGCAAGCGGGTAAAGCTTTAACCTCTCGCTTGCGTAAAAAATAAAGAGCTCCGGGAATACGTAGAGAGGCGTGAGGCTCGAGCATCTTTCCCCTTTGTGAGCCTTTTCCAAGCCCTTTCCGCACCGGGGCTTAGCCAAACCAAGCTCCAGGGTTGTACAACTCGCTTTACAACACTAACTTTGCCTGACACCTCCTAGACGCCAAGGGTGTAGCATGATGCACCACACGTTCTGATCCTTGGTTATGAGGAGGTAAACCCATGCGCACTGTTTTGTTCCTACTGGCGCTCACCCTAAGCTTCTCTTTCGGCCAAAGCGAGCCCGCAGGGGCAGGTGCCGATATCGAAGCGCGCCTCAACCTAAGCTTCGAGCACTCAGACGGCGACCAGCCCGCGGATTGGGCGAGCAGCGGCTGGCAGAACGCGCCCTACAAGGTTTACCTCACGCACCAAGAGGCTTACCAGGGCGCAAAGAGCGTCATCTTCCGCTGTGCGGCCCAGACGTGCGGTTCGGGCGCGTTTGGCGTCGTGACCAAGCGCCTTGCGGCCCAAAGCTTGGTTGGCAAGGAGCTTAGATTACGCGGCTTTCTCAAAGCCGACGCGGTTGAAGGGGGCTACGCAGGGCTTTGGATGCGAATTGACGGCGCATTTGTTGAGGGTCGCCCGGAGCAACTAGCTTTTGACAACATGAGCGACCGCGGCGTAACGGGGACTCAAGACTGGACCCCTTATGAAATTGTGCTCGAGGTGCCCGAGGGCGCGCAAGACGTGTTCTTCGGCGCGCTCTTCACGGGTCGGGGGAGCGCCTGGGCGGACGCGTTGGAGTTCAGCGTGGGCGACCCGGTCACGGGAACCTATACGCCCGTCGCCGAGGTGCTGAGCGCCGCCGAGCTTGCCGAAGAGAGCTTCCGGCCGCCCGCCGAGCTGCTCACCTGGCTGCGAGAGAACGCCGTGCCCCTGGAGACGGTCCACCCGACTGCCGATGCCACCGACCTGACGCCCCTAAAAGAGGTTATCGGCAACGCCCGTATCGTCGGCTTGGGCGAGGCCACCCACGGCACGAGCGAGTTCTTCACGCTCAAGCACCGCCTGGTAAGGTTTTTGGCCGAAGAGATGGGCTTCACCGTCTTCTCTATTGAAGCTAATATGCCCGAGGCCTACCGGCTCAACGACTACGTGCTGACCGGCGAAGGAGACCCCAAGGAGTTACTCAGGGGCATATACTTCTGGACCTGGGACACCCAGGAGGTCCTGGACATGATCCTGTGGATGCGCGACTATAACGCTTCGGGTGCCGGGGTCATACAGTTCACGGGCTTTGACATGCAGACCCCAACGGTGGCGATGGACGAGGTGCGCGCCTTTGTCGAGCGCTATGACTCTGCGTACTTAAACGACCTTGACGAGGCCTACGCGGCCGTCGCGGCGGCGTACGAGACGCGGCCGGGCCGCTACGAGCACTCGCCGCGGGTGGCCGAGTGGCGGGAGGCCGCGGCGGGGGTGCTCGAGCACCTCGCGCGCGACCCACAGGCCTACCCGAACGCCACACCCGCCGAACTCGCCTGGGCGCGGCAGAACGCCCGCGTCGTCTTACAAGGTGCCGAAGACTTAGGGAGCGAGGTGACGCGCGACGAGAGCATGGCCGAGAACGTCGCGTGGATTCTGGAAGAGAACCCCGGTGCCAAGATCGTCCTCTGGGCGCACAACGCGCACGTCGGCGAGTCCAAGCGTCACCTCTCGATGGGCCGCGTTCTCGCTGAACGCTACGGGGAGGGCTATCTCTCGCTCGGCTTCACCTTCTACGAGGGCGAGTACACCGCGCGAGAGCGGGAGACGAGCGCACTGGGGACGCACACCGCCGGGTCGGCCCCCGCGGAGAGCGTCGGCGGGACCTTCCACACGCTCGGTTTGCCCCTGTTCGCGCTCGACCTGCGAACCGCTACACAAGACCCGGCGGCGGCGTGGCTCACTGAACCCCAGGACCTGCGCATGATGGGTGCGTTCGCGGTGGCTGACGAGCAGGCCTTTTCCTCACCCACCGTGCTGACCGACGACTACGACGTCGTGGTGTTCGTCGATCGGATGACGGCGACCGAGCTGTTGCCGTAATGGACGCGGCGCACCCGTAGATATAAGCCTGAGAGGTGCTGATTCCCGAACCTGCTCAAAGGCGCAAGCCGATAAGCGGCACCAGCATTTCATCCGCCGTCAGCGAACCGTGAAGCCCGCGCAGGGGGTCCGGGCCGCGCTTCCACAAGAAATGCGAACCCTTTGCCAGCAACACCACGTCACCAATGCGCCGCGCGGCGTCCGGGTGCAGCCGCGTGGAGTCGCCGTACAGACCTGCGCGTAACGCCTGTTCCGCGTCTAAAACTACAAACTCGCTGGCGAGTTCGGCCTGAACGTAGGCCAGCAGCTCGGCCTTGTGCCCCGCTCGAGCGTACAAATAAACGTGCCGCGCCTCACCACCGGGGAGTAGGGCGCTGTGCTCGAGCAGCCCCGGATAATCCTCCCAAAAGCGCCCCGCTCGGGGCGGCGTCACAACGTGACCGTGGTCCGCGGTAAGTAAGAATAAAGTATTGCGCCGCTGGGGCGCGCTCAAGCCGTCAAGAAAGCGCACTAGCTGGAAGCCGAAGTTTGTCCACAACGCCGCCACGACGGGCGCATCCCAGCCGTCGCGGTGGCTCAGCGTATCGAAGTCGGGGTAATAGGCGTAGGCGTAAGCTTTCGTTCCCGCCGTCTCGTCCAGCCACGCGCCGAGCTTGTAAAACATATCGGTCGCGTCAATATATCCGTCAATCTCCGCGCCGCGGGGCCGCATCCGTGACAGCGGGCTGTGGCTGTAGGCCTTGGGCATCACGACGCGCATCGGGATGTTCGCCTTGGCGAGCACTTCCGCCGACGAGGGCGTGGGCAAAAAGGTTTCAGGCTTTACGCCCCACGCCTCCAGCTCGCCCTGCGCCGGGTTACCTTTGCCCGCCGGGTGCCAGAAGAGCATATTGGCGACCACGCCCAACTCGGCTAAAAGAAAGCTAAAGCCGAGCATCCCCGTTTCGGCGGGCGCGGCCCCGTCACCGAGGACGACCGTCGTCGCCACGCTCGTCGTGGGGGGCGCGACCGTGGTGAGCGGGGTGTTGAGGACGCCGTAACGGTCCAAAACGTTTTGAAACCTCGCCTCTTCTCCTGTCCCATCACGCGCCAAGTGGGCCTGTAACTGATTCCAGCCGAGGCCGTCAACGAGCAGCAAGACGACGCGCTCTACACCCTCTCCCAAACGGTCCAGGAGGGGGGGCTCGAGCCCCTCGCCCGCCCAGCCCTCGGTGACACCGAGGAGCCCGCCGACCGTCGCGGGCAGATTCGCCAGGGAACGTCCGCCGTAACGCGGGATAACGAAAGACTCGGGCAACAGCGCGTTCAGGAGCCTGTTTTGCGCGGGAGGAAGGTCGGACACAGCGCAGTATAGCGTCCGGCTGTAAGAAGCGGCTAAGCAACGGGAGCACCCACAGGATCGTTGCTCCTTTTGTTTACCTTGTGCGCTTGAGGCTTACACCATCATACGCGCATGGCCCAAAACAAACTTCACCCGGTTCGGGTATAATGGGCGGGAACAAAAAGGAGCCCTCATGTACCGGATTAGCCGCCTCGGACCCGTTCTCGCCCTCCTCTTAGGCGCGCTCCTCGGCGGGTGCAGTTCACCCCCCAACGAGGTCCGCGACACGTCTTCTCCCGTGATAACGGATAAAACGCTCTACATTGCCAGGCCCGCGGTCGCAGACTGCACCGAGCCGGGCTGCTCTTACACGTTCACGGTCAAAGCGAGTTATACGAACCACACCGACCGTCCTCTGTACCTTGCCCGGTGTTACCCGGATAGCCCGACACCCATCTACGGCGTTCGGCTGATCGCCCCCAGAGGCGAAGGGGAGTCCGCGTACAACCCAATCTGGGCCTGCGTGGGGCATGACGAGGCCATAGAGGTGCTTCCCGGAGAAACGCGAAAGGATACGCTCACCATTTGGGGACTCAATGCTTTTGACGGTGAGACGGGCGAGCCCTATGGGGAGCTCGAGGGCGACTTTCAGCTCAACTACCAGGTGCAAATCTGCCCCGAAGAGGATGTAACGTGCGGGCTCGTGTACGCGGCAGGAAGCTCTAACACCTTTGAGGTGCGGCTGGCGCGGTGAGGGAGGCTCGAGCCACTTCATCGCATCTTCAAGATGATTTTCCCAATATTCTTGTTTTCCTGCATGTGCGCGTGCGCCGCCTCGACTTCATGAACGGGAAACGTCTTGTCAATCACGGGCTCTATTCGGCGGGCCTCGAGCGCCTCCCAAAACCTCCCCATAAACGCCTCTTTGAGGCGCACTTTCTCCTCTAGCGGGCGCGCGCGCAGCGTCGAGCCCTTGAGCGTGAGGCGCTTGCCCATCATCTGGCGGATGTCGATGCCCGCCTCTTTGCCGCTCAGGGTGGCGATAAAAACGAGCCGCCCGTTGAGCTTTAAGAGGTTTAGGTTACGCGCTAAATAGTCCGCGCCGACCATGTCGAGAATCACGTCCACGCCGCCCCCGTCGGTAAAGTCTTTGATGCGTTCGGCAAAATCTTCTTTGCGGTAGTTGACAGCCAAGTCGGCACCGAGGTCTAAACAGCGCGCGGTCTTCTCGTCCGTTCCGGCGGTCACGAACACGCGGCAGCCCGCCTCGTGCGCGAGTTGAACCGCCGCCGTGCCGACGCCGCTCGCGCCGCCGTGGATGAGGACGCTTTCGCCCTCCCCCAAGTCGCCCTCGAGAAAAAGGTTCAAAAATGCTGTGAAGAAAACTTCGGGCATCCCGGCGGCCTCTTCCAGGCTCCAGCCCGCCGGAATCGGCATGAGCATCGCGGCGGGTACCACCACCTTTTCGGCGTAGCCGCCGCCGGTGAGGAGGGCGCAGGCACTGTCGCCCACCCCCCACCCGCTCACGTTCGCGCCGAGTTCTTTGATGGTACCCGCGGCCTCGAGCCCCAAAATGTCAGACGCCCCCGGCGGCGGCGGGTAGTGGCCCGCGCGCTGCGCCAAGTCGGCGCGGTTGAGAGCGGTTGCGGCGACTTCGAGCAAAACCTCGCCCTCACCCGGCAACGGGGTGGGTACATCCTGCCAATTCAGCGGATGACCTTCGCCCGTTCCGACAACAACCGCTTTCACGCTTTAGACGCCCGTAGACGCTCGATACGTTCTTTGAGCGCGTCCCACTCGAGCACGACCTCGCCCGCATCGTCCTCAATAAACATCGGCTGCTCGACCACGCCCGCCTGCGCCTCGGCAGCCTGGACCGCTTCATCCAAACTCGCGTAGGATTCGTTAACCAGGTGATAGCTGCGCTGGATTTTGAGCTTATAAGCCACGCCTCACGCTACCCTTCTCCTGCTAAGCCCGACTTAATTTTGAACCCACTGCCGCGCCTCGGCCATCTCGGGGGTGTCGAAAAACTTCACCTCGGCGCGCGTGAGGCTGCCGCTGAGCTTAGTGGCCCACTTTTGCCACGCTTCGTCCCCGACGACGGCCACGCGTTCAAAGTCGTTTAAGTGTTCCGTGTCAAAGCGCAAGTCGCGCCAGACCGCGCCGGGATCGACGCCCTCCATGCGTTCGGTCACGAGGAGCAGCCTCAAGGGGCCGAAGGTGTTTATTTGTTCCTCGAGTTCCGGCACCATCTCCTGATAATCCTCGCGCTTCACCTCGCCGCCCAATGTGATGGTGACGAGTTTGCCCTCTGTGTTGATGCGGTGCATAAAAGCCTCCCTGGCTAAGAAGATAATCTTCCCTTGCGCTTCAGTTTGTGGGCTAGTCCAAAAGAAACCTTGTGGGACTCCAACTCGAAAAACTCACAGCCCCGCCGCTCTGAAAGCCTCCGACACGAGCGCCTGCGCCTCCTCCTGGATTTGCGCCAGGTGCGCGTCTCCCTTGAAACTCTCCGCATAGATTTTATAAATATCCTCGGTGCCCGAGGGCCGCGCCGCGAACCAGCCGTTTTCGGTCACCACCTTGAGGCCGCCGATGGGCGCGTCGTTGCCGGGGGCGCGGGTGAGCGTTTGTAAGATAGGCTCGCCCGCGAGTTCGGTGGCCGTGACCGCGTCGGGCGTGAGGGTTTTGAGCGCGGCTTTTTGCGCGGCGTCGGCGGCCGCGTCGAGGCGCGCGTAGACGGGGGAGCCGAAGCGCTGCTCGAGCCCCGCATACTCCTCGCTGGGGTCGCGTCCTGTCTTGGCCGTCATCTCCGCCGCCAACAAATCCATGATGATGCCGTCTTTGTCGGTCGTCCACACCGTCCCGTCGCGCCGCAAAAAAGACGCCCCCGCGCTCTCCTCGCCGCCGAAGCCGTAAGAGCCGTCCAAGAGCCCGTCCACAAACCACTTGAAGCCCACGGGCACCTCCGCCAGGGGCCGCCCCAAGTCTTTGGCAACGCGGTCAATCATCGAGCTCGAGACGAGCGTCTTCCCCACCGCCGCGTCCTCGAGCCAACCCAGACGGTTCTGGAAAAGGTAATGAATTGCCACCGCGAGGTAGTGGTTGGGGTTCATAAGCCCCGCGCCCTTGGTGACGACGCCGTGCCGGTCGTAGTCGGGGTCGTTGCCGAAAGCGATATCAAAACGGTCCTTGAGACCTATCAAACTCGCCATCGCCGCGGGCGAAGAGCAGTCCATGCGGATTTTGCCGTCTTTGTCGACGGTCATAAACGAAAAAGTCGGGTCGACGTTGGGGTTGACGACCTCTAAGTTGAGCCCGTAGCGCTCCGCGATGGGCTCCCAATACGCGACGCCCGCGCCGCCCATCGGGTCCACGCCGATTTTTAATCCCGCCCCCGCGACGGCGTCCATGTCCACGACGTTTTGCAAATCTTCCACATAAGGCGTCACAAAATCGTACAGGTGCGTCGTGTCGGCCTGAAGCGCGCGCTCGAAGGGGAGGCGTTTTACCCCCTTCAGACCCTCTTTCAGGATCTCGTTCGCGCGGTTCTGAATCCAGGTCGTCGTGGCCGTGTCCGCGGGGCCGCCGTTGGGCGGGTTGTACTTGAAACCGCCGTCTTCGGGCGGGTTATGCGATGGGGTGATGACCACGCCGTCGGCGAGGCCGTCCGTGCGCCCCCGGTTGTAGGTCAAAATCGCGTGCGACACCACGGGCGTCGGCGTGTAACCCAGACCCTCTTGCAGCATCACGGTGAGGCCGTTCGCGGCGAACACTTCGGCGGCGGTGGCGCGCGCCGCTTCGGAGAGCGCGTGCGTGTCCATACCGACAAAAAGCGGCCCCGTAATTCCTTCAGAGGTGCGGTATTCGCAGAGCGCGGCGCACACGGCTAAGATGTGGTCCTCATTAAAGGAGCGCTCTAAAGACGAGCCGCGGTGCCCGGAGGTGCCAAAGGACACGCGCTCTCCCTCGTTGTCGGGGTCGGGCTTAAAGGTGTAGTAGGCCGAGACGAGCCTCGGAACGTTGATGAGCAAATTTTGCGGTGCGGGTTTTCCCGCCAAGGGTGAAGTCATGGGTGCCTCCCGTGTAGCGTGGCGTTACGATACCACCCGCTCAGGGAAGGAGGACCCGAGCGCCGCGCAAAGCTCGCTCAGGGTGGAGGCGGAGAGGACGGTTTCTCTTGTGGAGGCGGGGAGGCTCGAGAAGGCCTCAACAAGCACCGCCCGCTCCTCTTGTGAGAGGGGTTCGTCTAAATGAAGCTCGAGCCCATAAAACCGCGCACTCGCCTCCTGAATAGCGCCCGCCAACACGAGCCGTTGCGCGGGAATAAAAAGAGGATGTTCAGGCGGCACGTCCACCGCCCAGGCCAGAGGCGCGCCGCCCTGTAAAAGCGCGTGCTGAAGCTCACCCGTCAAAGCCTTGCTCGCCCACACCTCGAGCGGCAGGCAGTCTTTTTGCAAACAGTACGCCGCGAGCGCCCCCGCCGCCTCACCTATCGCCCACTCGACCGGGTGAAGGCGCGTGGCCCCGTTACTTAAGTGCGTCGTGCCGATGTTTTTACACGCCGCTATCAGATTTGTGGTGCGCTCGGGGATGAGTGCGCCCAAAGGAATCTGAAAGGGCAGCGTCGGCGCGTACATGGTGACCGATGCGTTGCCGACGCTCGGGTGGAGGTCGAGCGGATACCAGCCGATGGCAACCGCGTTCGGGAAGCATTTAGCCCTTGCGCCGCGTTCATTTTCATCTAAAGAACCGGCGAGGAGGTCGAGGTCGAGCACCCGCTCCAATCCTTTAATGCGCCGCGACTCGCGGATGTAAGGCGCTTTGGCGAGGCCGCCCTCAGTGCCCATCACGTCGGGGCGGAGCATGAGCTCGGGATAGCCGTAGCCGCCTTCATCGCGCGGGGCCTCGGTCTGGAGCCAGTAGAGTAGGCCCAGCGAGAGCCTTTTGGCTTCGTCCGAGATACGCGCCCGCTCTGAAAGGGACTTGTCAAGAAAATTTGCAAAGCGGTAGTCATTGCCCGCCCAGTTGATGAGCGCGATGTCGTTGGGCTGAGCAGGGTCTTTTAATAGTCCCGCGTCGAAGATGCGGCGGTAGGTCCAGAAGGGCAACTCACCGTCGGGACCGTGCGCGAACATCCGAAACCGTTTTTCGATAGGCGTGCCTTCGTGTAGGTGCAGCGCGTAAGGCTGGGTATCCCGAAACGCTTCGTATCCCTCCGGCTTGGGAATGGTGTGGTCCTCGCCGGGACGGTATTCGACGGCAAAAGGAAACGTGAAACTTTGCACCTCGTCGGGCTTGGGACCGCCCTTTGACGCGTGCGGCTCACCCGTATCCTCCTGCGCCTCCGCCCCGGTCACGTAAGGAGTGCCGGTGAGGGGCAAAAGCTCGCCGGTATTGGTGGCGTCGAGGAAAAAGGGCGCGGTCAGCCTCACCCTCTCCCCTGCCGGGTTCTCCAAAATCACCGCCGTCACCTCGTCACCCGCCATCTCTGCGGCGACGGGGGTGTGCTCGAGCAGCACCCGCAACGCCCCGGACTGTACGGAGGGCTCGAGCATCTCTTCTAACACCCTCACCCCCACCCGCGGCTCGAAACAGAGGCGGCTCACCCAGCCGTTGCCGGGGTTGAGGGGCGCGCCAGTGGGCATCGTTGCGGGTGCGCCGTAGCGCTCGCGGTAGTAGGCGCGAATCCGCTCGCGCATTTCGTTATAGCGGCGCGTGCCGCCAAAGGTCTCGATGTAGGCGTGCTCGTCCAAAGCAGAAACGCCCTGACTCGTCCCCTGCCCGCCGAGCCAGTCCGTCGCCTCGGTTAAAACCACCCGCCGCCCCGCCGAGAGCGCCGCCAAGGCTGCCGCCACCCCGCCCAACGACCCGCCGACGACGGCGACGTCGCACTCGAGCGTCCTCACCCTCGCCTCAAGCGCCGACTGCGGTCTAAGTACCGGGGTGTAAAGAGCATTAACCTTCTCCTTCGTGAACGTGAAAGGGAAACACGCCGGTAAAGAGGCGCGGCCAGGCTAGATAGGGCGCGTCCCAGGTGAGGTTAAGACCTGTGTCCGCAAAGTGCTTGTCCCAAAGCTCGAGCGCCAAGGGTTTAATAAAAAGCCCCATCAGCCGCTCCGCCTTCTCCCGCTGCGGCCCTAAATCAAAGGGGCTGGGATTCGAAAGTTGCTTCCTCACGCTCTCGCGGACCCTGGCCTGATAAAGGTAGTCGTCAACGAAACGGTTGAAGAGCACCTCAACCCAGGCGGCGCGGTCCACCACGCGGCGCGACACGACGCCCAGCGCAATCGCGCCTCCCAAGGTATTGCCCGCCGTGTTCCAGGCGCTAAAGCCCGCGAGATTAGAGAGATTTGTCCGGCTATCCAAAAGTTTCACCAGCCTCTCCTCCGCGCCGTTGGCGTAGGCGATATCAGCGACGCTCACGGCTTTATCTTCATCTAAGCAGCGCGCGATGAAGTCCACGAACTCAGGCAGATGACGCGCGGCGGTGTCCACCGTGGCGTGGTCGGGCTGGCGGCCCGCCTGTTTTGACGCGGGTGTGTTGACGGCCAGCACAACATCGGCCTCTGAGAGCGCGTCCACCCGCGTACAGCCTGCCGCGCGTAGATGCGCTTTTACAAGTTCTCCCGCGGGCCGGTCTTCATACAAGAGTTCGGCGGTTTCGCCCGAGAGGCTCGAGCACCGCACATACACCCCTGTCGGTTCCTCTTGAAGAGCCCTCGCCAGCAGCGTCACGGGCACCTCGTCGGCACCGGGGTAGATGTCTACGTGAGGCCAAATACCCAGCACGTCGGTGCGCGCCTCCAGGGCGCGGCGGTCGTGAGCGGCCAAGCCGTAGAGGCTGGTGTCGTCTAAAGTCAAACAGAGGTGGTCGATGACGCCCTCATGAACGAGTTCCAAGGCTTGTAAATGCATCTGGTGGTTGCGCTTGCGGGTCTTCAGCCAGTCCTCGAGCACCCCCTCCGGAGGCCCCGCCACCGCGCGCGCCAAGCGCCGCTCGTCGTCCGCCGTCCCGTAAAGCGTATAGCGGTCGAAAGCCTCGCTGTAAAACCGCAAGGCCGCGCCGTGCTCGCCGTAGTAGGGTTTTTCCTCCAGCGGGTCGTCGTCGTGCGCCACCCGCACAATCACGCCCCCGGCGAGGATGGTGAGCTTGGGGTTACGCTGTCTCAGCTCCCTTAGAAGCTCGAGCCGCTCCATCACACTCTCCAAAGCGTCGTCCACGCGCCGCGCCGGAATCATCCCGCCCAAGCAGAGGGTTTCTAAAGAGAGGATGAGGGTGTCGGCGGAACCCGCATTCTCTCTTAACCAGTCGGCTAGAACTTCGTGTTTGCCGGGTTGATTGAGTACCGGGAGCGCGTCTTCGGGCGGGGTCAGGGGCGTTAGACCTGCGGCCTTAGCCAGCGTGACCGGAAAGTCAAGCGTCGGCGGGCGGACGTCGGGGGGGACGAGGAGGAGCGTCACCTTTTTTACGGCTTTAACGTTTCAGGCTCATAAGCCCGCGCGACGATGCCGATGGGCAAACACGAAAAACCGGGCGGCGTGAAGTCGAAGCGAAACGTACCCGTCTCCCCCGCCTCAAGCGCAAGCTGACCGATAACGGTGCCGTGGTCGGTCACGTCGAGCGCGCCCAGCATGTCCTCGGGGAGTTTGAACACGGAACCGTCCTCGAGCCGCACCGCCCCCGAAATCACGCAGCCGATGTTGACCGCGTAAAAGCGCACGATTCTGTCTCCGCCGGTTTTGTTCACGACTTCTGTATCAACGTGGTACAGCATTCCGTAGTTGCCGCGGTTCTGCGCCTCCGCCTCGAGCACTTCATCCACACCAAAAACCCAGTCGGAGCCGGGGGACACGGTGAAGCCGGGTTCATCATCGCCCGCTATTTCCAGCGTCACGTCCACCTGCCGCTCGGCACCGGGAAAGGTGCCGCGCCCTGCGCCGGTCCTATCGGCGGGGAGGTCCTCGAGCCCCATCACGTCCTCCGTACCCTCATTTAGCGACACCACACGCACCTCGACGGGGCCGCTCGTCTCAAAGTCGGCCTGTAAACTCACGCCGCCCTTGTAGTCCACCGGGGTGGTGGGTAGGGTGGGCTCGAGCCAGCGCCATTCACCCGGCGGAATCTCGAGGGTGCGCGGCTCTAAGGGCGAAAGAAACTCGTAGGCCACCTCCTGCCCGCCGTAGCGGTAGCCGTACTGGTCTTTGACCGCCATCCCGAGCGCCGTCAGCGTGACGGTTACGGGCGCGTCGCCGGGGTTGTGCAGCAGAGCGGCGAAACGGCGCGGCTCTAAGTCCGCGTTCACGTGATAAAAGTAGACGCCGCCGGATTTCTCCACCGTTCCCCTGTAGAGCACGCCCTCCCCCGACACATTTTCGGGCCGGTTGCTCATCACCTGGGTGCGGCCCAGCGGCGTGACGGTCGTGGGCACCGCCGCGGCCTCGAAATCCTTTTTGGTGTAGCGTTGCCCCATCGGGATGCTGGTGCCGAGTTCTAGGGGTGGGGTGTTGAAAACGGGGTCTTCCAAGGTGACCTCTTGAGCCGTTGCGAACGCGAACGAGGCGAACAGCAGCGTGATGAAGAGTTGATACCTTATCAGCGTGCGTAGATCCCCCCCAGCCCCCCTTGTTAAGGGTCCGAGCGAAGCGAGAACGGTAGCGGGTGCCGATAGGCGAGTGGATTGTTCGACTCTCTTTATGTTTAACAAATATTCACCTCTAACCATCAATAATTCCTATCCGTCACCGCCCGCGCGGTGACCGCGACCTGCGCCTCGGCGTCCGGGCGGCGGGTAAGAAGCGCGGCGAAAAGGGCGTCTAAAAGAAGGAGCTGGCCCATTTTGCTCGAGATGGACCCCCCCGTCAGCGGCGACTCGGGGTGCGCGGTGTAGAGCGCGTGCTTAGCGGCGTTTGCTGCGGGGCTTTTCGGCCGCTGCGTCACCACCACCGTGGTGGTGCCCGCCGCGTTGGCGAGGTCCAGGACACGTACTGTGTCCAAGGTCGAACCCGAGCGGGTGATGCCGATGACGACTGCGTCTTTGGGCAGCGTCGCGGCGGTCATCGCCGCCAAGTGCGCGTCGGCGGGGGCCAACACGCGGTAGCCCAAGCGCAAAAACTTGTATGCAAAATCTTGCGCCGTCACGCCCGACGCGCCCGCGCCGAAAACGAGGAGTTGGTCGGTTTTTAAGAGGGCGGAGAGGATGGGCTCGAGCCCCGCCCCCCGCAGCATCGCCCGCGTCTCGCCGAGCGCCCCTTGAGCTTCGCGGGTCACGCGGTCGAGGACGCTTTCTAAGTCGGCATCGTCAGCGCTTCCGTTGCCGTTCTCTCCCTGGGGCCGCACCGCTAAGTCGGCGGCGAGCGCGAGTTTGAAGTCCTGAAAGCCCTTAAAGCCCAAGTCGCGGCAGAGCCTTATCACGCTCGCCTCGCCCACGCCCGCTCCCTCGGCGAGTTCGGTCACGGATTGATAGACGACTTCCTTGGGAGCCCCTAACACGGCTTCCCCGAGTCTTTTTAGGGCCGGGCTCAGATAAGGGAGACCCGCGCGCAGCCTCGAGAGCGCCCCCGCCCCCACCGCCCCCTCAGCAACCGTCATCCGTCAGCCTCAACTGGAACGGATAAAGCTTCCCTAAACCAACCCGTCACCACCTCCGGGCGGGTGATGGCGCTGCCCACGACCACCGCGTAAGCACCCCGCTCTAAAGCCTCTCTGGCCTCGGCGGGCGTGCGGATGCGGCCTTCGGCGAGGGGGCGGACGCCTCGAGCCGCGAGTTTTGAGATGAGCGCTAAGTCGGGACCGTCAAGTTTAGGTGTGTAAGCTGTGTAGCCGGACAACGTCGTGCTCACCATATCCGCGCCAGCCCCCAACGCCGCTTCCGCCTCCTCCACCGTCGAGATATCCGCCAGCGCAACCCTTGAAAAGCGGTGAATCTCCTCCACAAGCGCCCCCACCGGCACGGGCCGCTCGCGCAGGGTCGCGTCAAAGGCGATAACGTCCGCGCCCGCGTGGTGAACCGCCGCAACGTCGTCAAGCCCCGGCGTGATATACACCTCGCCCTCGCCCCGCCGCTTGACGAGGCCGATAATCGGCACCCGCTGCTCGGCCCGCACCGCGGCGATGTTGGGGGTGCCCTCGAGCCTCAACCCCGCCGCCCCGCCCCGCACCGCCGCCTCGGCAAACGCGCGGATAAACGCGGGCGCGTCAAACGGGCTCCCCGCGTCCGCCTGACAGGACACGACGAGCGCGCCCTCGTCAATCCCCCCACGCGTCGTCACCCTTTCACCGAACCCGCTAAACCCTCGATAAAGTAGCGCTGCAAAATCAGGAAAATGAGAATCACCGGGATGATGGAAATCACCGTCGCCGCGGCGATGTTGCCATAATTCAAGGACAGCTCGCCCGTGGTGAGGCGGGCGATCGCCACGGACAAGGGGAACTTGTCGGGGTCGCTTAAGACGATTAAGGGCCACTGATAAATGTTCCAGAGCGCCACAAATTCAAGAATCGTCACGGTGACGAGCGCGGGCTTGACCAGAGGCAGCATGATGCGCCACCACAAGACGAACTCGTTGGCCCCGTCGATGCGCCCGGCGTCCTCCAACTCGCGCGGGATGGACAAGAACGCCTGCCGCAGCAAGAAAACGTTAAATACTGTGATCGCGTTGGGCAGGACCACGCCCGCGATGGTATCCACCAAGCTCAACCGGACGAGCGTCAAAAAATTCACCACGATGTTGAGCGTGCTCGGCAACACGAGCGTCGAGACGATAAGGAAGAAAATCACGTCGCGCCCCGGAAAGCGGATGCGCGCCAGCGCGTAGCCCGCCGTCGACGACATCGCCAAATTCGCCAGCACCCCCCAAAAGGTGATGACCGAGGTGTTCCATAAAAAGCGCGGCATGTTCTGCGCGCGCCAAACTTCTATGTAGGAGCCAAAACTCACAGGTCTGGGGAGCAGTTCGGGGGGAAAGGTGAGCAGGTTTTGTCCGCTTTTTAGAGAGGTTGACAGCAACCACAAAAAGGGTCCTGTAGCGATGAGCGCGAACAAAATCAGCAGCGCGTAGAGCACGAGCATAAGCCCGAAGCGTTTGGGCTTAAAGCGCAGGCGGTTCTTAGGACGTGCGGCGGTCACAGCCATAAATCACGCTCTCCTATCTAGTAGTAGTTGAGCCCGCCGTTGCGGTTGAAAATAAACACGCCCACCGAGGCCACCAGCACCACCGCCCCGAGGACGATGCCGACCGCCGCCGCGTAACCGAACTCGAACTGTCCGAAGCCCGTTTTGTAAAGGTACGCGTTGGCGACCATCGTCGAGTCGATGGGGCCGCCCCGCGTCATCACCCAGACCTCGTCAAAGACTCTCAAGGCGGCGATGGTCGACAGGAGGCTGCACAGCAGCACGTAGGGCTTAAGGAGCGGGATGGTGACAAACCAGAGGTTCTGAAACGCGTTGGCCCCGTCGATGCGCGCCGCCTCGCCGAGTTCGCGCGGCACGCCCTGCAAGCCTGCCAAGTAGATCACCATGTAGTAGCCCAAGCCCTTCCACATCGTCACGGCCATGACCGAATAGAGCGCGATGCTGGGATCCGTAAGAAAACCGACGGGGTCCAAGGGGTGAATCACGCCCAGCGAGACCAAAAAGCCGTTGAGTAGGCCCCGGCTCTGGTAGAGCCACTTCCAGGTAATCGCCACCGCCACCATCGAGGTGACCACGGGAATGTAGTACATGGTGCGGAAAATGCCGCGACCGGGAATCTTCTGGTTGAGCAAGACCGCCAAAATAATCGACAAGATTTGCAGGGGCGGCACCACCGCAAGGTAGATAAGCGAGTTTTTCATCGCATTCCAGAAGTTGCCGTCATTCATAAGCCGCCGGAAGTGACTTAGGCCGACAAAGGTGGGCTCGAGCGTTAACGAAATATCAAAAAACGCCAGCGGGAGGCTCAAAAGAATCGGAAAAATAGTGAACACCAGGAAAATAATGAGCGTAGGCAGCACGAACAGCCAGCCAAAAACTGCCCGCTTACGCGCCATCTGGTTGCGCCGCGGACGAGATTTGCCCCGCCCACCCTGCTCCGCCTTGCTGGGTAAAGCTTCCATACCCACCTCCTACACCTTCCAAGCAACATGCAACCGGGTCACGCTTAACCGGACAATCCTCGACCAGACATTCAGCCAGCCTAAAAAAGCGTTAACAAAACAGCTTGGTGAGCGTGGGGAGCCCCCACCGTTGCAGAACTCCCCATTCACCACTAGCCTTATTGGTTAAGCAGCGCGTTTACCGTCGTTTCGGCGTCGGCAAGCGCTTCTTCGGCGCTTTTTTGGCCCAGCATCGCCTCGCCAAAGGCGCGGCGGATTTCGTCTTTGATGTCCTGGCGCACCTGGTTGTCAAAGGAGCGGTCAATTGAGTTGGCCTGGATGCAGCGCGCGCGACCCTCTAAGCTTTCCTCATCGGAGCAGAAGAAAGGGTCCTGGGCGGCCTCAATGGTCGAGGGGAAAATCGACACAAGCTTGGCGAACTCGAGCTGATTAGCGTCGTTCGTGACCCAGTTGGCGAGTTCGATGGCTAAATCAATATTGTCGCTCGCCTTGGGCACGACCATGTTCTGAATCGCGTTGGGGATGATGCCCGTCGCGGTCTGCGGGTAGGGGGCCAGCCCTAAGTTGGCGTAAACCTCGGGGCCGTCCGACTCGACGGTGCGCAGGAACTGCGGCCCCGTGACGAGCATGGCCGACTGGCCGCCCGCAAAGTCGCCGATGGCTTTCTGGTAGTCGAAGTTAATCGCGTCCTGGCTCACCGCGCGGCTCTCGACCGCGTCCACATAGGTCTGGAGCGCGGCGACGCCCGCTTCGGTAGCGAAAGCCGCCTCGGTGCCCGCCTCGGTGAGAATCGGCACGCCGTTCTGGACGAGCCAGTCTTCGGGGAAGGGCAGGGGCGCGACGCCCTCTAAAAGCGTCGCCTCGCGGATGGTCTGGGCCATGCTGATGGCATCTTCATAATTCTCGGGGGGCGCTTCGGGGTCTAGGCCCGCCTGTTCCAAAATCGCTTTGTTGTACATCAGCACCGTGGGCGCCTGATACCAGGGAAACGCGTACACGTCGCCGTCCACCGAGCTCGACTCGAGCAGCGAGGGAAAGTAGATCGACAACTGCTCTTCCGTGGCCCTTTCGCTCAGATTCACGAGCGCGTCCTCTCTGGCGGCCAGGAGCATCCTCGAGGTGTTCAAATTGACCACGTCGGGCGCTTGGCCCGCCGCGACGGAAGCGAAGAACCTGTCCGGGAAGCCGCCGTCGGGCAGGTCTATCCAGTTGACGGTGACGCCCGGATGCTCGGCCTCGAAGCCCTGAATCACGCCGTTTATGTAGTCGTCAAAGGTCGGGGAGAGGGCCAGGGTCCACATCTCCAACTCGGTATTCTCCTGCGCGAGGGCGGGCGTCACCCCCAGCGCCACGAAAAAGATTAGGCTTAACAAAACTTTCTTGAGCATTAAAACCTCCTCTACAGCCTCAGAGCGTTGGGTAGACGCGCCCGCCGCAAAACAGAAGAGACCGACCGGCGCGCTAGGTAACAGGGCTGTATGTACATACAGTATGACGTTTGGAGGAAGTTTTTGTCAACACACCCCTTTTGTGGAGTAGAACTCCAAAAGTTGGTAACCTGGTGGTGAGGCTTTGAGGTCTCGGCGCAACGTTCAGAAAACCGTTATCGAAATGCGTTAACGCCCGTCGTCTAAGGGTAGGTCCTCGAGGGCGTTAAAAAGCGCCCGACGCGCGCCTAAGGGAGCTTTAGCGACGATTACGTTGTCGTCGCCAAAGGTGCGTAGCGCCAGCGCCTCGCGCTCTAAAGCCACATAAAGCGCGCTGACCCTGCCGGGAAAGCGTTGCGCGAAAAGCTCCTTCGCGGTGCCGAAAAGCCCCTCCGCCTCGCCGCAGGTCGCGCCGGGACCCGCCGAAAGTAGATAGCCCACCGCCACCGCCGTGACTGCGGGGCACGCCTCTTTGATGCCTTTGATAAACTCCTCGTGCCGCCGCCGCTCGTCGGTTAAACGCGCCGCCTCGGTGAGCGCGTTGCTTACGGGCAGGTTGATGGCGGGGCGCGCGGGCGGGCGGTAAGGCAGCACCCGAAAGTCGCTCTCGGCGAGCAGCAGGATGTGCGCGAGCGCCCCGAGTCCCTTGACGCCGCTCCCGCCGTAGCCGCCCATAGATACCTCAGCAGGAATCTCGGCGTGAAGGATTTTACCGCCCTCCAAATAGAGAAGCCCCTCGCGCCCCGCCGGGCCGAATTCCAACATCCCGTTTTGACCCGCCAGCCCCATCATCTCCAAAAGACCGTCGAGGGGAACGAGCGAGGTGTTGCCCGAGAGCGGCGTCTCTTTCGCGCCCGCGCTCGGCTTAGCCACCACAGAGGGCAGCTCGAGCGTCTCGTGTTCGGTCGGGTTTGTGGGCCGTGGCAGCGAACCCGGCGGCGGCGGAAACGGCAGCGTGTCGGTTGGGTCGGCGTGGCGGTGCCCCCTATCGGTCTGGGTGTTGCCAATCACATAAAAAGGCAAGTCGGGCGAAAGCCGCCGCGTCCAGGCCAAAAAGCCGCCCACGCTCGCGCCGCGCACGAGTTCGTCACAAAAAACCGCGCTGTAGTGAACCTCGCGCAGGCTCTCCAACGCCTCCCGCGGATTCTGAAACGAATTCACCTGCCACCCCACCTCGGCCAGCGACTTTTCCAGGGTCTTGAGCCGATTATAGATCGTGGCAATCACCAAAGCTTTAGTCCCCAAGACGCACCGGCTCCTCTCCCCAACTTGGTTCTACAGCGGCTTTCGAAAATATTGAGCTCGTTCAACATAGCTTATTCGATATAAGTACCATTACTGTAACTGCGGTCTAGACGGTTACAAATTGATGGCTCAAACCAGGGTGTTGTCTACTACCAAATTTTACGTCTCAGGCTCACCTTTTATCCTCCCCGAGTGCTTCCAGCATCTATTGTTAAGTAGCGGGGGTCAAAGGGATGTACGAAACCCCGCAGCGTCCCCCGAGAGTTAGAAACACCTCCAAAGCGCGTCTCGAGGGGTTACAATGAGCCACTTTGAAGCTGGCTATCATCGCGGACATCCACGGCAATTTGCAGGCGCTCGAGGCCGTACTCACCGATATTAGAGAACAGAAAATAGACACCGTCATCGTCAACGGGGACATGGTCAACCGCGGTCCCAGCAACGTCGAGGTGATGGAACGCGTGACCGGCGAGGGGCTGCCGATGACGCTCGGCAACCACGACGACCTCATGCGCAAGTGGGTGGACCGCGACGCGGACATCCCGCCCCTGTGGTTTGAAGACCCCTTTTGGGACGGCACCGCCTGGTGGGCGGCGCGGGGGCTTCAAAGGGCGGGCTGGATTGACACCTTTAGAACCTTGCCTATGACGCACGCCGTCACGCCCAAGGGAGCACCGAGTTTGCTTCTCTCGCACGGCTCGCCCCGGCACTACCGCGAGGGCTACGGCAAGTTTTTGACCGACGCGGACATTGAGGGCATCCTCGAGCTCACCCCCGCGGACGTCCTCATCGGCTCGCACACGCATAGCCCCATAGAGCGCCGCTGGAGCCGTTATCTGGTCCTCAACACAGGCGCCGTCGGCACGCCCTTTAACGGCGACCCGCGCGCGCAGTATCTTGTCATGCACCTTCAGGACGGCGAATGGGCACACGAGTTCCGGGCCGTGCCCTATGACCGGGCGGGGGCGCTGAAAGCGTTTGAGACGAAGGGGCTGCTCGAGGAGGGCGGCCTAAGCGCCCGCATCTTTTACGAGGAACTCCTCTGCGCCCGCTCCTTTCTGACGCCCTTTCTCATGTGGACCGAAAAACAGGGCATACCGCAGGATGAAGAGACCTGGGCGCGCTTTAAGAAAGCCTTTGCGGACCGTTTTTGCGAGGAGGCCGGGGCGCTCTAGCCCAAGAGACAGTGAAACCCGTCTAAAGCGCCCTCGGCAAACTTCACACCCTCGCCTGACTACAAGCCCGAAAGCTCGTAATTTTTGGCGATGAACGACTCCCACTCGCTCGGCACGTCCTCCTCGGTGTAAATTGCCGAGACCGGGCAGACGGGCACGCACGCGCCGCAGTCGATGCACTCCTCCGGGTGGATGTAAAACTGGTCGTCGGTTTCGTAGATGCACTCGACCGGGCACACGTCCACACAAGACGAATCTTTGGTGCCGATGCAGGGTTCGCAAATGATATGAGGCATGTACAGCTCCTTTCTCTCGTAGGCTTCACAACATGTTCCGCACGCCCCCGAAAGACGGGACGCCCCTCATTATTACCACGCCGGGCGCGCCTCGAGCGGGCGCTTTTCTCACCATTACGGACGGCGGGAGGTTGTCAGAAACTTCTGTGGTGAGGTTAGGCTCGAGAAAGGGAGGAGTACCGAGTGCCGAGTATCGGGTCGAAAGTAGATGTCTCGGTACTCACTACTCTGGACTCGGTACTGTCTTCACCTCGAGCGCCCCAAGTAACGCATTTCATTGACAAACCATTCGGAGCAAAAATGGTAGCTTTGCTTTGTGCCACGCTCGAGCAAACTGACCTTTGAACGGGGCACCCTAGTCGTCCACCCGCCGCCCAAGGGCAAAGCCTGGATCGACTTTGTCACCTGGGACGACCGGATCGAGAAGTTCCGTTTGCCCGCAAACCGCTACCGGGGCTTCTTAGAGGCGATGGGGGCGGAGGGCGTCGCGGTCACGGACAAGGCCAAGGGCTTTGGTGAGGTCAACTTAAGTCCGGCGACGGCCAAAAAGCCCTACCCCCATCAAAAAGAGGCGCTTAATGCCTGGACCCAAGCCGGGCGGCAAGGCGTGGTGGTGCTGCCCACGGGCGCGGGCAAAACGTATCTGGCGCAGCTCGCCATGCAGGCCACGCCCCGGCACACGCTCATCCTGGTCCCGACGCTTGACCTCATGCACCAGTGGTATGCGGGGCTGTTAGCAGCCTTTCCCGACGCGGACATCGGCCTTTTGGGGGGCGGGTCCAAGGACAGAACGCCCATCCTGGTCTCGACTTATGACAGCGCCGCCATCCACGCCGAGACGCTGGGCAACCGCTACGGGCTGCTCATCTTCGACGAGTGCCACCACCTGCCGGGCGAGTTCTACCGGGTCATCGCGGAGTATTCCATCGCCCCCTACCGCTTAGGGCTCACCGCGACGGTCGAGCGGAGCGACGGCAGGGAGAGCGATTTGGACGCGCTCGTCGGCCCCGTCGTGTACTACAAAACCGCCGCCGACCTTTCCGGCGACGCGCTCGCGGAGCACCGCATCGTCCAAATTAAAGTGAAGCTCTCCGAAGCCGAGCGGGCGCGCTACGATGAACTCATCCGTACGAGAAACAACTTTTTGGCCGAGCAAAATATCCACTTGGGTAACCTCGTGGGCTGGGGGATGTTCGTCCGCGCGAGCGCCCGCTCGAGCGCAGGCCGCGCGGCCATGCTCGCGCACCGCGAGGCTCGAGCCATCGCTTTTGGCACCGAGGGCAAGCTGCGGGTCTTGTCCGACTTGCTCGCGCAGCACTACCCGGCGCGCACGCTCGTCTTTACCGACGACAACGCGACGGTCTACCGCATCTCGCAGTCCTTTCTGATTCCGGCCATCACGCACCAGACCAAGGTCAAGGAGCGGCACGAGACGCTTGATAAATTTCGCAGCGGCGACTACCCGACGCTGGTGACCTCCAAAGTTTTGAACGAGGGCGTGGACGTGCCCGAGGCGAGCGTGGCGGTGGTGCTGTCGGGGACGGGCTCGAGCCGCGAATACGTCCAGCGCTTAGGGAGAATTCTACGCAAGGGCGAGGGCAAGCTGGCGCTCCTTTATGAAGTCGTCGCCGAAGACACCAGTGAAGAGGGCGTGTCGAAAAGGCGACGCGCCGAACGGAAGCCGCCCCCAGGGCTTCAGAAAAAGCTTCACGCGAATGAGAAGAACGCGCAGAGGCCGCTCGAGTTCGAGCCCATTTCCGAGGACGACACCCTGTCCATCGAGGATTTGTAGTGCTGCCCTCGCCCCTGCTGATGTACCGCTACAACGGTGAAGAGTTAGCGCCTAAAAGGCTCGAGCTGGACCGGGCCAACCTGGCCGTGGCGAACGAGACTATCGCGCTCTTCCGCGAGCGTCAGGGGTCGCGGCGAGGGGAGCTTGACGAGCAGTTGCAAGTGCTCGAGGGTGAAGGCACCGACTACCGCATTAAACGCGGGCTGGCGCACATCCTTACTAATTCCTTTAGCACTTTTGAGACGGTGAGCCCCTTAGAGCCCCCCATCTTACGCGAACGCGTCTTCGCGCACGCCGCCGCCGCGCTGCCCGCGCCGCACAACGCGCGCGCGACCTTTGAATATGTCGCCTACGCGCTTTCTCAGGACTTGGGCCGCGAGGTGCAGCCCCAGGAGGTTGAACGGGGCCTCTACGCCGACCTGGCCGAGAACCAAATTATGACCGACTTTGACGCGCCCGCGCCCGAGGCGCTGCTGCACCGCTACAACCTCGCGCAGGCGCAAGGTGTCCTTTACCGCGCCAAGCAGGTCGTCTTGACCGCGCACCGCAACGACCCCGGCGAATACAAGCTCCTCTTTCGCTACCTCAAACTCTTCGGCCTGATGAGCTACATCGAGGGCGACCCCGACCACGGCTTTACCATCACGATTGACGGCCCCGCGAGTCTTTTCGGCTCGAGCACCCGCTACGGCCTCTCCCTAGCCAAGATGCTCCCCGCGCTCCTCCACGTGACGCGCTGGAGCATGGTGGCCGAACTCAAACCAAAAACCCGCTACGACGGCACCACGACGCCCGCACGCTTTACGCTTCAATCGGGCTGTGGCCTCGTCTCGCACTACCCGCCCGGCAAGACGTACGACAGCATGGTCGAAAAGTCTTTCGCCGAGAGGTGGCAAAAAACGGACACGGAGTGGAAGCTCGAGCGCGAGGTGGATTTAGTCTCCATCCCCGGCAGCGTCATGGTCCCCGACTTCCGGCTCGTCCACCCCGACGGTCGGTCGTTTTTGTTGGAAATCGTCGGCTACTGGCGTCCAGAGTATTTGAAAAAGAAGTTCGCGCAAATCCGCAAGTCGTTTCGTGACGACATCATCCTGGCCGTGTCCGAAAAGCTCAACTTGGAAAACGCGGGCATCAAGATTGAGGACGTGCCCGCAAAAATTGTGTGGTTTAAGGAGCGGGTGATTCCTAACGGGGTGCTGTCGCTGCTCGAGTAAGGTAACTTGGACTATCACGACAAATCACGAATCTCCACAAGTGCTTCACCCGCCTCAAACAAGGACAGCGCCTTTTTGAAAGTTTCGGTCAGCACCTTTTTCATCCGCGCGTTCGTCGTGTTACCTAATGTCACTAAAAGAATTTGAGGAGGCGGCCCGTACTGCTCGAGCAAGCTCACAAAGTCACTGTCTTTAGTCATGACCACCCCTGATGCGGTTCGCGCAGCCTCAAATATCTCCTTGTCAGCGGCGTCTCGGTAGCCTAGATATTTGACCGAATACGCTTCAACTTCAAACGTTTCGCTAAGCCAAGGAGCCAGCACAGGTGACAGTTGTGCGTCTATCCAAAAGGTCACGCGGCAAGAACAGGGTGGTTTAACCGACGCGACGCAAACGCGAGAGAGGCGGTAATGTCTTCAGGTTCTAAGTCAGGCAGCTCTTCAATCACTTTTTCAGGAGAGAGACCCGCGGCCAGTAAATCGAGAACGTCAATCACGCGGATACGCATCCCCCTGATGCAAGCGCGCCCCCCGCACTGTTCGGGGTTGATGGTGATTCGTTCTAGGAGGTTGCTCGAGCTTTTGCTCATGAGATTATTATACCTGCGCCAGACTTAAAAGTTTATTTTCGCATTTTCATAACGGGTACATCCTTCGCTACGCATAATTAGCCACTGAACTCCTGTACACTGAGATAAGCTGCACCAGTTTGAGAAGCATGAACCAGTCTAAGAACTCCCATTAGGTGCATAAGCTACCAATGCAGTAGTACCCGCAAGCAGATGAGGATAGCCGAGACGGTGGCGTAAGCAAGGTAATGTTCCGCTTTCCGTTCGTAGCGGACTACTAGCCCTCGGAAGTTGTCCTGCCAAGCATTGACCCGTTCCACTTGCCAACGCCTTTTGCTGGCCGGGTACAGCTTCGGCTTCGGCCCCTTCTGACGACGCTTGCCTCTTCTCTTTCTTTCGGGTACGGAAGCGCGGATGCCCCGAGCCCGCAGAGACTGCCGGAGGTCACGACTGTCGTAGGCTCTGTCCATAGCAACTTCTAAAAGTCGGGTTTTGGGACGCCCTCGCCCCGCTTTAGGAACACGTACCTTCGCAAGAACATCAAGAGCCACACTTGATTCGGCGGTGCTGGCGCTTGCCAGAGACAAAGCGACCGGAATGCCGTGGGCTTCGTTGGCGACCATTAAAGTAGAGCCTTTCCCTTTGTAGCCGTAGTCGATGCGGTTGCCCCCCTTTTTGCAGGGACAAAGCTCCCATCTAGCGCGCCTTCTCCGAGGTTGAGCTTTCCTTCTTTATCAAGCAGCCCCAGAAGCTCCTGGAAAAGCTCATCCCACACCCCTTCTTCCGTCCAGCGCCTCAGCCAGTAGTAGACGGTACTACGTGCAGCATACGCCTCTGTTCTCGGGAGGTCTTTGTACCTTACCCCCGTCTTGAGCCGGTAGATGACGCTGTTCAGCACCTCTCTATCGTGTTCCCGGCGGCGTCCGGTAGAGGGTTGTGGAGGAAGCAGCGGTTCGAGAATCTCCCACTGCTCATTGGTGAGCTTAGCATCGTTCATGGCTCTACACTATTCACCTACTCAAACTTTTATGCGTTCTTGGACTACTTCTCCATGAAAAGGTACCTGAGCAACAGTCTCACCGTTCTCAGCAGCCTCGTAACAAAACCTCTCATTTTCAGCGTCTTATAGCATTCGGTAAACGCTAGGATTTTCTGGCCACTCGGAGCTAAACGGAGCGTCCTTACCAAAATCGGAATGGTCAGAGAATCGCTAAAACCCATGATGTTGGTGACGAGCAACCCTTCCAGAGTTTCCGGTAACGATTCTTCCTCGAGTTCCACCTCAGCGTGGGCTGTAATAAGCGCCTCTTCCAAACGCTGCTGCCGCGCGGCTTGAAGCATTCCTAGCGCCCACGCGACCTGTTCAACATGATTTTTCTCAACTAAAAATAAGGTTTCCGCAGCGCCACCCAAGATGAGCATCCTCGAGCCGGAATCTGACTCTTCGATAGCTTTAGCGAGGATAATAACGGCTTCCGGTGCTAAATTGCCCTTTACAACTTCTCTCTGCAACGCCTCATCGACGAGTGCAGCATCCTCTCGTTCCTCTTGCCCGAAATACTGTGAGAGCCCCCCAAACTCTTTAGTTCCAGATAATTTGCTCACGCGTAAACTTTAACAGTGTCTTATAGAGTTGTCAACTTTAGAGTTACATATAATTATTTTTTGGACTAACAATAACGCCCACACCCAAACAAACTCTGTCTGTTAAAGCATATAGCTTGACAAAAACTAAACATAAGTATAAATTAGCAGTTAGTGCTAAGGAGATATATCTCAAGGAGGTAACTAAAGAAGGAGAATATAGAGTCCTTGTTAGCTAACTAGAGGCTGCTCTCAATCTTGGTTAGGAAAAGGAACATGGCTTTCCTCTCAGTTCGTCCGCGAGTACGAACATTTTAGAAAGGTTACTTATGGCTACAAAAAGTATGACAGGAAGTGCTTCAAATAGGCGGCAGAGGGAGCGGAAAGCTTCAAAAGTTTCTGTCAAAACCTCAGTTGGTGAACCGGGTAAGCGGACGCGCGTCCCCTCGCCCCAAGAGCTTGTCCTCTTAAAACTCCTTATTGCCGACCCCGAGAAGTGGAGCTACGGGTACGAACTGTCTCAACTTCTTGCAGTTGAACATCCAACGGTGTACAACATCCTCATTCGCCTTCACAAGAACGGTTACTTGGAAAGTCAGTGGAATATAGAGTCAGAAGGTAGACCCAGACATCAGTACAGACTTACTCCCCAAGGTGTCATGTACGCAGCTCAGCGGTTTGCCAATGCTCCTTTTGCAACAAGGGAAGAGGCTGAGCGCCTGATTGGCTAAACCTTGAAGGAAAATAGCGATGAAAGTTGCTGGTTTTTCTGTGAGAAATTGCAACCTTCCGTCCTCAATTTTAGGAGACAAAGCCTTTCGCGTAGGCCAAACATGCGCTTCTTTAGGTTCGCTGTGGGAAAATGGAAAAATGGAAAAAACCCATCCCGACCCGCTCCCCCACGAACAGCGCCGCGCCCGCCGACCCTTGGGAGCGGAGAAGTTGCGGCGCTCTAAAGACCACCGCCTCGTTGCGGGCGTGCTAGGGGGTATCGCCGAGTTTGTGAACTCGAGCCCCGCTACGGTGCGCGTTATCTACCTTTTAACGGTGCTTTTCACAGGCGGGCTGATGCTCCTCTCTTACCCGCTTCTCTGGCTCTTGCTGCCGGGTCCCGAAACGCGTTCTTCACAAGAGGCTCGAGGAACGGACACGTCAGCGCCGTAGACGCCACTTCTGTATACAGGTAGAGGTTTCACCGACTAACGATGTTGGGTTGGTTTAGCTCGTTTCCAGGACCTCGAGCGCATCCCCCACCCGGAGCGTTCCCCGCCCCTGGTGAAGGTAGTTGTGACCGAACCACACCTCGTTACCCACCTTGCGGTAACGCGCGAGCGTCTTTAGAGGCTCCTTGCTCGTCTCCGCCGTCGCCTGGTCTACCGTGACGAGCGCGCAGCGTACGCAGGGGCCGGTGCTGCAAAAGGTCACGGGGCCGATGCGAAACACTTTCCAGCGGTCCTCGGCAAAGGCGTCGCAGCCGCTGACGACGAGGTTAGGACGAAAGCGGTTCATGGGAACGGGCGCGTCCAAACGCCCGTTGAGGTCTGCCAGAGACGCCTCGGACACGAGGTGAAAGGGGCTGCCGTCGGCGAAGTTGAGGAGCGTATCGGGGTGATGATTCATGGGGCGTAGCGACGCGTCGGGCATGTAGACGAGGCGGTAAGAGCCTTTCAAAAAGGTGCTAAACCAGTCCGTCGCTTCCTCTAAAACTACGGCGGGAACGAGTTCACTCCATACATGGGCCGTAAGCCCCTCGACCTCGAGCGGCAGCTCGAGCGCGACCATGCCGGGCGCGGTGAGCTTCAAACAGTCCCCCAACGCCACCCCGACCTTGGCGAGCGCCGGGTGGGTGCGCTGCGTGACGAGCATCCCTGCATCGTCCACCACCATCCAGCGGCGGTCAAACTGAGGGCCGCGCGTCACGACCTCCATCTCTTTAACGGAGATACCTGAGGCCGATTTGATGGGGTACACGTAAAGTTGACTTAGGACCGGCACGGTTTACACCTCTCACTTAATGGCCTAACATTCTGGTCTTTCAAAGCTGCCGCCCCAGATAAAGGGCGTGCGGATCACCAGAGCCGACCCGCAGGAGTTCGGTAAAGCCGAGCTTTTTGTAAAAGCCCTCAGCTCGAGTGTTCGTAGAGCTCATCCCCAAATGCACCGCCGAAGAGCCACGTTCGCTCAGAGTGTCCAGCAGCGTGTGCATGAGCCGCGCGCCCTGCCCCCGGCCCTGGGCACGGGGCAGCAGGTCAATGTGCAGGTGAGACGGGTAAGGACGGAGCGCCGGGTAAAACGTCGCGTAGCCCGCCTCGAGCGGATGGTGCATGATGTGATAGAGCCGTTCAGTACGGCTCCAGCCCTCCGGGTCGCCCGCGGGGTCGGGAAGGTCTTGCTGGAGCCTGGGCAACCATTCGCTGAGCAGCGCTTGGTAAAAGGTTTTCGTATCAAACGCGCCCAGGATGTACCCGCAGACGCCCGCCTCGTCCTCCAACATGAACGCCAATTCAGGCTCGAGGGTCGCGTACGGCCCCGCGTAGAGGTGGCCCAGCGCCTTGGGGTCGTCATACAAGTG
The DNA here is from genome assembly GCA_965214405.1 of Trueperaceae bacterium. Taxonomy (GTDB): domain Bacteria; phylum Deinococcota; class Deinococci; order Deinococcales; family Trueperaceae; genus CBDCCT01. The sequence continues at coordinate 139,786 of OZ243956.1, forward strand.
CGTGGCGTCCTCGCCCGAGTCGCCTGTTTTCAAGCAGATATCGTAAACGGCTTCCAAATCTCTGGGTTGATAGGGGCGAAGGGCAAAGCTCACCCTTCCTCCAGGGGCAAAAGCCGCCGGAGCCTGGCAACAAAGCCTGCAACGTGAGTTAGCGACGCCCTTTTGGACGTGCGGAAAGGACTGGGCGAAGGGCTCGAGCCCCGCCGCGCCGCATAGCCCATCATGGTGTTGAGGCCCACGCCTCCATGGAGGAGAGGAGCTCGAGGCACCTTTCAGCCGTCCAGGGTCTGCTGTAAAAGCCTTTGATGACGCCGTTGAGAGGGGGTGAGGACATAGCGTCAATATAACAAGACTCGAGGTTATCCAACCTAGATAGCGTTAGGACGCTAGCGCCTAAATGTTCTCTTTAGACGCAACGATTTGAAAACACGATTGTGTTTTTGTGAGACGAACGCGCGCAATTCTCGCACAGAGATATAGACAATTGGTCTGTCGGGACACCATTCTAGTAACGAAGTTTTGCGCTAAAACAGCATCACATATGATACTATAAACGATTATGGGGTCGTCGGATGTTGACGCATAATGCGGGTGGTGTTCGACATAAACGTGCTGGTGGCAGGCTTGCGCTCCAAGCGAGGGCTCAGTTATCAGTTGCTCGCCAACCTGACGGCGCTGCCTATCGAACTATGCGTGTCCGTCGTGCTGGTGCTCGAGTACGAGGCCGTCCTGAAGCGCCCTGACATGGTGCCCCTCACCCACGCACAGATTGATACCTTCCTAGATTTCCTTTGCGCGCACACGCTGCACCCGGCCATCAACTACCTGTGGCGGCCCTTTTTGGATGACCCTAACGACGACATGCTCCTTGAACTCGCCGCCAACGCAGGCGCCACCATCGTCACTTACAACCTCAAGGACTTCAGGGGGAGCGAGACCTTAGGCGTCAACGTCATCGACCCCGCCGAATTGGTCCGCACGCTCGTCAAGAAAGGATGGACCCCGTGAGCAGTCTAAACCTACACCTGCCCGACTATCTCCACAACCATATCCGCGAGCTTGCCAAGCGCGAGGGCGTTTCGATCAATCAGCTCATCACCCTGGCGGTGGCCGAGAAGGTTTCGGCGCTGGACGCGGCGTCCTACTTGCAAGAGAGGGCGAGCCGGGCTGACGCGGACGCCTACCAAGAGGTATTGAGGGCCGTGCCGGATGTCCCGGCTGACGAACGTGACACCATACCTGAGGATTTACAGGGCTTATTTAGAAAGTTATAAGACTAGCCTTGCAAAACGCCGATGCTGATAAGGGAAATTATGACCTGTGGGAGGCTCGAGGCGCTGTTCAGCCGTCCAGGGTCTGCCGGTAAAAGCCTTCGATGACGCCGTTGAGAGGGGTCGAGGACATGGTTAGGTCAATACACAGGACTCAAGGTTATCCGACCTCAATAAAGTTAGAACGCCAGCTCCTAGTCATTCTCCTTAAACGCAACAGTTTAAAAACACGGTTATGTCTTTGTGCGGCGAACGCGCGCGTCTCTCGCACAGCAAAATCGCAGACTTGAAAGGCAACAGGTCTGCCCATGTCACTCGAATGTGAGCGTCTCCCGCACGGGCAGCTGCGTCGCTTGTCTGACGGGCCACCAGCACGCGAGCACGGTCAGTGCGGCAGCCAGCAATACCCATAGGCCGACAGCGGTAGGGACAACGACCGTGGGCACCTCGACGTGTAACCCGTGCTCGCCGACCAGATACGCCGCCAGGGCGGTGAGCGGCAGGGAGAGGACACCCGCCAGGACCACGCTCACGGTTGCGACTGATACGCCCTCGAGCAAGACCACACGCCTTACCGCGCCTCGACTTGCCCCCAGCGCCCGCATAACGCCGATTTCCCTGGTCCGCTCGAGCACGTTCAGGCTCATGCTCGTCGCCAGCCCGAGCCCGCCGACCAGGAGCGATACGACAGCGATAACGCTCAAAAGGATGAGCAGGATCAGAAAGTGATCGACCATCGAGCTGCGCAGCACCCTAAGGGTCATCAGAAAGCTTGGGAACCAGCCAGCGCTGATGATCTGCTCTTCTAAGGCGGTTGCGACCCGCGCCTCTTCCCCAGGAACCGTCCGGACGCGGAGCGCACCCGCGACCTCCTCCTGTCCGAGCAGCACCGTCATGGTTGCAGCGTTGGTATAGAACCCCGGTGGCGACACGTCATCCATCACCCCCACGACCTCTACCGGCGTCGCGCGGCCTGCCACCACGAGATTCCGCCGCGCCCCTAGCTCCAGCCCCGGCTCCGCCGCCTGCAGGTTATGGCTCACCACCACAGCCCCCTGTTCTTCGGGTTGAGGCCAGCGCCCCTCAGCAACAACGGGGTCAAAGAGTTTTGTGTCAGCGGAAGGGGCCAGCACGCTGTAGCGTCCTGTGCCGACGAGTTCTCCCGCGTCCTCGAGCCCGACCGTCGCTAGCACGTGGCCCCACGCCTCCGCCTCGACCACGCCGGGCACAGCCCTAGCTCTTTCCAGGAGCGGCTTGGTCGGGGCGAGCCCGAGGAGCCTAAGGTCGATGTCATCACTACGCGTCGCCAGAGAGGTGTCAACGGCTAGCAGGAGCCCCCGGTAAACGTTCGCCGTCGTCATCAACATCGCCCCGCCCAGGGCGAGGGCGGCTAGGGTCAGGCCGGTCCGCCAAGGGCGGCGCAGGCTGTTGCGGAAGGCTAAGGTGAGGGTGCGGTCAGCGGGGATCAGGGAGAAGGACCGGACCCACGCTCGTCCCATATAAGGTCGTAGTCCGCTGTCCTGGACTGCTTCTCGCACGCTCCGCCGCGCTGCGCGGATCACCGGACCCGCCGCCGCAAACAGGGGCCAGCCGAGCCCGACGAGGGCGACCACGAGGAAAACCCAGGCGGGCACCGCGAAGCTGCTGACCCCTAAGTTGAGCTGCCCGGCGGCGAAGCCCGCAAAGGCGCGGGCGAGGAGTGCGCCAAGAGGCAGCCCCACGGCTACCGCGGTGGCGGCGATAAGGAAGACGAAGGCGAAGTAAAGGGCTACGATCTGCCCCGAGGCCGCCCCCACCGCTTTCATGACCCCGACCTGCCGTACCTGCCGGGCGAGCGTGCCCGCCATCAGGTTGGCGACCAGGGTGCCGCTAAAGACGAGCGTGGCCGCGCTGAAAAGCTGTAAGAGCAGGATCAACGTCGCCATGTGGTCGGCGTGGGGGTGTTCTCGCACCGGCACCTCGACCCGCCGGACCTCCCGACCTTGTTCGGTCAGCCAAGCCGTCAGCGTCGCCGCGAGGCGGGTGGCTTCCTCCCGGCCGCTCCCCTCGGGCAAGAGGACGCGCAGTTCGTCGAGCTGCGGCCCGGTGCCGAGCCGGGCGAGCGTTTCGGGCGTGACATAGATATAGCCCACGTTGTCCTGCCAACCCGGAGCCACGCCGGGATCGTGGACGACGCCACTGATCTGCAGCTCGGTGACATCACCCCCCGGCACCCGCAACCGTAACGCCTTGCCGACGTCAACGTTAAGAACGGGAAGAGCCGAACGCTCCGCCAGGGCGCTCCCCGTCTCAGGAGGCCAAGCGCCGCGCTCAGACCGGAAGGTCGACACGCGTAAGTTGCCGAAGTCCGGCACGACGAAGACGAGCAGGGTGCGCCAGTCGCCCGGTGCCACCTCCGCGCGAGCCCGGACGACGCGGCGCGCCTCCGCCGCTTCTACGCCAGGTTGCTCCTCTACACGCGCTGCCAGAGTTTGGTCCGCCGACTCGAGCCACAGCACGATACTCGCTGGCTTTCCGCTCAGGAAGCTCGTTCCGATCTCGCGGTCGAGGACGACCTGCGCCGAGACCGCGGCCATGAGCGCGGCGGTGCTGACAGCAATAGCGAGGGCGACCAGAAGGGCGCGGACGGGGTTTTCCCGCACGTCACCCCAGACCTTGCGCAGCCGGGGCGACATCACCTCACCACCTGTGCGCTCGGCTGCCGAACGACGCGGCCGTCCTCGAGCCGGATGACGCGATCAGCTTGCCGCGCGATCGACTCGTCGTGGGTCACGACCACGAGCGTTTTGCCTTCGGCAACCAGCACGCCGAACAGCTCAAGGACCGCCCCGGCGGTCGCCGTGTCGAGGTTGCCTGTGGGCTCGTCGGCCACCAAGATAGGCGGGTCGTTGGCGAGGGCGCGGGCGACGGCCGCCCGCTGCTGCTGCCCGCCGGAGAGCGTGGCGGGCAGCTTCGCCCCCTGGTCGGCGATGCCGACCGCCTCGAGCAGGCCCTGCGCCCGCCTTTGGCGTTCTCGCCGGGGCACGACCTTGAGGAAGTCCATCGCCAGCAGGACGTTCTCGAGCACGGTGAGGGTCGGCAGGAGCTGGAAGAACTGGAACACCACCCCGACGTTGCAGCCCCGCCAGCGGGCGAGGGCGTCCTCGCCGAGGCCGCGCAGTGAGGTCCCGGCGACGGAGACCTCCCCCAAGGTCGGGCGGTCGAGCCCGGCAATGAGGTTGAGCAGTGTCGACTTGCCGCTGCCCGAACGCCCCAACACGGCGATCAGCTCGCCGGGCGCGACGGCCATACTGACCTCCTTCAAGGCGGTATAAATTTGGCCCGACGGGAGCTTGTAAGCTTTGGTCACGGCTGTGAGGTATAAGAGGGGCTCGAGGGGGGCGCCGAGGGCGTCGGTTATCACTTCGGGCTGCGCTTCTGTCTTGAGGTTAACCACGCCCTACCTCGTGTTTGCCGGGGGTCCATCCCTGAACCCCCAAGTGCTGCTGAGCGAAGTTGTATGGGTCGGGCTCGAGCGCCGTCGCGAACGTATCGTTCCAGCGGTTGAGAAAGCCCATCAAGGCGACCGTACCGACGATGTCCACAATCTGTCCCTCGTTGAAGTGTTGCTTCAGGTCGTCGAAGTGCCCCGCGGTCACTGCGTTGGGCAAAACCGAGGCGTCGCGGGCGAGCCGCAACGCGGCACGTTCCGCTTCTGAAAAGCGGGCGTCCGTCTCGAAGTCCCAAGCGGCGGCGATCTTCGCCGGGTCAACCCCGGCAACCGAAGCCTGGCGCGCCCCGTGTGCTTGGCAGTAGCGGCAACCGGCGGCGGTGCTCGCGACCTGCACCACAAGCGTCCGCAGGGTGGGCTCAATACCACCTCGGATGACGGCGTGGGCGAGCCCTAAAAAACCGCGCACGAGTTCGGGGCGGTGCGCCATCGTGTAGACGGTGTTGGGGACGAAGCCGAACGAGGCGTAAGCCTGCTTCGCTAAAGGTTCAAGGTCGCCGAGTTGGCCCGGCGGAACGGGTTTGATATAGCTCATGAAAACCTCCCAGAAGGAGCAGACGGTCGGTTTGTGCGCCAACCTCATCTGCCCCTTCTTTAGTTTTCTGCTATGCTGCGTGAAATGGAGAAGAGCCCTTCACCCAGCCCGGCCCGCGAGGTCACCCACCCCGAGGCGACCCGGCTGCTCACCGACATGACCGGCCTGCGCTATTTAGAGCCCTTCTTCGGGCAACCCCGTACCGTGAGCGAGGCGGCGGCCCTGCTCGAGGTGAAACCCAACTCGCTCCTCTACCGGGTGCGCCGGTTCGTGGAGCTGGGTCTGCTCACGGTCGTGTCGGAGGAGGCTCGAGCGGGACGCGCAGTCAAGCGGTACAAAACCTCCGCGGAGGCGTTTTTCATTCCCTTCGCGGCGACCGACGCCCTCACCCCGGAAGCGTGGCTGCTGCGTTGGGAGCGCGATCTCCAGGATCAGCTTGTGCAGAGCGCCCTGACGAACAGCGAGGAGCCGCCGAGCACGTGGGGGCTGAGGATCGGGCTCGGCCAAGACGGGCTACTCAATGTGTACCCGGCGTCGCAGGACGGGCGGCTGGTGATGTTCGGCTTGGAGGCCGACCGGGCCGCGACGCTGCTGGGCTGGAACACGGGGCTTTACCTCGACTACCCGGCAGCCAAGGCGTTCCAGCGGGAGCTTCACGACTTAATCCAGAAATACTACCGCAGGGGCGGGGCTCAGCAGTACGTCCTGCGTGTAGCCCTGGCACCCCTGCCGAGGCAGACGGTGCCGCCGCTCTTCACAATTTGAGGAGTATGGAGTGAACGCCTCAGCACAGTGGCTTCACAACATCACGCCGTAGTGCTCGAGGAGGGCCGCGTACGCGGGGTATGTTACTGCCTTCGTGAAGTTATCAGCACATTGACTAAAATGACGCCTCTCAGCTTTTTGAGTTTCTACCCTGGATAAGAAGCGAAAGATTTAAGGTGCGCTAAAAGCCAAGGCGCAGAAGTTTCAAGTCGGACTACGGGCCTTCTCACGCATAAAGATGCGCCCTCACCAAAGAAAGCAACTTTAACGCTGGGATGACATCACGTATTACCTCACCCCTGCGCCGCCTCCCTCACCCCCCTCACCAACTCCGGGTGCTTCGCCTCGGCGTCGGGATAGTAGAGCACGCAGCGCGCGTAGTGCCCCGGCGCGGCCTCGACCATGTCGGGCAGGCGCGCGTTGCATTCGGCGTGGGCGAAGGGGCAGCGCGGCGCGAAGGGGCAGCCGGGGGGCAGGTCGGCCAAATCGGGGATGTCGCCGGTGGCCTGTAGGGTCTCGGGCTCCAAACCCGACTCGGGCTTGGGCGCGGCCTTTTTGAGGAGCTGCGTGTAGGGGTGCTTGGGCGTGTTGATGAGGCCGCTCGAGGGTCCCACCTCCATCAGCCTGCCCGCGTACATCACCGCGATGCGGTCGCTCATGTAGTGCGCCCCCGCGAGGTCGTGGGTGATGAAGAGGAGCGACAGCCCCTCCTGCTCCTTGAGGTCCAGAAGCAGGTTCATGATGTCGAGCCGGATGGACACGTCGAGCATCGAGGTGGGCTCGTCGGCCAAGACGAGCTTGGGCTCCACCGCCAAGGCCCGCGCGATGCCCACGCGCTGCCGCTCGCCGCCCGAGAGTTCGTAGGGGTATTTGTCGATGTAGCGCTCCGCGGGTTTGAGGCCGCAGCGCTCGAGCAGCGCCTTCGTCTCCTCCCGCACGTTCTTACGGGTGGCGAGGCCGTGGACGAGCAGCGGGCGCTTGAGGATGTACGAAATCGGGTAAACGGTGTTGAGCGATGAAAAGGGGTCCTGAAAAATCATCTGGACCCGCTTGCGGTAGCGCCGCAGCGCGCGCCCGCGCAAGCCCGCGGGGACGGTTTCACCCGAGAGCGCCATCTCGCCCGCGGTGGGCTCGTAAAGTCTGGCGATAAGCCGCGCGACGGTGGACTTGCCCGAGCCCGACTCGCCGACGAGCCCCAGCACCTCGCGTTCGCCGATGGTTAAGTCGATGTCGCCCACCGCCGGGACCTTGGTCGAGCCGAACATGCCGCCCAGAACAAAAGTTTTGCTGAGGCCGTGAGCCTCAAACACGGGCGTTCCGCTCTCTTCTCCCGTGTAACTCACGCTGGCAACGCTCCCAGCTCGCCGGGCTGCACCAGCGCCTCTTCCCGGTCATGCGCGGCCAAGAGTGCTTCGTCATAGAGGTGACAAGCGGTGGTGTGACCCTCCACCACTTCACGCAGCGGCGGCGTCACGGTGTCGCAGAGCCCTTCCAAGCGCCAGGCGCAGCGCGCGAAAAAGGGGCAGCCGGTGACGGGCTTGCTGAGGTCGGGCGGCTTGCCGGGGATGCCGTGCAGCCTTTCGCGCGCCCCCACGAGGGGCGGAAAGGCGTGCATCAGCCCCTGCGTGTAGGGGTGCAGCGGCTCGGCGTAGAGCTCGCGCGAGGGGGCCTTTTCGATGACCGTGCCCGCGTACATGATCATCACGCTGTCGCTTATTTCGACCAACAGGGAGAGGTCGTGGGTGATGAAGATGATGGCGATGCCCAGCTCCTTGCGGATGACGTCGATTTTTTGCAAGAGCGTGCGCTGCACCACCACGTCGAGCGCGGTGGTGGGCTCGTCCATGAGGATGAGGTCGGGCTCGAGCGCAAGCGCGATGGCAATAACCGCCCGCTGCTTCATCCCGCCCGAGAGCTGGTGCGGGTAGGCGTCTAAGTAGTCGGGGGAAATGTCCACGAGTTCAAAAAGTTCTCGCGCGCGTTTGCCTAAAGCCGCCTCGTCCATCCGCGTGTGCGCCCGCATCGCGTCGTAAATCTGCGTGCGGATGCGCGTCACCGGGTTGAGGACGTTCATCGAGGCCTGGAACACGACCGAAAAGTCGCGCCAGCGCATCCCGCGTAACTCTCGAGCCCCCACCTTGGCGAGGTCCTTGCCGCCTAACCACACCTCACCTCCCAAAATCTCGCCGGGCGGCTTGAGGAGCCGGGCGATGCCAAACGCGAGCGTCGTTTTGCCGCAGCCCGACTCGCCCGCGACGCCCAAGAATTCACCCCGCTCGAGCGTTAGGTCAACGTCCCGCACCGCGCGCACGGTCCTGTCGCCCAGCACGTAGCCCGCGCTGAAGTCTTTGACCTGCAAAAGCGCGTCGCTGTTGGGTTGTGGGGTGGACCGGATGGGTTGTGCAGCGGAGGACGTAGCAGATATGCCAACGGGCGTAGGCTCGAGCGTCCGCGCCCGCTTGGGTTTTTTTGCACCCTGAGAGCGCAGCTTCGGATTGGTAATCTCGTCAATCGCAAAGTTAAGCAGCGCGAATGAGGTGCCCAACAAGGCGATGCAGAGCCCCGGCGCGACCATCCAGGCCCACTGGCCCATCAGGAACGCCTGGTTGTTCTGCGCCCAGTAGAGCATCGTCCCCCAGGTGGTGATGCCCACGTCGCCAAGGCCCAGAAACTCGAGGCCCGCCTCGCTAAGAACCGCAAAGAGCGCCGCCCCGAAAAAGTTGGCCGCGATGAGCGAGAGCATGTTGGGCAAGATTTCGGCAAAGATAATGCGCCCGCCCCCCTCGCCCGCCACCGTCGCCGCCTGAACAAAATCACGGTTCCGCAGCGTCAGCATCTGCGAGCGCAGCACTCGAGCGCCCCAGGCCCAGCCGGTTATGGCAATCACAAAGATGATGGGCAAGACCCCGCTGAGGCTGATATAGGCCGCGATGACGATAAGGAGCGGCAGCCCCGGAATCACCAGAAAGATGTTGGTAAAGGTGGACAAAACCTCGTCTATCCAGCCGCCGTAGTAACCCGCCACGAGCCCAATCAGCACAGAAATAAACGTCGCCACCGCGCCAGCCAGGAGCCCCACGAGCAGCGACAACCGCGTGCCCCAGACGAGTTGCGAGAAGATGTCTTGCCCTAATGCCGTCGTCCCCAAGAGATGCTGCGCACTCGGCGGCTCGAACGGGAGGAAGGTCATCTCCGAGGGCGAGGCGGGCGCCAGCCAGGGTGCGAAAAGAGCCACGAACGCGAAGGTCGCCAAAAGGGCGAGCCCAAGCTGCGACTTGCGGTTGTAAAGAAGCCGCGACCAGTCCACTTACGCCCCCCGGCTCCGCACCCGCGGGTCGAGGAGCGAATAGGCCACGTCCGCGAGAAAGTTCGCCACGAGCACCGCCAGCGTGATAAAGAGAAAGATAGCTTGCATCAGCGGGTAGTCAAGACTGACGACGGCCTGATAAAGGTAGTAGCCGATGCCGGGATAAGAAAAGACGATTTCGGTAAGTAAAGACCCGCTCACCACGAAACCCAGCGCCATCGCAAACGCGGTAAAACTTGGCAGAATCGCGTTGCGCGCCGCGTACTGGAGCATGACCCGCTGAGTAGAGAGACCCTTAGCGTGTGCAAACGCGATGTAGTCCTCACTAAGGACGCCAATCAAGTTGTTACGCATCGTGAGGAGCCAGCCGCCCATCGCGGTCACGATGATGGTCAGCGCGGGCAGGACGCTGTGGTAGAGCACGCTGCTTATCCAGGGCCAGCCCGAACCCCGCACCACCTCGTTGCCGTAGCCGCCGCTCAGCGGGAACCAACCCAAAAGATAAGAGAACACATAAAGCGCAATCAGAGCGAGCCAAAAGTACGGCACGCCGTTTAGAAAAAGAGAGGCCAGCACCAGCGAATCAGCCCCCGCGGAGTCGCGCCGCCAGCCGGAAAGAATGCCCAGCAGCGTACCCAAAATAAAGGCGAGCAGCGTGGTGACCCCGACGAGCGCCAGGGTCCAGGGCACCGCCTGCGCCAGCACCGAACTCACGGGCGCGGGAAAGTAACCCAATGAAACGCCGAAGTCCCCAGTCAGCATCCTTTTCCAATAGTTAAAATATTGTATCAGCGGGTTGGCGTTCGTCTCGAGCCCGAACGCCGCCCGAAGCGCTTCCGCCGCCGCGGGCGAGAGCCGCCCCTGGTAGCGCGCCAGCATCACCCCGATGGGGTCGCCCGGAACCAAGAGGGGGAGCACATAGTTAATCGTCAGAGCCGCCCAACCCGTCACGAGCAGCAAAGCGAGTTTGCGCAGCAAGTAGCGCACGAGTTCGTACCTCCTACAGCTTCGGTTACCCTGCGCACAAGTTATCTGGTCAGGGGATGGGGAGTGGAGGGATAGGGAGAGGAGTTTTTAACCTTCTCCCCACCTCCTCTACCCTCCTGTCAATCTCCGTCACACTGTGCCGGGACGCTTACTTCAGATGAATCTCGCGGAACATGAGCAGCCCCGCGGCGCTGTCGTCCGGGCCGCCGTCGGTGTAGGGATTGTCCGCCGTGGGCCAGCCCGTAAAGTTCGACAAGTTGTAGTTCGAGAACTGCACCCGGTCGGTTAAGGGCACGTAAGGCACCTGCTCGACAACCACCGAAGCGATGTCGCTAATGGCCTGCTTTTGGGTGGCCTCATCGCTGCTGCTGCGGTAGGTCTCTAACGCCTGCGTGATCGTCGGGTCGGTAAAACGCGAAAAGTTCGAGGCGGCGAGTTCGCCCACCTCCGCCGAAAATTCGGGCGCGAACGACTGGTTGTAGAGATAGTAGGGCGTCGGGCCGTTGCCCCAGCCCCACGAGATCGCCATGTCGTAGGTGCCGCTTTGGAGCGCGCGCGAGTACGAGCCCCAGTTCTCTTGCTGAATGGTCGTGCTGATGCCCAGAGCCTGCAAATTCTGAGAGATGATCTGCGCCATCGTGATGAAGTCGGTCCAGCCCGCGCCCACCAGGATGTTAAAGGTCGGCAGCGCGTCGCCTTGGGGGTCGAGCAGCGTGTCACCGTTCAGGGTGTAGCCCGCCTCGGTCAGCATCGCCCTGGCCGCCTCGGGGTCGTAGCCGTAGTTCGCTTCGGCGAGGGACGCGTCGAGCCACACGTCTTGTTGCGACGGGATGATGCCGGTTGGGTCCGCCGGGCCGACCGAGGTGCCCGCGTAAGCCTTGGCGGCCAAGTCAGCTTTGTCAATCGCCATCGCAATGGCCTTACGCAGCGCCACGTCGTCAAAAGGGGCCTTGGCGGTGTTTAAGAAAAGGATGTTGTCGTTGTTGACGGGCCACCAATATTGGTACAAGTCGGGATTTTTGGACGCGTAGGTCCGCTCGACGTTGGAGATGTTCGAGTAGGCGTAGTCCGCTTGATTGCTCAGCAGCAAGAGCAGCGAGGCCTGGTTGCTGTTGGTCACCTGCCAGGTGACGCCGTCGATATAGGGCTGACCGGAAAGCCAGTAGTTCGGATTCTTGACCACCTTGATAAGCTGCGGCGCGAACGAGTCGAACAAAAAGGGACCCGTCCCGACCGGGTTCTCATTGGTCGCCTCGGCGGGATTGTCGATACCCGACCAGACGTGCTCGGGCACGATGAGCTGCCCCGCGATGCCGTTGCCGTTCGCAAAAAGCGGCGTGTTGGGTTCTGAAAAGCTGAAGACCATGGTGTTGGCGTCGGTCACCTCGACGCTCCCCAGACCCAAGGCCCATAGCCCTTTGGTGTCCAGGGCCGGGTACTCTTTAAGGTAGTTAAAGGTGAACGCCACGTCGTCGGCACTGAAAGGTTCGCCGTCGCTCCAAGAAACGCCCTCGCGCGTCCCGACTGTAAGCGTCAGGGTGTCGTCGCTCCACTCGTATGAGGTGCCGAGCAGGGGGACCACGTCGCCGTTAAGCGTATTGACAAAAAAGAGCGGTTCATAAATGAGCGGCGTCGCGGGCAGGTTCTGGCCCGCCGTGCCGAAGGGGTTTAGGTTAAAGGTGTAGCTGCCCGAGTCGCGGGTGACTTGCAGGGTCCCGCCGGTTTTAACAGCTTCTTGCGCGCCCACCTGAGCCGAAAACGCCGCCACCACAAGCGCCACAACGAACGCCGCAGCAACGAGCACGCGGCTGACGCTTTCATAGGGAGTCCACCCGACGTTTTTTACTGCGCTACCGATTGGTTTACTCATAACACTCCTTTGCTGTAGTTTGAGTATGTCTAAGGCCGCGTCGGCAAACGTAGAAAGTTTAGCTGTGCTAAAGCTTGTGCGACCTCGCCCGCCTATGTACCCTCCACCTCGAGCCGCCAACAAACCCGGCGCAACCGCTATGACATACTGACTTAAACGGAGTTTACCACTTTTGAAAACGCTGCAATCTTGTGACGTGCTACGAACAGGCTTTTATCATCCACTCCTCGAGCCTGGCCTTACTCGTCAGTTCCAACATAAGGTTGAGTCTCCCCCCTATTGCGTTTGGCTCCTCACCACTCTTACCCTTGCCTACCCGGCTTTTTAAGTTCAAGAGGCTTGTTCGGACTGGTACTCGGGTGGCGCAGGCCACGCCCGGTCACCCAGGGATGCTCGCGCACGGATTCGGCCTTACGCCTGACGGAACAACATACAAAACAAGGACCGAGTTTGGCACGGGCTTCTTGATCTCAGGATTCGGTACCGACGCTAATCCGCCGCCGACGGCTCCCGCTCCGAGCGGTACCAGCGGCTGCTCACGTAGTAGTCGCGGTAGAGCAGCGTCAAAAAGGCCGCGACGGGCACCGATAAAATCGCGCCCACCACGCCGAACAAGGCCGAGCCCGCGAGGATGGCGACGATGATGGTCACGGGGTCGATTTCGATGGTCTGCGAGTAGACGAGCGGCGTCAAGATATTGGCGTCGATTTGCTGAACCAAAATGAGCACGCCCAGCGCGCCGAGTACCGAGCCAAAACCCGCGGTAAAGGCAAACAGCGCCGTGGGTATCGCGGCGATAACCGGTCCGAAAAAGGGAATGAGGTTGGCAACGCCCGCAACCACGCCGAGCCCGATGGCGAGCGGGATACCCAGCAAAAAAAGTCCGAGTCCCGTGAGCACGCCGACCATCACGGCGATAAGAAGCTGACCCCGGATATAGCCGCCGACCGCGAAGCTCACCCCGCCCATGATTTCCTCGACGCCGGGCCGGTAGCGGTGCGGGAAGGCGCGCAGAAACGAGCGGCTGTAGTGGGGGTAGTTGTAGAGCAAGTAAAGCGTCAGCACGAACACGATAAAGGCCTGAAAGCCGCCCCCGCCAACCGCCGAAACCCAGGTGAGCACGCCGCCCCCGGCACCCGCGCTTTCTAAAGACGGCAGCACCTGCGTCGCAATGCCCTGCGCGAGCCGCTGCAAGGTAACAAAAACCTGCTGAAAGAGCGCGCCAAAGCTCGGGTCAATCTGGCGGCTGATAAGGTAGGGCAGTTCCTCGACGGTGCTAATAAGGGTGGGAAGCTCGCCGGTAAAAACCGTGAGTTGCGCCGCCAGTTGAACGCCCAAAAGCCACAACAGGCCCAGTGACGCGAGCAAAAGGAGCACCACGATGAACACGCCAAAGGAGCGGTGAAAGTCGCGGCGCTCGAACCACGACACCAAGGGGTTGAGCAAATAGGCTATCAAATAGGCTATCAGAAAGCTTGCCCACACCGACTGAGTCCGCACGAGCAGCAAGTAAACAAGGACCGCCACGAGCAACCCCACGAGCACGCGCACGTAGGGATTGGCCCAAATTTGTTTGAGCGCGCCTACCATTGTGTTATCACCCTCTGTTGTGTTATCACCCTCTGTGTTATCACCCTCTGTGTTATCACCCTCGAGCCTCCTTTATTCACCTTATGCACAAGCCGTTAAAAATAGTGAAAACTTGTCCAAAAGTTTGAAGGAGAATGTAGAACACAGGATGCTCGTTTGATTCTCCCTCTCCTATTTCCTAACTTTACCCCTGAACCCAATCTACAAAAAATCTTGCGTAGGGTGAGATATTTATGCGCCACCCTGCGCCGCCCTACTCCACCATCACACGCAATGACGCCTGCCATAACCCCTTCCATCACTTGACGCACTGGATTAGGGCAGCCGCCACGCCATCCCGGCGTCTACCGCCGTAATTACCTTGAGCTGGTTGTCGACCGCGTCGGCGACCAAATAGAAAGTATATACAGCCCCCGGCACGAGGATAAAGCCGGGCACTTCGATGATAATGTTTTGGCTTTCCACCTCCCGCACCACCAGCGTTTGCGCGCCCGACGGGACGGGAACGTATTCGCTCGTGTTGGGAAACGAAAGGCCTTGGGCGAGCGTGACACCAGACGCCGCAGGCACCCCGGCCCCGCCGGTCCCGTTTCGCGGTCCCCCCGGCAAGGCGCTCGTGACGGTCACCGCGGGCGCGATAGAAGACGCGTGGACCACGCGCACGAATATGTTTCCGGCGATGGGCGGCCAGCCCAGAAATTCGTCGCGGTAGAGTTGCAGCTCGACCTTTTGCCACGAACCGCCCGGATTGCGAAGGTTGGTGGTGAGGTCGGGCTGCTCGAGCGCCTCTGAAGGTTCCTGAAGCCTTTGCAGCGTGGCGGAGAGCGTGGCGGTGACGTTCGGTTGAACCTCGACCTCGTAGGTGGTGCTCTGGTAGCCCGCGCGCTGCGCGCTCACGGTGTAGCCGCCCGGCACCAGGTTCTCCTGAAGCGCGTCCCCCTGGAGCGTGACGCTGTAGCCGCGCGGCCCGACGAGGGTAAAAACGGTGTCGTCCGGGTCCACGTTGACGCTCAGCGCGCCCCGCTCCTCCTCGACGGGCGGGGGCTCGTAAAAGCCTACGTAGTTGAGCGTGTAGTACGCGCCCGCCTCGAGCGTGACAAAAAGCGTCACCGGCTCCAGGGTCCGCGTGGCCCTGCTCGCGCGGGGCGGCGCGTCCGACACGCCTCCGGTACCCGCAGCCGCGTCCAGACCGACCTCCAGCTCCTGCGGCAGACGGTGCGCGAACACCCGGAGTTCGTGCCTCCCCGCGGGAAGCAACAGATAGCCGGTCACGTCGCTAAAGGCCACATCCCTGAGGACGAGCTCGTCATCCACCACCAAGTCCACGAGCGGCGCGTCGGGCGACAGGTGCGCCAAACGCAACCCGCTGAGCGGCGCGTCTTGGGCAAACGCGCCGCTCCAAAAGAGTAGAGCAGTCAGAAATAAGGTGAGGAACATGCGCACCTTAAAGGGTAAGGATAACGCCCACCGCGAAACTTGTGTTGGTCCTGACAGGCGCGCTACTCCCGCTCGACAAAGCGGACGACGACGGTTTTTTCTTTGCCCTCGTGGTGCCACTTGGTCACGCCCCGCTCGAGCTTGGCAAAAAAATCCTCGATGAGGCTGCCCCACTCGCTCATGGCCCCGTCGATGCGAACCTCGAGCGTTCCGCCCCCTATAAGCTCCGCAATCTCGTCAGCGTCGCGGTCGCGTATGGTCTCGAGCTCCAACACCTCGTTACTTTGCGCGCTCTCTAACGCGGGCGCGGGTGTTTCTACAATTTTATCCATTATGCCTCCCTACATGGCTTACGTTGCTTACGTTTTGCCGAGGCTTGGCCTGCGTTTCCAAACAGATCCGAAAGAAGCGCCTTGGCAACGCTCACTATATCTTTCTAGAAAATGCGCCGCTGTGACGCCGTCCTCATCCGGCGAAAGCGCCCCCTCAGGTTCAAGCTCAGGTTCAAGCTCAGGTTCAGACAAGCTCGCGCTGGGCAAGTCAGGTTTGAATGCGTCAAGCCGAGGAGCGCTCGAGCAAGCGGGAAAGCTCCGCCAGGGTGGAGAGCGCGTCGCGGTCATTGTCGCGGAGTTGGGCCTCGAGCGTAAACAGACTGCTTTCTAACTCCGGCCAGGTGGCGCTCGAGCCGTAAAGGTGCTCTAAACTGTTGTACAGAACATCGTAGTCGACCACGAGCAGCGACAGGTCGCGCTTCGCCGCCGCCTCGGCCCGGAACGAGGCGAGGCGCGCCATCACCTCCATAAAGAGAAGCTGGTCTTGCATCCCCTCGATTTGCGGCGCGCTACTCACCGACAGCGCGCCTTGGGGCGGCAGCGCCTCGCGCAGCCGGTTGGTGCGGTAGAGCCAGAAGCCGCCGCCCGCCGCGAAAAAAAGCAGCACCACCACCACCCAGGGCAAAATCCGCTTGGGCCGAATTCGCAGGCGCTTGAGCCGCCCCCTAAGCGCTGTTCCGACCCGCTCCCTTCTCGATGAAATTTCTTTCACAAGGTCCGTGTCTCTCATGGCGTCAGCCTAGCACGCACGCCCGCGTATCGAAGGTGCGCTTTTGTAAAAATATCTGCAAGACTTAAGAAGGCGCCTCTTGCTTCCCCGGCTTGTCACGCGGACGGGCTCGAGCGCCGTCACCCAACCTCTATAAAAGGCCGTAAAAGGCGTTTGTCGAGGAGGTCAATTTACGCGCGCAGATACCTGTTATAAAAGAGATGTGACGCTCGCCTCTTTCTCCCACCCGAACGTCGGGGCTTCGGGGCGCTGAGGTGGCCCGCATCGTCTACGCGCTCTGCGGGGAGGGGCGCGGGCACCTCTCGAGGACGCTGGCCGTGGTCGAGACCTTGCGCGGCAGAGGTCACGAGATCATGTTTTGTTGCGGGGGCGCGGCCAGGGAGACGCTCGAGGCCGGGGCTAAACACGGTGAAACTAGCGACGTGCTCTCTGTACCCGCCTTGGGTCAAAGCGTCAGGGACAATCGCGTCAATTTTTTCGAGACGGTGCGCCGCAACCTAGCCCCTATCCTTTTCAAACCCGAAATCGTGCGGGGGCTGGCAAGGCGTTTGGAGGCGCTCGAGCCTGCTGTGCTCGTGACCGACTTCGAGCCCTTTAGCGCCCTCGCCGCGGAGCTTATCGGCCTGCCCACCGTGTCCCTGAACCGTCAGCAGATTCTCACCGAAACCCGCCCCAGGGTACCGCGGGCGCACTCTCTTAACGCCGCCCTGACCGCGGGCGTGGTGCGGCACATCACGCCGCGACGACCCGCGCACGTTATCCTGCCCTCTTTTGCCCCCCCCTCACCGCCCCGCCGCCCCGAGCGGGTCAGCCTGGTGCCGCCCATCATCCGCGCCGCGGTGCGAACGCGGACGCCGAGTACGGGCGAGCACGTCGTCGTCTACACCAACCACGTGGGGGCGGCGGAGGTGCTGGGGGCGCTGCGCGGTTTAGACCAGCCTTTTGTGCTTTTCGGTTTCGGTCAGGAGGTTGGGCAGAGCGAACGAGGCGGCAATTTGACGTTTGAGCCGCCTTCCGAAGGGGGTTTTCTGGACGCGCTTACGAGCAGCCGGGGCGTGATTTGCACGGCGGGTTTTACGCTTCTTAGCGAGGCGCTTTACCTGGGCAAACCCATTCTGGCGGTGCCCAACCGCGGCTCTTTCGAGCAGACGCTGAACGCGCTCGAGCTGGCGCGTAAAGGCTTAGGCGAGACGGTGATCGGACGCTCGCTCACCAGGGAGGACGTGACGGAATTTTTAAGAGCATCAGGAGCGTTGCGGCAGCCACATTTTCGTCCCGGTAACGACGCGGCAGCCGACATTATCGAGAGGGTGATGGGTGAGCGGGAGCTGAGAAGAGAACGGGTGGAGGATGGGGGCAGGGGCCGTCGCCCCGTAACCACGTCTATACCCTCGTCACTCACCTCTGCATCCACGTCCAAAGCCGCTCACAGGGTACTGGGAACGTAATGACGCGTGTTCTCCTGCTGTCGCTCCTTTTTAGCGTCTTGGGCGTTGTCGCGGTGCTCTTCGCGCTCGGGGGGCCGCAGGACTTGAGGGCGTTATCAGAAATTCCTTTTTGGGCCTTTGGCGGCGGCCTGGGGCTGCTCGCGCTCAACTATCTCTGCGGCGCGCTGCGCCTCTCCCTGCTCACGCGCACGCTCGGTGAACCTCTGGGACTCCGGCAGGCGTGGCAGGCTTACGTGCTGGGCCGCTTTGGCGCCGCGGTAACGCCCAGCGGCAGCGGTTCGGTGCCCGCGGTGGCGCTGACGCTTGTGGGGCGCGGCCTCTCCCCCGAGCAGGCCTGGTCGGTGCCGCTCTACACCTCCGTGCTGGACCTGTTCTTTTTCGCCTGGGCAGCCCCGCTCGCCGTGCTTACGGCCCTCAACGCGCTCCCCGGCGTGTCGCTTAGCCCCTGGCTCGCGCTGCTCCTGGCGGCTCTTTTTCTCGGCAGCGGCTACGGACTGGCTTACCGGCTAGGAAGCCTCACGCGGCCCGTGTTTTGGCTCTTCTCGTTCTCGCCGCTTCTGCGCTGGCGGAGAGGTGCGCTGCGCGCACTTTGGCGCACCTCGAGCGCCCTCGCCACGATGCGCGGGGGCGGCCCCTTGCGCGGTCTCCTTTTGGGGCTGCTCACGCCGCTCATCCACGGCTCGAGCTACGCGATTTTCTTCCTTTTCGCCCGCGCTCTGGACCTCCACACGCCGCCCCTCTTTTCGCTCGCCGTGGTGCTTTTATCGTCCGTGGCTTCGTTCGCGGTGCCCACGCCGGGCGGGAGCGGGGCTTTGGAGGTGATGGTGGGTCTCGCTATTGGCCGCTCCGCCGACGCGGGGGTGAACCCGGCACTCGCCCCGACTGTCACCGCCAACGTAACCGCCAACGTAACCGCCGCCGTGATCGCCTGGCGCTTGACGAGCCACTACAGCAACGTGGTGGTGGGCGCGGTTTTGGGTGGTCCGCTGCTGGGCCGTCTGCTCGAGTTCGGCAAGAGGTCCGAAGGACCCCAAGCGCCCGCGCCGTGAGCGTTTGCTTTGAGACGCCGACCTTCACCCCCCATGACCTTCACCCCCTCACTGTGCGCGCCGCTATGTTGCTCAGGGAGAGCCTGCTAAGCTTAGGGGGTGCGGTTTTGGCGCGGCAGCGTTTTTGAAGCTCGTCCGTCAGCCATAGCCGTGACTTCAGCCGCTTTTATCTTGATGGCGTTTTTATGGGAATGAGCAAGTTTATAGGAATGAGCAAGACCAAAACTATTCTGAGACCTGATGAGACCCGGTAAACCTGAGAACCAAACTGTACAACGTAACGGTTAGGAGAGAGCATGACGCAGACAACCTCACAAGAAGCGGAAAGAGCGGATTACACCTCGATGACGGACCCCGTGCCCGTCCCGCCGAGCACGGTCATCGTGATTTTCGGGGCGGGCGGGGATTTGAGTTGGCGCAAGCTGCTCCCGGCGCTTTTCGACCTCTTTGTGGACGGGCATTTGCCTGACGAGATAGCAATTATCGGCCTCGACCGCAAGGAGATGAGCGGCGAGGCGTTTTTGGAACATGTGAGAAACGGTTTGGACGCGTTTGCCCGCCATTTGGACACGCGCTCGGGCGCGGACGAAGAGACCTGGACCCGCTTCGCCGAGACGCTGAGCTACGCCAGCGGCGACTTCGGCTCAGAGGACTGCTACAAGGAACTCGCCCAAACGCTCCGCGCCAAGGCGGCGGCGTGGGACGACCCGGTCAACTTTGTGTTTTACTTAGCGACGCCCCCGAGCTTGGTCGAGACGATCGTGAACGGCCTCGAGCGCGTCGGCTTGGCCGCGGACAAAGGCCACGCCCGCATCGTCATCGAAAAGCCCTTCGGTCACGACCTCGCCTCGGCGAGGCACCTAGACAGCATCCTCCAGGACGTTTTTGTCGAGGAGCAAATCTACCGCATCGACCACTATCTGGGCAAAGAGACGGTGCAGAATATCCTGGCGTTTCGCTTTGCCAACGCGCTCTTCGACCCCGTCTGGGACCGGCGCTACGTGGACAACGTGCAAATCACCGTGGCCGAGACGGTGGGCGTCGAGCACCGCGGCGGCTACTACGAACACGCGGGCGCGCTCCGCGACATGGTGCAAAACCACCTCATGCAGCTCTTGTGCCTTATGGCGATGGAGCCCCCCGTGTCGTTCGAGGCCGACGAAATCCGCAGCAAAAAGGTCGACGTGCTGCGCGCGGTGCGGCCCATCGACAGGGCGCATATTGGCGACGTGTGTACGAGGGGCCAGTACGGCCCGGGCGTGGTCAAGGGCGAACAAGTGCCCGGCTACCGCGACGAAACGGGCGTCGCCCCGGACTCTAGGACCGAAACCTACGCGGCCCTGACCCTCTTCGTCGACAACTGGCGCTGGCAGGACGTGCCCTTTTATCTCCGGAGCGGCAAGCGCCTTCAGGCCAAAGACTCGGAAGTCGTCATCACCTTTAAGGACGTGCCGCACCGCTCCTTCCCGCAGAGGGCCGCGCCCCTGTGGCAGGCCAACCGCATCGTCATCAACATCCAGCCCGACGAGGGCATCGCGCTCGACATGATGGCGAAGCGCCCCGGTTTGGGCGTGCGCCTGAGCCCCGTCGAGATGGCCTTTAAGTACGAAACCGCCTTTCAAGAAGGCTCCCCCGACGCCTACGAAACGCTCCTTTTGGACGTGATGCTGGGCGACGCCACCCTTTTTATGCGCGCCGACCAGGTCGAGGCGGCCTGGCGCATCGTCACGCCTGTGTTGGAGCACTGGGCACAGACGCCGCCCGAAAATTTTCCTAACTACGCGGCGGGCACCTGGGGGCCGGAGGAAGCCGAAAGAATGTTGGAACGTTGCGGTCACGACTGGAAAATCCCGTCAGAGGGTCGCAGAGAAGAGGCTCGAGCGCGCGCGACGGAACGGGTGCTGACGCCGCAGGGAAAAGCCGGTTAAGGACGACAGACAAAAAAACAAGCGCACCTGCTCGAGCGCTTACGCGGACTCAAAAGCAGGTACGCTTGCTTGTTCCCCTCACCACACTGCCCCCCGGCGAAGAGCTTGAGGTAACTATACGCGGCCTTCGCCCCTTGGAACAGGGGAAAAAATACTACTAAAACAAGTACCCCCCCCCTTACCAACCACTACCACTTTTGGTATACTCGGTTGCGGGAAAAATGGGGGGATTTGTGAATAGTGAAGAGTTGCTGGACCACATCTTTGAGGCGGTGCAGACAGCGTCGCTGTGTTTGCATACGATTGGAGAAGGGGGCGCTGACACCGTTTCCCTAGAAACATCTTTAACGGCACTTCATAACGAAGCATTGGATGCGTTTTTCAAGGGGGACCGGGGGACGTTGCGCGCGCTCCACCGGGAGGTGGGCGGGCTGACGCGGGGGCTGCTCGAGCGGGCCTACGGCAGGAAAACGGTGGCCGTCATCCTCTGACTTTTTTGTGAACCCTTCTGTGGACTGTTCTGTGGGCTGTTGAAAAAGCGGGTTAACCCCCTTAACTTGGTTCATGAGAAAGGTTCACGGGGGGCTGTTACCGTCAACCTGAGTGGGTAACTTCAAAGGTAAGGCCCACGCATCGTCAGGAGTGTAAGATATGAAGTTAAACCGGTTTTTTACGTCCTTATATGCCGCGCTAATTTTTAGCGTCGGCTCAGTGGGCCTGTTGGGCGCGACCACCGCCTTTGCGCAAACAGGGGGCGCGACGGGGGGTGCGCAGGCCATCACGGGCCTTTCGGACGGGGCGCTGCTCGAGTACGAACAAAACACCATCAGCATCGTAGAAGAGTATAGCCCAAGCGTGGTGGCGGTAAACCTTACGGTGCAGGGTGAGCCCGTACTGCCCGAAGGATACGAGGAGTTTTTTGACCAAGTACCCGAGCAGTTCCGCCGCTTTTTCCAGCAGCCCGAACAGGGTCCCGCCCCGCGGCCGCAACAAGGCAGCGGTAGCGGCTTTGTGGTAGACGACCAGGGTCGCATCATCACCAACTACCATGTGGTGAGGTCGGCGCTCCAGGAGGAAAGCGTCGAGCCACGCGAGGGTGCCGAAATCACCGTGACTTTTCCGTCCTCCGACGAGGAGTTCCCGGTGCGCGTGGTGGGGGCCAACCAGACTTACGACCTCGCGCTCTTAGAGCTTACCGACCCCGACGCGCTGCCGCAGGCGGTCCGGGAAGTTGTGCCCATCCCCATCGCCGACTCCGACGAGGTGCTGGTAGGTCAGAAAGCCGTTGCCATTGGCAATCCTTTCGGGTTTGCGACCACGGTTACTCAGGGCGTCGTGTCGGGCGTTTCCCGCACGCTCCCCGGCGTCGGCGACCAGAGTGTAGGCTACAACATTCCTCTTATCCAGACGGACGCGCCCATCAACCCCGGCAACTCAGGCGGGCCGCTACTCAACTCGAGAGGCGAACTCATCGGCATCAACACCGCTATCATTCCCAACGTCGGCATCACGGGTGAACGCGGCAACTTAGGGATAGGCTTCGCGGTGCCCGCCAACTTCTTGGCGAGCAACCTCGCGCAGCTTGAAGAGGGCGGCCTTATCAACCTCCAGTCGAGGGCGCGTTTGGGTATAGGCATTGCCAGCGTGCAGGACTACCCCGCAAACGTCCGCGAAAGGCTCGACCTGCCCGAGCAAGGCGTGGTTATCCTCCAGGTCGAGCCGGGCAGCGCCGCCGAGGCCGCGGGCCTGCAGGGCGGCGACATCGAGATCATGATCGAAGGTCAGGCCGTGCCCGCGGGCGGCGACGTGATCCTCGCGGTGGACGGCGCCGAGGTCACGGACCCGAGCGAGCTCCAAAACCTCATTTTCAGCCGCGGCGAGGGCGACACCGTCGAGCTCCGCATCTTGCGGGGCGGCGAGGAGCAGACCGTCGAGGTCACGCTCGCCCGCGTGCAGCAGGATGAAGCGGACGAAGAAGGCGGCGGGACCGGCGGGAACAACGGCAACTAAGCCGAGCGGAGCCAGCAGACTGTAGGGCGCACGAAAGCGCCCTACTTTTTTGTCGAGCCTCTACCGTTGGGGCGCGTTTCTGCGGGTAAGGGTTCAAAAGCGGGAGAGGGTGAACGTCACGCCCTTTTCAGGCGTGCGCCCCGAACCACTCGAGAATCGCCTCCAACCGCTGAACTCTCCTGTCGGGCCTACCCGAACGCGACAACTCGTGGCCCTCACCCGGAAACCTGATGAACTTGGTGTCTACTTTGCCGATACGTTTGAGCGCGATAAAAAACTGCTCGGCTTGCTCGACGGGGCAGCGGTGGTCCTCTTCGGCGTGGATGATGAGCGTGGGCGTACTGACGTTGTTCACATATTTGAGCGGACTCTGCTCCCACAGCCTCTCAAGATTCTCCCACGGGTTGCCCGCGACCTCCAACTCGCCAAAGCGGTAGCCGATATCCGACGCGCCGTAAAATGACAACCAGTTGCAGATAGAGCGCTGCGTGACCGCCGACTGAAACTCGTCGGTATGGCCGACCAGCCAGTTCGTCATAAAGCCGCCGTAGGAGCCGCCGGTGAGGTGCATGGGTGCTTTGGTGTCGGCTCGAGCCGCGCGCGCAATCGTCAGCACGTCGTCCGCGTCGATGGTGCCGTAGCCGCCCAGCATGGCGGTGGCGAAGTCTGCGCCGTAAGACGAGCTTCCCCTCGGGTTGCCAAAGACCACTGTGTAGCCCGCCGAGGCGAGAAGCTGAAACTCGAGATAAAAGCCGTAGCCGTAGTTCGTGTGCGGGCCGCCGTGAACCTGGAGCACCAGCGCTTTGTCCTTGCGCGGCTTTGAAGGTGCTAACGTCCAATAAGCGAGCGTCGGCCCGCCCTCCGCTTGCGCTTCATGCGCCTGCACCTCGCTCAGCCGGTACTTTTCAACAAACGCGTCGTTTACACTGCTCAGCCTGCGCTCTTCGACCTGCCCCTCCTCGCGCCCGCGGTAAAAAAGTTCGCCCGGTTGATGAGGCGTCTCGGCGGTAAAGAGAAACGCGCCCGCCGCGTAACGAAAGCTCGTGACGACACGCTCTTCATCATCCAGAGGTTTCAAGCCCCCCGTCTCGACGTCCACCGCCGCAAGGCCGCTGCGCCCTTCTCTGTTCGCGTTGATGTAGACCGTGCGCGCGTCTGACCACTGCGGGATACTCAGCAGCGCGCCGTAACGGCTGTCGCCGCCAACGCTCGGCGCGGCGTCATGGTCGTGCGACAGCAGCCGCGCCGCGCCCCCGCCGCTGGGCACGAGCCAGAGCCCCGTGGGCGACGCGAAATTATCGCCGTCTGTCGGCGCAAAAAAAGCGACGTGCTCCCCGTCCGGCGAGGGTGAGGGCGAGGAGGTCATCGTAGGACCTTTAACAAGCGCTTTCGCCTTGCCGCCCTTCGTCGGCAGCCGCCAGATGGAACTCTCCCAGCGGTCGTCCGCCTCTACATTTTTGGCTCCGCTAAAGTAGAGCGCGCCGCCGTCGGGGCTGAAAACGAGCCCGCTCGGGTCGCTTTTTAGCTTGCTCAGAACTTTAGCTTTGCGCTTCTCCACATCAAAAAGATAAATCTGCGCGGGCTCCGCGGCGCGAAAGCCTACGCCGTCGTTTTTGTAAAACATCCGCTCGATGACGCGGCCCCGGCCCGCCTTGGCGTCCTCGTCCTCCCAATCGCCACGCGACACGAACGCGAGTCGGTCTCCTTCCGGATGCCACGCGAACGCTGACACCCCCGCCTTGTACTCCGTCAGCCTTTCGGCCTCTCCCCCGGCGAGCGGGATGAGGTAGAGCTGCGGCTTGTCCTCCTCCTCCCGCTTGGATAAAAACGCCAGGTGAGCCCCGTCCGGAGAAAAGCGCGGCTGCGTGTTGCTTTTGCCCGTGCGGATAAAGGGGCGCGAGGTGTTTTCACGGAGGTCGTAAAGGTGGATTTCGGAGCGGTAGAAGGGGGGTTTGGGAGGGCTCGAGCCCTCCCCACCTTCCTCCGGCGTCTCAATCACCGTGTGAACCGCAGCGGCAAGTGCTCCGTCAGCACTCAAAACAGGGTCGGAGAGAAAGGTGAGTTCAAAAAGCGCGTCGGGTTTAATTTTCTTTGCCATAGGCACAGTCTAGCAGCTTAGAAGTAGCGAGGTTTTTGGCATAAATTTTTCAGAGCGGTCAAAAGAGAAGTGCCGAGAAATGAGTACCGAGTCGAAGGTGTACTCAGGACTCGGTACTTTAATCTATGCAAAAGAGCTTTAACAGCCTCCTCAATGACGCTCATGCTCGACGCTTTACTCCCGCGCCCGCACCACCGTATAGAGCAAAATCCCCGCCGCCACCGACGCGTTGAGCGCTGCCACCTTACCGCGCATCGGCAGGCCGATGAGGTCGTCACACTTGTCGCGCACCAAGCGGCGCATCCCCGTGCCCTCCGAGCCAATCACCAGGGCTGCCGCGCGGTCCCAGTCGATCTCCTCCGGTCCCTTTTCCGCGTCGCCCGTCGCGCCGTAGAGCCAGACGTTGCGGCTTTTGAGCCCGTCCATGTAGCGCGGCAGGTTCTTGACCTGCACCAGCGGCAGGTGCGCGCTCGCCCCCGCCGAGGTCTTAGCGACCACCGCCGAGAGGGGTGCGCTGCGCCTTTCTTCGGTCACCACGCCGTGCGCGCCCAAGACCTCGGCGCTGCGGATAATAGCCCCGTAGTTGCGCGGGTCGCTAATCTGGTCGAGCAAAACGAGCAAGAGCCTTTCGCCGCGCCCTTCGGCAAGGCGAAAGGGCTCCTCCGGGTCGGCGTAGGTCAGCTCGGGCAGGTCGGCGGCGATACCCTGATGGCGCGTCGTCTTGAGGCTCTGGTCAAGGGTGATGCGGGGCACGTGTTCGACGGGCACGTCCTGCTTTTTGGCGAGCGCCTCGAGCTGCTTGACCGTCCCCGGCTGAAGCCCCTGCGCCAGCAAGAGACGCTCCACCGTGCCCTCTTGCAACGCCTCGATGACCGCGTTTTTACCGTAGATAATCATGAGGTTCACTATAGCGTTTAGATTGCGAAGCCGGGAGGTGTCAAGGTTCATAGCCTAAATAACTTTAGACCCCTAAACTGAACAGGCATGTACCATACTTTTTTCGTCCCAAAGTATAATTGGC
The DNA here is from genome assembly GCA_965214405.1 of Trueperaceae bacterium. Lineage (GTDB taxonomy): Bacteria > Deinococcota > Deinococci > Deinococcales > Trueperaceae > CBDCCT01. The sequence continues at coordinate 165,654 of OZ243956.1, forward strand.
CGACTACAACGAATGGAATTGTCATACTGTCTGTCTTTTTCGGACTCCTACTTTTTATAGGTTTTGACCCATCAGAAGCAGGCGGCTGGGTCTTCATAGGTTTTATATTCTTGTTTCTTTTCTGCGCCTATTATCTTCCTAGATTTTATGAAATTGAGTTCAGTGACGTTATAACTGTTCGCTTCCCTTTGGGGAGGAAAAAAGTTTACGCCTACAGCGAGGTCCGCCAGATACACGAGAACTATATACGCATGAAAAAGGGGCATTTCTACCTTCGAAATGGCTATCAGATGAACATTAGCAATAGGGACGAACTCCTGCGTATCTTCCAGGCTCTGCTTGAAACAGGCGTTATTACTAAGGACCAGTTAATGACTGAGGAGGAATTGCGTCTCGAGCGCCAGAAGGGACTCCAAGACGTAGCCATCATCACCGCGCTGGCTGTGCCCATTTGGTTGATTCTGCTTGTCTCTGGCGTTTTGCCACAGAACGACGCAGCTTTTCCAATACTAAGCTTGATATGGCTCGTTTTCTGCCCGTTCGTCCTTTTCATCAGGCGTAAGCAGGAGAAAGAGAGCTAAAGCTATCCAGTTGTGTCTACGTCTAAAAGCTAAAGGAATTAAAGAAGGTTTGACTCACAAGCACGTCCTCACCCTCCAATCTGCTATACTCCCTCCTATGAAACGGATGATGCAACCCAGCCCTGGAGCCGGATAGGTACGCCACCTAACCGTCACAGGGCGCTTTGCAAGCGCCCTTCTTTTTTGTGCCCTTAACGGAGGAATGATGACCACAGAACCCTTGATGATAGACACGGACGCCCCCAAAACCAGAGCCACCTACTACGCCACCACCCCCATCTTTTATGTAAATGCCGAGCCGCACATCGGCCACGCCTACACGACGACGCTGGTGGACGTGGTCACGCGCTTTCACCGCCTCAAAGGAGACGACACCTACTTTTTGACGGGCACCGACGAGCACGGCGAACGCATTTATCAAGTGGCGACCTCGAAAGGACAAACGCCTCAAGAATATACGGATGAGGTTGCAGCCAAGTTCCGTAACGTCTGGGACAGTTTAGGCATTCACTACGACGAATTCATCCGCACCACCGAAGAGCGCCACAAAAAGGTCGTAAGCGAGATTTTGCAGCGCGTTTACGACAACGGCGACATCATCTTTGGCGAGTACGGCGGGCTCTACTGCGTGGGCTGCGAACGTTACTACACCGAAAAGGAGCTTGTGGACGGGCGGTGTCCGCAGCACGACATCAGGCTCGAGTACCGCAGCGAAGAAAACTACTTCTTCCGCATGGAAAAGTACCGCCCCTGGCTGCGTGAGTACATCGACGTGAACCCCGACTTCATCCGGCCCGAGCGTTACAAAAACGAGGTTCTGGGCATCCTGCGCGAGCCCATCGGCGACCTCTCCATCAGCCGCCCGCGTGAGCGGGTGCCGTGGGGTATTCCGCTGCCGTGGGATGAAAACCACGTGACCTATGTGTGGTTCGACGCGCTTATCAATTATTTTTCGGCGCTCGAGAGTGGCGGCTTGACCGAACGCTACTGGCCGCATGTGGAGCACTTTATCGCCAAGGATATCCTCAAGCCTCACGGCGTCTTCTGGCCCACCATGCTCAAGTCGGCGGGGCTGCCTCTGTACAGGCACCTCAACGTTCACGGCTACTGGCTCGTGGACGGCGGCAAGATGAGCAAATCGAAGGGGAACGTCGTGCGCCCCCTCGACCTCAAGGACAAGTACGGCAACGACGCCTTTCGCTACTACCTGCTGCGCGACATGACCTTTGGCCTGGACGCGACATTCAGCGAGGTGGGCTTGGCCGAGCGCATCAACTCGGACCTGGCGAACGACCTGGGCAACCTCCTAAACCGCACGCTGGGGATGCTCGGGAAATATCGCAACGGAGTAGTCAAGGGGCCGGGGGAGCTTCTGCCGATTGACGAGGCGCTGCGCGACACTTTCACATCTCTTCCCAAAACCGTCACCGAACACTTTGACCGCTTACAATTTGACCGGGCCATCGAGAGCGTGCTGGAGGGCGTGCGCGCGGCGAACAAGTACATCGCCGAGACGCAGCCGTGGGCCTTGGCGAAAGACGAGGCAAAGGCGGAGCGTTTGGACACGGTGCTCTACACCTGCGTTGAAGCGTTGCGCTGCGCGTCCATCCTGCTCGACCCTGTGATTCCAAACAAGGCGCAGGAGTTGCGCGAACAGCTTGGCTTGGAGACGCTTTACTACGATTTGGGCAAAGCCTCGAGCTGGGGCGACACGCCCGCCGACACCCAGACAAAGCCGGGCGACCCGCTCTTTCCGCGAATTGATTTGGAGGCGCTGCTCAAAGAGGTGGTGCAGGAGGAGAGAATGGCGGAGGACGGAACTAAACCCGAAAGCAAGCACGTAGAACATAAGGAGATAGAGCACAAGGACGAGGTGACGATTGAGGACTTTGCGCGGCTCGAGTTCCGCGTCGCCGAAGTTGTGGACGTAAAGCCTCACCCCAAGGCCGACAAGCTCCTGGTGCTCTCAATCAAGCTCGGAAACGAGGAGCGCACCATCGTCTCGGGCATCCGCGAGTGGTACAAACCCGAAGAGTTGACGGGCAAAAAGGTCATCATCGTCGCCAACTTGAAACCCGTGAAGTTGCGCGGCGTCGAGTCGCAGGGGATGATTCTGGCGGCGGAGGACGAGACCGGCTTGAGCGTGGCAACCCTGGACCGTGATATCGCCTCGGGTAGCGAAGTGCGGTAAGAATTAGCGTGGGGAGATAGGGTGTAGAGGGATAGGGAGAATACTCCCCATCTCCTCCGCCCCTCTGCCCCCTATCTCAAATCACCCGGTCATTCCCGCCGTCAACCGGAATCTGCGCCCCGGTGGTTTTGGAGAAAGCCGGACCCGCGAGCGCCAGCACCACCTCGGCGACGCTTTTCGAGGTGATTTCGGTGCGGAGCAGGTTTTTGGTGCGGTACTGCTTGACGGTAAGGCCGTAGTGCTCGGCGCGCTTTTGCAAAACTTCTTCAGTCCAAATGCCGGTGTCAAAGACCGCGTCGGGATGCACCACGTTGACGCGGACGCCGTCAGGGGCAAGCTCGAGCGCCGCCACCCGCGCAAGCTGCGTGAGCCCCGCCTTGGCAACCGAATAGGCCCCCGCCCCCGGACCGGGTGCCGCAACGTTCTTCGAGCCGACGATGATGATGGTCGCGTCCGTACTCTGCCGCAGATGGGAGATGCTAGCTTTTATGAGCCGCTGGTGACTTGTTAAGTTGACCTCGAGGCTTTGTGACCACGTGTCGTTCTGCATGTCCTCGAGCCTCTTACTAGGCGGAAAAATCCCCGCATTGCTCACAACGATATCAAGCCTACCGAAAAGGCGCACCGCCTCGTCCACCGCTTCCTGTAGCGCGTTCTCGTTGGTCACGTCGCAGACGAAGCCCTTTTGCATCTCACCGCGAAAGATAGCTTCCACATCAGATTGAATATCCAGCGCCACCACCGCCGCGCCCGCTTCGGAAAAAGCTTCGGCGCACGCCCTGCCGATGCCGCTCGCCGCACCCGTGACCAGCGCGACTTTGCCCGCGAAAGGAAGGGCGGGTTTGGAGGAAGGCCTCAAACTTTGCGAACGGCCCGCCAGCTCCTCACGCACAACGTCAAGAAGCGCGTCTACGGTGGTGATGTGGGCGCGGTTGGTTATCCAGCTCGAGCCGATACGCACCGCCAAACGTTCAGCCACCGCCCGCGCTTCTAAATTCTCAATACTGCCTAAGTCCCACACACTCACAATGCCCATCATCCGCCGCAGCATCTCGCAGCCGCCGTGCCCGGCGCTGTCTTGTAGGACGCGCGTTAGGTAAGCCTTTTGGTAGGCGCGAAACGCCTCTTCGCCTCCGGTAAAGTCCCAATACGCCTTGCGGTCGGGGTCAGTCTGGTGGTGCGCCGTCCACAAGCGTTCGAACTTCTCGCTAAAAAGTTCCCAGATGTTGCGGACTGTGTCCAGCAAGTAATCCTGATATTCCCTTCTCGCCTCCTCGTCGGGGGTATGAGCTACGTGCGAGAGAGCGTTTAGAACAAGGTTGGCGAACAGGGTGCCGATGTCGTAACCCATCGGGCCGTAAAAGGCGAACTCGGGGTCGATGACCTTGGTGTCGCTTTCCGTCACCATCAGGCTGCCCGTGTGCAGGTCGCCGTGGAGGAGCGCCTGCGCGTGGGTCATGTAATTATGTTTAAGTTCGGCGATGGCAGCTTTGAGGAGGCCGTTCGTCCGGATTGACTGCACTTGGGGCTCGAGTTCCGGGTTCCACTGGTTTTCGGGAGAAGTTTTATAAGGGTTCGTGTAGACAAAATCCTCTTGCAACTTGCAAAGGTGCGGGTTGATAAACATTTTCTGCCGCGCCTTTTTCCCCTCGCCGCTTAGGAAAAGGTCGGAGGTGTGGAAGAGGGTCTGGGCGAGGAAGTGTGAGATATGCTCAGCAAACTCCGGGAAACGTTCTCGAGCCACCAGAGGCTTACGCATCACCTCATGCTCGCTCAAGAATTCCATCACCACCACAGACATGTCTTCATCGTGGTCATAAACCTTGGGCACAAGCCCCGGCGTGAGGTCGTTGTAGAACCTCAGCGCCTGCGTTTCGAAGCGCATCCGCTCGCGCGACAGGGGCCACGAATCACCCGCCACGCGCAGGTAAGGGAGCGCCTGCTTAAGCACCGCCGCCTCGTTTGGTTTATCAGGATTACGGAGGATGAAAACTTGGTTGAGGTTACCATCGCCCACCTCGCTAGCGGTGAGGTTGAAAGAGGAAAAGACCTCGCGCAGCGCCTTGCGCTCACGGACATACTCGAGCACCGACGCCTCAGTAAGTGCTTTGTAAGACATGGTCACGCTCAGGAAAAAGTTCCAGAATACCCGCTTCGCTCGCCTCGCACACGCCCCGCTCGGTGATGAGGCCGGTGACGAGGCGAGAGGGCGTCACGTCAAACCCGTAGTTGCGCGCGGGCGAACCCGGCGGGGTGACTTGCACACTCACGAGTTTGTCCTCATACAAGCCTTCGACGTGGGTGACTTCACGCGGGTCGCGTTCCTCGATGGGCGTTTCTCGGACGCCGTCGCGCATCTCCCAATCAAAGGTTGAGGAGGGCAGCGCGGCGTAAAAGGGGACGTTGTTGTCTCGAGCCGCCAACGCTTTTAAGTAGGTGCCGATTTTGTTACCCACATCCCCCGTCCGGGTCGTCCGGTCACTGCCGACAATCACCACGTCCACCAGCCCGTGCTGCATGAGGTGGCCCCCGGCGTTGTCCGTCACCACCGTGTGCGGCACCCCGTGCTCGCCAAGCTCCCAAGCGGTGAGGCGCGCGCCCTGGTTGCGCGGGCGGGTTTCGTCCACCCAGACGTGGAGGGGGACGCCCTGGTCAAAAGCGGCGTAGATGGGCGAGGTCGCAGAACCGTAATCTACAAAGGCGAGCCAACCCGCGTTGCAGTGGGTGAGGATGTTGACAGGCTCACCATTTTTATGTTCAGCGATGGCTTCAATCAGCCCCACCCCGTGCTCCCCGATGCGGCGGCACGCGTCGGCGTCCTCATCGGCGATGCGTTGGGCACCCTCGAGCAGCCCCCCAAGCATCGCCTCAACACTCCCCAAGCCTTCAACCGCTCTGAGAAGGCGTTTCACCGCCCACTCGAGGTTCACCGCCGTCGGGCGCGTCACCATCAAGCGTTCGCCCGACGTTCGTAAGTGAGCCAAAAACGCATCCGGATTTTCGTTTTCGGCCTCGAGCCCCGCCAGCAGCATCCCAAATCCCGCCGTCGCGCCGATGAGTCCCGCCCCACGCACCTGCATCTCCCGAATGGCGTAAGCGGCCTCGTCAACCGTGCGGAGTTCGACCACCTTGAACACGTGGGGAAGGCGGCGCTGGTCGATAACCTTGACCGTGCGCGTGTCCGGCTCGAGCCACACAGTGCGGTAGGGAGTACCTGCAACGTTCATCAGCCGCGCACCTCAGCCTCTAACTTCTACGTTGGCTTGCTGCTCGAGCGCCTTTATCATCGCCGAGGCGTTCTCCTCGCCCCAGCCGCCGTTCACCGCCGCCTTGATGGTCTCGCGGGTGCTCACGGTGGCGGGGATGGGGGAATTTAAGTCTTCGGCAAAGCGGGCGATGAGGTTGGCGTCTTTGAGCATGTGTTTGAGCGCGAACGAGGTGGAAAAGTCGCGCTCGATAAGCGCGCCCCCGACGCCGTCGAAGATGGGCGAGCGGAAGTCGGTCACGTGGAGCACGTCGAGCACGTCACGCGGGTTCAAGCCCGCCTTGGTCGCCAGAATCATGGCCTCGCCCAGGGCCTCGAGCTGCGCCGCCACAATCAAATTGCCTACGAGCTTCATTGACGTACCCTTGCCCACGTCGCCCATGTGGTGAACGGTTTCGCTTAGGTGCTCGAGAACGGGCTTGACCTTGTTGAACGCCTCTTTCTCACCCCCGACGATAATCCAGAGTCCCGCGTTGGCAGATTCATTTTTGCTGCCGAACACGGGCGCGTCGAGAAAGGAAACGCCCTTCGCGCTGTACGCCTCTCCTTCGCGGCGGCTCAGGTTGGGATGGACGGTGCTCATGTCCACGGCGATTTGGCCCTCGCTGACACCCTCTAAAACCCCGTTCTCCCCAAAGACCACCTCCTCCACCGCCACGTCGTTGCTGAGGCAGTACATGATGAGGTCGGCCCCCTTCACCGCTTCGGCAGGCGTGTCGGCTCGAGCTGCCCCCTCCTTAACCGCATCCTCCGTTTTATCCTCGCTGCGGTTCCACACGGTTACGTCGTACCCGGCCTTGAGGAGATTGCCCACCATCCCCTGACCCATGATGCCCAAACCGAGATACGCAATTTTTTGAATCGTCATTTCGTCCCTTCGACAACGGCTTCTAAAAGAATCACCAGCGCGGCGCAGCCGGGGTCCACTCGGCCCTCGGTGCGTTCGCCTACCCAGCCCGCGCGGCCTATTTTGCTGCGTTGGGGGGTGACGGACTCGAGGCCCGCCCTAGCCGCCGTCACCATCTTTTCTCCGGCTTCTTGTAGACTCTCGCCCCGCTGGACGGCTTCCGAAAACGCCGCCGCCGCCGGGTGGAGCGCGTCAATTATAGTCTTGTCGCCCGGTTTGGCCTTGCCCCGCTCTTGAATCCCTTGGTCGGCAGCGTGAAGCATCTCCGCTACGTCTTCGGAGGTTAGCTCGCTCTTACCCTTGGCAACCTTGCCCGCGCGCATGAGGGCGGTGGCTAAAAGTGTGCCCATTGTGGAGGAGGCGGCGCGGTTGACCGCCATGCCCGCCGAGGCGATGTAGCTTCCTAAGTCGTCCTCCGGCGGCGTTTGTAGATAGGACTCGAGCGCCGCCGCCGCTTTAGACGCAGTTATCCCCAAGTCGCCGTCACCCACCGCTTGGTCGAGTTCGGTGAGGTAATCGCTTTTCGCGTTAAGCCCCGCCGCCCCGCGCCGCAGCGCCTCCGTCACGTCCCTTCCCGTTACCGTCATCCTAAACCTGCGTAAAGAACGGCGTCCGCGCGGGCGCGTCCAAAAGGCGCGTCAGCTCGTCATCAAGCCGAAAAATCGTGAGTGAGGCTCCGGCCATCTCCATCGAGGTCGCGTACTCGCCGACATAGGCGCGGTGGACGCTGATGTCGTGCTCGCTTAACAGGTCGTGAACCTTGCGGTACATGATGTAAAGCTCCTCGGGCGGGGTCGCGCCGAGACCGTTGACCATTACCGCGACGCGGTCTCCCGCCGCCGGTTTTAAGTCGTCCAGAATGGCCGTCGTCATGCGCTCGGTGATTTCGTCCGCGCTTTGTAACTTTTCGCGCTTCATGCCGGGCTCACCGTGGATGCCCATGCCGATTTCCATTTCATCTTCGCCCAGCGTAAAGCCGGGCTTGCCGACGCGCGGCACGATGCAGGGCGAGAGCGCGACGCCCATCGTACGGAGGTTGGCTAAAGCTTTTTCCGTCGCCTCGGCCACCTCGTCAAGTGACGCGCCCTCGTCCGCCTTGGCCCCGGCGATTTTGAACGCAAACACCATCCCCGCAACGCCCCGCCGCCGCTCGGCCTCCTCTGGCGGCGCGGAGGCCACGTCGTCTTTGACCAAGACGGTACGAGTTTGAATGTCCTCGAGGTCGGCCATCTCGGCGGCCATATCGAAGTTCATCACGTCGCCGCCGTAGTTGCCGTAGATGTAGAGGACGCCCTTACCGCCGTCAATGCGCTTGGTGACTTCCAGCATCTGCTCCGAACTCGGACTGTTAAACACGTCCCCCACCGCGCACCCGTCGAGCATCCCCTTACCGACGTAGCCCAAAAACATGGGTAAATGCCCCGAGCCGCCCCCCGTCGCCAGCCCCACCTTGCCCGCCACGGGCGCGTCGGTTCGCACGACGGCGTGAACATCTTCTGCATAAGAGTACACATCGGGATGCGCCTTGAAAAGCCCGTCCAGCACCTCCGGGACAAAGTCTTCGGGTTTATTGAGAATCTTTTTCACCTTGCCTCCTTCACCCAATCTAACACCGCGCCCTCACCCGCTCCCCCCACGCCCGCCGCGTCTCAGCCTCCCCAGACTCACCACGCTCATCACAATCACGATGAGGAGCAGCGCGCCCCACACAAACTCCTTGGCGAAGTTGCTGAAGCGCAGGATGTTGAAGCCGCTCGAGAGAAACTGGAGCGACAGCACCGCCAGAAACACCCCCGCCACCTTGCCGAAGCCGCCGTAGGGGTTGACGCCGCCCAGCACCGCAATCAGGATGGTGAGGAGCAAATAAGAGGAACCGAAGTCCGCCTTGGCCGAGTTCGCCCGCGACATCATGATGACGCCCGCGACGGAAGACAGGAGACCGCAAAGCATGTATGTCCGCACGATGAGCCGGTCGTTGTCGAGCCCCGCGAAACGCGCCGCTAACGGGTTCGTCCCCAGCATGTAAATCTTTTCGCCAAAGGGGGTGCGGTTGAGCACCACCGCCACCGCCACCGCCGCGACGGCGAACACGATAAAAGGCACCGGAAAAGGCCCCAGCGAGCCGTTGCCGACCACGCTGAACTCCCTCGGAAACCCCAGCACCGCCCGCCCCCCGGTGAGGCCGATGCCGATGCCCATATACACCTGCGAGGTGCCCAGCGTCGCCAAAATGGGCGGGATGCCGAGGCGGGAGATGAGCAGGCCGTTAATCGCGCCCGCCGTGAGTCCGGTGGTGAGCGCAATCAAAATAGCTAAGAAGATGGCGGTGGTGGGCTCGAGCCCCCCCATCCTCAACACAAATGCCCCAAAAATCCCCGCCAAGTTGGCTGCCCCGATGATGGACAAGTCAATCCCGCCCGTGAGCATCGAGAGCATCATGGCGAGCGAGAGAATCGCAAACTCGGGAAACTGAAACGCCATCGAGCGCACGTTCTTGAGCGTGAAAAACTCGTCGGGGCGCGCCACACTCATGACAGCGAAAATACCCGCGGTGATAAAAAGGAGTCGCACCAGCCCGATGTCTTTGGGAATGAGGCTGCGCCAGGTGAACCCGCTCCGGCCCTGCGACGTGCTCTGCACCTAAACCGCCCCCGCCCGTCGCCCCGCGCGCAGGCTCTGGTACGCGGGAACGCCCGTCCCGAGGAGGATGAGCAGGCCGATGATTAAATTCTGCCAGACTGACGGGATGCCCAAGAGAATCAAACTGTTGTTGATAATGACAATCAGCGCCACCCCCAACAGCGTCCCCAGAATCGTGCCGTGCCCGCCCGTGAGCCGCGCCCCGCCGAGCACGACGGCGGCGATGACGGTCAGCTCGAGCCCCACTAAATCAAACGGGTCCGCCGTCCGCGTCAGGGCCGCGTGGATGATGCCCGCGCCGCCGGAGAGCAGCCCCACAAAGCCGTAGATAAAAAACTGCACCCCGACCACGTTGATACCCGCGCGCCCCGCCGCGACCCTTGAGCCCCCCAGCGCGAAAATCTGCCGCCCCAGCATCGTCCGGTAGAGGATGAACCAGACCAAGACCACCGCGCCCACCAGGAACAAAAACGCGGTGGGCAGGGCGTAAAAAAACCCGTTGTCGGTGGTGAAACTCAGCAGCTTCGCCCCCCAGACCTCCCGCAGCCCGTCCGGCACGCGGGTGATGCGGTTGCTCCCCACAAAGGTGAGCAGGAAGCCACGAAAGAGCGAGAGCGTCCCCAGCGTGACGATGAGCGTCGGCAGCTTAAAGAGCGCGATGAAGACGGCGTTAAAGAGTCCCAATCCCAAACCGATGAGGCAGGCCAGAACAAAAGCAACCGCGAACGAGCCGCCCAATCCCGTGGCGATGACGATTTTCGTCGCCGCGTAGAGCGCAAAAACCGCCACCGCGGTAAACGATACATCAATGCCGCCCGAGATGAGCACCAAGAGCACCCCCACCGCGAAGATGCCCATCACGATGCTCCCGCGCAGGAGGTCGAAGAGCGTGCCGAGGCTGAAAAAGGCGGGGCTCACGAAGCTGGCGACGATGCAGTAAGCGACGATAATGGCCGCGACCAGCGTTTCGTTGCGTTTGAAAAGTGCCTTAAACCCTGACACTGGTTCCTTCTGCAGGGGCTCGAGCCTCACCCACAGCTTCACCCACAGCCTCACCGCTCAGTTTTTGCGCGAGCGAGTCGTCCGTCACCTCGTCGCGCGCCAGCGCCTCGGTCACGCGGCCCGCTTTCATGATGAGGATGCGGTGGCAGTTGCCCAACAACTCGGGGATGTCGTCCGAGACGATGATAACGCCCATGCCGCCCCCCGCCAAGTCCGCGATAATCTCGTGGATGTCCGCCTTGGAGCCGATGTCCACACCCACGGTAGGGCCGTTCAGAATCAAAATCTTTGGCTTAGTAGCGAGCCAGCGCGCCAGCACCACCCGCTGCTGATTGCCCCCCGAAAGGCTCTGCACGGGCTCCGCGGGCGACGGCGTGACGATGTTGAGCCCGTCCACCCAGCGCGCGGTTTCTTTGCGCAGCGCCCGCCCGTCCACGAACCCCGCTCGAGAGAGCGCGTCCACCTTGCTCACGACGATGTTGCGCCCGATGGACTGCTCCAAAAAAAGCCCTTCGGTGAGCCTGTCCTCGGGTACGTAGCCGATGCCTACGCGCAGCGCGTCTTGGGGCGAGCGGATGGTGACGCGGCGGCCCTCGACCTCAAGCCCCCCCGACTCAATCGGCAAGAGACCAAAAAGCGCCTTGGCTAAGGCTGTCCGCCCCGAGCCCAAAAGCCCCGCCACGCCCAGCACCTCCCCGCGGTGAAGCTCGAACGACACGCCCGAAAACGCCGCCCCCGCGCTCAAGTTGCTCACCTTGAGGAGACTCCGCCCCCGCTCCCCGCCGCCCGCCACGCCGTGAGCCGCACTCAGCTTGCGTCCGGTCATGTGGTAGGCGAGCGATTCGTAAGTAAACTCCGACGCGTCGCCGTCGGCCACCTTCTCGCCGTTGCGCAAGACGGCGATTTTCTGCGACACCTCGAACACCTCGTTGAGCTTATGGCTCACGAACAACACCGAAACCCCGTCAGCCTGCAACTTCCCGATAATTTGCAAGAGCGAACGCACCTCCCGCTCGGTGAGCGCGGTGGTGGGCTCGTCCATGATGATGAGTTTGGCGTCGGCTAGGAGGGCTCTCGAGATGGCGATGAGCTGCTTGTCCGCCACGGGCAGCGTCTCCACGGGCGCGTCGAGGTCTAAATCCACCCCCACCTTGGCGACGGCCTCCTCCGCCAGCCTGCGCACGCGCCGCCAGTTCATAAAGCGCCGCCCGGAGGCGAGTTCCTGGTTAAAGGCGATATTCTCCGCCGCCGTGAGATTGGGGAAAAGCGAAAAGTCCTGATAGATGATCTGCACGCCCTCGCGGATGGCGTCTCGGGGACGCAAACTCTTGTAGCGCCTCTCGCCGATGACAATTTCGCCCGCGTCGGGTGGATGCGCGCCCGCGATAATCTTTATCAGCGTGCTCTTGCCCGAGCCGTTCTCGCCCGCCAAGCAGCGGACCTCGCCCCGCCCGATGTCCAGGCTTACGTCGGAAAGCGCCTGCACGCCCGAAAAAGATTTGCTGATGTTGCGAACGCTTACGAGTGACAAAATAGTCCTTCAAAATAGTTTGGGGATGCAGATGGGCTTTGTGGAAGTAGCTTTAAATTACCCCCACGCAAGAAACTTAGAGGGTGTCGAGCATCCATTGCCTCCCCCCTTAACAAGGGGGGACCGAGGGGGGATTTGTTCTGACCGGCTTTATAGGGAGGTGACAAAAGCAAATCCCCCCAACCCCCCTTATTAAGGGGGGCTTCCGTAGGAACTCGAGCCTTTTTCGAATACCCTCTAAAAGTCGTAATTCGCCAGATTTTCTTCGGTGACCGTGACCCACGCCTGACCGTAAATCACCTTGCCCTCGACGGTCACGCTTTCATAACCGGGCTTGCCGAGGTCGTCGCCGGTTTGGATTTCTTCACCTTGCAAAACCCTGTTCACCACGTCCAGCGTCACGTAACCCGCCAGCGCGGGGTCCCAGAAGAACACCGCGTCCACCGCGCCCGTCTCGATGTACTGGCCGCCGATGGAGGGGAGGCTGGTGCCCATCACGCAGGTCTGGTCCTCGAGCCCGCGCTCCTCAATCACCTGGCCGATGCCCGCCACGTCGGTTGAGGCGCTGCCTTGGAAGCCTTTAATGTCGGGATAGGCGCGCAACACCTCTCGAGCGGCGTCGGCGGCCTGGCCCACGTCGTCGTAGGTCTCGTTTTTGGAGCCCACCTGCGTCATGTCGGGGTAAGCCTCCTGCTGCCGCTCGACGGCCCCGTCCACCCAGTCGTTATGGGTTTCAGAAGTCAAGGAACCGACAAACACCGCATACTCGCCCTCTTCGTTCATGCACTCGGCGAGCTGGTCCATGAGGTACGCGCCGTACTCGCGGTTGCGAAAAGCCTCCACGTCGTAGCTCACGTTCTGCTGGCTCGGCGCCTCGTGCGTGACCACCACGATGCCCTGCTCCTGCGCCCTGGCGAAAACGGGCTCCATCGCCTCGGGCGAAAAGGGCACCACCGCGATGGCGTCCACCCCTTGCGCGATCATGTCCTCGACGATTTGCACCTGCAAGGCCGCGTCCGCCTGCGCCGGGCCGAGCTGGTAGACGTCCTGGCCGGTTTCCTGGGCGTACTCGTTGACGCCCTCCTCCATGCGGTCGAACCACTGGATGCCGCTGATTTTGACGATCATGGGGATGGTGACGGTGTCGTCTTGGGCCAGCACGCTTGGGACAACAAGCGCGGCGGCGAGCAGGGTGATAAGAAGTCCTCGTTTCATGCGTCCTCCTTAGGAACAGCCTGAGTGAGTCGTGACGTTTACGATGTAAAGAGTTACAGCCGCTTCGTCGTCACCTCCCTCGCAAAACAGCGCGGCTTTCGGTCAGCTTAGGATGACGTGCGGCAGAGGTTAAAGAAGGATTAAGAGCACCACTTAAAACGCTTTCGCGGCCCTTTACTTCAACCTTTAATCCGGTATGACAGGATGCTGTCACGCCCTCCCAACTAAGCTAACTGGTGGAGTGACTATAACATGGGGATGGTTGAGAAGGGCAAGAGGCTCGAGCCTTCGTTAAAAACAAGGGGTTGCAACCCCTTGTTTGGGGAGCGCATCGTTGCCAAAAGAGAAAATCGTTTTTGCGCGCTTACCAAGCGCGCTCGAGGATTTCTTATAACGACGTTGAAACTTTACTCCCCAAACGACAACATCTCTATCCGGTAACCGTCGGGGTCGTTAAACCAAATTTGCAGCGCGCCGTCGCCGCGCCTGCTGGGTCCGCGCGTCACCTCAACGCCTCTACTTTCCAAATACGCTTTTGCCTTGACCACGTCATCAACCTGCAACGCCAGATGGTATGAGTGGCGCTCCCTATCGCGGTTCATCGTGTCCAGCATGAGGTGAAGTTGCCCCTCACCCAACGCGAACCAGGCGACGGGAAAATCCTGGGCGGGAGGAGAGAGGCGGGGCAACTGAAGAACGTCCCTGTAAAAGGCGACCGAGGCGTCAAAGTCGCGGGGGTAGAGGGACACGTGGTTTAGGGCGTGAACGTGGATAACGTCTGCCATGCTTCACCTCGCCCAGAGTTTACCTCACGGGTTCAGAGCGTAATTAAGACGGCACGCTCGAGCGCCCCCGCGCGCTCACGGCGGGTTTGTGCTCAGCTTTTTTTTGGTGCAGCGCGGGCAGCAAAACGGTAAAGACCGTGCCCTCGCCCAAGCGCGACTCGACGCTCACCTCGCCGTGGTGCTGCTGCACGATCCAGCGCACGATGGCTAAACCCAGCCCGCTGCCGTTGCCCCGCGTCGAGCGCGCGCCGTCAACGCGGTAAAAGCGGTCGAAAAGGTGCGGGATGGCCTCGGGGGGGATGCCGGGGCCGTTGTCCAAGACCTCGAGCCGCACCATGTTCTTTTCCCCCAAGAGCGACATCGTGATACTGTCCGCCCCCGCGTTGAGCGCATTCTGGACGAGGTTTAAGACCACCTGTTTGAGCCGCGCCGCGTCGCCCGACACCTCGACTAAAGGCTGGGGCGTGGACACCCGGATGCGCGCGTGACCCGCCACGGGCGCGAGTTCCATGTGGAGGGCCTCGAGCACCTCGACCAAATTCATCGGGTGCCGGTCAACGGTAAAGCCCGCGTCGGCCCGCGCGAGTTCTAGGAGGTCATTCACAAGCTTCGCCATCCGTTCGCCCTCGCGCCGGATGACCGTGAGTGAATCCGTTTGCTCGGGGCTCGGTTTGGTGCGCCGCAACAAGTAATTGGCGTGGCCCGTGATGGCCGTAACCGGCGTGCGGAGCTCGTGCGAGGCGTCGGCGGTAAAGCGGCGCTGGGTCTCGAACGATTCCTCGAGCCTATCCAACATATGGTTTAGCGTGACCGCCATCTCCTGCACCTCGTCGCGCGAACGGGGCACAGGCACCCGCTGCGACAGCTCGGCCCCGCTCACCTGCGCCGCCGCTTTAGTCACTTTTTTGACGGGTAGAAGAACTTGCCTTGAAAGAATATAGACGCCCAGTGCAAAAACGGCGAACGCGCTTAGCGAGGTGTAAAGGAGCAGGCGGCGGAGCTGCGCCAACCGCTCGGTGGGCAGGGGTAAACCAACGAAGAGCGCCACAGGCGCAGGTGGCACGTCCAGATCTAGCCGGTTGTCGGTTCGCATCGAGGCTAGCGCGGACAAGACGAGCAAACGGCTGCCACCCTCGAGTTGTACCCGCCCGAAAGCAAAGCTTTCTTGCACAAGCTCTTCGTACACGTTGTCGCTTAGAGCTCGAGAAATACTCTCCGTGGTCGGGTTGCCGCGCATAGCGGTAAAGGTAAAGCTGTCGCGGATGTCCTGAACGCTAAGTTCATTGATACGTTCGGGCGGCAGCCAAAGAAGGCGGGATTCAAAATAAATATCTCGCGGCAGCGTCTTGACGCCCTCGTTGAGAAAGTCGCTCGAGCGAAGCTGTGCAATCGCCTGGATTTCACGTTCTTGAAGATTCTCTACCAAAGACCGCTGCGTCAAAAAATAAACGGTCGCGGACACGACGATCAAAACAAACGCCAAAAAGAGCGTAAAGAAAAGAGTTAATCTGAGTCTTAGGGGCACCGCACGCTTCCTTTACAAGTTTTTTGGACGCTTTAGAAGCGTCAACTAATCCGCGTCACATCTCGTTTGCAGCCGTCGTCAAGCTTTTGTCGCCACTTCCGCCTGTCCCCTCGAGCCGCTACTCCTCGCGCAGCACGTAACCCACGCCGCGCACCGTGTGAACAAGGCGGCGTTCGCCGTCGCCCTCGAGCTTGCGGCGCAAATAGCCCACATAGACGTCGACGACGTTGGAGCCGCCCGTGTACTCGGGCCAGACTTTCTCTTCTATCTCAAAGCGGTTAAAGACCTTGCCGGGGTTGCGCGCGAAAAGCTCCAACAGCTCGAACTCCTTGGCCGAAAGCTCGATGCGGTGACCGTCACGGAACACCTCGCGCCCGTCTAAGTTCATCACTAAGTCGGCCACGCGCACCTCGCCTGTGACCGCCGGGTTGACGCGGCGCAGGTGCGCGCGCACGCGGGCCAAGAGTTCTTCGATGGAAAAGGGCTTGACCAGGTAATCATCCGCGCCCGAATCAAGCCCCGTCACCTTATCGTCGACGGAGTCTTTGGCGGTAAGGATGATGATGGGCGTGTTGCTCGTTTTGCGGATGCGGCGCGCGACCTCGAGCCCGTCCAACACGGGCAGCATGAGGTCCAGCACGACCAGGTCGGGGTTCAGTTCGCGGAACTTCGACAGGCCGGTGACGCCGTCATAGGTGACAACCGTGTGATAATTTTCGGCCTGAAGCTCCAGGTCGATAAATTTGGCAATCTCTTTTTCGTCCTCGACAATAAGAATCTGCGGTTTGCGGTCCATGAGGCGATTATAGCGGGCATTTGATGAGAGACTTGATGAGAGGATGACAGTTTCTTGAGCGTTTCTCTAACTTTTCTCACTTAAGGCAGTGGGGGAGTGGTCAGTGAATAGTGGTTAGAGGAATCTCATCACTACCCATTATCCACTAATCACTGTCCAAGGGCACCGTCTCCTGAATGATGATGGGATTTTCCAGCACCCGCGCCGCCCAGGCCTGCGCGCCGGGGAGGGAATGGTCGCGGTAGTTGCCGCACTCGAGTTCGCTGCAACCGGGGATGGGGCCGGTGTGGGTGGTGACGGCCTTGAGGGCGTCGGTAAGGGCGTCTCGCACCGCCTCCTCATCGGGTTCGCCCAACGTGGTGAGATAGAACCCTGTACGGCAGCCCATCGGGCTCGCGTCGATGATGTCGGGGAGGCCCGCGCGGAGGTAGCCCGCTATGAGGTGTTCGATGGTGTGCAAGGCGGCGGTGGGAATCTCGGCCCTGTTGGGCTGAACGAGGCGCAGGTCGAACTTGCGCACCTCGTCGCCCTTGGGGCCGACGTAGCGACCCGCTAAGCGCACGTAGGGCGCGCGGACTTTGGTGTGGTCGAGGTTAAAGGATTCGACTTTAGGGGTTTTGGCGGTTTGCGTCATGGTGTTGACTATACCGCAGGTGTGGGCAACTTCAGTAACCGCGTTCTTTGTCTACAACGTGGTGCAAGGGTTCTCCAGCTCGGTAACGCGTCAAGTTGTCCAGGAAAATTGCAAACGCCCGCTCGGTGTAGCGAGGTGAAGAGCCCGAATAGTGCGAGGTGATGATGACGTTTTTCATGTTCCACAGCGGCGAGGTTTCGGGCAGCGGCTCCTCTTCGAATACGTCGAGCCCCGCCCCGGCAAGCCCTCCTTCCGACAACGCCTTGACGAGCGCCCCCTCGTCCACCACGCCGCCCCGCCCGATGTTGATGAGGTAAGCGCTCCTTTTCATCGCCCGAAACTCTTCCCCGCCCATCATGCCGCGCGTCTCTTCGGTTAAGGGCACAGTCAGCACCACGGCGTCCGCGTCGGGAAGGAGGTCGCGCAATTGGTCCGTCCCCGCCATTTTTGAGACGTTCGGCGCGTCTTTCGACGGGTCGTTGCGGACACCCCACACGGTCATGCCAAAGGCGGTAGCGAGCGCGGCGACGCGCTCGCCGATTTCGCCCACGCCGACGAGCAGGAGGGTTTTGTTCGTAAGTTCAAACACCGGCACGTCGTCTTCGCCTAGCCACGCGTGCTCCTTTTGGGCGCGCAGCGCGGTGGGGAGCGCCCTGGCGAACGCCAAGAGGAGCGCGAACACGTGCTCGCTGATGGGCACCGCGTGGATGCCCGAGACGTTGGTGAGGATGAAGTCGCTCGAGCGCACTTCAGGATAGCGCAATAACCAGTCCGCCCCCGCGCCCCACTGCTGAAACCAGCGCAGGTTGGGCGCTTGGGTGAGCAGGTCGCGCGGGAAACTCCCGGCGACGACCTCTATCTCCCCCAGCCTCTCCTCTATCTCCTCTTGGTCTTTGCTCACCACCACGTCTAGGCCGGGCGCGCCCTCGCGCACCCGCGCCACCTGCGCTTCTGTAAGCGCGCCGGGCTCGAAACCGAGCAGCAGCGTCGCCACCTTAGGCTCCGCTCCGAGCGGTTCGCCTTACCCCGTCCGGCTTCAGCACCACTTTTCGCACGACCGTAAGCATGTCAGCACCCTCTCCCGTCCTCTTGCCATCCACACTATACCGGTGCCAGGAGGTGGGTGTCACGCCATCTGGGGAAAGATTAATCTTTTTGAGGGTAGTTTATACAAGGTCAACCAAAAACAGCTTCGCGTTGATTTAGACCGCTCGAGCCACCCTCGCCCGTGCGCCGCGCCAGTTCCTGACGGCCCAGGACGAAGAGTTCGTAATCCTCCAAAGCAGCCGCGCCGGTCGTGATGGCCGTTTCCGCCTTGGCGACAACTTCGACCAGCGCGCCGTTCGGGCACGCCTCCAACCAGCGGCTCAGGGCGACGCCGCTCACCACGCGCCCCCACGGGGGATGGACAAACGGTTTTGAACGGGCTCGAGCCCGCCCCCGAGTTCCTGTTTGCGCGTAGATGCAGCCGTACAACGTGCCCTCGAGTAAGAGGTGTTTGGTTTTTGCCTGTTGTCTTGATGATGTGCCATAAAACCCCCCAAACACCTGTAAACCTTCTCACGACACAGGTGTTTCGCTCCGTTATTAAATCAAACGGCGCGGGGGGAGGCTAGGGGTGCGTGTACTTGTTTTTGGGTATACGCGGTAGTTAACTCTGTTAGAGCAAAAAACCGTTACGGTCAAACGTGTGAAAATGAGGGGCCAGCGCCTTCTACAGCCCGACTAAGCCGCGCTCTCGAGCCCACACGACCGCCTCGGCGCGAGAGCGCACCCCGATTTTGTCGTATACCACCGAGATGTAGTTACGCACCGTTTGCCGGGCGATGCCGAGCGCCGCGCCGATGTCGTCGTTGCTCGCGCCCGTGGCGATGCGCTCCAAGACTTCGCGCTCGCGGGGGGTGAGTTCGGCCACCTCCGCCATGTCGGTTTTACCCGCGCGGAGTTGCGCCAACTTTTCCATCACCGAGCGCGAGAACCAGGCGGTGTCGGTCATCACGACCTGGATGGCCTGCATGAGCTCTTCTTCGGTGCGCTTGCGCCCGGTGATGTCATAAAACATGTGCAGCCGCCCCTCGCCGCCGTCTAGTTGGATAGGGGCCGCCGAGGCGAGCACGTCGCGCACGTCGCCCCCCTTGGTCCTTACCTGAAGCTCTAAGTCGTGAAAGCTCCCGTAATCTCCCGCCACGTCCCCCGCCGCCAGTTTTTCTAAGTCCGCGGGCGAACCCCACAAGCCCAGTTCATCCGCGCTCCGGCCCAGCGCCTCGTCGCGGCTGTAGCCCGTGATGGTCTCGAAGCTCCGGTTCACGTCGGCTAAAAGGCCCTCCGGAGTCACGAGCACGGCGGCCACCGGCCCGGCGCGAAAGGCCTGGGAGAAGCGCGCTTCGGAAGCCCGCAACGCCTCCTCCATCGTGACGCGTTCGGAAATGTCGCGCAGGAGCCAGCGCAGGCCGACCCTTTGCCCGTCCTTGACGATCGAGCCCACCTTGAGCAGCACGACGGGCTCCTGCTCGGTGCGCGTCCGCAGCCGCACCTCCCAGCCGTCGAGCGGGTCGCGCGCGTCTAACTGCTCGAGCTTTTTCTTAAAGTCCCGGCGCGTGTCCGAATCCAGATACGACGGCAGCGGCTTGCCCACCAAAAAATGCTCCTCGATGCCGAACAGCTCCGCGGCGGCGCGGTTGGCCTCGCGGATGGCGCCCCGCACGTCGGTCACCAAGTAGCCGTCGGGCGCGAACTCGAACAGGTCGCGGTAGCGCGCGCGCTCCTCTTCGACCAGAAGCTGCGATAAGACAAGCGTCTCGTTCTGCTCGCGCAGCTCCTCTTCGGCCACGCGCAACTCTTCCAAGGCCGTCGAAAGCTCCTGAAAGGCGTTTTTGATGCCCCCGACACCGTTTCCAACACCGCCCTCGCCGCTGCTCTCCACCCCATCGAGCTCACCCTCGAGCCCCAGGATATGCTCTTGTAAACTCTCGAGCTTCTGCACAAACCTGTCCTTCATCTGCTCCCGCCCCTATCATTTCTTCAGCACAAAGTTGTTAAGAAGTGAAATACCTATACCAATAGTACAAGTTTACCACACCCGCCGTAAGCGGATGCTAAACACATCTAACCAACAAGGGGTTGCAACCCCTTGTTTTCCCATAACCCATAGCCCAGTCCATACGCCAGCCTATACCCCGCTACTCCGGCTCGTTCTGCTCTTCGGCCACCTCCTCGCGCACCCCCGCCTCCACTTCGGTGGTGCGAACTTTGTCCTCGAGCGCGTGCAAGTCGTCCTCGAGGTGATGCACCTCCCCCTCCAACCGCTTCGCCGTCTTCTCGACTTTTTTGGTAATGGCCCGCGCCTCCGCCACCTTTTCGGCCAGCCGCTCCGACTTTTCGCGTAAACGCGCCGCTTCAGTCTCGAGCTTCTTTATCCCCCCCTCGTCCGCCTCTCCAGCTATCTCACCAGACGCCCCGTACGCCTCTTCCCCTTCTTCTTTTACCCTTCTCTCTTCTTCCCTCATCCCCCCTCCTTCCGCTCCTCCATGAGCAAAATCACGCCCCGCAGCGCGTCGTCAAACGAATCCATCGCCGAGACCATCACGCGGCAGGTGATGGATCTGCCGCGCCTGTTGACCGCGTCCAGCGAGAGCGCCTCGGGCTGCGAGCCGTCCGCGAGCAGGGTCCGCACGGGCGCGCGCAACTGTTCAACCGGCAGGCCGATGTCGAGCGCGAAAATAGACCTGCCGACGACCTCGTCCGCGCGCAGGCCCCACAGCTCCTCGGCGTGGGTGTTCCAGATGTAGATGTTGAGGTGGTGGTCTAAGACCACCACGCCCGCCTGTAAAGACGACAGAATCGCGTTTAAGAAGCCGTTCATGCGGTCGATTTCGTCGGTGCGGCGGCGCAGCTCGTCGTTCATCGTTTCTAACTCTTCGTTGGTGGACTGCATCTCCTCGTTCATGGTTTCTAGTTCTTCGTTGGTGCTCTGGAGCTCTTCGTTGGTGGTTTCTAACTCTTCGATCGTGCTCTGGAGCTCTTCGTTGGTGGTTTCTAACTCTTCATTAGACGACTGAAGCTCCTCGAAGGCGGTCTCGAGCGCGCCGTTGGCGGCCTCCAACTCGTGCTGGAGCCTTTTATGCGCCGTGACGTCTTGGAAGATGATGCTCGCGCCCAAAAACGCGCCCTCCCCGCCGTTTTCGTTGATAAGCGGCACCACCCGCACGTCAAAGTAGCGCGTGCCGTCCGCGCCGCTTTCGTCGCCTCCTTCCTCGCGTCCTCTGTCACGGCGCAACGCGACGCCGTTGAGCTTGACGGTCTGGCGCTCCTTGAGCACTTTGTCTAAAGGTGTACGCAGGTCAACGGGGGTATAGGAAAATTCCAGGTCGCTAAAGGGCGTGCCGACGTGGTCATGGGTGAGGCCGAACACGGCTCGAGCGCGCTCGTTAATGAGCGCCACCCGCCCGCGCGCGTCCACCACCACCTGCGCCTCGGGGGCCACGTCGAAGCCTATTTCACGCAGCCGCACCTCGCGCGCCACGCGCCGCCCCGCCTCCTCCGTGCCCGCTTGCGAGAGCACGAGCAGCCGGTCGCGCAGGTTCGCGCGCTCGCGCGTGACGAAGACCCGGTGTTTGAGGCTCAGGGGCGCGAAGAGCTCGTCTTGCGAGAGCATTTCGGCCTTGCCCAAAAAGAGGACGCCGCCGCCGCGAAGCGCGAAGTGAAAGCGGGCTAAGAGCCGCCCCTGCACCTCGCGGTTAAAGTACATGAGCGTGTTGCGGCACACGAGCAGGTCCAAGCGCGAGATGGGCGCGTCTTGCACGAGGTCGTGCTTGCCGAAAATGACCGAGCGGCGCAGGTCGTTGCGGAAGGCGTAGCCGCCCGCTTCACTCTCGAAGTAGCGTTCGCGCAACCTTTCGGGCACGTCCTTGACGCGCTCTAAGCTGTAGCGCCCGACGCGCGCCTTGACAAGCTCTTCTTCGTCGGCGTCGGTCGCGTAGATTTTGACGCGCTGGCGGCAGCCCTCGGTCCCCAGCGCCTCGGCGAAGAGCATGATCAGCGTATAAGGCTCCTCGCCCGTCGCGCAGCCCGCGCTCCAGATGCGGATGGGGTCGTCGCCCGCGCGTTCTATCAAGTCGGGAATCACCCGGTCCGCCATATACGCCCAGGCCTCGGCGTCCCTAAAAAAGCCCGTCACGTTAATCAGCACGGTGTTGAGCAGCGCGCTAAATTCGCCCGGATGAACCTCTAAATAGTCGATGTAGGCGTCGTAGCTCTCGACCTTGACGCCGCCCATGCGCTTGTGGACGCGGCGGCGCAGGGTCGGGCGCTTGTAACCCGTTAAGTCTAAGCCGCGCTTGACTTTGAGAAACTCGAGCAGTTCCTCAAAGCGCTTCGCGTCACCCGGTGAGGCGCGCGGGATGCGGGGGCTCGAGGGGGCGTCTTCGGGGGGGCTCACGGGTCTCCTGTCTCTCTAGGGTTGGAGTTCAACTCAGGCGCTCCCGCGTGGTGCGTGAGCCTGGGCGGGCTCTACAAAAGCTTCTACGGCGGCGGCAATTTCTTCCAAGGATAACACAGCGTCCACCGCGCCCGTGCCAATGGCGGCTTCGGGCATCCCGGGATGCTCGGCGCTCTCTTCGGACTGCGCGACAACCCGCCCCCCCGCCGCCTTGACCGCCAGCACGCCCTGCGCCCCGTCGCGGCCCGTCCCGGAGAGCACCACCGCGAGCGCGCGAGGCCCGTAGATGAGAGCTGCCGACGCGAATAGTTCATCCGCGGAAGGCCGCACGTACTGCGTGCGCGCCGTGCGCGTGAGCGTGAGCGCGCCGCCGCCCTTGATAAGAAGGTGAAGGTCGGGCGGCGCGCAGTACACGGTGCCGCCGCGTAAAATCTCCCCTTCCTCCGCCGTTTTGACGCCAAGAGGCGTTTCCCGCGCCAAAATCTCCACTAAATAGCTCGGATGGTCGGACGGTAGATGCAACACCACCAACACCGCCGCGCTCAAATCTGCGGGCAGCGCTGCCAAGAGCATAGTAATCGCGTTCAGCCCCCCCGCCGACGCCGCCACCGTCACGACGAAGGGCGCGACCACCGGGGGAGCCGCTCGAGCGGCGCGCGAAGTCATTTAGATGGAGTGGTTAGTGGTGAGTGATGAGTGGTTAGAAAAAACTAACCACTAGCCACTCACCACTAATCACTGCCCTTCACGGCGCTAAGCACCCCTTCAGGCCCGTTTCCCTGCGGCTCCACGACTTCCGTTTCCGTTAGCAGCGTCTGCCGGATGAGGCGCGCGTGCTCTTGCGCGGTGCGGGAGCGCTCCAAAAAGCGTAGGGCCGAGCTTTCGTGACCGCGCTCGAGGGCGCGTCCGTAGAGCCGGGCCGAGAGAGCCGCCGTTTCCTCGAGGGCGGTCAGCGCGGTCCAGAGTGCGGTTTCAAGCGCGCCCGTTTGTTCCGCCAGGAGGCTCTGCGCCGTAAAAGCGTGACCCACACGGCAGCGAAAGCGCGGCAGCTCGCGGTCAACTTCCCAGAGCACGCCGCCGCACTCCGGGCAGGAGAACGAGGAGGGCACGCCGGGTTTGTCTTGGCGCTCGAGGGCGTCCACGTCGAACTCCGCGATGTCGGCTTCATAGGCGAGTTCTTCGCCCGTGTCCTCGCCCGTCGTCTGTCCTGAGTTTTGATTTGAACCCTGTCCGTTTTGTCCTGAGTTTTGGGGCACCGCCTCCTCTACTTCCTCCCCCACCAACGAAACCAACAGCGCGGCCAGTTCGGTCACGGGCGCGACAAAATCCACGGGGGCGTGCTCAATAGCGCTCCGCGGCATAGAATTATAAACTGCCTCCGCCGGGTCCTGAACCACCGCCAAACCGCCCTGCGCCTTGATCACTCGTAAGCCCGCCGTGCCGTCGTCCAACATCCCTGACAGCACCACGCCGATGACGCGCGGCCCGTAGGCACTGGCCGCCGTGCGAAAAAGCGGGTCGATGGCGGGCCGGTGCCCGTTCTCCCGCGGCCCCCGCACCACGCGCACCCGGCCCCGCTTGACCAGCAGGTGCTTGTCGGGCGGCGCGACGTAAAGCCGCCCCTCCCGGATCTCCTCGCCATCCTCGGGATGAAACGCGGGCAACGCCCCCGCGCGGCTCAAAATCTCGGGCATCATGCTCCTGCCGTGCGCGCTCACGTGCAACGCCACAAACACCGCCGCCGGAAACCCCACGGGCAGCCCCGCCACCAGCCTTGACAGCACCTCGACCCCGCCCGCCGACGCGCCTAGCACGATGATATTGCGTTTTGCCATTCGTTTCCCCTACCCGTTTCTTGACGCTTTGTAACAGTGTACGCTTTTAAGCCGTGACGAGTGAGCGGTAAGCGATTAGATTTTTCTAACCCCTATCCGCTCATCACTACCCGCTGCTCTCAAACAGTACCACCGCCTCGCCCTCCAACACCCGCTCGCCCCGCCCGTTGGTGCAAACCGTTTCCAAAGTATAAATGCGCCCCTTCGCTTTTGTGACGGTGACCGTCGCGGTGACCGTGTCACCGATAAAAACGGGCGCAACGAACTTGAGCGTTTGTGACAAGTAGATGGCCCCCGGCCCCGGCAGCCGCGTCCCAATCACCGCCGACACGAGGCCCGCCGCGAACACGCCGTGCGCGACGCGCCGCCCGAAGCGCGTTCCTTTGGCGTAAGCTTCGTCCAAATGAAGCGGGTTCACATCTCCGGTAAGGTGCGCGAACGTCACCACGTCCTCCTCGGTAATGGTGCGGCTTAGGGAGGCGGAGGCGGGGGGCTCGAGCTTTTCAGGGGTTGACATGCGGTCTCACTCTCGAGGGGTTCAAACAAGGGGTTGCAACCCCTTGTTACCCGTGGCACATGGGGAAGCAAACATCTACACGGTCACTCAATAAGTATAAGTAGGGCAGGGAGAATCAAATTGTTACCTAAAGCGCCTGCAACTCCTTGACCGCGGGCAGCGCGGTCGCCCCCTCAAACGCGTTCACTTCCTCGATAAACCGCTTGAAAAGGTAGCTCGCGTCGTGCGGGCCGGGGCTCGCCTCGGGGTGGTACTGGACGCTAAAGACAGGGTAGCGCACGTGCGCCATGCCCTCCAAAGTACCGTCATTCAAGTTGATATGCGTCGCCCGGAACTGTCCGCCGGGGATGGAGTCGATATCCACCACGTAATTATGATTTTGGCTGGTGATTTCGACCTCGCCCGTGACGAGGTTTTTGACGGGCGTGTTGGCCCCGTGGTGACCGTGCTTGAGCTTGTGCGTGGTGCCGCCCACGGCTAAGCCCAAAAGCTGATGGCCCAGACAGATGCCGTAGGTGGGCAGCAGGCCCAGGAGTTGCCACACCGTGTCGTGCGCGTATTTGGGACCGTCGGGGTCGCCGGGGCCGTTGGAGATGACCAGGCCGTAGGGGTTCAGGGCCATAATCTGCGCCGGGGTCGTTTGCGCGGGCACGACGATGACTTCTGCACCCGCCTGCTCGAGCTTATACACAATCGAGTGCTTGATACCGAAGTCGATGACGGCCACCCTGGGGTTGTCCTTGAAGGTCGGGCGGGCGTAGGGCAGGGGCGTCGTCACCTCGGGCGTCATGTCGCGCCCGTCGATGTCGGCGTGGGTTTTGGCCTCTTGGATGAGGTCGGCCTCGAGCGCGTCATCGGTCTTCCCGTGATAAATCACGCCCTTGACCACGCCCCCGACGCGCAGCCGCCGCGTAAGCGCGCGCGTGTCGATGCCCTCGATGCCGACAATCTTGTGCCCCTCCATAAAGCTCTGCAAATCCTGGTTCGAGCGGTGATTCGAGGCCACGCGTGAAAACTCGCGGACGATAAAGCCTCGCGCAAAAGGCTTGTTCGACTCCATGTCATAGACCGATACGCCGTAGTTGCCGATGTGCGGATAGGTCATCAGCACGATTTGCCCGTGATAGGAGGGGTCAGTCAGGATTTCTTGATAGCCCGTCATCGAGGTGTTAAAGACCACCTCGCCAACCGTCTTGCCGTGATAGCCAAAGGCGTAGCCGTAGTAGACGGTGCCGTCTTCTAAAGCCAACACCGCGGGAGGTTTGTTCAGGAGCGCCATAGCCACCTCACTCTCATTAAAAAGAGTGTAGCACTCGAGCCGCGCGCATTCGGGGGGTGAGGGACATTTCGAACAGCCTCAAAAAGAAGGTTGAAAGGTCCTGCTCGAGCCTTTTGGTCCTTGTGTTTCTTCGGTAAAGCCCCCTTAGCAGCCCGCGTTCAAGTCGCAAAAAAGACCTCGGGCGGCGAACTGCTCACGAGGTTTGCCAGCACAGCCTCGTCGGTCGCAACCCCGACCGCCTGGAGCGCGATGATGAGCGCGCCGAAAACGGGCTCGAGCCCACTTCTCAAGACGCGCAAGTCGGGCGTGTCCTCTTGAACTCGAGCCACGAGAGCGTCTGTTAAACGTGCCGAGGGATGCCTGAACACGCCGCCTGTGAGCACCAAACTAAAGGGCTGCGCCTCAATCCCGACCTGCCGCGCGGCGGCGA
Source organism: Trueperaceae bacterium (assembly GCA_965214405.1). Lineage (GTDB taxonomy): Bacteria > Deinococcota > Deinococci > Deinococcales > Trueperaceae > CBDCCT01. The sequence goes on from OZ243956.1 coordinate 192,224, forward strand.
GCGCGGTGTCGCCGAGCGCCCTAGCGTGCGCCGTGACAATCTGCCGGGCCACCGTATCACCTTTGTCGGCTTCGCTTAGCAGGGTGCGGGTGAGGCCGGACCAGCGCGAGGGGTGGGGTTTGGCTCGAGCGGTGTAGAGGTGGAGCGCCGCCTCGACGTCGGGCACCCCCAGGACCGCCAACACCGACTCGGTCAGCGCGGTGGGTGGGCCGATGCCGAGCTGCGCCCGGAACACAGCGCGCAGCGTTTTGACGCTCAGCTCAAAACCGCCCTGGGTCTCTTGCCAAAAGGAGCTGTGCCACAGCTCACCCTTCACGCCGCGCGCCCCCGTCGCCGCGCCCGTGCCGCACGCGACGACCACGCCGGGGCCGGTAGGCAGCCCCGCGTAGAGCGCGCCGACCGCGTCGTTAACGACGCGCAGCGGGGTGAGGCCGTCCGCGTGCAGGGTCGCGCGGATGAGGTCGAAGTCCTCGGGCCAATCTGCACCCGACATGCTGAACACGCTGTGGGCCGGGGGGCCGCGCAGACCGGCCTCGCCAAGCGCGGCCCCCACCGCGGTCCGGACTGCGTCAAACGCCGCCGCTTCACCGTCATAAATATCGCCCGGCCCCCCGCGTCCTGCGCCGACGACGCAACCATCTAGGCTCGCCACCAGGGCGACGGTTTTGCTGCTGCCGCCGTCTACGCCCAGGACATAGCGTTTAACATCGCGTTCAGCCACGCCCGCTCCAGGCGGCGCGGTCCACGAGCACCGTGACGTCTTTCGCCGTTTGCAAGTATGAGGCGGGAACGTCCGGGGTGACGGGGCCGTAAAGGGTCTGGTGGAGGATGTCGTGCTTGTGCGCCCCTGAAACGAGCAGCAGGATTTTCTTTGTAGCGAGCAGGAGGTCCATACCCGCGGTCATGGCCCCTCTCGGCACGCGTTCGCGCCCGCCCCAGTAGCGGGCGTTGCTCTCTACGCTCGCCTCTGTAAGGGTGACGACGCGCGTCTTGTCGGTCGGCCTCGAGGGCGGCTCGTTGAAGCCTAAGTGCCCGTTGGGACCCAGACCCAACACGGCTAGGTCGAAGCCGCCCGCGCTCACCACCGCCGCCTCATAGGCGCGGCACGCGCCCGCCGGGTCGGGGCTGTCGCCGGGCAGCCTCACCACGCGCTGGTCTTCGATACCCAGCGGGTCCAAAAAGGACCTTTTCGTCCAGCCGTAGAGCGAGCGTGGGTCGTCGGGGGCGAGCCCCAGATAGGCGTCGAGCTGAAACACGGTGAGCTGACCCGCGTCGAACGCACCCTCGGCCCGTTTTTCAGCGAGCGCTTGGTAGAGCCCCATCGGGGTGCGGCCCGTTGCCACGACCACGTTACTAAGTTGACCGGGCCTAGCGGCGTCCGGCTTGCCGCGCAAAACGTCCACCACGAACTCCGCCCCCGCGCGGCTCAGCGCGTCGTAATCTTCTTCGATGACGAGATTCAGGGCTGACGCGGCCTCTTTGGGCATGTTTTTGGAGATATCTTCAGGCATAGGCTTCATGGGCTCACCCGTCCCTCTGAACTTCTGGAGGACGCCTCGTCAACGTTTGAACACCGACTCTCGAGAAACGCCGTCATCACCCCTTCAATGGCCGTGATGGCCTTGTAGTCTTTGACCCCCTGCGGCGAACTGCGCACCACGTTGAGGATGCGGCGCGCTCGCTCCGGGTCTTTTGCCTCCTCCGCCAGCGAGCTGTTGTAAGTGTGAATCCCAAAAAGAACGTCGCCGGAGCGGGGCAAGCGGGTAAAGGTCTGCCGCTCGATGCGGATGAAAACCTCGCGGCCCGCCGCCTCGAGCGTGAGCGCGGGCGCGCGTCTGGCGAAGTGGGCCTTGTACGCCGCCTTGTGTTTGGTGGTCAAGTCGAGTTGGTCGGTCAGCTTAAAGTTCCAACTCAGACGCCACAGCGTCCGGCCCGCCTTGATGCTCTGGAGCAGGCGGTGGCCCGCGCCCACCGACGGCATGGTGGCCTGCGGCGTGCGGGTATGAATGGTCATGAACGATTTGTCGATGCGGTCGGGGATGGCCCAGCCGTTCGCAAAGCAGAGCTGACCCCCATAAAACTCAGCGTCACCCTCGCCCCTTACGAGGACGAGGTCTTCTTGAACCTGCCGCCCTGCAAAGTCTAGGGGCTCGAGCCCCAGGGTCCGCGCGTCGCCAAAGGTAAACACTGTTTCTTCACCTAAAAGATGGTTGGTAAAACGCCACTCACGTCCCTCTTGCGCAAGGCTGAATTTTTCAGGATACTTCGCCGCCACATCCGTCAGCACCAGTTCCAGCACGTCCCACTGCGCCGCCAGCGTCTCTTCGCCGCCCGCGAAGTAGTAGGCGGGGTCGGCCTCGAGCAGGCTCTTCTTCAAACCCACCTCGGTTAGGTAGTGTTCATCCACGTCGCAGAGCGCCTCGTCCGCGCCCAGCGCGCGCCCGCCCATCCGCGCGTCGAATGTCTCGCCAAAGGGAAAGAATCGCAGCATCAGCGCCCCCTAGCTGAGGAGTCTTTCGGGGAGATGGTCTTTGAGCGCCGCGGACATTTCATCATATAAAGCTTCGGCCTTGCTCAGCGACAGCACCAGCGGGTTGGCCGCGAGCGCGCGCACCGCGTCCTTGCGCGTCCCGCTCCAGGCGGCGCTCGCGCTCAGCGCCTGGTACTCGCCCAACATTTTGGTGAGCCCCGCGACGTGCTTGGGCAGGTGGCCGTACGCAATAGGCGTAACGCCGTTGCGGTCAACCAAACCCGGCACCTCGACCACCAAATCGTCCGGAAAGTCCGCAATGGCTCCGTTGTTGGGCACATTGACCGGCCAGACCTCCTCGCGGTCGTTGTAACACGCGTCCATCACGTCGATGGCAAGCTCGAGTTCATGAATGCCGCCCCGCGACAAGTTCGGGTCGAGCTTGGGGTTGTCCATTTCCGCCTGCTCGCGGTAGTGCCGCCAGTAGTCGGGAACCGACGCCATGATGTCCTGGGCGCGGGTGGTGGGTTTGCCGCGAAGGTCTTCCATAATCTCGTCGCGGTAGTAGTAGTAAAGGAAATACTGCGCGGGCACGCTCTCCATTGTGGCGGTCAGCTCGAGCAAGTGTTTACCTCGAGGGTCCATATCCGTATCTTGTTTGCGCTCGTACGCCGCCTTGACCAGCTCGATAAAATCCTCCCCGTCGTACGTGTGCCGCACCGACCAAGAGGCGTGGTTGAGGCCAATCATGACCGTATCGACCTTGTCGGGGTCTAAGTCTGCAAACAGCGCAGTCTCACGGGGGAAGGTGATGGGGCCTTCGCACAAAGACACCGTGGGGATGTGCGTGTTGTGCGTGACCGCCTCGGCGATAATGTTGACGGGGTTGGTGTAGTTGAAAAGCCGCGCGTCGGGACAGACCTCTTCCATGTCTTGAATGATGCTTTTCATGATGTGAACGGAGCGCAACGCCATAAAGAAGCCCCCCGGCCCCTGCGTCTCCTGCCCAATGACGCCGTGCTTTAGGGGAATGCTCTCGTCTAAATAACGCGCCTCGAAGCCGCCGGGGCGGTAGCTCGAGAGTACCGCCTGGGCGTCCCGCAGCCCGTCGCGCCGGTTGGTGGTGGTCGAGACGGTAAGCTCGAGCCCCCTCGCACCAATCATCTTGTCGGCCAACTTTTTGACCAGCTCGAGGCGCTCCTCATCAAGGTCAATCAGCACGATTTCGGAACCCACAAAGTTCTCGCCCTGCTCGATAAACGACGCCAGCGTGCCGGGGCCGCGCGTGCTGCCGCCGCCGATGTACGCAATTTTTATTCCTGCCACACTGTCTCTACTTTCACTGTCTCCACTTTCATAACCACCTCTACCACCGTTTCCCTTAGCCTCACCATACCCCCCTAAAAACTCGTCCGGAGTGTTTGCGTTTCGCCCGTTTCCGCCGAGCGGTAGGCGGCCTCGATAATCTCGATCACGTGCCGCGCGTGCTCCGCCGTGACGGGTGAGGGCTTGTCGTCGCGCACCCAGTCCACAAGCTGCATGAGGTCTTCGAACACGTGCTGCTCCTCAATCTCACGGTGCGGCCCGACCACGTGCGGCAACAGCATCTGCTGCCCGGTCATGCCGGGCGTCTGTGCGGCGAGTTCCCGACCGGGGTAGTCGATGGGCTGTTTATCGGTAAAACCCTTGACCAGCGTGAGCCCCTGGATAAAACCCTCCGTGCCGAAGTAAGCCCCAATCCAGGGCATCCCGTCGCCGACCACGTTGTAAGAGCCGTGCCCCGCCACGCCAAAGGCGAGCCCAAAAAGCCCGTCGCCGTAGTCGAGCAGCATCAGCGTGTTGTCGTCGGCCTCGGTGGGAATCATCTTGCCCCGAAACTCACGCTCCTTGACGCGCGTGCCCGACAGGGCGGTCACGCGTTTGGCGGGTCCCATCACCGACGTACTCGCGTGGAGCGCGTACACCGTCGTGTCGTAAAGCGGGCCGCCGCCGGATTTACGAAAATACCACGAGGGGTCGATGTTGCTCAAAACATCGTCGCCCTGCCTGGATTCCTCCGCCTCGTGATACGTGAGGGGCGCGGAGCCGTTCATAAACCAGGTAACCAAGCCGATGCTGCCGTCTTCGATGTGGCGCTTGACCGCCTGGAGTTGAGGCCGCAGCACCTCGCCGGGGGAGGCGACTATCTTGAGACCTTTTTCTTTGGCTAGCTCGATGAGTTCGGTGGCTTCGGCCTCGGTGGTGGTCATCGTTTTGTTGAAGTGGACGTGCTTGCCCGCCTCCAAAGCCTTTTTCCCCTGTTCAAAATGCAAGCCGATGGGCGAAGCGATGGTCACGGCGTCCAGGTCAGCTTCTTTGAGCATCTCCTCATAGCTCATGAAATGCTGCGGCACGCCGTACTTTTTGGCGGCGGCCTCGGCGCGCTCCGGGAAAGGGTCGCAGACGGCTTGCAGCGTGACCCGGTCTTGCACATCGTCTTGGCTTAGGTGCGGCAGGATGCCGCGTAGGGCAATCGTACCTGCGCCAACGACACCCATCTTGACTATATTTGACATGCACACTCCTTTTTGCGTTTGAGAAACCTGATGTTTAAGGGTTAAACTATTTGTACGAGTTTTGTTCGAGCATTTGGGTTGGAGACGGGCTCGAGCCCCTCCCCCTATCGTCCCAGCATCTTCTCACATCCCCGTGCTCACTTGAGCGCCCCCAGCGTGAGACCGTCGATGAGTTGTCGGCGGAAAATCAAAAAGATAACGATGATGGGCAGCGTCGCCACCACCGAGCCCGCCATCGTCAGGGGGTTGGGCCGCGCCGCCGCGCCCTCGACCACCGACAAAAAGACGGGCATGGTGTAGCGCGCCTCGCTCCGCAGCACGACCAGGGGCCATAAAAAGTCGCTCCAGGAGGTGATGAACAAGATGATCGCCAGCACGCCCAGCGCGGGTCTGCTTAGAGGTAGAGCAATACGCCAAAAGAGACCCAGACCGCTGCACCCGTCGATGCGGCCCTGGTCCAAAAGCTCGCTCGGCAGGCTCTGCATATATTGGCGCATCCAGAACACGCCAAAGGCGTTGGCGGCAAGCGGGATCACGAGCGCCTGGTAGGTGTCAATCCAGCCGATGTCGCGCATGATGTAAAAAAGAGGAATGAGCGTGACCGCGGGCGGAATCATCATCGTAAAAAGCACCGTCAAGAACAGAACCTGGCGGCCCGGAAACCGGTATTTGGCAAAGACAAAGCCCGCCATCGAGCATAAAAGAAGGGCCAAAACGGTGTAGGCGAGCCCGACGCCGAGGCTGTTAAAGAAGGTCCGCAAAAAAGGCGTGTTGAAGTTGAGCACCACGAAACCCGAAATGGGGATGTCGCGGCCCGTCGAGAAGAGGTCGCGGTAGTTTTGCAGCGTCAAATTGGTGGGCCAGTACGTCTCAAACATGTCCCCTATGCGCCGGAGCGAGGCCAGCGACATGGCGTAGAGCGGAAACAGCGAGGCGAGCGCCGCCACCGCGAGCGCCGCGTAGCCCGTCACCACAAGGAGAATGGGCCTCGAGGGTTTGGCTTTTGGAGGATTCGTCATACCGTTCCTTTGATGTCCCGTCCTTGAAAGACGCTGTTCTCGAGGTGACCCGGTTCTATACGTTTTCATATATCCCGCTCAACTATCCTGCCCGCCAAAAAAGCGGAGCTGCACGAGCGAGAGAACGAACACGACCACCGTAATAAAATAGGCAATGGCCGAGCCGTAGCCAAACTTGAAGTATTGAAACGCGGTTTGGTAGAGGTAGAGCCCCAGCGTGGGCGCGCTGTCGGGGGCCAAAATGTAGGGTTCGGTAAAGAGTTGCAGCGCGCCGATGGTCGAGGTGATGGACACAAACAGCAGAACGGAGCGGAGCATCGGGAGAGTGATAAAGAGCAGCTTTTGCGCGCCGTTGGCCCCGTCGAGCGTCGCCGCCTCGTAGAGGTCGCTCGGAATCCCTTTAAGACCTGCGAGCACGATGAGCGTGTTGTAACCCGTCCAGCGCCAGTTGATGATTCCGGCTATTGACAAACGCGCCCAGCCCGTCTCGTCGAGCCAGGGAACGGCGGGCAGCCTGAGGCTAGCCAGCGCCTCGTTCACCACGCCATAATTCGTGCTGAGCAGCATGTTGAACACGATAGCGATGACGACGGTCGCGGTCACCGAGGGTAAAAACACCGACACTTGCCAGAAGCCCTTGAACTTAACCCAGCGGGCGTCGATAAGGACCGCCAAGAGCAGCGAAAGAAACGTGACGGGCACCACGTGGCCGAGGCCGATGAGCAGGGTGTTAACGAGCACGCGCAGAAACTGCGGGTCGGTGAAGAGGAGTTGGTAGTTCTCGAGGCCGATAAAGGTGCGCACGCCCATGCCCGGCCAGTCGAAAAAACTGATATAAAAGGCGAACAGGATGGGGAACAACAAGAACACGGCGAAGGTGACGAAAAAGGGTGCTAACAGCGCGTAAGCCGCCGCGTACTTGCGGAAACTCCTTAGAACGCCGGGCCGCTTGGGCGACGCGGGTCCGCGTCGCCCAAGCTGGCTCTCACCCATCACGCTTTTTTACCCCCGTGGGAACGCGTCATGGTCAGTTCAACCGCAGCTTGTTCGTGATTTCTCTGGCGGCGGCCTCCAGCGCCTCGTCACAGGTTGCCTGACCTTCAAAGGCGGGGGCTAGGTTTCGCTCTAAGATGGTTTGCGCCTCCGCGTAGTCGGGGTGAACTCTGATGGACACGTCGAATTTGGCGTTGGAGTCGGCGAAGACCTCTCGGACAGGCTGGTCGCCAAAGTACGCGTCGGGTTCGCTGAAAACGGGCGCGTCCAGCACGTCCGGCGTGATCATGCTCGGGAATAAATCGCCTTGCGTGTACTGGATGAGCTGCCCCTCGGGGGTGAGTTCGGCGTACTCGACAAAGGCCCAGGCGAGGTCTTTATTTTGCGAGCCGCTGGGGATGACGAGCGCGGAGCCGAAGTCGTAGCCCTGAACCGCGTAGGAACCCCCCTCGGTGATCGAGGGCCAGCGCGTGACCGCAAAACGGCCCGCCTGGTCCGGGGCGCCGCTCCGCAAGATGCCGCCCATCCACACGGCTTGAGGGACGGACGCCCAGGTGCCGTTGTTAAAGCCGTCGATCCAGGCTTGCTCAAATATGGGCGCGTTCCCAGCGATGCCCGCCTCAAAAATTCGCTTGGTGACGTCGCAGGCCGTTTTGAACGCGTCGCTGCCCAAGTTGAGGCTTAAATCGTCCTTAAAAATACCCGCGCCCTGCTCGAGCGCGATCATCTCCCACAGAAACCGCGCCTGTTCAGGCCTGGCGGGGAGCATGAAGACGTCTCCGCCACTCGCCTCCAAGATTTTTTGGCCCGCCTCGATGTAGCCGTCCCAGGTGGTGATGTCGTCTGGGCTGACGCCGTACTCGTCAAAAATGTCGCGGTTATAAAACACGGCGGTCGGACCCGCGTCCCAGGGGACGCCCCAGACCTCTCCCTCTGGTCCCGTGACGAACGAACGCTTGAACGGCATGATGCTGTCGGCAAAGGGGGCGAAACGTTCGCTCAGGTCGGTGAGCCCGCCCGTGGAGCCGAACTTGATGACTCGAGCGTCCGCCAAACCCGACACGTCGGGCGCGCCCACGCCCGAAGAGAGCGCGGTGAGCAGCTTGGTGTGAACGTCTTCAAAACCGAGGGTCGTGATGTTGACTGCTATGTCGGGGTATTTTTCGTTAAAGCTCGGGAGAAGCGCCTTGAGCGGTCCGTCCGCGCCCGGCCAGGCCCACACCTCAATGGAGCCCGAAAGCGAGTCCTGCGCCGCCGCTTGACCCAAGAAGAGAACGGTCAAACCGATGAGGACAAGACTAACCGTCTTGTTTAAGCGCCTTTTTGCCCTGACTCTCTTTTGCGTTTTGGTAACTTGTGTTTCCACCCGTAAACCTCCCTGAATAAACTCTCACGTAAAGACGTACCAATCCGGATTCGCTCGGTTCAAGCCTCCTCTCGCAGCTCACGCGGCAAGGCGTTCTGCCAGGCGGTCGAGGTGAGTTCGAAGCGGTTGCCGGGGTAAACACATTCGCAGTATTCGATAACCTCCCCGGTGTCGAGAAACGTCGTTTGGTACGTGCGAAGCACCGCGGCCGGGTTTTCAAGCTCGAGCAACCCCGCCTCTTCGGTGCCCGCCAGACCGGCCTTAATGATCGTGTGGCCCTGGGTCAGGTTCAAGCCGTACGCCTGGCGCAACGTTTTGAACAGCGAGGCGGCGGAAAAGTCGCGGCGTAACAAGCCGGGGCAAAGGTGCTCGGGCAAATAGGCGGTCTGGACGGAAATGGGCTGACCCGACCAAAACCGGAGGCGCTTGAGTTTGGCAACGGGTGAAAATACGCGCAAGCCGAGGTGTTTGGCTAGTTTTTCTGAGGCCTCCAAGTGCTCGGCTGCCAGCACGAGAGAAGCGACGTCCATGAGGCCACGTCCGGCTTCGGCTTTGGTGTCCTGAACACCTGTATGAAACTCGACGTCCAGCGCCCGCCGCTGCAAATCTTCGCTAAAGCCCGTGAAGGGCTCGAGCTTCTGCTCAAAAGGCCGCGCGACAAACGTCCCCTTACCCGACACCGCGTAGAGCTTGCCCTCGTGAACGAGGTCCGACAGCGTGCGCCGCGTGGTCGTGCGGCTCACGTTGTAGAGTTCGCAGAGTTCGCGCTCGGAAGGGATGCGGCTGTCAGCCGACCACGCGCCCGAACGAATATTTTCGGTGATGGCCTGTTTGAGCTGCAAATAAAGGGGTTCAGCCGCAGCCGAAGAAATTTTCTCTACCACGCGTCGCTCCACTCGAGGCTCGAACTAGAGGTTGTAACTGGTCATGACCAGTCGTGGGTGAATGCAGCATCCTACCCGCACAACCCTGGCTTGTCAAGCATTCTAGCGCTTGTGAATGGGCTTAGCCCACGGGAGATTTGGTAGAGAGTTACATTTTATACGTGCTGGACGGGTTTAATGATGACACTGCTCGAGGGTAAGCTGGTGTCAGTGATTCGGCTTGGTTACTGCTCCCGCCGTTGTAAAGAAAGGTAGAACAGCAACAAAAAAAGCGGCGCTAACAGCTAGCACCGCCCTCGAGCGTTCTCTCGAGATTTAGATTTTTGTGTTTAGTAGCGCTGACGCTGCCCGCCGCTACGCTGCGGCGCGGGCGCGGCGCGAGTGACGCGCACGTTTTTGGCCTGCAACCCTTTTTGGCCCTGCTCGACGTCGAAGTCGACCTCGTCGCCCTCATTGAGGCTGCGGTAGCCGTCCGACGCGATGGCCGAAAAGTGACAGAACACGTCCGCCCCTCCGTCGTCCTGAGCGATAAAACCAAAGCCTTTTTCGTTGTTAAACCACTTGACGGTGCCTGTTGCCATTTCTATACCATCTTTCTTCCCGTACGGGCGCGCGACCCGCACTCATAGCATTACCGGACCCTAGGGTTTATTAGGGTGTTTGAAAGCCCGGACCGCGACTACCCTTATTGGCTCCCGCGACGCTTTTATGGTAGCTTATCGCCTCCCAGAAAACAAGCATTTTCGCCCTCCCGCTTCCCCTGTCTCACGGCGTTCTCATAGGGTTTCAGAACATTACGAGAGGCTCGAGAATACGGAATACAGAAGCCTTTTTATTCTCCCTTCCAAACGCTTTTCTCCTGGTTGGCTTATGTAAAAGTTGTAGGTTTAGCGCAGCTCTCGGGACTATTTCGTGAACCCCGGCAAAAACTTGTACCCAAAGAGGCCGCGACGCGGTATTCTCCGGCATGGAATATGTCAACCTCCCCACGCAGCGACGTTTTGACGAGGGCAAGATGCAGAAAGTGCCCGTGTTCGAGTCCGAGCGGATGTTTTTCGACCAGTATTGCCTGCTGCCGGGGCAGGCGCAAAAGGTGCATAGCCACGAAGGCGAGGACAAGGTTTACGTGGTTCTGGAGGGCCAAGCGCTTTTTACCATCGGCGACGAGCAGGAAATGCTCGCGGAGGGCACCGCCGTCATCGCGCGCGCGGGCACGCCCCACGGCGTCCGTAACGAGGCAGATAGCCCGCTGGTGTTGCTCGTTGCGATGGCACCCAAACCGGCGTAAAGCTACGTGAACGTGCCTCACACTCCGTCCCAGACCCTTCAGGGCCGCGCCATCGACCATCTGGGTATCGCGGTTGAAGACTTAGAAGAGGCCAGTCTTCCCTACCGGCTTCTCGGCTTGTCCGTAGAGGGTGAAGATGAACTTATCGCCTCTCAAAACGTGCGCGTCCGGATGTTTCGGGCGGGGGAGGTGTTGGTGGAGCTGCTCGAGCCCACCCACCCAAACAGCCCCTTCGCCCGCTCTTTGAAAAAACGCGGACCCGGCCTTCACCACGTCGCGTTTCGCAGCGCGAATCTGGAGGGGGATGTTGCCGCGCTTGTAAAAGAGGGCGCGGTGTTTATCGACCCCAAACCACGACCCGGACGCGCGGGGAGCCGGGTCGTTTTTTTGCACCCCAAGTGGTCGCACGGGGTCCTCATCGAGTTGGTATCGCATTAGGCGGGGGTACCGGGTCGCGTGGTGGCTCGCGGCGTTTTTGTGGATGGGGCTCATTTTTTGGCTCTCGAGCTCGCCCAACGCCCAGGGCATCACCTTTTTGCGGCCTCCTCTGGACAAGCTCGCGCACGCAGGCTCTTTCGGCTTGCTCGCGCTCTTCTTTCGCTTCGCCACGGGCCGCGCGCTCCTGAGCGTGCTGCTGGCGTCGTTGTACGGCCTGAGTGACGAACTCCACCAGGCGGGGGTGCCGGGGCGCGACGCGGACGGGCTCGACTGGGTGGCGGACACGCTGGGGGCGTGCTTTGCGGTAGGCGCTGTATGGTTTTTGACACGGTTGACTCGGCGGCGGCGGAAACGCGCCGAGCCGTTACAATAGCTCCATGAGAGATTTTTACCTCAGTACACCCTCACCCTTCACGCGAGGAGCGCCGTGAAGCTGGCGATTGTCGGCGCGGGCAAGATGGGCGGCGCGGTCCTCACGGGGGCGCTGCGCGCGCACGTCCTGGACGCGGGCGACGTCGGCATTTACCACCCCGACGAAGCGCGCCGCGGCGCGCTGGCCGAGCACTACGGCGTGACGGCCCTTACCGACGACGAGATTCACCGGGCCGAGCGTGTGTTAATTGCGGTCAAGCCGCAGCGCTTTGACGAGGTGGCTCCCTTAATCGCCCGGCGCAACGCCTCGTACATTTCGCTCATGGCGGGCGTGTCCGCGGCGACCATCGCGCGCCGCGTCGGCTCGAGCCGCGTGGTCCGGGCCATGCCCAACCTGGGCGCGAGCGTGGGCAAAAGCGCCACCGCGCTCGCCAACCTGCCGCAGGCCACGGCGGAAGACGTCGAGCTGACCGAAACCCTCTTTCGCGCGGTTGGGACGGTTTACAAGATTTCCGAGGAGCTTTTTGACGCGTTTACGGGCCTGGCGGGCTCGGGTCCCGCCTTTGCCGCGGTGTTCTGTGAGGCGTTGGCCGACGGCGGCGTGCGGGTGGGTTTCGGGCGTGAGACGGCGCGCGACTTGGCACGGCAGGTACTCTTGGCGGCGGCGACGCTCTTAGAGCATAAAACCCCCGCCAGCCTCAAAGACGAAGTCTCGAGCGCCGGGGGCACCGCCATCACGGGCGTGATGGCTCTAGAGCGCCACGGCCTCCGCTTCGCCGCCATGAAAGCCGTCGAGGACGCGACCGCGCGCGCCGCCGCGCTCTCCAGGGAGGACGACTAATGCGCCCTCTCCTCGCTCTGTTATTCGCGCTCGTTACTTTTACCGTCACCCTTACAGCTACTTCTACGGCTACCGCCCAGGAGAGCTACTTTCCCAACCGCGACGGGCTGAGCTGGACCTACACCAACGGCGAAACCCAAACGCTCACGGGGCCGCGCCTCGTCAACGGCCAGAGCGTGATGGTGCTGGCGCACGCGCTTGACGGCGTGCCCGTATCCGAGGACTACCTCCTCTACAGCGAAACCGGCGTGCTCTCCCTCGGCACCGCCGCGGGCGGACAGACGCTCGTCTATACGCCGCCGCTGGTGATTTATCAGGGGGAGAGGCTCGAGGTCGGCGACGCCTGGGCGAGCACCAGTCAAGTTGGGGATTTAGAAATCACCTTTCAGGCCGAGGTGGTGGGCGTCCGCGGCGTGAGCAGTCCGGCGGGCCGCTTTAACACCCTCCAGATTCGCCAGACAACCGTAACCAGCACGGGCGCTCAGACCACTTTAGACCTCTTTTTCGTGCCCACCGTCGGCGTGGTTCGCACCGTGACGCAAGACGGGACGGTGGTGGATTTGCTCGAGAAGAACTTCTAGCCCCTTATTTGAGTTGGGGAGCACGGGAGATGGGAAGAATTTCCTTACCTCCTCCACTCCCTAAAACGTTCCTTAGAAAATGCCAAAGCCGATCGTCAGCCGGAACGCGGCGAGCAAAACGACGACCAGATTGATGTTGCGCCCGCTCGTCCGGTCGCTCAGAAAGCCAATCACCAGCCCCACCACCGCGAGCGGGATGACGAGCCAGTTGAACCAGCCCAGCAGGGGGATAAAGCCGACGAGCGCCCCGATAAGCGCAATGATGCCGATGATGACGGAAAGAGTGTTCATAGGCCCTCCTTACCAAACTATACGGTAAACACCAAACGTCTACACCCTACTTTTGGCGTAGACGGGCTCGAGCCATTCCCGTTTAAGCGCCTCAAAGGTGTCGTCTCTCAAGCTCTGCCGAATCTCCTCACAGAGCCGCGCCATAAAGCGCAGGTTGTGAACCGTGGCGAGCGAGCGGGCCAGAAGCTCCTCGGCCTTGAAGAGGTGGCGGAGGTAGGCCCTCGAGTAGTTTTGGCACGTGGTGCAGTCGCAGTCGGGGTCGATGGGGCGCGGATCGGCGGCAAAGGTTGCGTTGCGCAGGTTTAGACGGAACTTAGGTAAAGGTGCGCCGTCGTCGTCCAGCCGTTTGAGGACGCCGCCGTTGCGCGCGTTGCGCGTCGGGCTCACGCAGTCAAAGGTGTCGCAGCCGCGCGCAACCGCCTCGAATACGTCGGGGGGCTCGCCGATGCCCAGGAGGTGCCGCGGTTTGTCGCGCGGAAGCTCGGCAATCGTCCAGTCAATGACGCGGTGCATGTCCTCCTTCGTCTTGCCCAGGTTGCCACCAATGGCGAGAGCGTCGAAATCCATTCCCGCAATCACCCCCGCGCTCTCGCGGCGGGGAGCTTCGAACGCGCCCCCCTGGACGATGCCGTAGAGCGCCTGCGCGTAGCCGTGTTGCGGGCCGTTCTCCTGGAAATACGCCAAAGAACGCGCCGCCCAGCGGTGGGTGCGCGCGGCACTCTTGCGCGTGTACGCCTCGTCGTGTAAGGGCGAGGTGCATTCGTCAAACGCGAGAATCATGTCCGCGCCCAGCGCGCGCTGGATGGCGATGGACTTTTCTGGGGTAAACACATGTTCTGAGCCGTCGATGTGGCTCTTGAAGCGCACCTCCTCTTCACCCACTTGCACCAGTGACGTACCCTTTCCCACTCGAGCCGACCGCCCCGCTTCATTCAGCACGCCCCCCGCCTCACCGGGGAAAATGTTGGCGATTTTGCCGACGCCGTGCTCGAGGCTCGCCCCCAGCGAAAACACCTGAAAGCCCCCCGAGTCGGTCATGAGGGGGTGCGGCCAGTTCATAAAACGGTGGAGCCCGCCCAGCTTGGCGACCACCTCCGCGCCCGGCCTCAAGTAAAGATGATAGGTGTTGGCAAAAAGCACCTGCGTTCCCGCCTCCCTAACCATCTCGGGCGTGACACCCTTGACCGTCGCCTGCGTGCCCACCGCGACAAAGGCGGGCGTTTCCGTCACCCCGTGCGGCGTGGTGTAACGCGCTAAGCGCGCGGCCCCCTTTTCTAAAAGAATGTCAAATGCAAAACCGGGTTGTTTCATGTTATAAATTCCACGCCAGCCAGTGTATAGCGTTTTTCGGCGGTGCAGCGTCCGCGCGCGCAGGCGTGCGTATCCTCTTCGGAACACAAGCTACCCAAGCCGCGTCCTCGTGGGTCCCAGTTGAGGCGCGTCAGCAGGGCTGATGGAGGAGCCGCGCGAGGAGTAGGCTATAGGACAGGGTAACTCCACCCCAAGGAGGAGACCTCGTCACCGTCGGTGTCAGGAAGTTGCGTGAGCTCGAGCCGCCATCTCGCGTTAGACAGCGCCGTGCTTTTTGTAGACACTAAGTGAGTCCAGCGCAGGTGTAGGGGGCAACATCCTGGGTTGAGCCAGCGTCGGCCCACAGCTCTGCTCGTTGGCGAGGATATTGAGAGATTCTTATGACTCGAGGGTATAAAAGCATCATCCTCGTGACCCTAAGCAAAGGAGCCCACCTCATGACCACCCACACCTTTACCCCCCGCCACTACCACACCACCCTCGGCTCTCACGAACCCGTCTTGAGCGTCAAAAGCGGCGACACGGTCCAGACCACCACCGTAGACGCCGCGGGTCAGGACAGTACGGGCGAACGGGTCACCCCGCCCGGCAACCCCATGACCGGCCCCTTCTTTGTCGAGGGGGCGGAGCCGGGGGACACGCTTGAAGTGAGGTTGGGACGCATCACCCCCACGGGCACCTTCGGCTTCACCTCGAACGCCGTCGCCCCCAACGTCGTCGACCCCGACTTTGTAGTCGAACTGCCCGAGCGTAAACGCGTCCAGTGGCGGCTCGAGCACGACCAAAAAACCGCCTCTCCCGTTCTGCCCGGTTTGAAGCTCGAGGGCTTCACGCTTCCTTTCGCGCCGATGATTGGCTGCTTCGGCGTGGCTCCGGCAGGCGGACAGGCCATCTCCACCGCGACCTCCTGGACCCACGGCGGCAACATGGACTACCGCGGCTTTACGGAAAGCGTCAGCGCTTATTTTCCCGTTTTCGCGCCGGGCGCGCTCTTTTTTATTGGCGACGTTCACGCGCTCCAGGGAGACGGGGAGATTGTCGGGACAGGCGTTGAAGTCGCAAGCGAGGTGGTGTTTAGTGTAAAGCTCCTCAAAAAATCCTCCGAGTGGCCCAGAGGCGAGACCGACACCCACATCTTTACGGTTGGCAACGCGCGGCCTCTCGACCAGGCGGTGCAGCACGCGACCACCGAGATGCTGCGCTGGCTCCGGGACGATTATGCGCTGAGTCTAGAGGAGGCCTCCCTTTTGCTCGGGCAGTGCGTCCGTTATGACCTGGGCAACGTGTTCGACCCCGCTTACACGATGGTTTGTAAGCTGCCCAAGCGGGTGTTAGGGGGGCTAGGGTAAACGGGCAACGGACGCACCACAGGGGGCAGTCAGAATAAACCGCCTGAATCTGGAGCGCTCAACGGCTCGAGCGGCGCGTGTGAAGAGGCATATGCAAGGTTCAAAAACCTTGTGGACTTGAGAGCAATTGCTATACTAACGCCATGCCTCAAAACGTCACCCTCACCCTCCCGGAAAGCCTTATGAGCGCCGCCGAGACGCAGGCGCAGCGGGACGCCCGTCCTGTTGAGGCGGTGCTGCTCGACTGGCTCAGCCAGGGTGCCGACTTGCCCGTTGCGTCACTCGGTGACGCGCAGGTGCTCGAGCTAATCCACACCCAATTGAGCGACGGAGACCAGACACGCTTGAGCGCGCTGCTCGAGGGGCAACGTGAAGCCGCATTGACCCCGTCAGAAACAAGTGAGTTAGCAAGGCTGATGAACGTTTACCGGCGCGGTCTACTACGC
The DNA here is from genome assembly GCA_965214405.1 of Trueperaceae bacterium. Classification (GTDB taxonomy): domain Bacteria; phylum Deinococcota; class Deinococci; order Deinococcales; family Trueperaceae; genus CBDCCT01. The sequence goes on from OZ243956.1 coordinate 208,428, forward strand.
AAAGCGGAGGCCCACAAGGTCGCAGTTGAGCGCGGCCTTATCCCGCCTCTAAGCTGAGTGCGCGGCTATCTTCCTGAAGCGTTGAGGCGGCGAGTGCGTGACGCCGCCCGTCACCGTTGCGGCTACTGCTTGAGCCCACAGCACCTGGTGATGGCGCGCCTCGAGATTGAACACCTCACACCCCTTTCTAAAGGCGGTGGCAGCGAGGAGGATAATCTATGGCTGGCTTGCCCGCTATGCAATTCACACAAGGGGAGTCAGACGGAAGCGCCCGACCCGGAAACGGGCAGCGTTCATCCTCTTTTTAATCCGCGAACCGACCGCTGGCTCGAGCACTTCCGCTGGGCCGAGGCAGGCGTCAAGGTTATTGGAACCACACCCATAGGACGGGCAACGGTCACGGCGCTCAAGCTCGACAGCGACCCCGACGCGCTGCTGGTGCGTAGTCTTTGGGTACAGGCAGGGTGGCACCCACCAGAGTCTTGACGAGGAACGGCTCGAGCGGAGCGCGGGAGGGGGCGATGAGGGTTCAAAAGGCTTTTGAGCCAGAGTAGATTTCTTTGAGTTTAGGGGCCGTTTTTCGCAGTACGCGCGCTAGGCCAACGCCGCCGAGTCATTCACAGTCTACGACTACGCTGAGAAGCTATAAAATAAACGCACGGAGGTCCAACGTGACCGTTGTTGAAAAATTGCAGACAGCCCAGTTCGTGGTGGACGCTAACGGAATCAGAAAAGCGGTGGTTCTCGAGTTTGCCCTTTGGGAGGAGCTTTTACTAATCCTCGAGGACGCTGAGGACGCTGAAGAACTGAACCTCCTCCGCGAGTTTGAAGAAGAGGTCGTTTCTTGGGAGCAGGCCAAGGCGGAACTGCGCGCCGAAGGGGTAGATGTATAGCGTTCGCGTTTTGCGGCGCGCTGTCAAAGACATTGCCAAACTACCCGAGGGCTATACGCGCTTGGTGAGCCAACACGACGGCCTTGCCGGTAAGCCTCGACCAGCGGACGCGAAAAAGCTTCGTGGGCGAGATGATTACAGCTTACGAGTGGGCGTATATCTATTTTGTACGATGTCAACGATGAGACTCAGGTGGTGACAGTTTACCGCGTAAAACACCGTCGAGAAGCTTACCGTTAAATGTTACCAAATACACGCTAAGCCAGCGCCGCCAGGTCATAATCCGGCGACTGATGGCGAAAGTAGGTGTTGTAAAGCTCCGCGTAGTGCCCGCCCTCCTTCAAAAGCCCCTCGTGCGTGCCTTCTTCAATCACCTCCCCCTCGCTAAGGACGATGATGCGGTCTGCGGTGCGGATGGTAGAAAGCCTGTGCGCGATGACGATGGCGGTGCGCTCGCGCAAGACGACCTCGAGTCCCTCCTGAATCTGCGCCTCGGTCAAGGGGTCCACGCTGGCGGTGGCTCATCGACCCATAGACAGAGCCCGGCCCGCCTCGCCGACATCGGTGTAGCGTCCCTCTCTTTGTACCCCCCGTTAGCCACGCCCAAAGCGCTTTCGTTAAGATTGACGAGATGACGGACCCAATGACGAACACCCGGTACGACACCGGCTGGCAAACCACCCTCGCCGAAGGGCGCGCGCAAGAGGCGCTCAGGCAGTATCTCAGCTCGAGTGGGGACGCCCGAGCGGCGCAACCAGGGGTGGGCGACGCGCTCTCGCTCCTCGCGCGCGTTCAGGACGACGCGCGCGCCAAACGCTTTGCCAAGGCGCTCACGCGTGTCAAGCGCGAACGCGAGGAACTGCCCGCGCTGGTACCCTGGGACGAGCTCGAGGCCCAGCTCGAGAGCCTCCGGGAGGCCAACAAGAGCCTCGACCGGCGCGACTCCGAGGAGGCGCTGGCGCGGCTTGACGGGGTGACTTTATCCCTGCTGGAGGCTGAAAAAGATACGCTCATGGGCACCGCGTATATCTTCGTAAACGACCTGGAGCGCGCCGAGGCGTGTTTTGGGCGGGCGCTGGCGCGTGATCCCAAACATTACCGGGCGCAGACCAATAAGGGCAACTTAGCGCTCGAGGCGGGGCGCGTAGACGAGGCCATCAGCGCGTATGAGGCCGCGCTCAAACTCGAGCCCAACTTCCCCAACGCGCACCACAACTTGGGCGTCGCCTACCGGCGCAAAGGCCACATCAACAAAAGCGTCCGCGCGATTCGCACCGCGCAGCGCACCTCGCGCCGCCACGACACCGAAGACGCGCGCGAGTCGTTCAAAAATATGCGCGTAGGCGGGAGCCGCACACTGCGGTACGCGCTCTGGGGCGTTGGTGCGGTCTTGCTTTACTTTTTTCTTAGGTCACAAGGGATTCTTTAGGTGAGGAGACGGGGAGTAAAGGGAGAGGAAATTCTTCCCGTCTCCTCCGCCCTCGTAAAAAGCTGTGGCAGCGCCGGAACCATCAACAGATAGACGCCACCACGCGGGCCGTAGAGACGCGCTCGAGCAGATGCTCGCAAAACGCCTCCTTGTCGCCCGTATCGACCAAGGCCACCACGCAGCCGCCGAAGCCCGCGCCCGTGAGCCTCGCGCCGTAGCACGCTTCGAAGACCAAGCTCGCCTCGACGAGCTGGTCTAGGGCGGGGCTCGAGACCTCGTAATCGTCGCGCAGCGACACGTGCGACTGGGTCATGAGCGAGCCGAAAGCGACGGCGTTGCCCGTGTCTAAAACCTCAGCGGCCTCCTCGACGCGCCGATTTTCGTGGTAGACGTGCCGGGCGCGCTTCAAAAGGTTGCCGTAGAGGTCGCGGAACCCCTCGGGCTCGAGCTCGCGCAACGACCCGAGACCCAAAATATCCGCCACCTCCCGGCACTCTGCCACCCGCTCCGCGTAGGCCGAGCCGGAGAGCGTGCGGGGCGCGTTCGAGTCTATAACGACAAAACACCACGCTTCAGGCACGGCGAGCACCCGGTAATCAAAGCTGCGGCAGTCGAGCAAAATCGCCTCGCCGGGGCGGGACACGCTGCTCGAGAACTGGTCCATGATGCCCGAGGGCACGCCCACATAGTCGTTCTCGGCGCGCTTGCAGAGTTTGGCGATATCAACGTCACTCAGCGCCAGCCCGTCCACCTCGCGCCAGACCCGCGCGACGGCCACCTCGAGCGCCGCCGAACTCGACAGCCCCGAGCCCGTCGGCACGTCGCTGGCGATACTCAGCTCGAGCCCACTAAGCCCGCACCCCGCCCCGCGCAACGCCCAGGCGGTGCCCGCCAAATACGCGCCCCAGCCCTCCACGCCCTCGTCACCGGGCCGGAAGGTGACGGTTTCCTCGGACGCTTCGGACGCGGCGCGCACCTCGCCCTCGAGCCGCCGGTAGGCCAAAGCCGTCTCCAAATTCAGCGCAGCGGGCAGCACGAGGCCGCCCGTATAGTCCGTGTGGTCGCCAATCAAATTGACGCGGCCCGGCGCACTCACGACGCCCTCTGGGGATGCGCCGTAAGTCTCCCTGAAAAGCTCCGCCGCTCGCTCTTTCGCGTTCATAAAACCAGCACCTCCGGACGCCGCCGCCCGCCGACCTCGCGGGTGGGCCAGCGGTCGTCTAAGGTGAGGAGCTCGAGCGTCTCCCCTTTCAAAAGCGCCGTGTCCTCCACCTTGACCCCCGGCAGCGACGGGTTCCAGGCATACGCGGAGCCCTCGACAAGCATCCGCTCGCTCCCCGGCACGGCGACAAAATCGCGGGTGAGGTAGCCCGTCGGCCCGCCCTGATGATGTTCCCGCCACGCGCCCTCAAACCCCGCCTCGGCGTAGGCCTCCTCTAAAACTGTAAAGAGGTCGCGCACGAGCACGCCGTGCTGCGTCGCGTCAAAGATAGCGCGCTCAATCTCCAAAAGAGATGTGTAGTCCCGCGCCTGCGCCTCCGTCTCGCCGAAACTCACAAAGCGCGTGATGTTGGCGTACACCCCGTGACGGCGCGGGCAGGCGACCGCCATCACCCGTTTTTCTATCCGCTTCGCCTGGGGGATGGGATGCTTGTAACCTTGTAAACGTTCATCGCTGCCCACGAGTAGCACCACGGGCTGCGCCCCGTGAGCGCGCAAACCCTCGGCGAGCCGCCCGGCAAGCTCAAATTCTGTCAAACCGGGCTCGAGTTCCATCAAAACGTCCGAAAAAACCGCCGACGCGTCGCGGCAGAGCTCGCGGTAGCGCGTCACCTCGTCCGGCAAGAGGGGCACCCGCAGGGGCCAAAAGTCTCGCGTAGGCCAGCCTGAGCTCGGCGTGTCTGAGAGCACCCGCCCGGAGCCGGTCGCCTCCTGAAGCAGCTTTTCCTTGGCCTCCGGCTCGTACCAGGGCGCGTACACGACCTCTATACCCTCGGGCAGTTCTTCGCGTTCTAAGCGCGCTCGCTCGATGCTCGAGGCCACCACCACACACGCGTCTTTGGTCACCACCGCCTCGGCGACAGACGCGTTGGTGAGCGAGACCGCCAAATCCGCGCCACCCAAAAGCCACGCCAGGTTGCCGAGCGTCCCGAAGTGAACCGCTCCCAGACCGTTCGCCGCCATCATCAGCCGGACGCGCGCCAATTTTTCCGCTAATTCGTTGTCCATAGCACCCCATTTACCGGATATCGGACGTTCACGCTAGCACGAAGCCTACCCTGCGGCAAGTCCTGGATAAGATACGTGGTCATGAACCTCCTCAAACCCCCACGCCTTCAACCCGGCGATACCGTCGCCGCCATCTCCCTCTCGAGCGGCCTCGCCAATGCTTACCCGCAGGTGTACGGGACGGCGAAACGCACTCTCGAGGAGACGTTCGGCCTCACCGTCATCCCAACGCCTCACGCGCTTCAAAGTAACGACTGGCTTTATAACCATCCCGAAGCGCGCGCCGACGACCTCCACTGGGCGCTCACGAATCCTGAAGTCAAGGGCATCTTCTCCTGCATCGGCGGCTACGAGTCGGTTCGGATTTTGCCGTTCGTAAAAGAGAGCATCATCCGCGAGCATCCCAAAGTCTTTATGGGTTTTTCGGACTCGACGGTTCAGCATATAGCGTTTTTTAACGCGGGCGTCGCGTCGTTTTATGGGCCAAGCATGTTGGCGGGACTCTCGACTTTGAAAGCGTACTCTTATACGCTCGAGTCCATCCGTCACACCCTCTTTAGCCCCGAACCTGTGGGGAGGCTCGAGCCCGCTCCGGCCTGGACGGAAACGTTTCTCGACTGGGATACACCTGACTACGCGGCCAAAGCTCATGTGCCAAAAGCTTTACAACCAAACGAGGGCTGGGTCTGGCTTCAGGGTGAGGCTCGGGGCGAAGGGCATTTGCTGGGAGGCTGCGCGGACGTGCTCGAGATGCTCAAAGGCACCCGCTGGTGGCCTTCTTTGGAAGATTGGCGCGGCGCGATTCTTTACCTGGAAACGAGCGAAGAAGCGCCCCCGCCGAACCTCGTCGAATACTGGCTTCGCAACTACGCGTCGCAAGGGATTTTGCCCGTACTTTCGGCCCTCCTGCTGGCCCGCCCCTACGGCTATACGGACGAGATGAAGGAGGAGCTTTACCGCGTGGTGAAGAAAGTGTTGGCTGAAGGCGGGCTCGAGGGCCTGCCCGTGGTCGCCAATATGGACTTTGGACATACGAGCCCGATGATAGTTTTGCCCAACGGCTGCCGGGCGAGCGTGGACCCTGTGGCGTGGCGGGTGGAGGTGTTGGAGGCGGGGGTTAGTTAACCCTCACCGCAAGGAGCACCGCCGCCCGCTCCGTCACCAGGACTTCGGTGGTGAGGAGTCGGGTGTCACCAAACCAGCGTTCGCGCCGCCTGTCGGGTTTGCCGCGCCACGCCTCGGGCCAGTGTTTCTCCGGCGTAAAGTCGTCCAGCACGATGAGCCCGCCCGGTGCGGTCGCCGCGACCACCTCGCCGTGTCCCTCGTCTTTGGCTTCGCTCACGTCGGCAAACACGAGGCTGAACGGCCCCTCGTGGAGCGCCCCTCGCCAGTCGCCAGCGAGAAAGCGGGCGTTTTTTCGCTCGAGAAGCCTCTCTACCTGGGCCTGCCGCGCTTCGTCAGCATCTACGCTGATAAACGTTTGGTCGTCGCGGAGGCCGGAGAGCAGCCACGCCGCACCGACCCCGCAGCCCGTGCCGAGTTCGGCGATCACGCCGGGACCCGCCGCCGCAGTGAGCACGCGCAGGAGCCGCCCGACTTCGGCGTTGCAGGAGTTGGTGAAGCCTGAATCCTCAGCAAACGAGAGGGCGCGCAGGACTTCGGGAGGCGTCACGCTTCAGCCTTGGATTGGTCGATGACGCCTTCTATAAGCTCGAGCACCCTCTCAACCTCCGCGCCTGCTCGAGCGAGCGCCTGAAGCTCTCCAGTTTCGTGCAAGCTCTCCCCCGCCGCGACGCCCACCGGCACCACCGCCCGCCAGGCGTCAAAAAACGCGGCGAAAGAACTCTGGCGAAGGTGCGCCTCAATCTGCAATGCGACGAGCACGTTTTCGAGAGGAGCTGACTGGGATCCCACACAGGTGAGGTTTTTCATTTTGAAGTAGGGCACTTGCTCGAGCATCCCGCTACACCCCGCCCACGGGTCGCGCGAGGCGAAGTGAGACTCCCTAATGCTCGCCATGCGAATCGCGCCCATGCACAGGGGGCAGGGCTCGGTGGTGGTGTAGAGAACGCTCTCGCGCGCGTTGTAGCGCTCAAAGTCAAACGTCACGAGCGCGTTCATTTCCGCGTGGGCGAGTGGATGCCCCGCGAGGTGCGGCGGCGCGGCTTCTTCATAGAGGCGGTTGCGGCCCCTCGAGAGGACGCGCCCCGCCCGGTCCGTCACCACCGAGGCGATGGGCAGCGAGCCCGCGCAGTAGGCTTCCCACGCTAGGCGAACGCACGCCTGCCAGGGCTGCGAAAGTTCCTCCCATATACCTGACGTCACACCCGGCGTCACAGCGCCTCACTGTGTTTGATAAACAGGTCGTCTAACGCCTCGCGCAACAAGCTCGCCTCGGTGCGGTTGAGGGCGGCGGAGAGCTTGGAGAGTTTCTCGAGGCTTGCTTTAGAATCAATACTTCGGACAGGTATTGAAAAGAAGGAAGCCATCACGCTAGTTTGAATGTGTGATGAAACAAACAGATGATGGCTTGCTAGAGATTATAGACGAAGCGCTGATAAAGATGCCAGGGGTAGGCAAATGGCAACGAGATTTTCTAAGACAGTTGTTCAGTACCGTGCTGTTGGTGTACGGCAAGCTCAACTTCAGCAACTTAGCCAGACATAGCGAACTGGATGAGAAAACGTACCGCAGAGGTTTTAGACGAGACTTTGACTTCGAGATGTTCAACCTGCATTGTCTAGGGCAACGTACTACGAGCGGCGAACTGGTGGCAGCACTAGACGCGAGCTACTTAGCTAAAAGCGGGAAACAGACGTTTGGGCTGGGTAAATTTTACAGTGGCTGTATAGGTAGGGCAGTAAAAGGCTTAGAGATTAGTGAACTGGCTTTGATTGACCGTGACAGCCGTCAGGCATTTGCTTTTTCAACGAGGCAGACTGTGGCTAAGGCGGGGAAAAGCCGCGTTGAGCAGTATGCCGAACACGTAGAAGCCTGTGCTGAAACCTTGCCTAAAGAGGTCAACTATCTGCTGGTAGACGGCTATTACAGCAAGAAGGGGTTTGTTGACACAGTGTGTGCTCTAGGAAAGCTTGAGGTAGTGGGCAAACTACGCTGTGACGCCAACCTACGCTATCTCTACCGAGGAGCCTACTGTGGCAAAGGACGCCCTAAACGCTATGATGGCAAGGTTGATTTTGGAGACCTGAGCCGGTTTGTTTATGAGAGCGAAACTGAACCGCAGCTTCACATCTATACGCAAACCCTTTGGCATGTTGGTTTGAAACGTCTTCTTCGCGTTGTGCTACTGCTCGATACCAGCAAAGCCAAACCTCGTTACATCTTGCTCTTTTCGACAGACCTGAGTCTTACCGGCAAGGAGATACTAGACCTTTACAAGTTACGCTTCCAAATCGAATTCCTGTTTCGGGATGCTAAACAGTTTACAGGTCTTTGTGACTGCCAAGCCAGAGATGCAAAAGCACTTGCCTTTCATTTCAACACCGCTTTATCGGCTGTTAATCTTGCCAAGTTAGACCTTCTAAACCAGCAAGAGGGAGAGCAAGCTTTCGTCTTCTCTTTAAGCAGTTACATCCACCGTTCTTTCAGTCACCGACTGCTTTCTCGACTTTTTGCAAGCTTAGACTTTGACCTCAGTTGCAATAAAGTTCAGTCCGCTTTTAACCATGCCCTTGCCTTCGGGCTAGCTTGTCCTTAAATCTGTCCGGAGTATTGTTAGAATAGTAATTGCTCTTTAAGGTCATTTTGGACTCGACGTAGATGGCAATCCGGCTGCGCCCCTCGGCCTTGGCGCGGTACAGGGCCTCGTCGGCGGCGCGCAAAAGGTCGGGCACCGTACCCGCGTGGGTGGGACGGCTGGCGATGCCAACCGACAAGTGCAGGCGGCGCGGCACGTGTGGGGAGGGCTTGCGGCTCGAGAAGTGCGCGCGAATCTCCTCCAAGACGATGAGCGCGTTTTCGGCGGGCATGTCGGGGAGCGCCACGCCGTACTCGTCACCGCCCAGACGCCCCACCACCGCCTCGCTCGGCAGGCTGCCCGTGAGGACGCGCTCCAAACTCCGCAAGACCTCGTCGCCCGCCTTGTGACCGTAGTCGTCGTTGACCTCCTTGAAATGGTCCAAATCAAAAAGCGCCACGCTCAGCAGGCCATCGGGCAAAGACTGTAACGTTTCTTCAAAATCGGCGCGACTCAAAAGTTTGACTGTGGTTGGTTGTGCGGGTGCTTGTGTCACATCTATACCTCCGTGTAGTTTCAAACATATATATGCTACAGATGATGCGTATACGTGGTAGGTAATATTTCACAAAGAGCCAGAGATGGATTGGTAAGTGTTAGCCTTAAGCTTATAAATCACAGGGTAAGGTCCTGGAGTCAGGTTGTTGAAAAAGAAATACGCGACAAACTGGGTGTAGAATCTGGTCGGGAGGCGCTCCAGTTTCTGATGAATGACCACGCTAAGGTTTATTTTCTTCCCCTCGAGCACAGCCGTTCGCTGGCTGGTAGCCTCTCGAGCTACGTGACAAAAAGCCTGCCGACGGCGGAGGCGTTATGTAAAGCGCGCGAGGCCGCGTGGGCCGAGCGAGTCAAAGAGAATAGCGGAAGCGCTGACACGGAAAGAGCGTGAAAGGGGTTTGTTGATATATGGGCGGTCGCGCGTTTGGCAGGCAGCAACGCAGTCTATTCTTTTGACAAACGTTTTCCGGGGGAAGGGCTCGAGCTGAGACGGTCACGCTGGTGAGTCGATGAGCTGAGAAGGTAGCACTGGTGAGATAGAAACAAGAACTTTATCGTCTCCCCAACACGTTTCAAAGGGACAAATGTCCGTTAGCGAACCCTCATAAATGACGGTATGATGCGCGTTAACGTGACTGGAAAGCACCTGTGACCCCAACCTTACCGCTGGCTTTTGTGGCGGGCGTGTTGTCGTTTTTGTCGCCCTGCGTGCTCCCGCTCGTGCCGTCGTATTTGGCGTATGTGGGGGGCAGCACGGCGACCGGCGGCGCGCGGCGCGCGCTCACGCTGCGTAACAGTTTGCTCTTTATCTTGGGCTTTTCGCTCGTCTTTATCGCGCTCGGCGCGTCGGCGAGCGTGCTGGGCGGGCTCTTGCGCGAGCACCGGCGCTGGCTGGTCATATTCGGCGGCGTGCTGGTCATCTTTTTTGGGCTGGTCATGTTGGGCGCGTTCAAGCTACCTCTCTTGTACCGCGACGCGCGTTTGCGCTTCGGCGGCGACAGCAGCACGCCCGTGGGGGCGGTGCTGTTAGGGATGGCTTTTGCGGCGGGTTGGACGCCCTGCATCGGCCCGGTGTTGGGCGGCGTGTTGACGCTGGCGGGCGCGTCGGGGACGCTTGTTTATGGGGTGGTGCTGCTTTTCTGCTACGCCTTGGGTCTCGCTGTGCCCTTTTTCTTGGCGGCGCTAGCGTTGGAGCGTTTTCTGGGTTTCTCCAAATCCTTTAGGCGTCACCTCATCTGGGTCGAGCGCGCGGCGGGGGGCTTGCTCGTCGTGGCGGGCGCGCTGATGCTAACGGGCACCTACACGACGCTCAACGCCTACCTGATTCGCTTCACGCCTGACTGGTTGATATCACGGATATGAACGCTCCGCATTCGTCCACAGTTACGTCCAATATGTCTACAAAGGACGCAGAGGGTCCTGCCCTCGAGCTTTCCGGCCTCTCGCGCCGTTACGGGGCTCACTTCGTGCTGCGGGATGTGAATTTGCGCGTGTCAAGAGGCAGGGTGGTGGTGCTGCGCGGCGGCAACGGCGCGGGCAAGACGACGCTGTTGCGGGTGCTTTCGACGCGGCTCAGGCCGAGCCGGGGCGGAGGGCGCGTGTTCGGCTTTGACTTAGCCACGCAAGGCCACGAAATCCGCAAGCGCGTCGCTTACCTCAACGTGCTGGGCGGCGCCTACGGCACGCTCACGGCGCGGGAGAATCTAGCCTTTTCCGCGACCCTGTACGGCAAAAGGTTGGGGCGGGAGGAGGTGGCGGCGCGGCTCGAGCAGGTGGGGTTGGGCAACGCGCAAGACAAGCTCGTGCGGACCTTCTCGAGCGGCATGAAAAAGCGTTTGGGCGTCGCCCGCTTGCTCCTCGCGGACGCCGACTTGTGGCTTTTGGACGAACCTTACGCGGCTCTGGATGAGAGCGGCAAAACGCTTATCGAGGATTTGGTGAGGGGGGCCAAGGCGGAGGGGCGCACGGTAGTCATGGCCTCGCACGACTTGGGGCGCAGCCGCGGGCTGGCGGACAGCGTGTTGGGGCTCGAGAACGGGCGTTTGAGCCTTTACGCGCCCAAGGATACGTCCCAGAAACCAACGCAGACGCTCGAGGTAGCGCGTGTCTGACTTGACCTACGTGCTCACGGTCGCGCGAAAAGATTTGCGCCAAGAGGTCCGCAGCAAGGCGGTCACGGTCGCTACACTCTTTTTCTCGGCCATCGTGCTGGTCATTTTAGCCTTTGCGGTCGGGCCGAGTCCGGCGGCGCTTGTTAACGCCGCGCCCGGTGGCCTCTGGGTCGCGCTCGCCTTTGCGGGAGTTATCTCGGCGGCGCAGTCTTACGCGGCGGAACTCGAGGACGGCGCGTTAGAAAGCCTGCTGCTCTACCCCGTCCCGCGCGGCGCGCTCTACCTGGGTAAGCTCTTAGCCAACTGGGTTTTTATGAGCGTCTTAGGCTTGGTGATGGTGCCCCTCACCGCGCTTCTTTTTGGGGCGACGCTGCGGGAGAACCTGCTCTGGCTCCTCGCCACGGTTCTTTTGGGCACGCTCGGCTTTGCGCTCATTGCGACTTTTTACGCGGCCTTGACGGCCAATTTGCGCTCGAGGGAGAGCCTGCTGCCCGTGCTGATGTTCCCGGTGGTGGTGCCCGTGCTTTTGGCGTCGGTCCGGGCCACGGGCGAAATCGTGCGGTTGGGCGACCTCGCTATTGCCCAGGATTGGCTACAATTATTACTGGGGTTTGACCTCCTATATTTCGTCGTCTGCACGGCTATTTTCTCTTTTGTGGTCGAGGAATAGGGGCGTGAGTCAAATGGCGAACGGTAGAAGCACGAAGAAACGTTCTACACTTCCTTACAACCTGTTAGCGTTGCGGGTCACCGCACGGAGGAGAGAGGTATGAAGACAACAGCACGCACCTTGCGTCAAGACGACTCGCGTCATAACAAGAGGCCCCTGTGGCTCAACGTTTTTGGGCTCCTGCTCCTGGGTTTATTTGGTTACGGCGCTTATCTGGCGCTCGTCGCCTCGCCGCCCGACGTGCAGCAAGGCGACCTCATCCGCGTGATGTACCCGCACGTCGCGGTCGCCTGGATTTGCTTTGTGGCGGTGGGCATGACGGCGCTTTTTGGGACGCTTTATCTTTGGCGCGGCAGACGGATTCACGACGTGATTGCGGTGGCGAGCGCTGAGTTGGGTATCTTTTTTGGCAGCCTCACGCTGCTGGGCGGGATGACCTACAGCAAACCGACCTTAAACACCTTTTGGACCTGGGACGCCCGCTTTACCACCACGGCGCTACTCTTCTTTTTGCTCGTGGGTTACTTCATTGTGCGCGGACTCGTCGAGGACCCCGACCGGCGCGCGCGGGTGAGCGCGGTGGTGAGCATCATCGCCTTTGCCGACGTGCCCATTATCTACTTTGCGACCGAGTGGTGGCGCACGCTGCACCCGCCGCTGTCCATTCAGTTTGACGGGGGCGGCGTGACGATGGACTCACGAATGCTCTTCGTCCTGCTCTACAACGTGGGGGTGGCGGCGCTCATTTATGTGTACCTGATGATTGAACGCGTCCGCATTGGGCGCTTGGAAGCGCGTTTGGAAGAAACTTTAGAAAAAGCTGCTGAGAAAGACACCGTGACGCGTGGGGAGGTCGTGCATGTTTAACAATATTTCGGATTGGGGTTGGGTGGCCGCCGCCTGGGGCGAGGTCGTGTTGGCTTATGTTGGGTACCTGCTTTACTTACGCCACCGCGCAAAGCGCTTAGAAACGGAAGCGCAGGAGGCGTCATCAAACGCTTAGTCTATGCGCTCGCCGGGGTTCTGGTCTTAGGCGTTGCCGGGTTGATGGTCTACCGGGCGCTCTCCTCGAGCCTCGTCTACTTCGTGCTGCCGAGCGAATACGCCGCCGACCCTGCCGAGTATGCGGGCAGGCGCTTGCGGCTGGGCGGCTTTGTCGAGCCGGGGAGCGTCAACTATGACGACAAGAATTTGCAGCTCGCTTTCAAGGTGACCGACCGCTTCCAGACCTATCCGGTGCATTACAAGGGCGCGCCGCCCAACTTGTTCGCGGAGGATACGGGCGTGGTCATCGAGGGCAGCTTTGACGGCGACACCTTTCAGGGCGATAACCTGCTCATCAAGCACAGCGAGGTCTACGAGGCCCCCAAAGAGGGCGAGCCGCTGGACCTGGAGAATCTAAAAGACACGCTCCAGTAGCGTGAGGGGCACACATGATTGATTTGAGTTTGGGACAAGTAGGCGGCGCGAGCGTCGTGCTGGCGAGCGCGTTGGCACTCTACGCCGCCGCCACGGGCGCGCTCGGCGCGTGGCGGCGCGACGCGCGGCTGCAAACCTCGGCGCGTTACGGGGCGGTGGCGGTTTTCTTGGCGATGACGACGGCGTTTATGGCGCTCGAGGTCGCGCTTCTCACCAACGACTTTAGCGTGGACTATGTGGCGCGGCACTCGAGCCTCCTGGCCCCCACCTGGGTCAAGGCGGTGATGCTGTGGGGGGCGCTCGAGGGGTCCATCTTGCTCTGGGCCTGGCTGCTAAGCGCCTACACCGCCGTGCTGGCCTTGATCGCGCCCAATACCGTGCTGCGCCCTTGGGCGCTAACCATCATGCAGGGCGTGCAACTCTTTTTTATCGGCGTCATCGCCACCATCGCCAGCCCCTTCGGCGCGGTGCCGGGGGCGCAGTTTATCGGCCCCGGCCCCAATCCGCTGCTCCAGAACCACTGGATGATGGCGATTCACCCCGTGCTGATGTATCTGGGTTTCGTGGGCCTCACCGTGCCCTTTGCGTACGCGATAAGCGCGCTTATCACCCGCCGCCCCGGCACCGAGTGGATGAGCCAGACGCGCCGCTGGACCCTCACGGGTTGGGGCTTTCTCACCGCGGCCATCGTCGCCGGGGGCTGGTGGAGCTACGAGGTTTTGGGCTGGGGCGGCTACTGGGCTTGGGACCCGGTCGAAAACGTGTCCTTTTTGCCTTGGCTCACCGCCACCGCCTTTATTCACTCCGTGCAGGTGCAAGAGCGCCGCCGGATGCTCAAGGCGTGGAACATCTTTCTTGTCACCACGACTTTTTCTCTCTCCATCCTGGGCACCTTTTTAACGCGCTCGGGCGTGCTCTCGTCGGTTCACGCCTTTGGCGACGGGCCGGTTGGCCCCGCGTTTTTGGTCTTTTTCATCGTGGTGATGCTCGCCTCGTTTGGGCTCGTCGCACTCCGCTGGGACGGCGTGCGCGACCACGCCGAACTCGATTCGCCCGTGAGCCGCGAGGGAAGCTTTTTGCTCGGCAACGTGTTCTTTTTGGCGATCGCGTTTGCGGTGCTTTTAGGGACGCTCTTTCCGCTTATTGTTGAGGCCATCACGCAGGCCAAGGTCACCGTCGGCGCACCTTTTTTCACGCGCATCAGCGTGCCCATCTGGATGGCGGTCTTTGCGCTCATGGGCATCGGCCCGCTTTTGCCGTGGCGACGCGCGGAGACGCAGTCGCTCGTCAAAAATTTAGCCTGGCTGACCGGGGGCGGCATCGTTACGGGACTCGTGGCTTACGTGCTGGGCGTTCACAAAATTTACCCGCTCCTCACGGTGGCGCTGGCGGGCTTTAATATGGTGAGTTTAACGCTGCTCATCACGGGCGCGGTTCGGCCACGGGTGCGGCTCACGGGCCGGAGCACGCTGGCGGTGCTGCGGAGTTACGCCACGGAAAACCGCAGGCGCATCGGCTCGATGGTCGTGCATTTTGGCGTGATCATCGTGGCGTTGGGAATTGCGGGGAGCGGCGGCTACCGGGTGGACGAGCTTTTGAGCGTGCCCGTCGGGGGAAGCGCCACCTTTCAGGGTTACACGCTCACCGCCACGGACAAGTTTATGAACCGCCTCCCCGACCGCATCAGCGCGGGGGCCATTATCGAGGTATCGCATGGGGAGCGCTTACTCGCCACGTTGCGGCCCCGCATCAATCAATTCACCAACAGCCCGGAGCAACCCGTGGCGACGCCCGCCGTGCTCTACCGGCCTCAGCACGACGTTTACTTGAGCGTGGCGGGGTCCATCGGTCCTGACACGACGTCCATTCCGCTACGGGTGGTGCAAAGCCCGCTCATCGCCTGGATTTGGTTGGGCGGGTTCATCATGGTGCTCGGCACCGCGTATTGTCTGATGCCGCAGGGTCGGCGTGAGGCGGAGCGCCGCAGGGGAACGGTGCGCGCGTGAAGCGGCTCACCATCGTCGTCGTCGTTGTGGCGGGTTTCGGGGCGCTGTTCGCCTTTGGGCTTAGAAACCCGGTTGACCGAGACATTCCTGCCAATCGCGTGGGAAAAACAATGCCCGACTTTGAGATGCCGCTGTTTGAACGTTACGCGGAAACGTACGGCCCCACGTTCAAGGTGTCTGAGAGTCTTGGGAAGCCAATGGTTATCAACTTTTGGGCTTCATGGTGTCCCCCCTGTCAAGACGAAGCACCCGTTTTAGAAGCGGCTTGGCAGGAGTACAGAAACGAAGTGCTTTTTGTCGGCGTGAATACTCAAGAAAGTGGTAAAGAGGCCAACGCCAGAGCTTTTATAGAAAGCCACGGCCTCACCTTCCCCAACGGTAAAGACGAAAGCTCGCGCATCGGCATCGACTACGGACTTTTCGGCTTGCCCGAAACCTTCTTTATCCGCGCGGACGGCACACTTCTCGATAAACACTCGGGACCCGTCTCGCAGGCGTTGTTGGACGAGCGAATAGGAGCACTGTTAAGGTGATGACGGTTGGAAAATCCCCCCTAGCCCCCCTTATCAAGGGGGGGATGCGTCGGTTCTTTCTCCTGGTTTCTTTGCTACTCGTCAGCTTGGCGAGCCTGGCTATGGCGCAGGACGTGCAGCTCGAGAGCCGCGTGTTCGACATCGCCAAGCAACTCCGCTGCCCCACCTGCGTGTCGTCGTCGGTGGCGGATTCGAACGCGCCGATTAGCCTGGAGATGCGCAACATTATCCAGGAAAAGCTCAACGCGGGCGAGAGCGAGGGGGAAATCCTCACCTACTTTCAGGGCACGCACGGCGACTGGATTTTGATGAACCCGCCGCGGCGTGGCATCTACCTGCTGGTGTGGGGGCTGCCCGTGCTCGCGGGGGTGGCGGCGCTGGGGCTGCTTTTTATGTTTGTGAGGCGCTGGACGCGCAGCGCGAGTGCGCCCGTGGAGGACGTGAGCGGGGCTGAACTCGAGCGCGTCCGTACCCTCGTGGGTGGCGAAGGGCGCTGATGCTGAGCACCATCTTCATCGTTGTCATTGCGCTCTTTTTGTTTGGTTACGTGGCGGTGCCGCTTCTGTGGCCCGGCCAGGCCGACCCGCTGCCCAACTTCCGTGACCCCGTCACGCAGGATTTGGAGGAGGAGCGCGACGCGCTCTTTCGGGCCATCCGCGAACTCGACGTCCGTGAAGACCTACCCGAAGCGAGACGCGCCGAACTCCGCGCCCGTTACGAGGCCAAGGCCGCCAAGGTGTTGCGCGCGCTTGACGAGCGGGAGGCGGCGCTGGCGGGGCGACCCGTTACGACCCCGGCCCCGGCTCGAGCCCGCCGCGCGCCCTTTGCCGCGCTCTCGCTGCTGGGGCTCATGGGCGCGAGCGCGCTCCTGCTGGGCGGTTACGTCTTGCCCCGCGTGGGTCAAGAGGCCACCGTCACCACCGCCGACGCCACGCAGCTCGCCGCCGCGCGTTCTTTGCAAGCGCTCCAGCGCGCCGCCGACCGCGACCCCTCGGCGGACAACCTCATGGCGCTCGCCAACGCCTACTGGAATGCCAACGAGGCCGACGGGGCCAAGGCGACGTACGAGCGCGTCACCAACGAGATTACGCCCGCGCCCGCGCTGGCTTACCGTCGCCTCGGATTCTTGGCGCTGCAAGACGACTTGAACGTCGCGCTTTCGTATCTTCAAAAGGCCAAAGACGCCGACCCGAACGACCTCGACACGCTCTTCGCGCTGGGTGAGGTCTACTTTGCGCTCGACCGGATTGACGAGGCCGTGGGGTCGTGGAACGCTTTTTTGGCCGCGCCCGGCGGCGCGGGGGACGAAGAGGTGCTGGCGCGGCTCGAGAACGCGCAGACCGTCGCCCCCCTCGTCGCCGCGGTCAACCAGGACCCGAGCGAGACCAACCTCGTGGCGCTAGGCGACTTCTACTGGTCGCGCGAGGACCGCGACCGCGCCGCCAACGCCTACTTCCGCGTATTGACCGAGGCGAACCCAGAGAACCCCGTGGCGCTCTCCCGCGTCGGCCAGATTCTCTTTTTTAGCGGCCGCACCGACGACGCGGTCGCCGTGCTGGAGCGCGCCCGCGAGGCCGACGATAGGGACCTTCAGACCCTTCTCTTTTTGGGCAACGGCTACTTTACCTTAGGCAATTATGAAGGGGCCATCAGCGCGTGGGAGCGCTACGTCGCGGTGGCGGGCGGTCCGGCGGCGGCGGGGCGCGTTCCGAGTCTTATTGAGGACGCCAAGGCGCGGCTCGCGGGCGGCGCGACGGGTGGCTCGAGCGTAGGCGAGGCTCCCGTGACAACACCTGGTATGACTTCAAACACACCTTCTGACGTAGCACCCAACACAGCACCCAGTACAGCACCTGGCGAAACGCTGATGGCCGTGTCGGGCGAAGGCGTGTACGCGGCGCGTTGCGCGAGCTGTCACGGGGCGGCGGGCGGCGGGGGCGCGGGTCCCCGGATTGCGGAGAACGCTCGAGCCGCCGACGCGGACTACGTCGCGCGCGTGGTGAAAAACGGTCGCGGCATGATGCCCGCCTTTGGCAACGTCCTGAGCGACGCCGAAGTAGAAGCTGTGGTGCGGTACACGATTGGGCTCTCGCGGGGAGGGCAGGTTTCGCAAGCAGGTCAGCCGTGAATGGCGAGGACACCCGATCCCGAAGCCGTCAGTGGAGCAGCCTCTGATGGCGCTCGAGCCCTCCAGCAGGCCCGACCGCCGCACCATTCTCTCCTGGCTCTGGCGGCTTCCGGTCATCGCCGCTTTTGGAACTGGGATTGCGGGTTTTCTCTACGCCTACCGCGTCCACTTTGGCAAAGAAACGCCCGCGGCGGAGCCCACGTTTGCACCCGCCACGCCCCAGGCCGTCGCGCCGCTCGCTACTCTCTCGAGTCCCTGGGACGCCGCCGAGTTCACGCTTGCGGGTCTGCCCGCCATCGCGCTCCACGTGCCCGAGCCCATCCCCGGCGGTCTAACGGTCGACGGCGCTCACTACGCCGCCTTTTCGCGCGTCTGCACCCACTTGGGCTGCACCGTCGCCCTAAACCGCGACCCCGACGCGGTCGCGTTTGCGTTTAACTATCGGCCTCCAGAACCCGCCCTGGTCTGCCAGTGTCACCTGAGCATCTTTTTACCAGAACAAAGCGGCAAGGCGGTGAGCGGCCCCGCGGTGGAGCCGCTGCCGAGAATCAGGCTTGAGAACCGCGAAGGAACCCTTTACGCTGTGGGCACCGAGACACGCGGGGGCTAATAGCCTTACCAATCCCCTACCTCTCACTAACGTAAAGAACAAGCTGCGTTTCTAAAAGTTGGAGGAGACCTCTCAACAGACACGTCTCGAGCCCCATAAAAAACCCCGCTCACCACCGAGCGGGGCGTAGCAGACCCTGTTTTACTTACAGCACTACAGGTTGCCTTCTTCGTCCGGCGCGTCCGGCCACTCCGGGTTCTCGACGAACACGGTCGGGTCGATCTCGTCGAAGCCGATTTCCTTTTCGTAGCGGCCAATCTTGCCGTGCAAGCGCCGCACGTCGCCCTCGACCAGACCGTAGTCGAACGAGTCCCAGATGGCGGTGAGCTGCGCGTCACCCTCATAGGTAGGAACCAAGCGCGTGTTCTTGATACCCGCCTCGAGCGCCTTGCGGTTTTCGATGCCTAAGTTTTTGAACACCACCTGCACCACGTCGCGTGCGTACTGGCGCGGTCCGTAGATGCCCGCCTTGTAGACCGCCTCGTTAAAGGTGTCCCAGTCGGGGACGATTAAAGACGCGGGCATGGCGAAGTGCTCGAGCACGTCCTTTATCGCCTCCAGGGTCCGCTGCGGGTAATAGTAGAGGAACAGCCGCACGCCCTCCAAAAAGAAGTTGTAGTGCGCCGCCTCGTCGACTGCGATGGTGGTAGCGACTTTGGCAAGAACCGGGTCGGCGTCGCCCATGTGATGTTCTTTGTCGGACTGGCCTCGGGCGATCTTGGCCAAGTTGAGGTAATTGAGCTGTGTGGCGCGCTCCTGGAACACGGTGTAGATGAGGTTTCTTAAGGCGTCACCTTCCCAGAGGCTGCGGTGCGTGTTCGCGCGGAGGTCGTGCTTGTACGCTTCTAAAAATTCAGGGCTGCGTTGGCGCGAGAACAGCACCGCGTTTTCCCAGGTGTCGGCGTGCTTTTCTTCTTCCGAGCCCCAGCGGAGCTGAAAGTGGCTGCGCCCGTGGCTCCGGCGCACCAAGTTCAAAATCTCGTCTACATAGTCGGGCGTGTAGTATTCAACCGCAAAAAAACCCTGCAACACCCGGATGAGCGGGTCGGAAAAGTCCTGACGCAGCTTGCGCCAATCGAACGACTTGTCCGGGTTCCAGTTGCGCGTTTCTTGACTGCGGGCGGTGTACCAGCGGTACAGGCCCAGGAAGCCGCGCTCGATCAGGCGGTCTTTCTCCTCGTTGCTCAAGAGGGCGGCGGGGGTGCGCGGACGGTCGTCCGCAGTGAGGTACAGGGGAGGCGCAAGTGTATCCATAAATCTCCTTTTGGGGGGCAGGGGGTACGCGAAAGGGGCAACACGCAGAACCCAGGCAGGTCACAAGTGAAGCGGTGCGGTCGGGCGGAGCGATAACGTAGTATAACAAAGTCAAGAGGTTCGGGAAGCGCAACCTTTGACACCCAATCTTTGACATCTCTGGCTCTTTTTGCGCGTGTTTACAATCCTGTTATGTTACCTTTTTAACGGTATCGCCTTGTAACCCGGCTTCCCAAACGCGTGAGAAGTTCGTAAGAGATGGTGTCGCCGCGCCGCGCCACCCTTTCCGCGTCGAGCGCGCCCGGACCGAACAGCGTGACGCGGTCGCCGGGTCTCACCGCAAGCCCCCCCACATCGACCATCATCTGGTCCATACAGATGCGCCCGACCACGGCTCGCTCCCGCCCCTCGACCAGCACCTTCGCCCGGCCACTCGAGCCCCGCGGATACCCGTCGGCGTAGCCCATACGCACGGTGGCGACGCTTGTGTCTTTGGGCGCGGTCCACTGCGCGCCGTAGGAGACAGTCTCACCCGCGCGCACCTTTTTCACGAAGGTCACGGGCGCGGTGAGGGTCATGACGGGTTTCAGGTTGGGCTCTAAAGCCACCGTCACGTCGCTCGAGTGGTAGCCGTACAGCGCGATGCCGGGGCGCACCATGTCGAAATGCGCGTTTTTGTAAGCGAGCAGCGCCGGGGAGTTGGCGGCGTGGGTGAGGGGAACCCTAAGCTCGTCTTTTTCCAAGGCGGTGAGAAAGCAGTGGAAGTTGGCAAGCTGGCCCTCTGTGAAACCCCCCTCCGCCCCGTCCGCGCAGGCGAAGTGGGTCCAGACGCCCTCGAGCACCACCCCGCTCGCACCTTCAGCTTTTTTGGCGACCTCTACCGCCTCACGCCAAGGCAGCCCCAGACGGCCCATTCCAGTATCCACTTTTAGGTGAACTCTGGCCTCCACACCCGCCGCTCGCGCAGCCCGTTGTACCGCCTCGAGCGACCCCTCATCTACCACAGTCAAGGCAACGTCGTGGTCTAGCAAGTTCTCGAGCCCCTCGTAAACCGGGCTGAAGATGAGGATGCGCCCCTCCAGCCCCGCCGCGCGCAGCTCGAGCGCCTCATTAGGCGTCGCCACGCCAAACCAGCCCACGCCGACTCTTTCCAAATGCCGGGCGACCTGGGGCGCGCCGTGTCCATAAGCGTCCGCCTTGACCGCCGCGAGCATCTGGGTGGGAGGCTCGAGGTGACGCTTTAAGAGAGTGACGTT
Organism: Trueperaceae bacterium; assembly: GCA_965214405.1. GTDB lineage: Bacteria > Deinococcota > Deinococci > Deinococcales > Trueperaceae > CBDCCT01. Next base: position 229,221 of record OZ243956.1, read on the forward strand.
GTGCTCCAAGGCACCCAAATCAACCGTGGCCGTAGGCATCCGCCGAGTTTAGTTTCCGAACGCGGCTTGCAGCGCGGGCGCGGCGGGTTCGCCGCCCGCGGTGGTGACGCCTTCCGTCCAGCCCATCACCACATCCATGTGCTCGGCAATCCAGTCTCGCGCGACCGTTTCGGGGTCCTCGCCCTGGCGGCTGTAGAGGTCGACCCAGCCGTTTTGAATCTCCGGCGTGACGGCGAACTGCTCGAAAAATGTTGTCAAGTTCGGGTTCGCCTCCGCAAACGCCGTGTTGAGCGCCGTTGCCACGTAACCGTCGCCGCCCCAGACGTTCTCCGGGTCGTCCAGATAGGTAAGGTCGTAAACCGCGTTCATCCAGTGCGGGCTCCAGGCCAAAAAGACGATGGGCTCTTCCCTATCTACCGCCCGCTCGACCGCCGCGAGCATCCCCTCGGTGGAACTTTCAACGAGTTCAAAATCTTGTAAGCCGTAGGTGTCGTTATCAATCATATCCAAGATGATGGTGTTGCCGTCGTTACCGGGCTCAATGCCGTAAATCTTGCCGTCAAACTCGCCCGCGTTCGCCGCCAAGTCGGCGAGCGAGGTGACGCCCGTTTCGGCCACAAAGGTAGGCACGGCGGGGCGGTAGACGGTGGGCTCTAAGTTACGCGCCGCCAGCGTGACGGAGCCGTCCCCAGTGTCAGCGAGGTAAGGCTCAACCATCGCGTCCATGCTGGGCCGCCAGACGCCTAAAAACACGTCCAGGTCGCCCTCGGACAAGCCCTTCAAGACGATGGGCACGCTTAGCGACTGCGTCTGCGTGTCGTAGCCGAGCGTCTCCAACACGGCGGCGGCGACCTGCGTTTTGACCGTGACGCCGGGCCACTCGACGTAGCCGAAGCGGACGGTCTGCGCCGCCGCGAGGGGCAGCAAGAGGATAAGGATAAGCATTGACAAAAGGCGTTTCATCTTTTCTCCCTTGAATTCGTGCTAGCGGGGAAGGTCGTGGGCGGTGCGAAACCGCTCCCACACGCAGTGCCCGCAAGTCAATCCTGCGATTTCGGAGCTTGGTAACAGCCTGGCAAGCCTACCACGCGGCTCCACGCGATATAGTTCTGTGTGCTGGTCTCGCCTGATCTCAGAATGCCGCCTCGCCCACAAGCGTCTCCAAGGAGCGCATTTGAATAAGATCGTCCTCAGCCACGTGTCGAAACTTTTCGGCCCGCGCCCTCAGAAGGGCTTAGAGCGCCTTTCTCAAGGCGCAACCAAAAGTGAGGTGCAGCGCGAACTCGGCGGAGTGGTGGGCGTCTACGACGCGTCGCTTTCCGTCGAAGCGGGCGAAACATTCGTGCTGATGGGGCTCTCGGGCAGCGGCAAGTCAACCCTGCTGCGCCTCGTGAACCGGCTGCTCAACCCCACCGCCGGGCGCGTTGAGGTGGACGGCGTGGACCTAACACGTTTGAGCGGGCGCAAGCTGCGCGAGTTCCGGCGCGAGCACTTCGGCGGGATGGTCTTCCAGCACTTCGCGCTCCTGCCTCACCGGACGGTCTTAAACAATGTCGCCTTCGGCTTGGAGCTTCAGGGCGTGCTCAAAAAGGAGCGGCTGGTTAAGGCGGGCGAGATGATCGAGCGCGTGGGGCTAGGCGGCTTTGAAAACAGCCGCCCCGACACGCTCTCCGGCGGGATGCAGCAGCGCGTGGGGCTAGCGCGCTCGCTCGCGCTGGGGGCCGACATCCTGCTCATGGACGAGCCCTTTAGCGCGCTGGACCCGCTTATCCGGCGTGAGTTACAAGACGAACTCTTGACCCTTCAGCGGCAGGTCGGCAAAACGCTCCTGTTCGTGACCCACGACCTCAACGAGGCGCTTAGGCTGGGGGACCGCATCGCCATCATGAAAGACGGGCGGGTGGTGCAGGTCGGGACGGGCCAAGAAATCATCGCGCGGCCCGCGGACGCGTACGTGAGCGCCTTTACCGAGGGCGTGGACCGGCTGCGCGCGCTGCTGGCCTATACGCTCATGCAACCCGCGAGCCGCTTGGAGACGACGCTCGAGGTCGGCGTCTACACCCCCCTAAGCGAGGTGGTCGCCGTCGCCGCGAAAGAAGACGCGCCCGTGGCGGTCAAGGACGCGCAGGGCGATACGGTGGGCGTCATCACCAGGGACGCGCTGCTGGCGGCCTTGGCGGGCGTTTCTTCGGGAGATGCTAAAGAAGCTGCGAAGTTTATGAAGGGAGAACGCTAGTGTGGGAGCTTCTTAGCACCTGGTGGCAACGCGGTGTGCCCCTGGGTGATGTGGTTGAGCGCGGCGTGGACGGACTTTCCGCAGCCTTTCCGGGCGTTTTCGACGCCTTTAACGCGGGCGTGCTGTGGCTGGTCGAGGGGGTGGTGTGGGGGCTGGGGCGTCCCCACGCGCTCATCATTATCGGCCTCCTTACCGCGCTCGCCTTTTGGCTACGCGGCACGCGCACTGCGCTCTTTACGCTCCTGGGGCTCCTACTCACGCTCAACATGGGGATGTGGGAGGCCTTTGTCGATACCCTCGCGCTCGTCGGGGTGGCGGAGGCGTTCGTGTTGCTCCTCGGCCTGCCGCTGGGCGTCCTCGCCGGGACAAGCCGCGTGGCGGAGCGCCTAACCGAGCCGCTGCTCGACTTTATGCAGACGATGCCCGCCTTTGTTTACCTCATCCCCGCGGTGGTGTTTTTCTCCCTTGGCGTGGTGCCGGGGGTGGTGGCGACGGTGATCTTCGCGCTCCCGCCGCTCGTTCGGCTCACCAGCTTGGGCTTGCGCGGGGTGCCCGAAGACCTCATGGAGGCGTCCGAGGCCTTTGGCGCGACTCCCACGCAGCGGCTTTTCAAGGTCCAGCTTCCCAGCGCCTTGCCAAGCATTTTGGCGGGTGTGAACCAGTCCATCATGCTGGGACTGTCGATGGTCGTGATTGCCGCGCTCGTCGGGGCGGGCGGTCTGGGTGCGGAGGTCTTACGCGGGGTAAACACGCTGAACGTTTCTTTGGGTTTTGAAGCAGGTCTCGCCATCGTCATCATGGCGATTATCCTGGACCGCCTCACGCAGGGGCTCGGGGGGCGCAAGCGAGAGTGAGCGGGACAAAAGGGGGCATATCTACGGGACGCGCAAGCAAAGACGCGAGAAGCGGGCAGGGTCTTTGGTCGTTTGCTACGCTCCTCAGCCTATTGGCAACGATTGTATTGTGGATACCGCTCGAGCAGTGGCTCCTAGGCGGCATCTCCGCAGCCGTCTTTGCAGCGTCCCTTCTAAAGGAATCCCCATCCCGCAGACTGCGCTACCTGGCGCTGGCTTCTGCCGTCGTCGTCCTCACCATCGCGCCCATCAACACGCGCACCGACAACCGACACTCCCTGACGATGGCGCTTTTTTTTCTCGCGGCACTTGTTTTTCCCACGCTCATCTTGTGGCGACAAAAAATCATCACCTTCAAACTTTTTCCAGACAAACTCGACTGGGTGGACGTTCTTTACACCTTCTTGTCCGTCCCGCTCGCCTGGGGCGGTTTTCGGCTCTACTTCGGCGTGCTGAGCCCGGAGGTGCCCTTTAATTGGACGCTGCCGCCCGCGCCCGACACCGAAGAGCTTTTGCGGCTTTTTCTGGGCATCAACGCGGTAGGGATTTGGGACGAACTCTTCTTCGTCAACATCGGCTACGCCGTCCTGCGCACCCTTTTTCCGGCTCGCATCGCCAACCCCGCGCAGGCGGTTCTTTACACCGCGGTGCTTTACGACATGGCCTTTACGGGTTGGGGGCCGCTGTTCGTTTACACGCTCGCGCTGACGCAGGGGGCGATGTACGAGCGTTCAAAGGTGCTTTTGTACGTGCTCGTGGTCCACCTCATCGTGGATTATTTTCTTTTTCAGGAGATCGTTTCGGCGTATTATCCGGGACTTTCGGTGTGGTGGCATTAGGAAAATAAAAGGCAGTAACACACCTCAAGCGCCCAATCTACATCCTGAAAATAGTATAATAGATGAACGGTAGCAAAAGAGGGTACGGCAAAAAGCGGTGATGGGCTTTTCAAGGTCGGATGACTAGGGTACGCCCGCACCTCGGCTCCTCACAGCGACCTCACGAAATGCGGTAATTTCGCGTAATTTTAAGGGTGTCATACCGCACTCTGCGGTATAATGACAACTAGACTACGCAGGAGTTGTGAAGATGACCGAAAGAGAAGAGGCTAGACTCCAAGCAGTTCCAGATGGGCTGATTCGTCGTGGGCAGATTTACTGGGTTGCGCCTGATGAGTCTCATGGCTCTGTTCCGCCCATCAGTCATCCGCACGTGATCGTTCAGGATGACCTCTTCAACGCCTCAAGAATTAGCACTGTGGTGGTGTGCGGTATTACTTCAAACTTAAAGCGTGCTTCCGAACCTGGAACAGTTCTTCTCGAGTCAGGGGAGGGCGGCCTCGAGCGGCAGAGCGTCGTACTCGCGTCACAGATTTCCTCCGTGTGCAAGTCTCACCTTGGTGAATGTACCGGTACGCTTTCGGAGCAGCGGGTTGAGCAAATCCTGTCAAGTTTGCGGTTTCTGCAGCGTGCGTTCATTCGGGGCCGCTAGCTGGGCGCGGCTCAACGCAGGTGTCATACGGCTTAGATTGCTCGACTCAGGCGCATCGCAATTCAACTCGAGGTGTTGTCCAATGGCAAAGCAAGAAAGAGATGAGAGACGCGAGCACCGCATCGTCATGGAGGCCATCGTAGATGCCTACGGTCCCGAAGAGCAGGCGATGGGATGGTACTACTACCTCCAAGACAAGATGACTTTCCCCTTCAAGGCACGTTGCATTCAAGCGCGTTCGATTTCGCCACTGCGCGAAGGAGAAGAGGTCACAGTGGCTAGCATGGCACCGGAAGATGATTGTATGCGTGAGATGTTCGTTCTGGTCAACTGGCAGGGGCGTTCGCTGGGCCTTCCGCTGGCACAGCTTGAGGGGGTAAGCGTAGACGAGGAGACAGCGGAAGCCATCGGTGACTGGTATTACTGGATGAATCAAGGATACGAGCTTGGTTGACAAGCGAGAAAGGGCCGCACAACAACACGTTCCAGCGGACAGCGAAACCAAATAGAGACTTGGTTACGGCTGCACATCAACAGGTGACGCAAGACGGGTGGCTTGACGGCAGACCTTACTTTGACCATTTTTTCAAGGGTAGCAACTGTGCTACCCTTCTACCATGAAACAGGTCAACTTGAAAAGCGACCGTGTTGCGCTTTTACTCGAGCAGCTCACCCAGCGAACGGGTGAAACGAAGGTCGAGGCCGTCACAAAGGCGCTCGAGGAACGCTTGAGAGAGCTCGAGGCGCAAGACCGCGCGGCGCGCACGCTCACCTGGCTGAGGACGACCGTCTGGCCGAACCTTGAAACGCAGCGCGGCCGAGCGCCTTCTAAAGAAGAGCAAGAGGAACTGCTCGGCTTCTGATGGTCCTCGACAGCAGCGTCCTTCTTCAAATCCTTTTTGAGGAACCCGGTGCGGAAGAAGCCGTGCTCGCGTTGGGACGAGCGTCAAGCCTGTTGATGGCGTCGCCGACGCTGCTGGAGACGGAAATCGTCTACGGCTCGAGGCGGAGTTTCAATTCGGGCGAGGTCGCAGAGCTCGTCCTGCGCCTCGATGTCAGGCTGCACCCTTTTACGGCCGAGCACGCCGTAGAGGCGAGGCTGGCGTACGCGCGTTTTGGTGAAGGGCAAGGACACCCTGCGGGGCTGAACTTCGGCGACTGCGTGAGCTACGCCCTCGCCAAGGTCGCGGGGCGGCCGCTCGCGTTCAAGGGTGAAGACTTCACCTTAACGGACCTCGACGTCGTAAAGTTGGGTTAGTTTGGCGTCATTTGTGTTTGTTGCGGATGTACCTAACGGCTTTCGGTGTCGGTGCGGCGCTCGAGCCATCTCAAGACGCTCGAGGCCCCCAGGGTGAGCGCGATATAAATAATCGCGGCGGTGTTAAAGGGCGGGATGTTGTTGAGCCGCGCCGCCGCGAACTCGCGCGCCAAGCGGAAGATGTCGCCCGTGCCAATCACCGAGACGAGCGCGGTGTCTTTGAACATGGCGATAAACTCGTTGCCGAGGGGCGGAATGACAATCTTGAGCGCCTGCGGCAGGACGACGAAGCGGGCGACCTGCCCCCCCGAGAGCCCGAGCGCCTTGGCCGCTTCCCGCTGCCCCTTGGGCACGGCCTGGATACCCGCCCGAAAAATCTCCGCCATAAACGCCGCGTACGCGAAACCCACCGCCAAGGTGCCCCGCTGCAAGTCCCGTAAGAAACGGTTGTCGGGCTCGAACAGGAGCCCCAAACGGCCCAACTCGCCCGGCAACACCAGGCCGATAAAAACGATTAAAACGATCATAGGGATGCCGCGCACGATGTCGATATAAAGTTCGGCGAAGATGGCTAGCGGGTGCTCGCCGCTCTGCCAGCTCGCAAAGGTCAGCAGCAAGACGATGACGCTTAGCGCCCCCCCGAAGGTGATGAGGTTAAGCCTCGAGGTCGGCAACACCGAGCTTTCCCACAGCACGCTCGCGCCCTCCGGCACCACCTCGAGCGGCACGAGCGCGCCCGTGTAGATTCCTGAAGCCACGCGGTCCAAGGCGGCTTGAGCGTCCGGCACCGCCCTAAAAGAGCGCTCCGGCGCGCCCTCTTCATAGGTGCCTGCGCGCACCGCGTCGCTTAGCGCGTCGGGCGTGCCGCTGACAATCGCAACCGTGCCCTCCGCCTCGCCGATAAGCGCGTACGCGTGGCGCGGCAGGAGCAGGAGCGCCCCGGCCGCCGCGCCAAGAAGCAGCCCGACGCCGAGGAAAACAAAAACGCTGCGCGGCCCCCCTTCCAAAAACTGCAAACCCGCGATCACCAAGCCCCAGGCAAACGCGAGCGTATAGGCCGTGAGCGTGAGCGCCACGGTCATGGCGATGCCGGGCAGGATAAAACGAAGCGCGTCTTGATAGGTGGCGTTAAAAATAAAGAGATAAACAAAAAGCGGAAACAACGCCAGTAAAACAAGGTAACTGGGCTTGATACGGCCCAGTAGTCTGCCGTAAGGGCGTGTCAGCCCCGTTTGCACGCTTTCCGAGAGGTCGGGTTTGGAAGAGGTTGACATAGAAAAGTTTACCCGAGTTGGTTACAAAAGAGAAACGCCCTACTTTGACCGTAGGGCGTTTTCTGAATCCTTTGGTTTACTGGCCGCTCTCGGCGTCACCGAGGTTGTACTGGGCGCGGAGCTCGTCCAAGGTGCCGTCCTCTTGAATCATGTCGAGACCCGCGTTAAAAGCGTCGATAAGCTCGTCGCCCTCCTGGAACACAAAGCCCAACGGCTCGCCGTCGGAGAGCCCGCGGATATTGACCACGAGGTCGCCCGCGTACTGGCTTTCAAACTCCGCCGCGGTGATGTCGTCTAAAATCACGCCGTCCACATCACCCTGCAAAAGCGCTTGCACGGCGCTGTTGAAGTCGTCGTAGGAGACGGTGCGCGCTTCGCCGACGAGCTCGAGCGCCAAATTATAGTTCGTCGTGCCGAGCTGTGAACCGAGCAGGAGTTCGCTGCTTTCGGCGGTGAAATCTTCGGCGGTCAGTGCTTCGTTCTCGGTGGTGGTGGCAATCGCCTGCTGCACGTAGATGTACGGGTCGCTAAAGTCCGCCGTCTCGTCACGTTCATCGGTAATGGTGACGCCCGAGGCTATCATGTCAAAGTCTTGAAAGGCTCCCGAGCCGATCGCCGCGACGAGACCGTCCCAGGCGTAGGTCTGGAAGTCCGCCTCGCAGTTGATGCGCTCGCAAACCGCGTTGACCACGTCCACGTCGAAACCGACGATCTCGCCCGCGTCGTTGACCGTTTCAAAAGGCGGATACGTCGTGTCCGAGCCGACGATGATGACCTGCCCGCCCAAATCCGGCGCGTCTTGGGCAGCGGCAAAGAGGGGAACGAAAATGAGGGTGAGGATAAAAAGCAATCTGTTCATGGCGTCTCCTTTTTGAATTGAAACGGCGTCTCAAAACGTCGCGTTTTTAGGCGTGCTTACTCACTACTGTGAAGAACTTCACGTTAGAGCATACCCGAGGGCGCGCGGGGAGCGCAAGGGGAACCGTTCACCCGTTCTTTACGTTTGGGAGGGAAACGGCGTTGGTCTCACACACGTCACAGCTCGAGCGGCTAAACTGTGCTTTAATTGTACTGGGTATAAAATTTTTTAAGAAGTCTAAAAAGACGGTCCCGACGTCCAATAAGATGTCCGATAAATGGTCTGGTAAGTGGCATTTTAATCATAGGTCTCGGCAACAGGTTCTAGTGCAGAGTTAGGAGCATTTTATGACGATGGCGCGACATCCAGAACGCTCAACCGTCCCCAACGCGAGAGCCGTGCCTCACAAGCAAAGAATCCACACCGCGCCCTCTGAGAGTGGCGAGGCGGTGCTTGGTCGCACGCTGCCCTCGCTTCTCAATGAGGCGTGCGAGAAGTGGCCCAACCCAAAGGCACTTAACGAGCGTACCGAGGGCGGGTGGCGGTCTCTATCTACCCAGGACTTTAGGCGTCAGGCGCAAGAGGCGGCTTTGGGTTTGCTCGAGCTCGGCCTAAAGCGCGGCGACCGCGTACTTTTTTACACCCACAGCGACCTGTCGTTCTGCGGGCCCGACATGGCCTGCCTCACCGCCGGGCTCGTGAGCGTGCCTCTTTACTTAACGCATTCGGAAGGGGCGATTCGCCACATCTTGGGTGAGGCGGAGGCAAAAGCGTTGGTTGTGTCGGATGAGACACTTCTCGCGGAGATTAAACCGCTGTTGGACGCGGCGCGGGGGCTGGAAACCGTCATCCTGATGTGTCCTAAGAACGGGGTTCTTGACGAAACAGAAACCCTCGAGCCCAATCTCATCACCTGGGAGCGCGTACTCGAGCGGGGGCGCGCAGCTCATGAAGACATTATGGAAGCCGCCGCGCGCCTCGAGTCCCTCCTCTCCCCCGCCGACCTAGCCACACTCATCTACACCTCCGGCACCACGGGACGGCCCAAAGGCGTGATGCTCTCGCATGAAAACCTAAGCTACAACGTGCTCACCGCCTTTTCTGGTTTGCCGGACATCAAGCCAGGCGAGGAGGTGGCGCTCTCGTTCTTGCCGCTCACGCACGTGTTTGCTCGCGCACTCCACTACGGCTATGTGCAGCGCGGGGTGGCGGTCTATTTCGGCACGCCTGACAGCCTCCGCGAGGATTTACGCGAGGTCAAGCCGACGCTCTTCGCCTCGGTGCCGCGCGTGTTGGAAAAAGCGTACGAACGCATCCTGGCCGCGGGCGAGGCATTGACCGGCGTCAAGCGCGGGCTCTTCGACTGGGCCTTGGAGCTTGCCAAAACGTACGACGTGACGCGCGAACCCGCCGGGCGCTACGCCTGGCAACTCCGGCTGGCCGACCGGCTCGTCTTGTCCAAATGGCGCGAGGCGCTGGGGGGCCGGGTGCGCTATGTGATTGTGGGGGGCGCGGCCTTGCGGGGGAACCTTGTCAACGTGTTCGGCGCGGCCAAGGTGAACGTGCTGCAGGGCTACGGCCTCACCGAGACGAGCCCGGTCATCACCTACAACCGCCCCAACTATAACCGCCCCGGCACGGTCGGCGTGCCCCTGCCCGGCGTAGAGGTGACGCTGAGCAAAGACGGTGAAATTCTAACGCGCGGCCCTCACGTCATGGGCGGCTACTACAAAAATCCCGACGCGACGGCAAAGGCGATTGACGCGGAAGGCTGGTTCCATACGGGCGACTTGGGCGCCTTTACCGACGACGGCTTTCTCAGCATCACGGGCCGCGTCAAAAACATGTTCAAGCTCTCGACGGGCAAGTTTGTCATGCCGCAGCCCTTGGAGGCGAAGCTCGAGGCCGACCCCCTCATCGAACACGCACTCGTGGTGGGCGACGGGGAAAAATACTGCGCCGCCCTTCTTTTCGTCAATAAAGAAGCCTTACAAAGTGCCGCGCGGCGCTGGAGAGATGAAGATGCGGGATTGGGGAGCGAAGAGGCTCGAGCCCACTTCAAAGACCTCATCAAGGCCGCCAACGCCGAGATGCCCCACTGGTCGCAGATCAAAAAGGTCGCGCTTATCGAGGGAGACCTTACGATTGACAACGGCCTGTTGACGCCCACGCTCAAAGTGCGCCGCCCCAAGGTCTTGGAAGCCTACAAGGCGTATCTTGAAAGCATCTACCGGGGCGCGCCGCAGGGGACGCAGGGCGCGGTGCTCGAGATTGAAAGCTAGAAACGTTAAGGAGACGTGATGATTAAAGACATGGGCCGGATGGCCGCGCTTATGGGTAAGCTCGACATGAAAAAAATTGACGAGCTTTCTCAAAAAGTAGACCTAAACGAACTGGTGAGCATGGTGGCGTCTTTGGACGAGGCCACACTTAAAAGCATGATGAAACTAGCGCAGCCCAAGAGCAAACCGCGCGCGCTGCCGCCCGTCAATGGTGACTTCTACGGCATCTCGAGCCTCCTGACCGAGCGCCAGCGTGAGGTTGCGGCGCGGGTGCGCGCCTTTATGGAGCGCGAGGTGCAACCCATCATCAACGACTACTGGCAGCGCGACACCTTCCCCAAGGAACTGTTGCCCAAGTTCCGCGAGCTCGACCTCATCAAAGAAATCTTTGACGAGAACGGCGAGCGCACCCCCGACGCCTCGGTGATTGAGGGCATTGCGACGATGGAGATGGCCCGGGTGGACGTGTCCACCGCGACCTTCTTCGGCGTTCACGCGGGGCTGGTGCTGAGTAGCCTCCTCGTCGGCGGTTCAGAAGAGCAGAAGCTCGAGTGGGTGCCCAAGCTGCAACGGATGGAGCTCATCGGCGCGTTCGCCTTGACCGAACCCAAGGTGGGTTCGGCGGTGGCGGGCGGTTTGACGACGACCTGCCGCCGTGAAGGTGATGACTGGATTCTCAACGGACAGAAAAAGTGGATCGGCAACGCAACCTTCGCCGACGTGGTGGTCGTGTGGGCGCGCGACGAGGCGGACGGGCAGGTCAAGGGCTTCTTGGTCACCACCGACAATACCGGTTACCGCGTCGAGAAGATGACGGGCAAAATCGCCCTGCGCGCCGTCGAGAACGGCCTCGTCACCCTCAGCGACTGCCGCGTGGAGGAGCGTAACCGCTTGCAGAACGCGCATTCTTTCCGCGACACCGCCGACGTGCTGCGCATGACCCGCGCCGGGGTGGCCTGGCAGGGGGTGGGCTGCGCGATGGGGGCGTACGAGCGGTCACTCGAATACGCCCAGACCCGTGAGCAGTTCGGGCGCGCTATCGGCAACTTTCAGCTCATCCAGAACCACCTGGTTCATATGCTGGGCGACGTGACCTCGATGCAGACGATGTGCCTGAGACTTTCGCAGATGCAAGACGCGAGTGAAATGCGCGACGAGCACGCCGCCTTGGCAAAGGTCCACACCGCCGCGCGCTGCCGCGAGGTGGTCGCCAGGGCGAGGGAGCTTCACGGCGGCAACGGCATTTTGTTGGAGCACGACGTCGCCCGCTTTTTTAGCGACACCGAGGCCATTTACTCGTACGAAGGCACCAACGAGATCAACACGCTCGTCGTCGGGCGCGCCATCACTGGCTTTAGCGCGTTCGTTTGAGTTTCACCGGGCAACAAGAAAAGGGGAGCGCGTCAAGCGCTCCCCTTTCGCAATGTTCTGTCTAAGTTCCTTTAAGAATCGCCTATCGTAAAGGAAACTTTTGCGTTGATGCGGTACTGGGTGATTTGGTTGTTCTCCACCACCGCCTGCATCTCTTTTACATAAATCGACTCGATGCCCCGCACCGACTTGGCGGCCTCGTCAAGCGCCACTTTTACGGCGTCGTCAAAGCTCGTCGGCGACTGCGCCAAAACTTCGATCACTTTTACAACGGACATGGGTTCTCCCCTCCGGTTGAGGCGCGTACGCCTCCCCTTGTAAATGACAAACTTCCCGTGCTGCTTTACCCAAACAGCCTTCACGGTTTGTCCTCTGCATCCTAGAGGCTGCGTCTGGCTGGGTTATGTGACGCGGCCTGCAATCGGGCGTAACGGGCTTGGCGGTGGTGCTTACTCGTTCAAGCTCCACCACGTGTCTCAGGTGAAATCGTATAGAATGGCTCCGTACCACCGCACCTTCTCGGGGGGAAACGGCATGGCGCTTTTCAAAAACCGCAGTGACGCGGGCGCGACGCTCGCGGCCAGGGTGGCGTCAGTTGGGTATGGCCCGGACGCGCTCGTTTTGGGCTTGCCAAGAGGCGGCGTGCCCGTCGCCTTTGAGGTGGCGGAGGCGCTGGGCGCGCCCTTGGATGTGTTTGTGGTGCGCAAGCTCGGCGTGCCGGGCCGCGAGGAGCTGGCGCTGGGGGCCATCGCCTCGAGCGGCGTGCGGGTGCTTAACGAGGACATCATCGACAGTTTGCGCATTTCAAAAGAGGACATCGCGCGCGTGGCCGAGCGGGAGGGGCTCGAGCTAACGCGGCGCGAACAGCTCTACCGCGGCGAGCGTCCCTTTCCCAATATGGAGGGTCGCACGGTCATCCTAGTGGACGACGGTCTCGCCACGGGCGCGAGCATGAGGGCGGCGGTGGCGGCCTTGCGGCAAAAGAAACCCGACCGTATCGCCGTCGCTGTGCCCGTGGCCGCGCCCGAGGTCTGCGCCGAGTTTAGGCGTGAGGTCGACGAGATTATCTGCCTGGAAACGCCGCAGCCCTTTTATGGGGTGGGGATGTGGTACGGCGCTTTTCCGCAAACGAGCGACGAAGAGGTGCGCGAGTTGCTGGGGCGGTCTTTGCAAAAAGGGTAGAGACGACGCATGAATTTCGGGGGAAAATGAGACGGAACGGGTTCGAAAACAGCGATGTACTGGCCCAAAGGGTACGGGAACTTGCCCGGCCTCTGGAGGACGTGGGCGATCTGGAGCCGCTTTTAGAGCGCATCGGCAACGCCAAATACGTGCTCCTGGGCGAGGCCTCACACGGGACTTCCGACTACTACACCTGGCGCGCGCGCCTGTCAAAGCGGCTGATTGAGGAGAAGGGCTTTTCGTTCGTGGCCGTCGAGGGCGACTGGCCCGATTGCACCCGCGTTAACCGCTTCGTTAAAAGCTTTGAGGGAAAAAGCGCACGGGAGACGCTTCACGCTTTTTCTCGCTGGCCCACCTGGATGTGGGCGAACTGGGAAGTCGTCGCCTTTACCGAGTGGCTGCGGGGGCACAACGAAGGGCTCTCCGATGATGACAAAGTGGGCTTTTACGGCCTCGACGTCTACAGCCTCTGGGAGTCGTTGGAGGCGGTGACGGATTACCTCAAGCGCACCAACCTGGGAGCTTTAGAGGCCGCCAAACGCGCCTACCGGTGCTTCGAGCCTTATCAAGAGGACGCGCAAGACTACGCCCACGCCACCGCCTTTGTCCCAACCTCGTGCGAGGCCGAGGTGGTGGACCTGCTCACCACGCTGCGCCGCAACGTCAAGGCGGATGAGGGCGACAGTGAAGCCCGTTTCAACGCCGAGCAGAACGCTCGCGTGGCGGTGGACGCCGAGCGTTACTACCGCGCCATGATTCGCGGCGGCCCCGAGTCGTGGAACATCCGCGACCATCATATGGTGGACACGCTGGAGAATTTGATAAAGCACCACGGTCCTGAATCTAAGGCAATTGTCTGGGAGCACAATACCCACATCGGGGACGCTCGAGCCACCGACATGGCCGGGGCCGGTATGGTCAACGTCGGCCAACTCGTGCGCCAAAAATACGGTGATGAGAACGTGGTGCTCGTCGGCTTCGGCTCGTATGAGGGAAGCGTCATCGCGGGCCGAGCCTGGGACGCGCCGATGGAACGTATGCTCGTGCCGCCCGCTCGAGAGGGAAGCTGGGAAAGCGTGTTGCGCGAGGCCGGAGTGAGCAACGCCCTCTTTATCACCCGCGACCTGCAAGACGAGGCTTTTAGAACCCGCCGCGGCCACCGCGCCATCGGCGTGGTCTACAATCCCGCGCGTGAACGGTACGGCAACTATGTGCCGACGACGCTGCCGGAACGCTACGACGCGTTTTTGTACCTCGACAAGACCTCGGCGCTGCACCCGCTGCATATGGAGGAAACGACGCAGGGGGAGCCGTCCGAAACCTATCCGTGGGGGATGTAATGAAAAGGGCGCTTTATAAAGCGCCCTTGTACACTCTTGTAGCTGCTCCGTTCTACGCGGGAACGGCACCTCGCAGAGTTTCCATCAAGCTATCAAAAGGCTTGACGAACTTCTCGACGCCCTCTTCTTCCAAGGCTTGCGTGATTTCGTCTATGTCGATACCCGCTTCGGGCAAACGGGCCATGATGCGCTCTGCGCCGCCTAAGTCCTCCTCGAGCCGCGCCGCCGGGCGTCCGTGGTCGCGGTAGGCGTCCATCGTCTCGGGCGGCATGGTGTTAATCGTGTCGGGGCCAATTAACGCCTCCACGTACTTCACGTCGCTAAATTCGGGATCTTTGGTGCTGGTGCTCGCCCAGAGGACGCGCTGGGTTTTTGCGCCGAGAGACTCGAGCTTCTTGAAGCGCTCCGAGCCGAAAACTTCTTTATAAATTTCATACGCAAGCTTTGCGTTGGCAATTGCCACCTCGCCGCGGAGTTCTTTGGCGACCTCGGCTTTGTGGCCCCCCTCTTGAACGGCAGCGTCGAGTTTTTTATCGACCATCACGTCGATGCGGCTGAGGAAAAATGAGGCAACCGAGGTAACGTGTGTTAAGTCTTCATCTCTCGCCGCGCGCTTTTCCAAGCCCTCCACATAAGCTTCAGCGACCGCGCGGTAGCGCGGCAAACCAAAGAGGAGCGTCACGTTGACGTTGATGCCCTCGTCGATAAGCTGCGTGATGGCGGGCAGTCCCGCCTCGGTGCCGGGCACCTTGATAAAGACGTTGGGGCGCTCCAACTTGCCCCACAGACGCCGCGCCTCCTCGACCGTCGCCTCGGTGTCGTGCGCCATGCGGGGCGAGACTTCGAGGCTCACGAAGCCGTACTTGCCGTCCGACTCGTCGTAAAGAGGCCGGAGCACGTCGGCGGCGCGCTGGATGTCGTCGATGACGATGGCGTCGTAGATGGCATCTACGTCCTTGCCCTCGCCTGACAGGTCGCGGATGACGTCGTCGTAGTCGCTACTGTCGGCGATCGCCTTTTGGAAAATCGCCGGGTTCGAGGTGACGCCGCGCAGGCCGTCGCGCTCGACCATCGTGGTGAGTTCGCCGCGCTCGAGCATCCCGCGGCTGATTTCGTCCAAATAGACCGACTGGCCGAAGTCCTGAAGTTTCTTGAGTGGGTTCATGTTCTCCTCCTTGAAAATGCCTTAGCCTCTAATCAGCTCTAGGATAGGCGTCTCCGGAGAAAATGTCCATAGAGCTCACTACGGTTTGGGGTGGGCGACCTTGCAGCCAGTAGTGAGTGGATAGTGATGAGAGCTTAGAAAAGCGGTAAGTCACCCCTATGAATCCTCACGACCCAAGAGAGGCAAAGGTGTCGCACGCGTTGGGGTCGCCCGTGTCGAAGCCGGTCGTAAACCATCTCATGCGCTGTTCTGAAGAGCCGTGGGTGAAGGTTTCCGGGTTCACGCTCCCGGTGGCCTGGCGTTGCAAGCGGTCGTCGCCGACGGCGGCGGCGGCGCTCAGGCCCTCTTCTAGGTCGCCGCGCTCGAGCGCCACATTATCGGTATGATTCACTTGGCCCCGCTCCTGATACGAGCGCCCCCACACCCCGGCGTAGCAATCGGCTTGCAGTTCCAACGCCACCGACAGGTCGTTGGCCTCGCCCGGATTCGCGCTCTGCAAGCGCCTTACTTCGTCGGCGGTGCCGAGCAAGTTCTGCACGTGGTGCCCGATCTCGTGCGCGAGCACGTAGGCCTGCGCGAAGTCGCCGGGCGCGCCGTAGCGGCTCCGCAGCGCGTCGTAAAAGGACAGGTCGAGGTAGATGTCTCCGTCTAGAGGACAGTAGAAGGGGCCGGTCGAGGCGGGCGCGTAGCCGCAGCCAGACTGGACGGCGTCGCGGTAGAGCACCAGCGTGGCGTCTTCATACTGGACACCGCTCCCCTCGAACATCGCCGCCCACGTCGCCTGCGCGTCGTCGAGCACTGCCGACATAAAATAGACCGTCTCCTCGTTGTCCGCGCTTCCCGTGATGGCGGGCGGCGAGCCTGGATTTGTGGTGACAGGTCCTGTTGTTCCCGTTCCCCCACCCACGAGGCTGAAAAAGTCCACCCCAAAGACCAGGCTGAGTACCAGCAACACCAAAAATCCCCCGATGCCCATCGGCACGCCCACGCCCGAACGGCGGCTCCCGCCCCCCCGGCGGTCCTCTACATTACGGCTGCGTCCTCTATTTTCCCATTTCATCCTTCCATAGTAGATGAAGCTCACCTTCACAAAGCGACAAACGTCACAGGGGTGTCGATACGAATATGTGGATTGAAAGGTCTTTGGGCGTGGCGCAAGAAGCCGTGGTTACAGAGGGTGTCGATACGAATATGTGGATCAAAAGGGCGGCGCCGGGCGGTCTTTTGTACGCACTTCGCAAGCTCCCCCGCATAGCTTCCTCATAAGACTTGCTATGATGAATCATGATAACCCTCGAGAAACTCGACAACCCGCTAGAAAACGTCCAGAAGCGCTACCTCACGGACGCGTGGCGCGAGGCGCGAAAAACGTACACGATTTACAACCCCGCGAACGGCGACCGTGTCGCCGAGGTGGCCGACTGCGGCGAGGCCGAGGCGGTGCGGGCGGCGGAAATAGCCACGGAAGCGTTCGAAAGCTGGCGCAACACCACCGCGTTCGAACGTTCCACCCTGCTGTTGCGCTGGCGCGACCTCATCATGGCGCACCAGGAGGAACTGGCGCGCACGATGACGTGTGAAATGGGCAAGCCCATCACCGAGGCGCGCGGCGAGGTCGCCTACGCGGCGGGCTTTATCACCTGGTACGCAGAAGAGGCCAAGCGCGTCTACGGCGACACGCTGCCGAGCCACGCAGCCAATAAGCGCTTGTTCGCCATTAAACAGCCCGTCGGCCCGACCTTTGCGGTTACGCCCTGGAACTTTCCCGCGGGGATGGTCACGCGCAAGGCGGCCCCGGCCCTGGCGGCGGGTTGCACTTTTATTCTCAAACCTGCCGAGCAAACACCCTTAAGCGCACTCCATTTGGCCGCGCTCTGGGAGGAGGCGGGCGGCCCGGCGGGGACGCTGCAAGTCCTGCCGACCCTCGACCCAGGCCCGGTGGCGAACACGCTCATCGACGACCCGCGCATCCGCAAGGTGACCTTTACGGGCTCGACGGAAGTGGGGCGGATGCTTTACGAACGTTCGGCGAAGACGATCAAGAAGATTTCCTTAGAGCTCGGCGGTCACGCCCCTTACCTCATCTTTGAAGACGCCGACGTGGACCAGGCCGTAACGGAAGCCGTCGCCTGCAAGTTTAGGAACACGGGCCAGACCTGCGTCTGCACGAACCGCATCTACGTCCACAGCTCTCTTCTAGAAGATTTCACCCGCCGCTACACGAAGGCGGTGGAGGCGCTCACCGTGGGCGACCCGCTTTCCGACGGCACCCAAATCGGCCCCCTGGTCGATGAGCAGGGTTTCGAAAAAGTCAAAGCGCACGTCAAGGACGCGCTCGACAAAGGCGCGACGCTCGTGACGGGCGGTCACGCGTTGGACGGGCTGTTTTTCGAGCCCACCATCCTCGCGGGCGTGACCGAGGACATGCAGCTTATGCAAGAAGAAACCTTTGGGCCGGTCGCGCCGATTCTCTCGTTTGATGACGATGACGAGGCGGTGCGGCTTGCCAACAACACGCCCTACGGACTCGCCGCCTATATCTACACGAACAACCTTACGCGGGCGTTTGAGGTCTCAGAAAGGCTCGAGTACGGCATCGTCGGCGTGAACGACGGGGTGCCCTCGACGCCGCACACGCCCTTTGGCGGGGTGAAAGCGTCGGGTATCGGGCGCGAGGGGGGCAAGTGGGGCATCGAGGAGTATTTAGAGGTCAAATACATTTCGATGGCGTTACGATAGAGGCAGGGCGGTAGAGGCAGAACGGTAGGGGCAACGTTAGAAGGAGAACGTCTCAGTACGCGCTCGTCTTACGGCTCATCTTGCGGTGGGTTAAGCTTTGTCATGCTTTCGGAACTCCGCTCGAGCGAACCCCCAACACATCCTGACCCGCACCCCGCACCCCTCCCCTTTCTCGACCTCGCACCCGAAACGGACGCGCTCTGGGACGAACTCAACGCCGCTTTTCAACGTGTGCTGAGGAGCGGGCAGTTCGTCATGGGTCCCGAGGTCGCGGCCTTTGAGGAGGAGGCGGCGCGCCACCTGGGCGCGGCGCACGCCGTCGGCGTGAACTCGGGAACCGACGCGCTGCTCGTCGGCCTGCGGGCGCTCGGCGTGGATCCGGGCGACGAGGTCATCACCACGCCCTTTTCCTTTTTTGCGACTGCCGAGGCGATCAGCAACGTGGGCGCGGTGCCCGTGTTTGCCGACGTGGACCCGCACACCTTCAACCTAGACCCCGCCAGAGTCGCGGAGAAGATCACGCCGCGCACCAAGGCCGTCGTGCCCGTTCACCTCTACGGCCTCCCTGCGGCGATGGACGACCTCAGTGAGATTGCCGAGGCGCACGGGCTTTTGCTGCTCGAGGACTGCGCCCAAAGCTTCGGCGCGCGCGTCAAGGGGCGGGCAACGGGCACGCTGGGTCACGCGGGCGCTTATTCCTTTTATCCGACCAAAAACCTGGGCGCTTACGGCGACGGCGGCCTGCTCGTCATCCACGACGACGCCACCGCTAAGACGGCGCGGATGCTGCGCGATCACGGCGCGATGAAGCGCTACCACAACGAGGTGCTGGGCTACAACTCGAGGCTCGACGCGCTCCAGGCCGCCCTGCTCCGGGTCAAGCTGCCCTACGTCGACGCCTGGAACGAGGCGCGGCGGCGGGTGGCGGGGTGCTATAACTCGCTCCTGGAGGATTTTCCGAACGTCATCACGCCCGCGCTCGCTGAGGGCCACGTGTTTCACCAGTACACTGTGAGACTTGTGGACGTAGACCGCGACGCGGTGCAAGCCGAACTCAAAAACTTGGGCGTCAGCACGATGGTCTACTACCCCGTGCCGCAAGACCGGCTCCCCGTCTACCGGGGCCAGCACCCCAGAAATCCCGTGAGTGACCGCCTCTCAGCCGAAGTCCTGTCGCTGCCCATCTGGCCCGCCATAACGCTTGACGCGCAGCGGCGCGTCGCTCAAGCCCTCGAGACCGCGCTGCGGAGCTAGCTCAACAGGTTTATGAACAGTGTTTGGTGCCCTAGCGCCTCTCCCCAATCTTGGTTCCTTCTAGTGCGCGCAATCTTTTGTAGAACGTGAAACCGGAAGAGATGAGCACCGTCAGCGTCATTATCGTCAACTGGAACGGTCGGCATCATTTGGAAATTTGTCTGCCCGCCCTTTACACCCAAGCGCGCCCGGCGGACGAAATCATCGTGGTCGATAACGGCTCCTCGGACGATTCTGTGGCTTTTGTGAGGGAGCATTATCCAGAGGCCAAACTCGTCGAGACGGGTGAAAACTTGGGCTTTAGCGGGGGCAACATCGCCGGATACGCGGTTGCGACGGGCGCGTACATCGTGCTGCTCAACAACGACACGAAGCCGCTGGTAGGTTGGCTCGAGGCGCTCGTGAAAAGCGCCGACGCGCGGGATGACGTGGGCGTCGTCGCCTCGCTCATGACCGACTGGGAGGGGCGCGTTATCGACACCGCCGGGGACGGGTGCAGCGTGACGGGGCGGGGCTACCACCTGCACAAGCTCGAGCCTGTACCCGCGACGTTAGCATCAAAACTAGCATCAAGAGATGTGTTTAGCGCCTGCGCGGGGGCGGCGCTATACAAACGGGAGATGCTGCAAGAGATAGGCTTTTTGGACCCGCGCTTTTTTATGAACGCTGAAGACACCGACCTGAGCTTCCGCGCGCAACTCGGCGGCTGGAAGGTTCACTTCTGCGCGCAGTCGGTGGTGCGCCACCGCATCTCCGCGAGCCAGGGCGCGGCCTCGGGGCGGAGCGTATTTTTTAACGCCCGGAACCACCTCTGGTGTTACCTGAAATGTATGCCGCTGCCGCTCATCATCCTGTACAGCCCGGTGCTGCTGGCGGAAACCCTTGCGCTCTGGATGCTCTACCTGACCCAGGGCAACGGGACGGCGTACGCGCGGGGCCTTATGGCGGCGGTGCGGGGGGCGCGGGAGGTGTTAGAGGAGCGCAAGCGCGTTCAGGCGGGGCGCAAGCTTTCGGTGCGGGCGCTCCACAAAAAACTCTCCTGGCCGCGCCTGATTGAGGCGGGGTTGGGGCGCGTCAAGGCATCTTCACAGTTCTCTTCAAATTCACGCCGATGAGCCAGCCTGTAAAAACACCCGTCTGCGCGATTATCGTCACCTACTACCCCGACGACGACTTCGGCGCGCGCCTGGCCGTCATTGCCCGTCAGGTCGAGCACACCATCATCGTGGACAACGGTTCAGCACCGGAGACGGTGCGTAAACTCGCCGCGCTCACGTCTGAGCGGGTTCAGCTCGTCACCAACGGGAAAAATTTGGGCGTCGCCGCGGCGTTTAACCGGGGGCTCAACGAGGCGCTGGCTCGAGGCTTTTTGTGGGCCGTCACCTTTGACCAGGACAGCCGCCCGGCGGAGGGGATGGTCGCGGCGCTTCTGGAGGTGGAAAAGCGTTCTCCCCCTCACGCCGCCCCCGTTGCCCTGGTCGGCCCCACCATCATCGACGAAAACGTGCCCGACGCCCCCTACCGCTTCCTGCGCCCGCACCCGCGCTTTTCCCTTTTACCCCAACGCGTCGGCAGCGAAGGGGGATTAGAGAACGTCACCTTTGTGATTTCCTCCGGCGCGCTCCTAAACCTGACGCTTTTTAGAAAGCTCGGCGGCTACCGCGAAGATTTGTTTATCGACTATGTGGACACCGACTACTGCCTGCGCGCCAAACGCGCGGGCTACCGCGTCGCGGTGAGCGCCGCGGCGACGCTTTTTCACCACCGGGGCGCGCGCCAAAAGGTCGAGCGCTGGGGCCGCACCTTTCGGCCCACGTTTTACAGCCCCACGCGGTACTACTACTTGGCCCGCAACGGGGTCTTGATGACGCGCGCGCACGCGCTGCGCTTCCCGCACTGGTTTCTTTTCGACTTAGCCGCGACGCTCAATAACGTTTTGCGCTTGGGGCTCGAGGACGACCGCCGCGCCAAACTCCGCGCGGCGCTGGCAGGGCTGCACGACGGCCTGCGCGGACGCACCGGACCCAGACCCGGTTAGGTTTTATAGGGAACTCACCTTCTCGCGTAGGTTAGGGAATACAGAAGGCAAAAGAGATATAGAAAAGCCTGTCTGTGTTCTCCCTCCCGCCTTTTCCTTTCAGCACGTTGTGAACCCCGCCTCAGTGACCTGTGCGTGAGACGAGTAAGAAATGAAAGCAGCACTATTTTTCCTTGAAACGGTGCCCACTCCACTGACGCAAATTCAACAGCGTTTTCTCCCCCGTCCCCCTATACTCGCCCATGCGCGGCTCTTTTCAAGTTCTTGCGGTGGCGGCCGTCATCTTTTTTGGCGTCGGCGAGTTTTTGGGCGGCTGGTACGTAGGCGTCGCGCCGCAGACGCCCGTGCTGGTTTATAAAAAGACCCACACCACAACCCTTACGCGGCGCGTCACTGGAGACACGTTTACCTTTGACTTGGGCGGCGAGGTGAGAGGGGGCACCGTGACGGTCGAGGGTCTTTACGAACGTCCCGCCTCCTACCAAAATCCGGGCCGGGCCGCCCTGCCGCCGCGCGAGCTCTTTAACAAACGCTTTGGTCCCGGCGAGAGGGTGCGCGTGGCGGAAACCTTAAAGGCGGGAACGGGCGTGTACCGGGTGCGAGTTACGTTCGAGGCGGCGACCGGGCTGTTTCACATTGAGGTGCCCGCGGCGAGCGAGCTTTAGCAAAGAGTGACGAGGGGTAAGGGATGAGGGGCTGTCTAGGGTAGTTGCTCCGGTAGCCAAGCGTTTTTAAGAGTTTCTCGCCGGGTCTACATTGCCTTTTCCACGTTTCGGGGTAGACTTCACGGCGTGTGCGCGGCTGTGGCAGGTGGTTGTGAGGGGTAGAGAGAGCGTGGAGGAGCTTGGGTCGCTCGAGCCCCTGCGCGAGTCCCGAGTCAGCGTCATTATCCCGACGCTCGACGCGGGACCCTTGGCGGAGGGTCTGGTGGCGGCGCTCTGCGAACAGACGCCGCCGCCCTCCGAACTCATCATTCTCGATTCAGAAAGCGCGGACGGGACGCCTGATGTATTTGAGCGGGCGGGGGCGCAAGTTGTGTCCGTCTCGCGTAAAGCGTTTCATCACGCAAGCGTGCGTAATCAGGGGGCAATGCTCGCTAAAGGAAACATTCTCGTCTTCTTGACCCAGGACGCGCGCCCCGAGCACCCGGAGTTTTTGGCGCGCCTCGCAGCCCCGCTCGCCGCGGGGGAGGCTGCCGCCGCTTTTGCGAGGCAGCGGCCCCGCGATGAGGCGACGCCGCTCGAGCGCTACGCGCGCGAGACCAACTACCCCATCCAGGGCCGCGTTGTCACGCAGGATGACGTGGCGCGGCTCGGGGTGCGCGCTTTCTTTTTCTCCAACAGCGCGTCCGCGGTGCGGCGTGACGTTTGGGAGCGCCTGGGCGGCTTTCCGGGACACACCATCATGAACGAAGACATGCTTTTCGCGGAAAAACTTTTGCGCGCGGGCGGGCGCGTCGCTTACGCCGCCGACGCGGTCGCGGAGCACTCGCACGACTACACGGTGTCACAAACTTTCCGGCGCTACTTCGACATCGGGGTGGTGTTCGCCCAGGCACCCGAACTCGACCAAACGTCGCTGGGCGGCGAAGGATTTCGGTATGTTGGCGACCTTTTAAGGTTTCTCACCGCGCGTAGACTTTATACTTGGGTACCAAAAGCGCTTTTAGAGAGCGCCGCAAAGTGGGTGGGTTTATCTTTAGGGAAAAAACATCGTCAACTGCCGCGCGCGCTGGTAAGGCGCGCGAGTATGCACCGGGCTTACTGGCGCTAACAGTCGCGCGCTTTACCGTTCCCGTTTTGCTCGCGCTGTCCGACGTTGCGGCGATTATAGGGGCCATGTTCCTCGCCATATTCTTGCGCGACGCGGTGCTGCCCGCGTTTGGCTTGGCCCCCTTTAGCCCTATTCTGAACTACACGACGCTCTGGCCGGTCTTGGTGCTTTTTGTGCTCGCGCGGGCCATGTTCGGGCTCTATCCCGGCTACGGCGTCCATTCGGCGGAGGAGCTGCGGCGGGGCGTGGTGTCAACCGTGGTGGTGGTGTTTTTCGTGCTCGCGGGGAGCGCGCTCTTTCAGTTTTCGAGCGTCTACTCCCGCGCGGTCCTGGTGCTCGCGGGCGTTATCGTGCTCGTCGGGCTGCCGCTCGTGCGGGCTCTGGTCAAGGCGCTTCTCGCGCGCACCCCCTTTTACGGCGAACCCCTGTGGGTTATCGGCGCGTCGCCGCAAGCGGACGCGCTCGTCGCTATTTTGGAGCAGCGGCGCGTGCTGGGGCTGCGCGTGGCGGGACGAAGCTCGAGCCTGCCCGAGCGCCCGCTTTTCGTCCGCACCTGCTTGGTCGTCCCCGACCCCGCCAAAACGCACGTGCCCTCGCTTTTGGACGGGCTGTACCGGCGCTTCGAGCGTGTCTGGCTGGTGCCCGACTTGCTGGAAGTGGCGAGCGTGTGGGTTATCCCCCGCGACCTCGAGGGGCACATCGCCCTAGAGCTTCGCAACAACCTGGTCAAGCCCATGAACCGCATCCTCAAAAGGACGCTCGACCTAAGCCTCATGCTCTTGCTCCTGCCCGTCGTCTTTCCCCTCTGTATGGTGCTGGCCCTGCTCATCCGTCTAGACTCCAAGGGTCCTACGCTGTTCGGTCACGAGCGCGTGGGCAGAGACGGTGAAACCTTTACCGCCTGGAAGTTCCGCACCATGTGTACAGATTCGGACGCGCAACTCGCCGCCTACTTGACGAGCCACCCCGAGGCCGAGCTCGAGTGGCTCGAGACCCGCAAGCTGCGCCACGACCCGCGCGTCACGCGCCTGGGTCGCCTTTTACGCCGGTTGTCTTTGGACGAACTGCCCCAGGCCTGGAACGTCCTGCGGGGCGACATGAGCTTGGTCGGCCCGCGCCCCATCATGGCGGACGAGCTCGAGTGGTACGGCGACAAGGCGCACCTCTACACCCGCGTGCGCCCCGGCATCACCGGTCTCTGGCAGGTCTCGGGCCGCAACACCCTGAGTTACGCCGAGCGCGTCCGCTTAGACGCCTACTACGTGCGTAACTGGTCGCTGTGGCTCGACCTGGTCATCATGAGTCAGACGGTCGCGGTCGTCCTCAAGGCCGAGGGGGCTTATTAACTCGGCGTAGGTTCGGCACAGGTTTGACGCGCTTTCACTAGAGGCTCAGCGGAACATTTTTCTTTTGTAGGCGTTCTTTAAGAATCTTGTGAGACGGCCTGGGGCACACTGAGTCCATGAAGCTCGAGCCTTTCCTCCGGGTCATAGCCAAAACCATCCTGCTGAGCAACGTTTTTATCGTGTTTGCGAACCTTTTCGCGCTGCTCGCTTACAGCCCGGTCCTGCCCGATCCAGCGCGTTTCGCGCTCCTCATCACCGCGCACGCCGTCGCCACCTTTTTGACCGCGGGTCTACTTACCGGCCGTGCGCTCAGCAACACGCACCCATCGAGCTGTGGCCGTCAAGGCCGGTAACGGAGGCGTAGGGGGCGGCACAGGGCTCGAGCCCCGCGCACCTAAAAAACAGCGGTGTACCACGTAAAGCGTGTGCGACTCTTCACAAACTCCGTCACCGGTGTAACGACACCCGTACACACCCTTCGGGACGCTAAAAGACCTCCAAAGGAGCAAAAGTAAGTCTTCTGTAAGGATTTTGTAAGGAATCACCCGTTAAGCTCGAGCCCGTGCAGCCGAAGGAGCATCCGTGAGACACTGCAAGGGCTTTAGCACCACAGAACTGCTTATCGTGACAACCATCCTGGCCCTCTTGCTGGCGCTGGGACTACCCAATTTGCTTCACGCCAGAGCGAACGCCCGGGAGGCCAGCGCCAAAATCTACGCGACAACCGTTTATAAGGTCGCCCTTGCCCACATCCTCGAACCCGCCAACACCCTCGTCGAGGGCGACTGCAAAACGTCATACGTCGCCGGAAACTTGAGCGCGCCCGGCTCCAGCTACGTAAAATCGTGCCTCGTAAAAGATGCGGGGGACGGAACCCCGGAGGTAACCGTTGAGACGCTGGCAGGGACGATTTTCAGCCTTCCGCAGTAGAGAACACGAACTCACCACCTTCAAAAGAGCAGGCACCGATGGGCTTGGTGACCTCGAGCCTTAGCCGAAGAGCCCCCACCCCCCTCGAGCCCGTGCATCACCGAACGACTTTGGGTAGACCCTAAGCCTGATAAAGCGTTGGGCGATTTTGGTAAGACCACCTCAGTAAGCCCGGTGATGAAGGTCAATGGCTTCAACAAAGACAGTCGCGCCGTCGCTCTCTACACGGAAGATGATGCGGTAGTTACGGACCCTCCGGCGGTAGCCCGAGACGCCTCGCAGCTTTTTCACGTCGCCCGCCCAGGGGTCTTGTGTCATCTCACCCAGCGCCTCTTCGACAGCGGCGGCGTCATTGGGTTGCTTTTGCGCTAAGCCGTCTAATTACTTCTGAACCTTACGCTTTAAGAGGACGTTGTAGGTTGCCACGGCACATAATCGTCCTCGTCAAAAGGTTCTGACAGCGCCTCCACCTCATCGGGCGCGGGGTCGTCTTCGGGCAAGGTGAGGTCGGCGATAAACCGCTCCACCCGCCTCAGCTCCGCCTCGCTCAGCCGCTCGAGGTCTCTATACAACTTTTATATGAGGGTCATGAGTCATTTTAGCACGGTAGCTCGAGCCCCCACCCCACCAAACTCCGTTAAAGCCCGTAAAGCCTGTGAATCATTAAAAGGCGTTGGGTAGATGTGAGCCTGATAAAGCGTCCGGCGGTTTTGGGGCGGGGCTCGAGTCGGGTGTTGAGGGATAGAGAACACCTCACTTTCGTGCTGGGGTACACTAAGCCCATGTGCGAAAGGGAGCAACCACCGCTCGAACTTCAGCGCGCCGCCGAATGTGTGGGACGCGCCACGGGCGCAGAGGCCGTCATCTTGTTTGGGTCGTTCGCTCGCCGTCAAGAGGACGAAAACAGCGATATAGACCTTCTATACATCGTTCCTGATGATGCCGACCTCATGACGTTAGCCGCCTTGGCCGAGCGTTCTTTGTGGCCCCGACACCTGCCCATAGACCTCGTTCCCATGCGCCGCAGCCACTGGCTCGAGGGTCGCTCCTCTTTGGCAAGACGCGCGGCGCAAGAGGGCGTCGTGCTATATGCCACCTGACCAGCGGGAGGCGCTACGCTGGGCTGCCTACGCCGAGGAGGATTATGAATACGCCCTGCTCGGGCTCCAGACCCACCCCAGAAACGCCGGTTGGGACTTTCACCAAGCCGCCGAAAAGTATCTCAAGGCGGCGCTGCTTAACGTTGGGCAGGAGCTCCCTCGCACCCACGACTTACTAAGGCTCCTGAGTCTCCTCGCGCCCGAACTTCCGAGTGACGACGAACGCGTCATCGCGGCCAGCACCCTGGCCCTCTTCGGCGTGGCGAGCCGCTACCCCGGTGATCTGCCCGAGGTGAGCGTAGAAGACGCCAAACGCGCTCAAAGCGCCGCTCTAACACTGCGGACGTTCGCAAGGTCGAAGGGGTTGCCGAATGAAGTTTAGGCACCCAGAGCCCCCACCCTCGAGCCTTGACCTAAAACCCCCACACCCAAAGCCCCTCGAGCCTATGCACTACCAAACGACTTTGGTAAGGCTTGAGCCTGATAAAGCGTCAGGTGGGTTTGGGGAGGGGCTTTACGCCCCATTCTCACCCAAGTCTCGAGGAACGCTACGCCGCTTGTCGGTGCGGTCAAAGTCCCGGTCAAAACTGACCAGCGTCAGATTATACTTTTCCGCAACACCATACTGATACGCGTCGTCAAAATCCAGCTCGAACTTCTCTGCCGTCTCCGTTACGCGCGTTAGGTCACCGTGCTCGAGGCCAAGAACAGGAAGACCGCTGGCCAATAAATCCTCTACCACCACCTGAGTGAAAACGGCGTGACGGTTCTTCTGAAACAGAATAATACCCAACGAGTGAAGTGAAAAGTCAGAAATAGCGAGCCGTCCTACGGGCGTTCGGGCTAAAAATGCTTCAACTTCGCCCGCTCGCTCCTGGTCGAGTAGAAGCTCTAAAAAGAGATTGGTGTCAACTAAGTACGTCAACCCCCACGCCACCTTAGGGCTTCATGCTGCAAACCGACAGCGTCGAACTCATCTTTCATGTCGCTTAAAGCCCCCCGCCAACCGAGCTTCAAATATCCTTTTTGGTCTTGATGCTGGCCTCGAGGCTGCACCCGCTTTTCCAGCAGAAACTCAACGAAGTCCGCGACTTCTTTTTTCAAGTCTGGAGGCAAACGGCTGATGTTGTGCTCGAGGCTATCCATAACCAAGTATACAACACCCAAAAACGCATCTTACGCGGCTCTACTTAACCTCGTAAAGTCAGACGACTCGAGCCCTCACACCGTCAAACCTTGCTAAAGCCCGTAAAGCCCCCACACCGTCAAAGGGTGGTAAAGGACCCTAAGCCCCCACCCTTGAGCTTATGCACCATCAAACGACTTTAGTAAAGTTCTAAGCCCCACACTCCCCAAGACCAGACACCAGCCGATGTGGGAAAGGCTCGCGCCCTCACACGCTCGCAAAAAGCTTTATAATGTGCCAGAGGTTCGCATGATTACCGACTATATCCAAGCCGCATTACGCCAAGCTCACTACGAAATCATTGAGGACGATGAACCTTTCTACAGTGAAGTTCCGGGGTTGCAAGGCGTGTGGGCCACAGGTGAAACTTTGGAGGCTTGCCGCGACAATTTGGCTAGCACGGTCGAGGGCTGGCTCATCGTCAGGCTTTCGCGCAACTTGCCTATCCCACCGTTGGGCGGCGTGACGGTAAGCGTACCCGCAATGGACGTTGCCTAAACTTACACCCCTTTCGTGGCGGGATTTTGTCGGGCGCTTACGGGCGCTCGGTTTTGAGGGACCTTTTGAGGGCGGTAAGCACCCGTACATGGTGCGCGGCGAGGTCGTCTTGACCATCCCCAACCCGCACCGTAAAGATATAGGTGTGCCTCTCCTCTCGAGGCTATTGCGTCAGGCAGGAGTAAGTCGTGAGGAGTGGGTAGGAGAATAGGAACTCGAGCCCCCCACCCCCTCGAGCCTCACGCCATCAAACTTTATTAAAGCCCTCGAGCCCTGACCCAAGAACCCTCGAGCTTATGCACCACCAAACGATTTTGGTAAAGCCCTAAGCCTGATAAAGCGTCAGGCGGTTTTGGGAAGGGGCTTTACGCATCCCTACAGGTTCAACCACTCATCACGACTAACACCAACCTGCCTGATAATCTCGCGGATGAGCCCAACGCCAATCTCTTTGCTATGAATGGGTATGGGCACAATTTGCCCCGTTTTGAGGTTCACCATGCGCGAGTGACGCCCGCCCGGAAAAGGTCCCTCGAAGCCTAGTTTACGCAGCTTTTCAACCACCTCTCTACTGTTGAGAGGTGTGAGCTTAGGCAACGTTCTGCTCGAGCACGTCTATACCGGAAAGTTTGGGGATGTTAAGCCCAAGTTGGAGCGCCAAGAGCACGTTGCCCTCGACCACGTCCGCGAGTTCCGTTCTGGCCTCCTCGACGCTCTCGCCCTGCGCGTAGAACCCGTCCGCGCCCGGCACCCGCGCCACCACCACACCGTTCTCGTCGCGCCCATACTCCGCAAGCTCGAGCGCTCTATTTACATACTGCCGCAAAGAGAACTGTTTAACCTTCATGGACGTAAGTTTAGCATGTTAGAACTCGAGCCCTCTCAAATCCCACCCGCGAGCCCCAAACATAATTCTTTGGTTATCTGCTCGAGCCCCACGCCATCAAACCTTGCTAAAGCCCTCGAGCCCCCGCCGCAAGCCTCACACCCTCAGCTAGCCGTAAGCACTTCCTCTCGGCAACATTTGCCGCACACGCACCAAACGCGCTTCTCTATCAACCTCATAGATAATCCTGTAAGACCCCACCCGCACGCGAAAAAGCCCCTTTAACTCCCCGCGCAACCCTTTAATGTCGAGAAGCGGGTGAAAGGGGTCGTCTTCGAGCTTGGTGAGCGCGTCCAAAAGGGACGTTTGTGTGGCCTCCGGAAACTGCCGCAGGGATTTACGCGCCCGGCCCGAGATTTCGACCCGGTAGCTCTTGCTCACCCCGCCCGTTCGCTTCTCAACGCGTCGAGGGAGACGTAGCCATCCCCTTCGGCGTCTTTGATGTCGCGCACCTCCTCGTCGCTATAACGCTCATCATCGAGCAAAAACCCTTCTTGCAACAAAAACCGCCTGAGCGCCGCCTCTAAGACTGCGCTTTTGGACACACGCACATCTTGCGCCTTAAGATAATCCTCGAGCGCCTGACGCACCTCTGGGTCGGGCCGGGTAGAAATGGGAGTAGCCATAAGGGAAGTGTAGCATTTGTTTACAAACGTGGCTCGAGCCCCCACCGTCAAGCGATGCTAAAGGACTCGAGCCCCCACCCCACCAAACTTTGCTGAAGGACCCTAAGCCCCCCCACCCCCTAAGCGCGTTTGGCAGCGCGTAGTATGATTGGCGCATGATTTACGAGCCTCGCCAAGTCCGGTCCAAACTGCGAGAACACCGCCAGGCGTTGCGCGAGTTCGGCGTCCTCCGCTTGTCGCTCTTTGGTTCGGCGGTTCGTAACGAGGCGGGCGAGGCGAGCGACCTTGACTTCTTGGTGGAACTGACGCCCAAAACGTTTCGTAACTACATGGGCCTCAAGCTGTTCCTAGAAGACTTGTTCGGCCTTCCCGTTGACCTGGTGACGCGTGAGGGACTCAAGCCCTCTCTGAGCGAGCGGGTGCTGGGCGAGGCAGAGCGTGTCGCGTGATGTCCGTCTCTTTTTGAACGACATCCTCGAGGCCGTCCAAAAGATTGAGGGCTACAAAGAGGAGTCATTAGAAACGCTTTTGCAGACCCCTATGAGAGCCGACGCCATCACGCTAAATTTACTCATCATCGGCGAGGCCGCCGGGAAAATTCCCGAACCCGCTCGAGCTTCGCACCCAGAAGTACCCTGGCGGCAGATAGTAGGCTTACGCAACGTGATTGCGCATCAGTATTTTCATCTTGATTTAGAAATCATTTGGGACGTAATCGAGAACGAATTGACCACCCTCAAAAGAGCAGTCACCGACATGCTTGACAACCTCGAGCCCTGACCTAAAAGCCCCACCCCCAAACACCCTCGAGCCCCCACCAAACCCTGTCAAACCCCTCGAGCGCGTGCGCCCTCAAGCGACTTTGGTAAAACCCTCGAGCCCCACACCATCAAATGACGGTAAAGGACTCGAGCCCCACGGCGTCAAACGCCTTTGGTAAAAGAATCGAGCCCCCCACCCCCTAAGCACGTGCGCCGTCAAAGGGTGGTAAGAAGCCTTACGCTCCCACCTCCTAAGCATGTGCGCCGTCAAAGGGTGATAAGAAGCCCTAAGCCTCTACCCCCAAGCACGGTGCAAAAACGTTATACTTTCCTATAACGGTTAAAGGAGGACGCTATGGCTTTGACGCTCAACATACCCGACGAAGTGTTGGAAACCATCAAAATCCCCAAGCGCCAAGTTGAACGCGAACTGACTAAAGAAGTCGCCTTTGCGCTTTACGAGCGGCAACTCATCTCGATGGGCACAGCCAGAAAATTTGCAGACATGAGCAAGTGGGCGTTCATAGAGGGGTTAGCGGAACGCGGCATCCCGAGACACTACGAGGAGCGAGAGCTAGAGGAAGACGCCGCTTATGCCAGAGGTCATCAGTAACAGCTCACCCATTATTCACTTAGCGAAGATTGGCAGGCTCGAGCTTCTCGAGTCTTTTTTCGGCGTGGTCACCATCCCGAGCGCGGTTTACGACGAATGCGTAACCCAAGGCGGGGGACGTGAAGAGGTAAAAGATATTGAGAACGCATCGTGGCTCAGGGTTGAAAAAGCAAGTGACCAAAATCTCGTGACCTTGCTGCGTTCAGAACTCGACAGGGGCGAAGCGGAAGCCATCGCCCTCGCGCTGGAGCGTAACGCCGCCCTTATACTTTTGGACGACGCCGAAGGAAGGGAAAAGGCCCGGCTCTACGACCTGCCGATAACCGGCACCGTCGGCCTTTTGCTCAGGGCCAAACGAGAGGGTCTGTTAGGGTCGTTTGGTGACACACTTCTGAAGTTGCGCCAGAGCGGTTTTTGGATGAGTGACGCGCTTGCCGAGAGACTAAGAAACGAAGTCGAAGCACTCTGAGGATGGTCAGGAGAGTTACCGTTATATCTACATGAGTGACTCGAGCCCCACCCTCGAGCCCCAAACGCACACGGTTTGGTAAAAGCCTCGAGCCCCACACCGTCAAATAATGTAAAGGACTCGAGCCTATCCTCGAGCGTTACGGCGTCAAACGCCTTTGGTAAAAGACTCGAGCCCCCACACCACCAAACTTTGCTAAAGGACTCGAGCCCCCACCCTCGAGCGTTACGGCGTCAAACGCCTTTGGTAAAAGACTCGAGCCTGATAGAGCGTTAGGTGGTTTTGGGGAGGGGCTCGAGGAGCTTACATTATATTAAAATATAATTTGTATGAATAAAAAACAAGCCGCTTGGAAAAATCCAAGCGGCTTGAGTATAATCTGACTGGTAAGTTGTAGCTTATCCTTAACCGCCAGCAGCAGCCCCGACAGCGGTGATAGCAGTGGCACCTTCAACAATTCTGTAGCCATCATAGGAGAAGAACGTGCCGGTGCCTTTGGTTTGGGCATTGATGATGTACTGATCAGCGGCAGCGAAGTAAGTAACTACAGCGCTGTCAGCAACGGTGCCAGCGGGCTCTGCATTACCAGTTAATGCAACGCAGCTAGTTTCTGTAGGCAAAGCTTGCGATACGGTGTTGCGGTTGGTCTCAACAGCGGTAATACAGTTACGGACGTAAGCCTGCGTTGCGCTTTCGTTCGCACGGTTACGGGCCGAGAGGAGGTTCGGAATAAGAACCGCCGCGAGGATGCCGATGATTGCGATGACAATCAGCAGCTCGATGAGGGTGAAGCCTTTGTTGCTTTTGTTGTTGCGCATGATGCGCTCCGTTCTTGAGCACCCAGAAGAGATATGGGATAATACGGGGTGCTCGGATGAGTTCGACTTGGGGTTTGCGCTTGGCAGTCCCTTTCGTCTAAAGATGATTATGGACCCTGGCGGGGCAACGCGCTGTTGAAAAGCGCACGGGCTGGTGGGGGTATTTTTCACATCAGGGACGGTGTTTAAGCGTCACGGGGGGATTCATGAAATTTTCAGGGAGGTAGGGAGTAGAGAGGTGGGGAGAAAAGCCTAAACCTCCCTATCGCCCCCGCACCCTACCTCCTCAGCCTTTTGTTAAGAAGCGCGTATAATCGGGTCATGACTCGAGACGCACATCTGTTGGAGCGCGTGACCGCGCAACCGAGTTTGATGGTTGGCAAGCCGACGTTTTAGCGGTTTCCGTTTATACTGGGTCCATCAGCGCAGGCATCATCTCTCGAGCTACGTCCTACACAGCATACATGAACTGAGTTCGTCTCAAACCAGATGATACCTGCTACACGGGGCTTACGCATCACCGTGGCGCAGGTTCTCATGGCCCTGGCGCACGGGGTGAGCGAGGACGCGCTTTTGGCGGATCTTCCGGAACTTGAACGCGATGACATCCGGGCGGCGCTGCTTTGGGCTGGGTTGTAGGAGGGTCGTGGTGAAATCCCCCCTGGCCCCCCTTGTTAAGGGGGGAACAAAAAAGTCCCCCTTAATAAGGGGGATTTAGGGGGATCAGCTTTTCAGCGGCAAACCTTTTCAGCCGCGCATTACCCGCCCAACCGCGCCTCGACCTCCGCCAGCGATACCGTCTCTCCCTTTTTGGCTTGTGTGACGCTCTCCCGGAGCTTGGCGGCAAAGGCTGCGTCTGAAAGGATGTCTACGGTTTCCAAAAGGCTCTCGAAAGCCTCAAAACTCATCGCCGCCATCACCGGCTCTCCGCGCTTGGTGATGATAATGCTGTCCTCTTCAAGTTCATCGGGTAAATCTAAAAAGCTTTTTCTCGCTTCTGTGATGTTTAAGAATTTGGGCATGGTTTAGTGTGAACGAAACCGTTATAAAGCCCAAACAAGGCTACAATGGGGGCCACAAAGGCGTGCGAGGAGGCGTTATGAAGCGCGTGGGTGTGCGTGAATTCAAGGACAAAGCAACCGCCCTTATAGACGAGGAAAAGGGGTTGGTGATTGAAAAGCACGGCAAGCCCGTGGGCTTTTACATCCCGATTCCCCAAAAAGACAAGGCGAAAGCGGAAGAGGCGGTGAGGAGGCTCGAGGGGACGATCGAGCGTATTTTGGAGCGTACGGGTATGACCCGTGAAGAGTTGGTTGAATTCTTTACTGAGGACTGGGAGGAAAGCGTACGCAGTGCGCCTCGTGATTGACGCGAGCACGTTGGTTGGTGAGTTGCTGCGTGAACGCGGCAAGGCGCTCATCCGCAACCCTAAGCTCGAGCTGTTTATCGCAGAGCCCACCTGGAGCGAGATGCGCCACGAACTCCTCCGGCGTCAGCAGCTTTTAGTACGGCGTGGTAGTGTCTCGCCGGAACTTGCAGCCGCTCTCATTCAAGAGGGCTTCAAGGTGGCTGAAGATGCGCTCTCGGTCATACCCGGTGCGTGGCTGGAGCCATTTCGAACGGAGGCGCTTGGACGCATCCCGCAAGACCCCGACGACTGGCCGAGCGTCGCGCTCGCTCTTGCGCTCGAGGCGGGCATCTGGACTGAGGATCGCGATTTCTTCGGCTCCGGCCTCGCCACCTGGCGCACACCTGTTTTGCAGGTCGTCTTAGAGGCTCAGTAAGCTGAGGGGGAGATTCTGGGGCGCATCCCCGAGTCTCAAGAAACCTTTACGTCCTCCCCGAACTTTGTTACACTCCTCTAAGCCCCGTCGGCTCAGCGCGGTGGCGACCCTCGAATCTGGTCAGGTCGAAAGAAGCAGCCATAAGGGGTGATCGTCAGGTGCCGCTGATTACCGGCGGGGTTTTTTGCTGGAAATCAGTTACAAAACGTCAGTTACAACTTGATGGGTTGGTATACGCCCTGATTTGCGCTTCCGTTACCCAGCGGGCGCCAAAGCGTTTCGCCTAAAAGCAAAGGTTTTTTATCCCGCGCTATAGAAACGCAAAACTCGAGCTTTGGGGGCTCGAGTTCCTTTGTCTGGGTGTACTCAACTTGTTTAGCGCAAAATTTAAGACTGGTAATCCACCAGCTCGATAAGCGCCTCTTGCGTGCCGTCGCCGCGGCGGGTGCCTAAGCGGTAGATGCGGGTGTAGCCGCCTTTGCGCTCAGCAAAGCGCGGGGCAATGTCGTCCATGAGCGAGCGCACGACGTCGAGGTCGTGAATGTCGCGCAGGACCAAGCGGCGCGCGTGCAAGTCGCCGCCGCGCGCGGTGGTGATGAGTTTTTCAACGAAGGGCTGGAGGTTCTTAGCCTTGACCAGCGTAGTCTTGATGCGACCGTGGCGCAGCAGCGCAGTGGCCTGGCTCCGCGCCAGCGCGATGCGGTGCGAAGAGTTGCGGTTGAGTTTGCGTCCGCTCGAGAGGTGTCTCATGGGGCTCCTTTATAGGGGGTATCATCCCGTTTGCTAAAAACTCAGTTTAGATTTATGGCCTATTATTGAGGCTAGGAAGATGATATCCCCGTCCGGCCAATTTTGTACGAAGGCCGCTAAAATCCTCTAGTCTTTTAAGCTCAGGCCGCTCGCCTCGAGCCGCTCTTTGATCTCTTCAAGTGACTTGTCGCCGACGCCGCCCACTTTTTTGAGGTCGCGTTCGGAAAGCGCCAGGAGCGCGTTGACCGAGTCGATGCCTTCTTCTTGCAGGGAGTGAAGCACGCGGCTCGAGAGTTCCAACGAATCCAGGCTCATCTGCACGCCCTCCGCGCCGGTCGCCACGGGCTCGGGCTGCTGCACCGTGTTGGGCAGCGTGACGACGGGCGTCTCGACTTCGGACATCGTTTCGGTGCTAAAGACGATGAGCTGGCTCCGCATGATTTCGACCGCGTTTTCCAGTGCCTCGCGCGGACCCGTAGAGCCGTCCGTCCAGACGCGCAGGACGAGCCTATCCAAATCGGTTTTTTGACCCACGCGCGTGTCTTCGACGCGGTAGGCCACGCGGCGCACGGGGGTAAACACGGCGTCCACGGGGATCGAGTTGATGCGGTCTTTTGTCGCGTGAACTTCTGCTGGCACGTAGCCGACGCCGGGCTCGACGCGCACCTCCATCACCAGCTTGCCGCCTTCGGCGAGCGTGGCGATGTGGAGTTCGGGGTTAACCACCTCGGCGTTGGCGGGCACTTCAAAACTACCCGCGGTCACCTCGCCCGCCTTTTCGGCGCGCAGCGTCAGGGTGACGGGCTCGCTGTCGTGAAGTTTGACGACCAACTCTTTGAGGTTGAGGATCATCTGCATGACGTCCTCTTTTACCCCGTCGATGGTCGAAAACTCGTGCAGCACGTCCTCGATATACACGCTCGTGACCGCGGTGCCGGTAATAGACGACAGCAGGATGCGGCGCAGCGGGTTGCCTAAGGTAACCCCGTAACCGCGCGGCAGCGGCTCGACGATGAATTCGCCGTACTTATCTGTGACGTTGGCTCTAAATTCGGGTACGATTTGCACCTTTTATCTCCTTACACTTCCTTCAAGACAAGGTTAAAGAGAAGAGGTTAGAGGAAGTTTGGCCTTCCCTCGAACTCCTCTCTTTTCACTCGCTTCTTGCTTACCTCGAGTAATACTCGATAACTTGCAGTTCGTTAACGGGTACGACCAAGTCTTCTCGAGCGGGCGGGCGCAAAAAGCGGCCCTTGAGCGCTTCGGCGTCGAACTCGAGCCAAGGACCCAATTTGCGGCGGCGGGTCGCCTCGACGTTTTGGCGGATGAGGCCAAAGCTCCTGGCGCTCGGGTGAACCGCGACCTCGTCACCCGCGTTGACTTCGTAGCTCGGGATGTCCATGCGCCGACCGTTCACGCTGATGTGGCCCTGGTTAATAAACTGCCGCGCCTGCGCGCGCGACGACGCGAGGCCCAAGCGGTACACCACGCTGTCCAAACGGCTCTCCAGGAGCGCTAAAAACACGCCGCCGGTCGCCCCTTCTTGTTTAACCGCTTCATCAAAAAGATTGCGGAACTGCTTTTCGTTCATGCCGTAAAAGCGGCGGAGCTTTTGCTTTTCGCGCAGGCGCACCCCGTAGTCCGAGGGCTTGCGCGAGCGGCGCTGGCCGTGCTGGCCGGGCGGGTAGGGGCGCTTTTCGATGGCGCACTTCGCGCTGTAGCAACGGTCGCCCTTGAGGTAAAGCTTGGTGCCCTCGCGGCGACAGAGTTTGCAAACGGGTCCGGTATAACGTGCCATAAACTCCTCTAACTGTTTCTCTGGCGCTTGCGCAGGCGGCAGCCGTTGTGGGGCACGGGGGTATCGTCGATAATCGAGCGGACGTTGACGCCCGTCGACTGGATCGAGCGGATCGCCTGCTCACGGCCCGAGCCCGTCCCGCGGATGACGATATCGACCTGAGAGAGGCCCATATTTTGCGCCTTGCGCGTCGCGTCGGCGGCGGCGAGCTGAGCGGCGTAGGGCGTGCCCTTTTTCGAGCCCTTGTAGCCGATGCTGCCCGAGCTCGACCAGGCGACGGTGTTCCCGGCCATGTCGGTAATGGTGATGATCGTGTTGTTGTAAGACGCGTGGATAAAGGCTCTGCCCTCGGCCAAGTTGCGCCTGACGCGTTTTCTGGTTCTGGTGGCTGTTTTACCCGCAGGTTTTGCCATGACTCAACTCCTACTTCTTGGCGGGGGCTTTTTTCTTGCCCGCGACCGTGCGACGTGGACCCTTACGGGTTCTGGCGTTGGTTTTGCTCGACTGACCGCGCACGGGCAGCCCGCGGCGGTGGCGCAAGCCCCGGTAGGAGCCGATGTCCATCAGGCGCTTGATGTTGAGCTGAATCTCGCGGCGCAAGTCGCCCTCAACCTTGAACTCGCGCTCGATAATCTCGCGGATTCTCAAAACTTCGTTTTCGGCCAAGTCCTTGACGCGCGTGTCCGGGTCGACTTCGGCTTTTGCCAAGACGTCTTGCGAACGGCTCAGGCCGACGCCGTAGATGTACGGGAGCGCGTGCTCGACGCGTTTTTCTCGAGGAAGGTCTACCCCTGCAATGCGCGCCATTCTACGCTCCTCTCCTGTTTAGAACCTGATTCATGATTGTCCCTTCGTTCTTTTGCTCTTGTTCATGCTTGCTAAATACGCCTGACACGGCCATAAAATTACAAAGACAAGTCTGACGCCCGGTAAGTCCGAACGCCGCGAGCCCTGACTTTATCTTTTAACCCTGCCTCTGCTTATGTTTGGGGTTTACCGAGCAAATGACAAAAACCCTGCCGTGACGGCGGATGATCTTGCACTTGTCGCACATGGGTTTGACGGACGCACGTACTTTCACGCTTTTCTCCCTTTCTCCTTTGTTCGTCGGCCCGCTCGAGCCTGCTGTTAAGGTCGCACTCTGACATTCAAACTTCTGTGAAGCCGGGTTTGGGTGAATATCCCAAGGTAACGTGTTGCGGCCCCACACCGCTCGTCTTCCAAATCCCCATTATAGGGCAAAAACTCATCATCTTGCCTCTGCGGCCTTACTTCGGACTACTTTCTGTAAACAATACGACCCTTTTCGGGGTCATACGTGCTGATTTCCAGAACAACCCGGTCGCCCGGTAGGATGCGGATATAGTGCCTTCGCATCTTGCCGCCGACGTGGGCCAAAATTTCGGGACCCGCGTCTAGCTGCACCATGAAGGTGGTGTTGGGCCGGGCTTCCAGCACGACGCCTTCGGTGCGGATGGTGTCTTGGGTGGTCTCTTCCGGACGCTCGGCGGGCGTCCGGGGCGGACGTTTATTCTTTGATCCTCTACGCGCCATAAACTCCTTTCTCTGCCAAAACGCGCTGGGGAGGCTTGTCCCCGGCAGTTAATCCCGCTGAATCTCCCGCGGTGAGTACGCGCGGGCCGTCCTTGGTGATGGCGACGGTATGTTCGAAATGGGCGGCCAGACTCCCGTTGGCGGTCGGGGCCGTCCAGCCGTCGTCTAAAATAACGACCTTGGTGCGCTTTTCGGCCACCATCGGTTCGATGGCGAGCACCAGACCAGGGCGTAAAACGGGACCCTTACCGGCGCGACCGTAGTTGGGCACTTCGGGGGCCTCGTGGTAGTCGCGGCCGATGCCGTGCCCGACGAACTCCCTGATGATCCAAAAGCCCGCGCCTTCGACGACGCTTTGGATAGCCGCCGAAACGTCGCCCAAACGGTTGCCCGCCCTGGCGGCGTCGATACCCGCCGCCAGCGCCTCTTCTGTAACGGCCAAGAGTTTTTGCGCGGCGGCGGAAATTGCGCCGACAGCGTACGTGCGGGCCATGTCCGCCACGTACCCCTTATAGGTGGTGCCGACGTCAATCGTGACGATATCACCCGAGCGCAGCGGGCGCGCATTGGGGATGCCGTGGACGACGACTTCATTGACCGAGGTGCAGAGGGCGGCGGGAAAATCGCTATAACCTTTTTTAGAGTTGGGATAACCCTTGTTAACGGGCCTTCCGCCCCTGGATAGGATAACATCTTCGGCAATCCTGTTCAACTCGGTGGTGCTGACGCCCGGGGCCACGGCTCGAGCCGCCGCCCCCAAGGCCTCACGGTTGATGGCCGCCGCCTCGGCCATGACGTCGAGTTCCGCGGCGCGCTTGAGGATCATGAAAGAGTCACGGCAAGACCTCGGAGATGCGCGCGAACACCTCTTCGACGCTGCCCTCGCCGTCCACGCGGCGCAGCTTGCCGCGCGCCTCGTAATAGTCCACCAGGGGCTGAGTTTGTTCCCCGTAAAGCGCCATGCGCCTGCGAATCGTTGTGTCGTTATCGTCTACGCGTCCTTCTTCCCGCGCGCGCTTGAGGAGGCGCCCTGCAAGTTCGTTGGCGTCAACCTCGAGCAGCACCGCCGCGGTCATGGCGGCGTCAAGCTCGGCCAAAAGCGCGTCTAGCGCCCCCGCCTGCACGTTGGTGCGAGGAAACCCGTCGAACAGCACGCGCACCTCCTCGCCGTTTAGCGCGTCACGCACCATCGACACGATGAGCTCGTCCGGAACGTACTCGCCCGCTTCCATGATGCTGCGGGCGCGCTCGCCCAAAGGCGTGTTGCGCTTCACGTGGTCGCGCAGCATATCGCCGGTCGAGAGCTTGGTTAGGGAACGCGCGCGCGCCAATTTTTCGGACTGCGTTCCCTTGCCCGCCCCCGGCGGACCCATGAGTAGCAGCACTTCCTGATGATGCACTAAAAGCGCCTTCCGCGACCCCGAATGCGCCCTTTGGTCACAAAACCGTCGTAG
Source organism: Trueperaceae bacterium (assembly GCA_965214405.1). Classification (GTDB taxonomy): domain Bacteria; phylum Deinococcota; class Deinococci; order Deinococcales; family Trueperaceae; genus CBDCCT01. The sequence goes on from OZ243956.1 coordinate 268,910, forward strand.
TGACGCATGACGAGTTGCGATTCCATCTGCCGCAGCGTGTCGAGCGACACCCCCACGACGATGAGCAAGCCGATACCCGAGAACGCCAGCGCCAACGTGCCCACCCCGGTCATCCAGGCCAGAACCTGCGGCAGCGCGTTGACGACCCCCAGAAAGAGCGCACCCCACAGCGTGATGCGGTTGGTGATGCGGGTTAAGTGGTCGGTGGTCGGTTGCCCGGGGCGCACGCCCGGCACAAAGCCGCCGTACTCGCGCAAGTTTTCGGAAATGCGGCGCGGGTCGAACGAGATTTGGGTGTAGAAGTAGGTAAAAAGCACGATCAAAACCGTGCTGGTGATCAGCCCCTGCCACCGGCTAGGCGTAAACCAGTAGCCGACGGATTGCACCCACGCCACCTCGGGAAAGCCCGCGATGATGGTACTCGGCAGGATAATAATCGAGACCGCGAAGATGACGGGGATCACGCCCGCCGCGTTTAAGCGTAGCGGGATGTAGGTGCTTTGGCCGCCCATGACCCTGCGCCCCACGACCTTTCGCGCGTACTGGACCGGGATGCGGCGCTCAGCCTGCTGCACCAACACCATCCCTGCGATAGCGAAAATGAGCAGCGCAAAGAAGATGATGAGGCCGAAGATGTTGGACTCGCCCGTGCCGACGAGCGCGAGGCTTCCACCGATGGCGGTCGGGAAGGCGGCCACAATCCCGGCGTAGATAATAAGCGAGATGCCGTTGCCGATGCCGTACTCGGAAATCTTCTCGCCGAGCCACATGACCAACGTAACCCCGGCAATCTGTGTGACCATCACGGTAAACCAGAAGAAGGGTCCGTTGCTCCAGCCAATCTTGAGCGCGCCGGAGGGACCCAGCAACGCAACGGCCAAAAAGAGACCCTGAATAGCGCCCAGGGCCGTCGCCGCCCAACGCGTGTACTGGGTGATCTTGCGCCGCCCCTCCTCGCCCTCTTTTTGCAGCTTTTCTAGGGGCGGATAAACGGACGTCAGGAGCTGAAAAATGATGCTCGCGGTGATGTATGGAATCACGCCCAGCGCAAACACCGAGAACTGCTCGAAGTTGCCGCCCGTGATAAAGCCCAGGAGCTGAAACACGCCGCCCTGACCCGTAAGCTGCGCGCGCAGAGCGTCAATGTCGAGACCCGGCGTGGGGATAAAAACGCCCAGCCGGTAGACCGCCAGGAGCCCCACCGTGATGAGCAGCTTGTTACGCAGGTCGGGGATGACGAGCGCGTTGCGAAACGCGGCTAACATCAGCCGCGCTCCTCGTCCTGCTGGGCGTCTTGAAGCGCGTTGCGGGGGGTGTCGTCTTGTGAATCCCGAGCCGTGTCCGCCACCGCGTCTTGTAATGCGTCTTGCGAGATGTCTTGTGAGGTGTCTTGTGACGTGCCGGGTACGGTTTCTTGGATGGTGCTAATCGGCGGCGTTTCCTCGCCAGTCTCAGTTTCTATGGTGCCCTGTGGGGTGACTCGAGCCGTACTCTGCGACTCGCTCTGGTCCACCTCCGGCGCGGCGTCCGGCGTCATAGTCTGCTCAGAGGTTCCAACCGGCTGGACAACATTTTGGGTGTTGAAGTCTTGGGTGTTGAAGTCTTGGGTGCCGGTCTCCTGATTACCGATATTTTGCGTACCAGCATCCTGGCTGCCCGCTTCCCCTTCAGCCTCCGCGCCCTCGACGCTGCCGCCCGCCGCTCTCACGGCTTTTGCGGCGCTGCGGCTGTAGGCGTCTAAGATGACGACTAAGTTGCGGACCTCGAGCGCCCCGTCACCCAAAAGCTTGACGGGCCTGTCAACGTGGCGCACCAGGCCCACAGCGTTAAGCGTCTCCGCGTTGACGGTGTCCCCTTCGCCGAAAGAGTTGAGGTCGCGCAGGTTGACGAGTTGGTAGCCTTCAGAAGCGTGGTTAAAGCCGCGCTTGGGCAGGCGGGCAACGAGCTTCGAGCGTCCTCCCTCCCAGCCCGAGCCTTGCGAAAAGCCGCTCCGGCTTTTCTGGCCCTTTTGACCCCGACCGGCGGTCTTGCCGCGACCGCTGCCGAGACCGCGCCCGACCCGGCGGCGGTTCTTTTTGGCCCCCTCGGCGGGTTTCAAGTCATTGAGTTTCATCTTTCCCCTTCAATCTCTAACAAGTAGGCGACTTTGTCCACCATGCCGCGCACGTCGGGCGTGGTTTTGAGCTCGCGGGTCTGACCGCGCTTCGTAAAACCCAGGGCGTGCAAGGTCGCGCGCTGCTCTTTTTTAACGCCGATGAAGCTACGAACGAGTGTGGCCCTCATGAGGCCACCCCCTTCAATATAGTGGCTTTCATTTGGCCACCTCCCGCTCGCGCTGCGCCTCCTCAAAGGTCTTGAGTTGCTTGAGGCCATCAATCACCGCGTAGGCGACGTTGGTCTGGTTACGAGAGCCCAACTCTTTGGTGAGCAGGTTACGCAGGCCCGCCAACTCGGCGATCGCCCTGGGCACGCTGCCCGCGATAACGCCCGTGCCCGCGCCCGCGGGTTTGAGCATCACTCTTGACGTCCCGTGTTCACCCAACACTTCGTGAGGAATGGTGCCGGGTTCTTCGATAGGCACTTCGACCAAGTTACGCCGCGCGACGTACTGGCCTTTTTGCACCGCCATCGGCACTTCCTTGGCTTTACCTAGTCCCACACCGACGCGACCGTTGCGGTCGCCCACGACGACCATCGCGCCGAAGCGGAAGCGGCGACCGCCCTGGTACGTCTTGGCGGTGCGGCGAATGAAAATTACTTTGTCTTCAAAATCGGTATCTGCCATTAGAAGTCCAGGCCTCCCTCGCGCGCGCCCTCGGCGAGCGCCGCGACCCGACCGTGGTAGCGGTAGGCGCCCCGGTCGAAAACCACGCGTTTGACGCCCCTTTGGAGCGCTCTTTCGGCCACCGCCTTACCCACGGCTTTGGCCTGCTCTTTTTTATCGCCCGAAGCGCCCAGCGTCTTGCTGTTGGCCTCGGCCACGGTGCGACCCTCGTTGGGGTCGATGACTTGCACGTAGATGTGCTTGGCACTCCGGAACACGCTTAAACGCATCCTGCCGTTGTCGACGTTTGTACGGATGCGGCGTCTCGTGCGAAGCTGACGCCGCCTTTTTGTCGTCTGTACGTTCATCCTATCCCTCTATCTCAGTAGGTGAAAAATTAGGTGAAATGGCTGCTTGTCTAGCTGTTTATCTGGCAGCAGCTTTACCGGGCTTGAGGCGGACCTGTTCGCCCGCGTAGCGGACGCCCTTGCCGTGGTACGAGTCGGGCGGACGGATGGCGCGGATGTTGGCCGCAACCTGGCCGACGAGCTGTTTGTCGATACCCGAAACGTTGATGTGCGTCGCGTCGGGCGCGTTTAGGGTGATACCCTCGGGCGGCTCGATGACGACGGGGTGTGAGAAGCCGAGGGAGAGCTCGAGCTGCTTGCCCCGCATCGCGCAGCGGTAACCGACGCCCTGAATCTCCAAGTTACGGGTAAAGCCTTCCGTCACCCCGACGACCGCGTTTTGGATAAGGCTACGCGCGAGGCCGTGCTGCGCGCGGTCCAGACGGTTGTCCGTGGGACGCTCGACCAAGACTTCACCGTCTTCTTGCTTGACGGTCAAACGCGGATTGACGGGCACGGTTAGGGTGCCCTTGGGTCCCTTGACCGTGACTTCGGTTTTTTTCATGTTGAACTCGACGCCCTTGGGCACCGTGACGGGGGCTCTACCGACGCGCGACATTACCACACCTCGCAGAGAACTTCGCCGCCGACGTTCTGGCGGCGCGCGTCGCGGTCAACCATCAGCCCTTGCGAGGTCGACACGACGGAAATGCCAAGGCCGCCCCGCACCACCGGCACCGCCTTACCCTTGCTGTAGGCGCGGCGACCGGGTTTGGATATGCGGGTGATTTCGTTAATAATCGAGGTCCGGCGCGGGCCGTACTTGAGGCCGATACGCAAAACCTTGTGACCGCCCACTTCGGCCTCAGCGACCGACTTGAGGTAGCCTTCGCGTACCAAAAGTTCCGCGAGCGACTTCTTAAACTTGCTGGCTGGCACGTCCACCGTCGCGTTGGCAATCGCCGCGGCGTTGCGGATGCGCGTCAGCATGTCAGCAATCGGGTCTGTCTGCATGGTTTGCTCCTTGGAGGGCGGTATCAGCGCACGCGCGCTGACCGTACCCTCAAAAATATGGTTTCTTTGTTATGACGAGAGGTTGGGGTTGCAAAGCGGATTACAGGTCATGTTGGGCAGGGGCTGGCTCGAAAAGTGGTGAGTAGAGTAAAACCTTTGCACCCTACTTCCCTACTCCCCATCTCCCCTACGCTCTTACCAGCTCGACTTGGTCACGCCGGGCAAGTAGCCTTTGTGCGCCATTTCCCTCATGCAGATGCGGCAGAGGTCGAACATACGCAAGTAGCCGCGCGTGCGTCCGCAGCGGTGGCAGCGGTTTACGCCGCGGGTTGAAAACTTGGGCGTTCTCTTGGCTTTGGCAATATGTGCTTTGGTAGCCATGTGGCTCCTTTCTTAAAGTTTGTGTTCAAAGCTTTTATAGCTTACATAGGTACAGAAGTCGGTTTAGCGCAGAAAGCATCTTGTAATCTACGTCCCGGACGTTGACCCCTAGCCAGAGTCTCTCAAACCAGATGCTACCTGCAACAGTTTACTTCCTAAACGGCATCCCCAGAAACTCCAAAAGACTTCTTGCCTCTTCGTCCGTTTCAGCGGTGGTGACGATCGAAATGTCCATCCCGCGAACCGCGTCGATCTGGTCGTACGAGAGTTCGGGAAAGACGAGCTGTTCGCGTAAACCTAAGCTGTAGTTGCCGCGACCGTCGAACGCGCTCGAGGATACCCCCCGAAAGTCGCGCACGCGGGGCAGCGCCACGCCAATGAGCTTGTCCAGAAAGGCCCACATCCGCTCGCCGCGCAACGTGACTTTAAGACCGATGGGCATTCCCGCACGTACCTTGAAGTTCGACACCGACTTTTTGGCGCGCGTGACCACGGGGCGTTGCAGCGCGAGTTGGCTGAGGTCCCTCGAGGCCTTCTCCAAAACTTTGGAGTCTTCCCGAGCCTCACCGACGCCCATGTTGATGACCACTTTTTCGATGCGCGGCACCGCCATGATGTTGTCATAGCCGTGGCGCTCTTGGAGCGCAGGGCGCGCTTCGTCCTGATACTTTTGTTTGAGACCTATGCTGACGCCTTCCATCTCTCTCCTTACTTTCTAATGGTTACCGGTCTAAGCGCGCGCCGCTTTTGACGCTCACGCGCACCCGCTCGCCGTCCACCACCCGGGTGCCGACGCGCGACGGTTCGCCCGTCTTGGGGTCTAAAATGCGCACGTTGCTCACGTGGATGGGCGCTTCGCGCTCGCTAAAGCCGCCGCGCGGGTTGTCTTGGGTGGGGCGCTGCGCTTTTCTGATGACGTTGACGTTTTCGATGACCACGCGGTTTTTTACGGGCATGACCTCGAGGATGCGGCCCTCGAGCCCCTTGTGCTTGCCCGAGGTCACGCGCACGCGGTCGCCGCGCTTGAGTTTGCTTTTTGTCCTAGCAGGTTTGGTCGCCATTACAGCACCTCCGGCGCGAGCGAGACGATGCGCATAAAGCGCCGGTCGCGCAGTTCACGCGCCACGGGACCAAAGACGCGGGTGCCGCGCGGCTCGTTTTGTAAGTTGATGATGACCGCCGCGTTCGTGTCAAAGCGAATCGAAGAGCCGTCGGCGCGGTTGATCTCTTTTTTGGTCCGCACCACGACCGCCCGGACGACGTCGCCCTTTTTGACCCCGGCGCGCGGGATCGCGTCCTTGACCGCCGCGACGATCACGTCGCCGACGCCGCCTACATATTGTGAACCGGTCCCCAACACGCGAATGCACTGAATGAGCCTCGCGCCAGAGTTGTCGGCCACCTCGAGATACGTTTCTTGTTGAACCATGATAGTGGATAGTGGTTAGTGCTCAGTGGTTAGTTTCTCTAATCACTCGTCACTCATCACTCGCTCCCTCACCCCCTCGCTTTTTCTACTAAACGTGTGACGGTAAAACGCTTGCGTTTGCTGATGGGGCGGCTCGAGGTGATTTCTACAAGGTCGCCCTCACCGTATTCGTTGGTTTCGTCGTGGGCCAGGTACTTTTTGCTGACCGCCACGACTTTGCCGTAGAGCGGGTGCTTAAAGCGGCGCTCGACGCTGACCGTCACGGTCTTGTCGGCCTTGTTGCTCGTGACCCGGCCTTGTAAAGACTTCTTCATGCGCCTCCTCGGTCGCGCGGGTTGATAATCCTTCTGATCGCGCTTCCTCTCGTACGTTCTGCGCTCTGGTTGGCGCTCTGGCTAGCGTTTTGGTTGGCGTTTCGGTTGATGTTCCCGTTGGCACTTTGGCTGGCATTTTGGCGGGCGCTTTCGTTGGCAACGGTGAGCAAGCGGGCGATTTCGCGCTTCGCGGTGCGGATGCGCTTGGGATTGTTCGCCTGACCTACCGACGCCTGAAAGCGGAGGTCTAGGAGTTCCTCGCGGCGCTTGTTGACTTCCGCGACGATTTCGTCCGGGCTCAACTTACGGGCCTCACTGGGCTTCATCGTAAACCTCTCGTCTCACCATCTTGGTCTTGATGGGCAGCTTGTGACCCGCGAGCCTGAAAGCTTCTTTGGCCTGCTCTTCGGTCACGTTGGCGACTTCGAAGATGACGCGGCCCGGCTTGACCACCGCAACCCAGTATTCTACCGCGCCCTTGCCCTTACCCATTCGGGTTTCCGCCGGTTTTTTGGTGACCGGCTTGTCGGGGAAGATGCGGATGTAGATTTTACCCCCGCGGCGGAAAAAACGGCTCATGGTGATGCGGCAGGCTTCGATCTGGTTCGACTTGATCCAGGCGGGTTCCATCGCGACCAAGCCAAAATCTCCAAAGGCCAAGTAGTCTCCGCCCTTGGTATCGCCGGTCATGCGCCCGCGCATCTGCTTACGGTATTTGACGCGTTTGGGTAGAAGCATTATTTGGTCCCTCTGTCACGGGGCGGGCGCGCTCTGGGCGGTCGGTCGCTCGAGCCCCCACGGTCTCCCCCACGGTCATTACGGTCGCCCCCACGGTCACCAGGTCCACCCCGTTCGTTCGGACGGCGGCGGCCCTGCGGGCGACGGCGGCGGCCTTTTTTATCCTCTTCTTGGCGCGGGCGCGGGATGATGGCGGCGCGGCGCTGCTTGTCGCCCACGATTTCACCGTGAAACACCCACGCCTTGACGCCGACAATGCCGTAGCTCGTTTTGGCCTCGGCGGTGCCGTAGTCGATGTCGGCGCGGAGCGTCTGTAGGGGCACGCGGCCGTCCGAGTACCACTCGGGGCGCGCTTGTTCAATGCCGCCCAGGCGGCCCGAGCAGCGAATTTTAATGCCCTTGGCCCCCGACTCCATCGTGCGCTGCACGGCCTGCTTCATCGCGCGGCGAAAGGCGAAGCGGCGCTCTAACTGCTCCGCAATTCTCTGGGCGATTAAAGGACCGTTGGTGTTCGCGTTGGGCACTTCTTGCACGTTGACCGCGATGGTGCCGTCCACAACGCCCTCGAGCTTGCCCCTAAGCGCCTTGATGGACTCGCCGCCGCGCCCGATGACCACACCGGGCTTGGCCGTATGAATAATGATGTTGATGTTGTGCGCCGCCCGCTCGATGTCGATGCGCGCGACCCCGCTGTGCCCCACGTCCGCCATCACGGCCCTGCGGATGGCTTCGTCTTCGGTAAGAAGTTTCGAATAGTTTTTTGGGCTCGCGTACCATTTGGCCGAGGGCTCTTTGTTGACCCCCAAGCGAAAGCCCACCGGATTGATTTTATTACCCATTTATCTCTCTCCCAGCACGATGGTGATGTGGCTCGTGCGCTTGCGCATGAGGTCGGCCCGGCCCCGCGCCCGCGGCAGGTAGCGCTTGAGGGTGGGTCCTTCGTTCACCATAATTTGGGACACGTAGAGGTCGTCTTCAAACATGTCGTGGTTGTTGACCGCGTTCGCCTTGGCGCTCCGCAAGAGTTTGAGCATCGGCTCAGCCGATCCCTTAGGCGTAAACTGCAAGATGCTCTCGGCCTCCGCCACGTTCTTGCCGCGGATAAGGTCGGCGACGAGCCGCGTTTTGCGCGGGGTGGTGCGGAGCATGGTGAGGTGCGCTTTGGCTTCCATTAGCGCTCCTTCCGGGTGCCGCTGTGACCGCGAAAGGTGCGCGTCGGCGAGAACTCGCCCAACTTGTGACCGACCATGTTCTCTTGGACAAAGACGGGCACGTGCTGTTTGCCGTTGTAGACCCCAAAGGTGTGACCCACCATTTCGGGCACGATGGTCGAGCGGCGGCTCCAGGTGCGAATCACCTTGCGGTCACCCGAGTCGTTGGCGGCGTCCACCTTGTCGAGCAGGTGGTCGTCGATAAAGGGGCCTTTTTTCATGCTGCGGGGCACTATTGACTTCCTTTCCGGCGGCGCACGATAAAGCGGCTGCTCACCTTGCGTTTATTGCGTGTTTTTAAGCCCTTGGCCTTTTGGCCCCAGGGGCTCACGGGCGGGCGTCCGCTCGTCGAGCGGCCTTCACCGCCGCCGTGGGGGTGGTCGACGGGGTTCATGGCGCGACCGCGTTGGTGCGGCTTGCGGCCCATCCAGCGCGTGCGGCCCGCCTTGCCCATCACGATGTTTTTGTGCTCGGCGTTGCCCACCGTGCCCATCGTGGCGTAGCACTCGCCGTGGACGCGGCGCAGTTCGCCCGAGGGCAAGCGCAAGGTCACGTAGACGTCGTCGCGGCCCTGGATTTGGATGCTGGTACCCGCGCTGCGCGCAATCTGCGCGCCCTTGCCGGGCACGAGTTCAACGTTGTGGACGACCGAACCCACCGGGACGAAGCGGAGCGGCAAGGCGTTGCCGACGACCGGCTCGGCCTCGGGACCGGCCACGATTTGGCTGCCGACCTCGAGCTTTTCCGGCGCCAAAATATAACGCTTCTCGCCGTCTAGGTAGTGCAAGAGCGCGATGTTGGCGCTCCGGTTGGGGTCATACTCGACCCCCGCGACTTTGGCGGGCACACCCTCTTTGTCGCGGCGCGTAAAGTCAATCCGGCGGTAACGGCGCTTGTGACCGCCGCCCCGAAAGCGTGAAGTGATGCGCCCGCGGTTGTTCCGGCCACCCGTCTTCTTGGCGGGCTCTAGCAAAGACTTTTCGGGCTCCGCCTTGGTGACCTCCCCAAAATCCGAGGTGGTCATAAAGCGGCGGGAGGGCGTATAGGGACGATATTTCTTGGTAGGCATAAACCCCTCCTTAGGTGAGGCCCTCGAGCTGCTGGATGCGCTGGCCCTCGCGCAGGGTCACGATGACTTTTTTGCGCGCGGGCCGAAAGCCGCGGTAGCGGCCCATCGACTTCTCTTTACCGCGTACGTTCAAAAGGTTGATTTTCATGACATCTACATTGAACACCCGCTCGACCGCGTCTTTGACCTGCGTGCGGTTGGCTTTGGGGTGAACGTAAAAGGCGTACTTGCTCTCTTCAATGATGCCGAGCGCTTTTTCGCTCAGCACGGGACCGAGGATGATGTCGTGCGCGTTCATGCGGTCACCTCGTCAGCGCCGCCGTTCGTCCCAATCTCCGCACTAAGCTCCGCGAAGAGGTCCGCGTCGGCGATCAGGTGGTCATAGCGCAAGATGTCGTAGACGTTGAGCCCCGCCCGCGGCAGCACGCCCACCCAGGGAAGGTTGCGCGCGGCGCGGCGGGTCATTTCGTCGTCGGTCACGAGTAAAACGCGCTCGCCACCATTAAAGCCGTTGTCTTTGGCCCAGGCGACAAACTCTTTCGTCTTGCCGCCGATGTCAAAAGACTCGACCAGCGTCAGCTTGCCGTCGTTCGCCCTCGCGGCGAGCGCCATGTGCAGGCCTAAGCGGCGCACCTTTTTGGGCAGGCTGTATGAGTAGTCGCGCGGGTGGGGACCAAAGGCGGTACCGCCGCCCACGAAGATGGGCGCTTTACGGTCGCCGTGGCGCGCGCGACCCGTGCCTTTTTGCGGGTAGATTTTGGCGGTCGAGCCGCTCATGGTGCCCCGCGTCTTGGTCGAGGCGGTGCCCTGGCGGCGCTTGGCGCGTTGCCACTGCACGACCTCGTGGAGCACGGTTTCTTTGGGCTCGGGCAGCTCGAGCGTCACTTTACGCTCGCTCCCGATAATGTTCAGAGTGACTGGCGTCCGCGTAACGGCCATCAGCTCACCTTCCTTTTCGAATCCTTGACGACGACCGTGCCGCCGTTGGGGCCGGGCACCGCGCCCTTGATGAGCAGCAGATTGTCGTCGGCGCGGACCTCTAAGAGTTCTAGGCCAACCGTCGTGACGCGTTCTGCGCCGTACTGTCCGGCCATGCGCTTGCCCTTGTAAACCCGTCCAGGCGACTTGCGCTGACCAATCGAACCGGGGTGGCGGTGCTTTTTCTTGACCCCGTGCGAGGCGCTCATGCCGCTAAAGTTCCAGCGCTTCATCACGCCCGTGGTGCCGCGGCCTTTGCTCGTGCCCGTCACATCGACCTTTTGGCCGGGCTCAAAAATCCCGACCGTGACCGCGTCCTCTTCGGGCGCGTAGTCGCGGAATTCGCTCAAAAAACGCTGGACGGGCGCGCCCGCGCGTTTGGCGTGACCGCGCTCGGGCTTATTGGTCGCCTTGTCGCGCTTGTCCATCCAGCCGAGTTGGACCGCGCTGTAGCCGTCCGTCTGCGGCGTTTTGCGCTGCACCACCGGGCAAGGCCCCGCCAGCACGACGGTCACTGGAATCAGCCGGTCGCCCTGCCAGACCTGGGTCATGCCCACTTTCGTTCCTAAAATGCCCTTCACGTTTACCGGCCTCCAACCGTCTTGATTTCGATATCGACGCCCGTGGGGAGGTCTAAGTGCATGAGCGAGTCGATGGTGCTTTTGGTGGGCGCTTTGATGTCAATCAGGCGGTTGTGCGTCCTGATCTCAAAATGCTCGCGCGAGTCCTTGTTAACAAAAGGGCTCCTGAGCACGCAGAAGCGGCGGATGCGCGTCGGCAAGGGCACAGGACCGGCAACTTTCGCGCCCGTCCGGCGCACCGTGTCGACAATCTTGGTCGCCGACGAGTCGAGCGAGCGGTGATCAAAGGCTCGCAGTTTGATACGGATAAGCGGTGCGGAGGGCATACTACTTCGTCACCTGAGTCACCACACCAGCCCCCACGGTCCTGCCACCCTCACGAATGGCAAAGCGCAGCCCCTCCTCCATCGCTATGGGCTTGATGAGTTCCACAGAGAGTTCCACATTATCCCCAGGCATCACCATCTCCACATCTTCGGGCAAGGTGCAAACACCCGTCACGTCCGTCGTGCGGAAGTAGAACTGCGGCCGGTAGCCCGTGAAAAAGGCGCTATGCCTGCCGCCTTCTTCTTTGCGCAAGATGTACACCGAGCCTCTAAAGTTCGTGTGTGGCGTGATCGAGCCCGGTTTGGCTAAGACTTGCCCGCGCTCGATGTCGTCGCGCGACACGCCGCGTAAGAGGACGCCGACGTTGTCGCCCGCCATGCCCTGGTCGAGCGTCTTACGGTGCATCTCGACACCGGTGACAATCGACTTGCGGGTGTTCGACAAACCCACGATCTCGATTTCATCCCCCGTCTTGACGATGCCGCGTTCTACCCGGCCCGTCGCCACCGTGCCCCGGCCCGTGATGGTGAACACATCTTCGACCGGCATCAGGAAGGGTTTGTCAACGTCGCGTTCGGGGGTGGGGATGTAGGAGTCGATCGCGTCCAGGAGTTCCCATACGTGGTCAACCCACTCGTTGTCGCCCTTGCCCATGTTGGGGTTGCCTTGTAAGGCCTCGAGCGCTTTTAACGCAGAGCCTTTGATGATGGGGATATCGTCACCCGGGAAGTCGTAAGAAGAAAGAAGTTCGCGCACTTCCATGTCGACAAGCTCTAACAGCTCTTCGTCATCGACCATGTCGGTTTTGTTCATAAAGACGACGATGTAAGGCACCCCCACCTGGCGCGCCAAGAGGATGTGTTCTCTCGTTTGCGGCATCGGGCCATCCGCAGCCGACACCACAAGCACAGCACCGTCCATTTGTGCCGCGCCCGTGATCATGTTTTTGACGTAGTCGGCGTGGCCGGGGCAGTCGACGTGGGAGTAGTGGCGCTCAGGCGTCTGGTACTCGACGTGCGAGGTGTTGATGGTGATGCCCCGGGCTTTTTCTTCGGGGGCCTTGTCGATCTGGTCGTAGGACTGGGTTTCGATCGTCGGGTCGGCCGCCGCCGCGGTAAAGGTGATGGCGGCGGTTAAAGTGGTCTTGCCGTGGTCCACGTGCCCGATGGTGCCAACGTTCACGTGCGGTTTTGTGCGGTTGAATACGGTCTTGGCCATTGCTGTGTCTCCTCTTGCTGGTGTTACTTAGATGTGTGCTGCTTAGCATGTCTTGGTTAGTGTACTGGCTATTTTATTCAGCCCTTTTGGATGTTCAGGCAGAGAAACGAGGACCGCGTCCGTACATCAACATCGGCGGTCCTCGCCTCCGTAACGACTTACTTCTTGACCAGGTCGTCCTGAATGCTCTTGGGAACTTGCGCGTAGTGGTCCAAAAACATGGTAAAGGTGGCGCGGCCCTGCGAGAGGCTGCGGAGGTCGGTCGCGTAGCCGAACATTTCCGACAGGGGCACGTGGGCGTTGATAACTTGCGCGTTGCCCCTGGGCTGCATCCCCTGAATCTGACCGCGGCGGGAGTTGAGGTTGCCGATCACGTCGCCCATGTACTGCTCGGGCGTCACGACTTCGACGCGCATGACGGGCTCCAAAATCGCCGCCGCTCCCTTGTTCATCACCTCGCGGATCGCCATCGAAGCGGCGATCTTAAAGGCCATTTCGGACGAGTCCACCTCGTGATACGAACCGTCATATAGAGACACCTTCATGTCCACGATGGGGAAGCCCAGCAGCGGGCCGTTTTGCAGGGCCTCTTCGACGCCCTTTTGGACCGCCGGGATAAATTCTCTGGGAATCGAGCCGCCGATGATGGCGTTTTCAAACTCGAAGCCCTCGCCACGACCTCTCGGCTCGGCCTTGATGCGCACGTCGCCGTACTGGCCGCGACCGCCCGACTGGCGCACGAACTTGCCCTGCACGTCGGCAGGTCTGGTGATGGTCTCGCGGTAGGCCACCTGCGGCGCGCCCACCTGCGCGTTCACGTTGAATTCGCGTTTGAGGCGGTCAACGATGATTTCTAAGTGAAGCTCGCCCATGCCCGAAATCGTGGTTTGGCCCGTTTCGGAGTCCGTTTTTACGCGGAAAGTGGGGTCCTCTTCGGCCAACTTGACCATGCCGCTCGAGAGCTTGTCCTGGTCCGCCTTGGAGGCGGGTTCAATTGCCACAGTGATAACGGGTTCGGGGAACTCGATGGCCTCAAGCTCAATGGGGTGGTCCGGGTCGGCCAACGTGTCGCCCGTGCCCGTGTCCTTGAGCCCGATGACCGCGCCTAAGTCGCCCGCGCCAATGCGGTCGACCTCTTCGCGGTTGTTCGAGTGCATCTTGAGGAGACGCCCGACGCGCTCTTTTCTGCCTTTCGAGACGTTTTGCACGTAGGAACCGGCCTCGAGCACGCCCGAGTAAACCCGCACGAACGTCAAACGGCCCACGTAAGGGTCGGTCATAATCTTGAACGCCAACGCCGAGGTCGGCGCGTCTTCGTCGGCAGAACGCGTGTCTTCGGTTCCGTCGGGCAGCACGCCGCGGATAGCGGGCACGTCCAGAGGGCTCGGCAGGTAGAGCGCGACTGCGTCCAGAAGACGCTGCACGCCCTTATTCTTCAAGGCCGAACCGCAGAGCACCGGGAAGTGCTCCAAGGACACCGCGCCCTTGCGGATGGCCGCGTGAATCATTTCGTTGGGGACGTCCTCGCCCTCGAGGTAGAGCATCGCAATATCGTCAGAAATATCCGCGAGCTTTTCGATCATCAGCGCGCGCTTTTCCTGCGCGACGTCCTCATATTCCGCCGGAACGTCCGTGACCTCAATGTCTTGGCCCATATCATCTAGGTACGTGTAGGCCTTCATCTCGACCAAGTCGATAAGCCCTTTGAAGTTCTCCTCGCGCCCCATCGGCCACTGGATCGGCACGGCGTTGGCGGCTAGGCGCTCCTCCATCGAGTCCAAAACGAGCTGAAAGTCCGCGCCCGTTTTGTCCATCTTGTTGGCAAACGCGAGCCTCGGCACCTTGTACTTGTCGGCCTGACGCCAGACGGTTTCCGATTGCGGCTCGACGCCCTGCGAGCCGTCGAACACGGCCACCGCCGCGTCGAGCACGCGCATGGAGCGTTCGACTTCCATCGTGAAGTCCACGTGGCCGGGCGTGTCGATGATGTTGATGCGGGTGTCGCCCCAGGTCGCGGTCGTTACCGCCGAGGTAATGGTGATGCCCCGCTCGCGCTCCTGGTCCATCCAGTCCATCGTGGCCGCGCCCTCGTGGACCTCGCCCGTTTTGTGAATGCGCCCGGTGTAAAACAAGATGCGCTCGGTCAGCGTGGTTTTGCCCGCGTCGATGTGCGCGGCAATCCCAATGTTGCGGGTTTTATGAAGATCAATGGTTGTGTTCGTTGCCATAAGCGAAGAAGAGCCAAGAAGCGTTCCTTGTTCCTTCTTCCTCCTTTCTTACCAGCGGTAATGCGCGTACGCGCGGTTGGCCTCGGCCATCCGCTCGACGTCGTCTTTTTTCTTGACCGCGCCCCCGCGACCCGCGGCGGCGTCTAACATCTCGCCCGCCACGCGCTCAACCGCGGTGCGCTCTGGGCGCGCGTCGGACGCGGCGGCCAACCAACGGAGCGCGAGCGACTGCGCGCGGCGCGCGTTCACCTCGACGGGCACCTGATAGGTCGCCCCGCCGACGCGGCGGCTCTTGACTTCGATTTTGGGTCTCACGTTGTCCAAGCCCTGACGAAACACCTTGAGCGGCTCTTGACCGCTGCGCTCTTGCACCAAACGGCACGCGCCGTAAAAGATGCGGCTCGAGAGGTTTTTCTTGCCGTCGCGCATAATCTTGTTCACAAACGCCGTCACGGTCGTGTCGCTGTAGACCAGATCGGGCTCTAGCGGGCGGACTTCGGCTCTTCTTCTACGTCCCATTCACTCCACCTACTTCTTTGGCTTTTTCGAGCCGTATTTGCTGCGGCCCTGATTACGTTGCACGTAGCGGCCTACTCCCACACCCTGAGAGTCAAGCGCGCCGCGGATAATGTGGTAGCGCACCCCCGGCAGGTCTTTCACGCGCCCCCCGCGAATGAGCACCACCGAGTGCTCTTGCAAATTGTGCTTTTCGCCCGGAATGTACGCGGTCACTTCAAACCCCGACGACAAACGCACACGGGCGATTTTACGAAGCGCCGAGTTCGGCTTTTTGGGCGTTTGCGTCTTGACGACGGTGCAGACGCCGCGGCGCTGCGGGCTGCCCTTGAGCGCCGGTGTTTTATTCTTTTTCTTGAGCGTCTTGCGCCCGTTTCGTAAAAGCTGGTTCACGGTTGGCAGAACGATCACTCCTCTTTCTTTTTTCGTCCGCTACGGGCACGCCAGAGCGGTCAAGAGCACGTGGGTTTATCAGCACCCGGTTGAGCAAGGCTTGTGGGATGGAGCAGAAGCCGAGGTGACTAATGTTTACTACTTATTTATCGCGCCTCGGCCCATCTGCCAAAGCACACGACAAAATCGCCTCCAGGCTCATCGCTGCGAGCCAGGAGGAACCAAACTTGGCTAGTATAAGCGCTCCGTGTGAAATAAATCAAGTCACGACGGACGAAAATGGGGCGAAAGGGAGGATGTCAAATGAGGGCGGGCTGGGTTGATGGGCTACGCAAATAGGTAGAGATTTCTACCACTCTTAACCGTAGCGTTCCGCCCCAGCAGTTTCAGCTTAGCGGTGTGTCCTCCTCGAGCCCACCTCTCTATCTTCTCTTCAAAGGGTTAAAGGGCAGTTACCTCGCATCGCACGGATGAGAAACGCGCGCCCTCGAGCCCTCTCACGGCAGCGCCGACGCCTGAGCGGCGATAATCTTGTCCATCAACCCGTCAAGCTCCTCGTCAACCTTTTGGCGAGCCCCGTCGGCGTCGAACCAGGCCATGATTTCCTCCGCGCCACGGGCAAAGGGAATCGTGGCGACGTAGTCCGGCACCACCCGCTTGATTTTGCCGTTGTCAAACACCATGCTGTGCGCCTTGTCACCGAGGAGCCCCGCACCCCACTTGGGGCTGTGCGCGGCTATCATCTCTGAAGGAACGTGGACAATTTGCGCCTCCGTGCCCGCCGCCCGCGCCACCGTCTCGAAAATCTGGTTCCAGCTCAGAAGCTCGTCCGAGGTGATGTGAAACGCGTTGCCAATGGCGTGAGGATTACCCAAAAGCCCCACAAAACCCTTGGCAAAATCGCGGTGATGCGTGAGCACCCACAGCGAGGTGCCGTCGCCGTGGACGATGACCTTTTTGCCCTTACGCATCCGGTTGACGACCGTATAGCCGCCGTCCATCGGCAGCAGCGTCCGGTCGTAGGTGTGCGAGGGCCGGACGATGGTGACGGGAAAACCCTCGTCGCGGTAGGCCCGCGTCAGGCGCTCTTCGCAGGCAATTTTGTCCCTCGAGTATTGCCAATAGGGATTAGACAGCGGCGTAGATTCGAGGATAGGCAAGGAAGCAGGCGGGGTCTGGTAAGCGGACGCCGAGGAGATGAACACGTACTGCTGCGTCCTGTTTCTAAACAGCTCGAGGTCGGTCTCGACATGTTCAGGCGTAAACGCGACCCAATTTACCACCGCATCAAAACTCAAGTCTCCCAAAGCCTCCGCCGCCGACGCGGGGTCGCGGACGTCGCCGCGGAGGACGTGCGCGCGTTCTGGCACGGGCCTCGAGCTTTGCCCCCGGTTGAGCAGGTACAGTTCCAGACCCCGCTCGACCGCCAACTGCGAACAGGCCGAACTAATGATGCCGCTACCGCCGATAAACAAGACCTTCATCGCTGGACCTCTTTGTAGGTAAAGTCAGACATAAGAACCCCCGTTGATTACAAGCAGATGCTACGTTAACTGTGGAACCACAACTCTGTCACCAAAACACTGAAGCTGCCCAGACTACACGCACTCTAGGCCTGGTTCACCCTCGAGCCTCCTCACTCCTGTCATGCGCGGGGGCCACGTCGGGCGTTAAAGCGGTTAGCTCAGCGCGCATTTCGGGCGTCATGACGAAGTCGGCGGCAGCCAGGGAAGGCTCCAACTGCTCCACATTCCGCGCTCCTATTATCGGCGCGGTAACCGCCGGATGCGATCCGGCCCACGCTACCGCCAGGGTGACCGGATGCACGTCATGGTCTTCCGCATAGGCGGTGAAACGTTCGGCCACTTCATAGTATTTGGCGTCGCCATAGCGTTTGGCGTACATGGTGTTCTCGACCAACCGACCCTGCTCAGGCTTGCCCTGCGTGCTGTATTTGCCCGTCAGCAACCCGCCTCCCAAAGGGCTGTAGGGGATGACGCCAAGCCCCTCCGAAAGGGCCATCGGCAAAATCTCCACTTCCGCCTGACGCTTGGCGAGGCTGTACATAGGCTGGACGAGTTCAAAGCGGGCGAGGCGTTCTTTAGCAGCAATCCCCAACGCCTTCATAATTTGCCACGCCGCCCAGTTGCTCACCGCAGGGTAGAGGATGAGGCCGCGGTGAACGAGGTCATCCAAGGCGCGCAAAGTCTCCTCGACGGGCGTGTCTGCGTCGAACTGATGCACGAAGTAGAACTCGAGCCGGTCCGTCTTGAGACGTTTCAAACTGTCCTCAACCGCCCTGGTGATGTGACGGCGCGACAGCCCTCTCGCATTCACGTCTTCGCCCACCTTGCCGAACACCTTACTGGTGATGATGAGGTCGTCGCGCATGTCCGCAATGAGGTCGCCCAAAATCTCTTCTGAACGCCCCCCCGCGTAAACGTTGGCGGAGTCAAAGAAGTTGATGCCTGTATCCAGGCAACGCCCAAACATCCGCGCGGATTCGGCCTCGTCGGCGGTGTCGCCAAAGGACATGGTGCCGAAGCAGAGGTTCGAAACTTTAACGCCGGTGCGACCCACAGGTTTATAGTTCATGGGTCAGCCTACCAGACGAGAGGCCTATAGAGTTGTTAACCCGTAGCGGTTAATGTCGTCGGTATAAGCAGAATTTCGGGCAGTCCAACCGAGCGCTTGTAAAGCTCGAGCTTTCTGACAGAAGCCCGTATGGATACCTCTCACACTCAAGGTTTTGCGATAAGAGTTTTGTAAGAAGCTTTCCTCTACCCTACGTTCAGGGTTGGCGATACGTGCCCCGCCAACTCGAGCGCCCGGCTGTCACTACCTCCGACGACCGGGCACTTTTTTGGTTTTTAGAGCTTGAGGTCGTCCTTAGAACCAGACGTGGACGGGCTCGAGCGGCGGGAAGGCGCGTTCACCCTCGCCCTCGCGTTGGCCGTCACGTCTCCTAGCGCCTCCACCTTTAACCCTTCCGTGGCCTCCGCGACCTGCGCGTCGCGCACGCGGTCAAGGTAAGTTTTGGACTTGTCGATTTCGGCGGAGAGCACGTTGACGGTTTCTTTCATCGCGCCAAGCGCGGCCACGCGGTACTCGGTCACCGCGTCCATCACGGCGTAAACGTTCTGAAACGCCTTTTGAAGCTGCTGCACGTCGACCGCGCTTCCCGCGGCCTGCGCGTGAACGTCGGTAGATTGCTTCTTGAGCAGCGACGAGGTCGATTCGATGAGGTTGCCCGTGGTGGTGTTCAGCGCAGAAATCTGGTTTAGCACGAGCTTTTGGTTCGCCAGCCCCTGCGACACCATCACCGCGGTGCGCAAGGCCGAGACCGTGGTGGTCGAGGCGCGGTCGACGCCCTTAATGAGTTCCAAGTTGTTTTTGCGCACCAGGTCGAGCGCCAAATACCCCTGGATGCTCACGGCAAGTTGCGTCTGCAAATCCTGCACCTTTTGCCGCACGTAAAAAAGCATCTCCTCTTTGACCACTCGAGCCTTTTCGGGCTCCGTGCGCTCTAGTTCCGTCACCCGCGCTTCCAGCGCCACGTCCACCTTTTTGGCGAGGTAGATGTAAGACTCGAGCCGCTTCATCGTCTCCCACAGACTCACTTTCTCCTCTTCGACCGTCGCGTTGTCCTTGCGAAGCTCGTCTTGACCGTGATACAAGGCTTCTAAAATTTTGTCCAGATGCCCCTGCGCGGACTGGTACTTGAGAAAATAGTCGCGCACGTTTTTACCGAGCGGGATGACGCCAAAAAGTTTCTTGGGCGCGAACATCTCGCTCTGCCGCGCGGGGTCCAAATCCTCGACCGTTTTCCGGAGGTCCACAAGCGTTTTGGACACCTTCGATTTGGAGTCCGACGCCTCTTTCATCGCGTTCATGGGCCGCTCCAAAAAGCGGTTCGACACGCTCGCCGACTCGCGGATGGCCTCGTTGCCGAGGCTGTGAACCGCCATCACCTTGTTTTGAAACTCTTCCGTCCCGACGGGCGCGAGGATGACCGAGTCGATAAAATCTGTTACTTTTTCGTCTAACAGCGCCTGGGTCGCCTCATCGAGCGGCACCATCCGGTCCGCCTGCTCGCGCGCGACGGGTTTCACGGGCTTGGGCGGCTCGAGCGTCTCGGGAGGGGTGAGGGGCGCGTCCGGGTGGTCGGTCATGGGGGCTCCTTTGGGAGGGGCTAGTGGTGAGTGGTGAGAAAAAGCGTTGGGGTGTGAAGTGGGTGGAGTTTCTTTTCGTGGAGGCTCGAGGGGACTACGCAGGGCTTTATTAGCAGCTTAGTGGAAGCGGGATGAGAAAGCGTTGAGAGAGTGAGCAAGCTCGAGTCGCGTGAGAAATTCAAAAGCGAAAGCGAAGCGTCACCTCATGAAGCCCTTTCCGCTACGCCAATTTATCACGCACGGTCGCGCGTGGCCCCCTTCTTTCGTAGCATAAGTCGAGCGCCGACGTAGTCGCGGGCGGCTGGGCGAGGTGTTTGAAAAGTTGAGCGAGAGAGCCTTTCCGAGGCACCCTCAATCGTCGGTAAAACCGTTTTTTCTGGCCCACACGACGACTTCGGCGCGGGAGCGGAGGCCGAGTTTGTCGTAGATGCGTGAGACGTAATTGCGGACCGTCTGTTCGGCCAAGTCAAATTCAGCGGCGATGCGGCGGTTGTTCCAGCCCTGGCCGATGACCTCGACGAGTTCGCGTTCGCGGGCGGTCAGCTCGAGCGCCCTCTCCAAATGGTCGTCCACGGGCCGCGTGGTGAGCATTTTGTCGACGACCGCGCGGGAGAACCAGGTGCCGCCCTTGACGACGGCGTGAACCGCGCTCACCAGCGCCTCGGTGGCCTCGTCTTTGAGCAGGTATCCTGCCACCCCCGCCCGGACGACGCCGTGGATGTAAGCGTCGTCGTCATAAGCGGTCAAGACGAGCACGCGGACGTTACGGTGCGCTTTGGCGAGGTCGGCGATGGTCACGAGCGGCGTGGGTCCCGGCATCGAGAGGTCGAGCAGCACCACGTCCGGCGCGTGCTGCTCGCAAAGCGCCACCGCCTCCTCACCGTTGGTCGCCTCGCCGACAATGCAGATGTTCGGCTCCTCGGCTAAGGTCGCGCGGATGCCCGAACGCACGAGCGGGTGGTCGTCGGCCAGGAGGACGCGGATGGGCTCAGCCACCGAGGCCCTTTGAAGCGTGCGCGGTCATCCCTACTGACCTCGCTTCTTTCGGGCATTTTGGGCAGGGGTGGACATTGGTAGGCGAGGACCAACACGGGTTGCTCGGCTCATTCATGAAAAGACTTTACCATCCCAACTTGGGGAGGCCTTTATAAAATTTTTCCGGGAGAACAAAGGTCGCTGTTTGGGTCCTCGAGCGCTCCGTCATCTCTACACACAAAGGCGTTGCACCAAGCCTCATCACAGCGTAGGCTTTAGCGTGTAGGAAACAAGCCGCTCGCCCCCAAGCAGCCTGACGCCGTCGGCAGACCTCACCCTTAATAGACCCTCGGTTGTGACGCCTTCTGCGACACCTTCTATAACATCTTCTGCGTGACCAGTGTCCATAAAGCCTACCTTTTGACCCTCGAGCACATCAAAAGGTGCAAAGCGTTCGGGCAGCGTGTCGGGCTCTAGGAGCGCGTTGAGGCCGCGAGCCAGGCCCTCGAGCACCACCATGTGAACCCCCTCGACGTCCCAGCCCTTGAGCGCGGCGAAGTCTTGAGGCACAGGATTGTTGACGTTCACGCCCACCCCAATGAGCAGGTGCTCGCGCGCAACTTCGGCCAAGATGCCGCCCAGCTTCCGGCCTTTGTAGAGAATATCGTTGGGCCACTTTATCCCAACGCGCGCGCCGTAGGTGGGAAAGGTTTCAGCGAGCCCCACCGCTAAGGCCACGCTCACGACGCCCCGGTTTGGAAGGGGCGCACCGTAACGCACCGCGAGCGTTTGGTAGCTGCCGCCTCGAGCGCTCGACCAGTCGCGCGCGCGCCTGCCCCGCCCCGCCTCCTGCGCCGCCGCGCGGATGACGAGGCCGTGGACCTCAGCGCCCACCTCGAGCCGCGCCCTCATCGCGTCCTGGGTCGAGGGAAGTGTATCGAACGATTCTATACGAAAGGGGATGCTCAACTCAGCGGGTGAGCGCAACGCCTTTCACCGCCCCGTCCACCATCTTCTCGTCCGTCGTCTTGGAGATGCTGAACACGCGGCTTACCCCGCGCTCGGTGGTCACGCCCCAGAGGGTGTCGGCGGCCTCCATCGTGGCTTTTTGGTGGGTGATGAGCACAAACTGGGTGCCCGCGCCCGCGAGCGACTCGACAAAGGCGCAGAAGCGGCGGATGTTGGCCTCGTCTAGGGGCGCGTCGACCTCGT
The DNA here is from genome assembly GCA_965214405.1 of Trueperaceae bacterium. Taxonomy (GTDB): domain Bacteria; phylum Deinococcota; class Deinococci; order Deinococcales; family Trueperaceae; genus CBDCCT01. Next base: position 290,777 of record OZ243956.1, read on the forward strand.
CCAGAATGGCGATGGGCAGCCCCCGCGCCTCGCGCTCGCCCGTGAGGGAGAAAAGAAACGCGAGCGCCCCCATCGTCCTCTCGCCAACCGAGAGCAGGTTGAGCGCGCGCGTCCTCTTACCGGGAGGCTGGAGCGCTATTTTCAAACCCACAGGCCGCCCTTCGGCGTGCTCGACCTCGATGTCGGCCACCGCCTCGGGGCCGAAAAGCCCCTTGGCGTGATGAGCGAAAGCCGTACGCAGGCGCGTCAGGGCCTCGCCCAAACGACGGCTCGTCTCGGCGTCGATGTTGTGCAGGAGCGTACCCAGCTCGTCCACCGCCGCGGCGGCCTCCGCGCCCTCGGCGCTTAGCGCGTCTAGGCGCGCCCGCTCCTTTTCCCAATCGTTCTGCGCCCGGTGATTCACGGGGCCGATGCTGGCAAGCTCACGTTCGGCTGAGGCCAACCTCTCGCGCAGCGTCCGGGGCGACCCATCAAGGAGGGGCAGGCCCGCCGGGAAAGCGGCGAGTTCTCCTACCGCGCCCTCGAGCGTCGTCTCACGCCGCGCGAGCGTGAGCGCGAGGTTTTCCGCCTCGGCGGCGCGGGCGGCCTGCGCGCCGCTCTCTTTGGTCAAGGCTTCTTCCGCCGCCTCGCCCTCGAGGCGCGCTTCGGCGTAGGCGGCTTCAACCTGCGGGAGGTCGCGGGGCAGCGCGGCTTCGGCGCGCTGCAAGGCTTCTGTCAGCGCCGCCTGCGCTCCCTCTTGCGCTTCTCGTTCCGCGGCAAGCACCGCCGCTCTACCGCGTAAGGCCTCGAGCCGCGCACGTCCCTCTTCAAAGCGCACCTGCGCGCCTTCAAACGCCCCAGCCCGCTCCCGAAACACGCCGAGCGCCCCCTGCGCTTCATAAAGGCGGCGGGCGGACGCCTCACGCTCCTGCGTTGCCGCCTCTCGAGCCGCTCGAGCCGCCTCCTGCGCCCTTTCTAACGCAGGTAAGTCCGCCTCACCCACGGTGTCTTTAGCCGCCTCTTCAGTCTCCTCTTTTACCCCAGGCGAAACGAGCGCGTCCAGTTGCGTCTGGAGGGTGCGCCCCAGCCGCTCCAACTCGTCCGCGCGCGAGCGCCGCGTGGCGAGCGCGCCTTGCGCCTCGGTGAGCGCCGTTTGGATGCGCCCAAGCATTTCCCGGAACATCACGACCTCGCGCGCATTCTTTTTGAACGCCTCCTGCGCCGCCACAACGGATTCTTTCAAGCGCGCGGCCTCCCCTAACGCGCCCTCTGCTGCCCGCTCTGTTTCTTCAAGTTCGGCGGCGGCACCCAGTAAACCCGTATTCATCTGGCGCTTGCCCCCGGTCACCGCGCCGGAGGTCTCGAGCAGATCACCCCCGAGCGTGACCAGCCGGGGCCGCAAAGCGTGCGCACGGGCGAGCGCCACCGCCGCTTCGGTGGAGGTGACCACGACCGTGTTGCCTAAGAGCGCCGCGAACACGCCCGCGTAGCGCGCCTCAAAGGCGACGAGGTCCAAAAGGAGGCCGACCACGCCTGGTGCGTTTTGGAGTGTGCCGAGCGCCGTCGCCCGACCCGAGACAAGCTCGAGCGGGAGCAGCGTCGCCCAGCCGCCCACGCGTTTGAGATGTACCAGAACCGCCTGCGCGACCTCCGCGTCCTCCACCACCACGTTTTCCGCGCGCCTGCCGAGGGCGCTGCTCGCCGCTACCTCGTAAGCCTCGGGCACCCGCAGGAGGTCGGCCACGGAGCCAATCACGCCCGGTAGCCCCGAGGTGAGCGCCTGCCGCGGCCCGTGGGTGTAGCCCTGGCGCGCCTCAAAGGCGCTCCGGCTCCGCGCGCGCGCCCTCTCCAAAGCGAGCGCTTCCGCGTGGGCATTGGCGTGGTCGCGCTGGACCGTCTCGAGCCCCCCCCGCGCCCTCCTCTCCGCCGCCTCCGCCCCCCGCAACGCCTCACGCGCCGCCGCCACCTCGTTCTCGAGCGTTGTCACCCGCTCAGGGTTTACGTCGGGCAACGCCCCCAGCCGGTCTCTCACCTCGTCTAACTGCGCCTCGAGCGTCTGTCTCTGACTCTTATAAACCGCGAGCGCTCGAGCCTTTTCAGCTTCCGCGGCGCGGGCGGACTCTAAGCGGCGGGTCTGGGCAGAAAGGGCGTCGGCGGCAGTTCTAACCGCACGTTCCGCATTGGCTGCGCCCTCTTGCGCGCGGACGACCGCCGCATGGAGCGCCGCGTCGTCGCCCTCGGGGGGTGTGGGTGGCGGCGCTGCTCCCAACGCCGCTATCTCTTCGGCTAAGCTCGCTGCCTCGCGGCGAAGCGCGCCTAGCCGCGCCTGCGCGCCCCTAAGCCGCTCCTGCGCCACGCGGAGGTCACCGCGCCGCGCTTCGGCCTCCCCCACCGCCCGCCGGTAGGTTTCTTCGCGCTCTCCCAAAATGTGCCTTGCCTCACGCAGGCGCGCCTGCGCCGCTTGGAGCGCGTCTCGGCCCGCCGCGACCACGCCCCGCGCCTCCGCCGCCTTTTCTCTTAGCGCGCCGAGTTCGGTTTCCAACGCCTCGACGCGCTGAACGCTCCCGGTGTAGCGCAGGTGCAGCACCTCGCGGTTGAGAGAAGCGGCGCGCGCGGCTTCTTTGGCTTCGGCCTCAAGCCGCGCCACCTGCGCGCGCAGTTCGCGCAAAATGTCTTCTAAACGCTCGAGATGATCCCTCGCCGCACCCAGCCGCGCCTCCGCGCCGTCGCGCCGGGCCGATAACTTGGCGACGCCCGCCGCCTCGGCCACGTAACCGAGCAGCGTCGCGGGGTCCGCCATCAGCACCCCGCTCACCTCGCCCTGGCCGATAAGCGCCAGCCCGCCCCGGCCCAAACCGGAGCCCGAGAGCGCGTCGTCCAGGTCCAAAAAGCGCGCGTTCTGGCCGTTCAAGAGAAGTTTGGTCTGACCGTCACGGAACAGGTTGCGCGCGATGTGGAGTCGCCCCGAGGTACCCTTAAGCTCGAGTTCGACCTCCGCATACGACACCCCCTTCCGGCCCGCCGCCCCGTGAAAAATCAGGTCGGTCTTCTCGTCGGCCCGAAACTCTTTGGCCCGCCCGCCCCCACTCGCCCAGCGCAGCGCGTCGATGATATTCGACTTGCCCGAGCCGTTGGGACCCACCACCGCCGTGACGCGGGGCGAAAACTCGACGGTCGTCCGGTCGCCAAAACTTTTGAAGCCGTGCAGGGTGAGAGAAGTGAGGCGCATGAGGGAGAGTGTAACGTGTGGAGCGTGAGTTTGGGCAAGTTGGGATGAGTACCTAGTACCGAGTCCGGAGTAAACTGCTCATCACCCGTTACTCAGCACTCAGTCCTCGGTACTTCTTACTCTTCTCTCCAATCACTCAACCAAGCTTTCCCAGTGCCTCCAGCAGCGCCGCGCTCGTCTCGATGCCGCGGTAGTAGTTCACCAGGTCGAACGACTCGTTGGGCGAGTGGGCGCGGTCGCTCTCGAGTCCCAGCCCGACCAAGACCACGTCGGCTCCCAACGCCTTTTGAAAGGTGCTGACGACGGGGATGGTGCCGCCCGTGCGGGCGAAGATGGGCTCCTGGTCGTAAACCTCGCGCAACGCGCTCGCCGCCGCCTTGACCGCGGGTGATTCCAAGGGCGTCAAGGCAGGCTCGCCGCCGTGCAAGTTTTCGACCTCAACGGTGAGGCCCGGAGGGGCAAGCTCGAGCAGATAGTCCCGCAGCTTCTCAAAAACATCATCCGGGCGCTGGTCCGGCACCAGGCGACACGAAATCTTTGCCATCGCCTTGGCGGGGATGACCGTCTTCGCGCCCGCGCCCTGAAAGCCGCCGCCGATACCGTTCACGTCCAAGGTGGGCCGCGCCCAGAGGCGCTCGAGCACCGTATAGCCCGCCTCACCGGGGGTCGCGGTGAGGTCTAAGTCCTCGGCAAACTCGCTTTCGTCAAAGGGCACCCGCTTGAACGCCTCGCGCTCGGCGTCCGTGATCTCTTGCACCGCGTCGTAAAAGCCGGGCACGGCGACGCGTCCCGTATCATCGTGGAGCGCAGCTATCATTTTGGCGAGACCGTTGATCGGGTTGGGCACGCCCCCGCCGAACGCGCCCGAGTGCAGGTCCATCGCCGCGCCCCTCACCCTCACCTCGGCGTAGGCGAGACCCTTGAGACCGTAGGTAATCGTCGGAACGCCGGGAGCCGCCATCGCGCCATCCGAGATGACCACCACGTCAGCGGCCAAAAGGTCGCGGTGGGTTTCGATAAACGCGCCCAAGCTGGGAGAGCCGATTTCCTCTTCACCCTCGACAAGAAACTTTAGCGTGACGGGCAGCGCGCCCTGCGTTGCAAGCAGCGCCTCCGCCCCCTTCACGTGCGCGTAAACCTGCCCCTTATCATCCGACGCGCCCCGCGCGACGATCTTTTCGTCCGTCACGACGGGCTCAAAGGGCGGCGAGGTCCACAGCTCGAGCGGCTCGGGCGGCTGCACATCGTAGTGACCGTACACGAGCACCGTCGGCGCGTCCGCGTCACCTACGCGTTCGGCGTAGACGACCGGATGGCCCGCCGTCTCCATAATTCGTGCGCTTAAACCCGCCCGCTCGAGCCCCACCCGCACAAACTCGGCGGCCCGCCGCACGTCGCCGCGTCTCTCGGGGTCGGTGCTAACAGAAGGAATACGCAAAAACTCGAGGAGTTCCTCGAGCTGACGGGGTCGGGCGTTTTGAAGGTAGCGTGGTAAATCTGTAGAGACCATGAAAGGGAGTATAGCGCGCTCAACGCGCGACGTTTCGCGGGAGATGAGTGACCAATCCGCGGCTTCACCCCGCCGCTTCTAGTCACTCACCACTAATCGCTCTCTTCATCTGGCGGGTTCAGCGCCCCCGCATAGGTCTGCATCCGCTCCTGCAACTCCCCCTGCAAACGCCCGATGCGCCCTTCCATACTGTCCTGGAGCGTGTCGAGCTCACGGCGCAGGCGGATAATCTCCTCGACGCCCGCCAAGTTGACGCCCAACTCTTGCGTCAGGCGGCGGATTTCTTGCAGGTGTTCGATGTCGCGCTGCGAATAAAGCCGGGTTTTGCCCGCGCTGCGGCTGGGCTCGATGAGGCCTTTTCGCTCGTATAAGCGCAGCGTCTGCGGGTGCATGTCCACGAGTTCGGCGGCGACGCTTATCACGTAGAGCGGGCGGTTTTTGAGGGTGTCTCCTTTTTTATTTATATTGTTCATGTTGTCCACTTCTTCCGCTTTTTCCGTCATATCAGGCTCCCTTGACTCTCCCCCAAGAGCGCGCGCCGCACCCCGCGCCAGAGTCCCCGCCAGACTCTCACCTCGAGCGTCGCAATGAGGTCGCCCCCCGCCAGACCGCCGCCCGCCACCCGCACCGTCTGACCGTCCACCGCGCCCTTGGGCACGTTTAACGTGACGCCCAAGTCACTTAAGGAGATGGACGCGCCGCGGCTCGCCTCGAGGGGCGTCACGGCCACGGGCGTTTTTAAGTCTCTGCCCACAAGCTCAGCGCCCGCGGGCACCCGCACCGTCACCGTTACAAACGCGTCGCCCGGCGGGCGGCCCGGCCCGCCCAGACCCTTGAGGCGCAGCTTGACCCCGTCGCGGACGCCCGTAGGCACCTCGACCTCGACGAACGCCCCCGCGCGCACCACGCCGCGACCCCCGCAGACGGGGCAAGGCGCGCCCGCCTCTAGGCCCGTACTCCGGCACTGCGCGCAGACGCTCGGGCCGGGCACGCGCACCCGGCGCGTCACGCCCGCCCGCGCCTCCGCCACGGACACGCTCAGGGCCACCGCGCGGTCCTCGCCGGGCAGCAGGCCCGAGTTGCGCATCATGCCCGTCATCACCCCGAAGAGCGCGTCGAACACGGCGTTGCCCGTGCGCGGCACCTCGCCCCCGTACCCCGCGCCCCGTGTGCTCCAGTCGATGGTGATGTCGGCTTCCCTAAAGACCGTTTCCCAGTCCACCGTCGAAAAGTCGGGCCGACCCTGCACGCCCCCGTCAAATCCGCCGCCATACGCGTTCCCGCCAAAGCGGTCATAGCGCGCCCGGCTCTCGGGGTCGCGCAGCGTCGCGTAGGCCTCGGAAATCTCTTTGAAGCGCTCTTCCGCCGCTCCGTCGCCTGGGTTGCGGTCGGGGTGGTAGCGGAGCGCCAGCTTGCGGTAGGCGCTGCGGATCTCGTCGGCGTCCGCCGTGGAGGCGACGCCGAGCACGTCGTAGGGGTTGCGCAGGGTTCGTGTCACTCTCACCAATATACATTATTTGAGTCTGGAAGTGTCAAGTTAGCCTATCAAACCCAAAAGTTATGGCAGGAGTGTCAGGCTTGTTCGAGCGCCGCTACGCGCTAGATTCTCTTCAGAAGAAGATTTTTCGGGACCCTTCTGAGTGTTGGGACCACGCCTCCCACATATGACTGACCACCTATGACAGTAAGACGGTAAGCGAAAACGGTGGACGGGCTCACGACGTGTCATAGTAGGAATCCACACCATGAAAAAGTTTCTTTTACTCACCCTGACCCTTGCCGCGCTGCTCGCGCTCAGCGCTTGCCGCAGCGAAACCCAAAACAGAGTGCGCCGCAACATCCAAGACTTCACGGGCCAGCGCATGTACATTAGCCTCTATAGTCTGGACGGCACGGTTATTTATCAGGGCACCGTCGACGGCAAGGTCACCCGCGCGTCGGGGACGCTAAGCGGCAGCAACGAAGCGGCCTCCGGCACCTATATTTTTTGGTACGACGACAGAGGGCGCTATCACCAGACCGACCTCCCCTACCTGCTCACCAACTTTGACCAGAACGAGTCGCAGTAGGCGCTTGGGATTCTAGGGGTAGTTTTAACAAGGCAGTCAGAACGGGTTTCGTTACAAAACTTGAGCGGCTGGTCGCCCGCCGTAAGCTTACGGACTATCGGCTACCGATAGCTTTAATAATCCTCCGCGCATACAGCGCCACCTCCCTAGGCTCCCGAAAAAGCGACGTGACCGTTGCGCCGTCGATCACCAGCATCAGTTCGTGCGAAAAGGCTTCGGGATCATTTAAGCCTGCTCGGCTGGCTAGCCCCTCGAAAAAGGTCCTGACCGCCTCTTTTTGTTCCAGCGTCAAGTCTCTGACCTCGTCCCCTTCGGCCCCCATCTCGATGAGCGCGTTGAGAAACGAGCAGCCTCGGTAGCTGTCGCTTTGCATCCATTCTAAGTGCATCTCGACCGCCCTCTCGAGCTGCTTTTCGGGATCACCCAAGCTTTCTACTGCCCTAAGCCACTCGAGCCTCTGCGCCAGCCTGCGCGCCAAAACCGCGCGGATAAGCGCCTTTTTAGAGGCGAAATTGTAGTAAAGCGTGCCCCGCGCCACGCCCGCCCTTTCAAAAATTTCGTTGATGCCCACGTTGGTAAAGCCGCGCGCGTAAAAGAGTTCGGACGCCGTTTCTATGAGCCGTTCTCTTGCTTTGGATGCGTTTTTTGAGACATATTTTGACACAACACCATTATATAGACTAAGCTGTCTAATATCTGTGTTTGGACAAGTGAGTCTAAATGTAGATGTTAAGGAGGCCTTGATGACGCTGGAAGGAAAAGTTGCGCTCGTCACGGGTGCCGCGCGCGGCATCGGGGCGAGTATCGCCGAACGGTTTGCTGAGGAAGGGGCCAGAGTCGTCGTCAACTACCGCTCGAGCAAAGAAAAGGCCGACGCGTTGGTTTCGCGCGTCGAGGAGGGCGGCGGTGAGGCTCGAGCCCTAAAGGCCGACGTGAGCAGGCTCGAGGAGGTCAAAACGCTCATCAAGCAAACGGTGGAGACGTTCGGGCGGCTCGACATGCTGGTCAACAACGCGGGCTGGGCCGAATTCAAGCCTCTCGCCGACATCACGCCGGAACACGTGCGGAAGCATCTGGACCTCAACGTGACGGGTCTCATCTTCGCCACGCAGCACGCCGCCAAGCACATGACGGCGGGCGGGCGCGTCATCAATATCAGTTCGGTTGCCGCCAAAGGCGGACCCGGCGGCGCGGTCTACGGCGCGACGAAAGCCGCCGTGAACGCGCTCACCAAAACGTTTGCCAAGGAACTCGGCCCCAAGGGCGTCACGGTGAACGCCGTCGCGCCGGGCGCGGTAGAAACCGACCTTTATGTAGAAGTCGGGCTCGAGGGGCGCAAAGACGCCGTCATCGCCGAAACGCCGCTCGGGCGGGTTGGGCAGCCCAAGGACGTCGCAAGCGCGGTTCTTTTTTTGGCGTCGGAAGAAGGAAGTTGGATAACGGGCGAAATCCTCCAGGTCAGCGGCGGGCGGGCGATGTAGTGGCGCATCTCACCGGACTTCAAGGAGCCACTTTAATCGACGTCTATAAACGCTATCCGCCTCTGGCTAAACACGTGCTCGGTTTGGCGGAAGCCGCCTTTACGCTGACGGGTGAGGTCTCGAGGGCCGAGGGAGAACTGCTGGGCGCGTTTGTGTCTCAACTCAACGGCTGCGGCTACTGCCGCGGCGTCCACGGCGAGGCGGCTGCGGCCTGTGGACTCACCCCACCGAACGCAGGCGAACCCGAGTACGGCGGCGCGCGTTGGCGACCCGTGTTCCAGTACGTCCGCACCCTCACGCTAGCGCCGAACAGCGTCACACCTGAACATGTCGCCGGACTTTTGGAGGCGGGCTGGTCGGAGGACGCGGTGGCGCAGTTTGCCCTGCTGACTTGCACCTTTAACACCCTGAACAGACTCGTGGACGGGCTCGGTCTGGAAGCCGAGGGCGACTTTTTCGCCGCCGCCGGGGCGCGGCTCGCGGAGGTGGGGTATCACGGCACGGCCAGGTTGCTCGGGGTAGCAGATTAAGGTGACGCTAACCATCAGAGACCTGCGCGCCCGGTCCGCCCGCGTCCCCCTCACCCGTCCCGTTGCCACAAAGGTCGGCGCGTTTAGCGACTGGCCCCTCGTCCTCGTTGATTTGCTGACGGAAGAGGGCGTGACGGGGCGCGGCTACCTCGCGCCTTATGTGGACCGCGCCGCCGCCACGGTGATGACGGCGCTCAAACATTTAGAAGCGGTCGTCACGGGTCAACCCGTCGCGCCGCGCGATTTGCACGCGGCGGCGCTCGGCGCGTTCAACCTCATGGGGTATAGCGGCGCGTCTAGGATGGCAACCGCCGCGCTGGACATGGCCGCCTGGGACGCGCTCGCGCAGGCGCAGGGTGTACCGCTGGTCACGCTCCTCGGCGGTTCCGCCTCGCCCGTACGCGCTTACAACAGCAACGGCCTGGGGCTTATGCCGCCCGAAAGGGTGGCGGACGAGGCGCTCGAGCTCATCACCGAGGGAAACTTCAAAGGGCTCAAAGTTCGCGTCGGTAGAGACAGTTTCAAAGAAGACTTAAAGGCGATTGAAAATGTCCGCGCCGCCGTCGGGAATGAGATAATGCTCGTCGTGGACTTCAACCAGGGCTTGTCTCTCGCCGAGGCGATGCGGCGTTGCCACGCGCTGGACGCGCTGGGTTTGGGTTGGATAGAAGAACCCATCCGCTACGACGACCTCGTCGGCAACGCCAAACTCGCTCACGACCTCCACACGCCCCTCATGCTGGGTGAAAACTTCTACGGGCCGCGCGACATGCTGCGCGCCCTCGCGGCGGGGGCCACCGACCTGGTGATGCCCGACCTCATGAGGATAGGGGGCGTGACGGGCTGGTTACAGGCGGCGGGCTTGGCGAGCGCTTGGGGCGTGGACATGTCCAGCCACCTGTACCCCGAAATCTCCGCGCACCTCATGCGGGTCACACCGACAGCCGGGTGGCTCGAGTGGCAAGACTGGGCGCATCCTGTTCTGGCAAGGCCTTTCGAGGTAAAAAACAGTCATGTCCAGATTCCCGACATTCCCGGTAACGGGCTCTCTTGGAACGAAGACGCCGTAAAACATTATCAGACGGCTCTATAAAGCTCTTTTACATCTGTTTACGCGTTTGTTTACGAAAAGGTCGCGCTTTACGCTGCGGCGTCTACAACGGTTTGCATCATAACCGAGGGTACTCAAGCGCAGCCAGCATCTCTCAGACCACGTTCTATACGTTATCTATACGTTAACTGACTCTCCGCATCTCCCTTGAGCCAGGGTGTTGCCCGCTATAGCGTCCGCCTCTTGCGCGGTGAAGTCCCCTTCATGAAAACGCTCCCTTCCCCCAACCGAGACCTGTTAAACTAGCACCGCAATAGTTTGTAACTCAAAGATTTTGGGAAGGACTGAAAAATCATGGTGAAGAAAATCACGGTGAAGCGTCACTGGAACGCAACGCGCCTCCTCGCCGCGCCCCTGCTCGCGCTCTTGCTAACCTTGTCGGCGTGCAGCGTTTACGTCACGCCCGACACCGTGACGGTGCGGGGCGGCGCGGATTACGGTATCGAACTGGGGAACGTGATTACCGCCTTTTCGCCCGGTCGCGGCGAGGGGGCAACCTACTTTGTGGGCGAGGACATCTCTTTTAGGGTGCGCTCGAGAGAGGCCGGTTACCTCACGCTGAGCGCGATTGACCCCGACGGTGTGGTGTACGTGTTCGCCAGAAGCGTACCCGTTGTGCCGGGCACGAACATCATCACAGGACCCAACGCGCGCACCGTTTTTTCGCTCGCGCCGCCGCGCGGCTTTCACCGCGTCCGCGCCTCTTTTACCTCGCGCCCGACCAACACCGTGCGCGTTTCCTACCGGGGCGCAGTCGGCGAAGACCTCTGGACCCGTAGCATCGTCACGGATATTGGAGACTTTCCCGTCCGCGAGCGCGACATCGTCCAAACGGATTTCGTGGTGCGTTAGCCTCGTAAGCGCACCGCGCTAACACCGGTTCACAGAAAAACGCCTTCTGGGAAGGGCATGTTTGCGAGAACTCTACCGCCCTTCCCAGACACGCGCGCCCTTTCTCTCCCTTCCAAAGCCTGCTGCTTGAAAAACCCGGCTTACAAGAGACCGTGCTCTAAGAAGTTGGGTTACAGAAGACCTGGCCCAGAGTCCGGGAGGAAGTTCTATGGCCGCGCTTGTGGCACCGAGAAAGAGGGAGAGGGCGCGGTTGCGCAAGTTCATGGCTTTTGAGCATACGCATCCCTTCTCTAAACATCTTATACGCGTCTTATGTTGAGGATTCGCTTCCGGCTCGGGTGCAACTCAGTGAATGGGGGTGATAAAACAGGACGATGACAACAGACGCAGAGCAAAGGGTAGAAGAACTGGACGCCATCATCAAGAGCATTGTTGCGGAGATAAAGCAGGAGCTAGGGACGAAAGCGAGCATGAACGAAATAGAAGCGGCCTTGCTAAAGCGACAAAGTAGCCTGATGAGTCGCCTGATGCAGCACCTGGTTGAGAGCCAGGATTTTCCCCCCTCTGATGAACAAAAGCGAGGGTTGGCATAAAGACGGACGGGGCGAGCTTGAGGTCAAGCACTTCTGGGGGAGCGTGCGCGTACCCAGTCAAAGGTACGAACACAAAGACGGCAGACATTGCCAAGTCGCCCTGGACCCAAACTTAGACGGCAGTGGTTGGACAGCGGGCGCATTGAACGTGATGATGCGTTTGAGTAGCGCTTTATCGTATGAAAAAGCGGTAGAAGTCAGCCGTGACTTTGAGATGTTGCCGGGCATGAGTCGCGCGGGCTTGGAGCGCTTGACCCAACCTTACGCCAGCGCTTGTCAGGCGCAAACGCGCGAGCTGCTGGACACGGCCAAAGATGCAGCGTTGCTAGCAGGACGAGGGCGGAAAGTGGTGATTGAAGTTGACGGGGTGCGGGTGCTCGAAAAAGCTCAGGACGGGGTTTGTGGCGGCATCGAGATCAAGAGCGCGGTGATCCACCCGGTGTCTGCACCTCAGCAACGCAGCCTGTTAGCCGATGTGTGTGAGGCGACAGCGTTTACCGACCAAGTAGCGGGGCTGATGCGTGAAGCAGGCCTGAGACAAGATGATGAAGTCGTCGGCCTGAGCGATGGCGCGAGTTGGATCAAAAACCTTTACGAGCATCTGGGTATCCCACACATCATCGACGTTTACCACAGCAGTGCTTACCTTGACACCCTTATGGAAGCTCTCGGCTGGGATGAGCGCGAACGTAGCCAAACAAGACGCTCTTGGCTTAGCGGCGAGATTGCTGCTGCGGATTGGTTACAAACGCATCGTCCTGACCCTGCTGTTTGGCTGAGCTGGGATGACACATCACAAACGGCTTTACGCTATCTTCAAGAACGTCAACACCATATGGATTACCCCAGTTATAAAAATTGTGGCTTACCCATTGGCTCTGGTCAAGTCGAGGGCGTCAACAAGAGCGTCATCGGCTTCCGCATGAAACAGTCGGGGATGCAGTGGTCGCGTCCTGGCGCAGGTCGCATGGCTTCTTTTAGAGCTAGGCGTTGTTCCAAGCAGCCGCTCGTCTCCCATGACACCATAAGGCACCACGCCTTTTCTTCCCCCACTACGTGAGTTGCACCCTCCGGCTCTCGCACCTTGACCCCGCCTCCGGCACGTGCTAAAGTTTGCAACGTTATTGCGCTTTATGTATAAAGGTGCAAAGCCAATTTATAATTTATGATGTCACATCCCTTACCCACCCGCGCCCGACGCCGCTAGACCGCTCATCCGGTAAGCGGTCGGAGGTTTATGGCAAGGCGCGGGCACGTGGGTTTTTTTGGCGTTGGAGGAGTTGAAATGATGCAGAGCGCAAACGAGAAGGGTCTGAAACCCATTAAAAAAGTGGTGCTGGCTTATTCTGGTGGCCTCGACACCTCGGTCATTTTGCACTGGATCAAGGAGCATTACGGCGCTGAGGTTATTACTTTTACCGCCGACATCGGTCAGGGCGAGGAGGTCGCCGAGGCGGAGGAAAAAGCGCTCCGCACGGGGGCGTCAAAAGCTTACGCGGTGGATTTGCAGGAGGAGTTCGTTACCAACTTCGTGTTTCCGGTGCTCCGTGCGGGGGCGGTGTACGAGAGCTACTACCTCCTCGGCACCTCGTTCGCGCGGCCCCTCATCGCCAAAAAGATGGTCGAGATTGCCCAGCAGGAGGGCGCGGACGCGGTGGCGCACGGCGCGACGGGCAAGGGCAACGACCAGGTGAGATTTGAACTCTCGGCGTACGCGCTCGAGCCCGCCATCAAAGTCATCGCCCCCTGGCGCGAGTGGGACCTAAAGGGCCGCGAGGACTGCGTGGCCTACGCGCGCGCGCACGACATCCCGGTGGGCGTCACCAAGGAAAAGCCCTACTCGACCGACGCGAACCTCTTTCACATCTCATATGAGGGCGGCATCTTAGAAGACCCCTGGGCCGCGCCGCCCAGGGGCATGTGGCGGCTCACGACCGACCCGCAAGACGCACCCGACGCGCCCGAGACGGTTGAGATTGAGTTTGAAGGAGGCAACCCCGTCGCCATCAACGGCGAGAGGTTGGGGCCGGTGGCGCTCTTGGAAAAAGCCAACGCTCTGGGCGGCAAACACGGCGTGGGCCGCGTGGACATCGTCGAGAACCGTTTTGTCGGGATGAAGTCGCGCGGCTGTTATGAGACGCCCGGCGGCACGCTCCTTTACCACGCGCACAAGGCGGTCGAATCGCTCGCGCTCGACCGGCAGGTAACAAGCCTGCGAGACGAACTCATCCCCAAATACGCGTCGATGGTCTACAACGGCTTTTGGTACGCGCCCGAACGCGTGGCGCTCCAGGGACTCATGGACAGCGTGCAAGCGCGCGTCACGGGCACCGCCAGGCTGCAACTTTATAAGGGCGGCGTGACCCTCCTCGGTCGCAAAAGCCCCCACTCGCTCTACCGTCAGGACGTGGTCACCTTTGAAGAGGACAGCGTCTACAACCAGGCCGACGCGGAAGGCTTTATCAAGCTCAACGCGCTAAGGCTGCGCACGGCGGCGCAAGCGGAAGCTGAAGAGGCAGCGAAAAATACAGAAGATAAAGAAGTGGCCCCAGTGAGCGGATGACCCGCTCTTTAACACCCTCACCAACTCCTCCCTCGACACCCACCGTGTACGAAGCGGCGCGTTTGCGGAGCGCGGGGTTGGGGGACGTCGCGGCGCTCGAGGCGCTTTACCAACGAGCCTGGCCGGAGGCGGGAGAAACGCGCGAGACGGTGCAGGGCTGGCTCGAGCAGGGCGGCGCGTTGGTGCTCGAGGACGCCCAGGGCACCCTCGTTTGCGCCCTGCGCTGGCGCGAGGCGGAAAACGGCTGGCGCGTCGACCGCGTCGCCACGCTCCCGGAGGAACGCGCGCAGGGTTTTGGTCGCTGGCTCATGACCAAGCTCGAGGCCCTCGCCATCCAGCGCAATATCCCCACCCTGCACCTGCACCTTAGCGAGGCGCAAGCCGACCTGCTCCCCTACTACCGCCGCATGGGCTACCGCACCGCAAAAAGTGAGGGGGAAAGTGACGGCATTTTAAGCAAACGGGTGGGCGGTACCTGGCAGTATCAAGGATGATCTCCTACTCTTCACCATAGTATTACTTTTAATGATAGACTGAGCTTATGAAACGTGCAACGGTGACGTTACCCGACGACCTGAGAACCCGGCTCGATATTTATCTGGCTTCGCAACCTGTGGCACCGAGCTTTAGCAAGGTGGTGCAGACGGCGTTGGAAAGATTTTTGGAAGAGCAGATGGTGCAGCAGGAACTAGAAAAACGCGGTTATGAGCCGCCCCGCTGGCCCATAACGTTTCCTGTTGACGAAAAGGGAAGCGGCAAACAAGACATAAGCATCAACCATGACCAATACCTCGCCGAAGGGACGAAACATTCCTGAACGTTACGTTTCGAAATGCAGTGTTTGCCGGTACCGGACCTCTTTACGCGCTGACTGACAGTTCCGACCAGTATCACGAACGCGCAGGGCGGGAGTTCCGAGGGTTGTCGAAGCAAGGACGCATCTTGGCGCTCTCCTATCCTGTTGTTTTGGAATGTTATAACCTGCTCTATCAAAATGTGCGGCTAAGCGTTGCACATGAATGGCTCGAGCTTGCCGTACAAGACTCGAAACCACTCAATCCCACCCCCAAAGATTACCGCGACGCCGCTCTTCAGGTGAGGCGCTTTACGGACCAGCGCGTCAGCTTGGTTGATGCGGCGCTCGCCGTGCTCGCCGAGCGTTTTGAGGTTCCCGTATGGACGTTTGATTCCCGCTTTGCGGTGATGCGCGTGCCCGTTTGGCAGGCTTAGGATGACCCATAAACGCATGTGGGGTGGGCGCTTTTCGGGAGCAACCGACAAGCTAGTAGAGGAATTTAACGCGTCCGTCTCCTTTGACAAGCGTCTGGCCCTGCAAGATATCCGAGGCTCCATCGCCCACGCGACAATGCTCGCGGAGCAAGAGATTTTGGCCCAAGATGAAGCCGACAAAATTATTGGCGGGCTTGCTGACATCCAAAGAGAGGTTGAAGCGGGGCGGTTTGAGTGGAAGAGCGAACTCGAGGACGTTCACATGAACATCGAACGCGCGCTCACCGAGCGCGTCGGCGCGGTGGGCGGTAAGCTCCACACCGCGCGGAGCCGCAACGACCAGGTGGCGACCGACTTTAGGCTCTGGCTGCGGGACGAGACGGAGGCGTTGCAGGAGCTTTTTACGCGCCTGCGCCGCGTGCTCACCGAAGAGGCTGAAAAGCATCTGGGCGTCATCATGCCGGGGTACACGCACCTGCAAGTGGCGCAGCCCGTCCTCTTGTCGCATCACCTGATGGCTTACTATGAGATGTTCAGCCGCGACGAGGAGAGGTTGCAGGATTCATTAAAACGCCTTAACGTCTCACCCCTGGGCGCGGGCGCGCTCGCCGGGACGGGTTTTCCAATCGACCGCGAGCGCACCGCCGAGCTTTTGGGCTTCGACCGTCCTGCGGCGAATTCGCTCGACGCGGTGTCGGATAGAGACTTTGCCCTGGAATTCTTGAGCGCCGCCAGCATGGCGATGATGCACCTCTCGAGGCTCTGCGAAGAACTCATCTTGTGGTCTTCGCAAGAGTTCGGTTTCGTGGCGCTGCCCGACTCGCACACGACGGGCTCGTCGATTATGCCGCAGAAGAAAAACCCGGACGTCTGCGAACTCGTGCGCGGCAAGACGGGCCGCGTCTACGGGAGCTTGATGGCGCTCCTCACCATGATGAAGGGCTTGCCGCTGGCTTACAATAAAGACATGCAAGAGGATAAAGAGGGCGTCTTCGACGCGGCGGACACGCTGCGCGCCTGTTTAACGTTAATGACCGACATGCTACCCAAGATGACCGTTCACGAAACGCGCACCCGTCACGCCGCGGGCCGCGCCTACAGCAACGCGACCGATTTAGCGGATTATCTGGCGAAAAAGGGGCTTCCCTTTCGGGAGGCGCACGAGGTGGTGGGTAGGCTCGTCGCGCTGGGGCTTAGCGAGGGAAAAGATTTGCAGGACTTGGGGCTCGAGCGGATGCAAGAAGTTTCATCCCTCATTGAAGAGGATGTGTACGCGGCGCTGAATTTGGAGGCGGTAGTGGACGCCCACACGTCGTATGGGGGCACGGCGCGTGTTCAGGTGGAAGGGCAGATAGCGAAGGCTCGAGGGGCGTTAAGAAGCGAGCGATGACAAAAGAGCGGCTCAGCATTCATCCTGAGCGGGGAATGCTTAACGACTTAGCGCTGCTCGCTCTCATTTTACCCGGCATCTTTCTCGCGGAGTTCGCCGTTTGGGCGGGCAAGGCCACGCCGCCCGAACGGCTGCTCATTTTTTTTGTCGACCTCTTGGCGGTAACGCTCATCATTCTGCTCGCCTTTTTTCTCAACCGCTGGCTGCGCTACCGCCTGAGCGAACGGGGGCTCGAGATTTTCGGCGTCCGCGGGTGGTTCGGCGTGCCCCCGCAGGCGGTTACAGACGTTAGACTTGTTACCTTCTCGGCTAATCCGTGGGGCTACAAAGTTGGACTCAACGGTTTGTCGGGGATGGTGTACGGTGTGTTTGACACCGAAACTTTCGGCAGCGTGCATCTTTATGGTTACGCTTACGCAGAACGTGGGGTGCTTTTGGAACGGCCTGGCGGTAAACCCGTGTTGCTCACCCCCACCGAGCCCGAGGAATTTGGCGCACCTTTACGCGCTTGGCTACGAGCGCGGTGCATAAAGTTTCACCCTCTGCTAAACTGCTGCATGTCTCGAGCTACCCCTCAACCCACCTTAGAACCCACCCAAAACGCACCCGCCGTGACCGTCCGCCCGGCTAGAGCCGAAGACGTCCCCGAGATTTTTGAGCTCATCGGTTACTGGGCGGGTCAGGGCAAGATGTTGGTAAGGCCCATGCAAAACATTTTTGAGAACCTACGCGACTTTTTTGTGGCCGAAGTGGATGCGGGCGAGGGTCCGGTGTTCGCGGGTTCCGGTGCGCTGCATATCCTCTGGGGCGACATCGCGGAGGTGCGGGGGCTGGCGGTCAAAGAGGGCGTTCAGGCGAGCGGCGTGGGGCGCGCGCTCGTCGCGGCGTGCGAGGGGGAAGCGCGCCGCCTAGGGATTCCTACGCTTTTTGCCTGGACCTACTCGGTGGGGTTTTTTGAGAAGTGTGGCTTTACGCTCCTTGACAAGAATAAAGACTTGCACCCTCGAGTCTGGTCCGAATGCCTGCGCTGTCCCTTTTTTGTGGGCTGCAACGAGAACGGGATGGTGAAGCGGCTCGAGGGTGTCCCCTTCCCCGCCAACTTGCCCGCACCCCCACCCGCGCAGACGCCGCCGGGCATCGGCAGGTAAAGACAGGAGCGGGTTAGGATGGGCGTCATGCCGGTATCTGAACACGCACGCAAAGACGAGAAGAGTCACGAAGAGAATAAAAAAAAGCACGTTCGCGTCTTTACCGACGGCTCGTGTGACACGGGCTCGGGTGAGGGGGGCTGGGGCTACCTCTTGATGTGCAACGGGGCGCGGCGCACGGCCTCAGGCTACGAGGGCGGCACGACGAACAACCGCATGGAACTCACCGCGGCGGTGCGGGCGCTGTCAGCGCTCAAAGAGCCCTGCGTGGTGACGTTGGTGACCGACTCGCAGTATCTCAAAAAGGCCTTTACCGCGGGTTGGCTTAGCAACTGGCAGCGCAACGGCTGGCGCACTGCGAATAAACAGCCGGTCAAAAATAAGGACTTGTGGCTCGAGCTGCTCGCCCTCGCCAAGGTGCATGAGCTTCAGTGGGAATGGACCAAGGGCCACGCGGGACACGCGGAGAACGAGCTGGTGGACACGCTGGCGCTGCGGGCCAGAAAAACGCGCGGCAGGGGCTAACGGCTAGACGCTGAGCCTGCTCAGGTTCGCCATGAGGATCGCAAAAGCGCGGTAGCCGACCTCCAAAGAGGCGGGCTCGAGCCATTCGCCTAAACGGTGCGCGTCGCCGCCGCGGTAGACGCCGAAAGAAATAGCGGGCAAGCCCGCAGCCATCGCCGCGTTCGCGTCGGTCGAGCTCGCGGTGCGGTGGGCGTTCACGCCTACCTCGGAGAGGGCGCTTTGGGCGGCGCGCACCAGGGGCTCGTTGGGGATTCGCGCGGCGGGTCTCGAGCCCACCAATTCGGTTTCGACGCCCACGTTCGCGCGTTTGGCGGCGCGGCGGATGCGGGCGAGGGCGTCCTCCTCGAGTTTTTTTAGCGTGTCCCCCTCCAAGCTGCGCAAGTCTAGGTTAAAGCCCGCGCTCTGCGCGATGGCGTTGATGCTCGTGCCGCCCCAAACCTGACCCACGTTGTAAGAACTCCGCGGCTCGGCGGGAACGCTCACGCCGCTAAGCGCGTGAACGGCCTCCCCGAGAACGTGAACCGCGCTCGGCGCGCCGTAGTCGCCCCAGGAGTGACCGCCTTTGGCGTTAAAAAGAACCCGCCAGCGCCTCGAGCCCACGCCCGCGTCTACGACGGTGCCCAAGTGACCGTCGAGCGCCACAAACAGGTCGAAATCCGAGGCGCGCTCCATAAGCTTACGCATCCCGTAGAGGTCGCCCAGCCCCTCCTCCCCGACCGTGGCGGCGACCGTGAGGCGGGGTCTCTGAAGCTGCGCGTCCGTTTGAATTTGGGACACGTAGTGCAGCAGCACCGCCAGGCTGGCGCTGTTGTCGCCGATGCCGGGGGCCAGGAGGCGGTCGCCCTCCGCCCGAACCGTCACGTCGGTGTCGGCAGGAAACACGGTGTCAAGATGCGCCGCGACAAGCACGCGCGGGCCGTTTCCGGGAAGCGTGGCGACGACGTTGCCGACGTCGTCGGTGTGGGGCTCGAGCCCCATCTCTCCAAACGTCCCGGCCACGAGCCGCCCGCGCGCCGCCTCCTCAAAGGTGGGGGCGGGCGTCTCGCATACTTTTTTGAGCAAATCCACAATAGACGCTTGAAGGGTTTCGGCAGACACGTTAGTCCTCCAACGCGGCCCGAAATCCAGCGAGCGCGGCAAACGGGTGCGCGTGGTCTTCGCCGGGTTTCGGGCGGAGCCAGCGGCAAAAGGAGGGGCCGTCCTCGGGCTCTAGGCGGTGCGGGCACGCTGGGCATTCGGGAAAAGAAAGCGCGGTGTAAGCGAGTTCGGTAAGATCGTCCGGCCCCGTTTGCGAACGGCCACAGCCCGCCACAAAGCGCGCGTTCTGCACGGAAGGCACGCTTATCTTACCCCTTTTAACCCCCTTCACCGCTCCTCCCCCAGCGTGGCGATGCCCTCACGCAAGGCGTAGAGCGCGGCCTGGGTGCGGTTATTGAGGCGCAGCTTAGAGAAAATTTCCGAGAGCCGATTACGCACCGTTTTCTCGCTCACGTTTAAGTCGGTGGCGATTTCTTGATTTGACGCGCCCTGCGCCAAGAGGCGCAAAATCGCCGCCTCCCGCTCCGTGAGTTCGGAAATGGGGTGCTCGGGATGCTCGGGCACCTCTTTGACTTTGCTGAATTCGTCGAGGATTGACGCGGCCATTTCCGCGTTTAGAAGCGTTTCGCCCTCCGCCACGCGGCGAATCGCGCCAATTAGATCGTTCGCGTCGGCGTCTTTGAGCATGTAGCCCCGCGCGCCCGCCTTGATGGCCTCGAACACGTAGCGGTCTTGGCGGTACATGGTGAGGATGATGACCCTGGCGGCGGGGTACTCCTCCAAAATCGTCTTCGTCGCCGCGACCCCGTCGAGCTCGGGCATCTGGATGTCCATAAGAATTACGTCGGGCCGTGTCTGGAGCGCGTAACGCACCGCCTCGCGCCCGGTCGCCGCCTCGCCGATGACCCGGAAGCCCTCTTCGGTCTCCAAAATGCTGCGGAGCCCCTGGCGGAACATCGCGTGGTCGTCGCAGAGTAAAAGGCGCGGCATAGAGCCATGCTACCGTTTTTGCACGCGTTCCGCATGATAGCGTAAACACCGTGGAGGCTCGAGCGTCGCAAGAGGGACACCAAAGGAAACAGAGGACGACTCGGCTTACACACCCGTTTAGCAGGCGGTGGAGAGAGTAGAAAGTGCGGAGGAGAAAAGAAAGGGGCTTACGACTTTACTTTTCACTCACCACTCGTTACTTTCTCCTCCACGCCGCCATCCGCGTATGGTTGGCTAGAGCACCACAAAAGGAGACTTATGGTACAGCCCAAAGGCGCGCTCATCGAGCGCTGCAAACGCCTCGGTTTGCCCAAACCGAAGTTTGAAACGCAACGCACCGGCCCCGAGCACGAGCCCACCTTTGTAAGCGACGTTTTAGTTGGCGGCGAGGTCTACGGCAGCGGTCAGGGCGGCAACAAACGCGACGCCGAACGCCGCGCGTCGGAAGAAGCGTTGACGAGGCTCGAGGACACGCCCCAAAACGCCCCCGAACCCTCCCGCGGGACGATGCTCAGCGCGACGCCGTCCGACAACGGTTTCGAGGGACCCTGGCCCGTCTTTGCCGAGGTCTTGGCGGCAAGCTTCGCGGTCGCCAACAGCCGTGTGGACGCCTCCCGGACCGGCGCGGACGCGGTTGCGGAGGTGCGGCGCTTGGCGCTCGAGCTTTACAAGGGCAGCTTGGAGAATCTTGGGGAAATCGTCGAGCTTGACGAGGAGGATTACGAGGAGGATTACGAGGACGAGCCGGAGGCTTAGCCCGGCGTAAAGCGTTTTGACGGTTTGGGGACGGTGCAGAGGAAGGCTGAGTGAGGCTCGAGCCGCGCGTAGGTTCAGCCTCCCACCGCCCCCAACCCGGCCTCTACTCAGCGTCCTTTTGACGGTCCCTGGCCCACCGTTCGATGCGCGCAAGGTCTTCGGTAGCTTTTTCCTTAATCATCATGTCGCGCAGTTTGGGGCTCGGTGACGCCTCGCCCGTACCGACCTTTTCGATAATTTCTATCACCTTGGCGCCAAAGGCGCGTAGCGGCACCTCGACCTCCAAGCCTTTGGTATTTTCTGGCGTCGGCTCATGAAGCTCGAACAGGTCCTTTTGGAGCGCGTTGTCGCACCTTTCGTTCACGCTCACGACGACGTCGCCGTGGTCGGTCATGACAAGATATTTGGTCATCAGCTCCCCCTCTGGGTGGTAAAAATGCAGGATTCCTGTAACGGTGTGACGGATGGTGATCTCATCTACCAAATTAGAACGGGTCGAAGTGGCCGTCCAAAAAGGGTAACATGATGAGCGCGACGCCGCACGCGCTGTTCTGGCTTTGCGGTTCCCAGGTTTATAAAGTAGCGGCGTGTTGGCTCGAGCCGTCTCTTCACCTACCATTTAGCTCGTAGCCGTACCAGCAGGTCATCATAAAGGATAATCCTCATGCCGATAAACCCGTTTGCGAGAAGTTTTCCGACAACCCCTATGATCAGGCCCCACCGTAACCGCCTCTGGAGGCGGTGGGGACGTGCGCGGGCAGACACTTTGGCCGGGCCAACTTGTGCGAGACTGAACCGATGATCGAACTCGGACCCTCCGTACCCATCGCCCTCATTATCTCGCTGGGCATCGCCGCGCAGTGGCTCGCGTGGCGCGTCTCCCTGCCCGCCATCTTGCCCCTGCTGGTGATAGGCTTTTTTGTAGGACCCATCCTCGGCATCGTCAAGCCCAACGAGCTCTTTAGCGAGGAGCTTCTTTTTCCCCTTATCTCGCTCGCGGTCGGGCTCATCCTCTTTGAGGGCGGTCTCACGCTCCGCATCCCGGAGGTGAGAGAAACGAGCCGGGTGGTCTTTAAGCTCGTTACATTGGGCGCGCTCATCACCTGGCTGGGGGCCACCGCGGCGGCTTATTGGCTTGTTGGTTTAACGATGCCCCTGTCGTTTCTTTTCGGCGCGCTCGTGATCGTGACCGGCCCGACCGTGATTGGTCCTTTGCTGCGGATTGTGCGGCCCGCGACGAGAATCGGCAACGTGCTCAAGTGGGAAGGCATTTTGGTCGACGTGGTGGGCGCGATGGTCGCGGTGCTGGTGTTCGAGTTTTTGCTCATCAGGGACCGCTCCGACGCGCTGGGCCAGACCATGCTCTTTTTCTTGCGGTTTATCGGGGTGGGCACGCTCGTCGGGCTGGCGGGCGGCTATCTGCTCGCCACGCTCCTGCGCCGCCGCACCATCCCCGACTATCTGGTCAACGTGGTCGCGCTCGCTTTCGTGTTTGCGATGTTCGCGCTTTCCAACACCTTCGCGCCCGAGTCGGGGCTGTTGGCCACCGTGCTGATGGGCATCATCATCGCCAACCGGGGTGTACCCAACATCACCACCTTTTTGAGCTTTAAGGAAGACCTCACGCTGCTGTTTATTTCGCTGCTCTTCATCATCTTGGCGGCCAACGTCCAGCTCGAGGCCTTTAGAAGCGTGCTCAATTTTAGAAGCGTCCTGCTCATCGCCGCGCTCATGCTCGTCATCCGGCCTCTCGCCATCTTTGCGAGTTCGGTGGGCTCGGCCCTAACGACGCGTGAAAAACTCTACTTGTCCTGGATCGCCCCGCGCGGCATCGTGGCGGCGGCGGTGAGTTCGCTTTTCGCGTCCGAGCTCGCGCACGAAGGCTTCGCGGGCGCCGAGGTGCTCGTGTCACTCGTGTTCTTGGTTATCGTGAGTACGGTCACGCTCAACAGCCTCACCGCCAAACCCTTCGCGCGCCTTCTCAAGGTCGCCGAGCCCGAGGCGCAAGGCTTTCTCATCCTCGGTGCGCACACCTTCGCGCGGCGCATCGGGACTTTTTTACAAAACGAAGGCCTGACCGTGACGCTCGCCGACACAAACTGGTCAAACGTCTCGGCGAGCCGGATGGAGGGGCTCAACGCCTACTACGGCTCACTACTCTCGGACCACTCGGACGACGAGGTGCGGCTCGCGGGCATCGGCAAGTTTCTGGCGCTCACCTCGAACGACGAGGCCAACGCTCTCTCGGCGCTCAAGTACGCGCGCGAGTTCGACTCGGACAACGTCTACCAGCTCGCGCCGGGGCGCGGGGGCAGCGTCCGGGGCCGCCTGGGCGACGAGCAGCGCGGTCGCACGCTCTTTAAGAAGCCCGTGACCTACGCCGAGCTGAGCAACCTTTTCAACCGGGGCGGCGAACTCAAAAAAACACCCATCACCGACGCGTTTCGCATGGATGATTTTGAGGAGCTTTACGGCCAGGACTACCTGCCCATGTTCGTCCTCAGCGGCAAAACGGTGCGGGTCATGGTGGAAGGAAGCCCGCCCCCCGAGGCCGGGCAGACGCTCGTGTCGCTGGTGCTCGAGCCCAAGCCCGTACCCCAACGAGCCGAACGCGCCAACGCCTAACGCTTGCGTCCCTATACTGCACCGAACAAATCCTTGGTAAGCGTCCACGGCTAAACCGTCACCATCACGCGCTGCGCTAGCCACGAGTTGCTTGACCCTATCGAGGCTCCCCGTAAGCCAAGCGAGCTCCGCCTCGAGGGTGGCAAATCCGCGTACGGGCTTACTGGGTCGGAAGTACGGAGAGTTAGGACCCGCCTGCGCCTCGCGGGCGCGGGGCACAAAATTGTCATCAAATCCCGTTAGGTAGTCGTGAACGTTCACAACGTCTTTCGGCTCGAGCAGGAGGATGGAGTTGTTCGACTCTGTGCCAGCCACCTCGCGCCCTGCGAAAAGAAAGCCTGGGGGCATGGCAGGATAGTGGGGGTCGGTCCTGAAAAGCTCGTCAAGAAAATAACCGGCGGCTCCACTGACGTCCGCTTGCACGACGTCCTGTTAAACAACCTTTACGCAGGATTCGGAACAACCGCGTCTGTAAACTCTCCGAAGCTCCAACCGTCAAGGTTGGGCGGCGTCACGCCCAAAATCCTCAACATTCTGCACAGTTGCCTGCGATGTTCCGTCGCGTGGTTGACGGTCTGAACCACCACCACCCAGGGTTCTACAAGGTAGCCGTCCGATGTTTGGATGCGTGTACGGAAGTCTTGCCTGGCCTCGTCACCAATGAGGGCAAGCAGTCCTTCGCCACTTTCCTTGGCCGATTCCCGTAATTCGGTAAACGAGAGAGGGGCTTGGCGTCTCTCACGTGACCGTATCAGGAGCGATAGATAACCCCGTTGCGCCTCCACGAGGTGCGACAACGTGTGGCGAACGCTCCATTCTGAGGTAGGTAGAGGCGTGGCGTCGAGCTGGTCGTCTGTCAGGGCGGAGCAAGGGTGCATCCTGCTCTAAGGTGAAAGTTAGGAAGCCAAAGCGAAGGCTGAGAAACGAAGGTCATCAAAGTCCAGTAGCGGATGTTTAGCACAAGTTTGTGCCCTGAGTGAGGCCATGCCCTTAGCGCCAGAAGGTGACCAGTGCATACCACTTCTTTTCATGCGGTGACCAATAACAGCCTTGTTCATCCCTTCAACCTGACCTGAACCAATGGGGTAGCGTTTGTTTTTGAAGCTGGGATAGTCCATAGAATCTAAGCGCTGCTCTAAGTAGTTAAGAGCCGATAAGGCGTTGTCTTGCCAGGTCATCCACAGCTCGGGCTCAGGGAGATACTGTTCTAACCAGTCTCGCGCACTGATGTCGCCCCTGTACCAGTCCCGCCTGTGCCGGGTTCGCTCGGCTTCATCCCAGTGCAGGGCCTGCATGACGACATTGAGGTAAGTCGCAGCGTGAAAGACATCGGTAATGCGCGTAGCCGCCAGGTGAGTAAAGATGGTGTCAATCCATTTCGCACCGTCGCCTAGGCCGATAAGGGTATCTTGGGCTGTGACACCCGCCTCTACAAGCAAGCCTAAAAGCAGGGGCAAAAAGTCCTCGGCTGAACATCTGTCTGCTAACATCCACCTTTCGCCGGGACCATTTTGAGAGTAAAGAACAGCGCTCTTTATTTCTAGCCCCGGACAACTCTTTGCTTCAGGACGACCCAGCACATAAACACCATCAACTTGTAGGACCATCACACGCCCCGGCTTAGCGCTTGGCTGAACCGGACACTCACGCGTTTGCCTTAGCTTTTCACTCACTGCCTGTTCACAGTGAAGCGCGTAGAGACTGGTTAAAGTCGCAAGGCTTGAACCGCTAATGTCGAGTCCAAACAGCTTGGCGAGATGACTGCCTTCTTCATAAGGCAGACGGCTACTGAGTTCGAGCAAGCGTTCCAAGGCTTCAGGGCTCCAGCCCGATTCATCCAAGCAGCCATCATAGTAGACCTGTTGACGCTCTCCCGTTCGAGCTTTCAACCTCTGGACTTTGACACGAACACTACCCCAGCACGTCTTGATATTGCCTGTACTCAGACCGTTACGCCAGTAGCCCTCAGGTGTCGCTTTGGCTTCGGGGGGAAAAAGCCTCGGCGTTCGCCAGGGCCTCGGCTGTTTTTCTCATCATCTCCGGCGAGAACTTTAGCATTGCCCTTTCTATATCTCTAAAGTTGGCGTCCGGCGCTAGCGTTGCCTTCAAATCGGCTAAGTAATGCTCGAATGCTTCTCTCGCCTTCTCTTCCCAGTCTGGCTTGTTCATGCGCCAGTCTACTTCCCTTTGCACCCTTTTTCTATCCCCTTATGCCAGGATGCACCCGCGGAGCAAGCCCCGATGATGTGGAGGTTCGCCCAGTTGTTGTGCTCGATCAGCTTTACGAGGATGGTTTCGGTCATGCCGAAAACTCCTTTCTCGCGCTTGGCAAGTTTTCCCATCTGCGTGGCTGTGGGTATAACACTTAGCATAACATCCGCAATAAGAACGGTTTAATGCTCTTTCCGCGGGACCTTCCCGTTCGTACCCAACCGCCCGGCAAAACCACCCTCACAGCAACTCGAGAGAGGCTCACACCGTTTCCAAAGACCTGAACTTACCCCATTTCGACGGCTTCATCATCGGGTGCCGCTTCAGGGTCTCCTTTTCGACCGCAGCATTCCAAGCAAACGGGTAACGGACCGCTAAGAACGCACGACGTTTAAGGAGGCCCATCATGTCCGGCTCACCTGCACCTTCGCAAGCGACCACTCCGAGCTTCGTCCAAAAGCACGCCACAAAACTTATCGCCCTCTCCTTCTGGCTCGTCATTCTAGGCGGCTACGGCTACTACACCGCGACGGGCGGGCTTTCGCCTTTGGAGAGCTTTAAGCGGACGCTCGACTTTATGGCGAACAGCCCCTTTGGTCCTCTCCTCTTCGTTGTGCTCTACACCCTGCGCCCGCTCATCCTCTTTTCAGCGGTGGTGCTGACGCTCGGCGCCGGGTTCCTTTTCGGGCCGGTCTGGGGCGTGGTGCTGACCGTGATAGGGGCCAACTTAGGGGCGAGCCTCGCTTACTTGATTGGGCGCACCCTCGGGCGGGGGGTGCTCGCGGCCACAACCAACAACGACGCCAGTCCCGTCCGGCGCTACGCCGAACGCCTCCGCAACCACTCGTTTGAAACCGTGCTCACGATGCGCTTTATCTTCTTGCCTTATGACTTAGTCAACTACCTGGCAGGCTTTCTAAAAGTCCGCTACACCGCGTTTATCTTAGCGACCATCCTCGGCTCGCTCCCCGGCACGGTGGCCTTTGTCCTCTTTGGCGCGTCCACCGACGGCGACTTCTCGAGCGGTTTGCCGAGCTTCAACCCCGCGGTGCTCATCGCCTCGGTGGTTATCTTTACGGTGAGCCTCGGCTTGTCGCGCTTTTTTAAGCGTCGTGAGAAAATGCGTGAGGGCGAGAGGTCGGCGTGACGGCGGAGGCTCGAGCCCGTCCCGAAATAGGTGAACCGCGTCACACCACAAGAAAAGAGGACGCCGCGGCGTCCTCTTCTTGTGTTGTTTCTTATGCTACGATTTTTGCGTGTGGCTCGGCTACCGGTTAAGGTTGGGTCATCTGCGCGTCGCCGTTGCCGTCGTACTCGATTTGGCAGCCGGGCGTGAGGATGCAAGAGGTCTCGGTGGCGATGTTTGCGTTCATCTGCTGCATCGTGCCCAGCGTGCTCTGCTGCTGCATCATCAGGGTCGCCATCGCCTGCTGCATCAGGTAGGCGATGTTAAGCTCGGTCATCTGGACGAAGGTTTGGTCAAGACTGTCTTGATGAGCGGGGCTTCCTCGTCGGAGAGGTCGGCGAATAGGTAGTGTCGCCGTTATGCTCGTCGCGCTCGACCTGCCAGTCGGCCCAGGGCGCGTCCTGAGCGAGCCCGTGACCAAAGCCCGCCAGCAGGCAAAGCCCCACCAGGATCATGACCGTTGAACGTGTTTTCATACTGGCCTCCCCCTTTGACAACAACGCTATAAAGCGACCGATTGTAGCAGGTAACATCCTAGTTTGAATGAGTACAGCCTGAAAATAACTCACGCCCTTTGTCGGAGTATAGCTGCGCCGGTAGGCCCGGTAGCAACGGAGATTGCTATAAATTAAGTTCGGCTCCGCCATTATTTGCCCCTCATAACAAATCTTGGCGCAAAAAAAGGGTGCCGTAGCGTCTACGGCACCCTTTTTTAATCCGACTTAACGTCTACTCGCTCGCCTCGTCCAAAAACTGCTGGAGCTTGTCCGGGTTTACCGTGATGGGCGCGCGGCGGCGGCGCACCGCGCCGTACTCCAAAAGGCGCGCCAGGCAGTGCGAAACCGTCTCGCGGGTCGCGCCGATCATCTTGGCCAAGTCCTGCTGGGTCAGGGTCAGGTCGATGACCGTGCCGCGCTCGCCGTCTACGCCAAAGTCTTTGGCAAGGCGCAGGAGAAGATTGGCCAGGCGACCGGGCGCGTCAAACGCGCCGACCTCGGCGAAGCGCGATTCGGCCTTCCAGAGGTTTGTCGACATCACCTGGATAAACTTCATGGCGATACGGGGCTGCTGCGCCAAGAGACGCTGAAAGTCGCTCTCGGGCATGACGATGAGCGTGGTGTCTAGAACCGCCTCGGCCTGGTTGGGGCGGCGCTCGCTCTCTAAGAGGAGCAATTCGCCGAAGATGTCGTACTGACCCAGGAGGCCCAAAATCATCTCTTTGCCGTTGGGAAAATACATCGAGATTTTGACCATGCCCTCGCGGATAAAGTAGAGCGCGTCGGCGGGGTCCTCCATGTGGTAGATGATTTCACCCGCTTGAAACCTTTTATAGGGTGTGATCCGCGAGAGCTCCTCGAGCTCGCCTTCGGACAAATCCTCGAAAAGTTGCGTGTTCTTGAGGTGAAAAACCAAACTTGGATATTCTTGCATCATAGATCGTACCCCAAACTGACTGGCGTCGTCCCAAATGGCCTGGCTGAAAGTTTCAGCATGGTTTTGGCGTGGCCTCTGGCGGATTCGGTCGCATCCCCTAGAGCATCGCACACTCGGCAAGGTGAGAAGAGTGAAATACTTCAAAAGAAGTTCTCATCATGACGTTTGGGGCGGGAAGAAATGCGGGTGTGGCTTATTTTATGCCTTGCTCAGTTTACACATGCCGCCGGTAAAGGTGTGGGAGAGGAAGGGGCGCGTTGAGGGGTTGTAGGGGCTCGAGCCTCCCGTCAACTTTCTCAAAAGGGTAAACTGGCATCTATGCCTCACACGCTCAGCGGACGCATCCTTACGCCAAGCGGTTTTGTGGAGGGCGCGCTCAGCTTTGGCTCTCACATTGAAACGATTGATGGTGAAACGGTTGACGGCGAGAGGGTTCCTGCAGGGCTCGAGCCGCTCACAGACGGCCGCCTCATCCTCCCCGGCTTTATCGACACGCACGTCCACGGCGGCGGGGGCGGCGACACGGTGGACGGCCCCGAGGGCGTGCGGACGCTCGCGCGTTTTCACGTGCGGCGCGGCGTGACCACGCTTTATCCGACGACGATTACAGCCCCGTGGGAAAACGTGTTGGCGGCGTTGCGGGGCGTCCGGGAGCTCTTGGGGGAGGGCGGCGCGGATTTGCCGAGCATTCCGGGCGCGCACCTAGAGGGTCCATTCATCTCTCCTCAAAGGCTGGGGGCGCAGCCGCCTCATACTCTGGAGCCCACCCCGGCACGGTTAGATGAGGTGTTGAGCCTTAACGTCGTGCGCCTCGTCACGCTCGCCCCCGAGCTTCCCGGCGCGTTGGCGGCGGCGGCTCGCTTTGCCGCGGCAGGCGTAAGGGTGAGCGTCGGGCACACGGTGGCGCGGTTCGAGGAAGTGCAGGCCCTCATAGAGGCGGTTCACAAAGAGGGCGGCACGGTCGGCTTTACCCACCTCTACAACGCGATGGGCGGAATTTCCGGACGGGAGCCGGGTGTGGTCGGGGCCGCGTTCGCTCATCCCGAAACCTACGCCGAGCTTATTTTCGACACTCACCACGTTTACCAGGGAAGCTTCCTCGCCGCCCACGCCGCCAAAAGAGGTCGCCTCCACCTCGTCACCGACGCCATCCGCGCGTGCGGACTCGAAGAGGGCGAGACCGAGCTCGGCGGGCAACGCGTCGTCGTCAAAGGGGGCGCGGCGCGGCTGCCGGACGGCACGCTGGCGGGGAGCGTGCTGACCCTAGACGCGGCCTTACGTAACGCCGTCGGGGCGGGCGTGAGCCTAGAAGAGGCGAGCCGGATGCTCTCTTGTGTGCCCGCGCGTTACATGGGCTTGAGTGACAGGGGCGTGCTCGAGCCCAACAAACGCGCCGACCTGGTGGTGCTCAACGGGGCGCTGGAGGTCCAAAGCGTGTTCGTGGCGGGGTGTGAAGTGGTGAGTGGTTAGTGGCGAGCGGTGAGTTAAAAGACCTCGTGGGGCTTGGGGTGGATGCGGGGGCCTCGAGCACGCGCTGGCGGCTTGTGGACGGGTTCGGGCGTGTGCTGGGCGAGGGGCTTGCCGGACCCGTGACCGGGCACCTTTTTGCCGCCGAAGAACGGCAGGAGACGCTGACGCGCTTGCAAGAGATGCTGCGGGAGGTTCGCGCGGTGGCGCGTCCTCACGCGGTCGTGGCGGGGGTGACGGGGCTTCACGCGGGAACGGAAGTTGCGGAAACGTTAGCAAAG
This sequence comes from Trueperaceae bacterium, assembly GCA_965214405.1. GTDB lineage: Bacteria > Deinococcota > Deinococci > Deinococcales > Trueperaceae > CBDCCT01. Next base: position 320,975 of record OZ243956.1, read on the forward strand.
TTTTTTGCAAAGGGGCTCGAGCTCTCCCCCACACGCGTCGCTATAGACAACGACATGGGTATCGCCTACAGGAGCGCCTTTCGCCCCGGCGAGGGCGTGCTTCTTTACGCGGGCACCGGCAGCGTCGCCTATCATATCCGCGTGGACGGCTCGCCCCTACGCGCGGGCGGCTACGGCTATCTCGTTGACGACGCGGGCGCGGGCTTTTGGATTGGTCAGGCCGGGCTCAGGCGCGTGCTGCGCTGGGTGGACGAGACGGGAGGCGCGGTCGACCGTCCCTTGGCCAACGCCATGTATGACGCGCTGGGTAGCCGAAACTGGCCCGACATCATGGCGAGCGTTTACGGCGGCGGGCGGGCGGGTTTAGCCGCGCTCGCGCCCGCCGTCGCCAAGGCCGCTCATGAGGAAGACGAGGCCGCTGTAAAGATTCTGCAAGACGCGGGGCGGGAGTTGGCGCGGCTCGCGCGGGCGCTGCTCGAGCGGCTTAACCGTACAGAAGACAAAAACAGGGGGGACAGTAAGGAGCGTAACACCCCCTCCGGGCGTCTACCCGTCGCTTTTGCAGGCGGTATCACCCAGCTCAGCCCGCAGCTCACGGCGGCGCTGCGGACGGCGCTCCCTACCGAAACGCATTTTGAGATCGTCACCACGCCGCCGGTGCAAACAGCCGCAGAACTCGCGGTAGAAGCGGCAGAATTTGTACTGGTTAACCCCCAAGAAAGTTGAAGGGGTCGAAAACCTACGGCTGAGCAGCGTGCCCTTTGTCCCGCATAAACGACGCGGGCGGCGCGAAGCGCGGCTCGAGAAGCTCGTAAACGATGCTCCGCAAGTTTTTGCCCGACAGGGGCTTGATTATCAGCCGGTCGGCTCGAGCCATGTCGGCGCTCGCCAGCGTTTCTTCATCCTGCAATGAGGTAAGAATCATGACGGGCACATGCTTGAGACGCGGCACGCGCTTGACCCGGCCACAGACCTCGAGGCCGCTAAAGTGCGGCATGAGCACGTCCAAAATGATGAGGTCGGGTGTATTTGTTTTGAGATAGGTGAGCGCTTCCCGCCCGTCCTGGACGGCGTCGACATGGTAGCCGTCCGCGGAAAGCACGAGGTCGAGAACGTTGCGCTGCCCGGCGTTGTCGTCAGCAATGAGAATCGTTGCGCCTGTGTAGATACGGTTAGTCATAAGCGCAGCGTACGCCGGACACTCTCACAAAATTCTGACACGGACCCTGTAGCAGGTATCCGGTTCGGGGGGAATTCAGCCTTACGCATGACCGTGTAGAGCCCACTTTAAGAGGCGCGACGCGCTGATGGGCTCAGTACCCTGTTCAGGTCGTACACGTTCATGAAAACCGCCCTATCCTGTGACCGGCGCACCGTTTACCCCCCAAACTTGAACGCTTCTCGCCCCCTCGCGCCGGGCCGCAGACGAAAAAGCCGCCCCGCCAGCGGCTGCTCTGCTAACGCCTCGTCGCTCAACCCCACCCTGGCCGAGGTGACAAAAAGTTCGTCCAAGTCCGTCCCGCCAAAGGCGCAACTCGTGGGCTGCGAGACGGGTAAGGTAAGGGTACGCTCGAGCCTGCCCTCCGGGTCATAGCGCTCCACGCGCCAACCGCCCCAGCGCGCGCTCCAAAGAAAACCCTCGGCGTCCACGGTGAGGCCGTCGGGCACGCCGTCTTCTTCCGTCACAATAAAGGGACGGCGGTTCTCGACCGCGCCCGTTTGGACGTCGAAGTCATACGCGTAGATGGTCTTGGCGGTCGAGTCGGTAAAGTACATGGTTTTACCGTCCAAGCTCCAATCCGTACCGTTGGGAATGCCGAAGCCCGTATCTATCTTATGAACGCTGCCGTCCACATCCAAACGGTAGAGGCTGTTGCTCTCGCCGCCGTAAGAGCCCGCCCAGAAACGCCCGCCGGGGTCCACCGCGCCATCGTTGAAGCGCGTCTGGGGGAGGTCGACCTCGGGGTCGCCAAGGAACTCGAGCCCCGTCTCACCGGACTCGAGCCCCGCCTCACCCAACCCCTTTTGAGCGGGCAAGAGCGCGAAACCTCCGTCTGTCGCCAGCACCAGGCCGCCGCTTTCTCTCAAACCTATACAGCCGACTTTGACGGAAAACTTCGCCGTCTCCTCGCCCGTGGCAGGGTCCCAAAGATACAGGCGGCGCGCGTTGATGTCGGTCCCGAAGAGGCGTCCCTGGGGGTCCCAGAGCGGCCCCTCGCCCAAGTCGTTTTGCGTTTCCGTTAGCGGTTCAACCGTCGCGTCTTCATGATTTGCGTTTTCGTGGTGCATGATTGTCTCCTCTCGAGGCTCATCCTAAACCTCTCCCGTCGCCGCGTCTAGCAGCTCATGACACTCCCCCACCTTAGTCCGCGTTAAGGTGTGAGGCTGTGAGGTATGAGGCTGTGAGGCGTGAATGGTAGCAGCGTGGTGACAGTCCTATGGTAACGAGCGAACGGGCCAAAAGGTGGGCCAAGGGCGTTTTCTACGGCTGGTGGGTGCTCGGCGGCTGCGCCTTGCTGCAAGTCTTGACGACCAGCTTTACCCTCCAATCTTTCGGCACCTACATCGCGGTGATGCAAAACGAGTTCGGCTGGAGCAAAACAGCTTTCGCGGCGGCTTTTTCGATTCAGCAGGCGGGGGCCGGTCTTTTGGGACCCTTTCAGGGTTGGCTCATCGGGCGCTTCGGGGCCAGAGGCGTCATCCGCGTCGGCATCGTCACTTTCGCCGTGGCGCTAATGTTGCTCGGTCAGGTGGGTTCGCTCACGACCTTTTACGCCGTGTATGTGCTCATCGCCATTGGCGCGAGTTTAGCGGGTTTTTTGACGCTCAACACCGTCGCGGCGCAGTGGTTTGAAAAGTGGCGCTCGACCGCGTTCGCGCTCCTGCAAACGGGTATTTCATTAGGCGGTTTTCTGGTGCCGCTGGTAGCCTGGTCCCTGACCGTCCACGGCTGGCGCGCAACCGCGCTCATCAACGGCATGATTGTCCTCGCGCTCGGCTTGCCGCTCACCTATCTCGTCGGCAATAAGCCCGAAGATTACGGGCTTAAACCCGACGGGCGGGAGGACGAGCCAAAGGGTGAGGACGCTGCGGTTAGGCAAGACTTCACGGCCAGGAACGCGCTCAAAACGAGAGCCTTTTGGTGTATCTCGTTTGGTCACGGTCTGGCGCTGATGGTCGTGTTCGCGGTCCTGACCCACCTCGTGATTCACCTGGAGAGCGACTTAGACTTCTCGCTCGGGCTCGCCGCGCTAATGGTTACCGTGATGACGACAATGAGCATCGTCGGGCAGCTTCTCGGCGGCCTCTTGGGCGACACCTTTAACAAGCGCCTCCTCGCCACGGGCGCGATGTTCGGTCACGCGGGCGGGCTTCTCATGCTCGCCTTTGGCACCACCGTGCCGTGGGTGCTCGCCTTTGCGGTGCTTCACGGCGTGTCCTGGGGTTTACGCGGCCCCATCATGCAATCTTTGCGCGCCGACTACTTCGGGCGGCGTCACTTTGCGCAAATTTTGGGGTTTTCAAACGTGATCGTGACTGTCGGGACCATTACCGGTCCCATCTTGGCGGGCGCGTTCGCGGACCGTTACGGCACCTATACGCCGGGTTTCGTGGTGCTGGCGGGATTTGCGCTGTTGGGGTCGGTGTTCTTTTTCTTTGCGACGCCGCCGAAAACAAGAACTTAGCTCACGCTCTCTCGAGCCCCCCCACCCCCCGCCCCGCCGCCTCACCTGAGATGAGCGCCCGCGCCACCGCTTTCAAAGAAGGGTCCCTAAAGCCAAAGGAGATGAGCGCAGGGCTGGGCACATCCAAGGCGCAGTAGGGATTCCAGAGAACGAGGTGAACAAAGCGTTTGGAGATTTGTGTCAGCTCGAGCCCCAACCCCCTCTCCCCCTCTCCCAAACGCGTCCTCGAGGTCGAGACGAATAGCGTGATGGGCGCTTTCTCAGCCATTTCTAAGATGCTCGAGCGGCCCTCAGCAAGCGCATTACGGTCATAAGGAGCGCGGGTAGGCGTGAAACCCTGAGCTGTAAGCTCATCCATAAGCCTCTCTACAGGAGGTTTCATCACGTCGCTCGCCGCGCCGCCCGCGGTGTTTTCGGCCCAGACGACAAGGCAGGGGGAGGGCTCGAGCGGCCCAAAATCGCCCAGCGCCACGAGCGCGCGGCGCGCGGCCTCGTTAAGAAGCGCCTCGTCGCCCTCTCGCCAAGCGGCGTCGGAGTCGGGTCGGGCGGGAAAACGTTCTGAAAAGTGGCGGATGCGTTCGAGCGAGCGTGCAGTCTCCTCCGGGTTCAAACGGCCCTCGGCGTGGGCGCGTTCAATTGTCTTCAGAATCTCCCGGTGTTCGGAGAGCGGGCCGACGTGCAGCGGCATGTCCACCCCCGCGATGAGCGCCCGAACCGCCGCCTCCGCCGGGCCGTAGGTATCGGCAATAGCCCGCATGTTGAGCGCGTCGGTGAGGACGAGGCCGTTAAAGCCTGATTTGTCTCGCAAAAGGCCGGTCATGATGGGCCTCGAGAGCGTCGCGGGCATGTCAGCATCCAAAACCGGGATGAGACCGTGGTAGCTCATCACCGCGGCGACGCCTGCGTGGATGGCGGCACGAAAAGGGACGAGTTCTGTGTGCTCGAGGCGCTCCAGACTTACCCCCAGGCGCGGCAGCGACGCGTGCGAGTCGGTATCGGTGTCGCCGTGGCCGGGGAAATGTTTGGCGGTCGCGCCGACGCCCTCCGCCTGTAAGCCCTCCACAAAAGCGCCCACGTGACGCGCCACATGCTCCGGGTCGCTTCCAAACGCTCTGTCGGCGATGACGGGGTTGTTCGGGTTGTTGTTCACGTCGGCGACGGGGGCGAAGTCGAGGGTGACGCCCACGGCGCGGAGGCCCCTGGCGGTTGCGGCGGCGACGGCTCGAGTTAAATTGGGGTCGTCCGCCGCCCCCAGCGCCATCGCGCTCGGCGGATAGGGTACATCTCGTACACGCACCACCCCGCCCCCCTCCTGGTCCACCGCGACGATGAGGTCTTCCCCCAAGAGCGCGCGCAGTTCGGCGGTGTAATCCGCGAGCTGCGCCCGGTCCCGAATGTTACGCGAAAAGAGGCAGACGCCGCCCACGCGGTGCTCGTTCAAAAAGGCGCGCTCGTCGGGGGTGAGCGTATCGTGTGACAAATCAATCATCAGGAGGCGGTGAAGGTCGGTCATGGTCTTTTATACCCCGCTTTTATAACCCGTGAGATTCGGGACCCCTACCGGCTCTGCACGTCCGCCGCGTCGCGCAGGGCGTCACCCACGAAGTTAATCGCAAGCACCGCGACGACAATCATCACGCCCGGTAGGAGCAGCCAGGGGTAGAGGCGCAGCGCCTCGAAGTTTTGGGCGTCTTTGAGGAGCAACCCCCACGAAGTCATGGGCTCCTTGATGCCCAAACCCAAAAACGAGAGCGCGCTCTCGCCCAAGATGTAACCAGGCAGCGCCAGCGTCGCGGCCACGACCAAATAAGAAGTCAAATTGGGCAGCACGTGGCGCAAAATCACGCGCCCGTCACCCGCGCCGACCGCCCGCGCCGCGCTCACGTAGTCAACCTCACGAGCCGCCAAAACCTGACCCCGCACCACCCTCGCCAGGCTCGCCCAGCCGATCAGCGACAACACCGCCACGATGCCCACGTAAACCCAGGTCGAGGGCCAATTCGCGGGGATGGCCGTAGCCAAGGCCAGCAAGATGGGTAGGCGCGGGAACGACAGCAGCACCTCGATAAGCCGCTGCAACGCGCTGTCAACCAGACCGCCGTAAAACCCGGAAATCCCGCCCACCACGATGCCGATGGCGAACGAGATGAGGATGCCCACCAGGCCGACGGTCAAGGACACCTGCGAGCCGACCAGCGTCCTCGAGAAGAGGTCGCGCCCGAAGCGGTCGGTGCCCAGCGGGAAATAGAAGCCGTCACGCACGCCGAAGAGGTGCAGGTTGGTACTGAGGCCAAAAAACGTGTAGGGCTCGCCGCGGACGAAAAAGCGGAGGGGCAGAGGCTGCGCGCGGTCCTCGGCGTAAACGCGCTGATAGGTGACGGGGTCGCGCTCTTTAGTGAGGGGATAGACAAAGGGCCAGCTTAGCCGCCCCTCGTTAAAAAAATACACGCGCTGCGGCGGGCTGTAGGCGGCGCTCGAGTGCTGCGTCGTGATGTTGTAGGGGGCCAAAAAGGGCGCAAAGAGCGCGGTGAGGTAGAGGACAACGAGCACCACACCGCCGATGACGCCCACTTTAGAACGTCTAAACCGCCGCCAGGCGAGCGTCCAGGGGCTCACCGACACGGGTCTGGCCGCCGTACGCGCCCGCGCAAGGCTAGCCATAGCGGATGCGCGGGTCCGCCCAGGCCAGCGCGAGGTCGGCCAAGAGGTTGCCGACCATGAGGAGGAGGCTCGAGAACAGGAGCAGCGTCATCGCTACATATTGGTCGCCAGCCAGAAGCGAATCGTAGAGCAGCGGGCCGATGGTGGGCAAATTGAGGACGATGGCGGTGATGATAGTGCCGTTTAGAAGCTCGGGCAAACTGAGCCCCGCTATTGAAATGAGCGGGTTGATGGCGTTACGCACCGCGTGACGATTCGTCACCACGCCCTCGCGCAGACCCTTGGCGCGCGCCGTGCGGACAAAATCGGCGTGGAGCACGTCGAGCAAGTTGGCGCGCATCTGCCGCATCAAAACGGCAATCCCGGCGGTGCCGATGGCGAGGACCGGAATCCAGAGATGGTTAAGGAGGTCCAAAAACCGCCCCCACGACCAGGGCGCGCCGATGTAGGCGGGCGAAAAGAGCCCGCCGACGTTGGTCCCGCCCCGCTCGAGCACCCACGCAATCAGCAAGAGCGCCACCAGAAAGTCGGGCACCGCCAGCCCGATGTAGCCCACGAAACTCGCCACCGCGTCGGTTAGACCGTTGCGGTTGACCGCGGTGTAGATGCCCAGCGGAATCGCCACGAGCCAGGAAAAGAGCATCGTCGTCCCGGCGACGACGAGGGTCCACATGAGGCGTTCGCCGATGAGGCTCGAGACGGGCCGGTTCGCAAAAAACGAATAGCCAAAGTCGCCCCGCGTCATGATGCCCACCACCCAAAGCCCGTACTGCTCCCACACGGGTTTGTCGAGGCCCAACTGTGCGTTGATACGCGCGACCGTTTCCGCGCTCATCCGAGGGTCTTCCAAATAGCGGTCGGTGAAACTGCCCGGCTGAAGCTGAATCACGCCGAACGACACCACCGACACGAAAAAAAGCGTCGGGATGATGATGAGGATGCGTCTAATAAGATAGTTCAACATAGTTCAATAGCCCTCATTCAAAGTAGGGGCTCCTAAGAGCCCCCTCATGGTCATAAACCGTCTTACCAACTACTGCTCAATAAAGTAAAGCGGCACCGGGTTGTAACCGGGGATGACGCCCAGGCTGTAGACGAAGTTTTGGACGCGGTTGTAAACAGCCGCCGCGTTGGAACCCTTCGCAATCATGATGACGGGCACGTTCTCGGCGTTGAGGCGCTGCCACTCCTCATAGAGTTCAACGCGTTGCGCCTGGTCGGTGAGTTTGGAAGCCTCATCGAAGATGTCGTAGATGCGGCGTTCCCAATCGCTCATCACTTCGAAATTGGGCTGCGTCTCGCCCTCGGCGGCTTGGGTGGCGCGGTGCCAGTAGTAGAGCGAGCCGCCGGGCTGCCAGATGGGCGTGCGGAGTTCGGGGTCGGGCTGGTTGCCAAAGGCGACCAAGATGGCGTCGAAGTCGCCGCCCAAGGCGGTGGAAAAGAGCGAACTGCCCTGAACGCCCTGCAAGTTGACCCGGACGCCCGCCTGCGCGAAGTCGTTCTGGAGGATGGTGGCAATGTCGGTAAAGATGGTCGAGTCGGCGTTGTAGGTGAGGGTGAACTCGAGCGGCTCCCCGTTCGGCAGGTTGCGCACCCCGTCCCCGTCGGTGTCGGTGTAGCCAAGCGCGTCGAGCCCGGCGTTGGCCTGGGTGAGGTCGAACATGTTCATCAGTTCGGTGGTGTCGGTGTAAAAGGTTCCGTCGGCGGGCGCGGTCGGCGTGCCGGGGAGGGTGGCGAGACCGTTATACACGTCGTCGATCACGCGCTGGCGGTCAACCGCGTACTCCACCGCGCGGCGGAAGTCGGTATTCGAAAACGCCTCGGCCAACGCGGGGTTGGCGTCGTCAAAGTTAAAGGCCAAGTGGGGCGGCGAGCCAAAAAGCGCCTCGCTCGAGACCACCCGGAAGTCCGCGCCCGCGACCTCGCGGCCCTTGAGGTCGGGGAACTGCGCGCCCGAGATGTTGAGCGCGTCTAGGTTGCCTGCCAAAAACTGCGCCACTTGGTTCTCAGAGCCGCTGATGACGAGGTACTCGAGCGTATCCACATAAGGCAACTGGGTGCTGGACGCGTCCTCTTTCCAGTAGTTCTCATTCTTCTGTAGCGTCACCTTTTGACCCGCGGTGTAGTCCGTCAAGCGAAAAGGACCCGTGCCGACGACGTTACTCAGGTCGCCGTCGGTGGGCCAGGCGTTGTTGATGTCGGCAGGAGCCGCGCCGCCCTCCTGCGAGAACTCCAGCAGCTTGTGCTTGGGCATGATGAAAAAGCGCTGCCGGATTAAAAACGACGCCGACGGCGCGGGCAGGGTAAAGCGGACCGTCATGTCGTCCACCGCCTCGACCTCGACCATGCGGTCCTCGCCGTCCACGTTGACGACGAACTGCGCCGCGTCGCCCGCGAGCGCCTCGGGGTTCATGATGATTTGGGTGTAGGTGAAAACGACGTCTTCAGCGGTAAAGGGTTCGCCGTCTTGCCAGGTCACGCCCTCACGAAGGCCAAAGGTGTAGACGGTGCCGTCGTCCGAGACTTCCCAGGACTCGGCCAAGCCGGGGATGAGTTCGTAGGTGTCTAGGTTGAACTCGAGCAGCGGGTCGAAAATCTGCTGCGACACCGTCTGCACGTTGTTGTCAATCACGCCGTAATAAAAAAATGAGGGCGGCGCGTCACCGAGCGACAAGGTCAGCGTGCCGCCCGGCTGACCGGGCTGGATGTCGAGCGCGCCGTAGTCGGGAATCGCCTCGGTTTGGGCGAACACCGTGCCCGCAAGAGACAAAAGCAGCACGAGAACGAAAGAAGAAAACCTTTTATACATGAAACCTCCTTGGTCTTACCTGATTTGGCCCTTCAGGATATACCAATCCAAGACCACCTGCAAGAGACGGGGCGATAGAGAGATTGGAGACTTTCTCCATTACCCCCGCTCCCCTGTTCCCCAACATCATCCGCGCCCAACGCCCAGCGGGCAAAACTACGGGATGAGCACGCGCCTCACTTGCGTCAGCGCCTCTCGCAATGAGGCCCCGTAAGCGTCCGCCGCGAAGTCGTCAACCGTCACGCGCATGTGGTGGGCGTTGGCGTGGAGAAGGCGCGACCCGCCCAGGGAGAGGGCGACGTGGCCCGGAAAAAAGAGCAGGTCGGCGGGCCGCACATCGTCAAGCCCCACCCTGTCAAGCCCCACCCTGTCAAGCCCCACCGCCCGCCCACACGCCTCTTGCTGGTCAGCGTCGCGGGGTAGCGCTAGACCGTGCGCGGCGTAGACGGTCTGCACCAGCCCCGAGCAGTCGAGCCCCCAGGCGGTGGTGCCGCCCCAGACGTAAGGGGCCTCGAGAAAACGCCCTGCAAACGCCATAATATTCTCAGGCGTCGCCCTTGCAAGCTCGCTCAAAGGACGCAGGAGAGCGCTTCGCACAAAACCCGTTTCGCTCCTTTCGCCTTGCGCCAGCCTCACCCGGCTCCACGCGTCTTCGCGCGCCCCGCCCGGTTCAGGTTCAACGTGAAGTTCTGCGCCGTAAGAAAGCTCAAAGAGGCGCGCACTTTGTGCTTTTGGCGCGGCAAACACATGACCTCTGGGGGCGGTAAAGCGGTGGGTCGGCTCGGGAGAGCTGCCCAGAGCGTCAGCATGTACCCAGCCGAGGTAACCGTCACGGCGGGTTGCCACGCGGCGAAAAGCGCCGCAGGTATCGAAAACGTTCACCGTTTCGCCGTGGAGAGCTTCGGAGACGGTTTCGGCGGTGGGCTCGGGCTGGCAGAGGAGGAAGGCTCGAGGCGCGACAACTTTTTGAGACGTGGGTGCTAAAAAATGCACCTTTAACGAAAGACGTTTTTCGGCGGCGTAGGTGCGTAGGATGGGCTCGAGCGCGACGTCCGCCACCCCCTGAAGCTGTTCATTTGAAAATCCAACCTCACAAAGCGTGGTTCTTTTGTCAGGTACGAAGGTTCTTAAAAAAGTTTGGACGGCTTCACTCGGCTCGAGTGTTTCCACTCAACACCCCTCTCGTTAGCCCCGACGATTTACCCGCCACCACCGCGCGCCGCGCGCCCGTCGCGCTGGGCAGCGTGTTGGGCAGGCCGTACGAGGCAAAATAGCCCATTACCGCAAAGGCCAAGGCTTCGCGGTCTTTGGCGTGCCAGCCCATCTCCTCAAAGGTCTTGACGGACGCGTCCATACGCTTTCTAAGAAAGCGTATCAGCGTTGGGTTGAGCGCGCCGCCGCCCGCGACCAAAATCTCGTCCAAGGGGCGCGGGAGGACAAAATCACGGTAGGCGCGGGCGACCGACTCGGCAGTGAAAGCGGTGAGGGTGGCGAGGATGTCTGCGGGCGCGTGAGGCTCCAAGACCTCCTCAAATTCGCGCAGCGCGAACACTTCCCGACCCGTTGTTTTGGGGGGCTCGAGCCGCAGATAGGGATGGTTGAGAAGGCGCGCCAACACCTCCTCATCCACCCGACCCCTCGAGGCCAACCGCCCGCCCTCGTCAAAATCCAGACCAAAGTAACGTTTTGCAGCCTCGTCTAAAAGACAGTTCGCGGGTCCCGTGTCAAAGGCCATGACCCCCGACGGGTCGCCGTCGGCGGGCAAGTAGGTGAGGTTCGAGATACCGCCTAGATTGTGAACCGCCCGCGCGGTGCCCGCTTGCGCGTAAAGCTGAAGGTCGCCAAACGAAACCAGCGGCGCGCCTCCTCCCCCAGCGGCCATATCCGACGGGCGAAAGTCCGAGACGACGGGCACGCCGCACCGTTCGCTCACGAGGGCCGCCTCACCGAGTTGCAAGGTGCTTACGGTGTGCCAGCCTCGAGCCTCGTCCACGCGCGGGATGTGGTAAACCGTCTGACCCGACAAAGCTATCAGGTCCACCCGTCCGGTCTGCATGACCTCATGGGCAAGCTCCGCGTAGACCCCGCCCACCTCTGTGTGAAGCTGCGTGAGAAGCGTTACGTCGGATGTATCCGGTTGCAGCGCGCGCTCCAAGCGCCCGCGTAACGCAAGAGGATAGTCGAGGGAACGGCGCGCTAGCACCTCCCATAAGAGGACGCCGTCTCGGCGCTCGAGGCGCGCTAAAACCGCGTCCACCCCGTCGAGCGAGGTGCCGGACATGAGGCCTAAAATGTGCAGGGGAGGAAGGTTGAGGGCGTTATGGGTCATTCGAGCTACCTGGGCTATAGAAAAGTGTTATCCACGGGTTGTCGACTCAAAGCGATAATTCTCACGAATGTTTTGACTGAGGAGCATATGACCGCATCCTAACCCACTTCACCACCCTCGAGCACCCCCCTTATTAAGCCCGGGTGCAACTCACGTAGTGGGGGAAGAAAAGGCGTGGTGCCTTATGGTGTCATGGGAGACGAGCGGCTGCTTGGAACAACGCCTAGCTCTAAAAGAAGCCATGCGACCTGCGCCAGGACGCGACCACTGCATCCCCGACTGTTTCATGCGGAAGCCGATGACGCTCTTGTTGACGCCCTCGACTTGACCAGAGCCAATGGGTAAGCCACAATTTTTATAACTGGGGTAATCCATATGGTGTTGACGTTCTTGAAGATAGCGTAAAGCCGTTTGTGATGTGTCATCCCAGCTCAGCCAAACAGCAGGGTCAGGACGATGCGTTTGTAACCAATCCGCAGCAGCAATCTCGCCGCTAAGCCAAGAGCGTCTTGTTTGGCTACGTTCGCGCTCATCCCAGCCGAGAGCTTCCATAAGGGTGTCAAGGTAAGCACTGCTGTGGTAAACGTCGATGATGTGTGGGATACCCAGATGCTCGTAAAGGTTTTTGATCCAACTCGCGCCATCGCTCAGGCCGACGACTTCATCATCTTGTCTCAGGCCTGCTTCACGCATCAGCCCCGCTACTTGGTCGGTAAACGCTGTCGCCTCACACACATCGGCTAACAGGCTGCGTTGCTGAGGTGCAGACACCGGGTGGATCACCGCGCTCTTGATCTCGATGCCGCCACAAACCCCGTCCTGAGCTTTTTCGAGCACCCGCACCCCGTCAACTTCAATCACCACTTTCCGCCCTCGTCCTGCTAGCAACGCTGCATCTTTGGCCGTGTCCAGCAGCTCGCGCGTTTGCGCCTGACAAGCGCTGGCGTAAGGTTGGGTCAAGCGCTCCAAGCCCGCGCGACTCATGCCCGGCAACATCTCAAAGTCACGGCTGACTTCTACCGCTTTTTCATACGATAAAGCGCTACTCAAACGCATCATCACGTTCAATGCGCCCGCTGTCCAACCACTGCCGTCTAAGTTTGGGTCCAGGGCGACTTGGCAATGTCTGCCGTCTTTGTGTTCGTACCTTTGACTGGGTACGCGCACGCTCCCCCAGAAGTGCTTGACCTCAAGCTCGCCCCGTCCGTCTTTATGCCAACCCTCGCTTTTGTTCATCAGAGGGGGGAAAATCCTGGCTCTCAACCAGGTGCTGCATCAGGCGACTCATCAGGCTACTTTGTCGCTTTAGCAAGGCCGCTTCTATTTCGTTCATGCTCGCTTTCGTCCCTAGCTCCTGCTTTATCTCCGCAACAATGCTCTTGATGATGGCGTCCAGTTCTTCTACCCTTTGCTCTGCGTCTGTTGTCATCGTCCTGTTTTATCACCCCCATTCACTGAGTTGCACCCATTAAGCCCCGCAGAGAGACGCATACCTCGTTCTTCCAAGGCTTTTATCTCGGCTTCCAGAGCGCGCGAAGCCAAACCGAAACGGTGGATACGCAGCAAAACGCCCAAAGTGCCTACCAAACGAAGGTTCACGCGCCGCGCGTATCTCCGGGCTTTGAGGTCGTCCAGCACCACCCAGGTCGAAAGCTCGAGCGCCAGCGCCACAGCTTCTTCCTCTCCAGGGTCGGCGGCAAGCTCCCCTCGCACTCTCCGCAACGTTGCAAGATGGGGTATTTTATGTTCAACCCAAGGCAGATGAGGCACCCCGCTTCCAGGAGTGCCGGGCTTAACTGCGAGTTCTGACGCGACCTGTGGGGAAATGATGACGCGGTACAGACGGGGCAACATGGGCAGGTAACCCAACGAATCGAGCAAAATGAGCGGGCTTGCGTCGAAAACCGCCTCAGTCCTCCCAGGCGTGCTTGAGTTCATCAGCCACATCTTCCTCGCTCAAGTTGGGGTAAGCGAGGCCGTGACCCGTGTACCAGCCAATCGCTTCCCAGCGGCTCATACCCAGTAGGCCGCCCGCCTTGCCCAAACTCATCCGACCCTCGCTCACCAGTTTCAAAAGAAGCCCTTCTAGCACCTCTCGCTCTAAATCGGGGCGGGCCGCGGCAACTACTTCCGGGGGAAGGTCTAGATGTATAGCCATCGTGTGCTCCTCATGTTGATTATACGTTTGGAAGGGAGTAGAAACGGAAGAAGGCAAATCAAGTTAAGGTCTTTACCACCGCCTCGTGAAACGCGACCCTAAGCGCGTGGATGTTCCTCCCCTTCTCCCTCGAGGGGTGAACCCGGTTGGTTAACAAAACCGCGAAAGAGCCCCCGACCGGGTCTATCCAAAGACTCGTGCCCGTAAAACCCGTGTGCCCAAAGGCTCGCTCGCTCGAGTAACGTCCGGCGCTCGAGTGCTCCCCTTTCAACATCCAACCTAAACCGCGCCGCTCATTCCCGTTGGAGAAATACTCCCGCACGGCGTCTCGTAATAAATCCTCTGGCCCAAGCCGCGGGTCTAACCTCAGCCACGCCTGCGCGTAAGTCGCCAAGTCTCCCGCGGTACCAAAAAGCCCCGCGTGCCCCGCCACGCCCCCCATCGCAAAGGCGTTTTCGTCGTGGACGACACCCTGCAAGAGCCCGCCCCGCCAGCCACAATCTTCCGTAGCGGCGACGTGCTCGCCTTTTAGGGGACCGTAGCGCGTCTCGGTCATGCCGAGGGGACCAAAGATGTAGCGCTGCACAAAGGCGTCTTGCCGCTCCCCGCTCACCCGCTCGATAATCGCGCCCAGGAGGATAAAGCCCAAATCGCTGTAGGTGTAGGTGCCTGCGGGGTGCTCGAGCGGGGCCTGCAACACGTTGGCGAGCGCGGTTCGGCGGTTGTCGGTGAGGGCGAAGAGCGGCGTCCAGGCGGGCAAGCCCGAGGTGTGCGTCAGAAGCTCCCTCAGGGTGGTATCGCCGAGCGAGGGCGTCTTAAACCAGCCCGCGTTGGAAAAAAAGCGCTTGACTTTGTCGTCTAAACCGATTTCACCCTCCCCGGCGAGTTTGAGCACCGCGGGCAACGTCGCCACGACCTTGGTGAGCGAGGCCAAGTCATAAACGGTTTCGGGCGTGACGGGAACGCCCCCTTCTAAACGCGTGACGCCGGTCGCTGCGACGCACGCCGCGTCCTCTATTGTGCCCGTAAAAGCCACCGCGCCGGGCACCTCGAGGTCCGCCACCGCCCTTTCGAGGACGGCTCGAGGGGCGTCAAAACGCGCTTCTGTGGAGGTCATCGGGAGAATTTACCATAGATCAGGCCTGGTTTGACCTTAGTGGTCTAGGAATGGTACGGTCTTGACACGTTATAGGGCAGGTTGGAAATCACGGGGTGGAGACTTGCGTGAGAGCGCGAGAGAACGGGGGCGGATCATGAACGCGGTGCCTATGGAAAATGCTTTACCCATCAGAGGGTTGCACACCCATGAGTGGCATGTTAAAACGTTGCAGGTCGACAAAACCTTGCCGACGCCCGCCTATCTCCAGCTCAGGCGGGCGCTCTGCGACGCGATCCGGGCGGGGGCGCTCGCGCCGGGCACGGCGCTCCCCTCTGAACGCGACTTGGCCGCGGCGCTCCACTTATCGCGGATGACGGTGCGGCGCGCGTTTGAAGAACTCGTGCTGGACAACCTCGTCGAGCAGCGGCAGGGCTCGGGCACCTTTGTGCTGCCGCAGCGGCTCGAGCAGACCGTCGACCGCGTGCTGGGCTTTACCGAGGAGGCGCGGTCGCTCGGCTTTCGCGCGGGTAGCAGGCTTTTGGAGGCGCTTTACACCCCCGCCGACCAAGGCGTGGCCGACGCCTTGGGGCTCTCTAAAGGAACCGCCATCTTGCGCGTTACCCGCCTGCGCACCGCCGACGGCGAGCCGCTGGCGCTCCAGACGGCGCACCTCTCGCCCCGGCTTGGCGGCTTTCCGGTGGCCGCCTTGAAACGTTCGCAAAGCCTCTACCGGACCATCACCCGGCACTACGGCATTAGGCCCCACCGCGCCCGCCAGACGGTGAGCGCGCGGCTGCCCTTCAAGAACGAATGCGAACGGTTGACCATCGGCAAAGAGGTGCCGCTTCTGGCGCTCGAGCGCACCACCTTCGACGCCGAAAACGAGCCCTTCGAGTACGTGCGCAGCGCCTACCGGAGCGACAAGTACGGGCTGGCGCTCGAGCTGCGCGCGCCTTAGTGGGTATCATCCAGTTTAGGACCCATTCAGCTTGGGCGTTACCGTCCAAACCCTAATTTGGGAATGATGCTTGCGTTCGTAAACCCAGCGTCAACAAAAACTGCTATGTATAACGAAAAGAGAAGAGCGTGAGCGACGAAAGTGTAACGGAAAGCTCGACCCAAAGCACAACGGAAACCGTCGGCGCGTCCTACCGCGACCTCGACACCTGGCCGCTCTCAAAGAGTTTGGCCGCGCTCCTCGAGAGCAACCGGCGGGCGGTGGAGGCGACCGCACGGGCGCTGCCTATGTTAGAGGAGGCTGCCGCGGGCATTGAGCGTTGTTTAGGGGCGGGCGGTCGCCTTGTTTATATCGGCGCGGGCACCTCGGGGCGCTTGGCGCTTCAAGACGCCGCCGAACTGCCTCCCACCTTTGGCTTTACGCGAACGCTGGTGCTTTTGGCGGGCGGCGCGGCGGCGGGCGGGCGCGCGCAGGAGGGGGCCGAGGACGACGGGGGGGCGGCTCGAGCCGCCGTAGACGAAGCCAACATCTCCCCCGCCGACGCGGTGATTGGCTTGGCCGCGAGCGGGCGCACGCCCTACACCGTCGCCGGGGTAGAGCGGGCTCGAGAACGCGGCGCGTTTACGGTGGGCGTCGCCAACAACCCGGACGCGCCCCTCCTGCACGCCGCCGAGGTCGGGGTGCTTTTAGAAACCGGCCCCGAGGTGCTGGCGGGCTCGACGCGTCTCACCGCCGGAACGGCGCAAAAGGTCGCGCTGAACGCGCTCTCGACGGCGGTACTGGTAAAGCTCGGCGGGGCCTACGGCAACCTGATGGTCGGGATGCGCCCGGCGAACGATAAGCTCCGGGCGCGGGCGCGGCGCATCGTCTGTGAGGGGGCGGGCGTGTCGGAAGAAGAGGCGGCGGCGGCGCTTGGAGAAACGCACTGGCACATCCGTGAGGCGCTTGTCACGCTGCTCGGAAGCGTCTCAGCGGAGGAGGCGCGTGAGCTTTTGAGCCGTCATCAGGGCCGCGTCCGCGAAGCCGTCGCAGCGGCTAAAAATGCAGCGCCTAAAAACGGAGCGTCTAAAAATCAGGAGGAACATGAGCCACTTTGAAAAAGAGATAGGAGAGCAGCCCGAGGTTTTGGCGCGGCTGTTAGAGAGCGAGACGCAGGAGGTAGTGGACGCGCTGCGAAAATCTCCCGCCCGGCTTGTGTTGAGTCTGGCTCGAGGCTCCTCGGACAACGCGGTCACCTTTTTTACCTATCTGGCGGGTCAATATTTAGGCCTGCCCGTCGCCAGCGTGCCGCCGAGTCTTATCACAGTCTACGCCTCGAAGATGACGCTTTCCGACGCGCTCGCCGTCGGCGTGAGCCAGTCCGGCGAGAGCAGCGACGTGGTCGAGGGGCTACGCGCGCTTCAAAGGGCGGGCGCGACGACCGTCGCCGTGACCAATGCGGCAGAGAGCGCCTTGGGGACCATTGCCGACTTCTGCCTCCCCCAAGGGGCTGGAAGAGAAAGCGCGGTGGCCGCCTCTAAAACATTCTCCTCGCAGATGATGGTCCTCGCCCTCCTCGTGGCGCGCTGGTCGGAGGACGAGGCGCTGCTGGGGGCGCTAAACAGCGTGCCCGCGCTTATGGAGGACGTGCTAACGGATCAAACCCCTATAGCGCGCGCCGCACTACGCCTCACCCACGCCGAAAGCGGGTACGTGTTGGGCCGCGGGCTTTCCTACGGTCCGGCTTTGGAGGTCGCGCTCAAACTCAAGGAGACGAGTTACCTGCACACGCAGGCCTACTCGAGCGCCGAATTCCAACACGGCCCCATCGCCGCGGTGGGCACAGGCGAACCCATCATCCTTTTGGGCAGTGACGACGCGACGTTGGCGTCTACGCTTCTGGTTGCCAAACGGCTTCGTGATTTAGAGGCCGACCTGACGGTGGTGAGCGGGGCGGAAGAACTCTTAAACCTCGCCGACGCGCCCATCTCCCTGCCGCGCGGCCTGCACGGGGCGAGCGAAGCGTTTTTGCACGTGCTGGTGGGGCAGCTTTTGGCGCTCCACCTCACCAAGGCCAAGGGCCTAAACCCGGACGCGCCGCGGCACCTGAGCAAGGTGACGAAGACGATGTAACCGGACACAATTCCGTTACAGAAAAGGAGCCCCATGAAAATTTTAATCCTCGGCGGAACGGTTTTTATCGGGCGTCACCTTGTCGAGGCGGCCCTGCACAAGGGGCACGAGGTTTCGCTGTTCAACCGGGGACATACCGACAAAACGCTTTTTCCAGACGTCGAAAATCTCCGCGGAGACCGGCATCAGAACCTTCAAGCCCTAATGGGCAGGCAGTGGGACGCGGTGATTGACACGTCGGGCTATCTGCCCAGCGCCGTCCGGGCGTCTGCCGAGGTTTTGCAATCTGTTGAGACTTACGTGTTCATCTCGAGCGGCTCCGTCTACCAGGATTTAGACTCTGCGTACTTAAACGAAAGCTCGAGCGTGCAGAAAATAAGTGACGAAGATTTGACCGAGGCGGAAAAGACGCGCACGGTCGAGTCGCCAACCGCGGCGGCGTATGGAGAGCACTACGGGGCGCTCAAAGCGAGGTGCGAAGAGGTGCTCGAGGAAATCTTACCGGGGCGCGTGCTCATCATCCGCCCCGGCCTGGTCGTGGGTCCTTACGACTACAGCAACAGGTTTCCTTACTGGCTTCAGCGCGTCGCCAAGGGGGGTGAATGTTTAGCGCCGGGCCGTCCCGACGTTTCAATCAGTGTTATTGACGCTCGAGACTTAGCAGCGTGGACTATAGCGATGGCGGAAAAGCGTCAGACAGGCACTTATAACGCGACCGGAAAACAGTCCGGTTTAACCTTTGGAACGTTCCTACATTCATGCAAAACGGTCACCGAGAGCGACGCCGCGTTCACCTGGGTTGACGCCGACTTTTTGCTGGAGCGCGGCGTGCAGCCCTGGCTAGAACTCCCGCTATGGCTACCCAAGGAGTTTCAGGGACTGATGTTGATTGACGATAAAGAAGCGGTAGCGAAAGGACTCATCTACCGCCCAATTGAGACAACCTGCGCCGACACGTTTAGCTGGCTAAAAAGTCAGGCTCCGAGCTTCAAGTTAGAAGCCGGGCTGGAGGGGGAGAAAGAACGCAGCGTGCTGCAAGCCTGGAGAAAGGCAAGCACCTCTGCCTAAAAAAGAAAAGGTGCTTGGCGTGTTGAGATGGACCTTGTCTCGAGCTTTGCGTCACTCCCCGTAAGGCACCCAGATGTTTTTCACCTGCGTCGCCCGGCGCAGATACTCCCGCCCCTGCCCTTGCACCGCGCTAAACCAGTCGCGCTTTTTCCCGTAGTTCACCCAAGTTTGTTTGAGGTTGCCCACCGACTCCCGCTCGACCACCCTGCTTCCCTCGGCAGAGCCCACGTACCAAAGCGCGTCCACGTCGTCGTGCCGCGCCAGCGTCTGAGCGAGCGCGTCACGCTCCCCCGTCACAATGTTGACGACGCCGCCCGGCACGTCCGAGGTATCCAAAACCTGATAGAGGTCGGTCGCCGCCAACGGATAGCGTTCCGACGGCACCACCACCACCCGGTTGCCCATCACCACGGCGGGCGCGACGAGGGAAACGAGGGCCAGGAGCGGCGCATCGTCGGGGCAGACAACACCCATAACGCCCAAGGCCTCCGGCATCGCCAGGGTCACGTTGCGGACGGGGGTCTGGTGAACCGCACCGTCGTATTTGTCGGCCCAGGCCGCGTAATAAAAGAGACGCTGGACAGAGGCCGCCACTTCATCCGCCGCCGCTTTACGCGCCACGCCCGTCATGGCCTCGAGCCGCGCCTCAAACTCAGGGGCTCGAGCCTCCAAATTCTCAGCCAGGTAGTAAAGAACCTGCGCCCGATTATGCGCCGTAGCCTTGGCCCAGCCCGCCGCCTTGCGCGCCGCCTCAACCGCGTTGCGGACGTCCTTACGGTTGCCCTCGCCTACTTCGCCCAAAAGGTTGCCCTCTGGGTCCAGCACGGAGCGGCTGTACCCCGAGTCGGGCCGCGCCTGCTTGCCGCCGATGTAGAGCTTCGGCGTGCGGTCCAGGGGCGGCAGTTCCCAATCCTCCTGTTCGTCTTCAATCGCCTCTTTTGGTGGCTGAGGGGACTCTGCCTCGTAATTCGGTAGATTCTTCTCCCAACTCGGCTTGAGGTACTCGAGCAGCCCCTCCCGACCCCCTTCCCGCCCAAACCCGCTCTCTCTATAGCCACCAAACCCCGCCGCCGCGTCGAACTGGTTGGTGCAGTTCACCCACACCACCCCCGCTTTTATCTTTGGGGCCACGTCAAGCGCCAAGTTAACGTTCTCCGTCCACACCGACGCCGCCAAGCCGTAACGCGTGTTGTTGGCAAGTTCCACCGCCTCGGCGGGCGTGCGGAAGGTCATTGAGACGACCACCGGGCCGAAAATCTCCACCTGCGCGACTGTCGAGGCGGGCGAGGCGTCGGTAAAGAGCGTCGGCGGGTAGAAAAGCCCCTCCTGCGGCACCGCCCAGGAGGGCTGCCAGCACATAGCCCCCTCCGCCTTGCCCCTTTCGACCAGCGCCTCGATTTTCTGAAGCTGCACGGGCGCGACAATTGCGCCCATGTCCACCGCCTTGTCGAGCGGGTCGCCCACCCGCAGCGTTTCCATGCGCGCGCGAAGCTTGTCATGTATGGCGTCGGCCACACCCTCGTGGACGAGCAGGCGCGAGCCCGCGCAGCAGACCTGCCCCTGATTGAACCAAATCGCGTCCACCACGCCCTCGACTGCGGCGTCCAGGTCGGCGTCGTCGAACACCACAAAGGGAGACTTGCCGCCTAGCTCGAGGCTCAATTTCTTCCCGCTCCCCGCCGTCACCTCGCGGATGCGCTTACCCACCTCCGTCGAGCCCGTAAAGGCGATTTTGTCCACACCGGGATGTGTAACGATAAGCTCACCCGTCGCGCCGTCCCCCGTCACGATGTTGACGACGCCCGGCGGCAGGCCGACGTCCTGACACACTTCGGCAAAAAGCAAGGCAGTGAGCGGCGTGTATTCGGCGGGTTTGAGGACCACCGTGCAGCCCGTCGCCAGCGCGGGCGCGATTTTCCAGGCGAGCATTAAAAGCGGGAAGTTCCAGGGGATGATTTGCCCGCACACGCCCACGGGCTCATAACCCTCTAGCTCGGTGTCCACGAGCTCCGCCCAGCCCGCGTGGTGGTAGAAGTGCCGCGCGACCAGGGGGATGTCGAGGTCTCGAGTTTCGCGGATGGGCTTGCCGTTGTCCAAAGTTTCCAGCACGGCGAACAAGCGCGATTGCTTCTGGATGTGCCGCGCGAGGGCGTAGAGGTAGCGGGCTCGAGCGTGCCCACTCAAGGCCGCCCACTTCGGCTGCGCCTTTCGCGCCGCCCCCACCGCCGCGTCCACGTCCGCCTCGCCCGCCTGCGCGATTTGCGCCAAAGGCTCAGCGTTGGCGGGGTTCACCGTCTCAAAAAACTCACCCGATTTGGATTCGACAAACCTTCCGCCGATAAAGAGTCCGAAGGTGCGTCCGTGGTGCTCTAACCACGCAGTAGCGGTGTCGGCGCTCTCGGGCGCGGGGCCGTAGTCCATCGTCTCGAAAATCTCCTTTACGGTCATCGTGTCTCCTTTTGCCATTCGTCGGCGAGTAAGCCGTAAATTAAACAGTCCGTCAAGCCGTCTCGAGTGTGACTCATCCCTCTCAATTTGCCCTCGAGCCTAAACCCCAACCTCTCGGGAATAGCGCGGCTCCTCACATTCTTTTCCGAACAGCGTATCTTAATCCGGTTGAGCTTCAGTTCTTCAAAAAGATAGGTGACAAGGTAAAAACATGTCTTCGTCATAATCCCGCGCCCCTCATACTTAGCGCCGAGCCAGTAACCCACTCGAGCCCACTCCGAATAAACTTCTTAGAATTCTCTACCGTCTTTGTCGCCTCCACCCAAGGAAACCAGTAGCCAAGGTGCTCGCGGTTCTCGTCAATCAGGTTAAATAAAGTCTCAGCGTGACGCGGCTCGAGCAGCCTAAGTTCTAACCCCTCGTCAACGGGGGCGCTAAACATGTTCCCAGTCCTCGAGCCTAAGCCCCTCCACCCGCGCGAAGTGCTTCGTGTTGCGCGTCACGAGCACGGCGTTGTTGGCGATGGCGATGCCCGCGATGAGGATGTCGGCGTCTTCTAAGGGCGCGCCTTTGCTGCGGAGGTCTTGGTAAATGGCGGCAGAAACGTCGAGCGCCGCCAAGTCCAATGGAAGTAAGCCGCGTGCCTGCACCAGTGTCTCAAAAACGGTGAATTTACGTCTAAATCTCGGTAGAATCAGCCCTCGTCTGACCTCAAAATAACTAACCGCGTTGAGCAGGACAAGGTGACCTTGTCGGCGGGTTTGAGCTAAGCGTTCTTTTACCCCGACATCGTCTCTGAGAATCGCGGCAACCGCGTTTGAGTCTAAGGTGTAGGCTTCACTCCTCATCTGAGCCAAAGTCTAGGGTACGTCCGCCAAAAAGCGAGCGCCGCCGTGAGGCTTCCTCGAAGGCAGCTTCGTCTTCGGGGTCCGAAAGCGTTCCAGCGAGTTCGTTCCAAAGTTGCAGCTCTTCCTCCACGGACAGGGTCGGTTCTTCAAGTTTGTCGATTTCGCGCTCGAGCTTTAGCAGCTTCGTCTCGTCTAACTTCTCGACACGCTTCATCACACGCTCTTTAACAGTCATCGCTTTTCTCCTCGCGCTTACCAAAAAGAGGTCTGCGGTGTGCAAGTTTCTCCCACTCGGCGTACTCTTCGGGGTCGGAGAGAAGACCAAAAACGCCGCGCCAAGCCGCCAAGCGGCGCTCTATCTCCTCGGGTGAGGGTTTGGTGATTTCATCAAGCCGAGCTTCTAAAGCCTCGAGTTCGTCCTCATTCAACGTTTCAATGCGCCTAATTAAACGCTCTTTCATCGTCATTTCTTTAACTGCCATACATTGCCTCCTCGAATACCGTTTGCTCCTCTTCATCCGGTTCTATGCCGAGCTCACGGCCTCTGAAAAGAGGATGCCGCCGCGTGGCCTCCTCGAATGCAGCTATTTCTTCAGGGTCCGAGAGCATACCAGCCACGCTACGCAAGGCCTCTAAGTGCCGCTCAATCCTCTTTTGTTTCTCAAATTCGTCTTCACGCTCACGCCTAGACCTCTCGAGCTGCCCCTCCAACGCCGCCAACGCCGCCTCGTTCATGCTGTTAAGCTGCTCAATGACGCTCTTTAACCGTCACGGTTCACCTCACGCCCCTCAAGCTACGCCAGCGGGTGCCGGTACAAAGCTGAGTAACGCCCCGTCACAAAGTGCTCCAACTGCCGCTCGATATCCCCCAACAGCGAACTCGCGCCGAAGCGGAAGAGTTGGGGCTCGAGCCAGGACCGCCCCAGCTCCTCTTTCATGAGCACGAGCCAGTTGAGCGCGTCCTTGGCGGTGCGGATGCCCCCCGCAGGCTTGAAGCCTATCCGGTAGCCCGTGCGCTCCTCATACGCGCGAATCGCCCGGACCATGATTAAGCTCACGGGCAGGGTGGCGTTTTCGCTCTCTTTGCCCGTCGAGGTCTTGATAAAGTCCGCGCCCGCCATCATCGCCACCAAGCTCGCCCGCATCACGTTGCGCAAAGTCCCGAGTTCGCCCGTGCCCAAAATCACCTTCATGTGCGCCGCACCGCAGGCCTCACGAAAGGCCGCGACTTCGTCGTAGAGCGCTTCCCAGTTGCCGGTCAGCACGTAGGCTCGAGTAATCACAATGTCAATCTCTTCCGCCCCCGCGCCTGTTGAAGCGCGAATCTCCTCCAACCGCGTCTTGAAGGGCGACAAGCCCGCCGGGAAGCCCGTCGAGACGGCGGCGACGGGGATGCCGGAACCCTCGAGCGCCCGCACCGCGGTGGGCACCATCGCGTGATAAACGCAGACCGCCCCCACGGTGAGGTTCATGTCGGCCACGCCCAAGGCTTCAAGCACATCCTCCCGCACGGGCCGCTGCGCTTTTTGGCAAAGCCGCACCACCCGCCCCGGCGTGTCGTCGCCCGACAGCGTAGTGAGGTCGATGCAGGTGACCGCCTTGAGGAGCCACGCCGCCTGCCACTCGCGCTTGACGCTGCGCCGCGTGGTGAGGGTGCTCGCACGGCGCTCGGCGGCGGAGCGGTTGACCTGGACGTTTTGAACCCACTCGAGTTCCAGCGGCATTCCGGGATTACGCCCCGCTTCGTGCGCTTCTCTTACGCCTGTTTTTTCCCCAATCGTCATGTTTACCTTACCTTTCAGGGGTCTTGCCTCTAGGAGGTATTATAGGGCGTGAGCCCACGTGGGCTTACCGTAAAGTTTCTTTATAAACGTGATTCTGGAACTAGACACATCAAGACGCGCGTTCGTCACCGCTAACGAGGCCAAACGAGACGTGAAGATAGGTTTTAGCTATGCTAGAGACTCCTTCAAAATCCGTTAAAACCCGCACAACGGGACCCCATCCTTTGAGCGTCGCCCCCATGATGGACTGGACTGACCGCCACTACCGCGCCTTTATGCGAGGCGTCACCAAGCGGACGCTGCTTTATACCGAGATGGTCACGACCAACGCGGCGCTGCACGGTGACCGTGAGAGAATTTTGGGCTTCTCGGAGGTCGAAAAACCGCTCGCGCTCCAACTCGGCGGCGACAATCCAGGTGAACTCGCCGCGTGCGCGCGCTTAGCCGAGGCGTGGGGCTACGATGAGGTCAACCTCAACGTGGGCTGTCCGAGCGACCGCGTGCAGAACGGCAACTTCGGCGCGTGCTTGATGGCGCAACCTTTGCGCGTGGCCGCGTGCGTGGCCGCGATGCGTGAGGCCGTAAGCCTCCCCGTGACCGTCAAGCACCGCATCGGTGTGGATGAACTCGACCGTTACGAGGACATGGCGAACTTCGTCCGGGTGGTGTCGGAAGCGGGGGCGGACCGTTTCACCGTTCACGCGCGCAAGGCCTGGTTGCAGGGCTTGAGCCCCAAGGAGAACCGCACCGTGCCGCCCCTGCGGTATGAAGAGGTGGGGCGGCTCAAAGGAGAATTCCCCCACCTCACCATTGAAATTAACGGGGGCTTTCGAGATTTGGTCGCCGTCCGCGCACAACTTGAGCGGGTTGACGGCGTGATGGTGGGCCGCGCGGCTTACGAGCATCCTTTTCTTTTTGCCACGGTGGATAGAGATTTTTATGGCGAGACCGCCCCGCCGCCCACCCGGCGTGAGGTGGTGGTGGGGTTGCTGCCCTATCTCGAGCAAGAACTCTCAAACGGCGTCCACTTAAACCGCGTGACCCGTCACGTGCTGGGGCTGTTCGCGCATCAGCCGGGGGCGAGGGCCTGGAAGCGGCACTTGAGCGAGAACGCGCACCTTCCGGGGGCGGGGCTCGAGGTTGTGCTGGGGGCCATGCGGCGCGTTCCCGACGAGGTTTTGGACGCGCGTCCGGCGGGTGAGGCGGCGGTCTCTCCGGTGTTGGTTGAGTAGAGACCCGTCAGCGTGAGAACGTCTTGGGCGCGCGAGTTTCGTTGTAGACTGCACCAAACTCGGGAGATGCCTATGTCACGAACGTCACAACAAGAATCGCAACAAGACCTCCAACAAGACCTTCAAGACCTTCAACAAGAAGGTGCGAGAGCGCACGCGGGTTATAAACCCATCGCGGACTACGGGGCCATCGGCAACTTGCGCACTGTGGCGCTCGTGGGGCTCGACGGCTCAATCGACTGGTGCTGCTTGCCGAATCTGGACGCGCCGAGCGTATTTGGCGCGATTCTGGACGTTCACAAGGGCGGGCGCTTTCGCGTGAGCCCGGTAAAGTATAAAAGGAGTACGCAGCGGTATCTGGACAACACCAACGTGCTCGAGACCTGCTTCACCTCCTCAGAGTCAGAAGACGAGGCCGGGACCCTCACGCTCACCGACTTTATGCCCCTGCGGGGCTCCATTGTCGGCGCGGGCAACCCGGACACCTCGCCGACGCTTCTAAGGCTGCTTGAATGTAAAGAGGGTGAAGTTGAGGTGGCGCTCGAGTGGTCGCCGCGCTTTGACTATGCGAGGGCGAACACCTTTATCGAGAGAACTGAAAAGGGCGCGCTCGCTCGAGCGGGTGACGAAACCAACAGCGAGGTGATGGTGCTGGCGGGTCTGCCCGACACGGTGAGCGAGGTTGCCGTTACCGACGACGGACACGGCCCCGTCTTCCGCGCCCGCTTTACCTTGCGCGCGGGCGAGCGCGTGGCGCTCGAGAACCACTACGGGGTGACGGAGGTGGAAACCGACCTTGGTGAGTGTGGCGCCCTGCTCCAAGAAACGGTCGCGGCCTGGCGCGGCTGGGTTCACTCCTGCTCGGATAATCCCGGCGGCTGCGCCTTTGGCGGCCCCTGGCACGACCTCCTCATCCGTTCAGGCCTCGTCTTGAAACTTTTGACGCACCCCGACACGGGCGCGATTGCCGCCGCGCCCACCACGTCGCTACCCGAAGACGTCGGCGGGGTGCGCAACTGGGATTACCGGTTCTCCTGGATACGCGACGCCGCCTTTACCGCGCAGGCGCTTTTTTCACTCGGGCACCACGCGGAAGCGCTCGATTTCGTTCACTTCGTCCA
Source organism: Trueperaceae bacterium (assembly GCA_965214405.1). Lineage (GTDB taxonomy): Bacteria > Deinococcota > Deinococci > Deinococcales > Trueperaceae > CBDCCT01. Next base: position 347,288 of record OZ243956.1, read on the forward strand.
GCGCGCGGCGAAAGCGGGGGGCGGCCATCCTTTACAGCTTCAGATTATGTACGGCCTTCACGGCGAAACCGACCTCACCGAAGAGACGCTGCCGCACTTGGCGGGCTACCGCGGCTCGCGCCCGGTGCGTATCGGCAACGGCGCGGCAAAACAGCAGCAGCACGATATTTACGGCGAGCTGCTCGGCTCGGCCTACGAGCTTGTGAGGCTGGGCGGAAAGCTCGAGCCCGACCTCATGGCCTTTTTGGGCGCGGTGGCGACCGAGGCGTGCCGGGTCTGGCGCGAACCCGACGCCGGAATTTGGGAGGTGCGGGGCGGGCCGCAGCATTTCGTCTATTCCAAGGTGATGGTCTGGGTGGCGCTCGACCGCGCGGTGCATATGGCGGAGCAGCACGGTTTGCCCGGCCCCGTCGAGACCTGGAAAGAAACGCGCGAGGCGGTGCGCGAGGCGGTCCTGGAGGAGGGCTACGACCCGGAGGTGGGCGCGTTCGTGCAGGCGTTCGGCTCCAAGGCGCTGGACGCGGCCAATCTGCTCATTCCGGTGGTCGAGTTTTTGCCCTTCGACGACCCCCGCGTGCAGGGCACCATCGACCGGACCCTGGAGCGGCTTACGCATAACGGCGTCGTCCACCGCTACCTCACCAGCCACACCGACGACGGGCTCGAGGGCGGCGAGGGCGGCTTCGGCCTCACCACCTTTTGGTTGGTCGACGCGCTCGCGCTTTCCGGGCGTCTGGACGAGGCGCACTCTCTCTTTGAAGGCATGGTGAAACGCGCCAACCACCTGGGCCTCTACGCCGAAGAGTTCGACCCCCACACGGGCGCGTTTTTGGGCAACTTTCCGCAGGGGTTTTCGCACATCGGCTTTGTCAACAGCGCGCTCTATTTAGCCAGGGCCGAAGGAAGGCGCGCGCCCGCGCCCGCGCCGGTGGGGTCGCTCGAGCACGGGGCCGAGGCGGGCCGCGACACAGGGGCGAAAATGTGAGGGTGAGGGTTTATTCACATGTCGGACTGCGCCAAAAACCCGGCCACGGCAGGACCTCAACTCGAGCGAGCTTTGGCTCACGCCTCGCAGTTTGAACCACAATTAAAGGGATACTGGATTACTCTTACTACAGGTGAAAACACACGAGGGTAGAGCGCTGCCCCCAAACGTGACCAAAGCCAGTATGTATAATGAGCCATGCGAAATCCACTTCCGAACTATCTTGGGGGATCCATGAAACGTGCTGCTACTGTTACAACCATCTTTTGCCTTTTGCTGCTCGCCGCCTGCGGCGCGCCGCCCTTGGACCGGCAACTCGCGGGCGCGCAAAACGAGCTGCAAGACGCGCGCGCGGAGCTTAACCAGGTCGAGCGGGAGCTCATCGAGGCGCAGACCGAGGCCTCCGACCTCCGCATACAGATTGCGACCCTGAGTAGCGCCAGCGACGCGCTGCCCCAGGCGGGCGCAGAAATCGATCTGCTCCGCACCCGCTTGGCCGAGTTGGAAGCCCAGGCGAACGCGCTCGTCAACCAGCAAACCGACCTTACCGGGGCGCTCGAGGCGGCGCAGGCCGAGGTGGTCGACTTGCGCGGCACGATTGCCGACATTAGAGAAGAGCGCGCCCAACTGCTCGACGAACTCGCCGACCGCGACGCGCAGCTCGCCGTCACCAGAGAGCGCCTAAGGCGCTTTGACGGCCTCAACTTAGAATCACTTAACGCAACGCGCCTCGAGCTCGAGGCCGCCCGCACCCGCGCCGCGACCCTGGAGGCCGCCAACAGCGACTTGCAGAACGTCCAGGACAACCTCCGCCGCGGCCTCAACGACGCCGAGGCGACCATCAGCAATACGCAGGCGGAGATCGCCGCGTTGCGCGCGCAGCAGTCGACGCTCGAGGCCCAGCTCGTCGAGGCGCGCAACACCATCGAAACCGCGCCCTCCCAAGAGCGGCTCGAGGCCGCGGTCCAGGCGAACCAGACCGCCGAAGCGCGCGCCGCCGCCCTCGAAGCGGAACTCAGCGACAGGCCGACCACCGCCGACGTCGCCGCCCTAAATACCCAGTTGGGCACCCAGCCCACCGCGAGCGAACTCGAGGCGCTCCGCGAGTCCCGCGACGTCGCCATCCGGCAAGCGCGCATCCTCCAAGGGCAACTCCAAACGGTGCAAGCGAGATTGGCGGCGCTCCAGTCCAGTGAGCAAACGGGCGGCGCGACGGGCGCTTCCGCCGTCGTCATCGCGCCAGACGCCACCGCCTCTACCGAAGTGCAAAGGCAACTCCAGGAGGCCCAGGCGCGCATCGCCGAGCTCGAGGCGCAGCTCAGCGGCAGCGGCGGTCAGTAACGCGCGAAGCCACCCAAAAAAGCGCAGAAGCACCTGGCTTTGAGTCAGGTGCTTTTTTAGTTCATCTTTATCCCGCCCCACGTTCACCTTGCATGTTGCCCGCTCCGCAAAGGATAAAGCCTTTCCATTTTTCACGCGGCACTCAGCACCCGGTACTCTTTCACCCTCACTCCCCCAGCCAATTCATACACACAGCCCAAGTAAGAATCTTGTAAGACTTCGCCAGCTAGGATGTTTTTCGGATACAGGAGTCCCCTACTCCTCATCCCATTTCTCCCCCTAAGACCCTGCGCCTCCCACGCAGGGTCGATTTTTTGGCTCGAGCCTTACGCCTCAACCCAGCCCCCGCTCGAGCGCGAACCTCCTTGTGCTCGCATCAAAGTGTGCCGTTATACTGGAGGTCATGACTGATTCCACACTGCAGAAAAAACCGCAAAAAAATTCACAAAAAGACCTGCCGAAAAACTTACCTAAAGCGTGGTCCAGAGCCACCGTTATCGCCACCCAGCCCGAAGTCGACTGCAACCGCTACCCCGTCAGGCGGGCCTTGGGCGAGGCCGTTCACGTCACGGCGGACATCGTGACCGACGGGCACGACATCCTGGCCGCCGAACTCCTCTATTGGCCCAAGGGCGGCAAAAAGCAGGGCGCGCGCATGGTTTTCTTGGGCAACGACCGTTATGAAACCACCTTTCACCCAGGCGCGCTCGGCACCTGGTTTTACAAGGTGCAGGCCTGGGTGGACCCCTTCGCCACCTGGCAGGAGTTATTTGAGCGCCGGGTCAAGGGCGGCAGTCCCGACTGGGAACTGACCAGTGAACTCAAAGAGGGCGCGTCCATCTTGCGCCGCGCGGCGGGGGGGGCAAAGGGAGACGATAAAGCGCAGCTTTTGGCTTTTGCGGACGCGTTTGAGGAAAAAAACCTCGAGGCCGCACTCACCCCCGAGGTGGCGGTGCTCGCCTCGCGCTACGACCCTCGAGAGGGGGCGGCGGAGGGGGAAACGCTCGAGCTTTCCGTCGACCGCGCCTTGGCCCGCTTCGGCTCCTGGTACGAGTTCTTCCCGCGCTCGAGCGGTCAACCCGGCGAGTTCGGCACCTTGGACGACGCGGCCAAAAGGCTCGACTACGTGAAAGAGATGGGCTTCGATATCGTCTACCTGCCGCCGATTCACCCCATCGGCCGCTCGCACCGCAAGGGCAAGGACAACGCGCCCGAGGCCGAGCCTCACGAGCCCGGCTCGCCCTGGGCGGTGGGTAACGAGGACGGCGGGCATAAAACGGTCAACCCGGATTTGGGGGGGATGGAGGCGTTCGAAAGGTTTATGGCGCGGGCGGGAGAGGTGGGGCTCGAGGTCGCTTTGGACGTTGCTTTTCAATGCTCGCCCGACCACCCCTACGCCAAAGAGCACCCCGAATGGTTCCGCCAGCGCCCCGACGGCTCGATTCGTTACGCGGAAAACCCGCCCAAGAAGTACCAGGACATCTACCCCATCAACTTTGAATCGGACGACTGGCGGGGCTTATGGACGGAACTGCGCAGCGTGTTCGAATTCTGGGCGGAGCGCGGCGTGCGCGTGTTTCGGGTGGACAACCCGCACACCAAACCGTTGGCGTTTTGGGAGTGGTGTTTTAGGACGCTGCGCGAGGAGTACCCCGACCTCATCTTTTTGGCCGAAGCCTTTACCCGGCCCAAGCTGATGTACACGCTCGGCAAGGTGGGCTTTAACCAGTCGTACACCTACTTCACCTGGCGCTACACCAAGGCGGAATTTGAAGAATACCTAACCGAACTTTTCCACACCGACGTTCACAACTACTACCGCCCCAACTTCTGGCCCAACACGCCCGACATCCTGCCGCCCTACTTGCGCGATAAACCCACCTTCGAGGCGCGCTTAGTCCTCGCCTCGACCTTGTCGGCGGCCTACGGCATCTACGGCCCCGCGTTTGAGCTTATGGATAACCAGCCGCACCCCGCGCGCGAGGAGTACCTGAACAACGAGAAATACGAAGTCAAGGTCTGGGATTTGGACGCGCCCTATTCGCTAAAACCGCTTATCACCCGCATCAACGAGATTCGCCAACAAAACGGGGCGCTCCACCACAACCGCACCCTGCGTTTTCACACTGTGGACAACGAGCAGTTGATGGCCTACACCAAGCAAGAGGGCGACAACCTCATGCTGATGGTGGTCAACTTTGACTCGCAGAATACACAGTCGGGGTTCGTGGATTTGCCGCTGCACGAGTTCGGGCTTTCTTATGACGAGCCGTATGTGCTCGAGGACCTCCTCGACGGCGCGCGCTACCTGTGGCAGGGGGGCAGAAATTACATTGAACTCAACCCGCACAAAATGCCCGCGCACGTGTTCCGGGTGAGCCGTCACGTGCAGCGTGAGGAGAATTTTGAGGGTTATGTATAAACGTTCACACAGTTAGACGTGAAACCTAAGAAGTAGAACGCGCGAAACGAAGTGGCCTGCTTAACATTTAGCACCGCCGAGGCCCACAACGTGGTAATAAAGAAGTATAAAGGTTCGCTTGCGTATAGAGCGAACCTTGCTCATGTCACGCCAGCATCTTGCTTAAGACAAACGTCTTGCTCAAGATATAACGTACCCAGAACCCGCCAACGGTTTCGAACACAAACGAGGTCACGATGAATCCACCCACAGAACCCCAAGCCAACCCACAAGCCGACCAGACCGGTTTACAGCCCCGCCCTCAGCCCTTTTTAGAGAATCCCCAATGGTACAAAGACGCCGTCATCTACCAGGTCCACGTGCGCTCGTTTTTCGACTCGAGCGGCGACGGTTACGGCGACTTCGAGGGGCTGCGCCAAAAGCTGCCTTACATCGAGACCTTAGGCGTCAACACGCTCTGGCTGCTGCCCTTTTACAAGTCGCCCCTGCGCGACGACGGCTACGATATTTCTGATTACAAGGAAATCCTGCCCGTCCACGGGACGCTGGACGATTTCAAGGCGTTTTTGGACGAGGCGCACGCTCGCGGGATGCGCGTCGTCACAGAACTCGTGCTCAACCACACCTCGGACCAGCACGCCTGGTTTCAAGAGGCGCGCAAGCCGGGTTCGCCCAAGCGCGACTGGTACGTCTGGAGCGACACCTCGGACAAGTACAAAGACGTGCGTATTATCTTTACCGACACCGAGCACTCGAACTGGACTTGGGACCCGGTCGCCAAGGCCTACTATTGGCACCGCTTTTTCTCGCACCAGCCCGACCTCAATTGGGACAACCCGGAGGTCGAAAAGGCGCTCCACGAGGTGATGTTCTACTGGCTCGACATGGGCGTGGACGGGCTTAGGCTCGACGCGGTGCCTTATTTGTATGAGCGCGAGGGGACCTCGAGCGAGAACCTGCCCGAGACCCTGGACGCCATCAAACGGCTTCGCAAGGTTTTAGACGACCGTTACGGCGGCGACAGGGTCCTTTTGGCCGAGGCCAACCAGTGGCCCGAGGACACGCTGCCCTACTTTGGCGACGGCGACGGCGTGCAGATGGCGTTTAACTTTCCCGTGATGCCCCGGATGTACCTGGCGCTGCGCCGCGAGAACCGGATGCCGATTGCCGAGATGCTGCGCCTGACCAATGACATCCCGCCGGAAGCGCAGTGGGCGCTCTTTTTGCGTAACCATGACGAACTTACCCTGGAAATGGTCACCGACGAAGAGCGCGACTTTATGTACAACGAATACGCCTCGGATAGACAGTTCCGCCTCAACTTGGGCATCCGCCGCAGGCTTTCGCCCCTCTTAGGCGGTGAACGGCGGCGCATCGAGCTGATGAACGCGCTCGTGCTGTCCTTAAAGGGCTCGCCCGTGCTGTACTACGGCGACGAAATCGGTATGGGCGATAACGTCTTTTTGGGCGACCGCAACGGGGTCCGCACGCCGATGCAGTGGAGCCGGGACCGCAACGCGGGCTTTTCGGACGCGCCCTTTCACCAGCTCTTTTTGCCGCCCATCAACGAGGGCAGCTACTCGTACGAGTTTTTGAACGTCGAGGAGGCGCAGCGCAGCCCGCACTCGCTCTACCAGTTTATGCGCCGCATCTTGGCGATCCGCAACCAGCACGGGGCGACCTTTGGGCGGGGGACGTTGGAGATTTTGCCCTTAGAGAACCAGCGCGTGCTCGCCTATTTGCGCGAGTACGAGGGCGAGACGATTTTGGTCGTTGCCAACTTGTCGCGCTTTGCTCAGGCGGTCCAGTTACCCCTCTCGGCCCACGCGGGGCGTTACCCCATCGAACTCTTCGGCCAAGCGCCCTTTCCTACGATTGGCGACACGCCCTACCCGCTCACGCTCTCGCCGCACGGCTTTTACTGGTTCAATCTGGTCAAGGAGCTGCCGGGGAGCGAGGGCGAGGTGTTTTCCTTACAGGCTGCGGAGCAAGCCGAGGCACCCACCAGGGAGCTGCCGACGTTGCGGCTTGCGGGCGGGCTCGAGACCGTCTTGGTCGACACGCTCGTCCAGGGGAACGCGCGGGAGGGGCTCGAGCGCGCCCTCCCCGACTTCTTAAAGGGCCAACGCTGGTTCGGCGGCGGCGGGCGGGCCATGCGCTCGGTCAAGCTTGCCGACGCGGTGCGGGTCCAGGCGAAACCGCTGGCCGTCTACATCTCGCTCCTGCGCGTCACCTTTGAAGACGGGAGCGTCGAGCGTTACTTCCTGCCGCTCGCTGCGGCGCGTGGTGAGGCCGCCGAGCGGGTGATGGCGACGCGCCCGCGGGCGGCGTTGGCTCGGTTGGAGGGCGAAGGCGGCGGCGCGCTCCTCCACGACGCGACGGCCAATCCTGAAGTTTGGAGCGCGTTGTACCGCGCCGTCCAGCGCGGCTGGAAGGGGCGGAGCCTCCAGGGGCTCTACAGCGCCGAGGCGCTACCGGGGGCCGAGTTGCCCGACACGGACGAGGTCACGGTGCTGAGCGTCGAGCAGAGCAATTCGTCGGCGATTTTCGGCAAGGCCGCCTTTGCCAAGCTCTACCGCAAGCTAGAGGACGGCCCCAACCCCGAGGTCGAACTTCTGGACTACCTCACCAAGGCGGGCTTTCCCTTCGTGCCCAGCGTCAAGGGACGGCTCGACTTCCGGCGGGGCGACCTGCGGCTCAACCTGGGCGTATTTCAGGAGGCCCTGGAGAGCGAGGGCGACGCCTGGAGCTACGCGCTTTCAGAGACGCGGCGCTACCTAGACCGCGTCGCCAACACCACGCCGCCCCCTGACGGGCTGCCCAAGAACCTCAACGACACCCCGCCCGCTTGGTTGGAGGATTCCGCGGGCGAGGTGTTGGAGCTTGCCCGCCTGTTGGGCGTCCGCACCGCCGAACTTCACAAGGCGCTCGCCCGCGCGGAAGCCCCCGCGCTCGCCCCGGAGCCGACCACACCCAATGAGCTGCGCGCCCTTAGCCAACGCATCCGCGAAGAAGCGGCAAGAACGCGCGACGCGTTGTCGAACACTGAGCACGCGCTTGACGAAGGAACGCTCGAGCGCAGCCTCAATAAACTGGACGCGTTTATGAACATGGACGCCAACGACATTTGGAACAAAATCCGCGTCCACGGCGACTATCACCTCGGGCAGGTCCTGCAAACCAACGGTGACTACTACCTCCTCGACTTCGAGGGTGAACCCGACCGCTCGCTCGCCGAGCGCCGCAAAAAGGACCAGGCGCTGAGGGACGTGGCGGGAATGCAGCGTTCCTTGGAATACGCGGGGCTCGTCGCCTGGCGCAACCATCCCAATTACGGGCAAAACGGCGGCTTAGAGCGTTGGGCGGAGCTTCTTATCCGCTGGAGCGAGGCGGTCTTTTTGGAGTCCTACTTCGTGACTGCGGGCGCGGACGCTTCCTTTTTGCCCAAGGACGGAGCCACACGCGACCGGCTGCTCTGGACTTATCAACTGGACAAGGTGCTCTACGAAATCCGCTACGAGCTGGGCCACCGGCCCGACTGGGTGGTCTTGCCGCGCCTCGGGTTAGAGCGGTTGTTGGGGCTCGAGTAGCGCAGGAGGTCTTAACAAAGGTTTAATAAAAGACGTAAACATGAGAATCATGTGACGAGTCTGGGGGAGTCCGAAGCGGCTCCCCTTAAACTTGGGCTATCGACGGACCCAGAGACGATAAGGGGCGGGCGAACGGCTCGTCCTCCCGGCTTGACACCCTTAGGAGCGCGTCATGTATCACATCACCCCAGAAGCGCCTAACGCGGCACCCGCGAAGAGCCCTCGAGCTTTGCACCCTTCTAAAACCGACTGGTACAAAGATGCGGTGCTTTATGAACTCTACGTCCGCGCCTTTCATGACGCCGACGGCGACGGTCACGGAGATTTACGAGGCGTGATTGAGCGTTTGGACTACATCGCTTCTTTGGGAGTCGACTGTATTTGGCTCCTCCCCATCCACCCCTCGCCCTTGCACGACGACGGCTATGATATTTCAGATTTTTACGGCATTCACCCCGACTACGGCACGCTGCAAGATTTCGACACGCTGATTGAAGAGGCACACCGCCGCGGCCTGCGCGTCATCACCGATCTGGTCATGAACCACTCGAGCAGCCACCACCCGTGGTTTGTGGAGAGCCGTAGCAGTCTGGACAATCCCAAACGTGACTGGTACGTCTGGAGCGAGACGCCTGACAAGTACGAAGGCACGCGCGTAATTTTTTCCGACACCGAGCCGTCCAACTGGACGCTCGACCCGCAAACGGGCGAATACTACTGGCACCGCTTTTTCCGCGACCAGCCCGACCTCAATTACGACAATCCCGAAGTGCAGGCGGAAATGCTCAACGTGATTGAGTTTTGGCTCGAGCGCGGCATCGACGGTTTCAGGCTCGACGCGATTCCTTATTTATTCGAGCGCGAGGGCACAAGTAACGAAAACCTGCCCGAGACTCACGCCTTTTTGCGCAAGGTTCGTACCTTTGTGGACACGCATTACCCCGGCACGCTTCTTTTGGGCGAGGTGAACCAGTGGCCGGAGGACACGATGCGCTACTTTGGCGAGAGCTGTGACGAGGTTAATTTGCTTTTTCACTTCCCGGTGATGCCGCGCCTTTTCAAAGCTCTGGCGGAAGGAAAACGCGACTCCGTCGAGTGCATCATGGACCGCACGCCCGAGGCCCCCGGCGACTGCCAGTGGGTCATGTTTTTGCGCAACCACGACGAGTTGACGCTCGAGATGGTCACCGACGAAGAGCGCAGCTTTATGTACGGCGCATACGCCCCCGACGCCGCCATGCGGCTTAATGCAGGCATCCGCCGCCGTTTGTCGCCCCTCCTAAACGGCGACCCGCGCAAAATCAAGCTCATGAACTCGCTGCTCATGACGCTGCCCGGCACCCCCATCCTCTACTACGGCGACGAGCTCGGCATGGGCGACAACGTCACCCTGCCCGACCGCCACGGCGTCCGCACGCCGATGCAGTGGAGCGGCGAAAAGAACGCGGGCTTTTCCGAGGCCGACCTGCCCTACACGCCGCCCGTCAGCGCGCAGGGGTTTTCTTATGCAGACCTCAACGTTGCCTCGCAGGAGGGTGACCCGGAGAGCCTGCTCAACTGGACGCGCCGCCTGGTGAGGGCGCGCAAACGTCACCCCGCGTTGGGCCGCGGTCACTTTGAGATGTTGCGACCCGAAAACCGCGCGGTGCTGGTTTTTGTTAACACTTTTGAAGAGGGAACGGAAGCCGAAGATATCGTGCTCGCCGTTCACAACCTCTCGAGCACCCCCCAAACGGTCTGCTTAGACCTCCACCGCTACCTCGGCAGACCGTTGCATGACCTTTTCAGCGGCGAGGAGGTGAGCCGCTCGAACGCAAAAACGCGTTTAGCACTTCCGTCCTACGGCTTCCGCTGGCTCTCGGTCGGGGTTTGACGTCCTTGGGGAGCACGAAGGGGAGCGCGAAAAGGTGGGCTGAATGCGACATCCGCCACACGCTCACGCAACCTTAGCTTCCCTCATCTAAAACCTGCTACCCTAATCTTTATGCCTTTTGCACCACCTTTCAAGAATCTTTCCGTTCTCCTATTTTTGGGGATGCTGCTCCTTCTCGGCGGCTGCGGGAGCGAGATCAGCGCGCCCGGCGAGACGCTGCGCCTCCTCGCGCAGACCTTTGAACCCGCTTTCGCTAATGAGCCCTACAGCGCCACCTTGCGCGCGGTCGGGGGCCTGTCGCCCTATGACTACGCGTTGCGCGAGGGCGCGCTGCCGCCGGGGCTCGAGCTCCAGGGCAACACCCTGCGCGGCACGCCGACGGCGACAGGCACCTACAGCTTTACCGTCGCGGTTTCCGACGCGAACCTCTCGACCACGTTTGAAGACTACAGCCTCCAGGTGGTCGAAGCGCCCCCCGCCTCGCTGACGCTCAACGCCCCGGCCACCGAGGTGGCGCGGCCCTTTTTGCTCCGGGGGCAAGTCAGAGACGCGCGCGATTTGCAGGCGCTCCGCACGCTTGTCACTTGGGACCCGACCCGGTTCGAACTCGTGCCGGAGAGCGTTCGCGCCGCCCGCAACGGCGTCGCGGTGTTCCAAAACGCCGAAGAAGGCAGCCTCAATGTCGACGTGGCGGTGCTCGGGGCGGGGCTGAGGGGCGACCATACGTTGTTCGAGTTTGCGCTCCGCCCTTTGGAGCGGACCACGGTCTCACTAGACGTGCAAACCGAGTTTTTGTCGAGCGACCTCAGGCACGCCTACACGAGCGAGCAGGAGGGGGAAACGTTTGGGGCTCCGGAGGATGTGACGAGCGGCGCTGGCACCGGAGGCGTGACGGGCGGCATAACTGGAGGCCCAGAGTTTAATAATCCAGGAGAGAATAATGGTGACGATACCGACGGGGGAGCCAACGGTGGGAGCTAGAATAGCGCGACTCATCATAGGCGCGTGCCTGCTCCTCGGCTCGAGTGCGGGGGCCACGACCTATACCGCGCTCTCTTTGGAAGATGTCGCGCAAAAAGCCGACATAGCCCTCTACGGCACCGTCACCTCGACGCGCGTCGAGGAGCGAGAGGGCGAGCCGTGGACGGTCGTCACCTTTACGCCCGAACGCACGCTCAAGGGGGAGGTGGGCGAGAGCCTCGAGCTCTCCTTTTACGGCGGTACTCCGGAAAGCGGCCCCGCGCTCCTCATCGACGGGATGCCGCGCTTTGAAGAGGGCGAAACCGTGCTTCTTTTTGCTTACGACGCGCCCTACTATTCGCCCGTGGTCGGCTTTTCGCAGGGGCTGTGGCGGCTTACGGGCGCGGGGCTGCGCGACGAAACGGGTCGCGTGTTGAGCTTGGGCGAAGCGGGAGCGCTCGAGCAGGGCGGCGGCGGCGCGGCCACGGAGGATTTGCTGAGCGCGTTTGAGGAACTGCTCGAGCCCGGAGGCACGCCGTGAGACGTAAGGTATTTATCCTCTTAGCTCTGGGGACGCTCATCGTGTTTTTGGGTGGAAACAGTCTGGCGCAAACAGAATCCGACACGACCGGCGGAACACAATCCAACCCGACCAGCACGGCGCAGCCTGACACGACCAGCGGAACGCAACCTGACGTGACCGGCGGAGCGGGATTTAGCACGACCGGCGGAGCGGAACCGGGTACAGGAACGCAACTTAGTATAAGCACCAGCGTCACCTACCGCGTTGACGCGGAGGGCGGCGCAGGCACGCTAAGCGAGGACGTCGCGGCGGCGTTTGCCACCTGGCGAGAGGTCGAAGGGGCGGGCTTTACCGCCACCGAAAGCGAGGACGAAGCGGGAGCCGTGGTGCGCTACGGCGACGCCGCGCAATTTGGTCCCGATACCGTGTCGCTCACGCTTTCGTCAAGCGAAGGAGCCGGGGAGAACGCGCAGCGCCTCACCGTTCTCGTCAACCCGGACGCGCCCGAACTGCGGCCTGCGGCGCTCCTGCACGAAACGGGCGTTCTCATCGGCGTGCCTGCGTCTTCAGCGCCCGGCGACGTGATGAACCCGGCGCTCACTCCGGGCGCACCCGCCGAACTCACCCAGGCGGACCGCGACGCGGTGGTGTCGCTCGAGACCTTTGTGCCCGAAGATCTCAACCGCGACGGCGTGGTTGACTTTTACGACCTGACGCGCTTCGGCGCGGCTTTTGGTCAAACCGGGGTCAACATCGAGGGCGACTTTAACGGTGACGGGACTGTGGACGAGACGGATTTAGCGCTGCTCGAGGCCGCTTACGTCTTCGCCCCCCCTTCTGAAACCGCGCCCGCCACGTTCACAGAAGCGGACGTAAGTGGAGGTGGTCTGTCCGGTGGGTCGGGCGGCCTAGACGAGGGAACCGACGAAAACCCAGTTGATGAGAATTTTTTTGGCACCGGAGGCGCGACGACCGGCGGTGCTGACGCGGGTATCGGCACGGGTGGCGCTGACGAGGGAAGTAGCGATGGAGAGGTGACGGGCGGCGCGACGGGCGGCTCCTAACGCCGCCCTGTCGGCTTCTTGAGCGGGGTCATAGGTAGGTTAGACATAGGTTAGGCGGGTCTGCTCGAGAAGCGTCACAAAAGACGTCACAGCCAAACTCCGCAGCCCAAACCCGAGTTAAACCGAAATCTGCGTCTCCTGAAAATAAAACACGCCCACATCCTTTTCGGCTCGCACGCACAAGAGCGTGCCCTTGGCGAAGGGCAAAATAAGATAGTCAGTGAGCGAGCCCAGAGGACGACCGGGCAACATTAGGACGACGCTATCCGCGCCGCTATGCGTGCCGTAAATATCTTGCGCCTCATCATGGGACCCGTCATGCGCGCCGGTAGGGCGGCCTCTGTAGCGGCGAATCGTCAAGGGGACGCCGTCTATCACCACGCTGACGGGTTCATCCGAAAGCCCGTACAACGCCTTTTTGGTACACACCACGCCGTCGTAAAGGCTTGTCAGGTCGGCAGAACTCACAGACAAGGCGCGGCAAACCCGGGCGGTGAGGTCACTCATGATCGCCTGCGGCAGGGGCAGGTGGAGCGCCCTGGCGGCTCCCGAGAGAAAGCCCTCGACCGTGCGCGTCATGTCGGGCGTGTTGGCGCTCCACTGCGCGAGGTGCGCGACAGCGCGCCGCACGACCTCCTGCGGCTCTCCTCCCGCCACGCCGGACAAGGTTTTGAGGATGCTCAGGAGCGAAGTTTGGTGGGGCGAGGTGAGGACGAAAAGCGCCGTCAAGCCCTCTGCCAGGAGCGCGGCGAGCGACCGCGCCTCGTCTTGCACCCTGAGGTGAACGTAGTCGTCTTCTCTAAACCCCAAAATCTTTTGACGCCCTAAGTCGATATCGAACCGGGGCGTCAGCGCCACCTCCTGCCCGTTGGCAAAAAGGCTCAAGGCCGACCCCGTGCCCATGAGCGCCAGCGGCGCGCCGCCCATCGAAAAACGCACGGGGCCTTTGAGCCGCAGCGTCAGCGTTTGCGCGGTGATGGGCACGCTCTCAACGCGGAGGTCGGCGCGGTGGGCGAAGAGCACCCCGCCCGGCAGCCCCGCCTCGCCCGCGTTCCCCCCGACGCGCTCGGGCAAGTACGCCGCGAGGGGGCCGAAAAACCGCTCGGCGGCCTCACAAAAGGCCTCGACGTCCCGGCGGAACATCGCTTCTTGCGACCTTTCAAAGGTGAGCGCCCCTTGCAGTCGGCCCTCGAGCTCCCGGCGCTGCGCCTCGCGCATTTCTACAGACAGAGGCTCTTTGGCGAGTTCTTCTAACGCCAAACGTAGCGAGCGGCTGCTCACGCCCTTGGGCGGCGTCGCGCTAAGCCTTCCTGAGTAGGGGTCCTCGGCGATGTTGCGCGCCATCTCCCGCAAATACGCCAGCGCGCCTCCGGGAGGGAGCTTGAGCGTCTTGAGCGGCCCCTCGCGTCCCAAGCCGAGCGCCGTCTCGATAAGCTCGCGTAAAACGCCCGCGACGCTCTCGAGCGTGCTAAACGACGCCAGCGGGTCGCCGAGCGCGGGCACGGGCTCGAGCACAGCGAAGCGCGTCAGGCTCACGTCTTCGGCAAAGCCGGGCGTCTTGGCGTAAAGCGTCAGGTTACGCAGGAGCGCGTAGAGAAGCCGCGCGGTCGTGCGCTCGCGCTCGGCGCGGCAACTCGCCGCGGAGCGCCCCACGAAGTCCTCGATGTCAACCCACCACACGCGCCGCGCCAGCCTTTTGAGCGCCTCCTCTTCGGCCCGCTCTTCAAAGCTGAGCGTTCCTCTGGGCGCGGGCGAGGTGGACAAAGCAAAAGGCGAGTCAGGCGACGGGGTGTGGGAGGGTGTAAAAGAAGCGGTAGCAGACGCAAGAGAGGGTGTAAAAGGCGGGGTAAAAGATGGGGCGGAAAACAGCTCAGGCACCCGCGGCGCTTCCGTCGTCAACGTTCCCAACAGGAACGAGCCAAAATCCTTTTCGTCAGAGAATCCAACCGTCTCTCCACCGTTCGTGCCCGTTTCGAGTTCTTTCGCACGGTTTTGGAGAACGCCTGCGCCTTCATGACGCTCGAGGAGCGCCTTGGCCCGCTCGAGCCGCGCCTGCTCATCGGGACGGAAATCCGCGCCGTGCTCCTGACAGTAGGCGAGGAGCCGCCAGGGGCTAAACCCGCGTGCCGGGGATTGTTGGAGGGTGAGGTCCGCGACTTTGTACTCGAGGAGTTCTAAAGCCAGACGTTCCGGGGTCAGCATAGGGTCAGTATAGGCCAAGCCCACACCGGACGGTTTTAATTTTTGTCACGCGTGCGCTTTATCTCACCTACTCGCGCCCAAGCTCGGTGAACGCGGCCCGCAAAACCTCAATCGCCCGCTCGTACTCGTCTATAAGAAGATGCTCGTCGGGCGTGTGGTCGAGGCTCGAGTCGCCTGGCCCATAAGCGAGCATCGGCACGTTCCAGACGGGCGCGACCACGTTCATGTCCGACGTACCCGTTTTGACCTTGAAGCGCGGCGTGCCCCCCGCCTTGCGAATGGCGGCGCGAAAGACCCGGGTGAGCGGCGTGTCCTTGACGCTCCGGTAGGCGCGTTCATGACCCGTGAAGGTAAGCTCGAGCCCCTCCCCCACCGGCCCTTCTAGAAGTTTACGCAACGCCGCCTCGGCCTCTTCCGGAGACAAACGGGGCGGCAGGCGCAACCCGAGCGTCGCCGCCGCGCGCTGCGCGAGCCCGTCGTTGGCGCTCGAGAACGCCTGCAACGAAAGCTGCACCGCGTCGAAGATACTGTCAACACCCTCGTTCAGCCCGTCCGCCCACGCTTTTACAGCGCTATAGAGCGCCACCACGTCCTCGGGCGCGGTCGTCCCCTCGCCCGCGCTATGGAAGTTGGTCTTGACGCGCGCGGGCTTCACCACCAGCCGCCCCTTGTACCCCAGCGTCATCGCCGCCCAGCCGCTCGGCTCGCCGATGATGACCAGGTCGGGCTTGGGCAGCACCTCCAAGGCGTGACGCGCACCCCGGCTTGTCGGCACCTCCTCCTCGACCGCGCCAATCAGCACCAGCGTAAGCCGCTCTAATACGTCGGCGGGCAGCATAGAGGCCGCCGCCACCGCCGTACAAAACGCGCCCTTGGCGTCGACCGCGCCGCGACCGTAGAGTTTGCCGTCCTCAAGCCGAACCACAACGCTTCCCGGCACCGTATCGATGTGACCTAAGAAATAAACGCGCAGCGGACCCGTTCCGAGACGCGCGACGGCGTTCCCGGCCCCGTCGACCAACGTTTCGTCGGCAAAGGTCGCCATCTGCGACACGATAAAGCGCGTGACCGCCGCTTCTTGGCCCGACGTGCTAGGAATGGAGACGCTTGTGCGGAGAAGTTCAATGTGGTCCAGCACAGACCATATTATCTCAAGCATCTCGAGCCGACGAACCTTTTTTGCATTTTGGGCTGTTCAGGGGTGCAGCCCGCTAGTGTCGGATTAAGCCGGGGCAGGGTAAGCGAGGTGCCTGAGCTGCCCAAAGTCAATGAGGGAATGTTTGGCACAGGTCTGGGCACGCAAAGAGGCCATACTGGCAGCACCTTGTTTGGACCAGTGCATCCCGCTTCTTTTCATACGGTTTCCGATAACGGCTTTGTTCATCCCTTCGATTTGCCCTGAACCGATGGGATAGCCTTTTTCTGTGAACCGAGCATAATCCATACTGTCAAGCCGGGTTTCAAGATACTTTAGAGCAGTTTGCGCTTTGTCATCCCAGGTGAGCCAGACCTCGGGTTTAGGAAGGTGGTGAGCGAGCCAGTCACGGGCGTTGAGCTGACCCCGATACCAGTCACAGCGGTGGCGCGTTCTTAGGTCTTCATCCCAAGCCAGTGCTTGCATGATGGTGTCGAGGTACTGAGTGGCGTGGTAGACGTCGGTGATTCTTACGGCGTCGAGATGACAAAAGATGTTGTCAATCCAAACGGCTCCATCACCCAAACCGAGCAGCGTATCCGCGGGGGTGACTCCGGCTTCGTTGAGTAAACCCGCCACGAGCGTGACAAAGTCTTCGGCACAGCAGCGTTCGGCCAACATCCAGCGCTGACTCGGAGCGGCTTGCGGATAAAGTACGGCTGTTTTGAGTTCCAGGCCAGGACATAGCCCCTGTTCAGGTTGCCCTAAGACGTAGACGCCGTCCATTTGCAACACCATGACGCGTCCTTGTCGGCGTGCCGCTTCAGGCTCTGAACAAGACAACAGTCTGTCTGCCACCTCGGCTCGACACGCCTCAGCGTAGGGGCGTTGCAAGCGGTCTAATTCTGACGAGCTAATCCTCAGGCCGAAGTTGCGCGCGATGTAAGCGCCTTCTTCTAAGGGCACGCGCGCTGCTAAGTCGGTCAGGCAAGCTAAGGCTTTGGGCGTCCAGCCCGAATGGTCTAAGCGTCTATCGAGGATAGCTTGTTTGGCTCGACCCTCTCTATCAACCAGCCTTTGTACCTCGACATAGACCCGGCCCCACAAGTGCTTAACCGCGCAGCGACGTTTGCCGTTACCCCAATAGCCTTCAGGTACTTCTCTTTTGTGCTCGGGGGGAAAAGCTCCGGCTATCTGCCAGAGCTTGCATAGTCTCACTCATCATCGCTTGATAATGCGCCAGCATCGCCGTCTCAACCTCGGCTACACCCGCATCTTCGGGTAGGTCTCGTTCCAAAGCTTCTAAGTACCTGCCAAACGCTTCCTTCGCCCGTTCTTTCCAATCACCTGTCTGGCTCGTTTTCATCCGCCATTCTACCGCTGCTACGCCCCTTTTTCTATCCGCCTATTTGGGGTTGCACCCGTGTCTGAAGCGTCTCCTTTGCTGCTCCCCCACCTTTGGGTTATAATGGGCACCTGGAACGCATCCAAACGGTCGCTCAACCCGGCTGACCCGTGGATTCTCCACTCGTTACGTCTCAAAAAAAGAGCTACCGAGACGGGAAGGGAGGATGAAAGAAGACGGTATTCCGACACGTTTGCTCGGTTGAAAACTCGGTCGAAAGCTCGAGCTTTAGTAGATTTTCATAGGTTTTTGTTACTTCACAAGGAGGACCCATGCTTCGTCGCACCATCATTCTAGCCCTTCTCATCAGCTTCTTTTTGCCCGCTTTCGCCCAGGACGAGGTTGATTTGCGCTGGCGCACCCGCCCGGACAATCAGGCCGAAATCGACGTGTATGAGCGCGCGAGCGAGACCATCGACGCTGCGTTCGAGGGCGTGACGTTGCAGTACGAACCCGGCGGTTCGGAGAGCGCCTCGTACCAAGACGTGCTCGTGACCGAAATCGAGGCGGGCACCGCCCCCGACGTGTTCTGGATTCCCGGCACCGACGTGGCGCGCTTTGCCGAGGCGGGGCTTATTTTGAACTTGGCCCCCTACGCCGCCGAGGACGCCGACTACAACGCCGACGACTTCTACCCCGGCCCGATGGGCTTTTTAACCACTACGGTTGAGGGAAGCGACAGTGCAGGAAACGACGGGGCGCTCTGGGGCCTCCCGCGCGACGTGTCCGCGTTCGCGGTTTACTATAACCAGGACCTTTTTGACGAGGCGGGCCTCGAGGCCCCCGGCGGCGACGACTGGACCTGGGAAAGGTTTGAAGAGGCCGCGAACGACATTGACGCGCTGGGCGACGAAATCTACGGCTTCGCCATGAACGCCTGGTGGGCCAACTGGGGCTACTTCGTCAATGCCGCCGGAGGGAGCTTCTTTAACGAGGATTACACCGCCTGCGGCTTAGACAACGAGGCCACGGTCGAGGGCCTGACCTTCGCGCGTGACCTGTTCAGCAGCGGCGCGGCGCTCCCCTGGGGCACGGACGGCGAGCCGCCCTTCCTTGCGGGCAACGTCGGCATGTTTATCAACGGACGCTGGGCGACGCCCGGCGCGGTAGCCAACGCCGACTTCACCTGGAACGTCGCGCCCCTGCCCGTCGGGCCGAGCGGCGAGGCGACCAACTGGCTTTTCTGGGGCGCGTACGTGGTGAACGCCAACACCGCGAACCCGGAAGAGGCCTGGGACTTAGTCACCCGCCTTACCTCGCCCGAGATTCAGGGCGAAATCGCCTCCTTGGGCGCGAACATCCCGAGCCGGGACACGCAGGAGGCCATCGACCTCTTTTTAGCCACGCTGCCCGACAGCGGCGTGAATAATCAAGCCTTTATCGACGGCACCACGGCGAGCGACGTGCGCACCGAAGCGCCCCTTTTCGCGGGCAACTGGCCCGCCATCGACACCGCCTACGGCAACGCGGTGGCGTCGGTGTTTAACGGCGAACTGACCCCCGAAGAGTTCGCCAACACCATTTGCACGCAGGTCGCGCCGGAGTTCGAGCAGTAGTTGCGTACCCGTCACACGGGTAACGATGAGTAACAATGGGGCGGTCCGCGTGGCCGCCCCTGTATTTTGCGAACGGGTACTATTACTATGTTTAGAGCTCTTTTAATCAACCGGAGGGAAAGTCATGGACCACGCGAGCCCCGCGTTACGTTCTGAAGGGAATGCTCGAGCCCGCTTAACCATCACCCTGGCGTGCCTATGGCACGCGCTGCTGGCCTTTTATTTAGTCACCTTGTCGCTTGGCATCTTCCGCGCCGACACGCTCCTCATTGCGGGCAAACCCGCCGATTTGGGGCGTCCCGTCCAGGTTTTTGCTGGAGCACTGCCCCTCGCGCTCGCCGCGCTGGCGGTTTTGGCGGGCGTGGGGCTCCTCTTAAAGCGTCCCGCGGGGCGCTACGCCGCGCTCGGGGTCAACCTGGGCGCGTTCGCGGGGGCGCTGTTCGCGCTCTTCGGGGTGTGGGGGCTCTACGGCTCTTTCGAGCACATCGTAGACGGGGTGATGCGTAATGCGTACTTGACCCTGGGTTTTGCGCTCGCGTACCTTGTTTATTTTGTGGCGGGGCGGCTCGAGAACGCCCCCAAAGCAGAGCGGTGGCTGAGCCGTCTGGGTCTCGGTATCGCGCTCCTCACCCTTGGGGCCATCCTCTTGTCCGCCGACATTTTGGCGGGTATCGGCTATTTACTCAGCACCTACAGCGCGTGGCAAACATGGGCGCTCACCGCGGCGGCTTTGTTGTCGGGCGCGCTTCTTCTGCAACTCATCCGCCTGGATACCTACTTTGGCGAACGTCCCGACGGGCGGGCGGCGTGGCAGGGCTGGTTCATGCTCGCACCCAATATCTTAGGCTTTCTGTTCTTCTTCGCGGGGCCGCTCCTCTTGTCTTTTTACTTGAGTTTTACGAACAGTTCGGTGGGGCAGGTGCCTCAAGTGACCGGAGTCAACAACTACGCGCGGCTTTTATCTTTGGAAGTCAAGGTTTTGGGCGATGACGACGGCGCGGCGCAGAACGCGCTCTCGTTCGGTTACGCGGTGGTGCGTGAGTTTGACATCGGGAGCAGCCGTTTGGTTATTGGCGCAAAAGACCGGCTTTTCTGGATAAGCCTCTTTAACACGCTCCTCTACTGCGCCATGCTCTTGCCCTTAGCCATCATCCCGGCGCTCGTGATGTCGCTCATTCTGAATTCATCGCTACCGGGGATGCAGTTTTTCCGGGCGGTGTACTTTCTTCCCTCCGTCGCGGCGGTGGTCGGCACGGCGCTCATCTGGCGCTGGCTCTACACGCCGACGACGGGGTTTATTTCCTACGCCGTCACGCAAGTCACGGGCTTTTTGGGTGTGCCCGACCCCGAGATTCAGTGGCTGTCGGACCCTCGAGTCGTCCTCATTTCAGTCGTTCTTCTCGCGGCCTGGCAAGTCGTCGGCTACAACACGGTGCTTTTTTTGGCGGGGCTCCAGGGCATCCCCCGGAGCCTCTACGAGGCCGCCGAAATTGACGGGGCAAGTCCGTGGCAGCGTTTCCGCAACGTGACCCTGCCGATGCTCGGGCCGACCACCTTTTTCGTTCTCATCACCACGATGGTCACGGGGCTGCAAGCCTTTAACGAGCCTTACGCGCTCTTCCCGTCGCGCCCGGTGCCCGAAAACGCGACCACGCTCGTTTATTACCTCTACACGGTGGGATTTAACCAGTTCAACTTCGGCTACGCCTCGGCCATCGCCTGGGTGCTGTTTATCATCATCTTCGCGTTTACCTTCGTGCAGTTCCGCCTCAACCGCTCGCAGGCGTACGGCTAAGAGGCAGGGTTAGGAGACTTGTGAAACGTTCTAAACTCACCCCCCGCACGCTTTTTTTACGCACCCTGGCCTACCTCGCGCTGACGGGCTTCGGCTTCATCATCATCTTCCCCTTTCTCTACATGATGTTCACCTCGCTCAAGACCTCCGGCGACGTATTCCGCTACCCGCCCGAACTCCTGCCGATGAGTCAGGCGACCGCGCCGTACGAGGGCGGGGAAGCGCCGCTCTACCGCCTCCCGGTAGAAGGCAGAACCCGCGACGTGGTGAGCACGGGCGAGCGCGAACGCTTTGGGTTTTTTACGACGGAGGAGAATATCAACCTTGCGGACACGCGCAGCAGTCGGATAGTGGCGGAGGTGCCGTTGGACGACGCCGTCGAAACGGGCCGGAGCCTGACCGTCACGCGTAACGGAAGCGAAGAAAGTTTTGACGTTTATGAAGTCCCCGTAGACGGCGAAACGCAAGAACTTCTGCTCGCCTACCGCGGCGCGCAAGACCGCTTCGTGGTCCCCGACGACCCGAGTCTGGACACCTACGCCGTCGAGCGCACTGCCCCGCGGAGCGAGTTTATTGACTTTCAGTGGGGCAACTACGGGGCGTTTTTGACCCTCAACTTAGACCGGGCTTTGGTCAACACCGTGCTCGTCACCGTTTTGGTGGTGCTGGGGCAGCTCGTCACCTCGATTTTTGGGGGGTACGCGTTCTCGAGGGTCCAGTTCGGCGGGCGCGACACGCTCTTTCTGCTCTACCTGGGCTCGATCATGATTCCTTTTGTGGTGCTCATCATCCCGATGTACCGCCTCATGGTCATTCTCGACTGGCAGAACCAACTTGTGTCGCTCATTCTTCCTTGGGTCTTCACCGCCTACGGCACCTTTTTGATGCGGCAGTTTTTCATCTCCATCCCCAAAGATTTAGAAGAGGCCGCCATGCTCGACGGCGCGAGCCGCTTTCGCATCCTCTGGCAGATTTTCGTGCCGCTCTCGCGCCCCGCCATCGCCACGCTCGCCATTTTTTCGTTTCTTTACGCCTGGAACTCGTTCCTTTGGCCGCTCCTGATTATCAGCGAGGCGAACGAGGCGAACCACGTGCTGACGCTCTCGCTTATCAAACTCAGCAACATCGCCGCCGACCGCCCCAACATCGTGCTGACGGGCGCGGCCATCGCCATCTTGCCGCCGATGATTATCTTTGTGCTGGCGCAGCGTTACTTTATAGAGGGCCTGAGTTCGTCGGGGATGAAGGGGTAAATGGACGCCTGGGCGGAGGGGGTGCGGCTTTTTGAGGCGGGCGAGTATTGGGAATGTCATGAGGCGTTGGAACCTTTGTGGCTGGAGGCTACAGGACTCGAGAAGAGCTTTCTCGGCGGGGTCATCCTGCTCGCCGCCGCACTCCACAAAGCGAGGGCGATGGACTCGCCCAGGGGCGGCAGGCGCAACTACGCCAAGGCGTTGCGGCATCTTGCGCTCGTGCCGGATCATTGGGAGGCGTACGGTTGGGGGGTGGACGTGCGGGAGCTCGAGGCTCGCGTCCACGCCGCGCTGCGTGATTCGGCCTTTGTGCCACGTATCCCTACCGTTGGGTCCGCCAACACCCGACCTCAACACCCGTGAAGAGAGCCGGTTGACGTTACTTATAAAATAGGCGCTGGCGTTTTCGGCGAGTTGTGAGGACGCCCCCGAATTGGGTTCGCACGGCGACGGCCCCCTTTAGTGACGCGCTTAAACGGGAACCGCAAACCCACCCGGACGACAAACACCGTGAGGTGGATAAAAAACTTTAGTAAAACGTTCAGGCTCTTGTGGGTAGATTTTAGCAAGAAACACGGCGACGTCGTTAACGCACCCTAACCCGGGAGGGCTCGAGCCTCTCCCACCCTCACGAACGGAGAGAAAAGAAGCGTCTAGATGAACTTTCAAATCGGGTATAAAGCCATTTTACACCTCTCCCTCGCCGCCAGTGTGACCTATTCATGAAAGAATTTTTCTTGACGCCGTCTTGACAAAAGGCGCGCGCATCGCTTAGAGTTATCCCAACAACAAAATAGTTTAGTAAAAGATTACTTTTGTATCGGTCCTAGAGCGCCTAGTTCGACCCTTGCGAAACGCTTCTCGCCCCTCCGGTGTCTGTTGAGGCGTCTAAGTTTAAGAAAGGTTTAGTCCGTGGGAGACCGCACAACCTTACGCGACATCGCCACCAAGGCGGGCGTGTCTCTCACGACGGTGTCGCAAACCCTGAACAATAAAGGGGCGATCTCAAAGCCGACGCGCAACAGGGTGATGGTGGCGGCTCAGCAGCTCGGCTACCAGCAGCGCGTCATGAACGCGCCGCGCCTCCACGCTCGGCTCGGGATGCTCACGATGCTCGTTAAGCGCGACCCCGACGAGAAAGCGCCCAACCCTTTTCACTATTACGTGATGCAGGGCATCGAAGAGCAGTGTCGGCAGCTCGGGTTGGAGCTGCGGTACTCGAGCATCGGCGTCGACGAAAACAGCCGCGTGCTAGAGCTTCCGTCTGCCGCCGACTTACGCAGCGCGGACGGGTT
Organism: Trueperaceae bacterium; assembly: GCA_965214405.1. Taxonomy (GTDB): domain Bacteria; phylum Deinococcota; class Deinococci; order Deinococcales; family Trueperaceae; genus CBDCCT01. Next base: position 370,687 of record OZ243956.1, read on the forward strand.
TCTCATCGTCGGCGCGGTGGTGGAGGACGGCAGGGCGTTTTTGAGCACGCTCGGGGAGCGCCCGGTGGTGTTTATCAACGGCTACTTGCGCGGCGCGAGTTACGACCGGGTCTGTATCGACAACCGCGCGGGGGCCTACGACGCGACGGCGTATCTGCTCGAGCAGGGCCACACGCAGGTGGGCTTTGTGGGCGGCGGCGCGCAGGTTCACCCCAGTATCAACGAGCGGCGCGAGGGGTACCTGAAGGCGCTAGAAGACGCGCGCGTCAGAACCTCCTACTGCGCCGACAGCCTCATTTTGACCCCCGACTACGCGGCGGAGGCGGCTAAAGGGTTGCTCGAAACCCACCCCACCATCACCGCGCTCGTCGCGGCGAGCGACTATGTGGCGATGGGCATCTACAAAGCCGCGCACGCGCTGGGCTTGCAGATACCGCGCGACTTGTCCGTCGTGGGCTTTGACAACCTCCACAGCGTGGCGCACTTGAGCCCGCCGCTGAGCACCATGAACATCGACAAGGAGTATTTGGGGGCCGCCGCCGTGCGGCACCTCTACGACGCCGCGCCCTTTCTCGAGCGTCCCAAAGTCTCGATCCTCATTAGGCCCGACTTGATCCGTCGTCAGTCCGTGTCGCGCCCGGCCAGGAGAAACGGGCGGGCAAGGGGGGACCCATGACCTAAGCCGTTTTTTGCCCGTCCACCTCAAACCCATTTTTTAGGAGGAACCGTGAAAAAATCGTCTGCACTTTTAGCCACACTTTTGTGCGCCACCCTGCTCAGCTTGGCGTCCGCCCAGACCACCGTCCAGTATTGGGACTACTGGGTCACCCAGGGTCCCGCCATCGACGAGATTATCGCCACCTTTGAAGCCGAGCACCCCGACATCGTGATCGAGAAAAACACCATCGGCGGCGGCCCCTACAACGAATCGCTCAATTTAGCGATGCAGAGCGATTCCGGCCCCGACGTGTTCGTCATCCCCGCGCCCGACGGCAACGGCCTGCAAGGGTTTTTGAACTACTACGATCAAGGGTACCTCTACAACTTGTCGCAGTTCGACGATGTTGACGCCTTTATGGCGGGTTTCCCCACCCCCGACACGAACTTTGTCGAGGGCTCGAACATGATCGACGGAAACCTCTACAGCGCGCCTTTCATGGGACCCGCCAAACCTTGGTTGCAGCTTTACGTCAACACCGACCTCTATAGAGAAGCCGGTCTGGTGGACGCTGACGGCAACCCGGCGCTGCCCACGACCTGGGAAGACTTTATCGCCAACTCGCGCACGGTCACCGAGAGTACCGACGCCTACGGCACCGGCTTCTCGTTGCAGCAGCCCTGGGCGGCGGGCTGGTGGTACCGCGTGTGCAACTACTCGGGCGTGCCCTACGACAGTACGTTGGCTGCTTTCGACTATCGCACGGGCGAATTTACCTTCGCCTCGGATGAGTGTTACCAGACGGTGCTGAGTGATTTGGTGATGATGGCCGACGAAGAACTCATTCACCCCGCCTCTTTGAGTTTGTCGATTGACGACGAGGGCGCGCGCGCGCTCTTTGCCGAAAACGGCTTCGCGCACCTCGTGGCGGGCGAGTGGGTTATCGCCGGGTGGGAGCAGACCCACCCCGACTTTACGAGCTACACCGCGACGCACCTGCCCTTCCCCGGCGGCGAACCGGAGAGCTACTTCGGGGCGGGCGTCGGCGGTCAGTGGTTCGCCGTTAACGCCGACACCGACGTGCCCGAGGCGGCCTGGGAGTTCTTCAAGTTCTTGCACTCGCCCGAAGCGGGCGCGATCTGGGCAAGAAACGGCAACGGCCTGGTCTTGAACACGCCGCAGCCCTACGATGAATTTGCCTCCAACGAAGCTTTTGAGTATATCTTTAACTCTTCAGACTTGGTGCGCACGATGCCCGAACCCACCATCCGCACCCCGGCGCTCGCCGAGGTGCAGCAGACCCTCATAGGCCCCTCCCCCGACGACGTTTTGGTGGGCGTGTTGTCGGGCCAGATCAGCGACATCGGCGCGGCCTTGGCCGACTTGGACGCCCGTAAGATGCAGGCGCTTACGACCGGCCTCTCCGACGCGCAAGCCGCCGGGGTCGACGTGTCGATGGACGACTACTTATTCCCTGACTGGAACCCAACCGAAGACTATGTAACTGAACCGGCCAACTAAGCCCGACGACCCGGGCGCGCCGTGACAGCGCGCCCGGGTCACCACCCGTCAAGGTGACAGCTTCAGAAATGGTTAAAAAAGGTTCTACACGTGAAGAAGGGCCACGAATGAAAAGAACAGCTCACTCTCAGCGCGCGGTGCCCCAAGAGGCGCGGGTGGGCCGCGTCTGGGATTTTCTCGCGCTCGGCGCGGCGCTCCTCATGGCGACGGCTACTTTTGTTTTACCGTGGCTCGAGGGCGGCGGCGAGACCTACCGCGCCCCAGACCTCCTGCTGCGCGGCGTAGACCTTCGCCGCGTCGACCACACCCTTATCTTTTTACCGTTTACGGCGAGCCTGATTGGCCTGTTAGCAGGCGTCGGCGCGGTTCTTTCACCTCCTGACGCCCGCCACTGGAAAGTCTTTTACGTGTGGGGCGGCGGGGCGGCGCTCCTTTATTACGGCAACTTCTTTTTCAACAAAGACAACAGCCTGGCGGCGGTAGGCAGCTACGCGCAAACGGGTTTTTATCTCTTTTTTGCCGCCGGGACGCTTCTTTTTATCCTCGGCCTCATCCCCCGCCGCTTTCCGGCCCTCCCCGAGCACACAAAGCTCCACGAACTCATGCAGAGCAAGCGCTTCTGGGGCGTGTTGTACGTGCTGCCGATGGTTATTTTGATGCTGGTGTTTACCATTTACCCGGTTTTTGAGTCCTTGCGCGTGTCGGTTTACAACTGGCGGGGCATCGGCGAGGCCACGCAGTTCGTCGGCTTGCGGCACTACTTTACGGTGGCGAACGACCCGCAGTTTTGGAACGCCTTTTGGAACACGGTGCAGTACACCGCGATTCTGGTGCCCGTCCAGCTCAGCCTGGCGCTCATCTTGGCGCTCGTGCTGGACAACCCGCGGATGCGCTTTCGCACCTTCTACCGCACGCTTTACTTTATGCCCGTGGTGACCACGCTGGCGATCGTCGCCATCGTGATGCGGCTTCTTTATCAGTCGGGGGGCACGGCCATGACGTCTATTTTTGTGCCGTGGCTCTTAGAGAAACCCGTCAACCCCATCGGCAACCCCGACACCTCGATGCTGGCGGTCACGGCCTTTGGCACCTGGTATTCGTTCGGCATCAACCTGGTCTACTTTATGGCGGCCCTGGCGACCGTCCCAAGTCAGCTTTACGACGCCGCCGAGGTGGACGGCGCGAGCTGGTTCCAGCGCGTGTGGCACATCACCCTGCCGAGCATCCGACCGGTCGCGGTGATCATTCTATTCTTCGCGATCTTGGGCAGCCTCAAGGTGTGGGAGCAGTCGTTCGTGTTGACCGGGGGCGGGCCTTTCTTTTCCAGCGAAGTCGTGAACGGTTACATCTACCGCTACGCCTTTGGCTCGGGGGGCCTGGGCGGCTCGGCGTCGCAGCCCAACATCGGCTTCGCCTCGGCGGCGGGCTTTCTGATGAGCATGTTGGTTTTAGCCATCACGCTGGTGCAGCTTGCGGTCAACCGCTTCGTCCTCAACCGTGACTCGGGGGTAGAGAAATGAACGCGAAATTTCCTTTTGAAAGGCTCTTAAGCGGCTCCGGGCGCGCGCTCATCCACGTGGTTCTGCTCGGTATCGGCGCTATTTACATTTTCCCTTTCCTCTGGATGCTGGGCACGTCGCTCAAGACGCCGGGAGAGTTTTTTTCCTTGGGTCTGCGGCCTATTCCCAAAGGCGAATGGCAGTGGTCGAACTTTACTGAAGCGTGGGTGACGGCGAACTTCGGGCAATACTTTCTCAACACGGCGCTTTTGGCCGTCAGCGTGACCGCGCTCGTGGTGGTTTTAACCGCGATGGCGGCTTACGCGTTGTCGAGGCTCAACGTGCCCTTCAAGCCCGTTATTTTGGGCGCGGTTTTCTTAACCTTCTTCTTGCCGTCGGGCATCTTCAATATCATCCCAATCTACGACATCGTTCAAAACTTAGGGCTCTTAAACTCCTTGGGCGCGCCCATTTTGGTTCTCACCGGGGGGCAGATGGTCTTTAACACGCTGCTCTTTTACGGTTACATGCGCACCATGCCTCACGAGATTGAGGAGGCCGCCATCATCGACGGGGCGAGCGTCCACCAGCGCTTTCGCTACGTGGTCTTGCCGATGGCGGGGCCGATGGTGGCGACGGTGGGACTGTTTACCTTTATCAACACCTGGAACGACTTTTTTGTGCCGCTCGTGTTTACGCTCTCAAGACCCGAACTGCGCACCCTGGCCGTCGGCATGTACGCCTTTGTGGGCGACGCCAGCCGCCAATGGACGCTCCTTTGCGCGGGCGCGACCATCAGCATTTTGCCCATCATCTTCGTGTTCATCTTGCTGCAAGACCGGTTTACCGAGGCGTTTGCGGGGGCGGTGAAGACATAAAAGCCGGGGACTTGGCAGCTTCGGTGTCTTTAACCAGTCTTTACACGCCTCGAGCGCCACATGACTGAGCCAGCCCCGAATGACGCCTGCTCGAGCCGACAAACAGGGGGTAATAAACCGTGTAGAACGCTTCACAACGAGCTTTTCCAAAATTTCATTGATGCAAATCACGCGACTCACAAAGAGAGGAACAAACCGTGAAACATAACCCGCTACTGACCTGTGGATTGACACTCCTTCTCCTTATCGGCTTCGCCGCGACCGCCCAAGACGCCACCGTCACCGTCCCCAAACTTTCAGGCGTCACCGTGGACGGCGACCTGTCCGATTGGCTAGACGCGACGCCCCTCACCGTCGACAGCAGCATGACCGCCGACGCGACCGATGTGGCGGACGACGACGACCTCAGTATGACCGTCTACACCGGCTATGACGACACGCACTTCTATATGGGCGCTGAGATTACCGACGACGCGCTCGTCTTTGAGAAGTCGGGCGACGCGATTGCCGACAACGACGCTGTCGAGTTTTGGCTCAACGCCAACCAGTACGGCGTGGCCTTGGTCGAGGGGCAGCCGGTGTTGCACCAGTGGCTCTTTTCGGGGAGTGAGAGCGACTTGTCCGGCGCGGAGGTCGCCTTTGAATATACCGACGCGGGGTACATCATCGAGGTGAGCGTGCCCTTGGAGGTCTTGGCTGGCGCCACCGAGACGAACGCGCAGGCGGGGACAACGTTCCCCTTCGCGGTCGGCGCGGACGACGCCGACGAAGAGGGCGGCGCGCGCTTGGGTCAGGTTTACTACCCCACCACCTGGACCTGGAACGAGCCGGACACCTACGCGACGGCCACCTTAGGCGAGTAAGATGCGGACCTTTGCCTTTAACCGAGTCATCTTCAACAGGACCAGCGGCGCACGCCGCTGGCTCCTGGTCACCCTATGTTGCCTCTTTATCCTGCCGCACGGTTTGGCGCAAGAAGACGCAGTCTCGAGTGATTTTGAAACGCAGGCCGAGGGTTGGAACGTGACGCTGCTCAACGACGCGGCGGCGCAGGGGAGCGCAACAAACGGCGAATACTGTCTGGACGTGACAAACGGCGGGCCGGACGTGTGGAGCGTGCAGCTTGAACACGGAGGGTTTGGTTTGGAGTCCGGCCAGACCTACACCCTGTCTTTTGACGCCTACGCCTCGAGGGAGCGCGGTTTACGCGTCGCCGTGGGCGCGGTGGATTCGTCCGACAACGCTTACGGGGAAAGCTTAGACCTCACCACCGACAAACAAACCTTTACGAACACCTTTACCGCCGAGGACGGCGCGGCAGAGGCCGACCTCACCTTCTACAGCGGGGGCAAACGCGGCGAAGAGCATAGGGCGGCGACGGTTTGTTTCGACAACGTGAGTTTGAGTGCGGGCGCGGTCGAGGTGGGCGAAAACCTCCTCCAGAATCCGGGCTTCGGCGAGGGCGACGTGGGTTGGTCGCTCGGGGCCGACGCGCCCGCCGAGGCGAGCGGCGACGTTTCCGACGGGGCCTACTGCGCCGCCGTCAATGCGAGCGGGGAAAACCCCTGGAACGTCGCGCTGCGTCAGGCGGAACTGAACGTCGAGAGCGGCAAAACCTACACCCTCTCGTTTGACGCCTACGCCGACAAACCCGCTCAGGTCGGGGTGAAAATCGGTCAAACGCGCGAGCCTTATACCGAATACTTTTACCAGGCGCAAGCTATCGGCACCGAGCCGCAAACCTACACCCTGGACGCCGAGATGACCGCGAGCGATCCGGCGGCGCAGCTCGAGCTTTTCCTGGGCGGCCCCCTGAACCCGGACACCCCGGTGACTGTCTGCTTCGACAACTTCACCCTGGCTGAGGTCACGGTAACGGGTAACGCGCGCGAGATTCCTTACATCATGGTCGACCAGTTCGGCTACCGCCCTAATGACACCAAGGTCGCGGTGCTCATCGACCCGCAAGAAGGCTTTAACGCCGAGGATGAATATGTGCCGGGGGATGTGCTCGAGGTCCGGAAGGTTGACGGCGACGAAACCGTCTTCTCCGGCGCTCCCGAAGCCTGGCAGGGCGGGGCGGTGCAAGAAACCTCCGGCGACCGGGGCTGGTGGTTCGACTTTTCCGAGGTGAGCGAGCCGGGGAGCTACTACGTTTACGACGTCGAAAAAGACGCGCGTTCTTACGAGTTTGAGGTTGCCGAGGACGTTTACAACGAGGTGTTAAAAACCGCCACGCGCATGTTTTATTACAACCGCGCCAACATGGCGAAAGAAGAGCCCTTCGCCGACCCCCGCTGGACGGACGAGGTCTCGTTTATGGGTCCGGGTCAGGACACCGAGGCGCGCTTTGTTGAGGACAAAGAGAACCCAGACACCGCTCGAGACCTCTCCGGCGGCTGGTTCGACGCGGGCGACTACAACAAATACGTGACTTTCGCGCAAACGCCCGTCCACATGCTGCTGACCGCTTATGAGCAGACCCCCGACGCTTTCACCGACGACTTCAACATCCCCGAATCGGGCAACGGGCTTCCCGACCTCATAGACGAACTTCTGTGGGAATTTGACTGGCTCAAAAAGATGCAAGTCGAGGACGGCGGCGTCATTATTAAAGTGGGCAACATCGACTACAACAGCGTCTCGCCCCCCTCACAAGACCCGCGGCCCCGCTACTACGCGCCCGTCTGCTCCTCGTCGAGCATCGCCGCTGCCAGCATGTTCGCGCACGGGGCGCTCGTGTTCGGAGGGTTTGAGGAGCTGGCAGACTACGCCGCTGATTTGGAGGGCCGCGCGGTGCGCGCCTACGACTGGTACGTGAACAACCCCCGCCGCGAAGACTGCGACACGGGTGAGATTAAAGCGGGCGACGCCGACCTGACGTTGATCCAGCAAGACGCGACTCAGGCGGTGGCCGCCGTGTACCTCTACGCCCTCACGGGTGAGCAGGTGTATCAGGAGGCGCTCGAGAACACCTACCGGACGACTCGAGCCTTTAGCGACAGCGACGCGCTCAGGTGGTCGATGTACAACCCCGACCAGGGCGACGCGCTGCTGTACTACACGACTTTAGAGGACGCCGACGCTGAGCTCGCGCAGACGATTTTGGACGCGAAGCAAGAGCAAGCCACTTTGACCTCCGCCGAACTTTACGGATTCCAGCCCGACCAGGACCTCTACCGCGCTTTCCTTCCCGAGACGTCCTACCACTGGGGCAGCAACTTCGTCCGCTCGGCATTAGGCAACACCAACCTCGACATGCTCCACTACGACTTGAACGCCGGTGCAGGAGAGAGTTACCGAAAGAGAGCCTTGGGCATCGTTCACTACTTCCACGGCGTTAACCCCCTCAACATGGTTTACCTAACGAATATGGTTGAATACGGCGCGGAGTATTCGGCCAACGAAATCTGGCACGACTGGTTCCACGACGGCTCTGTCTGGGACGACGCGCTCACCTCGGAACGGGGTCCGGCGCCAGGCTACGTGCCAGGTGGCCCGAACGCGGCTTACTCGGGTCAAGCCGCGCCCCCCGTGGGTGAGCCCGCGCAAAAGGTCTACCGCGACTGGAACACCGGCTCCGGCTTGCCCTGGGAAATCACCGAGCCCGCTATCTATTACCAGGCGGCGTACGTTAAGCTGTTGTCGAACTTCGTGGCGAAGTAACGTGGAGTGCAGCAGGTGTCACTCTGAGCAAGATTCGGCCTGCACAAGACGATACCTGCTGTGACACCTGGTTGTGACACTTGATGCAGTCGAAACCCGCTATGAAACTTTCAGGAGACCTACACGTGCGTAAAGAAGCTTATGAGTAAAGACACCTACAAAGTCGGGCTGATTGGCTGCGGCACCATCTCGGACGCCTATATCAGGGGCTTGCGGGTGTTCCCGTGGCTCGAGGTAACCGCCCTGAGCGACATCGACCTGGGCCGCGCCGAGGCCAAGGCAGAAAAGTACGGCGTCGCCAAAGGCTATTCGGTCGAAGAATTTTTGGCCGATGACGCGGTTGACATCGCCATCAACCTGACCGTCCCCACCGTCCACGCCGAGGTGAGTTTGAACGCGCTTCATGCGGGCAAGCACGTCTACAGCGAGAAGCCTCTGGCGATCACGTGCGAGGACGGCAAGGCGATGCTTGACGCGGCGGAGGCCAAGAACTTACGCCTCGGCTGCGCCCCAGACACCTTTATGGGCGGCGGCATCCAGACCTGCCGCCAGCTTTTAGACGAGGGCGCGATTGGCGAGCCGCTCTCGGCGAGCGCGTTTATGCTCGGTCACGGCGTCGAGACCTGGCACCCGAGCCCGTTCTTTTTCTTCCAGTACGGCGGGCATCCTCTGTTTGACATGGGACCCTACTACCTCACCGCGCTCATCAACCTGCTTGGCCCCGTGGGGTCGGTCGTCGGCATGACCACGACGGGGATACCGGAGCGCACCGTCTCGAGCGAGCCCCACGCGGGCACGGTGATTACGGTGGACGCGCCGGTCCACGCGACGGCGCTGTTAGAGCTGGCCTCCGGCAAACCTGTCACCATGATCGTCAGCGGCGAGGTGGTCGCCTCGGACCTGCCCCGCATCGAAATTTACGGCAGCGAGGGGACTTTAAGCGTGCCCGACCCCAACACCTTTGACGGCCCGGTGCGCCTCAAGAAAAAGGGCGATAAAACCTGGCAAGACGTGCCGCTTACGCACAGCTACTCCGGCTACGACCGTGGTTTAGGCGTGGCCGACATGGCCTACGCCCTGCGCTCCGGTAGACCCCACCGCGCCAGCGGGAGGTTGGCGTACCACGTGTTAGACACGCTACAGTCCGTCCAGGACGCCTCGGACGCGCGGCGCTTTGTCGAGGTAACGAGCACCTGCGAGCGCCCCGCCCCCTTGCCGCCGGGTTTGCAAGTGGGCGAGCTGGACGATTAGCTGGGTGTCAAACTCAAACTTTAGTGACCTTTAGGAGCCATATATGACTTATCCCTTAGCCGTACAACTTTACACCCTCCGGCACCTTTCAGACGACGTGAGTGAACTTATCAAAGTTTCCGCCGACGCAGGATACGCGGGCGTCGAAGGGGGCTACGGTCCCGACATGAACGCCGAAGAACTCAGGAAGGTGCTGAACGAAAATAACGTGAAGATGGTTTCGGCGCACGTGATGGTGGACACCCTCGAGGACGACCTAAACAGCGCCGTCGCCTTTCAGAAAACTTTGGGCAACGACACCCTCATCATCCCCTGGATAAGCGACGCGAACTATAGCGACAGCGCGGAGAGTTGGCAAAAACTGGGCGAGCGTTTCAACAAAATCGCGCAGCAGGCTAAAGTCGAGGAAATGACGCTGCTTTACCACAACCATTCTTTCGAGTTTGGCGAGTACGGGGGCAAGCTGGGTTTGGAGCACCTCTTAGACAGCGCGCCCGACTTGGGGCTCGAGCTGGATATCGGCTGGTGCCAACAAGGCGGCGTTGACCCGCTGCCGCTTTTGGACAAGTACGCCGGTCGCGTGAGGCGCGTTCACGTTAAAGACCGCGCGCCGGAGGGTGAGAACGTCGACCAGGATGGTTGGGCGGATGTGGGTCACGGCGTGATTGATTGGCCGCCGCTGCTCGAAGCCGCCAGGGACGCCGGGGCCGAGTGGTTTGTGGTCGAGCACGACACGCCCGCCGACCCGGTGCGGACGATTCGGCGCAGTTTCGACTATCTCGAGACGCTTTGAGCGCCCCTGCGGCGCGAAACTCTTAGGCCTGGGTGCCGGGGTAATGAGCCGCGGCTGGAACGGTTTGGTTGACGTAAACGTGTGGGCGGCTGAGGTGGCGTGAGTGATCAAGGTTGACCTGACAGGGGACTGGACCCTGCGCAACACAACAACTCGAGAAGTACCCGGTTCGGTTGACGGGCTGAACGTTCCGGCCACGGTGCCGGGCTGCGTTCACACCGACTTGCTCGCCGCCGGTCTCATCCCCGACCCGTACTACGCTCGAAACGAACTAGCGCTTCAGTGGATCGGCGAGAACGACTGGCAGTACGTTTGCAAGTTTGAGGTTTCGGAAGCGTTATTGGCGAGAGAAAAGCTCGAGCTCGTCTGCGACGGTCTCGACACGGTGGCGACTGTAGAGCTGAACGGACACATTGTCGGCACGTCCGAAAACATGCACCTCGCCTACCGCTTTGACGCGAAACCTTTTTTACGCGGAGGCGCGAACGACCTCAGCATCACCTTTCGCTCCGCCCTGAACTACGCGAGAGAGCAGGTGGAACGTTTGGGCTACTTGCCCAATTCGTCCTATCCGCACCCCTTTAACTTCATCCGCAAGATGGCGTGTAACTTCGGCTGGGACTGGGGGCCGTCGCTCGTGACGGCGGGCGTGTGGCAGCCCATTTATCTAGAAGCGTGGGAGGGTGCCCGCATCGCTTCGGTGCGCCCTCTAGTTACCGGGGCGAGTGAAGAAAAAGCGGTTGTCGAGGTGCATGTCGAGGTTGAGGGTGTGGTGGCGGGGCTCGAGCTGGCGCTTACGCTGGAAGATTTTAGGGGCGACGTGGTGAAATCCCCCCTGACCCCCCTTAAAGAGGGGGGAACGTCCGTTACCTTGACCGTGCCCGACCCTCTCCTCTGGTGGCCGGTGGGTCATGGTGAGCAGCCGCTTTACACGCTCCGGGTCGAACTCAAAAGGGATGAAACCACGCTCGAGACCCAGCAGCGCCGCATCGGCTTGCGCCAGGTGCGGCTCAAAACCGAAGTGGACGCTATTGGCTCGGAATTTGTTTTGGAAATAAACGGCAAACCCATCTTTTGCAAGGGCGCGAACTGGATTCCCGACGACTGCTTCGTGACGCGCGTGACGCCGGAGCGTTACCGGGAGCGCATTACGCAGGCTTTGGACGCCAACATGAACATGCTGCGCGTGTGGGGGGGCGGCATTTACGAAAGTGAAGCGTTTTACGAGATCTGCGACGAGCTGGGCGTGATGGTGTGGCAGGATTTTTTATTTGCCTGCGCCTTGTATCCCGAAGAAGAGCCTTTCGGCTCGCTCGTTGAAGCCGAGGCGCGGGCGCAAATTACGCGGCTGTCGGCGCATCCGAGTTTGGTCTTGTGGAACGGCAACAACGAAAACCTGTGGGGCTATTTAGAGTGGGAACGGGGCGGCAAGCTGTGGCTCGAGTGGGCGGCGGGCCGAAGCTGGGGCGCGGGCTTCTATTTCGAGCTGTTCCCCAAACTTATCAAGGAACTCGACCCCACGCGCCCCTACACGCCGGGCAGCCCCTTTTCGGGCTCGCTCGAGCTGCACCCCAACAGCGCCAGCCACGGCACCCTGCACATCTGGGACGTATGGAACAGCGCCGACTACGTGAACTACCGCAAGTACATCCCGCGTTTCGCGTCCGAATTCGGCTTTCAAGCGCCGCCGACTTTCGCCACGCTCGCCGAGAGCGTCCCCGAGAGCGAGCGCCACGCGAAGAGCGCCGCAATGCTCCATCACCAAAAAGCGGACCGGGGAGACGAGAAGCTGACGTACGGGTTCAGGCGACACTTCAGCGCGCCCCAAAGTTTTGACGACTGGCATTTTCTCACGCAACTCAACCAGGCTCGGGCGCTGCAACTCGGCGTCGAGTGGTTTCGCGCGCATACGGGGCGCTGTATGGGCGCGCTCTACTGGCAGCTCAACGACTGCTGGCCGGTCACGAGTTGGGCGGCGGTGGACGGGTACGGGCGCAAAAAACTTCTTTGGTACGCCACCAAGCATTTTTTCGCCGACCGGCTCCTCAGCATCCAGCCGCACGGCGACGGGCTGTTTGTGCATCTAGTCAACGACAGCGACGAGGCTTGGGAGACAACGGTTACGACGCAGCGGCGGGCGTTTTCCGGCGAGGTCTGCGCTGAGCATCTAGAGCAGGTCCATATAAAACCGCGCAGTGTAGAGCGTTTTAGGCTCGAGCCCGCTCTCACCCACACGGAGCACCCCGCCACCGAACTTCTCACGGCGGAGGCGGACGGCTTACGCGCCCTTTGGACCTTCTCAAGAGACGCGCAGCTACGTTATCCAAGGCTCGAGGTTGACGCGGAGTTGGAGGGGACGGCGAACGGCTATGTGCTTAGGCTCGAGGCCAAAACTTTCGTGCGCGACCTCTGTTTGCTGGTGGACAAGCTCGAGCCTGCTGCCACGACCGACACCCAACTTCTCACGCTTCTACCCGGCGAGAGGGGCGCATTTGAAGTTTGGACCGACCAAACCCTCTCTTTAGAAGCGTGTTTAGAGCCGACTATTCTTTATAGCGCCAACCGTTTTGGTTTAGGAGACGCTTAACGAGCGCAGATACTGACCGACTCGTTGGGGGGCTCTATGCTTAGCGTTTGAAACCTCTACAAAGCACTTGATGAACTGGGCAGCACGCCTTCGCGCTTCTCCTCTTCATAAAGTCGCTCGCTCACAAAGGTTTTGAGAAGCGTTTGGTAGCCTATTCCCTTGTGCTTGGCTAATCGCTTGAGCCGCTTGACGGTGTCTTGCTCGAGCATCAGCGAGATGCGCTCCGTCTGAGACGTTTGTGCGCGGGGCGGCGGTAGCGGGTGGTCGCTCGTGTCGCGGGTCTTTAGCTTAATACCGTCACCAAGACTGTGTGTAGCCCAGAACGCTTGCTCCTCTTCGTCGGTCGTGAGATCGGGCACCTCATCCATACTCTGAATTTCTTTCATTACAATCTATTGTAGATTAAGCGCGCGCGAACCTACGCTTGTTCTTCACCAACACGCCTAAAGTTACAACCCTCACCCAAACTGCGTGAGCCCCGTGGTCGGCGTTTCCCTCGAGCGCCGTAAGTCAATCTGCGTCGCCGACATCTTAAAGGCCTGCGAGCTCGTGGCGGTGGCGATGCCCGTTTCGTAATCAATCACGTCTTGCTCGTAAAGCTCGGCCAATGAATCATCAAAAATTTGCATCCCGTCGAGCTTGGAGTCGCGCAGGGCCTCATAAAGTTCGTTGGTGCGCTCCTCGTCTTTGATGAGGTCTTTGATGCGCAAGTTGCCCTTCATGATCTCCATCGCGGCGACGCGGCCCTTGCCGCCTTTACGCGGGATGAGCCGCTGCGACACGATGCCCACCAGAGAGTCGGCGAAGAGTAAACGTGAGGACTCGCGCTCGTCGGGCGGGAAAAGTTCTAACACCCGGTTCACGGTGCGCACCGTGTCGAGCGTGTGAAGCGTGCTAAAGACCAAGTGACCCGTCTGCGCCGCGGAAATCGCGGCGGCGGCGGTGGCGTAGTCGCGGATTTCGCCGATCATAATCACTTCGGGGTCCTGGCGCATGGCGGCGATCAGGGCCTCGCTAAAGGTGAGCGCGTCCACGCCGATCTCGCGCTGGACGATGACCGACTCCTTGGGGCGGTGGAGGTACTCGATGGGGTCTTCAACGGTAATAATCATCTTGTTGTGCGCCTTGTTGATTTCGTCGATAATGCGCGCCAGCGTGGTGGATTTGCCCGAGCCCGTCGGGCCGGTGACCAACACCAGGCCCTTTTCTTGGTCCCGAAAATAGGCGAGCAAGTCGGGATCCAAGTTGACCACCTCGAGCTGCGACTCGTCCGAGTTGATAACGCGCAAGACCGCCGAGACCGAGCCGCGCTGCCGGAACAAGTTAACCCGAAAGCGCCCGAGCCCTGAGACGCTGTAGGCCAAGTCCGCCTGGTGTCTCTCGGTAAAAATCGCCTTTTGCCGCTCGTCGCACATGATGTTGACCAAGGCTTCGGTCACCTTGGCGGTGAGAACGGTGTCCCCCATCGGCTTGAGCCGCCCCGAAATGCGGCCCATCGGTTTGAGGCCTGCGTGCAGGTGAATATCCGACGCGCCGCGGTCGACGAATTTAGCGAGCATGTCATTGAAAGTCATATGCTAGCCAGTGTAGAGGGCGCGGGCCTACGGGGGTGTAAAAAACTCCTTAGCGGCTCCCGAAGGGACCGCGTAGGGGCTGCAATGGGGTATTTTCGTCCGTCTCACCAAAGGGGTAGAGGTCGTAGTTGGTGAGTTCGACGTAGCCCACGCCCCCTTTACCGCCCGCCTCGTTGCTCGTCACGTCGACCGTGCCCTCCCAATACACGATGCCCGTGGTGGCGCGCGTGTTCATTTCTTGCTCTAAAAGCGCCGGAGTCACCGTCACATCAATTCCCTCCCCCGGCACCCGGACGCGCCAGCCTGCCGGATAAATGGCGCCCGTCTCTTCACTCGTCCAGGTCTCCCCCGTCGGCGCGACCTCGAAGTCAGCCGCCTCCAAGGAAAGCGTCCGCCCGTCCGCGGTAATAAAACTCCCCGCCCGCGTCACGTATTCGCCGCTCGGCTCTCGGATGAGGTAGAGCATCAGCTCGGTGTTGTTCTCAAACTGCACGCTGAACCAGTCCCAGCCCGCGTAGCTCGAGAGGTCGAAGTCCCCCCACTGATGATCACTCCAGGCCTGACCCGTGACGTTACTGGTATGGCGGCAACCCAAAATCCCGCAATTCCGCGAGAGGGTACCTGAGACCTTCATGCGCGTGTACGAGACATAGTACGAGGTGCCGCCCGGCCCCATCGACTGAATCCCCGGCGGGTCGCCGTGGAGCGCGGCGGGTTTGGTGGGCTCTAAGAGCAAATCAAACGTGTACCCGCCCGCGCTCGCCCTGACACGCTGCCCCGCCCCGTCCTCCGCCCGCTCCGCCCGCCAGTCACCCACGTACACGTCTAACACCTTGGTCGAGGCGTCCGCCGGATAGCCCCAATAGTTGGCGCGCTGGTCCATGACAAATTTCTCTTCCGTCAGATCGGTCACTGCGACGTGCGCGACGTAACCGCGTTCGATAAGTCCGTAGAGCGGCAGGAAACCCAAAAGTTTGAGGGTCGGCGGCGTGTACGCCTTGAAAAAGGTGAATTCGAAGCCGTAGTCGCGTCCCTCCTCGTCTTGCACGTGCCCCGTGTAGTACCACCACTCGATGGGCGCGGCGTGCGCGGCGTCGTCGCGGGGCAGCTCTACGGGCGTGACGGGGTAGGGGCGGCTGTAGACGCTGGGGAGACAGCCGCTGAGGAGGCTCACAAGGAAGAGCGAAGCGAAAAGAAGCGCGCGTGGATAACGAGACGGGCGAAAATCAACGTTGTCAAACATACCCCATCATGACGCACCCCGGCTGCCCAATACGGTGGGCTATGTCATGAAGTGGGGGGTGAAGTCCGTAAGGTCTACCCCTGCATCCGCTCGAGCCTTTGGGTAGGATGGCCCCGTGAACACCTCACTCATCTCGCAGATTGGACGTGAAATGTGACTCGAGCTTTCCTCACCCTCTTAATCCTCGGCGGTCTTTGGGGCTGCCAAAGGCCTCCAGAAACGAGCGCCGCCACCCTACAAACTGTACAAACCGCGCAGACCGCCCAAACCCAAGCGGGGGACGCAACGGGCGGAACAGGGGAAGCGACAGGAGGCGCAGACGCCACTCCTACGCCTGCCGTCCCCGAAGGCTACAGCGCCGTTCCCTATCTCTCGGGCGAGCCTGTGCGCGAATTTGCGGGCGCGGACGAGGTGCTTACAGAGGGTACGGACTACCGCGCGGTGCTCGAGACCAACAAGGGCACCCTCACCATCGACCTGTTAGAAGACGAGGCCCCTCAAACGGTCAACAACTTCGTCTTTTTGGCGCTCCACCACTTCTACGACGGCGTGCCCTTTCACCGCGTGTTAGAAGACTTCATGGCCCAAACGGGCGACCCCACCGGCACCGGCACGGGTGGCCCCGGCTACGCGTTCGACAACGAAATCTCCCCCGACCTTTCCCACGACGAAGCGGGCGTCGTCTCGATGGCGAACGCCGGACCCGACACCAACGGCTCGCAGTTTTTTATCACCTTCCAGGCGACGCCCTGGCTCGACGGGGGCTACTCGATTTTTGGCGAGGTGGTAGACGGCTTGGACGTTCTTGACGACCTCCAGCGCATCGACCCGCAAAATCCCTCGGGTGAAACGCCCGACACTTTGGAGCGCGTCACCATCATTCAAGCATCAAACTGAATCCAACTATTCAATCAAGGAGAAAACATGGACACGTACCAAATGGACGGCTACCAAACCGTCGAACCTTTAAGCAGCGAGCGCAAAACGTCATTTAACAAAGCTGAGGAGGTGCTTAGGGAGGGCAAAGACTACCGCGCCGTCATCGAGACGAACAAGGGCCGCATCGTCGCGGACTTGTTCCAAGACGATGCCCCCGAGACGGTCAACAACTTCGTTTTCTTGGCCCGCAATCACTACTACGACGGCGTCGTGTTCCACCGCGTGCTGGAGGATTTCATGGCCCAAACGGGCGACCCCACCGGCTCCGGGCGCGGCGGTCCCGGCTACCAGTTTGGCGACGAGACCGACAACGGCCTCAAGCACGACGCCAAGGGCACCCTGTCGATGGCGAACGCCGGACCCGGTACCAACGGCTCACAGTTTTTTATCACCTTTGTCCCGACGCCGCATCTCAACGGCAAGCACACCGTGTTTGGCCGCGTATTGGAAGGTGAAGAGGTGCTGGACAAGTTAGAACGCATCGACCCCTCGAGACCGGGCCGCACCCAACCCGACGTGATGGAGCGGGTGACGGTGCTCGAGTCGGTTTGATAGTTTAAAAAATCACCTTGTGGGCCGAGACGTTACCCAACCTCTCGGCCTCTGAATTAACACGTCGGTCCGTAAGTAAAGACGATACTCAGCCGCCAGGTTGGGCATCGTCTTTGTTCACTTGGGAGGCGGCTTCAAGTTCTTTCCTATAATCAAGAAGAAATTCTAAAAAGATAATCGCTCCCTCAGTTGTTAAATTGCGGTATACGTCCGTGAGACCGAAACATCTTAGCTCTCTAAGGTAAACATGATTGTGAATAGTCAGTTGAGAAAAGTGTTGTTTCATGGCAACGACCTCAGGAGCTTCCTCTAAATGCGAAAAATCTTCTTTAATTCTGAGAAGATGCACTTCTAAAAAATCTCTGTTATTTAGACTCTCAAAAACTTTGCTGTAAGTTTGAGATTTGACGAGTTGGGGACTTAGATATGGTCCCCTATCTATATAACTGTCCCTCTCTTCAAGCCAGGGGTCGTATGGAAACTTCTGAACCACATCAAGCAACAAAATCGAAATAAGGGAGTAAACCACAATTACGGTTGTACTTCTATCTTCTTCACCATGTAAACAGGCATTTCGCCATTCAAAAATTTCTTTTGTGGAGTGAAGTTTGAAAAATTTCTTTAGCATTATGCGCGTAGGGACGGAAACTTCGCGCCTTGTGAGCTCGAGCAGGTGATGCAGATTGTTTATTCTTGGTATACCTTTTTGTTTTCCTCTAACCCTTCTACGTCCACGCTCCGACCTATACTGTTTTCCCTCTACCTTAAACGCTTTAATAACTGTGCCATCTTCAGCTACGTACTTTTTGCATATCCTCCTGCACAAACCTTCCAAATATGCAAAGCCAGTCCAAACAGCAGGGAATTCACCACCCATCTGATTTCTAAGTACACTGTTCTGATAATAGCAGTTAGGACTATTGTATCTTTCGGGAACATAATCAGGAAGACCAGAATGTAAGTACCGAAGAAAGCCCAGCTTGATGTACGTGCCTAAAGGATTGTGCATAACAATCCATGAGTTGATTCCTCTACCTTTGACGTTATGTAAAAGGCTGTCCACACGTGACCACAATTCCAGGTGCTCATTTCGAACTATCGCATTCATCCCCTTGTTGTAGTTCATGTGCATAAGGATATAACAGAGTTCTTGCAACTCTTGAAAAGAAAATCGTTGTAAATCTTCACTATAAAAAAGAGGCTGTGGGTTACCCCCGAGTGTGATTTCGATTCTCCCATCACGGGGAAATCGAAACGTCTCCTTACGAAAAGCGTTAGCTCTCTCACGTATAGCCTCTAACATTCTGTTCTGTAGCCTTTCTTTTAAAAACTATTAACTTACATCAGTAAGCAAACATCTCTTGCAAAGTCTCGCAAACTTCCTGTTGGCTCTCCGTATCAAGTGAGCCCAAAGCTTCCCCCAACCGCATCTTATCGACGGCGCGCAGATGATCTAGCAGAATCAATCCCTGTTTGCCCCCAAAGGTGCAGAGGACTCTGCTCGGGAACTCGAAACCTCGGCTCGTGAGAGGCGCAACGATAACCGTGGCTAAGCGGTTGAGTTCGTTGGGCGACACCACCACGCAGGGGCGCAGCTTGTTCATCTCACTGCCCTTGGCGGGCTCTAAATCAACGCGGTAGACCTCAAAGCGGCTGACGTACATATCAGGTTTAGAGCGGGGGGCCGAGTTCGCCATCTAAGTCGGCGTCCAACCACTCCCTGTCGTAAGCAAGGTCGCCACGTTCAATCGCGGCTTGGACGGCTTCGTCCCAGCCCTGACGAGGCTGTTTAACGGGTCTGATAAGCAGACCACCGCGCACCACCTTGAGTTCTAACACGCTGTTCTCGAGGCCCGCCTGTTCAATCAAAGCCTTGGGAATACGAACGCCTTTAGAGTTACCAATTTGAACGAGTTCTGCCATGAAGTGATTATAGCGTAATTACGGGTTGCACGGTGACAGCGGCTCAAGCCCCTATACACCCTAATCCCCGAACAGTTCCTCAACAGAAAGCGTCCAGCCCGGCACCACCTCGCCACCCTCCAACGTGTCGCCCAACCCCAGTACCTTCACGTCGGTAGGCGAGGTGTGAACGAGCACCTGTTTGTTGCGCGGGTTGACCACGGCGACCATACGGGAGCCCGCCCCCAACCACTCCGCCACCTTTTCACTAACCTCAGTGTAGAGGTCACCAGGCGAAATGACTTCGACAACCAGATCGGGCGCGCCGGGCCAGTACCCCCGGACAGGTCCCACCTCGTCCAAACGTTTTTGGCTGATAAACGCGACGTCGGGCGCGCGGACGGTGTCGGGGTCGATGCTAAGCTTAAAGCCGGTTTCTGCGGCTGTCACCGTCCCCAGTTTTTGAGCGCGCACGTGAGAGATAAGGAGCCCTGTGAAAATCGCAGCAAGCGTGCCGTGTTCATAACCTGCGGGTGCCATTTTTTTTAGCTCCCCCTTCACGAGTTCGTAGCGGTAGCCGTCGCTGGGTTGGTGGAGAAGTTCTTCGGCGGTTACGGGTTTTGTTTGCGTTATCATGGGCCGCCTCCTTGCCCAAGTATAATGCGCCCGTAAAGCTTGTGTGGGCTCGTTCATCTACGTCTGAGCTCACCGCAAGGAAACGTCTCCAGCTTTGTGAAACCCTCGAGCCCGACCGCATCTCGGTCAACCCTCAACGTGTGACGCAGCCGTGTGACGCAGCCGTGTGACACAGCCATTGATACAACCGCTTCGCCGGATGAGCAGCATTCACGCCCCGTCAGCCGAGGCTCGCATCTTGACAAAGGTGGAGACGCCGCCTAAGATGGCTTAGTTAGTGAGAATACTTTCTCAATAAGGAGTGATGGACTGTGTCTCGTGTGCCGGGCCTTTTACTAAGTTTTTTATTTTCTGTTGCGGCTGGCTGCGCCTTCGCGCAGCCGACGGTTGTCACTTCTATAGAACCTTATTACGATTTGGTGGACCAGATCGCAGGCGATGACGCCTCGGTCGTTCGCCTCTTGCCGCCTGGCGCGTCGCCCCACACCTTTGACCCAACGCCCAAAGACGTGGCGCAGGTCGCGGGCGCCGACTTGGTGGTGTTGAACGGTGGTTTAGATGAATGGCTTGTGGGCATAGTCGAGGCGAGCGGGACGAAGGCGGCGGTGCTCGAGGCCGTCGCGGAGGTTACGTTTGGGCCGCTCGAGAGGGATGAACACGAAGAGGACACGCAAGGCGAGAGCGGCGCGCATGGTCACGCGGGCGTCAACCCGCACATCTGGCTCGACCCGACACTGATGGCGGAGTTTGTCCCCGTCATCGTTTCACATTTGTCCGACCTCGACCCGGAACACGCCGACGCTTACCAGGAGCGAGGGGCCGCGCTGGTCGATAACCTAACCGCGCTTGACAAGGAACTCTCCGACACCCTAGCGGGTGTCGAGGGCGCGCCGTTCGTGCCCTTCCACGACGCCTGGCCCTATTTCGCGCGGCGCTACGGTCTGGACCTCGTCGTCGAGATTGAACCCGCGCCGGGCCGCGAGCCGAGCACGCGTTATATTGCCGAGGCGTTGGAGACGATTCGTGAGAGCGGCGCCAAAGCCGTCTTTAGCGAACGCCAACTCCCGCCACGGCCTGCCGAGGTCGTGGCCGAAAACGCGGGCGTCGCGCTCGTCATGCTCGACCCGCTGGGCGGCGGCAACGAGACCGAGACTTACCAGGCGATGATGCGCTCCAACGCGCGCGCCATTGCCGACGCGCTAAAGTAGTCTTATGGCGACCTCTCCAGCGCTGCACGTCCACCACGTCACGGTGCGCTTTAATGAGGCGCTGGCGCTGCAAGACGTGAGTTTCGACCTTCCGGCAGGCGAGTTTTTGGCCGTCGTGGGACCCAACGGCGCGGGCAAGTCTACGCTCATCAAGGTGACGCTGGGACTCATCAAACCCAATAAAGGACACGCGGCGATTTTCGGCGAGGACGCGGGCAGTCACCCGGAGCGCATCGGCTACGTGCCGCAGCTCAAAACCTTTGACCGCTCGTTTCCCGCCACGGCGTTAGAACTCGTCGTATCGGGCGTGAGGCGTGCCTGGCCCGCGTTCGTTCGCCGGGAGGAGCGGGAGCGGGCGCTCGAGGCGCTGCGGACGGTCGGTGCCGATAAGCTCACGACTCGGCCTCTCGCCAAGCTCTCGGGCGGCGAGTTGCAGCGCGCGTTTTTGGCGAGGGCTTTGGTGCGCCGCCCCGACCTCGTGCTTCTGGACGAACCCGCGACCGGGGTTGATTTTTTGGCCGAGCACGACCTCTACGAGCTGTTGGAGCGCTACCAGCGTGAGAGTGGCGCGACCGTCGCCATGATTACCCACGACCTCTCGGCGGCGCGCTACCACTCGAGCCGCGTCCTCGTCCTCAACCGGCGCGTCTACGGCTACGGCCCCCCCGAGGTGCTCCGCGAAAGCTGTTTGAGAGAGGCGTACGGTCACGCGGGGCACGCACATGAGGCGATTGTGCTGTGACGCGTGTTGTGCAGAGGGTGGATTGAGCGGGCAAGTGGGAATGAGAAAGTACCGAGTGAAAAGTGATGCGTGGTTAGTGATGAGTAGCGTCAAAAACCTTTCCTCCCCCTACGTTTTTATCCCCTCGAGCGTCCACAAAGAAAGCGGTAATTTGTGACCGAATTTATCGCGGTGATGCAGCTTCCGTTTATGCGCTACGCGCTCCTGGCGGGGCTTTGTGTGGCGGTGATGGGGGGAGTTTTGGGGGTGTTCGTGGTGCAGCGCGGGCTCTCGTTTTTGGGTGACGGGCTGGCGCATTCGGCGTTTGGGGGGGTGGCGCTGGGGCTGCTCGTGGGGGTGAGTCAGCCGCTGTGGGTGGCGCTGCCCTTTACCCTGGTGACCGCGCTGGGTATCGCCTGGGTGCGGGAGCGGACGGCGCTCTCTTCGGACACGACCATCGGCGTTTTTTTTGCGACCTCGGTGGCGCTGGGCGTGCTGTTTATCTCCTTGAAGCGCACCTACACCACCGACGCCTGGCACTGGCTCTTCGGCTCGATTTTGGGCGTCGGGCTCGAGGAGTTATGGATTATTCTCAGCGTCACTACCATAAGCGTGACGCTCGTTCTCATACTCTGGAGCCGCCTCGCCTACGCCACCTTCGACCCCGAGTTGGCGCAGGCGGACGGGGTGAGAGTCGGGAGGCTGGAATACGCGCTGCTCACGCTTAGCGCGGTAACCATCGTCGCCAGCGTCAAGGTCGTTGGCGTGATTTTAATGGCCGCTTATCTGGTCATTCCGGCGGCGGCGGCGCGGCTGCTGTCGCGTTCGCTCGCCACCATGACCCTGCTAAGCGTGCTGATTGGGCTGCTCAGCACCGTCTCGGGTCTCGTGGCGTCGTACTTTTTGGACGTGCCCTCGGGGAGCACCATCGTCTTGTCGCAGGTGGGGTGCTTTGTGGTGGCGGCGGTGGTTTCTCGGCGCTGACGGTTGCCTGCGAGACGCGGAGGTTGGTTAAGGAAGTACCGAGTGCCGAGTAAAAAGTGATGAGCAGATTCAAAATCTCTTCCCCGCCTCTACCCCACCTGATTTCTCCCTAAAAAGCTCGCTTAATGAGAATACTGCCAATCCCTACCCGGTGTGAGGGTGCGCCCCTAGCCACTCGAGCACATCCCCCACAGGTTTCTCCTTGCCGATATCGTTAAAAATTTCGTGGTAATAGCCGTCATAGATATGAAGCGTTTTGTCCTTTGACCCCACCCGCTCATAAAGTTCCCGGCTGCCCTCCGGCGCGGCCAGCCGGTCCGCGCCGCCGTGCATGATGAGGACGGGCAGGCGGACGCTGTCGGCGCGTTCCATCACAAACGCGCCCGCCTGGAGCATTTCGTGGCCCAGGCGCGCCTTGACCTTGTCGTGGTAGACGAGCGGGTCCGTACGGTAAGCCTCCACCACCGCCGGGTCGCGGGAGAGGGCGTCGGTATCCAAAGATTGTACGGGCAGGCTTGGAAAAAGGCGGCTTACCGGGCCGGAGAGGGCCAGAAGCGCCCGTGGCACCTCGGCAGCGTTGCTCAAGTAAGCCCCGCTCAACAGGAGGCCGTCGACCCGTTCGGGTTGCTCGAGCACCATCTGCAGCGCCACCAAACCGCCCATGCTGTGCCCCAGCAAAAACCGGGGCGGGTTCGGGTGAATCTCGCGCACGTGCTCGGTAAAGCGCGCGAGGTCAGAAACAAACTCACGAAACACGCCGACGTTGGCCCGCTCCCCCTCGCTGTGACCGTGCCCGCGGTGGTCGAGCGCGTAGACGGCGTAACCCGCCCCCACCAGCCGCGCCGCCAGCGCGTCGTAGCGCCCGGCGTGCTCGGCGTAGCCGTGGGCGATAATGACCGCCGCCTCCGGTCGCCCCGCCCCGTCGGGCAGCCAGCGGTAGGTAGCGAGGGCCACGCCCGTTTTCAGCAGATAAGTCTGGCGCTGCACAAAAGCCTCCTGGTGTACCCGGGGAGCTTACCCGTTGAGTAACTCTAGCACTGTGCCTCACGGCCAACGCCTCGGCACATCCAAGGGGCGAGCCTGGGGAAGGTCAAGACGTCGAGAAACCAGCCAGAAACCAGCCAGTACCGTGGTTTTCAGAAGTAACGTCGCCTGCCTCTTAAAAACTGTGTGCTGGACGTGAACGAGAACAAGCACTTCGAAGCTTTTCAACCCCAGGAAGCGTCGGGCACAGCATCTGCGAATTCAGGTGGCAAACGGTGTAAATGAGGAGGGTGTAAATGAGCAAGTTGTCTTTGTGTGCTTACCCATCATATGCTTACTCATCACCCTACAGACGCGTACCCACAGTAAAAATCTCGAGATTTGAGGAAACAGATTTGAGGAAACAATGACGGAAACGGACACCAAAACTAATCCTGAGGCTTGGCTCGAGACCGCGCCCCAGAAACGCCAGGCCTTAGCCGCCGACCCCCACCGCCCGCGCTACCACTTTCTCCCGCCCGACGGCTGGACGAACGACCCCAACGGGGTGATTCAGTGGGAGGACTCTTACCACCTCTTTTACCAGCACAACCCGCACGGCCCTTTTTGGGGCACGATTCACTGGGGTCACGCGGTCTCGACCGACCTCGTTCACTGGGAAGATTTGCCGATTGCGCTCGAGCCCTCACGTAACGGCCCCGACAAGGACGGCTGCTTCTCGGGCTGCGCGGTGAATGATAACGGGGTGCCGACGCTCCTTTATACGGGCTTCGCCGACACCAAGCAGACGCAGTGCTTAGCCACAAGCCGCGACGGGCTCCTCACTTGGGAGAAATACGCGGGCAACCCGGTGCTCGCCACGCCGCCCGAAGGCGTGCGCCCGCTCGACTTCCGCGACCCCTGGGTGTGGCGCGAGGGGGACGCGTGGTACATGGTGCTCGTGTCCGGCAGGCCCGAGGGTGGCGGGATGGCGCTTCTTTACCGCGCTGCCGATTTGCGCCGTTGGGAGCCCCTGCCCCACCTCCTCACGGGCGAGGTCGAAGAGACCGGCGAGGTGTGGGAGTGCCCCAACTTTTTCCCGCTGGGTGATAAGCACGTGCTTATCGTCTCGGTCTGGCCCAAGCACAGCGTTCACTATTTTGTGGGCACTTTTGCGGCTGAACGTTTCGTCCCGGAATCCCGCGGCGTCCTCGACCCCGACGGCAGTCTGTACGCGCCGCTCACGTTAGGGGACGCTCAAGGTCGCAGGCTCCTGTGGGGCTGGCTCGACGAGCAGCGGAGCCGCGAGGTGCAACGGGCCGCAGGCTGGGCCGGGGTGATGTCGCTGCCGCGCGTGCTTTCGCTGGACGAGGGTGAACTCCGCACCGACTTCGCGCCGGAGTTGCGGGGGTTACGCCAGAAATATACGAAGATGAGCTCTCTCGACGTCGCCGGAACAGTAAAGGTGGAGGGTGTGAAGAGCCGGGCGCTCGAGCTCCGCCTCACGCTCCAAAAGGGCTCCGCCTCGCGCTCGGGCATCCTTCTCGCCCGCTCACCCGGTGGCGAGGAGGAAACGCGCGTTTTCATGGACTGGGATGAAGGAACGTTGGTGATTGACCGGGCGCGCTCGAGCCTCCTACCCGAGGCGGAGCGGCGCGCGCAGTCGGGGGCATTGTCCGCTACCGACACGCTGGACCTGCACCTCTACCTTGACGGGTCGGTCTTAGAACTCGTCGCCAACGGACGGCTTACGCTGAATACGCGCGTCTATCCGAGTCGTGACGACAGTCTGGGGGTGAAGCTTTTCGCGGATGGCGGGGTGAGCCGGTTGGGGCTTTTGGAGGTGTGGACGCTGGCGTCTATTTGGTAGTCGGACGCGTTGGTTTGGGCGCGAAACGCGACGAGCCGTTGGCGCAGACTAAGGCTGTTTGGGTGTGCTCGAGGGCCGCTGAGAAAGCGGCCCTCGTTTTTGGTGTGACCCGAACGGCAGCTTGCCGAGTCTAAGCTTAAAACCAAGCAGCCTGATACGACGTTCAAACACAGTAACGGGTATCATTTGATTGAATAAGTTTTAGTTTGTGGACAAGTATTCACAGTATAGTCAAAAGAAATATCTGCTCCGAATCCGTTTAGCATCTCCAAAAACCGCCACAAGAGATATATCTCACTTTTGACGAGAGGAACGCCGCGTATGGTCAGGGAAAACGCGAAAGAAACACATCCAGAAAAGGTTGGCGACGCTCCTCCCATGCCCGAGGCGGCTTTTCCGACGCTGACGCGGGCGCAGCTAGGGCGCGTTCGTCCGCTCGGCAAGGAGCGCGTCGTCGCCGCGGGCGAGGGCCTCTTCACCGAGGGCGAGGAGAGCTACGACTTTATCGTTATTTTAGAGGGCAGCGCCGCGGTGTACGAAGACCGGGCGGGAGAGCGGCAGATTGCCAGGGACGTCGGGGTGAACAATTTCCTCGGCGAGATGGGGCTGCTGCTGGGCGAAACGGTCTACGCCACCGCAAAAATGAAAGAGGCGGGCTGCATTCTCTCCTTGACCCCCGAGGCGCTACGCGAACTCCTAGGCCGCGACGCGGAGCTTTCCAACCTCATTCTGAGCGCCTTTGCAGCGAGGCGCGGCATCGTGTCCGAAGGCGGGTCGGGACTCACCATCGTCGGCTCGCACAAGGACCGGGACGCGGTGCGCCTGGCGACTTTTGCAAGCCGCAACTATCTGCCGATGCGCTGGCTCGACCTAGAGGACGACGTCAGGGAGGCGGAAGCCTTTCTGACGCAAATCGGGCGGACCAAAGCGTCTCTTGAAGAAACCGGGGCCATCGCCGTATGGGGAAGCGAGACGGTGCTGGACAACCCGAGCAACTTCGAACTCGCCCGCGTGATTGGGTTTGGCTCGGAACTCGCTTCCGACGAGGTGGTCGATCTAGCCATTGTCGGCGCGGGACCGGGCGGGCTCGCGGCGGCGGTGTACGGCGCGAGCGAGGGGCTCAGCACGGTTGTTTTGGACGAGGTGGGTGCGGGCGGTCAGGCGGGGTCGTCGTCGCGGATAGAGAATTATCTGGGCTTTCCCGCGGGGGTCTCGGGCACCGAACTCGCAAGCCGCGCCATCGTCCAGGCGCGTAAATTCGGGGCGGCCTTTGGAATGCCCCACGAAGCGGTGAGCTTAGGGCGTAACGAGGACTCCTATTTGCTCACGCTCAAGGATGGGGGCAAGGTGGGCGCGCGAACCGTCGTCATTGCGACGGGGGTGTACTACCGCCGCTTGCCACTAGCGCGCCTGCGCGACTTTGAGGGCGTCGGCGTCTACTACGCGGCCACCGAGATGGAGGCGCGCAACTGTTTTAGCAACACGGTCGCCGTGGTGGGGGGCGGCAACTCGGCGGGTCAGGCGGCGATGTTTTTGTCCGAGCGGGCGGCGTGGGTGGTGCTGCTCATTCGGGGCGACGACCTCCGCAAGAGCATGAGCAGCTATCTGGCCGACCGCGTCGAGACCTCGCCGAGGATTGACGTGATGCTCCACAGCGAAGTCCGGGAGTTGCACGGTGAGGGAGGGCTCGAGCAGGTCACCATCGAACACACCGACACCGGAGAGGTTGAGACGCTTCAGTGCCCCGCCCTCTTTCTTTTTATCGGCGCGGTGCCGCGCACCGAGTGGGTGCGTCCGGACTGCGGCGACCTTACGGTAGCCACCGACGCCAAGGGCTTTATCAAAACGGGCCTCGCGGTGGAGGACGCCGAGAGGGACGCTAGCCTGTGGCGCGGCCTCACGCCGTCGACCTTCGAGACGAGTTTGCCGGGCGTGTTCGCCGTCGGCGACGTGCGGAGCGGGTCGACCAAGCGCGTCGCGGGCGCGGTCGGGGAGGGTTCGGTGGCGGTCAAGGCGGTGCATGACCGCTTGGACACGTACAGGTGACGTGCAGAGAAACCTGGCGGGGAACTCGAGCCTCCCCTTCACATCGAGACGCTAAAACCTGAGCCACAACGCTTCACGCGGCGTCTCTTCCGTAAAGGCTGACCAAGCGGGCGATGGCGACCGCGAGGTAGAGCACGCCCACCACGGCCTCCAAGGTCGACAAGGAGCGCGCCCAGGCGTTGATGGGTTGAACGTCGCCGTAGCCGACCGTGTTGAGCGTGACGTAGCTGTAGTATATGAGTTGCTGCCAGACGACGCCCTCGCCGGGTGACGCGCCGCCAACAAACGAGCCCGGCTGCACGGTCTCGATAAGCCCGTAGACCGGCACGAAGGTCGCGCCGATAAGCAGGTAGATACTCAGCGCGGCCAGCACGGTGTTGACGGTAACGCGCGTCTGAAGCCGCGTAAAACGCGCCAACGAATAGATGATGATGAGCTGGAAAGGAAGCACCGCGGCGTAGGCTGCTAGGTTGGCCCAGGCGTTCTCCGGGTCGGTGATGTACCAGATGCTGGCGGCAAAAACGACGAGCGCGCTCGCCAAGTTGACGCGAAGCTGCGTCCGGCTCTCGCCCGCAGCGAAGCTTCCCGACACGAACATGAGCGCGTAAAGAACTTGATGACCGATAAACCAGCCTTGCCCCAGGTAAGTGAGCGGGTACCCGAACTGCACGAGGATGACGAGCGTCAGAAACGACGCGAGGAGCGTCGTGGTGGAAAAGCGGCGCACCCTTTTATGATGTCACAAATACGTCGAGGTCATAGGATTCGCGCCAGGGCTCGAGCCCAGTCACCTCAAACTCCTTTACGCTCGAGTCCAAACCACCTCAAACCCTATTACGCCCAAGCACCACCCCGGCCTCCCCCACCGTCATCGTTTTGTTGTAAATCTCGCTGCCGGGTTCTTGTACCTTGCTCTCGCGTAGCGGCCCCGTGTCGAGCGGGCCGAAGCCGATGGCTTTGATAAGGTCGGCGACCGTAGCCTTGGCTCCCGCGTCGTCCCCGGCCAAAAAGATGACGCGCCGCGCGTCAATAGGCTTAAACGTATCCCCTTGGTCGCGCAGGTGCTCCCAATAAATCGTGTTAAACGCCTTGACGACCCTCGTGTCGGGCAGGTGCTCGGCGACGAGTTCGGTTTGAGCGCGCCCGCCTAAGTCGATGTCGCCGTCACGCTGCGGGTAATAGTTCGACGCGCTAATGAGGATTTTGTTCGCAAGCGCCGCTACCGGCAGGTCGCGGTAATGTCCATAGGGAATGGCCTCTAACACGACCTCGCCAAACTTTGCAGCGTCTTCCGCCGTCATCGCCTGAGCGTTGGGGCCGAGGTTTTGAACAGCCTCAGTTAACGTTTCCGGCCCGCGCGAGTTACTGATAGCGACCCTGTGACCCACGTTTATAAAAAGCTCTGCCGCCGTATTGCCGATATGCCCCGCGCCGATGATGCCGATGTTCATAGCTTCTCCTTTTTTAGGTTAGCGTCTCGAGCACCGCGTCCGTAAATTCCTCTGTTGACGCCTTTCCCCCCAAATCTCGGGTCAGGGTGGTTCCGGCCTCGAGCACCGCCTCGACCGCCCCCAGCATCGCCTCAGCCGCTTCTTTTTGTCCCAGATGGTCCAGCATCATGCTCGCCGTCCAGATGGCCGCGACGGGATTGGCGACGCCCTGGCCCGCGATGTCGGGGGCGGAGCCGTGGACGGGTTCGAACATGCTCGGATAGTCTCCTGAGGGGTTGATGTTACCGCCCGGCGCGACGCCCATGCCGCCCACGACGGCGGGT
Source organism: Trueperaceae bacterium (assembly GCA_965214405.1). Taxonomy (GTDB): domain Bacteria; phylum Deinococcota; class Deinococci; order Deinococcales; family Trueperaceae; genus CBDCCT01. The sequence continues at coordinate 399,952 of OZ243956.1, forward strand.
CCCAAATCCGAAAGAATATCGCCGAAGAGGTTGCTCGCCACCACCACGTCGAAACTCTGGGGACGCCCCACAAAATGCGCGCTCAGGATGTCGATGTGATACTGGTCGGTCCGCACGTCGGGGTAGTCCTGATGAACCGCGCGAAAGCGTTCGTCCCAAAAGGGCATGGTGTGAATGATGCCGTTCGATTTGGTCGCCGAGGTCAGGTGCTGGCGGCGCTCTCGCGCACGCTCAAAGGCGTAGCGCATCACCCGGTCCACGCCGCGCCGCGTAAAAATCGTCTGCTGCACGACGGTTTCATGCTCGGTGCCCTCGTAAAGCCGCCCGCCGATTTCGGAATACTCGCCCTCGTTGTTTTCGCGCACAATAAAAAAGTCGATGTCACCAGGCTTGACGTTTTTGAGCGGCGACTCGATACCCTTTAAGAGCCTCACCGGGCGCACGTTGACGTACTGCTCGAAAGAGCGCCGGATGGGAATCAAGAGCCCCCAGAGCGACACGTGGTCGGGCACGTTTCTGTAGCCCACCGCGCCCAGGAAAATGTCGTCAAAGTCGCGTAGACGCTCGAGCCCATCCTCCGGCATCATGCGGCCCGTTCGGCGGTAGGTCTCACAGGAGTAGTCGAATGTTTTGTACTCGAGCCCGAAGCCGTGCGACGCCGCTACTTTATCGAGGACCCGCACGGACGCGGGGATGACTTCGTTGCCGATGCCGTCACCCGGAATGAGGGCGATGCGGTAGGTGGTCATATGGAACCTACTTTCACAGGTCGGGCCTCTCTTTGAGTACGAGCTTCAAAGGTGCGCGTAAAGAGGTCGTAAAGCCGTTCGTTCGCCTCAAAGCCGATGCCCGGCGCGTCGGTTAAAGAAACCACGCCGTTCTCGACGGGGGTGCTTTCGGGAAAAGAGCCGAAGGGCGCGAACACTTCAGGATAGGCTTCGTTGCCGCCCAGACCCAAACCCGCCGCGATGTGAAGCGCAAAAGCGTGCCCGCCGTGCGGGACGCAGCGCGCTCGAGGCCAGCCGTGCTGCGACAGCACCCCCAACATCTTAAGGTATTCGACCAGGCCGTAAGAGAGCACCGGGTCCATCTGCAACACGTCGCGGTCGGGGCGTAAGCAGGCGTAGCGGAGCAAATTGCGGACGTCCTGGTGCGAAAAGAGGTTTTCGCCCGTCGCCAGCGGGGGCGCGTAAGCCTCGCTCAGCGCCGCTTGCAAGGCGTAGTCGAGGGAATCGCCCGCTTCTTCAAACCACCGCAAGCCGTAGGGCTCGAGGGCCTCCGCGTAGGAAAGCGCGTCACGCAAGTTGAATCTGCCGTTCGCGTCCACCGCGAGGCGCGCGGGGTCGCCCACGAGGTCCAGCACGGCTTCGACTCGTTTCATATCTTCACCCAACGTCACCCCGCCTATTTTCATTTTAACGGTTGTGAACCCTTGCGCCAGATAACCCCGCATCTCCTCACGAAGGGCGTCCAGGCTTTTGGACCCGTGATAGTAACCGCCCGCCGTGTAGACCGCGACCTTTTGCCCCGGCTCGCCCCCTCCGTAACGCTCGGCCGAGAGGGTGGCGAGGGGTTGACGCTCGAGTTTTACCGCAACATCCCACAGCGCCATGTCGAGCACGCCCACGGAAGCTAAACGTTCCCGATTTTCGAGGGGAACCCACGATAAACCTAAAAGCTGAACGCACGCTGCGTTACGCCGTGTAGTGGCAGCCTTCGCTCCGTAATTCAAACGCCGCCTTAAAGAAGCGGCTGCACATTTCACAGACAAGGCAAGAAAATCTTGACAAAGCCGTAAAAATGTCGTGACAACTTCTCTTCTACATTCTTTTTGGGCAGGCATCCTGCATTACGACCTCACACTCCCACCTCTCTTCTAAGACGCCCCCGGCCCTTGTGCTGGGGGTTCTTTCCTTCTTCACAAGGGGGCTCGAGAAGAACCAACCCGCGCAACTCGCACAGGGGAAAGAGAATAAAAGGGTGTTGCTTTTACAACTTTTTACATGTAAAAAGAGCAACAAAGAACCCCACGGAGGAGAGCGCGGGGTCTTAGAGAGGAGGTGGAAGCGGGGCGTGGGGGGCTCCCCGTGTCCAAAACCTCATCCTAGCGGCGGGGCTTTTACAAAATTCTTACGCTAAAGCTACCGACCGAAGATCGCACGAAGCACTTGAGGTTCGCAGCAAAGAGTGTGGCGTCCTTTTCACGGTCGTAATAAATAGCGCTTTTAGGAAAGAATTTTTCTAACCTTGTTTGGATTAATGCCAATTAGACGACGCAACGTTGTCGCACGGGTTTCACTTATTTCCAGTCAATACTGATACCAGGTCGCTAAAATCACACGTAACATCTTAATTGACAAACGCGAGAACATTTGGGTACTTTTGGCCCTTGTTCACTGCATCAAACTGTTTTACAGCCTGGTGGATATCATCTGTGAGCCTATTAAAGGTCGGGTCACTGGTCAAATTGTCTATGACCTCACCGGGCGAGGCGTCTGTTACTGACTTCTCGAGCCGCATTACTTCTCTCTGTTCTCTGCTGGCACCCGCTACCCCATCAACCAAGGAAGTTCGGACCCCTATAGAAACACAAACAGAAAAGAGTGGCTAAGCGCAGAGCTTAGCCACTCTTCATTTTACCGTCCTAGACGGTATTTCTTTGGTCGGGGTGGCCAGATTTGAACTGACGACCACTTGACCCCCAGTCAAGTGCGCTACCAGGCTGCGCTACACCCCGTCTTTCACGGTTTTTCGTGATGCGCACACCACGACAACCGCTCGAGAGTCTACCACCCAAAGAGGAAAAAATGCAAGAATGTCAAACTTTTTTGGATTGACGCACCCTCACCCGCGCCAGCTCGAGCCCCCGCTTGGGCAGCCTCAGCGCCCCTTGCACCTCGTCGTAGGTCGCCGTAAACTCGAACACCGCCGCCTGGAGGTCCGAAAGCGCGCTCACCACGTCTTCTTTTTTGCTGCTGCCCCTGAGCAGGCTTTCTTCTCGAGCCGCCTCGAGGCCCTTAACCCGCTCCAAAAGCGCCTTGCCGCTCTCGCTCAAGTAGACTGTTTTCTGGCCCCTGGCGCTTTCTTGCTCCTCCAGACGCGCCGCCCGCCAGCGCTTAAGCGCCTCATCATCGGCAAAAGAAAAGTCCACCACGTCGTAATCTTTCGTGAGCTTCTTGTCCTCGCCCTCGACGAGGCGTATCCAGGCGTTCATGGTCGTAGGGAGCGAGTGGCCTTCTAAATTGAGTTCTCCTTTTTGCACCGCCCCCTTCGCCTCTTCGTAAAAGCGTTTGACGGCGCGGCGGTTACGAATTTGGAGCGCATTCTCCTCGATAAGGTCGCTAAATTTCACTGGCATGAAAAACCCTCCTAAAACGTCACCTTACCGCGTCACCACGAGGATTGGAGTTATCCGTTTTGGTCATCGTCTACGTTCTTTGGTGGCGAGATACAATCCCTCATGGACGAAGACGAACTTCTGGACGTTCTCTCCCCCGACGGCGCGCCCACGGGGGAGCGCAAGGCTCGAGCCGCCATCCACCGCGACGGCGACTTACACCGCGCCTTTCACCTGTGGATTGTCAAGGAGGGGCGTTATGTCCTTTTCCAACGGCGCTCGCAGCACAAAAGTTTGGAGCCCAACAAGCTCGACGTCACGGTGGGCGGTCACTTCGGCGCGGGTGAGACCGTTAGCGAAGTGCTCCGCGAAACAGAGGAGGAAATCGGCCTCACTGTCACATTGCCGGAGCTTTATCACTTGGAGACGCGGCGGGTGGAGCGCCGTTATCCAGATGCGGTAGACCGCGAGATTCAAGAGGTCTACGTCATGCGGTGCGACAAGCCGCTGAACGAATATTTTCTTCTGCCCAAAGAGGTGTACGTCCTATACGAAGTGCCGCTGCTCCGCGCGTTGGCCCTTTACAAGGACGGCGCGCACGTGGCAGCGGCTGGGTACGACTGTTACGGACGTAAAAACGACGCGTTGCTTGTTAAGGACGACACGATTGAGCAGGCAAGGGAGGACACCGTGAGGGCCTTGGAGCTTGTGCGGGGGTGGCTCGAGCACACTTCCTAACGCTCGCCCAACGTTAGCCCTCCAAAACCGTCGGCACAATCAAAGGATTACGCCCCGTCGCCTTGCGCAGGTAGCGCCTTACCGGGTAGAAGATGTCGTCGCGGATGTCGCCCAAGCGGCGCTTTTCGCGGATGCCCTTTTGAAGACCGTCCATCGCAATCTTTTCGATCTCGGCGTGGAGCTCGCGGTGGTTGGGGGCCACGCCGCGGCTGATGACCTCGACGCTCGGTTGCTTGCCCGCGAGCGCCATGATGACGACCACGCCGTCGCTCGATAAGGTCTGCCGGTCGCGGATGACGGGCTCGGTAATCTCCTCGCCGACCTTGCCCATGTTGTCGATGAAAATGACGCCCGAGTCGATTTGACCGACTTTGCGGAGGTCGTCTCGAGAGAGCTCCAAAATGTCACCGTTCTCTGCGATGAGGCTCTTTTGCGGCGGGTTGCTCATCCCCTCGGCCAGCTTGACGTGATTCACCTGGTGGCGCACCTCGCCGTGCCAGGGGATAAAAAACTTGGGCCGGGTGAGGTCCAGGATGAGCTTGAGTTCCTCTTGCGAGGCGTGCCCCGAGGCGTGAACTTTGTAGGTGGGCGGGTAGTAAACGTTGACGCCCAGCGCGTAAAGCTGGTTGATCACGCGCCCCACCGCCTCCTCGTTGCCGGGGATGGGGTTGGACGACATGATGACCGTGTCCCCCGCCTTGAGCGAGATTTTGCGGTGCGTCCGGGAGGCCAAGCGCGACAGGGCCGCCATCGGCTGCCCCTGCGAGCCGGTGCATAAGAAGAGCACCTTGTCATCTGCTAAGTCGTTCATCTGGTCGGTGCTGACCAGCGGCTCTTTGACTTCTAAGTACCCCAGTTCTTGCGCAATCGTCGTGTTCTTAATCATCGAGCGACCCTCGATGACCACCCGGCGGTCGTAGCGTTCGGCCACGCGGACGAAGTTTTGCAGCCGGTGGACGTGCGACGAAAAGGTGGTGACGATAACGCGGCCTCTGGTCTTCGAGACGATCTGGTCCACCGCGTTCATCACGTCGCGTTCCGACGGGGTGTAGCCGGGGCGCTCGGCGTTGGTCGAGTCGGAAATAAGCGCCAAGACGCCCTCTTCGCCCGCCTGCGCGAGCTTGTGCAGGTGGCTCGTTTTGCCGTCCGCGGGGTTGTAGTCGAGCTTGAAGTCGCCCGTGTGGACGATGCGCCCGATGGGCGTGTGGATGATCAAACCCGAGTTGTCGGGGATGGAGTGGGTCATGCGGAAATAGTCCACGGTAAAGTATTTGCTGAGCTTGATGCGCTCGTCCGTGGTGATTTCGCGCAGGTCCACGTCGCTCTCTTTAAGCTTGAACTCCTCAAACTTGCCGCGCAGGAGGCCCAGCGTAAGCTTCGCGCCGTACATCGGGATTTTGGGCAGGAGTTTGAGCATGTAGGGCAGCCCGCCGATGTGGTCCTCGTGGCCGTGGGTGAGGACCCAGCCCTTGATTTTGGCGGCGTTCTCGACCACCCAGTCGATTTTGGGCACCAAGATGTCCACGCCAAGCATGTCGGCGTCGGGAAAGGCCAGACCGCCGTCGATGAGCATAATCTCGTCTTCGTACTCCAGCGCGAACATGTTTTTGCCGATTTCGCCCATCCCGCCGATGGGGATGATGCGGATATTTTTCTCGCGGCTTTTGCCGCTCTGTCTTCTCTGGTTGCGTGCCATAGGTCTCCTTTGGTCCCGCATGGTGAGGTGGGGGCGCTTGTAACACCCGCTACCGTGATGCGGTCCCCCGTTTGGGCTCGAGGGGTAGCGTTTTTTCTGTTTGTAAAACGGTGTGAGGGTGAGCCTGAGTCAGGCTACCGGATGATGGGTTGTAAGGGTATAAAGAAACGAGGATGTGAGGCAAGCTCTCGAGAGTCCACGACTAGACTAAGTGAACCCTCGAGTTGCCAGTCAGACGCTAGCGCCGACTGCCGCGGTCACCGCGGCCTCGGTCGCCACCGCGGTCACCGCGACCCTCGCCGCGACCACGCCCGCCGCCCCCACCACCCGAACGGCGCGGGGCGATTTTGCCCTCCAACTCGGGCCGGACTAAGTCGATTTTGCCCCGGTCGTCAATCGTATTGACCTTGACCTGGAGCGTGTCGCCCACCTTGAGGTAATCGTCAACGCTCTCGACGCGCTCTTCAGCGATCTGCGAAATGTGCAGCAGGCCGTCGGTGCCGGGAAAGAGCGTCACGAACGCGCCGAAGTCGAGCGTCTTGGCGACTTTACCCTCATAGACCTTGCCCACCTCGGCGGTGGCGGTGAGACCTTCGATTTGTGCCTTGACCCGTTTCGCGGCTTCAGAGTCCTCGCTGTAGATGCGCACCAAACCGTCCTCGGCGATGTCGATTTGCGCGCCGTAGGCTTCCAGTTCACGGATTTGCTTGCCGCCCGGCCCGATGACCGCGCCGATTTTTTCGGTGGGAATCTGCACCGTCATGATGCGTGGAGCGCGCTCGGACACCTCTTGGCGCGGGGCACCCAGCGCCTCGTCCATAAGCCCTAAAATGTGCAAGCGGCCCGTTTTGGCCTGCTCGAGCGCCGCTTGCATAATGGGCGGGGTGATGCCCTTGATTTTGATGTCCATTTGCAGCGCGGTCACGCCGTCGCGGGTGCCCGTCACCTTGAAGTCCATGTCGCCGAGCGCGTCTTCGGAGCCCAAAATGTCGCTCAGGATTTTGTAATCATCCTCTTTCACCAGCCCCATCGCAATGCCCGCGACGGGCTTTTTGAGGGGCACGCCCGCGTCCATCATGCTTAACGAACTCGCGCACACCGACGCCATCGAAGACGAGCCGTTGGACTCAAACGTTTCGGCGACCACGCGAATCACGTAAGGGAACGTTTCTTGGTCCGGCACCATACGTTCTAACGACCGCCGCGCCAAGTTGCCGTGACCGAGTTCGCGTCTCGAGGTGCCGCGCAGCCGTTTGGCCTCACCCGTCGAAAAGGGCGGGAAGTTGTAGTGAAGCATAAATTCTTCGGAATTTTCCAGACCCAAATCGTCCACGAGCCGGTTGTCCTTGCCCGTGCCGAGCGTGGTCACGCCCAAAACTTGCGTTTCGCCCCGCGTAAAAACCGCTGAACCGTGGGCGGTGGGCAGAGGCCCGACTTCAATCCAAATAGGGCGGATGTCCTCGGGCGAACGCCCGTCCGAGCGCAGGTTTTCTTCCAAGACCATCCGGCGCAACTCGCGCTGTTCGGCCTTGCCAAAGGCCCCCTTGAGTTCTCGCAGCCTCTCCCCGGCTCCTTCGGCTTCGGGGTCGGGCACGAGGCGCTCCAAAATCCCGTTACGAAGCTCTTTCATCCGCGCGCTCCGGTCGTGCTTGCCCTTGGTGAGGAGCGCGTCGCGGAGGCCCGCTTCTTGCGCCTCGCGGACCATCATCTCGACGTCGTCGGGAGAAAGTTCGACAGCGGGCTCAAAGGACGCTTTGGGCTCACCCACGTCCTTACGCATCTGCTCGATGATGCTGAACACGCCCGCCATTTCGCGCTGGGCAAACTCGATCGCGCCGACCATCACGTCTTCGGAGAGTTCCGCCGCGCCGCCCTCGACCATCAAGACCGCGTCACGGGTGCCCGCGACGGTCAGCTCGAGCGCCGACGCCTCCAACTGTTGCAGCGTCGGGTTGAGCACGTAGTCGCCGTTTATATAGCCGACGCTGACGCAGGCCGTGGGACCGTCCCAGGGAACGTCGCTCATCATCAGCGCCGCCGACGCGCCGACGGCGGCGAGGGGCGCGGGGTCGTTCTCCTGGTCCGCGGCGAGCACGGTGATGATGATTTGCACCTCGTTGCGTAATCCCTTGGGAAAGAGGGGCCGAATCTGCCGGTCGGTGATGCGGGCGTTCAGAATCGCCTGATTACCGGGCCGCCCCTCGCGGCGCATGAACGAGCCGGGGATTTTGCCGATCGCGTAGTGGCGCTCTTCGTACTCGACGGTGAGGGGCAAAAAGTCCATCGGCGACGCGCCGCCCATCTGCGCGGTCACGAGCACCAGCGTGTCGCCGTAGCGCACCGTGACGCTGCCCGAGACCTGCTTGGCGTATTTGCCCGTCTCGAGCACAAGCTCACGCCCGCCCAACTGGGTGGTGTAACGTTTAGGTTGTGGAATAGTCACTCTGTCTCCTTTGAGTCCTGCGTTTCACAAAATAGCCCCGCATATGGGTTGTGCGTCACTTCATAGACTTGACGAACTTACGTCAAGCTTAAACGCAACATAATCAAGTAAAGAGCGAGGCCGGAGACGCCTCGCCCGATACACCTCTACTTTTTGGACGCTTCCGTAAGAAATCCCAAAAACATGCTAGCGACGCAGACCAAGGCGTCCGATAAGCTCCTTGTAGCCTTCGTAGTTGTTTTGCTCGAGATACCGCAACAGCCGCTTGCGCCGCCCCACCATCGTGAGGAGTCCGCGGCGACCGTGGTGGTCTTTGCGGTTGCTTTGCAGGTGACCGCTAAGCGACTCGATTTGCGCGGTGAGGAGCGCAACTTGAACTTCGGTGGAGCCGCTGTTCGTTTCGCTGCCGCCAAACTCGCGGATGATTTCGGCTTTTCTTTCTTTGGCCAGTGCCATCTAAATACCTCCGTGGAAGGGGATTTATATCCCTCACCTCCAGGTAAGCCGCAGCAGACGCCCGATAGATGAGCGCGAACCCCGACTCCCAACTTGCTACTCTAGCATAGGCGCGCGTGGAGGAGCAAATGTGGATGACCAGGCGGGTGCAACTCACGTAGTGGGGGAAGAAAAGGCGTGGTGCCTTATGGTGTCATGGGAGACGAGCGGCTGCTTGGAACAACGCCTAGCTCTAAAAGAAGCCATGCGACCTGCGCCAGGACGCGACCACTGCATCCCCGACTGTTTCATGCGGAAGCCGATGACGCTCTTGTTGACGCCCTCGACTTGACCAGAGCCAATGGGTAAGCCACAATTTTTATAACTGGGGTAATCCATATGGTGTTGACGTTCTTGAAGATAGCGTAAAGCCGTTTGTGATGTGTCATCCCAGCTCAGCCAAACAGCAGGGTCAGGACGATGCGTTTGTAACCAATCCGCAGCAGCAATCTCGCCGCTAAGCCAAGAGCGTCTTGTTTGGCTACGTTCGCGCTCATCCCAGCCGAGAGCTTCCATAAGGGTGTCAAGGTAAGCACTGCTGTGGTAAACGTCGATGATGTGTGGGATACCCAGATGCTCGTAAAGGTTTTTGATCCAACTCGCGCCATCGCTCAGGCCGACGACTTCATCATCTTGTCTCAGGCCTGCTTCACGCATCAGCCCCGCTACTTGGTCGGTAAACGCTGTCGCCTCACACACATCGGCTAACAGGCTGCGTTGCTGAGGTGCAGACACCGGGTGGATCACCGCGCTCTTGATCTCGATGCCGCCACAAACCCCGTCCTGAGCTTTTTCGAGCACCCGCACCCCGTCAACTTCAATCACCACTTTCCGCCCTCGTCCTGCTAGCAACGCTGCATCTTTGGCCGTGTCCAGCAGCTCGCGCGTTTGCGCCTGACAAGCGCTGGCGTAAGGTTGGGTCAAGCGCTCCAAGCCCGCGCGACTCATGCCCGGCAACATCTCAAAGTCACGGCTGACTTCTACCGCTTTTTCATACGATAAAGCGCTACTCAAACGCATCATCACGTTCAATGCGCCCGCTGTCCAACCACTGCCGTCTAAGTTTGGGTCCAGGGCGACTTGGCAATGTCTGCCGTCTTTGTGTTCGTACCTTTGACTGGGTACGCGCACGCTCCCCCAGAAGTGCTTGACCTCAAGCTCGCCCCGTCCGTCTTTATGCCAACCCTCGCTTTTGTTCATCAGAGGGGGGAAAATCCTGGCTCTCAACCAGGTGCTGCATCAGGCGACTCATCAGGCTACTTTGTCGCTTTAGCAAGGCCGCTTCTATTTCGTTCATGCTCGCTTTCGTCCCTAGCTCCTGCTTTATCTCCGCAACAATGCTCTTGATGATGGCGTCCAGTTCTTCTACCCTTTGCTCTGCGTCTGTTGTCATCGTCCTGTTTTATCACCCCCATTCACTGAGTTGCACCCTGACCAGGCTAACCACGCAGACCGTCTGTCCTCTGTGCTCGCCCGCTCGCGGTCTGATGGACCGGCTCACGGTTCACGAACCAGCGCCACACAAATGCGGTGATCACGCTTATGGTGAGCATTTCCCCGCCGTCCTCGAGCACGGCCATCAACGTTTCCTGGAACGCCGAGCCCCCCACCAGGATGTCGAGCATGTCTACGCCGAGGCCGAAAAAGACGAGAACGGTAAAGAGGGCGAACAGACTCTTTGAAAAAGCCTTTTCTTTGGGCGCGGCGCGCAAATAAGAAAAGAGCACAAACCCCAGAAGAACCGTTGCGAAAACTCCCCAAACGAGGACCTCGCCAAGGTCCCGCGCGCGCAGCCCGAACGCCGCAGGCATCCCCAGCCGTTGAGCGAGGTAAAGACCTTCTTTTTCGTGAAGTCTCAGCGCGTCATCGAGCCCTACATAGGCGAAAACCGCGCTCCACGCAAAGTAAGTAAGCCTTTTTTGTTGCGTCCACAGGCGTGCGAGGAGGCCCGTTAACAGCAGCAGCTTGAGATATCCGAAAATCTCGGCAAAGCCTCTGTCCGTGCTTACCGCAAACCGGTGGCCTTCCCACAAGGCCCTATCGGAACCTTGCAGGAGCCAAAAGTGTAGAAAATGAAGTCCTATAAATATCAGGTCGGTGGCAAGGAGAAAAAGCAGTATTTTAGAGCGCCACGTCTTTTTCCAAACGAGATAGACCATCGGTTCCCTTCTAGCAACCACGAAAAACAACCACAAAAGCTACAGTGGGAGACACAAAACGTTTTGCCACTTTTAAGGTCGAAGCCTGAATAGTAATGTAGCATCCAATATGACGTGGCTGACGTGCAAATGTACAAAAACGTCTCCCCGGTCAACCCCTGCAAGAACCCGTCGTAAAGAACGGGTAAGGAATCTGTAAGAACGCTTCTTTTATAAAGAGGACATGACGCCGTCCCGCCGCACCTTTTTTTGCACTGTTTTTTACACGGTGCTTAGCGCCGCGCGCTCCGGCTGGCGGCTCCTGGTCGCGTGGGGGCGGGATAGGTTGCGCTTCTCTCACACTACTCGCAGCACGCGCGCCTCTCACCTCAAGGGCGGCAACGAAAGCCTGGGGCAGCTCGCCCGCTTTCAAACGTCGCTCATCGACATCGCCAACGATCTCCTTCAGCACGATGTTTCCGACGCCTTTTACCAAAAGCTGCTCGAGCGCGCCGTCGACCTCTTGCCCAACGCGCACGCGGGCAGCGTGCTGCTGCGCCAAGACGACGGGATGTACCACTTCGTGGCGGCGGTGGACTACGACCTCGGCGGGCTCAAGGCCCTGCCCCTCGCGCCGGATGAACTTTACTTCGACAACGACCACGGCAGAACGTCGTACCTGCTTACCGACCTTTCCGGGCACAATAGAGAGGCGCTTTCTGGTTCGCGGGCCGAAGCGCTCGAGGTCTCCGGCCACACGAGCGAGATCCGCGCGACGCTGGTCGTGCCCATCCGGCTCGCGGGCGAGACCGTGGCCGCGCTCTGCCTGGACAGCAAAACCTCAGAACGCGCCTTTGACGAAACCGCCGTGGGGATGGCGGAGGCGTTAGGCAGCCAGCTCGGGGTGGTGTTGCAGCGGCTCAGGCTCCAGGCCGAGGCGGCGCGGGCGGCGCAAGAGCTCGAGCTCTTAGAGCGGGTGCGCGCGGCTTTAGCGCGTGAAGAGGGTTTGGATGAGGTTCTCCACGCTGTGACGGGGGCCGTCGCCGAGATTTTCGGCTACCCCCACGTCGGCGTGGCGCTCATTAAGGGCGACTTGCTCGCGCCGCACGCGTGCGTGGGTCACGGCGGCGGGCTCGAGCCCTTTCCCCTGTCGAAGGGCGTGGCGGGGCGCGTGGCCCGCACGGGGAAACCCGCGCTCGTGCGCGACGTGCGTTTAGAGCCCGACTACCTTAACTTTACCCCCCGCCCAAGCGCGAGCGCGGTTGATGACGCCACAGCGGGTGACACCACAGTGAACGACACCACAGTGAATAACGGGCCGGGAGGTTTCGAGCTGTGCGTGCCTCTTTTCGATGAGGGGAGGGTCATCGGCGTCATCAACATAGAAACGCCCCCCGCGCTGCCTTTGGGCGAGGCCGACCTCAAGCTCATGACCGCGCTGGGCGAGCACATCGGTACGGCGGTCGAGCGCGCGCGGCTTTACAAAGAGGTGAGCAAGAGCGAAACGAACTACCGGGCGCTTTACGGTTCGGCGCAACGTCAAGCGCAGGAACTTGCGCTTCTAGAGCGGGTCCGCACGGAACTCGCCAAGGCGCTCGAGCCCCAAGACATTTTCCGCGTGGTCGTCGAGGCCCTGGCCGACACCTTCGGCTACACCCAGGTGAGCGTCTACCGGCTCGAGAACGAAACCCTCATCCTCCAACACCAGGTCGGCTATACCCGGCCCGTCCCCCGCCTGCCCCTGACGAGCGGCGTGATGGGCCGCGTGGCGCGTAGCGGCGAGCCCGCGCTTATCGAAGACGTGCGGCTCGAGCCCGCGTTTGTAGACGCGACTGTTGTGGGGGAAGGCGTGGGCGTGACCTCCGAGATTTGCGTGCCCCTGCTCAAGTGGGGCGAGGTGGCGGGCGTCCTCAACGTCGAGAGCACGGGGGGCGTCGCGCTGACCCGGGCCGACCTGGGGCTCGTGCTCTCTTTAAGCGAACACATCGCCATCGCCTTAGAGCGCGCCCGCCTCTACAGCGAGGTGCGGGAGCGCGAGGCGCACTTTCAGGACTTTTTGGATTCCGCGCACGACCTCGTCTGGAGCACCGACTTGGGCGGGCGCTTTCTTTACGTCAACCGCGCCTGGCGCGAGACGCTCGGGTACGAGACGCTCGCGTATGGGGAGGCGGACGCGTCAGGCGTGTTCGACCTTCTGCATCCCGACTACCGCGAGAGCTACCGCGCGGCCTTTGCGCGCGTGACGCGAGGAGAGACCGTGGGCGTTTTTGACGCGGTACTGCTGACAAAGTCGGGAAAACCCGTCAGCGTCCAGGGGAGCGCCACCTGCCGTTTTGAAGACGGTCAACCCGTGGCGGTGCAGAGCATTTTCCGCGACGTGACCGCGACCAAACGCGCCGAGGCGCGGCTGCTGCATAGCGCCACCCACGACGCGCTCACCAACCTGCCCAACCGCACGCTGTTTAGCGAGCGTCTCGAGCAGGCCGTCGCGCGCGCGTCGCGTGACGCGTCGCAAGACCCCGCAACCCACACCAATGCAGCTCACGCCAGTGCTTACACCGACGCTCACACCGACGCTCACACCCATGCACCCTACGCCGTGCTCTTTTTGGACCTAGACCGTTTCAAGGTCATCAACGATTCATTGGGTCACTGCGTGGGGGACGCGCTGCTCGTGGAGGTCGCCAAACGACTCTTGAACTGCGTGCGCGCCGGGGACACCGTGGCGCGTCTCGGCGGCGACGAGTTTGCGATTTTGCTCGAGCCCCTCCGCAGCACCGATTCCTCCAGCTCCTCCACCCATCCCTCCACCGATAACGCCCAGAGCACCGCCGAGCGGATCCGGCGGGCGCTCGAGCAGCCCTTCTCTCTGGGCGGGCGCGAGGTCACCGTCACCACGAGTATCGGCATCGCGCAGGGGAGCGCGCGCTACACGCGCGCCGAGGACGTGCTGCGCGACGCCGACTTAGGGATGTACCGCGCCAAAGGCGCCGGACGGGCGCAGTGGCGCGTTTTCGACGCCTCGATGCACGCGGACGCGCTCAGGCTTTTGCAGCTAGAAACCGACCTGCCCCACGCGGCCTCGCGCGGCGAGCTTTTTGTCGCCTATCAGCCCATCGTCTCGTTGCAAGGGGAACAGCTTTTGGGCTTCGAGGCGCTTCTGCGCTGGAGGCACCCCGAGCACGGGCTCATCTCGCCGGGCGAATTCGTCCCGGTGGCCGAGGAGACGGGCGCGATTGTGGATATGGGTCGCTGGGTCTTGCGCGAAGCTTGCAAGCAGCTCCAGGCGTGGGAGGAGCGTGCAGAACCTTTCAACGCGCGTCACGCCCCGACCATCCTCGCTCCTACTATCAATGTCAACTTATCCGCCAAACAGCTCGCCCTGCCCGACTTGGCGCGCGAGGTGGCGGAGGTGCTTGAAGAAACGGGCGTCGCGGCGGGGCGGCTCAAGCTCGAGCTCACCGAGAGCGCGCTAATGGAAGACGGCGTCACCGACACCCTCCACAACCTGCGGGCGCTGGGCGTCCACATCCAGATTGACGACTTCGGCACCGGCTATTCATCGCTAAGCTACCTCCACCGCTTTCCTATCGACTCGCTCAAGATCGACCGCTCGTTCGTGAGCCGCATCGGCGAGGACGAGGTGAGCGGGGCCATCATCACCACCATCATCTCGCTCGCCCGCGCGCTCGACATCGCCATCATCGCCGAGGGCGTCGAAACCGTTAAGCAGCTCGAGTGGCTCAGAAACTTGGGCTGCGAGGCCGGACAGGGCTACTTGTTCGCCAAGCCTCTGCTGCCCGAAGCGGTTCAGGAGCGTTTTTTTGGTGCGGCCACGACGGTAGCCGCGTGAGCCTCACCATAAAAATGCTGCAAAAGTGCCCCGAAAAACACGTAAAAACTCTGTAAGAATTTTGTGCGAAGGGTTCCCCTAACATGCTAAGTGGAGGTAACACCGTGCAGCGACCCCTACCGGGAAGTACCAAAGACAAGCTCGAGAATAGCGCCGCTTACGTGAGAGAGAACGCGCAGCGTCAGGGCGTGGTGTACAGGCTCGAGTTCGAACTTTTCAAGTTAAGCATGATGGCGCGCGAGGCACTGGAGAAAGAATCCACCGACCTAGCCAAAGAAGCCCTCGCGTACGAGCAGACGCTTCTCACGCTTATCAAAGACACCCCGGCCCCAAAGGCGAGTTACAACACGCAAAGAAGATAAAACGGGTTAGCCGCACAATACTTGAATGCAAAAAACCAGCTCATCGGCTGGTTTTATGGTTCCCTGATATCCAGTTCTGGTGCCGAGGAGGGGACTTGAACCCCTACCTCCTTGCGGAGACCAGCCCCTCAAGCTGGCGCGTCTACCTATTCCGCCACCTCGGCCTATTCACCGGCATTCTTACTGGCACGCTCACCATAGTGGGCGCAGCAAAAGGGATGATACTTGCTAGCCGTGACGGGTGTCAAGCAGGGTGAAAATTTTGGGGAAGAGTGGGCGCGGTCAAGACTGCGTGACCCGCTCCCTTGCGGACGCGCGTTATGCTTCTCCATGTGACCGCTAAGCGCTTCCAAAAAATCATGCGCGTGCTGCGCCACCGGCAGCCCGACTTGACCGTGCTGGCCGAGCACGTCCATAAACCCCACAACCTCTCGGCCATGCTCCGCTCCTGCGACGCAGTCGGCGTCGGCGCGGCGCACGCGGTCGCGCCCACGGGCGGGGTGGCAACCTTTAACGAGACGAGCGCGAGCGCTGAGAAGTGGGTAAGGCTCTACGTCCACCCTTCTTTAGATGACGCCCGTAAGGTTCTGAAAGAGCAGAAGATGCAACTTCTGGCCGCGCACTTTTCACCCCAGGCTCGAGATTACCGCGACGTGGACTACACCCAACCCACCTGCATTCTTTTGGGCAATGAAAAAGACGGCGTTTCTCCCCAGGCCGCTTCCCTGGCCGACGCGCACATCATCATTCCGATGTTCGGCATGGTGCCGTCCTTGAACGTCTCGGTCGCCACTGCGGTGGTTCTGTTCGAGGCGCAACGGCAGCGGCGGGCGGCGGGGATGTTTGATACGCCGAGATTAAGCCGTGACGCGATGATGGCCCAGGCGTTTCGCCTCCTCTACCCGCGGTTGGCGGAAACGTACGACGAACGCGGCCTCCCCTACCCCGCGCTCGACGAGGAGGGCCATGTGCTCGAGCCCCTACCCTCTTAACGTCTCAGAACGTCTCCCCCCTTCCGAACCTGTCACGCTTCGTCGCTTAAACTAAACGTATGAAAACGCACCCCCTACTTTCTCGCGCTCTCTTCGGTTTACACATTCTCAGCCTCGTCCTCGTGCTTATCGCCTGTAACGAGCCGTCCAACGCTCAAAACGCTGCGGTGA
The DNA here is from genome assembly GCA_965214405.1 of Trueperaceae bacterium. Taxonomy (GTDB): domain Bacteria; phylum Deinococcota; class Deinococci; order Deinococcales; family Trueperaceae; genus CBDCCT01. Next base: position 416,177 of record OZ243956.1, read on the forward strand.
GGCTCGAGCCCTTTGTTAACGGCTTTACTCAACCTCTTTTTGTGACCCCCGCGGGCGACGGCTCGGGGCGGCTTTTTGTGGTGGAGCAGCGGGGGCGGGTGCGTGTTGTAGAGGACGGCGAAGTCCTGGATGAGCCTTTTTTAGACGTGTCCGACCTCGTCTCGTGCTGCGGCGAGCGGGGGCTTTTGGGGCTGGCCTTTCACCCCGGTTTTGAAGAGAACGGCCTTTTTTACGTGAACTACACGAACACCTCCGGCAATACGGTCGTCGCGGAATACCGCGCGTCGGATGATTTAACGCGGGCGGATCCGGGCTCGGGCACGACGCTGCTCACCATCCCTCAGCCCTACGGCAACCATAACGGCGGTCATCTCGCCTTTGGCCCCGACGGCTACCTCTACATCGGCACGGGCGACGGCGGCAGCGGGGGCGACCCGGAGGAGAACGGGCAAGACTTGAGCACGCTGCTGGGCGCACTTCTGCGAATCGACGTAGATGGCGGCGCGGCCACCGGTGAGGCCTACAGCATCCCCGAGAGCAATCCCTTTGTAAGCACCGAGGGCGCGCGTCCCGAGATTTGGGCCTACGGCCTCCGCAACCCCTGGCGCTTCTCGTTTGACCGCGAGACGGGCGACTTGTGGATTGGCGACGTGGGGCAGAACGAATGGGAAGAAATCGACGTCGAGCCCTCTGGGGGCGCGGGCGGCGAGAACTACGGCTGGAACGTGATGGAGGGGGCGCACTGCTTTGAGCCCGCCACGGGCTGCGACGAAACGGGCCTGGTGCTGCCGGTACTCGAGTACCCCCACAGCGAGGGCTCCTCGGTGACCGGCGGCTACCGCTACCGCGGCGCGGCGCTACCCGAGCTCGTCGGCACCTACGTTTTTGGCGACTTTACAAGCGGGCGCATCTGGGGCGCGACCGAAAACGGCGACGGAGGTTTTTCCTCCGAAGAACTCGTCAACGCGGGCTTCCGCATCTCGACGTTTGGCGAAGACGAGGCGGGCGAGCTTTATGTGGCTGACTACAGCGGAGGGACGCTTTACAAGCTCACCCCGAACGAGTAAGCCGCAGCGCGTTCGGCTCGAGAGCTGGAGTTACGAGTACCGAGGACTGAGACTCCGTTCGTCTCAGTCCTTTCTTTTTTGCACTCGCCAATGCAACGCGGCTTGCGGGCGCTTTTCACGCGTCCTGCTATCATTGAAAGGTGAATGAACCGTTTGTGGTGCGTGATTTGGGCCGAATGGATTATCGAGAGGCTTGGGACGTGCAGCTCGCTATCCACAAGGCCGTCGCCGAACGTGACGCGCCGCCGACGCTGATGTTGGTCGAGCACCCGCCCGTCATCACCTTTGGCAAAAAGGGCGGGCGAAGCAATCTGCTGACGAACGAAGGTCTTTTAATAAAGCAAGGCTTTGCCCTCTACGATATAGAGCGCGGCGGCGACGTGACGTACCACGGGCCGGGGCAGCTCGTCGGCTATCCCATTTTTAGGGTGGGGCGCAGGGTGCGGGATTATTTGCGGAGTTTAGAAGCTGTGATGGTTCAAGTTCTGGCGGAGTACGGGCTCGAGAGTACGGGTAGCCCCGGCTACGCGGGCGTGTGGGTGGGCGACGAAAAAGTGGTGGCGATTGGCGTGGCGGTCAAGCGCGACGTGTCGTTTCACGGCTTTGCCATGAACGTGCATACCGACCTGACGCACTTCGCCCACATCGTCCCCTGCGGGCTGGCCGATAAAGGCGTGACGAGTTTGTCTGGGCTGCTCGAGCGCCACGTGACCTTAGACGAGATTAAACCCAAACTAGTTCGCGCCTTTTACAACGTGTTCACTTCCCAAGAAACGGTTCGAGAGACGGTGGCATCATGATTAAACTAGAAGACATCAAAGTCGTCAAAAACGGCGTTCAGCGCAAGAACTTGTCAAACGTGCCGCGCGAGCGCAAGCCCGACTGGCTCAAGGTCAAGCTGCCGACGGGCACGAAGTATGGCGAGGTCAAGAGCACCGTGCGCGAGCACCGCCTTTCGACGGTCTGCGAAGAAGCGATGTGCCCCAACATCGCCGAGTGCTGGAGCGCCGGGACCGCGACGATTATGCTGATGGGTTCGGTATGCACCCGCGCCTGCCGCTTTTGCGCGGTGGACACGGGCAACCCCAAAGGCCGCTTGGACCCCGATGAACCGAGGTTGGCCGCCGACTCGGTCAAGCTGATGGGTCTAAAGTACGTGGTGCTCACCTCCGTAGACCGCGACGACCTGAGTGACGGCGGCTCGAGCCACTACGCCGCCTGCATCCGCGAAATCAAGCGGGTCAACCCGGACACCGCCGTCGAGGCCTTGACGCCCGACTTTGCGGGTGATACCAGTGCGGTACAGGTGGTGCTCGAGGCGGGCGTCGAAGTCTACGCGCAAAACTTAGAGACCGTGAGACGCCTCACGCATCCCGTGCGTGACCCAAGGGCGGGCTATGAACAGACCTTAAACGTTTTGGCGTACGCCAAGCAATCCCGCCCCGACGTGCTCACCAAAACGAGCTTGATGCTGGGTCTGGGCGAAACCGACGAGGAAATTTTGGAGGCGATGGACGACCTCCGCGCGGCGGGCGTCGACATCGTCACCTTTGGGCAGTACCTCCGCCCGACGCCCGCGCACCTGCCGGTCGCGCGCTACGTACCGCCTGAGGACTTCACACGCTACCGCGACGTAGGGCTTGCCAAAGGCTTTTTAGAAGTCGTGTCGGGGCCGTTGGTGCGTTCGTCGTACCGGGCGGAGCGGGCGTTGGAGAAAAATAATGTGGGGTTGGCGGCGGTTTAGCGGGCTTAAGCCGTGTTGGAGGGGCGGGGTGACTCGAGCCCCGCGGTGCTCTAAACCGTTACTTCAACCTGAGCCGCACCACCCTGATTAATCACCTCTTCGCTCGCCTCTTTGAACGCCTCAATACCTTTCAAAATAAGCCTGTGCATCTCCCTTTCACCGCGCCAGCCGTCCACTTTGGTTTCTTTGCCCTCGAGTTCTTTATAGATATTAAAGAAATGCTCGATCTCACGCAGGCGGTGGCGGGAAACGCTGTCTAGGTGACGGTTGCCGTCGTAACGGGGGTCGTCGGCGGGCACGGCGATGAGCTTTTGGTCCCCGCCCTTTTCGTCGCTCATCTCCAAATAACCCAAAGGACGCACCTGCAAGACCACGCCGGGGAAGGTGGGCGCGTTCATGAGGACGATGACGTCGATCGGGTCGCCGTCTTCAGCGAGCGTGCTCGGGATAAAGCCGTAGTCGCCGGGGTAGTGCAGCGGGCTGTATAAAACCCGGTCGAGCCGGAACACGCCCTGGTCCGGGTCGTATTCATACTTGTTGGAAGAGTTCATCGGCACTTCTATCACCGCTTGGACGATGTCCGGAGCGCGGTCGCCGACGGGCAGATGGTAAAGATTTTTGGGGATGCTCATGTCACTCCTAACGAACCTTTCGGGGCGCAGCCAGCGCGCCGTACTGTGACACTTTAGCCCAACCGCCGCCCCCTTTGCGCCAAATATACCCCAGTCCCCGTGAGGCGAAAGGAAAGCGAAGGGCAGGATTTGCAGTGAGGCTTGTGGTAACGGACTCACGACGGACCAAGGTACAACGACCTCAGCTCGCCAGAAGCGCGGAGGCTACCCCTATGTTAGACTCTCGTGTTTGACTCAACACTTAATACTAAGTGTTAGACACGGGTAGCAACCCTGACTCAAAACCCCGAAGCGGGGTGGGGGAGCACCCCAAATCAACTTGGAGGCAGTATCTTGGACGTACTACTCTTGCTTATCCCGCTCGCGGCTGTGGCCGCGCTCGTCATGGCGGGCGTGCTCGCCAGAGGGATTTTGGGAGCGGAAACGGGCAACGCGCGCATGGTGGATATCTCGGACGCGGTCAAGCAGGGCGCGCAAGCCTACATGAACCGCCAGTACGCGACGATCACGGTGGTGGCGCTCGTCATCGCGGCTATTTTTGCGCTCGTCGCGCTCCTGAGCGACGGCTTTCAGGCGACGCTGTGGTGGTGGACGACGGTGGGCTTTTTGGTGGGCGCGCTCTTTTCGGCCATCAGCGGCTACGTGGGCATGAACATCGCGGTGCGCGCCAACGTGCGCGTGGCGCAAGCGGCCAGGGGCAGCTTAAAGGGCGCACTCAAAATCGCCTTTAACGGCGGCGCGGTGGCGGGTTTGGCGGTGGCGGGGCTCGCCCTGCTGGGCGTGTCGGGCTTCTTTTACCTGTTTTATGTGGTGAGCGGGCTCGAGAATCCCGTCGAACCCCTTATCGGCTTCGCTTTCGGCGCGAGCTTGATTAGCCTCTTCGCGCGCGTGGGCGGCGGTATTTACACCAAGGCCGCCGACGTGGGCGCGGACCTTGTCGGCAAGGTCGAGGCGGGCATCCCCGAGGACGACCCGCGCAACCCGGCGGTCATCGCAGACAACGTGGGCGACAACGTCGGCGACTGCGCGGGCATGGGCGCGGACCTTTTCGAGACTTACGCGGTGACCGTCATCGGCGCGGTGTTTCTGGGGTACCTGCTGCCCGGCGTCGACCCGGTAACGGGCGTCGCCGCGGTGACTCAGCTCGTCACCTTTCCGCTCGTGCTGGGCGCGATAGCGATTCTCGCCAGTATCGCGGGGATCTACTTTGTGCGTTTAGGAAGCAACGGGAACATCATGCAGGCGCTCTACAAGGGCGTCTACGCGAGCGCGGGTATCAGCGTGGTGGGCTTTTTCGTTGCGTCCATCGTCATGTTTAACGGCTTTGACTTCGCCGCGCTGCCCGCGTTTGGGAGCGGGGTGAGCTGGCTGGGGATTTTCGGCTCGAGCGTCGTCGGCTTGGCCGTGACTTTGGGCCTCATGTTCATCACCGAATACTACACCGGCACCCGCTTCGCGCCCGTGCAGCGCATCGCCAGGGCCTCCGAAACGGGGAGCGCGACGAACATCATCAGCGGGCTCGCGGTGGGGATGCAGAGCACTTGCGTGCCCGTACTCATGTTGGCGGTGGCGATTTACCTCTCCTTCCTCTTCGCCGGGCTCTACGGCATCGCCGTCGCGGCGGTCGCCATGCTCTCGGTCACGGGCATGATCGTGGCGATGGACACCTACGGCCCCATCACCGACAACGCCGGGGGCATCGCCGAGATGAGCGAGCTGCCCGACGAGGTGCGCGAGACGACCGACGCGCTAGACGCCGTCGGCAACACCACCAAGGCGGTGACCAAGGGCTACGCGGTGGGCTCGGCGGCCTTGGCGGCGCTTGTCTTGTTTGCCGACTACAGTGAACGGCTGGCGAGGGAGAGCGAACGCCTGGCGCTGGGCGAGCTCGTCTTTAGGCTGAATGATCCCATCGTGCTGTTAGGACTCTTTATCGGCGCGATGCTGCCCTTTTTGTTTTCCGCCTTTTTGATGGAGTCGGTCGGCAAGGCGGCGGGCAGCGTGATTGAAGAGGTGCGCCGCCAGTTCCGCACCATCCCCGGCATCATGGAGGGCACCGCGCGGCCCGAGTACGGCACCTGCGTGGACATCGTGACGCGCGCCGCGCTCCGCGAGATGGCCTTGCCCGGCCTCCTGGCGGTCGTCGCGCCCCTCATCGTCGGTTTTCTGTGGGGACCTCTGGCGTTGGGCGGCCTGCTCATCGGCGTGACGGGTTCAGGGCTGATGATGGCGCTGATGATGTCCAACGGCGGCGGGGCCTGGGACAACGCCAAAAAGTACATCGAGGACGGCAACTACGGCGGCAAAGGCTCGGACGCGCACGCCGCCGCGGTCGTGGGCGACACCGTCGGCGACCCCTACAAGGACACGGCGGGGCCGTCCATCAACCCGCTTATCAAAGTAATTAACACGGTGGCGCTCATTTTTGCGGGCATCATTGCGACGGTGGGCGGTGTTCTACTGTAAGTTTTAGGCAAATTTTAAGGAACGGTTCAGCCTCGAGCGCCCGCCCCCACCAAAACGGGGCGGGCTTTTTTGTTAAGCTGACGCGTGTATTTTTTACAGGACCGGGTGACGTGGTTCTTCTCGGCGTGATGATTGGCGGCGCGTTGGGGGCGCTTTCGCGTTACCTCGCCGACGTCACCCTGCAAGGCGCGTTCTTTGGGGGCTTTCCGTTCGCCACGCTGCTTGTGAACGTGGTGGGGTCGTTTTTGCTGTCGTTTTTGGTGTACTCGAGCATCCCAATAAACCCCGCACTTCGCGCCGCCATCGGCACGGGGTTTATTGGCGCGTTGACAACCTTTTCCACCTTTGAGGTGGAAGTCGAAGGCTTGTGGCGGAGCGGTCATGGTGTACAAGCCGCCCTTTACGGCCTCGGCAACCTCGTCATGGGCTTTGGGGCTGTGCTGCTCGGACGCTTTTTGGCGGAGCGGCTTGGCGGGGCAGTCTAGCTCGGTTCGGGAATGATGTTTTCTAGAAAATACCGGTGGATGCGCCCGTCGCTCGAGAGTTCCGGGTGAAACACCGTCGCCATCAGCCTATCCCCCGCGACCATCACGGGGTCACCGTCGTAGCGCGCCACGACCTCCACCCCGGCCCCTGTATGGGTAATGCGCGGCGCGCGGATGAACACAGCGGGGAAGGGTTCATTGAGTCCTGTTACTTCGACATCCGCCTCGAACGACGCCACCTGCCGCCCGTAGGCGTTGCGCGCGACGCTGATGTCGAGAAGCCCCAGCCGCGGCTGTTCTGGAAAACCCACGATGTCCGTGGCGACAGCGATAGCCCCCGCGCAGGTGCCCCAAAGCGCACCGCCTTCGTTATAATAGTCTCTAAGCGCCTCATCAAGCCCGTAGGCCGCCATGAGCTTTGCCATCGTCGTGGATTCGCCGCCGGGGATGACGACGCCGGAGAGCCCCGCCAACTGCCTCGGCAGGCGCACTTCGGTCACCTCGGCCTCGAGCCCTTCCAACACCCTTTTATGTTCACGAAATGCGCCTTGGAGCGCGAGCACGCCGACTTTCATGCCCTCATCATGGCACAGCTTTTTACACTTACGGGTTAGCCGCCCGCACCGCGTCAAGAATGGCCGCCGCGACGGTTTCTTGCACCGCTACCGTCAGGAGCATGAGCGGCACCTCCGGCCCGGTACCCGTACTCAGCGCAAAACTCGTGTCGCCGTCGTGGAGCGTATGCGACGGGCGCGTCACGCGGGCGATGCCGACGTGGGCGCTGTCGGCGAGCACCTTGGCCTGGATCTTTGACAAAGGCGCGTCGGTTGCCACGACGACTAAAGTTGTGTTGGTTCCAGGGATTGCAGAGGACGGGGTGAAAAACTCGAGCATCTCCCCCACCGGACGCGTGCCATCAGGTTCTCGAGCGCCCGCCACCACCTGACCCGTCTGCGGGTCCACGATGTCGCCTACCGGATTGACCACGGCGAGCGCTGCAAGCGTCGCGCCCTGGACTTCCCGAACAGCGTTTCCCAAGCCGCTAAGTTGCGCCTTGTCAAAACCTGCGTACTTGCCGCACGTCGCCCCGGTACCCGCGCCGGTGCGGCCACTCGCCACAGGTTCCGATGACGCGTGTTCGGCAGCGTAACGCCCCTCCACCAGGCCGGGCCTGACTTTCGGGTCGCCCACACCAAGGTCATAAATCACCGCGGCGGGCACGATGGGCACCCTTGCGAACGGCGTCTCGAGGCCAACGTTCTGCGCCTCTAAAAAATCCACCACCCCTTGCGCCGCCGCCAGTCCAAAGGCGCTGCCGCCCGAAAGCACCACCGCGTGAACCCGCTCGACACTCTTTTCGGGTGCCAGAAGAGCGGTTTCCCTCGAGCCGGGTGCGCTCCCCCGCACACTCCCCGACGCCACACAGCCGTCAGGCGGGCAGAGGACGACGGTACAGCCTGTGGCGGCGTCTGAGTTCGTCCAGTGACCGACCTTTAGGCCCGTGACCGCAGTGAGCGACATGTACCTCAGCTAGTTGAGATAGCCGCTGAGGTCGTCGGGGCTCACGTCTATATATTGGACTTGGTCCGGAGGTGTCTCGGGGGTAGCGCGCTTTCTGGTGCGCTGGTCGATGGCGACGGTGACGGTGATGGGCGTGGCGGTGAGCTGTTGCGCCCGGCCCGGTTCCGTTCCCTCGACGAAAGCCGCGTTAACGCCGTTTGCGCTCAATGTTCCCGTGTCCAAACTTATCTTGGCGAAGGTGACGCCCGGTGGCACAGGGTAGCCGTCGGGGCTTCCCGGCGTGCCGCGCAGCGCCGCCTCGACGAACTCTTTCCAGACGTAGATGGGTTGTCTCGAGGAGCCCACCGTTCCGTCCCCCGCCCGCGTGAGCGCGGGGTCAATCTTTTTGGGAATAGTCGAGGCGTCGTCAAAGCCAATCCACACCGCCGCGACGATGCCGGGGGTCATGCCCACAAACCAGATGTCCTTGTCATCATTCGTCGTGCCTGTTTTACCCGCCACCCAGCGCCCGTCAATCTGCGCGCGGCGGCTGTAAGCCCCAGGGTCGGTCACGTTGCCGTGCAGGAGGTCGAGCATGACGTAAGCGGTCGCCTCGCTCCACACACGCGTGTCGCGCTCTTTATGTTCCCAAATCACGTTACCCTCACCGTCTTCGATGCGCTCGATAAGGTGAGGCTGGGCGTGGACGCCGCCGTTGGCGAAGCTGCCCAGCGCGCTCGCGTGCTGCAAGGGCGTCACCTCATAGGAGCCGAGCGCGAGGGCCAGCGTGGGCTGCACCGTGTCATAACCGAGCTCGCGGGCTCTGGCCGTAACCGCCTCGGGTCCGACCGCCTCGACAAGTTTGGCGACCGGGATGTTGCGTGACAAATCTAGGTGCTGGCGCAACGTCTTGAGCCCGGAAAAGGTGTTGTCGTGGTTGTTGGGAACCCAGTCGGGGCCGCCCTGCTGCGCGAACGTGGTGCGCTCGTCGTCCACTAAGCTCGCCTGGGTATAGCCGCCCTGCTCGAGGGCGGTCGCATAGACGATGGGCTTAAACGAGCTGCCGGGCTGACGCCAGGCGTTAAGCGCGCGGTTGTAATCCTCCTCACGCTGACCCTCGACAAGATGCTCGCCCACCATCGCCAAAACATCACCCGATTTTGGGTCGAGCCCCACGATGGCAAGCTGCGCGCCCGGCGGCACCTCGGCGTCTTTGGAGGCCTGCATCGCCGCGCGCTGCGTGGACGGGTCGATGGTCGTGTAGACCCTGAAGCCGCCCGAGCCGAACACGACGCTCGCGCCGTAAAGCTCTTGGAGTTCGTTGCTCACGGCCAACGAGATGGATTTTGAAAGCTCCGAACTTACGCTCTCGGCGATGCGGATGCTCTCGCCCGTGCGCTGCGGCTCCCCGGCGATGTTGCCCGTAGCGTCGTAAGTCACGTTCCAGCCGGTCGGCTGAAGCGGCTCGAGCCACGCCCGCTCCGCCAACTCCCGACTCACCACGCCCTGCGCGACCATGTTGTCGAGCACGCCGCGCATCCCTCTGCGCGTGTCCACAAAGTCCTCATACACACGGCTCGGCGCGGGCAAAAGGCGCGCCAAATAAAGGCCCTCGGCCAAACTCAACTGCGAGGGGTCCTTGTCAAAGTAAGCCTTGGCCGCTTGGCGAATCCCGTAGACGTTGCCGCCCCAATAGACCACGTTAATGTAGCGCTGCAAGATTTCCTCTTTGGTCAAGCGGCGCTCGAGTTCAACCGACAGCATCAGCTCTTTGAACTTGCGCTCTAAGGTCCTGTCCTCTTGGATGTCGCTCAGCACGGTATTTTTGACCACCTGAAAGGTGATGCCCGAGCCCCCGCGACCGCCCCCGCCCAAAAACTCCAGATAGGTCGCCTTGAGGAGCGCGGGCGTGTCAAAGCCGTAGTGCCTAAAAAACTGGTCGTCCTCGGAGGCGACGATGGCGGCCAGCGCGGCGGGCGACACGTCCTCAAGGGCCACCGGAATCCGGTTCGTCGAGGCCTTGTCCGCCCCCGCCACCGGCACGAGTTCACCGATAAACTCCCCGTTCCGCCCAAAAATCTGCGTTGTCGCCGTGTAGTTGTACGCGTCCAACTCGCTCAAATCGGGCAACTCCTGCGCCCACTTAAACGCCGACGCCGTTAACAACGCCGCGACTGACAGCACCACCGCGAGCAGCCCAAGAAAAAAACCTTGTAAAACTTTCACAGGGCGATTATACAGCAGTGGTGAGTGATGAGTGGGTAGTGGTGAGATTTTTCTAATCACTCACCACTAACCACTACCCACTGCCTTTACCAGCCTCGAGACGCCAGCAGTTCCTCTTCTTTTAGATCGGGGATGTTGATGCCGACCATCGCTTCGCCTAAGCTGCTCGAGACTTCGGCCAGGATGTCGGGATTGTCATAGTGCGTGACCGCCTTGACGATGGCCTGGCCGCGCTTGACGGGGTCGCCCGACTTGAAGATGCCCGAGCCGACGAAGACGCCGTCTAAGCCTAGCTGCATCATCAGCGCGGCGTCGGCAGGGGTCGCCACGCCGCCCGCGGCGAAGTTGACGACGGGGAGCTTGCCGTGTTCATGAACGTACAAGACGAATTCATAGGGCGCTCTGAGGTCGCGGGCGACGGTCATGAGTTCTTCGCGCGGCCTCGCCCGAATCTCGCGGATGCTGCCCAAGACGCTGCGCGCGTGCCGCACCGCCTCGACCACGTTGCCCGTGCCCGCCTCGCCCTTCGTGCGAATCATCGACGCGCCCTCGCCGATGCGCCGCAGCGCCTCACCCAGGTTCGTCGCGCCGCACACGAAGGGCACGGTGAAGGCGTGTTTGTCGATGTGAAAACTCTCGTCGGCGGGCGTCAAGACTTCGGACTCGTCGACAAAGTCCACGCCCAAGGCCTGCAAAATCTGCCCCTCGACGAAGTGGCCGATGCGCGCTTTTGCCATGACCGGGATCGAAACCGCCTCGATAATGCCGGAAACCATCTCCGGGTCGCTCATGCGCGCCACGCCGCCGTGCGCGCGGATGTCAGCGGGCACGCGCTCTAAAGCCATGACCGCGGTGGCCCCCGCGTCCTCGGCGATCCTCGCCTGCTCGGGCGTGACCACGTCCATGATGACGCCGCCCTTAAACATTTCCGCAAAGCCCGTTTTGACGCGCAAGCTACCCACGGTTGTTTCTTGAACTTCTTGCACCATTCCTCCTTTTTGGACACTGAGTCAGGTAAGTTGAGCGTTACCTGGTCTGGTCTTCATGACCTCATCATAAATGAAATTTTGTAACAGAAGCGTAGCTGTCAACGAACATGTGATTTGCTTTACGCTTCTCGAGCCTCCGTCAAACAAGAAAAAGGGTTTTGCGCCGCTTTAAGGGTCCGTGCAAAGTCCGTACATCCGTACAAAGGTCCGTATAAAGCTCTCGTCCAAGAACAGAGGCGGCTTCAAGGACTACAATGGGCTATGGCAACCACCTACTCGAGCTACCTCCACTTAGACGAACTCCTGAGCCTCCAGAAACCTGAGTCGCCCGGCCCCGAGCACGACGAAATGCTCTTTATCGTTATCCACCAAACCTATGAACTCTGGTTCAAACAGCTCCTGCACGAGCTCGACTTTCTGACCGCGCGCTTACGAGTGAATGACGTCCCGCGCGCGCTGGGGACCCTACGGCGGATGCTGACGATTCTCAAGACGGTGGTGGCGCAGGTGGACGTGTTGGAGACGATGACGCCCTTGGAGTTCAACAGCTTCCGTGACGCGCTGGACACGGCGAGCGGGTTTCAGTCGGCGCAGTTTCGGGCGCTCGAGTTCGCCCTGGGCTACAAGCGCCGGGGGATGCTCAAGCATTACGAGGGACCCTTGAGGGAGGCGCTCGAGGCGCGTTTCGAGGCCCCCACGCTCTGGGACGCCTTTTTGCACCTGCTCAGTCTCAACGGTTACGAGGTGCCCTTACCGCTTTTAGAGAGAGATGTGCGGGAGGCGGTGACGCCCTCGAGAGAGGTGCAGGCCATCCTCATCGACATCTACCGCCACAACCCCGACCTGTCGCGCGTCCCCGAGCGCATGGTGGATTTTGACGAGGGGATGCAGGAGTGGCGTTACCGTCACGTCAAGATGGTCGAGCGGACCATCGGCGCGAAAGTGGGCACAGGCGGCTCATCCGGCGCAAGCTACCTCATGACCACGCTCAAACCGCTCTTCCCCGACCTGTGGGCGATTCGCTCCGAGCTTTGACAGGAGACATGATGGCAAGAACCGACGCAATAAAAACCAGCAGGGCTCACGCTCTAACCCTCGACGCCGAGGACGCGCTCGCCCCCTTTCGAGAACGCTTCGTCATCGCCGACCCTAAGCTTATCTACCTGGACGGCAACTCGCTCGGGCGGCTCCCTAAGGCGACCGCCGCCCGCGCCGACAGGCTCATCCATAAGGAGTGGGGCGAAAGGCTCATCCGAAGCTGGAACGAAGGCTGGCTGGACGCGCCCGCGCGCATTGGGGCCAAAATTGCCCAGCTCATCGGCGCGCAACCTGATGAAGTCATCATGGCGGACTCGACCTCCGTCAACCTCTTCAAGCTCGTCGTGGCGGCGCTTCGTAAACAAAAAGGCCGCACCCGCATCCTCAGCGACGACCTCAACTTCCCCTCCGACGTGTACGTCGTGCAGGGGGCAGTGGACGTGTTGGGGGGTGAGCATTCGCTCGAGCTCCTCCCCTCCCCCGACGATATCCACGGCCCCGTTGACGCTCTAAAAGAAGCTTTGGATGAAAGAACCGCGCTCCTGACGCTGTCTCACACGGTTTACAAGAGCGGCTACGTTTACGACATGGCCTCTCTAAGCGCCGCCGCGCGCGAGGCGGGCGCGCTCTCGCTCTGGGACCTCAGTCACTCGGTGGGCGCGGTGCCGGTGGACCTAAACGCGGCGGGGGCCGACCTCGCGGTGGGTTGCACGTACAAGTATCTTAACGGCGGCCCCGGCGCACCCGCTTTTTTGTATGTGCGGCGCGACCTGCAAGAGGAGCTAGGCAACCCCATCACCGGCTGGATGGGACAAAAGGGGATGTTCGATTTTGGCCTCGCTTACAAGCCGGAAACGGGGCTGCGCCGCTTTTTGACGGGCACGCCGACGGTCGCCTCGCTCGCGCTGGTCGAGCCGGGCGTGGAGATGCTGCTCGAGGCCGGAATGGAGCGCGTGCGGGCGAAGTCCGTACAGCAAACGGAATACCTCATTGCTTTGTGGGAAACATTACTCGCCCCCGTCGGCTTCTCGCTCAACTCGCCCCGCGACGCGCAGCACCGCGGCTCGCACGTGTCGCTCGGGCACGCGCAGGGGCTGGGGATTGACTTAGCGATGATTCGGGACATGAACGTCATCCCCGACTTCCGCCCGCCCGACAACATCCGCTTAGGGATTGCGCCCCTCTACACGTCGTTTAGCGACCTCCACACCGCCGTCACCCGGATGCGGCAGATAGTCACCGACGGACTTTTCGAGCCTTACGCCGCCGAAGCGCCCGTGGTGACGTGAGGTGACGTGAATGCTTGACCCAAACAGCACGCCCAAGCTCCTCACCTCGCAAGACCTCGAGCGCCTGCCCGTCTACCCGCCGGACCACCGCCTGCCTTACGGCGAGGACGCGCAATTTGCTGACCTCTACCTCCCCGACGGGGCTGACAGGACGGGGCCGCACCCCGTCGTCGTCCTCATCCACGGGGGCTGCTGGCGAGCGAAGTACGGGCTCGAGCACCTAAGCCCCCTTGCCAAGGCGTTAGCGGCCGAGGGGGTGGCGGTGTGGAGCCTCGAGTACCGCCGCTTAGGCAGCGGCGGCGGCTGGCCCCATACCTTTTTAGACGTGGCCGCGGGCGCGGACCTTTTACGCGACGTAGCCGACACGTACGCGCTCGACCTCTCACGCGTCGTCACCGCCGGACATTCGGCGGGCGGACACCTGGCGCTCTGGCTGGCGGGCCGCCACCGCCTGCCGCGTAACGGTGACTTGTGGACCCCCAACCCGCTCCGGGTGCGGGGCGCGGTGTCGCTCGCAGGTATTCCTGACTTGGGGGAGGCCTTGGCGCAAGGCGTTTGTAAGGAAGCGGCGGGTGAACTGCTCGGGGGGAGCCCCGACACGGTGCCGGAGCGCTACGCCCAGGGCTCACCCGCGCGGCTCCTCCCGCTGGGTGTGCCCCAACATCTTTTAAGCGGCGACCGTGATGAGATTGTCCCGGCGGCGTACGCTCATCCGTATGCGGAGGCGGCTGAGGCGCACGGCGACACGGTAACCTGGACGCTCCTGCCCAACGCGGGCCACTTTGAACTCGTCATACCGGGGAGCATTGTTTGGGAGAGGGTGAGGGGGGTGGTGCTCGAGCTCCTGCACGCGTAAACTGCAATCATCCCGCAGTTCTAACTTTGAGAGGTTGTTTGGGTCACGGCAAAAATCTGCCAAGCATCTCTCGAACGTTTATCAGCAGGGGGAGTGAAAGCAGTGACTGGTTCTTTCTCAATCCTTTTTGCCAAAGATTAAAGTGAGCCGAAAGACGCTCGGCTCATCTCAACGGATGTTAGAAACTATTTGCCAGCAGGAACACCAGTGCTAACGGTGAAACCGGTGCTAACAGTGAAACCGTTGCCGACTTTCGCGGGTGCCGCAAAGGCGGACGTAGCGGCAAGCGACAGAACCAGAGCGAGTGCGAGCGCAACTTTTTTCATGTAAACTCCTTTTCTTATGCTGTTTCTTATACTGTAATTTTCTTGGACACACAAGGTTGAGCTACCGCTTGACCTCATTCTTAACCGGCGTCTTCGGTTATGAGCGTCACTCAGAAATGTAGACCAACACAAAAGTTTTCGCTGAGGAATTTCTCTCATTTATTGGATTGATGAGAAATTTTCGTGCTCTAACGCGCGGCAGGTTCGATTAGACCCAACCCAGGGCTTTCGCTGAAAAGGGCCAGGATGAGCCGCCGCGCTTCTCCTTCCGCCTCTTTTAGCCCCGCCCTTTCAAGGACCCGCACGCTTTCCCCCCGATAATGGGTGAGCAGAAGCCGGTAACCTTGTCCCTGCGGTTCAACACGCACCGTCACGTTTCCTACACGAACCCTATGAACTTCGGTGAAGCCGTTAAAGAAGGTGATCCAGGGGAGGGTTGCTAAGTCGCCAAAAATCATGCTCACAGATGTAGTGTAGCCGAATCAAGCCGAGAACCCCGCACAACGCTCACTTCCGACCGTAAGAATTTTGTAAGGACTCGAGGTGCATAGTGCGGTCATGAGCGTTTCTCTTTCACAGGCACCGTCGCACCCGGCTGTTCGCCAGAAGGGGGCGTGTTTAGAAAATGTAACCACACATTTTGGAACAATTCGCCTCCTCGGGACATCCTCCTCAACGGAAGTCATTGAGGTGACGTTGCAAGCCAATAATCGTTTAATCATAGTACCTACAGGAACTGCACTCGAAGTCTATTATGTTCTTTCGGGTTGCCTCCAGTACACCCTGAACGGAGCTTTACACCGTATTGGACCCGGCCAACACATTATAGTTGAAAACATAGACGCACCTCTTACCCTAAACTCGTTGACTACTGCCAATCTTCTTGTTACATCTTCACAACCACAGTTCTACCAAATCTCTCATAATTTTGAAGAACTAGCCCAGCTTGCCATCGAAATAGAAATGAAAGACGGCTACACCGCCGACCACTGCCGCAGACTCCAGCGCCTAAGTTACGCCACAGGCCAACAGTTGGGTTTGTCGCAAACCGAACTCTACCGGCTCGACTTTGGTTCGCTTCTTCATGATATAGGCAAGATTGAAGTGCCTGTAGAGATTTTGCAAAAGCCGGGCAAGCTCACCCCCGGAGAGTGGGAACGCGTCAAACAGCACCCCTCACTGGGCCGCGAGATGCTCGCCACAACGCACGTGAAAGAGGCGGGTATCGTCGTCGAGCAGCACCACGAGCGCCTGGACGGCTCGGGCTACCCTTACGGCCTCTCCGGCAAGGACATCCTCACCGAGGCCTATATCGTGGCCGTGGCCGACACCTTCGACGCCATGACCACCGACCGTCCTTACCGCAAGGCGCTGTCCGACGAAGTGGCTTTTGAGGAAATCCGGAAATATGCGGGCGTCCACTATCCCAGAGAAGTGGTTGACGCGTTTTTCGAAGCGGTCGATGTGCTTGGGGAAAAGGCTCGAGCCGCCTGAATACAGCCACACATCACTTGAAGCGCTCGAGCCCCTACGAAACTTTCACCCCTGTAAATTTACAAACTGGTTTCTGCTGCATTACAGCAAAACAAAATCTCTTACGTCTTATTATTTCTGGTTGGTGAGCTCGAGCGCCACCAAAACAGGCCCGAAATCCTCCTCCGTCTGCATCTGCCCGCACGTATTTTGTCTGCGCGTACAAAGACGCCCCGCAAAAACGGGTGTAAGATAACGGCTGAGACCGAGGTGAAATGGAAGAGAAGCTTCTAAAAGCGGTAGACGGGGCGCGGGAGGCTGGTGAGCGCCTCGCCCTGGCGACGGTGGTGCGTATCAAGGGCTCGGCCTACCGCCGCGAGGGCGCGAAGATGCTCGTGACCGAGGGGGGCAGGCAGGTCTGCATGATTTCGGGGGGCTGTTTGGAGGGCGAGGTCGGCGAAATCGCGCGGCGCGTCATCCAAACAGGCGAGCCTTCCCTGCACGCGTTTGATCTGGATGAGGACGTGGTGTGGGGCTTGGGTCTCGGCTGCGGCGGCTCGGTAGACGTCTATATCGAACCGTTTGATGAACGTGAGGCGCACGCGGCGTGGTGGAGGGTGCTCCGGGAGAATCGGGCGGGCGCGCTGGCGACGGTTCTGGGAAGCGCAACGGGCGGTGTGCCAAGAACAGCGCGCATGTTTATTGGCGAGGCGGGCGAAACGCTCGGGAACTTGGGGGATGCAGGGCTCGAGCGTACCCTCACCACCTGGGCAGAAGAGAAGCTGGCGCAGCTCTACCCCCGCGCCGAGACGCGCCGCTTTACCCTGGATGACGGTGAGGCGGAGGTGTTTTTGGACGTGACCACGCCGCCCTTAGAGCTCACGCTTTTCGGCGCGGGGCACGACGCGATCCCGCTGGCCCGCTACGCGCACGACCTAGGCTTCCGCGTGAGCGTTGTGGACGCGCGGCCCGCTTTTTTGACGCCCGAGCGTTTCCCCGGCGCGACGCTTGTGCGCGCGCATCCCTCGAGCTTTAAGGAGCGCGTAGAGGTTGGCCCGCGCTCTCACCTCGTGGTGATGAACCATCACTTAGAACGCGACACGGCGAGTTTGGGCTTTGCACTTTCCTCCCCCGCGCCTTATATCGGCGTGCTCGGGCCGCGCTCGCGGTTTGAAAAGATGTTGGGCGCGCTCGAGGACGCGCCCGCAGCAGACGAACGGGTCCATAACCCCATCGGCGTGGACGTGGGGGCGGAAGCGCCCGAGGAGGTCGCGGTAAGTATCGTCGCGGAACTTCTCGCGGTGCGGGGCGGCTACGAGGCGGGCTTTTTGAAAGACCGTGACGGGCGCATTCACGTTCATGCGTAGCGCATGACCGCCGCCGTCCTGCTCGCGGGGGGCGAGAGCCGCCGGATGGGGGGAGCTAAGCTCATGCTCGAGCTTGAAGGAAAGACGCTGCTCGCCAGGGCCGTTCACAAAACGCAAGAGGTTACGGACGTCACCATCGTCGTGGTGGGCGCTTACCCGGCGCTATACCGACACGAAGCCAAAGGGTGCGGCGCGCGCGTGGTTGAGAACCTGGCGTGGGAGGAGGGACTGGGCACCTCTGTAAGCGCCGGGATAACGGCCCTGCCGCCCGACACCGAGACCGCGCTTCTCGTTCTCCCCGACCAGCCCTTCGTGCCGGTCGCGCACTTAGCGGCGCTCGTCAAAGCTCATCAGGCCTCGAGCGCTCCCCTCGTTCTCTCGCGCTATAACGACGGCGCGTTGGGTGTGCCCACCCTCGTCCACCGGAGCCTGTTTGTGTACGCGCGGGCGCTGCGCGGTCGCTGCGGGGCCAAGGCGCTTCTTAAACATGCGAGTGATGTGGCGGAGGTTGGGCTTACCGCTCCCTTTGCCGTCGACATCGACACCCCGGAAGAGGCGGCGCGGTGGCTGGGAGTAGGCGATCAAAAGGCTGAAATTTGAGAGAAATATTTTAACCCATTACCCTGTGACGACTGAACGCTACTTCTTTTCTTCGAACCAGTCTAAGAACTCCCTTTGGGTGCATAAGCTACCAGTGCAGTAGTACCCGCAAGCAGATGAGGATAGCCGAGACGGTGGCGTAAGCAAGGTAATGTTCCGCTTTACGCTCGTAACGCACCACCAGCCCTCGGAAGTTGTCTTGCCAAGCGTTGACCCGCTCGACTTGCCAACGCCTTTTACTGGCCGGGTACAGCTTCGGCTTTGGCCCCTTCTGACGACGCTTGCCTCTTCTCTTTCTTTCGGGTACGGAAGCGCGGATGCCCCGAGCCCGCAGAGACTGCCGGAGGTCACGACTGTCGTAGGCTCTGTCCATAGCAACTTCTAAAAGTCGGGTTTTGGGACGCCCTCGCCCCGCTTTAGGAACACGTATCTTCGCAAGAACATCAAGAGCCACACTTGATTCGGCGGTGCTGGCGCTTGCCAGAGACAAAGCGACCGGAATGCCGTGGGCCTCGCTGGCGACCATCAAGGTAGAGCCTTTCCCTTTGCGTCCGTAGTCGATGCGGTCGCCCCCCTTTTTGCAGGGACAAAGCTCCCATCTAGCGCGCCCTCGTCGAGGCTGAGTTTCCCCTTCTTGTCGAGTATCCCCAGGAGTTTCTGGAAAAGCTCCTCCCACACCCCTTCTTCCGTCCAGCGCCTCAGCCAGTAGTAGACGGTACTACGTGCAGCATACGCCTCTATTCTCGGGAGGTCTTTGTACCTTACCCCCGTCTTGAGCCGGTAGATGACGCTGTTCAGCACCTCTCTATCGTGTTCCCGGCGGCGTCCGGTAGAGGGTTGTGGAGGAAGCAGCGGTTCGAGAACCTCCCACTGCTCATTGGTGAGTTTGGTATCGCTCATAGCTCTAAGCTATTCACCTACTCAAACTTTTATGCGTTCTTGGACTACTTCATGTCTTCTGACGCGCTCCACAATTTCGGGAAAGCTCATAACCCCTGAAAGTGAATGGTAAACATGCTGATGGTCAAGTAGGACGATAGGTGTTCTATCTTTTGATGCTTCTCTTACCGCACCCGAATTAAAACCAGACATAGATAGAAATATGCCCATAGTGTTATCAGCTTTTGTCGTGACTTTTCGAATAAAGGTGTCTATATCAGGAGAGCCTACTTGTGTACTTGTAAACTTCAACTCAATTAGATATGTTGTACCAGTAAGAGTAACAGAACCATCAATTTGCCTGCCGTCAGTATTGTAGGGACGCCTACACGAAACCTCATAGAAGTCTAGGAAATCGTAAAACCATTTTTGAAACTTGTAGCCACCCTCCTGCGTGCCTAACTCGGGAAACAACGTGGTAAGCCTGTTATTTAGGTCCTCCAAAGAGTTCTGGCGAATTCTGGCTTTCTTTTGAAACTCAAGATAACGTTCTCTAGCCTCTTTTCGTTGCTTCTCATCTTCAATCTGTTTTTCTTGTTCTGCAATGTAGCTTGCAAGATTTTTGACACTTCGCTTAGCATCAATGATTTTCTCTTTGGAATTTTCCCATCCTTCTAAATCAGGAAAAAGCTTCTGTTCAACCAGAGCTCTAGCCATCCGTGCAAAGATAGCTTCTCGTGACTCGCTATTTTTCAATTTATCAAAAAGCCGCTCCAAAACCTCGCGTTTAGTTTCCTCTTGAAGGGAACTAAGAAAAGTGTTAGAAACGCCAACTTCACCCAGAAACCTACGCAGTGCAGACTTGCGCCAGAAGGATTTCAAAGTGGCTTCAAATAACAAGTCAATAAAATGTGGAGTGATTTTAGACTTCATCTCTCCGAAGTATCCGAAAAAGCATCATTAATTATTGTAACACTGAAGCCCTCGAGCCCCCTATCTCCTCTTACCCTACACCGCCTCCAAATCAAACTGCACTTTCATCCTCTTAGGGTCGCGCTCAGCCAACGCCAATCCGCTCGCAAACTCGCTCACGGGCAGCGCGTGCGACACGATAGGGTCTAAACTAACCGCGCCGCCCCGTACCAGGGCGATGGCCTCATGAAAAGTTTTATTGAGCGCGAACGAACCGATAACGCTCACGTCGTAGCGGAACACATCGAAGGGGACAAAGCTCGTTTCTGCGCCCGAAGGAGCCACGCCGAAGACCCACAGCTTACCGCCCGGACGCACCCAGGTGAACGCCCCCTCGATAACCTCGGGCACCCCCGTCGCGTCGGCGACAACTTCGAAACCGTGCGGGGCAAGGCTGCCAAAGGTGTCTTTACTAAGTTTGTCCGCCTCCACCACCGCGCTCGCACCCAAGCTCTCGGCCAAATCCAAACGCCACCTTTCCTTGTCCACCATCGCCACATAGGATGCCCCGGCGCGTTTGGCGGCCTGCATCATGAGGATGCCCATCGGCCCGGCCCCGAAAATGAGCAGCCGGTCACCCGCCTGGATTTGCACCCGCTGGAGGCCCCAGACCACGCAGGCGAGGGGCTCGAGCAGCGCCGCGTCCGCAAACGACAAGTCGCCGATGCTGTAGACGGCGCTCTGGGGCACCCGGACGTACTGCGCAAAGGCTCCCGCGCGCGTGACGCCTACGACGTCTAGGTTGAGGCACTGGTTAAACCCCCGCCGCTGGCAAAAGACGCAGGCGTAGCAAGGCAGGTTCGGGTCGGCGGTCACGCGATCGCCCACCTCAAAGTCGCGCACCCGGTCGCCGACGGCGGCGACGACGCCGCTAAACTCGTGACCCGGCGTGAGCGGGTAACGCGCCAACGCGTACGAGCCGTGCCAGATGTGAAGGTCGGTGCCGCAGACGCCCGCGCGTTTCACTTCGATGAGCACGTCGTCCGGGCCGAGGGTGGGGCGGTCGCGCTCGAGCACCGCCGAATTCCCAGGCGAGGTGATGCTGGCGGCAATCACTTCACAGCCCCCATCGTGAGGCCGGTCACGAGTTGCCGCTGCGCGACCCAGCCCGCAATCAGCACGGGGACGACCGCCGCGGTCGCCGCCGCCGACATCTTGGCGATAAACAGGTCGCCCTGCGCTGCCTTGAAGGTCGAGACGTAGACCGACAGCGGCGAGGCGTCGCGGGAGGTGAGGTTGACGGCCAAGAAAAACTCGTTCCAGGTAAAGATTAGAGCCAGTAGCGAGGTCGCGGCGAGGCCGGGGATGAGCAGCGGCAGGATGACGTTGGAAAATTCGTTCCAGAGGTTCGCGCCGTCTAAGCGCGCCGCCTCGATGATTTCGTAGGGCACTTCTAACATAAACGAGCGCAGCATCCACACGACGAGCGGGAAATTCATCCCGGCGTAGAGGATAATGAGCCCCAGGTGCGTGTCAAGTAGGTTAAGCCGCAAGAAGAGCACGTACAGGGGCACGATGACGCCCGCGGGGGGCAGCATCCGCGTCGACATCATCCACAGGAGCGAGCCGTCGGTGCGCTTGGTCGTGTAAAACGCCATCGCGTAGGCCGTCGGCACGCCCAAGAGGAGCGCCAGCAGAATCGAGAAAAAGGTGATGACGACGGTGTTCCATAAAAACTCTAAAAAGGGCGAGTTGAAGAGCGCCAGACGCCAGTTCGCCAAAGTCGGCTCAAAAAAGACGCGCGGCGGAAACTGGATCGCCAGCGCCTCGGTCTTGAACGAGGTGAGCGCCATCCAAAAAATAGGAAAAAACATCAAAAAGGCGAGCAGGAGGGTCACGACCGAGAGCAAATGCCCGCCCATTTTCCTGCGGTTTAGACCTGTATGCTTTTGACTCACTCGGCTTGAAGCTCGAGTTACACTCACGCGGTCTGAATTCACAGGGTCACCTCGTTTGACTCGGAATTGCGGCGCAGCACGTTTAAGAAAAGGATGATGACGATGTTTGCCAAAATCACCGCGAAGATGCCGTAGGCGCTCGCGCGGCCCACGTTTTGCCTCGAGAACGCCTCCAAGAAAATTTGGTAGGGCAGGTTCGTCGTCTGGAGCCCCGGCCCGCCCGAGGTCGTTACAAAGATGATGCCGAACTCGCTGAGGATAAAAATGGTTTCTAACAGGAGCGCGATTTCGATAAATCTTCCTAAGTGCGGCAGGATGATAAAGCGGAACATCGACGGGCCGCTCGCCCCGTCGATGCGCGCGGCCTCCAAGGTCGAATCGGGCAGGCTCTGCAAACCTGCCAGCAAAATCAGCATCACGAAAGGAATCCACTGCCACGAGACGATGCCGATCACGGTGCCCATCGGGAAGGCCTCGAGCGCGTAAAAGTCACGAATCCCAAAGAGCCTGAAAAAATAGCCGAACAGCCCGAACGACGGGTCTAGCAGGAGGTTTTTCCACAGCACCGCCGCCGCCACCGGCATCATGAGAAAGGGCGAAATCAGCAGCGTCCGGGCGAGCGCGCGCCCCGGAAAAGGCCGGTTTAAGAGCAGCGCGAACATGAGGCCCAGGACAAAGGTGATGACGACGACCGCCACGGTCAAATAAAGCGTGTTCCACAAGACCACGTAAAAGTCAGGATTGGTGAGGATGCGGCTGTAATTGCGCCACATCCGGTCCCAGCCTGCAAAACCCGTGCTGTTGGGCCTGAGCAAGTTCCAGTTGGTGAACGAATACCAGATGGCAAAAACGAACGGCACCTGCGTGACGAGCACCAAAAACAAGATGCCGGGGGCGGACAAGAATTTGCGGTTCTCGCGGCGGAGCGGCGTCTCCGCCTTTGGCTGCGCTTGCGGCAGGCTGGTACTTGCCATCGCTCTCTCCTTTGGTTGGGTAACACATCGACTAACATACTGACTGGGTGACGGGTGGCTCGAGCCTTGTGCGGGCTATCGTCACGCAATAAGCAGTTTTTGCGGGTGATACCTTGGTTGACAGGAAACGCGTAGAAAAGAAATCGCTAAAAATAAGTACGGAAAAAGCCCTTGTAAAGGGTGTGCGAGAATTCTCGCACACCCTCAAAAAGCCCTGGTTTAGTAGTAGCCTGCGTCCTGCATCGCCTCGTCGGCGACGCGTTGGGCGCGCGCTAAGCCGTCATCGACGGTGGTGTCGCCTGATAAAATCCCGGCGACAATTTGCGCGACGTCGTTGCCGATCCCTTGAAACTCGGGGATTTGCACGAACTGTACGCCGGGGGCGATGATGGGGTTCGCGGTCGAGTCGTTGGGGTCGGCGTTCTGGATGGCGTTGAGCACGATGGGCGCGAACGGTGCAGCCTCGGCGTAGGCTTCGTTCTCATAGGTCGAGACGCGCGTGCCGGGGGGCACCGCTGCCTGACCTTTTTCTTCGGCGACCAGGTCGATGTACTCCTGTGAAGTTGCCCAAGTCATGAACTTAAAGGCGGCTTCTTGGGCGTCCGACGAGCTGGGGATGCCTAAGTTCCAGCTCCACAACCAGGCGTTCCCTTTATCGACCGGACCGACCGGGGCGACCGCGTAAGCCATGTCAGGGCCCGCTTCCGAGCCTGCCAAAAAGCCTGCGGCGACGGTGGCGTCGACCCAAATGGCGGCCTGACCCGACGACATGAGTTGCAACGCTTCAGGGAAGGAGATGCCGGTCACACCGGGTGCGCCACACTCGTTGACGAGGTCGCGGTAAAAGGTGATGGCTTCGTTCCACTCAGGGGTGTCAATGGTGGGACGACCCTCGGCGTCGAACCACTGCCCGCCGAAGGTATTGACCACGGTGGTGATGGGAGCCATGTTGTCGCCCCAGCCGGGTTTGCCGCGCAGCACGACGCCATAAACGCCGTTCTCGGGGTCGTGAACCGCGCAGGCGATGTCGCGGACTTCCTGCCAGGTCGGGTTCTCGGGCATGGTCTGCCCCGCCTCTTCGAGCAGGCGCTGGTTATACATGGTGAAGCTCGACTCGCCGTAGAAGGGGACCGCGTAGAGTTCGCTCTCGTAGCTCAAGCCGCCCTGGATGGCGGGCAGGATGTCTTCAAAATTATAGTCCGCCGCCACGTCCGGGTACTCTTGCGCCAGGGCGTCGACCGAGACGAGCCAATCGTTCGCCGCCCAGAGCGGCGTTTCGTACGCGCCGACGGTCACCAGGTCGAACGAGCCCGAGCCCGTTGCTACATCGGTAGTCAGGCGCGAGCGAAGCGTGCCCTCGTCCAAAAAGAGCCATTCCAGGTTGATGTCGGGGTTTTGCTCTTCAAAGGTGGTGCTGAGTTCTTGCATGGTGACCATGTCGGGATTGTTTACCGAGGCGATGGTCACGGTGGTCTGAGCCCAAACGGCTCCCGCCATGAGAGAAGCGAGCAAGATCATGATGCGCGTTTTCATTCCGATCCTCCTTATTACCTGCGAACGACTAAGAAAATGCACTATACATAAAACGATGGACACGTGACCATTCCTTCCCATATCCTCCTTTCGCTTTGATCAGCGTCGTGACACTACACCTTCGTGTGTTCTTGCCACAGCCGCTACACGTTTCGAGGCGATGCTCGAGATTTTTCACATCCAATGGTCTCGTGGTCATCAGCATAGACCATTCTTAAAAAGCTTGTCAATAGCTGGAGGTAACGAAGGCGAAAGGTCCCCGAGCGAGCGCGTACAGAAAAAGCTTTGGCAGATAGACCCGTCTGCTACAGTGGTCTCGTGTCCAGCATCACCGCTACTCTCAACGCCACCATCAACGACGTTGCCAAACGTGCGGGGGTCTCCGCGAGCACCGCCAAGCGCGCCATCCGCACACCCGATAAACTCGCGCCCGCGACTTTAGAGCGCGTGCAAGAGGCCATCCGCGACCTCGCCTACGAACCCGACAAACTCGCCAGCACGCTGAGGAGCGGTCAGAGCCGTTTGGTGGGCCTCGTCGTCGGCAGCATCGTCGAGCCCTTTTTTGCCGAGCTCACCCGCGCCACGGGCCGCGCCCTGCGCGCGGAAGGCTACACGCTGATCGTGGCGGACAACGAATATAGCAGCGCGCTCGAGCTCACCCAACTCCGCGAGTTCTACGGCAACCGCGTGGGCGGGCTGATGATCAGGGCAGGCTACGGCGGTCACAATTTGGATTATCTAACGCGCCTGAGCGAGCGCGGCACCGCCATCGTAGAAATCGACTACGTCTACCCGACGAGCCCCTTTAGCCACGTGCTGCTCGACAATGGGGCCGCCATGACGGAAGCCGTGGGGCACTTGCACGCGCTCGGTCACCGGCTCGTTGCCTACGTCGGGATGATGTCGCAGAAGGGTCAGCCCGAGGAGCGTTATGAGGGCTTTCTGGAGGCCGCGCGGCACTTCGGCCTCGCGCTGCCGGGCGCTTACTACTCGAGCAGCGCGGCCTTCGCCACCGGACCCTTTGAAAATAGCGCCTACGCCATCACCACCAGGCTCCTCGCCCTGCCCGAACCGCCAACCGCGCTCGTGGCCTTTAACGACACCTGCACCCTGGGCGCGCTTCGCGCGGTGCGGGATGTAGGACTCGTCATACCCACCGACGTGTCGCTCATCGGCTTTGACAACTACGCCTGGACGCATTTGGTCAGCCCCGCCATCAGCGTTGTTGAACAGCCCACCGAGAGAATGGCGCACGCGGCGGTGGAGATTTTACTCCGCAACATCGGCAAGGACACAGATAAGGACACAGGGGAGGTGGAGCGAAAACGGTTTCGGGGACGGCTGCTGCTCCGGGAGAGTACGGGAGTGCCCAGGGGCGGGTAGGGCTACAAAGCATCAGCCTCGAGCTTAACGCTTTGGCGAAAACTTTGGCGAAAACGGTTGGGACATCCTCGAGCCCTGTGAGAAAAATTTAGCGGCCTCTTCACAAAACAGGCTTTTATCATCACGCCTCTTCGGGAGCGTTCAGAAAAGTGAGTACCAAGTACCGAGTAGAAAGTACCGAGTGAGACCTTCTGAACTCAGTCCTGGGTGCTCGGTGCTTTCGTCTTTAGGAAAGCGGAAACGCGTTCTACAGCTTTCTTTGTAGCGCTCATGATGAAAGCCTCTTCACGAAACTGCGCATGAGCACACCTTCTCACGGTGTGTTACACTTCTTTTTGCTGTTTTGAGGGGGTTTTCCCCACATCCCAAAACAAACCGAGACATATGGTGAGTGGTGAACGGTAAAGATGAAGATGACACACAGCCCCGAAGACACGGTACAAACGGTGCAAAAAGTTAATGTTCAACTTATAGGTGGTGCGCCCGACAGGATTCGAACCTGTGACCTTTCGCTCCGGAGGCGAACGCTCTATCCGGCTGAGCTACGGGCGCATAAGAATGGAGCATCAAACGAGTGACGCTTCGAGTATCCCTAAGAATCCAAAGTAGCACACGGGCTGCTTGGACGTCCCTACAGATGATACTCCTAATAAGGCGAGTTTCATAGACCCTAAGTTTATCAGCGCGGGTATCATCACCGGGACCATGTCTCAAACCGTAAGGCGTAGACCGGTCTCTCAAATCAGATGATACCTGCTGTCAACAGGAGGAAGTAGAGCAGATGAAGTTATCAAGGCGAACCAACAGCATTATTCTCTGGATTATTTCGGTGGCCCTTTTGGTGGGCATGATCGTCACCTTTACGCCCACGGGCAACCTTTTTGGGCGGACGGCGCAACAAAACGAGGTGCCCGCGCTTTTGGTCAACGGCCAGCCGATTAGCGAGCTCGAGGTGGCCAGAGCCGAGCAGAGTAGCCGCCTCTACACGGCGGTGTCCGAAGGCCCGGTGGCCCAGGACCTGCAACTGCTGCTGCTCGACTCGCTCGTGACCAACGAGGTGTTGAGGCAAGCGGCTGCGGACACGCGCGTGTCGAACGGCGAGGTGCGCGCGGCGGTAAACGAGTTTCGTGAGCAGAACAATGTGGCGGGCTCCGGCAACGACCAGCGCTATTTGGGGCTCATCGGCAACGCCGGATTTACCGACGCGACCTTTCGAGACTACACAAGAGAAGGGCTCCGGCAAGAAAAGTATCTGGACGGCGTGACCGGTGAAGTCGAGGTGACCGACGACGAGGTCCGGGCGTTTTACGACGCCAACAGCGACGCTTACACGACGGAAGCGCGCATCGTGGCTCGAGACGTCGTGCTGCCCAGCCAGGCGCAGGCCGACGACGTTTACGCGCGGCTCCTAGCGGGTGAAGATTTTACGACGCTGGCCCAGGCGTTTTCTACCGAACGCGCCGACCAGGCGGGCGCGCTGGGCGCTGCGGCGGGGAGTTCCGACCCCGCGCCCGTGGGCCGCGCGGCCCTGCCGACCGCGGTCGCCGACGCCGCCTTTGGTTTAGGGGGCGCAGGCTTGACCGAGCCCGTAAGCGCGGGTGAGCGCTTCTACATCGTCCAGGTTGAAAACTTCATCCCCTCCCAACCCCAATCCTTTGAGGAGGTCCAAGACAGGGTGCGCGAGGACGCGCTGGCGGCCAAAAGAGCGGGGGCGCAGGAGGCGGTTTTAGAGGCGCTCCGCGCGGAGGCGACCGTCACCATCCCCGAGGGCAGCGCCACCACCTACAGCAACCCCGCCGTCGCCCGCGTCGGCGAGGAGGAGATTCTGGCCGCCGACTTGAACCGCGCGACCTACACGAACCCGCAGGTACAAAACTTTTTGAGCCCCAACAACGCCCAGCTCATCACCCAATTTTTCAAGCCGAGCATTTTGGAAAGCCTCATTAACCAAACGCTGGCGGCGCAGGGGGCGCAGGCCTTGGGCATCTCCCCCATCGGCCCCGAGCCGACGGTCGCCCAGAGCGCACTCGCTTACGTGGGCAAAGACGCCACAGTGGACGACGCGGACGTGCAAAGTTATTACGACGAAAATGTGAGCCGTTTTACGCTGCCGCCTCGAGCGGTCGCCACTCAGGTGACGTTTGACAATCAGGCCGCCGCGAACGCGTTCCGCCAGTCTCTAACAACCCAGGGATTGGCCGAACCAGCCGGGGCGATAACGGGCGGCGTCACGGGCGGCGCGCCGGAATCACCCATACAAACCGCGGCGAGCGCGGCGGGGGGCACCGTTCAAGACCTAGGCGTGGTGACGCCCGGCACAGGCGGGCTCATCCCCGACTTAGAGACCGCGCTCTTCGAAAGTACCCTCGCGCCCGTCCCCGGCTCTGTGAGAGGAGTGTCGGACGTTGTGACGACGACCGAAGAAGTGCCGACGGAACTACCCGCCACGGGCGGCGCAACAGGGGGCACGACAGGAGGCGAGACAGGCGGTACTACGGGCGGCGCTCAAACCGTCACCACCTACACGGTGCTCCTGGCGACGCGCGCCCCGGAGCGCGTCCAGCCTCTTACGGAGGTGCGTCCTCAAGTCGAGCAAGCAGTGCTCCAACAGAAGCGTCAGGAACTGCGCGACACCTGGCTGAGCGACCTGCGCGACACGTACCCCGTGACCAACCTCTTGGCCGAAACGACCGCCGGAACCGGAGGCGCGGCGACAGGAGGTGCTGTGACGGGGGGTGCTGTGACTGGAGGAACCGAAACAGCAGTAGCGACGACAGGCGGCGCTGTAGCAGGTGAAGCCGTAACAGGGGGTGCTGTAACAGGAGGCGCTGCAACGGGTGGCCTCGAGATCGTAACGGGCGCAGCGGCAACAGGCGGCGTCACCCCCACGCCCGTGACGGGCGGCACCGGGGGGCAGTAAGCGACCGGCTGAATTCAGGTCCGGTAATGAGCGGCTCGAGCCTTCTCGAGCCGCTTTTCTTGATAGATTGGCCTCATGCCAAGGGCTCTTTTAAGCGTATCGGACAAAACCGGCCTCGCCCCTTTCGCCTTGGGGTTGGTGAACGCGGGCTTCGACCTTCTCTCGACGGGCGGGACTCATGACGCGCTCGAGCGCGCGGGCGTGCTGGTGGAGCGAGTCGAGGACGTAACCGCATTCCCCGAGATTTTGGAGGGCCGGGTCAAGACGCTGCACCCGCTCATTCACGGCGGCATTCTTGCCAAGCGCACAGAAGCGCATTTGGACGAGTTGCGCGCGCACGAGATTACGCCCATCGACTTAGTCGTCTCGAACCTCTACCCTTTTCAGGACACGGTAGCGCGCGGCGCGTCCGAAGACGAGGTGGTCGAGAACATCGACATCGGCGGCCCTAGCCTGCTCCGCGCGGCGGCCAAAAACTTTGAGGCGGTGCTGGTGGTGTGCGACCCGGCAGATTATGAAGGGGTGTTAGAAGCCTTACAAACGGGCGTCGAACCCGACTTTCGGCGCAGCTTGGCGCGCAAGGCTTTTGCCCACACCGCCGCCTACGACGCGGCCATCGTGGGCTGGTTTGACAAAGAGGTAAAGCTGCCGGATACGCTGCCCGAAACACTGCACCTGAGCCTCGAGCGCGCCCAAGGGCTGCGCTACGGCGAGAACCCGCACCAGCAAGCCGCGCGCTACCGTGAGGTGGGCGCGCGCGGCTGCTGGGACGAGGCGGCGCAGCACGGCGGCGCGGCGCTCTCTTACCTCAACCTTTTCGACGCGGAGGCCGCCTGGCGGCTCGTCCACGAGTTTGACGCGCCGAGTTGCGTCATCGTCAAGCACGCCAATCCGTGCGGCGTGGCGGTGGCGGACACGCCCCAAGAGGCTTACACCAGGGCCTTCGCCTGCGACCCCAAATCAGCCTTTGGCGGCGTCGTGACGTTCAACCGTCCTGTGAGTTTGGCTCTGGCGGAGGCTATTCTGGCAAACCCCAAAGCGGACGTGCTCGTCGCCCCGGCGTTTGAGGAGGGCGCTCTGGAGAGACTGACGAGCAAACGCAAATCCACGCGGGTCCTGAGCGCTCCCCCGCCCGGCCTGGCGGGCCTTCAACTGCGGCGGGTGGACGGCGGCTTCTTGGTGGGCGAACCCGACCACGTTTCCTTGGACCGGAGCGCCTGGCGCGTCGTGACGGAGCGTGAGCCTAGTCAAGAACAGTGGCGGGACCTCGAGCTGTCCTGGACGGTCTGCGCCTACACGGGCTCCAACGCCGTCGTTTTGGTCTCAGACGCTCAGGCAGTAGGCGTCGGCGCGGGGCAACAGAGCCGCGTGGACGCAGGCGAACTCGCCGCGCGCAAGGCGGCGGGGCGCGCCCAGGGCGGCGCGTGCGCGAGCGACGCTTTTTATCCTTTTCCCGACGGCGTCGAGGTCGCAGCGGCGGCGGGCGTGGGCGCGGTGATTCAACCCGGCGGGTCCATTCGAGATGATGAAGTGATTCAGGCGGCGAATAAACTTGGTTTGGCGATGGTATTTACAGGGGTGCGTCACTTTAGACACTAAGTTTAGGATTTTGGTAAGCACAAGGAGAAAGTGGAAGAGGGGGATGGATAGGTTTGGCTCGAGACTATAATTTTGGCTCGAGCTGCTCAACATAAAGTGCGCTCGCTGCTCGCAAAAGGTTCAGCAAAAGTAACCCGTCGTTCTTAGAGTAGCACCCCAAAAAGCTCAAAAGTTTGTGGTACTCTGCTTTTCGCATTTTACATTATATAGCTAAAGCTTACTACCTGTTGCAGGATTCTCAGCCTTGCATACAAGATGTGGTACGTGCTATGCTCCCCCTCTGGGTTCAAATCTTCGTATAAACACCTTGATTATTTTGAGTGATTTGTGTAAGATGTGAGTTATAAGTGTAATAAGTAGACAACAGCAAGCTGGCCCCAATCCTGAGATGTACCCATCACCCCCGGAGGTTCAACCGTGAAAGAATCCGTGACGCCCGCATCCTTTGACGAACACGCGGTGGCGATTGCCAAGCGGCAGTATTTTGGGCCGGGGGACGGTGACCTCCTGGGCATGTTTCGCCGCGTGGCCGCCTGGGTGGCCTCGCCCGAAGCGGGGGAAGCCAGAGAAGCGTATGAGGAGAAGTTTTACGACCTCATGGCGAGCAAGCGCTTCTGTCCCGGAGGCCGGGTCTTGGCGGGCGCGGCCACGAACCACGGCAACGTCCTCAACTGTTTTGTCCAGGACGGCTCTCCCGAAGAGGCGGGCACCGACGCGTGGGTGCTCAGCCTAGCGACCAAACTCGCGCTGGTCACCAAGGTGGGCGGCGGCAACGGCTTGTGCTTAGACCCGCTCCCGCCCAAGCGCGCCTACCGGGGTCCGGCTGGCAAACTCTACCTGACGATTTCGCCGAGCCACCCCGACTACGACAAGGTCAAGACGGGCACCTATCTGGACCTCGTTCACGGCAAATATGCGACCAAGGGCTACCGCGTCGCGGCCTTTGTCGAGGAGAGCGACGCGCCGATGGTGGCGATTAAAGCTGTTGAGGTCGGCGACTCGGTCGAGAGCATCTGGAAGCGCGGCGGCGAAACCATCCTCAAGCTCTTGCGCGGCGAAGACGTGCTCTTAGACCTTTCGCGGCTCCGCCCGGAGGGCACGCCGGTCAAGGGGTCGGGGGGGAGTAGCAGCGGCCCCTCGTCGTTCGCGGTCGAGGTCTTTGACAACTTCGCGCTCTGGGCGTCTCTGGGCGGCGCGGCCTACGCGGGACCCGTGGCGACGCTGCGTTATATATTTTCGCCCACGCTGAGGGTGATAAGGCAGGGCGGCTGTCTTCACCCCGACACGCTGGTCAACACGAGCAAAGGGACGTTGCGCCTCAAAGAACTGGTTGACGCTTACCAGTACGGTTGGCAAGACCACGCGCTCAAAGTGGCAACCGACGAAGGCTGGCGAGACAGCCCGAGAGGCTTCAACAACGGCAACGCACTCACGCTCAAAGTCATCCTGGCGAACGGTGGAGAGATTCAGGGAACACCGAACCATAAGTTGAAGGTGATGCGTGAGGACGGTTCGCGTGAGTGGGTCGCGCTGCAAGACCTTGAAAAGGGTGACCACGTCATCCAGGTGCTCGACCAGCACACGGGTGCGCCCGTCACTCTGACGCCTTTGGACGCGTCCGCGCTCCACCACAACGCCAAACGGATTTTCGCGCCGGAAACGCTCCATGAGCGGCTGGCCTTTTTCCTCGGCTACTTGTGGGGAGACGGCTTCGTGAGCGGCCACCGCGTCGGCTTCGCGGTGGCGCACGGCTCGCCGATGATGGAAGAGACGCCGAAGCTATTTGCGGAGCTTTTCGGCTTATCGGTGAGTTTAGAGCAGAAAGAGAATGACAAGAGTGCCATCTTCGTCACCAGCAGCGCGGCGCTCGTGACTTGGCTCGAGCAAAACGGCCTCAGCAAAGGCAAAGCGCGGGAGCTCGAGCTGCCCCGCGCCATCCGCCAAGCGCCGAGGCCGGTGGTGGGGGCGTTTCTAAAGGGCTTATTTGAGGCGGACGGCTCCGTCGCCGTGGGTTACCCGACGCTCTCCAGCGCGTCAAAAACCCTACTCCAAGATGTCGCCGTCATGCTGGCAGGCTTGGGCGTCCCCACCACGATGCGGGGCGTGGCGGCGCGCACCGACCGATACTCCCAAAGACCCATGTACCATCTCAAAGTTGTGAGCGCCAAAGGTCACGAACGCTTTTTGGAACGCGTCGGCTTCATGGCGGGCTCGCGTTTTGAGGCCCTACGTAGCTTTACGCCGGATGAGGCTCGAGAGTCGTCTTGGCCTCTTCCCCATGCAGGCGCGTTACTTCAGGCCACCTTTGACACATCGCCCGCAGGGGTAAAAGGGCGCCCCTCGGTCTACACGCCAGCGCGTAAAAATCTGTCGCGCTATATCCGCGGCGAGCGGCAGCTCACCGCTACCGGCTTTGAACGGCTGAGGCAGGACGTGCTTGTCGGGGACAAATTTCCGGAGTTTGCTTTTGACGAGTTTTACGTGCCGGTTAGGGCCGTTGAAGACGGTGGACGCATCTTGACGCTGGACTTGTCGGTTGACGAAAACAAAACCTACCTCGCCAACGGCGTCGTCAGCCACAATACAAGGCGTGGCGCTGGGATGGCGACGATGTCGGTGACGAATCCCGACGTCGAAGATTTCATCACCTGCAAAGATTTGGCGCGCGAAAAAGAAGAGGGCGACATCTCGACCTTTAACATCTCCGTGCTCGTGACCGACGCGTTTATGGAGGAGAGCAAGCGAGGGGGCGAGGGCGTGCTGCAAAGTATCGCCGACCACGCCTGGCAGACGGGCGAGCCGGGACTTATTTTTATCGACCGCATCAACCAGCACAACCCGATGCGGGGGGCGATGGGGGAGATTAGGGCGACCAATCCGTGCGTCACGGGAGACACCTGGGTTCACACGCAGCTCGGTCCACGCCGGGTGAAAGAGCTTGTCGGCAGACGCTTTTGCGCCGTGGTTGACGGTAAAACCTACGGGGTAGAGAGCGACGGGTTCTGGTCCACGGGCGTCAAAGACGTGTTCAAGCTGCGGACCAAACGTGGGTTTGAGTTGCGCCTTACGGGGAACCATAAACTCAGCAAGGTGGTGCGGGCACGCGGGGGGCAGGAAACGGTTTGGACGGCGCTCGAACACCTCACCGTCGGGGACCGCGTTGCCCTGCAAAACCACCGCGAGGTGAAGCCGTGGAGCGGCAGGGGCAACGTCATCGAGGGCTGGCTGCTGGGTTCTTTGGTCGGGGACGGCACGTTTGCTATGGACAAAGCCGAGCCGATGGCGTGCTTGGACTATTGGGGCGCGACCCGTCAGGCACTGGCCGAACTGGCCCGTGACGGCATTGACAGGGTATGCGAACCCGGAAAGCTATGGGTCACCGACCTTAGCAGTAGAAACAAGATTCGCCTCGCCTCCTCAGGGCTTGCCAGACTCGCCGCGTCTTACGGCGTCGTCCACGGTCATAAAACGCTCACGGACGAAGTGGAGCGCTCGAGCTTCGATTTCTACCGGGGCTTTTTAAGAGGACTCTTCGACGCAGACGGTTCACCCCAGGGGAGGCAGGCGAACGGCGTTTCAGTGCGTTTGGCGCAGTCGGACCTGCCCCTACTCAAGGGTGTGCAGCGGATGCTAGCGCGCTTGGGTATCCTCTCCACAGTCTATGCGGAGCGCCGTCCCGCGGGCTACCGCGAATTACCCGACGGTCAGGGCGGGTCACGGGCTTATTTGTGCCGTGCGGATCACGAACTCGTCATCGCCAACGATAATCTTGCGGCCTTTCAAACCCTCGTCGGCTTTGAGGACGGCGCGAAGCGTGAGCGGTTGGAGGCACAGCTAAACGCTTATCAGCGCCCCCTAAATAAGGAGCGTTTTACGGACGAAATTGTCGAGATTGTACGGGACGGTGCGGAAGAAGTCTTTGACGTGACGGTAGAACATGTTCACGCTTTTGATGCAAATGGTATCTCAGCTCACAATTGCGGCGAAATTCCATTGTTTCCCGGCGAACCCTGCGACTTAGGCGCTATCAACTTGGCCGCTTACGTAGGCACACCCAACAAGGGTGTAGACGGCTTCGACTGGCCCACCTTTCGCGCCGACGTGGCGACCTGCATCAGGTTCTTGGACAACGTCTTGGAGGTTAACAAGTTCGCCTTGGAGGACAACCGCACCATGAGCATGAGGCTGCGCCGCTTAGGTCTCGGGGTGATGGGCCTGGCCGACGCGCTCGTCACGATGGGCTTGGCTTACGACTCCCCCGAAGGCCGCGAGGCGGTCGCGGCGATGATTGGCGAGCTGAGAGAGAGTGCGACCACCTCGAGCCGGACCCTAGCCGACGAGCGGGGCGCGTTTCCCGACTTTGCTAAGAGCGGCTTGGAACACCCGCGCCGCAACGTGGCCCTGTTGACGGTGGCCCCCACAGGCACCACGAGCATGTTGATGGGGGTCTCGAGCGGCGTCGAGCCCATCTTCGCCCCCTTCGTCTACCGCAAAATCGGCGACTCGTACGCCGCGCTCATCGCGCCCTTGTTCAAGGAGATGCTGGAGCGTCATGAGCCTCACCCCGACTGGCGCAAGGACGGCACCTGGGACTGGGACCGCGTGGTCGAGGCGGTCGGCGCGGCGCACGGCAGCGTGCAGAGCTTAGACTTTATCCCGGACGACATCAAGGCGGTGTTGCGGTGCGCCCACGACATCGCCCCGGAAGACCACGTGGCGATGCAGGGCACCGTCCAGCGCACCTTTGACGAGGGCGGCGAGGGCGTCGCCAACTCGATTTCCAAAACCATCAACATGCCCAAAAACGCGACGGTTCGTGACGTATATGACGCCTACAGCCAAGCCTTTGACGAGAGCTGTAAGGGCATCACCGTCTACCGCGACGGTTCGCGCGACTTCCAGGTTTTGAGCACAAGCAAAGCGGCGGCAAGCAAAGACGCCAAAGACACCAAAAAAGCGACTCCGGCAGCCCAAACGTCCGTCCAGAAGCCCCTCCCCTCACCCGACGCGCGCCTTCCCGGCGAGCCGCTGTTCGACCGCCCAGGCCGTCTTACGGGTTTTACCGACAACGTCAAGCTGACCTTGCCTAACGGCGACCGCCGGAGCTTCTACATCACCGTCAACAAACAAGACGAGCTGCCCACCGAGGTCTTTATCAACGCGGGCAAGGCGGGCGACGAGTCCAACGCCGACTCCGAGGCGCTGGGCCGGGTGGTTTCTATTGCGTTGCAGTACGGCGTGCCCGCCGAGGCGGTCGTCAAGACGTTGCGCGGCATCAACGGCGGCATGTACGGCTCGTATCAGGGCCGCATGGTCGCTTCCAAGGCTGATTTGATTGCGGTGGCGCTCGAGACCGCCGGGGTCGAAAACGTCCTCAACAAGGGCGTAAGTTGCCCCGACTGCGGGGGTCCGCTACGCTTTGAGGAGGGTTGTCAAAAGTGTGGGAACTGCGGCTACAGCAAGTGCGGATAATTTATATGCCTGCCCACACGTGCTCATGAAATGGTAGAGGGGGCGAGAAGGGCGTAAGACCACCCCCCCACAAAAAGGATGGGGTGCTCTTGGTTTTTTGTCAGCTTAATACCCAGACCGAGCGTGTTGAGGGGTACACGAACTGTTTTGCGGAGCGGTTCAGTTGTGAGCTCGCGGTGGTGAGCTCGAGCTGCGGCCTTACCTACACTACGCAGGAGAAGAATTCTCCGCAACGGGCGAGGGCGACGGTTGAGGCGATGAGGGATGAGGTTAACTCAGCTATTCGTCAGTGACTTTTTCAAAACGTAAATTTCGCCTCATTGGTCTGATTACTTTCACTACATCATCTCGTATATTCCTTAGTTTAGAACGCATTTCGCCGAGACTCAGGCAGTTGCCATTCTCAAAGAGGTTGATGTATTGATTACAAACCTCAAGATGTCCTGCCCCATTTGAATAGGTAACCGGATTTTGTGCCCCTGCTGTAAGAAGAGAACATCCTAACTCACCACCAGCGATACTGAGTGATGGTCCAAAAGTATTGTCTGGTTGAATGGCCTCGGCGGAAAGTGCTCCGATATATGGCTCGCGTACTGAGAAACAGTAAGTAAATAAGCCGTGTCCAAGTCCTGATTCTTCCCAAGCAAATTCATCGTCCATACAGGATGCAAACACCTGGAACGGTACGAGTAACCTGCTATACTTGTTGAAACAAGAATCGAGAAGTTCGGTGATAAATGCGCCGGAGTGGCATGAGTCGAGTATGGTTGAAAGGCGTAATCGACCAGGAGGTGATACCTTCTCTGCAATCTGCGTAAGTACGTTTAGAAGATCGCTTGGAGTAACTACACCATCCTCGAGGACTAATGCACCATCATCCTGCTGCCCATGACCTGCAAAACAGAGTTGAAAACCTCCTCCGTCCCAGTCAGGGTGGTTGCGAAAACTTGCTAACCAAACTTCAATTTCAAATAATGCCTGGAAGAACTGTTCACGCGTTGGATTGCGTAGCCGCTTGTGAATTTCCTCCTTCCCCGAGTCAAAATTAGGTTCTTCAAAGTGATGTTCAAGAAAATTCACATCTGCTGTAGTGTACTTAAGATCAGCAGCCATCCGCGGCCTGAAGAGTTGTCTATTCTGTTCATAGACAGGAGAAAACTCTGGCCCACTTGCAGATACTGAGAGGTATGCCATCCACTCTCGACGTTTGAGCCCAACAGGCACCTTGGCGATCCTCCTAAATCGTACTCAATCAGCTCGAGCCCCACTCACAAAACTCTGTAGCAAAGCTCGAGCTTCACAAGCCTACAGCGCGTACGACGCCCTAAGGTCCAACGTATCAAAACGGTAGTCAATCGTGATGGGCTCGGTGAGTTCTAGGGTAGCCTCACCCGTCACGCGCACGCCCACGCGGACCATACGCGTCTCCAAAATCTCCTCCTGAACACCGGTAAGCGCGGCGCGCCCCGTCAGCGTCACCTCGTCTTGGCTCAGGTCGAGCGTCTGGGGCTCGCCAAAGGCGAACTGCGGCGATCCTAGGGGTTCGTCGCCGGGCGGGGCTATGTAAATTTGGGCGGTGAGGGTGCCGCTTGCACCAGCGTCATGGGAGAGGGTCACGTCGTAAATGAGGCTCAAGCCCACCACGTCACCCGGACCCGGCACCTCTTGGTCGCTAAAGTCGAAACGTTCGCCGTCGGCGTCGGGCAGGAGTTCATCGAGCCCGGCGCTCACGCTTTCAACGTCCAGCGTAAGAGTCTGAAACGCGTACGAGAGGGACACTTCACCCGCGGTCACGACGCCCAGATTTCCCGAAAGCTTTAACGCCAGACGGACTTTTTTCTCATTGACAGCTTCTAGCTGCGCCTCGTTGAGCGGGACGTTGGCCTCGAGCACCGCCCCCTCACCCAACGTAAACGTCTGCGCGGGTCCCAGCGCGTAGGCCGGTTGAACGGCGTTTCCGCCGTCTACGGGTGCCAGGTAAGGCTGAACCGCCAAGGTACCCGTAAGGTTGCGGCTTTGCAGCGCTATTGCGTAGCTTAGCGTGGCCCCCTCGAGCGTCGCGGGCAGCGTTTCATTACTGAAGTCGAGGAGCACCCCCGACGCGCTTGGAAAGGTGAGCGACACGGGCAGCGTTACCCCGCCGATGGGAGACACCTCTCGGTAGTTGCCCGTGATGGCGCTTCCCAACAGCGGCAGGAGGTTGACGGTTGTGTCGGGCGTCTCGAGCGCAAAAGACCCCGAGGTTTGGGGCAGCACCTCGAGCAGATCGACGTTAAAGCGGAGCGGCGCAAAGCTGCACGCCGCGAGACCCAGGGTGAGCCCCACGAAGAGCCACGGTCGCGTAAGTTTTTTCATGACATCCCCCTTGGATGAAGTGACGGCGGTGACGACGGGTGTTTCTGTCAGATGTAAAGAATCATACACATGCGGGGACGTTTAGGATGTCGCTCGTCATTTCTTGAGGGGTTGTCGGTAGGTTGTTAGAGCCGCAGGTCAAGGCCCCAGCACAAGGTTGATGATTTGCCGCGGTCCCATGTTGGTGCGAAGCTGGGGGATAATACGCAAAAGCGCGGGCGCGCCGATAGACGGGCCGACGAAAAGCACCGCGTACTGACGAACGCCCGCCAAGTCGGGCGCGGTAAAGTCGAAGTAGGCAGTTTCTTCTCCCTCGGGCACGTAAAAGAGGTCTTGAGGCGAGGGCGGGTCGGTCCGCACGATCACCATTTGCGCGGCGTTATTGGCTAAAAATAACTTTTCCGCGGTGGCGACGGGGGCGTAGACGAAGCGGGTGATGGGCGTGGCGCAGGTTTCCAGGCCCCCAAGCACGCTCTCCACGCCACCCTCCAGAGACACTGAGGCGGGCGGGCGCATGACGATCATCCGCGGGTAGGGCGACACCTTGCGCGCCACCGCCCAGAAGATCACGGCGTCGGGATTGGCGGAGTCGCGTGGGTCGGACGCCACGAGCGCGACAGGCTCGAGCCTCGGCGCAATCTCATCTATAAGTCCGCTCAGCGTCTCCGCAAGGTCTCGGTTAGTGAGTTCAGCCGCCACGAGCGGCGGGGTTTGGTCATACCAACCCGCAAGACGGGAAAGCATCTGCACCCACACGCCCGCCTCTAAGGTGTCCGGTTGCCAGTTGGGGGGCAACAGGCCCCGCTCGGCGAGAAAGCGTATGGTCTCATAGTCGGGGTCGTCAAAGGACAGCAACTCGCTCGGCGCTTCGAAGAGGGGGGGGAGGGCGGGCTCGAGTTCATTCACCGCCCTCTGGAGCAGCCGCGCCGCGTCCCGCCCGCTCGCCCTTTCGCCCGGCGCGCTGAGCACCGCCTGCAACTCGGGCAGACAGCGCTGCGCGAGTGAGAAACTCGTTACCAGCAAGAGACAAAGAATGGTCAAGCGTCGCGTCATGTTCAAAGTTTAGTACGAAGTTCTTGAG
This sequence comes from Trueperaceae bacterium, assembly GCA_965214405.1. Lineage (GTDB taxonomy): Bacteria > Deinococcota > Deinococci > Deinococcales > Trueperaceae > CBDCCT01. Next base: position 455,301 of record OZ243956.1, read on the forward strand.
TTACGGTGAGGGAAAGTTCAGGTTGGTTCATAAAAAAGCGGCCCGTAGGCCGCTGAACACACAATGTGGCAAATAGGATTTAATTACAGTTGTTTTGAACAGAAAGGTTTGGAGACCTTAACAGTGTGGTAGTTCCATTGGCTCCTCGCACCTCAACTCTAATACGAGTGGTGCCTGACACATTAATAGCTTCTGGAGAAATCGCAGTAGGCGCAGGATTGTTCGGAGTCACAGTGAACGTATAACTTACGCGTCCGTCCGCACCGATGCTAACACCGGGGCTCGAGGGCGTGAGGTCACGGACATATTTCTCTTCATTGCCGCTCTCGCTACCACTCACAAGTGATGAAGTCCAGCTTTCTAGGGTGCCCACATAGCCAAAGCTATAGGTGATTTGAGTGTTTCTATCGTTGCAGATGAAATACTGGTTGGTGTCTGCATCAAAAAACTCCGTAGTGTAGTCGGGGTCTTGTACCCCCTCGAGCGCCGAACAGGCGCTCAGCGTGACGGCGAGAACTAACCCCAACAGGTAAAAACGTTTCATGCTTTCCTCCCTTTCTCCCCCCTCAACTTAACCGCTGCTGGACCCGTTCGGAGGTGAATTTCGCACATACCCGCGCGGCCTTTAACAGCGAAGCGTCGCATCATGTTTGAAGTTTAGTCCAAAATTTGCAGGTTGCGGTGAGGAAAAGTTTAGTCCACATGAAAAAGCGGCCCGTAGGCCGCTCCAAAGTGGTAGCAAACCCTAAAACGTTATCGTATATTTCGAACTGTCAGAAGGTCCAGCGGTGGCGTTTTGCGACGTGACCCGCGCGTAAACGAGCCTGCTACCAAACACCTCGGTGCTGGCGGTTTGGCTGTTCGGGCTTACGAAGAGAACGTCGAGAAGCGCGTTCGTATTTGCGTCGAAGATTCTCGCCTGGATGTTGATGTTGACGTTGTTGGGCGTGGTCGACAGGGTAACCTGCGTCGTCTCAACGTCGCTCCTAAAACAGTCGACATCGCTTAGCGTCTCGAGCGCGCCCACATAACCCTGCGGGTCCGGCGTCACGATGATGGCGCTCGCGCTCAAACTCCCGCAGTCGTTGTTGGCGGGTTCGGTGGAGTCGGCGTAGGCTTTGTCGTAGGCGTACAGGTTAAAGGTGACGGGGGTGGGGCTCGAGGTGCTCACCCTGACGTAAAAGGTGGCCTCGGTGTTGTCGGTAATTACGCAAGGCCCCAAGCAAACGGCGTTGACGGCGATGGCCTGCGGCAGCGCGTCCGAGGCGGCCCCGGCAGTGGTCCCGGCAATGGAGGGCGACAGGGGAGAAAACCAGGCCTTGTCGTTGCTCGTCGCCAGGGCTGTTTTGTCATTCCCGTAGACCGTGACGGTGAGCGTGTCGTCACCCTCGGCGGTCGCTTCAACGTAAAGGAGCGGGTCCGAGAGCGCGTCAGGAACGTTGACCTGGTAGTAGACGGGGGCGTTCGCGGTGACCGTGTCGCTAGCCAAGGACGGCGGCTGGTCGCCCTCAGCCGAGGCGGTGACGACGGAAGCGCCCAAAAAAGGGTCGGGCGTGACGGTCACCTCACAGGCGCTTATCAGGACCGCAGCCGAAAGAAGCGTCAAAAGGGAAAGATACTTCATCACTCAAACCTCCTAAAATTGCCAAACTCGCGCTCAGTTTAACGTGAGCGCGAGCGCCGTGTGTGAGTTCGCTCACAGGCGGTAACGACCTGACGGCTTGCTTGCTACTCGAGCGCCATCACATAATAGTAAAGGTCGGGCGCGCCGGGGTGAAGCTCCAACTCCAAATCGGGGAAGCGCTCCCCCAACCGCGCCACCAAGCCCTCGGCTTCTTCTTGCTCGACCGCCGGGCTGTAGAAGAGGGTGGCGATGTCGTAATCATCGTTGTCGGCGGCTTCCAACATCTGCATAACGCAAACGTCGGGCCGGGGGGCGGTGATTTTGAGCTCGCCGTTGACGAGGCCGATATAGTCGCCCGCGGACACTTCTAGGCCGTCCAACGAGGCGTCACGGCTCGCGGTGGTGACTTCCAGGGTGAGCGCGTGCGCCACGGCGTCTTGCATCTCCTCAAAAAGCTCGTCCGCTTCGGCACCTTCGTTAAAAAGCACCGCGGCGGCGAGGCCCTGGCCGATACTTTTGGTCGGCAAAACCTTGACAGTCTTGCCCTCGACGAGTTCGCCCACACGTCCGGCGGCCAGGATGATGTTTTTGTTGTTGGGCATGACGATGACCGTGGGCGCGCCCACGCTGCGCACCGCGTCGGCGATATCCTGGACGCTCGGGTTGTTCGTCTGACCGCCGCCGACGACCCTCGCGCCCAAGGAGCGGAACACCTTGGTCACACCGTAGCCCGCGCTCACCGCCACGAGCGCGGTTTTGGGTCTTTCCGCCGCCGCGTCGCTGGGGCTCTCACCCGCCAGAATCTCGTGGTGCTGCTCGCTCATGTCTTCGACCTTGGAGCGGACCATCGTGCCGTAGCGGGCCACGGTGGCGAGCAGTTTTTCGGGTTCTTCGGTGTGGATGTGGCCCTTGACGAAGCCCTCAGCCCCGACCACGAGCAGCGAGTCGCCAAAGGGCGCGACGAGTTCTTGAATCTCGGTCGTCGGCACGCGCACGTTTGACAGCAAGAACTCGGTGCAGAAACCGAACTCCTCCTCGTCAAACTGCGTCTGCGCTCGAGCCTCGACGGTGGGGGCCTCCGGCAGCGCCCGACCTTCATAAGCCGCGATGATGCCCTCCAACATCCGCAAGAAACCCAGGCCGCCTGCGTCCACCACGCCCGCCTGTTTGAGCAGGGGCAGCATGTCGGGGGTTTCGCGTAGGGCGGTGCGGCCCGCCTCGAGCGCGTCACGAAGCACTTGCAGGGGCTCCACCGCCTCCGCCTCCGCCGCGCCGTCCGCGGCGCGGCGCACGACGGTCAAAATGGTGCCCTCGACGGGCTTCATCACCGCGGCGTAGGCGCTCTTGGTGGCGCTCTTCAAGGCGGCCACGCACTCGGGCGCGCCCAGCGTTTTGTAGTCGCGGACGGCCTCGGCGAAGCCTTTGAGGACCTGGCTCAAAATCACGCCCGAGTTGCCGCGCGCGCCCAAGAGAGAGCCGTAAGAAAGCGCGTGCGCGAATTCGGCCATCTTTTTGGGGTTTTCTTCGCTCAGTTGCCGACGCACCGATTGCAGGGTGAGGTGCATGTTGGTGCCCGTGTCGCCGTCGGGCACGGGGTAGACGTTGAGCGCGTTCACCTCGTCTACGTAGACGCCCAACCAGTCGGTCGCAAACGAAAAGGCGGCGCAGAGGTCTTTGGGGCCGAGCGCCTTGGGCGCTCTCGGTAAGCTCATCACGTCAGCCACGGCTCACCCCCGCCACATGCACCATCACCTGCGGAACCGACACGCCCGCGTAGGCCTGGGCCGCGTACTGAACGCGCTCGCGCACGCTTTCGGCGACCACCGGGATGTTGACGCCGTAGGCGACGACCACGTAAAGGTCTATCCCGTAGAGAGTTGCAGGAGCGGTTTCTTGCCCCTCGAGCCGACTCACCACCACGCCCTCGTCAGCCTGCCTCACGCCCAAAATGCGTTTGAGCCCCTCACGAATCGTCGCGGGGGCCATGCCCACCACCCCCGGCACCTCGTGCGCGGCGAGCCCGATAAGCGTCGCCAAGGCCTCGTCCGTGACGGTAACCCGGTCTCTTCCGTTCACCGCCAGCTTGCCTGACGACTCCCCAACGAGCGTCTTGTTGACCTTGTTGACCGCGGGTTTCGGCGCGACCTTGTTTCGTTCGGACCCCTTTTGTTCGAGCCCCTTTTGTTCGGACCACATATCCATCGCAACTCCCTCGAGAAGACTCTAAAGTAGCCTATAAAACTCTAATAAGGCGCATTCTACCCCCTAACGGTTCTCCAGACCACGTTTCGCGCGTCTATCTGCCTTTTTGAGGTTTGATTAACACCTGGTTAACACTCGGCTCGAGGCGCGTGAGAGGGCCTAAAGGCCTTCCCACGGCTCGAGCTCCAGCGAGCGCGCCGTGACTTCCACACGCGAGGAGACAAAATCGTCTACCTTGTTGAGCATCCCCTCGAGCCAGATTGCGTCGCTGCTAAGCGCCGTCGCGCCGATAAGCTCCCAGGTGTGGCTCTCCAAACCGTCCAACCGCGCGACCGAGACCGGGAAACGCGCCTTGAGCTTTTCGGTGATGGGCAGCACCAGCCCGCGCTTTTCTTTTAGCGAATGCGCCCAGGGCGTGCTCAAGCGGGCCAGATAAACGCCGATGTAAAGGGTCGCGGGGTCGTGTGACATGAGTAAAGCGTCAAAAAGCGAGAGCCGAACGCTTCAACGCTACACCATCCCTGCCAAGAAGCCGATGCGCCGGAGCGCCCGAATCAAGTCCATGACGGTCAGCTCGCCGGGGTCGTATTCGACGGCGGCCTGACCGTCGAGTCCGGCGTTGGCGCTGCTCACGCCCCCGATGTCGCGCAGGGTCTTTTGCACCTTGGCGGCGGCTTCTTGGGTGTCCATGCCGCGCACGCCGAGTAACACTCGAGCCATCCTCACGCCTCCTTTTGCGCGCCCCGAGACCCAAGGATGCGCTCAAATATCACGTAGTCCTTGAGACCGTAGCTTTTCTCGGTTAGCGCCCTTCGTCCCAACGCATCCCCCGCGGGGAGGAGCGCTTGCAAGTCGTACACCGCCGCGTCATAGGCGCTCTTGGTGACCGCTTCGACGAGCGCCAAACACGCGTCTAAGTCTTCCAAACTCGCATCATCCGGGTCCATAACCGCGAGCCGGTTGAGATAAACCGTCGGACGCGCGCCGTTCCAGACGGCCTGCGCGAACGCGAAGCCGACCTCCCGCCCGGAACGTACCGCCACAAAAGCGTGACCGCTCCGCACGTAAAAGGAGAGTGAGGCGCGCGAGACCAAGGGCTCGAGTTCAAAACGCCGCGCGTAGGCCGCGTCAACGGGCGCTAAAACGTCCTCGTCGTCGGGCGTTAGCGGTCTAGCAAAGACGAGGCTTCCCATAAACCCGACTTTCCCCCCTCTTTTCTTAACAGACGGATGTTTTCAATCATGATGCCCTTGCCCTTGCCCTTGAGCATGTCGTAAAGCGTCAAACACGCGACGCTCGCCGCGGTGAGCGCCTCCATCTCGACGCCTGTGGGGCCGGTCGTTTTGCAGGTCGCGGTAAAGCGCACCCGCCGCGCCTCCTCTTCGAGCGTGCCCGCCACCGCCACCTTGGTAAGCGGCAGCGGGTGACAGAGCGGGATAAGCTCGCTCGTGCGCTTTGCCGCCATGATGCCCGCGAGTTCGGCCACCGCGATAGCGTCTCCCTTACTTGTGCCACCCTCTTGTAGCGCTTTCAAAGCCGCCTCCGGCAACGTCACGAAAGCTTCCGCCACCGCGACCCTAAGCGTATCGGCCTTGTTTGATACGTCCACCATCACCGCTTTGCCGTTTTCGAAGTGGTTCGACACGAGGCTCAGTATACGTGACCGAGGGAGAGAGTTTGCGTGGGCTTTCTCTCTATGAGAGAACTGTTCAGGTTGCGCTGAGCTTGAAGTCGCTGAGGAAGGCATAGCGAGGAAGTACCGAGACCTGAGTGGAAAGTCGAAAACAGAGAACAAAACGCTTTTTCTTCTGCTCAAGGCGGTGCGGGAGCCCAGTCAACTTCTTTGGTAGATGTTCTCCTCGAGCCCCGCCCACGCCGTATACCCCGCCTCGGCAAAATAGAGCCCGTGCGGCGGCACGTTGGGACCCGCGCGTTGGCGGTCGCGTGAGGCGAGGATTTCTGGGATGTCCTCCGGGGCCAGCTTGCCCTCACCCACGTAAAGCAGCGTGCCGACAACCGCGCGGACCATGTTGCGTAAAAAACCGTCGCCGACGACGTGGAGCGTGAGATTTGGTTCTTTCACCTCGAGCCTGCACAAGAACAACGTCCGCTCCGTCCCGCGCGTTTCTTGCGTGGCGAGCGCGGCAAAGTCATGTGGACCCTCAAAAAGGGGCGCGGCGCGCGCCATCGCGTCTAGATCCAGACGCCGCGACAAAAAAAGAATGTGATGACGCTCCAACGCCCGTCCCTGAGTACCTTCTCCCACGAGGCGCATCCGGTACACGTAGCGGCGGTAAAGGCAGTCGAACTGAGACTGAAACGTCAGCGGGACCTCTTCGGCTTTCAGTACAACCACGTCCCTCGGCAGGCGCACATTGAGCGCCGGGGGCACTTTATTGACGGGAATGTTGTCTTCGGTATCGTAGTGCGCGACCATTGCGAGCGCGTGGACGCCCGCGTCGGTGCGGCCCGCGGCCATGATTCTGGGGCGCGCGCCGGGCAAGGTTGCCAGGGCCTTTTCAACCACCCCCTGCACCGTCCTCTCCCCCGTTTTGGCCTGCACCTGCCAGCCGTAAAAGCCGGTGCCGTCGTACTCGAGCGTGAGCCTGATGCGCCGCACAAGGATCGGTTAAAGAAGAGGCTTCGCCCGTCGCGGCGTGAGGCGCGCGGCTCTGGCGAGCAGGGGCGTCAGCGCGAGGCCGGTGTAGCCGAGGGCGAGGTAGCGGACGAACCCCCCCACGGGGTCGCGTTTGACGGCTTCGGGCAGGAGGAGGCTCGAGCCCACAAGCACCGCGAACACCAGCACCAGGCCGAGCAGCGCGACCAATGCGCGCCGCCACAAGGGCGCGTCGGCGCGGTAGGGGACGAGGGCGGGCGCGGTAAAAAAGGCCGCGAGGCCGCCCATGAGCAGTTCGGAACTGGGGACGGGCAAAAAGAGGTGAAACGCGAGCGGAGCGCCGATGCCGAGAACAAGCGTGAGCCACAGGGGCGGCGTCATGCGCGTAAGGAGCGTGTCGACCGCGTAAGCCAGCGCAATCACCCCCACGCCGACGACGAGGCCGCCGACTATATCTATGGGTAAGTGAACACCCAGATACACGCGGCTGAGCGAAATGAGCGCGATGATGAGCCCCGCCAAGGCCCAAAACCACCCCCGCCGCAGCCGGAGCGCCATGTATCCCCAATAGGTCATGCTCGCCTGCGCGTGACCGCTCGGGAAGCCCGGCCCCGTTCCCGTTTCTCTCGCTAAGTCGCTCCGCACCACCGACGGGTCCAAAACGTAAGGGCGCGGCGTGTCGAAAAAACTTTTGAGTTCGTAGTTGAGGTAAAAAGAGAGGAGCAAGTAAACGCCGACGTGCCGCCCCAAGCGCGCGTCCACACCCAAATAGGTAATGACGAGCAGCGCGATGTACGCCTGCTCAGACCCCAGATTGGTAAGAAGCAAAAAAAGCGTGTCGAGCGTTGGCGAGGCCCAGGTTTGTAGAAAGTGAATCGTCTCCATGTGTTTCCTTTGTATCCCCTCAGTATCTCCTCGAAATCCGCCTCATCCTAGCATCCGACTAACCCAGTAAGCGGGGACGTTGAACCGGGCTCGAGGACGTGCAAGCATACAAAAATGAATACGACGCATTCACAAGAACTCTTCGGACGCGCCCAGCGCCTCATCCCCGGCGGCGTCAACTCCCCCGTGCGCGCTTTCGGCTCCGTCGGCGGCACGCCGAGGTTTATCAAAAGGGCCGAGGGCGCTAAGCTTTGGGACGTAGACGGCAACGAATATATCGACGCCGTCGGCTCGTGGGGGCCGATGATTTTGGGGCACGCGCACCCAAAAGTGTTAGAGGCGATTCAAGACGCGCTAAGCGACGGGACGAGTTTTGGCGCGCCCACCGAGCGTGAGGTGCGTATGGCCGAACTCGTGCTGGGGCGCTACGGAGGCTGCGACCGCCTCCGCTTCGTCAACTCGGGCACCGAGGCCACGATGAGCGCCTTGCGCGTCGCGCGGGGCGCAACGGGGCGAGACTTTATCGTCAAGTTCGCGGGCAACTACCACGGTCACGCGGACGCGCTCTTGGTCGCGGCGGGTTCGGGCGCGATGACGACGGGGGTGCCCTCGAGCGCAGGCGTCCCCCAGGACACCGCCAAAACCACCCTCGTCGCGCGTTACAACGATCTGGACTCGGTGCGTGAACTTTTTGAAGCGCACCCGGACGAGATTGCGGCGGTGATTCTCGAGCCCGTCGTCGGCAACATGGGCGTGGTCGTGCCGACAAGTGAATTTTTGGAGGGCTTACGCGCCCTCACCCGGCAGCACGGCGCGCTGCTCGTGGCCGACGAGGTGATGACGGGGTTTCGCCTCGCACCGGGCGGCGCGGTGGAGCGCCTTGGCATCGACGCCGATTTGGTGTGTTGGGGCAAGATTATCGGCGGCGGTTTGCCTGTTGGGGCTTACGGCGGCAAGGGTGAACTGATGGACCAGGTGTCGCCCATCGGCAAGGTGTATCAGGCGGGCACCCTGTCGGGCAACCCGCTGGCGATGGCGGCGGGCATCGCCACGCTGGAAACGATGAACGAGACGCCCGACCTTTATGAGGTGTTGGAGGCGCGGACGGAGAGGCTCGAGCGTGGTCTCCACGAAGCCGCCGAGGGCGCAGGCGTTCCCGTCACCATCAACCGCATCGGCTCGATGATTACGGTGTTCTTTACAGATGAGCCGGTGACTGATTTTGAGAGCGCGAGCGCTACCGATACCGTACGCTTCGGGAAATGGTTTCACGGCTTATTGGAGCGCGGCGTCTACTGGCCCGCGAGCGCCTTTGAGGCGGCCTTCTTTTCGTATGCGCATTCGGAAGAGGACATGGACATTATCGTGGCGGCGGCGCGCGGGTCATTTACGGAGGTGGCGAAAGCCGGGAAAAGAGGATGACCCACAGTTCTCCATTTGCATCGTTGCTAAGCTTACAAAGCTTGAATTTATGCTCAAGCCTTGTCAATAAACTTTGTAAAGGGGGAAAGTATGAAAATAATCAAGTTTTTGTCTCTGGCATTGGCCCTCACGTTTTTCGTGTCGGCTTCGGCACAGGTCTTCGACTCCAATCTCTTTGAACCACTTGGGGACGTGACTGTCGGAGATTACGGCGTATATGACGTAGCCGACAGTGGCCGCATCATCTTGTCGGCCACCACGCCCACCGACCAGGAGCCCAATTACGACGTGGTGGGACCCAACAACTACTATGAACGCTTCGACATCTCGGACAATCCCGGTGACGAGCGGGGGCTCGAGAACTTGCTACCCGGCGTCTACTCCATCGCCGCCTCGGACGAAGGCTTGCAGCTTTCCGCCACCTTAGTCGAGGTGCGCGCGGGCGAAACCGTGCCGGTGAACTTCAACCTGCAACCGATGGACACGGCGGCGTATGACATCGCCGACTATTCGCCCTACGCGTACGGCTACTCGGCGGACTACAACACGCTGGGAACCTATACGCCTTACGACAACCCCGACTTGGGCAGCGTCGTGGTGACGGCTGACATTCCCGGCACTGAGGTTATCGTCACCGGCCCCAACGGCTACAGCGAGAACTTCGAGACCCAGGCGACGCTGGACGACCTGCCCCCCGGCACCTACGTGGTGGCCGCGACGGGACAGGGCTACGACACCTCCAGGAACGTTTTTGAGGTCCGCGCGGGTGAGAGGCTCGAGACCACGACGTCGGTCGCCGCTACCACTGCACAGTAAACCCACAATGACGAACGTGGCTTAGCGGAATAAATCGGTACTAAGGATGCCGGGATTTCAAGTCCCGGCATTTTCTTGTTTGCGTTTAGGAACCGCTATTCTGTCAGCTCGAGCTGTTGACACAAGAAAAAGTGCGCAAGAAAGCGTCGTACGTCCTCCTATTTTTCTCGTCTCTTTGCACCGCTGGGGTAGGATAAAAGAATGAAACGTTTTGTCTTCGTCCTCCTCGCGCTTGTCGGCTTCCTCCTCGTTTGGGGCGTGGCCGAGCCTTATTTTATCGACGAGCAAACGTACGAGGTCGGGATTCCCAACCTTCCGGCCTCTTTAGAGGGAAAACAGGTTGCCGTGATTGCGGACATGCAAGTCGGGATGTGGCTCGGCAACACCTGGACAATCGAGCGCATCGTCGACAGGATTATTAACGATAAACCTGCCGCGGTCCTTATCGCGGGTGATTTTGTCTATCACGTCGAGGGGGGCTCGAGCCTCACAGTGACCAAGGCGGTTTCTCTGGTCGCGCCTTTGGCCGAGGCAGGCCTGCCGACCTACGCGGTTTTGGGCAACCACGATTACGCGATGCCCACCAGCCAAGCGCCCAGAGACGAGGCGCTGGCTAGCGCGGTGCAACGGGCGCTCGAGGACGCCGGAATCACGGTGCTCCAAAACCAGGCCGCGCCCCTCCCCACCCAAACGGACGAGCCGCCCCTTTACATCGTCGGCGTGGGCGCACACGTCGCCGATGAGGATAGGCCCGAGCTTGCTCTTGCCGAGGTGCCGGACGACGCCCCGCGACTCGCGCTCATGCACCACCCGGAATCGTTCAAGGCGTTTCCCGCGGACACCGCGCCGCTGGCCGTGGCAGGCCACACGCACGGGGGACAGTTTCGCATCCCCTTTACCCCCTCCTGGACCTGGATGTCCTACACCAGCGAGGACGAAATTCACGCGGACGGGTTTATTAAGAACTACGGCGCGGCGGGCAACCAGCTTTATGTAAACCAGGGCATCGGTTTTAGCGTCGTCCCGCTAAGGCTCAACGCGCCTCCCGAACTCACTCTCTTTACACTTCGCCGAGGGAGCGGCGCGGAGACAACGCGGTAACCTATTAAGAAGATGGGGTGTAGAGAGATGGGGAGCGCAGGCTTTCTCTTTTCTCCCCAACACCCCGTCTCCCCCGCTCCCCACCTCAGTTCACACCTTACTTCCTGCGGTAGACTTAGCGCCAAAGGCCCAAGGACGTAAAAGGACGTAAGGAGCAACCATGACTCATCCTGATTGCATTTTCTGCCAGATTATCGCGGGTAAAATTCCTGCTGACAAAGTCTACGAGACGAACCACCACATCGCCTTCCGCGACATCCAGCCCAAAGCGCCCGTGCATCTGCTCGTGGTGCCCAAAACGCACTCCGCGCGGCTAGACGAGATGGCGGCGGGCGGGAACACGCCGGTTCTGGGCGAACTTTTCGGGGCGGCCATCGGAGCCGCCGAGGCCAACGACTTAGGCGACTACCGTTTGGTGGTCAACGTCGGACCCAAGGCGGGGCAAGAGGTGTTTCACACGCACGTACACGTTTTGGCAGGCTGGCCGGAACGCGCTGAAAACGTCCGGTGAGGGGAAGGTAAGCGAGGCAAGTTGGGAGCTGGATGACGCGCAGCCTTGAGGCGCGGTAGGCTGGGGACATGAAGCTTTCGCCGCCCGACGGCACCCGTTACACCTTTTCACAAGACGCGGTTCGGCGTTTGGAAATTGTAGACACGCTGCGGCGTCTTTATGAGAGTTGGGGCTACGCGCCCGTCGAGCCCCCCGCCCTCGAGCACTACGACCCCGCGCACCCCGCCGCCGCCAAATCGTTCAAGCTCTCCGACCGCGACTCGGGCGTGCTGGCCCTGCGCGCCGACTTTACCCCGGCCTTAGCGCGTTTGGTGCGCCTTTACTATCCTGAGGCGGCGGGTGCGAGCGCGGGTATGGATAACAGCACGCCCCACCGCTTCCACTACTGCGGCACCCTGTGGCAGGCCATCGACCCGGACTTAGCGCGCACCCGCGAGTTTACGCAAGTGGGCCTCGAGCTTGTCGGCGTCTCCAACCCAAAGGCCGACGCCGAACTCGTCCACTTGGCGTGCGAGTCGGTGCGCGCGGTGGGCCTAATCCCCCGCGTGGAGCTTGGCAACCCCGGCTTTGTGCGCGCGCTTTTCGACCTTGCCAAGGTGCCCTTTGAGGCGCGCGAAGGGCTGGCGGACGCCATCGACCGCAAGGACGTGTGTACGCTCGAGGAACTGCTCGAGCCCCTCCCCCTTGCCCCCGACCTCCGCCGCGCCTTTTCAACCCTGCCCGACCTCTACGGCGACGTTCATGGTGAGATGGGCGTCCTCGAGGCGGCGCGGGCGGTTGCGCCTTGGGCGGAAACGCGGCTCGAGCTTGACCGCTTGGAGGCTATCTTGGGTGAATTCGAGGACGACAGCGAACTCCTGCTCGACTTGGGCATGGCGCGGCGGCACCGCTACTACACGGGGATGATGTTTCGCGCCTACACCTTTGACTTCGGGCAGCCCCTCCTGGGCGGGGGCCGCTACGACGGGGCGCTCTTGCCCTACGCGGCGGGTTTCGCACTCGGTTTAGAACGTCTCATGAACGCCCTGTCGCCCGCGGACACCGCCTCGATACCCCTTGCGCTGAGTTTGGACGACACCCTCGCCCGGCGCTTACGCGCGGCGGGCTACGTGGTGGAGCGCGCTCTCGAGCCCAGTTTGGAGAAAGCACGACGGTACGCACAAGCCCGAGGCATCCCCTATTTGCTGACCCAAGTCGGTCTCGAGCCGCTCACCCCCCACCCGCCTCACGTCGAGGATTTGAGCGCGCTTCTCGAGGGGGTCTCGTGACGGACTTTACGACTGGGTCTAAGCTAGTTTTGGCCCTGCCCAAAGGACGCGTGCTGAACGAGAGCCTGCGGGTCTTACGGGCGGCGGGGCTCTCGCTCGAGCTTTCCCCCCACAACCGGGCGCTCCGGCACGACGCGGGGGACGCGCACCTTATTGAGATGCGCAACGCCGACGTGCCCACCTACGTCGAGCTGGGCGTGGCCGACGCGGGCGTGGTGGGTAAGGACGTGCTGCTCGAGGCCGCGCGCACCCTCTATGAACCCGTGGACTTGGGTTTCGCCGCCTGCCGCTTGTCGCTCATTCGCCCTTTGGGAGAGGCCGGGCCGGTGCGCCGGGTGGCGAGCAAGTACCCGCGCCTCACGCAGGATTATTTGCAACGGGTGGGCTCGAGCGCCGAGGTGGTCAAACTCTCGGGCAACGTCGAGCTGGCTTGCTTGACGGGTCTCGCCGACGCGGTGGTGGACGTGGTCGAAACGGGTGGCACGCTGCGCGCGAACGGGCTTGCCGAGGTTGAAGTCATTTTGCACGCGTCGGCGCGCTTCGTCGTTAACCGGGCCGCGCTCAAGCTCAAGGCGGAACGGCTGCGCCCGCTCATTACGGCCTTGCGCGAGGTGGTAAAGGCGGTCGAGCCCGCAGACTGAGAGCTTGAGTGGAGCAGGAGGTATTAAAGGAAACTCTCCGTCCCCTGCCATACACGCATTCACACGCCCTGACAGAAAAAGGGGCGACAAACTATAAACCTCAGCCCTCTTTTTGCCTGACAATTATGGGTACTATCGCTCGAGGAGGAAACATGAAAAAACTGCTACTTTTGGCGGCGCTGCTTTTGGCGGCAAACGCTTTTGGACAAGACATGGACCCGCCCCACTGGAGCTACAGCGGCGAGACGGGGCCTGAAGCTTGGGGTGAACTCGACGAGGCCTATCAGCTTTGCGCTCTGGGCACTGAGCAGTCGCCCATCGACCTTGTTGAGGCAAGCTTTACGCCAGAGGACCTTCAAGACATTGAATTTAATTACCAATCCTCGGCTCTGACGCTGACCAACAACGGGCACACCATCCAGGCCACCTACGACCCGGGCAGCAGCATGGTGTTGGACGGCGAAGCGTACGAACTCTTGCAGTTTCACTTTCACACGCCGAGCGAGCACGCGCTTAACGGAAACTTGTCGGGAGCCGAGCTCCACTTTGTCCATAGGAGGGTGGGCACCGAGGGAGAGTTGGCGGTGGTCGGCGTGCTGATTGAGGAGGGCGAGGAGAATAGCGCGCTCGCACCCGTGTTGGCGAACGCGCCCGAGGAGGGCGAGACGGAAACCTTTGGGGAGACGGTTGACGCCAACACCTTGCTGCCAGAAGGCCGCGTCACCTACCGCTACCCGGGCTCCTTGACCACGCCGCCCTGCTCTCAGGGCGTGAAGTGGAACGTGCTGGCCCAGCCTATTCAGATGTCCGCCGAGCAAATCCAAACGCTCTTCTCGATTATCGGCGAGAGCAACCGCCCCTTACAGCCGCTCGGCGACCGGGTGCTGTTAGAGGACTCGAGCACGGACGAGTAAAAACTCAAGTTTGCATAAGCAAGTCGCACACGGGCGGGGGTTTACATTCTCCCGCCCGTTTTGTCGTGGTGGAGTGCAGCGCACTCGAGCCCCGCCCGCTATAGTAAAGTATGAAAATTTTGTACCCCGTCTGGTTCCTTTTTGCAGGCCTGGCTTTTGCTGTGCCCGCGCCGCAACTTTTCGACACCGCCTGGGCCGACCGCACGCCCTTTGAAAACGACCTCGTGGACCCGTCTGTGCTCAACGACAGCCTCTTCGACGGGGCCAGCGTCTACCACATCGCGTTCGACCTCACCGGCGACACCATCACGGGCGCGCAAGAAATCCTCTACACCAACCGCACCGGACAAACGCTTGGTGACCTCGTCTTGCATCTCTACCCCAACCTTTTGGGCAGCGCGCTGAGGGTCAACGAGCTGCGTTTGGACGGGACGACGGTTCCTTTTACGCTCGAGCGGTCCAACAGCATCCTCCGCGCGCCACTGCCAAAGGGGCTCGAGTCGGGCTCGAGCGTCGTCATCAGCACGGACTTTGCGCTCGACGTGACCAGGGACGTCCGCGAGAGCTATGGCCGTCTGGCGCGTTATAAAGGTTACGCGGACGTTCTCAGCCTCGCGCACGCCTACCCGACGGTGGCGGTTTTTGAGGACGGCGCGTGGGACACGCGCGTACCGCCCAGTCAAGGCGACCCTCTCTACGCCGAGACTGCGTTCTTCCTGGTCAAGGTGCGCGCGCCCGCCGCGCGGACGCTGGTGGCCTCGGGGGCGGCGGTGACGCGCGAGTTGGAGGGGAAAACGCAGGAGGTCGTGTTCGCGGCGGGGCCGGTGCGCGACTTTTATCTGGTGAGCGGCGACTACATAGAGCAGCACCTGAGTATAGGCGAGGTGACGATTCGCTCCTACGCGCCCGCCGATCTCACCGAGGGCTCGTGGCGCGGCCTTCAATACGCGCGTGACGCGGTTCAGACGTTTGAGGATGAGTTCGGCCCTTACCCCTACCGCGAACTCGACATAGTCGCGGTGCCCGTCACGGCGGGCGGCATCGAATTTCCGGGGATTTTCAACGTGTCGAACCCCTATTACGAACAGCCCGGCGGCTTTTTTGAGACCATCGTCGTCCACGAGACCGCGCACCAGTGGTTTTTTGGTCTGGTCGGCAACAACCAGCTCACCGAACCCTGGCTCGACGAAGCGCTCGCCCAGTACGCCACGCTGCGCTACTACGGCGCGGTGCGCGGCGAAGAGAGCGCGGACGCCTTTCGGCGTTACTTACAGGCTTCCTGGACGGCGGCCTTGCGGCGCGACATCCCCATCGGTCGCCCCGTCGACAGCTATTCGGAACTCACCTACAGCGCCATCGTCTACGGGCGCGGCCCGCTCTTTTTCGAGGCGTTGGCGGACGAGGTGGGGCAGGAGACGCTTTCTGCAACGCTGCGCGACTACGTCCAGACCTACGCGTACCGCGTCGCCGACACGGAAGGTTTCAAAGACGTAGCCGAGGAGAACTGTGGCTGCGACCTTACCCCGCTTTTTGAGACCTGGATTTACGACACCTCACCCTGATTAAGACACCCGCATCTCCGCCGCGATATAGCTCACCCTGACGACGGGCGACCCGGCGAGCCGCCGCAGCGTGGCGAGCTGGCCGATATGGGTTGCCACGTCGGTTAAGGGACCTTGAAGGATGCGCTCTAAACTTAGTGCCGCGTCCTCCCGAAGCTCTCCTCCGCCGAGGTCGGCGTCCACCAGGGCCAGCGCGTCCAAAAACCGCGCCTTTTCTTCCGCCCACGGCAGCGGCTCGAGGCGCTCCCGCTCAAACGCCACAAACTGCTCATGCACGAGCCCCACGAGCCCGGTCATGTGCTTGACGATGTCTCGAGGCGTACGCACCTCCGCTCCAGCCACAAAGTCACCGAAACTCGAGGGCGCGTCCTCGGTCACGTGCTGAAAACGAAAGGTCAGGCTCGCCACGAGGTGACGCAGCGTGTCTTGTACAGTAGTCACGGAAGTCTCCTTTGGAAACTCGAAGATAAACCAGTCTACCGCAGGCGTTCTGCAAAGATTTTGGTGGTGCGGGGGCTCGAGAATGCGTGAGCAGGGCTTGCTATAGTAGCGAAGATACCGGAGGTCATGACTGGTGGCGTGGACATACATCGTACTAGCGGGACTTTGTGAAGTGGGTTGGGCTTTTGGGCTGAAATATACCGAGGGCTTTACAAGACTCTGGCCCAGTTTGGCGACCGTAGCCGGGATGGTCGTGAGTTTTTATCTGCTCTCGCAGGCGCTTAAAACGATTCCCGTCGGCACGGGCTACGCGGTGTGGACGGGCATCGGCGCGGCGGGGACGGTGGTGCTGGGCATGGTGGTGTTGGGGGAACCGCGCGACATCCTCCGCCTCGTTTTCCTCGCGCTGATTTTGATTGGGATAGCCGGATTAAAGCTCGCGTCACCGGGATAGGGGGCGTTGGCGTGCTTTCCGTCTCACCCTTACCCGTACGTTTCGCCTGGGGAGAGGATTTCTGCTCCGCCGACGGCCTCCTCCGGCTCGAGGATCATGTGCTCGTGCTCGAGTACCGGGTGCGCGACATCATAGGCAATCCCGAGGGACCGACGCGCGAGCTGGCGCTGCCGCTTGTTGAGGTGGAGGCGCTCGAGTGGCGTCGCGGCCCCCTGGGCGGACTTTTCAGGAGCCACGTCATCTTGAGAGTGCGGCATTTGCGGGTGCTAGAGGGGCTACCGGGCGGCGAGGAAGGACGGCTCCGGTTCCGAGTACGCCGGGCGGACCGGGAGGAGGCGCGGGAGTTCGCCTCGCAGGCGCGGCTTGCGCTGTCGGGGCTGTGGTTGCGGGAGCTCGAGGGGGAGTAAAGCAGGTAGGGGGGTGGGGAGATAGGGAGTAGAGGAGAATTTTTCCCCATCGCCCTTGCTCCCCATCTCCCCAACACAAACGCGTTACCTCCCGCAACGGGCCGTCAACCAGAACTTGCTATAGTCAAAAGATGGCAAAAGCGGGCTCCGACACGCTTACAAAGTCTCGAACACAGACCGAAACGCAGACCAAGACCAAAACCCCGCCCCTGTACCGGGTGCTCCTCTTAAACGACGACTACACCCCGATGGACTTTGTGGTGGGGGTGCTCGAGCGTTTCTTCCGCAAAAACGAAGCGGAGGCCACACGCATCATGCTCAACGTCCACCAACAGGGCGTAGGTGTCTGCGGCGTCTACACCTTTGAGATTGCCGAGACGAAAGTTAACCAAGTTACAGTAAGCGCACGCGGGGCGGGCTATCCGCTGCGCTGCACGCTGGAGCCTGCATGATTTCCCAAACCCTCAAAGAGACGATTCACCGGGCGGTGAGTGCGGCGCGCGACGCCGGGCTCGAGTACGCGGGCGCGGAACACCTGCTTCTCGCCCTGCTGGACGACCCCGACGCCGCGCCCGTGCTGAAACGCTGCGGGGTCGAGGTGAAAAGTCTGCGCGACGAGTTGGAGGAGGGGCTGGCGGGGCTCGAGTCCGTACCCGACGGCTTCGACGTCGCCACCACCGTCACCACCACCTTTGAACGCATCGTCCAGCGCGCCATCTACCAGATGCAGGCGGCGGGCCGCGAGGCAGCGAACGGGGCGCACGTGTTGGCTGCAATGTTTGACGAGCCGATGTCGGGGGCTTGTCAAGTGCTCGAGCGTTACGGTCTGTCCAAACTCGACGTAACGAGCGTGCTGGCCGACGGCGTGGCGTCGGGCACGCAGGGGCGTCCGTCGCCGCTCGAGGCGGAACCTGAAGAACCAAATGCAAGCGAGCCTTTAGAAGCCTACTGCACCGACCTCACCGCGCAGGCCGAGGCGGGCGCGCTGGACCCGCTCATCGGTAGACAGCATGAACTCACGCGGATGTTGCAGGTACTCTCGAGGCGGAGCAAGAACAATCCGCTGCTCGTGGGCGACCCTGGCGTGGGCAAAACGGCGTTGGTGGAGGGATTGGCGCAAAGGATGGTGGCGGGCGAGGTGCCCGAGGCGCTGCGGGGGGCGCGGCTCTACGCGCTCGACTTGGGAAGCCTGCTCGCGGGCACGCGCTACCGGGGCGATTTTGAGGAGCGGCTTAAGGGGGTATTGGGGGCGCTCGAGGCCAACCCCGCCATACTTTTTATCGACGAAATCCACACCGTTGTCGGCGCGGGCGCGGTCTCGGGCGGCACGATGGACGCGTCCAATCTGCTCAAACCGGCGCTCGCCAAGGGCCTGCGCTGCATCGGCGCAACGACTTTTGAGGAGTATAAAGTCATAGAAAGAGACCGCGCGCTGAGCCGCCGCTTTGGCAAAATCGACGTGCTCGAGCCCTCCCCCGCCGAGGCCGTAAAAATTTTGCGGGGTTTAAGACCTAAGCTCGAGGCGCACTACGGGCTGCGCTACACCGACGGGGCCTTAGAAAGTGCGGTAACGCTCGCGGCGCGTCACCTTTCCGGGCGGCGGCTGCCGGACGCGGCCATCGACGTGTTAGACGAGGCGGGCGCGGCGCTCACGCTTGGGAGTAGAGACCGCAAACGCGTTGGGGTGGGAGATGTCGAGGCCACGGTCGCGTCTATCGCGCGTATACCGGCCAAAACGGTCTCGAGCGACGACGCGGTGAAGCTCTCTCACCTCGAGGCCGACCTAGCCAACGTGGTGTTCGGCCAACCCAAGGCGGTGCGCGAGGTGGCGGACGCGGTCAAGCTCGCCCGCTCGGGGCTGCGGGACCCCCAGAAGCCCATCGGCGCGTTTCTCTTTTCCGGGCCAACGGGGGTGGGAAAAACGGAGCTTGCCAAAGGGCTCGCCTCGAATTTGGAAGCCCCCCTCTTGCGTTTCGACATGTCCGAATATATGGAAAAACACGCCGTCTCTCGCCTTATCGGCGCGCCGCCCGGCTACGTCGGCTTCGACCAGGGCGGCCTCCTCACCGACGCTGTCACCCGCAACCCGCACGCGGTTTTGCTCTTAGACGAAATCGAAAAGGCGCACCCGGACTTGTTTAATATCCTCTTGCAGGTGATGGATTACGGCAGGATGACCGACCACAACGGTAAAGAGGTGGACTTTCGCAACGTCGTCCTCATTATGACCACCAACGCGGGCGCGGCGGAGGCGAGCGGCCCCGCGGTGGGCTTTACGGGCGGCAGCAAAACCTATGCGAGCGAGGAGGCGGTCAAAAGGCTCTTCACCCCCGAGTTCCGCGGGCGGCTCGACGCGGTGGTGCCATTCGCGCCCCTCGACAAGGGCGTCATGGCGCGCATCGTGGACAAGTTTGTTGGCGAGTTGGAGGCGCAGTTGCGTGAGCGCAAGGTGAGGCTCGAGGTGAGCCCCGAAGCTCGAGCCGAACTCGCCACCCGCGGCTTTGATACCCAGTACGGCGCGCGGCCTCTTGCTCGAGTGGTCCAGGAAACCCTCAAAAAGCCCCTCGCTGACGCGCTACTTTTTGGCGCGCTCAAGGGAGGCGGCGCGGTGCAGGTTGAGCTAGAAAATGGCGAATTTCGGCTGAGGTACGTGTAGGGGCTACTCGAGTAGCCCCTCAAACTCCCCTAACATCTCGTCGGCACTCTCTTTGTTCCTGACGATGACCAAAATCGTGTTCTGCCCCGCGATGGTCCCCACGATTTCCTCGCGGTCGAGCTTGTCAATCACGTAGGCGATGCCCGTCGCGTGCCCCTCGTCGGTGTTGATGACGATGATGTTGTCGCCCCGGTCGAGGGTGCGCACGAACAGTTTGAAGCGCTGCTGAAGCTCGCCCATCACGTCCTCTTGCGCGGCCAGCGGGGTCGAGCGGTAGCGGTGCTGGCCGTTGCCCGCGGGCAGCCGCACCAATCTGAGTTCGTTCACATCACGCGAAATGGTTGCCTGCGTCACCCTGATCCCGCGGTTGTGGAGGTGCTCGGCGATTTCGGACTGGGTCGAGACGAATTCGTTCTCGACGAGTTCTTCAATAAGGCGTTGTCGGTACTCTTTACTCGGCATATTTATACATTATACACGTTTTCTTCTGTGTATGCACAAGGGGTGACAACAGCTTCATCGTGGTTACTGTGTGAGTGGTTGCTGTGTGAGGTAGACTCGTTGGTAAAAAAGCTTTTTACAGAAAGGTTGATTTTTGATCCCTATGGATAATTTACGCACCTACCTAGATTTCGCCGCCGACACCGCCTATCACGCGGGCCGCCTTACGCTCGGCTACTTCGGGCGGGGCATCCAACCCGATTTCAAAGCGGACGACTCCCCCGTGACCGTCGCCGACCGCGAGGCCGAGAAGCTTATTCGCGCGCGTATCGAGGCGCGCTTTCCTGAGCACACCGTCCTGGGTGAGGAGGGAGGCTTGGAGAGGGAGGGCTCGAGCCACCGCTGGATTGTCGACCCCATCGACGGCACAAAGTCGTTCATGCGCGGCGTGCCGCTCTACGGCGTGCTGATCGGGCTCGAGATTGAGGGCCACTGCGAGGTGGGCGCGGCCTATTTTCCGGCCTTGGACGAGATGGTCTGCGCCGCCTCGGGTGAAGGCTGTTACTGGAACGGGCGGCGCTGCTACGTGACCCAAACCGAAAGCCTCTCTCGCAGCATCGTCTCCTTCACCGACGCGGCGAGCTTTGCCGCGCACGGTCGCGCTGAGGCTTGGCAACGTATCCAGGCCGCCACCTACCACCGCGTGGGCTGGTCGGACGCCTACGGTCATATGCTCGTCGCCACCGGACGCTTGGAACTGATGCTCGACCCCGTCATGAACCCCTGGGACTGCGCGCCCTTTCCGCCTATTTTGCGCGAAGCGGGGGGCTACTTTGGCGACTGGTCGGGGTCGGAGACGATTTACGGCGGCGAGGCGTTGAGTACGACAAAGACGCTCCTGCCGGAGGTGCTGAAGCTTATCCCGTAAAAGCCACCTTAATTTAGAAAGTGGGGCTTACGCTCCGAGTGGTGCGGACGGAGAAAACACGTACGCGTGCTAAAATCTTCTCACGGAGGTAGTTGTGAAGACGCTCGAGCAGCCCAATATCCGCCGCCTAACGATGAGCTACGAAGACTACCTTCACTATGGGGATGAGGGCACCCGTAGCGAGTGGGTGGGTGGGGAGGTTATCGTCTACATGCCACCAAGAACGGAACATCAGCTCGTCCTCGCTTTTCTCGAGCGCCTACTCGCACTTTTTACCGACCTAAAAAGCTTAGGGAGTATCTACATTGCCCCTTTTGAGGTGAAACTTTGGGAAGGTGGTCCCTCGAGGGAGCCCGATATCTTTTTCGTTAGGAAAGATAAACGTGAGCAGCTCAGCTCCAAGCGTTTCAGCGGCGCGCCCGACTTAGCCGTCGAAATTATCTCGCCCGGCAGCCTCTATATTGACCGCAACGACAAGTTTAGGGAGTACGAGCGCGCAGGTGTGAGAGAGTATTGGATAGTCGACTCGAGGCCTGAACAAAAACGTGCCGACTTCTACCGACTTGATGATCAAGGACGTTACGCGCTGTTTGCGACTGAAGGGGATGAAAAAATCTCTTCAGAAGCGCTTGAAGCGTTCTGGCTACGCCCGAGTTGGTTATGGCAGGAGCCGCTGCCGAACCCTCTTGCTGCGTTAGCTGAGATCGTGGGTAAAGACGCGCTTATGGAGAGTTTATAGCTTCACTCATACGCAAGCAGATTAGAAGGATGGCGAAGCGTTTAGGCGTGCGTGCTAAAATCTCTTCACGGAGGTGCTTGTGAAAACGCTCGAGCAGCCCCATATTCACCGCCTGACGATGAGCTATGAGGCGTATCTAGCTTATGGAGACGACACCACCCGCACGGAGTGGGTTGACGGAGAGGTGATTGTCTACATGCCGCCACGCGACGAACACCAGCGAATTCTTGGGTTTCTACACATCTTGCTCAGTCTCTTTGTCGATTTGAAAGAACTTGGACGCACGCAGCTTGCCCCTTTCGAGGTGAAACTTTGGGAAGGCGGCCCTTCCAGGGAACCCGACCTCCTCTTTGCAAGCGAAGCGAAACGCGCAAACTTTAGCTCAAAGCGTTTTAGCGGCGCGCCCGACTTAGCCGTCGAAATTATCTCGCCCGGCAGCCTCTATATTGACCGCAACGACAAGTTTAGGGAGTACGAGCGTGCGGGCGTGCAGGAGTATTGGCTGGTGGACTCGAGGCCCGAACAAAAACGCGCCGACTTCTACCGGCTGGATGATGAAGGGCGCTACGCGCTCTTTGCGACTGAGGCTGACGACAAAGTCGCTTCAGAGGTCTTAGAGGCTTTTTGGTTGCGCCCGAGTTGGTTGTGGCAGGAGCCGCTGCCGAACCCTCTCGCTGCATTAGCTGAGATAGTGGGTAGAGATGCGCTGATAGAGAGCCTATAACGGTTTTCATAGCTACTGGGCGAAGTTTGGCAACTGGTCGGCTGAGGAGACGATTCACGGCGGTGAGGGCTTGAACACGACGCGGCGGCTCCTGCCGAAGGTGCTGAAGCTTATCTGAGTGGCGTCAGCACCTTGATTGAGTATTTGCTAGTCACTGCTCACGCCTGTAAGCAGCTCACTGTACAATGAGACATGCCTGTATCGCCGGAACTTGCTGTTTATGCGCAGCCCGCTTTGGATTTTTTACGGGAAACCTTTACAGCAGAAGCCATCTCTCAAGAAATTTCAATGGGTGCCACTATTGACGGCGGGAAAAAAGCAATTATGGCAGTCAGTGGAGCGATACGTCGCCGGATAAGGGAAGAACTGCCTGACGGCAAACTTCCCCTAAACGATGATTTGCGGGTGGGCATTCGCCAAGCGTATTTGAGCACCGCGAAAAAAATTATTAAGGACTTCGAGAACCGGCATGGTGATCACACCGAAGCGCTAAGAATTATGCTCGAGCGTTTTGAAGAAGAGCTAAGTGAGGTTGACGAAGAGCATTATGCCGAGCGTTACGAAGACCCGCTAAACACACCACTTATAAGGTATGAAGACGTTTATCAGCTCTTTCCTTCTTATCAAGGTGACTCGAGCCAGTTAAAAGATACAGTTGAAATTAGCCTAAGAAGTGAATTAAAAAACCGCTTCTCGGACGAGGAGTTACGTCCTGCGCTCGATGAACTTCTCATTTACATCCACCGCACAGACGCTTTCACTGTCCTTCAGAGCTACTTTTTTGAGGATTATAAGACTAACGGTCGCTTAAAGGCCGCCTTCGACGGGATAATGCTGGTGCAGATCGTCAGCCGCCCGGAAAGTGATCTTACCGCACTTAGCACGCTACCCGAAGAAACACAAGCGCGAATTAAAGGATTTTTTGAAGTCCTGCGACTACAAGTTGCTGAACAAAACCAAGAGCTTGCTGGGGGGTTAGAAGCTTGCTTTGATGAGCATATAAGTTTGGTGCTTGCCGGGATACGTCAAGTAGAGGCAAAGGTTGAAGCTACTCAAGAAGTAGCCAGAGCCACTCTTGAACACGTCGTAGGTTTGAAGCAAGAAGTCAGAGAGTTACGCGAAGCCCGGAGCGAACAGGAAACGCAACGCCACCAAACCCGCCAACGCGTCGCCGGAGCCCTGCTCGACCTCAAGGTTTTTGAAGGGCGGAGCGATGAACTTGCTGAACTTCAGCAGAGCATCGTTCAGGACAGCACGCGCCTCACACAAATCTGTGGCCCTGTTGGTAGAGGCAAAACAGCCTTGGCTACGCGCTTTATCAACGAGGACGGACACTTCGATTCTATCGTTTTTGTCTCCATCCGCTTTCAAGATCTACGTACCCTCGAGCCTGTTCTCACCTTGTTGCAAGAGACCCTGCCGCATGACCGGGCAGAACATCTAAAGAGTGTTTGGCAAAATCAAAAAGACTTCTCCGGCAACCTGACCGCCACCTTGCGAACCTGCATCGGAGACCGCAAAACGCTCATTGTAATTGATAACTTAGAGGACGCGCTGGAAGACGGGCACTTCAAACCCGCTTACGAATTGCTTAGAGTTTTCGTCTTCGCGACGGTGGCGTTTGCGAGCCACGCCTGCCAACTCCTTACCACAGGCCGCAAACCGCTTGACATCACCAGCTTGGACCGAGATTTAGGCGGCGCGCTCAGCAGCCGAGAAATTTCTCTTGAAGAAGGTTTGGACCTTCAGCAAGGTAGTCAGCTTCTAAGGAATCTGGGCGATGGCAAAAGCGGTTTGAAAGATGCCAGCGACGAAGTCCTAAAACATATTGTGAGCGAGTGCGAAGGCATCCCGCTGGTGCTTACGAACTTGGTAGGTTTGCTCAAGCGAGGGCGTAATATGACGCTGACGCGCTTGCTCAGCACACCGGGTGAATTTAAGGCCCTGCGAGATGAACCCGCGAGAGTTCTTTATGAGAGCTTGAGTTGGAATGAGCAGAATGTCACGCAAGCTTTGGCAATTTATGGCACCAACGCGCCGGAGCTGGCGGTGCGCTACATACATCCCGAGTTGGATACCAGAAAATTGCTGCGGGTACTCGAGACCAGTTACGCCGTGCAGTTTAACAACACTGATCCCGTTACCTATTCCCTGCGTCCCCTCGACCAAGACTATGCCTACGCCCAGATAGTCAAAGACGAGCGCAAGGCGCTCCACCTGCAAGCCGCTTCCTTCTATCGTGAGTTACGTAAACCCGAAGAGGAATGGAAAACGCTCGAGGACCTGCAACCGCAATTAAATGAGTTCGAGCAACTAGTCAAGGCTGAAGAATTTGATAAAGCCTGCGACCTCTTAGCAGATATCGACCATCTCTATTTGCTGCCGTGGGGACACGCCGCCCTTGTGCGCGACCTGCACCTACAGTTACGCGAAAAGGTGGACAACTGGGAATTAAACGAACTCCACCTTAGCCACTTGGGACTTGCTTACCGCGACCTGGGAGAGTTTATTTCGGCCATTGTGTACCTCGAGAAGGCTCTAGCATTCACTCGTAAAAATGGTGGCGACCGACGGTGGGAGGGCAAGCGCTTATTCGACTTAGGCAGTGCCTACTACGCTTCAGGAGAGGCGCAAAAAGACTCAAACAAGATGCAAACAGCCGTTGATTACTATAGGGAAGCTTTGGCAATTTTTCGTGAGAAACGTCTAGCCCTGGCCTCCGATGCCCGGCAGATGGAAGGTGCTTGCTTTAACAATCTGGGCCTCGTCTACCGTATTTTGGGTAAAGTACATAAAGCCATCTACCATTCTAAGAAAGCTTTAGTCATCACCCGTGAAATTGATGATCGGCAGGGTGAAGGTTCTTGCCTTAATAGCTTAGGCCTTGCCTACAGCGACTTGGGTAGAATGGAAAAAGCGATCCATTACTATAAACAGTCTTTGGTCATTGCTAATGAAACTGCTAACCGGCGAGGGGCGCTAACTTGTCTCGGCAACCTTGGTAGCGCCTACTTTGTTTTAGGAGAAAGGTTTGAGGTGTTGGTGTGTTGGGTGGTGGCTTTGAATGGTTTTAATCAGAATGAATCACCAAATGGGCGTTTGGTTCTTCGTGGGTTGGTGGAACTGCGTTCTAGCACTCGCAACTTTGAAGAGGCTTTGCGTTTCCTCTTTCCTCATGGCGACGCCGTTTTAGAGGAAGCAACAGGACAAGGTGGGACGTTTTTTCAAGATGCTCCACCAGACTTTCCTGATACAATCCTTTTCCTAATAGACAGTTTCGAACAGAACCCAGAAAGCTCAATATGAGGGCTGTAAAAGCTCTTCTGCTCGCTTCACACTTTTGGACGTGGCGCAGTTCAAAGCATCTGCTGAATTGTGCCGGGTGGTGGCGCGCGACTACACGCCGGACGAACGGGCGGGTTTTGAAGCGGGCGCGGCGCGTCTGGGCGTGACCCTGAGCGAGATGCTAGACCTCCTGGGCACCACCACCTTTGATGTATACCTAAACGACAAGGCGTACTGGAAGAACGTACCGAGCCGCGTGTGGGACTATACGATTGGCGGTTATCAGGTTATCAAAAAGTGGCTCTCTTACCGCGAGGCGGGGGTGCTGGGGCGCGCGCTGACGCCCGACGAGGCGCGGCACGTCACCAACACGGCGCGGCGGATTGCGGGGCTGCTGCTGCTCGAGCCGGAGCTAAACGAAGATTATGGCGCGGTCAAGGCGGAGGCTTACGCGTGGCCTGAGTGAGCGTATATTTGAGGGTAAAGACGTTCGCGTTATTTTGTTGAGAAGGTCCAGAGGCGAGATGACCCCACCTACTGAAATTCAAACGCTTACGATTGAAGGGCTACCCTCGAGCAGCTTAAGGCGTGAGCCAAGGCTAAAAGAGAACTAGAGGCGGGCAAGACGAGCGAATTTTATTCGTCTTCGGGTAAAGCGGTGATGATTTCGTCCATGACTTTGCGCACGTCGGCGGCGTCTAGCTCGAGCTGCAAAGCCTTGGCGTAGAGTTCTCCCTCGGCGTCCCCGTAGGCCTCGCTGTTGGGGGGTAGCGTCTCGAGCTTTTCGATGAGTCCTAGCACCTCCTTACTGCTCTCTCTCAGCTCACCCAAAAGACGCGTTTGGTACTGCTTTAGACTCACTAATTTACTGGCAATCACCCTCTACCTCCGGGTAGCGCCTCGCGCAGTTTGGCGAGTATACGCGCGTAAACGTCGATGTCTTTCTAGGATTACCGTTTCATTGTACACGCTTCTACAACGCTCTTTCGCCCTCGAGGGGTTTACTTATCCTCCCTCGCGGCGTACGCTCTTCACAAGGAGGAAGCGTGGAATACCGTTCTTTAAGCCGTACCGGCGTCAAAGTTAGCCCCCTGTGCTTGGGCTGCATGAACTTCGGCGGCAAAACCGAGCCGGAGGATTCGTACGACATCATCGACCGGGCGTTGGACGCGGGCATTAACTTTTTGGACACCGCCAACGTCTATAGCCGGGGCCGCAGCGAGGAGGTCACGGGGGAGGCGCTAAAACGCAACGGCAAGCGTGACAAGGTGGTGCTGGCAACGAAGGTCCACGGCGCGATGGATGACGACGACCCCAACGCGCGGGGCAATTCGCGGCGGCACATCATCGAACAGTGCGAGGCGAGCTTGAAGCGCCTGCAAACCGATTACATCGACCTCTACCAGATTCACCGCCCGCAACCGGACATCCCTATTGATGAGACCCTGGGCGCTTTAGACGACCTCGTCCGCAAGGGTTACGTGCGCTACGTGGGCTCGAGCACCTTTGCAGCCTGGCAGCTTATGGAATCGCTGATGGTGTCTAAGGAGCGGGGCTTTACCCGTTTCATCTGCGAACAGCCGCCCTACAACATCCTGGACCGCCGCATCGAACGCGAACTCCTGCCGATGGCCGAGACCTACGGCGTCGGCATCATCCCCTGGAGCCCCCTGGCGGGCGGGCTCTTAACGGGCAAGTACAGCCGCGGCGCGCCCCTGCCCGAGGGCAGCCGTTACGAGAACGTCAAGGACAACAAGATTCAGCAGGGGCGGTATACCGAGGCGGCGTTTGAGGTGATTGGGGGGCTCGAGTCGCTCGTCAAAGACAAAAACTGCACCCTCTCCCAATTCGCGCTCGCCTGGTGTATGCACCAGCGCGGCGTCACGAGCCCCATCATCGGGCCGCGGACGATGGAGCAGTTAGAAGACAATCTCAAAGCCTTGGATATGATCATCAGCGACGAAGACCGTGAGCGCGTGGACGACCTCATCCCGCCGGGGCGGATGGTGTCGGCTTTTTACGAGGCTAACTTCGGGCCGCATCTTTATAGGTAGAGAACGCCGTGGGGGAGGATTGGAGTCTAAAAGGGCTCGAGTCTTCCCTTAATGTTCACTCTTAAACCACGTTTCGTGACATACATACTCCAAACTGCTCTAACCACTAATCACCCATCACTAACCACTTAATTTACCACCCGCACCGGGTCGTTTTTAACCTTGCGCTGCCGCACCAGCAAATAGCTCGCCAGCCCCAGCGGCCCCGCGAAGAGCGTCAAGAGCAAGAATACGGCGGGGTTGACGCCCCAGTATTTGGCATCGCGGAAAATCCATACCCCGGCGAAGAGGTCCAGCGCGAGGTAGTGCGCCCAGCCTGCGAGAAAGCCCCACTCGCTCGAGAACCCCGCACGCAGCGCGTCAAACGAGAAAGAAAAACCGCCCACGCCGCTCCCGCCCCCCACAAGCGCGACGATAAGTAACAGGGTGTAGATGCCGCCGAGCGCGATAAAAGGCCAGTAGGAGAGCACGAGGCGCTGCGTCCATCGGGCGCGCGGAAAGAGCAGCATCCCGAGCCAGATGGGCAGGGGAAGCAGGTTGAGGATGTTGAAGAGCGTTTCGGCCATGTTTACAAGCGTACCTGATACGGCTTAGAGTTGTTGACTTTCAAGAAGGGTCAGCCAAGAAGGGTCAGCTCGTAACGGTACTCGTCGCTCACGCTGCCCTTGAATTCGTCCGCCCCTTTTATCTCCTCGACGCGCTCGAACCCCAGACGTTCGACCAGTCGTTGAGATTTTAGATTTCGCGTGTCGATGTTCGCTTCTAAACGGCTAACCCGTAAAATTTTGAGGTGCTCGAGCACAGCCTGCACCGCTTCGGTGGCGTAGCCCTGCCCCCAGCTTTCCGGGTGAAACATATAGGCGACGTGCGCTCGAGTCTCAGGTGTGACGGTTGCTTGCACCGTCCCAAGGGCTTTGTCGCCTGCGAACACAACCCAGTTTAGCCAATACTCCGCGCCGTCCGGCGAGCGGCGAGAGGACAAGCGCTCGCAACGCTCTCGGAGTATCTTTTCATCCGTGGGCGGGTCAGAGGGCACGAACTCATGCGTGCGCGAGTCGGCAAGGACGCGCATCATCGCGGCGGCGTGCTCGGGGCCTTGCGGCTCCAAGCGAAGACGTGGGGTTTCAAGCATGGGATTAAGCCTTTCGGGTGATGGCACGACCTACTATAAACTCAACCCTCTTTAAGAGCTTTGTAGAGCGCGCGGTAACGAGTCACGAGGTTTTCGTAACGCGGCGCGTTATGTCCCGGCTCGGCGATGAGGGCGGGCTCGAGCCCCCGCACCCCCGCCCCCGCCAGCACCGCCGCGCCCTTGGCGGAGGCGTTGTCAACGTCCGCAGAATAAAGGGGGCGGTTGAGCACGTCGGCAAGGAGTTGTTGGCGTAAAGGAGACCGCGCGCCGCCGCCCGTGAGAACGGAGGTTTCCGCGGTTCCGCCGACGCGCTCGAGCGCGTCCACCGCGTCTTTGAGGGCGAAAGTGGTGCCTTCAAGCGCGGCTCTTGCGAAATGCGCCGGGCCGTGCGCCAGGGTGAGGCCGTAAAAGGTCCCCTTGGCGTGCGGGTCCATGTGCGGCGTGCGCTCGCCCGTCAGGTAGGGCAAAAAGAGGAGCCCGTCAGCGCCGGGAGGAACGGACGCGGCTTGGCGGAAAAATTCTTCCCAGCTCCAGCTAAAGAGGTCTCGAGTCCAGCCGAGCGCCAGCCCGACGTTTTGCACCGCGCCGAGGAGGTGCCAATTTCTCACGTGACAAAAAAGGTGAACCTGCAACGCGGGGTCGGGCGTGGGCGTTTCCAGGGCTGTGAATACCTGTCCGCCGCTCCCCAGGGTGATGAGCATGGGGCCAGGCTCACGCACCCCGCAGCCCGTCGCGGCGCTCGCCTGGTCGCCCGCGCCTGTGACGACGGGCAGACCGGCGGAGAGTTCCAAAACTTCCGCGGCCTCCTTTGTGAGTTCTCCTGCAACTTCATCAGAAGGAAGCACGGGAGGCAACAGAGAGGGCTCGAGCCCCAACGCTACTACCACCCCCTGCGCCCATTCTCGTTTGGGCACGTCAAAAAGCAGCGTCGCCGAGGCGTCGGTGGGGTCGGTGGCGAGTGCGCCCGTGAGGCAGTAGCGCAGGTAATCTTTGGGGAGAAGCGCGCAGCGTGACGCCGCGTAAACGTGCGGCTCGAGCGCCTTGACCCACATGAGGCTGAGCCCGGTAAACCCCGCCGCGGCGGGGTTGCCGAGCACGTTGACTTGCGTGTCCCGGTCCACCTTGGCGTTAAACGTCTCTACCTGGGCGGCGGCTCGAGTGTCCGCCCAAACTATCGCGGGGCGCGTGGGTCTCCCCTTTTCATCTAACAGAACGAGCGAGTGCATCTGACCGGAGAGGCCGATGGCTTTCACCGCTCCGGTTTTCTCGGCAACCGCCGCCCGCACCGCCCTGACCGTTGCCGCCCACCAATCCGCCGGGTTTTGCTCCACCCAGCCGGGGCGCGGCGTGTGGAGGGAATAGTCAGCCGCGCCCTCGCCCTGCACCGCGCCCGCTTCGTCTACGAGCAGGGCTTTGACGCTCGAGGTGCCCAAGTCGATGCCTAAAAACATAAATGTTTAGGAGCGTGAGATTTTGCGCCTGTGGTCAAGGTTTACGACTCCTTCTGCCGTCTCAATCCTCTATCTATACTCAAGCCTTGCCTGCCGCCTTGGTCACGCGTATCTTATCCCGCGCGGCCTCGCGCACCGCGTCTCTGGCGGCTTTGTAGACTTCATAGTGCATTTTCGCGTTTGGCGCGTCGCTGCTCCACACCTTGAGAAGGGGGCGGAGGATGCCCGCGCCAATGTTTACTTTGACGACGCCCAGCTTGACGGCCTCCGCCACGTCCTCGGCGGGAATGCCTGTGCCGCCGTGGAGGACCAGGGGCTTTTGCGCGGCTTGGGAGATAGCGCGGAGCCGGTCAAGGTCCAACGTGCTCGATTGGCCGTGTCTCGAGCCTACCGAACAGGCCACCATATCGGCCTCACCCTCGGAAAGCACGCGCGCCGCCACCTCGGGCTCGGTGAGGTGAACGTCGTCGTCGCCGCCCTCGCCCCCGCCGAAAGAGCCCGCGGCGGCCTCGAGCGCCGCCCCCGCCGCGTGCGCGAGTTCGGCCAGGCGTTTTGTGCGCCTCACGTTCTCCTCTACGGGATAGTCGGCCCCGTCGAACATGACCGACGCGTAGCCCGCGCGCAAGCACTGCACGATGCGTTCTAAGCTGTCGCCGTGGTCTAAGTGCAGGATGATGGGCACGGACGCGTCCGCCGCCAAGGCCTTAATCATCGCGGCCATCACGTGCGGAGAGCCCTGCTCTAAGTCGCCCGGATAGGTCTGGAGCATGACGGGCGCACTCTCCTCTTCGGCGGCCTCGACGCAGGCTCGAGCCATTTCTAAAGAGCAGACGTTAAATGAGGGCATTGCGTAGTGGTTGTCAAAGGCGCGTTGGATAAGGGGGCGGGCGTCGGAAACATAGGGCATGGTTGACTCTCCTCAAGGGCGTGCTTATGGCGTTGAAGTTTAGTGGCGGTAAAGCTGTCTACAAATCTTTCACCCGTCCTTTAAGTATCACTTACCAAGAGGTGTAACCGCCGTCTATGACGAGGTTCGTGCCCGTCGCAAACTTGGCCGCGTCCGAGGCCAGATACAACACCGCGTGCGCGACGTCGGCGGGCTCGCCCACGCGGCCTAAGGGGGTCAGCTCGAGCCACTCTTTTTTCCAGGCCTCGTTGGTCATGCCGAGCTTGGTCATCTCCGTGCCGATATAACCCGGTGACACCGAGTTGACGCGCACCCCGCGCGAGGCCCATTCAGCCGCGAGCGACTTGGTGAGCAAGATGACGCCCGCTTTCGAGGCGTTGTAGGCGGCCTGGGGTTGCGGTTTGTTAACAATCAGGCCCGACATCGAGGCGATGTTGACAATCACCCCCTGATTGCGCGCCAGCATCTTTTTACCCACCTCGCGGCAGCACCAGAAAACGCCGTTCAAGTTCACATTCATCACGTCCAGCCAACCCTCGTCGGTCGTCTCCTCGGCGGGGGTGTTAAGGGCGACGCCCGCGTTGTTGACGAGAATGTCTACGGCCTCCACACGTTCATACACAGCCTCGGTCATCGCTTGCACGCTCTTTGGGTCGCGGACGTCCAGGGGCACAAAAAAGGCTTTGCGCCCGCCCTTTTCTATCTCCCTAACGGCCTCCTCGCCTGTCTCAGCATTGAATTCCGCCACGACGATGTCGGCCCCGGCGGCGGCGAGGGTGCGGGCGATCTCTAAGCCGATGCCGCGCCCCGCCCCCGTCACGAGGGCCACGCGTCCGGTTAAATCATAAGCGTTCACGCCTCATCATAAACCGAATGTAGAGCCTACCTCAAAACTTCATCCCCTCTCGCCGCGCGTTGCGTTAGACTGGACCCTACGGAGGTCGGATGAAAGTCGTATATATTTTGCAGATTGTGGGGCTGTTTCTGGTGGTGGGGTATCTTTTTTTACTCAATACGCTCAATCCGCAGACGGTGATTTTGCCCCTCTTGTCGCCCCTACCAACCGCGCTCGTTATCTTTTTGGCCCTCCTCATCGGCTGGTTGCTGGGCTGGCTGCCGAGCCGCTTGCGGGTGCGGCGGCTCAACCGAGACAACCGCGGGCTGCGGGAGCGGCTCGACAGGCTCGAGCGCCACCTCCCCGTGTTCGGTGAGCGCTCCGCCTTGACCGTCATCCCCGACCGCCGCCGGGAATCCTAAATGGCTAATACTTTATGACCGACACGCTGACGCCCCCCCTCGTTCACGACCCCCGCCCCGCCCCCCGCTGGGTCGTGCGCCCGCCCGCGCCCCCCAAGGCGGTGCGGCGGCTCGCGCGCGACATGAGCGTCCCGCCTCTCTTAGCGAGCGTGCTGTGGGGACGAGGCCTGTACGACGAGGCAATCAACGCGCTGCACCCGCCCCTGGAACTCACCAAGATTCCCGCGCTTACAGAGGCGGCGGAGAGGCTCGAGCGCGCCCTGCGCACCAAAAAACGCATCCTCATCCACGGCGACTACGACGCCGACGGGATGAGCGGCACCGCGGTGTTGACGCTTGGCTTACGCGCCTTGGGCGGCAACGTCACCCCGTTTTTGCCCAACCGCCTCACCGACGGCTACGGCGTCTCGCCGCGGCGCGTCGCGGAGCACTGTGAAAACGCCGATTTATTCATCACCGTGGACTGCGGCATCAGCAACAGGCGCGAGGTCGAGGCGTTGCAAGCGGCGGGCGTCGAGGTCATCGTGACCGACCACCACCACCCCGGCCAGGTGCTGCCCCCGTGTCTGGTGGTCCACCCTACCCACGCGGACGAGGCGCGACCCGGACGGCCCGAACTCACCGGGGCGGGGGTGGCGTACCACCTTCTGTGGGCGCTCCACGAACGGCTGGGGCTCGAGCCCCCCGCCGAATACAGCGACCTAGCGAGTATCGGCACCATCGCCGACGTCGCGCCGCTCATGGGCGAGAACCGCGCGCTCATCCAAGAAGGTCTCGCCCGGCTCGCGGACTCGAAGTGGCCGGGCTTACGCGCGACGCTCTCGCGTACCCTCGCTTCGCGCGCGCCGACAGCTCGTGACGTGGCTTTCGTGCTCGCCCCGCGCCTCAACGCGGCGGGGCGCTTGGGGGAGGCCGAGCTGGGCTTGGAACTCCTCACCACCGCCTCGGAGCGGCGCGCGAAGGAGTTGGCGGCCTACTTAGACGCGCGCAACGGCGACCGCCGCAAAATTCAAGACGCGATGTTTCAGGACGCGCTTACGCGCGCCGACCCGGACGCGCCCGCGCTGGTGCTCGAGCACCCCGACTGGCACCCCGGCGTGATGGGCATCGTGGCGAGCAAGCTTCTGGAGCGTTTTTACAAACCTGTATTTATCATCGCCAAGGGCAAAGGCTCGGTCCGCTCGACGCCGGGCATCTCGGCGGTTGAGGGGCTTTATTACGCGCAGGACCACTTAGAGCGCTTCGGCGGTCACTCGCAGGCGGCGGGCTTCGGCATCCGCGAGGAGAATGTGTCGGGGTTTCGGGAGAGCATTTTCGGCTACGTAAAAGGCTTTCCCACGCCGCGCCCGCTCGTTTTGGCTGACGCGCTGCTGACGAGTTCGGACATCGACGCCGACCTTTACGGAGCGGTGGGAACGCTCGAGCCCTACGGCCAGGGCCACCCCGCGCCGCTTTTTGCGCTTACCGACACGTTGGAGCACGCTCGAGCGGTGGGCAAGGAGGGCGCGCATTTGCAACTGCGCGTGGCGGGCGTCAAGGGCGTGTCGTGGGGCCGGGGTCACGAGGCGCGCGGCTTAGATGTAGGAAGCTCCATAAACGCCGCGGTAAGCATCCGTGAAAATGAGTGGCAGGGGAAAAAGAGTCTGGAATTTCTCGCCGAGGCGTTGCGACCCGCGGAGCCTTTGGGGTTTGAGACCTCTTTAGACGCGCCCCACCTCATCCGAGGCCGCCCCCAGGAGAGCGTGCCGCGTTATGACGGCGGCTCACTCGAGAGTTTTGCGGACGCACTTTGGCTCCGTGATGTGCCGTTGGGGGACGCGCCGCTCGAGGTAACAGGGCCGCTTCACACCCTGGTAACGTCGGGCGCAATCCTTTATTTTGATTTGCGAATCTCTGCGTTGGAGCGGCTCGAGACCGCCGCCGCCCGTTACCCCACGGTCGGAGAGTTGCGCGGGGCTTTCGTTTATCTTTCACGAGGTCAGAGACCGCCGTTTGAGGAGGGTAAGCTCGAGCTTTGCAAGCGGGCGTTGGAGGAGTTGGAGCTTTTGGACGCGCGCGGCAGGCCGCTTCGGGGACAAAAGCGCGACCCCTACACCTCCGACACGCTCCTCGCCGGGCTTGTGGAGCGTTACAAGCTGCGCACGCTTCTCAAAGCCTACCGCGGCTTTGACGACGCGGCCTTCTCGCACACGGTGGTGACGCTTTTTGGTGAGCCTTTCACAAAAGTAGATTGAGTTGTTGTTCGCGTGTCTAACGTAGACCAAAGTACGCTAACTTACGACACCTACGGTTCAGGCTTTCCTCTGTTGCTGCTCCACGGCGCTTTAGTGAGCCGGGCAATGTGGGAGCCCCAGCTCGAGGCTTTCAGCCGAAGCTACCAGGTCATCGTTTGCGATTTGCCCGCACACGGAAGTTCC
Source organism: Trueperaceae bacterium (assembly GCA_965214405.1). Classification (GTDB taxonomy): domain Bacteria; phylum Deinococcota; class Deinococci; order Deinococcales; family Trueperaceae; genus CBDCCT01. The sequence goes on from OZ243956.1 coordinate 490,157, forward strand.
GCCGATGTAACAGGGGACTACAGCATCACCGAGGTGGGTCGGCAGGTTATGAACTTGCTCAACAAACTTCGGATAGACCGCCTGCACCTTTGCGGTCACTCTCTCGGCGGCATGGTCGCCCAACATCTTGCCGCCACCCACCCCAAGCATATCGGGAAACTCGTGTTGGCGGAAACAGCGTTCGGGACGCGGAATTCGTTTGCTGAGCGTTTACAAACAGCCGCGGCGCGCCCGTTCTTAAAGCTGACGCCGCAGCGCACCCTGGTTGCCTTGTCAGCGAAACGTTACGGCTCACTCAACCAGGAGGTCGCCTCTTTCATTGAACGGGAAATGAGCGCGTACGACCACCGCACGAGCTTTCGCGTTATGAGCGCCGCCTTCGGTTACGCTGGCAAAGCAGCACTCGCCTACATAGAAGCGCCAACCCTCGTCTTGATGGCGGGTGAAAATAAGCAGACCCATATTCAAGGTGAACAGCTCGCTCGGTTAATTCCGGATGCTCGGCTTGTTATCGTTCCTCACGCGCATCATCTTCTCAACGTTGATAACCCCGAATTTTTTAACCGCGCCGTTCTGAGTTTTTTACAAAGCTGAGCGCCGCTGTAAAGTTTGCTACCGCTCAACCGTTGCTGCGGTACTTTACGGTTCATAGCGCAAAGCAGGACGAGGCGTGTAGCACCACCTCCCCCGCCTCTCACAAAACGCGTGCCATACTCTAGTCATGACGCGCCCCGCCGAACACGCTCCTCACGCCCAAAATGAAGCTGACGCCACGCCCGACTTTAGGCACGACTCGAGCTTGTTGGAGCGTGTCGCCAACGAACTCAAGTGGAAAGTCGAGGGCGAGGTGCGCTTTGACGAGCGGGCTCGAGCCCTCTACGCCACCGACGCGTCTCCCTACGAAATCAAGCCCTACGGCGTGGTGCTGCCCAAGACGGTTGAGGACATCGGACACGTGCTGGAAACGGCGAACCGCCACGGCCTGCCCGTCTTGCCCCGCGGCGGCGGCACGAGCTTGGCGGGCCAGACGGTGGGCGAGGCCATCGTGCTGGACGTGTCAAAGTATCTCACCGAGATCTTGGAGTTCAACCCCGAAAAACGCCTTGTAAGGGTGCAGCCGGGGGTGGTGCGCGATACGCTCAACGCGTTTTTGAAGCCGCACAAGTTGCAGTTCACCCCGGACGTCTCGACCACGAACCGCGCCAACGTGGGCGGGATGGTGGCGAACAATTCGGCGGGCACGAGGAGCATCAAGTACGGCAAGTCGGTGGACCAGGTTGTCAAGATGACGGTGATGCTGGCGGACGGCACCATCACCGAGTTGCGCGAACTGTCGGCGGAGGAGCTTGAGGGCAAGCTCGAGCTGGACACGCTCGAGGGCACCATCTACCGCACCGTCCACAGAATAATTACCGAGCACGAGGACGAAATTGAGGCGCGTTTTCCAAAAGTGATGCGGCGGGTGGGCGGCTACAACTTGGATGAACTCACGGGCGGCAAGCCCTTCAACTTAGCCAAGCTCGTCGCGGGCTCCGAGGGGACGCTGGCCGTCATCTTAGACGTGACGCTAAAGCTTGCCCCGGTGCCGAGTCATAAGTGTTTGGCGCTCCTGCACTTCGACACGCTCCACAAGGCGCTCAGCGCGGTGCAGCATGTAAACCGGCACGGCCCCTCCGCGGTCGAAATCATGGACGATGTGCTTTTCGGGTTGGGCAAGAAGAACCCTAACTTAGAGCCTCTGCTGTGGTGGTTGGAGGGCGACCCCGCCGCCGTCCTGATGGTCGAGTTTGACGGTGAGAGCGAAGAGGAGATGCGCGCGGGGCTTGACGGGATGCAGGCCGACCCCGAAGTCTCGGCGCTGAGCTACCACACCCACCTCGCGCTGGATATGAAAGAGCAGGCGGAGGTGTTCGAGTTTCGTAAAGGCGGTTTGGGCATCTACGCGACCATCCGGGGCGACGATAAACCCACACCCTTCATCGAGGACCCGGCCATACCGCCCGAGAGCCTGCCCGACTACATCCCCGAGGTTTTGGAAGTCTGCAAAAAACATGGCGTCGAGGCGGTCATCTACGGCCACGCGTCGGTGGGCGTGCTCCACTGCCGCCCGCTGCTCGACCTCAAGACGGAAGCGGGCATCGAAAAGTTTCAAAAAATTAGCGAAGATACCTTTCAGCTCGTCAAAAAGTACGGCGGCTCCTGGAGCGGCGAGCACGGCGACGGCCTCATCCGCTCGTACCAGAACCCGCACCTTTTCGGCCCGGTGCTGTATGAAGACTTCCGCGCGCTCAAACGCGCCTTTGACCCCAAAGGGCTCATGAACCCCGGCAAGATTGTGGACGCGCCGCCCATGACCGAAAATTTGCGCTACGGGACGGACTACCAAGTTCAACCCCTCGAGACTCACTTCGACTTTTCCAAAGACGGCGGCTTTTTGGGCGCGGTCGAGATGTGTACGGGCGTGGGCGCGTGCCGCAAGACGGACACCGGGACGATGTGCCCCTCCTACATGGCGACCCGCGACGAGGACCACTCGACCAGGGGCCGCGCCAACGCGCTCCGCGAGGCGATGAACGGGCGTTTGGCGGGCGGGCTCACCTCCAAGGAAGTGCATGACGTGCTCGACTTGTGCCTGGAGTGCAAGGCGTGCAAAGCCGAATGCCCCAGTCAGGTGGACATGGCGAAACTCAAGTACGAGTTTTTGCAGCACTATTATGATGAACACGGCACGCCTTTGTCGGCAAGGGCTCTCGGCCACGCCGCCACGGTGGCCCCCGTAGGCCGCGCGCTCGCGCCCTTCGCCAACCGCCTGCTGCCCCTCAAGCCCGTGCGCTGGCTTGTAGAAAAAACCGTCGGCGTGGACCGGCGGCGGGTCATGCCTGCCTACGCTTGGAGGTCGTTCGCAGGGTGGACGAAGCAGCATAAGGGCGCGGCAGGGGAAGACAGACCTACCGTGGCCCTTTTTGCCGACACCTGGACGATGTACAACGAGCCTCAGGTGGGCGTCGCGGCGGTGAGGGTTTTAGAAGCCCTCGGCTACCGCGTCGAGCATGTTCCTTACCGCTGCTGTGGCCGTCCGCAAATCTCTAAGGGACTTCTGAGGGAGGCGAAAGGGCTAGCACAGGAGAATGTTCAAGCACTCTCCGGCTACGCAGAACGTGGAGTTCCGGTGGTCGGTCTCGAGCCCTCCTGCGTCACTGCCTTTGTAGACGACTACCGCGACTTGGTACCCGGTGGGGCGACCGAACGCGTGGCCCAGAACGTCAAGATGATTGACCAGTTTTTAGCCAAGGAGTGGACTTCTGGAAAGCTCGAGCCCGCCAAAGCCTTCCACCAAAACGGCACTCCCATGATGTTCCACGGGCACTGTCAGCAGCGGGCGGTGATTGGCTCGAGCCCCTCCAAAGCGGTGCTCGGCTGGGTTTCAAAAGAGGTTTCCGAAGTCGATTCAGGCTGCTGCGGCATGGCGGGCTCGTTCGGCTACAGCCATCACGATGTGTCGATGGCGGTGGGCGAGCGCCGCTTGTTTCCGGCGGCCAGGGCACATGAGGGCGAGGTCGTCGCCTGCGGCTTTTCGTGCCGTCATCAGATTAAAGACGGCACCGGCAAGAGAGCCAAGCACGTCGTGGAGGTGCTGGCGGAGGCGCTGCCGCAAACCTCCAGTTGAATGTCGCGGCTTCTTGTGGAGGTCGTCTGTAGCACGTCCTAAAGAGCGCAGACGGGTTTCCCCTTATAAAAGAGTGGAAACGCATGTTTCTTACACAAACTGATACGCAACCTGAAAGGGGCAAAAAATGGACAGAACCATGCAAGGCACGAACACCCGGCGCTCGAGACAAACCGTCGCGTCGTACGACACCTACGCCGAAGCGCAGCGGGCGGTGGATTATCTCTCGGACGAAAAGTTTTCGGTCGAGCACGTCGCCATCGTCGCGGAAGGGTTGCGCTTCGTCGAGCAGGTGACGGGCAGGCTCAATTGGGGCCGCGCGCTCCTTAACGGCGCGTTGGGCGGCGCGGTCATCGGCGCGCTTATCGGTCTCTTTTTTGGGCTTTTTTCCGTGATCAACACCCTCTCAACCGCTCTCAGTCTCGCTTTTTACGGCCTCCTATTCGGCGCGGTCGTCGGCGCGATCATCGGCGTCGTCTCTTACGCCCTTACGGGCGGGCGGCGCGACTTTACCTCGGTGGGCGGGATGCAGGCCGAACGCTACAACGTAATGGTCGATAACGACGTGGCCGACGAGGCGGAGCGGCTGCTCGAGGGGCTGCCTGTCGCCAGGGCTTGACGCTGAGCGGGCTGTATTCGCTTCTCTGTTAGCTTTGGGGAGGTAAGGAGGTAAGATAATTCTCTTTACCTCTCACTTTTTTGCCTAAAACGTAGAGAAAAATTCATTCAACGAAAGCGTCCAACCAGGCACAACCTCGCCACCTTCTAGGGTATCTCCTTGTGTTAGCGTTTGAATATCGTTGAGACCGTGGTGGACTTTGACGGTTTTTGTTTTAGGGTCGGCCACGATGACCAGGCGCGCGCCGTTCCTCAACCAGCTCTTTACCTTCTCCTCTACCTCGCTGTAAAGGTCACCTGGTGAAACTACTTCGGCGGCTAAGTCGGGAGGGCCGGGGAAAAAACCTTCGTTTCTGGTGACGAGGGTCAAGCGTTCGGACGTAACAAAAGCGACATCGGGCGCGCGGACGGTGTCGGGGTCCGTGGCGAGAACGAAGCCTGTTTCGGCGGCGTACACCTTGCCAAGTTGGTTGGCCTTTACGTGCCCTCCCAAAGAAAGAGCTACATCGTGGGCTATGGAACCGTGAGTATGTCCGGCGGGTGGCGTCGTACGCAGTTCTCCCTCCACGAGTTCGTGGCGCATGTGGTCTTTAGAAAGCCTCTCTAACTCCTCCGCCGTCATGAGGCGCGGTCTGGTTGTCACCTTGTCCTCCTTGGGCTATTTTAGCAGCCGGAGTCATTTTCCCGCTTCCGTTTAGAAAATAGTGCACTCGAGCCCACACCTCTAAAAACGCCCCACCGCCTCCAGCACCTCCCGGTAGAGTCTCGCTAAATCGTCAAGCTGATAGTGAGCGTTGAGCCCGCTCGGGTTCGGCAACACCCAAAGGGTCGTGTCGCCGATTTTCCGAGGCTGTCTCCCCGTCACCGCCTTACGCTCCTCGAACGCGGTTCGGTAAGCGCCGATGCCGAGCACTGCCAAAATTTGCGGGCGGTACTCTTTTACTTTGCGCTCGAGCTCTCCCCGTCCCGCCCTCAACTCCTCCGCCGACAGCTCGTCCGCCCGCGCCGTGGCGCGCGCCACCACGTTGGTGAGGCCGTAGCCAGCCTTCAGAAAAACCTCCCACTCCTCGGGCTTTAGGCGCCGCTCGGTAAAGCCCGCCCGGTGGAGCGTGGGCCAAAAGCGGTTGCCGGGCCGCGCAAAATGGTAGCCCACGACCGCCGAATAAAGGCTCGGGTTGATGCCGCAAAAGAGCACCCTGAGACCGGGGGCGATGGCGTCGGGGACGGTTCCGTCCTCCGCAGCCAAAAGCTCTTCTTGCGTGGGCTTATGCGCGCGCCCCACCCGCTTACTCCCCCTGGCTGAGCTTGCGCAGCGCGATTTGTTTGCATATCCCTTCGACGGAGAGGATAATCGAGCGCATCAGCTCCGAGTCTTCGCGGTAGTCCACGGGCGCTAGGTTCTCCACCCGCCTGCCCGCGTGCATCCTTTCGTAACCCTCCCAGGCGTCCGTGTCGCCTTTGACGAGCCCCAGCGCGATCCCGCCGTGCTCATTAAGAAGCGAAAAGGCGGGCATGTCGCTCGAGCCGTCCCCCAGATAGATCACCTGCGACAGCGGGATGTAAAGCTCTTCTTGCGGCACGTCGCGGTAGACGTCGCTGGGATGAACGCCCTCTTCTTGAGCGCCCAGGCCCTTGGAGAGTTGGAGCAGGTAGCGCGTTTTTTCGGGGTGGGTGACGAGCTGTTTGACAAAGCTGAAGTTGCCGTCGTCACCATAATGAAATTCGCAGCCCCACATTTGTTTGAATTCGCCTGCGATTGCCGTGCCCCGTGCGATTTCTAAGATGCCCGCCGACAGGAGGTAAAACTCGACCGTAACGTCCGGCACCACGGCGCGCGCCGCCCTTCTCACCCGGCCAAACATCTCGGGCACGCCCTCGAACAGGCTGATGTCGCGGCCGACGCCCTCCAAAAATTCTTCGGTGATGGTTGGGGCGTTATCTTTGGAGAGCTCGAGCAGCCGGTAAAAGCGCGCCAGGCTCTCGTCCCAGCCCTCCTTGAGGAGCGGCTTCACCCGCTCCCGTTTGAACGTTTCTTCGTCATGCCCAAGGCGCTCTAAAAGTGTTCCGAAAGAGTCGGGGGCGAGCGTGTCGTCGAAGTCGAACACCAGGGCGACGCGGTTGTGGAAAGACTGGGTGGCGTGGGTCATGGGTGAATTAAACCATTTTCGGCTCCCGCATCCCGAAAAAGGGCGAAAACGGTGTGAAAAAGTCGTAGGTTTGGGAAGTTTGTAAGAGCGTTGTAAGAAAGAAGCGCGTATCTTGAACTACGTGACCTCGCCCAGAGAACGCCACGCCCTCAAACATCCCCGCACGCCGCGCTGGTCGGTGAGGGCGCGCTACGTTTCCGCGCTCGCGCTCGTTGCGCTCCTCAGCGCGAGCGCCTTTTTGCTCCTTACCAACGTCATCAGCGCGCAGGAGAGTTCCGGCGCGGTGATCAACGTGAGCGGACGCCAGCGGATGCTCTCGCAGCGCACGACGCTCTTTGCGCAGCGGCTCGTGAATAGCGCAGACGAGCGCGAGGCGGTGCGAGAGACGTTGGCGCGTGACGTTGACCTGATGGAGCGTTCGCATCTCGGCTTGACCCAGGGAGACGCAGATTTGGGATTGCCGGGGCGGCTGTCAAGGGAGGCGGCGGCGCTGTATTTTGGCGCACCCGTCAATCTTGACGCTCAGGTCGAAAGCCACATCGCCCGCGTGCGCGCGCTTCTGAGCGCGCCCGACGCCGAGCTGACGCCCGGTAATTCAAACTTTGTGGAGATTCTGGAGACCGCGCCGGGGGAACTGTTGGCGTCGCTCAACGCGGCGGTGAGCCTTTTCGAGGCGGAGGCGGGGGCGCGCATCACCCGGCTCCAGCGGCTCGAGAAGCTCGTTTTCGCCGCCACGCTTCTGGCGCTCCTCTTGGAGGGCTTGCTCATTTTCCGCCCGATGGAGCGCGAGATAAAGCGGCGCAGCGAGCTTCTTTTGCACACCGCGCTCCACGACGCGCTCACCGGGCTGCCCAACCGCGCCTTGTACATGGACCGTCTGGGTCACGCCGTCGAGCGGGCGAACCGGCACGCGGAGCAGGTGTTCGCGGTGCTCTTTTTGGACTTTGACCGCTTCAAAGTTATCAACGATTCGTTAGGCCACAACGTCGGCGACGCGCTGCTGCGCGCGTTCGGCGAACGGCTCAAGGCGTGCGTGCGCGCGTCCGACACGGTGGCGCGGCTCGGCGGTGACGAGTTCACGATTCTTTTGGAGGCCGTCGACTCGAGCGCCGAGGCCGAGCGCGTCGCTGGGCGCGTCAACGAGGCGCTGCTACGTCCCTTTGAGATCGGCAAGCACACGCTTCACTTATCCGTCAGCATCGGCATCGTCTTTTATGAGGGCAAGGGTTACGCGCGCCCCGAGGAGGTCTTGCGCGACGCCGACATCGCCATGTACCGCGCCAAAGCGATGGGCAAGGCCAACTTCCAGGTTTTTACGGAGGAAATGCGAGAGCGCGCGCTCTCGCTTATGTCGTTAGAAACCGACCTGCGCGGGGCGGTCACGCGCGGGGAGTTGGAGGTGCATTATCAGCCTATCATCTCGGTCTCGACGGGCGCGCCCACCGGCTTAGAGGCGCTCGTGCGCTGGCGTCACCCGGTCCACGGGCGCGTGTCGCCCGCCGAATTTATCCCGCTGGCCGAAGAAACGGGTTTAATTATCGACATTGACCGCTGGGTTTTGCGCGAGGCGTGCCGCAGGCTCATGACCTGGGAGCAGGAGGGGTTTCCCCCGCTAAGCTTGAGCGTCAACCTCTCGAGCCGCCAGTTCTCACAAGAAGACCTGCCCGCGGTGGTGGACGAGATTTTGCGCGAAACGGGTTTTCCCGCCCAGCGTTTAGAACTGGAGATGACCGAGAGCCTCCTGGCGAGTTCTTCCGGGCAGGTCACGACCACCACAGAAGCGCTTCTGGCGCTCGGCGTGGGGCTCCACATCGACGACTTCGGCACGGGCTACTCTTCATTGGGCTACTTGCAGCGTTTCTCGGCCAGCGCGCTCAAAATCGACCGTTCTTTTATCGACAAGATGACCCAGAGTCAAGAGGGCGGCAAGTTGGTTGCGACCATTATTGCGATGGCGCACACCTTCGGCATGGCCGTGGTCGCTGAGGGGGTCGAAACGCCCGAGCAGTTGGAGCTTCTTCGCTCGCTACGCTGCGAATACTCGCAAGGCTACCTGCATTCAAAACCTCTCGACGCGGCGAGCGCCGCCGCATATCTGAAAAATTACGTGCCGCGGGGGCCGACCCCCGCGCGCAGCCTCCCCCATCGTGCCCAACCCCCCAGTGTCTAAGGCCCCCTCTGGCTAGCATGGTTAAGAGATAGTGAGGGAGGGGAAAATGGCACACAGCGACGATTATGACGAGAAGTACACCAAACCCGACCTGCGCCGCAAAATCAAAGATGAGATCATGGATTCGGACAAGGGCGGCGACCCCGGTCAATGGTCCGCGCGCAAGAGTCAGCTTTTGGTCCAGGAGTATGAAAAGCAGGGCGGCGGCTACAAGGGTGACAAAGACGAGGACGCAAAGTCGTTAGAAGAGTGGACAAAACAAAACTGGCAAACCGTCGAGGGCGGCGCAGACGCAAGGGACGAAGACGGCACCAAGCGCTATCTACCCGAGGCGGTGTGGGATGAGCTGAGCGACGAAGAAAAGCGCGAGGCCGAGCGAACTAAGGAAGAAGCCTCCAAAGAGGGCGAGCAGTATGTGGAATGGCCCGACGCCGTGAAAAAGGCGTACCACAAGGTGACAGGTGGAGACGCGGGCGGGCGGACGAAAGAAGAGCTTTACGAAAAGGCGCAAGAGCTTGATGTTTCGGGCCGTAGCAAGATGAGTAAAGACGAACTTCAAAAAGCTGTGGATGAGGCGCAGGCGGAGAAACCCGAAAACAAAACCAAAGAAGAGCTTTATGAGCAGGCGCAAGAACTGAACGTCGAGGGTCGCAGCAAGATGGACAAGGACGAACTTGCCGAGGCTGTCCGTGACGCTCAAAACTGACGCCCCACCGTAACTCTCATACCCGCGAAATTTTGTAAAACCGAGAGATCAGAGTTTACACCTTTAGCTGCGCCTCCACCCACGCCCGCGTCTCCGGGCGAAGCGGGTAACGGTGCCCGTGTTCTAAGTACCAGGCTCGAGTCTCCCCACCCTTCGCACGCCCCACCGCCCGCCAATCCGCCAGCATCTCACGGCGGAAGGCGTCGGTCATGGGTCGAGGTTCCTGTTGTCCGTTTTTGCTCACGAGCCACCACTGCGGATGGTGACGGTTGCGGCGGTGGTGCTTTTTTAGTGAGGCGTGAGACGCCTCACCTGTAGACAGATAACGCACCGACGCAAGCCACTCGTCGGGTAAAAATTTGGACCAGTCGTGAAGGATGAGCTGCGGGAGCGGAACGTTAAGCTTACGACCTTCTAAAATCACCAGCCACTTGTGCCGCAACAGCTCCTTAAAATAGGCGAGATGTTGGTTCAGCGTCATAATTTGGTCATGAAACTTGGAATCTGCTTCGCCGTCAAAAGCGAGGTGGCTTGGTTTGAAACAAGATAATACCTCCTACATCTCCTCCGGCGCGGCGATGCCCAGCGCGTCCAAACTTTTCGCCAGCGTCTCTTTCACTTTGCGCACCAGCGCCAGCCGCGCCTCGCGCAGCCCCGGCTCGGCCTTGAGCACCTGCGTGTCGGGCCGCCCGTTTTCATCCTTGTGGTTGTAGTAACCGTTCCAGGCGGTGGCCAAGTCGAGCGCGTACTGCGCAACCAAGTGAGGCGCAAAGTCCCTTGCCGCACTCCCAATCACCTCGGGCAGCTTGGCGACACTCTGGGCGAGCTTGACCTCGAGCCCCCCCACCTTCGACCAGTCGGCTTGACTCTCGTCTAGCCCCTCGGCGGCGCGCAGGATGCTGCACGCTCGAGCGTGCGCGTACTGCACATAGGGCGCGGAATCTCCTTGAAGGCTCAGGGCTTGGTCCCAACGGAAGTCAATAATGCGCTTCGCCTCGCTCTTGAGCATCCCGAACCGCAACGCGCCGATGCCGACCTCATACGCCACCTCGTCCATCGTCCCCAAGTCCGGGTTTTTCTCCGCGACAACCCCTCGAGCCCGCCGCACCGCCTCGTCCATCACCTCGTCAATCGACAGGGTGACGCCCTTACGCCCGCTCATCGCCTGGCCCTCGAGCGTCACCACCTCGTACGCCAGATGGTGCGAGGCGTCAAAGCCCTGCGCGGTGTCCGACAGGGCGAGCGCCGTTTTGACAATCGTCTGTGGGTGCGACTGGCGCGCGTCGATGACGTTGATAATCTCGTCGCCGTGCGCGAAAGTGTGCCCGTCTGGCTTTTCCTCGCCTTCGGGGGCGGAGGTGTAGAGCGTGCAGCCCGAGGGTTGGGTGTCGAAAGGGGCAAATTTGAGACCCTCAAACAAGCCGACCTTCCAATACTGCGTGCCGATGTCCTTGGCGACGTACATGGCGTTGCCGTCCGAGCGCACCAGCACGACGTAAGGTTCTTCTAAACCCGGCAAGAAGTGAGATACGTCCATCACGAGCGCACCCGCGTACTTGCCCTCTTGGGGCGCAAATACATAGTCGCTATTTTTTAAGATAGCCAGCGCCTGCGCCAAGAAGCCGCTCCGGACGATGTCGGACTCCCAGACGAGCAGGTCGTATTCGGCCCCCAGACGGTAGTAAGTTGTGAGCTGCGCGCGCAGCACGTCTTCAACGTTAGTACGGAGTTCGCCGCGCTCGAGCCGGTGCATCACCTCGGACACGCCTGCCTCGATGGCCTCACGCTCCTTTTCTTCGGCCGTTTCTTTAGCCTGCCCTAAGCGCACATAAAGTTTACCGAGCCAGTGGTCGTACTTTTCAGACCCGTCGTACTCCGCGCCAAAATACTTGACCGCAAAAATCGACTCCGCCGCCTGCCGCCCGGTGTCGTCGATGTAGTTCTGCACCTCGACCTCATAGCCCGCCGCCTTGAAGATGCGCGCGCAGGCGTCGCCTAAGACGATGTTGCGCAGGTGGCCGACGTGGGCTTCCTTGTTGGGGTTGACGGAGGTGTGTTCGACAATGACTTTCTCTTCGCGTCGAGGCAGTGTAGCTTGCTCCGTCACGATACTTTTTACAAAATGCGCGGGGTCGACAAAAAAGTTGATATAAGGCCCCACCGCTTCGGCATGGGCCACGCCGGGGGGAAGCTCGAGCCGCTCAATCACCTCTTTGGCGATGATGGCGGGATTCTTGCGCAGAGTCTTAGCCAAGCCAAAGGCGACCGGCGTGCCGTAGTCGCCGGGCTTGCCCTCGGGCACGTCCTGAACGGCGGCCTCTACCGCTTCCGACACGCCCGCCTCTGCCAACATGGGGGTGAGAGCGCGCTCGAGCGCCCCCTGCAACTGTTCTTTTAGTGACTGGTCTTTAAGGTCCGACATAACTTTCACGCTATCACGCGGCGCTTTGGCGTCGGCCCTCCTGCACGAACAGTTCGCCATCCTTTTATCAGTCCCGCCCACGGTGAAGTCCTGTTTAGTGACCTTAAACTATAAGGAGGTAAGAGCTCACCGTACGCTTTTTCATCCGCTATTCTTCGCTCGCTCGGTATGCTCACAGATGTAAGCCACCTTCCAGCCATACGACACGCACCAAGTAAACTTGATACATGGAGACTAAGATTTATAGAGTCGTAACCCATCCCCACTCCCCCACCCTTCCCCAGAGGAGGCGTTAAATGTCAGACAGCCCAACTGATACCCTTTCCAACGGTCCCATCCCCGTTTGCCCGGTTCGTAAATCCGTCCTCTATCCGACGATGGTCACGCCCATCGACGCGGGTAGGCCCGTGTCCATCCGGTCGATTAATGCGGCCCTGGACCGCGACCGCACCATCCTCATCGTGAGCCAGCGCGACGGCGAGGTCGAGGAGCCCACGGGCGACGACCTTTTCGACGTCGGCACCGCCTGCAACATCTTGCGGATGAAGAAAAACCCCGACGGCTCGATTCAGATGCTCGTGCAGGGTTTTGCGCGGGTGCGCGTGAACGCTTACTACAGCTCGGACGGGCTTATCGAGGCGGACGTGACGCCCATTGACGTTAAAGAGGGCGACCACGTTACCTTAGAGGCCGCCTTCCGCGAGTTGCGCGAGAAGTTCTCCGACATGGTCGAGAACTCCCGCACCATCCAGCCCGAGGTCGCCCAGTTCGTCATGAACTTAGAGGACGCGGGCCAGTTTGCCGACTACGTGGCCTATCACCTGGATTTTAGGCTGGAAGACAAGCAGGCGGTGCTCGAGGCGGCGAGCGTCGAGGAGCGCGTGCGCAAAGTTTTGGTCCTCATCGACACCGAGATCGAACTCGCCGAGACCCAGCGCCGCGTCCAGCGCGAGGTCAAAGAAGAAATTGACCGCAACCAGCGCGAATATTTCTTACGCGAGCAGATCAAGGCGCTCCAGCGCGAACTCTCGGGTTCGGACGAGGGCGACGACGAGATTGAGAACTTCCGCGCCAAATTAGAAGAGCTCGACCTGTCCGACGACGTGATGGAGGAGGCCGAGCGCGAACTCAACCGCTTAGCCCGGATGCACCCCGACTCCGCCGAGGCTTCGGTCATCCGCACCTACTTGGGCTGGATTACCGACCTGCCCTGGAACACGCGCTCGAAAGACAAGCTTGACATTGACAAGGCCGCCGAGGTTTTAGACGAAGACCACTACGGTCTGGAAAAAGTCAAAGACCGCGTCATCGAGTACCTGGCGGTGCGGAAGCTCAAGGCAGACCGCGCCAAAAAAGGCGAGCTTGAAGAGGGCGAGGTCAACCGCGGCCCCATCCTGCTTTTCGTCGGTCCTCCCGGTGTGGGTAAAACCTCGATCGCCAAGTCCATCGCCAAGTCGTTGGGCCGCGAGTACGTGCGCATTTCACTGGGCGGCGCCAGGGACGAATCTGACATCCGCGGGCACCGCCGTACCTATATTGGCTCGATGCCGGGGCGCATCATCCAGGGCATCCGCCAGGCGGGCACCAAGAACCCGGTGTTCTTGCTCGACGAGGTGGACAAGCTCGGGATGAGCTACCAGGGCGACCCCTCCTCGGCGCTGCTAGAAGTGTTGGACCCCGCGCAGAACAACTCGTTCGTGGACCACTACATGGGCGTGCCCTTCGACCTTTCCGAGGTGCTCTTTATCGCCACCGCCAACTACCCGCAGAACATCCCCGACCCCTTGATGGACCGGATGGAAACGATCGAGTTCAACTCGTACATCGAGCAGGAAAAGTTGGAAATTGCCAAGCGCTACCTCCTGCCCCGGCAGATCCACGAAAACGGCCTCAAGCCGCGCCAGATTTCGATTTCGGACGGGGCCTTGTCAAAGCTCATCTCGTCTTACACGCGCGAGGCGGGGGTGCGTAATTTGGAGCGCTCGGTGGGCACCTTGGCCCGCAAGGCCGCGCGGCGCATCGCCGAGGGCGACGCCAAGCACGTGCGCATCGGCGAGCGGAGTTTAGAGCAGTATCTCGGTTCGGAGCGCTTCACCCCCGAGTCCGAGGGTGAGGAGAACATCGTCGGCGTGGCGACGGGTATGTACTACACCCCGGTAGGCGGCGACATCCTGTTTGTAGAGACTTCGGTCACGCCCGGTAAAGGCGGGCTCGTGTTGACGGGTCAGTTGGGCGAGGTGATGAAAGAGTCCGCAAGGGCGGCACTCACCTACGCAAAAAGCAACGCCGAACGCTTCGGTATCGCGCAGGACGTGCTCGACAACTACGAGCTTCACATCCACGTACCCGCCGGAGCCACGCCCAAAGAAGGCCCGAGCGCGGGCACGGCCATCGCCACCTCGCTGATTAGCGCGCTCACGGGCGTGCCGGTCCGCAAAGACGTCGCCATGACGGGCGAAATTACCTTACGCGGGCGGGTTTTGCCCATCGGCGGTCTCAAGGAGAAAATCTTGGGGGCCAAGCGCGCGGGCATCAAGCACATCGTGTTCCCCGAAAAGAACTTGAGCGACCTCAACGACATCCCGACGCACCTGCGCCGCAGTCTCGACTTTCACCCGTCGCCCAATCTTGACGCGGTCTTGAACCAGGCACTCGTCGGCGGGATGGAGGCGCTGGAAAAGCACGCGGGCGCAGCGGGTACGCCCAAAGAGAACCGCAAGCGCCGCAAGGCGGAGGGCGTGCCTGCTCAGGCGTAACCCAATCAAGACAAATCAAGGGCTGAGTGTGTAACTCAGCCCTTTTTCATTTGTGCGGGTTCAATATTCAGTAGAGGCTGCTCGAGCGTGCGACTGCTGATACTCATGGGTAGCGACCTATTCACCTCCGCCTAAACCTCTACGCGAAAAAGAAGAGCGCCGTTCAACACGGCGCCCTCTCCCATACAGCTTACAAATTGAGCTTAACGGTCTTGGTCGTCCCGGTCATCGCGGTCTGGGCTCGAGAGGTAGTCCGGCGCGAGCGCCACCGACTCCACGTTGTCAACCGTGACCGAACGGTCCGGCCTCGCGTCTTTCATCCCCGATTGGCTGAGGATGTTGTCGAAACGCAGCACGGTGTCCTTGGTCTTTTCGGCCACGTAAAGGTCTTTGCCGTCGAAGGTGATGTCGACAGGGTTACCCAAGGTGGACTGAGGGCCGCCGATTTGCGTTCTCACCGCCACGTTGCCGTTCGCGGTGCTCCCGTTTTCAATAACGAAGAGTTGGCCGTCCGAATTGCTGGCCGCGTCGCCCACGTCCGACAGGATGAGCACGTCGCCGGAGTAGCCGTCAGCGGAAGAAACGTGAACGACGCCGTGAAGGTTGACCGACACCTTGCTGCTGCCGTTCGTCGGCGTAATCACACGGTCCGGGCCGCCCGCGCCCATGCTGTCCACGTAGTCGTCATAAACGAGCACGGTGCCGTCGGTCGCGGCCACGAAGAGGCGGTCATTCATGGGATCGTAGTCTAAGTCCCAAACGCTGCGCATGTCGCTGCCTAAGTCACTGGTGACGTAGAGCGGCGTGACGTTGCCGCCCGCTTCGGTGCTAAAGACATTGATGTTTTGAGCACCAAAGTCCGCGACAATCACGATGCCTTGCGCGCTCGCAATGTCCAGACCCTTGGGCGCGACGAGGCCGGTCTGATCGCCCGTGATGGTGCGGTCGCGTGAGGCGTTGAACATGTCACCGTCACGGCTGTCGGCGAGGCGGTTGACCACCAAAATGCCGCCCTGGCTCGGCGTCATGCCGTTGTCGAAGGTCAGGTAGGCGTCGCCGGAGAGGCTGAAGGTGATGTTTTCGGGGTTGGCGGTGGCGTCGCGCGTATCAAAGGCGGAGCGGATGCTCGAGGACAAGTCGGTGCCCAGCTCGAGCACGAAATCGTCGCCCGCGTCATTGTCGCCGTCTCTCACGCTGCCGTTGGTCGGGTCCGGCGTGTTGCTGGTCGCAAACACCGCGTCAATCATGATGTCGGCGTCGTCAATGTCGGTTACGTCGGGGGTGGTCAACATGAAGTTGTCCGCCTCGGAAACGAGCGACTCGGGCTTCGCCTCACTCACCGCAAGGTCGGGCGCGACGTTGCCGCTGTCGCCGTCAAAGATGTTGTCGAACACGAGCAGCATGTCGCGGGCTTTTTCCGCCACGCGCGCTTCGCTACCGTCCACGATGATGTCCACGGGGTTGCCGAGCATCGTCGCGGGGCCGCGGATGACGCGGTCGGGTTGAAGGTTGTCTGAGCCGTCTCCGTCCTTGTCGAGATCGTTAAAGACGTAGATGCTGCCGTCATCATTAACGCTCGCATCACCGACGTCGGTCACGACGAGGCTATCTTTGTCGTTAACGTAGAAGATGCCGTGCAGGTTGGTGGAAATCTTGTTGCTACTATTATCTACCGGCGTGATGACGCGGTCGGGGCCGTCGCTGCCAAAGTCGCCGTCACGGTCGCGGTCATCACCACGGTCGTCGCGGTCGTTGTCAGAACCTAAGTAGCCTTCGAACACCGCCACGGTGCCGTCGGTCAGCGCGACAAAGAGCCGGTCGCCGTCCTCGTCATAAGACACATCCCAGGGTTTCACGTCGAGGCGCGTTGTCGCTACGGGCGCGACGTTGCCGTCCGCCGCCGTGCCGAAAACCTTGAGATTGCCCGCGCCGAAGTCGGCAATGATGAGGTAACCCGCGTCATAGGCGATGTCGATACCCTTGGGCGCGACTAAGCTGGTCTTGTCCCCTTGAATCTCGCGGTCTACCGTCTCGGTGTAGGTACCGTCGTCGCGGTTGCGAATCTGGCGAATGATGCGGACGCTGCCGTTATTCATGTCCACGTCGCCCGCGTGGTAGAGGTTGCCCAGGCCGTCGAGCTCCACGCCTTCGTTGTTGCCCGAGAAGAAGGTGCTCTGGAGGTCGAAATCTTCGTCGAATCTGTCAACCTGGCCCACATTGTCCATGCCGTTGTTCGACACGTAAACGTTGAGGTTGAAGTCGGAATTGAAACCATTGTCGGGGCGGTCCGGTCTGCCCGGTTTGTCGTCGTAGTCGTCCATCGCGGCCACAATCGACTCAGGCTTCATCTCGTTCACCGCGAGGTCGGGCTCGACGTCGCCGCTTCGTCCGAAGAAGATGTTGTTGAAGACGAGCAGTTGGTCCCTGGCTTTTTCCATCACCCTTGCTTCTTGCCCGTTGATGATGACGTCCACAGGGTTGCCAAGCATCGTGCCCTGCCCGCTGATGACGCGCCCCGGAATGACGTTGCCGTTCTCGTTGCTGGCGTCGTGAATCACGTAAATCGCGCCGTCGTTGTCCACAGCCGCGTCGCCGACGTCAGTCAGGACCAGCGCGTCCAAGTTCTTGTCGTAGTCGATGCCGTGGAGGTTGTCCGAAATCTTGTTGCCGCGGCGGTCGGCGGGCGTGATGATGGTGTCGGGACCGTCGCTGCCAAAGCCTTGCTGGAGGTACCTGTCAAACACCGCCACGGTGCCGTCGGTTAGGGCGACAAAGAGCCGGTCACTCTCCTCGTCGTAAACCAAATCCCAGGGCTTGACGGGCAGATTGGTCGTCGCCGTGGGGGGAACGTTGCCGTCGTCTGAGGTGTTGAAGATTTTGATGTTCTGATTGCCGGGGTCCGCGCCAAAGTCGGCCACGAGGATGTAGTTGGCCTTTTCAGCGAGGTCGATGCCCTTGGGCGCGACCAAGCCGGTCTGGTCGCCACGAATTTCGCGGTCCACGTCCGGGTCATAAGAGCCGTCTTCGCGCAAGTAAAACTGCGAGATGATGCGGATGCTGGGGCCGTTGTCGCCGTCGCCCGCGTGGTAGAGGTCGCCGAAGCGGTCGATCTCGACGCCTTCGTTGTTGCCCGAGAAGAAGGTGTCTTGCAGGTCGTAGTCTTCGTCAAAGGTGTCGACCTGACCAGCGTTCTGGGGACCGTTGTTCGACACGTAAAAGGTGTCGGCCACGTTGCCGCCCGCGCCCGGGTTGAAGATGATGATGATGATAATCACCACGGAGTCGCCGTCGGCGTTGCCTACGGTGACCCTGATGGTGTTCTCACCCTCGACGAGCCCCGACACGGGGAAAGCGTACTCGTTATTGGCAAACTCGACGGGCCACACCTGGCCGCCGTTAAGCTGGTAGCTCATGGACGTGACGCCGTCCTCGAGCACGCCCGTCACCGTCACGTTGTCTTGACTGACCGTCGCGCCGTCCGCCGGACCCGTGATGTTGATGAGGTCGGGCTGGGCGGTGCCAGGCCCTGAAGAACAAGCTGTAAATAAAACGGTCAGCAGGACAAGTACGGCTAAACCTAACCGCCGGAATGAAGCCTGCTTTCTTTTCTCCTTATTCATACGGTTGCAACCTCCTCAAGGTGCTTTGTATGGGCGTAAAATCAAATGAATAGAACTGTCGTTGGTTTGAGTTAGTGCGCATTTCGCTCAGTAAAAACCTCCTCACGACACACCACAAACGCTGTCGTCTTGGTCGTCTTGCCACGTATGACTCTGCTCTTTTATCTCAAGCTTCTCCTCCCCCTTCTGGTTTATGAAACGCCTGCCGTCAACTTTTGGATGCGCTTAGGCCGGTGCATTCAAAAAACGGCTGGAGCGCTTCGGCGCGCGTGCTTCTTGGGCTTCCACCTTAAGAAACGCGGTCTGTGTGTTTTTGGATGCGTGAAGTATTTTTGAAATCTCAGGACGTTTTCGGTGGGTCGGAATTCAAGAGACGGTGCCGCAGGCTGCTTAGTAGCGCGGGGTCAACTTCGGTGGGTTCTGAGCCCTCGAGCTCCCCTAACACCCCCTCCAGCGTCTTCGCATAATCATCCGCATGAACAAGCTCGGCGAGCCGTTTGAGCCTCTGTAAGCGGCCCATCAGGGTGTCGAGGGTCATGGTGCGGCCCTTGAATATTGGCAAATTTTCATTCGTCTTCCCTCACACCTTACGTAACGCACGCCGCTGACTTTTGGATGCAAAGCGCTGGCTGCCTCGTTAAAACCTGCCACAACGACGTCCACGCATCCAACACGCGCCCGGGTGCGTTACCTAAAGTAAGGAGGCCGCAAAGGTGAAAGCGAGTGAGATCAGGGTGAGGCTAGAAGAAATGCCGTACGTCCGGCAACTCTCGAGACGCGAGTTGCAAGAGGTTACCGCGGGGGTTGAAGACGCTATTCTTAAGGGGACGGCGCAGATCGGGGATTACGAGGATTTCGTTCTTTGTAAGCAAGAACTCGTAAGACGCGCCGACTTTGGGATAGCGAGAGCAGAGGGAAACGTAGAAGCGGAGGCCCATGAAAAGCGTCCTTAGGCGGCGCGCGACCTTTAGAAGCGTTTTTGCGGGGCGTCACGAGGCGGGCTGCGCAAGAGGGTGCAACGGTCTTTATTCGTGAAATGGAACTTAAAAATATACGTGAAGATAAACGTGATGGGGGAACATGGAGCTCGAGGCGGAGTTGGTCGCACGGCTGCAACGGGGTGACGAGGGGGCGTTGGCTGAACTTTACGAGCGGCTAGGCGGCAACGTTTACGCCCTGGCGCTCAAGCTACTCAAAAGCCGTGAGGAGGCTGAAGAGGTGGTGCAGGACACATTTTTAACGCTCTACCGCAAGGCGGAGAGCTACCATACGCTGCACCGCTCGCCGAGGGCGTTCGTCTACACCATCGCGCGCAACGAGGCCTTATCGCGGCTGCGCAAGCGCGGCGCGCGGCCCAACAAGGCGGACGGCTGGGACGTTCACGACCCGACCGCCATCTTCTCTTCGCCCGCCCCGGCCGATCCGACGACGCCTTTATTTGTGGGCAAGATGCTCGAGCATGTGGACGCTGAAGAGAGAACGCTTTTAGAGGGAAGCTTCTACTCGGGCTACACCCACGCCGAGCTCTCCGAACTCACCGGGCTGCCCTTAGGAACCGTGAAAAGCAAGCTGCGGCGGGCGCTCCTCAAGCTTAGAGACTATATGGAGGCGCTATGAACCGCGCCACAAACGCCGCGAAGGAGCATCCTACAGAACTTCTGCCGGACTACGTTTTGGGCATACTCACGCCCCAACAAACCGCGGCGGTGGAGGCGCACCTGGCGAGTTGCGAGGCGTGCCAGGAAGAGGCGTGGCGGCTGGGCGCACCGCTGGTTCTCATGACGGAAGCTTTGAACACTGAGGCCTTCACTTATGCTTTCAACGAAACTGCACCGCTCGAGCCGCCCCCCCACGTTTGGGAGGCCATCAAGGCACGTCTGCGCAACGAGCGCCAGGGTGTCTTGAAAGAGAAAATTGCGGATGAGCCTACAGCAGAAGCGGGTGAGGAGGATACGTCCTCGCCCTACGTTCCCCAGCTTGCGAACCTCCCGACTCACTACGGCTGGCTCGCCGCGGCTTGCGTCTCGCTGCTGTTGGTTTTTAGCGGGGTCTGGGGTGTCCAGAACTACAACGCACTCCAGCGGGTACAAAACGAGACGCGTCTGGTACGTACGTTTCTCGCGCGTCCACAGGTGGATAGGGTGGTGCTGGAAAACACGCTGGCAAACGGCCCCGGCGGGTCTCTGGGAAGTGTGCTTTTGACCCCGGACAGCGAGGCGCTTTTCGTCCTCGAGCAGTCTGCCCCCCCCCGACGGACTTACCAAGCCTGGGGCCACACCAGCAGCGACTGGGACCCGGACAGAGGCGAGGCGCTCACGTCCTTGGAGGTATCCCGGAACGCCGTTTTCGAGGTTCCCGCCGGGGGCTTCGCGTCGCTCTATTTGAGCCTCGAGCCCGCGGGCGGGAGCCCTCAGCCCACCAACCCGCTAAGCAAGGTGTCGCTCCTCAACCCCAGACCGGAGGGCGCGGTAAACATCACAAGCCCGGCGGACGGCGCGACGCTCTCAGCGGAGAGCACCATCGTCGTCGGGGAGGTTGCGAGAGACGTGACCAGCCTGAGTTACCGCGTGAACGGCGGCGAGGCGGTTCAGACAACGGCGGCGAACAACCGCTTTAGCTTTACGGTGTCGGGGCTTCGCGCGGGGCAAAACACGGTTCAGGTCACCGCGACGACGGCTGACGGCGGGGCGGAAACGGACACCGTTACCGTGACCGTAGAGCCTTGAAACCTTCAAATCAGGTTTAGCCTCGAGCCGAAACGGGTGTCTCATAAACCAGACTCCGTTTCGGCTCAACATTTGACGCATCAACATTTAATGCACAGGCGACCCGTTCGTAACGCGGCGTAACATGCTTTTGCTTTGTGGGTTGTTAAGGTTACCTCACTTATAAATCATCCATAGAGGGGAAACACGATGAACCTACAGCAAAGGGGGCAAGTTATGCGGTTCTGGGGGAAAATTACGCCGAAACTGTGGTTGTTTGGTGTCGCGCTTATGGTATTTATTGGACCCACCGGGGTTTACGCGCAAGACGCCGCGCCGACGTGGGTGTTGGCTATCAGCAAACCGCCGCCGCCCGTGGTGCCGAGCGACCCGCCCCAGGGGCTCGTGTTCAAACTGCGGCCCGAGATGTCGGCCTCGAGCGTGATGTTTGATACCGCGGGGGGGCCGGAGAGCCTCGAGTATATCGACTTTGACGTTCAGAGCGACGCCTATATCACCTTCGACGACGGGCCGGATGAGGCCTCGCCGGGCGGCGTCATGGTCGTGGCTGACTTTTTGAGCCGCGCGGACGGCTCCTTTGACGCTTCTAGGGACCGCCTCATTACGGGCGCGACCACCGGCCTCATCGCGCCCAAGGACCTGAACGTGGCGGACGCGCTGGGCGTCGTGATCGTCGCCGACTTTGACAGCGCGAAGGTGGCGACTTTTGACGTGCAAGCGGAAGGCGACGCCGCGCCCCTTTTTGTCACCACCGACCTCGGCACGACCCCTTCGGGCGAACCGCGGCGGCCCTGGGGCTTAGCCTTTAACGCGGCGGACGATCAACTTTTCGTGGGCGGCACGGACGGCACCGTGCTCGTTTTTGACGATTACCTGATCAACCGGGGCGCGAACGGCCCCGACCGCGTCATTACCCCCACCGTAAACGGCGAACGAGCCTCGGCCAACGTTCACGACGTTGCTTATGTGTCAGACGAAGACATCCTTATTGCTTCGGACGTGGGCAACGCCACCACCGCCGACCAGCCGGACTTTGCCGCGGACGGCAAAATCTTTGTTATCGAAAGCGCGAGCGCGGCGGACGGCCTCACCGAGGTGCGGTTGCAGATAGCCGGGCCAAGCACGCTTTTGGGCAACCCGGTCGGCGTCGCCTTTGACGGAACTCACCTTTTCGTCACCGAAAGAACCAAGGACGCGGTGCTGCGTTTTGACGACGTGCTTACCCTAACGGGCGCGCAGGATTTAGCGCCCTCCGGCGCGGTGACGGTGGCGCAACCTGAAGCGGTGGCGGTGGTGGGTGAGGCGTTGGAAGCCGCAGACGCCGAGAGATGAATCCGCGCGCTTAGAACCTTTTGGAGTCGACCTTTTCGGTCGGCACGGTTCAAGATGACGGTTCAAGATTATCGGCTTTTGGAAGGGTGCAGGGCTGGGGCTCGAGGGTCGCCCACGGGTGCAGCCCGCTAGTGTCGGATTAAGCCGGGGCAGGGTAAGCGAGGTGCCTGAGCTGCCCAAAGTCAATGAGGGAATGTTTGGCACAGGTCTGGGCACGCAAAGAGGCCATACTGGCAGCACCTTGTTTGGACCAGTGCATCCCGCTTCTTTTCATACGGTTTCCGATAACGGCTTTGTTCATCCCTTCGATTTGCCCTGAACCGATGGGATAGCCTTTTTCTGTGAACCGAGCATAATCCATACTGTCAAGCCGGGTTTCAAGATACTTTAGAGCAGTTTGCGCTTTGTCATCCCAGGTGAGCCAGACCTCGGGTTTAGGAAGGTGGTGAGCGAGCCAGTCACGGGCGTTGAGCTGACCCCGATACCAGTCACAGCGGTGGCGCGTTCTTAGGTCTTCATCCCAAGCCAGTGCTTGCATGATGGTGTCGAGGTACTGAGTGGCGTGGTAGACGTCGGTGATTCTTACGGCGTCGAGATGACAAAAGATGTTGTCAATCCAAACGGCTCCATCACCCAAACCGAGCAGCGTATCCGCGGGGGTGACTCCGGCTTCGTTGAGTAAACCCGCCACGAGCGTGACAAAGTCTTCGGCACAGCAGCGTTCGGCCAACATCCAGCGCTGACTCGGAGCGGCTTGCGGATAAAGTACGGCTGTTTTGAGTTCCAGGCCAGGACATAGCCCCTGTTCAGGTTGCCCTAAGACGTAGACGCCGTCCATTTGCAACACCATGACGCGTCCTTGTCGGCGTGCCGCTTCAGGCTCTGAACAAGACAACAGTCTGTCTGCCACCTCGGCTCGACACGCCTCAGCGTAGGGGCGTTGCAAGCGGTCTAATTCTGACGAGCTAATCCTCAGGCCGAAGTTGCGCGCGATGTAAGCGCCTTCTTCTAAGGGCACGCGCGCTGCTAAGTCGGTCAGGCAAGCTAAGGCTTTGGGCGTCCAGCCCGAATGGTCTAAGCGTCTATCGAGGATAGCTTGTTTGGCTCGACCCTCTCTATCAACCAGCCTTTGTACCTCGACATAGACCCGGCCCCACAAGTGCTTAACCGCGCAGCGACGTTTGCCGTTACCCCAATAGCCTTCAGGTACTTCTCTTTTGTGCTCGGGGGGAAAAGCTCCGGCTATCTGCCAGAGCTTGCATAGTCTCACTCATCAT
Organism: Trueperaceae bacterium; assembly: GCA_965214405.1. Taxonomy (GTDB): domain Bacteria; phylum Deinococcota; class Deinococci; order Deinococcales; family Trueperaceae; genus CBDCCT01. Next base: position 513,598 of record OZ243956.1, read on the forward strand.
CGCTTGATAATGCGCCAGCATCGCCGTCTCAACCTCGGCTACACCCGCATCTTCGGGTAGGTCTCGTTCCAAAGCTTCTAAGTACCTGCCAAACGCTTCCTTCGCCCGTTCTTTCCAATCACCTGTCTGGCTCGTTTTCATCCGCCATTCTACCGCTGCTACGCCCCTTTTTCTATCCGCCTATTTGGGGTTGCACCCGTCGCCCACACGCTGACCGAGCATCTCGAGCCCTTCTGGACGCTCTTACGCGGGAGCGTCCAGCACGCTGAGCATCTTGGGCACCTGTTTAGATACCAAATAGCGGATCATCCCGAGCGTGCTCACGCTGCTAAGAACCAAGACCAAAAAGTTGGTCCTAACCCGGCTTACCAGGAGCCCCTGGTCGTGATACTCGAGGTAGAGGCTTTCTAAGGGCGGGACTTTGAGCCCCTCGCCCAGCACCCCGGCAATCGAGCCCAGCGTCCGGCAGTAGGTCCCCAACTTGAGCTCGTCCGCCTCCCTGCCAGCGCGCGCCATTCCCTTGCCCGCCGCGTCAACCAAAAACACCGTCTCGACTTCTGCTTTTTCGGCAAAAGGCTCCAAGAGCGCGCCCAGACGTTGCGCGCGACTCCCTCCGCTAGGCGCGTGCGCCGCGTCTTGAACGGCAGCCGGAGCCGCAACGTGAGCGCTTTGCGCGAGCGCGGCCTCTATTTTGGGAAAAATATCCTCGGGCGTAAAAGGCTTTTTCACCACGCCCAGGGCTCCCACTTCGCCCGCCTGGTCGAGCACGTCTTGATTGACGATGCCGGAAATGAGCAGCACCGGCAACTTGGCGTAGCGGGCGTCGTCCTTGACGGTTTTGCAGAGCCCGAAACCGTCCATACCGGGCATGACCACGTCGGCGATCATCACGTCGGGAACACGTTCGCCAAGGCGCGTCAGGGCCTCTTCGGCGCTACCCGCGGCACCCACTTCCAGGTTGCGGGTTAGGAGGATGCGCTCGAGCGCCTTACGCACGCTTACGCTGTCGTCGACTACAAGTACGTTTGCCATAGAACCACCTTTTTGATGCTCGGATTTGCCTCTATTTTTCGTTTGGTCTTGACCGCCCGGAGCTCTGAGTAAAAAGTGCTTAACCAACAGGCGTGAGACGCTTGTCGGGCGCGCAAGGTACGGGCGAACGCGTGCTCGCTCATGTGTTGGCCTTGTCGCGCAGGTGGTCGAGTTCGACCGCCGCCTTGAGCAAAAGTTGCTGCACGGGCGTGGTAATGGTCACCGGGTTTTTAGAAGGGTTTTGGGAGGGCGCGGACGCCTCGAACAAGAACTCGGTATCGTCGACCTCCTCGGTTCGGAAAAACAGCCTGAACAGCGCCGCTTCGCCCACCAAACCGGCAAACTCGGCGTGGACGAGCCCGCCATTTACAAAAACGACGCACGCCTCTCCGTGCTCCTGGTCCTGAAAGTAGACGTGCAGCCTGCCCGAGCGAGAGTTTTGTGATAAGGACATGGTGAGGTCGAAAAGCGTCAGCACCTCCAACGTGCCTCTCAAATTTTTCGCCCGTTGCGCCCCCGAGGAGAGCCGCGTCCTGGGTGCGGGTTTTGGTTGTGGTTTCGCTTCTGGAGGAGCGAGAAGCCGTTTAAGCGCCTCCACAATCATCTCAGGGCGGGCGTTCGCGGGAAGCACCGCGTCGGCGTACGAGGGGTCGAGGCGGTCCTCGGAGGCCTCGTCGAGCAGCAAGAAAACGAGCTCGCGCATCGTCTCGTCGCTACGCACGATGTCGTAGAGGTCAAAGCCGCTCATGTCGCCCAAATGCGCGGCGCTCACGATGGCGCGCGGCCCCATATGCTCGAGCGTGGTCAGCGCGTAGAGCCCCCCCGAGGCGAGGAGCGGCTCGAAGCCTGCGCCCGTACACATGCTGGTGAGCGCGAGAGCCCGCGGGCCGTCCTCCATCACGATGAGCACTTTGTTTGGTTCTTTCACGTCCGCTCTAACCTCTATCCTCTTGATGCCTGAGTCCGTTCTTTAAGGTCTACCAGCTCGCCCCGTTAGATGCTTTTACCTTTCATATGTTTCATATGTCGCACCAGCTTAGAAATTCTGGAGCGCGCGGAGCAGCTTGCTTTCGTCGATGGGTTTGGCAAAGTAGTTCGTGGCTCCCAGCTCGAGCGCCAAGCGCATGTGTTTGTCGCCCGCGCGGGTCGTCATGACGATAATGGGGACGGCGGCGGTGTCGGGTTTGCGGCGCACCTCCTCGATAAGTTCGTAACCGTTGACGCGGGGCATTTCCAAGTCGGTCAGGATGGCGTCGAAACGCGCCCCGACGAGAAGCTTTTCCAGCGCGTCTTGACCGTCGGAAGCGAGCACGACGTCGAAACCCGCGCGCGTGAGCATTTTGCCCACCACACGGCGCACACTAATTGAATCATCAACCAAGAGCAAGCGGCGTTTAGTTTCTCTCACGCGCGTGGGGCCTTGAGCCGAGACGAAGGGGCTGTCTTTGCCCTGCGAGAGGCGGAGCAAGCCTGCGGGGTCGAGCACCAACACCACCTCGCCGGTATTTGATACGGCGGCCCCCGAGAGGTAGGAGAGCTTGGCGAGCATGGCGCTGAGCCCCTTGATGACCATTTCTTCGATGTCCAAAAAGGCGTCAACCTCGGCGGCGACGGTGCCGCTCCCGGTTTCTAAAACCACGAACGACGCGTCCGGCCCCGCGCCCCCTGCGTCCACGGCAGGCAGACCCAGAATCGTCCGAACGGGCAAGAGCGGGAGGGAGCGGTTCTCGAACAGAACCCGCTTTTCGTCTCCCTCTGCCTTAACGCTCGAGCGGGGCGCGGTGCGAAGCGCCCGCACCGCGCTCACAGGAAAGGCGAACGTTTGCTCGCCGACGCCCACCAGAAGCGCCTCGGACACGATGAGCGTCAAGGGCAGCTTGAGCGTAAAGCGCGTGCCCCGCCCCCACTCGCTGCTGACGCCTATCTCGCCCTTGAGGCGGCGCACGTTCTCCGCGACGACGTCCATACCGACGCCGCGACCCGCCTGCTTGGTCACGTCGTCTTTGGTCGACAAGCCGGGGAGGAAAATGAGCGCCGTCGCCTCCCCTTCGTTCATGGCGTCGACCTCCGCCTGGGAGCGGAAGCCCTTGGCGACCGCTTTGGCCTTGACGCGCGCCACGTCGATACCCGCGCCGTCGTCTTGCACCTCGATAAAGACGTAGTTGCTTTGGTGGTACGCGCGCAAAGAGACCCGGCCCTGGGCGGGTTTGCCCTTTTCAATACGCACCGCCTCGGGTTCGACGCCGTGCGCGATGGCGTTTTTGACGAGGTGGAGCATGGGGTCGGCCACGGCTTCCAAGATCACGTTGTCGATCTCGGTTCCCTCGCCCGCCGTGGTGAGGGTGAACGACTTGCCTTCGCCCGCGACCAGGAGGCGTTTCAAGCGGGAGAAGAGACCGCGGACGGGCACCAAGCGGGCGCGGCCCACCTCGCCGCGCAGACTCCTCGAGAGTTTCTGGATGGTCTCGGTTTCGGCGGCCAGACTCCCCCCGATGCGCGCGAGCTGCGTCTGGATTTCGGACAAGTCGTTCGCCATCTCCCCGACGCTGCGCGCCAAGATGTTGAGGTCGTTGTAGGAGTCGAACTCGAGCTCGTCGAAGAGTTCAGCGGTGGTCGCGCCCAGCCCGCGCCGCTCCCCCTCGGCGTCTACTTGTGTGTTCGTGGCTTTGGTCGTAGCTTGGGTCATGGCGGCGAGGCGCGGGTTGAGGTACTTTTCCTCAAACTCGCTCACGGTGCGCAAAAGGCGCGCGCGGCTCGTGTCCAAAATGGTGTTGACCCCGCCGAACTCTTGCACCTGACGCTCCAACCGGGCGCGCGCCGCGACCATGTCACCGGCCAAGTTCATCAAGGTGTCGAGCTTGTCGAGTTTCACGCGGATGATGGCGTTAGGGGCGGTCTCGGTTTCCGTGTCGGCTTGGTCGGTACTTTCTTCGGCCACACCCCCTAATTCGATAATTTGGGGCGCAGCCTCGCCGAGCAGCGCGGTTAGGCCCTCGCTGGTCTCGCGCAGCGCCTCCTCGAGCGCGGCCCCATGACCCTCAGCGCGCCCTTCGGCGGTCTCCAGCATGAGGCGCAAGCTTTCGTTACCCCTCTTGAGCACGCCCAGCAAGATTTCGTCAAAGGCCATGCCTTCCTCACGTACGGCGACCATGAGGTCTTCTAAACCGTGGGCGAGCTCGCCCACTTCGGGCAACTCGGCCATGTATGCCGCGCCCTTGAGCGTGTGCGCGGCGCGGAACACGCTGTTGAGCGCGCCTTCGCTGTAGCCTTGCGCCAGCGTTTCCAATGCCTCGTGGATCGTCTCGACGTGTTCGCTCGCCTCGGGGCCGAAAAAGCCCCAGGTGTCGGCGTCGCGTTTGGGAAACGCGCGCAGCTTCTTGGTGAGCTCGAGGTAAGGATTCGCGCCGGACGCCCCCTCTGCCCCCAAGGCTTCCGCGGTGTTTTCAGCGGGTTCGGCGGTCGGCTCGAGCCCCAAAAGCTCAGCCATCTCGCGCTGCGCCTTCCGGACGCTCTCCTTGACCCCGACGTCGCGGCCTTCGGCGCTCAGGAGCATGTCGCTCAGCGCGCCCACACCCGTTTGCAGCGCGGTGACCACGTCGCCAAAGGGTCGGCCCTCCTCGCGCACGGCGACCATGAGATCTTCTAAGCCGTGAGCAAGCTCGCCCATCGGCGTCAGACCCACCATGTAGGCCGAGCCCTTGAGGGTGTGCGTGGCGCGGAAGAGCCGCGTGAGGTGGTCGTCACTCACCCCGCCGCTTACGTCATCAGGCGCAACTTCACTCAACACGTCGCGGATGGCGTCGATATGTTCGCTCGCCTCGGGCGCGAAAAATTCCCAGGTGTCGGCGTCTTGGGCGTAAAAGCGGCGCAGCTCCTCGACGAGGCCGAGTTGGGTCTTCCCATGAGCGTCTTGGGCGGCAAAGCTCTTACGGACGAAGCTCTTGGGGTGCGCGCGCAGGAGCTCCAAAAAGCCGCGCGAGCCGCCCAGATGGGCGAGTTGCAAGCCGAGTTCGCCCTCGTCGCCGCTCCGGCCGATGCTCTCGAGCCCGCCCTGCAAACAGGTCAGCACCTGCTCCAAAAAGAACGTGAGCTTGGCGGCACCCTCGGGCGTGATGGGCTCGGCTTCTTGCAACCTTTCGGCAAGCTCTTCGACGAGCCCGCCGAGCCGCGAAAGCTGCGGGTAGTCGTAGAGCGCGGCGGACCCCTTGACGCGGTGGGCGATGACGGATAAATCATGAAGGGCGGGACCGGTCACGCCCTCGCGTAACCGGTTGACGATGCCCTCAAAGCCTCCCAACGCGTCGTAAGCGTCGAGCACGAAGGTTTCTAAAAGTTCGGCGCGTTGCACAGATTCCATAATTAGTTCAGGCGGAAGCGGGCTAAGTTGCCGGTCATCGCCTCGGCGAGCTCTTGGAGCTTCCGGGCGGCTTCACGACCGCGGATAACCGACGCCTGCGAGCGCTCGGAAATACCGGCGATCGTCGAGACCGACGACCCTACCTCTTCCACGTTCCGTACCTGACCCTGGGTGGCCTGCGAAATAAGCTGCGCGAGCGCCGCCGAGCGGTTGGCGATGTCGCCGATCTCTTTAAGACGCTCGCCCGCCTCGGTGGTCACGCGGTAACCCGTTTCCACCTCGCGCGTGCCGTCCTCGACCGACACGATCACCTCTTGCACCTCGTTTTGCACGGCTTTAATGAGCGTTTCGATGCGCTCGGTGGCGAGCTTGGAGTCTTCCGCCAATCTGCGGACCTCGCCCGCGACGACCGCGAAGCGGCTCCCGGCCTCGCCCGCGCCCGACGCCTCGATGGCGGCGTTGAGCGCCAAGAGGTTTGTCTGCGAGGAGATGCGCGAAATGGTCTCGACGATTTCCGAAATCTCCAAGGAGCGGTCGCCCAAGCCTTTGATGCGTTTGGAGATGGACTGCACCTCGCGGCGGATGTTCTGCATCCCGTGGAGCGTGTTGTCGAGCGCCTGCTGACCCTGCTGCGAGGCTTGAAGGGTACGACCGGCGGCCCGCGCGGACTCTTCGGCGTTTTCGGCCATCTCACGAATCGAGGCGGTCAGCTGCCGCACGTCACCCGTGGCCTTGCGGGCTTCTTCAGCCTGGAGCGTCGCGTTTTGGGTGATCTCGTCGGTAATCCCGGCCATTTCCGATGAGCCTTCGGTAACGGATAGCGCGGTACCCTGCACGTCCTGGAGGAGGTAGGTGAGTTCTTCGACCATTAGGTTGATCGCGTCAACCACGTTGCCGAGCACGCCTTCGGACACGGCGCCGCGCTTGGTAAAGTCGCCGTCGGCGATGTCCATCGCGACTTCCAGAAACGAGCCGATGTTCGCCTGAAGCATTTCTCGCTGGCGGCGCTGTTCGTCTCGGTCTTCCTCGGTCTGCACCATGCCGCGCAGACGCATGACGGTGTTGTTAAAGGTTCGCGCCAAAAGCCCTATTTCGTCGGTTGAACGAACCTCGGCGAGGTTCGACAGGTCCCCCTGACCAACCTTTGAAGCCACGTCCACAAGGCGGCGAATGGGGTTAACGATGCGGTTGGCGAAAACGGCCGCCAAGCCGATGACGACAAGGGTGATGGCGCCGAAGATGGCCAGCAGGGTGAGCAAGCCTCTGCTGGCCGCCGCGCGCACGACCGTTAGGTTCATGCCGATGTAGACCGTGCCCAACTGGCCGTCCAGAATAGGCGCTGCAAGTTGCAGAACGCTCTCGGTCTGGTCTGTTTCTAGGTTACGGTAGGTGAATTCGGCGCCACCGTCCGGGTTGCCCGCGTTGTCCGAGCGTTGAGCGCTCGCCTGCACCACTTCTTTGGGGACGAAGGGGGCAAAGGTATGGACGATGATGTTACCCTCGCTGTCGCTTATCCAGATGTAGGCAACGGAGCTAAATTCGGCTTCCTGGTTGGCGAGCGCCTGAAGCTGGGTTGTGTCGCCTGCGGCAAGGTAGCCGGGGGCAATCTCGGCGAGCGTGCCGATGGTCGCCTCGCCCTCCTGCACCAAACCTTCGCGGAGCGTGTTGCGCAGGTTGGTCGAAGAGACGAAAACGCCCACCGCGGCAAACACGAACAAAACCAGCGTAAGAAAGATGATGATTTTGGCGCTGAGGCCGAGACCCCTGGAGGTCGGCGTAGGGGCATTCTCACCCCTTGCTGAAACGTCTTTTTTAGCCCTCTTGTTTTTAGCGGGTTGGGCCGTGTGGGGCTGAACGGGGGTGGCGAGCGTAACGGTATCGGGTTCTTGCACGTTATTCTCCTAGCTGAGTACCGCAGCCCAGTTGCGGAGCGGCGTCCACACGCCGTTTTCGGCGTGGGTGTAGTAAACGTTGTTGAGACCCTGGTGGTCGTTGAGCCCGAAGCTTACGGGGGTGCCAACGCCGATGTCTAAGTCCTCGAGGCTCTCCATCGCCATGCGGAAGCCCTGGCGCGTAAGCTCGGGGCCGGCGCGGCGCAAGCCCTCGAGCAAAACTTTGGCGTTGATGAAACCCTCTAAACCGACAAAACTGTACCCCGTCGGCGTAGAAGCTTCGTTTTGCAAGTCTCGTAAGCTGCCGGGCAGCCCGGGCTGCCACTTGTCCGTAAGGTCGCGGTAGAGCCGCACAACGGGTAGCGTAGTGTCTTTATAGTCGGGCACGACCTGGGAATTGACGAGCGACGTGGTGTAGTCCCTGCCGCTCGCCGCGCCCGCCTCTTTGAGCAGGTCGAGCAGCGTGTCCGCGCCCACGAAAGACAGGTTGGAGATAGGCGCGTGCCAGCCACCCTCACGCGCCGTACGGGTGAAAGCGCCGCAGGCCTGATAAGATCCCGTCGCCAAGACAACCTCGACCCCCGCATCTCTAAGGTGGCCCACCGCTGCGCTCATATCACTCTCAAAAGTCGCGCCGCGGCGGTAGGTCGCTTCCGCTAAGATGTTCGCGCCGCGCGCGGCGAGGGCCCGGGCCACCCCGTCGGTGCCGCTTCGCCCATACGCGTCGATCTGATAAAACACGCCGAACTTGCGCAGGCCGAGCGCCCAGAACTGCTCGACGAGCGCCCCCATCTCCTGCCGGTAGGACGCGCGGACGTTGAATATCTGATCCACGTAGGGCGCTTCGCGCTGCGCCTGCGCGCCGGTCAGGTTGCCGACGAGCACGAGGTCGTCGCCCGAAAACGCTTTGATCATGGGCAGCGCGCGCACCAGCGTCGGCGTGCCGACGTAGTTGGACAAACAGAACACGCCCTCTTGTTCAACCAGTCGCAGCGTGTTGCCGAGCGTTCGCGCGGGCGTGTAGCCGTCGTCGAGCGCGACCACCCGGACGGCGCGACCGAAGATGCCGCCGTTCGCGTTCACCTCCTCGTAAGCCGCTTGTGCGCCCAAGTAGTAGTCGCTGCCGAGCGCCGCCGACGCGCCCGAAAAAGCGGCGCTCATGCCGATCCTGATCTCGTCGTCCGTCACCCCCGGTACGGCGGCGCTACCTTGCGCGAAGCCAAGGAGCGGCGTGGCGGGGAGGGGAGCGCCCGCCGCGACACCGGCCGCGCCGCCCGCTAACACTTTCAAGAACTTTCTTCTGTTCATTTTTCGCTCCTCAAACCGACGGGCTGGCACGAGGCGTTTTTGTTTCTGGCGTTTCTGGAAGGTTTATTTCCGCTACGTCCGGTAGTCGCCCCCGAACCTGTCACGGCCTCGAGTGAGCGGTCGGTCATGTTCACTATTCTCCTTAGGCTAAACGGAACCGTGACAAGTTCTCGGTGAGTTCGTTCGACAGGGCTTGCAAGCGGGCGGCGGCCTCGCGGCCCTCGTTCACGCGGCCCTGGGCGCGTTCGCTAAGCCCGGCAATCGACGAGATGGACGTGCTCACGCCCTCCACGCCCGCCACCTGCGCTTGCGCGGCGCTCGAGATGGCGCGCACCAGGTCGGCGGACTGGGCGGCAATTTGGGCGATTTCCTTGAGACGTTTCCCGGCTTCGGTAGCGACCCGGTAGCCGGCCTCCACCTCTTTGGAGCCGCCCCGCACGCGCTGCGACACCTCTTTGATTTCGGCCTGAACGGCGCGCACGAGCCCGCCCACGCGCCCTGCGGCACCCGCGGATTCTTCGGCGAGCGCCTGCACCTCGGCGGCCACCGTCGAGAAACGGGCCCCCGCTTCACCGGCACCCGCGGCTTCCAACGCGGCGTTGAGCGCGAGCAGGTTAATCTGCGACGCGATGTGCGACATCGACTTAACAATCTCTGAAATCTCGTCCGAGCGCGAGCGCAAACTTTCGGAGCGCTCGGAAATGGCCTGCACCTCGTTGCGGATGGACTGCATTGCTTTAAGCGTGTTCGCCACAGCCTCTTCACCCTGCGCGGACGCGCTCAGGGTGCGGGCGGCGGCTCCGGCGGCGTTGTTGGCGGTGTCGGCCATGCGGCGGATGGCGTCGGTGATGGCGAGCGCTCTCTCTCTCGCTCCCTGCGCCTCTTCAGTTTGCTGCTGAGCGCTTTTCGTCACAGCGTCGGTAATCTCGGCCATCTCGGACGAGCCTTGGTTGACCAACAGCGCGGCGTCGCGCGTTCGCGTAAGCAAGTAGGAGAGTTCTTCGACCATTAGGTTAATCGCTTCGACGACGTTGCCGAGCACGTCTTCGGACACGGCGCCGCGCTTGGTAAAGTCGCCGTCGGCGATGTCCACCGCGACCTCAAGGAACTCGCTGACGTTTTGCTGTAACCGTCTGTTCTGGCGGCTGATCTCATCGCGCTCTTCTTCGGTCTGAATCATGCCGCGTAGGCGCATGGTCGTTTGATTGAGTGAGCCTGCTAAGAGACCAAGCTCGTCGTTGGAGCGAACGTCGAGAAGCTGTGAGAGGTCACCGCGTCCAATGCGGCGTGCGGCGCGGGTAAGTTTGTCAAGTGGCGAGGTGATGCTGCGGGCGAAGAGAACGCCTAGGATACTTGCGACCGTTACGGCAACGAGACCGATGACGACCGCGCGAACCGTGATCTGGTCAACGGCGGCGAGCACTTCGGCGGCTTCTTGGCGAATGACGATGAAAAAGTCCAGGGCTTCAACCGCGTCCAGAATCTGCCCTTCAAGCGCGACAACACTCTCTGCTGCCGCACCCTCACCTGCGGTAAGGCTCGAGTAGCTATAAAGCACTTCCTGACCGTCTGCACCGGCGAACGTATCTGTTCCGCGAACGTTCCTTGCGAACGCGCCCAGGAAGGCGGCACCCTCGCGTTCGCTTGTTACGCCCTCCTGGGCGCGAGGGTCGTAGACGATGTCACCGTTGCCTCGCGCGAGCACCGCGTAACCCGTCTCGCCGAAACTTGGCTCCGCAATAAACGCGAAAAGCGCCGCAACGTCAACCGTCGTGCGGAAGATGCCGATCACCTCTTCTGAGTTGTCCGCGTAGACGGGCACGGCAACGTCAATGGCGGTTGCGCCCGCACTCTCGTCGTACTCGGGCTGCGAGATGTAAATTCCGCCTGCGCCGCCGTTCCAGGCGTTCTGCCACCAGGCTTCGTCGGCTTGGTTGTAGTCCGAGAGCGTACCCGTAGAAGCTACCGTTGCGCCGTAGCGGTCGGTGAAAAATACCTCTAAGTTCTCGTTAAAATTGTTGGTAAATGTGTTGAGCCCGTTGACAGCCGGGTTGGTGGCTGCGTCGCTGAGATTTTCGAACTCGGCGGCGGCCCCCTTAGTCTGACGGTAGAGAGCGTCCAACGCTTCTATACTGGCGACGATGTCCGCTTTGCCGCCTGTATAGCTCGCGTTACGCGCGTTGACAGCGTTAGCCACGCTACCCGAGAAAGAGAGCACTTGAAGGCGGCTGGCCTGCTCATCAAAAAAGCTACTGACCAATTCGGTAAGCTGCTGAGTCGTATTGGTCTGCCCTTCGAGAATCGCTTCGCGGAGTGCGGCGCGCGTGTTGAGCGTCACGACAACGATGGTTGTGAGGAGCGCGAGGCCCAGGAGGCCGATGATCATGGCGGGCAGCTTGACCGAGAGTGACAAGCCGCTCGCCTTGCTCTCTCGGGCGCCCCCTTTACGCCGGCGCTGCTCGCCGCCCTCCGCCTTTGTGGGCAACGCCTTTACGCCAGGCGCGCCAGTTTGAGATTCCGACTGGTCCATGTTTCTCCTAAGCGCCCTCGAGGGCTTGACTCAACCCCTCGGCGATTTTGGGAACGTTGAGCACGACCACGCCTTTACCCTCAAAGGTCCACCGGCCCAGGCCGTAGTGACGAAAGGCTTCGGGTGAGGACGCGCCCAAGGGCAGCATCGCGCCGCGCTCCAACGCGCCAAAGCCCACCACCTCGTCCACGCTTAGCGCGAGCGTGTGCGGGGCGGCGTGGGCGAGCACGGCTAAATCGTGGGCAACGGGGCCGCCACCCGCAAAACCGAGCAGGGGACGGGGGTCGATAAGGGGCAAAAGCGCGCCCCCGGAGATAAAAAGCCCCAAGAACGCCCCCGGCGTGCGCGGCACAGGGGTCACGCCGGGGACAGTCACGACCTGACGCGCGTGCGCGCCCTCGACGGCGAAGAGCGAGGTCTCGAGCCTGAAAAACAGCGCGCTCGGAGTTCCTGTGGTGCTGTTCCTGGGGACGCTCATGCGTTAAAGTGTTCCCGCACCGCCGTCAGCACGCCCTCGGGCGTATACGGCTTGGTGACGTAGGCCGCCGCGCCCTGCCGCAGACCCCAGCGGACGTCCGTGTCTTCGGATTTAGAAGACACCAAGATGACCGGCACGCTTTGGGTCACGGGGTTTCGCTTTAGCGCGCGGAGCACCTCGTAGCCGTTGCGCTGGGGCATCACGATGTCGAGCATGACTAAGTCGGGCTTGTCCGCCACGATTTTGTCCTCGACGCTCACCGGGTCGTTGTGCGCCGTGACGGTGTGGCTGGCCGACCTGAGAATCGACTCCATCATCTTTAGGTCGGCGGCGGCGTCATCAATTACGGTAATTTTTGCCATGTTTCCCTTCCTGTTTTTCTCACGGGTGCGATGCGGATTTGGATGCCGACCAGCTTGTAACCCTTCTTAATAACTTTCTACGAAGCGGGGGAAGCGTGCTCACGGAAACTTTACAGAGCGGTAAAGAAAACGCGAAATGTGAACAATCCAACCTTCCGCAGGAGTGACCGTGGGGAGACCTGTGGCGAAAGGTTGAAAGCGCGTTTCTGCGAAACCCACGTCTCACAGCGACTTGCACAAATACTGAGGGTATTCAGCGGAGGCAGCATCACATAGACCCCGTCCTATACGACAACCTGCTGTCTACACCTTTCTTAAACCAAACGCTTGTATGAGTCAATTGCGTAATAACTGGATTTTAGTCCAGTTTTCGCGTCAGGAACGGATAAACCGAACGTTAAATGGCCGTAACCATAGTTTCTCCGTGCTGAACGGAGGAACTTACTGTTTTTCTTCTTATTTCGCAAATCATTTTATGTCAAAAGAGAAGAGGGCCTTCAGGGTCAAAACCCCGGAGCAAACCCAAGGTCGTGACTTTTTAGCCTTCCGCCCTGCTCAGTACCCCAACCGCCCCAACGTCTCCTCGACAGAACGCGCGTAAGCCCCGCCAAAAAGTAGGGCGTGAATCAGCAGCGGATGGAGGCTATACACGTCGCGGCGCGTTTCAAAATCCGGACGAACGGGGCGCAGCGCGTGATAAGCGTCCCAAAAGGGGCGGCCAAAAGAGTTAAAGAGCGCGATGTAGGCGAGTTCCATGTCGGCGTCGGCGTGGTAGAGGGAGGGGTCCAAAAAGCCGGTGACGCGGCCCCCTCTCGCCAACACGTTGCTCGTCCACACGTCGCCGTGGATGAGCGAGGGGTAAGGCGGTTCGTCCAGGAGGGTGGGGAGGTTCTCAGCCAGGTGCTCGAGCCTCTCCCCCACCCGCTGGGGCAACCTCCCGCTCTTAAGCGTGAGGCGGGTCAGGTACAGCAGGCGGTGGTCTCGAAAAAAGTCCACCCACGACGCCGTGGGCGGGTTGGGCTGCGGCAGAGGTCCCGCGAGCGTGTCCCAGGGGAAACCGTAGACGTCGGCGCGGACGGCGTGGAGCGCGGCTAGGAGTTCGGCGGCGTGACGTTCGGCGGGAGGTGAAAAGGCGCTCTCGCCGGGAAGGTTTTGGAGCGCGAGCAGCGTGTCCGAGTCGTAAACAACCTCGGGTACAGGCAGCGCGCTCTTTTCTTTCAAGTAACGCAGCATGGCCCCCTCGAGCCCCAGCGAGGCGTCCTCTTTATCGTCCACCTTTATAACGACCACGCGCCCGTCCGCCAGCGCGACCCGGTACACCAGGGCAATGCAGCCGCCGTGCAGGCGCGTGAAGTTTAGCGGGCGGGAGCCGAGGACGGTCTCGAGCCGCGCTTTTAACGTTTCAGGAGCCGGAGTGGCATTGGAGGAAAGTGACCCGTGTGGCATGAGCAAGGATAACGCAAGCAGACAAGGATAACGCAGGCAGAAACGCGAAGAGGCGTCCGGCTCCTCTTCCCTCACAACCTTTTGGGTACACTGGCGGCACGTAAGGAGGTTTTATGTTGGCGTTTCTTCTCGTTTTCTTATCTGGCTTCTTGCCCGGCTTTTTGCCTGGTTTCTTGCCCAGTGCGGACGCTCAGCCGCACCGGCTCGAGGTGACCATGACCGCCTATTCGTCCGAGGTCGCGCAGACCGACAGCACGCCCCACACGACCGCCACGGGTCAAAAGGTGCGCCCCGGCATCGTCGCGGTGAGCGAGGATTTGCTCACCACGCAGCTTCCTTTTGGAACAAAGGTGCGGATTGTCGATATCCGCGATGACCCTGAATGCGGCGGTTTTGATAGCGGCTACGTCTTAGAGGTACAAGACCTAATGCACGAGCGCAAAGAGAACCAGGTGGACGTGTGGATGCCTACCCTAGCCAAGGCGGAGGGCTGGGGGAGTTGCGTGGTGACGCTCGAGGTGGTGAGCTACGACTGATACCGGGTTGTAGCGCAAGGAGCCCACTCCGCTCGAGCAAGCCGGTTTTATACGGGTCCTCCAACCCTGTTTGAGGCAGCTTTGCTCAAGACCACATTCAGGCGTGAAGCTCCTCTTCGGGAAGCGAGTCGAGCCAAGCGTCATGCTCGGCGCGAGCATCTTTAATGTCAAACTCGAGCTGTGCGAGGTGAGCCTGTAAATTTCCCTCGACGTCGCCGTGCTCCTCACTGTCAATGCTTATCAACTTGAGCTGCTCGAGCTCCTCCAAACACGTTTTGGCGCTCTGGGTGACCTGTTTATAAAGCCACTCCAAATGTTCTCTATTCACCTTTGACCTCTTCTCATCTTTGCCTCTTTTCATCTTCTACCGCCGGGAAGTTTTGCCTCGAGCTTTTCTATCTCCCTTTAATGCCGCTTAATATCCTCTTCCCATTTGGCGATGTTGCGCCGATCAGGATAAGGCTTGGCCTACTCCGCGTCGATTTTGTCAATATGCTCACGAAGGACTCTGAGGTGCCCCCGAATTCTTTTACGGAGGTCTTTATTTCTTCCCATGCGCGAGTGTATCAAACCAGCCGCGACGCGATATGCGGCGCTGGGCGCGGGTTAGGATAAGGTGTGAGCATCACGCCATCCCCCGAGTCCCCACCTGAGCCTCCCGTGTCGCCCTCGCGCGTCGAGAAGATTTTCGACTTTGAGGGGAGCTTATCGGCTCGAGCCCTCTACATCTACTTGCCCGCGGGCTACGACGAGCAGCCCGACACGCACTACCCCGTCCTCTACATGCACGACGGCCAGAACCTCTTTGAGGCGTTTGTGGAGGATTCTTACCTGGGCTCGTGGCGCGCGGACGAAACGGCGGACAGGCTTATTAGGGAAGACCGGATGCAGCCCTGCATCATCGTCGGGGTGAGTAACGGCGGGGAGGCGCGGCTGGCGGAGTATCTGCCGCCCTATGCGTCATACACGCTTCCCGCACCCAAAATAAAACGTAAGGGCAAGGGGCGCAAAATCCCTCTCAAACCTTTGAAAGGCCGCGCGGATGAGACCTTTGCGTACTACCGCGACGAGGTCGCGCCCTTTGTCGCGGCGAACTACCGCGTCTTGACGGGCCGCGAGTACACCGCCACGGGCGGCTCGTCGTTGGGCGGGCTCTTTTCGACCTACATTGCCTGGGAGCACCCCGAGTTCGCACGGGGCCACGCGATTTTGTCGCCGTCGTACTGGATTACTCGAGACGAGGGGGGAGAGATGGAGACGGTGAGGCGTCTCCGCAAGGGCGAACCGCGCGACCTGCGGCTTTGGCTCGACAGCGGCACGCTAGACAGCCCCGGTAAGGGCGACGACGGGATGGAGGATACAAAAAAGGCGAGGGACGCGCTGCTTGCGAACGGTTTTGAGGAGGGTGCCGACTTCCGTTACTTTTTGGATGAGGGCGCGACGCATCATGAGGACGCCTGGGCTGGGCGCTTGCCGCAGATTTTTGAGTTTCTTTTTCCCCCGGAAGATGTATGTTAGAGCCATGTTGAGATTTTTATGCTGAGACGTTACGAAATTCTTCACAGCCCCGCCGTGGGCAAAGGCGTGCAGGTGCTGGCCTACGGGCACTACGGCGCGCCCTTAATCGCCTTTCCGTCGGGGGGCGGGCAGTTTTTTGACTTCGAGGGCAACGGGATGGTTGAGGCGGTGGCGGGGCTGCTCGAGCACGGCAAGCTCAAAATCTACTGCCCCGAAAGCTTGGACCACGAATCGTGGCTGAATCACAACATCGACCCGCACTGGCGCGCGGTGAGGCACGGAGCGTATGAAGATTTCATCCTCAAAGACCTCGTCCCGGCCATCCGCCACGACTGCGGTGACCCGCACCTCAAAATCGGCCTGACGGGCTGCTCGATTGGCGCGTACCACGCGGCCAACTTCGCGCTCAAACATCCCGAGACGTTTCACTACGCCCTGTGCTTAAGCGGGCGCTATAACTTAGAAGCCCTCTGCGGCCCCAGCGACTCAATGGACGTTTATTTTAACAACCCGCTGGCCTACCTGCCCAACCTCCACGGTGAGGCTTTGGACCGTGTGCGTGGGACTCACCTTGCATTGGTCTGCGGGCAGGGCGCGTGGGAGGGCAAGTGTTTGGCCGACACCAACCGCCTGGCCGACCTCCTGACCGAAAAGGGTATTCCGCACGAGCGTGATGTTTGGGGTTTTGACGTGGAGCATCATTGGTACTGGTGGCGGCGGCAGTTCGCACATCATATGAACCGGGCGCTAGGGTAGACAAAAAAGGGCGTGCTAAAGTGAAATTTTGGGGGGCGCTCTCACGTATCTTAGAGGGAACGGGGCGGCGCGAACCGTCACTTGTCGTGGCTGAATATAGTTGCTGGATATACTTATGGTCACCGCAGGCAGAGAGAAAATCACGCGTAATTTTTGCCGGTTTTGCCGGATGGACGATGTTAGGGGAGATTTATGGTGAAGGTTGACGAGCCGACGCTAGGGGCGTCGGTCGAAGAGAACGGTGTGCGCTTTCGCGTATGGGCACCCGCGACGGAGCGTGCGGAAGTCGTGTTGAGGCCCTCCGGCGAGAGTGTCGATATGAAAAAAGAGGGTGACTACTTTACCGCCCTCTTGCCGAACGCAAAAGCGGGCGACCGCTACCGCTACCGCTTAGACGGCGAGAATACATTTCCCGACCCCGCCTCGAGGTTCCAGCCCGAAGGCGTCCACGGCCCCTCGCAGGTGGTGGACCCAAACGCGTACGCTTGGAGCGACGCGGGTTGGCAGGGGGTGCCGCAAAAAGAGCTGATCTTTTATGAACTTCACGTCGGCACCTTTTCGCCCGAGGGCAGGTATGAGGGGGTGCGGCAAAAGCTGTCTTACTTAAAAGAGCTGGGCATTACCGCCATCGAACTTATGCCGCTGGCCGACTTTCCCGGCGAGCGCGGCTGGGGCTACGACCCGGCAGCCTTTTTCGCGCCCGCGCACGCTTACGGCGCGCCCGACGAGCTGCGACGTTTGGTGGACGAGGCGCACGCGCAGGGGCTGGCGGTGTTTCTCGACGTGGTGTACAACCACTTCGGCCCCGACGGGGCTTACTTGCCCGCTTACAGCCCCTTTGTCTTTACCGACCGGCACCACACGCCGTGGGGACAAGCGGTCAATCTAGACGGGCAAGGCTCAGAAGGCGTACGCAGATTCTTTTTAGAAAATGCCCTCCACTGGCTCCGCGAGTACCACTTCGACGGCTTTAGGCTCGACGCGACCTTTGCGCTGATTGACGATTCGCCAAAACATTTTTTGGTCGAGCTGTCAGAAGTTGTGGAGAGGGTGCCGGGCTGGCGCAGGACGCTCGTCGCCGAGGACCCGCGCAATATGCGGGCGCTGCTCGAGCCCCGCTCCAGTGGCGGCTACGGCCTAGACGCCGTGTGGGCGGACGATTTTCACCACCAGATGCGGCGGCGGCTAGCAGGGGACAGACACGGGTATTACCAGGATTTTAGCGGCTCAAACGAGGACCTCGCCACCACGCTCAACCAGGGCTGGTTTTTTAGCGGCCAACATTCAGAAAACGAAGGCGGCCCGCGCGGCACCGACCCGGCGGGGCTGCCCAAAGAAGCCTTCGTCCTCTGCATCCAAAACCACGACCAGATCGGCAACCGCCCGCAGGGCAACAGGCTTTCAGATGACGCGTCGCCCGCCGCGTTTCGCGCGGCGAGCGCGGCCCTACTCTTCGCGCCCGAGTTGCCGTTAATCTTTATGGGTCAGGAGTGGGGCGCGGACACGCCCTTTCAGTATTTCACCGACCACAACGAGGAACTGGGCAAGCTCGTGTCAAAAGGCCGCAAGGAAGAATTTAAGGACTTCCCCGGCTTCGGCGGCGAGGTGCCCGACCCGCAGGACGAGGCGAGTTTTAACAGGAGCAAGCTCGAGTGGGACGAGCTAAACGTGCCGGGTCACGCGAAGACGCTCCAACTTTATAAAGATTTGCTCCGTACGCGGCGGGACTTGTCGGGCGACTTTGAGGTTCAGGCGAGCGCGGGCGGGCTTGTGCTGAAACGCGGAAGGCATGTGCTGCTTGTGGCTCTGGACGGAGGTACGACGGTGTCACTCGAGCATACAGCGGTGGAAGGCGATATTCGCTGGCAGACCGAGAGCAACGCCTACACCGACGATCCCAAACCCGCTCGAGTCGAGGGTAATGAAGTGCATTTCGAGGTGCCGGGTGCGGCGCTGCTCGAGGCGAACGCGTGAGCGCGCCCACCCCCAACTCAACGCTCACGTCAGGCGCGTCCTCGCCCACAGGCCCGATGGTCGCGTCTTACCGCCTCCAGCTCACGCCCGACTTTGTGTTTGAGGACGTGCGGGCGCTCCTGCCCTACTTCCAAAAACTCGGCGTGAGCCACCTCTACTTGTCCCCCATCACCGAGGCGCGGCGCGGCTCGACGCACGGCTACGACGTGATCGACCACAACGCGGTGCGCGAGGCGTTTGGGGGGGCGGAAGGACTGGAGAGCCTGCGCGAGGCGGCGCAGGAGGCGGGACTCTCGCTCATCCTCGACTTTGTCCCCAACCACGCCGGAGTGGGGCCGCGCAACGTCTACTGGCAAGACATCCTGGCGTACGGTCCCTATTCGGAGGACGCGGCCTTTTTCGACATCGACTGGAATCCCTTAAAAGACGAGCTTCACGACAAAATCTTGTTGCCCTTTTTGGGCAAGCCCTACGGCGAGGTTTTAGAAGAAGGCGAGCTTGGTTTAAGTTACGACGACGGGCGCTTCTACGCGCGCTACTTCGACAACCGCTTTGCGCTCTCTCCGGCGAGCTACGACGCGATTTTAGGAGCGGCGCTGCCGAGCTTCGAGCGAACTGAAGTGTACTTCGACCTCAAAGATTTGCTCGAGGCGTACGAAGCTTTAGAGCCGAGCGAGCGCACCAAGGCCGAGGGCCTGCGCACGAGACTTCTGGCGCTGAGCGAAACCGTCGACTGGGACGCGCTTCTAAAACTGCCGACAAGCGCGATGCACGCGCTTTTGGAGCGTCAGTTCTGGCGGCTCTCGTACTGGAAAACGGCGGGCGCGGAAATCAATTACCGTCGATTTTTCGACATCAACGAACTTGTGGGCCTGCGGATGGAAAATTCGGAGGTGTTCTGGGACTCGCACCGGCTCTTGGGCGAACTCGTGGTCAAGGACGGCGTCGCGGGCGTGCGGATCGACCACATCGACGGACTTTTTGACCCGCAGGGTTATCTGGAGGCGCTTCATACCCTGGGGGCCAAAAGGGTGTGGGTCGAGAAAATCTTGGCCCCCGGCGAGACGCTGCCCGAAGACTGGCTCACAGTCGGCACCTCGGGCTATGAATTCATGAACGACGCGATGGGCGTGCTTACCTACGGCGGCGGCGCGGAAGGGCTTAAACGCCTCTACCGCCGCTTTGTGGACGGCGTGGTGCCCTTTGATGAAGAGGTCCATAGGAGCAAGCGCTTGGTCATGGAGACGAGCCTGTCGGGCGAGCTTGTCCGGCTGGCGAACGAACTCAACCGGCTCTCTGAGGCGGACTACCGCACCCGCGACTTCACCTTGGAGGCGCTGCGCGAGGCGCTCCTAGAAATCATCGCCGCCTTTTCGCGCTACCGCACCTATTTGCCCCACTATCCCGTTGAGGCTCGAGAAGTGATTCACAGCGCCATAGAGCAGGCGCGGCGGCGCAGCGTCACGTTGGAAACGTCCATCTACGAATTTATCGAGCGCATGTTGGTCGGCGAGGTGCGTGAGGACTTGCAAGAGATGCAAGCCGCGTTTATCGGGCGCTTTCAGCAGTACACCGCGCCCGTGGCGGCCAAGGGCGTCGAGGACACCGCCTTTTACCGTTACCTGCCGCTCGTGGCGCTCAACGAAGTGGGCGGCGAGCCCGAGCACATCGGCGTGACGCCGCAGGCGTTTCACGCCCGCTCTCGTTTTCGCGCCTACCGCTACCCCGACAACCTGCTCGCCACCGCCACCCACGACCACAAGCGCGGCGAGGACACCCGGATGCGGCTCATCGTCTTGAGCGAACTTGCGAGCGCGTGGGAAGAAACGCTCCTAGCGCTTTCAGGTGAAGCAGAGAAAATCCGCCGGGGCGGGTTAGAAGCTTCCGGCGGCCCCTCCCGCAACGACATGTACCTCTTCTATCAGCTTCTGGTCGCGCTCTGGATAGGTCCAGACGGGAAGGTGTCAGAAGACAAGGAAACGCTGGCCGACAGGTTGGTCGACTACATGCGCAAGGCGGCGCGCGAGGCCAAAGAGCATTCGTCGTGGCTCAACCCGAACGAGGCGTACGAGAAAGCGTTGGAGGCGTTTGTTCGTGAGACGGTCTCGAGCGACGCCGTGGGTGAGGCGATAGGCGACCTCGCGGGAAGGCTCGCTCACCACGGCTTTAGCAACACCCTGGCCCAACTCGTGCTCAAAACGACCACGCCGGGAATGCCCGACTTTTACCAAGGCACCGAACTCTCGGATTTGTCCCTGGTGGACCCTGACAACCGCAGGCCGGTGGATTACGGCTACCGTGACAATCTTTTAGAAGAGTTCGCGGAACTGCTCTCCTCACCCGGCGCGGGGACGCTCCAGAAGCTTTTTGAGGGGCGCGACGAACGCCTCAAGCTCATCACGACCGCGCGCCTGTTGCGGTTGCGGCTCGAGCATAGCGGGCTTTTCTGCGGGGAGTATAGGGCGCTCGAGCTCTCCGGCGAGGCCGCGGAACACGGTCTGGCCTTCTCGCGCGAGGCGGACGGCAAAGCGCTGGTCGTCTTCGTCACGCGTTTTCCCGCGACTTTAGAAGAAAAAGGCGGCTGGGGCGACGCCGAGGTGACGCTGCCGGACGGACTCGCCGGGCGTTCCTATGAGGACGTGGTCACGGGGATGAAGCTTGACAGCCCTCTTAAACCGGGCGAGTTGCCGCTGCCCTTCGCGGTACTCCTCAGCACGGACGCAAATTAAGGAGCCGTAGCGGGTTGCGTAGCTCTCCCCCAACCCCTCTTACCAAGGGATGTGGGGAGAGCCCCCTCGCACAGTGTCTAAGAAATCCGATATCCGAAGCGGGATTGGCGCAGGTTTATAACGACTCTCGCGCTGTTCAGGTCTGACGCACCGCCCGAAACACCGACATCTGCCGGGCTTTAAGCACCAAGCGGGTGCCAGGGGTGAGGGTTCGCACTCGGCGCTCGCGCCCGACGCCCGTGTTCCAGAGCCAGCGCCAGACCAGCGCGTTGTCCGTCTTTACGTGCGTGGGTACAGAGTCACTGTCTATATTGGCGGCACCGACGCCGAGCTCAGAGTCAGGCGAACTGAAGTCAGGCGGGCTTTTCGCCGGGGCGTCGGGCACGGGTGGCAAGACGAAGCGGCTGGGCCGGACGCCGTGAAAAAGAACAAAAAAGGTGTTTTCGTGCTCCTCACCGGGTTTGCTCCCGCTCGCCGCGTTTTTGTCTGGTTTACAGTCCAGAGCCGCGCCGTTTAACAGGAGGCCGAGCGCGCGCTGTTCGGCGTTGTGCCAGTCCTCCGCCCACATCTCGCGCCCGTCGGGATGCCACCAGGAGGAGTCGCGGAAGCTCTCACCCTCGCCCGCCAGAAAGTCGCGTTGCCTAAACACGGGGTGCGCCTTGCGAAAAGCGATGAGGTCGCGCGTGAAGCGCAAAAACTCCTCCTCGCGCTCGTCTAAATCCCAGTTGTACCAGCTTATCGGGTTGTCCTGGCAGTAGGCGTTGTTGTTGCCGCCCTGCGTGCGGCTCAATTCGTCACCGCCCAGGAGCATCGGGGTGCCTTGAGAGAGAAACAGCGTGGTCAAAAAACTCCGCTTGAGCGCGCCGCGCCTTTCCAACACCGCCGGGTCGTCGGTGGGGCCTTCGACGCCGCTATTGGTGCTCATGCTGTGCGCGTGCCCATCACGGTTGCCTTCGCCGTTGGCGGCGTTGTGCCTGCGCTCGTACGAAACCAAATCTTGAAGCGTAAAGCCGTCGTGCGCGGTAATAAAGTTGACCGAGGCGGCGGGTTTGCGCCCGTTGTAGGCGAACAGGTCGGAGCTGCCCGTGACCCTCTTGGCGAGGTCGTCGTACGCGCCGCCGCCCCGCCAATAGCCGCGCACCGTGTCGCGGTAGCGTCCGTTCCACTCCGCCCAGCGCCAGGGAAAGCCGCCCACCTGGTAGCCGTTGGGCCCCACGTCCCAGGGCTCGGCGATGAGCTTGACTTTAGACAAAACCGGGTCCTGCGCCACCGCCTTGAAAAAGCCCGAGGTCATGGCGACGTCGAAGTCGTCTCGAGCCAGCGTCACCGCCAAGTCAAAGCGGAACCCGTCCACGTGCATCTCGGTAACCCAGTAGCGCAAAGAATCGGTCATGAGCGTCAGCGCCGCCGGGTGACCTACGTCGAGCGTGTTGCCCGTGCCCGTATAGTCCATGTAGTAGCGCGCGTTTTCGGGGCTCATTTTGTAGTAGCTCCTGTTGTCCAGCCCCTTGAACGACAAGGTCGGCCCTAGTTGGTTGCCCTCGCCCGTGTGATTATAAACCACATCGATAAAGACTTCCAAACCCGCCGCGTGGAGCGCGCGCACCATCATCTTGAAGTCGCGCACCGCGTGAGTGGGGTCACGCGCGTAAGCGGGCTCGGGCGCGAAGTAAGCGAGGGGGCTGTAGCCCCAATACTGCGAGAGGTCCCGCTCGACGAGATGCCGGTCATTGACAAACGCCTGGACGGGCAAAAGCTCAACCGACGTCACGCCCAAGCGCGTGAGGTGGTCCACAATCGGCTCCGAGGCGAGACCCAAATAGGTGCCCCGCAGTTCCTCCGGCACCTCTGGGTGAAGCTTGCTGACGCCCTTGACGTGCGTTTCGTAAACAATCGTGTCTTCCCACGGCACCTTGGGTGGGCGGTCGTCGCCCCACGAAAAGGCGTCCTCGACAACCAAGCCCAAAGGCGCGTAGGCGGCGCTGTCCGTTTCACTAAAGGAGAGGTCCAAATCTTGATGGCCTATCTCGTAAGCAAAAAGCGCGTTGTCCCACCGTATGGGCCGCCCGAGCGCCTTGGCGTAGGGGTCCAACATGACCTTGTTCGGGTTGAAGCGGTGCCCGTTCTGGGGCTCAAAAGGCCCGTGAACCCGGTAGCCATAAAGCTGACCGGGGCGCAGCGCGGGCGCGTAGCCGTGCCAAACGGGTCCGGTGCGCTCCGGCAGGGTGAACGTCACAGCGGGCGCGGCGTCGTCGGGGTGGCTGAAAAGAAGCAGCTCCACGCGCCAGGCGTGCTCGCTAAAAAGGGCGAAGTTGACCCCCAACCCGTCCCAAGTCGTCCCGAGCGGTGAGGGTGTTCCGGTAAGAAGTCGCATGGGGAGCATCATAAGAAATTTGTGAGGGGTGAACGTTAGCGCGGGGCACGCAAACAAAGGGGCATTGTGTGGTTTGGGGTGTGGTTTGGGGTGTGGTTTAGGGTGTGGTTTAGGCTCGAGCCCCAACCCACTTTTCCTGCCTAGAGAGTAAGGAAAACGAGCCCTTAGATTCTATTTTCCACTTATCACTCGGCCCTTTCTCCAACGCAACACCTGCGTGACATAAGATTCGGCCCCGACGCCTAAATTACATGCTTATCCGATAACCGGCGGTCGATGTCAAACGCGGCGCTGATGAGGCCCAGATGGGTAAACGCCTGCGGAAAGTTGCCCAGATGCTCGCCGCGCGGCCCCAGCTCCTCGGCGTAGAGCCCGACGTGGTTGGCGTAGCCGAGCATCTTTTCAAAGTGGTAGCGCGCGCTCCTAAGGTCGCCCGAGCGCGACAAACATTCGGCGTACCAGAACGAGCAGATATTGAAGGTGCCTTCACTGCCCTCCAACCCATCACCACCCGCCGCGTTGCAGTAGCGGTAGACGAGCGAATCGTCGACCAGTTCGCGCTCCACGGCGCGTAAGGTCGAGAGCCAGCGCGGGTCGGTGGGACCCAAAAACTTGACCAGAGGCATGAGCAAACACGCGGCGTCTAGGTTGGTGGAGCCCTTGTGCTGCACGAACGCGCCGATATCTTCGTTCCAGAAGTTGTCAAAAATATCAAAATAGATGGCGTCTCTCACCTCGTGCCAGCGCGCCAGGGGTGCGGGAAACGAGCGTTTTTGCGCCAATCTATAGCCGCGGTCAATCGCCACCCAGCACATAAGGCGTGAATATAAGAATTCCTGCTTGCCGTCCCGCATCTCCCAAATCCCGTGGTCGGGCTCCCGCCAGTGCTCGCAGACCCAGTCAATCAGCCGGGTGAGGTTGCGCCACAGGTCATACGAGATGGGCTGGCCGTACTTGTTAAAAAGGTAAACCGAATCCATCAGCGCGCCGTAGATGTCGAGCTGGAGCTGGTCGTAGGCGGCGTTGCCGACGCGGACAGGGCTCGAGCCGCGGTAGCCCTCCAAGTGCTCCAGCGTTTTTTCGGGCAACTCGTCCTCACCGCCGACGCCGTACATGACTCCGAAAAGCTCATCGCCCTCCAGCTCAGCACAACGCTGCGAAATCCAGTCCATAAACGCCGCCATCTCGTCCGTGTAGCCGAGCCTCGAGAGCGCGTAGAGCGTAAACGAGGCGTCCCGAATCCAGGTGTAGCGGTAGTCCCAGTTGCGCTCCCCCCCTATCTCCTCAGGCAGCCCAAAAGTCGCGGCGGCCACCACCGAGCCCGCGGGCGCGTAGGTAAGGAGCTTTAAGGCCAGAGCCGAGCGGTTCACTTCCGCGCGCCAGAGCCCGCGATAGGTGGAGCGGCCCATCCAGTCCTGCCAGTAGTTGACGGTTTCCTTGAACGATTGGGAAATAAAGTGGGGGTCTTTGGCCGGTGACTCACCCTCTTCCTCCAACAAAAACCACAGACTCTCCCCCGCGCCCAAAGTAAAGTCCGCAACCGCCGCGTCGTGTTCCCCCACCCGCTCCACCGTGAGCGGCGCGGGCGTCCGCAGCCGCAGCGTGAGGTTATCCGACACGAACAGCGCCCCCTCGTCGTCAAGCTCCACCGTATGTTCCCCGCGCGCGTAGTCGAAGCGCGGCGCGCAGACCATCCGGAAGTGAACCCCGCCCCGCACCGTTTTCGCGCGCCGCACCACCCGGTGAAGGTGCGCGCGGCTCACGGGCATGAAGTCCGACACTTCCGCCACGCCCTCATGAGACAAAAAGCGCGTGAGGAGGACGTTGGTGTCGGGTAAGTAGAGTTGCTTGTGGCGCGCGTTATCCAAGACCGGCGCGAGCCGAAAAAATCCGCCCTTGTCGGCGTCTAAAAGCGCGGCAAAAATCGACGGCGAGTCGAAGCGCGGGAAACACATGTAGTCAATCGAGCCGTCTAGCGCGACCAGGGCCACCGTGTGCATATCGCCGATGACGCCGTAGTTTTCGATAGGTTTATAGGACGGGGTAGCGTCTTGCTCTCGGTTCGGCATAGGGGGCAGCATAACGCAGCGTGAGGGCGAGAAAGAGCGTCAGACCTCCCAGAACTTTAGTTCGCTCTCCCGCACCTCCGGCAGCGCCCGCTTGGCAAAAGCGAGAAGGCCGTCGCGGTCGGGGGGCTCGAGGTAATACCGGAAATTCCCCAGGTAGCGCCTCACCACCGTGGGCGACAGGGCGAGTTTTTCGGCCTCAACGTCCGCCACCGCCGCCAGATGCCCCAGCCCCCGCTCGCGCGCCGCGCGCAACTCGGCCACCAGCCGCTTTGAGGGCGGCGCGTCTCGTCTGGCAGCCCACACCGCAAAGGTAAAGGGCAACCGCGTGAGGTCGTACCAGGCGCGGCCCAGGTCGGTAACAAAGGGCTGACGCCCCTCCACCTCACGCCGCGCCACGGCCTCTTTGAGCGCGCTGTCGCCAATCAGGAGCGCCGCGTCGCAAGCTATAAGCATCGCGTCCAAGTCGGGTTTCATCGGGACGACTTCGGGCGTGAGGTGAGAGGCGTGGAGCAGGACCTCGAGCAGCTTCACGCTCGTTGCCGAATCCGTCGTCAAGGCAACCCGCTTGCCCGACAGCGCCTCCCACGGCTCCCAGTGAAAGAGCATCACGCTGTAGACGGGGCCAAGGGTGGAAATGGAAAAGTCAGGCAGCGCCACAAGTTCATGGCGGTGGCGCAAGAACTCGACGGACGAGACCAGCGTCAGGTCAATCTCGCCCGCCAAGAGCTGTTGGTTAAGCGCCGTCGGTACACCCCGGACGAAGCGCACCCCCTCCCAGGGCGTCAGGCCCCAGTGTAAGGGCGCGACGTTGGTATAAGAAACGATGCCCAAGCGCTCGAGCGCCCCCACAGATTGACGCGTTGCAGGTACAAGGTTAGGGAGGTTCATATTGCCACTTCTTGCCTTATCTCGTGACCTTTGGCTTTTAGAATATCGAGAACGGCCTCGAGCGACTGATCCTTGACAAGCAGATAGTCTGTATCGAAGGTAGAAAGTGCGAAAACACTTATCTTCGCTTCGGCAAGAGGCGCGGTAAGTGAGGCGAGAATGCCGGTAAGGTGAAATTCCAACGGCCCCGCCACCCGCAGATATCGCCAGTTTCCTTCAGCCTTAACTCGTTCTGGAACACACCGCGCGTCACAAACAACGGAAAGTCCGTCAGGTGTGCGCGTGACGCTCTGAAAGCCGCCGCCAAGCCAGGTTGGATAGTCGGCATCCGCGGGCAAGCGGCATACGGCCAGGGTTTCAGGGAGAAGCTCGAGGGTCATGCTAAGTTAGCGGTTAGGCGTGAACCTTTAGCTCACCACAAAGCGTGTCAAGCGCAAAAATTTCTCCGGCAGCAATCTCACGTTTTACCGAGGCGGCCAAACGGTCCCACTGCTCATCCGACGTCTCTGCAAAGCTTTCCGCCCAAAGCTTATTGTCCTTGATTTCTTCCAAAAGCCGCGCAGCAACCGCGTTTTGTTCGGTAGGGTGCAGCTTCTCGAGTTCAGTGATGACTTGCTGGAGCAGTTCAGTTGCCACGCTGTACCTCCTGTACTCGGTTTAATACACCTTAAGTTCGTTATAAAGCGCGTCCCGCTTGACGGGCACCCTGCCCGCATCCTTGATAAGCCGAATCAGCTCGCCCTCGGTCATCCCCTTGTCGGTGCTTGCCCCCGACGCGTGCGCGATGCGCTCATCTTTGATGGTGCCGTCAACGTCCGACACGCCCGCCGAAAGCGTGACCTGGGTCAACTCGGGCGTAATCATAATCCAGTAGCCCTTGATGTGCGGGAAGTTGTCGAGCATAAGGCGCGACACCGCCAAGTTGCGGAGGTCGTCTAGGCCGGTCGTAAATTCGCTCTTGTTGAGTTCTTTCGCCAGCGGGTTGTTGTCGGGCTGAAAGGCGAGCGGGATAAACGAGAAAAAACCCGGCGACTCGTCTTGCAGGTCGCGCAACCTAAGCATATGGTCCATGCGGTCTTCCAGGGTTTCCACGTGCCCATAAAGCATGGTCGCGTTGGTCGGGATGCCCAGTTCGTGCGCGGTGCGGTGAACCTCCAACCACCCCTCCGCCGTCACCTTGTTCTTGGCGATTTTTTGGCGCACGCCTTCCGCAAAAATCTCCGCGCCGCCCCCCGGCATCGCTACGAGCCCCGCGTCTTTGAGTTCGCTCAAAACCTCGCGGTAATTCATGCGCGGCTTGGTGATTTTGGTGAAGTGGTGGATTTCGGCGGCGGTCCAGGCCTTGACCTGATAACCACGCGCTTTAAGTCCTGCGACCAAATCCAAATAGTAGTCCCAGGTGCGCTTGGGGTGATGCCCCGAAGAGATGTGGATTTCGGTCAAATCGGGGTGGTGATGCTTATCGACGTACGCCCACACGTCGTCTAAATCCATGTCCCACACGCCCGCCTCGTTAAACTTACGCTGAAAGCCGCAAAAGGTGCAGCCCACATAACAGACGTTCGTTTGCGACAGCCTGAGCGAGTGGACGTAATACGCCTTGTCGCCCACCATGCGTTTACGCACCACATCGGCTAAGCGGGCCAGGGTCGGAAAGTCGCGCGTGCGAAAGAGCGTCATGCCCTCGTCAAAGGAGAGGCGCTTGCCCTCCAAGACCTTGTCGGCGATGGGCTCGAGCTTAGGATCGCTTATCAGCAGGGCGCGGGGGACAGTGGCTGTCATAGTGTCCTGAGTATAGCAATGCCCGCTCAAATCCAATGAAAGGCACCTTGCAAAAAGTTTCACAAGTAGAATTCATAAAAGGCGGGCTGCAACATTACAACCCGCCCAGCGCCCAAGCTAAGGCACAGTTTTTATGACGAGCACCTGACCGATGTAAGAGCGCGGAAAGGCGTCGTCGCTCAGGATTTGCAACAAACCCAGCCAGGGTTCGCCGTCCGAGGTAAAGCCGTAGCGACGCCAGCCGACAGGGGTATCTGCTCCGCCGCTGTTTCCCCCACTACTGTCACGCGCCGTCCAGCCTGCTGCGAGAAGTTGCGCGTCGTAGAACTCGAGCAGCGCCTCCGCGCTCAGGTCGCTCTCTAGGTAGATGCTCGAGGAGCCGCTCATCTCCGCCGCCTAAATCGTTAAAGTAAGATGCCGTGGCTTCAGGCGGCGCCTCGAGGGCGGGTATAGGTGGTCCGTAGTAGCGGTCCCGTTCGTCTCGGTCACAAGGCGTGTAGCCCCTCGAGCTGGGGTCGCTGTAAAGCTGAACCGTCACCTGAGTGGGCTCGCCCTCTACAGGCGCGCTTATTGTGGACGCATAGTAAGGGTTGTTGAAGTACAAAAAGGTTGTGTCGCGGCAAAAGGTAGCCTCTTGTGAGGCCCCGGAGGGTAAAAAGCCCGCCGATGGCTCGTATATTTGCCCTTCCTCCCACCCGGCAGCGAGAAGCGCACGCCGGTAGAAGGAGACCGTTTCGTCGCTCGAGCCTTCGGTCTCGAGATAAACCGCCGCGTTATACGCTTCGCCCTCGCCGCTTAGGGTGCTGCCGACGACTCGAGCCCCCTCAGGCAGGGGAAGGTTAAACCCGAGCTCGTCCGCCGAAGGAAGCTCGCCCACATAAAGATTGGCATCCTGTCCACCCACGATACGCTCGACTAAATCCCACGGCACCGTCCCGTCCGTTTGCGCTCCCGCGATACCCAACAGAACAAAAACTGTCACCAAAAAACCACGCCGCCACATGTTCATGACACTCCTTTTTATGTCTAAGGTTGTAGCGAGAAAAGTTTACCGCAACGGTTGAGAAGGAACAACCCGAAACGTGTACAAGTTCAGCGCGGCTCGATGAGCGCGACTTCTAGCAGATTGGGGATGCTGACTGAGGGCTTTACTAAGAACTCGAGCCTCGAGCCAGCCGCGACCTTGGGCAAAACCTGCGTGACCCGGCCCACCTCGATGCCGCGCGGGAAGAGCCCGCCGCGGGCGCTCGTCTCGACGATGTCGCCAACTTCAACGGGCTGGTCCTCGCTGTAGCCTGTCACGCGGAGCACGCCCCCCGGTTCGCCCGCGGCGACGCCCTGACCGCCGCGACCGCGCACGCTCACGCCGACGCGCGACTCGGGGTCGAGCAGCGTGCGGACGCCCGCGCTGCCCTCCGCGACGCCCGTCACGACGCCGACTAGGCCCTGGGGCACGGTCACGGGCATGTCCTTGGCGACGCCCGCGGCGCGGCCCTTGCCGAGCACGAGGCGTGACAAAAGCGGGCTCGAGTCCGCGCCGACGACGGGGGCGGTGGTAACGACGCCCGGCGACTGCGAGAGGCGCACCTCGCGGATTTGGGTGAGGGAGGCAAGCTCTAACTCCAACTGCCGCTTTTCCCCCTCCAGCTCGGCCACCCGTGTCTGAAGCGTCTCCACCTCCGCGCGAAAGTCGCGGCGGTCGGTCGCCTCGGTGACCACCCGCCGCAGGTTCGCGCCCGCCGTAAAAAAGACGCGGGTAGGGAGCGCCACGGCGCTGCTCAGCGAAAAAGGCGGCGCGCCCACAAAAGAGGTGAGTACGAAGGTGAGCACCGCCAGCACCAGAAAAACGGCCCAGGCCCGGAATCTAAACAAGGGGCACACCCAGACGTTTGGACATTTCGACGAGGTGGGCGACGCTGAGGCCGACGACGTTGAAGTAACTCCCGTGAACCTCCCACACCAGGGCCGCGCCAAACCCCTGGATGGCGTAGCCCCCCGCCTTGTCGAGGCCTTCGTTAGTGGCTATGTACCAGTCAATTTCTCTACGGTCTAGTGCGCGAAATACGACGGTGCTGGAGACAACTTCCGTCACGCGCGCCTCTCCCCTTTTGAGAACGTGACCCGTATGCACCTCGTGGGCGCGACCGGAGAGCTTTTCGATAAAGGTGCGGTTTTGTGCTTCGTCCACCGGTTTACCGAGCGTTTCGCCGTCCACCGTGACCACCGTGTCCGCGGCGATGAGAAGCGCGTCCGGCTGGGTGGCGTGTAGAAGAGACGCGACCGCGTCCGCCTTAGCCTCGCTCAGGCGGCGTACCATCTCCTGCGGCGTTTCACCGGGTCGGGGCGTTTCGTCTACGTCGGCGGGAAGAACCTCAAAGGTGAGGCCGAGCGCCTCTAAGAGCGCACGGCGGCGAGGCGAGGCGCTGGCAAGCACGAGCGTGACGGGCTGCGGACGTTTACCCAGAGCGCCCTGACCTGCGGATTGACCCGTGACGTTCACAATCTTCAGTTTAACCCTCACGACCAGGGTACACGTTGGGAAAAAATGTACGTTAAACTGGCGCATGACCCATTCCGGTTCAACCCTCCAAAACGGCGATCAGGCACCTCCTTTCGAACTCGAGTCCACCCAGGGCACCCAATCCTTAGAAACTTACCAGGGCGAGTGGGTCGTCCTCTACTTCTACCCCAAAGACAATACGCCCGGCTGCACCGCCGAGGCCTGCGACTTTAGGGACGCCCTGCCCGGCATGAACGCTTCCGTTATCGGCGTGTCGGCGGACGATATGGCCTCGCACGAGGCGTTTAGGGACGAGTACAGCCTGTCCTTCCCGCTCGCTTCCGACGCGGGCGCGGAGGTTGCCAAGGCCTACGGCACCTACGGCAGCAAAGAGATGGGCGGCAAGACCTATACGGGTACGTTGCGCTCGACGTTTATCATCAACCCAGAAGGCCACATCGCCGAGGCGATGTACAACGTGAGCGCGCAGGGCCACGCCGAGAAGGTGCAGGCGCGGCTCGCCGAGTTGCAGGCGTAAAGCGGCGTGAACGGTTCGGAGAGCCAAGAAACTTTGGACAAGCTCGAGGCCCAAAAAGAGCGAGCCGCCTTGGAGGCCGTGAAACATATCGAGAGCGGGATGCTCATTGGGCTCGGCACGGGCAGCACCGCCAAGTACGCAATTCAGGCCGTGGGGGAGCGCCTGAGAGACGGCACCCTGAGCGATATACGCGCGGTCGTTACGTCCGAGGCGAGTAGGGCGATGGCGGAGGCGCTCAACATTCCCTTGGTTGAACTCACCGGGAGAACGCTCGACGTGGCGATTGACGGCATGGACGAAATCGACCCGGATTTGAACGCCATCAAAGGCTTGGGCGGCGCGCTGACGAGAGAAAAGATCGTCGAGGCTTGCGCGAAGCTCCTTGTTTTGATTGGCGACGAGACGAAGCGGGTGAAGCATCTGGGTGAGCGCGCGCTCATCCCTGTGGAGGTCGTGCCTTTTGGCTGGCGGGCGACGCGGGGCAAGCTCGAAGCCCTGGACTGCCGCCCCACGTTGCGCGTTCGTAACGGCGAAACGTTCGTGACCGACAACGGCAACTATATTCTTGACTGCGCCGTCACCCCGCCGGTTGATGTCTACGCCCTCTCGAGTGAGATATCCGCGCTACCCGGCGTGGTCGAACACGGGCTCTTTTTAGACATGGCCGGTCTCGCCTATGTGGCGACCTCACAAGACGTGGTCACGCTGACCCGCGGGGGTGACGCGTGATTGTCGCGGTAGGCCTTGACGTGGTCGAGCTTGTGCGCATCAAAAGAATTTGGCAGCGCCACCCCGAAAGGTTTTTGTACCGCCACTTCGCCCCCGAAGAAATCCGCTACTGCCGCAACAAAGCCGACCCGCTGCCGAGCATCGCCGCGCGCTTTGCCGCCAAAGAGGCGTTTCAGAAGTGCTGGTTCGAAAACCACGGCTGGCAAGACGTGTGGGTGGAGATAGAGGGCGTCAAACCCAGGCTGCACTTTTGCGACCCCATTCGCCAGGAAATGGAGACGCGCGGCTGGGTGGCCCACCTGAGTCTCACCAACGAAAAAAGCTACGCGGCGGCGATGGTCGTGCTCGAGGCGCGCTAGTCTTTTTGTAACCTTCTGCCAAACGCCTCGAGCCTTTTCTGATTTTTTTACCTGTCCGTTACCCTACACACTACGTGTTACCTCTTCTGCTCGATGTTTATCTTAGGTTTATCTTAGCGCCACAGCCCGCTGCAACCACGCCTGCGCCGCGCCAGCGTCGTTACGCTGGTGGGCGTAAAAAGCCAAGGAGCGCGAGGCCAACGCGGCTTGCGTGCGCGCGCTGTAGTCCCAATTGCCGCCGAGCTGCCGGTAGTCGCGCCAGCTCTCCCAAGCGAGAATCCACCAGTGAGTTTCGGTATAGACTTCGGCCAACAGGCGCTGCGCCTCCCTGTCCTGCGGGTCTTGCGCGACGAGAAAACGCGCCGCCAGAATCGTGACCGCCCAGGTGTCGAAGTCGGGATACGCTGCCGCGTAATCGGCTCTGGCCTTTTCGCGGAGCGCTTCTACCTGACTCATGGTGAGAGGCTGGGTAGAGGATTGAGCCAGGGAAAGGCTCGAGAACACGAGAGCCAAAGAAACGAACAAAATCTTACGCAAATGGTTCATGGAGTCACCTTCTGTTGCGAATTTCCTCCCGCGCGCTCGGTCGTACTCACCACATCAGGCGTATACAAAACGTGTGCGGGCGCAGGAGGTGTAAAACGAGGATACTCTTCCCCCGCCCGGACGCTATGAAATTTTTGTCAAGGCTGTGAAGAGCGAGAACTTTTACATCACCATAACGGGCGTGAGCGCTACTATTCTCGCGTGAAAAACCTTTTTAGATCACCGTCCGCCCTCGTCTTGACCCTGCTCCCCCTACTCGCCGCGTGCGGCGGCGTGGAGGGCGAGCCTGCGAAAGCAACCGGGCCGGGCTATTCGGAAGAGGCGTTCCGGAGCGCCGCGGGCGAGCTTGTAGGAAGCGCGGCCACGTTGGCCGCGGCGGCGGCAGAGAGCGAGACCGCCCTGGTGCTCGAGTCCTTCCCAACGGGCGCGGGGCTTGACGCCTCTCCTCTGGGCGTTCTTTTGCAGCCGCACCCCAGCAAAACGGCGCGCCTATTTGCGACCGCGTACCGCGCGCTCGAGCATACTGACGGCGACCTGCCTCGCGGCGCGTTCGTCTACAACGAAGAAAATAACCTCTGGGAAAGTACCTCCGCGACGGACGATCTCGTTCTTGGGTGGACGTACCACGACGACCAGGGCGCTCACAACGCCGAGTTGACGGTTGATTGGGACGCCTCTGGAGCAACGGAAGTCATAGACAATGGTGAGGGCGGGGGCGCTAATGGCGGGGGCTCCGAAAGCTTTGAAGTGCCCACCGGCATGAACGTGAAACTTCGCGCCGACGGAACCGTGCTCGCGGACGTTGACGCCGCGCTCTCCTGGTTTGGCAACACCTACTGCGACGGCACGGTCATCTTTTACGACCCGAGGAACTCAAGCGCCTCGGGCTTTATCGGCGACGACGAGGTTCGTTTAACGTTTGACGTGAGCGCCGGTGCCAAGGATGACGACGGCGAGGGTGCCGACACCTTGAGCAGCAAGGGCGCGGTAACTTTAAGCGCCGGAGCGGACGAGACGAGCGTCAATTGGGACGTTTCCGCAGTGGGCACACTCGTCGAGATTGACGAAGAAACGGTCTGCGGGCTACGGTTCGACACCGACCGCGGCAGCGTGGGCTTCGGTAGCGCGGTGAGAGTAGAGGGTAAAACCAGCAGCTTTAACCTCTCGTTCGACTTCAGCGCCATCGGGCAAAACATGAGCGCCGTCACCCTTCAAAACGGCGTGGTCACCCTGAGCGGCGAGAGAGCGCTGCTGTTCTCGGGCACGCTCGACGACGCCAACGAGAACGGCGTGCCGGGGGAAAACCTCGCGCTAACCTTTGACGGGCAAACCACCACCCTCGAGGCGCTCCTAAACGACCTTGTCAAGGACGTGATGAGCTCGAGCGTTTCAAGATTCACCACCTTGTTGCGCTAGCTTCGGGGCGTTGAGCCCGGTATGACCTGCCGGGGCGAACTAAAACCAAGAACAGCCAGTTGCGGCTGTTCTTGGTTTTATCTTACTTTTATATTCCTTACAGCTTTACAACCTCTTGAACGGTGCTCGAGCCTCCTTGCTCGCGTTCTTTAGAGGGTCAAGATGATCTTGGCAACAAAAAACCCGGACGAACGCGTCCGGGTTCGGCGTTAAACTTTAAGAGGCCCTAGAAACCTTGGGCGATTTCGTCCAAACCGTCGGGCAGCAGCAGCACGATGCAGCGGTAACCCGACTCGATGAGCCCTTCGCTACGCAGTTCGGTGATGATCTTTGACACGCTCTCGCGCGTACTTGCGGTGCCCTCGGCGATAAGTTCGTGCGTCGCCGAGATCATGGTGCGGCTCTGTTCGTCTTGTGAGGCGAGCGGCGTTTCGGAAAGCTTCATGAGGTAGCGGGCCACGCGCTGGCGCAGGTCGCCCGTTTGCAGATGGTACTCGTAGTCCATGAGGCGCTGCATCTGCTTGGACAGAGACTGCGTGATGGTCATGAGGTCGCCGTGGTTAATCATTTGCGGGTCGATGGCCTCAATTTGCGCGTTGGTCAGCGCCTCGGCGATTTCTTCGCGTTTGGCGTTCATAAAGGCTTCTTCGCCAAAAAAGTCGCCGGGCATCACGTGGCGCACCGTCAGGATACGGCCCTCGGGCGTCATGCGGGTAATGCGGATGAGCCCATTTTTCACTCTAAATACCGACTGCGCCGGGTCGCCGTTGTGGTAAAGCGTCTGCTTGCGCTGAAACTTGAGCGTTTGGCTGGGCGCGGCCAGAACGGGCTGCTCCCCTTGAACGGGCTGGTCGGTCACGTGAAGCTGGTTATAAAGGTTATTCATGGTCGCGCCTCCTTGATAAGTGGGTCGAGCTGCCGAGATCGTACGGGTTGGGTGACGAATCAGGTGAAGGGACGTAGCCTTCAGGCGGTTTAACGGTTGTGCGCGGCTTATTCACATTTCCTCACCCTCTCTTTGACTCCCGACTCGCGTAACCACCAACTTGTGACCTCCAATTTTTTCTCTCCATCTGCCTCCCCCAAAAGATAAAAGGACCTGTTCACGCGCTCGCTCGCCCTATGGGCGCCGAAGCGCCGACCAAATCGTGAAAATGAGCCACCGCGTGCAAGAGGTCGCCCGATAGATGGACGCCGCCCAGAGAACGCGCAAGCTCGGGATGTTCGTCAAAGGCGCGCCCCTCGAGCGCGAGCACCGGCACCACGTCTTGCAGCGCGCAGCGGCTCTCGAGCAGCCGCTGCAAGGCCGACGCGGTGGTGGCCGAGACGAGCACGCCCACGGGCCGGAGCGCTTCGGCGGTCTCCTTGAGGTCGAGCAGCGGCGTGTCGGCCCCCAAATAAAGCACGCAGTAACCCGCGCGGCACAAAAACACCGCCGCCGTGAGCGCCTCTAATTCGCGCCTTTCGGAAGGCGCGCAGGCCACAATGACGGTGGGCATGTGCTGAAGATTTTTTGAGATGTTGAGAAGCGCGCGTAGCCGCCCCTGTAAGTACGAGGTAGCGAAGTGCTCAACGGAGGCGTTGACCTCGCCGCGGCGCCAAAGCGCGCCGATGTCTTCCATTGCGCCCTGGAAAAGCTCGAGCAGCACTCCCTCGACCGTATGAAGCGCGTGCGCCTCGCTCAAAATCTCGTTGGCCTGCGCCTCGTCAAAGGCTCTAAACGCCCCCACCAGCGTTTCTCGCATCTCGCGCAAAGAGCGCGACCCCCGCGCGCTCAACGTAAATTTGACCAGCTCCGCCGCCCTCGAGGCGGGGACGCCGTCGGCAATATGAAACTTCATCGTTTCAATGTGCGCCACGTCCGCGTCGCTGTAGAGGCGGTAACCCGAGTCGGCACGGTCAGGCTTAGGGAAGCCGTAGCGCCTCTCCCACTGGCGCAACGTGCTGGCCGGTACCTTCGTACGCTCCTCAACCTCGTTGACGGTATATTTGCCTCTGGTCATCGCTTCTCGCCCGTTTCCGCGCTCGTCTCTTGCGCCCTGCCCCCTCTTGGTTAGCCTACTCGCCCCATATGAATGCCTGGTACATATTCTATGTGAAGTGTATAACATCCGTACAAGGTAAGGCTGAGTATAAGGCGAACCTTGTACACCTGTCAAGCCCATATTTCTTCCGTCTGTGACGACGCTTTCCCAAAAAGTACATTTGTAACCGTACAATTGTTGTACAAGCTTGGTATGAGCACACTGTGAGCTGGCGCGCTATGAAAGGCTACAGTTTGTACAAGGTTACAGAGCGATGAGAAAGGTGGGGAGAAAGGCGTAGTATGCTCTTATGAATTTTTCACTCGGCTACTCGCCTTGCCCCAACGACTGCTTTATCTTCTACGCGCTCGCGCACCAAAAGGTGCATCCTGAGCTACGCTGGCGCGTTCACTTAGACGACGTTGAAGCGCTCAACCAGCTCGCGGCGCGGGGTGCGCTCGACGTAACCAAAATCAGCTATCACGCGTACGGGCACCTTATGGACGGTTACGTCATGCTCCGGTGCGGCGGGGCGCTCGGTAACGGGGTGGGGCCGCTTATCGTCACCAAGGAGGCGCTGAGGTCTTTGGAAGGCAAACGCGTCGCCACGCCGGGCGGGCTCACCACCGCGAATTTGCTCCTCAGACTCTCGCAGCCGGACGTCGAAACCGTTGAACTCCGCTACGACCGCATCATGCCCGCCGTGGCTGCGGGCGAGGTGGACGCGGGGCTCATCATCCACGAATCGCGCTTTGTTTATCCCCGCTACGGCCTGCACAAATATCTTGACCTGGGTGAGTGGTGGCATGAAAAGACGGGCGAACTCTTGCCCCTGGGCGGCATCATGGCGAAGCGGAGCTTGGGGGAGGTGCTGGGGGAGCTCGAGACCGCCGTCCGCGAGAGCCTGCGCTACGCCTACGCGCACCCTGAAGAAACGCGCCCCTACATCGCCGCGCACGCGCAGGAGCTGAGCGAAGAGGTGAGGCAAAAGCATATCGACCTCTACGTCAACGCCTATTCGCTCGACGTGGGTGAGGCGGGAGCGCGCGCCGTCGAGACGCTCCTGGAGCGGGGCCGGGAAGCGGGCCTGCTTCCCGAGACGACCCAGACCACCTTTTACGGGAGCCCGACTCACGCGTGATATAAATCCGTATGCAGCAGACATCTTTTATAAGAAGCACAAGCCTGTGAGGGACGAGCTGTGATACGGCAAATGTGGTGGGCGGCCTCCTCGCCGGGGAGGTGGTTCGGGGGGCTCGAGGCCGACCACCCCGACCTCAAACCCGCCCTGCTCGCCGCGCTGCTCTCACTCTTGACGGGCGCGCTCGGGTTGGGCGTGGCCTTTTTGCGGGCGACCGCCTCGGACGCGCTGCTCCCGGTACTCTTGGCCGCGCTCGGGCTCGGGCTGCTCCTGGCGCTCCCCCTGGTGGGGGCCGGGAGCCTTCTTTTGCAAACGCTCGGCAGGCTCGACCTGCGCGCCTGGGAGGTGGTGGCGTGGAGCTGGACCCCGGCCTTTTGGACGAGCGTGTCGTTTTTGCCTGCCGCATTTTTAGCGCCGACCGTCGCGCTGCCCTTGGGGCTGCTCACGGCGGTTGTGTGGCACCTCGTGGTGCTGCGCGCGGGGCTGCGGGTGTTTATGCAAAGGCGGCGGGGGGTGTTTTTGGGGCTTTACACGCTCGCCGTGTTTGGGCTACCGGGGGCGCTCGCGGTCTCTATCGGCGCGCTGCTGGCGGGCGTGGGGCCGTGAGGGTGCAAGAAACGCTGTAGACCTTCAAAAGAGTTGGGGAGCTCTGCCTAACTGCCAAGGAGAAGGACAACGCTTTTCTACCAACACACCGCAGGGCCTCCGGTTGGCTACTCGAGAGCTCTCCGCGTCGGCCCGCACGTGTTCGTGTCGGGCGCGACCGCCACAGACGAAGCGGGCGGCATTATTGCGGGCGGCGCTTACGCATAGGCTGCCCAGGTGTTGAAAAACATCGGGGTGACGTTAGGAGGGGTGGGGGCAACGCGGGCGCACGTGGTGAGGGCGCGCATTTATATCACGAATTGAGGATTGGCGGGGGGTTGCCAGAGCGCACGGGGAGGTTTTCGGCACCATCCGGCCCACCGCCACGCTCGTCGTCGTGGCGGGACTCATCGACCCCGCCACGCGCGTTGAACTCGAGGTTGACGCTCTCGTGGCGGAGTATAGCGATTTTCGTTGACACTGAGCGAATTCAACGCAGATATCATCCCTTAAACTACGTCATAGACGGTAACCAATAAACTGAATCTCGCTCATAGGGATGATACCTGCTATAGTTGTAAAGACGTTTTATGAGCAGTTCTGCTGTACATCATAACGCTCCTCAAGATAATCTCTCCCAAGCGCTCACATCTTCCCAAAATAAAACAAGCTATACTTTTCGGAGCGGGTGCGCCTAGTGGTGTGGGGGAGTGTAGACGCAACCTGACAAAGCTGCAAAACCGGCGGGATTCTCAACACAGGCGGGATAATTAAGCGCAGATGACTCAAAACAGGGGCGTCACAGGGTGGCGACTGGAGGGTGGCTAACGTGGTGACAAAACCTACGGCAGGAACGGTGGAACAATCTTCTAGCTTTTCTAGTCCGGTGAGGACGCCCGAACGCGAGGGTGACGCGCCCCGCACCGACTTAGCCACGCTCAGCCTCAAGTGGCTCTACGGCGCGCTGTTCGCGCTGAGCCTGATTGCCATCAACCCCTGGGGGAACGGTCGCGGCGACATTTGGGTGCAGCCCAAGGTGGACATTGTCGCCCTGCTGGCCCTGCTCAACTTAGGGTTTCTTATCTTTAGCAGGTTGGGCGGGAGTAGGCTTGGGGCCTCCCCCACCCGGCGCGTTCTCAAGGGCGCGGCAGCGCTCTGGGGGCTCTTTTTGGTTTCCGGACTCATCACGATGCTCCGGAGCCCGGCCCCGGCAAGTTCACTTCACGCGCACCCCGAAATGGGCGACGGCTACCTCTACTGGCTGCTCGTCGGCGCGTTTGTCCTCACCAACGCGCTGGTGCTCAAGGCCAACCCCAGGCTGTTCCGGATTCAGCTCATCGGCGTGGTGGTGGGCGGGTTTATCTTGGCCTGCGCGATGTTCCCGCAGGTGCTGGACTGGCGCATCGACTATACCGACACCTCGGGGCAAGTAAGTTCTGACGCCAGGATGCTGATGAGTTCGATGTGGGTGACCCAGATGCCCATCGGCTTTCACACCTCGAGGGGTCACGCGGGCTTTGTGGTGGCCGCGGCGGCGGTGCTGGCGCTCGTCGGCCTCCTGCGGGGGTGGCTCAAGCCTCTCTACGTCTGGCCGGGCTACTTCGCGCTGACGCTGGCGGTGTGGTCGACGGCCACCAGGAGCATCTACGTCGCCTTTGCCGCGGGGCTCCTTTGGGTGCTCATCCGCTTTTTCTGGCGAAATGCCCCGCGCCGTCTCCTCCTTGGGGCGCTTCTGGTCCCGCTGCTGAGTTTTGGGGCGTATCAGGGCGCAACCTCCGTACTGAACGTAGAAACGCGCAGCGTGCCCGCGCTGCTGCCGTCCGCCGGAACGGACCTCAACACCTACTCGTCGCTCCGGCTGGGGCTGTGGCAGACAGCCTTAGAGGCCATCCCGATGCGACCCCTTTTCGGCTGGGGCTTTGACGGCTTCGGCATCTCCTGGCCCTACGTCGCGGACTGGGCCAAGTATCCCAACTATCTCGGCAACGGCGTGCCGGTGGAACGAATACTCGCGCCCTCCAATACCGGCTTTCGCTACCTCGGGACAGACGGGGCGGAGCATCAGGGCGGCGTTTATACCAACAAAGCGCACAACATCTTTATCGACACGGCGCTCTCGATTGGCCTGGTGGGGCTGGTTATTTACAGCGCGCTGTTTCTCCTCTTTTTTGTGGTGAGCGCGCGCGGGAGCGGCGGGGGCTTAGAGGCGGCGGCGGTGGTTTATTTCGTGTTCGGGCTCGCCTGGTTCGAGTCGGCGCAGTACAGCCACCTGGCCTGGTGGGCGCTCTCCGCCGGGCTCGGTCTGGCGCTCGCTCAGCGCGTGGCGCCCCAAAAGGAGGATGAGCCGACCCAAGAGAGACCGAGACTGGGGTCCGCCGTCGCCACGGGTGACTAGGGGCAGAAGCTGAAGTTGAGAGCTGAGCCTCGAGT
The DNA here is from genome assembly GCA_965214405.1 of Trueperaceae bacterium. GTDB lineage: Bacteria > Deinococcota > Deinococci > Deinococcales > Trueperaceae > CBDCCT01. Next base: position 553,897 of record OZ243956.1, read on the forward strand.
CTCAGGCCGGTAGAGGCTCTACCGGCCTATGTTTGTGGCTTCTCATTTATCCGGACTTTTTGTTCCCCGGACCTTCTGTCTTACAAGCGACTTACAACCCCAAGCGTACCGCCTAATTTGGGGTAGCTTCCAAAGAAGCTGTGAGGAGACCTTTACGACGCCCATTCAACCCTTGATGCCAAGACAAAAGGTTCCAAGTTTAGAAGTGCCAACCGTCGGCGGCGGAACGTGGGATTTAGCTTCGAGAACGCCCGAGCATTTCACGCTCGTCGTCTTCTACCGGGGTCTCCACTGCCCCGTCTGCGCGACGTATTTGGGCGACCTGGAGAAAAAGCTGGGTGAGTTCGAGAAGCGCGGCGTGGACGTTGTCGCTGTCAGCAGTGACACGCAGGAGCGGGCGGAAGAGGCCAAAGAAGCGTGGGGGCTTGACCATCTCACGGTGGGCTACGGCTTGACTCTTAATAAGGCGCGCGAGTGGGGGCTTTACATCTCCTCGAGCCGCGGCAAAACGTCTACCGGGGTGCTCGAGCCCGAGCTCTTTAGCGAGCCCGCGCTCTACTTGGTCCGGCCCGACGGCACGCTCTACTTCGGCTCCGTCCAGACGATGCCCTTTGCGCGGCCCAACTTCCGCGAGGTCTTGGGCGCGCTCGACTTTGTGATTGCCAAAGACTACCCGGCTCGAGGCGAGGTTGTGGATTACGAGGCGGTGGGGGCGTAAGCACCCTCTAACTCAAACCTACTCAACGTGTTCCGCGCGCGACGGGCTCCCCGTAACGCGTCTCGACGTAATCCTCGAGCATTTGATTAAAATCCGCCACAATCGAAGGCCCCTGGAGCGTCTTGATGAATTTCCCGTCGCGGTAGACGGGCGCTTTGGGGTCTTCGCCCGTGCCGGGGAGCGAGATGCCGATGTCCGCGTGCTTCGACTCGCCGGGGCCGTTGACGACGCAGCCCATCACCGCCACCTTGAGCGTCTCGACGCCGGGGTAGTGCTCGCGCCAGACGGGCATCTGCGCCTTGAGATAGGCCTGGATGTCCCGCGCCATCTCCTGAAAAAGCGTGCTCGTGGTGCGCCCGCAACCGGGGCAGGCGGTCACAGTAGGCGCAAAAGAGCGCAGGTTTAGGGCCTGCAAAATCTCCTGGGCCACCTCGACCTCCTTGGTGCGGGGTCCCCCCGGTTCAGGCGTTAGGGACACGCGGATGGTGTCGCCGATGCCCTCGGCTAATAGGGCGCTTAAGCCCGCGGTCGAGGCCACGACGCCCTTGACCCCCATCCCCGCCTCGGTCAGGCCCAAGTGCAGCGGGTAGTCACACCGCCCTGACAAGAGGCGGTACACGTCCCAAAGGTCGCGCACGTTCGACACCTTCGCGCTGATGATGATTTTGTCGTGCCCCAAGCCGTGCGTCTCGGCGAGTTCGGCGGAATGGAGCGCGGACTGGAGCATCGCTTCTATCATCACGTCGCGCGCCTCTTCGGGCTTGGGGAGCGCCGCGTTTTGGTCCATCAGGCGGGTCAACAGCCCCTGGTCCAACGAGCCCCAGTTCACGCCGATGCGCACGGGCCGGTCGTACGCCTTGGCAACGTCGATCATCGTGAGAAAGTTGGGGTCGTGATAGCGGCCCGTCCCCACGTTGCCGGGGTTGATGCGGTATTTGTCCAGGGCCTCGGCGGCTCCCGAAAACTCTTTGAGCAAGATGTGCCCGTTGTAGTGAAAGTCGCCGACGAGGGGCGCGGTGACGCCCTCGTCCACAAGGCGCTGTTTGATTTCGGGCACCGCCTTGGCCGCGTCTTTGGTGTTGACGGTGATGCGGACGATTTCGGAGCCCGCCGCCGCGAGTTGCGCGACCTGCCGGGCGGTCGCTTTGGCGTCGGCGGTGTCGGTGTTGGTCATGGACTGGACCACGACGGGATGAGCCGAGCCCACGGGCACGCCTCCCACCCAGGTCGTGACGGTTTTACGGCGCGTGATGTTTGACATTGCCCCAGTGTACTGAATGGACGTCAGGAAGGTGTGATCTTCGCCGACTTTCGCTTGGTGAAAGCTTGCCGCGACACCTCCGCTTTGGCGCTTGCTCTATCCAAGCATCAGCGTTCTGAGGTGCGGCGCACCGCAAAGGTTTAGCCGTTGTCAGCGTTACTCTCCTCTAAAACGCGGCGGGCGCTTTTCTGAAAATGCGCCGATACCCTCGAGCACGTCGGCGGTTCCGCTGGCTTGAGCTTGGAGGGTGGCCTCGAGCGCCAGTTGCCCTTCCAAGTCGTTATGCGGCGACGCGTTGAGCTGTTCCTTAACAAGCGCGAACGAGCGCGTCGGCCCCGCCGCGAGTTCCTTAATGAACGCCCACGCGGCCTCCGCAAAGCCGTCGGCAGGGAGCAGCGTCTCCCCCAGCCCGAGCGCCAGCGCCTCCTCCGCGCCCACCCTGCGCCCGCTGTAGGCGAGTTCGAAAGCCCTGGCCCGCCCCACCAGACGCGGCAAAAAGTAACTCGCCGAGGCGTCCATCACCAGACCGATGCGGGTAAAGCCCACCGCAAAAGAGGCGTTGGCCGAGAGTAAGCGCAGGTCGCAGGCGAGCGCCAGACTCATCCCCGCCCCCGCCGCCACGCCGTTTACCGCGGCGACGACAGGTTTGGGCATCGTCGCTAAGGCGTGCGCCACGGGGTTGTAATAGGTCTCGATAATGTCTTTTGTACTGGAACCGAGACTCGTGCTGCCGAGGTCGGCCCCCGCGCAAAAGCCGCGGCCCGCGCCCGTAAGAAGCACGGCGCGCACGTTTTTATCGTCCGCGGCCTCCCGCAAGGCGTCGCGGAGTTCGCCCAGCAGCTCGAGCGAGAGCGCGTTGAGCACGTCGGGCCGGTTGAGGGTGATTTTTAAGGCGTTCGCGTCACGGGAGAGTTCTATGTGATTCATGCCCCAGCTTACCCCAGCTCGGGAGACCCGCTAAGCGCGATGAGGAGGTCGTAGTCGTCGGGGGCCGCGGGGTCGTCGAGCGCCGCCCGGTTGCGCCGCGTCGCGCCGCAGCGGTCGCAACGGCTCACGATGATCCAGCCTTTTTTGCCCGAGTAGTCGACCGACATGGGCTCGAGCACCCCCCCGCAGTCCGACGCCCGGTCGCCGGGGTTGACGTCGACGTGCAGAGAACGCAGGCAAAAGGGGCAGTGGTTGCGGCACGAGCCGTTGGTTAGGGGCGGCACCTCGCGCCCGCAGTAGACGCAAACGAAGCCGGTATTTTTGCCCTGGACGGTAAAGCGGCGCATAAACAAGTTTATCCTGGGGCTGCCGCGGGGTGTGGAGACACCACACCGAGGCCGGGGTTGCTGCACGCAAAAACCGAGAAGTAAAGCGTAAAAAGGTTGCGAAGACTTACCTGCGTTTCAAGGTCAAAGGCTGGTCTCAAAGGGCACATGTCAATACAACCCAGGCGGCAAAAAGTTCTTGCGCCAGGGGCGCAAGAACGCGTCTTAACACTTCTTACAATATCTTGTTGTGAAATTTCTTTTCGGTGTAAGGTTGGTAAGGTCTCGAGCCCTCATGAACCTGTCGCCACGTAAACTACCCCACACAGCGGCCTCCTATAAGAATTTTGTAAGAGTTCGTTCCCTAGACTGGCGCATGGTTCCTTACCGCTGGCCTAAACTCGTCATTCTCATAAGCTGGACGGTGTACGCGCTCGTTTTTCCGTCCCTGTTCAAGGTTCTTTCGGGCGAGGCGGTGGCGCTGGTCGTCTTGCCGATGATTATTACGGCCGCGGTCGGCGGCCTCTGGTGGGGGCTCGCGGCGGGCGGTATCGCATTTGTGCTCAACCAGACGCTTCTGTTCGCCCTCGGCGGCCTCCCGGCCAACTGGCTGCCCGTCAACTTGCCCGACTTGGTCGTGAGCGTGTTTATCGGCGGGGTGGTGGGTTACTTGCGCGACGTGCGGCTCAGGCTTATTTTTTACGCGCAGCACGACGCGCTCACGGGGCTTCACAACCGCGCGGCCTTTACCGCGCGGTTGGAAAGGGCGCTCGCGCGCACCCCGGCGCAGAGCACCACCTCGCTCCTATTTATCGACCTAGACGGGTTCAAGCTCGTGAACGACAAGCACGGCCACGCGGTGGGCGACGCGCTTCTGCGCGAGGTGGCGGAGCGGCTTAAAGAGCGGGTGCGCCGCGGCGATCTGGTCGGCAGGCTCGGGGGTGACGAGTTTACGGTGCTGTTAACCAACATCGCCAAGCCCGAGCACAGCGCAGACGTGGCAGATAAACTTTTAGACGCGCTCACGACGCCCTTTAAGGTGGATAACAAAACACTCAGCATCGGGGCCAGCATCGGCGTGGCGCATTATCCTTTACATGCGGGAGACGCCGACACGCTCATCCAGTGCGCGGACAGCGCGATGTATAGAGCTAAATACGGCGGCAAAAACCACTGCCAGATTTTTGACGGCGCGGCCCCGGTTCCGGCCTACGGGCGCACCGAGGCGCAGCTACGCGACGCGCTCGAGCGCGAAGAATTTAAGCTCTACTACCAGCCGCAACTGAGTCTTCACAGCGGACGCGTCGAGGGCGTGGAGGCGCTCGTGCGCTGGGAGCACCCCGAACGCGGCCTCGTCTCGCCGGGCGAGTTTATCCCGGTGGCCGAGCGAACGGGCCTCATCGTTCCTTTGGGCACCTGGGTCTTGCGCGAGGCCTGCCGTCAGGCCAAGGCCTGGGAAATCGCGGGCTTCGCGCCGACGCGCATGGCCGTGAACGTGTCCGCGGCGCAGTTTGCCCAGAGCGACTTTGTCGCCTCGGTGGCTGGGTGTTTATCGGACACCGGCCTAGAGGCGCGCTGGCTCGAGCTAGAAATTACCGAGAGCCTGCTCATGCAAGACGTCGAGGGCGCGGTCACGGCGCTTCACCGGCTGCGCGCGTTGGGGGTTCACGTCGCCATCGACGACTTCGGCACGGGCTACTCGTCGCTCGCCTACCTCCAAAAACTGCCCATCCAAAGGCTCAAAATCGACCGCTCCTTTTTATTCTCCTTGGGAAGCGCGCCGCGTAACCCCTCCGAGGCCGCGATCCTGACCGCCATCACCAATTTGGCTCACAACTTGGGCAAACAAGTGGTCGCCGAGGGCGTCGAGACGCCCGCGCAAAAACGCTTTTTAGAGGAAATCGGCTGCGACACCGCGCAGGGCTTCCTTTTCGCCAAGCCGCTGCCCGTCTCACAAGTGGAGCGCTTGTTGGAGCGCCAGGGAAGTCCAACCTCGACCGGGCACGAGGCGAGGCTGTCCGTCAACTAGTCCGTCAACTAGGCTCCAGGCAAGGTGAGGCCTCACCCAGCAGAGAGCAGTTCAAGCGCCTCTCAGGACGGATGACCGGCTCATAGACGTGGCTGACTAACTCAAGCCACGCTACTTTGGCTCGAGCCCCAGCAGCACAAACCCAGCGCGCGCGGGGTCACTAAGATTTCCTGTGACGACGACCTTCCCGTCTTCGAGCGCCACTTCCGTCTTTCCCTGTTGGATGTTGCTACCCGTGTCAAAAAGAAAAGAAACGCTAAACGAGCGGCTGTCACCGAGGAGTTCGGTCACGGAACCCAGGGTGACGGAAAACCTTCCCTGCCTGTTCGCCCCCTGCGGCGGGACGTCCAGCGCGAACATGTTGGGGGCGCGCGCGGCCAAGGTCTGGGCGAGGCGCTGCTCGAGCTTAGGAATCCGCTCGTGATTCGCGTCGGCGGCGCTCAAGTCAGGACTGTTACGCTTGCACGCGCTCGCGCGCCAGTCTTCCCTTTTCATCGCATTGAGCAAAAGCTGACCGTGGAGCAGTTCGTGGTAGACAAGCGTCTGATTCGAAAGCTCGCCCAACGGTCCCTGCGGCTCGGCGAGCGCCTTGGGGTCAAAAAGGAGCGCGTTGGAAAACACCATCTCTTTCTCGCTCGTTTGCGCGCCCGTGCGGGTACGAATCGCGCCGTCCCACAAGTAAGCCCCCGACTCCCCACCCGTCCCCCGCCCCGACGCCTGCGCTTCTACCGCCGCGGGGTCCCACGCCTTGAGCGTCGTCGTGACGCTCACCGAAACCCGCGCCACGGGGTCACCCTGGGCGCACTCAAAAGAAAAGGTCACGGGTTGGGAAAGACTTTTGACCACGCCCTCTACCCCCTCCGGCAACGCCACGCTCTGAAGCTCAGCCAGCGTTTTCTGAAAGAGAGCGCGCTGAGGGCTGCTGGACCCTAAGGTCTGGAGGTCGGGCTGGGCGAAGCCAAAACTTGCGAGTGTTACGAGGATAAAAACGGAGAAAGCTCTAGAAAAAATAGTGCTCAAGAAAAACCTTTCGTTAACGCCGTCTCGAGCCGTAAAGCAAGTAGACCGCGCCAAAAAAGAGCCCGCCGCCGATCACCGTCACCGCGAGGAGGCGTAAGGGGTCCAGCGAGGGCTCAGCAAGATAGAGAACAACATTGGCAAAAGACCAGGTGGCCGGGTCCGAGGGAAAAAGCAGCCACGCGACCGCGAGCGTCAGGGGAAAAGAGAGCCACGCAAGCCACGAGGGAAGGCGGGGCGCGCGCTCATCCGCGTGTTCTGCCATTTGCTCCGCGCGGCGCGACACCACCAAACACGCCACGATGAAGAGTACAAAAGCTGCGCCAAAGCTCGTTTCCACAGGGTCTCCTCCAGCACCTACCCGCAGGCTTAGCGTACCCCCTTGGGAGCGCTGACAACTGTTTTTGGTCTAACGTTTTTGGTTTGACGGCTTATTTATTTCGCGCGAGGAGAACGCCGCAAGGGGTAAAACGAGAGGTTGCAACCCCTTTTATGTGAGTGACACCATCTCTGAAAGACACTGTTCTCGTACGCTCGTTTAGGAGGTTGAAGCTTCCTCCGCGCGTTTTTGGGTGGAGGACACGTCGCGGCGAAAGCTTAGCGGCGCGATCTCCTCAAAAAGGCCGTCGGGCGCGGCGGAAAGCTCCAAATCACGCAACGTCGTGAAGCGTCCGTCGTAGTGACGCCCGGCGACCAGAAAGCGGCAACCCGCCGCGCGTAATTCGCCTAATGCGCGCCGCATCTGGGCCTCACCACCGTAAAATTCGGGCCGCACGAGCCGCGCCGCCGTGTCCGCGCCCACGACAAACACGCCGCCCGGAAAGAGCGTCGCTTTTTGGCTAAAGAGCGGCGCGCGCGTGAGGACCACCGTCGCCAGTCCCGCGAACTGCGCGGCGCGGCGTTCCGCCTCGGTGGGCTTTAAGGGCGCTTTGTCCGCGTTGACGAGGGGCAGCTCGAACAAGACGTGCCGCCCCAGCACCCCGCTCGCCACCTCGGCCAGCTCGAGGTGACCCTCGTGGAGCGGGTTAAAAGAACCTGATAAAATCGCGGCACCTGGTTTTACGCCCGTCTCGAGCCTGCCGTCAGGCGTCACGGCGAGCAGGTCTATTTCACCCACCTCGAGCCTACGCAGCGCCTCGGCGGGCGCGAATCTCTCCTTTACCCTCTCACCCTCAACCAGCGGAAGGGCGGGCGCGTTCACGCCGCACGCTCGAGCCACCGCCGCAAGAATGAGGCTCGAGACGACGCTCTCCTCCTCACCCCTCGTCCTCAGCCCCTTGGTCAAAACCAGGGTATAGGAGGTGGTGCCGAGCACGCTCCGCAGCGCCACACAAGCCCGGTGTTCGCCGCGCTTCGTACGGTCGGTGGCGATGGCCGCGGTGCACCCCACACCCGCGACCGGCTCGGCGGGGGCCAGACGCCGCGCTCTCGCGTAGGCCCGCGCCGCCAGCGCCTCGGCCACTTCGGGAGACGCAAAACTTTGAGGGGTAAACCCCACAGCCTCAACGAGAGAGGCCGCCGCGTAACGGTCAGTCGCCTCGAGAACGGTCCGCGACGACCCCCCGACGCCGTGCAACCACGCGAGGGCCAAAGAGCCCGCGCCCGCAAACTCGAGCACCACCTTGGGCGGCGCCGCATGAACGGCGGTAACAGTTTTCTCTATAGCCGAATCCACAGCGACAGGGTACCTTACACCTTTCTCTTTCGCTACAAGCGTTCGGCCAAAGCTTCTCTATTAAGTTCGCAATCTCGGAGAATTTTGGATAAAACACCAGGTCCGATGGTTTCACCTTTATGGACGGGAATGACCATGAGCGACAACCTGGGTTCGACCGTCCGTGTGACGCAGAAAGTGGTGGCTGCCTTTCGTTCGCACAACCTCAAGACCCGCTTTGCGAAGTGCCGACAAAGGCTCCCATCTCGTTAAACTTGGAAGCTTCATACATCAACGGCAAGTCTCCTAATCCCCATAAACTGGTTGGCCTCATCTTGTGGCTCCTCGACCTCGAGGCAAAGTTCAACAGCCTCTCGCACACGCTCCATAAGCGCGTCAAGTGATCTAGCCTGCGTGTAGCAACTTTTAAGGGCGGGAACGGTCGCAATATAATACCCTTCCGCATCCCTTTCAATCACAACGTCAAACTCTCTTTTCATACGTCTCCTCTAGTCAATTTAGGCACGCTGCGGCCCTATCTCCTCGAGCACCACCCTCTCCCCATACGTCCGCGTCGGCGGCAGCGTGTAGGGTTCTTTACGTGGAGGCAGCCAGCGCAGGACTCTGGCCCTCAGCCGTAAGCCGCCTCTGACAAGCGCCCGCACGAGCCGGGGCGGTTGGGAGAAGCCGAACGCCCCCAGCATCGCCTCGTCCATCACCGCGTAAACGAAGGGTCGCCCGAAGCGCCATAAAGATTGGGGCAAAATCCAGCTCAGAAAAAGGTCGCGCGTCGCCTCGGCCAGGCGTTGATTGTGGGGGCTGTAGGCGAAATGCTCGAGCTCATACGTTCGGTTAAACCTTTCAAAGGCATCATAACTCTCCGGCAGACCCTTGAGCCCCATAAGCCGCCCCACCTCGCGCCAAAAACAGAATGAAGCCGCCTTTTCCCGCTCGCTCAGGGGCCGCCAGCCGTACGCGGCGTTCCAGCGGATGGGCTCGAAGGTGAAGGTCGAGAGCACGTAGAGAAATTCGTCGTTGGGGATGGGGTAACGCGCGTGAATCTGGTTCATACGCCGGATGGCGCGCCGACCCTCCGGGCTGCTGTGCCCGTAAAAGCCGATGGTGCTCATCAGAATCGTGGTGTCGTCGTAACGTTTCTGGGCGCGCTTGGTGAATTCTTCGGTGCTGACCAAAAGTTCGGAGCTTTTGGGCACGGCAAAGGTGCGCAAAAGCGCGAGTTCCAAGGCCCGCTGCGTGTCCCACGGAAAATCGAAAGTCGAGCTTAAAAAAGCGATGCGCTCGTGATCGTGTTGGGCGTCAAGCTTTTCTATCTCACGCAGAACACGATATCTGGACCCACGCCGGTTGAACATTCCTTGAGCTTAGCAAGCAGGCGCGCAGCTTCACGTATACTGTGGCAAATGCTGTACGGTTTAGAAACTCTTTTGTCAGTAGCGGAGGTCTGATGTCGTTTATCCTCTCCCTGGACCAGGGAACCACAAGCTCGAGGGCGCTCCTTTTTGACGAGGCCGGAAAAATCGTCGGAAGCGCGCAGAGGGAATTCGAGGGGCTTTTTCCCCGCCCCGGCTGGGTCGAGCACCGGCCCGGCGACATCTGGGCGAGTCAGGCGGATGTCGCCAAAGAAGCGCTCGCCAACGCCGGGATTGCCACGTCTGAGCTTGCGGCGGTGGGCGTGACCAATCAGCGCGAAACGACGCTGGTGTGGGACCGCAAGACCGGCGAGCCCGTCTATAACGCAGTTGTCTGGCAAGACCGGCGCACCGCGGCCTATATCGACAGGCTCAAGGCGGAGGGGTTAGAGGAGCTTTTTAGGGAAAAAACCGGGCTTGTCCTCGACGCTTACTTTTCGGCGAGCAAGCTTGTGTGGATTTTGGACCACGTCGAGGGGGTGCGCGGGAGGGCCGAGCGGGGCGAGTTGGCCTTTGGCACGGTGGACACCTGGCTCCTTTACAAGCTCACGGGCGGTGAGGTTTTTGTGACCGACGTGAGCAACGCGAGCCGGACGATGATGTTTAACATCCGCACCTTGGAGTGGGACGACGAGATTTTGAAGATTCTGAAGATTCCCCGCGCCATGCTTCCTACCATCAAATCCTCCTCGGAAGTCTACGGTGAGACGGCGGCGGACATATTGGGAACACCTGTGCCCATCGCGGGCGTGGCGGGCGACCAGCAGGCAGCGACCTTTGGGCAGGCGTGTTTTAGGGAGGGGCAGGGCAAAAACACCTACGGCACGGGGGCGTTTATGGTGCTCAATACGGGTGAGGAACCCGTCCCCTCGGCCAACAAGCTCCTCACCACGGTCGCCTGGCAAGTTGATGAGGCGGTGACGTACGCGCTCGAGGGCTCCATCTTCGTGGCGGGCGCGGCGGTGCAGTGGCTGCGCGACGGGCTGGGCCTTATCCGCACGTCGGGGGAGGTCGAGGGATTGGCGGGGAGCGTGCCCGACAACGGCGGCGTCTACTTGGTTCCCGCCTTTACGGGGCTCGGCGCGCCGCATTGGGACCCGTACGCGCGCGGGGCGCTCCTGGGGCTTACGCGCGGGAGCACGGCGGGGCACGTGGCGAGGGCGGCGCTCGAGGGTATCGCCTACCAAGTCCGCGACGTGATCCGGGCGATGGAACGCGACGGCGTCCCGCTCAAAGAATTGCGCGTCGACGGGGGCGCTTCAACCAACGATCTACTCATGCAGTTTCAGGCGGACCTTTTGGACGTGCCCGTCGTCCGGCCCGCGATTACCGAAACAACCGCGCTGGGGGCGGCGTATTTAGCGGGTCTCGCGGTGGGCTACTGGCGGGACAGAGAAGACATCGCCGCGCAGTGGTCGGAGGGAAAGCGGTTTGAGCCGCAGATGGAGCGTGGGGCGCGTGACACACTCCTAGAAGGGTGGCAGCGCGCGCTGGGACGCAGTAAGGATTGGGCTACGGAGTAGATACAAAATAAATTGTGATGCAAACGCTAAAGGGCGGCGTGAGGGTGAGGAGACGGATGAGGAGAGCTAAATGAACCGCGAAGAGCACCTAGAAAAACTCAAGACTCAGTCGTTCGACCTTTTGGTCATCGGCGGCGGGGCGACGGGCGCGGGCGTCGCGCTCGACGCGGCGAGTCGGGGTCTTTCGGTCGCGCTGGTTGAACGTGACGACTTTTCGGCGGGCACGAGTTCCCGCTCGACCAAGCTCATCCACGGCGGCGTACGGTACTTGGAACAGGCGGTCAAGAAGTTCGACCGGACCCAGTTCAACCTGGTGCGCGACGCGCTTAAGGAACGCGCAATTCTCCTCAAAATCGCGCCGCACCTCTCGCGCGAGCTGCCGCTAGTGACGCCTTTGTATAACTGGCTCGAGGTCCCCTACTACATGACCGGCCTCAAACTCTACGACGCGCTGGCGGGCAAAGCCAAGCTGCAACCGAGCCGCTTTGTGGACGCTCAGGAGGCCTTGAACCGCTTTCCCATGCTCAAACCCGAGGGCTTACGCGGCGGCGTCTTATACTACGACGGCCAGTTCGACGACGCCCGCATGAACGTGTCCATCGCGCTCACCGCGGCCTCCCTGGGCGCGGCGGTGGCGAACCACGTGGAGGTCACGGCGCTGTGCAAAAATCCGGGTAAAGAGGACGGCGTGATTTCCGGCGCGGCGCTACGCGACACGCTAACGGGCGAGGGCTGGGAGGTGAGCGCCAAGGTCGTCGTCAACGCGACGGGACCCTTTACCGACGCCGTCCGGCATATGGACGACCCCGACGCGCTTCCCATGCTCAGCGCGAGTTCGGGCGCGCACATTATTCTGGATGAGCGCTTCTCCCCCCCCGCGACGGGCCTGCTCATCCCCCAAACCGAGGACGGGCGCGTGCTCTTTTTGCTCCCCTGGCTCGGTCACACGCTAATTGGCACCACCGACCACCCCGCCCCCATCACCCCCCATCCCGAGGCGACGGAAGACGATATCGACTACATCCTCCGGCACGTCCACCGCTACTTCTCGCTCCCCGTGAGCCGCGCGGACGTCAAGGCGAGCTGGTCGGGCCTGCGCCCGCTCGTGTCCGACCCGAGCGCGTCCGATACCGCTAGGCTCTCGCGCGACCACGTGATCAACATCAGCCCCTCGAAGCTGCTGACCATCGCGGGGGGCAAGTGGACGACCTACCGCAAGATGGCGCTCGATACGGTGGACGAGGCGGTAAAGCTGGGCGGGCTCAAGCCCCAACAGCCCTCACAAACTGAAACCTTGATGCTCGTCGGCGCAGAGGGTTACAGCTCCGCGGGTACGGGGGCGCTGCAAGAACGTTTTGGACTCGAGCTGGACGTCGCCAGCCATCTCAACAGCGCGTACGGCGACCAGGCTTTCAGGGTGGCCGAATTAGCAAAAGACGGGTTCGGCGCGCGACTGGCCCCTCAGCATCCCTACCTAGAGGCGGAAGTCGTTTACGGCGCGCGTTTCGAGGGTGCCCGCACGCTCACCGACGCGCTGGCGCGGCGACTGCGGCTCGGCTTTTTAGACCGCGCGGCCACCCAGAACGCCCTCCCGCGCGTGGCAAAGCTTCTTGGCGACGTGCTCGGTTGGGACGACGCGCGACGCGAAGAGGAAACGCGGAAAGCGCGGCGCTACTTTAATGACCCTGTCGCCCTGTAACATTGGCGCGATTTTGAGATGATTTTGAGAATAGCTTACGCCGCGTTGACGCTCTCCAGAGGAGCACGTATACTGCTCATGTAAGGCTCCAATATGGAGTTTTGTAAAGCGTGTGCTAAGCCGGGATGGCGGAATCGGTAGACGCAACAGACTTAAAATCTGTCGGGAGAAATCCTGTGCGGGTTCAAGTCCCGCTCTCGGCACCAGTGAGGAACGCAAATGTAGGGATTTGGCTAGCTTTAGAGGCTAGCCATTTTCTTCTTTTTTGGTCCAACAGGGGTCCAAAATTTCGTGTGGTCCACTCAGTTGTAAAGAGGCTCACCCTCGTCCTTGCGCGCCGAGAGCATAGCCTCTGACTTCGCGGCGCTCTCGCGCCCCCTGCCGGGTAGGATGTGGCTGCAGGTGTCAAGGATGATTTGGATGCTCGAGTGCCCTAAACGTTCACTCACTCGGGATGCACCCCAGCTAAGGCACGACAGCACGAGTTTAACCCGTCTCAGGCGGCTTGCGATTCGCCCCCCTCTGCTTCATGCGGGGCAGGCACGGCTAACCGGTGAGGGCGCTCGAGCGCTGCATTATTTTTTCGTGACTACGCTGCCAGCGCTGCAAAAGGCGGATTCGTTATGCACCTCGTGGACGACTTTGAGTTCGACCTCATCGTTTTCGCTCGCCTGCGGACGAAATTCATCGTCTACACGCCACTCGAACGGCTTAGCGTCGGGAAAAGCCTCCTGGTGTTTGCGGAGTGCCACGGGCAACAGGCGCATACGGCGGTCTATCCAACGGCGGTCCCAGGGACCTTCTTCCACGATCTCTTCGGCGGCGCGGAATTCGTAGTAGAGGGTGCGCCGCAGGGCCTTACCCTGAGCGGCGGGCGAGCCGTGCGCCACCATCACGTCGTGCAAGAGCACGTCGCCCGGCTCCATCTCGACCACCCTTGCGCCCGGCACTTTCCAGCCGTAGCCGCGCTCGAGCTCACAAAAGTCTTGCCGCGCCCGCTGGCTCTTGGGCACAACAAAGAGCGCGCCCGCCCCCTCTTTTGACGAATCCAAATAGACGTCTAGGTTAAAGATGCGGTAGTTGCGCGGGTGGATGGCGTCTTGATGCCAGACGACTTCTTTGCCGTCGCCCTCTTGCTTAAAGACCATCGATTCGTAGGTCGGCACAAAGTTGGGGCCGCAGAGGCTTTCGGCGACGGCCAGCACTTGCGGCGAACCGAGGAGTTCTAAAGACGCCGCTTGCCCTTTGTTGTGCAGGTAGTTCACGCGCCACATGACGGTACCCGCCTCGCGCTCGGCAAAAAGCCAGTCGTCCCAGCTCGACGGCTCGGCGCTTCCGCGGTGTTGACGTCTCTCCCACCCGCGCTCGATCCAGACCCTCGCGGCTTCTTGCAACCGCGCGACGAGCGGCTGAGGGATGAGGTTACGCAAGATGAGATAACCGTGCTCGTCGAAAAACCTGATTTGCTCGTCGCTTAGGTGGTGCGGTGAAAGCTGACCTACGTGAGGAGTGTGGACGGGCTTCATCGGGGCGGTTTGCAGGGCGATCATACGAGACTCCTTTCGCTGCTTGCTACTGATGACTTAGTCGTCATTATGGAGCACCGAGAGGGGGTCTTTCAATAGAGAGAGGTAGCTCCTTTTTGTATTTTTTACGCGCTCGCGGTAGTCGCCCGGCGTCTGCTGATAGCGCGCTTTAAAGGTGCGGCTCAGGTAAGCCGCGTCATAAAAGCCGCTGGCTTCGGCAATCGCTGCCAAGGTGTCGTCGGTCGTTTCTAAAAGCTGCCGCGCTACGTGCAGCCGCAGCTCACGTAGCATCTGCACCGGGGTAAGCCCGTAGACGTCACGAAAAACCCGGTCGAAGTGCGTGGGGTGCAGGTGTGCTTGTTCAGCGAGGTCATCGCGGCGGATGGGTTCGGCGAGATGGTTGCGCATATAGGCAACCACGCGCTCAAAGCGGTCGGCGGGTTCCGGGAGGGGGCCTGGTGCCGCACCCCGGGGCACGCCAAAAAGGTGGGTGACGAGCTCGAGCGCACAGCTCATCACCCGGACCGCTTGCAGGGGCGAGGCGTCGGCCTCCCACCTTCTTTTGAGCACGTCAAAGAGGCGTTCGAATTCCGCGGGGGTCTCTAGGCTCAACACGCGCGGCAGCGGGTCGCGCCTGAGAAGCTCCAGACCCGAGCCGTCCTTTACGTCCAGAAGGAGCCACTGGTGCTCTCCCGGCCCGCTCGAGCGCTCGCTAAAAAACTCTCTCGGCGGATGCACCATCACGTCGCCGGTCTTTGCCACGTGCCGCCCCTCGGACGTGTGGACCGTAACGCGCCCTCTCTGCACGTAAGAGATAACCCAGCAGGCGAGGCGGCGCTGGGGCAGCTCGAGCCTTTCGTACGACGTCTCTTCAACGGCGTAGAGCCAGAGCCGGAGGTGCTCGTGAATCAAGGCGAGAGGCCCACCACACGTCCACGCCTACCCACCTCTTTAAGCATCGCTCGATAGCACCAGCACACCCTTGGGCGGCAGCGTCACGTCGCCGTTCAAGGGTGTGTCGGAGAGTAGGTCGTGACCTTGCACGTTCAGCCGCCTTTCCTGGTCTGAATGGTTGAGGATGAAACGCAACCGCGCGTCACCCTGGACGCGCTCAGTGATCTCGAGCCCCTCTTGTTCCTCCGAAAGTGTCGAAACACTTGCGAGCTCCAAAAGCCAAGGCGCGAGCGTGTCGTAAAGCGCGCGGTTGCCCGCCGTGCCCACATACACCGCCCCACCGTCGCCTACCCGGTGAAGCGTCACCGCCGCTTCGCCCGCATAGTAGTTCGCGGTGTAACGCGCGACGACTTCGGCACCTTGGGGCGTCATGACGTCGCACCAGACGTTGGCTTGCGCCTCGCCGACGGGTGTGACGGTAGTGAACTCGAGCCCCTGCTCCTCGCCCCCCGGCAGCGAATCGTAGTCCTCGATGGTGATACCGCAGAGCTCCGCAAGTAAGCCAGGTAAAGGCATGTCGACAACCGCGTTGGCTTCGTCCTTGACCCCGCTCCGCAGGGTTGTAAGAAGCGTCCCGCCCGCCTCAACAAAGGTTCTGAGACTGTCGGCCAACCTCTCAGGTAAAACGTAGAGCGCGGGCGCGATGACGAGTCTGTAGCGCGACAAATCCGCGTCCGGCGGCACGATGTCGACGGAGACGTTCAGGCGGTGGAAGGCTTCGTAAATCGTGGCGAAGTGGGCCGGGTAACTAAAGTCCGGATTATTGGCTTGAACCTGAAAGGCGAAGCGCGTGTTGTAATCGAGGAGCATGGCGACCTCGGCCTCAACTTTGGAGCCCGAAATCTCAGCGCCCATACGCTTTAGCTCGAGCCCCATCCCCTTAAGCTCCTCAAAGCGCCGCCCCTTCGTCCCGTCATGGTTCAAAAGCCCGTGCCAGTATTCCTCAGCACCAAAACGCGCGGTGCGCCAGCGAAAGAAGATCATCCCGTCCGCGCCGTGGGCGATGGCCTGATACGCCCATAACCTCAGTTCGCCGGGGCGCGGCGTCACGCTCACGATGTCCCAGCCGCCCGGCCCCGACTGCTGCTCCATCATCCAGAAGTTTTTGTCTTTAAGACCGCGCATGGTGGCGTGACCTAGCGCGAGGGCGCTCTCGTTAACCTGCGCTTTCATGTCCCAGAAGCCGCGCGGGTAGTTGTCCCACGTGACAAGGTCCAAATCTCTGGCGAGGTCGAAATAGTCGAGCTGGCTGTAGCCAAAACCCATAAAGTTATGCGTGACGAAGTCTTCCGGACACCTCTCGCGGAGGATGTCGAGCTGGAGCTTCTGATAGTTCACATACACATCTGAGGCGAAGCGTTTGAACTCGAGCGCCAGACCGGGGTTGTGCGACGGCGCGGTGCTTAGAGGGACGGGTATCTCGGACCAGTCGTTATAAACGTGACTCCAGAAGACGGTGCCCCACGCCTCGTTGAGCGCGTCCAGCGTTCCGTACTTGTCATGCAGCCAGTCCTGAAAGCGCTCACGGCAAATCTCGCAGTAGCAGCGGTCGCCGAACTCGTTGTCGATCTGCCAGCCGATGACGCTCTGATGGTCTCTATAATGTTCAGCCATTGCCGTCACAACCGCCTTGGTGTGTTCATGATAAAGCGGGTGGCTCGGGCAATACTCGCGGCGGTGGCCGTAAGGCAGGCGCACGCCGTCCTCGCGCACTAAGAAGAGCGTGTCATCTTTGTTCATGAGCCAAGGTGGGGCGGAGGCGGTGGGGGTGCCCAGGATGATGCGGATGTCACGTTCGGCAAGCGTAGCAATCGCGCGGTCTAACCAGGCGAAGTCGAAGCAGTCCTCGGTGGGCTCGAGCCTAGACCACGCGAACTCGGCCAAGCGCACCGTGTTAACGCCTA
The DNA here is from genome assembly GCA_965214405.1 of Trueperaceae bacterium. Taxonomy (GTDB): domain Bacteria; phylum Deinococcota; class Deinococci; order Deinococcales; family Trueperaceae; genus CBDCCT01. The sequence continues at coordinate 570,865 of OZ243956.1, forward strand.
TCTCTTGCATAAGCCGCGCGTCTTCGCCCCAACGCTCCTCCGGCCAGTGTTCGGGATAATAGTCCACGCCGAAAGGGAAACTCACAGCATGTCCTCCAACGTCCAGTGGTTGTTCCAGCGCGCGTCGATTTCGTCGCGGACGTTCTGGTAGCGGATGTCGGTCGAGAGCCTGATGCGCCCTTGACTATCGGCGTTGTCGAGCGAGGCGTGAATCATGTAGGCGCTATGCACCACCATGTCGCCCGCCTCGAAGTCGGCGGCGAGCCAGCGCGCGTTAAACTTGTCGGCCATCGCGGGCAAGTCCTTGCCGACCCAGCCGCCCTCAGCCATATTTTTGTTGTACACGCTGATGCGCTCTTCGGGTGACAGCGTAGCGTTCTGCCGCGCGAATTCGGCTTCCATCTCGCGGCCCAATCTGTCCGAGCCCTCGAGATAAACGAGCCCGCCCATCTCTAAGGGAGTGTCGCCCAGAGGAATCCAGCTAGACACGACGCTGGCAGTGCCGCCACGCAGATAGATAAGGTCGTAGTGCGCGGGCGTGGCCCAGGCACTCCCAGGCGTCAGGTAGCGGATGATTTTGCGCTTGTGCAGGTACGAGGGGCCATCCAAAAAGGTGTCGTAAAACCCCCACAAGCTAGGCTGCAAACAAAACGACTCGTAAGCGGCGGTGCGGGCTTGCTCCATCAAAATTTTGTTTGTCCGCCGCTTGTCCTCGGGCTCACCCGAATAGATACCGTCCGCCGGGTCGGTGCCTGGTTTCAACAGTCCCGCATTCTGAAACGCCGTAAAGAAGCGGCGGCGGAAGGCGAGAACCTCGTCACGTGGGAAAAAGCCTTTGAGCCACAGGTAACCTTGAGCGCGGTACTGCTCTCTCAAGAGGTCCAGGGGCGACGTCGGGTCGCTCGGTGCCAAAGCGCCGAGACGCTCCGGCGGGAGGGTGTAGCCGTTGCTGGTTAGGGGGTGCTCGAGTCGGGATTCTTGTTCGGTCATAGTGGCTTGGCTCATAGTTTGGTTGTCACCTCGAGAATTCGTTTGCGCCAATGTCGAACGCCGCGCCCTGCGGAACGGCGTTGCCGTAAAAGTCGTGGAGGCCGACCTCTAAACCTGCTGCCGTCAAGTCGAACCCGGCGTCGATGAGGGGTGAAGCGCCCGTCAGCCTGAAATCGTCTGCCGCCTCGCCATCGGGGTTGACGAGCAAGGGGTCGGTCTCGAGGCCCGTCTCCACACCATCCTGCACTTCTTGCCCGGTCGCCGCTTGCCAGGCTACCAGTGAGGGGTAAGAATCATTTGTGTCGATAATCTTGAATGCGCCCGTCGCGTGGTAGGCGTTACCCGCAAAAGTAAGCTCATTTCCCCCTGGCAGGTTTACCATCTCCGCGTCGCCTTGCGTGAAAAAAATGTTGTTGTAGACGCCGACGTTCCGGATGCCGTCGCCCCAGTCGAAAATCTTGAACGCGGCGGGCGTGTCCCCCTCGGCGGGACCGATAACCACGGTGTTGCCGTAAACATACGCGTCGCTAAACACCGTGTCGTCGGGAGCCTTGAACAGCTCGATACCGGCGTAGCCATTTTTGCGGCCGTCATTCACGCTCAGGTTGTAGCGGATGACGTTGTTGCGTAGGGGCCTCGAGCCCCCGAACTGACCCATGAGGTAACCCGCGCCGTCGTTGCCGTGCGCGTAGTTGTACTGCACCACCGAGTTCGTCACGCCGCCGTCCAAATCAAAGCCGCCCCCGTCTTTGCTGCTGCCCGTTTTGTTGTTGTAAGACTCGTTAAACTGAATCGTCACGTCGTTCGAGTCCCAAGCCCAAATGCCGACGGGTCCACCATCCTCGAAATCGTTGCGCTCACCGTTGTTGTACGCCTTGCTGTACTCGATGACCGCCCCGTTCACGCTGCCCAGCACGACGCCGTTCCCGGTGTTGTTGCCCTTGCCCACCTTGCCGACGTTGTTGTAGACCTCGACCATACCGATGTAGACGTCCTCGTGCGCGTAATCGCTCGAGTCCGAGTTCGCTTCCCAATAGCCGTAGCTCTGGACGCCGCTGTCGCCGTTGTCATGAAAGCGGCTGTTGGTCACGCGCACGTCCTTGAAACCGCGCCCATAGGTCTCGTTGTTGTAGCCGCCCATGACCAGACCGCCCTCCAAAAAGCCCGACACGTCCACGTCGTCAATATAAATGTGCTTGAGTCGCCCGTCGCCGGGCAAGTCGGTGTAGAGGCTCACGCCCGTGCCCGTGTTCGTTTCGACCCCCGAGCCTATGACGTCGAGGCTTTTTAGCTCGAGCCCCGCCACGTTGTAAACGTCAATGCCCGTCCCGTCGCCAGCGTCTAGCGTCGCGCGCCCTACGCCGTAAGAACTTACGATGATGGGCGCGTCCGCCGTACCGCCGTCCGCCGCATCAAATTTGAGCGTGCCGTTAAAGGTTTGCCTGCCTTCGAAGAGTATGTGGTAGCCCGCCGGGACGTCGGTGTCGCTGACTTTCTCGAGCGTCCGCCACGCCTGTTCGGGTGAGGTGCCCGCGTTCGCGTCACTCCCCGCGGGGCTGAGGTAGTAGGTGTTGGCTTCGACGGGGCCATCGCCGCCCGTCGCGTCTTGATGGGTCCACGCCACGAGCAGCACCGCGCCGAGCAGGCTGGCCCAAATTAGACGCAGAGTGCGAGTTGTCGTCGTCATTTTTCCTCCGGTGGGAGAACACGCCGCCTTGACGCTATTCGGGGCTCGAGCCACGACTTTTGATCCCTTTTTGATCCCTCAGTCGAGCGCCCCCGCCGTCACGCCCTCGATAAAGCGGCGCTGAAAGGCGAGGAAGATAATCAGCAGCGGAATGATACTGATAATCGACGCCGCCATCTGCACGTTGTAAACGGTGCGCCCGACAGGGCCAATCAAGGAGCGGATAAGCAGCGGCAGGGTGAAATTTTCGGGCGACTTAAGAATCACCAGCGGCCACAAAAAGTCGTTCCAGGCGCCCATAAAGAAGATGAGCCCCAGAGAAATGAGCCCCGGCGAGACCACCGGCACGATGATACGCCAATAGATGCCGAACTCCGACGCGCCGTCGATGCGCGCCGCGTCCAAAAGCTCGTTAGGAATCGTCGAGATAAACTGGCGCATAAAAAAGATGCCAAAGGCGTTGGCCGCGCCCGGAATGATGAGCGGCCAAAAGGTGTCGATCCACGTTAAATCGCGCATGATGAGGTAAAGAGGCACCATCGTCACGACAAAGGGAATCATCAGGGTGGCGAGCAAAAAGATGAACAGCCCCGAGCGCCCCGGAAAGCTGTATTTGGCGAAGCCGTAGCCGCCCAGCGAGCAGAAGAAAAGGCTGAGAAAAGTAAAACTCGTCGAGATGACGAGCGAGTTCCAGAGGATGCGAAAAATGTTGTACTCGGTCACCAGGTAGCGGTACGAATCCAGATTGAAGTTTCTGGAGATGATGATGGGCGGGAAGCCGAAAATCTCGTCGGCGGGCTTGAGCGAGGTCGAGAGCATCCAGACGAAGGGCAGCAGCATAAAGGCGGCCACGAGGACGAGGAAGCTGTAGAGCAGGACGTTCTCGAGCCGCCGCCTGGCGCGCACGCCGGACGACGGTGCGGGTCTCGTTCCAACGGTTGTTGCCACGGTATCCCCCTAAGTCCTGGCGCGCCCGACAAAGCGCAGTTGCAAGAGCGACAGCACGATGATGACGACAAAGTAAACGTACGACATCGCCGAGGCGTAGCCGAAGCGAAAGTTACCGAAGGCCTGGCCGAAAATGTCCAAGATGGGCGTGATGGTCGCGTTCATCGGTCCTCCGCCGGTAAGAATATAGACTTCGGTAAACAGGTTGAACGAGCCCATCGTCGATAAAATGACGATGAAGAGAATCACGGGGCGCATCATCGGGGTGGTGATGTAAAAAAAAGACTGCACCGCGTTGGCGCCGTCTACTTTGGCGGCGTCCAGAACCTCTTTGGGAATGGTTTGCAAGCCTGCCAGCATGATGACCATGTTGTAACCCAGGTAGTGCCAAAGAATAAGCAGCGTCAGCGCGACGCGCGCGCCCCAGATGGACTCCAACCACGGCACCGCCGGGAAACCCACCACGCCGAGCATGATGTTGACGAGGCCGTTTTGTTGCTCGAGCAATAAGCGAAACGCAAAACCCGCCGCGACCATGTTGGTGATGTAGGGGATAAAGATGATGGTCCTAAAAATCCCAAAGCCGCGCACGCGCGGCGAGTTGAGCACCACCGCCAAGACGAGCGAAAAGAGCACCATCGGCGGCACCGATAAAAGAAAGATGATGACGCCGTTTAACATCGACTGCCAGAAGACCGCGTCGCTCCAGAGCCGCACGTAGTTGTCGAAGCCGACAAAGGTGATGGGGCCAAAGCCCTTCCACTCGGTGAAACTCAGGTAGACGGAAAAAAGGAACGGGTACACGCCGAACACGGCGAACGCGAGGAAAAAGGGCGCGATGAAGAGGTAGGCCCAGCGCGCCCGGAAGATTTGCCGCCGCAATGAGTCGCGCTTGGGGGCCGTGCGCGTTGTGGCGCGTGGTGTAGCCTTAGAGTCAATCATCAGGAGACCTCAAAAGGGGGTCGGGCCAGGCCCGACCCCCGCGTTGACCTAGCGAACGTCCTGCCTGATGGCGTTGGCGGCCTCTCGGAGGGCCTCCTCAGCGGTGGCGTTGCCGGTCGCATATTTCTGGATGGCGGTGGCGACGTAGCCGTTCATCAGCGTGTAGTTGGGGCCGTAGATGTATGCCTGCGGGATCTCTCTGGCGACCTCGATATAAATTTCTCTCACCTCTTGACCGCCAAAAAACGGGTCGGGTTCGCTAAAAACGGAGGCGTCGTAGGTCGTCTCGAGCGAAGGCAAAAAGTCGGACGCGGCGAACAGCTCTACCTGGCTCTCTTCCCGGCCCAACATGAACTCGGTAAAGGCCCAGGCGGCGTCTTTGTTCTCGCTCTGCTCCGAAATAACGAAGTTTGAGCCGCCGTCGTTCGCGGCGCGCACCTGCCCTACGTCCATCGCGGGCATCAAAGCCACGCCCCACAAACCTTCCGTGCCGGGCGCTATCCAGTCTTTCAAAAAGGTGCCCATCCAACCGGCAATCACGAGGGTGGCGACGGGGCTCTCCTCGCTCGCAAGCTCGGCGTACCAGCCGTCGGTCCACTCGAGCTGGTCCGACAAAAGTCCTGCGTCCCAGAACTGACCAAGCATCTCCAGCGTGGCGACGTTTTGGGGGCTGTCAACGGTGATGTCGCCTTGTTCGTTGTAGTAACCCAGGCCCTGCTGCCAGAGCATCATCTCAAAGGAGCGGGCGTAGTTGTTGGCCTTGTTCTGGGCGAAGCAGTCGCTGCCCGTCGCCTCTTTGATGGTCTGACAAAGCTCAAGATAGTCGCTCCAGGTCGCCACGGAGTTGCTTACCGCTTCGGGGTCGGTCGGTAAGCCCGCCGCCTCGAACACGTCACGGCGGTAGTACATCACCACGGGACCGCTGTCCCAGGGCATCGCGTAGTAGCTGCCGCCCAGCTCGGCCTGCGTCCACTTGAACTGGTTGACGTCGGTCAGATAAGGCTGAACCCGTTCGGTGAGGTCGGCCAGGCCGCCGAAATCGACAAACTGCGCCAGATGGCTGCTCTCGACAAGCGCCACGTCGGGCGCGCCGACCCCGGATGAGATGGCGAGCTGCAACTGTTGGTAGAGGTCGGCTGTCGCGTAATCTACAAAGTTGACTTCAACGTCCGGGTACTCGGCTTCGAAGTCAGCCAGAACGCCGCTGTCTACGATGGGGTCCATCGCGGCCTTCCAGCCCCAGACGGTAATCTCGCCCGAGGGTTTGGCGTCTTGCGCGCCACCCAGAGAACCAAAAATCACAAACAGGGCGGCAAGGATCAAACGGTTCTTTTTTACTCGCGTCACTTTTCATCCTCCTGACTAACATTTGCAAAGCGAACTAAGGGTCTGCCCCGATGGTTTCTTACTTCTCCTCTCGAGCAGCGGAACTTTTGAAGTTACCCGAATTCGGGCGGATGGGTCCGCCAAAGGAATCTGAAGGTCTACCGGCTGCCTCTCACTCAAACTGTGCTTATACAGCTAAAATTGTGAACGCCCACAGTTTACACCACATGACGCCCCTGTTGTCAATGGTCTCCGCCACCAGAGCGACACAAGGTCGACCGACGTACGAGGATATAAAGCAGCACAAAATCATTGGCTAAGGCTTCTGGCACGCATAACCGTTCTGTCACCGCCAGACGCGCTTGACGTTCCGAAATGACCATGCTAGGCTGTGGGCGTTCACAAACCGCCACACAAGTTGTAAGCCAACAGACAACAAACATAAAGGACGCTAAAGAAGACCTATGGCAGATGGCGCTCATAAATCGGTTACCCTCAACGATGTTGCTCGAGACTCGGGCGTTTCTTATCAGACGGTGTCTCGAGTCGTCAACGCCCATCCACATGTCTCCAAGGCGACGAGGGAGCGTGTACTTACCTCGATTGAGGCGCTGAACTACCGCCCTAACCGCGTGGCGCGGAGTTTGGCAACGCGGAGCTCGGGCACGCTGGGCATCATCTCTTTTGGCACGACTTATTACGGACCCGCCCAAACGTTTGCCAATATTGAGAGAGCGGTCAGGGCAAACGGTTATGGCCTAACCTTTTACAGCCTTGACAAACTGACCAAAGAGGGATTGCAAAAAGCGGTTGATTACCTCTCGAGCCACCAAGTGGACGGCATCGTTATGGGCGCGCCTTTCATCGGCCTGGACCCTACAGGCGTCATGGAGCTGTGCGGGAACATCCCGGTGGTGATGATCGACGTTCCTAAAGATGCTCCCGTGCCGTCGGTGGTGATTGATCAGGTTGCAGGCTCTAGGCTAGCCACACAGCATTTTATCGATCTGGGCCATAAAGACATTGCGGAGGTGAGTGGGCCGCTTAGCTGGCACGACGCGACGCTAAGACACGAAGCTTGGCTGGCGACCCTGCGAGCGGCAAGCCTCACCCCAGGGCCTAGCGCGGAGGGGGACTGGTCCGCCGCCGGAGGATACAGGGCCACAGAGCAGCTCCTAAAGACGGGTAAGCGCTTTTCGGCCTTGGTTGCCGCCAACGACCAGACGGCGCTGGGCGCGCAGCGCGCGCTGCGCGCGCACAACTTGCGCGTCCCTGAAGACGTCTCTATGGTTGGGTTTGACAACATCCCGGAAGCCGCTTTTTTTGAGCCGCCCCTTACAACCGTAAGTCAAGACTTTACCGCGCTCGGGCAGCAAAGTGTTGACTATTTACTCGCTTTAATTGGCGACCCTGAAACTCCTTTGCATCAGCGCGTGCTTTATCCAACGTTGGTGGAACGGCAAAGTGTAAAAAAAAGGGAGGCGGAGGATGAAGCGCGCCGTTAGCACCAACTTTCGGTACTTTGGCAGGCTGTGCAGGTTTTAGCAGTTTATAAATCGAGACTTGAGGTACTGCTTTATTGGTTCATTCCTAAGTACACGACAAAAGCCGAAAACAGCGGTCCAGGTCAGGCTTTTTGGTTGCCGAGTTGGTGAGCAGATGCCTGAGATGGTCTAAGCCTGCCCGGAATAAAGACTTCTGCTTGCGCCCGTGCGACTTCATTCGAACAGGTTTGAGCTGACGGTGAACAAATGCTCCGACTTTCAAGGCCCATAAGAAAGCCAGGGTCACAACGACAAGTAAGGTGTTAATGCGCTCTAGTACCCTAACCAGGTAGAACAGAGGGGTAAAGTCGTTTAAGTTTAACGCGGGCATCGTCTGTGGTGAAGCGCCAGTCCACAGTATTTTTACGATTGTTACGCTGCCCAGCCCAGACTTGAACGTCTTCTTTGAGAGTGTCCACGGAGGCTACGTGGTCAGCCAAACACTGTTTAGCCAAGACGGAAAGTTCGATTTCTGCCATGTTCAACCACGAACCGTGTACAGGTGTGTAGTGGATTTCAAGCTTCTGGACCAACCGTTGCGCCTCGTGGGGAGCAAAGGTTTGGTAAAGGCTGCTGGCGTGGTGGGTGCTCAGGTTGTCCTGCACCAGCACGACCTTGCTTGCGTCGGGGAAGCACTCGTCCACTAAATAGCGGATGACATGGGCGTAATCGTCGGCAGTGCGCGTTTTATGAACTTGCACCTCACGCCACGCCTCAAGTGGCGCAAAAAGCATGAACAGGTTGGCCTGGCCGTGGCGCTCGTATTCGTAATCCACACGCTGAGGCTTGCCCGGCTCTAAGGGCAGGTCTTCCTGGACGCTGCTTGTAAGTTGTTTACACGCTTCGTCCAAACATACCACCGGTCGCTTAGGGTCGTGCGGACGTTGGTAGACTTCCAGTACATCTTCCATTTGGGCGACGAAGCGGGCGTTCTCTTTGGGTGGAATCACCCAGCACTTCTTTAACCAAGGCTTGAGTTCGTTTTTTTAAGCGTTTGTCGGATGGTCTCTTTCGCAACGCCATCGACGTAGCCCGCCGCAATCACTTTGTCTTGCAGCAGTTCCAGGGTCCAGCGCTTTCGTCCCTTGGGAGCTTCGCTGCAAACGCTGGCAATCAGAAACGCCTCTGCTTCGCCACCCAGCACTCTTACCTTGCGCTGCTGTTGCTCTTTACGAAATACCGACTCTACACCTCGCTCTAAAAACGCCTTCTTGACTCGCACTACCGTAGGTGGACTGACCCTTAGCTTGGTTCGTATCGCCTCGACTTTCCACGCGCCTTCCTCACGGTTGGTGTCCGACAACAGCAGAATGCGGGCACGGGTCTTTTCTCGTAGCGAGCGCTTATTCGCACGTGCTAACTTTTCTAGCTCTGTACGTTCTTCGGCTTGTAAGCTTATCTTTATGGCTGCTGGCATGAAAGAAAAAATAGCAGCTTTTGTCTTAACTTGCTACCTGGTTGGGGTACTAGGTGCTTGAGATGCGTAGCTTCAAAGTCAAAGCCGCTGCTTTTCAAGGCTTTGAACAAGCATTCTATCTGCCAGCGCTTCGCGTAGCTTGCGAGGGCCTGCTTAGGATTGCGGTTGGTGACGACGATGATGTATTCTCCACCCTCTAAACGCGCGCCTGCAACCCCAAGCTCAACACCAAAGACAGTGTAGCGCTGTTTAAGTACCTTGTGCTCACCCACAGGTAGATGCTGGAAAAAGCCGAACAGATGAAACCAGCCATCACCGAGAGCGTCTTTACGCACGCGGATAACGAAAGGGATGTGCTTACGCTCAAGATAAGCGAACCAGTCGCCCCCGATGAACTCCCTATCGGCTAGCAGCACCTCTAGCTGGTCTACGGGCAAAAGTTTTAGCAAACGCTCCAAAAGCGTAATGCGTTCTTGCGTGGCGGAGTTGCCAGCCTTGGGCAAAAGACACCACAGTAAGGGAACCGCTACGCCCTCATGCGCATAAGCCAGGGTCAAGATGTTGATGTCGAGTTTGCCAAACTTCCAGTTCGTCCGGTCTAGGCACAGGCTGTAGCTTCGCTTGGGACCTAGACTCAGCGCGTACCTGAAAACTGTCTCATCGGCCAAGTGCAAGCCTTGGAAAAACCGTTGCGCCCGTCTGTAAAGCGAGTCCGGCTGGGCTCTGCCCTCCATCATGCCTACCAACGTCGCCAAGTTCACCGTCTTTGCCTGCACCATCGCGATCATCAACAAGCTCAAGAACTTAAGCCGTGACGGGTGCAGCTTTAAGCCGCTCGCTTTCAACTGTGCCAGCAACCCGGTATGCTTCATATGCTCTCCCTTGAAGTGGTGTCTCGCAACATCCATTCTTCACTGGAGAGCCCTTTATTTCAAATCTGTCGTGTACTGAGGGTTCATTCATCAAACGACCACCCCCAAAGGTGGTGGAATTGAGAAATAATTATAAAAGAGGAAGCCCCGGCGACGCCTTTCCTCTTGCTTCTCCCGCTCTTCTTGATATTTAGACGTCACCAGCACCACAGACGGTGGGTTCCCACGAGGGACTGGACGCACCCGAGGGTGCTTCGGAGGGAGCTTCAACACAAAGGGACTTTAACACGTAAACCAGGACACAACGCTTCAGGCTGCGCGAGAGCCAGCGACCAGAGGGATAGGGCGAGGACGAAAAAGTAGCGCACGGGCTTCACTGTAGCAAGCGCACCGCAGACAACATCCTAGTCTGGACAAAATTACTGGACAAGTTAGCGTTCCCAGGAGCGGACTGCGTAGCTAACGCGTGACTGAGCGGTGGTTTAGGCGATGCTGCCTGCCCTAAACGAGCTCAACGTTTACGATAACCGCTGTGGTAAACATCCTGTGAGAAAAACTCAATCCACAAAGTGACGGTTAGGATATAGGCTGAGGAAGCCCCGCAACGGCGTGGCCCGCCCGTAATACAACGGCATGACTGCCCGTAATACAACGGCGTGGCTCGCCCGTAACGCAACGGCAGGGCGGCGGGAGGGGAGGCTACGTGGCGGTTTTCACTGACACTACCGTCTATGGGCGCAGACATCACCACCATGACTACGTTCCACCCGGTAACGTACACGCCGAATCTCGCTTATATAGATGACACCTGTTATAAAGGAGACTATGGACACTGACATGCTCGTCTTTAGCGGCTCGGGCAGCCCCAGGCTGACGGACGCCATCTGCGGTTACTTGGGCGTAACGCCCGGCAGGCGCGACGTGTTCCGCTTTTCGGAAGGCAACCTGTTCGTCCGCGTCGAGGAGAACGTGCGCGGGCGTCACGTGTATCTGGTTCAGTCCACGGGGTTTCCGGCCAACGACAACTTTATGGAGCTCCTTTTCTGGATTGACGCGTTCAAGCGCGCGAGCGCGTGCTCGGTCACGGTCGTCATCCCCTACTTTTCTTACGCCAAGGGTGATAAAAAAGACGAGCCCAGGGTGTCGATTCGCGCGCGCGTCTGCGCCGACGCCGTCGAGGCGGCGGGCGCGGACCGGGTGGTCACGATGGACCTGCACTCGCCGCAGATTCAGGGCTTTTTCAAGATCCCGGTGGACGACCTCTACGCGCTGCCCTTCCTCTGCGACGCGGTCAAACGGCTGAATCTACCTGAACTCATCGTGGTCTCGCCCGACGCGGGCTTTGCCAAAAAGGCGCGGCAGTACGCGTCAAAACTCGGCACCTCTCTGGCCATCTGTGATAAGGAACGAAGCGCGCACGACGAGAACGCCGAGGTCTTAGAGATCATCGGCGACGTGCGGGGCAAGACGGCGCTGCTGGTCGACGACCTCATGCTCTCGGGCGGCACGCTCGTCGACGCGGCGGGGAAGCTGCTCGAGGAGGGCGCTTTGGCCGTCTACGCCGCCGTCACGCACGCGGCGGTGTCGGAGCGCTCGATAAAGAAGCTTAGCGCGAGCGCCATCCGCCGCATTTTCGTTACCGACTCCATCGAGACGCAGCCCGTGGCGCTGACCGAGCGTTTCGAGGTTGTGTCGGTCGCGCCGCTTTTGGGTGAGGCCATCCGCCGCATCCATCATCACGAGAGTATCAGCGTGCTTTTTCAGGATTAGGGAGAAGCACAGGAAAAAGTGGGAGAACGTAACTGGGTAAACAAAACTTTGTGGGTATTTACCACGCGGCTCCCGCTTCAACCTCGCTTCACCCTCGCTTCAACGGTGGCGCGTAAAGTGCTTCTGCGGACCGCCCAAACCTTTGGCGTAGACGTAAAGCAAGCCCAACCAGGAAACGCCGACACCCGCAATGGCCCAGGGGCTGAAGCCGGGCGTGGTGAGCGAAAGGGAGAGGTGCTGACGCCACGCCACCTCCAGAAAACCTCCCAGCCAGCTCAAGAAAAAGCTAAGTCCCAAAAAAATAACGTTAGCAGCGGCGGCTTGCGGGAGCGCGGAAGGGGTTCGCTCCCGAAAGAGTCGCAACGAGAGCAGAAGCGCACCCAGCACGACAGTCGTTTGGCTTACGAGAAAGTCTCCGGGCGGGCCTTCAAAAAAGTCGTTGATACGCCTCGAGAAGGTTCCGAGTGGAGGCTCCCCTTCCGTTACATCCCACGGCGCAAGCAGCCCCTCCACGTACGCAGCCAGTAAAAAGTAAACGGCGTACCAGGTCACAATCAAGGCCAAGAGGCTTGAAAGAAAACCGAAACCTTTTAGAGCCGCGTGCTTACCCGTACGTTCGCCCTTTCACCGTGAAATAATCTACTTTGAAGAGGACGTTCGCGCCAAATCGGGTGGACGCGAGCATAGTCTTATAGTCACGTCTCAGAAAGTTAAAAGTGAAGCGGTTTGGGCCAGACGTCACCTATTGGGATTTCCTGAGGTCAAGCTCGAGCGTCGCCAGATAAACCTTGTCGGTGCCTCCAATGAGGGTGCCCGTTCCAATTTGTTCGTTCGTGCGCGGGTCGAAGATGCGCACGGAGGTGTTGGTGGGTTCGGGGCTGGGTTGTTGCCCTTCTTCTTGTACCATATTGATATACGCCTCCATTGGAAAGTCAGCGGGACAGATGGTCGCCCGGAACGCGCGGTGGGGTTGGATGGTGGCGTCGCTGGGCTCGAGCCCCCAGCGCTCACAAATCGCCCGCGCCAGCCGTACGGAGGCGGCAAGCTGCGCCTCGTTGGGTTCGTAGTTTACCCCGACGCCCTCGTGCTCTATGCCAATCGAGCGTAAATTTACTTCGTAAACGCCCGCGTGAAAGGCCGTGTCGGCTTCGCGCACAAACCGCCACACCTCCCCCTCTTGCGTGACTAGGTAGTGCGCGCTCACCCCAGCCTTGGGCGAGGCGAACCAGCGCGCGGTCGCCACCTCGCTTCCTTGCGTCACGTGGATGACGATGAGGTCAACCGGCTCGCCCGCCCTGCCTTCTTTATAGTTGCCGGACGCGACGGGTTTTTCGGTGATGATCATTGGGGGATGGTCATGAGGGAAGGTCACAGGTCTTCCGGGTTTCGCGTAGCATGTTTGAACGCTACCAAAAGCGTTGCGGCTGAGGTGTGACCTTTTAACCGGATTTAACTCTCACTTTCATGCTCGAGGAGCACCTCAAACGACACTTCCGCCTTGAGGCTCGCCGCGACCGAGCAGTATTTATTCATGCCGAGGTCCACAAAGCGCTCGGCGGTCGCCCTATCCAAACCAGGCACATTAAAGATGTGCTTGGCGTGGATGTGCGTGTAGGGTGCGGGGACACCGTCGGCGCGGCGGCCTTCAAGCTCGATGCGGTACGCCTCGACCCGCAAACGGCGCTTGCCGATCATCTCGACGATGTCGTACGCGGCGCAGCCGCCGAGCGCGTTTAGGAGGAGATCCATCGGGCGCATCCCGGTGGGTGCGTGAGGCTCGCCGTCGATCATGACGCGCTGGCCCTCGGGCGTGACGGCGACAAAACGTTTGCCGACGAGGTGGTGCAGGGTGGTCGTCTTGGTTGCCATGCCCTAGTATGCGCCCCCGCATTTTGAGACGTGTTAGCAAAAAGACACAAGGAAGCGCGAAATGTCAAAAAGTTTATGCGCCCCGCATTTTTGTCGTGGTAGTGAGAAAAGGCGCAGGCTATACTTTGACGTACATGAACGCCCCGCCGCCCAAAGCTTCTAAAAAAGTATGGCGGCGTTGGGCCAAGGAGACGCGGGCGAGCTTGTCAAAGGATGCGCTGAGTTCGAGGGTTGTGGAGGCGCTCGAGCTTTGGCCCCTCTACCAAGAAGCGGCCCACGTGCTGACCTACGCTGCGTTTGGCTCTGAAATTAACCTTTCCACCCTACAAAACAAACGGTTTTACCTTACCCGCACGGGTGAGACGCCCCAGCAGGGTCTTACGGTGCATGAGGTGGCGGGGGGGCTCGAGCTTCATCCCTACGGCTATCATCAACCCTTTGCCACTGCGGACGTTGTACCACCCGAACATATAAACCTAGCCCTCGTCCCCGGCCTCTGCTTTGATGAGCGCGGCGCGCGCCTCGGTTACGGCCTCGGCTACTACGACCGCCTGCTCCCGCTCTTGCTTAGGGGCGTGCCCATCGTCGGCGTGACGGCGGAGGCGCTGGTGGTGCCTGAACTTCCCCTAGACGCTTTTGACTTTCCTATGACCCACCTTGTGACCGAGAGAGGGGTGAGGCGGGTGGGGTAGGCCCTGAGTCCTACAGATTGGGCAAGACCTCCGTCCACACCCCAAACAGACCGATACCGACCAGCAGAAGGCCCGATATCCGCGTCAGCAGCTTGTAGTTTCGGGTGAGCCAGCCCGTCGAGCGCCGCTGTAAGGGCAGCGCCACGAGCGGCAGCACGACGAGCGGCCAGCCGAAGCCGAGGCCGAAAAAGAGAAAGTAAACGAGGCCGTCCGCGAGCACCGCGAAACTCCCCGCACCCACCAAAAAGGCGCTCAAAATCACCGGCCCCGCGCAGGGCAGCGTCATGGGGCCGAGCAGGAGGCCGTAGACGTAAGCGGACCAATACGGGTTCCTCAAAAGGGGTGTCTGAAACGTCCCCAACCTGGCAAAAGGATTCACCCCCGCGAGCATCATGAGTCCCAGCACGATGACCGCGCCGTAGATGACCGGGAGGAGCCAGGGCAAAACCGCGCCGAAAGAGCGTTGGAGCAAAAAGAGCAGCCCCCCGACGAGCGTCATCAGCGTGAGGATACCCGCCAGCACGAATATCCCCAACCAGCCCGTCGCGCGTTTGGACGCTTCATTGTTCGCGTTGCCCGCCAGGAAAGCGATGAGCCCAGGGTAGAGGGGCAACATACAAACGTTGGTAAGAATCGCCCCGTTGCCCAACAAAAAAGCCGAAAGGAGAACGCCCACGGCCCTCTACTCGGTTTGGGCGAGTTGAGCCACGAGCGCGTCGGCGGATTCTATGCCTGTGACTAAGTCCGTCGTGCTACCGTCCGGTCGGATGATGAAGTGCGGCGTCGAGGGCGGGGAGGTGATAGCGCGTCCAAAGGTGTCCACAAGCGCGCGCAAGAGTTCGGGCGTTATGACCGCAAAACGCAGGTCGAAACCCTCTTTTTCGGCGTACGCCGCCAGCGCCTCGTTGCTGAGGTTTCCTTCGATGCTCAGCGCGATGAATTCAACATCCTCGCCCACCTCTTGTTTGGCGGCGTTCACGTTGCCGAGCTGACGGCGGCAGTTGGTACACCAGGTCGCCATCGGCTCGACGAATACCGGCTTGCCTTCAAAGCCGCCCAGCGTAAAGGTCTCCCCGGTACGCGCGTCGGTGAGCTCTAAGCTCTGCCACGCGGGGCGCGTTTCTCCGGCTTGCCCCCCCGTTTGCGCGAGTGAAACCGTGAATGCAAAGGTGAGAAGCATGACTAAAACGTTTCGTAGGATCATCTGTCGCTCCTTTCGGTTGTACTTTTACAAAGGTTTAGCGTTACAAACGAATCCTACAGGAACGCAGCCGCCCGCACCGTCAAGCGTTTAACGCCGAATATAAATAAAGCACGCCCGTCACGCGACTCAAACGGACGTGTTCTGGTGGGGGTATCGGCCGTGAGTGTTTGCTCTGAGTGATGGAATTTTGAGTGATGGAATAAAGACGGGGTACAGCCAAGATGTGTAAGGCAGAGGCCGCGAGCTAGGACTTTGGTCCTAGACGCACCTACGCCCTCCGCCCCAGGCACACGCCTTCCTCCGCGACTACGCTTACGTAGAGGAGGTTGGCTGTGACCCTAAACAGCAGTCAGTTTATGAATTCGCAGGAACTTTCATTCGCCAGAGCCTCCACGCTCGAGCCCACTCCTAACTCCACCGACCGTAAACCATCACGTATCCTTCTAAATCCCAAAGATTTCACCGGAGCCCTCGCATGAGCCGCGTTGCCATGATTACTGGAGCGAGTCGGGGGCTGGGATATACGCTCGCAAACTTCTTGGCCGCGCAGGGGTACGCCCTCGTCATTGACGCTCGAGACGCCGAAGCCCTCAGCAGAGCGGCGGAAACCTTTCGCGCGCACGGCGCAACCGTCACCGCGGTGGCGGGCAGCGTGACCGACGCGGCGCACCGACGCGCACTTCTTCGGGCGGCGCGTGAGTCGGGCGGCCTCGAGCTGCTCGTCAACAACGCGTCAACCCTCGGGCCGAGCCCGCTGCCGACCCTGGCGGACTATCCGTTGGAGCGTCTGCGTGAGGTGTTCGACACCAACGTCATCGCGCCCCTGGCGCTCGTGCAGGAGGCGCTGCCGCTCCTCGAGGTGACGCGGGGCTTTATTGTCAACGTAACGAGCGACGCCGCGTTGGGGGGCTACGAAGGTTGGGGCGGGTACGGCTCGAGCAAAGCCGCCTTAGACCTCGTCAGCAAAACTTTGGCGAACGAACTTAAAGAAAGTGGGGTAAGCGTCGTGAGTGTGGACCCCGGCGATATGCGGACCAACATGCACCAGGAGGCGTTTTCTGGTGAGGACATCTCGGACAGGCCCACGCCCGACGTGACGCTGCCCTTTTGGGCCTGGCTGTTGGGGCAAGGTCGAGACGCCGACCGAGATGTCAACGGCGGGCGCTTCCAAGCCCAGGCCGACCGCTGGACGCTGCCCGCCGGAGACGTGAAAGTAGAAGAGGTGGAGGCGTGAGAGTCGCCGACCTCGATTTCGCCCGTCCCGCTCACCTTCAGGCCACGCAGCCACCCGAGGCGCGGGGTGGAGCGCGCGACGGCGTGCGGCTTTTGGTCAGCACGCCAGAGGGTCATCACCACAGCGCCTTTACAAACCTCGCCAACTTTCTAAACCCCGGCGACCTGCTGGTGGTCAACCGCAGCGCCACACTGCCTGCGAGCCTCCCTGCCGAGGGCGCATTTGGCCCCTTTCTGCTCAACCTGTCCACCCGCTACGGCGCGGGCGTGTGGCTGGCCGAACCGCGCCCCAACGTCGCCACGCCCGGTCCTCTCCCGCTTGGGTCGGGCGACGCGGCGACCGTGGGCGGGTTGCGGGCCACCTTTCTGGCACCCTACCCCGGCCTCCCCCGCTTGTGGTTCGTGAGGTTTGAAGGGGGCACGTCTGAAGGAGACGCTGAAGAAGCCGTGACGGAAGCGATGAGGCGCTACGGCGAGCCGATTCGTTACGGGTACCTTGAAGAGGCTCAGGCCCTCGAGCACTACCAGACACTGTTCGCCGACACCCCCGGTTCCGCCGAGATGCCCTCAGCCGCGCGCCCCTTTAGCCAGCGCGTGGTAGAACGTTTGACCGGCAAGGGCGTCCGCATCGCCTCGCTCATCCTGCACGCGGGGGTCTCGAGCCTCGAGCTAACCCAGGGCGATCTCGCCGACCAGACGCTCCCGCCCGAGCCGTTCGAGGTCCCGGCGGCCACGGCGCGGCTCGTCAACGAAACCAAAGCCGAGGGGAACCGCGTGGTCGCGGTGGGCACCACCGTGGTGCGGGCGCTGGAAACCGCGTGGGACGGTCAAGAGGTGACGCCGAGCCGGGGCTTTACCCGCCTCTACATTCATCCGGGGCGCAGGGTCAACGTTGTGGATGGCCTCATCAGCGGGTTTCACGACCCCGAGGCGAGCCACTTAGCCATGCTCTACGCCGTCGCCAGACCCTTCCTCGTGCGGGAGGCGTACGGTGAGGCTGTAAATACGGGTTACTTGTGGCATGAGTTTGGCGACAGCCATCTGATGCTGCCATGACCTGCACCCACCTTGTCTTACACGTTGGCGACCTCTCAGCCACCAGGCGTTTTTACGTCACGGCGTTGGGGTGCGAAGAGAGGCGGTTCGCGCCCGATGAAGGGTTCCTAAGCATCGCGGTGGGCGCGTTCATCATCAACTTTTACGAAATCAGCAAACTTGCCCCTGACCGCTCGCTTCCCGACGCCTACGCGGCGGGCGTGAGTCACCTTGGTTTCGAGGTGGCGACGAGAGAACTCGTTGAAACCCATTTTCAAGCTTTGAATAGTGCGGCTTATCCTTTGTTTGGTCGTGTGTTTGGTCGTGGGAAAAGGTATTTCAAAGATTTGCAGGGTCTACGCAACACGCAAACGCCCGGACCTTACAGATTTTATGTTCACGACCCCGATGGTTACCCCGTCGAAATTCACACCTGGGAAGGGGCGGACGAATGATTCAAGGACTTGACCACCTGGCGCTCGCCGTTTCCGATTTACCTCGAGCCGTCTCTTTCTACTGCGACGTGCTGGGAATGCGCCCGGTGGACGGCCGCAATCCTGCCGAGGAGGCTTACTTTTGGGTCAACTTCGGTTTTGGACAAACGCTCAATTTGGCGCTCTATCCCGAAGGCACGCCGAACGCCCTCGGCACTTCACACGATCCCTCTCGCAGCCCTCACGCCGCGTTCGCCGCCCCCGAAGAGAGCTTGAGCATCCTCAAAGCGCGCCTCGAGGCGGGGGGCGTTGAAGTCCGCGAATCTCGCACCGGGCTCTACTTTAGCGACCCCGACGGAAACTCTTTAGAAGTGACCTGCTGGCGTGAGCATGTTTTGAAGCGTTCGGGACAAGCCCATTGGTAGATTGGAAAGGCGTGGCTCGAGGGGTGGCGCAAAGAGGAGCCTGGGGTGCGCTAACATGAGAGGGATGGAAAGCACGTCAGAAAGTGCGCTCGAGCGGCGCGTGTCCGAACTCTCGACGCTCAACGCCATTGGCGAAATCCTGAACGAGGCGGAGTTTGCCGAGGCGTTGGGGCGGGCGTTGGCGCGGCTCGTGGCGCTGTTAGGGCTCGAGGCGGGCTGGGTTTTTCTCACGCGGGTGGCGCAGGGCGACGCCCACGGGGGCGGTTTACGCGCCGCCGCGATGACCGGGCTCCCGCCTGCGCTCGCTCAACATGACGCGGCACCTCTTTGCGAGGGAAGCTGCGACTGCCAGTGGCTTTTCCGGCGCGGCAAGCTGGACAAAGGCGTCAACATCGTCCATTGCAGCCGCTTGGAGGCCGCGACGGGTGACAAGGCGGGTTTGGAAATCCACGCCAGCATCCCGCTGTTGGGGCAACGGGGGCCGGTGGGCATCTTGAACGTGGCCGCGCCGGGGCGTGAGCCGTTTGACGACGACACTTTGAAGTTTCTCACCACGGTCGGGCGGCAGCTCGGCGTCGCCTTCGAGCGTGCGAGGCTTCAGGACGAGCGCACGCGCGAGGCGCGCCACTTGGCCGCGGTAGAGGAGCGGCAGCGTTTGGCAACCGAGATGCACGACTCGGTCACGCAGCTCCTTTTTGCCGCCGACTTGTCCTTACGCGTCGCCAGGGACGACCCCGACGAGGCGCAGCGAGAGAAAAGTTTGGACAGGAGCGCCGACCTGGTCCACAGCGCGTTGGGGGAGCTTCGCGGCCTCGTCGAGGTGCTGCGCCCGCCCCTGACGGCTGATTTGCCGACGCTCCTCAAACGTCTCGCGCAGCGCGTCCCGGAGGGCGTCACGGTGCATCTAGAAACCGAGCCGCTGCCGCTCGACACTGGGCAAACCGAAGCGCTCTACCGCGTAGCGCAGGAGGCGGTTCACAACACGCTCAAACACGCCGAGGCAACGCATCTGTGGCTGGGGCTCGAGAGGCGCGGCTCTACCATTATCCTGAGCATCAAAGACGACGGACGCGGCTTAGACGGCAAAAAAACGGGCGGCTTCGGTTTCGAAACGATGCGCGGGCGCGCGGCCTCACTGGGCGGCGCGCTCAATATAACAAACCGTCCACGCGGCGGCCTCAAAGTCGAGGTGACGTTTCCGTGGCGGGGTTAGTCAGCACGCTTCTTATCATCGACGACCACCCGGTGGTGCGCGAAGGGCTCAAGGCGTTCTTAAACTTACAGAGCGATTTGGACGTGATTGGCGAAGCAGGAAATTTACAAGAGGGACTCGAGCGCGTGACCAGCCTCCAGCCCGATTTAGTTCTGCTCGACCTCGAGTTCGCCAGCGGGAGCGGTTTGAGCCTGTTGCCCAAGCTGCGCGCGCTCGAGCCGCCCCCGCGGGTGCTCGTCCTAACGAGTTTTTTGGATGAGGATTACGTGCGAAGGGCCGCGCAAGCGGGCGCGGCGGGTTTTCTGGTTAAACACGCCGGACCCGAAAAGCTTTTAGACGGTGTGCGCGCCGTTTTACGCGGCGAGATGGCCCTCGACCCAGAGGCCGTCACGCTATTGGCTCAACCCTTTGACGACCCCTTACGCGACCTCACCGCCCGCGAGCGCGAGGTGCTGGCGCTCGTGGCCGAGGGGCTGAGCAACAAGGGAATTGCGCAGCGGCTCGAGGTGGCCGAGAAAACCGTCAAAACCCACGTCAGCAGCGTGCTCGCCAAGCTGCGAGTAAAGGGCAGGACGCAGGCGGCTCTTTACGCTAAGGAGCGAGGGTGGTAAGAACGGATGATGGTTTCGGCTCGAGCAGAAAGCTCACGCCCCCCACCTCAAAATTAAAGACTAAGGACGCCGCTAAGCTGAAGGGTGACAGAATTTCAGCGTCAGCTATCCGGCATAATGTAGCAGCGTCTCGAAACGCAGCTCAAAAATCAGAACTCATTCAAGACGCTTGCTCGTTTGTTCGTTTGGCAGCGGTTTAGTAGCGGTCGCGCCCGCCGCCGCCACGGTTGCCACCGCCGCGGTTGCCGCCGCCGAAGCCGCCGCGGTCGCCGCGGTCATTGTCACGAACGGGCGCGGCGTTCGTCACGGTGACGTTGGACGCCTGCAAACCCTTTTGCCCCTGCTCGACCTGATATTCGACCTCGTCGCCTTCATTGAGGTTTCTGTAGCCCTGGCCCGCGATAGCCGAGAAGTGAACAAACACATCCGCGCCACCGTCATCCTGCTGGATAAAACCAAAACCTTTTTCACCGTTGAACCATTTTACTTTACCTGTCGGCATGTACCTTCTCCTGTGCCCAGCTTGAGATGCCAGATGAATTAACGCTGAACGTGTCTAAAAGCGTTGGAGTCTGGAACTGAACACCTCCTATGGTATAGATTGCCGGGGGAGGTGTCAAGCGGTTTGGCGCATTTGTAGCAGGCATCATCCCTTTTGAGCGAGGTTAGCCTTCCAGTTATCGTCTAGAACGTAGCTACAGTGGTGATGGCTGCGCTGAACTATCTTAATAACGTCGCTTGCTGCTAGGAATTGTGTGCTAGACGTGGAAGAGAAAAATCACTTCAAAGCTTTTCAACACCAGGAAGCGTTAGGCACAGCACCTGCGAGTTTAGGTAGCAAACAACGTTAATACCGTCTGAAAACCGTTTTGTCGACGTTGCGCTCAGAATATTCTCTAATCCTCTCGAGCAACCTTTCAACCCCTGAATAATTTCGTACACTAATCACTTATGAAACTTTTTACGGCGCAACAGATGCGAAGTGCCGACCAAGCCGCGGCAGACGCGGGTATGTCGTCGCTTTTGCTGATGGAAAACGCGGGGCGCGCGGTGGCTGAGGCGACGCGGCGGCACTGGCCCAACGCGAAACATATCCTGATTCTCTGCGGACGGGGCAACAACAGCGGCGACGGGTACGTGGCGGCGCGGCATCTCCTTTTGGCGGGACGGGAGGTGACGGTGCTCGAGCACGCCCGCCACCCCGATGACATGGGTTCAGACAACAGCCGCGCGGCGCGGGGCGCGTGGCTCGCGCACGGTGAAGCGGGAGAGCTGAACGAAAAGAATCTCCGGGCGGCGCTGGGGCGTCATCATCTTGTTATAGACGCGCTTTTCGGGAGTGGCTTATCGAGGGCGCTCGAGGACCCCTTCGCAAGCCTTGTCGAAGCGGTGAACGGGAGTAGTTTGCCCGTGCTCAGCGTGGACGTGCCCAGCGGCGTGTCCGCGGACGAGGCCGAACTTAAGGGTCCGCACCTCCGGGCGACGCGGACGGTGCAACTGGCGGGGCCGAAGCGCTCTTCGGTGCTCCATCCCGCAAGCGAGGCGTACGGCGCGTGGGAGGTGGCCGACATCGGCATCCCCGAGGAGGTTTTGGAGGCCCAGTCGGACGTGCAGGTCCTTACCGAGGAGGACGTGGTGCGGTGGTTCCCGACCAGGGCGCAGGACACGCACAAGTACAAGGTGGGGACGGTGCTGGTCGTGGCCGGGTCGGAGGAATATTTGGGCGCGGCCGAGATGGCCTGTCGCGGGGCCTACCGCGCGGGGGCGGGGCTCGTCACGCTCGCCGCGGAGGGACGGCTGGCGGGGTCGTGGCCCGAGATCATCTTTGCGCCCCTCCATTGGGACGAGGACCCGCTGGCGGGGTTGGAAGATATTCCTGAAAAGCGGCGGCAGGTCCGGGTGATCGGGCCGGGCTTGGACAAGCGGGCGTTGGACGTGTTACCTCAGCTTATCGGCCAGAGTGGCGCGCCCACGCTGCTCGACGCTGGAGCGTTGGACGGCGGCGACGCCTGGTTTGAGGCGGTCAGGGGGCATGGTCGCTGCGTCCTGACGCCGCACGCGGGCGAGGCGGCGGGGCTGTTGGGCGGCAGCGCGGGAGACGTCCAGGCCGACCCCATCGGCAGCGCGCAGGAACTTGCGAAGAGGAGCCGCGCCGTCACCGTGCTCAAGGGCGCGACCACGACCATCGCTGCGCCGGATGGGCGGGTGGCGGTGAGCACGAGAAGTCACCCCGGCATGGCGACGGGCGGCGCGGGGGACGTGCTTTCGGGCTGCTTGGGCGCGTGGCTGGCAGGGGCAGACGATCTTTTTGGGCGAGCCTGCGCGGCGGTTTTCGTCCACGGCTTGGCGGGGCGGCGAGCGGCGGAAACGTACGGCGACGGCCTCGTGGCGACCGACTTGGTGGCGGCGTTTTCGCGGGTGTGGCTCGAGCTTTCTCGCCCATGACTCCTGTGACCGTCCGCGTCCCCGCGACGAGCGCCAACTTGGGACCCGGTTTTGATTGTCTCGGCCTGGCGGTGGGGCTGTGGCTCGAGGTCTCAGTGGGTCCCGCACCCCATGACGGCCTCTCCTACCGGGGTGAGGGCAACGTACCCGACACACCCGACAGCCTCATCCACCAGGGCTTCCGCTCCGTCTATCGCTCGCTCGGGCAGCCCCCGCCGACGGTTCACTTTGCGGTGGACAACCCCATCCCGCTCGCTCGCGGCCTCGGCTCTTCCTCGGCGGCGCTCGTTGCCGGGACGGCTTTGGCCGACGCCGCGCTTGGGAGCGTGCTGGGCCGCGACGGGGTTTTTGAGCTCACCGCCAAGATGGAGGGTCACCCGGACAACGTGGCCCCGGCGGTTTACGGCGGCTTTACGGTGTCGGCGTCTACGCCGGGCGGCTACCTTTGCGAGAGCTTGAACGTCCCCGAAAGCTGGACCTTTCTTTTTGCCGTGCCCGACTTCGAACTCTTGACGAGCGAATCGCGGGCGGTGCTGCCCGCGCTCTACGCTCGAGGCGACGCCGTCTTCAACGCCTCACGTAGCGCCCTGTGGACCGCGGCGGTGGCGCTTGATAAACCTGAACTGTTACGCGTCGCGGCGCAAGACGCCCTCCACGAGCCCTACCGCGAGGGTCTCATCCCCGGTTTTGCCGCTCTCCGGGAGCGGCTGCGGGAGGCGGGCGTGCCCGCTTATCTGTCGGGCGCGGGGCCGACGCTGGGGGCGGTGTGTACGGACGCTAAGGCAGTTCGGCACTGTGAAAAGCTTATGCGCGCCTTTGTGGGGGAGCGGGGGCAAGTGCTCGAGCTTCAAGCGAGCGAAGGGTACAACTTTGGTGCAAGCGTCGAAGAAACCTGAAAAGCGTCCGCGTAAGCGCTACTTGACTGCCCGCAATACTTTGAAACGCGCGTCCGTCGCCAGCATCTCCCATCTTGTCCAAGAACCAAGTTCGCGTTCGTAGGGGAGCGCCTTGTTCGCCACCAAGGTGAGCGTGCCGCCGGGTTCCAAATATTTGTGCGCCGCCGCCAGAAAGGCTCGAGGCAGCCCCAGCCGCACCCCCTTGCCCACGTGAAAAGGCGGGTTCATCAGCACCGCGTCGAAGCGTTCGTCTTTGAGTTCGGAATCCACATCCGAATGCAGCGCGCGCACGTCCAGCCCGTACGTTTTCGCGTTGCGGTAGGTGCTACGCACCGCGAGCAAATCGTCATCGAGCGCGGTCACCTCGGCTCCTGCCAGGGAAACTTTGAGCGCGAGGATGCCGTAGCCGCAACCCAAGTCGAGGACGCGCTTACCCGCCACCTCCGAAAAATCCACCACGTCCAAAAAGAGCGCCGTGCCGGGATCGAGCTTGCCCGCGGCGAACACGCCGGGTAGAGCTTCCAAACGCAAGCCTCCCCCTTCAAACGGCGTGGGCTCCACGTTGGGCGCGTCCGGGGTGCGCTTTACCACCCTCGAGAGCCGCCAGCCGCTGCTTTTGGCGAGGGGCTCGAGCCCTCTAAAAAGCCGCGCCGCCTCCTTTTCATAGCGTTTCCCACCACTGTCTTTGTGCATAAGTAGGTAAGCCGTCCCACCTGGTTCTAACGCGGCGTGCGCGCCCGCAAGCTCCGCCAACACGCGCGCCGTGCCGCGGTCGGTGGCGGGCATGAGCACGAGGTGTTCGGCGGCCCCCTTCGGCGCGTCCCAGGGCGCGCCCGCCGCCACATGAACGGCAGGGTCGTCGGCAAAGGTCGTCAGCGCGCAGCGCAGAGCCGCGCGGGAGGTCTCGAGGACCACCCCCCCCTCCACCTCGCCGCACTCGAGCGCTCTCAACAAGGCAAAGCCCGCGCTCCCGCTCACGTCCGTGAGTTCGTCCGCCGAAAAACGCGTTCTGCGTAGCGTCTCCCCCAACCCCGGCGGGAGGTCCGGGTAACCGCGGACGCCCGCCTTGGTGTAGAAGGTCGCCGTTGCCAAGGGGCGGGGCTCGAGCGCGTGATAAGCCGTAAGAACATCGTCGGTCACCCCCACAGTCTATAGGACTTGAGGAGGATGTTACCGTTAGGGAATGATTATCTTGGGCATCGACACCTCGTGCGACGACACGGGCGTGGGCCTGGTCAAAGACAGGCGCGTCGTCGCCAACGTCGTCGCCTCGCAGACGGCGCTCCACGCGCCTTTTGGCGGCGTCATGCCCGAGGCGGCGAGCCGCGAGCATCTGGCGGTCATCGACGAGGCGGTCACAAAGGCGCTAGAAGAGGCGGGCGTGGGACTCGACGACGTGACGGCGGTGGCGGCGACCTACGGCCCCGGTCTCGTCGGCGCGCTCCTCGTGGGTCTCAGTTACGCCAAAACGCTCGCCTGGGCTCGAGGGCTTCCCTTTGTGCCGGTGCATCACTTAGAGGGCCATATTGCTTCTGTTCTCGGGACATCTGTTTTTGAGACATCTGCTGAAGGTGAGGAAGTCACGCCGCCTTTCGTGTGCCTTATCGCTTCGGGCGGTCATACGAGTTTATTTGAGGTGCCGCTCTGGGGGGAATATCATGAGCTAGGCCGCAGCCGCGACGACGCGGCGGGCGAGGCGTTTGACAAGGTCGCGCGGCTTCTGGGCCTCCCCTATCCGGGCGGCCCGGCGCTGAGCAAGCTGGCGGAGAAGGGCGACCCGGAAACTTTCGCGTTCACGCCGCCCTTGCGGGGGCAGACGGGTTTCGACTTTTCGTTTAGCGGTCTCAAGACGGCGGTGTCCGTCTTGTTGCAACGGCAGCCGGACGCTACTAAAGCCGACGTCGCCGCCTCTTTCGAGCGCGTGGCGGTCGAGAGTCTGGTGGAGGTGACGCGGCGGGCGGTGGAGGCTACGGGCTACACCACGCTAGTCGTCGCCGGGGGCGTGGCGGCCAACCGGCGGCTGCGGGCGCGGTTCGCGGATATAGAAAGGGAGACGGGCCTGCGCACCGTGTTCCCGCCCCTCCAGCTCGCCACCGACAACGGCGCAATGATTGCGCTTGCGGCGGGGAGGCGGTTGGGGGAGGCTTCAAATGCGTGGGACCGGGACGCCGTTCCCTACCTGCCCCTCGCCGCAGCCAAGGCCGCCTCGTAAACTTTTTCATAAAGCGGCGTCACCTGGGTTTCGCTAAACGTCTCGAGCGCCCGCCGCCGCGCCGCCTCTGCAAATTTTTGGTGAAGCGCTCCGTCGGTAAGTAGTGTTACCGCCGCCTCCGCCATCCCGTTCGCGTCACCCAGCTCGCACAAGATACCCGTCTCACCGTCCACGACCACTTCGGGCAGCCCGCCCACGCGGCTCGCCACCACCGGCACGCCGCTCGCCATCGCCTCTAAAGCTGCCAAGCCAAACGACTCCTGCGAACTCGGCAGCAAAAAGAGGTCACTTACCGCCAAAAGCTCCTCGATACGCGGGAACGACCCCAAAAAAGAGACGCGCCCGCCTAAGCCGAGTTCAGCGGCCAGCGCCACCGCCGCGGGGCGATCAGGGCCGTCGCCAATCATCAGCAGGCGCGCGCCCACTTTTGCCACGCGTTCAAAAATACGTACCACGTCCTGGGTGCGCTTGACAGGCCGGAAGTTGGACACATGCACGACCAGCCGCTCGTCCGGGTGCGCGTAACGCAAGCGAAGCTCCGGCAACGCTCTGGGCCTGAAACGCGTGTGGTCCACCATGTTGGGAACGACGCGAACATCCTGCGCCACCCCCATCTCGTTGACTGTATAGTCCGCCAGGTAGCGACTCACCGCGGTCACCACGTCGGAACGCTCGATGGAATACTGCGTCGTGCGTAAGTAAGCGCGGTCTAAGCCGACCAAGGTTACGTCGGTGCCGTGGAGCGTCGTGACCACCACGGGCGGCGCGCACCGCACCATGTCGCGCGCCATCACCGCCGCCGCCGCGTGGGGAATCGCGTAGTGCGCGTGAACGAGGTCGATGCGAAACTCCTCAACCACCTCGGCCAGCTTGGACGCCTCCGCCAGCGTGGTCAAGGGCGCGTCGAACAGCGGATACGTCATGCTGCCCACCTGATGAAAGTAAATGTTGGGTTGCCCCATCTCGGTCAACCGAAAGGGCACCCGGTCGGCGACAAAGTGAACGTTGTGACCCCGCGCCGCGAACCGCAGCCCCAACTCGGTCGCCACCACGCCGCTCCCCCCCGCCCCGCCGTGAAGCAGTACGGCGATGTTCACCGCTGCGTTTCCTTAGTTGGCCGCATGTGCTCTCCTCAACTGAGAAGTGGATAGTGGTGAGTGATGAGTAAAAGCTAACCACTACCCGCTCATCACTCGCCACTGCCTCACCGAGTGGCCTTTATCCTAGTCAAACCCGCGCCCGAAAGCCCATACTTTGGTCATGGTAGGCGTTGTGACCGACTCGAGCTGTGACCTTCCCGCCGCCACGCTCCTGCGCTTGGGCGTCGCCGCCGCGCCGCTTTTGGTGACGGTAGCGGGAACGGTCTACCGCGAGCGCGACTTGGACCCTTTTCAACTTTACGGGTGGATGCGTAAAGGCGGCGTACTGCCGCAGACGAGCCCGCCGGAGGTGGGGGATTTTGTCTCGGTTTATGAGCGCTACCTGCGCGCCTACGATGAGGTCGTATCAATTCACCTTTCACAGGGGCTTTCAGACACGCTTTTGCGTGCTCGAGAGGCGGCGGCGCATCTTGACGCAGGAGACCGGATTCGTTTTTTAGACTCCGGGAGCGCGAGCGCCGGACTCGCCGAGGTGGTGATGGCGGCGAGCGCGGCGGCCTCGGCGGGCGCGGCGGGTCTGGAGGTCGTGAGGGCGGCGGAAGGGGTTAAAGAAACGCTTTACTGCCTCCTCGTCCCCCGTTCGCGGCGGTGGCTCGCCAAGGACGGGAGCCGAAGCAAGGTGCGGGGGCTGGCGGGTAGGCTCCGCGGTACAAAGCCCGTCATGACGTTTCAAGCGGGCGAACTTGCAGACGACGCGCCCTTGCCGCGGGGTGCGCTGGCTGAGGGTCTCGCTGCGAGGCTTAACAAGCATTTCGGGAGCGAACCCCTCCACTTGGCGCTCGGTTTTGCGG
The DNA here is from genome assembly GCA_965214405.1 of Trueperaceae bacterium. GTDB lineage: Bacteria > Deinococcota > Deinococci > Deinococcales > Trueperaceae > CBDCCT01. Next base: position 598,581 of record OZ243956.1, read on the forward strand.
GCGACCGCGAAAGCTTGGAAGCAGTTAAAACGGAGCTCGAGGCCTCACTCACCATCCACAGGGGCCGCGTGCAGCTCATCGGCGCAGCGCTGGGCGCACGCTTAGGACCCGGCACGCTCATGGCGTGTGCCTACCCTGCTCCTCTCACGAACGTCCACGGCGAACCCGCGCACGTTCAGGCAGTGCCCGTCTAATGCAAACTGTCCCGGAAGCGACTAAACTCTAACGTAACGACAGGGCTAAAATGACTATAATGCCACCCGTAAAACATCTCCCCACGCTCACGAACGCCCCCTTTAGAGACACCGAGCGCACCAAGCTCGCCGTCAACTACTCCCCGCAGGCCGCCACGTTGCGACTCTCCGGCGACCTCCCCATCGACCTCTACAAATGCCCCGACTGGCCCGACCTCATAGGGGAGGCGACGGGTGAGGATAGGGCGCAGCCCGTTTATGTCCACTTCCCGCTCGTGGCCGGAGACGGAAGTTTGGAGAACGTGGACTGGCCGCGCGTGGCGCGCCTGCTTGACGAAACTCACACGCCTTTCGTCAATCTGCATCTGGCCCCGCACGCCAAAACGTTTCAGGGCGACCCGGAGAGCGCCGCCGCCCGCGAGAGGGTTCTCGGCGCGCTCCGCAAAGAGATTGAGGGAGTGGGCGCGCGTTTCGGTGCTGAGCGCGTCATCCTCGAGAACGTGCCCTACTACGGCGAAGAGGGCGACAGGCTGAGGCTCGGCGTCCTTCCCGAAACCGTCACCGGGCTCGTTCACGATACGGGCTGCGGCTTTCTCTTCGACCTCTCGCACGCCCGCATCAGCGCGCATTATTTGGGCGTGGACGAAAAGGACTACATCGCGGCCCTGCCACTGGACAAGTTGCGCGAGCTTCACATCACAGGCGTCCAAATGCACGAGGGGCGGCTGCGCGACCATCTGCCGCTTACCGAGAACGATTGGGAGGCGACCGCGTGGGCCTTCGCGCACATTCATAGGGGCGCGTGGGCGCGTCCGGGTGTGGTGGCGCTCGAGTACGGCGGTATCGGCCCCACCTTCGAGTGGCGCAGCGACAAGGGTGTGTTGGCCGAGCAGGTGCCCCGCCTTTGCACCCTCGTTCACGCCGAGGCGAAAAGCCGAGAAACTGTTTGACGCTTGTTGTTGAGACAGTTCAGTTTCGTACGAAGTGTTACAAATATCCTCCTTTTGCAACCTTCTGAATACTGACTGCTGACTGTTCACCATCTACACAGCAAGACCTGTGTTAAGCAGCGCCGGACGTTGCCAGACATTGGTAAACCCAACTTGCTACCGCACCCGCCCCCACAGCCCCGACAAGTACATTTTCTGGGTGATAATCCCCTGCACCTCTCCCTCACGCATCACAATCACCAGCGGCTCGCGCGCTAACAGCGAGCGCAAATCGGTCACGGCCACGCCGCCGTCGACCTTGGCGAGTTCGTCCCAGGACGAGATGCGCTCGCGCCGCACCCCGGTCACGCCGATGGGCACGCCGTTCTCTTCAACGATGACGATGCGGTTTTCCATAAGCGTGTGGAGCGTCGAGGTGGCCTCGACCACGGGCACATCCGCAGCGGCGCGGGCCGCGGTGGGAGGCGCTAAAAAGCCAAAGGACAAGAGCAGCGGGCTGGGCACGCCGAGCCCGTTACGGATGTAAAGAAGGCCGAACGAGTAGGCGACGATAAAGATTGAGCCCTCGAGCAGCCCAATCACATTGACCTCGCCAAAGTCGAGCCTTCCTTCGCGCCGAAAGAGCAGGTGCAGCGCGAACGAGAGCACGAGCGCGAACGAGAGCGCGGCGAGCGCGCCCAAAAAGGCCGCCAGACGCAGTTGACCGGGCCTACGCATCAGGCGGACCCTGAGGTGACGGGGCTGGGGTCGGTGGCAACGAGGGCGCTAAGATGTTCAGGCTTATCCACGTCCGCGCCTAATGCCGCGTGGGGCGTGACAAGCGCGCGCACGGGTCCCTGAAGAAGATGGCTCACGCGGCGCTCGAGCACCGCCAGCGGCAAGCGTCCCGTAACGAACTGGAGCAAAATACCCGGCCCGATAAGCGCCGCCAACGCCAGCGGGTTTTTGCGCGCCCGGTAGGCGCGGTCCACAAAAGGCAGCAGCGTCGGCACCATGCCGGGCCGCAGCACGATGAGGTTGCCTCCCGTAAAGGTGCCTTCTCTAAACCTCGCGTAGGTGCGCTTTTGGCCCGGAAACTGCGCCTCTGCCGTTGCTTTAGCCACGACGGGGTAAAGAAGCGCCGCTGTATTCGCAGCGTCAGCAGAAAGCGCGTGGTCCACGGCCTCCGCGGTGAGCCAGGGCAAATCTGCCGAGACCGCCAAAAGTCGCCCTTGGGGCAGCTTTTGGCGGTCTGCGACGGCGAGGGCGGCCTCCAACCCCCCTCGCAGACTGTCGGCCATCCCTTTGCCGGGCGCGACCACACAGTCAACGTAGGGCGCAAAAAGGGGGTTGGGTTCGCCAACATAAACGACGTGGGTGATGTAAGGGCTCTCCCGCAGCGCCTCGAGCACGTAAAGCCCCAGCGGTTTACCGCGAAAGGGCACGAGCGCCTTGGACGCCACCCCCGCGTGCGCCGCCAACGCGCTCCTGCCGCCGCCTAAAACCACCGCAACAACGTTTGAGGTGACGACGTTTGAGGTGACCGCTTCCGAAGGTGCCACAGCCTTCTCCGAATGTGAGGGTTCGCTATCCATGTAGAGCTCATCATATGACGTTTGCGCGCGCCGCGCGGTGGCAACGCGCAAACGCATACGCAAAGGAGGAGCGGGGGTTTGAGACGCTTCGGCTCGAGCGGCAGCAAGACAGACGCTTTCTGCGCGACCAGTCGCCCTGTAGAGAAGCACTGTAGAGAACTCGAGCAGTGACCATAGGTACAAGCAGTGACCACAAACACAAGAGGACACGGAAAAAAGCCTGGACAGAAAAACCTGCCCAGGCTCGAGGGGTGTGAGAACGCTAAAAAGTCAGAGACGCGACTGCGACACGCGCACCTGCGTCGTCTGACCGCCGCCGATTTCAAAAGAGCGCACGACGGTGTTAAAGCCCGGCGCGACCACGACGAGCTCGTGCGTACCTGTCGGAAGATCGTCAAAAGTCAGGCGGCCCGACCCGTTGGGAACGGTGCCGACCATCTCGCCGTTGATAAAAACCTGAGCGCCGCCGACGTTGGCCTGAATCTGCACGGAGCCGACTTGCGGCTGGAGGCTCGCCTGGACCGTCTGGCGGCCTCCGCGGTTGACCGAAAAGGTGGTGGTGGTGTCGTCATAACCCGGTAAAGAAAAGCGGGCGGTGTAGGCACCCTCGTTCAAGGTCACGTTGCCCGTGGGCGTGGTGCCGACGAGCGAGCCGTTGACGTAGACGTCCGCGCCCTGCGGCTGGCTCCGGAAAGAAGCCGAGCCCGTCCTAGGAACCGCGTTAAGCACCGCGTCCACGCTCGTTCTGGCCCCGCCGCTCAAGCTGATGGTGGTCTCGAAAGTCTCGTAGTCATTACGCTCGACGCGGATGGTGTGCTGTCCTCTACGGGTGCCAAAACGCACCGGCGTGTACCCAACAAACGACCCGTCCACGTACGCCGCCGCGCCACTTGGGTTAGACGTAATGCTGATGGTCCCGTAGGCCGGGACGCTGGGACGTGTACCCACATAAAAGATGGCCGTATCCGTGACCCAATCCTCTTGCGCGATGGGGCTCACCACGATGGACAAGGTTTGCGCGAACGAGTCCTCGCCCTGTTCGCTCACCGAGAAGTCGCCCGCCCGAGAAAAACCTCTTAGGGTGCTCAGGTCCAGCGGGTTTCTGCTGGCGACCGCAATCACTTTGTCCAAGCCTTGCGGCCCCGCCACGTCAAAGGTGTAGCGCGCGTCTCTGGGCGGAAAGTAGCGCGTCGCGCCTCCGCTGACGAAGTTGTTGCTGCCGTCGGCTAAGCCGTTAGGCAAAATCTGCTCGATGGTGCCGTCCGAGTGAACGCTAAAAAGGTAGACGTAGGCGTCTTCGGACACGCTCACGCCGACGCGGATGCTCTCGCCGATGTTATAGACGGGCGCGGCGTCACCCGAGGTGTCTTTGTCAGTGAACACCTGCACGTCAAAAGAGGGTGAGGGGTTGACGACGATCGACTGCGGGCTGATGACGACGTTGTCTTGGGCAAAAACCGTGCCGAGGAGTCCCAAAGTAGCGATAAGTAAAGCGGCTGCACTAATTTTCATATCACTCCTTTCATGGGGGAAAGCGTAGCACAGCCCTTCTCATGAAGGTGTGTAAGAAATAAACTTCTCTTCACGCCCCGCCGCCTCACCCCACCGACTGTTAAATACTCCACACGCGCCTCACCAGCCCCTCGAGAGGTCAACGCAGAATTCAACACAGAAGCGACCATGACCCCCGCCTAAAGAATCTCCGCGCCCTTTCTCACGCGCGGCTAAGCTGCGCCTCTCATGATGGAAGGGTGCCCCGCAGGGCCACGCTTCAGGTACGTTTCAGGCTAAGTCAAAGTTATGTTAAAGCTACGTCAAAGCTACGTCAGAGCTTGCGTCAAGACCCGCGCGAGTAAAAAACCCGGTGTAGACTAAAGTTCGACAAAGGAGTTTCATGCCCCACGCATTTCGTCAACCAGCCACCCTTTTGAACGGGTTGTGTCTCGTTCTGGCTCTCACGGGTTACGGGAGCGCGCAAACGCTCTCCGCCGACCAGGTCCTCGCCAACTTGCAAACGAGCGGCGAGACGCTACAAGACGCTTCTTTTACACTTACGGGCAGCGTCACGGAGAGCAGCGCCGACACACCCTTGGAGCTCAACGTCCAGCTCATCCCGGAACAAAAGCTCATCCGCGCCGACATCCTCCAGCCCGCCGCGCTGGCCGACAACTTTATCGTCGTCGATGACCAGGCGTTCTACAACTATCTTTTTGTGACCAATCAGGTCACAGTCTTAGACACCAACGACCCCGACGCGCTGGCGGGGCTTTTTCCCGACGCGCAGGCGCAAGTGGAGGAGGCGGGCGAGGAGTTTGATTTCGACCTCTCGCTGGACAGCTTGTCCGAGGGCTGGGACGTCGCGCTCGAGGGCTACGGCGAAAGCCCCGTGGGCAACGTGTACACCCTCCGCTTTACCAACCAAGACGACACCGCCACCGTACGCACCGTCGAGGCCGACATCGTGGACGGAGAAGCGGACGGCAACTGGTATCCTTATACGCTCACGTTCCTAAACGCCGACAGTACCCCACTCGCCAGCCTCACCTTTGAGAACTTCAAGCGCGACACGGGGCTCAATCCTGCCGACCTACGCTCTATCCCCCGCGACGCGGAAGTGATAGACGAAAGGTAACGCCTCCCGTCCCGCTCGTTAAGAAAGCTCCCCGACCATCTTTTCCGGCACCACGATGCGGTCGAACTCTTCGGGGGTGAGAAACTCGAGCCTCTGCGCCGCCTCCTTGAGCGTCAGCCCCTCGGCGTGCGCGGTTTTGGCGATCTTGGCGGCTTTGTCATAGCCGATGTGCGTGTTGAGCGCGGTCACCAGCATGAGCGAGTTGTCCAGATGCTCCTTGATGCGCGCGCGGTTGGGCTCGAGGCCGACGGCGAGATTGTCATTGAAAGAGGCGCAAGCATCTTTCAAGAGGCGCGCGGAGGTGAGCAGGTTGTAAATCATCACCGGCTTGAAGACGTTGAGCTGGAGGTGCCCGTGGGTGCCCGCGACGGCGACGGCGGCGTCGTTGCCGATAACCTGCGCGCAAGCCATCGTCATCGCCTCCGCCTGGGTGGGGTTGACCTTACCCGGCATGATGGACGAGCCCGGCTCGTTTTCGGGGATGAGAAATTCGCCCAGCCCGCTCCGCGGCCCCGACGCGAGCAGGCGGACGTTGTTGGCGATGGTAAACAAGCTCACCGCCACGCGCTTCAAAGCGCCCGAAGCTTCGACCACCGCGTCATGCGCGCTCAAGGCCTCAAACTTGTTGTCGGCGCTCACGAACGGGTAGCCCGTTTCCTCGGCAATTTTTTGGGCGACCCGCTCCGCAAAACCCTTGGGGGTATTGAGGCCGGTGCCCACGGCGGTGCCGCCCAAGGCGAGTTCGCGGAGGTGATTGAGAGAACCGTCAAGCGCCTCCATTCCCTTTTTAAGCTGCGCCGCGTAACCCGACAGCTCCTGACCCACGGTCAAGGGCGTCGCGTCCATGAGGTGCGTGCGGCCTATCTTGACCACGTCCATAAACTCGCGCGACTTCGCCGCAAAGGTGCCTTGCAGCCTCGCCAGTTCCGGCAGCAGCTCCCCCTGAATCGCCGTGTACGCCGCGATGTGCATCGCCGTCGGGAAGGTGTCATTCGAGGACTGCGACTTGTTCACGTCGTCGTTAGGGTGGACCGGCGTCTTGGAGCCCATCTCCCCACCCGCCCGCTCAATCGCGCGGTTGGCAATCACCTCGTTCACGTTCATGTTCGACTGCGTGCCCGAACCCGTCTGCCACACAACCAAGGGGAAGTGCTCGTCAAGATCGCCCGCAAGAATCTCGTCGCAAACTTTGGCTATGGCGTCTGCTTTCTCTTGCGGAAAGTCCGTCAACTCGGCGTTGGTCAGCGCGGCGGCCTTTTTAAGAACCGCAAAGGCGCGAATGACCTCCAAAGGCATCCGCTGCCCGCCGATTTTGAAGTTTTCCAGGGAGCGCTGCGTCTGCGCGCCCCAGTATTTGTCGGCGGGAACTTGCACCTCGCCCATCGTGTCTTTTTCAGTTCGGTAATCCATACGTCCTCCATTGGCAACCTCGAGACTCGCAACGTCAGCACAATAGGGCCTATGCTAACGCAAAGTTTAAGGTGGTGAGAATTTAATGACGGCTCTAATCTTACTTGGCAAGCGCGAACCGCAGCGCGTGCGACAACCCGTTGCGCCAATTGACCCAGTTATGTCCGGCGTGTCGCTCCGCATAAGCGTGTTCGTAACCCTTGGCTTCCAACACCTCATGCACGCGCCGGTTTATGTTGGTGAGCCACTCGAGCGTCCCCACCTCCGTATACCAGCGAATCGGCTCCCGCTCCCGCGCCTCTAGTTCCGACGCCACCCACGACTGCTCGCTTTTGTAAAAGTCCATATCCTCGGGCGTGCCCAAAAAGGCCCCTGACTGCGCGACGACCGTCCCGAACAACTCGGGATGATGAAGCGCCAGCGTCGCGCTCACGAGCCCGCCCAGACTCGCGCCCATCGCCGCACGCTCGTCCGTGGTCTTTAGCCGCTCCTCCACAAAGGGGACGAGCTCGTTGGCCATAAACGCGCGGTAGTGGGGGTTAAAGCGGTACTCCTTGCTTCGGCTGATGGGCTCGACAAAGACGAGGTGTGCAGGCCGAATGAGGTCGTCTTTGAGCAGCGCCTCCAGCACCTCGTTTAGTTTGGCAATCCGAAAGTAGGCGGTGCCGTCTTGCACGTACACGCAGGGCAGCGCCTCGTTTTCAAAACCCTTGGGTGTGTAGAGGGTGAGGCGGCGGGTTTGGCTTAAGTGGGCGGACTCGAGCCTATGCCGCTGCACCTCCCCCGTCGCCAAGCTCTCTTTTATATGGGCGTGAGGGTCCGCGCGGTAGTCGGGGCCGATGACGGCGCTTGCGTTCGGGTACCAAGGATTATCCGCCTTTGTCTCATTCTGCGGGTCCGCGCGCATCTTCCCCTCGGCGTCCAGAAAGGCGTATTCAAAATACGCGTCGTCGGAAAGCTCAAAGGAAAATTTAGCCACTTTTGAGGCGTCCACCGGGTGCGGGTCGCGCTCCATGTCGGTGTGGTCAGAGACAATGTGGGTGGCCCAGTCGGGGATGTGGATGGTGACGTTCATAACGCTAAAGTGCCCGTCTTATGGTCCGGTCTCCAATTCCCCAAAAGGCGTCCGCTCTTCTCCTCTAACCTTGGCAACCATCGCCAAATCGTAGAGGTCCTCGAGCAGTGCTTCGTACGCTTCCAAAGAGAGGATGACGTCCGTTTTTTGGCCTTCACTGTCAATAATGTAGCGGGGTTCGCGCTCTGTCACTGCCATAGCGTGAGTATAGCAAGCCGCGTAGAGAAACGCTCACGCCGCAAATTTGTCACGGAGACTTCATGTAAACTTAGAGCATGACACAGCCCTTCGATACCGCAAAGGCCGACGCGCTTGAAGCCAGCACTTTAGAAGACAAAGCCTGCTTGAAGTGGCAGCAACACCCCACCGGGGTCTTGCCCCTCTGGGTGGCCGACATGGATTTTCCCACCGCCAAGCCTATTCAGGAGGCGCTCGAGGCCTACGCCAAAAGTAATAATCTGGGCTATCCCTCGTGGGACGGGCTGCCGGGGCTCAAGGAGAGCGTGCAGGCGCGCTTGAAAACGCGTTACGGCTGGGAGGTCGAGCCCTCACAAATCTACCCGCTCAGCGGCATCGTTACCGGCCTCTTTTTGGGCTCCCTGGCGCTCGCCAGCGAGGGCGAAGAGGTTATCGTCCAGTCGCCCATCTACCCACCTTTTATGATGGCCGTCGAGGAGACGGGGCGGGCGCCGCTCTACAATCCGCTCGTTCAGGGGCCAAGCGGTTGGGAAATAGATTTTGACGGTCTGGAAGCCCTCGTCACCCCCGCCACGCGCCTGCTGATGCTCTGCAACCCGCACAACCCCACCGGGCGCGTGTTCCGGCGCGACGAGTTGGAACGCTTGGCGGACTTCGCGCTGCGCCACCGGCTTTGGGTCGTGTCGGACGAACTTCACAGCGATTTGGTCTACGAGGGCGAGAAGCACATTCCTATCGCCTCACTAAACAAGGAGATTGCTGAACGCACCATTACGCTCTTTGGACCCACCAAAACGTTCAACATTGCAGGACTCAAAATCGGCTTTGCGGTGTCGCAGAACGAGAGGCTGCTCGAGCGTATCAAAGCGCGGGCGCACGGCCTCGTGGGCGCGCCCAACGTGATGGCGCAGGCGGCGACGATGGCCGCGTACGGGCGCGGGGAGGCGTGGCTCGAGGGGGCGCTTACCTATCTGGACGGCAACCGCCGCTTTATCAAAGGTTTTTTAGACGAGCACCTGCCGGAAGTGGGGTACATCCAGCCCGAAGGCACCTACCTCGCCTGGCTCGACTTTCGCGCGTGGGGGCTGGGCGACGACCTCTACCCGTTTTTGTTGGAAAAGGCCAAGGTCGGGCTCAACGACGGCCCCGGTTACGGCCCCGGCGGTGAGGGCTTCGCGCGGCTCAACTTTGCGACCTCTCGAGGGATTGTCGAGGAGGCGCTGACGCGTATCCGCGACGCCCGGCGCGCGCGTGTTTGACCCGTACCCATTAGAACTCGAGCGCTGCACCCGCTGCCCGCGCCTGGTTAGGCACCGCGAAGAAGTTGCCCGCACCAAACGCCGCAGTTACCGCGAACACTCCTATTGGGGTCGCCCCGTGCCCGGCTTCGGCGACCCGGAGGCCGAGATTTTGCTCTTGGGTTTGGCCCCCGGCGCGCACGGGAGCAACCGCACCGGGCGCATGTTTACGGGCGACGGCTCGGGCGACTTTTTGTTTCCCGCGCTCTACCGGGCGGGACTGGCGAATCAGCCCGAGTCGGTGGGGCGGGGGGACGGGCTCGAGCTCCACAATCTTTGGATTACCGCCGCCGCGCGCTGCGTGCCGCCCGGCAACCGCCCCACCCGCGCAGAAGTTGCCAACTGTCGGGGGTGGTTGGGGCACGACTTCGGCGGTCTCCCCCATCTCAAACTCGTTCTGGCCCTTGGCGCGATTGCCCACGACAGCTATCTGGAACTTCTCAAGGCGCAGGGGCACACCGTCATCAAAAACCGCTACCCCTTCGCCCACGGCGCGCTGCACACTATTGACACCTCCGACACATCATCCGACACATTAAAAGACGCGCTGCCGCTGCTTGATTCCTACCACGTGAGTTTTCAGAATACGAACACGGGCAAACTGACGCCGGAGATGTTTGACCGGGTGCTGGAAAAGGCAAAATCTCTGGTCGGGTTCTGAAGCCACATAGCTCCTCATTTCCAAAGTGCCATACGTGATACCTGGTAAAGGTTAGGCTGGAGGCTGTGACGCTCGCTACGCTGACCCTTGACCCCAAGCTCGAGCCCGCCCTCTCCTCCAACCATCCCTGGCTCTACCGTAACCACTTGCCCAAACACCGGCTCCAAAACGGCGATTGGGTACGCGTGCGCGCGGGCAAAGCCGAGGCGGTGGGGCTTTACGACGAGGAGAGCGCGATTGCCATCAGGCTCTTTGGCCCGGAAATGCCGCTTGTCGGGGCTCGAGTGGACGAGGCGCTGGCGCTGCGCCACGGCCTTTTTGAGGGGCGTGACACCACCGCCTACCGGCTCATCTACGGCGAGGGCGACTATTTACCCGGCGTGACGGTGGACCGCTACGAGCGCTACGCGGTGCTGCAAACGTACGCGAGCAGCGTTGAGGTTATCGTGCCGGACGTGGTCAAGGCGCTCGCCAAACTCAAGCTGCGCGGCGTCGTGACGCGGGGGGCGGGGGGGCTCGAGCCCCTTTGGGGCGAACGCCCGCCCCCTGAACTCACCGTGAGAGAAAACGGCCTCAAGCTCCTAGCCAACCTCTACGAGGGCCAAAAGACCGGCCTCTTTTTGGACCACCGCGACAACCGCGAGACGCTGGGCGAGTTTTGTGAGGGTAAAACGGTGCTCAACCTCTTTTCCTATACCGGCGCGTTTTCGCTCTACGCGGCTCGAGGCGGCGCGGCGCACGTCACGAGCGTGGACAGCGCGCCCGCCGCGACGGCGGACGCGAAACGTAACTTCGAGATGAACGGCTTTGACCCCGCCGCGCACGCGTTCCTGACAGAAGACTGTTTTGCGCTTCTGGAAACCTACACCCAAAGAGGCGAAACGTTCGACGTGGTCGTTCTCGACCCGCCCTCGCTCGCGCGGAGCAAGACGAAACGCTTCGCGGCGCTGCGCGCCTACCGCAAGCTCAACGCGCTCGCCGCCCGCTGCGTGCGCCCCGGCGGGCTTTTGGCTACCGCGAGTTGCACCTCGCAGGTGTCCCCCGCCGACTTCGTGAACGTCCTTGGCGAGGCGGCGAACGGGGCCGACAGGCGTTTGCAAATCATCCGCGAGGCAGGCCACGCCGCCGACCATCCTGTCCCCGCGACTTTTCCCGAGGGGCGTTACCTCAAGTTTGTGATGGCGCGTGTTCTGTAAAGTTCGGTAGCATTAGGTAGGCGGTGGGGATGTATCGGCTCGAGCCCACACCCTCCCGTTTGAGCGGTTGATTTATGCTGATGTCTCGAGACGTAGCTTAGAAGACGGCGTCCGCGCCCACTCTGCTCAGCCCTCGAGTCAACATCTGAAAAACCGCTCTGGTAGCTGTAACTTAGCCGTCAATGCCACAAAACAAGAACCCCAGGATGGACCAGGGGTTCTTGTTTACCGCCAGAAACAGGCTTTTTCTGGTAGGCGCGGGCAGGATTGAACTGCCGACCTCCACAGTGTCAATGTGGCGCTCTCCCACTGAGCTACGCGCCTGCGTGGAACATTTTACAGCCTTACTTCACTTACAGTACCCGGTGCGTAGCCTGATAAGCTTTGGAGGCGCCGACCGGAATCGAACCGGTGAATGGAGGTTTTGCAGACCTCTGCCTTACCGCTTGGCTACGGCGCCGCACCCGGCCCGGAAGAAAAATGGTATCACGCGGCCTGGGCGCTGTCAACGCGGATTGAAATGTACTCTAGGGCGGTTGCAAAGTCATTAAAGGCGCTAAAGGAGGTAGTCATCCCAAGCAGCACGTTCGCGCTTGACTACCGCGCTTCATTACATGAGCCGTAAGCCCATATTTCATCATTGGCATCACCGCTGCCAATACTGCTATACAGGCATCTGGCAGTGTAGGCCTTTTGCCTCTAGCTTCTCTCAAATCTTTAGCTCTACAAAATATCCGGTGGTTCCGCTTGCCTCTATGTGTTCCATTCCCAACACGGGCAAACCGGACTTCGCCGTCACCCTGTCGAGCGTCCGCCCAACACCTCCCAAACGTCTTTCCACCCTTATATAGCAGGTATCTGGCTTGGCACAAATTCAGTTGGTGAACCACTGGCCGGGACATGGTGACGGTAATAAGTTCTGCGCTGATAGACTCAGTGTCAATCAAAGCCGCTATACTAAGGGTTGTGTTAAAGGCGCTCGAGCTTCAAAATTTTGCCATTGTCGACGAACTCCGCGTCGAACTCTCGCCCGGCTTGAACGTGCTCACGGGCGAGACGGGCGCGGGCAAAAGCATCCTCATCGACGCGCTGGCGCTGCTTATCGGCGGTCGGGGCGACGCCTCGTTCGTGCGGACGGGGGCCGAGGGCGCGCTTATCCAGGGTTTGTTCGACCCGCGCGTGGGCGTGGGCTCGGCGGCGCGGCGACTGCAAAAGAGCGGGCGGAGTTCGGCGCGGCTCGACGGCGAGGTGGTGACGATCGGCGAACTCTCGCAACTCGGCGCGCGCGCCGTCGCCATCCACGGTCAGCACGCCTCGCAAACGCTCCTCAACGCGGCGGAGCAGCGCAAGCTGTTAGACGGGCTGTTGACGCCCAGAGCGCAAGGCGCGCTGCAAAGGTACGGCGCGCGCTACCGCGAGTACGGCGAGGTCGCGCGGGAGTTGGAAGCGTTGCGCAGCGCGGGCCGCGAACGCGCGCGCCGGGTCGATATGCTGGGCTTTCAGCTCGCAGAAATCGACGCCGCCAAACTTAAACCCGGCGAGGAGGCCACGCTTAAAGAAGACTTAGAGAGCCTCCGCCACGCCGAACGCATCACTCAGGGGGCGGGACGCGCGCTAAACAGCCTCGCGGAGGGCGAGCCCAACGCCGCGGAACTCGTCGCCGCCGCGGCGCGCGACCTAGAAAACGCGGGCCGCTTTCACAAAACCTTGGAAGCCCTCGCCGCCGAACTGGGCGACGCGCTCGCCAGCCTCCAGGCCATCGGTGAGGAGGTAAGTTCGTTTCTTGGCGACTTCGACGTGGAGCCGGGGGCGCTCGAGCGGCTCGAGGCGCGCGCCGCCAAACTAGAAGGCCTCAAGCTTAAATACGGCGACTCGGTCGAAGCGGTGCTCGCCTACCGCGAGGAGATAAGCGCGGAACTCGACAGGCTCGCCAACGCCGAGTCAAATATCGGCGCGTTGGAAGAGCGGCGGGCGGCGCTCGAGGGGGAACTGGCCGAGCTGGCGGACGCCCTGAGCAAAGCCAGAGCCGCCGCCGCCGCGAAACTTTCCAAAGACGTGACCGCGCAGCTTCGGCCTCTCGGGATGCCCGACGCGGCCTTTACGGTGGGCCTCGAGCCCCTCGCCGACTACACCCCGCACGGGCGCGACCGCGTCACCTTTCTCTTTAGCGCCAACCTGGGCGAGCCGCCCGCACCGCTCTCGGCGGTGGCCTCGGGCGGAGAACTCTCGAGGGTGATGCTGGGTCTCAACGTGGTGACGGGCTCGTCCGAGCCGACGCTGGCCTTTGACGAGGTGGACGCTGGCTTAGGCGGGCAGACCGCGCGGGCGGTGGGGGCGCTTCTCAAACGTTTGGCGCGCGAGCATCAGGTCTTGGTGGTCACGCACCTGCCGCAAGTCGCCGCCTTTGCCGACGCGCAGTTTTATGTGGAAAAGCTCGAGAAAGAGGGCCGCACCGTCACGCGGGTCACGCGCCTAAAGCCCAAAGAGCGCGAGGCCGAACTCGCGCGGATGCTTTCGGGGGCGGTTACGGACACCGCCCTGGCGCACGCGAGGGAGTTGTTGCAAGAGAGCCAGGTCGCCGCTTAAAGGTTTGCCAGGGCCTCCAAAAGCTCATCCACTTCTTCCGGGGTGTTGTAATGGAGCGCGCTCACCCGCACCGCGCCACCGCGGTCTTTGAGACCCAGATGCTCCATCATTAAGTCGTACGCGTAATAGTGCCCGCTCGCCACGGCGATGTTTTGCTCAGCGAGTTTTTCGGCCACCTCTTGCGGCGCGTAACCTTTTACGTTGAGAGAAACCGTCGCGGTTCGTCCCTCTGCGGTTTGCAAACCGTAAACCTCAACGGGGAGGTCGGTAAGTCCGGTCAAAAGCCGCTGGGTGAGCGCGTGCTCGAGCCTCCTAAAAGCCATAAACACCGCCTCCCACCGCTCGCGCTCCGAGCCCTCCACCCCCAACTCACGCGCTAACGCGTCGAGGTAATCGAAGGTGCCGCCAAAACCCAGAATGGCCTCGTGGTTCTGGGTGCCCGGCTCCCAATTGATGGGGTGGGCGGGGGGGAAAAAGGACAAGCCGTGATGCGGCAGCGCGTCCAACATCGCGTCGCTTAAGTAGAGCACGCCTAAATGCGGGCCGAACACCTTGTAGGGCGAGAACACGAGCATGTCCGCGCCCAGAGCCGCCACGTCCGGCAGGCGGTGGGGCGCGTAGTGAACCGCGTCCACCATAACAAGCGCGCCCGCGTCGTGAACGAGTTTAGACGCGCCCGCAACGTCTGTAAAGGTGCCCAGCGCGTTGCTTGCGCTCGTCATGGCGACGAGTTTGGTTTTGCTTGACAGGAGGGGTTTGAGGTCTGACAGCTCGAGCCGCGCCTCCTCCCCCGTCGGCTCCCAGGTCTTGATTATCAGCCCTCGAGCTTCCAACCTGCGCCAGGGGTCCACGTTGGCGTGATGGTCTAAGCCGGTCACGATGATTTCATCTCCCGGCGAGAGCGTACGCCCTACCCCGTCCGCTAAGAGCGTCACCAGCGTCGTCGCGTTGGGGCCAAAGATGACGTTTTCGGGCCGCGCCGCGTTCAAGAACGCCGTCACCCGCGCCCGCACCTTCTCTTTGGCCTCGGTGACGCGCTGCGACTCTTTGTAAGCGCCGCCCTTGTTGACGTTCATCGTGGTGAGCGCGTCGGTGATGCTTGCCACCACGCTGCGCGGCACCTGCGCGCCCGCGGCGTTGTCGAAAAATAGCGTGCGGCTTTCCAGGGCCGGATATTGCGCGCGAATCCAACCTGTGGGAAACGTCGCGGGTTCACTCACGGGGTTCGTAGTGGGAAAGTTCATAGCCCAGTCTACCGAACAATCGCAAGATGACACCACGTTGCTGGGTAACGGAAACGTTTAGACTCTCCTTGTGGAGGTTGAGGTGGGGTACAAAGATTACGACGCCGAGGGCGTAGAGGGCGAAGAAACTTGCCCCGAGTGCGGAAGCTTGGACACGGTCACGTATCACTTTTGGGAGGGGTTTACCGAGCTCGAGTGCCGCGCCTGCGGCTATTCAACTGAGCGCGAGGACATCGCCGAGCTGACCCGCTACCGGGGCGATCTGCGCGAGCGCGAGCGCGATCTGCCGCCCGTCCCGGTACGCAAGATAGAGGCGTAGTGCGTCCTCGCGGGCAACGTAACCGAAGTCTACAGTAGCGATAAATCTTTAGTAACGACAGGTCTTTCGAGCTTTGTAAATTCTTGAACGCAGAGCGCCGCACGTGATTGCATGTGGCGTGAGAGGAGAAGGGATGGACGTAAGAATAGTTCTCAGTTCAGACGAAATCATCAAGGGTCTCAAACACTACCGGCGCATCGCCAAACAAGACGTGCTGCGCGCCGCGGAAACCGCCAACCCCGAGACGTTTAGGGAGCACGCCGAGGCGCGCCGCACCGTCTACGCGCACCTAACCGAGATCGCCGAGCGCGACACGCCGAGCGACGTGGTGCAAGAGGCGCTCCGGTGCTACCGCGACCTGCCCTTTGTTACGGGCACCGCCGAAGACGAGCACGTCAACATCAAGGGGCGCGAGAATGCCCTCGAGAACTTTTTCCTGATGATCGGCCTAGAGGCCAAGGTGCGCCGCGAAGTCAGGAGCCAGCGCCCGCCCCTTGCAAAGCTTCAGGGGTCCTAAAGGTTACTAAAAGGCTCAAGCGCGGCGGATCATGCGCGTTTCCGTTGTGACGAGCTACGGAAAAGAGCGGCATTTTATGGACATGGCCTCGGTGGTTATGTTCAACCTCGCTATACTCTGATGTGACCATGCTCTGACGTATGTTGGTGCTCGGAAGGTGTGCGCCTAACTATTCTTTTGCACGCGTTAATGACACCCTTTGAAAGTCAGGGTAGCGTCACGTCCGGCCTGAAATGAGGCTGGTCATGACTCATGAAAACGCGAAAAAGGTCATCTGAAAGGAAGTAACGTGTGGATTTAGCGCAACTCGAGGCGGAAGCCAAAGCCTCCAAACCGCCCGCGTTAGAAGGCTTGAGCGACAACTTGGTCTTTGGCGAGGGCGACCCCGACGCCAACCTCGTCATCATCGGCGAAGCGCCCGGTGAGGACGAGGACCTTCAGGGCCGCCCCTTTGTGGGCCGCTCAGGGCAACTGCTCGACCGAATTCTGGAGAGCGTCGGCCTCCACCGGGATGACATCTACATCACCAACATCGTCAAGTACCGCCCGCCGGGCAACCGCAACCCCAAACCCGACGAGATAGCCGCGAGCGAGCCCCTATTAACCGAGCAAATCAAACTTATCCGGCCCCAAATTATCGCCACGTTGGGCAACGTGCCGACGCAGTATTTTGCGGGCACGAAAGAAGGCATTACCAAAACGCGGGGCAACTGGTTCGAGTGGAACGGGATTCGCGTGATGCCCCTTTTCCACCCCGCTTACTTGCTGCGCAACCCCTCGCGCGAGCGCAACTCCCCAAAGTGGCTCATGTGGGAGGACATGAAAAAGCTCAAGGAAACGCTCGATGAGCTCGGCCCCAAACCCGCCAACGTGGTGATCGACAATGCAAAGCAGGAGGGGCTGTTTTAGCGGGAGGCGGGAGGTTTTTATTACCGTTCTCGCATCGCTGTGTAGGAGAAGGACCGAGTACCTAGCACCGAGTTGAAAGTAGTCTCGGTACTCACGACTCGGTACTCGGCCCTCATTTGGTAGGCTGGGCGCATGGCAAATCCGCATTTTATCGGCCTCGTTCAGTCGCTTCTTTCTACCGCGCAGGCGGCCCTGGGGGAGGCGGACAGTCCGCTGGTGTCCCGGATGGCTCGAGACGGCGTTTTAGCAAGGCGTAGCGCGCAAAAAAGCCTGGAGCTGCTCGAGATGCTCCAGCAAAAAACGGCGGGTAACTTAGACGAGACCGAGCGCGACGTGATCAACCGGGCGCTCCAGACGGTGCGGGGGGGGCTTGCGCGCTTCGCGGAGCCCGACGGGGAAAGCTCGAGGAGCAACTAGGGGTGCGGGCGCTCCTTCAGCGTGTGGCCTGGGCCAAGGTCGAGGTAGGCGGCGAGAGGGTCGGCGAAACGGGACCCGGCCTCCTCGTCCTGCTCGGTGTCACGCATGGCGACGGGCCGGACGAGGTCGCGTTTTTGGCGCGCAAGGTGAGCAAGCTGCGCGTGTTTAACGACGCCGAGGGCAAGATGAATCGGAGCGTGGTGGACGTGGGCGGGGGCGCGTTGGTCGTGAGCCAGTTTACGCTCTACGCAGACGCGCGGCGCGGCAACCGTCCGAGTTATGGGGACGCGGCAGCGCCGGAGCAAGCCGAAACGCTCTACGAAAGCTTTATTGAGAGGTTGAAAGCGTCCGGTCTCCCCGTCGCCTCGGGTCGCTTTGGCGCGGACATGAAGATGAGCTTGCTTAACGACGGGCCGGTGACAATTTTGTTGGACACTGTTCAGCAGTAAACTCAATCCGTTTAGGCTCGAGTCACGTCCTTCTTCATCCCAACCAGTTCGCCCTGTCTATTCACTCTGTTACCTCCGCCCCGCCATTTCTACCCATTTCTACTACGTCAAAGAAACGACGGAGCCCTCCGGCGTAGTTTGAAAAGATGGTTGAAGCGGTTTTTTGTCGGTTGAGACAGCACATGAGAAGAAGTTTTGAGAAGCAACCTTTAAGAGGTTTGAAAGGAACGTATGGCTGACGAACGCAACAATCACTACGACGCCGTCGTTATCGGCGCGGGCCAGGCCGGGGGGCCGCTCGCGGGGGCGCTCGCGGAAGCGGGAAAAAGGGTGGCGCTTATTGAACGCGCGCAGGTGGGGGGCACCTGCGTCAACCGGGGCTGCACGCCCACCAAGACGATGGTCGCCAGCGCCAAAGTCGCGCACATGGCGCGGCGGGCAGCGGACTACGGCGTTCAGACCGGCCCCGTGTCGGTGGACATGGAAAGAGTGCGCGAGCGCAAGCGCGAGATTGTCGAGGAATTTCGCCAGGGAAGCTTAAAAAGCGTTCAGAGAAAAGAAGGGCTCGACTTTATCCGCGGTGAGGCGCGCTTTACGGGTGAGAGAGCGCTCGAGCTTTCTCTCGAGGACGGGGGCTCTAAAACCGTCACCGCCGAGCAGATTTTTATCAACACGGGTCAGAGCCCCTTTATCCCGCCTATGGACGGTCTGGACGGCGTGGACTACCTCACCTCGACCACCGTGATGGAACTCGGCAAGGTGCCCGAACACCTGCTCATTTTGGGCGGCGGCTATATCGGCATCGAGTTTAGCCAGATGTTCCGGCGCTTTGGCAGCGACGTGACCATCATCCAGCGCGGCAAGCAGCTCTTGGAGCGCGAAGACAAGGACGTGGCCGACGCGGTGGCGGACATTTTGCGTGAGGACGGGATCACGGTGCTGCTTAACGCGGACGGCAAGCGCGTGACGGGTGAGGGCGGCGTCACCCTCACGGTAGAAGGGCCGGAGGGCGAGAAGACGCTGCGCGGTTCGCACCTATTGGTGGCGGTGGGGCGCAAGACCAACACCGAGAGTTTGGGGCTGGAGAAAGCGGGCGTCAAAACGGACAAGCGCGGCAACATCGTCGTAGACGAGCACCTCAAAACCAGCGCCGAGGGGATTTACGCGCTGGGCGACGTGAAGGGCGGCCCGGCATTCACCCACATTTCTTATGACGACTACCGCATCGTCAAGGCGAACGTGCTGAACGGGGAGAACAAGTCCACCAAAGACCGGCTGGTCCCCTACACCGTGTTTATGGACCCGCAACTGGGCCGCGTCGGGCTTTCAGAAAGCGAGGCGCGCGAGGCGGGTCATAACGTCAAGGTCGCCAAGCTCCAGGCGAGCAGCGCGGCGAGGGCCATCGAGACGGGCGAGACGCGGGGCTTTATGAAGGCGGTGGTCGACGCCGATACGGGCCAGATTTTGGGCTGCGCGATCCTGACGATGGAGGGCGGTGAGATTACGGCGGTCTTGCAGGTGGCGATGATGGGCGGGGTGCCTTACACCGCCATCCGCGACGGCGTCTTTTCGCACCCGACGCTGGCCGAGTCGTTAAATAATTTGTTCTCGAGCTTGACCGGCTAACCCCAAGGAGCGTGGGGCAAAAGCCAAGGGGTGAGGAGACTGGGTTTCCTCACCCGCGTTACCTTGCATCCTTCAGACCTTACGGGGCACCCGACCGAACGCCGACGCTTTGCACCTCTCGCTCACGCCGCGCTTGCAAGGGCGGCGGCGCGGCGGGGCGCGCAAAAAGAAAGCCTTGGACGAAGTCGGCTCCGTGCTCCTTTAGCCAGGCGTGCTCGCTTTGCGTTTCCACGCCCTCGGCGACTGTTTTTAGGCCCAATTCTTGCGTGGTCTCGAGCAGCTTGCGCGCCACCAGCGCCCGCGCCGGGTCCTCGTCGACGCCGCGGATGAGGCTCATGTCGAGCTTGACGTAGTCGGGCTTTAGCAACGTCAGGAGCGACAGGCTCGAAAAGCCCGCGCCCACGTCATCGAGCGCCACGCCGAAGCCGCGCTCGCGGTAGTAGGTGACGATGCTCTTGAGGTGCGCGAGCTCGGGCAGGCGTTCGCTCTCGATGATTTCAAACACAACCCGCTCGCGGGCGAGCCCGAGTTCGTCCACGAGCCGCACCGTGCTGTCGAGACAACTGTACGGATTATAGATGGCGTTGGGCGCAAAGTTGACAAAAATCTTTTCTTTAACGCCGTGCTCGGCGGCCCCCAAAAGCGCTGTGCGCCGCGCGGCCAAATCGAACTGGAACAAGAGTTCAGCGCCGCGCGCCATCTCCAGCATCGGCCCGGCGGTGACGGTTTCGCCGTCAGCGTCGCCGCGCAGGAGGCATTCGTAACCGTGAACCGCTCCGTCTACCGAGAGGATGGGCTGAAACACCACGCGCAAACGGTCCTCGCGCAAGATGCGTAAGAGCCAGTCGGCGCGCACCTTGGCGACAAAAGCGCTCAGCGCCTCGACGTCGAAGGGGCCGCCCTGCGTTTCCCCTTCCGGCAAGAAGCGCGCCCGCGCGTCGCGCTTTTCGGGCCAGGAAAGGCGGTCCATGATGGGCGCGAGTAGAGGAGCCACGCTACCCGGCACGCGGACGCGAATGGTGCCGCCCTGCTCGCTATGTTTCCAGCCCGAGTCGGCGAGAAACCGCAGCGCCTTGCCGAGCGTGTGCGTGTGACCGAAGCGCAGCTCGAGCACGCCCGGCCCCTCAGTGGTCTGGGGCAGCACCTCGCAGTATTGACAGCCGGGCGAACCCACAAGCACGTCCTCGGCCAAAGGTAAAGTGATGCCGTGCGCCACGCCCTCGAGCGCCTCCGCCTTGTCGCGTTCACGCGCCCTTGTATCCTTGGAACCCAAAGGCGGCGCACCATTTTTGAAGACGACAGCGTCTGCCAGCGGTTGCTTGGTCGGTTTCATTCCCCCCCTTTCACGTCAAGCCGGTCGGGGACGTACCAACCAATAACTCGCGTACGTGAGAAGTAGCTTACAGTACCACGCCCAAACCTTTGCAAATTCGTAAAGGTGATGTGTGAGGTTTTTCCCATCTCACTCGCCAGATTTTAGATAAAGCCTCGAGTAGAGGAGCCCGCCGCGCCGCCGCCTCTCGCGCAGCAGCGTCAAGCCTTGCACGCGGAGCAGCGGAACCGGGTCCGCCAACCACGACGCTTCCATGCGGGTGAGCACGTGAAAAAATGTGTAGAGAAGACGCAGCCATAGAGAAGCGTGGACGCGCCGCCAGCCCCGCTCAGGCACCCGGAAATCGGCCAGATACCAGAGGCCACCTCTCCGGAGGCTCGAGGCCAGTCTGGGCACGAGGCGCGCCAGGGTGGATTGGGTAAACACATCGAGAAAAAAGAGCGTGACGAGGAGGTCGTAGTGACGGGGCGGGAAGGAAAGCGTGCGCGCGTCCCGGACGAAAAAACGGACGCGCGCGGCTTCGGGTGGGCTCAAGCGCCGCCGGGCCAGAAAGAGCATCGCGGGGCTCGCGTCCACCACGTCAACACAACAACCTGGATTAACACGCAGCAGGCTCTTCAAAAAGCGCCCGTCCCCCTCTCCCAAGATGAGCACGCGGCGCGCACGTCTAAGCTCACCCAAAAAGGCGGTGCGGCTGCGCGCGAGGGCAAGGCCGAAGGCGAGGCGCTCGAGGGCCTCATAGGGTCTCGCAAGCTTGTCGAATCCACCCGGCCCAGCCACAAATGCAGCTACCCTAGCGCAGCCACAAGGGCCACAAGAGAAAAAGGAGCGGCGTAAGCAGCGTAACGTCGGCCAGCACCCGTAAGAGAGCGGGACCCACAAAGCGGGCGCGGCCCAAACGGTAAAGTCCGCACAAGAGGAGCGCACTTAGCGCCACGCACCAGAAGAGGACGTGGGCTTGAACGAAAGAAAGGGTGAGCGCGAGGCCCGCCAAAACGAACGAAGCAAAGAGGAACCACAGACCCGCGCGTGGAAACCGTAGCGCCAGCGAGGGCTGGCCCTGCGCGCGGTCGCAAGGCGCTTCCCAAAGGGCGATAAACAAGCAGTTGAGCGCGCAGAGCGCGCCAAAAGCGAGCACCGGAAGAAAGAGTTCTGCGGGGCTCACCCGCGGCAGGAGAAACACCACCACGCCCACGCCAAACAGTCCTCCTACTTGCACCTCTTTGGGCAAACAAAAGAGAACGCCGAGAGGCGCGCCTAGAGAGCCAGGCAGACGGCGGTTCAACGAGTCAGGCAAAGTTCGCAGGTGGACGCCCGCAAGGTAAAGGAGCGCCGCGCCCGCCACGCCAAGGCCCCAACCCAGCTCGGCGCGTGTGAGGCTCAGGGCCAGCCCTGCACTCCCCGCAAGGACCCCCAGCCACACCACAAAAACGACCCGCCGGTGGGACGCGTAGAAGCGGTGACGCGTCGTGTGAGGCGCACGTTCGTCAAACTTTAGGCCGTCGAGCAGACGGTCCGCCGCGTAAACGAGCCAAACCGACGCGCCCAGGGTTACGTAATGATAAAGTTCCAACCTCACCCCGAACGCGCGCGCGAAGAGCCCCTGCCAGAGGAGCGCCACTAAGGGCGCGTCGAGTGAAAGCGTCGTAGGCAGGGTCCAGACCTCAGCGAGAGGTCGAGACAAAAACCGGGGAAGGACGCGGTTGCGGACCAAGGCCCCTGTATCCTACTCTCCCGTTTCTCATTAAAAGGTAGCGGCACCCTTCAATCAACCTAGCCTCAGTCAACCTAGTCTCAGGTGAGGAGAAACGGCCCCTCGCCCCCACAGCCTTTCCTCACACCCTCTACAGCGTCAGCTTTACTTTTATTCCACCTCTTTTGCCTATCTCACCTCTTCCACCGAGCTCCGGTCACGCACACGCCTGACAAAGGCATGACGCGCTCCCGTTAACCTTTTTTCGGAGGAAAATAATGAAAATCACACTTCTGCTTCTCCTTCTCGTCCCCGCCGCGTTCGCACAAGATACCGTCAACGTCGCGGGCTCCTCGACCGTCTACCCCATCACCCTGGGCATGGCCGAAGAATTCAACATCGAAACGGGCACCAACGTGACCGTCCAGTCGACGGGCACAGGCGGCGGCTTCGAACTTTTTTGTCGGGGCGATACCGACATCAACGACGCGAGCCGTCTCATCCAGCAAGACGAGGTCGAGGCTTGCCAGGCCAACGGCATCAATCCCATCGAGATTTCCGTGGCCTTTGACGCGCTCACCGTCGCGGTCAACCCCGAAAACGATTGGGTCGACTGCATGACCACAGACGAACTCAGAATGCTCTGGGAGCCCAACTCGACTGTGACGCAGTGGAGCGACGTCCGTAGCGACTGGCCGAACGAAACCATCAACTTGTTCGGCCCCGCCACCACGAGCGGCACCTTTGACTACTTTACCGAAACGATCGTCGGCGAGGCGGACGCGAGTCGCACCGACTACTTCCCCAGCGAAGAGGACGAGGTTTTAGCCGAAAACGTGACCAACGACCTCTACGCGCTCGTCTACCTGGGCTACGCCTACTACGCAGAGGACACAGACCGCCTCAAGGCGGTTGCCGTGGATTCGGGTGAGGGTTGCGTCGAGCCTTCGGTTGAAAATATCGAGAACAACACCTATACGCCCCTCTCGCGTCCCCTGTTTATCTACGTGAGCGACCAGGCACTCGAGAACAACCCCGCCGTCCGCGGCTTCGTCGAAACCTACCTCTCCCCGGACAACCGCGAGATTATCTCGGACACCGGCTACGCGCTGCTTAACGACAGCGTTTACGAAGAGGGTCTAAGCAAGATTAGCCAGTAATGGGGCGTCCTTAACACGGAATGGTTATGGCGCACCGTTATGGCACATGGTCAGCGCACCGTCAACCCAGGGCTAGACTGTTGACACGCTACTGACCCACCAAAGTTAAGGTAACCTCCAGAGCACGCCTCCGGAGGTTACACACTATTTTGGTGGGTAGGTTTTTGATGGATAGGTTTCTTGTAGACGCCTCGCGTTTACGAGACGAGGTGTTGGGGGTGGCGTAAGGCCGGGTCAACGGGGCGGGCTCGAGGCCACCCCCTCACCCCACAAGCGGTTCAAACAAGAGCGTTCAATGTAGAGCACGTCGTCAAGGTACACAAAAAGATATACGAATATAGGGACAGAACACACGGTTAAAACGTTCAGGTAAAACGTTCAGGTAAAACGTTCAGATAAAACACTCAGGTAAAACAGCCCGTAGGCCCGCCTGACAAAGTTCTGATAAAGTATGGAGACGGTATGGTTACCCCCCCCAAACTCACCCGACGCGCCAACCGTAACGTAGGCGAGAGCCTGATAGGACTCCTCCTGCTAGTTTGCGCGAGCGTCTCGGTCCTCACGACGCTGGGCGTCATCGTCGCGCTGGCGAGCGAGACCGTGGGATTTTTCGCGGACCCCGCGGTGACGTTCCGCGAATTTTTTACCGGGCGCGAATGGACGCCGCTCTTCTCAGAAGCGCAGCAGCACTTTGGCATTTTGCCCCTTTTGGTCGGCACGCTGCTCGTGACGGCCATCGCGCTCGCCGTGGGCGTGCCCTTGGGGCTCGGCTCGGCGGTGTTTTTGGCCGAGTTCGCCGGGACGCGCACGCGGCGCATCATCGTGCCCGTTTTGGAAATTCTCGCCGGTATCCCCACCGTCGTTTTGGGCTACTTCGCGCTTCTCACCGTGACGCCCATCTTGCGGTCCTTTATCCCGGGTTTGCAAACCTCCAACGCGCTCTCCGCGGGTCTCGTCATGGGCTTTATGATTATGCCGACGGTCAGCAGCATTTCGATCGACGCGATGCGGGCCGTGCCGATAGGCTTGCGCGAGGCCGCATACGGTCTGGGCTCGACCAAGGCGGAGGTGGTGACCAAGGTCGTGATGCCCGCCGCGCTCTCAGGTATCGTCGCGGCCTTTATCTTGGCGATGTCGCGCGCCATCGGCGAGACGATGATCGTGACCTTGGCGGCGGGCCAGCGGCCCAACATCACCTTTGACCCGCGGGACACCGTCGAGACGATGACCGCTTTTATCGCCAACGCCGCGCAGGGCGACCAGCCCGCGGGCTCGCTCGGCTCGCGCTCGCTCTACGCGGTCGGGGCCACGCTCTTCTTTGTGACGCTCCTCCTTAACGTCATTTCGCAGCAGGTCGTGCGCCGCTTTTCAGAGAAGTACGAGTGAAGGTGTGAGTATGGACTCGAGCCGCAACGTTCCCGCCTCTACGCCCCAGCCTCAGGGCGGGCGGGGCGCGTCAAAAACCCTTTTGGGCTCCGAAGAGCGCGCCCGCCTGAGACGGCGGCAGCGGCGCGAGGGCGTCTTGCGCGCCGTGACCTTTGTGCCGATGGTGCTGGGCCTGCTGCTCATCTTGTTCGTGTTCGCCTCGAACATCAACCGGATATTCTCCTGGCAGCTCGTCCAACCGGCCTCGTCCTCGAGCGGCGAGCTTTTTCCGCGGAGCGAGGTCGAGAGCGACCGGGACGCGCTTAGGCTCGAGCTTTTGGCCCAAGGCGAGACGGCGGAAGCCAACGAGGCGCTCTTCGGCGACGCCGAAACGCTGCGTAAATTCAACCGGCGCAACCGCGTGGACTATCTCCCCTACGCCAACGGCGAAACGGATCAGGTCTACGTTTGGGCCTTGAGAGACGACATCGAGGAGCAGTACGGTTATATTCAAGGCCGCGCCAACCGCAGCGCGCTCCTCGCCGAGGCCGAGGCGGAGGGTTACAACCTCCTGCTCAACCCCACCTTGGACCGCGAATTTTTGCTGCGCGGCAACTCCCGGAGCCCGCAGATGACCGGGTTTTACAACGCCATGATAGGAACGCTGTGGGTGATCGGCCTGGTACTCCTCTTTTCCGCGCTCATCGGGATAGGAAGCGCTATCTACCTCGAGGAATATGCGCCTAAAGGATGGTTCTCCTCCTTTTTAGAGGTCAACCTGCGAAACTTAGCCGGGGTGCCCAGCATCGTCTACGGGATTTTGGGCCTATACGTGTTCGTGCGCTCTCTCGCGCTCGGGCGCAGCGTCATCTCCGCGGCGCTAACGCTCACGCTGCTCATTTTGCCCGTCGTCATCATCGCCTCGCGCGAGGCGATCCGCGCGGTGCCGAGCTCGTTGCGGCAGGCGAGCTACGGCTTAGGCGCGACAAGGTGGCAGACCGTGAGCCGCGTGGTCTTGCCCAACGCGGTTTCGGGCATCGTCACCGGGGTGATTTTGGCGGTAGCCAGGGCCATCGGCGAAACCGCGCCCCTGCTTCTCGTCGGCGGCGCGGGGCTCGTCACCACGGTGCCGGGGGGCTGGGACGTGCTTAAAGACACCTTCACCGTGATGCCCCTACAAATCTACACCTATTTCGGCCTGCCCAACCAAGACGCCTTTTTACCCGTGGCGTCGGCGGGCATCCTCATCTTGCTGGCGATTTTAATTTTCATCTACCTTCTCGCGTTCGTCGTGCGGACGCGGTTCGAGCGCAAGTGGTGAGGAGCAAAGGTAAAGGTGGAGTTTGTCAGCTTACCCATAAGGGGCTGAGGGGTTCAAAAACGGAAGAAGAGAGGATGAAAGACGCTCCCGTATTCTTTTCTCCATTTTGTGCTCCGTGCTCACTGGTTCTTACGCGCGTCTTCGTCCCAAACCTTTATCCTTTATAAGGTAAGAACTCAGCCCAACCATACGTCACCATGAAAGGAGCTGAAGGTTAGCAAGGTTGAAGCAAATTTTGACCGCTAATCATCCCCTATGGCACTCCCCGGTTACAAAGAACTCAAAGACCACAAAACGGTTCGCACCGCGCCCGTCCCCGACGACGAGGCGGTCGTCAGCGTGAAAGACTTCGGTCTCTGGTACGGCGACTTTCAGGCTTTGCACCACAACACCGTCAATTTTCCCAAAAACCAGGTCACCGCGCTTATCGGCGCGTCGGGCTGCGGCAAGTCGACCTTGCTGCGCTGCATCAACCGCATGAACGACCTTATCCCCTCGGTCAACGTCGAGGGCGAGGTGGTCTATGAGGGCGTGAGCCTCTACGAGCGCAACATCGACGCCGTCGAGGTGCGCCGCCGCATCGGCATGGTGTTCCAAAAACCCAACCCCTTTCCCAAAAGCATCTTCGACAACGTCGCTTTTTCCCCGCGCATCAACGGCTATAAGGGCGACGTCAAAGCGCTCGTAGAAAAGTCCTTGAAGGGCGCGGCGCTCTGGGACGAGGTCAAGGACAAGCTCAAAGCGCCGGGCTTGAGTCTTTCGGGCGGTCAGCAGCAGCGGCTTTGCATCGCGCGGGCGATGGCGCAAGAGCCCGACGTGATCCTGATGGACGAGCCCACCAGCGCGCTCGACCCCATCGCCACCGACCGCATCGAGCAGCTTATCAACGAGATAAAAAAGGACTACACCGTGATTATCGTGACGCACAACATGCAGCAGGCGGGGCGCGTGGCGGACCGCACCGTCTACATGCACTTGGGCCACATCATCGAGGAGGGGCCGACCGACCAGATTTTCACCCACCCCAAGCACGACGTGACCGAGCGCTACATCTCGGGCCGCTTTGGCTAAACCCGTGCTCGGCCTGTCGCTCTCGCCGAGCTACTTAGCGGGTACTCCCATCTCGGAAGAGGCTGCGCTTTTGGAGAGCACCTACGGCGCGGCTAATGGGCTGCTCGAGCATCTCAAAAAGAAAGGCTTGGCGTCGGTCGAACTCCGCAAAGTTCACGAAAACACCCCGCCCAGCCTCGTCCTCGCCGCCGCGCGCCGGGTGTGGGCGGCGGGGCTAAGCGTCACCATCCACGGCACCACGCCCGAAGCGCCAGAAGGACACACCCTGGAAAGCTTTTTCCCAGCCCTCAACGGTTTCTGGGGCGCGTTTACCGAACATCAACAGGATGTGGTGATGACGCTCCACGCTTACCGGGCGCGTTCGGGTGAGGTGGCTGGGCTCGCGGCGAAAACAGTCGAGCTTATAAAAAAAGTTATGGCGGACGCGGACCGGCTTGGGCTGCCGCTCACCATCGCGCTAGAACTCAACCGCGCCAAAGACTGGGTGGACCCGAGCTATACCTATGAGGGGCTGTTAAGCATGTGGCAAGAGATTGACCATCCGAGCGTCGGCTTCTGTTGGGATGTGGGTCACGCCTACCGCAACGTGACGGAGCAGGGGCTTGTGTTGGAGCCTCCGCAAAGGTTTTTAGAGCACACCATCCACACCCACATCCACGATTTGTCTCATACGGGCCAAACGCACTGGCCGCTGACCAAGGGCGTCATTCCTTTGGAGGTGTTCGTGGGTACGCTCGAGCGCGCCGGGTACACAGGTGTTTACAACCTCGAGCTGAGCCCCATACGCTTTTATCAGGCCGAGGGTGTGCGGGAGGGCGTTGACGAAAGCATAGAGAGGTTGGCGCGGGTGCTGGACCGGGCTTAGAGACGAGCCCAAGCTCATACGCCGCTGTAAAGTTTTTCACGCTTTCTTCTGTTGTAAACTCCCTGCGAACCTGCCAGCCAGACCCGAACATGGAGGTAGCAGTTCCACCCTACACTGAGACAATCAGCCGCAGATATCATCTTAGAGAGTAAGTCATAGACAGCGCTTCCTTCACTAGGCTCTTCTCAAACCAGGGTGCTGCCTGCTAAGGATAGAGGAGAAAGGTTCGCGTATCGCTATCACGCTCGAGTCGGACCGCCCCTTGGTTCTGCCCGTTCACTACAACGCACTTTTGCAGGAGCTCGTTTACCGTCAGCTCGAGCCCGACCTAGCCGCGTGGCTCCACGAAGAGGCGTACCCCTTTGAGGGGCGCAAGTTCACCATGTTTACCTTCTCGCGGCTCTCCGGGCGCTTCACCCTCGACCAGAAGAGTAAGCATCACCTTTAGTGGCCCCGTCTCGTTCTCTCTCGCCTCGTACAACAACGTGCTCGCGTCTTTGGCCCAACACCTGCTCGAAAATCAGCGGCTGCGTTTGGGCAATAACGAGGTCGAGGTGCGCGGCGTCGAAATCTTGAAACCGCCTCGGGTAGACGCCGACAAGCCGGTGCGCGTCACCGCCCTCTCCCCCATCACCATCCTCAGCACCTTTAGCAAGCCAGACGGCGGGAAGGTGACACACTATTATGAACCCTTTGAAAGGGGCTGGAGCGAGATGCTCGCGCAGAACTTGGCGCGCAAGGCCAAGGCGCTGGGGTGGGAAGTGGACGCTTTTGACGCGCTCCAGGGCGCGTATATCAAACCCCTCAAAGTGAGCCGCCGGGACCGCAAGCTCGTGAGTTATAGAGGGTTTGTGATGCAGGCGTGGTTGGGGGTGTATGAGTTGGGGCTGCCGCAGGGGTTTATTGAGTTGGCCTACGACGTGGGGTTGGGGGCGAGGAACGCGCAGGGGTTTGGGATGGTGGAGGTTGTTTAACAGATTTAGGAATCGGCTCTAGAGGGTGTTTGAAAATGTTTTTGCCTCCCCCTTAATAGCAGCCCTGAGCCAGAGGTATCATCTTTGATAACGGGCGGCCTGAGTTCATAACCGCTTCGCTCTTGTGGCTCAGGGCTGTTCAAGGGGGACTGAGGGGGGATCTGCTTTTGTGACAACCTCTGCAGCGCGTCTCGCTGAAGCAAATCCCCCAAACCCCCTTGTTAAGGGGGCTTTATTGGACTCGAGCTGACATCTTAAACACTCCCTAGCTTGTCGATGTGCAAGCTAAGCAAGATATGATATATTTCTTTCATGACTACGACCTTACGCATTGATGACGAGTTATACCGAGAAGCCAAAGCCGCCGCCGCCAGTGAAGGCATCACCCTGACACGCTTTATTGAAGAAGGATTAAAACTGAGGATGTCTTCCCCCGCTTTACAGCCCCAGACCGAGGTTGTTTTTCGTACCTTTAACAGCGGAAAACCCTTTAATATGAGCCCCGAAGACATTAAGAAGCGTTTAGCCGACATAGACGCAGTTTCGGACGCGAAGACGCTGTCAGACGGCTAAGTGTGTACTTGCTCGATGCCAACTTCCTCATCTACACCTTCCGCGAAGACTCTCCTTTTCACCCCGTTTGTCGTGCCTGGCTCACCCAAACCCTGACGCGCGGCTATACCGTGCTCGCCCCTCCCATTGTTGAGGTGGCGCTCGTCAGAATCAACACCCTGCCGTCACTCGGGGAGCGCGCCGCGCCGCTCGAGGACGTTTTCGCGTTTTTAGAAGATTTGCACAAGCTGCCCATCTACCTGCACGCTCCTTCAAACAAAGTCGTGACCCACCTCTGGAAAGCGCTGTGCGAGAGCTACGCGTTAGGAGGCAATGATGTGAACGACGCCTACCTTGTGGCGCTGGCGCTCGAGCACGGTGCGACGCTGGTGAGTGCGGACAAGGGGTTTGGTAGGTTTGGGGAGCTTAGTTGGTTCGACCCAACGGAGTGAAAAGTTACGCATATTGGTGTAATGGAACTAGCTGTGCGAGAAGATAGGTAGCTGAGGTCTATGAAGTTAACGAGAGGGTCTGGTGAGTTGGCGTGACGTAGATTTGGGGGCGGGGAAGGCGCGGAGGTTTGGGATGACAGAAGTATGCCAGAATACGAAATAGGTATCGAAACCTTTGGTTGCGTTAGCTTTTTTGTGAGGAATTGAAACTGTTTGGCGCAGAACTCTCTGGTGACCCTGGCCACGGTTGATAGCTTTCCTATGAGGAATTGAAACTGCAAATGTCGTGGACATGAATTTGCAGCCTCACAGCCAAGTAGGTTGTGCCGCTACCAGGTCTTAGACTCTACCGAACATCATTAAATGCACGTTAGGCCAACGCCGCCGGGTCATAGTCCGGCGACTGATGTCGGAAGTAGGTGTTGTAAAGCTCCGCGTAGTGCCCGCCCTCCTCCAAAAGCCCCTCGTGCGTGCCCTCTTCAATTACCTCCCCTTCGCTAAGGACGATGATGCGGTCTGCGGTGCGGATGGTGGACAGCCTGTGCGCGATGACGATGGCGGTGCGCTCGCGCAAGACGACCTCGAGCCCCTCCTGAATCTGCGCCTCGGTGAGGGGGTCCACGCTGGCGGTGGCCTCGTCAAGAATCAAGATGCGCGGGTCCTGGAGGAGCACTCGAGAGAGAACCACGAGTTGACGCTGGCCCATTGATAAGCCCCGGCCCGCCTCGCCCACGTCGGTGTCGAGACCGTTGGGGAGGGACTCGAGCCAGTCCCCCCCGCCGACGCGCGCCGCCACGCGCAAGACCGCCTCGTCGGTCGCGTCCGGGGAGCCGTAGCGGACGTTGTCGCGGACCGTCCCGTTGAACAAAAAGGGCGTCTGCTGGACGATACCCAAATGACGGCGGTAGGCGGAGAGGTCGAGCGCGCGGACGCTGTGCCCGTCAATCAGCAGGTCGCCCCCCTGAAACTCGTAAAAACGCGCGACGAGCTTGCCCAGGCTCGACTTGCCCGCGCCCGTGTGACCCACCAGGGCGACGGTCTCCCCTGCCCGAATCGTCAGGTCGAAGTCGCGCAGGACTTGTTCTTGGGCCGTGTAGCGAAAACCAACACCGCGAAATTCGATGCGCCCGCGCAGGTTGGGCAGGTCCTGGTTATCCGTTTGCACCACCCGCGGCTCGGCGTCGACGAGCGCGAAAACGCGTTCGGAGGCGGCGAGGCCGAGTTGGAACTGGCTCCAGAACGAGGCGATGCTGGTCAGCGGAAAAAGAAAAAGCGCGAGGCTCTGGACGAACAAGTACCACTCGCCGGGGGTGAGCGCGCCGCCCAGCACGCCCCGCCCGCCGAAGTAGAGGACGAGCGCGGTGCCGACGCCCCCGAGCGCGCCGAGCACGGGGAAAATGGCGCTAAAAACGAGACCCTGGCGCAAGTTGAGCGCGTAGGACTGCGCGTTGACCTCGCCAAATTCGCGGTAGATGGTGCCCTCTTGCCGGAACGCCTTGGCGACGCCGATGCCCGTGACCGACTCCTGGACGGTCTGGTTCACCTGCGCGAGCACGCGCCGCGCCCCCTGGCTCGTGCGGCGCGCGACGCGGCGAAAGGCGAGCGCCGCCGCCACGATAAAGGGCGCGATGATGAGGACAATCAGCGTCAGCCGCACGTCGATAAAGAAGAGAATGCCAACGATGATGACCACCTGCAAAACTTGGCTCATCAGGTTTAGCGTCAGCGTGACGACGGTGGAAAAGTCTTGCGTGTCCGAGGTCACACGGCTCACGACCTTGCCCGTCGAATACTCGTCGTAAAAGGACATGTCGCGCTCTAAAACCGCGTCAAAGGCGTCTTTGCGGAGGTTCAAGACGACGTTGCCGACCGCCCTGGCGGTGTAGCGCTGCCGAAAAAAGTTAAAGGTCCAGGACAGCACGCCCGCCGCGAGCACGGCGACGAGCAGCCACATGGTGCGGCCCCAGAGGCTCGAGTCGCCCACGTTGGGCGCACCCAACGCGTCGATGCCGCGCGAGATAAGAACCGGCAGCGCGGCGTCCATCGCCGCGTTCAGAAAAACCATCAAGGCAACAAACACCATCACCCCCGCGAAGGGCCGGAAGTAGGAGAGGATGCGGCGCAAGAGTTGCCCGTCCGAGTAGGTGCGGTCGTAAGCCTCGCCGCCGAGGCCGTCCATTACAAAGCCCATAAGTCAATCCTCATAACGTGAGAAAATCCGGCGGTAGAGCGCGCAGCGTCCCAAAAGCTCCTCGTGCGTGCCCTTGTCGATGAGCGCCCCCTGGTGGAGCACCAAGATGGTGTCGGCGCGGCGGATTTGCGAGAGGCGGTGGGTGATCATCAGGGTGGTGCGGCCCTCCAACACGCGGTTGATGGCGCTCTGAATCTCGTCCTCGGTCGCGCTGTCGACCGCGCTGGTGGCGTCGTCTAAGATGAGAATGCGGGGGTCGGTGAGGAGCGCCCTCGCAATCGCCAGCCGCTGCCGCTGCCCGCCCGAGAGCGTCGCGCCGCGCTCGCCGATGATGGTGTCGTAGCCCTCAAGAAAATGACGGATAAAGCCGTCCGCCTGCGCGGCCTTGGCGGCCTCCACCACCGCCCCCCGGTCCGCCTCACCAAGCCCAAACGCGATATTGTCCGCGACAGAGCGCGAGAAGAGAAACACGTCTTGCTCGATGACCGAGACCTGCGAGCGCAGCGAGGAGAGGTTCCAGTCGCGCACGTCCACCCCGTCGACCAGGATGCGCCCCTTCGAAACGTCGTAGACGCGGTTGACAAGCTTCGTCAGCGTCGACTTGCCCGAGCCCGTCTGCCCGACGATGGCGACGGTTTCGCCTGGCTTGGCGGTAAAGGTGATGTCGCGCAGAATGAGGTCACCCTCGCCTCCGCCGTAACCAAAAGACACGTTCTCAAAAACAATCACACCCTCGACGGGCGCTGTGTGACCGCCCGCGTTCTCATCCAACTCGGTTTCCTGGCGCATGAGTTCTAAAATCCGCTCCGCGCCCGCGAAGCCGAGTTGCACGAGCGAAAAGGTGAAGACCGAGATAAAGGCGGGAAACTGGAGCACCCCGACGAGGCCCATGTAGGCGACCAAATCCCCCACCGAGAGCGCGCCCCTCGAGAGCAGCAGAAGCCCGTGCGCAAAACTTCCCGCCAGGGCTACGCTAAAGAGCAAAATGGGTAAATAGCGCGCCTGCACCTCGCCCTGCTCGACAAAGCGGTCACGGTAGCGCGAGGCGTTCTGGACGAATCTCCCGCGCTCCCCCGCCTCTTGCACCGCCGACTTGACCACCTCGATGCCGGTGACCGTCTCGTTGAGCCCGGCGTTAAGGTCGCCAAAGCTTCTGCGTATCGCGCCCGACACGGGGTTTAGGCGCCGCATATAGTCGCGCAGCGCGAAGCCGAACGCGACCACGAAGAGTAGGGGCGCGAGGAGCAACACGGGGTCGATAAACGCGATAAACACGAGCGGCGTGATGATGCCCGTAATCGATTCGGTAATGAGCGACACGCCGGGGTTCATCATCGGGTTGAGCTGGCGCACGTCGTTGGCGGCTCGAGCCATGATGTCGCCCACGCGCTGGCGGTTGTGGAAGGTTTGACTTTTGCCCAGCAGGCTCAAGTAGAGTTCGTCTCGAGCGTCGCGCTCTAGCCGCTGCCCCAGCGTCTCGACCGAAAACGAGCTGAGGAGGTCGAGCACCCCGCGCACCACCGCGATGCCGAGCACCGCGAGCGCGATGAGCGCCAAACGCCGCGCGCTCGGCTGGGCCTTGAGCACCTCGTCAAACGCCACCCCGGTGAGTCGCGGCACGGCGGAAAAAAGGACGTTGGTGAGGAGGCCCGTCACCAGAAACCCGGTGATAAAACCTTTGTAACGCGCTAGGTGCGAGAGAATCCAGCGTAGGGGGCTCGAGCGGTCATAGACGTGCGCGCCGGATACGGTGAATTCGCCCTTGGACGGGTTGACGGGAAGGGATTGAACAGCCATAATCACCTGCTTTGGTGCGTTCGGATATGAGAAGGCAAGATGAGGGCGTGATTTTTCGGCCCCACGTGCGGATTTGTATGGGCAGTTATAAATGTAATGGTGACGGGTGAGGCTCGAGGCTTAGGGCGTCACAAGGCGCAGCGTCCTAACTAACGCTGCGACAGCCACAGGTTGGGGCGGGGCTCCTACTTACGTCATCGTATGCGACCCTTCCAAGGTGTGTCAAGATGACAACTCCTGACACCTCTTTAATAGCCGCACAGGGCTAAGCACCCCTATTTATGTAAGCGTCTCCTATCAGTACCGGAACCGCCGCGCTGACGCCAAAGGCTGCCGCGAGTTCTACATCCCTTTCAAAACCGCGTGAGGTGAGTTCTCTTCCGGAGGCGCAAGTTTTCAAGGTTTGCTCGAGGTCCGCCAAGCTCTCAAACGCAGCCTTGGCCGCGGCTGCTTCGGGGGATAACGCGCGGTCCAAAAGGCTAATGAGCGCGCCCGCGCCCAGGAGGTCCTCGAGCGCAACCCGCAAGCCCCCATCCTCCCAACGTTCTCCTGCGGGAACAACCGTGACGGTGGCGAAATGCTCACGCACGTACCTTGCCACGGCGGGGGCGTTTCGCAAACACGCGCTGAGGACAGTGCTGCGTCCGGAAGCGAGGCGGGTCAGACTCGAGCCGTTGGGTGAGGGTAAGACTAAGCGCGGCCCCGCCGGGAGGGTTTGCAAGGAGGCGGGAGAGAGGGAAAAGCCCTCGCCGCCACGTTTAACCGCAAGCAGCGCCCCCTTCTCAGCAGCGTAAAGGGCGGCGGTCGCGTCTCGCCACGCGTAGGGGAAAAGGAGCGCGCCGCAGGCGCTGGCGACGTCCACGCAGGTTGAAAAGGAGAGAACGTCAACTATCACCACCGCGTCGGTGTTGGGGGCAAGGTGGGTGAGGGCGTTTGCGGCCCACTCGAGCCTCACCTCATAGTCAGTTTGGCTATAAACTTCGGTCACAGGGTTAAAGGGACGCGCCAACAACGATCAGAACGATGCCAATCACGACCAGCGCCAGCCAGGTGGGCGCTTGGGTGAGCGCCTTGAGAAGTTCGGTGAGGGCTTTGATAAAGTCCGTGGGCGGCGGAGCGGCTTGTACACGCGGTTTAGCGCGTTCGCGGAAGAGTTGCGCCACGCCTCCGGCGAGTCCGGCGACGAGCGTGAGGATGCCCAAAATGACGAGCGCGAGACCGGCGAAGTTCACCCTTTAGGTCTTCTCTGCGACTTCACCGGCATCCTCACCCGTGTCCTCACCTATGTCCTCAGCCCACACGTCGGGATGCTCGAGGATAAACCTTTGGAGCAGGGTTCTACACGCTTGTGAGTCCAAATCCACGACCTCCACGCCGTTTTCGCGCAGCCAGTCTATTCCGCCCCCGAATGTTGCCGACTCGCCCACCACCACCGTGCCGATGCCGAACTGGCGCACCAGACCGCTACAGTACCAGCAGGGAGCCAGCGTCGTGACCATGACCGTGTCGCGGTACGAGCGCCTGCGGCCCGCCTGGCGAAACGCGTCCGTTTCGGCGTGAATGGAGGGGCCGCCCGACTGCACGCGGCGGTTGTGACCGCGCCCGAGGAGCGCGCCGTCACGAGAAAAGAGCGCCGCGCCGATGGGCACGCCGCCCTCGGAGCGCCCCGCCTCGGCTTCGGCGAGGGCGACCTCCAACATGCTTTCATAATCGGGATTTTGGCTCACGGTCGGCCTCCACAGAGGGTGTGGGCAGTGTAGCATCACGCGCTGTTCCGTCAAGCACAGCAGGGGGAGCTCGAGGGGCCGCAGCAGCCAGCGTCTGAAGCGTTGATAACGCTCAAAGCCTGCATTTTAGACGTCTCGAGCGCCCGGTCTCGAGCCTTGCAGGTTACGTGGGGGGACCTAAGCCTCACCACCACCTCTCCCGCCCCCACGTCGATACCCTCAACATGGTAAGCAACAGCGGGCGCACCCGCGTCGCCGTACTCCACGCGCACGTCGGCGGTTTCTGTGACGGGCACATTGGCGGTCACGCGCTCGAGGATATTTAAGAACTTCTGCGCGCTCATGAAGGTATCTTCCGCGCCCTCCGGCACCCAAAGTTGAACCACGGTCTCCGCCCACGCGTCCTCCTGAGCGCCGCAGTCCACCGCCCGAATATTCACCGCCCTCACCTCGGTCACGTGATAGCCCGCGCCGATGCGGACGCCTTTACCGTCCGCGCGGCGTTCGAAAATGAGCGCTCTGTCGGCAGCAGCTTCTAGTGTGGTAACAAACGTTTGGTGATTCATGGAGCCTCCTAAAGAAATAGATTGAGAGTTATCAATATGTTTGGCGAGGGCGGTGCTTTCTTTCGAAAAAGAGATGATACTAACCGCCCAGACCGGGTAACGCCGACTTGACGAGGTCGAAGCCCGCAGGGTTGACGCGGTAGTACATCCACTTGCCGCGTTTGTCGCCCGTGACGAGCGCGGCGGAAACGAGGCACTTCATATGGTGGCTCACTGTGGGTTGCGAGAGGCCGGTGACACTCTCTAAGTCACACGCGCACACGCCTTCACCGGGGGCGCAGCAGCTTGCGTCTTGCTGCGCTAAATGAGCCAGAATCTTGAGGCGCGAGGGGTCGGAGAGGGCCTTAAAGGTCCAGGCGGTCGTGCTAAAGGAGGCGTCGAGGGAGGGCTCGAGCGGGCTCGAGGGTCTTTCAATCGTTTCTACAGTCATAAAGACATCCTAATGCACATATTTACGTTTGTCAATATGAATGGTTCTACGACAACAGCTTTCTCCTTTTGCTGAGGGCTCGAGTCCAGCACCACACATCACGTTGCCTCAGGCTCTACAGTCTTCCGCCGCGTCCTGAAGAGCACCACCACGCCCGCCAGCACGTACGTCACGGCGTCAACATTGATGACCATCACGCCTAACGTGTCCCCCAAGTAGCCTGACACGGCCATGCCCAAAAGCTGGAACAGGCTGAAGGTGGCGAAGTAGCTCCCGAACACCCGCCCGCGCTTTTCAGGTTGCGCTTCGGTTTGTAACAGCGTCATCTGCGCCGTGCCCCAGGCGGCGAAGGGCAACCCGGCGAGCGCCGTCAGCACCAGGACGGGCCACAAGGCGGGATAGACGAGAGGAAGGTTGAAGATGGGAATGAGGAGGAGGCCGCCAAAAAGCCCGCCCCACGCCAGGAGTTTCGCAGCGGGTACGCGGTCGGCGTAGCCCGTCAGCAGCACCCCTGCCGCGATACCGCCGACCGCCTGGGCTGAGAAGAGGTAGCCGAGTTCGGGTCCACCCCCGCCCAACATCACCGTTATGAAGGGCGCTATGAGCGTCGAGATGAAGCCTTCACCAAAACCGACCAGGGCGGCGGTCACAAAGCTGAGCATGAGCAGATGATTTGTCCGCACCGCCTCGAGCCCCTCACGCCACTCGGCCAAGAGTCGCCGGTACGGCCCCAGCGCTGGCTGGTCTAACGCGCCGGACTTTTTCTCCCTCCCTCGCCCCTTTACACTGAGAATGAGCAGCGCGGCGACAAGGTAGGTAAGCGCGTCCACCATAACCACCCCCGCAAAGCCGAGCCCAGCCACGAGCAGGCCGCCAACCGCAGGACCGACGAGCCGCGCCAAGTTATTATTAAGCGCGTTGAGACTGTTCGCCGCTCCCAGGCGCTCCTTTGAAACCAACGTCTGCAACAGCGCGTTCTCGGCGGGACCGAGAAACTGCCCTACTGAAGCCTGAACAAAAGCGACCGGCACGACCAGCCACCAGGGCGCGCGCGTCACGCTCAAAAACAGCAGGGTCACGGGGACGAGGAGACTATTGGCCGCGAGCATCGTGCGTCGGTAGTCCCAGCGGTCGACCAAGACCCCCGCAATTTGACCCACTAGAATAGCGGGCAGCGCGTTCGCCATGACGCTGAGGCCCGTTGCTAGGGTCGAACTCGTCTCGCTATAGACGTAAAGGGGCAGCGCGACGAAGAGCATGGTGTTGCCGACGCCGGAGATGAGACCCGCCCACCACACGAGCATAAAATCCCGGTTGCGCAGAAGTTGAAGAGAAGCCATACGAAAAGCATCGGTGCTAAGCTACTCAAAATGACAGACCCAGATTCGGGTAGCTTTCCCGCCGGTAACTTTCACACCGTATCCGACCCAACGCAAGCGCGGCTGCTGACGGAGCCGAAGAGTAAAGCGTTTTTCAAGCCCTTTTTGGCGGCAGAGCGCAGCGCCAGCGAGGCGGCGGCGGAACTCGGCTGTGGGCTTAGCAGGGTGCTCTACCGCATCAAAACCCTTTTAGATGCGGGACTGCTCGAGCCCACCCGCGAGAAAAAACGCAAAGGGCGCGCCATTAAATACTACCGCTCGGTTCACGACGCCTACTTTGTCCCTTTCGTCCTGACGCCCTACGCCACGCTCGAGGAGCGGCTCGAGGCGCAGGCCGCGCCCATTTTCGCCG
Source organism: Trueperaceae bacterium (assembly GCA_965214405.1). Taxonomy (GTDB): domain Bacteria; phylum Deinococcota; class Deinococci; order Deinococcales; family Trueperaceae; genus CBDCCT01. The sequence goes on from OZ243956.1 coordinate 637,064, forward strand.
ACCTCATTCGTTCTTACGCGGACGCGCTGGGGAGGAGCGAACGCTACGGCAATTATTTGTTTCGGACGACTGACGGGGCCGTGGCAACCACCGACGCCGTGCCCGAACTTCTGCCCTCCGGATTGCCTGTGACGTATTCGGACACGGTGGTGAGGCTTTCCAAGGAGGAGGCTGTGCAGCTTGCCGCGGCGTTGCGGGCGCTTTTTGAAGGGGCTGTGGCTCGAGATGCGGGGGCTCGAGCCATCACCAACCAAGCCGAGGCGCGTGCGGAGACCGCAGAGGCCAAGGATTACTTTTTGATGGTGGCTATGATGCCTTTGGCGCGGTAACTGTTTCCGTACTCGTTACATATATAGTGCTTCCCGTGCAAGCTCCACACCCGGAGGTTCTGCAAGCGTTCGGTGCCTCCGCGCCTCCTATCCTTTTGGAGGGCGGTCAGGGAACGGCGTACCGCGCGGGGAATATCGTTCTTAAACCTGCGCTCAGCCTCGAGGAGGCGCGGTGGGTGGCTCATGTTTACAGCACGGTAGAGCAAGAAGGGTTTAGGGTACCTCAGCCTGTTGCTACTCGAGCAGGGCAGTGGGTGTTTCGCGGCTGGACTGCCTGGCAACATTTAGACGGTCAGACCGTGCATGGCGACCGCTATGGGGAGAGTTTAGAGGTGAGCCAGGCGTTTCACCGGGCACTCAGGCCCTACCCGCGCCCGCATTTTCTCGACGTTCGGCAAGACCCCTGGTCACAGGCGGACCGCATCGTGTGGGAGGGCGCGGCCTGGGAGCCTCACCCACAAGTAGCAGAGGTTTACGCGAGGCTCACGAGCTTAACAAAGCCGCTCACCCTAAAAGAGCAAGTGATACACGGCGATATTGAAGGAAACATCCTTTTCGCACCCAGTAAACTTCCCGCCGTCATCGACTTTAGCCCCTACTGGCGGCCCGCGGCGTTTGCTGAAGCCGTGTTGGTCATCGACGCGGTGATGTGGGAGGGTGCCCCGTGGAGCTTGGCGGGGTTGGCCGGTTCGGGAGAGAGTTTCCACCAGCTTCTCGTCCGCGCGGCGATGCGGAGATTGGCCGAGGTAGACCGTCACTATCAGCTTCGCGGTTTGCCCGAGAGCTACCTCAAGCAAGTGGGCAAGTTCGTAGAGGTGGCGCGTGAACTCGAGAGCCTGTCTTTAGGCTGAGTAGCCGCTTCTAAAGGTGTTATGTGTGGCAAAAGTGCGCGTATAGCAGAAAGCCTCAACCTCACAAATGGTAGCTTGAGAGTCTACACGTTTTAGTCACGTCTTTCTCGAGGAGAACGTCAGGAGACCCATGTCAGACAGCTCACCCAATACAGCTACCACAGCCAACAACCCAGCAAGCACGGCTTCAGACCTCGTGCAGTACAGCACCCACGGGCGCGTCGCCGTGTTGACCATCAACAACCCGCCCGTCAACGTCCTCTCCCCCGGCGTGCCCGAGAGCATCCTGGCGGGTTTGGCGCGCGGCAACGCCGACGATGAAGTGGCGGCGTTCGTGCTCATCGGCGGCGGGCGCTCCTTCATCGCGGGGGCGGATATCAAAACCTTTACTATGTCTCGAGAAGAAGCGCCGGACGTGCGCGGGCTCGTCGCGGGTTTAGAGGCGAGCGATAAACCCGCCGTCGCAGCGATGCACGGGAGCGCCTTGGGAGGCGGGCTCGAGGCCGCACTAGGCTGCCGCTACCGGGTCGCAAGTCCGGGCACGCGGTTGGGTCAGCCCGAGGTCAAGCTGGGCCTGTTGCCCGGCGCGGGCGGCACGCAGCGGCTCCCGCGGCTCGTCGGGCTCGAGGCGGCGCTTACGATGATTGTAAAAGGCGACCCGGTCACGGCGGAGGAAGGGCTCGAGCTGGGGTTGGTGGATGAGCTGATTGAGGGTGACCTCTTGGAGGGCGCGCTGGCTTACGCGGAAGGCATTGTGGGGGAAACGCGGCCCAAAACGAGCGAGCTTACGGTAGAGTCCGCCGCACCTCTCGAGGCCGTCTTCACCTACGCACGCGCGGAAACGCAGAAGCGGGCGGGCGGGATGATTGCGCCGCTGCGCTGCATTGACGCGGTGGAGGCCGCCGCGACGCTCTCCTGGGACGAGGGCCTGGCGCGCGAGCGTGAGCTTTTTGAGGAACTGCTTAACTCGGACCAGTCCAAGGCGCTCCGCCACATCTTTTTTGCCGAGCGTGAGGCCGCCAAGGTGCCGGGCTTGGAGGGCGTCAAGCCCAAGGCAGTCACGCGGGCCGCGGTCGTCGGCGCGGGCACGATGGGCGGCGGGATTGCCATGAACTTCGCCAACGCCGGGATTTCGGTAAAGGTGCTCGAGACGAGCGAAGAGAATTTGACACGCGGGATGAGCACCGTCCGCAAAAACTACCAGCGCACGGTGGACAAGGGACGGCTGACGCAAGAGGAGATGGACGAACGCGTGGGACGGATTGAGGGGGTGCTCGAGTACAGCGCGCTGAGCGACGTGGATTTGGTTGTTGAAGCAGTATTTGAAGACATGAGCATCAAAAAAGAAGTCTTCGGCACCCTCGACAAAGTCACACCCACGGACGCCATCCTCGCAACAAACACCTCGACGCTCGACGTGAACGAAATCGCGGCGGTGGTGTCCCATCCCGACAAGGTCCTCGGCACGCACTTTTTTTCGCCCGCCAACGTGATGAAACTTGTGGAGGTGGTCCGGGCAGACGAAACTTCGGCGGAAGCGCTCGCCACCGCGCTCGCGCTCGCCAAGGCGATGCGCAAAACGCCGGTCGTCGTGGGGGTGTGCGACGGCTTCGTGGGCAACCGCATGGTCCACGTGTACGTGCGCGAGGCGTTCTTTTTGGTCGAGGAGGGCGCGCTGCCGCAAGGAGTGGACGGGGTGATGCAGAATTTTGGCCTGGCGATGGGACCCTTTGCGATGGGCGACTTGGCGGGCCTCGACGTGGGCTACCGCATCCGGCAGGCGCAAGCCCCGACAAGGAAGCCCGAAGAGCGGTACTCGAGCCTCGCCGACAAGGTGGTGGAGGCGGGCCGTCTGGGCCAAAAAACGGGCGCAGGCTTCTACCGCTACGAGGGCTCGCGCACGCCGCTTCCCGACCCGGAAATAGACGCGCTCGTGCTGGCGCATTCCGAAGAGGCGGGCTTTACGCGCCGCGACATCTCGGACGAAGAAATTTTGAAACGCCTCATGTACGCGCTCGTCAACGAGGGTGCTTACATATTAGAGGAGGGCATCGCGGCGCGCGCGGGCGACATCGACGTGATTTACGTTTACGGCTACGGCTTCCCCGCCTACCGGGGCGGCCCGATGTTCTACGCGGATACGGTGGGACTAAAAGAAGTTTATGCGGATGTCGAGCGGTTCTACAAAGAGTTTGGCGACCACTGGAAGCCCGCGCCGCTTCTCAAAAAGCTGGCGGAAGAGGGCGGGACCTTTAACGGGTGGCGGGGGGAGAACGCGTGATAGAGCTTGAGCGTTCCCGAACGCGCGAGGCTCGAGGGGTTAGACCCATTCTCACACCCACTGACAGAACACGCCTACTGAAAGAAGAGGTAAACGCATGACCGACACAACACTTCAACCTGACGCTGTTAAAGAGCCTCAGCTCGAGAGCCCGGCGCTGGCAAGACTCTTAGAACTCGCCCCCTCAGAAGAGGCCTTGGCGGAGGTGGTGCGGGGGCTCGAGCGTGACAAGCGCACCCCCACCCCGCCCCCCGTCAACGGCGACTTCTACGAGGTGATGGACACCTTTAGCGAGGACGAAAAACGGGTGCAGCGCGTTTTACGCGCCTTTTTCGCGCGTGAGATTGACCCCATTATCAATGACTATTGGGACCGCGGGGAGTTTCCCAGGGAGGTCGTTCCCAAGTTTGGGGCGCTCGTCGAGGAACTTTTTGGCCCCTATAAGCCCGGCATGTCCCTCAAGCGTTCCGGGGTGGTGTCGCTCGAGATGGGCCGCGGCGACCCCTCGATGTCGACCTTTTTCGGGGTGCATTGGGGGCTCTGCATGACCTCGATTGACTCTTTCGGCTCGCCCGAGCAAAAGGCGCGCTGGCTGCCCGCCATGTACCGCTTTGAAAAAATCGGCTCCTGGGCGCTCACCGAGCCCCTGGTGGGCTCCGCGGCGGCGGGAGGTCTGGGCACCACCGCGACGCGTAAGGGCGACACCTGGACCCTCAACGGCGAGAAGAAGTGGAGCGGCAACGCGACCCTTGCCGACGTCAACGTGATTTGGGCCAAGGACACCGCGGACGGACAAGTCAAGGGCTTTTTGGTCGAGAAGGGAACGCCGGGGTATCACGTCGAGAAGCTGCACGGCAAAATCGCCAAGCGCGCGATTGACAATGTGCTGATTGGCCTCGAGGATGTGACCCTCTCCGAACATGACCGCCTGCCGGGCGTAAATTCCTTCAAGGACGTCGCCACGCAGCTCGCCAGCGGGCGCGCGGGGGTCGCCTGGGAAGCGGTGGGCATCGCGCTGGCGGCGTACGAGCACGCGCTCGACTACTGCAACAAACGCGCGCAGTTCGGTCGCCCCATCACCTCGTTTCAGCTCGTTCAGGCGCAACTAGTCGGGATGCTCGGCAACGTGACCGCGATGCTCACGATGATGAACCGGCTTGCGGAACTCGAGAAACGCGACGGCGGCATCTCGCACGAGCGCGCGAGCCTCGCCAAAGCCTGGTGTACGGAACGGATGCGCGACACCGTCGCCACCGCTCGAGGCGTGGTCGGCGGCAACGGGATTTTGTTGGAGCACCAGATTGCCCGCTTTTTTGCCGACGCCGAGGCGGTCTATTCGTACGAGGGGTCGTGGGAGATGAACACGCTTATCGTCGGGCGGGCCATCACGGGCGTGAGCGCGTTTGTGTAAAGGTGAGGAATTTGTGGGGAGGGCGCTGCTCTCCCCCGCTGACAACGCCTGATCGAGTCTCGAGTCCCGATATTCAGTGAATATGCAAAAAAGTCACTCACTCAACAAGGGGTTGCAACCCCTTGTTTTGTGGCACATTTAGCGCTCCCATTCTCGAGAGTACCGCAAACGTGTGAGACGACCGGGTTGACGCCCAAAACCGGCTCGGCCTCTCTCTCACCCTCTTTTAACAGAGTCACTGTTTAGCAAAGTCTGCGATAAGACTGGCTAACCTTTCCGCCTTGTCCTCCTGCAAAAAGTGCCCGCCGCCCTCTATCATCACGTGCGGCTGACCTTTCGCGCCGGGAATGTTTGTCTGAAAGGCCTCTTCACCGCCTTTAGTCACGGGGTCACCGTCGCTAAAGGCGGTCAGGACCGGCTTGTCGAAACGCGCCAGCACGCCCCAGGCCGCGCGGTTGTCCGCCGCGCCGGGGCCTTCAGGTGTGGTGGGGACGAGCATCGGGAGAACGCGCGCGGCGGCCTTGTAAGTTTCGTCGGGAAAAGGCGCGTCGTAGGCGGCAACTTCGGCGTCGGAGAGCGTTCGCTCGGTGCCGCCCTGGACGACGCCGCCCACCGGCAGCTCGGGCAGGTTTTGCGACATCGCTTGCCACGCTCTAAACGCCTCGGGCATCTCCCCCTCGCCTGTCGGCAACCCCGTATTGGCGATAACGAGGCGCGCGAAACGTTCCGGCGCGGCGGCGACCAGGCGCAGGCCGATGAGCCCGCCCCAGTCCTGGCAAAACAGAGTAATGTCTTCTAAGTTTAGCGCGTCAAAAAGCGCCGCGCGCATCCAGTCGACCTGACGCTGATAGGTGTGGTCGGTTCGCTCGCTGGGTTTGTCCGAGCGGCCAAAACCGACGAGGTCGGGCGCGACGACGCGAAAGCCCGCCGCGACAAGGGGCGGAATCATGTGGCGGTAGAGGTAGGACCAGGTGGGCTCGCCGTGCAAGAGGAGCACGGTCTCGCCTGCGCCCTCATCTAAATAGTGGACGCGCAGCTCGCCGCCTTCAAAGTCGGGGACATTCAGGTAGTGCGGCGCGAAGGGGTAGTCGGGGAGGTCGCGGAAGCGTTCGTCGGGGGTTTGTAAGATGTTCATGGTGTCTCCTTAGAGGGAACCCTAGAAAGGTGTGGGGTTGGAGGAGGATAGAAAGCGAATGTTAGGGACGAGACGAGCAGGTGGGGTTGGACACGTTTCTGTCACGAAACTTTTTATTACAGGGCTTTTCTACGACCGGGCCTCGAGCCGCGCCCTTATATCAGCGTAACGTTCGCGGGTAAGCGGATAAAAGTAAGCCAGCGGGAGACTCAGCAGGAGCAAAACGGCGGGCACGACGCTCACGAGGAGGCGCAGCGTGATCAAGACCGCGTCGGGTTGGGTCACGACTTCACCGGCAACGCTCGGCGTGAGGTAACCGGCGGCCTCCAAGGCGAAGCCCGACGCCGCCAACCCCACCGACAGCCCCAGCTTTTGCGAAAAGACGAACATCCCGTAGAACACGCCCTCGCGCCGCCGCCCGGTGCGCAGCTCGTCCTCATCGACCACGTCGGGCAGCATACTCCAGGGGATGAGGTAGGCGACCGCGCCCCCCATCCCGATAAAGCTCGAGGCGAGATAGTAGAGCGCGACCTCGCCGCGCGGCACGAGGTAAAGAGCCGCTAATCCCAAGGCCCACATCGACACCCCCGCCACGTACACGCCCCTTTTGCCGATGCGGTGACTCAAGCGCTCCCACACGCCCAAAAAAAGGATGGCTGTCACCTGAAACGCCAAGATGATGCCCGTAAAATGCGACTCGACCTCTGCGTAGTAGCGGATAAAGAGCAGCAGGTTGTTTTGGACTAAAAGCAACGTGAGCCACGAAAAAAAGTAGATGCCGGTGGCGAAAAGAAACGAGCGGCTTTGAAAGGCCTCACGAAATTCCCCGACAACGCCGCTTAGATTTCCGGCTGAGGCCGCGCGGCCATACCCATACGACGCCTCGAGCGGCGTCGTTTCATCCTGCGAATCAACCGGCGTCGGTTCAATCGGGGTCAGCTCGTACGTGTAGCGAAAGGTGAAAAGGAGGCTCAGCACGATAAACAAGCCCCATACACCCGCGCTTATCAAATTACCCGAGAACACGTCTCCGCCCAAGCCGACCAACAGCGGGTGGAGCGTGACGGCTAAGAGGCTGCCAATGAGGTTAAACGAGAAGCGGTAGGTATTGAGGCTCGTGCGCGCGTCGTAGTCGCGGGTGAGTTCGGGCGTCAGCGCGCCGTAGGGGATGCCCACCACCGTAAAGGCGGTGCGGAAGAGCAGCGCCACGCCGAGGTAGTACGCGAACAAAGCTGCCCCTTGCAGGTCCGGCACAACCCAGTTGAGCACGTAAGCCAAACCGAAGGGCACCGCGCCAAAAAGAATCCAGGGGCGCTTGCGGCCCCAGCGCGTCCGGGTCCGGTCGGACCACACGCCCACCACGGGGTCGGTGACCGCGTCCCAGATTTGCGCGAGGAGAAAAATGACGCCGACCGCGCCGGGACGCAGCCCGGCCACGTCGAGCAAAAAGGCGGTCAGGAAAAAGCCCGTGATGGTGACGACCGCAGCGCCGCCCATATCGCCCACCCCGTAGGCGACCTTGGTGAGACGGGTAAGGCGCTCCTCTTGAACGGGTTTGGCAACAGGTTGTGTGGTCACCGAACAACCTCCTCGAAGGGGCTTGGCTTTCACGCACATGAGCACTTCACCCTCTTGTACGCCGATGTCCCAGCGGTGCTCCGGCAGGTACAAAGGAACGGCAAGAAAGGTGCAAAAAACGTCTTTACCCTTTAGCCAATAATAGTATCAGAATTTGGGGCAGGACGTCGTGAGAAGAGGAGCAGAAAGCCGTCACGCTTCTTTTTCTCAGCAATGCGCTAGGTGCGCCTTCTGGCTCGAGCCGAGGGCGTTCGAGGGCTAGCGTCACCCCGGGTAAGGGGTTTAGCTTGCCTTACGTGCATATTTTGGCAAGCTGACGAGGGGGAAGGCTCGAGTTGTTTAAGGTGAGGGCTCAAGGTAGAACTCAAGACGGTAACGGAAGTGACGGTAGATGACTTGTTAAGCTCTCAGCGCCGTCAACCGTAGTGTCCCCTCGTCAACAAAACGCGGCGTTCCAGCAGACGCTCTTCGTCGTTAAAGCGCAGCAAAAAGGCGGTCGAGCGCCCCTCGGGCGTACTGCCTAGGATACGCTCACCCTCCAAAAAGAAGTGGTCCGCCCAGCGCTGTGTGCGCGGGTCGAACAGGCGCGTCACTTCACCTGTTTCCGGGTCAACGGAACTCAGGTTCGGTCCCTTGTAGCGGTTACACACGGCGCAGCAGAAAGCCAGGTTGGTGTCACCGTCCGCTCCGCCGTGTTGTCTGGCGACGACGTGGTCGAGTTGGTGGGGTAGCAGGGCTTGTGTTTGGGGGAAAAGACAGTATTCGCAGCGCCCCCGCGCCCGCCGCTGTACGCGCTCGCGGAGTGCTTCACTCACGCATCCGTCAGTTCGTCGGCAAGGTTGGCTTTAACAAGTCGCACCACGTGCTCGAGTCTCAGGTACTCGTCAAGCTCCTGGGCTTCGGCGTCACTCAGGACGCCCTCGCGGTTTCGTGTGAGCAGCTCTGCCACGCGCTTTTGTGACGCCTCGGGGAGCCGGTAGCCGTGAACCTCTCGTGGGGTCGGGTTCGAGACCAGAAACGCCACCAAGTCGCTTGCCGCTCCTTGGGCGGGCGTCTTGAGCGTGAGCAGGCTCAGCTCCAAAATGGCAGGCAGCCAGCGGCTAAAAGGCTCTACGCGCTGCTTGAGCTGTTCCGGCAGGTTCAAGGTCAGAGACGCCATGCAGCTAGCTTAGCAAACTTACAAGCTCCGGTACGCTCGAGCCGAGGGCGCTTGAGGACTAGCGTCAACTTGAGCAAGGTCTTGTCTCGAGCCTGCCCAAGCGGGTCGTGCGTACTTTTTTGGGCAGGCTGACGAGGGTGAAGGCTCGAGCCTCTATATAGTTCGGTAGTTACGCGGCCTCGAGGTCGGTCCGTGAGAAGTCCTCACCCTTAAAAAGCAGCGGTTCACCCCGCCGCTTGGCGAGCGCGTAGGCGAAGCAGTCGCCGAAGTTCAGGCCTGCTCGGTGCTTTCCCTTGCCATATTTTGCGTAGGCACCCAAGGCAAGTTCGGCTTGTTGAGCGTCAAAAGGAACCACGGTGACGGCTGTTTGGAGATAGAAGGTTAAATCCCGCACCCCTTCGTAGCTGTAACGCGCCTCGATGACGATAGCCGTCTCTAAATAAGAACCCGCCGAGACGAAACAACCTCCCGCCCCGGCGATTTTCTCGTTGAAGGTGCGGCGTTCCGGCTCGTTAGAAAGGATGGCGACTAAAGCCGATGTGTCGACAACCATTATTCTGGCATCCCCTGCTCGTTATAGCCGAGGATGGCGTCGGCGGGACGGTCGTCTCGAACGGGCAGGGAAGCGCAGTGCTCGGCGATGACCTCGAGCTTGTCCAGGAGCGGCGCGCTTCTCTGCTCAGTTTTCCTCAGTGCCTCCCTGAGCGCCCCAACAACGGCCTGCGTCATGCTTTGCCCCGTCACGTGAGCTAGCTTGCGTGCTAGGGTCTGTCTGACTAATCAAAGCCAGAGGATGATGGAGGCGAGGAGCACACCAGCACGGTAGTTTCTGCCGCGTTTGTCGTAGCGGGTGGCAACGGCGCGAAAGTCTTTAAGTCGGTTGATGCAGCGTTCGACCACGTTACGTCCTTTGTAGGCTTGCTTATCGAAAGCAGGAGGTCGTCCACCTTTTGTGCCCTTAGACAAGCGAGACTTCTTGGCATCTTCGCGCTCGGGGCTGATACAGATGATGCCCCTGCGCCTTAGTATCTTCCGCTGCTTGTTGAAACCATAAGCGCGGTCGAGTCTAAGCTGAGGGGGGCGCTTACGCGGTCGCCCTCTGCCAAGGCGGGGCACATAAATCTCGTCCAAGACCGGCTCTAGCCAAGCGGCGTCGTTGCGCTGTCCCGCCGTGATGACCACGGACAGGGGTCGCACTTTGCCGTCCGCGCAGGTATGCACCTTGCTGGTGTGGCCTCCGCGTGAGTGTCCCAGCCACTCGTCTGCTAAGGTCCCCTTTTTTCACCCTCAGCAGGCCGCTTCCTCGCCCCGCTGGCGCTGCGGTGCGCTTTAATATGAGAGCTGTCTAACGCTGCGCCGTCCCAATCAATCTCACCCGCCGCATCGGCGTGAGCTTGAAGCCTGTGCAGGATGCGCTTCCAGACACCGTTGCGCTCCCACCTCGTGAAGCGGTCCCAGCAGGTCTGCCAAGGTCCGTAGCGTTCAGGAACGTCGCGCCAGGGAGCGCCTGTTTTCAAGCGCCACGAAATGCCGTTGATGACCTGTCGGTGGTTGCGGTAGTTGTGACCCCGTTGGGGATTGGGGGGTAGATGCGGTTTTAGTGCTTGCCACTGCTGCTCTTTTAGGTCTGTTCGTGCCATACGCCTACCCTAAACCATCTTCATCCCTTCTGTCAGACAGACCCTAGCTCATGCGCCTCACTATTCTTGATGTTGAGTGCGTTTCTTCCTTCTTTCATATTTTCTACCATACTACAAAACGCATCTGGTCGTGGGGGTAGCTTTACGCGCCTTCGCCGAGCCAGAACTCGTCTGGAGGTGGCCCGTCAAAATCATCCCCAACAACGGTTTGTCCCTCACGCAATCCTGCAGTACGCGGTTCTTTTCGAACGGCTTTCCCTCTCTTGTCAAGCAAAAAGACTGCAAAGTCGTAGACCTCATTTTTGTAGTTCGCTGGGTAGCTGGTCTAAAAGGTTGTGGAGGTTTGAGCCGTCCATAATTTTAGTTTACTCGGGCCTCCTCTCTTTCTTACCCACACATTCAATGTGTCTTCTTGAGACGAGCGCATTCTACCGAAACTCTGTAGCGCTGGCTCGAGCCTCTTTTATTTGTTACAAACCGCCGACTACACACCGTTAGGGCTCGAGTTCACCCCCGGTTAGAGCGTGGGCTCGAGCGCAACGTGGTGTGTCCTACCAGGCGCGAGCGAGGTCTTGTCTCGAGCTCGCCTAAAAAGTCATGCCTACCTTTTCGGGTAGGCTGACGAGGGTGAAGGCTCGAGCCTCCTCTTCACTCACAACCAACCGTCCACTCCGGCACCCCCGCATCCGCCGACCCATACACCTCCGACCAATACACCTCGGCCTTGCTCATGTCCTGGGGGAAGGTGTAGCGCAAAGGCTCGCTGCTTCCGGCGCGCCACGCCGCCAAGTCTTGTCTTCCGCCCCTCCCGTGGCTGAACCGCTCCCCACACCCTCGGCAATCTGGTAGACTTCTCTCTTGCGGTGAGAGGTGTTTGATCGCGGCGCTTGCTAAAGCGCTGAGGAAAGTCCGGGCACCACAGGGCAGGGTGCCAGCTAACGGCTGGGCGCGTAAGGCGACGGCACGTGCAACAGAAAGTAGACTGCCAGGGAGGTGTCATCTCGTTCAAAAGCACCCTGTTATCCGTGAGATAACTGAACGTGCTGACAACGGGATGTTACCCCCTCCCCGGTCAAGGTGAAACGGTGGAGTAAGAGCCCACCAGCACCTTTGGTAACAAAGGTGGCTAGGTAAACCCCACCCGGTGCAAGGTCCGAAAGAGAGAGAGCCTGCTCGGCTCGTTTGCATCTCGAGGATGACCGCTCGAGGCGCTTAGCGATAGGCGCCCCAGATAGATGATCAAGGCCCCGCGAGGGGTACAGAACCCGGCTTACAGCCTCTCCCGCACTTATTTTGCTGAAGCTTTATATGTTTTCCCGCCTAAACGTCTCTGCGTATTGAGGTGGTGGGAAGATGGGAGGCATAAAGAAGCTTCCTACACACCCCAAGCTCTCTATCCCCACTTTTTAATGTGAGGTTGTTCACAACCCTTTTGGCACCCACTCCTTCCTGGCTGCCAAACCCCAATTTTTGACGTGCTGGACTCGCTCTCCGTGCTAAAGTCAGCGCCAGAGACGCGCGTTTTTCTTTCCTAACAATCCGTAAACCTCTAATCTTTCCCTCTGCTAAGGTGGAGGCGAGGTGGGAGAAACGGGTTATTTCAGCCTCATTTTGGAGTTGAAGTGGGAGATGGTGGGAAATGGTGGAAAAGTGTGTTAACCTGTCCCACAGAACCGGAGTGGGTGAGACGCGTGTGTTGGAGACTTAATCGAGCCTCGAAAGGCCGCCCCGCTCCGAGTTCCCGGTGGGAGGAGGGTGGATGCCGTTCGGCGAGTACCAATACTCGGTGGATGACAAGGGACGCGTTATCGTGCCCCCGCCCTTTCGCAACTTCGTCGAGGACGGCATGGTCGTGACGCGCGGCATGGAGGGCTGTTTATACATCTTCCGCTTGGGCGACTGGGACCGCATCGAGAAAAGCCTCACCGACTTACCCATCATCGACGCGGAATCTCGCAACTTCGTGCGCTTTTTTTATTCGGGCGCGGCCAAGGCCAAGATAGACTCGGCGGGACGCATCACCCTGCCCGCCACTTTGCGCGTGTTCGCCGACATTTCGTCTAACGTCATCGTCGCCGGAGCGCCCAACCGATTAGAAGTTTGGGACGAAGACCGCTGGCTCGCGTCACTCAGCGCGGTGCAGGCGCAGCCCCCGGCCCCCGGACTGCTTAGCGAGTTGGTCGGATGACGCAAACAGAACGTAACACCGGACAAGACACCGCGCAAGATGCAGCACGCCCGCACCTTCCTGTGATGTTGGCTGAATGTCTCGAGGGCCTGCACATCAGGCCGGGAGACTGGTACATCGACGGCACCTTTGGCGCGGGCGGACACACGCAAGCGATTCTTAGGGCGGGCGGCTCGGTGTTGGCGGTTGACCGCGACGAGAGCGTGAGGGAGTATTTGGCGGGGCTCGAGGTTCCCTCCACAAGCGAACTGCGTTTTGCCGAGGGCGACTTTCGGCACTTAGACCGTTACGCGCTTGAGGCTGGGTTAGAAAGGGTGAGCGGCGTGCTGCTCGACCTGGGCGTGTCCTCGATGCAGTTAGACGAGGCCGAGCGCGGCTTTGCCTTTCGGCGTGCCGGTCCACTCGACATGCGCATGGGCGGCGACGGCCCCTCCGCCGCGGAGGTGGTCAACGAAACCCCCGCCGACGACCTCGCCGCGATTCTTTTCAAGTACGGCGAGGAGCGCCACAGCCGCCGCATCGCGCGGCGCATCGCTGACGTGCGTGAAGAAGCGCCCATCGAGACGACCGAGGAACTCGCCGATGTCGTCCAAAGCGCCTACCCCCCAGGGCGGCGGCGCGAGCACCCGGCCCGGCGCACCTTTCAGGCATTGCGGATTTTCGTCAATGACGAACTGGGCGCGCTTTCGGGCGCGCTCGAGGCCGCCGAACGGGTGCTGAACCCCAGCGGGCGGCTCGTGGTGTTGTCGTACCACTCGCTCGAGGACCGCATCGTCAAACACACCCTGCGGGAGCGGGACGCGTGGCGGCCCGTCACAAAAAGGCCGCTCACCGCCTCGCCCGAAGAACTTGAAGTCAACCCTCGAGCCCGCGCGGCTAAGCTGCGCGTCGGGGAAAGGGTGGAGGCTTCTTCAAACGCTGCAAATACACCTGCGAACACACCTGCGGGGACCTCGTCATGACCCGGATTCAGCAAGGCGTCGTGGTTTTTTATCTCATCTTGTTAATAAGCCTCGCCGCCTTTGGCACGCGCAATCAGGCGCTCTACCGCGAGCAGCGCGAACTCATCAACCTCAAGAGCGAACGTTACGTCGTGCTGGGCGACCTGCGGAGCCAAGCCGCGACCATCACGGGACCCGCGGCGGTGCGCGCGTGGGCGCTCGCGCGGGGCATGACGAGCCCCGAGGGTCAAGAAACGGTCCAGGTCGCCCCAGCCTCCCCCCCGGCCCCACCGGAGCCCCCCAGCGGATTGGAGATTCGCACGATATGGCGCTAAAACGCAGAACCGTCCACACCCCGCGTAACGAGCGCGCCAGTAACGAACGCACCCGCGATGAGGGCGCCGGTAGCGGACGCGCCAGTAACAGACGCGTCAACCGGAGCACAAAGCCGACGAGGCGGGAAAAGGCCGAGTGGGCCTCTAAGGCTAGGGAAGCGGCGCGGGACGGGAGAGTCCGCGTAGGCATCTACGAGATTACGGACCCCTCAGCAACGCCCGCAGCAGCTCCCACAGAGAACCCCATAGAAGCGCCCGTCCTCCAGCTCACCCGGCGCACGCTCCTACTCTTTTTGCTCGCGCTGCCCCTTTTAGCCGCGTTTTTGGGCTTCGCCTCGAGGGGGGCCACGCTCCCCGATTGGCCCAAGGCGCTCGCCGAATCCCCCCGCCGCGGCGCGATTTTGGGCTCGGACGGCACCGTCTTGGCCGAAGGCGCGGTGGAGCACCGCCGCTATCCACAAGGCACGCTCGCCGCCAACGTGATTGGCTTTAGCGGCGCGGAGCAGCCCGACGGGCGCTTTGGCCTGGAGGGGCTCGAGTTCTCCCTGGACAGCCGCCTAAATGCAGGCGAAGACGTGACGCTGACGCTCGATTCAAAGTTGCAGGCCATCGCCCAGGCCGAGGTCAAGCGGTCGGTGCTCGCCTTTAAGGCCGAGAGCGGGGCCGCCGTGATGATCGAGACGGGCACCGGGCGCGTCCTCGCCGCTGCCTCGTACCCCGACTACGACCCCAACTATCAGGGGCGCGTCCGCGACCGCGGCGACATCGCCAATCGCGCCTTTTTGCAGCAGGTCGAGCCGGGCTCGACCATCAAACCTTTTGTCGTGGGCGCGCTTTTGCAGTCCGGACGGCTCAAGCCGGGCGAAATCATCGACACCCCGATGACGCTGCGGGTGGGCGACAAAACCTTTCGTGACGTGGCGCAGCACGAGGACACGCTGCCCCTGCCGGACGTGCTGCGCTACTCGAGCAACAGCGGCATGATTAGTTTGGGCGAGCGCTTCTCGTCTCCTGAACTTTACGACTGGTACCGCCGCTACGGCTTTGGGGCGAGCGTCGACCTCACCTACGCCAACGACCGCTCCGGGCAGATGAGAACGCCCGAGGGCTGGGTGCCCCAGGACCACGCCTCGGCGAGCATCGGTCAGAGCCTCACAGTGACCGAACTGCAACTCGCCACCGCCTACAGCATTTTCGCCAACGACGGCCTCTACGTCCCGCCGCGCTTAGTCGAGGACGAGCCCTGGCGGATGCCCCACCGCGTGCTCTCGCCTGAGGTGGCGCGCGAAATCCGCAGCATGTTGATTCACACCGTTGAAGAGAGCGGACTCAAGGTCGCCAAGATTCCGGGCGTCTTGGTTGGCGGCAAGAGCGGCACCGCCGACGTGTTCGAGCCCTCCGTCGGAGCTTACGTGGACGACGAATACACGCTCCACTTTGCCGGATTTTTCCCCGCCGACGCGCCCAAGGTGACGCTGGCGGTGTTTGTCCACAAGCCCAAACTCGAGGGCGCGACGAGCACCTTCGTCGCCGCGCCCCTTTTCGGCGCGATAGGCCGCGAGACGGTGGCGCTGTGGGGTCTGCCTCCCCGGGGCGACGCGCTCGCAAACCAGTGAGGGTTGAGCCAGTGAAGGTCAAGAAGGTATATAGTGTGTAACGTGTGTAAGTTGGTAAAACGCTCTGTGAGGAGGCTCGAGTGCTGAGCCCCCGTCACATCGCCGCGCTCTCGCCCGTTAAGTTGAACGAGGACGGATTACGTGAGGCGTTGGGCGAGGCGCTCACCGAGACACACACGGCTACCGGAGTGAGCTTTCACTCGGGCCGCGTGCGGCCTGGGGACGCCTTTTTCGCGCTGCCTGGTGAGCGTGAACACGGGATGCGCTACGCAGACGCGGCACTTACCGGCGGCGCGGCGTTCGTTGTGTCCGACCGGCCCCACCCGCGCGGCGTGTTGGTGGCGGACCCGGCGGGGGTGTTGCTCGAGCTGGGCCGCGAAGCGCGCGCGGCGCTACAGGGTTCTGTCATTGGCGTGACTGGCTCGGCGGGTAAAACGAGCACCAAGGCGTTTTTATGTGCGGCGCTGGGCGTGCCCAACAGCCCCGGCAACTTCAACACGCCGCTCGCGCTCGCGCAGGCGCTTGTGGGGGCGTGGCTGGAAGGAAGAACAGGAAAAGACGAGCGCCTGGTGCTCGAGCTGGGCATCGACCACGTCGGCGAGATGGCGACGCTGACCGACCTCACCCGCCCCACCCACGCGCTGCTCACGCTTATCGCTGAGAGTCACTTGAGCGGGCTTGGCAGCGTGGAGACGGTCGCGCGGGAAAAAGGGAAACTTGTCGAGGCGGCGGAAGTTGCCTTTGTGAGCGCCCAAGCGGCACCTCTGTTAAGTCCTGAGCGGCGGAAGAAGAGCCGGGTGTATGGACTTACCGGCGACATAGCCGACGTCAGGGGGCGCATCATCGAGACGACGCCCACGGGTCAGACGCTCGAGGTGCTGGGGCAACACGTTAATCTCCCCTACCCAGGCGCGGCGATGGCGCGCAACGCGGTGGGCGCGCTCGCGCTCGCGGATTATCTTGGGGTGAATCTCAAAGACGCCGCCGCGCGGCTCTCAAGCGTGACGCTCGAGCCCGGACGCCTCCAGATGCACGCGCTGCCCGGCTTTACGCTGATTGATGACACCTATAACAGTTCGCCCGCGGCGCTCCGGGCCGCGCTCGAGGTGCTGCGCCGCGCGCCGGGGCCGCATACGGCGGTATTGGGGGACATGCTCGAGCTTGGGGACGAATCCGAACCCCTTCACCGCGCGGTGGGCAAAGAAACACAGGGTTTAGATACAGTCGTTACGGTAGGAAGCGAAGCGCGGTTTATCGCGGCGGAGAACTCCCAGGCACGGCATTTTGAGACGGTGGAGGAAGTACAGAACTACCTCAGCACTCTGGACTTGACCGGCACAGTTTTAGTTAAAGCGTCGCGGGGGATGAGGCTCGAGCGGCTTGTGAACTTTCTCAAAGACCGTGCTTCTAAAGACCGTGTAAGAGAAAATGAGGCGGTCGCGTGAACGTGGTGCTGGGCCTCCTGTTCTCGCTCCTCTTCGTGGGCGCGTTTGTCCAGCTTGCCAAACGCTTCGGCTGGGGCAAAGCGGTCAGGCGCGACGGCCCGCGCTCGCACCTTCATAAAGAGGGCACGCCGACGATGGGCGGCGCGGCCTTCTTGCCCGCCGCGCTCCTTGCTTGGGTCGTGGTGGGCGAGAAAAGCACCGACGGCTGGGTGGTGGTCGCGCTCGTCACCGCCGCCGCGCTCCTCGGCTGGTACGACGACTACGCGTCGCTCCAGCGCAAACGGCGCATTAGCGCGGGTGGAGAAGACGGGGACGCCTCAACGGGGCTGCTCGCGCGTTACCGGCTGGTGTTGCAAGGATTGTTCGCGCTTCTCTTTTCGATTTACGCGGTGCTAAGCGGGCATTTGCTATTTGGCATTGCGCCGCTCGACATTCTCGCCTACACCTTTATTATTACGGGCACCATCAACGCGGTGAATTTTAGCGACGGGCTGGACGGGCTCGCGGGCGGGATGGTCGCGCTCATCCTCTTGCCCTTTCTGGGTTTTTCGCTCGCGGCGGCGCTCGTGGGGGCGCTGCTCGGCTTTTTGTGGTACAACGCGCAGCCCGCGCGCGTCTTTATGGGCGGGGTCGGCTCGGAAGCGCTCGGGGCGGGGGTGGCGGGCATCGTGATTCTGGCGGGCTGGACCTGGTGGTTGCCGCTCATTGCGCTGGTGCCCCTTTTAGAAGTCGTGTCGGTGATGCTCCAGGTGAGCTATTTCAGGCTCACGAACGGCAAACGCCTTTTTAGGATGAGCCCCTTGCACCACCATTTTGAACTCTCGGGCTGGACCGAGACGCAAGTCGTCACGCGCTTTTGGCTCGTGACCGCGGCCTGCGTCGCGCTCGCCTGGAGCTTGAACGGGAGCGCACTATGAGGAACGCGGGAGCGCGCGTGCTCGTCTACGGGCTGGGCCGGAGCGGCGTGGCCGCCTGTCGCCTCCTGCGCGCGCAGGGTCACGAGGTGCTCTATTTTGACGAAGCGCCGCAGCCTCATGAAACCCTCGAGGTCGAAATCCTTGGGTGCAAACCGAGCCCTTCTCCCCGTGAAGCGGAGGTAAATGTGTGCATTGCCGCGCCGGGGGTGGCCTGGACGCACCCGGATTTGGCAGCGTTGCGAGGCCGCGATATCGAAACGATTGGCGAGGTCGAGTGGGTCTACCGCACCACTCGAGCCACCATCATAGGCGTCACCGGCACCGCGGGCAAAACGACGGTGACGCGCTGGGTCAGCGATACATTACAGGCGGCGGGCTTCGACGCCCCCGCGGGCGGCAACATCGGCCCCGCGCTCGCGGCGGTGGCGCTGGACGTGGATAAACCGGGTTTGGAGGGTCGGGGTTTAGAGAGTCGGGGCGAGAACGGGACGGGTACGATTTTAGTCACTGAACTCTCTTCGTTTCAGCTCGAGCGCTGCCCCACCCTGAAACCCAAGGTGGCGGTCGTGCTCAACTTGGGCCGCGACCATTTGGACCGGCACGGCTCGGTCGAGAATTATCACGCCGCCAAGCGGGCGCTCGTCGCCCACTTAGACAAAACCGACACATTCGTCTACAACGCCGACGACCCGGTGGCGCGCGCGTGGGCGGAGGCGTCGCGGGCCAAAACGCTGGGTTTTTCCGTGACGAGTGAGGCGGACGCGCACCTCGAGCCCGGCGAGAGCGGAGACGTCCTCACGCTCCACGGTCGCGCGCTCCTGCCGGTCCGTGATTTGCGCGTGAGGGGGCGGCACTTCTACGCCAACGCGCTCGCGGTCGCGCTCGTGGGCGCGGCGTACGGGCTGGATGACGAGGCGTTGCGAGAGTCGTTAACGCGTTTTGAGGGCGTCGCGGGGCGCTACAGCGTCGTGGGCACGCTCGGCAGTGTGGGGAGTCAAGTCACCTTTGTGGAAGACTCAATTGCCACGCGCACGCTCTCCGTCCGGGCGGCCTTAGAGGCCACGCCCGGACCCATCGTCTGGATTGGCGGCGGGGTGGACAAGGGGGCAGAATTTGAAGAGCTCGAGGCGCTCGTAAGGGAGAAAGTGGTGCTTTTTATCGGCGTGGGCCGCTCGGGGCCCGACTTTGCAAAGAGGCTGAGCGCCTGGACCGACACTGCTTTATGTTCACAAGAGAACGGCGACGCGGCTCTCCACTGCGCCTGTGAGCGTGGATTAGAACGATTGGGTGCGAACGGTGGCACCGTCCTGCTGGCCCCCCTCGCCGCCTCATTTGACCAGTTTAGGGACTACCGGGCGCGCGCGGAAGCGTTTCGCCGGGCCGTCGGCGTGTTGGAAGCGCACGCGCCGTCCGGGTGGGGGGAGGGACGCGCGTGGACCGTCTCCTAGTCTTCGTGCAGCTCACGCTGGGGGCGCTAGGCGTTTTGGGCGTGGCCGTGAGCGCGCCCGCGGCGTGGCCGAGCCACTTAGCGCGGGTGCTGCTGGCTTTTGCCTTGACCTTTGTCGTGTCGAAGGTACCCCCCAAGGCCGTCGTCAAGGTGAGCCCCTACGCCTACTTAGGCGTGCTCCTGCTCCTCCTGGCGGTGCTCGTCTTCGGCACCTCGCCCGCCGGGAGCGACGCCAAACGCTGGCTTCTCCTGGGCGGCTTTTCGCTGCAACCTTCCGAACTCATGAAAGTCACGGTGATCGCCTACCTCACCGCCTTTTTTTATAACCACCTGGGCAACTGGCAAATCTGGCGACCGATGGTGGTGATGGGCTTCGCGGCGGGCGCCATCGTCGCCGAGCCCGACGTGAGCACGGCGGCCTTTATCTTTGCGCTGGCCTTTGCCATCATGCTGGCCGCGGGCACGACCATCGTCCGGCTCTTAAGCATCAGCACGGCGGCGGCGCTCATCGCGGTCCTTATAGCGGGGCCATATCTAAGTCAGTTCTCGTACATCGGCGAACGCATCACAGGGTTTTCGGACCTCTGGGGCGCGCAGACGCAGGCGCAGACGGCCTCGTATCAGGCGCTCCAGGCGCAGCGCACGCTGGTGAGGGCGGGGCTTTTCGGCGTGGGGCCGGGTCGTCCCATCGCCGTGCCCGAGGCGGATACGGATATGGTGTCTATCTCCATCGGGCACTCGCTCGGGCTCATCGGCGTCGCTATTCTTATCGCGCTTTATCTGATGGTGGCCTCGAGGGGCACCCGCATCGCCGCCGCGCTCTCCGGGCCGGGTTCATTGTTGGCAGCGGGCGCGACCGCCTATATCTGTGGTCAAGCGGCGTTAAATCTGCTCGTCGCCTCCGGGCTTCTGCCGGTCACAGGCATCCCGCTGCCCTTCGTGTCCTACGGCCTTAACAGCCTCCTGTCGGTGGGCGTGGCGATGGGTTTTATCCACAGCGCCTACCGCCAAGCCGTGCGGGAGGGGGTGGCGCTGTGAGTGGGGGCGTGAAGAATCTTGTAAAGGATGCTGAGGGGGCCACTGTAAACGTCACCGTAAGGAATGATTTGAAGGACGCTGCAAAGGGTGCTGTGAAAAATCCTACAACGGTCGTTTTCGCCACGGGCGGCACGGGCGGGCACATTTACCCGGCGCTCGCGGTGGCTCGAGCCCTCCAACATTTGGGCTATACTGTTCATTTTGTGGGACACCGAGACGGCATGGAAGCAACCATCATCCCCGAAGCAGACTTTTCTTTTTACGGCGTGCGCGCGGGCAAGTGGGACCGCGCCCGGCCCGACCCGCGGCAGGGTGTGCGGGCGCTCTCGGGCCTCGGTGACGCCCTGCGCATCCTTAGAAGCGTTAAGCCCCGCGCGGTCGTGGGTTTTGGCGGGTTCGCCTCTTTTCCGGCGCTCGCCGCCGCGTCCGTGATGCGCCTCCCCATCCTCTTGCACGAGGGCAACGCTCTACCGGGGCGGGTCACGCGGCTTTTCGCGGGCCGCGCGAAAGTTGTGGGGTTGGGGAAGCTCGAGGCGGCAACAAGGTTAAACGTCAACACGGTTTACGTCGGGATGCCCGTGCGCGAGGTTTGGGTGGAGAAACAGGAGGCCAGAGCGCGGTTGGGGCTGCCTCAGGAGGGCCTGGTCACGCTCGTGATGGGCGGCTCTCAAGGTTCGCTGACGCTCAACGAACGGGTGCCGGAAGCCTATGAAGCGCTACCCATAAGCTTGCGTCAAAACCTCACCGTCCTTCACAGCTCCGGCCCGCGTTGGGTGGCGGGGGTGCAGGAGAGGGTAAAGGAGTATCCGCAGTATGTTGTGCATCCTTATTTGGATGCCACGCTTGCATGGTCGGCGGCGGACGTTGCCATCACCCGTGCGGGTATTGGCACGCTCGCTGAAGCCGCCTTTCACGGGGTGCCGCTCGTGATGGTGCCTCTGCCCTCCTCCGCCGAGGACCACCAGCGCCACAACGCCGAAGCGGTCGCGCGCGCTGGGGCGGGGCGGGTGGTGTTGGAACGAGATATTCATGAGCTTAGCGGAGCGTGGGAAAGTTTACTCGATGACGGTACACGTGAAGCTGCGGCGAAAGCCGCGCTCGGTCTCTCGCCTGCGGGCGCGGCGGAAACCTTTGCGGCGCTTATTGATAAAACCTTGAACGGTGAAGCGTCAAAACGAGATGCGGCGTCTTCATCACTGGTCCAGGAGACCGCGTGAAACCGCACCTGCACTTTATGGGCGTCGGCGGCGTCGGCATGAGCGGCCTCGCGCGTTGGTATCTGGCCGACGGCTACCGCGTCTCCGGCTGTGATACGGGCGGCGGGGAGGTGCTGGGGGCGCTTACGAAAGAGGGCGTCACCGTCTTCCGGGGTCATGACCCCAGCCACGTGAGCCCGGCCGCTCAGGTAGACACGCTCGTTCACACGATGGCCGTGTCCGAAACTCACCCGGAAATCCAGGCGGCCCACGCCGCACGCGTGCGCACGCTCAAACGTATTGACCTCCTGGCGGAGCTTTTAGCGCGTCACCAAGGGATAGCCGTCACGGGGAGCCACGGCAAAAGCACAACCACGGGGATGATTGCGAGCCTGCTTATCGACTTAGATCAGGACCCCTCGGTGCTTATCGGCGCGGAGTTGCCCGCGCTGGGGGGCAACATGCGTTACGGGGCGGGCGACATGGTCGTCGCCGAGGTGGACGAGTCCGACCCCGGTTTTTCTCGCATCACGTCTCATTTGGCGCTCGTGACCAACTTAGGTGACGACCACATCGCCGAGGGCTTTAGCGAGAGACGCAACTATCACGCATCGAAGGGGGCGCTCGAGACCGCCCTCCAGGAATTTGCAGGGAACGCCCGAACCCTCCTCTACTGCACCGATTGGCCCAATCTGACCGCACTTTTAGCCTCAGAGCACGCTCACACCTACGGCTTTCACGAGGCGAGCGACTACCGGGCGGAAGTGGTGGCCTTGGAGGAGATGTCGAGCGTGTTCCGTCTTCACACCCCAAATGCAGAGCGTTACGACGTGGCGCTTTCCGTTCCGGGCGAGCACAACATCCAGAACGCCGCGGGGGCGCTCGCCGCGGTTCATCTGCTGGGCCTCGACTTAGGCGCGGCGGCGGCAGCCCTGACCGATTTTCGCGGCGTCGGGCGGCGGTTGCAGCGCCGCGGCTCGGTCGACCGGGCGCTCGTCCTGGACGACTACGCGGTTCATCCCACCGAGGTCGAGGTGGTCTTGACGGTCGCCAAAAACACCGGGCGGCGGGTGCGCGCGGTGTTGCAGCCCCACCGCTGGGTGCGCACCGCGCAGCACTGGCCCGCGCTGGCCGACGCCGCCGCCTTGGCCGACGAGGTGCTCGTCCTAGACATCTACAGCGCGGGCGAGAGCGAAATCCCCGGCGTGTCCACCGACCTCATCGTGGATCGGCTCAACGGAGCGGGCAAGCGCGCGGCCCACCACACGCTCGCCTCGGCGCAGGCGTATTTGGAGGAGACGCTCGAGCCCGGCGATCTCATCATTACCCTCGGCGCGGGCGACGTGTGGCGCGTGGCGCAGGGGCTGGTGACGGCTCTTGGAGGCGACGATGGCACCGCCTAACGTGCTCCCAAGATTTGTTGAACTCGAGACGCTCACCACCCTGGGCGTCGGCGGTCCTGCCGAACTTTGGGAGGTCGAGAACGAGGCGGATTTGCTTATCGCCACCCACGAACCCTACCGCGTCATCGGCGCGGGCTCGAACCTGCTCGTGGCAGACGCGGGGGTACCGGAGCGGGTCGTTAAACTTGGTCGGGCTTACAACAGTCTACGTGAATTTGACCTCGAGAGCGGGAGGGGCGAAAGCGATTTTTGGCTGGGCGCGGCCACCCCGCTGCCCGGTCTCGTCCGGCGCGCGGCGGAGGCGGGGCTCTCGGGGCTCGAGGGCCTCTTGGGCGTGCCCGCCGTGCTGGGCGGCGCGGTGGCGATGAACGCAGGCACGCGCTTTGGCGAGATGTCCGATACGTTGCAGGAGGTCGAGATTTTTGTGGGCGGCAAAACTGAACGCTTGAACGCGGACGCGCTGGGGCTAGGCTACCGCCGGAGCGCCTTGCCGCCGGGCGCAATCCTGACCCGCGTGCGACTTCTCCTAACCCCGTCAACGAAAGAACGCGTGACGACGCGCCTCGCCCAAGTCGACGCCGCCCGTAAAATTCAGCCCAAGCGCAAGTCGGCGGGCTGCGCCTTTAAGAATCCACCTGGTGAATCTGCGGGGCGTCTTATCGACCTTCACGGCCTCAAGGGCTTACGCGTGGGCGGGGCGATGGTGTCTTTTGAACACGGCAACTTCATCGTCAACACGGGCGGCGCGACCGCGCGCGACGTGGTCGAACTTTTGAGGGTCATAAAAGGACGTGTGCCTACGCCCCTCGAGACCGAATGGGAACTCTGGGGCTTTGAAAGAACCGGAAACGGAGCGACCTCATGACGCGCCGCCGGGTCATGCTGAGCCTGCTGCTCGTGCTCTCTACGCTCCTGCTGGTGTCGCGCCTCGTGCCCAGGGTGACGCGGCTCGAGGTCACAGGTATTCATCACCTTTCCGAGGAGGAGGTTTTCGCAAAAGCGGACTTGAAGTTCAACGACCCCTTTGTCTGGGTGACGCGCCCGCGCTTTCGGCCCCTCGCCCGGGACCCCTGGGTCGCGCGCGTCGAGGTCACGCGCCGCTGGCCCGACACGGTCTATCTCACGGTTCAGGAGCGCGTTCCTTTTGTGAGTGAGGATGAACGCGTCTACGCGCTCGACGGCACCTTTTTACCCGGCGCGGTCGCCGCAGAAGCGCCGGTCACGCTATCTGGCTGGGGTCCCGACAGGCGCGCCGAGGCATTTGAACTCTTGAGGTTGCTGGAGGTTTTTGGGCCGGAGATGCTAAGCTACTCACCGAGTGGATTCGAGGTTCGCATGGCTCATACGGAGCTGTTTACACCAAGCGCGGAAGCTTTACGCGCGCAGTGGTCGGGTTTTTTGAGCCAGCAGGGCAGCGAGGAAAGCAACTCGCTTATGGCTGTTTATCCTTGGGGAGTGAGCGTAAAACATGACTGACGAACGTATCATCGTCGGCTTAGACATCGGCACGACGAAAATCTGCACCGTCATCGGCGAGATCGCCGCGGACGGGGTTTTAGACATTATCGGCGAGGGCACCGTGCCTTCCGACGGGCTACGCAAGGGCGTGGTCGTGAACCTAGAGCGCACCATCACCTCGGTGCGGCAGTCCATCGCCGCCGCCGAACGGGTCGCGGGCGTGGAGGTCAAGAGCGCCTGGGTGGGCGTGGCGGGAAGTCACCTCAAGGCGATGACGAGTCACGGGATGGCGGCGATTCGCCGCGGTCAGGAGGTCACGCAGGCCGACGTCGAGCGCACCATCGAGAACGCTCGAGCCGTGCCCTTAGAGGCCAACATGGAGATGATTCACGTGATTCCACAAGAATATGTGGTCGACGGCAACGACGGCATCAAGGACCCGGTAGGGATGTCGGGGGTGAGGTTGGAAGTGGACGTCCACATCGTTGCGGGCGCGCAAGGCCCGCTGCAAAACCTGCGGCGCTGCGCCCGCGACGCCGGGATCGAGGTTGAGGGCGTGGTCGTGCAGGCGCTCGCCTCGGGGCTGGCCGTGTTGGACAGTAGTGAGCGCGACCTCACCACCGTCCTTATCGACGTGGGCGGCGGCACCACCGACGTCGGCGTGTTCCGGCGCGGCACCTTGGCGCATTCGGCGGTGATTCCTTTGGGAGGCGACCACATCACCCAAGATATTTCGCAACTCCTGCGCATCCCCCCCGAGGAGGCCGAAAGGGTAAAAAAACGCTACGGCGTCGCCTTGCCCGACTTGGCCGACCGCGAGGTCGCGCTCGAGGTGGCGCACCCCAACTACACCGCCTCGCTCTCGACTTTTGAGTTGGCGCAAGTGATCAAGCCTCGTGTGGTCGAAATTTTGGACTTGGTCAAGCGCAACATCGAGCAGCGCATGGGCGCGTTGGAACTCTTGGCGGGCAACGTGGTCATCACGGGCGGCGCGTCGCTCATGGCGGGGCTTGACCAGGTGGCCGCCGAACGCTTCCGTCTGCCCGTACGCATCGGCAAGCCCCACGGGGTCTCGGGCTTGGTCGATGTGGTGGCCTCCCCCGCGCACGCGACCGCCGTGGGGCTCGTGCGCCACGGAATGCTCCACCAGCACTTCCCGGACGCGCCCCCGAGTCGCGCCGTTCGTTTGCCGCGGGCGGAGGGCGTCCAAAGAGGCGTGTCGGAGCGCGTGACCGGCTTCGTCTCGAGCGTCCGCAACGTTCTCAAGGATTTCTTTTAGTGTTCCTCATATTTCCGTTTCAGATTTCTATCTGGCCCATTCGTCAAGCCATTCAAACTCAATCTCTTAAAGGAGTGAACCATGAACAGTATGGATAATGCAGTCATTCGCGTGATCGGCCTCGGCGGCGGCGGCAACAACGCGGTCAACCGGATGATCGAGGCGGGCCTCCAGGGCGTCGAGTTCGTCGCCGCGAACACCGACGCGCAGGTCCTGACCACGAGCTTGGCCGACACCCGCATCCAGATGGGCGACCACATGACCAAGGGCTTGGGCGCGGGCGCAAATCCCGAAATCGGCGAAAAGGCCGCGATGGAAGACCGCGACCGGATTTCTGAGAATCTGCGCGGCTCCGACTTGGTCTTTATCACCGCGGGCATGGGCGGCGGCACGGGCACGGGCAGCGCCCCTGTGGTGGCCGAGGTCGCGCGCGAGTTGGGCGCGCTAACCGTCGCGGTCGTCACCACGCCCTTTCGCATGGAGGGTCCCAAAAGGATGCGTCAGGCCGAGGAGGGCTTGCGCCGCCTAGAAGACAAAGTAGACGCGCTCATCGTCGTCGAAAACGAGCGCCTGCTCTCGGCTTTGGACCGCAAGGTCAAACTCACCGACGCCTTTCGCGTGGCCGACCGCGTGCTCTACCACGGCGTCAAGGGCATCAGCGACGTGATCAACGTGCCCGGTCTTATCAACGTCGACTTTGCCGACGTGCGCGCGCTCCTGTCGGGCGCGGGCACTGTACTCATGGGCATCGGCGCGGGCCGCGGCGAGAAACTTGTCGAGGTCGCCGCCACCACCGCGACGCACTCGCCGCTGCTGGCTCGGGGCGTTGAGGGCGCGCACCAGCTCCTTATCAACATCACCGGCTCCGAAGAACTCACGCTCTTTGACGCGCACGAGATCGTCGAAAAAATTAGCGAGGCGACCGAGGTCGAAGACGTCAACGTCCTTTTCGGCGTGACCTACGACGAGGCCGCCGCCGACGAGGTGCGCGTGACCGTGATTGCCGCGGGCTTTGACCATAACCCGCAGGTCAAGGTCTTGCGCCCGTCGCAACTCCGCAACCACGCCGCGGGCCGCACCTACGACCCCACCAACTACGACATCCCCGCCTTTTTGCGCTACAACCCCGAGAGCGCCGAGAACTAAGCGGATGCTTAGCAGGGCTAGGTTTTTCGTCCTCTTGGCACGCCCTTGAAGCGCGAGGTTAAATTCGAGGGCAAACTCTTAACGCTTCTAACGCTTGACGATCACTGGGAGGTCGTCGAGCACGTGCCCGCGGTGTGCGTGCTGGCCTTGCGTAAGCGTTCAGATGAGCTCGAGGTACTGGGCGTCTCCCAAAACCGCCCCGCCGTGGGCCAAGAAACCTGGGAACTGCCCGCGGGTCTTATCGACGAGGACGAAACGCCGGAAGAGGCGGCAAGCCGCGAACTGAGCGAGGAGACGGGGCTGAAGGGGGAGTTAACGCTCATTACCCAGATGTTCACCAGTCCTGGCTACAGCACTGAAAAGATTTTTCTCTTTGAAGCCAAAGATTTGCTCGAGGTCCCCCACACCCCCGACCCAAACGAACCCCTGACGGTCGAGTGGCGTCCTATCGGGGAGGTGTGGCGCGACGTCCAAGAGGGGCGTGTGGCGACCAGCGCCCCCACCTTGGTCGCGCTCGCTTACGCTCTGGGCCGCTCACAGGGGTCATAATTGACGAAAGCTTTGGCGTGCAGACGTCGCCCGTAAAGACTTAACAGGGGGGAATCTGTAACGCTTCAAAAACTTCTATGTCAACCATGCCCATCCCAACCGTCGTAGACACCCCCGACGCCCTCTCGCTCTCCAATACCGTCCTCTGCATCGGCAACTTCGACGGGGTTCATCTGGGCCATCAGATGCTCCTGCGTCACATGCAGGACTTGGCGCAGGGCGCGCGTCCGGGCGTGGTCATCTCTTTTTTTCCAACCTCCAAGATGGTCTTTGGCAACGGCGCGTACCTCACGAGTTTGGAGGAGAAAGTGAGGCTTTTCGCCTCCTTTGAGCCCGCGGCGGTGGTCGTGATTCCTTTTTCTGCCGAATACGCCCGGACCGATAAGCAGGTTTTTTTGAACCAGCTCTCGAGGCTCACGCCCCACACCATCATCGTCGGGGAGGATTTTCGCTTTGGGCACAAGCGCGAGGGGACGCTCAACGATTTGAGTCACATTACGGAGAAGCTCGAGGTCTTCGGCATGAAAAAGTTGGAGGGTCACGCCATCAAGTCCTCGCGCATCCGCGCCCTTTTGCAAGAGGGCAACGTGGACGAGGCCAACCGGCTTCTCGGCTACGCCTACCTCGCCACGGGGGAGGTGGTCGAGGGCGACAAGCGGGGGCGCACCATCGGCTTTCCCACCGCCAACATCGCGCTGCCCCCAAATAAAGTGCTGCCTGTGGGCGTGTTCGCGGTCACCGCCGAAACCGACGCGGGCACCTTTGGCGGCATGGCGAACGTGGGGCCGCGCCCGAGCTTTCCAGACGCGCCGCCGTCACTAGAGGTTCACCTGTTCGACTTTTCGGGCGACCTCTACGGAAAACGCGTCACCGTTTCTTTCAAACACCTGTTGCGGGACCAGAAGAAGTTCGCGGGTTTGGAAGACCTCAGGGCGCAACTGTCGGACGATAGGGCGAGGGCCAGGGCGTATCTCGAGCTTTAACTCACAACGTTTGTAAACGTTCTCAACACGCCACAAGAGGAGACGACCCGTGAAAATAGAAACCACGGAGGAGCTTAGGCGGCACTACAGAGAGCCCAAAGGCCGCGCCGTACAAAAGCAGCTCGAGCACTTAGACGTCCACTGCCAAAACTTCATCGCCCTCTCCCCTTTCATGGTCCTGGCGAGCAGCAGCGAGGGGAGCGCGGACGCCTCACCCAGGGGCGGAGAGCCGGGTTTTGTCAAAGTTTTAGATGCGCGCGCCCTGCTCATCCCCGACTGGCCCGGCAACAATCGTCTGGATTCGTTCAGCAACATCTTGCAAAACAAACACGTCGGCACAATTTTTCTCATTCCGGGTGTAGATGAGACCTTGCGAGTCAACGGTCATGTCGAAATCCGGACCGACGACGCGCTACGGCAGATTTTTGAGACGAAAGGGAAGCTGCCCATCACGGTTCTTAAACTCACGGTCAGAGAAGCCTACCTCCACTGCGCCAAAGCCTTTATGCGCGCCAAACTTTGGGACGATAAAATTGACAGAACCGCGTTACCGACGATGGGAGCGATGCTCAACGACCAGACAGGTTCTGAGGAGAAGGTCGAAACGCAGGGGGAGATGCTCGAGCGCTACCAGAAAGTCCTGTATTAAATCCCACTCTTCAACCTGCTGTGGGAAATCTACCCACACCCCGCGTGGCAAGCTCTTAAACTCAAAGCGTCTTTTTAAGGGTGCGTTGAGCGCCCGGGCGGGTTTCTTATCCACACTCGCCCCCCGGAAAAGAGTGCGTTGAGCTTGCTTGGGCGGGTCTTTATCGACACCCGCCCTCCGGTTTTTGGGAACGCTTGCAGGGCTCGAGTCTTTGCCCGCAGAAATGCTCTTGCGACCCTCACGAAGCATTGCAGACTTCCACTTTCAAACACTGGATTGTCCATCAAGAAAACGCGTCTGTCTACTGTAAAATCGGCTCGAGTCACGCCTTGAACCGCTCCGCCAGCACCTCCTCCGACGACAGTTCGGGTCCCGTCCACACAAAAGCCTCGCGCGCGCCTATCTCGCGGGCGAGTTCCAATAGGGCGCGTTTTTCCAGGCTGGCTAAACCGCCGGTAAGTGGGCGCAGCGGATGCAGCACCATCGTCAATCTATAAAACCTGTCCATAAAAGAGCCCTTGATGGCGGCTCTGACACCCTCCTCGATGAGCGCCAGCGCCGCGTCGTAGTCACCTATTACGGCGCGCTCGTGGTAAAGGGGGTTGGCGTCGGGGGCGGCTGAAGAGAGGTCGTAAGAGACGCCCGTGCCGCGCCCGACGTTGTGAATGGTGAGCGTTTGGGTGTCGAAGGTGACGTAGAGGTAAGTTCGGAGCCGCTTCATGCCCCACTCTCCGTTATTTTGGGGAGCGTGTCAAGCTGACTCACGCACGGTTACACATAAAACGGTCACACACGAAACGGTTAGCTGTGAAAGTTGTCACGCACCGTCGCCTCGAGCCCCTCGTCCTAACGCAACCAGCCCAAATGATAGGCCGTGAGCCCGGCGAGTTCGCGCAGCGCGTAGCGAAACCCAAACCCTCGAGTCTTAACGGGAGCCACCGACGCATCCAAACCCAAGTGCTGAGCCAACCAGTACGAACGGTAGGCGTGCATGTCGTCAGTAACGATGAGGACTGTGTTTTGTGAGCCAGTGCCTTGTGAACCCGTGTCGCCGCGTAGCAACGGGAGGCTGAACTGTAAATTCTCAAAGCTCGTGCGGCTCTTCGTTTCGCTCGCCAACGCCGTCTCGGGCACGCCCTGGGCTTGCAAATAACGCGCACCCGACTCGCCTTCGGTGGTGCGGTCGCCCTCGCGCTTGCCCCCGGTCACGACGATGCGCGGCGCGCAGCCCGCCTGGTAAAGCTCGAGCGCCCCGTCAAGCCGCCTTTTGAACGCGGGCGAGGGCGTCCCGTTATATTGCGCCGCGCCCATGACGAGAAGCGTGTCCACCGGGCAAACCGCGCGCGCCCGCGTGGGGTACCACAGGATGTTGAAAAGCGTAGGGACCAGCAGCGTCACAAGCAAGGGGAGGAGCGCCGCGACGTGCAAGCGCTTCACCTGATGTTGGGTTCTTCTAAGGATGTTGGCGACTAAGCCGCCTCGTCTCCCTTGCTCTACAAGGTCCCCCCGCACCTTATTAATCACGGGGCGACCGCGCCGCCTGTTAATCACGAGGTAACCGTACCTCGACCGCGCGCGCGTGGGCCTCGAGCCCCTCCGCCCTCGCCATCGTCGCGGCGGCGGGGCCGATTTTAGCGAGAAGGTCGGCGCTCAAGTTGACCAGGGGCATCACTTTTTGGAAATCGCGCACGTTGACGGCGCTCGAGAAACGCGCCGTGCCGCCCGTGGGCATCACGTGGCTCGGCCCGGCCAGATAGTCGCCCAGCGCCTCCATGCTGTTCTCGCCCAAGAACACGCCGCCCGCGTGCTCGACGCCCGGCAGCAGCGCCCAGGGGTCTTGCACGAGCAAACAGAGGTGTTCGGGCGCGTAGAGGTTGGCGACCTCTAAACCTTCCGCCAGACTCTCGACCAGCACGACGTAACCCCGCTCAACGGACGCTCTCGCCGTGGCCCCGGTGGGAAGAGTTTGAAGTTGAAGCTCGAGCTCCGTTCGCACCGCCTCCGCCAATGCTCGGCTCGGCGTGACCAGCACGGGCTGCGCCCCCTCGTGCTCGGCTTGCGCCAAAAGGTCGGCGGTGACGAAGCGGGGCTCCGCCGACGCGTCCGCCAGCACGAGCGTTTCGGTGGGGCCGGGCAGCGCCTCGATACCGACCGCGCCGTAGACCAGCCTTTTGGCGTGTACGACGTAGCGGTTGCCTGGGCCGACGATTTTGTCTACCCTGGGCACGTTGTCCGTGCCGTAGGCGAGCGCCGCCACCGCCTGCGCGCCGCCTATGCGGTAGACCTCGCTCAGGCCGAGCAGCCGCGCTGTCATAAGAATCTCGGGTGCGACGCTCCCGTCCCTGCGCGGCGGCGTCGCCACGACGATGTCGGGCACCCCGGCCACCTGCGCGGGAACCGCAGTCATCAGCAGCGTGCTAAAGAGCGGCGCGGTGCCGCCTGGTATGTAGCACGCCACGCGCTCTAAAGGCCTCATCAAGAGTCCCAACAGCGCCCCCTCGGCGGGGTGCAAAAAACCTTCTTTGGGCTGATGGCTGTAGAAGTCGCGGACGCGCGTCGCGGCGAGCTCGATGGCCCTTTTGAGACTATCCGGTACGCGCGCCTCGGCCTCGTCAAAGGCGGCGGCGGGCACGCGCGGGTCCTCGAGGGCCACACCGTCAAAACGTTCGGTAAAACGCGTCAGGGCCGCGTCACCCTCCGACCGCACTGCCTGCAAAACTTCCGCCACGGCGCGTTCTATGCCAGCGTCGCCCGCGTCTGCGCTGCGGTTTTTGAAAAGAGTGAGCGCTTCGGCTCCGGTTATCGTCCTCACCGGCCTATCATACCGTTCTTGCCGCGCAGGACCTCGAAACACCTTAGAATGGCATATGCCACACTTCCCCAACGCCAAACCCCAAGTTCTTGTCGTCGGCGCGGGCATCGTCGGGGGGAGTTGCGCGCACCACTTAGCGGCGCGGGGGGCGCAGGTGACGGTGCTCGAGCGCGCCCCCCACCCCGCGGGCGGGGCCACCGCCAAGTCCGCCGCGGGCATCCGCCACGGCTTTTCGCACCCTGAAAATGTCAGGATGTCGCTCCACAGCGCTCAAGCGTTCTCAAACTTTGAGGCGCTGACGGGGGTGGACGCGGGTTACCGAAAAGTCGGCTACCTTTTTCTCGTGCCGGAAGCGGGCTGGGCGGCGTGGGGAGAACAACTCGAGATGCAGCGCGCCCTCGGCGCGCGGGCCGACGTCTTGAACATCACAGACCTTCAAGCGCGCTTTCCCGACGTTTCCACCCAAGGTTTAGGCGGGGCCAGCTTCGGCCCCGACGACGGCGTGGTCGACCCGCACGCGGTCACGCTCGGCTATTTGGGCGCGGCGCGGCGGGCGGGGGCGCGGGTGAGGCTGGGGGCGGAGGTGCTCGAGCTTACCCACAAGAAAAACGTGTGGACTCTCTCCTGCAACGGCGAAACCTTTTACGCCGACGCGGTCGTCAACGCCGCGGGGCCTTTCGCGGGTGAGTTGGGGCGGCGCGCAGGCTTGAACCTTCCCGTCCTCCCCACCCGCCGCAACGTCTACGTCACCGCGCCCCTGCCCGATTACCCGCACCCAAGCCCCTTGATGATTGACATGAGCACGGGCGTCTGGGTGCGGAGCGAGGGGGAACGCTTTATTTTTGGTTTGTCTAAGCTCGACGAGCCGCCGGGGGATAACCAGGCGGTCGATTGGGACTGGCTCGAGCCCACCCTCACCCAGGCGCTGCCGCGTTTTCCCTTTTTGGAGCGCGCGGGCTTAGACGCGCGCGCCTGCTGGGCCGGACTCTACGCCATCACCCCGGACCACCTGCCGATTCTAGGCGAGATGCCGAACGCACCGGGTTTTTTCAACGCCTGCGGCTTCTCGGGCCACGGCGTCCAGCACAGCCCCGCCACCGGGCTTATCATCGCCGAAGAGGTTTCGGACGGCGGCGCGCACTCGTTTAACATCCAAAATTTTCGTTTCAAGCGCTTTCAAAAGGAGACGGTGAGGCTCGAGCAGAACGTGATTTAGGGACAAAGAGATTAGGAAGATGGGGTGTGAGGGTGGTGGCGAATCACCCTATTTCCCCCGCCCCTCCGCTCCCCAACACATTTTCAGATGTATGACGCCTGTGGCGCGTTAGACTAAAACATCTCCTGCAAAGCAAGGGCTTCGTCCGCAGAGACATTTTTTATGGGCGTGGTCATGCCCTCGAGCGCCAGCCGCAAACTCTTGTGAAGCTCGCCCGCAATCGAGCGCCCCGTGTGGTAGGCCGCCCACTGCAACGCGTTCAAGAAAAACGTGTCGGCGAGGGTGCGCGCCAAACGTTCGCGCGACACGTCGCGCCGCACGAGCCCCGCCTTTTGCCCTTTGGAGAGCGCCTCACCGATAATCGCCGCGAGCGGGAGCGCTTCAAAGGCCGCTTTGGAGCGCGCCGGGTCGGGGTTGAGCAGTTCGTAACCGAGCGGCAGCATGAGCGTCCGGTTGGCCTCGACAAAGCGCGCCAGGTCGTCGAACACCGCGTAAAGAACCTCTACAGGTGACGTGCCCTGTACAAGCTGAGAGGCAACCTGCGCCTCTAGGTCGTGAAGGTGGACGGCGGTGTGCTCGAGCAAAATCGCCTCTTTATAAGGGTAATAGTTAAAAAACGTGCCGCGCGACACGCCCGCCGCCCCGGCGATATCGACCACGGTCGTTTCGGCAAACCCTTGAGTTCTAAAAAGCTTCATCGCTTCGCTGTAGATGCGCGCGCGCCGGTCGCGTTTTTGCCGCTCGCGCAAGGAGGTGGGAGGGTGCATGGGGCTATTGTACCGGGAGGAGCGAATGGGGTTCGAGAGGTTTGCACAAGCGTTATTCGCGGTTAACGTCCACTTGAGAAAAAGAGTCGTCCAGCGGCGCCTCAAGCTCACACACCATGTCGTTATAAGCTGGTTGAGGATAAGGTCAGGGTTAACAAGCTAAAGTGATTAAGGGTGATGAACGTGGGTGAGGTCAGAGCCAAAGTGATGTTGCTGGATACGCGGGGGCCGCTCGAGCTAGACGCCTTGGTCGATACCGGCGCGGTTATCTCGCTGATAGGTCGAGATATTGCGGATTTTCTCGAGCTTTCCATCATCCGGCAGGGTGTATTCGAAATGGCCGACGGGCGCAAAATCACCCTGCCCATCGTTGGGCCTTTGCACGTCAGCATCCTGGGACGAGAAGCGTATATCGAGGTCGCGGTAGCCGAGCCCAGTACGGAGCCGCTGATTGGTCAACTTGTTTTAGAGGCACTCGACCTCATCGTGGACGCGCCCCGCAAGAGGCTGAGGACCAGGCCCGAGTCGCCCACGTTGCCGAGCTACAAGCTGAAGTAGTCGAGACTGAAGCGCTGTTCAACCTCTCCAATAAACCCCAAAGGAAAAGCCGCCCGGTGGCGGCTCGAGTTTTACTGACTTGTTAAACGACGCTTACGCAGCTCTGGACACTTCCACAAGCTTCCTGAACGCCTCGGGTTGCTGCACAGCCAAGTCGGCCAAGACTTTGCGGTTGATTTCGACACCCGACTTGCGCAGGCCGCTCATAAACACCGAATAGCTCATCCCCTCCTGACGCGCGGCGGCGTTGATGCGCGCGATCCAGAGGCGGCGGAAGGTGTTCTTCTTATCGCGGCGGTCGCGGTATTCGTAGTCCGCGGCGTTAAGAAGCGTTTGCTGGGCGATGCGGAAGCTTTTAGAGCGTAAGCCCCAGAAACCCTTGGCGCGTTTTAAGACCTTTTTGTGTTTGGCGCGGCGGACCGTGCCGGTTCTGGCTCTTGGCACTCTCTACCCCTACTCGTAGGGCAAAAGCGCCTTGATGCGCTTTGCGTCGGGTTCGGCGATGATGAGGTCGGTGCGGCCCTGGCGAACGCGCTTGCCACTCTTTTTGAAGTTCAAGTGGCGCTTGCCCGAGCGCGACGCTTTGACCTTACCTCGCCCAGTGATCTTGACACGGGCTTTGGTGCCCTTATGGGTCTTTAACTTTGGCATTTCTCTCCTTTGCGTGTTCGCAAACGCGGACGCGCGAATGGCTACTTGTTTAGCACTTGATTTAGTCTTTGCGGTTCTTCTGCTGTTTCTCTGCAGCTCTATAGACGTAACACCTGCAACGTGACATCCCCAACAGTGTAACACTTTATATAACGTACAGGAGACGGCTAGCTTGCCTCGCTCGAGTCCTTGGCTTGGTCCCGCGTCGGCGCTAACACCATGTTCATGTCCATCCCGGCGATAACCGGTGCGGACTCGACGGCGGCCATTTCGGATACGTCTTGGGCCACGCGGTAGAGCAGTTCTTGGCCCAGTTCGGGGTGCGTGCGTTCGCGCCCGCGAAACATGATGGTCGCCCGCACCTTGTGACCGCCCTTTAGGAAGCGGCGGATGTGGTTGACCTTGGTTTCGTAGTCGTGGTCGTCAATCTTGACCCGAAACTTGATGGCCTTCATTTCCTGCTGGCGTGAGCGCTTGCGCGCCTCTTTGTCCTGCTGCTGCTGCTCGTAACGAAACTTGCCGTAGTCCATGAGTTTCGCCACCGGGGGCTGCGCGGTTTCGCCGACCAACACCAAGTCAAGGTCGCGCTCTCTCGCACTTTGAAGCGCGTCGCGCGTGTCGACGATGCCCTGCTGCTCGCCGTCGTCCATGATAAGGCGCACCTGCCGCACCCGTATCTGTTCGTTGATTTTCAGCTCTCTCGCTATGAACAACACCTCCTACGTCACGCTGTGTCACGTCCTCGAGCCTCATGACAAGGCAACCGAGTTATCCAGCGTCCTACTGTAGCAGATTAAGCGCCCAGAAGCAACGTGAGACGAACGTGAAAACCCCCTCCGACACACGTTGGGGGGGCCGCAGGATAAACTCTACTTATGGCTATCCTTACTGACGTAGACGCCGTTAAACGCACCTTGCTCGAGCACCGCGCCGTCGCGGTGTTGGGCGCGCATCCCAAAGAACAAAAAGCCGCTTACTACGTGCCCAAGTATCTCGAGGGCGAGGGTTACGAGATTTATCCGGTGAACCCCGTGTACGCGGGTCAAACGCTTTTTGGTAGGGAGGTCGTGTCGAGCTTAAGCGACTTAGACGCGCCCGTCGACATCGTAGACGTGTTTCGCCGCGCCGAGAGCTTACCCGAGCATGTGGACGACATCTTGGCGATGGACCCGCCCCCCAAGGTGGTCTGGTTTCAGCTCGGCATCCGCAACGATGAGGTGGCGCAACGGCTTTCCGACGCAGGGCTCGACGTGATTCAGAGCCGGTGCATGTTGGCGGACCATCAGCGGTTGCTTTAGTTCTAAATTCCTCCGGCTCTCCACGCAGCTTTTGTGCCTGCGTCCAATCCTTTGGGGAGCTTCACTTTTTC
Source organism: Trueperaceae bacterium (assembly GCA_965214405.1). Taxonomy (GTDB): domain Bacteria; phylum Deinococcota; class Deinococci; order Deinococcales; family Trueperaceae; genus CBDCCT01. The sequence continues at coordinate 673,411 of OZ243956.1, forward strand.
CGCACCCAGATAATGACGAAACGCGCGTACGGCCCCCTCGAGCGCATCCAACATCTCAGCGTCCGGCGTACCATCCCCTTCCCACCACCAGGCGTATAAGTGCCAAACTTTGCCGGTGAGCCTCGAGTCCAGCCGCGCCACAAAGCGGTCGCCGTAGAAAACGGGCAAGACGTAATAGCCCCAGGTGCGCTTCGCTTCGGGTTTATAGACTTCCCAGACGTAGTCGAAACCGAAAAGGTGTTTGACCGTCTTGCGGTCCCAAAGAAGGCTGTCGAGCGGGGCCAAGAACCTCATGCGCGGGGGTGGGGAAGGGTGCTCGAGCCACGCCAGCACCTCCGGGAGCGCGTGAACAATCGTCCCTTCGACCTCAACTTTAATAAGCGCCCCCTCTTTCACAAGGTCGGCCATCAGCCGCTTTCGCTCGGCACTCCTGACAGGCAAACTCCAGAGCGCCGCGTCTGCGTTTGGCCTCAACAGCCCAGTCGTCTGGTGCCGCCGTAAAATGAGCCAGCGCAGGCTCTCCTCTTCAGCAGGACGAGCGTGTAAATACACCTCGGGGATGACCTCTTCAGGCAAACTATAATAATGCCGCCCCGCCACCCGGTGATGCGTGACAACCTGACCCGTGTCCCACAGCGCCCGCAGGATGTTTTTAACGAGTTTGGGTCCGTACCACGAGCCACGCCAATCATCGACGTGCGCTTGGTCGGAGAACTCGAGGCTCGACAGCGGCCCCCGCTCGCGCAGCTCGGAAAGCGTCGCCGCCACCGCCTCCGCGTGTGACTCCAGCACCCGCTCGGACCACCGTGCGTGAAAGTGCGCGTGGGTGAGCCTGCGGTAGGGCCAGTCGCTCACCGGGACCAGGCAGGCTTGCTTGTCCCAGGCGTCGTAAATGAGGCGGTCTCTGTACGCCGTCTTCTCCCAATCGTCCACCCGGTAGTTTGGGACTCGAGCCTGTAAAACCAAATCGTGATTGCGCCCAACCGGCTTGAGAGGGTCATATTGCACGCTGCCCAAGCGGTTAAATACGCCCGGAACGTCGGTGGGCGTGAAATGATAGCTGGCTAGGAGGCGGCGCGCGTCCCCTTTGGAGAGCTTCACCAGGTGTCGCCCCCCGAAGGCGGCGGCCACACGCCAAGAAGCTGACGGAGGAGTACCATGCGCCCAAAGTGGTAGGCGTTGTGGACGGCCAAGTCCTCGAGCACGTCCCTCACCGGCACAGCGCGCCCGGCGGAGTTTGACAAACGTTCGGGGTCGCCAGCCATGTGGCGGGCAACCTCTAAGTCACTGAGAAAGCGCGCCTTTAGAGGTTGCCAGGCCTCGAGGTCTGGGGATTCATCAGGCCAGCCCTCCGCCGCGTGCTCAGGCCAATCGACGCTCTCCCCTTTCGCCTTTTGAAGCAGCTTGCGCTGCCAAAAGTCCAGGTGCCACAGCTCTTCAAACAGGCTGTGCGGCACGTTTCCGGGGCGCGCGCCGACGTGTTCTACACTCAGTTCTTCGAGGACGTTTTCGGGCGCGGCAAATGCGGCGGTTTCCGTAAGCAACTTTTGAAGTTCGCTCATGCACCCATTCTATGCTCACTTTACGGATGCAAGCCGAGAAACCCCAAACCCAGCCTCTCATCCCAACCCATGCTGATGTTTAGCGCCTGCAACGCGTGCCCCGCCGTACCCTTGACAAGGTTGTCCAAGGCGCTCATCACTACCACCCGCCCGGTGTCGTTGTCCAGCTCGAAGCCGACGTCGCAAAAGTTCGTGCCGTCCAAAATCTTGGGGTCGGGCACCCGGTGGATGCCCCGCCGCGCGGTGACGAGGCGGACGAACGGCTCATCCGTGTACGCCTCACGGTACGCGCCCATCACGTCGCGGTCGGAGTAGCCGTCGGGCAAAAAAACGTGCGCGGTGACCAGAATGCCCCGCACCCGCTCCACCGCCGTCGCGGTGAGGTGGATGGGAAAGCGGCCCGGCAGCTCCTGCTCAATCTCGGCGGTGTGACGGTGGCCGGTGGGCGCGTAGGTCCGCACCACGCCCATGCGCTCGGGGTGATGCCCCGCCTCGGTGGGACGGTTGCCCGCCGCCGAAGAGCCGATTTTGGCCTCCACGATGATGTCGCCGCGCGCGGGCACCGCGTACTTAAGGAGCGGATAGAGCCCCAAAATCGTCGCCGTGGCGATGCAGCCCGCGCCCGAGATGTGCGTTGCGCCCCGCAAGTTCTCGCGCTGAAGCTCTGAGTTACCGTAGACGAAAGAGCCCAGCAAATCCTCTCGAGGGTGCTTCTCGCCGTAATACTTTTCGTAAACGAGCGCGCTGTCCAGCCGGAAGTCCGCGGCTAGGTCAACCATACGCGGGGCGAATTTGGAAAGCTCGTCAAAACGTTTGGCGAATTCCTTGTGGGGCAAGGCCGACACCAGCACGTCCGCCTCTTGCAAAGCCTCGAGAGGCGAAAACCCGAGTCTGGTCGCGCCGCGCAAGTTGGGGTGGACCAGGTGGACAGGGAGTTTGGCGAAACGCTCGCTCGTCACCTGGGCGACCTCTAAGTGAGGATGACCGAGCGCCAGCCGCAAGAACTCGCCGCCCGCGTAGCCCGACGCGCCGACGATGGCGACTTTGATGTGTTTGTTCATGGTTTAAGAGGGCTCGAGCCCCAAGATTTCAATGTTTCTGTAACCAACGGCATATCCAAGATTTACTCCAAATATCGAGAAGCGAGCAGTACAGTCTTCTCGCCCGCTCCGTACCCAGAACCATTTCCTCGCTGACGGCTCATTCAGTCAACCATCATACGTTTGTTGCCAGTCGTAAAAACCCCACGAAAGTAAACTGTCCATGACCCTCCGAATCTGCTCTTCACTTGGCTTAACCGAACCTGGCCCGCCCGGGGTTGTTTGCACCTTAAGGATGTCGTCAGCTACAACGTGATAGTCTTCTTCAAACACAAAGGAAACAAACTCCGCCAGGCTTCCCTGAGGCAGCCTAACTACAGCGATGAAAGCGTAATAAAGCTCATTGGGAACGCCATCTGGATATGCTGCGCGCACAATCTCGTACAAATCGTACAGCCATTTTGGTAGGTCCTTAGCTTTAGCGTGGTTCATTTCATTCAACTTCCTCAACTCATTCTATAGGTGCTAAAGGAGCTCTTCGACAGATTCGTCAGAAAATACGTTTGACATATTGACATCTCACTATTATGCTTTGATGCATGAGAACAACCATTCGACTCGAAGATTCACTTATGCAGGAGGTAAAACAGTACGCCGCCGAGCGTAACCAAACCCTCACAAGCGTAATTGAGGAGGCGTTGAGAGAAAAACTTATGAAGCGCCAAGAGGCAAAGCGACGCGAGCCTTTCAAACTCAAGCCCTTTTCACGAGAAGGCAAGGGGCTCAAACCTGGGGTTGACTTAGACAGCAACGCGGCGCTGCTAGACCTGATGGAAGACCGTTGATTCTGCTCGACGTGAACGTACTGGTTTACGCGTTTAGACCTGACGCGCTCCAGCACGAGCGGTACGCGCAGTACCTCGAGACCCTCGTCAACGAAGAGGGTGCTTTTGGCCTCGCCGATATCGTCTGTAGCGGCTTCCTGAGAATCACCACCCATCCCAAAATCTTTACGCCGCCCGCGTTTGTGGAGGAAGCGCTTACCTTTATCGAGGAGATAAGAACACAGCCCAACTGCGTCATCGTCTCGCCGGGCGAGCGGCACTGGCAAATTTTCACCTCCCTTTGTAAGCAAGTAGAAGCCAAAGGCAATCTTATAGCGGACACCTATCTTGCTGCCCTCGCCATTGAATCCGGTAGCGAGTGGGTAACGGCGGACAGAGATTTTGCCCGCTTTCCGGGGCTGCGCTGGCGTCATCCGCTGAGTTAAACCGCCACAAGCTGCGCCGCCGCGTACCGCACCACCTTAGCCGGAATATCCACCCCCGTCGTGGTAACCGAGTTGCGAAACTCCATCGTGTGATTGACTTCGACGACTAAAAGGCCGCCCTCACTCTCGAGCACGTCCACCGCCACCACCCCGCCCCCCACGGCTCGAGCCGCGCGCAAGCACACGTCTGTAAGTTCGTCATACAAGGGGCAGTTCGTCGCCACCGCGCCCCTGGCCGTGTTGGTTATCCAATGCGCCGAGTGGCGGTAAATCGCGGCGATGACCTCGTCGCCCACCACAAAAGCGCGGATGTCGCGGCCAGGCTTCTCGACAAATTCTTGAACGTAAAAAACCTTGTGCGCGGGGCCGCCCAGCGTCTCCTTGTGCTCCAAGACCGCCTCAACCGCGTCGCGGTCGTTGAGCCTCACGACCATCCGGCCCCAGGAGCCCACCACGGGCTTCATCACCACGGGGTAGCCGAAGCGTTCGCAGAGTTCCAACGCTGTTTCGCTGCTAAAGGCGAGCCCGGTTCGGGGCGTCTTGACGCCCGCTTTTAGCAGCGCCGCGTTCGTCGCACCCTTGTCGCCACAAGTCTCGATGACCGCGGGCCGGTTGATGACGGTTGCGCCCAACGCGTCAAACACGCGGCTGAGCGCGAGCCCGCGCGTTTGGGACACGCAGCGCCCTAAGACCACGTCGAAGCGCGCCAGCGCGGACATGTCGGAAAAGTCGGCGCTGAGCTGCGGGGCGTAAAGCTTTTCAAACGGAACGCCCTCGCGCTCAAACGCCTCGAACAGCATCCGCTCCTCGGGCCGCAGCCGGTCGTACAACACCGCGACGCGCGGCGCAGAAAGCGAGGGGGCGCGTTCTAAAACCGGCACTACTCGCCCCAATCTTCGTCTTCTTCGGGGGCCAGCTCGAGCCTCAGGGGCTCCGTCCCAATGACCTCCAACTCGCCGCCGCACTCGCCACAGACGATGAGTTCACCGAGTTCTAAACCTTCTTGTTCAACATCGTTACCGCATTCTGGACACATGGCTGACTCCTTTGAATCTGAATTGTCGTTGAGGATATTTTGGGGTGGGGCTCAAGAGATTTGATCCACTCTCCCCCGGAAACTGCCTATGTTTCTTGTAGGACGCGAGAATCGAAACGAAGAAAAAGGGCGCTGTAGCGCCAAGGACGCCGGTACAAAATCAGCCGAGAGGTTTTCGGAGCGCCTTCATGGGGGCTACTCTACGCCGTCAACCCGCGCCTGTCAAGTAAAGAAACTGCGTGCTGGACGCGCTTCCTCTTTGTTTTTGTAGGCTGAACTCGAGCCTCACACAACGAACGAAACCGGCTTCTCCGCCTTCTTTGGATTGTTAAGTCAAAGGGTTCAAAAACCGCAGTTTCAAAAGTCGCCTAGACCGGCCAAACCCCGTCGGATAAAAGAATCACGCCGGGAGCCTCCAACCTCTCCCGCCGCGCGTAAAGATAGGTCCAGACCGTCTCGCCCGTCGGATAAACTTTGGCAAGAACGCGGTGGTAGAGGGGCGGCGAGAGGTCGCAGCCCTCGAGCGCGTCTAGATGGGGCAGCGCCGCCTCTATATTTTCAAAATCCAGCATAAAGCCGTAGACCCGCCCCTCGCCGAAATCGTCGGGAATCATGGCGGGGTAGGCCTCGGGCTCGAGCGCGTAGAGCCGCATCCCCTCCACATAAGCCTCTCTCGCCGAAAACGCGCCGCCGAGCCCTGCTATATAAAAGTTCTTGCCGCCGGGTTTAAGCGTGCCGTAGACAAAAACGGAGGTGGTTTCGGGTAGGGGGTGCGGCACGCTCGAGGCTACAAATCTTTGAGGCTACGAATGTACCGAGGTCGGCTCTCGAGCTACTTTTTCTTGAACCATCGGGACGACGCGGGTGCCCAGAAGCTCGATGGCGCTCAGCATCTTGACGTGCGGCAACAGGACGTTGGTCATCTGAAACGTGATGCGCGACACGCCGCCCAAAACCTCGTTGACATACCTCACCTTTTGCGTCACTGCGTCCGGGTCGCCAATCAGAAAAGGACCTCCTGGCGCGCACGCGGCGTCAAACTGCGCCCGAGACGGCGGAGCCCAGCCTCTTTCTCTGCCGATGGTGGCGATGAGGCGCGCGTAGCCCGGATAAAACGCGTCCGCCGCGCCCTGGCTCGTTTCGCCCACAAAGCCAAACGCGTGGACGCCGACGCGCAACGCCGCCGCAGGGTGTCCAGCGCGGCGGCCCGCCTCGCGGTAGAGATCGATGAGCGGACGAAAGCGGCGAAAATCCCCGCCGATGATGGCGACCATCAGGGGTAAACCGAGCGTCCCGGCTCGAGCAAACGACGCAGGCGTGCCGCCGACGCCGACCCAGACAGGTAAAGGGTCCTGTAGCGGACGCGGGTAGACGCCCTGCCCGGTCAGCGGGGGGCGGTGCCGCCCCGACCAGTGGACGTGCGTGTTCCCGCGGATGTTGAGCAGGAGGTTTAACTTTTCCTCAAAGAGCGAATTGTAATCCTCTAAGTCAAAGCCGAACAGCGGATACGCCTCGACAGACGACCCGCGACCCACGACCATTTCCGCTCGACCCCTCGAAAGGAGGTCGAGCGTAGCGAAATTTTGAAACACGCGCACCGGGTCGTCCGCGCTGAGGACGGTCACGGCGCTCGTCAAGCGGATGCGCTCCGTACGCGACGCCGCCGCCGCGAGAATCATTGTCGGCGCGGCGTCGAGATATTCTTTGCGGTGGTGTTCGCCCACGCCGAACGAGTGAACGCCGACCTTGTCAGCCATTTCAATCTCTTCAACAAGATTGTTCAGCCGCTCGCTGGCGCTTAAAGTGACGCCGGTCTCGGGGTCTGAAACCACGGCGGCAAAGCTGTCGATGCCGATTTGCATAAGGATCTCCAAAGGGGGTGTGAGGGCTCGAGGCTCTGGCGAGCTACACTGCCTAATCTACTCTACTTAATCAAGTAGTATGTTTTCTAAGTTACACTGTCTGAGCACAAGAATTTAGGAAAAGACTTTCCTCTTTTTCCTCACGTCCCCAACGTCACGACGCCCAGCGGAAACTCGTTCATCCCGTCTACCTGGAGGAGCCGCGCGAGTTCGTCGTCATAAAACTCGGCGCGGAAGGTGGCGACTAAATCGAGACCGACCGCCGCCATAACCGCGCACTGCGCCGCCGCGCCCGCTTCCAAATAGAGGTAGCGGTAGGCGCGGCTCTTGGCCCCGTCGTCGATACGGTTGGGCAGGCCCGTGTAGGCGATGATGGCGGCGCAAGCGTCGATGTCGGTGTCACCCAGAAGCGCGTCCTGCAAATCAAAAGAGGGGTCGTGGGAGACGAGGTACTCTAAGGAATGCTCGCGCGGGTTGTAGTGGTAAACGCCCGCGAACACCCCCTCGACCTGCCGGACAATCAAATAGGTCTCGACCCCCGGCAGGGGCACCGCGCTCGAGCGGGTGCGCCCGCCGCCGTAGGTAAAGCCCGCGGTGGCCCAGAGAATCTGCGACACGTCGCGCTGGCGTAAGCGGCCGCCCTCGGGGATGCTCTCGCGGGTGGTGGCGAGCGCCGACCACAGGCCCTTGCCGCCTTTGAGGTCGGGCACGGGCAGCGCGTCGACCTCCAACGGGTTGGCGTAGACCTTGTAGGCCGACACCGCCTTGCCCGTCCGGCCCGGCAATCCGCCCCGGCGGTACTTCGTCTGCGACTGAAAACTCGCGCCGATCGACTTGTCTTTGCTGTTGGGCACTCCGTCTCCTCGCGGTCCCCGTACAAGCCCCCGATGGTGATTCCCCTCGTTTTGAACGAGTTTACCATTCCGGCACCGAAAAACGCACCCTGTGTCGCGGGCGCTCACCGCCGCACACGCCTCCCTGATAGCGTAACAGATGTGAAGGAGAAGCTTTTAGACTGGTTTGGGAAAATCGCGCGCGACCTACCCTGGCGTCGCAACCGCACGCCCTACCGCGTCCTCATCGCCGAAGTGATGCTGCAACAGACGCAGGTGGCGACGGTGGTGCCCTATTTTGAGAGGTGGTTGGAGCGTTTCCCCACGCTTCAAGCTCTCGCCGACGCGCCCCTGGATGACGTGCTCAAAGCCTGGGAAGGTCTCGGCTACTACCGCCGCGCGCGGTTCTTACATGAGGCGGCGAAAAAGGTTCATAGGGATTACGGCGGGAATCTTCCCAAAAGCTACGACGAACTCCTCACCCTCCCCGGCATCGGCACTTATAGCGCCGCCGCCGTCGCCTCGCTCGCCTTTGGTAGTGACGTGCTGGCGGTGGACGGTAATGTTAAGCGGGTCGCCTCGAGGCTCTTCACGCTCTCTCAGCCAACCGAAAAAGCCGTCAAAGAAGCGCTGCTGCCCCACTTACCCAAGGGTCAGGCGGGCGCTTTCAACGAGGCGCTGATGGAGTTGGGCGCGCTCGTCTGCACGCCCCGCACGCCCCGCTGCGACGCGTGCCCCGTGTCCGGGCATTGCAAGGCGTTCAGGACGGGCCGCGTGGCCGAGTTTCCGCCTCCCAAACCGAAGAAAAAGGTGCCTCACATCCGAAGATACGCGCTTATCAAGGTAGATAATGGGCGGCTTTGGCTGAGGCAACGGGGGAAAGATGAAATGCTGGGCGGGTTGTGGGGTTTTCCTCTATTAGAAGAGGCGTCGGAAGAGGCGGGCAAGGGCGAACGGCTCGAGTACGTCACGCACGCCTACACGCACTTCAAAGTTACGGCGACGCCTGTGTTGGTCGCCAAAACTCCCGAAGACGGCGCTTTCGTTCCTATAGAAGACCTCTCCAAGCTCGCACTCTCTAAAGTCGACCACAAGATTTTAGAGGTTTATCTGGCATCCCAAAACTGAAGCAGGTAAACATCCATCCCAGCACCCGCGCAAACGCAGAAGCCCGCACGCCCGGTTTATGCTGTACGCATGAGCGAACGACACGAACGAGACTTAGGCAGACACCTTTCCGAACTTATCCGCGACCTCAAAGACCCGCGCATCCCCATCGTCGTCACCGTCGAGCGGGTGCGGCTCAACCCCGACTTCTCCCAGGCCAAGGTGCTGGTGAGCGCGCTCGGCGACAAAGAGGAGTTAGACGACATGGAACACGCCTTAAACGGCGCGAGCGGCTTTTTGCAGCGTGAACTGGCGCACGACATGCAGCTACGAAAAACGCCCAAGCTAAGTTTTTCCACCAACCCCGCTGATGTTTTGTAGCGTCTCCGTGAGAACAACGTTATGAAGCTGCGGGTGCGCTTTGCCGAAACGGACGGGATGGGGGTTGCGCATCACAGCGCGCATGTGGTCTGGCTCGAGGCCGCCCGCGTCGAGTGGCTGCGTGAGCGCGGGATTCTTTACAGCGACATCGAGGCGTCGGGGACCAACCTGGCGGTGAGCAATTTAACGATAGACTACCGGGGCAGCGCCCGTTTTGACGATGAGATTCATATTCAGACGGAGCTGCTCGAGGCCAAGAGCCGCCGCTTCCGCTACCGCTACGTCCTTACCCGCACTCATGACGAGGCGCTGCTCGCTAGGGCCGAGACGGTCCACGTGCCGACCGACCGCACGGGCCGGGCGGTGCGGCTGGCGGAGAGGTGGTTGGGGACGCTCAAGACGCACCTTCAGCCCGGTGAGAACGCGGGCAAGCTATAATCAGTTAGCGTCACCTGGGAGGCGTCCGTGCCCTATGTAAACGTCAAAATCACAAAATCTGGTGTAACCAAAGAGCATAAGGTCCAAATTGTAGAAGAAATGACCCATACGCTTGTTCGTGTTTTAGGTAAGAAACCTGAACATATTCACATCGTTCTTGATCTTGTTGACGAAGAAGACTGGGGATACTCGGGAATGCTTACAACTGAATACAGGAAACAGTAAACATGACCACCAAACTTGCCAGCCGACAAGACGCACAAGCCAAACCGCTGACCAAGTTCCGCGGCGAAGCCCTCACCTTTGACGACGTTCTGTTAGTCCCCGCCCATTCCGAGGTTTTGCCCAAAGATATCGCCATCGCCACGCGCTTTTCGAGAAACGTCGCGCTCAACATACCCATCGTTTCCGCCGCGATGGACACGGTGACGGAGACGAAACTCGCCATCGCCATCGCACGGCTCGGCGGCGTCGGCGTGGTGCATAAAAAGATGAGCGTGGAGGCGCAGGCCGAGATAGTCTTGAAAGTCAAGCGCTCCGAGGCCGGGATGATTGTCGACCCCATTACCCTGACGCGCGACGCAACCTTGCAACAAGCCGAGGATTTAATGCGCGAGTACCGCATCTCGGGCGTGCCGATTGTGGAGCGCGACGGGCGGCTCGAGGGCATCCTCACCAACCGCGATTTGCGCTTTGAGACGGACTACGGCAAGCGGGTTGAAGACTTGATGACCCGCGAGAACCTGGTGACGGTGCCGGTGGGGACGACGCTCGAGCAGGCGCGCGACATTCTCAAAAAGCACAAGGTCGAGAAGCTTTTGGTCGTAGATGACGCTTACAAGCTGCGCGGGCTTATTACCATTAAAGATATTACGAAAAAGCTCGAGTTCCCCGACGCCGCCAAGGACGGCTTGGGCCGCCTCCGCGTCGCCGCCGCGGTGGGCGTGTCGCAGGATTTGGAGGCGCGCGCCGCCGCGCTCGTCAAGGCGGGCGTGGACGCGCTCGTGCTGGACAGCGCCCACGGCCACTCGCAGGGGATTTTAGACGCGCTCAAGTACCTCAAGGAGAGCTTTGAAGTAGACGTGGTCGCGGGCAACATCGCCACCGCCGAGGGCGCGGAAGCTCTCATTGAAGCGGGCGCGGACGCGGTCAAGGTGGGCATCGGGCCGGGGAGCATCTGCACCACGCGCGTGGTCACGGGCGTCGGGATGCCGCAGCTTACCGCGATTATGGAGGTGGCGAATGTGGCGAGAGGGGCGGGGGTGCCGTTAATCGCCGACGGCGGCGTCAAGACCACGGGCGACGTGCCCAAGGCCGTCGCCGCGGGCGCGGACAGCGTGATGGTCGGCTCGATGTTGGCCGGGACCACCGAAGCGCCGGGCGAGACGATTTTGCGCGACGGGCGGCGCTACAAGGCCTACCGCGGCATGGGCAGTTTAGGCGCGATGGCCGGGGGCAGCGCGGACCGCTACTTCCAAGAGGACGCCAAAAAGCTTGTGCCCGAGGGCATCGAGGGCATGGTGGCCTACAAGGGACCCGTCGGCGACGTGATTTATCAAATGGTGGGGGGCTTACGGAGCGCGATGGGCTACTGCGGCACGCCCGACATCAACGCGTTACAGGAACGCGCGCAGTTCGTGAAGGTAACTCAAGCAAGTCTGATAGAAGGCCACCCGCACGACGTGACCATCACCAAGGACGCGCCCAACTACTCCATCTCGAGGTCCTAAAAACCCGGTAGCATACGTTATGGACGACACACACGACTGGGTTGATTGGGGCGGGCTCGAGCAGCGCATCCCCCTAGACGACCTCCCCCGCTTCCACCGCGCTTTTTTGACGCTTCTACGGCCCGAAGAGGACTGGGAAGAGGCGACGTTACGCAAGGTGCAGGGCAAGGTGCAGGCGAGCTTAAAACAACTTGAGCGCGACGGCTTAGCCAAAACGGAGGAAGACAGGTTCTACGTGGCTAAAACGATGATTCCCGAGGATTTTCAGCCCTACGCCGATGAGGCCTGAGACCCCCCGGTTTATCGTCAACGTCGAGGGCGCAATTTTCCGAGAAGGCCGCTATTTGATGATTGTGCGCGGCGCGGAAGAGAGCCACGCGCCGGGGACGCTGTCACTGCCCGGCGGTAAGGTCGAGTACGACGAAATCGGGGAGGAGGTGCTCGAGCGGGTCCTAAAGCGTGAAATCCTCGAGGAGGTGGGGCTAAAGGTTGACGTGCTCGCGTACGTAGAGAGCAAAGCCTTTGTCGCCGACGACGGCGAGCCCGTGGTGGACGTGGTGTTTCTTTGCGCTTACCTCCAGGGCGAACCCGCCGTCACCCTTCCTGACGAAGTCGCCGACGTACGCTGGATGACGCCGCAAGAAGTCCTGGCGCATCCCGAAACGCCGCCGTGGACGCGGCAGAGCGTCGAGAAAGCGGAGCGCGTGCGGCTTGAACATGCCTCATAACTGGCGGCGCGTGGTCGTCAAGGTGGGCACGAGTTCGCTCACCGACCTCTCGGGGCGTATTCACCCGCCCTTGATGTGGGCCATCGCTCGAGGCGTCGGAGTGCTGCGGGAGACTCTAGGCTGCAAGGTGGCGCTCGTCTCGTCGGGCGCGGGCGCGGCGGGGCGCGAGCGGCTGGGGCTGTCGCTGCCCTTAACATTACCCGACAAGCAGGCCGCGGCGGCGGTGGGGCAGGCGCTGCTGATGCTCGACTGGGCTCGAGCCTTTGCGCCTTCTCCCGTCGCGCAACTCCTGCTCACGGCGTCGGATATTGGCGAGCGCGAGCGGTATGTGAACGCCAAGAGCGCGCTCGAGGCCGTCCTCAAGCTCAACGCGGTGCCCATCATCAACGAAAACGACAGCGTGGCGACCAGTGAAATCAAGTTCGGCGACAACGACACGCTGTCTGCCTGGACGGGCTACCTCATGGACGCCGACGCGCTGGTGATTCTCACCGACATCGACGGGCTCTACACCGCTGACCCGCGCGCACATCCCGAGGCGACGCGCATTGGAGAGGTTGCGCGCGTGGCCGAGGTGCGGCACTTGGGCGGAAAGGCCGGGACGGGCCGCGGCACGGGCGGCATGGTCACGAAGCTTCAGGCGGCGGAAATCGCCACGGACGCAGGGATTGAGACGCTCATCATTGGTGGTGGGGGGGCAGGGCTCGAGGCGCTCGCCCGCGGCGAGGTGCGCGGCACCCGCTTCTTGGCCGCCGCGCACCCGCCCGCGCGCAAAGCGTGGCTCGCCAGGCAACCCACCAAAGGCGTAGTCGAGGTGGACGCGGGCGCGCTTCGGGCGCTCCAGGCGGGGCGCAGCCTCCTACCGAGCGGCGTGTTGTCCGCCTCGGGCACCTTCGCGTTTGGCGATGCGGTGGCGGTGGTGCAGGGCGGGGCGCGGGTGGCGCAGGGGCTGACGAACTACGGCAGCGAGGCGCTATCAAGAATTAGAGGACGGCACACGCGGGACATCGCGGCGGTGCTTGGGTACAAGGATTATGATGAGGTGATTCATAGGGATAATTTGGTGTTGGTGGATGGGGGGTAGGGACTCGAGCTTTAGACCTGGGCACAGATTTTGCTTGAACTGCGAAGAAAATAATAGCCAATGGACTGTTAAATACCTAAAATTTGAGCAGTATGTTACGAATAGATGATTACATCTTCTTTCCCGGTGGTGGCTCAATCGTCGCCATTACCTACGTTCTCATGTCCGTTGCTGTTGCTTTGTTGAGCTGGCTCTTTTACCGTTTTCGTGTTGGGGGCGCGCGTTTAGCGAAAAAGCAGTTTCACATGGATTGTCCGAACACCCAAATTCTTAGCAGCAAGATGTTTAGTCTTGGCAGCTACCACTACGTTGAGTTTTATCCTAGAACAGGCGAACCTATGGTTTATCAAATTGCGCGTAAAGAAGAAACGGCTTGGAGAGTAGCCGACCCACGCAAATCATCTAATGAGTCGTATTAAAGGCATTATAAAGACGCCGACCTTCTCAGCCGCGTCACCCTCGAGCCCCAAATCTACCGACGATTCTCAACAACTATAAGACGCCGGTACTAGCGGGCAAGTTTCTTACTGTTTGGCGTCTGGCAGCGCTATACTCTAGCCATGACACCGGGCGACAGATTCTCCACGACTCAGCAACGCGCCCTCCGGGCGTTCTGTAAAAAACACGGCGTGAAGCGTCTGGCTCTTTTTGGCTCGGTCATTACGGACCGTTTCAATGCTCACAGTGATGTTGATGTGCTGCTCGAGTTTTTACCGAACCGGACACCAGGCTACGCGTTCTTTTCTTTGGCTGACGAGTTGGAGCGCATCTTAGAGCGGCCTGTGGACGTCACCACACCGGGGGGACTCCACCCTACGCTGCAACCGCACGTTTTAGAAAACGCTCAGACACTTTATGAAGCTGCCTGAGCGCGACGAGCTTTACCTGCGAGACATGCTCATCTATGCCCGTGAGGCTGTCGCATTTGCACAGGAAACGACGCTCGAGTCGCTAAAAAATAAAAATGATAGTAAAACGCTGCTTGCGGTGGAGCGGTCGGTCGAGATTGTTGGCGAGGCGGCTAAGAACGTTTCGCCCGCCACAAAGGAACTGCTGCCCCAACTCCCCTGGCGGGACATGGCACGCACGCGAGACGTGTTTGCGCACCACTACTTCAAGATTGATGTGGAGATACTTTGGCGGATTGTTCAGGAGAATTTGCCTGTGGTGATTGAGGCGTTGGAGGCCATTTTAGGCGACTGAGATTTAGGGGGCAAAGGGTGAAAAATCCTCAGCCGCATCACCCTCGAGCTAAAATTTACCAATAATCCTCACCATCAGCTAAAAGTTGCGCCATGCACCCTCCCGTTGACTGACCTTCGGGAGGAGCGTATCTTACAGTATGACGATAGAACTCACCCGTGAGCAGGAAGTGCTCATCCAAAAACTCCTCGCCACTGGGCGCTTTTCTAACAAAGACGACGTGATTGGTGAAGCCCTGAGACTGCTCGAGCGGCAGGGCGAGATGCAGGGCTTTCGTGACGCGCTGCGCGACAGCCAAGAGCGAAACCGTGACCTGAATGCAGAAGAGGCGGCGAACCTCGCCGATGAGGCGGTAAGGTGGGCGCGAGCGCGTACGCCAGGCGGCGCGGAAGGGCTCAGAGTACCCGGCACTTTTTTGAGCCGCTCCCTGACGACATCCTCAAACCCTTTGAGTAATGCGGCTGCTCCTCGCACACCTTCTTGAGGTGAACGGTAAACAACCCGCTTCAGCGCACACGTCGGATTGGTTCACATGGTCGTGCTAAAATAGCCACATGGACGCATTCATCCCCCCGCTCGAGCCCTCGAAGGGTGTCCTTCACGACCTTGGCCTCACGGAGCGCCCGCGCGACCTCATCAAAGCTGTTAAGGGCGGCCTGCCCATTCAGGTTTTTCGCGCCTTGGCCGAGGCGCTCGAGCTGAGCGACGCGGCGCTGGCAAAATTAGCAGGTATTAGTGGCACGACCTTAACCCGCCGCAAACGCGCCGGGCAGTTGACGTTTGAAGAGGGCGAGCACGTCCTCCGGATTGCCACCCTGCTCGAGCGCGCAACGCAGGTGTTTGAAAACGTGAGCGACGGGGCTCTTTGGCTCAAAACGCCTAATCTGAGTTTGGGCGACGTTACGCCGCTCGACTACGCCGACACGGAAATTGGCGCCAGAGAAGTCGAGAGCCTGCTCGGGCGGATTGACTACGGCGTTTACAGTTGAATCTATCCTACCTCTGACTCTGTTTGTATGGCTAACGTCCTCACGGCTTGGCGGCTCGTTAGGCCCAAGTACGGCGCTCAGGCTGACGCTTTTGGGGGTGAGGGCGCGCGTCTTTTCGGCGGACGCTGGAACTCGCCGGGGCTGCGGGCTGTTTACGTCTCCTCGAGCCTATCCCTCGCCGCGCTGGAAACGCTTGTCCATGCGGACAGGCGACGCTTCGAGCGGGATTACGTCTCTTTCAAGCTCGCCGTCCCTGAGGCGCTTGTGCTCGAGCTGCGCGCCGAAAATCTCCCCGAGGATTGGCGGGCGCGGGCAGTGAGCAGAGGCGCGCGGCGCGTCGGTGATGCCTGGCTGACGGCTCACGCCAGCGTTGCCTTGGCCGTTCCCAGTGTGATTGTGCCCAAGGAACGAAACTATCTGCTTAATCCGGCTCATCCACAGTTTTCCGAGTTGAACATCGAGGAGCCGCAACCCTTCCGCTTCGACGCGCGGCTCGCTGATGGGGATTGACATACCCCTCTCCTCTTGACCTGTTTTTCAAAGGCCGCCAGACGAACATGGTTTATAAAGTCGACGTGGTTTTCGGTTCTACACAGCCAAGTTGGGGGGCTCTAGGAAAACCTACTTGAACCCACGCCCAAGCTTTTCACAGCTCTCCTACGCTAGAATGCACCCTACGAGCGAGGTCGATATCCTCAGCCGCATCACCCTCGAGCCCGAAATCTGCCACGGCAAGCCCTGCATCAGAGGGCTCAGGTATCCGGTGGAGACGATTCGTAAGCTCCTCACCAGCGGGATGACCTTATGATGAAATCTTGGATAATTATGAAGATTTAGAGCGCGAAGATTTACAAGCAGCTATGGCCTATGCGACCAGGCTCAGCCGGACTAAACGCGTTGTTCCTGCTTCTTGATTCGCTTTTCGGTTGACGCTCACCTGCCCAGGCGTCTGGCGAGAGTGCTTCACGCTGCGGGTTGTAACAAGAGCCACGCCCTCATCTCTTTGGGCGTGTGGAGGCGGACGAGCGTCAGATGATCGTAGCGTGGGTCCGCCAGGAGCGTTTCATACTTCCTACGCTTCGCCCAGTGCGTGCGGAGCGCCCACAGGAAGATCGAGTCGCGGCTGGCGAACTGCGCCCAAAACCTTTCTCTGTTGCCGTTCCAGAGCGTTTCTTGCCGCAACACCCGCCCCAAGGTGCGGCGTGTAAGCTGCCGCATCACCACGGGAAAAGGATAGTCGAGCCACACCAGCGTGTCGGCCCGGTCCCAAACGATATCCCGCACGGCGCTGTAGTTGCCGTCGACCACCCAGCGAGGCGCTTCGAGCGCCCCGGCGACCCGCTCACGAAAAAGAGGCGAGGGCGTCCAAGCCGCGTCCCAGTGCAGCGCGTCGAGTTCGGTGTGAGGAACCCCCAAACGTTGCGCGAGACGTGCGGCCAGGGTTGTTTTCCCTGAACCCGTCGTCCCGACGACCACGACGCGCTGCATTTTACTGTGGGTGAGGACTGTAGAGGCCGGGCTCGAGTCCCACCAGGGCCACCTCTTCATCCGGGGTTTTCCACGCGTAGGCCATGTGCGGGGCGTTATGAACCGCGCAGACCTCACCCGTTGCGCTTAGAGCGATAAGGCCGCCCGCGCCGCCAAAGCCGCGCACCTCGCTTAGAACCACTTGCGCCGCGCTCTGGAGCCCTTCGCCTCTTTTCAAGCGCGCGGCGAGCGCTTTGGCCGCGACCGCGCGCACGAACGCTTCGCCCTGACCCGTGCAGGACACCGCGACGGAGGCATCGGCGTAGGTGCCCGCGCCGATAAGGGGCGAGTCGCCCACGCGTCCCGGCCACTTGCCCAGCACGCCACCCGTGGAGGTGGCGGCGGCCAAACCGCCCGCACCGTCCAGCGCCACCGCGCCCACGGTTGCGGAGCCGACGGGGCCGCTTCTGCGCTCGAGCCACCCCTCAAACGCACGCTTCGTACGCGCCGTCAGCAGGTCTTTATTGTCGATAGGTTCCGTAACGAGCGCGTCCGCCCCCACGCCCACAAACATCACGTGGGGCGTTTCGCGCCTCACAAAGTCGGCAACAAGAACGGGATTCTTGGCCCTGGTAAGCCCCGCGACCGCGCCGCAACTCCCGTCCGCGCCCACCATCACCGCCGCGTCACACTCGACGACGCCGTCACGGTTAGGCGAACCGCCCGTGCCCGCATTAAACGCTTCACTGTTATTTTCCATCGTCACAACCGCTGCCAGCACGGCTTTTAGCGCCGCCCCGCCCTCCGCCAGCACAGCGAAGCCCGCGTCCCGACCCGCGACGAGTCCTGCTCTATACGCCTCCCGGTCCTCTTCACGAATGGTCCCGGAGCCGCCGTGAATGAGTAGAGTGAGCGCCATAACCCTATCTAAACACAGAACCGGGGGTGCGGTGACGTAAGCTCATTGTGCGGATGGCGGCCTCACATCTGCGGCACGTGAATCTATCTAGACGTGACAGGCACCAGCGCCGCTTGAAATACGTAGTCGCCGCCGGACGCTTGCGCTCGAGCGGGCAGATACCGAAGGTAGAGGTCGCGCAGCTCCAACTGAAGCGCCTTGGCCTCCTCTTCGGAAAGGCGCAGCTCTACGCTAAAGTCGAACGCTGGCGGATAAGCAGGATTATCAAAGTTGAGCTTTACAGAAGACACCTCCCCCGACTCCCAATTGACCTCGCCGTAGGGGTCGCGGTAGAAGCGCCTGCCGTCGTGACCAATATTTTGGAGCAACGCAGCCCACTGCCGGGCGAGAAAGGTGGCTTGTTCCTTCATTTGCTCAAGCAGCGCGTCTTCCAAATTCGCATAAGGCGTGACGCTGTGGGGGATGAAGTACGCATCGAACGTTGAGCGATAGTGCTTGACGGGCCGTCCCGCCCGCGGTTCCTCACGCGCCACCCGCAAGAGCCCAGCCTCTAAGAAAACCCTTACCCGGTAGAGCATGGCGTGGAGCGTGCAGCCTATTTCCTTGGCGGCGGCGGACACGGTGTTGTCACGGGCGAGAAACGGCTCGAAAAAGGGCCGCGTTTTGGGGTCGGTCAAGAGGCGCGCTTGGGTGGGGTCCTGAACGGTGCGAAAGAGCTCGAGGGGCGGTCTACGCGAAAAGTAATCTTCCATTTTACGTAGATTAGCACGCACCCTGGGTTTATGAATTCACTCGGTCTTCAACGTGTCAAACGTTCCTACTATATCGTCACCTTTCTCTTCTGGTTCGCTACCATTTTGCCCGGCGCGGTGTCGGTGCTGCTCGCTCAGGCCAGAGGGCTGGACCTCTTTCAGATCGGCATTTTTACGGGCATTTACTCGCTTACTATCGTCTTGTTAGAAATTCCCACCGGAGGACTCGCCGACGCGGTCGGGCGCAAGCGGGTCACGGTTCTGGCGCTTCTTTTTATCATCGCCTCGCTGGTGGTGTTCTTGTTCGCTTTTTCGTTCACCTTCTTTTTACTCTACGCCCTGCTCGCGGGCGCGGGGCGTGCGCTCATGTCAGGCGCTTTGGAAGCGTGGTTTATCGACAGTCCTCATGAAGCGGAGCCTGACGCCGACATCCAGCCGCCGCTCGCCGTGGCGGGCACGGTTGAACTCGTCGCGCTGGGGCTGGGTACGCTCCTCGGGAGTTTTTTGCCGACGCGCTTTGGCGGCTTACCGGCGGAGGGTACGGCGGTACTGACACCTTTTTCGGTGACGTTTCTTTGTTCAATTTTCATGATGACGCTGACGCTTCTAGCGGTTCTTTTGCTGGTGCGGGAGGAGCGGGTAGAGCGGGAGGCCGGAAACGTGCGCGGGGTGGGGGCGCTGCCGCAGATTGTCGGGGAGGCCTTCTGGTTGAGCCGCCGCAACCCCACCATCCTGCTGCTTTTGGGGGCGACGCTGGCGAGCGGCCTGGCGCTTGGCAGCCTCGAGACCTTTTGGCAGCCGCGCTTCGCCACGCTGCTGGGCGGCAGCGAGGGGAACAGCGTGGTGTTCGGCGTGCTCCTCGCGGGAAGTTTCGGCCTCGGCGCGCTCGGCAACCTCCTGGCGACGCCGCTGAGTCGGCTGTTCGGCAAACGCTACGCGCGCGTTGCGGCCCTTTCTCAGGGGCTGGGCGGCCTCGCGCTGGTCTTGCTCGCGCTGCAAACCTCCGCTACGGCGGCGGCAGGATTTTTCTGGCTCGTCTACGCCAGCCGCGGCGTTCTCAACTCGCCCCACGCGGCGCTCTTTAACCGGGAGGTGCCCAAGGCGCGGCGCTCGGCGATGCTGTCGGTGCAGTCTTTGGCAACCTACGCAGGGCTATTTTTGGGAAGCACGGTTCTTGGCTACGTCTCAGAGAGGGCGTCGGTCAGCCTCGCCTGGATGCTGGCGGGGGCGGCTTTGGGCGCGTCTTTACTTTTTTATCTCGGGGTGGGGCGTGTGGAGGCGAGGGCGGGAGAGCTCGAGGAAGACTCGCAGCCCTGAAACACTTTTGAACCCATATTGTGACCTTAGGCTGTGCGTCTAGAGGGTGTTTGGTCATTCATCTCCCCCCTTGTTAAGGGGGGCTTTTATGAACAGTTGGGTATTTGAAAAATACCCTCTATACTCCGACCTCACTCCACCTCCCTCACCACAGCCTCACTCCTCCCGCAACCGCGCCAGCACCCGCTGCATGGATGGTTTGAGCCCCCGCACCTCCACCTCGGCCCCATGCTCTTGGGCCTCATCGGTAAGCTCGGACAGAAGCATCAGGCTGCTCAGGTCGATGTGGCTCACCCCCGTCACGTCGACGACCGCGTAGGCGACGCCCCCGCGCAAGAGGGTCTGAAACCCCGTCTCCAACTGGTTGGCCGAGCCGAACCACAGCACGCCCGACAGCGTGAGGGTGAGGACGTCGTCGTCGTAGCGGGCCTGTACGTCCAGGTGACTCTCCGAATAGAGGTGCGCGACCACCGACAGCGCGACGCCCACAAGCACCGCCACGTCGATGCGCGGCGCTAAAAGAAGGGTGAGCGCAAAGGTGGCGTAGGCGGTGAGCGCTTGCAGCTTCGTGTAGCGCCACAGCTTGAGGAGCGCACGGGGCTCGAGCAGATTCAACACCGCCCCGATCACCACCGCCGCCAGCACCGCCTTGGGCAGGGGCGCGAGAGAGGCGGAAAAGGGCAAAAAGGCGAGCACCACCGCGCCGGTGACAAACCCGCTAAAGCGGCTTTTGGCCCCCGCGAGCTTGTTAAGAGACGACCTCGAGAAAGAGCCTCCTACCGGAAACGCGCCGACGAGCCCTGCGATGAGGTTCGCCGCGCCCTGGCTGACGAACTCCCGGTCGGGCTGCCAGCGCCTGCCGCGCTCGGTCAAGGTGCGGGCGATGGCGGTGGGCTCGGCAAAGCCCACCACCGCGATGATCGCGCCGCCTAAGAGCAGCGACGGCAGCATCTCCCAGGGAAGCGCCAGCGACAGCCGCGGCCACGACGCAGGTACGTTGCCGATGACGGGTCCCGCGTAGCCCGTCCACAGGCTCAGGCCAATTCCGGCGGCGGCGGCCAAGAGCACCCCCGGAAAGCGCGGCGACAGCCAGCGACCGCCCAGCATCAGGAGGAGCGTCAGCGCGGAAAACAGAAACGCCCCGAGCCGCCATCCGCCCGGATGCATCAGCGTCCAGCCGAGGTCCGCAAAGATGCCCCCGCGACTCGCCCCGACGCCCAGCGCGGCGGGCACCTGTGAGGCGAGAATCAAGACGGCGGCGGCGGAGGTAAAGCCTTGCAGCACGGGCTGCGACATAAAGTAGGCGACGCCGCCCAGCCTGAAAACCCCGAGCGCGACGCGCACCACACCCACGACGAGCGCCAGCAGCGCGGCGGCCCCCACGTAGGCGGGCGACCCGGCGGCGACTACGGAGGACAAAACCCCAAAAGCGAGAATCGAGGTGAGCGCGGTGGGGCCGGTTTGGAGAAAGGGGCTCGAGGCAAAAACCGCCGCCACAATGGGTGGTAGCGCGGCAGCGTAGAGCCCCAAGGGCGCGGGCACGCCCGCCAACTCAGCGTAGGCCAAGGACTGCGGGATGAGCACGAACGCCACCGACACGCCTGCGAGAAGGTCACCTAAGAAGCGAGCGCCGGAGCGGGCCGGGGGCGGCTTAGGTTGCACGGGGGAGTGGTGTGGGGAGGTGGGAGGGTAAGAAAACGGGAGAAGCTAGGGGGTGTTTGAAAGGAGCTCGAGTTTCGACAAAAGCCCCCCTTAACAAGGGGGGTTGGGGGGATTTATCTCTGACCGACTTCGCGGCAAGGTGCAAAGGCAAATCCCCCCTCAGTCCCCCCTTATTAAGGGGGGAGGCAACGAATGTCCAGACACCCTCTACGAGAAACTTCAACACGCGCCCGTCAAGACCCCGTCACTTTCCAAAAATATTCGGCAGCTCGTCAAACTCCACTAAGACCTCGCGCGGTTTGGAGCCCATGTGCGCGCCCACGACGCCCAAAGCCTCCAAGGAGTCCATGAGCTTGCCCGCCCTCGCGTGCCCCACCGACAGGCGGCGCTGGAGCCGCGACACGCTCGCTTGGCCCTCGTTGATCACCATTTCGGCGGCGTCGCGCAGCTTGTCGTCTTTCCAGTCGACCATGCCGGTGGCGCTCGAGTCGTCCTCGGGCGCGGGGTCGAAGTCCGAGCCGTAGGCCTCGACGAAGTCGTCATCGAAAAACTGACGGCGCAGGAACGCCGCGAGCGTCGCCACTTCCGTCTCGTTAAAGTAAGGTCCCTGGAGGCGCACGGGTTTGGCAAGACCCGGCTGGTAGAAGAGCATGTCGCCCATGCCGGTTAAGCGCTCGGCTCCCATCGTGTCGAGAATCGTGCGCGAGTCGTGCCCGCTCGAGACCGCGAACGCGACGCGCGCGGGCACGTTCACTTTAATGAGCGAGGTGAGGATGTCCACGCTCGGGCGCTGCGTCGCCAGGACCAAGTGCATTCCGGTGGCCCGCGCCATCTGCGCCAACCGCATGATGGCGCTTTCGACCTCTTTGGGTGAGGTGATCATCAGGTCGGCCAATTCGTCAATGATAATGACGATAAAGGGCATCTCGGGCATGTCGTAAGCGCGCGCCTTGGTGTTGTACTGGTCTAGGTTCTTCGCGCCGATTTTGCTCATCATCTTGTAGCGCCGCTCCATGTGCGCGACCGCGCCCAGGAGCACGCCCGCCGCGTCGTTGGGGTTGGTCACGACGGGGCGCAAGAGGTGCGGGATGCCGTCGAAAGGCGTCAGCTCGACCATTTTGGGGTCGATCATGAGAAAGCGCAGCTCGGTCGGCAGGAACTTGTAGAGCAGAGAGCCGACGAGCGTGTTGACCGCGACCGACTTGCCCGAGCCCGTCGAACCCGCGATGAGCAGGTGGGGCATCTTGGCGAGGTCGCCCACGACCGTCTCGCCGTCGATGCTTTTGCCCAAGACGAGCGGGAGCCGCGCCTTGGTGCGCCTAAAAGAAGCCGATTCGGCGGCCTCGCGGAACAAAATCAGGTCGCGGTTCGCGTTGGGGACCTCTAGACCAATCACGCTCTTGCCGGGGATGGGGGCCTCGATGCGGACGCTGCCCACCGCCATCGCCAAGGCGAGGTCGTCGGAAAGGTTGGCGAAGCGCGAGATTTTTTCGCCGGGGGCGGGCTCGACCTCGAAGCGCGTCACGGTGGGGCCGCGCACGCTGGCGACCACCCGACCGGCGAGCTTAAAGTTTGCCAGCGTATCGTCGATTTTAGAAACGCGCGCCGCCACCTCGCGCGCCTGCGCCCGCGGGTCCTCGTCGCTCGGCGTGGGCGCGTCCAAAAGTTCTAGACTCGGCAGCGTGAGGGGGATGCCGCCCACCTCGGGCAGCGCCTCGTCTTCGTCGTCACCCGCGTCACCTTCGTACACGCCGATTTGCGAGCCGATGTCGTCTTGTGGATAAACCGCCACACCCGCCATGTCGTCTTCTGGATCATCCGAGCCGTCCAGAGTGTAAACCGCCACGTCGTCTCCGTCTGAGGATGGGTCTGAGGAGGTGGCGGGTGGGTAAACGGCCACCGCCGCCCCGTCTTCCCAGGTACTCTCCCTGTTCTTCTCCCAGCCTCGAGCGCCCCCCTCAGCCCCAGCAAATACCCCCACAGGCGCGCGCCCTCTGTCTCCCTCCCCGTCTCCATCCTCCACACCGTCAGAAAACGCTTCATCTTCGCCTTCATCCTCACCCGCCAGCGCGTCCGGGACCGGCTCGTGGAGTTTAAGCTCCACCTCGACCAGGGCCTGCCGCCACCCTTCAAACCGCCCCAGCGCGTCCCGACCGTCCTCGCCAAACTCCTTGACGAGCGCGTCGCCGTAGGCAACAAGTTCAGCCCGCTCGCCAAACGCGTTGGTCAGCCGGAGCACCTTATGGTTGAGCGTGCGCCAGGGCAAGAGCGCCTCCGCGTCCTCCTCCAATCCCTCCGCCGCTTCGACCACGCCCTTGTACCCCGCCACCCGCGCGTGGTGACCCTCGAAAGCCCCAGCCAGCGCGCGCGGCCCGATACCGTCGAGCGACGCTTCGGCGGCGTCGCGTTCGCGCGTGAGGCGGTGGTAGCGTTCCTCCAACGCCGTGAGGTCGAGCGCCAGCGTTTTGCGAACCGTGTCGAGCGCCAAGGAGGTGCGTACGGGTTCGTCGACGGGGTCGTCCAAAGACGCGCCGATGTCTCCCACCCAGCCCTCAAAGTCCTCAATGCCCTCGCCCTTTAAGTGATGACGGAGTTCGTTCGCGCGGTCCAGGGTAAAGTCGCTTACCGCGTCCCGCCACGCGCCCAGGTCTGCCTGCACGTCGGCGAGAGTGCCTTCGTCGGTTTTGCCCTTGAGGCGTTCTCGAGAGGTCTCGACCGACTTGCGCCAGCGGCCCAGCTCGGCGGAGCCGGGGTAGAGCTTGCGAAGCGCATCTAAGTCTTTGTCGAGTTCGCGTAGCGACTTTCGCGTGAGCGCCACGTCCGCGCCGAAGGCCGCACGTTCCTTGAGCTTGCGGCGGCCCTCGAGCGCCCCCCGCCACCCGCGCTGCACCCCCCGCACGCCGCCGCGAAGGCCCGTCCTCGAGATGTGCGTGGGCCGCCAGGCCAAGACGAGTTCAACGCCCAAGGTCACGATGAGAAACGCGACCAAGTACGCCAGCCAGCCCGTCCGGGGCGCGACGAGGCGGCGCAGCGCCAGCCCCCAGCTCCCGCTCGCCGCCGGGTTGAGGAGCATCACAAACAGCCACAGCCCGAACGCCACCACGCCGTAACCCGCCAGCACCCGCGGCCAGCCCTTGGGCGAGCGCCGCAGGAGAAAAAAAGAGCCCAGCAACAGAAACGGCCAGGGCAGCGCGTAAGCCCCCCAGCCGACGCTCCCAAAAAGCGCGCCCCGAAACGCGCGCCCCAAGTCGCCCGTCGGCAACGCGGGGACGAGCATCCCCAAAATGAAGATGCCGACCGCCAGCAGCACCAGGCCGATGGCCTCTAAATCGAGCTGACCCTTCTTTCCTTTTTTCTTACGCGTTGTTCTCTGTCTCGCCACGTTCCTAGTTTACCCAATGCGGCGCGTGAGGGTGAGGCGGTGGAGAAGTGGAGAGATAGGGTGGTGGGGAGATGGGGAGCAGAGGAGCATTTACACTCCATCTTCCCCCTCCCTACTTCCTACTCAACTACCTGCGCGCTTCTTGGAGTTTACAGGCGCTTCCGGCGCGCTTTCGGGAGGGTCAGGCGGGGCAGGTTCGGGCGGGGCGGTTTTGGGTGGAGCAGGATAAACGGCGGGGGGTCTGGGGGTAAAAGGCCGGGGTATAAAAGATTGGCGTTTGGGCGCTCGAGGCGCAGAAGGCTGAGCGGTCTGGGGCGTGTCGTCCTCCCACACCACCGCATTTGCTTCCTGGTAGGCGGGGCGTCTGAGAAGGTACTCCTCCAAAATCACCTTGACGAGCGCGACCACGGGCACCGCCAGGAGCGCCCCGACGAGCCCAAACAGCCCCGCACCCGCGAGAATTGCCAGGAGCACGGTGACGGGGTGCAAATTGGTGGACTTGGACAAAATAAAGGGCGACAAGATGTTGCCCTCGATCTGATTGGCGACGATAAACACCACCACCGCCAGGAGCGCGGTAAGAGGACTCACGGTAAAGCCCAGAATCACCGCCGGAATCACGCCGATGATGGGTCCTAAGTAGGGCACGAGGTTGAAGATCGCCGCGAGAAAGCTTATCGCCTCGGCGAGAGGCACCCCGACGATTCTGAGGCCGACCCACACGAACACGCCCAAAATGGCGGTAATGAGCAGTTGCCCGCGCAAGTAGCCGCCCACCGCCATATCGGCCTTGGCGATGAGGTCGTTGTAGAGGGGTCGCCAGCGGACCGGCACGTAGCGCCTAAAGTTGGCGGTAAAGCGCGGGAAATCGTACAGAAAGTAGGCGCTCGTGAGCAAAATGAGCACGACTTGTGTGGTGGTCGATAAAATGCTGGTTGCGCCCGTGAGCAAGACGCCCGGCCCGTCCGTGGCGACGCGCCGCAGCACGCTGTTGAGGCTCACCGCCGTGCGCTCCAGAAAGGCCGCGACCTGCTCCTGTATCCTCAAACCGAGGTCGTTCCCGTTGGGGTCGATGCCAAAGCGGTTGGACAAAACGTCGGGCAGATTCTCCTGCCAGCTCGAAACCCGCACCGCCGTCCGCTCGATAAAAGGCGCGATATCGTTCTGGATCGCGCTCGGAACACGCCGCACAAACTCGCCCGTCTGCACGATCACTTGGCTCAGCAGCACCGAGCCGAGCACCGCGAGCAAGAGCAGCACGATGTAAATGATCACCACCGCGAGCGAGCGCCCGATGCGCAAGCGCCCCAGGAGCCCGACAACAGGATTTAAGATGTACGCCACCACGAAGCCGACGATGGCGACCTGAACCGCAAAGGCCGCGCCGCGCCCGTAAGTAAAGAGCACGAACAAGACGAAAATTGCGAGCAAGATATAGGTGAGCGCGCGCACCCAGGGGCTGCGCCAGATGATTTCGATGGCGGTCACGTTTTTGGGCATTAGAGGGCGCACACCTTGGGGGCTCGAGCCCCTGTTTTCACTTTATCTTTAGGTATGGCCTCATCTTTAGGTATGGCCCCTATAACAGGTGTGGCCACTACAGGTGTGACTACAAAAAGTACAAGAAAGGAGCGCCCGCACCGAAAGGTCAAAGTTAGGGCCATCACGAAAGGGAGTTTAGCACAGCGGCGCGGCCCTTCTGAAGACAACTCGCGTCGGCAGGACTACCGCAACGCCGGGTCCAGCGCGCGAGCAGCGCGGGATATCAACCTCTCATACTTGACTCTATCCCTGCGATTTTGAGGTAGCCCCGACTCCTTTGCTGTACAAATCCGCTGTACAAATTTGCAGTACAAACGGTGATGCGCGTGAAAAGGTCTGCTATCGTTGAGACATGACCAGCACTCTGACCAACCCCACCACAACCGCCGACAATACCCTCTGGTTCGAACTCAGCGCGGACCAGAAAGCACTTATCGGACCCTTGCGCGACTTTTTACATTCCGAAGTGGCCCCAGGCGCGCAAGAGCGCGACAAGACGGGCGAGTTTCCCCACGACCTCGTCAAGCAACTTGGCGAACTCGGCGTGATGGGGATGCAGGTGCCGGAGCAGTACGGCGGTGCGGCCTTGGACACCGCCACGATGGCGCGCATTATCGAAGAGATTGCCGCGGTGGACGGCTCCTTATGCCTCACCGTCGCCTCGCACAACTCGCTCTGCACGGGTCACCTGATGATTGCGGGGAACGAAAACCAGAAGGCCGAGTTTGTGCCCGCGTTGGCTCGAGGCGAGAAACTCGGCGCGTGGGGCCTCACCGAACCGGGCTCGGGCTCGGACGCCGCGGCGATGAAGAGCAGGGCGGACGACAAGGGTGACCACTTCGTCCTCAACGGCTCCAAAATTTTTATCACCCAGGGCACCGTCGGCGGCACCTATGTGATCGTCGCCCGCACCGACGCCCCGCGCGAGGACCGCTCGGCGGCGGACGGCATCAGCGCCTTCGTGTTTGACGGTGACGCGCCGGGACTCGTGCGCGGCAAGCCGGAGGAGAAGCTGGGCCTGCACGCGTCGGACACGACGCCGCTGACGTTTGAAAATATCGAGATTCCTAAAGACAACCTTGTTGGAAAACGCGGCGGGGGCTTCAAAGACGTGATGGCCGTACTTGACGGCGGGCGCATCGGCATCGGGGCGATGGGCATCGGCTTGGGGCGGGGGGCTTTAGAGATTGCCGCGAAGTACGCCCTCGAGCGCGAGCAGTTCGGCAAGCCCATCGCCAGCAACCAAGGCGTAAGTTTCAAGCTTGCCGAGATGGCGACGGAGTTGGAGGCCGCCCGCTTGTTGGTCCTCAAGGCCGCCGCGCTCAAAGACGCGGGCCGCGACTACGTGGTGGCCGCCTCGCAGGCCAAACTCACGGGCAGCGTCGCGGGGGTCAAGGCCTGCGACCACGCGATTCAGATTTTGGGCGGCTACGGTTACATCAGAGAGTACGAAGTCGAGCGCATGTGGCGCGACGCCAGACTCACCCGCATCGGCGAGGGGACGGACGAGATACAGCACTTGATTATCTCGAGGGAGTACCTCAAACAGTTTAGGGGGTAAGTATTCCCCGTTCTAGCGCTCAGATTGTAACCACTGCGCCACCGCCTCGGCATCCTCACGCGGAGTTTGACTCCCGACCGGAATACGGGCGTGACTCGAGCGCCTAAGACTCGCGGCGTAAGCAAGCTCGTCGGCGACGCTGGCGTCTGTTTCCCCCCGCGCCCGCAGCCGGTGGGCAAGGGCGTCGTTCGGGCAATCGAGATAGGCACATCTGAGCCGCGTGGTGCTTAGGGAACCCTGAAAATCGTCGGGCGTGGCTGGCCCGCACAAAACGACGTCATGTCCTCCGGCCAATACCGCCCCGACAACCGCAGCCCACGTCGCCCGTAGACCCTCCCAGGTCGAAGGGTCAGTGTTGACGTTCTTTCCCGCCGCGGCGGAGACGCCCGGAATAATCGAGTCCCAGTCGAAAACGACGCAGTCGGGGAGCAGTCGGACGAGATGCGGCACCAGCGAGGTCTTGCCCGCTCCCCAGGGTCCGGTGACCAGGTGTAGTGCTGCCGCTCTTTCTCGTAACGCCATAAACCTCTCGCATTCTCAACCTGATTCAGCTATAGAACCCGCTCTCGAGCTTTTCCTTAAGAATGTCGGCAGGTTTGAAGCGTGCGCCGTGGGTGTGCTCGAGTTCTGAAAGCGTCCCTACCACCTCCCCCAACCCGCGCGCGTTCATGTACCAAAAGGGGCCACCCAAAAACGGCGGGAAGCCGAGACCAAACACCGCCCCCACATCACCGTCGGTGGGTGAGGCGATAACGCCCTCCTCTAAACAGCGCGCCGCCTCGTTCATCATCATGAAAGCCAGGCGGTCCTGGATGAGCTTGGGAGGAAGCGTTTTGCGCAACGGACCGCCGAAGAAAGCGTAAATGTCGGTGTTCACCTCTTTATCTTCGGATTTGCCGCCTTCGTACTTGTAGAAACCCTTTTTGTTCTTGCGTCCCTTGTAGCCCGCCTCGACAACTTCTTTTCCGGCTCGGCTTGGTTGAACGCCCCGGGTCTCAAAAAAGTCACGCATCACCTCGGTGATTTTGGCTCCCACGTTGATGCCGACCTCGTCCAAAAGCGTTAAAGGCCCCACGGGAAAGCCGAACGCCCGCATCGCCCGGTCAATCTGCGCGATGTCCCCGCCCTCTTCCAACAGCCCCAGCGCCTCGTTCATATAGGCCGCCAAGATGCGCGTGGTGTAGAAACCGGGCGCGTCGTTCACAACGATAACCGTCTTGCCCTGTTTAAGACCCACCGCAAAGGCGGTTCCCAGCACCCAGTCGGGCGTGCGGTCAGTCTTGACAATTTCCAAGAGAGGAATCTTCTGCGCGGGCGAGAAATAATGCATCCCCACCACCCGCTCCGGGTGCGCCGCCTCCGCCGCAATCTGCCCCACGGGAATCGACGAGGTGTTGGTGGCGAAGATGAAGTTGTCATTCACCGCCTCGAGTTCCCCCAACACGCTGCGTTTGAGATCTAAGTCCTCGAGCACCGCCTCAATCACCACCTCAGCCTCACCAAAGGGCGTGTAGTCCTCCACAGGCATCACCCGCTCCGCCGTTTGGTCGCGCTCAAAGGTTGACATGCCTTTGCCGACGCGCTTGCTAAGGCCCTCCCACACCTTTTTCTTGCCCGCAGCGGCGAGTGCCAAATCGCGGTCTTTGAGGAGCACGTCGTAACCGCCTGCGGCGCTGATTTGCGCGATACCCGCGCCCATGAGCCCTGCGCCCAGCACGCCAACCGTTTCAACCTCGCGCGCCTCCGTTTTGTAGGGGTTCTTCTCCGCGGCATTTTTGGCGAAGAAGAGGTGGATGAGGGCTTTCGACTGAGGCGTAAAAAGAAGCTCGCTGAAACCTCGGCGCTCGGCCTCGAGCCCCGACTCAAACCCCCGCTCCTGCCCTATCCGCACGCAGTCGATGATTTTTAGGGGCGCGGGGTAGTGGCCTCCGGTGCGCTCCTGCACGCTTTTCTCGGCTTGTTGATAGACGACGCGGCTTAAGGGGGTGCGTTCTAACAACCTGTCTCGCCACGAGAGCGCGTCGCGTCCGGTCTCGAGGTCTCCCTTGGCAAGTTCGCGCGCCGCCTGCTTAGCCGCTTCTAAAAGACCTTGCGGGTGAATGGTCGCGTCTACTAAACCCATCTTCCGCGCGGGCTTGGGGTAAACACTCTTCCCGGTCAACATGATGTCCAGCGCCTTTTGCACCCCCACCAGACGCGTCAGGCGCTGCGTGCCGCCCAGACCCGGCAGGAGGCCCAGATTCACCTCGGGTAAGGAGAGCTTGGTTTTGGGATGCGTGCTCACCAAACGGTAGGAGCAGGCCATCGCCAGCTCGAGCCCGCCCCCCGCCGCCGCGCCGTGAACCGCCGCGACGACGGGTTTACGCAAACCTTCCAGACGGTTAAAGAGCGCGTGCCCCTCACGGATGACCGCCCCGGCCTCGGCAGGGGTGGCGAAGTCCTTGAACGCTTCGATGTCCGCGCCGACGATGAACGAATCTTTCTTACGGGACACGAGTACGGCGGCCTCTATATCGGAATCGTTCTCGAGCGTGTCCAGCAACCTCGAAAAATCATCCAGCATCCCCGTCGTGAGCTTGTTGACCCGCTCGCCCGGCGTGTCGAGCCAGATGACGGCAATGTTCCCGTCGCGCTCGAGTTCCACCCCGCTCACGCCGCCACCCCGTAACGCTCCAACAGCATCGCGTGACCCAGCCCCCCCGCCGCGCAGGCGGTGACGAGGGCGTACCTTGCGTCCTCCTCCAAAAGCCGGTGCGCCGCCGTGGTGACGAGCCGCGCGCCCGTCGCGCCGAAGGGGTGCCCGAGCGACAAGGAGCCGCCCCAGGGGTTGATTTTGTCCATATTTACCTCGCCCACCTTATGCTCCCGCCCCAGCTTCTCTTTAGCAAAGGTGCCTGACTCGAGCGCCTTTAACACCGCCAGCACCTGCCCCGCGAACGCCTCGTGGATTTCAATCACGCCGATGTCCCCAAGCGTCAGGCCCGCGCGCCCCAAGAGTTTGGGCACCGCGTAGGCCGGGCCGAGCAGCAGCTCCTCGCCGGGGTCCTGGGCGACAAAGGTGTAGTCGCGCAGGTAAGCCTTGGGCGTGTAGCCGAGCGCCAGGGCGCGTTCTTCGGACATTAGAAGCGTCGCGGCGGCCCCGTCGGTCAAGGGTGAGGCGTTGCCCGCGGTCACGGTGCCAAAAGGTTTGACAAAAACAGGGGGAAGGGACGCCAATTTTTCCATTGAGCTTTCTCGAAAAGTGTTGTCTTGCGTCAAGGGCTCGAAATCGGGGGGCAAGACCGCGGGGGTGATTTCGTCTTCCAACGTCCCCTCCCGCGTCGCCTGGGCCGCCAAATGGTGCGAGCGCAGCGCGTACTCGTCTTGCTCGCGCCTCGAGACGCCAAAGGTGGCGGCGAGCTTGTCCGCGCTCTCCCCCATCGTCTCGCCCGTCGAATACTCGGCGATGGCGGGCGCGCGGGGCAGGAGGTCGCTCGGGGACATCCCGGCGACCAATTTTCGGTACTCGAGCGGCGACTTGTATTTGCGCGCCTCGAAGAGCCGCTTGCGCAGCTCCTTGGGGAACTGGAGCGGCACATCCGAAAGCGTCTCGGTCCCGCCCGCGATGACCACCTCCGCCTCGCCCGTACGGATGAGGTCGGCGGCCCCCGCGATGGCTTGGTTCGCCGAGATGCAGGCCATCGTCACCGTGTGTGCGGGGACGTGATGGGGCAGCCCCGCCCCCAGCGCCGCCTCGCGCGCCACGTTGCTCGTCGCGGCGTTCTGGACGACGGTACCTAGAATAACGCGCTCGACGCAGGAGGGCTCGAGCCCAGTGCGCGTCAGCAGACCCTTGAGGACGGTGCGCGCCAGGTCGTAGGCGATGAGGTCGGTGTAGTCCGTGCCCGAGCGCCGGAAGGGGACGCGGCAGCCGTCGACGAGCACAGGGGTGCGGTTTTTTGGACTCGGTTCAATCATGCTTTAGTGTAGTACGTTTTGGGGGATGGGGCGGTTTGTCGGGGGAACGCCGCCCCAGGGCGAGCGCGTCGGCTACGCGTTCACCCCCCAACGAACAGGGCCAACGACAGGACCAACGACAGGACCAACGACAGGACCGCTCGAGGGGGTGAACGACCGACGGCGTGAGGCGCTATGAGGTGCCGCCGCCGCCGCGGGTTCGAAACGGCTCGAGCCAACGCAAAGGGGTTAAAGTAAATAGCGCAAGGGGTTAAAATAAAGATGTGGAGAATGCGCCCGCTTCCGACCGTCACAGGTTTGAGCACCTGACGACGGTCGGGCCGGAGGACATCGACGAACTCGAGCACGTCAACAACGCCGTCTATTTGCAGTACGTCGAGGCGGTGGGTCGGGCGCACGCTGAACACTTCGGGCTGACGTTGGAGGGGTTTAGGGCCTGCGGCGTCGTTCCCGTTATCCGTCGCCACGTCGTGACCTATCACCGCCCCGCCCTCCTGGGCGACACGCTGCGCGTGAGCACGCGCGTCACCCAGATGGATGGTCCCAGGGCGGAAAGGCATAATCAGGTGCGGCGCGCGGACACGAACGCGCTCCTGGTCGACGTGGTGACGCAGTGGGTTTGGCTCGACCCCGTCAGCGGGCGGCCCAAACGCGTCCCGCGCGCCGTGCAGGAGGCGTTCGGATTTTTAGCGGAGGATCAAGATAAAGAAGCTGGAACATAGCCTATAAAAGGTAAATTTTTCATCTCGGTTCTAGTGACACTTGCTATTCACAAAAGGCCCTTGACGTTGCAACAAACGCAACAAGGCCACACTTCGCAACCTCCTTACTTCCGCCTTCTCCTTGCTTCTCTCGTCCAGCGCCCCAAAAACCCGCTCGGCTGGCTCTTAAAGGTCAACAGACTTTAGTCGAGGTGGTAGAGGCCGGTCCAGCGGCGGTCGAGACGGTGCTTGAGCCACAGCAGCGCGCGGCCCCGCAGCCACAGAGTCGGGCCTAAAGCGAGCATCGCTTCGGGCGCGCCCGTCGAGAGGAGGTAGGGCGACACCGGGTGGGGGCGAAAAGGCTCGAGCCGCACTCTCTCGAGCCGCCTGCCCCGCCCCGCGGCCCGCACAAGGCGGTCTAGGTTGTCGCGCAGCACTAGCCCCTCGCGCACCGCGTTGACGCCCGAACGGTTAAGGTCAAGACCCTCGACCGCGGCGCAGTCCCCGGCGGCGAACAGCCACGGGGCCGCGACGGAGCGCAGATCGCGCCCCACGCGCATATAACCCTCCTCGGTGACCGGCAGCCCCGCCTCGCGGAAGAGCGGCTGTCCGGCGGTGCCGGTGGCCCAGAGGACGAGGTCGGCGGGGAGGCGTGCGCCACGCTCGAGGACCACACAGTGTGTTGCAGATTGTTGTGAAGAGTGGCCCGCACAGTATCCTGCATTGTCTTTTACACCGGCTTCTACACTGGCTTCTACACCGGCTTCTACAGAAGTTTTCTCGACGCACGCGACCTTTTCTCCCAGACGCAGCGCCACCCCGCGCGCCCGCAGCATCCTTTCGGCCCGCCGCCCCAGTCCCGGCCCAAACTGCGGTGTGAGGCGGTCTTCAGGATGAATGAGGATGAGGCGCAGGGCGTCGGGACGCGCGCTCCGCCGGAGGCGCGCGCTCAGGTTGAGCGTCACCTCCGTGCCCGCCGGGCCGCCGCCCACGACCACCAACGTGCGCCGGGGTTGAGGCCGGGAGAGCACCCCCTCGAGCCATCCCCCAAGCTCCTCGATGTGACGCAGGGGCTTGGTGAGCACCGCGTCGCCCGCTTTACGCTGTAGAGGGTTGGTGGCGCCCACGTTGAACACGGCGAGGTCGCAGGGCAGCGCGAAACCGCTCTCTGTACGAAGCACGCGCCGGGCGACGTTTAAGCTCGAGACGGGCGAACACACGAAGCGAACGCCGTTTTTGCGGCACCAGCCCGCCAGGTCGATACGCACCTCGTCAAGCCGGTATCTGCCGCCGACGTACTCGGGCGTCATCCCCGAATAGAAGAGGTAGGGCGCGTCATTAACAAGCGTAACCTGGACGCCTCGGCGGGTCCAGCGCCCCGCCGCCTTGAGCACGGCGACGTTCGCGTGGCCCCCGCCGACGAGCAGCAGGCGCAGGGGTCCGGTACCGGGTACGGTGTCGGGCGTGAGCTACCCGCGCCCGCGCAACTCGCGGACGGCGCGCAAAGCCTCGGGCACCGCGAGCGCCGCCGACGCTGCCGAGGCGAGCGTGGCGACCTGGCAATACTGGCACAAGGCTTTGTTGTCGCGCCACTCCTCGCGGGCCAGCTCGAGCGCGTTCAGCGTGTCGTACGCTGTCTTAAATCCCATTGCGAGGGGCACGAGCGGAAGCTGCCGCGCCCGGTCCTCGCCGCCCGCCCCGGCCAGCCAGGCCGTCACCGCGTAGGTCGTCACCATCGCCAGCCCGTCGGGTGACTCGAAGCGGCTATAGGCGTAATCCGACGCGTCCACCCTGGTCGCGTTAAAGGGTCCCTCGGGCGGGTCGGGCAAACGCGAGACAATGCCCATCTGGTAGAGCGAAACAAGCTGCCCCATCGCGGCCCCCAGCAAACTCAGGCCGACAATCCAGCGGCGGCGCTTGAGGTCGGGCGTGCGACCTTTACGGAGTTCGTAACTCAGTCTTGTTGGATTCATGTGCTTGCCTCCCCTTGTAATGTTGATACCCACTGAACCTGCGCTTATTCGCCACCCAGAGGGCTCGAGCAAAAAAACGCACGTCACGCACCGGCAAAAAGGTTGAGCGAAAACGAACATACGTAACCAGCCACACCCCCAGCCCCTGTGTCTACAAATTAAACTTGGACGCCCCAAAAGACCGCGCCCCGTCTCGCAATCGGGCCGCCGCGCGGTGTAGGGCAACCCTCCGCCCTCTCGCCTCCGGCTTTCACGTCTGCTCTTCGCACCTGCCCCACCCCCGCGAACGCGGATGTAACATTTTTACCCGCCCATCTCGCGTACACTGGGAGGATGAAAAGGGAACGGTGGGAGACGGCCCCGAGAACATCCCGACCCCTCATCCTGTGCGCGCTGTATGTGGTGCTGTCCGTGAGCGCGTCTTTGCTGGGACAGGCGGCGGCGCAGCTTTCGCCCGAGGCGCAAGAGGCGCTCAACCGGGCGACGGTCCTCGCCAGCCGGGCGCAGACGACCTACCAGAACACCGTCAACAACATCGACCAGCCCCTCTGGCGCGACGCCATCACGGCGGGGGAAGAGGCTCTGGACCGTGCGCCCGAAGCGCCCGAGCCGCTACGTTTTTTGGCGCAGAGCTACGCGGCGGTCGGTTGGGACATTCGCGCGTGGGGTTTTTGGCTCCGCTACTTAGACGCGGGCGGCGCGCTCGACGCGAGCGTGCGGGAGGGGCTCGGCGCGGTCGGCAACCGGCTCGGCTACGCCCGTTACAGCGCAGGTGATTTGGCGGGCGCGCTCGAGTATTACAGGGGCGTGAACGCGCGCGTGCCGGGCGACCGCGAGGCCAACCTGTGGCTGGGCCGCATCTTTTTTGAACTTGGTCAGCCAGAGGACGCCCTCCCCTACTGGCAACAGCTCGTCGAGGCCTCCCCCGACGACCAGGGTGCGCGTTATTATCTAGGGCGAACTCAGCAGCAACTCGCGTTCGGTGTAGAAGCCAGCAACGCGTTTCAGCAGGGCGTTACGCTTTACGAAAGCGGCAGGCTCGAGGAGGCGCTGACAAACTTTCGCGCGGCGTATGGGGCCAACCCCGCATTTACCGACGCCCTGGTGTGGACGGGGCGCACGGCGCTGGAGTTGGGTCACTCGGACGAGGCCAAGGCGGCCTGGGAGGGGGTCTTGGCGCGCAACCCGGACGACGCCAGGGCGCGCTACTTCTTGAGCGTCGCCGAGGACCAGCTCACCTGGGGCGCGGAGGCGGTGGGGGCGTTCGAGGCGGGGATGGCGCGGTATAACGCGGGCGACTTCAGAGCCGCCGCCGACCTTTTTGCGGGGGCTTTAGAAGCCAATCCCGACTACAAAGACGCGGCGGTGTGGGCCGCGCGCTCTTTTCAGGAGTCCGAGCAGGCGCAGCAGGCCGTGGCCTACTGGAGAAGAGCCCAGGCGCTGGACCCTGACGACACGCGCATCCCCTACTTTCTGGGCCTCGCCCGCGACCAGGCGCGCTTTGGCGCGGCGGCCGCGAGCAGCTTTTCTCAGGGTTTGTCGAGCTACCAACTCGCCGACTACGTCGACGCCAAGGCGGCTTTTCAGAGGGCCACTGAGGCCAACCCCGACTACGCCGACGCCTGGGGCTGGCTGGGCCGTATTTATTTTGAGGGGGCGGAGTACAGGGCGGCGGCCAACGCTTACGGGCGCGCGGTGGCGCTCGAGCCCGACAACGACTCCTACACCTTTTTCGCCGAGGAGGCCGCGCGCTTGGCCGCCGAGGCGCAAGGGGATGGTTAGAAAACGGTGAGGCCAAGCGACGAGGCCAAGCGACAACGTTAAACCCTCCACAGTGTTTCCCTGTCTCCTGCGCTAAACTTCGTCATGTTCCCCAAAACGTTTTGCCGGTCGCTCCTCGCGCTGCTCGCTTCTTTTCTGCTGGCAGGCGCGTTCGCTCAGGGTTCGCCGCGAGGTGGAGTGTACGGCGAACTGCGCGGCGAGCTGTGGGCCACGCAGAAGGGCCGTGAAGTCGTTTTTGAGGCTCTGGTCGATATTTTCAAAGACAACTATTGGAACGAGGCGTTTACAGACTGGGACGCGTGGGCTGAAGGCTACCGCGACGAGGCGCTAAACGCGCCCACACGCGCCGCCTTTGACGCGGCGGTCGGACGGATGGTGGTCGCGCTTGACGACCATCACTCGAGCTGGATTGGCCTCGTTGATAACGTGGATGAGGGGGCGGGCGGCGAGGTTTCTCGAGGCAGGGCGTCACCGGGTCTGGGCATCGTCCACGAGTATCTGCCCGGCAGCGGCGTCGTGGTGAGGCGCGTGTACCCGCAAACGCCAGCGGCGGCTCTTCTGCAACGGGGCGACGTTATCAAAAATGTGAACGCTCACGACGTACGCGACGCCAACGCTTACGACGTGAGCGCCGCGTTTCGCGCCGCCGTCGCCACAGGCGAGGTGAGGCTGGAGGTGCAACGCAAACGCGAGAATCTTCAGGTCACTCTCGTACCCGCGCCCGTCCGCTGGGCCGAGGTGCAGGGGCTGCCGCAGGCCGAAATGCTCGACGCGACCACGGGCTATCTCTATATGCCCACCTTCAACACGCCCCGCGTGGCCGAGGAGGTCCACCGGCTGCTCACTGATCTAGAGGCGCAGGGCGCGCAGTCGCTCGTGCTCGACTTGCGCGGCAATTTGGGCGGGCGCTTGAGCGAGTTGGGGCTCGTGCTGGGCGCGTTCGTCGAGGGTCCCTGGGCGCAGGCGGTGAGCCGGGAGGAGGTGGTCTGGCGGAGTTCGTACGAGCTCGAGGACGGCGCGGGACACAGTTTTTTAGAGGGCAGAAACGTGTTTAACGACGAGGTGCTCGAGCACCCCGCCAGCTTCGGGGGTGCCTTGGTCGTTCTGGTTGACCACACCAACTCGTCCGCGGGCGAAATCGCCGCGCTGGTGCTCCAAAATTTAGGCCGCGCGACCGTCATCGGCGAGGCCACCGAGGGCAACGTGGAGGCGGTGCGCGGCTTTAGGCTACCCGACGGCTCTTTGGTCATGGTCGCGGTCGCCAACATGCAGAGCGCTTCCGGCGAAACCTTTGACGGCGGCGTGGTGCCCGACGTCGAGGCGCGCGAGACGCTGGAGGAACTCGCCAGGGGCTTCGACGCTCCCGTCGCCGAGGCGCTGCGGGCGCTTAAGAGGCTGCCCTTTACGCCGGGGAGGTTCTTTTAGCTCTTGCGTAACGGTTTTTAGCCCCACTTAGACATCAGTGGTATAGTTGTTTATGCCAACGACCTATCGCGCTCTACTTAAGGGTGACCAGCTCGAGTGGCAGGACGAAGCGCCCGCACAGGCGCAGGGGCAAGCCGTGCTGGTTCAGGTAACTCTGCTTGGGAGAGACACGACGGTTCAGGGGGAACGGATGGCGGCGGCTTTGGAAAAACTCGCTGCCTTGCGAACCTTTGCCGATGAAGATGACCCGGCGGCCTGGGAACGGAATGGACGGCAAGAGCGCACTTTACCCGGTAGATAGTGCTCATCGACAGCAACATCATTATTTATGCCTCACACCCCCAAAACGCTTGGCTGCGACAGTTTATCGCTCAACATGCTCCGGCGGTGTCAGCAATAAGCTACGTTGAAGTTCTCGGCTATCATAGCCTTACCGAAGAGGACAAAACGCTTCTCGAGACCTTTTTCGACGCCGCCACCTTGCTGCCTATCGGCGCGCGCGTTCTCGAGCAAGCGGCGAAGCTCCGTCAGGTGCGTAAAATGACCTTGGGAGACGCTCTCGTTGCCGCCACAGCTTTGGTTCACGGGCGCACGTTGGTAACACGTAACACGGGAGACTTCGCCTGGATTCCCGGCTTGAAACTTCTGAATCCCTTCAGCGAAACTGCAGGTTGAATTTTGGTGCTCGAGTCCCTGCTACCCGAGCTGCTGGCCGCGCTCGAGCGCAGCGAGATGTTACTGGAAGTTTCCTGAAAATCCGAACGATTTTCAGTTTCCCCACCTTTAATGGTTATCAATTGCCAAACAATCCGTCCCGTTCTTCTTCTTCATAGAGTCGTTCTACAATGAATTGTTTGATGAGATTCTTGTAATCTACACCCTTGAGTTCTTCCTGACGCCGCAACCTGTCCTTTACACCTTTATCTAGCCAGATGGTTACTTGCTTTAAGTCTCTCGGTCTGGGAGGTGGAATACTCGCAGGACCTTTCCTTAGTAAACGGTAGGAAAGCTCACCTCCTAAAGCGTGTGTCATCCGGAACTCGCGCTCCTCCTCGTCGTTCTCGAATTTAGGCACTTCCTTCAAGCTCGTAATTATCTTCAGCGGTTTTTCCATAACCCCTCTAGCTTTACTAATTCCGTTGGTTGTAGAGACGCCTTTGAGTCTGGTTTACCTTTGTCACAGGGAGTGGTCAAATCCTTTGTTGCGTTGCTTGAGTCAAGCCTAAGCTATAGCTTTTTACTCCTCGCCTTTTGCTTGGATGTTTTTGACTTTTTCTCTGTAGCGCTCATCAAGTTCTTCCTCTTTCTTTAGCAATTCCAAACACCCATGCGTGTTGAGGAGGTTCCTCACCTCCTCGATGCTTTCATTTTTGACTTCAACCCGGTCATGACTTTGAAATTCAGGAGGAGTAAGAACACCGAGAACCGTGCTCATTACGTCAAGGTAGTGTCTGCCAGTAAGATACCCCAATGCTTTGGCTATGTTTCGTAAGGACATCTCTTCATGCAACACGATGATAAGCGGTGCGAGGTCACCTTCCGGAATACCTTCTGGAAAAGCGTTTTCAAGCATCGCGTGCGTTTCTTTCAGGTATGCAGGAAGCTCGGTAGTTTGTTCAAATTTTGACTCGTCATCCATCTGATTCACCTTGTGCAGAATCGAAAAGCTTGGAAAGCACTGATACAAACATTTGTACCAAATGGGCCTATAATCCCCTTGTGAATGTTGGCACAAGAGATAATGCGGTTGAGGTTCGGGGTTGGGTTTAGAGGAGGATAAGATGGAGAAGAAGCCGAGAGTCGTCATCGTGGGCGCGGGGTTTGCAGGGCTTTACGCGGCCAAGGCGCTCAAATGGGCACCCGTGGACGTGCTCATGATAGACCAGCACAACTACCACACCTTTCAGCCGCTCCTCTATCAGGTCGCCACCGCGCAGCTCGAGCCCGACGAAATTGCCCACACCGTGCGCGGCACCTTCCAGGGCTTTTGGAATTTCAACTTCCGTCAGGGCACGGTGACGGGTGTTGACTGGGACCAAAAAGAGGTTTTGTTGGCCGACGGCGACGCGATTAGTTTTGATTATCTCATCGTCGCGGCGGGCGCGGTTTACAACGACTTCGGCATCGAGGGCGTAAAAGAGCACGGCTACTTCTTAAAAAGCCTTTCCGAGTCGGTCAACATCAGAAGCCATATGCTCCGGCAGTTCGAGCGGGCGAGCGCGGACCCCAGCCTCATTGACGAGGGGATTTTGAATTTCGTCATCGTCGGCGGCGGCCCCACGGGCGTTGAGATGGCGGGCGCGATGACCGAACTTTTTGACAAGGTTCTGCCCGAAGACTACCCTAATATTGACCTCACCAGGGCCAAGGTGATTTTGGTTGAGATGATGGACGGACTTTTGCCGCCCTTCAGCAAAAAGACGCAGAAGTACACAAAGCGGGTGCTCGAGAACCGCGGCGTCGAGGTGCGTCTGGGTACCACCGTGTCGGAGGTGCGCGCGCACGAGGTCGAACTCAAGAGCGGCGAGATCATCCCGACTGAGACGCTGCTCTGGGCCGCGGGCATCCGCGCGAGCCCGCTCGTCGAGGCGTTGGGCGTCGAGCTAACCAAGGGCTACCGGGTGGCTGTCGCGGACGACCTGAGCCTGCTCGACCGCCCTTACGCCTTTATGGCCGGGGACATGTCGGGCGCAATGGACGGTCAGGGGCGACTTTACCCGCAGGTCGCGCAGGTCGCTATTCAGCAGGGTAAGCACGCCGCTAAGCAGATTCAACAGCTCATCAAAGGGGAACCTACCGACCCGTTTGAATACTTTGACAAGGGCATTATGGCGATTATCGGACGCAACGCGGGCGTCGCGGAACTCTCGAAGGTGTTTTTGGGGATGCGCTTTCGGGGCTTTTTGGGCTGGCTGTCGTGGCTTTTTATTCACCTCGTCTACCTGCCCGGCCACCAGAACCGCGTCAACGCTCTCGCCAACTGGGCCTACAGCTACTTCACGTTTGACAGGCACTCGAGGCTCATCACCGACATGGAGCCCTCGCCCGCGGAGATTACGGACAAGACGGGCAAGCTGGTCTCGGACG
The DNA here is from genome assembly GCA_965214405.1 of Trueperaceae bacterium. GTDB lineage: Bacteria > Deinococcota > Deinococci > Deinococcales > Trueperaceae > CBDCCT01. The sequence goes on from OZ243956.1 coordinate 714,201, forward strand.
TGTACATTGCCCAGCAGCGCGAGTCCGACGCGCTCTTAAAAAGGCTCAGTGAGCAACCCAAGGAGCGGCTGATCGTCAACCCCGGAAAACCTGCCGAGCCCGAAAAGGGACCCAGAGAGAGGCAGCCCGCGGTAACGGTCGCGTCCCGCTAAACCTTTACCGCCAAAGTTCGGTTGAAGTCCGAGCGTTCTCTCGCAACATCTTAGATTTAGTAGGTTAAAGCCGCTGTGAAATAGTGCAGCGGCTTTTTTGTTGCGCTATACAACCCGGACTTCGGCTGTGAACGTTGACGATTCCACCGTTTTGCGTTACGCTGACTCTGTCAACGTAGCTCAGCTCTAACCAGCACTGTGGAACGTCTGGAGACGCAGTATCGCTTAACGGCCCCGCGCCTCAGCGTCACCCAACCCGCTTCATATAGAGGAGGCCCGATGAAGGTCGAGGGTTCGCACACCATTAGAGCGCCCAGGAAAAAAGTTTGGCGGATGCTCCAGGACCCGGACGTGCTCGCTAAAACGACGCCGGGCGTGAAAACGATGGAGCGGGAGGGCGAGGACCGCTACCGCGCGACGCTCGAGCTCGGCGTCGGCCCCGTCCGCGGCACCTTTGAGGGTCACGTCGAGATTACGAACAAGCGCGAACCCGAGGCGATGACCCTGGCTGTGGAGGGTCAGGGCGGGCCGGGCGGCGTCAAGGCCGAGGGAAGGTTGAGGCTCGAGGAGGAGGGCGACAGCACGGTGGTTCACTACGAGGGCGAACCGCAGATTTCGGGCCGTCTCGCCTCCGTGGGCGGGCGTTTGGTCGGCGGCGTGGCGAAAAAGTTGGCTGGACAGTTTTTCGAGCGGCTGGACAAAGAGGCGCAGAGCTACCCGGCTTGAGGGTTCCGGGATTTTTGATTCGTTTTGGATTCTAAATCAGATGTTTGGTTCAGGTTCAGGAGGATGTATGGGAACACAGGTCAAGGTAAAGGTCAATGGCAAGGCGTACACGCGCGAGGTCGAGCCGAGGGAACTCCTCGTGCATTTCATTCGTGAAGGACTCGGCCTAACGGGCACACACGTGGGCTGCGACACGAGCAGTTGCGGGGCCTGCACGGTCCTCATGGACGGGCTCGCGGTCAAATCCTGCACGGTCTTGACCGTCCAGGCGGACGGCGCGGAACTCACCACCGTCGAAGGGCTCGCGCAAGGGGACGAGCTTCACCCCATCCAGCAGGGTTTTTGGGAGGAGCACGGCCTCCAGTGCGGCTACTGCACGCCGGGTTTTATGATGGCGACGGTGCAGCTTCTGGAGCGCAACCCCGATCCCAGCGAGGACGACATCCGCCACGGCCTAGACGGCAACTACTGCCGCTGCACGGGCTACCACAACATCGTGCGGGCGGTGCGCTACGCCGCCGAAAAAATGCGCGCGGGCGCGTCACAGCCCGTCGCGGCAGACTAAGCAGACTAAATAGAGAGACAAGGAGATTAAAATGGCGGAAAATTTTGTTGGCAAGGCCGTCAAGCGCCGCGAGGACCCACGCTTTATCACGGGTCAGGGCAACTACGTAGACGACATGACGCTGCACGGGATGACCTACGCGGCGATGGTGCGGAGCCCGCACGCGCACGCGAAGATTAAGGGCATCAACGCGGAGGAAGCCGAGGCGCATCCCGGCGTTCTCGCCGTCATCACGGGTCAGGATTTGCTGGACGCGGGCGTTAATCCGATTCCGACGGGATGGCTCTTAGAAGACATCCACCTCCCCGAACGCCGCGCCGTCGCCGCCGAGACGGTGCGCTTTGTCGGGGATATCGTCGCAGTCGTCGTCGCCGAAGACCGCTACGCCGCCGAGGACGCCGCCGGGCTTGTGCGGGTGGATTATGAAGTCCTGCCCGCCGTCGCGGACGCGGTAAAGGCTTTGGAAGAGGGCGCGACCACCGTCCACGAAGGCGCGAAGGGCAACGTCTGCTTCGACTGGTCGATTGGCGACAAGGGAGCAACCGACGCGGCCTTTGAGGGGGCGGCCAGGGTCATCTCGCTGGACTTCCGCAACCAGCGCCTCATTCCCAACGCCCTCGAGCCCCGCGCCTCGCTCGCGCAGTACAACCGGGGCACGCAGGAGTACACGCTCTACACCACCTCGCAAAACCCGCACGTCCACCGCCTCATGCTCGCCGCCTTTGTCCTCAACATCCCCGAAAACCGGCTCCGCGTGGTGAGCCCCGACGTGGGCGGCGGTTTCGGCTCCAAGATTTTCCAGTATCCAGAAGAAGTGGTCGTTCTTTACGCCGCCAAAAGGCTCAACCGGCCCGTCAAATGGACCGCCAGCCGCTCGGAAAGCTTCCTCACCGACTCGCACGGGCGCGACCACGCGACCCACGCCGAGATGGCGGTGGACGAGGGCGGCAGGGTGGTGGGCCTGCGGGTCAAAACCGCAGCGAACCTGGGCGCGTACCTCACAACCTTTGCCCCGGCGGTGCCTACTTACCTCTACGGCACCTTATTATCGGGACAGTACAAAATTCCCACCATCTACTGCGAGGTGACGGGCGTTTTCACCAACACCACGCCCGTGGACGCCTACCGCGGCGCGGGACGGCCCGAGGCCACCTTTGTTATAGAACGGATGATGAGCCACGCCGCGCAAGAACTCGGCGAGGACCCCGCCGAGTTCCGCCGCAAGAACTTTATCGGCCCGGACGAATTTCCGTACCAGACGCCCGTGGCGCTCTCCTACGACTCGGGGAATTATGAGCCTGCGCTGGACAAGGCGCTCGAGATGCTCGGTTACCAGAACCTGCGTCAAGAACAAGCAGAGGCGCGCAAAAAGGGGCGTTACTTAGGCATCGGCTTATCGTGCTACATCGAGGCGTGCGGCCTCGCCCCCTCCAAAATCGTCGGCTCTTTAGGTGCGCAGGCGGGGCAGTGGGAGTCGTCGCTCGTGCGCGTCGCGCCAACCGGCAAGGTGGAGGTCTTTACGGGCTCGCACTCGCACGGGCAGGGGCACGAGACGGCCTTTTCGCAGATTGTGGCGGACGAGTTGGGCGTCCCGATGGAGGACATCGAAATCGTCCACGGCGACACCGGCAAGATGCCCTTCGGCTGGGGCACCTACGGCTCGAGGAGCGCCGCGGTGGGCGGCTCCGCCGTCGTGACCGCGGTTCGCAAGGTCAAGGATAAAGCCCGCAAAATCGCCGCGCACCTTTTAGAGGCGCGTGAGGACGACCTCGAGGCCGTCGGCGGTGCCTTCCAGGTCAAGGGCTCGCCCGACAAGTCGGTGAGCTTTACCGACATCTCTTTGCAGGCCCACCTGTGCCACAACTACCCCGAAGACTTAGAACCCGGTTTAGAAGAAACCGCCTTTTATGACCCCAGCAACTTCGTCTACCCCTTCGGCACCCACATCGCGGTGGTCGAACTCCTCCCCGAAACGGGTGAGATCAAGCTCCTGCGCTACGTCGCGGTGGACGACTGTGGCCCCTTAATCAACCCGCTCATCGCCGAGGGTCAGGTACACGGCGGCATCGCGCAGGGCGTCGGGCAGGCGCTTTTGGAAGGCGCGATTTACGACGACAACGGCCAACTCTTAAGCGGCTCCTACATGGACTACGTGATGCCGCGCGCCGACCACCTGCCGTCCTTTGAACTCGGCCACACCGTCACGCCCTCGCCGCACAACCCGCTAGGCGTCAAGGGCATCGGCGAGGCGGGCACGATTGCGAGCACGGCGGCGGCGGCGAACGCGGTGCTGGACGCGCTTTTACCCTTTGGTATCACCCAACTGGATATGCCCTTCACCTCGCAACGGGTCTGGAGTGCGCTCCAGAACGCCCAACCCGCGCAGGCAGCGGATTAGGAGGTTTGGACGATGTACCCCTCAGCGTTTTCTTATCACACCCCAGCGTCCGTCGAAGAGGCCGTTAGCCTCCTCCAAGAACACGGTATGGACGCCAAGCTGCTCGCGGGCGGCCATAGCCTCCTGCCCACCATGAAGCTGCGCTTAGCCACCCCCGCCCACGTGGTCGATATGAAAGGTTTGCGGAGTTCACTCCAGTACATCCGCGACGAGGGTGACGCGGTTGCTATTGGCGCGCTCACCACGCACCACATGGTTGAGACGTCAAACTTGCTTAAAGAAAGAGCGCCCGTGCTGGTCCATACGGCGACGCACGTCGGCGACCTCCAGGTGCGCAACCTTGGCACCATCGGCGGCTCGGTGGCCCACGCCGACCCCGCCGGGGACTTTCCCGCCGCCATCCTCGCCTCGGAAACCGAAATGGTCGTGCAGGGACCCAACGGCAGACGGACGGTTCCCGCCGCAGAGTTTTTCTTCGGGTTTTTTGAGACGGCCTTGGAAGAGGGCGAGATTTTGGTCGAACTGCGTGTGCCTGCGTCAAGGGGCGGCTCGAGCTACCAAAAGTTTCGCCACCCCGCTTCGGGCTACGCGGTCTGCGGTGCGGCGGTGGTACTTGAAAAAGAAGGCGACACTGTCAGAAAAGCCCGCGTCGGCATTACGGGTGTGTCTGACGGAGCTTATCGCGCGACGGGAGTAGAAGAGGCGCTCGCGGGTCAATCCTTCAGCCCCGAACTCGCCGCCACCGCCGCCGAACGTGCCGCGGAAGGTGTTGACCCCTTGGAGGACACCTTTGCGGGCGCGGACTATAGGCGTCAGCTCGCTAAGACCTATACCAAAAGGGCGCTGCTCGAGGCCTGGGAGCGCGCGGGCTAAATTCAAAGGATTGCTCATAAGGGTGCTGACGTTGTGCGGCACCCTTTTTTCTTATGGCGTTCCGTCCAGCATCAAACCGAAAGACCGTCGTACAAAAAGGCCCGTGCTAGATTGGAAGGGTGGCACTGCTCGAGCGCAAAGCGCAGACCTTGCAAGAAGCGATACGCAACCTCAACCCACAACATTCGCTGAGTGTTGATGAGTTAGCCAAGTTTTACGTAGCGCGAGAAGGCAGTCCGGTTGAGCGTGTAGCTATCTCTCTCGAGGACCCTTCCCCGCAGAAGTTTCTGTTCACAGGACACCGGGGCAACGGCAAGAGCACAGAACTTGCCAAGCTCGAGGCTAAACTTCAAGACCGATTTTTTGTTGTACGTTACGCCCTCAAAAACGTTCTCGACCTTCACGACCTCACTTATATCGACGTGCTCCTTTCGCTTGCGCTGCAACTTGCCGAAAGTGCCAAGGACAAGGTTAAACTTTCCAAAAACACGCGCAGCGCTTTAGAGAGCCTTTGGTCCTTCGGTCTGGGTATCGAAAAGCAAACGGAAACCGGAACGACTAAGGGTTGGCAGGCTGAGCTGGGGCTTGGCGAAGCTGTGAGTACACTATTAAGGCTCGGGGTTCGTATCAAGAGCGAGCACGTCACCCGCCAAGCTTTGCGTGAAAAGGTTCGCTACCGCGTTTCCGACTTGCTCAAGGGCTTGGACATCCTCGCCCAAGACGTCTTCGACGAAACCGGCAAACGCGTCCTTTGCATCGTTGAAGACCTTGACAAAATAGATTTAAAAGAAGCCAGAACCATCTTTTACGACCACGGTAAATCCATCAGCGCCCCCGACCTGACCATCAACATCATCTATACATTCCCCGTAGCACTCGGTCACAGCGACGAGTTTATGCAAATCCGTCACTTCTTTAGCGACACGCCCATTTTGCCCAATTTCAAACTAACCGATGAGAGGGGCGTGGAAAGTTTACGCCATCTCCTCCTCAACCGGGTCGAGGCGTCTCTTTTTGAAGAAGAAGCGCTGGATATGCTTGTTGAGTTTAGCGGTGGTATCCCCAGACAGTTCATCACTTTAGCCAGGGACGCAAGCTTGGAAGCACGTGTGGCGGCGCAAGCAAAAGTCATGGTGGAACACGCGCACGACGCCGTCGCCCGCGAGCGGCAGAACTTTTCAAGGATGTTGAGCGAGGAGCAGCTAAGCCTACTAAGGCGCGTTAAAGAAGAGAAGAAGATTGACCAAACGCCTGCCTATCAAACTCTGCTGCATACTTTGAGCGTGCTCGAGTACAGCAATCACGATATTTGGTATGACGTAAATCCTTTAGTGAATGATTTGCTGAAGTAACATGTCTATTCAAGCCGACATAGACCACGACTACCGCAGAATAAAGATTCTGCTCGAGGCCACCGACTCTTTCGTTCTCACCTTCGCCTTGTACCGAGACGCCAAAGAGCAGCGCGAGAATGCCGGGAAGTTAAGGGAAATGCTCGAGCTCCCCATCACTCAAGTCGCGCTAAAAGGCGACAACCTCAACCCGGTCAGAACGTTTTTAGACCTACCCAAAGAACCCCGCCAAGCCATTTTCTTCACCTTTCTGGGCAGCAGCCTACCCGAAGGCAAAAGCGACTTCGACAAGTTTGCGGGCTATGTCAACATCCAACGCGAAGCCTTTACCGACGCGCCTCACGCGGTGGTGCTGTGGCTGCGCGAGGAGCAGCTTGTGCGGCTGATGAGGCGCGCGCCGGACTTTTGGGCGTGGCGGAGCGGGGTATTTGATTTTCGTGGGGAGCTTACAATAGGTTCTGTGATTCAGCGTGAACGCTCGTTTACCAGCACTCACGAGAGAGCACAGTTAGAAGAACAAGTGGCGCTTTACCAAGAAATTCTCAAATCGCAGTTACAGCGGGACGAACCTGATTTAGCGTATATCGTTCGTACACGCACACGTTTAGCCGCGGCTCTAAACAATTTGGGGCTTTTTCGAGAGATGGTTTCCGAAGCTCAGGAAGCCCTTTCAACAGCGCAAATGCTTGGTAATGAAAAGCTCATGGCCGATTCTTTTAGTGGTTTAGCTGTTGCTTATCATATGTTAGACAATTACGATGAAGCCGAAATTTTCTACCGCAAAGCCATCACACTCTCAGAAAGTTTTTATGGCAGACATGTAGGTTACGTCAACAATCTTACTAACTTAGCAGAGTTACTTACCACAACGGAGCGTTATGACGAAGCTGAAGCTCTTCTCAAAGAGGCCGTAGAACTTGCCGAAAAAGTTCTTGGAAAAGAACATCCAAGTTATTCAAACAGCCTCGGCAGCTTTGCAAATCTTCTTGCAACTACAGGACGCTATAGTGAGGCTGAATCTCTTTATCGAAAAGTCATAGACCTTCGTATAGAAACTTTCGGCAAAAAGCATCCAAAATATGCCACCTCTATCTACAACTTAGCAAGGTTGCTAAAGAAATTGGGACGTTATGATGAGGCTGAACCTCTTTACAGGGAAGCGATAGAGATTACCGAAAAAGCTCTTGGCAGAGAGCATCCGAATTACTCGCTTAGCCTCCACAATTTAGCCGATTTGCTTGTGAAGATGGGACGTTATGATGAGGCTGAATTTCTTTTTCATGAAGCTTTAGAAGGATGTCGTGAGTATCTAGGGGAAACACATTTACGTACAAAAGGTGTTGAAGAGGACTACCAACACCTCAAACAAGAACTTTTGAATTTGGATGTCGAGCGAGCCTTGGGTGAAACAGTCTAACCATCCTCAGCACTTCCCCGACCTGCTACACTACACCCAATGCACCCCGACATCTCAGGCGTCCAGCAAACCCTGGCCTCCCACGGCTACATCGCCGACCGGGCCACCGCCACGGCCCTCCATCTGGCGAACAAGCTGGGCCGCCCGCTGCTCATCGAAGGCCCCGCGGGGGTGGGCAAAACCGAAATCGCCAAGGTGACGGCCCTGGCCGCCCAAACTGAGCTCATCCGCTTGCAGTGCTACGAAGGGCTCGACTCGAGCGCCGCCATCTACGAGTGGAACTATCAAAAGCAGCTTCTCCACATCCGCGTGACGGAAGGGGCGGACAGACCCCTAGAAGCGCGTGAGGCAGACATTTTTGGTCCCCGGTTTCTGCTCGAGCGCCCCCTCCTCAAGGCCATCACCGCTACTACTCCCCCTGTGCTCTTGATTGACGAGATTGACCGCGCCGACGAGGCGTTCGAGGCGTTTTTGCTAGAACTCCTCTCCGATTGGCAGATTTCCATCCCCGAACTCGGCACGCTGCGCGCGGCGCACCCCCCTACCACCGTCTTGACGAGCAACCGCACCCGCGAGCTCTCCGACGCGCTGCGCCGCCGCTGCCTCTACCTCTGGATTGACTACCCGCCCTTTGACAAGGAGTTGCAAATCGTCAAAGGAAGCGTGCCGGGACTGAGCGAGACTTTGAGCGCCCGCGTCGTCGCTTTTGTGCAACTCTTGCGCCGCCTGTCGCTCGAGAAAACCCCCGGCGTCGCCGAAACGCTCGACTGGGCGGCGGCGTTAGTTGCGTTAGACGCGGACAATCTGGACAGGGAGGTGCTCGAGACCACCGTCAGCGTGCTCCTCAAACACCACGAGGACGGGCGGCGCTTCCGCAGCGTTTGGCTGGATGTTCTCTTGCGGGGTCTCAATATGGTCGAGCCGGGGCGGGAGCTCTTAACGCTCGAGCGAGCATGGCAGCAGGTAGAATCCGCGCTCAAATGACGGGACCCTATCCGGGCACGCTTACCGCCAACCTCCTCACCTTCGCTCGCCTCCTGCGCGAGGCCGAACTGCTGGTGGGGCCGCAGGAGGTGGCGCTGGGGCTTCAGGCGCTTTCTTACGTTGACCTTCATGACCGGGAGGAGGTGCGGCTGGCGCTTAGGGGTGTTTTTGTGGGGAGTCCGCTCGAGGGGAGGCGCTTCGACGGTCTTTTTGAGCGCTACTGGCGGGGTGGCTTATTGACGCCCGACGAAACGCGTCCTGAACCCACCCCGAACCTTCCTCAACCTAAGAGGCTCGAGAACCCAAGCGTGCGCGACTGGTCCGCTAAGGAGACGCACGACGACACGGTGGATACAGCGGGCTACAGCACCTTTGAAACACTCGTCAAAACTGACTTTGCGGTGGTGAGCACGGACGAGGTTGCAGCCGTGTCGCGCCTCGTCGCGGGGCTTGCGAAGCGGCTCGCCACCAAGGTGTCGCGGCGTTACCGGGCGAGCGCGCGCCAGGGGGAGGTGGCGGACGTGCGGCGCACCCTCCGGCGGAGCCTCAGCCGGGGCGGGGAACCGCTCGAGCTCGTTTATAAAAAGCGTGCGCTGGGCAAAACGCGCCTCCTATTTCTTTTCGACGTGTCGGGCTCGATGATGATTTACAGCGGGTTCTTGCTCCAAGTTGCCTACGCATTCGTGCAACTCCGCTCCCTCGGGCGCACCGAGGTCTTCGGCTTCGCCACCGACCTCTACCGCCTCACGCCGCATCTACAAACGGGCGGCCCCGCCGAGGCCATCCGCGCCGCGCGCCGTGCGATGCTGGGGCGCTCGGGCGGCACCAAAATCGGCTCGAGCCTGCGCGCCTTTTTGGAGCGGCACGGTGCGCTGCTAGACCGGAAAACGGTGGTCATCATCGTGAGTGACGGTTGGGACACGGGCGAACTGGACGTATTGTGTGACGCGATGCGTACGCTTAAAAGCCGCAGCGCGCGCCTCCTCTGGCTCAATCCTCTGGCGGGTAGCGCGGGCTACGCGCCCACCGCGGGCGGGATGCAGACGGCGTTGCCTTATATTGATGTGCTCGCTCCGGCGCACAATTTGGAGAGCCTGCGCGCGCTCGAGGGCCACCTGGTCAGGGGCTCGAGGTGAATCACCCGATAAAGTGAGAGACACGGCTCCCTCTCCCCCGACGTATAGTGACACATGGACAAACACACGAGAGACTACCTTCACACCGCGGTCCGGGCCGCGCAGCTTGCGGGCAGCATCCAGCAGTACAACTTAGGCGGCGACTTAGGCATCAGCACTAAAACCTCCTTTACCGACCTCGTCACCCGCGTTGACAAGGAGTGCGAGGCGCGCATCCGCGAGATTTTGCTGGGCGCGTATCCCGACCACGTTGTTTTGGGTGAGGAGGAGGGGCAGCCGGGCGGTGAGTCGTCGCACCGCTGGATTGTCGACCCCATCGACGGCACCTTGAATTACGCTCACGGTTTTCCCTTCTACTGCGTGTCGATCGCGCTCGAGGTCGAAGGCACTCTGCAAGTGGGCGTCGTTTACGACCCCTCGCGCAACGAACTCTTCACCGCCGCGCGGGATGAGGGCGCGTATCTCAACGGCGCTCCCATCTTTGTTACACAAGAAAACGACCTCAAAAGCGCGATGCTGGCGACGGGCTTTGCCTACCGGGCGGACACCGCCTCGGAAAACGTCGAGATTTTCGCCAGGGTGATGCCCCAGTGCCGCGCCATCCGCCGTCCCGGTGCCGCCGCTTTAGACCTTGCCTACGTGGCCTGCGGGCGGCTGGACGGGTTTTGGGAACTCAAGCTCAACGCCTGGGACGTGGCGGCGGGCGTGCTGCTGATTCAAGAAGCGGGCGGCACCGTGACCGGGCCGTCGGGTGAGCCCTACAACCTGGGACGTAAAATTGTCGCCTCGAACGGCCACGTCCACGGCAAACTGTTGGCGGCGCTGGGGCTCGAGAAGGTTCAAAATACCCACCAAGCATGAAACGTCTCGTTTTAGACTTAGAAACCAAACGCTCCTTTGGCGAGGTCGGTGGTCCCCATAACAAAACCAAGCTGGGCGTGAGCGTGGTCGGGGTTTATCACTACGACGGTGACCGGTTTGTGTGTTACCGCGAGGAGGCGTTTGGGGAGTTGGAGCGCGTGCTCAAAGAAGCAGACGAGGTGATTGGCTTCAACCTCGTCGGTTTTGACTGGCCCGTGCTCGCCGCCGAGTTGGGAGAATGGGTCTACGACCTGCCGACGGTTGACTTGATGCTCGAGGCGCAAAAGGTCATGAAACGACGGACAAGCCTCAACGCGTTCGCCAAGGCGACGTTGGGCGCTTCTAAACTAGGTTCAGGTCTGGACGCGCTCGAGTTCTACCGCGCGGGGGATTGGGCGGGGCTCGAGCGCTACTGCTTGGAGGATGTGAAACTTACCCGCGACCTTTATGAATACGCTAAAAAGAATGGTCACCTCCTCTTTCAAAAAGGCGACCATAGCGGCACAGTAAGGATGAACTTTACCGAAAGCCCCTTTGCTGCCCTTTTCCGTGAGGCGGCCAGAACTAAGAGCAGCATCAAGATAAATTACGGTGACCAGGAAAGACTCGTTGACGTTCATTCCTTTGACGGCTCTCATATTCGGGGCTACTGCCATCTGAGGCAAGAAAGGCGCACCTTTCGCATTGACAAAGTAGATGCGGCGGAGCGGGTAGCCTCGAGCCAAACGCTCTTCTAGCTCCTCAACTCCCAGCCTGCGCCGCTTCGGCTCGAGGGCGGCGCTCAGGCCTTGCCCACCGACCCAAACACCTCCATGCGCTCCTTGACGACGGTTTTCATCTCGTCCCTGGCCGGTCCCAAAATTTTGCGCGGGTCGAACTCTTTGGGCTTTTGCTTCAAGATTTCGCGGATGGCGGCGGTAAAGATTAGGCGCAAGTCGGTGTCAGTGTTTATCTTTGCGATGCCCTCGGTGACCGCCTTGCGCACGTCTTCTTCGTGGATGCCCGTGGCGTCCGAGAGTTCGCCGCCCGCGTTGTTGAGGCGCGCGACGATTCTTTCGGGCACGCCGCTCGCGCCGTGCATGACGAGCGGGTTGGGGAGGCGTCCGGCGATCTCGACGATGCGGTTATGGTCGATGTAGGGCCGCCCCTTGCCCTTGTTCGCGCCGTGCGAGGTGCCGATGGCGACGGCCAGATAGTCCGCGCCCGTCTCCCGCATAAACCGCTCCGCCTCGTCGGGTTTGGTCAAAATCGCGTCCTCCGCGGCCACCACCACGTGCTCCTCGACGCCGCCCAAGCGCCCGATTTCGGCCTCGACGGACACGCCCACCGCGTGCGCCGCCTCGACCACCTTTTTAGTCTCGAGGATGTTGGTCGCCTCGTCCTCGTGCGATTTATCAATCATCACCGAGGTGAAGCCGTAGCGAATCGCCTGCATACACGATTCGAACGAGGAGCCGTGGTCGAGGTGGACCGCGACGGGCACGCTCACCTCCTCACCGAGGCGCAGCACGAGCGCGACTAAATCGTCGCCGCCGTACTTTAGCGCCCCTTCCGAGAGCGCCACGATGACGGGGCTCTTTGTTTCTTCGGCAGCCTCGAGGATCGCCTGGGTGATTTCCATGTTGTTGGTGTTGAACGCGCCAACACCGTACTGGCCGTTTCTGGCCGCGGTCAGGATGTCCATGCCGGTTTTGAGTGCCATAGGGGGAGTATAACGCACCGCCCACGCGCCCCTTGCGTTTTTCGGTTTGTACTCAGAGCTTTATAGCGCGCTAATTTTGCATGAGGCTCGAGAAGAACCCCTATAGGTCCCTTCACCGAATCCGTTAAACTACGACAGTTGAGGTGATTTTGAACTATGGGCGAATCAGTCGAACCGGGTCAGAAACTTGGAAACTTCAACATCGGAGAACATTTTTCCTCATTTAAGGGAAAATTGCCTGCTGAGGCAACAGCAGAAGAGTTGGAGCTTGCATGGCGTTACTACTTCAAACCGTTCACCATCTGGGCTGACAGAGCCACCCATGAGATTTATCAGATTGGCGTGGAAGAGGGATTTGAAGGCACATTCTTAGGAATAGGCATAGGGTCAACACTTTCAGACGTGCTTACGCGGGTGGGTGCTTACGCAGATGAACTTGACGTTTATGTTTTGCCTAAGTATCCAGGAATTGCTTTTCAGCTTCGGGACGAGGATTTTGGAGAAGATTTGGAGGAACTTACAACCCCCTTTGGTTTTATGACAGTCTTCGATCCCAGGAAGATAATCTTTTGAAGCCCTTAGAAGAGAAGATATAAGACGCTCGAAATTTTCAGCGCATTAAGCACAATATTTTTGAACTCGAGCAGTAAATGGCGCTACTGAATTAAAGCCTCAACCACCCTCTCCACCGCCCCGTTCACCGCCCGAACCGCCGCAGGAACGTCCCACGCGCGCTTATCGCGCTCCCCCACGATGTTGCTCACGCCCCGCAGTTCGGCAAAGGGCACGCCCAGCGCCAGACAGACCTGCGCCGCCGCCGCGCCTTCCATTGATTCGATACTCACGTCGAAGCGTTCATGAAGGGTTTGCGCGTCATCAAACGAACCCGTGACCGTCTCGGAGGTGCCAAAGGTGCAGGGATGCGCCCCGGTCGCCTCGAGAATCTTTTGAGTGAGCATCTGGTCGGTTGGAAAAATGTTGTAGAGGGGTTCGCCTTTGTTCAGCAGAGGAAAACCCAAACTTTCCATGCCCTGCCAACCCGCGTCCGTACGAACGCCTGTATCCAAGTGGACTTCACGCGCCGCCACCGCGACCATGCCGACGCTCAAAAAGGAGCCCACAAACGCGCCGCCGATGCCGAACTGGACGACGGCGGCGGGCTCGAGCCTCTCGAGTGCCAGCGCCAACCCCGCCGCGGTGTTGACCTTGCCGACGCCCAAATGCGCGAGGTAGAAGGGAAAATTAAAATGGAGGCGGTAGAGTTCGCCTAAGGGGAACTCGAGCCTTTCCGCACCCTTACAAGCCTTTTTGAGAGGTTCGGCTTCCGCCGCCGTGGCGGTAACGAGCAGCATCATGAAATGCTCCAGCGTTCAAAGGAGCGTTCGTCTTTGACGCTTGTTCCCTCGGGAAGGGGCTCGAGCACATACGGCGTGAGGTTTCTATCCCGCGCCTCCTCCGCCAACCGCGCCTCCAACGCCCCGTCCGCGTCCGCCATGAGCATGGCGGCCAACACCTCTCCCCCAAAAACGACCATCGCCCCAACCGCCTCGTCTTTGTAGGCGACGTAAGCGGTGATGGCCGGGTGCGCCTGCATGGCCTTGGTGAGCGTAGCGCCGAGCGCAACCCCGTAAGCGGGTTCGCCATATTCCGTAGCGAAGGTCTCGCCCAGGGTGCGACCTTGCGCCCAGCTCACCTGCTCGACCACCGTGTCACTCTCCAAACCTGCTGGCTCCACATCGCGGAAGCGGAAAGCTCGCTCGAGGAGAAAGGGTCCCTCGTCAAGTGCCCGCTCGAGTTCGGCCTCCCGCACCGCGGGCACAACGATGGCGGGGTGGAGGTTTCTCGAGGCGTACCATTCGGCGACGCTCGCAAGTCCCCCCACCTCGGGATACCAGGCGGCGTTGCTGAGCAAGAGGGGCGTGTGGAGGTTGGCAAGGGCGTGACCGCTGGGTAGCTTTACCTCCTCTTCACTGAGGAGGCGCGAGAATGCGAAGGCGAGATTATGTAGGAGCATTCGCCGTAAAGATGCAGAAGTACCCAATCACAGTGTGCCTATACGTGTGACTGTACCCTTCTCAACTTGGGGCAACACCTCCCGAACGTGCGGAATAAGCGGGCGGAGCACGTCGATATCGTTGCTCGTTGCCAGGAACACGATGATACCGAGGTCTAGCATCGTCACGTTCTGCTGGAACTCCAAATTCCGGTCAACCGTTAGAAAAATGTCAAATTCCTTTTCGGCGAGGCGCAAAAGGTTGCCGTTCTTGATGCCTGCCCAACCCATCTCGGGTACGGTTTTCATATCATGTTCTGCAAACTCTCTCTTGAGCCTTTTAGGCAAGCATTCATCAAGCAGAACGCGCACTGCTCACCAGGATGTGTTTCGCCTCCTCGAGCGCGGCGACGGCCTGCGCCCTCGTCACGGTGGGGAAGTCTTCTAAAAATTCGCTGAGGTCGCGGTCCGCTTCCAGATAGTCGAGCAGCGTCCTAACTGGTACACGCGTGCCGACGAAAACAGGCGTGCCGCTCATAATCTCGGGGTCGCTGTGAATGACGCTTGGTTTGGTGAACACCTTTCAACCTCCTTTGGCGACAGTACCTGCTCCAACGCAGCTAGGTTACGCTGCCTGAGTGGCGGGCATGTCCAGCAGCGCCCGCACATACGCCGCTGCGTCATAGGGCTGCAAATCCTCGGCCTTTTCGCCCACGCCGATGAACTTGATGGGCAAGCCTATTTCGCGCACAATGGGCAGCAGGATGCCGCCCTTGGCGGTGCCGTCGAGCTTGGTGACGATGACCCCGGTCACGCCCACCGCGTCGTGAAATTTGCGCGCCTGCTCGAGCGCGTTCTGCCCCGTGACCGCGTCGAGCACCAGCCAGACCTCCTTGGGCTCGCCCTCGTCGGCCTTGCCGATGACGCGCTTGACTTTTTTAAGTTCTTCCATCAGGTTGTGCTTGGTGTGAAGCCGCCCGGCGGTGTCTACGAAAAGGAGGTCGTAACCGCGCGCGCGTCTCGAGCCCGCCGCGTTGTACGCCACCGCGCCGGGGTCAGAGTTGTCGGCACCCGTGACGGTGGGGACGCCCAGGCGTTCGCCCCACACTTCCAGTTGCGCGGTCGCCGCCGCGCGAAAAGTGTCGCCCGCGGCGAACATCACGCGTTTGCCGTGGCGCTGGTAATACTGGCCGAGCTTGGCAATCGTCGTCGTTTTGCCCGCGCCGTTGACGCCCACGACCATCACGACTTTACCCTTGACGTCCACCACGTTGCGCGACACGTCTAAGTTAAAGCCCACCCGGCGCAGCTTCTGGCGCATGGTGTCGGCCTCGAGCTGGTCCATCAGGGCTTTTTCTAACGATTCCTTAAAGGTGCTCCCCCGCTCGCGCTCGCGCTTGGTCTCCTCAACAACTTGCGTGGCGATGGTCGCGCCCACGTCCGCGCCGATGAGCGCGAACTCTAGGTCGTCCCAGTCCATTTCCCAACTTTTGTTGAGGTCGCCTAAGTCGCGCACGTCGGTGGTGATGAGGGCTCGAGTCTTGCTCAGACCCTGCTTGAGCCGGTCGAACCAGGCCATCAGCGCGCCGCCTCTGTGATTATCTTGGTGGTTGTCTTGGCTTTTGCGGTCTCTTTCGTCTCCTGCTTCTGTTCCGGTTTTTGCGGGGTGTCGTCGGGCAGCCCCGCGTTAATAAAATTTAGGGCGCGCCCGATGCGTTTTAGCACGCGCCGCTTGCCCAAGATGGTGACCAAATCGGTGACGCCGGGGGCGTTGGTCGAGCCCGTCAGCGCGGCGCGTAGGGGCTGCAACACCTTGCCCATCGAGGCGCTTTGCGACTGGACAAAGTCGCGCAGGGCGTCGTCCACGCTGTCGTAATCGAAGAACTCGAGCCTCGAGAACACCCCCTCCAGACCCTCCAGATAAGCCTGACCCGCCGCCAGCTTTTTGCGCGCGTCGGGGCTATAGGAGAAGTCTTCGGTGAAAAAGTAGCCGTGCTCGGTAAAGTCTTGTAACGTCTCGGCGCGGGGCAGGAGCACGTCGAGTACGTCGAGTAAGTAGTCCTCGCTCTCCCAATCGTAGCCAGCCTCCTGTAGGAAGGGTTTGGCGCGTTCGGCAACCGTCTCGAGGGGGAGGAGGTCGCGCAGGTACTTGGCGTTGTAGTGCTTGAGGCGCTTCATGTCGAAAATTGAGCCGCCCAAAGACACGCGCTCGAACGAGAAATGTTCGGTCATGTCCGCGAGGCTAAAAAACTCGCGCCCGTCGGGCATACTCCAGCCCATCGTGCCGAGGTAGTTCAGAAGCGCTTCCGGAACGATGCCCTGCCGCTTGTACGAGTCCAAGTTGGTGTCGTCCTTGCGCTTGCTTAGTTTCTTGCCCTCCGCGTTTTTGAGGAGCGGCATGTGGACCCAGACGGGCTCATTCCAGCCGAACGCCTGGTAAAGCAGCACGTGGATGGGCGCGGTCGGAATCCACTCCTCGCCGCGCACCGCGTGGGTCACGCCCATAAGGTGGTCGTCCACCACCACCGCCAAGTGATAGGTGGGCAGCCCGTCACTTTTTAGCAAAACCGCGTCGGGCACCTCGCCGTTGGGGATGCGGACCTCGCCTCGCAGGAGGTCCCGAACCACCGTCTCGCCCTCGTCGGGGGTGATGAGGCGCACGACAAAAGGCTCGCCCGCCGCGGCGCGGCTATCGGACTCTTCGCGTGACACATCGCGCCCGC
Source organism: Trueperaceae bacterium (assembly GCA_965214405.1). Taxonomy (GTDB): domain Bacteria; phylum Deinococcota; class Deinococci; order Deinococcales; family Trueperaceae; genus CBDCCT01. The sequence goes on from OZ243956.1 coordinate 731,083, forward strand.
GCCCGTCGTAGCCGTGACCGCGGCCACGGCGCTGGAGGTCTTGGCGGATGGCTTCTAATTCCTCGGGCGTTTCAAAGGCGCGGTAGGCTTTGCCCGCCTCGAGCAACTCCTGCGCGTACTTTTGGTAAATCTCCTTGCGCTCGGTCTGTCGGTAGGGCGCGTTGGGACCGCCTGCCTTGGGGCTCTCGTCGGGTTCTAAACCGAGCCACTCGAGCGCGTCCAACACGCGCGCCTCGGACTCGGGGTTGTAGCGTTTTTGGTCGGTGTCTTCGACCCTCAAAATAAAAGTGCCGTCCCCCTGCTTAGCGGTCACAAAGTCGAACAGGCTCATGTAGGCGGTGCCGACGTGCGGGTCGCCCGTCGGCGAGGGGGCTATTCGGGTAACAGGATGTTTTGCGGGTGTTGCAGTCATGGGTCCTCCCAGTGCTCCCATTCTAGCCTAGAGAGGACGCGCGCGCTGTTAGGCTAGGACGAGTTTCTGGGAATCCCTCGCTCCCTGTTAAGGGTGAGAAAGCCTGAGCACGGCCCCCTCGAGCGTGGGCGAATCCTGCGGCGTCACCTGATAGACGGGAGTCGGCGTCACGTTAGCGGGAGCGTCGCGCGGCTCGAGCCGACCCGTGAAGACGAGCGCGGCGACGAGCAGCCCGAGCGCGATGCGGTAGACCACAAAGGGCAAGTAGGAGTGCGTGCTCACGTAGCGCAAGAGCCAGGCGATAGAAGCGTAGCCCGTCACAAAGGCGAGCGCCGTGGCGAGCAGCGTGAGCGGCAGCCCCGGCCCGCCCTCGGCGAGCGCGTCGGGAAGTTTATACAATCCCGAGGCGACAACCGCGGGGATGGCGAGCAGAAAGGCGTAACGCGCCGCCGCCGCGCGCTCGTACCCCAAAAAGAGCCCCGCGCTAATGGTCGCCCCCGAGCGCGACACGCCGGGCACGAGGGCGAGCGCCTGCGCGAAGCCGTAGATGAGCGCGTCTTTGAGCGTCAGCTCCTCCAACCCCTTGGCGTTACGCGCCAATCGGTCCGCCACGAAAAGGACGAGGCCCAACCCAATGAGCGTGCCCGCGATGAGGCGTAGGTCGCGCGCGACCGTGTCAATCTGCGCCTCGAAAAGGAGGCCCAGCACGCCGATGGGCAGCGTGCCGAAAATGATGTACCAGCCCATACGCGCGTCCAAGTCTCCTCGCAACTCTTTATTGAAGAGCGAGCGCAGCCAGGTGGTGACAATGCGCCAGATGTCGCGCCAAAAAAAGATGATGACCGCCGCCTCGGTGCCGATCTGACTCACCGCGGTAAAAGCCGCCCCCGGATCGTCCCAACCGAAGAGCGCCGGGACGATGCGCAGGTGCGCGGAGCTCGAGATGGGCAAAAACTCGGTGAGGCCCTGAACAACGCCCAAAACGACGGCTTGAAGGGTGGTCATGGCGTAGCGGGTAACATCCGGATATAGCGGGTAGCCTCTGGTTTGAGCAAGACTAGATTCACAAATCACCGTCTAAAATATGATGCGAGAGATGATACCTGCGCTGGGTTCGCTCAGTATCTGCGGAAACCGTCTTGGTGACAGTATGAACAAAATAGGTCATCACAGTATCAAGGATGCAAAAAGAAAAGGCTGAGAGGTGTGAAACCTTCAACCTTTTCGGAGAACTTGTTTGAATTTTATCGCTTGCTGTACTGTGGCGCTTTGCGGGCCTTGTGGAGGCCGTACTTCTTGCGCTCGACCTCTCGAGCATCCCGGCTCAAGTAGCCGCCCCCCTTGAGCTTAGCGCGGTGGTTCGGGTCCATCTCGACGAGCGCGCGGGCGACGCCCAACTTGATCGCGTCCGCCTGACCGCTGGGGCCGCCGCCCGACACGGTGATGAGCGCGTCGTAGCGTCCGGCGGTGCCGGTGGCTTTAAGGGGTTCTAGAGCCTGAACGCCCACCAAAATGCCCCGGAAGTAGTCTTGAAAATCCTTGCCGTTAACCGTGATGCGGCCCCCACCGGGCCGCAAAAACACGCGCGCGACCGCCTCTTTGCGGCGGCCTGTGCCGTAATACTGTTCCATTAGCGTAACTCCATCTCTTTGGGTTGCTGCGCCGCGTGCGGGTGCGCCTCGCCCGGGTAGACCTTGAGGCGGCGGATGAGTTTGCGGCCCAAGCGGTTTTTGGGCAACATGCCCCAGACGGCGCGTTCTAAAAGCCGCTCGGGGTTCTTGTCGCGCAGCGTCCGGGCGGGGATTTCTTTGAGACCACCCTGGTAGCCGCTGTAGCGGGTGTAAATCTTCTGGTCGAGCTTTTTGCCTGTGAAGGTGACCTTGCTCGCGTTCACCACGATGACGAAATCGCCGCCCGCCTGGTTGGGGGTAAAGTCCACCTTGTGCTTACCGCGCAGCACCTGGGCGATTTGCGTGGCGAGACGGCCGACCGTCTGGCCCTCGGCGTCCACGACCACCCAGTCGTGCGTGTTCTCTTTCGGAAAGTATGTTTTCACGTTCTCCACGTCCTCTACGCGTTCTAAGCCTTGTGTTTTGTGCTTCTGTGTCTTTGATAGGTTGGCCAGCTCTACATCGCTAACTTGATGTCAAAATAGGGCGGCTCGAGCCCGTCCTCTACAACCTCGCGCGCCCAAACCAGTCGGACGCAAAGCCAAGCGGCAGTGTAGCATACGCTCATATAAAGAGTAAAGCGTCAAGCATCGAAAAGCCGCGCGAAAATCATCCGGCCCATGTTGGTTTGCAGGTTGCTCGTCACCACCGCGTCAACCGTCGAGCCGACCAAGTGCCCCGAATCCTCGACGACGATCATGGTGCCGTCCTCCAGATAGGCGAGCCCCTGCCCCGGCTCCCGGCCCGCCTTGACGATGTGGAGCGCCAGCCTTTCGCCGGGCAAAAACACCGCGCGCAGCGCGTTGGCGAGTTGGTTGACGTTAAGGACGCGCACGCCGTGCAAGTTGGCGACGCGGTTTAAGTTGTAGTCGGTGGTGAGGAGGTCGGCTCGGTGGTCTTGGCAGAAGCGGATGAGTTTTTCGTCCACCTCGGTTAGGTCCGGATAATCGTCGTTGCGGACTTCTGTTTTGATGTGGCGCTGCTCCACGAGCGTGTCCAACACTTCTAAGCCGCGCCGCCCGCGTTTGCGCTTGAGGGGGTCGCCCGCGTCGGCGATGGTCTGGAGCTCTAGCAGCACAAAGTTCGGAATAAGAAGCGCGCCATCGATAAAGTTGGCCTCGACCACGTCGGTGATGCGCCCGTCGATGATGGCCGAGGTGTCGATAACTTTGTTGCCGCTCGACCTAACCGCTTCTGCGTGAGTGTGCGTCGGTGGGGACGCAGGCCCCCGGCTCGCAAAAACCGCCCGGTTGGCGACGAAAAACCACGACAGCGCGACCACCAAAACGAGGGTAATGAGAAGCGAGAAGTACCAGGTAAAGCCGGGCACGCCCTCGAGCACCGAATTTAAGAGCACCGTAATCACGAGCGCCATCGTGGTGCCGCCCAACGCCGCCAGAATCGCGTCGGGCGGCACGCGGCGCGTCCGCTCGACCAGTCGCTCCCAAAAGCCTGCCCAGCGTTTTGCTAAAGGCGCGCTCAGCAAGTAGCCGAGCAGCGTGCCGAGCAGCGTGAGATAAACGAGATTAATGGGACCACCCAGCACACCGCCCCGAAGTAAGAGAGTCGCGGCTAGGTAACCCAGACCCGCGCCCACGAGGCTAAGCGCCCCCCTGGCGAGCGAGCCCGCGGTAGACTTCCGCTCACGCAACAGCCGGAACCTCCCACACAGCCTTGAGCGCCGCGCCTAAAGTCGTCACCGCGACGCCGCGCTTGCCGTCGCGTTTGGGGCCGACGAAGTGCTTGTAACCCGTGCGAGCCGCCTCGGCGGCGCGGCGCTCGAGCTGCGTCACCGAGCGAATCTCGCCCGCCAAGCCGACCTCGCCGACGACCGCCGTGCCCTCGGGCACAGGGCGGTTGGTGACCGCCGAATAGACCGCGAGCGCCACCGCCAAATCGGTGCCGGGGTCCGTGAGGCGCAGCCCGCCCGCGACGTTCACGTAGACGTCGAGACCTGCGAGGGGCAGCTCGAGCCGACGCTCCAACACCGCCAACACCACGTCCACCCGCCGCGCGTCGAGCCCTTGCACGATGCGCCGCGGCGACGGGTAGGGCGACTTGGCGGCGAGCGCCTGGACTTCTAATAACAGCGGGCGCTGACCCTCCAACGCGGCCACGATGACCGAGCCCGCCACCCCCTTGGGCCGTTCGGCCAGAAACGCTTCCGAGGGATTGTCAACCGCGCGCATCCCCTCGCCGCTCATCTCAAACACGCCCATCTCGCCCGCGGGGCCGAAGCGGTTCTTGATAGCGCGCAGGACCCTAAAGCCCGAGGCGGATTCCAGCGACAGCGTCGCGTCCACCATGTGTTCAATCACCTTGGGTCCGGCAATCGAGCCCTGCTTGGTCACGTGACCGATGAGGACGAGCGTGCTGCCGACCTCCTTGGCGGCTTGCGTAAGGAGCGCCGTCGCGTCACGGACCTGCGTCAAGGAGCCCGGCGTGGCTCCGTCCTCAGCGGTGAGCGTCTGAACCGAGTCGATGATGACGAGCTGCGGCGCGCTCCCGCGCAGATGCTCGGCGAGCACGCGCGCGTCGGTCTCGCGGGTGAGTTCCATCGCCGTCGACACGCCCAGCCGCTCCGCGCGGCCCTTGATTTGCGCCAACGACTCCTCACCCGCCACGTACAGCGTGCTCCGCGCAGCAGAAAGCGATTCATGCGCGAGCTGGAGCAGCAGCGTAGATTTGCCGATGCCGGGCTCGCCCGCCAGCAGCAACACCGAGCCCGCTACCCAGCCGCCGCCAAGCACCCGGTCGACTTCAGTAAGCCCCGACGACGCCCGCAACACCTGCGACCCGTCCACCTCATCAAGCCGCGTGACCACGGCGCTGTGACTCGGGACACTTCCGCCGAGCATTCGAGTAGGGGCGGGACGCTCAACTTTGGCCTCCATACTGCCCCAACTCCCGCAACGGGGACAGCGGCCCATCTGCACGGGCGACTGCGTGCCGCATTCGGTACAGACGTAGCTGGTCGACGTTTTAGCCATAACGAATTCTCAACACCCGTTTATTTTACCTTGAAGGTCGCGCGCGCGGGGCGCACTGTGAGCAAATTCGCAAGTGAAACCACAGCAAAAAGCCGGAAGTGCGTACTCCCGGCCCGACTAGCCCACGCACCATGTAGAGGCAAAAAAGAAGCGAAGAGCTTTTGTCCCTACTCTCCGCTTCTCACTTTTTACTCGCCACTCACCACTAAGCATTCACCACTTTCAGGCGCTCGCGTCTAAACCATCGGCACGGGCCGCGCGAACACAACTTTCTCGTCTTCGACGGTCACAATGAGGCCGTCGCCGGAGCCGTGGGTGAGCAGCTCGAGCGACAGCGGGTCCTCGATATGCTCGCGCAACACCGCGCGGAGGGGCCGCGCGCTTTCGCCTTTGGGCATTTTGGACACCAAGAACGACGCCACCTCGCTGCTAAAGGTGACTTGGATGTCGCGGCTCGAGAGTTCGTCGCGGATTTCTTCTAACATCCCGTTGGCGATGTACAAGACGCCCTGCTCGTCAAAGGTTTGAAAGGGGATCACTTCGTCCAAGCGGTCCAAAAATTCGGGGCTGAAAATGCCTTTTAAGGGACTCTGCACATCTTTACCGATGTTTTGGAAGCCGACGCCGGGGCCGGTATTAAAGCCCGTGTTCGAGGTCATGATGAGAATCACGCGGCGGAAGTCCACGGTGCGGCCTAAACCGTCGGTCAAACGACCGTCGTCGAGCACCTGCAAAAACGTGTTGTAAATGTCCGGGTGCGCTTTCTCAATTTCATCCAAAAGCACCACCGAGAAGGGCTGACGGCGCACCGCCTCGGTCAGGCGTCCCCCCTGCTCGTGCCCGACGTAGCCGGGAGGCGCGCCGATAAGTTTGCTTATCGCGTGGCCCTCTTGATATTCGGACATGTCAAGCCTGACCAACGCGCGTTCGGAGCCGAACAGTTCAACCGCGAGCTGTTTGGCGAGGTAGGTTTTACCGGTGCCCGAGGGGCCGACGAATAGGAACGAGGCCGATACTCGAGTTCGCCCCCCCAGCCCCACCCGCGCGCGCCGCAACGCCGCGCCGAGCGCGTTGATGGCCTTGTTCTGACCTACCACATGACGCTTTAAGGCGCTCTCAATGTTGGCGAGCTTTTCGTCGTCCTGGTCGTCCACATAGATGCCGCCCCACGAGTTGATGACCGCTTCGATGTCCTCGCGGCTCACCACCGGGGTGCCGTCCTCTTCTTCTAGCACGGGAAAACCGAGCGACTTGTTGAGCCGCGTGCGCGCCGCCGCCTCGTCGATGAGGTCGATGGCCTTGTCGGGAAAGTTGCGGCCCGGCAAGGAGCGTTCGCCGTAACGGACGGAAACTTCTAAGATTTGCTCGGGGATGAGGACGCCGTGGTGCGTTTCGTAGCGCTCGCGCAGGCCGTGGAGGATTTCAAGCGTTTCTTCGGGGGAAGGCTCGAGCACAATCACCGGCTGAAAGCGCCGCTCCAACGCCGCGTCTTTTTCGATGTAGCGGTGATACTCGCCCGTGGTCGTCGCGCCGATCACCTGCACCTCGCCGCGCGAGAGAGGGGGCTTGAGGATGTTCGCGGCGTCCAGCGTTCCTTCCGCGCCGCCCGCGCCCACGAGCGTGTGAAGCTCGTCGATAAAGGCGACGACCTTGGCCGCGCGGAGTTCTTCAATTACTTGCCTTAAGCGTTCTTCAAACTCACCGCGGTACTTTGTGCCCGCGACGATGTTCGACAGGTCAATCGACAAGACCCGGTGGTTACGCAGGTTCGGCGGCACCCGGCCTTCGATGACGGCTTTGGCTAAACCCTCAACGATGGCCGTCTTGCCCACGCCGGGTTCGCCAATCAGGACGGGATTATTCTTGGTGCGGCGGGAGAGAATTTGGATGACGCGCCGAATCTCTTCGGTCCGGCCAATCACGGGGTCAAGTTTGCCCTCGCGCGCCGCCTTGGTGAGGTCTCTGGCGTACTCGTCCAGAAAGGGTGTGTTGACCGTTTCGGGCTGGCCCTTGGGGTCGGCGGCGGCGAGAATGCGCCAGCGCACCGTGTCCACGTCTCGAGTCAAGCCTTGCAGGATGCGGTAGGCCACCCCGTCGCCCTCGCGGATGATGCCCAACAAAATGTGCTCGGTGGCAATCACGTTCGAGCCGAGCGAACGCGCCTCAGAGCCCGCCAACTCCATCACGCGCCGCGCCCGCGGGGTGATGGCGGCGGTTTCGTTGCGGGGCAAGCCGTCGCCGCGGCCCACCATCTCTTCGACCTGGCGGCGGAAACCTTCCAGGGTCGCGCCGAACTCGCTCAGGACGCGGCTCGCGGTGCCGCCCTCGCGCATGAGGCCCAAGAGCAGGTGCTCGGGGCCGATCATCGCGTGGCCTAGCTTCGACCCCTCTTCTCTGGCAAAGTGAAACACCAGTCTCGCGCGGTCATCGTATCTATTCATCGCCGTTCCTGTTCATGGGTATGGTCATGGTCACGTCATTAGTATGGACTTGATGGTCGTGTCTACCCTTAGTTTTGCGCAACGTAAAGCCCCTCTTTCGTACCGTAACGCGCATCATAGCGCGCGGGGTGGGCGTCCGCCTGTGACCGAAGGGTAACGGGCGACGAGAAAGGCGGAAGATGGTCCTATGTGCATAATGTTATACTACGCGCTCACTGGGGGGCCTGAAAGGGCTTCTGTTACTTTCGCCTAGAAATATCACGAGAAACATGTGGGCAGATTGACCACAGCAATCACCGTTCCTTCATTCCCTTGTGTACACCCTATTTTGAGGAGCCGCCATGTACTTTCAGGATATCATACTCCAACTCGACCGCTTCTGGGCCGACCACGGCTGCGTCATCGCGCAACCCCACGACGCCGAGGTGGGCGCGGGCACGTTTTATCCCACGACTTTTTTGAAAGCCTTGGGGCCTGAACCCTGGCGGGTGGCGGGCGTGGCCCCGAGTCGGCGTCCCGGCGACGGGCGCTACGGCGATAATCCCTACCGTTTTCAGTATTTTTTCCAGTACCAGGTCCTGCTTAAACCCTCGCCCTTAGACGTGCAGGCGCTTTATTTAGAATCACTTTACGCCCTGGGCATCGACCCGCACGCGCACGACATTCGCTTTGTCGAGGACAACTGGGAGTCGCCGACGCTAGGCGCGTGGGGGCTCGGCTGGGAGGTGTGGATGGACGGGATGGAGATTACCCAGTTCACCTACTTTCAGCAGGTCGGCGGCGTGGACGTAAAGCCGGTGTCGGTCGAGCTTACCTACGGGTTAGAACGCCTCGCTATGTACCTGCAAAACAAGGGGCATACTTTTGATGTTGAGTACGCGCCCGGCGTGAGTATCGGCGCGTTGCGGCGCGACTTCGAGGTGCAGAGCTGCGACTACAACTTTAACCACGTCAACGTCGAGCTTCAGCGCAGCCTGTTCGACGCCTTTGAGGGGGAGGCGCGGCGTTTGTTGGCGTTGGGCCTCATCTACCCTGCGTACGAATTCGTCCTCAAGACGAGTCACGCGTTCAATCTGCTCGAGGCGAGGGGCGCGCTTTCACATACGGAGCGGCAAGCCTACGTGCAGCGTGTGCGGCGCTTGAGCGAGGGCACGGCCAAGGCGTATCTGGCGAGCCTAGCATCCGGCTCAGAATCCTCTTTAGCATCCTCTGATGTAAGCCCTACGGATTCAAAACCTGCTGGTTCAGAGTCTACGGGTTCAAAATCCAATGTGGCGGCGGCTTGATGGCAGAGTTGCTATTCGAACTCGGCACCGAGGAGTTGCCGAGCTGGTACGTGGTGCAGGCCAAAGCGGCGGCGGCGGAACTTATGAAGGCGGGCCTCGAGGGGGCGGGCCTCGCATACACCTCCCTCACCTCCTACGCGACCCCGCGGCGCATCGCGGTCAGGGTGGGGGGCTTGAGCGACACGAGCCGCGCCCGCACCGAAAAGCGGCGCGGCCCGGCGGAGGGCGTCGCGTTTGACGGGGCGGGAAAGCCCACCAAAGCCGCCGTGGGCTTCGCGCGCGCCTCAGGCGTCCCTCCCGAAAATCTTGTGGTTGAAGAAACCGAGCGGGGCCGCTACGTGTTCGCCCTCCTCGAGGAGGGCGGCGAGCGCGCCGCGGACGTTTTGCCGCCCCTTCTGACAAGCCTGGTCGAACGCTTTCCCGCGCCGCGCAAGATGCGCTGGGCGGACGTGCCCACGCCCTTCGTGCGCCCCGTCGCCTGGTGCGTGGCGCTTTTGGACGACGCGGTGCTGCCGCTCAGCGTTGCAGGCGTTCATTCGGGCAACGTCACGCGCGGGCACCGCTTTTTGGGGCCGCAGGCGCTGGTGCTGGAGAGTCCGGCAGGCTATGTGGACGCGCTCGAGGCCGCCTTTGTCTTGCCCGACGTGGACGCGCGTGAGGCGCGGACCTGGGAGGTTGCGGAGGCGACGGCGGGCGAGGCGGGGCTCGAGCTCCTACACGACGCCGCACTTTTACAAGAGGTCGCGGGGCTTATCGAGTGGCCCGTGGGGGTGCTCGGGACGTTTGACAAGGCGTATTTAGAGCTACCCGAAGAGGTGCTCGTCACCATCATGATTCACCACCAGCGCTTCTTCCCGACGCGGGACAAGTCAGGAAAACTCGCCCCGCGTTTTGTGAGCGTGTCCAACAACAAAGTGCCCGACGAAAGCGTTATCCGCGAGGGCTACGAGCGCGTGCTCGGCGGGCGACTCTTCGACGCCCGCTTTTTCTGGGAGGCGGACCGGCGTAAGAGGTTGCTCGAGCACGCGCAGGGTCTCGAGGGCATCGGCTTTCAAAGGGACTTGGGCACGATGGCCGACAAGGTCGCGCGGGTGGGCGGGACGGCGCGGCGGCTCGGCGAACGGCTGGGGCTGTCCGAAACCGAGCGGGACACCCTGTCACGCGCCGCGCCCCTTTTTCGCGCTGACCTAAGCACGCAAATGGTCTTCGAATTGCCCGAGTTGGAGGGCGTGATGGCGAGGGCTTACGCGCTCGCCGAGGGCTATCCGGCTATGGTGGCGGCGGCGTTAGAAGACGGCGTCAAGCCCACCGGACCGGGCGCGCCGCTCCCCGCCTCGCGCGCGGGCGCGCTCCTCGCGGTGGCCGACCGTGCGGACAAGCTCATGGGCTTTTTCGCGCTTGGCAAACGCCCGACGGGCTCGGCGGACCCCTTTGGGCTGCGGCGCGACGCCACCGCCCTCGCGCGGACGCTCAACGCGCAGGGCTGGCCTTTGAGTCTGGACGAGGTTGTGGCGGACGCCGGGGCGGGGTACGGCTCGAGCCCCGCAGAGACGTCCAAAGTAGACCTATCCAAAGGTGTCCGAGAAGACGTCGTCTCGTTCCTATGGGACCGCGTCGCCGGGCTCTTAACCGACGAGGGCGTCCGCCCCGAACTCGTCAAGGCCGCCGTGGCCGACGCGCCGCCCGTCGTCACCGCTGCGCGGCGCGCACACCTGCTGAGGGCGCTCAGTCAAGAAGAAGACTTTGACGCGCTCCTCACGCTCTACAAACGCGCCGCGAACCTAAGCGTGCAGGCCGACGCGGGCGCGGTTGTCGACCCCGCGCGCTTTACCGACCTTCACGAAGCGCCCCTTTACGAGGCGCTGCCTGGCGCGCGGGGGGCCGTCCAAGAGCTTCTAAAAGAGGCGGAGCGAACGCTCGAGCCCTGGGACTTGGGCCGCGGCCCGGCAAAAAAGCTCCCCAACCTCGACGGGACCATCGCGGACGTTCTCGCGCTCAAGAACCCGCTCGATTCATTTCTGGACAACGTGTTGGTCATGGTCGACGACGAGGCGGTGAGGCAAAATAGGCTGGCGCTGCTTTTAGAGGTGAGAAACGCACTGCGCGCTTTGGGGGCGTTAGAAGCGTTGGAAGGACTCTAGGCTAAAGCGGTAGCTAAGTCTGCCGCTCTTTGACGCGCGCTGTAAAAATGTCAGATGTTTGAGTTCTTTGAGGCACGTGGGCATGGCCTTACTCTCTACCTCTTATAACCTCTAGCCCCCATGCGCGAAGTCGGGATCGTCCGTCATGCCGCCGTCCACAAACACCGACGTCCCCGTCACGTAGCCCGCCGTGTCCGACGCGAGCATCACGGCCATGTTGGCAACGTCCGAGGTTTCGCCGATGCGCCCCAAGGGGATTTTACCGAGCAGGTCTTTAGACATCGTCGGGTCCGCCCACACGGTGCGGTTGATGGGGGTTCTGATGGCCCCCGGCGCGAGCGCGACGACCCGCACGCCGTGGGGCGCGGCTTCTTGCGAGAGTGTCCGGGTGAGCATGGAGACACCCGCCTTGGCCGAAGTGTAGGCACTGTAGCCCGTCCAGGGGATGATCTCGTGGACAGAAGAGAGGTTCAAGATGACACCCTTACCTTGGGGCACCATCCGCTTGAGCGCCTCGTGCGCGCAGTAGAACGCCCCGAAGAGATTGACCTCCAAGACTTTACGCCAGGCCGCCAAATCGGTTTCCCAGGCGACTTGACGCGCCCCGTCAATACCCGCGTTGTTGACTAAGACGTCCAGACCGCCCCACGCCTCGTCCACCTGCGCAAACATACTCGCAACTTGTTCAGGGTTCGACACATCGGCCTCGAGCGCCAGCGCCTTGACGCCGCCCGCTTCCAAACGTTTCACGACCGCCTCAGCGTCTTCGGGTCTGGCGACGTAGTTGACCACCACGTCCGCGCCCGCCGCGCCGAACGCCTCCGCGACGGCCTCGCCGATGCCCGAGTTTGCGCCCGTGACGAGCGCGCGTTTGCCTGCTAGAGAAATCTCCATCTCGACCTTCTTTCAGCGCCGCTAAAGAGCAGCGAGGCGCGTGATATGCCCTTCTGGTGGTCCCGTTTAATGGTCCCGCGAATCCACAAATTAAAAGGGTGTGCGAAGCGCTCGGTGGGGCGTAGACATGTGGGGCGTAGACATGTGGGGCGTAGACATGTGGGGCGTAGACATGTGGGGCGTAGACATACCGTAGCACTCCCGACCGTCGCACCAATCGGCCCTCCCCAGACCCTCGAGGCGCGTCAGCCGTGCTCAGCTTATACGAAGTTCACCGCGCGCGTCACCTTCCCGAATCAATTTTAATGGGTCTCGGCTGAGAAGCCGACTGGTTTTTGGCTGAGAGGGACCCGGGCAGCACCGTTCCAGACCATAATTTATGATCTTAGTCTTGCCCAAACCAGACGATACCTGCTATACTTTTCTGGCCCGCTTACGGAGAGGTGCCAGAGCGGTTGAATGGGTCGGTCTCGAAAACCGAAGTAGGGCTTTCGCTCTACCGTGGGTTCGAATCCCACCCTCTCCGCCAGGGACGAGAGAACCGCCTCGAGGAAACGATAAGCCTCGAGGCGGTTTTTCGCTCTTCCCGCATTTCCCCCCGCCGCTATCCGCAGATGGGGCAAAAATGCTCGCTTTTCAAGCCGAAAAGCTCGTTCACCGTCACGGCGCTCACGAACTACTTACTGCGGTCGTTTTCACGCTCATCTGCTACGGCTATGGTGGCGGCTTATAAGGCGAGGTAGGCTCTGTGCGGAGTTCATGTTCGCTGCCGTTATCTTCCCGCCACAGAGGGTGCTGAGTCAGCGGCGGTCGAGTCACTTCAGGTACGGACCTGCCGAGTGGGGTGACGCTGTTTGACATATGGACGACGGTTCAAGCTGAAAAAGTAGGCGGGCTTCTTATGGAGCTAACGGCCCGTACTGTCACCCGAGATTATACCGCTAAACCCCCGCACGTCGGCATCTGTTACCGAACCCAGGCTTTTAAGCGAAGCTCGGCAGCTCATTTGAGACTCACGTGCGTAAGCCGTGTTCTCCACCAGCGTCCCAATAGTGTGGTGCGCTGGTGGAGAGTAGCAACACCCCCGCCTGACGGAGCTCTGCTCATCTACAAGCCGCCTGCGGGGGGCAAACGCGGCTCCTGAGCCGGTCTGTCTAGTCGCGGGCGTCACCCTTTCGCAGCAGCGGGGCGAACTGCAGCCAGCCGAGGTGCATGAGCACGCGGAACATCAGCGCGCCGGGCGGGGCGCTGCCGAAAACGGTCACCGCCTCGGCCGCGAGGGTGACCAGGACGTACCAGGCGGCGGCGCCCGCGTGCGCACGCCGGACCCACCGGTCGGGGGGCTCGCCCGGCTGGACAAAGACGACCGCGGCCACGGGCACGATAAAGAGCAACACCGCCACTCAGGCGGGCAAGAGCGGCTGCAAGAGGTCGGCCAAGTAGCTGACCTGCCCGAATACGCCGACGACCACGCACCACAGTGACCAGGTGTTAAGCCGGAGCACAGGTTCGCCCGACACTGCTGTGACCGGGCCGCCATCGTAACGCCCACGTGACCAAGACGCCCGGACTACCCGCTATGTCCCGCGTGTTTATGATCCGCCCCTCTCACAGCCGAATATGGACGCGGTCACTTTGCTCTTGGGCGTCCTCTTGGTCCTCGGCGCCAGGTTGCCACGAGGTTCCGGTCTCCTCCTGGACAGTACGGACGAGCATCCGCGCCGTGACGTAGGCGTCGCCGATGGCGCTGTGTTGCCAGGTTTGGACGGCCTGGTTGCCCAGTTCCCGGAGGAAAATGCGGCGGGCGACGGTGTAAAGACACCCCGCCCAGAACTTCTTCTCACCCAGGGTCGGGAAGCGTTCGCCTAAGTCGAAGTCGCAACCCGGGTAGCGCTCGAGTTCGTCCCAGTTTTTCAGTCTAGCGACGTAGCCCCGCTCTTCGTCCGTTCGCGCGACCTCCCCGCCGACTTGGAGGGCGAAAACGACCAGCGAGCGAAGACGCCGGTTAGCCACGTTGAGGTACTGCTCGCCGATCAAGATAGCGCTCGACATTCGGGTTCACTCCCTCCGCGCAACGTTTGACCAATTAGCGGCGCAAAATCCGCTAACGGTTAGAAGATGATAACGCGGACGTTTTGCTCAAACCGTTGCGTCTCGCGGCCGCTGCACTGGCTCATGCGGCTTATCCGGCGAGTAGAGCGCGGGTTTCGCCCCGGCAGTACAGCTCGCTTCCGACCGGGACGTCCGCCTTTTCCGCCTTTAACATCACGGTGACGGCCCAGAGGCTGCCCCCGCCAGACAGCCGGAAGTGCATCGGCTGGAAGCCCGCCTCAAACTCGGCGCGGCTCCCGTCGGGTCTCACAAGCAGCACCGGCTCCGCAAACGAGCGAAACCGCCCCTCCGGCGGCAGCGGAAAGTCTGGATAGAGGACCACGCCCCGCCCGGCGATAAGAAAGCGAGCTTCAACGTCGAGCAGCTTCACCATGATCTAGTGGGGTCTAGCGGCCCGGCCGGTCATTACCGTCATGACTCTGTCGGCATGACTCCGCCGGGTCGCCGTAAATCATGTGCTTTAAGAGCCCGACCAGCGAGCGGTCGCGGTTGAGCGGGACGCCGTCGCCCAGGAGGAGGAGACGGAACTCGCCGGTCTCGAGGTCGAAAACCTGCTCGGCGCTGTTGCCGTCGTATCCGAGCAGGAGGTACGTGGGGGTCCGCGGCATCTTTAGCGGCTCGTAGCGGATTTCGAAGTGTCCCTGAGCGTTTGTGCCTGACGTTGACCGCATAAACCAGATCACCGCGTTCTGCTCGCCGATTTCCCGGAGCGGCGACAGATAGCCGCGCTGCGTTTCGATCCCGTTGGTGACGCGCAAGAGCCGCAAGTAGTCTTCGGGAATCATGAGCTCGAGCTCGCGACGAATCCTCTCAGCCGTTCCGCTCAGTTCGTCCTCCGGTAGCGGCGGCTTCAGATAAACGCCGAGCTGATCGGCTTTGGATGCCACACGTTCTAAAAACCCCTCGACGGTCTCCACAGGCTTTCCCCTCTCGAGCAGTATACAAAGACGCGCAAGGCTGAGCGTGCAAAGGCGGAATGGGAGCGACAAAACCCGCCGACGCCTAGACGGGGAAGAAAGCACCAGCCCATCCTCGTCCGCGAGAAACACCGTCAGCCCTGGATGTGGCGTACCTCGCTCACGCGACCATCGGTGCCAAAGGTGATCAATACGCTGTCGCAATCAATGATGTTGTAGCCGAGCGCGTACTTGAGCGTCGCCGCGTCTTCACCGTCCGGCGGGCCGAGCAAGGTCAGCACCTCGGCCTTGGTCGGGCGTTCGCGCAGCAGCTTGTCTGAAAGCTCCCTGTACATACCCAGGCGCGGATTACTTGCGCATCCCATCGTCGACTGCCGCCAGAGCGCGGCGTCGAAACTTCGGACGCCGCCGCCGGGAAAGTCCCTGAGCATGAAAAATCCGATAGCAGAGACAAAAACAAACAACAGCGCGCCACTCATAACGAGGCCACCCATCAGCAGGAGCCACGGCGAGCGGCGGCGCGGTTTCGTCTCCCGAGGTTTGTCCTGCACTGTGCCCCTCCTCTTGCAGCGTCTCTACCGCCGAAGTATAAGATCATGCCCCGTGGGGATTTGCTGAACATAAAGAGAGGCGGCGTGAGGCTCGAGCGGCACCAGCCGGAGCGTGGGGCTACAGACGACCGGGTGCAACACTGTTAGCCCGCCTCTGATGATTTTCGGTCTAACGACTGAACCAAAACACCAGCCGGACGTGCGAGAGGTCGCCATATTGCGTGAGTCTATCAAAAAGCTCGAGAACACCCTCCCCAACCAGAGCGGCGTGGGTGTCGGTCCAGCGGACGATCACACCGTCACGCTCGAGCGCAGCATAGCCCTTTTGAACGTCTTTCGGTCAATCAGCCGCCACGCCTCTATGACCACGCCTATACGAGAGGATGAAGTAGCTACTGCACAAGAGATGGTCGTCGAAGCCGAAAAGGCACGACTTTTTCGCAACATACCCCAGCTACCCGCTTTAGCAAAGACGGTTTTTGTAACAAGGCACCCGTGTAAGAATTTTGCAAGACTTCTTCGACTAGAGTGGCGTCTAAGGAGACCGCACCTTGTTGGACGCCGGAACAGCCCCCCCACCCAACCACGCCTTTAGCGCCGCCGAAGTGGACGCGCTCATCAGCCGCGCCTGGGAGGTGCGCTTCAGCGACGCGGAGGGGGCGCTCGCGCTCTGCGAAAGGGCGCTCGAGGAGGCTCGGAGGCTGAGTTGCCAAACGGGCGTGGCGCTCAGCCTCTACGTCAGGAGCAACCTGTTTTTACGGCTCTCGAACCCGCAAGGCGCACTCAAGGACGCGTTGGCGGCGCTGCCGCATTTCGAGAGGCTGGGCGACGGGCGGAGAACCCAGAACACCCTGAATATGCTCGGCCTCATCAGCTCCGAACTGGGCGAACTCAACGAGGCGCTTCACTACTATCTCGCCAGGTATCACCTTTGCGAGGGACGCGGCGACGAAGACGAGGCCGAAGCGCTCCAGAACTTGGGCTACATCCACGACTACCTGGGCAACCACGCGGACTCGCTCGCTTACAACCTCAAGAGCTGGAAGCTCTGCACCGCCTCCGGCAACCGTGACGGGGAAACGCGGCTCCTTAACAACATCGGCTACAGCTACTACCGGCTGGGCCGGTTTGAGGCGGCGCTCGAGCATTACCGCAAGGCCCTGGGCCTAAACGGGGCCGACGAAAACCTCCACGCCCTCTTGTTAGACAACATGGCGCTCGCGTTCGAAAAGCTCGGCGACGTTGCAGACGCGCTCGCCTATCAGCAGCAAAGCCTGAGCTTCCGCGAAGCGCAGGGCGACAAGCGGGGCGTCTCCTACTCGCTCGGTAGCCTGGGCTCCATCCATAAAGCGCTGGGAGAAGAGAACAAAGCGCAGGCCTGTCTCGAGCGGAGTCTGGCGCTCAAAAAGGCGCTGGGCGACCAGAAGGGCGAGGCGGAGACGCTTCTGCTCTTGGGCGGGCTGTTCTTGGACCAAGAGCAGCCGAGCCAGGCCCTGCCCCTGTTGCAGGGCGCGCTCGCAGCCGCCGTGCGGAGCGGGAGTCAGGACAACATCTACGGCGCGCACAAGAGGCTTTTCGAGGCGTTCAAGCGCAGCGGGCGGCTGGCCGAGGCGCTGGCGCATCACGAGCGCTACTGCGAGGTGAAAGAGCGCGTGGTTAACGAGGCCTCGAGCCGCGCCTTGGGAAGCCTGCGGGTGCAGTTCGAGACCGAGCAGGCCGAGCGCGAGCGCGAAATCTACCGCCTCAAGAACGTGGAGCTCGCCCACGCCAACAAAGAGCTAAAGGCGCTCAACGAGCAGGCGACGGAGCTGCTCGCGCAGCTCGAGCGTCAGACCAAAGAGGACGCGCTAACAGGCCTTTTTAACCGCCGCCACGCCGACGCGCGGCGGCGCGAGGAGTTCTCACGGGCGCGCCGCTTCGGCCACGCGCTGAGCGTCGCGCTTTGCGACATCGACAACTTCAAACGCGTCAACGATACCTTTTCGCACGCCGTGGGCGACGAGGTGCTAAGGATTGTGGCGCGGCTTTTCAGGGAACACCTGCGCGAGGTCGACACCGCCGCGCGTTACGGCGGCGAGGAGTTCGTGCTGCTCTTTCCGGAAACCGCCGCGCGAGGCGCCTGTACCGCCCTCGACGAACTCCGCCGAGGGGTCGCGGCCTATTCCTGGGACACGGTGGCCCCCGGCCTTACGGTCACGCTCAGTATCGGGCTGTCAGACGATACGAGCGTGCCCGACCACGAAAAACTGGTGGCGCTGGCGGACGCTAAGCTTTACGAGGCCAAGCGCTCGGGCAAAAATCAAGTGAGGGCTTAGGTGCCGGGGGTAAGCAGGGGTTTAGGCGACCGAGGGTGCGGGGTCGCCTTGGATGGTTAATTTCGTGACCCGCTTGCCGCATTCCCCTCCAATCAGGCGGTCTACGACCTTCAGCTTCTACCGACACGCAGAGGCGAGGGCGGTATAGCGATTTTCACGGTCACTTAAGCGAATAGAGCGCAGGTATAGGTATTCCTTCCATCCTTTACAGGGCACACACCATCTCTTGAACTACGTCCTACACGGTAATTGACAGACTGAACCCCACCCAAACCAGGGTACTGCCTGCTACCATGCTATTGGTTACGGGCGAAATAAACACCACCGGCTGACCTTGGCTGCTCACACCCGCTCGAGTATCTCGCTCACGTCGAGCGCGTAAAGCTGCCTGCCGCTCCCCCCGTGGGCTGAATCGATGATCACGGTCCGGCCGTCTTGACTCGAGCGCGGGTGCAGGTCGCAACGCCACTCGCCCGTATAAACCTCAGGCGCATAAAAACGCCCAAGCTCCACGCGCTTTTGGCTCGGCACATGGTACAGATAAAGCTCCTGAAAACGGTCTTTTGGCGGGTGATACCAACTGCCCAACCAAATGCCATAAATGGCTTGTCATAGTCGGTCGCTCTGAACGTACTTTTGTTCGAACGGTTCATGGCCTTTCAACTGGCGCTTGGTATAAGCGGCAATCGGCGTTTATTAGGTCTAGCAAGAAAAGTGCTAAAGCGTCAATGACCTGACGGCTCGAGGAGGACGTGTTTTGTCAGACCTGCTTACTCACTGGGCGGTATACGAAGACTGCCGACGGTTGACCCCGCTGGCCGGTGGCGTCGAGCCGCTTTTCGAAGAGCTTATCGAGACAGAGAGAGTACGCGCGGCTAGGCGCCATCACGCGTGGCGGCAACCGCTGGATGACCAGCATTTTAGAACGTGCTTATGACAACTGGGGGCATCAGGAACAGGAGTCCCGTCTGGGTCAAAAGGTCGCCTTTAGCCTTGGCGGCCTCACCCACCAGGCGTGTGACAACCTGATGAATCCCCTTATGAAGCGGCGCGCCGACTCGAAGCGGGAGATATCGGCCTACTCTCAGTACACGACAGATTTGAAATAAAGGGCTCTCCAGTGAAGAATGGATGTTGCGAGACACCACTTCAAGGGAGAGCATATGAAGCATACCGGGTTGCTGGCACAGTTGAAAGCGAGCGGCTTAAAGCTGCACCCGTCACGGCTTAAGTTCTTGAGCTTGTTGATGATCGCGATGGTGCAGGCAAAGACGGTGAACTTGGCGACGTTGGTAGGCATGATGGAGGGCAGAGCCCAGCCGGACTCGCTTTACAGACGGGCGCAACGGTTTTTCCAAGGCTTGCACTTGGCCGATGAGACAGTTTTCAGGTACGCGCTGAGTCTAGGTCCCAAGCGAAGCTACAGCCTGTGCCTAGACCGGACGAACTGGAAGTTTGGCAAACTCGACATCAACATCTTGACCCTGGCTTATGCGCATGAGGGCGTAGCGGTTCCCTTACTGTGGTGTCTTTTGCCCAAGGCTGGCAACTCCGCCACGCAAGAACGCATTACGCTTTTGGAGCGTTTGCTAAAACTTTTGCCCGTAGACCAGCTAGAGGTGCTGCTAGCCGATAGGGAGTTCATCGGGGGCGACTGGTTCGCTTATCTTGAGCGTAAGCACATCCCTTTCGTTATCCGCGTGCGTAAAGACGCTCTCGGTGATGGCTGGTTTCATCTGTTCGGCTTTTTCCAGCATCTACCTGTGGGTGAGCACAAGGTACTTAAACAGCGCTACACTGTCTTTGGTGTTGAGCTTGGGGTTGCAGGCGCGCGTTTAGAGGGTGGAGAATACATCATCGTCGTCACCAACCGCAATCCTAAGCAGGCCCTCGCAAGCTACGCGAAGCGCTGGCAGATAGAATGCTTGTTCAAAGCCTTGAAAAGCAGCGGCTTTGACTTTGAAGCTACGCATCTCAAGCACCTAGAGCGCATTAACACCTTACTTGTCGTTGTGACCCTGGCTTTCTTATGGGCCTTGAAAGTCGGAGCATTTGTTCACCGTCAGCTCAAACCTGTTCGAATGAAGTCGCACGGGCGCAAGCAGAAGTCTTTATTCCGGGCAGGCTTAGACCATCTCAGGCATCTGCTCACCAACTCGGCAACCAAAAAGCCTGACCTGGACCGCTGTTTTCGGCTTTTGTCGTGTACTTAGCGGCCTACTACGACACCCACGTCTTTCGGCAGGTTTACTTGAACGGCGGGGCGGAGCCCTTCAACCGCTTTTTGGTGGCGGATAATGACACAGCGCCCGGTCAAGCGCTCGAGGCTTTCGTGCGTTCCCTCTTTCAGCGGGCGCTCCTCTCGAGCCACACCATTAAACCCGACTTTGACGATATCGACGCGTGGCTGGACCGCTTGTTCGGCGCGGTGCAGTCCTTAAAGCTCCCCAATTGGGGAGCCTTTATAGCATCTGTTTTTAACGTCGGCGCACTCACGCTTCTGAAAACTTACTCATGACGACGCGTTTCGAATACCCGCGCACGGACCTCAAGCGGGTTTCGACGGGTCGGCGTAGGCCACACAGTAGTTTGCAAAGTCGCGCGTCGCTTTGACCTCGCTACGATCGGCGGGTCGGGAGGCCTGAGCGTCGTCTCCTTTTCGTAACGCCTGAGCGCGCGCAATCAGCCCGCGCCAAGCTGGACTCAGCGCCTCTTGCGCCCAGCTCATGGCGACCTTTTTTGACGCCACCTCGCCCGTGTGGAGCGTGTGCAGAATGCGGCAGAACAGGCCGACCCAAAAGGCTTGCCAGGCGAACACGGGCATGGGCAGGCCGGTGGCGAGAGAGCGATCGAGGGTGAGGCGAACCTCCGCCCGCAAGGCCGCAGCAGGCACGGGGTCGATGAGGTCTCGAGGGTCCGGCCCGGCCAAAACGACGCCCTTCTCGCGCAGGCACCAGCGCACCACCTGGGTGTTGTCGTGCTCCGAGCGCACGAGCACCTTTGACCCGTGGTCGAGATACCAGAAGGGGTAGGCCAGCGGCGGGCTGCCCAAGGTGCCGGGATCAGCCCAGTTATCAAGCCTCGGCTCCCCGGGCGGGTCGCGCGGGGTGGTCGACCAGCGGCGCAGGATGGCCGCGGGGGCGTAGGACCCTTCCAGCCCGGTGCGCCAGTAGGCGTAGGGCAGCTCGTGAATCTGCGCGTGTAGCCGCCCGAGCGCCTGCAACTCCCCAAACGCAAGGTCGCTGCGGGTGACGACCACGAAGTCGCAGTCGCTGTACTCGCTGTAGTCGCCCACGGCGAAAGAGCCTTGCAAATAGGCCCCGACGAAGTTACTTTTCAACGCCGCGGTCACGCCTGTGAGCAGATACGAGAGGACGGCGTTGAGCTCGGGGTAGGGCGTCGGTTCACGCGGGGGCGGCGGTGAATCCGTCATGCCGATTCCGAAACCGGAGCGCGTCGTGGGCGGCGCTGAGGGAGCTGCGCGCTCGGCCCGCTAAGTCCCGAAGCCGCTCGAGACGTCTCACCGCGAAAACCTAATGCCACGTCCCTATCTAAGCGCGCTCGGCGGGGACTGTCAAGGTGCGAGAGGGCGCGCGAACGCGGTATTGCTCGTGGGGATAGAAAAGGAGAAACGGAGAAGCAAACCGGCGTATCAATAAGCTAAACTGGGAAGCCAAAGCAAGAGCGGGAACGGCTACCGCGCCCTTTTCGAAGCTGAAAGGCGATGCTGGTACCCCGGCCTAATGAGAGGCTTTTTCGGAATGCTGCGGACACACGTGTGGCGTAGCCGGGCGGGGTAAGAAGCCTGTCAGAAAGGTCGTGCTAGGGTCTAAGCCATGACGATGCTTGTGCCGAGCGCGGCTCACTCAACGATAACGTCCAGCAGCCCGTCCGAACCGCTGGAGCAGCCTCTAGACGGGACCATCCTCGAGCACCTGCCGGGCCTATTCCTCCTCCTTGACGCGCGGGGACGGTTGTTGCGCTGGAACAAAAACGTAGTGCGGGCCTTGGGCTACGAAGAAGCGGAACTGGTCGCAACACCATTCTTGGGGCTCTTCACTGAGAGCCGCGCTGAACTCCAAAGGGCTGTAGGAAAGGCTTCCGCAGGAGGGGCCGCTTCGCTCGAGGCCCTTCTGCTGGCGAAAGACGGCTCCACCACCCCCTACCTCCTCACCGCTGAACGCGTTGCTGTCGGAGGTCAAGTCTATACGGCCGTTACCGGAACGGATCTAAGCGCGCGTAAAGCGGCGGAAGCGGCGCTCGCCGCGAGCGAGGCGCGCTTCCGCGCCTTTGCCGAGCGCATCGACGACGTGTTCTGGGCGTCCGACCCGGGCCAGGGGCTCAGCTACATCAGCCCCACTTTCGAGAAGGTCTGGGGGAGGTCGCTCGACGAACTCCGCAGCAACCACCGCTTGTTTTTGGAGGGCGTCCATCCCGACGACCGGGCGGGGGTCGTCGCGGCCTTTGATAAACGCGTACAGAACGAGGGGCGAGAGCACGTTGTGGAGTACCGCGTCGTGCATCCCGACGGCGCGGTGCGCTGGCTTAGGGACCGCGCCTATCCTCTTTTGAATGAGCAGGGGGAGGTCTACCGCGTGCTGGGCGTGGCCGAGGACGTCACGGCGCGTAAAGCGGCGGAGGGGGCGCTTACCGAGCAGCGCGAGCTTTACGAGGTGATGCTCAACGCTCTGCCCGTGGAGGTGGTGCTTTTTGACGCTTCTCACCGCTACTTGTTCTGCAACCCCACCGCCATAGGGGACGATGAGGTGCGGGAATGGATCATCGGTAAGGACGACTTCGACTACTGCGCGTACCGGGGTCTCGCCCCTGCTATCGCTCAAACGAGGCGCGCGCACTTCGGGCGGGCGGTGGCGGAGCGTAAAACCGTCACCTATGAGGAAAGCTTCGTCAACGCAGAAGGTGAACTCAGAAGCTACTGGCGCCACTTCAAACCCGTGTTCTCGCCCGAGGGCGAGCTGCAACTGGTACTCGGCTACGGGCGCGACATCACCAAACGTAAAAGGGCCAAAGAGGAGTTGGAGGGGCTCAACCGCACCCTGGAAGCGCGGGTAAACGAGCGCACGGCGGCGCTCGCCAAGGCCAACGAGAGACTACAGTTTGAGGCTTTTCATGACGTCTTAACCGGCCTGCCCAACCGCGCGCTGTTTATGGACCGCTTGGAGCAGACTTTGGCGCGAGGGAAACGGGATAATGACTCCGCCTTTGCGGTGTTCTTCCTCGACTTTGACCGCTTCAAGGTGGTGAACGATTCGTTAGGCCACGCCGCCGGGGACGCGCTGCTCGTCGCCGTCGGAGAACGCCTCAAACAAGATTTACGCCCCGGCGACACCGTCGCCCGCTTGGGCGGAGACGAGTTCACGCTGCTCGCCCTGGACGTGAGGGGGGAGGCCGAGGCGCTGGCGCTGGCGGGGCGTCTCAAGGCGTTGTTCATCAAGCCCTTCTGCATCGAGGGCCGCGAGCTGCACATCAACGCGAGCGTGGGCATCGTGCTTAGCGAACTCGGCTACAGCAGCGCGGCGGACATCCTGCGCGACGCCGACATCGCCATGTACCGCGCCAAAGCGGCGGGCCGGGGCGAGCACGCGCTCTTTGACGCGGCCATGCGCGAGGGGGCGCGGGCGCTCATGACCCTGGAGTCCGAGTTGCGCACCGCGCTGAGAAGAGAACAGCTCGAGGTCCACTACCAACCCGTTATCGGCGCGCAAGACGGCGCGCCCTCGGGTTTCGAGGCGTTGGTGCGCTGGCGGCACCCCAGGCGCGGGCTCGTCTCACCCGCCGCGTTCATTCCCGTTGCCGAAGACGCCAGGCTGATTGCCGACGTCGGCCGCTTCGTCTTGCTCGAGGCGTGTCGGCAGACCGTACTATGGCAACGGCGGACGGGGCGGCCCCTAACCGTGAACGTCAACGTGTCGAGCCAGGAGTTCGCCCAGGCGGGGTTTGTCGACCAGGTCAAGGGGGCGCTCCGGGAGGCGGGCTTGCCCGCGCCTTGCTTACGGTTAGAACTCACCGAGACGCTGCTCATGGACGGTTCTCCGGAGGTGAAAGAGACGCTTGAGGGGCTCCGGGCGCTCGGGGTGGGTTTACAGATTGACGACTTCGGCACCGGCTACTCGTCCTTAGCCTATTTGCAACGCTTTTCGGCGGACGCGCTCAAGATAGACCGCTCATTTGTCCATAAGCTGGAGAGCGACGAGAGCGCAGAGCTTGTTAAGACCATCGTGGCGATGGCGCACAACTTGGGGATGCAGGTGGTGGCCGAGGGGGTGGAAACAGTGGAGCAGCAAAGAACGCTGACGAACTTGGGCTGCGAGTACCTGCAAGGCTACTTGTTCTCGAAGCCGCTGGGAGCAGAGGAGGCGACGGGCTACCTCGAGGATAGGACGGGAAGCGCGGGGGGCGGTACGGGACAGCGAGAGTTTTAGGTTTCAGTTTAGCGGTTTAGGTTCCAATGCGGTTTAGGTTTCAACGAAGGGTGACGGAGACCAGACGAAGAGACGGCCTCATGACTCGAGAGCGCCTGATCGAGTCGGCCCTTCACATCCTCAGCCACAAAGGTTCGGAGGCGCTTTCCCTTGGCGACCTTCCAGCCCCTTGGTTTGCAAAACTCTCACAGCCCCTTTGGCAAGTAGAAGCGGCGCACCCGCGACCTCGGCGAGGTTGCGTAGACCCGGCGGGGCCGCCAGCCCTGCTCTAAAGAAGCGCGACGCTGCGTCGCGCCGTGATGAACTTGTGACGCCCTTGTTCCAAATCAGTTCGCCATTAGTTCGCCCGCGTCTGTTGAACGATCTTTCCGCTGGCTTTCTCTTTCAAAATAACTTTCGTCTTCCCGTCCGGCATCCTTTCCTCTTTAACGAGCCAGTGCGCGTCGTCATAATCCTTGAATCCTCCGCGCGCGCGCCCCGCGTCCGAACCGCGCCAGTCTTTTAACACAACCTCCTCCCACCTTTTACTTTCGGCGGACCTGTAGGCGGCGTCCATGACGGCGTTGACCACATAACCGTCGTAAAACGTTTCCATAGGCTGGCGGCCCTCCTCGAGCGCGTCGAGCATGTCGGTAAACATGTCGGTGTAGCCCAGGGCGGTCACCTCGTCCCCGACCGGGAAGAGCCAGCCTTTGTCGCTTTCGGCTTTTTCGGCCACATAATCTCCGCCCACACCCGTCGTAAACATTTCGAAGCCCGTGCGCAGCCAGTGGTTGTTCCAAATCGTGCCTTCGGTGCCCGAGACCTCGTCGCGCAAGTCCATCCCGCCCCGAAAGGTCCAGCTCACCTCGAACTGCCCGATCGCGCCGTTCGCGTAGCGCACGAGTCCCACCGCGGTGTCTTCGGCTTCGATAGGGTGGACTTGCGTGTCCGCCCAGCACATGACCTCCAGGGGCCTGACCTCTTTGCCGATATAGTTGCGGCTTATCTCGATGCAGTGACAGCCCAAATCGATAATGGCCCCGCCCCCTGAAATTTCTTTGTCCCAAAACCAGTCGCTGTGAGGGCCGGGATGCGTTTCACGCGAACGCGCCCAGAGCACGCGGCCCAACGCGCCGTTCTTTACGGACTGCAGCGCTTTGAGCGTTTTGGGTGTGTAGCAAAGGTCCTCGAGGTAGCCGTGAAACACCCCCGCTCGTTCAACGATGTCGAGCATCTCTTTGGCCTCGGCGGCGGTGCGCCCCAAGGGTTTGGTGCAAAGGACGGCCTTACCCGCGGCGGCGGCCAGCTTGACGGCCTCTAAATGCAAGTTATTGGGTAGACCAATCACCACGACGTCCGTTTGGGGATGGTTGATGGCGTCGGCCATACGGGTGGTGTGGTGCGGGACGCTGAAGTCTTCGGCGAACGTTTCGGCGCGTTCGCGCGTGCGTGAGTAAACGACCTCGACGCGGTCGCGGCTGCGACCGCTGTGCAGCGTTTTGGTGTAAAACGCGCCGATAAGTCCTGTGCCCAACATCGTTATCCTGTGCATGGTTGCCTCCTTCGGGGCTGATGTTGCTGGCGAGCGTAGAGCGCCGCGCCCAAGACGCCGGGCTGCTCGAGCCCCGCCACTTTAAGTTCAGGGACATGTTTTCCAACGACCCGTAGATGCTTCTGCCACGTTTTTTTGATAATGGGAAAGAGGAGGTCGCTTGCGCCCGCCAGCCCGCCCCCGAAAACGATGCACCCGGGCGCGATCAACGTGGTCACGTTGGCTGTGGCGATACCGAGGTAGACCGCGACGCGTTCTAATGCTTCTAAGCAGGCGGCGTCCCCTCGTCTAGCCGCCTGAGCGATGGTCTTTGCATTCACGGCGTTCAGGTCGCCCTTGGTCAAGTCGTACAACACGGGGCTGCGCCCATGTGAGTAAG
Organism: Trueperaceae bacterium; assembly: GCA_965214405.1. Lineage (GTDB taxonomy): Bacteria > Deinococcota > Deinococci > Deinococcales > Trueperaceae > CBDCCT01. Next base: position 757,168 of record OZ243956.1, read on the forward strand.
CCCTGGTCACGCCCGCAACCAAGGCCGGGGCGGAGGCCACCGTCTCGAGACAGCCCACACCCCCGCAGCCGCACACCAGACCGTTGGGTTCGACGATGTGATGCCCGATTTCACCTGCCAAAGCGCCGTCGCCAAGGTGAAGCTGGCCGTCAAGCAGCACGCCGCCGCCGACCCCCGTACCCATGACCACGCCGAACACGTCGCGGTAGCCTCGAGCAGCCCCCAAGACGCTCTCAGCCAACACAAACGCCCGCGCGTCGTTGATCAAAAAAGTCGCCAGGCCCGTTTCCTGGGCTAAAAAGTCAACCATCCCAAAACCAAACCAGCCCTCGGCAAAGTTGGGCATAACGAGCGTGCGACCCTCGGCAAGGTCGACCGTTGCCGGGACGCCTATCCCAAGCGAGGTGATGGTCACGTCCTCTTGCTCGGCTTTGCGCTGCAAAGTCTCGAGCGCCGCCAAAACGTCCCTTAAGATGTCGCCTCGAGCCCGGTAGGAACGCGTGAGAAAGCTCTCCGCGAACAGCAGCGTCTTACTCTGCACCTCACCCCGTAGCAGCCCCACCCTGGTATTGGTGCCGCCCAAATCAATCCCGATGCTTCCTTCTGATGGTCTCAAGCCTCGTCCTTTTGCACGCCATGAAACAATGCCTGTTCGTTTGCCCTCTGCGTTTGCAGTATACTGGTACGGACCACCCAGTGTCCAGCGGGTTGTGTTCTGAGCTAACCGGACTTTCCTAAGCAGGTGTGGGCAGAAAGTTGGGGCAAAACGTGAGAGACCTGCCACAGTTAAAGAGCAACGCGGACACGCCGCTCTATGTGCAGCTCAAAGAATGGATGCTCGAGCGCATCCGCAACAGAAGCTTCGACCCGGCCGCCGCGCTTCCTTCCGAACGCCTCCTCATGAGCGAACTTAAAGTTTCGCGCGCAACCGTACGGCAGGCGATTAGCGCGCTCGAGCGCGAGGGCTGGGTCGAGCGCCAGCACGGGCGCGGCACCTTTGTGAATAGCCAAAAAGTTGAACAGCCCGCGGGCAGGCTGAGCGGTTTTTCGGAAAACATGCGCTTGGCGGGTCTCACGCCCTCATCGAAGCTTGTCTCGGCGCGGCTCGAGGACCCCGGAGACAGAGTGGCGAATATACTCAACCTCCTGCCGGGTCAGGTTGTGGCCGTCCTCGAGCGCGTCCGCTTGGCCGATGACGAACCGCTCATGTTGGAACGCAGCTTTCTCAACTACCGCTTTGTGCCCAGGCTTTTGGAGCACGACCTGTCGGGCTCTTTATACGAGCTTTTGACGGCGCATTACCGCTTAGAGCTTTCTTCGGGTGAAGAAAGTATCGAAGTGCTCGCAGCCGACGGGACCCTCGGTGAAAAGCTCAATCTAGATGTAGGGGACGCGGTTCTTTATACCGAAAGGCTGGTCACGGACGCTGAGGGGCATCTGCTCGAGTTCGCCCAGCGCTACGCCCGCGCGGACAAATGCAGGTTCCGCGTGACGCTCACGGGCCACGCCGCCGACTTTGTTCCCAAAGACGCGTAGCTTGACCTGGAAAATAACGGCGTGTACGATAAACCTAAACTGGTACGGTCCACCCAATCACCCTCACCCCCGGAGCCCATGATGAATCAGCTTGATGTCGCCCTCGAGTACATCGACAGGTCAACTCAGATTATTCAGAGGGTGCGCGACACCCAACTGGACGCCATTCATGAAGCGGCCGAGCTCTGCGCCGACAGCATCGCCAAAAGGGGACTCGTGCATCTTTTTGGCAACGGCCACTCGCGCATGGCGGTCGAAGAGATGTGGCCGCGCTACGGCTCTTTTCCGGGCTTTCATCCCATTGTCGAACTCTCCATGACCAACCACACGCAGGTGGTGGGGGCGAACGGGCAGCGGCAAGCGATGTGGATCGAGCGGCAAGAGGGGCTTGGGGAAGTTGTCTTGCGCAACTTTATCTTCCGCGACTACGACACCATGATGATTTTTTCGACTTCGGGCAGTAACGGCGTCGTGGTGGACGTGGCGCTGGGTGCCAAAGAGCGGGGCCTGAAAGTCGTGTCGGTGGTGGCGCTCGAGTACGCCCAAGCGCTCCGAAGCGGGCACAGCAGCGGCAAACGCTTGATTGATATTGCCGACGTGGTCATCGACAACTGCGCGGTGCCGGGTGACGCGATGGTGGAGGTGCCCGGCGTGGACGTGCCCGTGGGGCCGGGTTCGACGATTGGCAACACGGTTGTGGTCAACGCCGTCAAATGCCTCGTCGCTGAAGCGCTTGCCGCCAAGGGTCAGCCCCCGTTGGTGCTGGCGGGTGCCTGGAAAATGGGTGAAGAGGCAAGCGCGAAACGCTTTGACGAGGCTTACGACGACCACCGCGAGCGCGTGAAGGTTGTTTATGGCGGCTGAGGGTTTGCTAACGGGTAAAACCGCCCTGATTACGGGCGCGTCGGGTATCGCCGCCGCAGCGGCGGCGTTGTTCACCCAAGAAGGGTGCAAGGTCGTGGTGGTCGATATTTCGCAAGAAAATTTGCAGGCGGTAGAGAAGGACGTACCCGGCACCAAAACCTTGCAAGCCGACCTGACTGCGCCGGGTGCCGCCGCCGAGGTGACCAAGCAGGCCCGAGCCGCTCTAAGCGCCATCGACATCTTGTTCAACGTAGTCGGCATCTCCGCGCGGCGCTACGGTGACGGGCCGGTTCATGAGGCCAGCGACGAAGGCTGGGACAGGGCGATGGACACGAACGCGAAAACGACCTTTATGATGTGCCGTGAGGTGCTGCGGGTGATGCTCGAGCAAAGCGGCGGCAGCATCATCAACACCGCCTCGGTGGTGGCTTACGCGCCCAACGCCGAGCATTTTTCTACGCACGCGTACGCGGCGTCCAAGGGTGCGGTCATCGCCTTGACAAAGTCGATGGCGTCTTACTACGCGGCGCAGGGCGTTCGCGTGAACGCCGTCGCGCCGGGTCTGATTGAAACGCCCATGAGCAGACGAGCCCAGAGTGACGAGGGCATCTTAAAGTATATGAAAGTCAAGCAGCCGCTTACGGGCGGGCTCGGCAAAGCGGAGGATGTGGCCGGTGCGGCCCTTTATTTGGCCTCAGACCTGAGCCGCTTTGTGACGGGCGAGGTTCTCGAGGTCGCGGGCGGCTGGAGCGTGGCGGGGTGAACACGCTCTTTAGGATTGGGTGGCGAGGTGCGGATAGTAGACTCGAGGCTAACAAAGGGAAATTTCGGTGAGGCGCGCGGGCGGGCTCGAGACCCAAAGAACGACCCAAAGGAGACGAGTTTGAAGGAGGCCATGTGGAAAGCCTGAACTACAGCGTCAGCGTCCCCGTCCTGGACCATTGCGATGTGCTCGTGATTGGCGGCGGCTCGGCGGGCTCCGCCGCAGCGGTAGCGGCGGCGGGCGCGGGCGCGAAAGTAATTTTGGTCGAGCGTTACGGCTTTCTGGGCGGCACGGGCGCGATGGTCTTAGACACCTTTTACGGATTTTTCACGCCCAAGGTGGAGCGCAAGGTGGTGGGCGGGATTGCGGATCGCGTGATTGAGGGCCTGAAAGCGCGCAACGTCCTCATTAAACGCCCCAACACCTACGGCGCGGGGGCGGGCTACACCTACGACCCCGAAACGCTCAAGGTCGTTTGGGACGAGCTGACAAGCAACGCGGGCGTACACCTGTTGCTGCACAGCTATTTTGTGGACGCGCTAGGGCAGGGAAATCGGATCACAGGCGCGATTATCGGCACGAAGCAGGGGCTCAGGGCGATTCACGCAAAGGCCGTTGTGGACGCTTCAGGTGATGCTGATGTGGTCGCTCGAGCCGGGGGACCTTTCGAGGACGCGGGTGCAATGGGCACGGCGCAGTCGCTTACCACGACCTTTCAGATGATTAACGTTGACGTCGAGCGGGCAAAGGCGACGCCCAAGGCTGAGATGTGGCAAAAGATAGAAGAAGCGTCCCGGAGCGGTCGGTACCATCTGCCTCGCAAAGAGGGCAGTTCGCACATTACCCCCTTGGAACACGTGATGGTCACCAACATGACCCGCGTGAGCGGCGTTGACCCGACCGACCCCGCGGCGCTCTCCAAGGCGGAAAGGGAGGGGCGCAAGCAGGCGTTCGAGTACGCCCGCTTCTTACGCGACTTTATACCCGGTTACGAACGAGCCGTCATCGGCAGGCTGTCCACCCAAATCGGCGTGCGCGAGAGTCGCCGCGTCAGGGGCGAATATTGGCTCGAGCGTGAAGACGTGTTAGCCGCCCGCAAATTTGCCGACGCCATCGCCAAGTGCGGCGCGCCCATCGAAGAGCACCACGCGGGGGGCGACACCCGCTGGGAATATCTGCCCGAGGGCGAAACCTACGACATCCCCTTTCGGTGTCTTGTGCCGCAAAGACTCGACGGCCTCGTGGTGGCGGGCCGTTGCCTCTCGGCCTCGCACGACGCGCACGCCTCGGTCCGCTCTATAGGACAGTGTCTGGCGATGGGGCAAGCCGCGGGCCTGGCCGCAAGCCTCGCCAAAGAAGGGGACGTCCGCGGTGTCGAGACGGATGAGTTGCGTACCAGGCTGGTGGACATCGGGGCGGTGCTGTGATTCGTACCGTCCTCGGTGATATCGCCCCGGAAGCGTTGAGATTTACCCTTTGCCACGAGCATCTGTTCGGGCAGCCGCCGCCGGAATTTGCCGAAGCCGACCTCTGCCTAAACGACAAAGCGTCCGCCCTCCGCGAGTTGCAAAGCTTCAAAGGGGCGGGCGGGGCCACGGTGGTGGAGATGACGACGCCCGACTACGGCAGGAACGTCGCGGTGCTGGGGCGTCTCTCGCAGGAGAGCGGCGTTCACGTCGTCGCCGCCACAGGCTTTAACAAGGCGAAGTTTGCCGACCGTTATTCGTCTGGGCTAACCGAAGATGCTTTGGTGGATTGGATGGTCACGGAGGTAGCTGAAGGTATAGAAGAGCCTCCCCCTTTTGTGGCTGATTTTTTGGCTGAGGACTCGCGCCCGCCTGCTCGAGCCGGTCTCATCAAGGCGTCCAGCAGCTTGGGCGGTCCTACCAAAGACGAAGAAAAAGTCATGCGTGCGGCGGCCCGCGCACATCAGATGACAGGTGCGCCCGTGAGTACCCACACCGAAAAGGCGACTTGGGCGCTCGAGCAGGCCACGTTTCTTACCGAACATGGCGTGAGTCCCAGAAAAATTTTGATTGGGCATCTTGACTTCAACCCCGACCTCGCCTACTTGTCCGAAGTTGCCAGTTTGGGCGTTTACCTGGGGCTTGACCAATTTTCCAAAGACAAGTATCTGCCTGACGCCAAGCGCGCCGAGTTGGTCGTCGCGTTGACCGAAAAGGGCTTCGGGGAACAGCTTCTGCTTTCGGGCGACATGGCGAGAAAGTCGTACTGGCGCACCTTTGGCGGCGCAGGTTTTCGTCACATCCCGACAACCGTCAAGCAGCATCTATGTGAAGCGGGCATGACGGAGGCGGATTTGAAAGGACTTTTTTTTGACAACCCGAGAAACTGGTTGAACTTCTAACAGGATTATGGTGAGCAGCGGTATTCTCTTCTTCACAGTCCCACTAGATCCCTCATTTGCGCAAACTGCTCGAGTTTTTATGTAACATGACATTGAACTTGATTTTCGAAAGGCACACGTGAATGCTCGTCGCGCGTAACATTGTCAAACATTACGGGGCTGTTCAGGCGCTTAACAATGGCACCCTGGAGGTGGGTAAGGGCGAAGTCGTCGCGCTACTCGGGGCGAACGGCAGCGGCAAGAGCACGCTCGGCAAAGTGATCACGGGCGTGGTGTCGCCTACGCGCGGAGAACTCCTGCTCGAGGGGCTCCCCGTCACCTTCGCCTCGCCCTACGCTGCGCGCCAACGGGGCGTCACGGCGGTCTATCAGGAGTTGAGCCTAGTCCCCGACATGAGCGTGGCGGAGAATATTTTTTTGGGTCACGAGCCGAGCCGGGCCGCGCTGGTGCAGCGCCGGAGAATGCGTGAGGAGGCGGAGGGGTTGCTCGAGCTTTTTGGCGGTACCTTAAACGTTTCCCCCGACACGCCTGTGTCGGACCTGCTCCCCAGCGAGCGGCAGATCGTCGAAATCCTCAAGGCCCTGAGCCAAAACCCGCGCGTGCTCGTCCTAGACGAGGCCACCGCCAGCCTCGACTCGAGGCAGGTCGATAAACTCTTCGACTTAATCGCGCGCTGGAAAGCGCAGGGCATGGCAATCATATTCATTTCTCACCGGATGGACGAACTCTTCCGCGTCGCGGACCGCGCGGTGGTGCTGCGTAACGGGGAAACGGTGGGGAGCGCCGTCATGGCGGACACGACCGAAGAAGCCCTCGTCGGGATGATGATCGGCGAAAGCGTGCAGCCGCAGCGTTTCGCGCGCGGCGGGACGCCCAAAGGCGTGCGCCTGAGCGTCAAAGGTTTGACAAGCGCGGGTCTTAGAGGCGTGGGGCTCGAGCTGCGCGACGGCGAGCTGCTGGGCTTGGGGGGCCTGCACGGGCAAGGGCAGGAGGCGCTGCTGCTGGCGCTTTTTGGCGCGGTTCCTTTTACGGGCTCAGTCACGCTCGGCGGCGCAGCGGTAAAGTTCGCGCACCCGCGCGAGGCCATGCGTAAGGGCGTGGCGTACGTTCCCGGCGACAGGGGCGGCGAAGGCTTGCTCATGATCCGCTCCATTTTGGAAAACCTGCTCCTCCCCTCGTGGCGCGCGTACGGCTTGCCCATCAAGCAGGGCGTGGCTCGAGCCGCCGCGCTAGACGTGGGTAAAAAACTGAGCCTCAAGATGGCGTCGCTCGACGCGCCCGTGAGTTCGCTGAGCGGCGGCAACGCGCAAAAGGTGGTAATCGGCAAATGGCTCTTGCGCGAGCCCTCCTTGCTCCTCTTGAACGACCCCACCAAGGGCGTCGACGTCGGCTCCAAGGGCGAGTTCTACGCGCTGCTTGACGACCTCAGAAAGCAGGGCACCGCCATCTTGTTCTACAGCAGCGACGACGAAGAACTCTTGGGGCTCTGCGACCGCGTGCTGGTCTTGCAAGACGGTCGCGTCACCGCGAGCCTTGAGGGGGAGAATCTGACGCGCTCGAGCCTGGTCGCCGCCAGTATGGGCGCGGGAGTGGCCGCGTGAGCTGGCGACGTTTTTTGAGGAGCAACCCTTACCTCTTCGCGCTCCTCTTGCTCGCGGTCTTGATCGCTATCAACGCGGGCTTGCAGGCCAACTTTTTTTCGCTTCGCGCCCTTAACGGCAACTTTCGCGTGTTGCTGCCCCTGATGATTTTGGCCGCAGGGCAGGCGGTCGTGATTATCGGCGGCGGGATAGACTTGTCAGTTGGCACGATGGTGTCGCTCGTCAATGCGGTGCTGGTCACGCAAATCACGCCCGAATCGGGCGCGTTAAGTATCGCTCTGGCGGTGGCGCTCGGGTGCGCTGCGGGGATGGTCGCGGGCGCGCTCAACGGGTTCTGCGTCGCCGTGTTGCGCTTGCAGCCCATCGTCACGACCTACGCCACGAGCTTCGTTTTCTCGGGTGCGGCGCTGCTCGTGCTGCCGCGGCCGGGTGGGCAGTTACCCCGTTCTCTCGTCGGTTTTTACCGTTCTACGCCCCTGAACATCCCGCTGGCGGTGTTTGTCATCGTCATCCTCTTGCTGCTCTGGAAACTGCTGCGCTCGAGCCGCTATGGTCAATACCTCTACGCCAGCGGGAGCCGGGCGGACGCCGCCTACACGAGCGGCGTGCCCGTGTCCTTAGTCAAATTCAGCACCTACGTCTTGGCGGGTTTAGCGAGCGCCGTGGCGGCGTTGGCGCTCACGCTGGGCATCGGCAGCGGCAACGCGAGCATCGGCGACGCGATGACGCTCGACTCGATCGTCGCCGTGGTGCTGGGCGGCACGCGGCTGAGCGGCGGTCAGGGGGGCGTTGCGGGGGCCGTCATCGGCGTGGCGATTTTGGGCATCATCCGCAACCTCATCTCGTTTGCCAACGTCCCGACCTGGTACCAAACGCTCGCCAACGCGACCATCATCGTGCTGGCCCTCGCGGGACCCGGCCTGTGGCAGCTCGTGCGGAGGCGCGCGTGAGAGTGCGCTTTTCGCCGCCGCTGATTGCGCTGCTTTTGGCCGTGGCGCTGTTCTTTTTGGGCGGCGTTATCCGCCCCGGTTTTGTCAACGTCAACCAGGCCGTCAACATCTTGCGCCTGGCCTCGCTGTTGGGCATCGTGGCGGCGGGGCAAACGCTGGTCATCATCAGCGGCGGGGAGGGCATCGACTTGTCGGTCGGCTCGGTGGTGACGCTGGGGGCGATCCTGACCTTTCGGTTTTCGGACGGTCAAAACGAGTGGCTGCTTCTGGGACTCCTCATGGCGCTCGCAGCGGGCGCGGCGGTGGGCCTTGTTAACGGGTTGGGCATCATCTTTTTGCGCATTCCGCCCTTGGTCATGACGCTCGGGATGGCGGGCGTGGTGCAGGGGCTGGTGCTGGTGGTTACTCAAGGGAGGCTTCCGGGGGGGACGCCGCCTCTACTCGCCGGGCTCATCTCGAGCAACTTCCTGGGGCTGCCCGGCAGCGTCTACCTCTGGCTGGCGCTGGCCGCGCTCATGGGGCTGGGGCTCGAGCGCAGCCCCTACGGCAAGCACCTCTTCGCCACCGGCGTCAACCGCACCGCCGCGCGGCTCTCCGGGGTGAACGTGCCGCGCGTTGTCGTGATCACGTACGCGCTGAGCGGCACCTTGGCGGCGCTGGGCGGTTTTTGCTTGCTAGGCTTTACCCAGCGGGTGTTTTTAAGCCTCGGCACACCCTACCTTTTCCCGTCCATTGCGGCGGTGGTGGTGGGCGGGACGGTGTTGGCGGGGGGCAAAGGGAGCTACTGGGGCACGGTGGCGGGCGCGCTGGTCCTCACCCTCATCAACAGCTTGCTGACCGCGATGCGGCTCTCCGAAGCCTATCAGCTTATTATCCTGGGGGTGACGCTGGTGCTGCTCATCTCGGTCTATGGGCGGCAGCGGGCGATGCGGCAGTAGGTAGCAGGTATCACGCACCCGCGCACCCGCAGGTATAAATCGTCTGGTCTGAGCGAGCAGAGTTTGTCATGTTAACGTTCGGAACGTTGTTTAACTCAGGTTTGGCTAACGGTCAAGAAAGTAGGGAAAGCGGCTATGAAAGCAGTCATGAAGCTCTCGCCCGGCGCGGGGAACATCGGCGTCCGGGACATTCCCGAGCCCCAGCCCAGCCCCGGCCAGGTGCTCATCGAGGTGGCCGCGGCGGGCATCTGCGGCACGGACTTACATATTTACCACGACGAGTTCAAGACTAACCCGCCCGTCGTGCTGGGCCACGAGGTAGCCGGTGAGGTGGTCGCCCTGGGCGCGGGCGCCCAAGGCGTGCGGGTGGGGGCTCGAGTCACCACCGAGACCTACTTTTCGACCTGCGGCGTGTGCCGTTACTGCCGCACCGGGCACCAGAACCTGTGTCTGAACCGCCGCTCCATCGGCTCGGCGGTCAATGGCGGCTTCGCACGTTACGTCGTCGTGCCCGCCCCCAACGTCCACGAGCTGCCGCCGCAGCTAGGCTTCGAAGCGGGCGCGTTAACCGAGCCGCTGGCCTGCGTGGTTCACGGCGTCCTGTCGGCGCCGACGGTGCGTCCGGGCGACTTGGCGGTGGTCGCGGGACCGGGCGCGATCGGGCTGTTGACGCTGCAAGTTTTGAAAGCGGCGGGCGCGACCGTGCTCGTGTTGGGGACCGAGGCCGACGCCGGAAGGTTGAAGCTGGCTAAGACGTTGGGTGCTGACCACACGCTTAATGTTGAACAGGAAAACGCCGAAACCCTGGTGCGTGAGTTGAGCCTCGAGGGTCTGGGCGCGGACGTCGTTTACGAGTGCTCGGGCGCAGGACCCGCCGCGCAGACGCTTCTGAGCCTCGTGCGCAGGCGAGGGCGCTACGTGCAGATTGGCCTTTTCGGCAAGCCCGTCGCCTGGGATTTGGACGAAGTCTGTTACAAGGAACTCACCGTCACGGGCAGCAACGCGAGCGTGCCCGCCGCCTGGATGGGGGCGCTGCGATTGCTGGCCTCGGGCGCTGTGGACACCAAAGCCCTCATCACCCACACGTTTCCCCTGACCGAGTGGCAAGAAGCCTTTGCGCGGTTCGAGCGCAAAGAGGGCGTCAAGCTCCTCCTGACGCCGGTGGCCTGAGATGCGCCTGAGCGGTCTGGTGGCCCTGGTCACGGGCGCGTCGCAAACCCGCAGCATCGGCTGGGGGATTGCCAAGACTTTGGCGGAAGAGGGCGCGGACGTGGTGGTAAATGACGCCTATCACCCGGCGGATTTGCAGGCTCGAGCCCGCGACCTTCGCACGCTAGGACGCCGTTCTTTGGCTTTTCAGGCGGACGTGACGGACGAAGGGCAAGTGGACGAGATGGTGGCGGCGACCGTTAGAGGCTTGGGACGGCTCGACGTCGTGGTGAGCAACGCGGGCGTCATCCGCTGGGAGCGCTTTCCCGACCTCACGCCCGAAAATGTGAGGGCCATCTTGCGGGTCAACATCCTGGGCAACGTCAACGTCTGCCGGGCCGCCGCCAAAGAGATGGTTAAACAAAGCGGGGGCGGGCGCGTCATTATCGTGTCGTCGGTGCAGAGCGACGCGCAGTTTCCCGTTACGCCCGTGTACGGGGCAAGCAAACACGCCATGCACCTTCTCGTCGGGGCGCTGGCGCTCGAGCTTGCCCCCCACCGCGTCACCGTCAACCACATCGGTCCCGGCTGGGTGCGCTCGCCCCTAAACGACGCCGCGCCCGACCAACAAACACCCGCGGACATAGGGGCGCAACGCGACGCCGTGCCGCTGCGCCGCGACGGGCTTTTAGAAGAGATGGGGGCCGCGGTGAGCTACCTCGCCTCACCCCACGCCGCCTACACCACGGGGGCGTTCATCCGGGTGGACGGCGGGTTGGGCATCAGCAAATATAGTTAGGAGCCAGTATGGCAAAGACCCTAATGTTTTTTGGACCCACCGACGCTTTAAGCGACGCCGTGATGAATCACTTTGCCAGGCACGACTATCTTGTGGAGAGGACGACGGGACAAGAAACCGACTTTTTGGACCCTGTGGAGTTAGGGGTCCTCCTCAACACCGTCACCCCCGACGTCGTCATGATCTACCCGAGCTGGCGGGGGCGCGGTTCGTTTTTAGAAAGTACCGGCGAGCAGTGGGAAACCGCGATAGGTCAGAACGTCGAAGCCGTCACCTACCTTTTGCAAGCCTCAGCGGAGCGGCTCGGCGCGCTCGGCAAGGGGGGACGCATCATCGTGTTGAGTCACGTCGCGGCGCTCACGCCCTTTAACGGCTTGAGCGTTCTCGGGACCACGCTGGCGGCGGTTAAAGCGCTCATCAAGATGCTCGCGGTAGAGCTTGCGCCTTACAGAATCACCGTTAATTCCGTGGCCGCGGGACCGCTGCTCGAGGGGCTGCCCCAAACCTCACAGCAGCGCCTCAAAGACGACACGCCGCTGGGGGGAGATGCGAACGCCTCGTTTGCGAGCCTCTGTTTATTTCTGGCATCGGGCGGGGCCGACCACATTACGGGTCAAACCCTGAACGTCGAGGGCGGTTTTCTGCTCACGCGCGGCTCGGGCGTTTCTCCTTTTGCGCAGTAGTTACGCACAGTAGAGCCAGTTCGCCAGGACGCGGTATGGTAGCTTTTACGCAACCGGGTGGGTAGTTTTGCAAAGGAGTCGTTCGTGCCGACAGTCGCGGTGGTAGGTACAGGATTTATCGGCCCTGTTCATGTGGAGGCGCTCAGGCGTCTAAACATTCCTGTAAAAGGGATTCTGGGCTCGAGCCCCGACAAAAGCGAGCGGGCGGCGGCGGCTTTGGGTTTAAGCATGGGCTACGCGGCTTTTGAGGATGTTCTCGCTGACGACGAGGTGACGGTGGTCCACATCACCTCGCCCAACCGCTTCCACCTCGAGCAGGCCAAAAAAGCGCTCGAGGCCCGCAAGCACGTCGTCTGCGAAAAACCTCTGGCGATGAACGCGGACGAGACCAAGCAGCTCGTCACCCTTGCGAGGGCGCACCCCGACCTCGTGACCGCGGTCAATTACAACGTCCGGTTCTATCCGCTGGTGCTTCACGCCCGCGACCTCATCCGGCAGGGCGTTTTGGGTGACGTCTATACGGTGACGGGGGGCTACGTGCAGGACTGGCTCTTAAAAGACACCGACTGGAACTGGCGGCTCGAGCCCGACCAGGGCGGCGCGCTGCGGGCGGTCGGCGACATCGGCACGCACTGGATGGATCTGCTCGGCTTCGTGACGGGCCAAAAAGTAACGAGCCTGCTCGCGGATTTAGAAACCTTTGTAAAACGGCGCAAAAAACCCAAAAACAGCGTCGAGACCTTTACTGGTAAAGCGTCGGGTGAAGCTGGCGAGGATGATGCTGACTATGATTGGGTTGACATCGAGACGGAAGATTTCGGCGCCGTTCTCTTTCGTTACGGGGACGGCGCGCGGGGCGTCATGAACGTTTCGCAGGTGAGCGCCGGGCGCAAAAACTGTCTAAACTTTGAAATCTCCGGCTCCAAGGCGGCTCTCGCCTGGAACAGCGAAACGCCCAACCAACTCTGGCTGGGTCACCGCGACAAACCCAACGAAATCCTCGTCAAGGACCCCTCGCTCATGAACGCCCCCGCCTTGCCCTACACGAACTACCCCGGCGGGCACACGGAGGGTTTTCCCGACACCTTTAAGCAGCTTTACCGCGCTATTTACACCTACATGCGAGCGAGCGACTACACCGCGCCCAAGCCGTATCCGACCTTTGAGGATGGCCACGACGAGGTTATACTTTGCGAAAAGATTTTGCAGAGTCATACCGAACGGCGCTGGGTAGATGTTTGAAACCATCATGTTGAGGAGAAACCGATGAAACTAGGCTTTGTGAGCGCCATTCTGCCCGACCTAAATTTAGAAGAAGTCTTGGCTTTTGCCGCTGAGGAAGGCTTCGACTGTGTTGAAGTCATGTGCTGGCCCGTGGGCGGGGGCGACACGCGCCGCTACGCAGGCGTCACGCATATCGACGTTGACGCGCTGGACGCCGCCGCAGCCGAGCACGTAAAAGCCCTCGTCAAAAAGTACGGCGTGGACATCTCGAGCTTAGGCTACTACCCCAACCCGCTCGTCCCCGACGCCGCCGAGCGCGAGGTCTACCTTAGCCACATCAAAAAGGTCATCGCCGCCTCCGCCAAGTTGGGCGTCGGCGTCATGACCACGTTTATCGGGCGCGACCCCGCGAAGTCCGTCGAAGACAACTGGCCCCTGTTCGAGGAGGTGTGGCCGCCGCTCATCGCCTACGCGGAAGCGCAAGGCGTCAGAGTGGGTATCGAGAACTGCCCGATGCTTTTTAGCCTAGACGAGTGGCCCGGCGGCAAGAATCTGGCGATTTCGCCCGCCGTCTGGCGCAAGATGTTTGAGGCCATCCCGAGCGAGCACTTCGGGCTTAACTTTGACCCCAGCCACCTGCTCTGGCAAGGGATTGATTATCTTAAAGCCATGCGCGAGTTTAGTGACCGCTTTGTCCACGTCCATATCAAAGACGAGAAGGTAGATAAAGAGCTGATGTACGAACGGGGCGTCATGGGCTTGAAATGGCACGAGCCGAAAATCCCCGGTCTAGGCGATATCGACTGGGCGGAGTATTGCGAAACGCTGGCCGAGCTTGCTTATGACGGGTACACCTGCATCGAGGTCGAGGACCGCGCTTTTGAAGAGAGCCTCGAGGGCCGCAAAAGCGCCATCCGCGAGTCCAAGCGCCATATCGACTTGGCGAGGACGAGAGGCTAGCCGCAGGACTGCGGCGGAGAATCCAAAGAGTTTTTCGGGGCGGTCTCGAGTCGGTGAACCTTTCATGAACAGCGTCAGCTCTGGACATCGGATGGTCCGTACCAGTATGCTTTATAAAACAAATCAAGGGAGGAACATATGAAGTTCAGGGTTATGGGTTTATTCTTCGCACTGGTGTTGTTTGGCAGCGCCTTCGCGCAGTCCTACACCATCGGGGTGTCCAACGGCTTTATAGGCAGCGAGTGGCGCACCCAGATGCTTCAGAACATGGAGGATGTGGCCGCCGAGCTGGGTGAGCAGGGTATCGATATCGACCTTGTGGTCGAGAGCGCCAACGTCGACGTGCAGGGGCAGATTCAGCAGATTCAGAACCTGGTCAACCGCGGCGTAGACGCCATCATCATCAACGCCAACGACCAAAACGCGCTTAATTTCGCGCTCGAGGACGCGGTCGACCAGGGCGTCGTCGTCGTCGCCGTCGACCAGGAAGTGAGCGCGAACGGCGTGTACAACGTCGCCATCGACCAAAAAGCCTGGGCCGAGGAGAGCGCCCGGTGGCTGGCCGAAGCTTTGGGCGGCGAGGGCGACATCATCCTCATTGAGGGTTTTGTGGGGCACCCGGCCAACGAAGCCCGCATGGCGGGCGTTGCGGAAGTGCTCGCTGAATACCCCGACATCACCGTGGTCGGACGCGAGTCAGGGGGTTGGGACCAGGCGACCGCCCAGGGGGTCGCCTCCGACCTGTTCGCTTCCGTCCCCAACATCGACGCCGTTTGGACCCAAGACGGCATGGCGCAGGGCGTTTGGACGGCGGTGCGCACCGCCAACCCCGACCCGTTCCCCATCGGCACGGGCGAGGGTCACGCGGGCTACCTAAAACTTTGGGAAGAGATGGCGGCCGACCACCCCGATTTTGAGTCCTACGCGGTCTGTAACCCGCCCGGCCAGGGGGCCGATGGGCTGCGCGTCGCCGTCGAGCTGCTCGGCGGCAAAGAGGTCGACGAGAGCCAGCTTTCTGGCGCTTTCGGCAACACGCTTTACGTGCCGATTCCCTGCCGCGTGACCGCCGAAAACTTAAATGAAATGGTTGACATGTACCAAGACCGACCCGATACTTACGTGCTGGACGGAATGATCAGCCAGGAGGATGCGGCAGCTTACATGAAGTAAAGGCCTGACACGAAAACGTGGGAGACATGGTGTCTCCCACGTTTTCATGTTGAGTATGGCGTCACGCCGAAGGGTTTACACGTTTCTCACCGCTCCACCAGCAGGTCGGCTTGGGCTCGAGCCTTCCTTTCGACCGTCTCGACCGCGTGACTCGCCGGTTTGACCTTGAGCCGCAACTCTTTAGCCGCCTCGTTCTCGCGCTCGGCGAGCCGGAACGCCTGCGCCTTGCCCGAAAGGTACTGTTTGGGCCAGGGCTGAGGCTTGTACCCATAGTGCGCGGCGGCGTGCAGCGTGAAGTACGGGTTGGTGAGGTGAGGCCTTGCCAGCGCGACCAAGTCGCTACGTCCTTGCAACAAAATCGTGTTCACCTGGTCCGGCGTGGTGATGCTGCCGACCGACATGGTGGGGATACCGACTTCGTGGCGCACCCTGTCGGCGAAGGGCGTCTGGTACATGCGCCCGTAAACGGGTTTTTGACCCGCGACGGTCTGCCCGGTTGAGACGTCGATGAGGTCGGCCCCGGCTTCTTTGAGCAAGCGGGCTGCGGCCACGAGGTCGTCGCCGGAAAGCCCGCCGGGAAACCAGTCGGTGGCGGAGAGGCGCACAGACATCGGTTTGTGTTCCGGCCAAGTCTCCCGGCAGGCGCGGAAGACCTCGAGCGGAAATCGCATCCGCGCTTCAATGGTGCCACCGTACTCGTCTTTGCGATGATTGGTCAAGGGCGAGATAAAAGAGGCGAGCAGGTAGCCGTGCGCCATGTGGATTTCCAACATGTCGAAGCCCGCCTCGTCTGCGTAACGCGCTGAGCGCATGAAATCCGCCACCACCTTGTCCATGTCCTCCCGGCTCAGCTCTTTGGGCTCTTGACTCACGTCCTCCATGTAAGGCACCGACGAGGCCGAATAGACGGGCCAGTTCGCCTCGGGCAGCGGGTGGTCCATCCCTTCCCAGCCGACTTGCGTCGAGCCCTTGCGCCCCGCGTGGCCGAGCTGCATACAGAGTTTGGTCGGGGTGTGGGTATGGACAAAATCCACAATACGCTTGAACGCGTCGCGCTGCGCCTCGTTCCAGAGCCCCGTGCAGCCCGGCGTGATGCGCGCCTCCGGTGAGGGGCAGGTCATCTCGACGAAGACCAAGCCAGCGCCGCCCACCGCGCGGCTGGTGAGGTGCTGAAAGTGCCAGTCGTTGGGCAGACCGTCTTCGGCGGAATACTGCGCCATCGGGGAGACGACGACGCGGTTCTCCACCACCATCTCGCGCAGTTTGAAGGGCGTGAACATGGGCGGGGTGCCGTTTTTGACCTCAAAGCCCCTCGAGCGTACTTCGTCTAAAAAGTCATTCTGAACACGCGCAACAAACCGCTCATCTCGCAAAAGCAAGTTCTCATAGGTGATTTGCTTCGAGCGCGACATCACCCCAAAGGCGAACCCCTCCGGCGACATCTCAAAGTACCGCCCCATATTCTCAAACCATTGCAGCGAGACGTTGGCGGCGTGCTGCGTTTTCTCGACCTCCTCGCGGCGGTCCTCGTCAAAGGCGGCGAGCGCGTCGGGAATTGTAGGATTGTCTCGGAGGGCGTTAAGCAGCGCCACCGCGTCCTCCATCGCCAGCTTGGTGCCCGAGCCGATGGAGTAGTGCGCCGTCGCCTTGGCGTCGCCGAGGAGCACCAGATTATCCTTGGTCCAGCGTGCATTGTTCACCGTCGGGAACTGCCGCCACAGCGAGCGATTGGTTAAGAGCGGGTGTCCAGCGAGTTCTTCGGCAAAAATCTTTTCAATCTCGGCGGCGTACTCGGTCTCGGTCATCTCGTCAAACTCGAGCCCGCGGTGCGTCTCGGGCGACGTCTCGATGACCCAGGTGCTCCGGTTCGGCTCGTACCCGTAGGCGTGCGCCAAGACCACGCCCGCCGGGGTTCTTTTGAAAAAATACTTAAAGGCGTCAAGCTCACGTGTCGAGCCGAGCCAGCAAAACATGTCCTGACCCAAGCTCACCTCGGTGCCGAAGTGGTCTTTGTAAACCTCACGAATCTTGCTGTTTATGCCGTCGGCGGCAACAATTAAATCGCTGTCGGCGAAACGAGACAAACCCACGGGGTCGACCTCGTGGTTGAAGACCATCTTTACGCCGAGTTCGCGGCAGCGGTCTTGCAACAAAACGAGCAGCGACATGCGTGAGCAGCCCGCAAAGCCGTTGCCCGCGCAGCGCAGCGCGTGGCCCTTGTAATGCACGTCCACGTCGTCCCAGTAAACGAAGTTGCGGCGGATGGCCTCGTAGGAGGGCGCGTCGTAGTCTCTAAACACACCCAAGGTCTCGTCGGAAAAGACCACGCCGAAACCAAAGGTGTCGTCGGGTCCGTTGCGTTCAAGCACGGTCACGTCGAACGCGGGCCACTCTTTCTTAGCGAGCAGCGCGAAGTAGAGCCCGCCCGGCCCGCCGCCGATGATGGTGAGTTTCACGGTGTCGCCTCCCGCTCCCGCAGCACAAACCGCTGCACCTTGCCCGTCTGCGTGCGGGGCAAGGCGTCAACGAACGCAATGGCTCGAGGATATTTATAAGGCGCGATGGTCGCTTTGACGTAGTCTTGAAGTTCTTTCACAAGCTCCTCGCTCGGTGTATGCCCACCGTTCAGCACGACGAACGCCTTGACGATGTGGCCGCGTGCTTCGTCCGGCACGCCGACGACGGCGCACTCGAGCACCGCCCCGTGCGTTAAAAGCGCGTCCTCGACCTCCGGCCCGGCGATGTTGTAGCCCGACGAGACAATCATGTCGTCGGCTCGAGACTGGAACCAGAAGTAGCCGTCTTCATCCTCCAAATACGCATCTCCAGTGAGGTTCCAGCCGTCCAGCACATAATCTTGTTGTCGCGGGTCGGCTAGATAGCGGCAGCCGGTGGGGCCGCGCACGGCGAGGCGGCCGATTTCGCCCACGACGCGCTCGCCGTCCTGATTAACGACTCTAGCCTCGTAACCCGACACGGGCCTGCCGGTCGCGCCGGGGCGGATGGCGTCGCCCGAGGCGGAGATAAAGATGTGCAGCATCTCGGTCGCGCCGATGCCGTCAATGAGCCTCAAGCCGGTCTCTTCAAGCCAGGCGTCAAAAGTCGCCTTGGGCAAGGTTTCCCCGGCGGAAACGCATTTTTTTAGGCTCGAGAGGTCGCGCCCCTCTTCCAGCATCATCCGGTAGGCGGTCGGGGAAGTGAAAAGGACGGTCGGCTTTAGGTTTTCAACAGCCGAGGCCAAGTTAGAGGGCGAGGGGGCCTCGAGCAGATATACGCTCGCCCCCACGCGCAGCGGGAACCAGACGAGCCCGCCCGTCCCGAAGGTGAAAGCCAGCGGCGGGGAGCCGATAAACACGTCGTCGGCTTCGGGTTTGAGGATGTTCGGCGGGAAGAGGTCGCAGACTGCTAAGATGTCGCGGTGGAAGTGGACGGTGGCTTTGGGATTGCCCGTGGTGCCGGAGGTGAAAGCGATGAGGCAGGGGTCGGCGGCGGCAGTGTCCACGGCGTCAAACGTTGGGGGCTGTTTAGCCATAAGCGCCTCGAGTTCCCCCGAGCCATAGAAGTAGAGGGTGTGCTCGAGTTCGTCACACGCTTCAAACGTGCGCATCATTTCGTCTTTCAGCCGTTCGTCGCAAAGGGCCAGGCGAATGTTCGCCTTTTCCACCATATAACCAAGCTCTTTGGCGCGTAGCAGCGGCATCGTCGCCACCACCACGCCCCCCGCCTTGAGAACCGCGAAGTAGCACGCCACCATCATGGGGTTGTTCGCTGAACGTAGCAGCACCCGCTCGCCGGGTATCAAGCCCAACTCGTGAACGAGGACGCTGGCAATTCGGTTGACTTTTTCGTGAAGGTCTCGGTAAGACCAGCTCACCGCGTCGCTGCGGATGCAGGGGCGCTCGCCCCAACCGCGCTCCAAAGCCTTGTCTACGAGTTCCACTGCAACGTTGAGCTGTTCGGGATAGCCAAGTTTGTCAAGGTTGATAAAATCCGGCCACGTTTCTTCGGGCGGTAAATTGTCACGTACGAACGTGTCCTTGTGCGCTGTGGCGCTACGCATAACCTATGTTACCTCCGAGCGGGAAAAAGGACTGAGAGAAAAGTGCTGAGAGGAAAGTGTGGCCTCTACTTTTCTCTTTCCTCTTTCACCTCATCGCTGTATGCCTTGATTACCTGCTTGGCAATCACCTGCCCCTGCACCTCCGAAGCGCCCTCGTAAATCCGCAGGGCGCGCACCTCGCGGTACAAGCGTTCGACGGTCTCGCCCCGCCTCACGCCGCGCCCGCCGTGGAGCTGCACCGCGGCGTCCACCACGCGCTGCGCCGCCTCGGTGGCGTAGAGTTTCGCCATCGAGGCTTCTCTCGAGACGCGCTCCTGTCCGCTGTCCTTGGTCCAAGCGGCGCGGTAGACCAAGAGCGCGCTGGCGTCAATCTCGAGCGCCATCTCGGCCAGCTTGGCCTGAGTGAGTTGCATGTCGGACAAGGGCGCGCCAAAAAGCTGCCGCGTCGTCGTGTGCTTCAAGGTTTCTTGCAGCGCGCGCCGCGCGAAGCCGAGCGCCGCCGCGCCCACCGTCGAGCGGAACACGTCGAGGGTCGCCATCGCCACGTTGAAACCGCGCCCCGCCCCGCCAACCTGTTTGCACGCGGGGACGCGGCAGTTCTCAAACACGAGCCGCGCCAGGGGGTGCGGCGCGCTGGCGTCGATGCGTTCGGCCACCTTAAGCCCCGCCGCGTCCGCGTCAACGATGAACGCGCTCAGGCCTCGAGCCCCCGGCGCTTCCCCGGTCCGCGTAAAAACGAGGTAAAAGTCGGCGATGCCGCCGTTTGAAATCCAGGTTTTTTCGCCGTTTAACACAAAACTGTCACCGTCACGCTCGGCTCGAGTCGCCAGCGCACTCACATCCGACCCGGCTTCAGGTTCGGAGAGGGCGAAGGCGGCGATTTTCTCGCCCTTCGCCACGGCGGGCAAGTAGGCCGCCCGCTGCTCCGGCGTGCCGAACAGGCTGATGGGACCGCTCCCCAGGCCCTGCATCGCAAAGGCGAAGTCCGCCAGACCGTCAAAGCGCGCCAAAGTCTCACGGCTTAAGCAGAGGGTGCGCACGTCGAGTTTACCCTCATTCGAGACGCAGGGCTCGAGCCACCCTCCCTTTCCCAACGCCCCCACCCACGCGCGAACACTGGCGTCAACATCGTCACTATGAGGAATCTCGGTAGAGGTTTTGGCGGTCCAGGGCTCGAGGCCCGCCGCGTACTCCCTATGCGCATCGGTAAAGAAGGGCCACGAGAGAAAGGTGTGGTCAACGCCCGTCATCGGGGGAGCTTTCGTCACAGGATTCACCTTAATTCCCCTCAAACGCTGGCTTTTCCTTCGCCGCAAACGCCTCGAAAGCCCGCACGAAATCCTCCGTCTGCATACAAATCGCCTGCGCCTGCGCCTCGGCCTCGATGGCCTGCTCTAAGCTCATGTTCCACTCCTGGTTGAGCATCGTCTTGGTAACGCCGTGCGCGAAGGTCGGGCCTTGCAGAAGCCGCCGCACCATGTCTTGCGCTTCAGAGAGAACCGCCCCGGACTCGCACACCCGGTTGTAGAAGCCCCACCGCTCCCCCTCTTCGGCGCTCATGCTGCGGCCTGTGAAAAGCAGCTCGGCGGCGCGGCCCTGACCGATGATGCGCGGCAGAATCGCGCAGGCCCCCATGTCGCAGCCCGCCAGCCCCACCCGCACGAACAGGTAAGCGACTTTGGCTGCGGGCGTCCCGTAACGCAAATCACACGCCATCGCCACCGCCGCGCCCGCGCCGACGCAAACGCCGTCAATGGCCGCCACCACCGGCTGCGGACAGGCGCGAATCGCTTTGATGAGGTCGCCCGTCATGCGGGTAAAGGCGAGCAAGGTTTTCATGTTGCTCTTGGTCAAAGGGCCGATAATTTCAAACACGTCGCCGCCCGAACAGAAATTGCCACCCGCCCCGGTGATGACGACACCTTTAACATCGTCGCTGTACGCCAGGTTGCGAAACAGGTCGCGCAGTTCGGCGTAGGACTCGAACGTCAGCGGGTTTTTGCGTTCGGGACGGTTGAGGGTGAGCGTGGCGAGGCCGTCGTCAACCTCCCACATGAAGTGCTTGGCCTGATAGCCTGCCATGCGCATGTCTGTCAAGGTAAGGTTGTGCTCGCTCACGCCCCGTCCTCCGGTATCACCGCGGTAGCTTCAATCTCAACCTTGGCCCGGTCTTCCATCAGCGCGGCCACCTGCACCATCGCCATCGCCGGGTAGTGCTTGCCCATCATCTCGCGGTAGGCGTCGCCGATGGCCTTGAGTTTGGCGTGGTACTCGAGCTTATCGGTGATGTACCAAGTCATGCGCACGACGTGCTCCGGCCCCGCCCCGGCTTCGGCGAGCACGGCCACAACATTTTGGAGGACTTGCCGCGTCTGCTCGGCCATGCAGTCGCTCCTAAACTCACCCTCAGCATCCCAACCGACGAGCCCCGCCAAGAAGACGAGTCTTCCGCCCGCCGCTATCCCGTTGACGTAGCCCTTGGGCGCGGGCCAGCCCGGCGGCTGGAGTATTTGCCTCTGCTCGAGCCCCACCCTCGTCCTCCTTTGAAGTCTCACTCACCACGAGTCACCAAAACCACTTAAGACGATATGACGACCCACTTCTCTCTCTACCCTCCACCTTTACGCGTAACATCCGCATCATACGCATTTGCGACCCCACTTTCAAACCAGACGGTGGTAGCAGTAGCTTCCAGACCCGGACAAAAACGCCGTGGTGCGACCCGGCCCACAACGTTACAATCTCTTAGAATAGAGTTGAGGAGAAGAACATGCGCCTTATCCGTAACTGGGGCATCGGCATCGGTGTCCTCCTGTTGACGCTTACCGTACTCGGGACCGTCACCGTAATCTCACTGGTGCGCGCCCCCTTTCCCCAAACCTCGGGCACGCTCCCCCTCCGTAGCTTGGAGGGAGAAGTCACCGTCCACCGCGACGCCTACGGGGTGCCCCACATCTACGCCGACACCCCCCACGACCTCTTTTTCGCGCAGGGCTACGTGCACGCGCAAGACCGCTTCTGGCAGATGGAGTTCTGGCGGCACGTGGGTCTGGGCCGCCTGTCGGAGATGCTGGGGGAAGATTTGGTGGCGAGCGACACCTTTATCCGCACCGTGGGCTGGAACCGCATCGCGGCGCGCACGCTTAGATTTTACGAAACCGAGGAGCCGGAAGTGATGGCGGTTCTGGAGGCCTATAGCGACGGCGTCAACGCCTACTTAGCCGAGCACCGGGGCGACCCGTCGCTCAACCTGACCATCCTCAAACGGGTCTATGAGCCGTGGGACGTCGAGCCCTGGGAGCCGCTGCACACCCTCGCCTGGGGCGTGGTGATGGCGGACGACCTAAGCGGCAACTGGCGCGACGAACTGCAGCGCGCCGCCCTCACCCAGGCGGTGGGCGAGGACTTGACCGAAACATTACTGCCGCTCTACCCCGAGGACCGCCCCGTCATCGTGCCGAGCGGCGCGGACGCCGGTACGCGACGCGCTCTAGGCTCCTCCCCAAGCCCAACTCACAGCGCGGGCTCCGGGCCGGACTGGGCGCGCGTCAGCACGAACCTGGTGGATCATGCCCCGCCGCAGGGCTGGGTTTTCGGCTCCGGCAGCGGGATCGGCAGCAACAGTTGGGTGCTAGGCGGCGCGTTGACGGACACGGGCCTGCCCCTGCTCGCCAACGACCCGCACCTGGGCATCCAGATGCCCTCCATCTGGTACGAGGTCGCCCTCCACGCGCCCGGCTGGGACGTCAGGGGCTTCTCCTTTGCGGGCACGCCCGGCGTCGTCATCGGTCACAACGCGCGCATCGCCTGGGGGGTCACCAACGGCACGGTGGACGTGCAGGACCTCTTTATTGAGCGTTTGAATCCCGACAACGAACGCCAGTACGCGTTCGAGGGCGAATGGCGCGACGTGAACGTCATCGAGGAGACGATCCGCGTCAACGGGGGCGAGGCGGTCACGCTCGAGGTCTTAGAAACCCACCACGGCCCCATCATCACGAACCTGCGCGACGACCTAGACGTCCCCGTCGCCTTCCAGTGGACCGCCGCCGAAAGACCTTCCACCCTGCTCAAGTCGATTCTTCTCCTCAACCAGGCCGCCGACTACGGCGCGTTTCGCGAGGCCCTGCGCTACTGGGACACGCCCGCGCAGAACATGGTGTACGCCGATGTGGAGGGCAACATCGCTTACGGGCTGCCCGGCGCTGTCCCCATCCGGCGCAACGGGGACGGGCTGGTCCCCGTGCCCGGCTGGACCGGCGCGCACGAGTGGGTGGGCTGGGTGCCTTTTGAGGAGATGCCCGCGCGCTTCAACCCGCCCGAAGGCTTCATCGTGACCGCGAACAACGCCGCGGTGGACGCGTCGTTTCCCTATCTGCTCGAGCTCCAGTGGGCCGACGGCGACCGCGCGCAGCGTCTCGTAAATATAATAGAAACGCTGCGCGAGGAGGGCGACATCAGCATAGAAGACGTGGCCGCGATGCAGCTGGACAGTTACAGCCTGCTTTTCGAGAGCTACCGCCCCCTGCTGGCCGCGCTCCGTAGCGGCGACCCGGCCGTCCAGGAGGCGCTGGAGGTGCTGCGCGCCTGGGACGGGCAGATGCGGCGCGACAGCACCGGGGCGGCGCTGTGGGGCCTCCTGTTTATGCACCTGCAGGAGGCAACTTTGGCCGACGAGCTGGGCGACGAAGCGCCCGGCTACATTTCCAACCGCGGCGCGCCGCGCGTGCTCTTCCACCGCCTCGCCCATACCCCCGACTCGCCCCTGTGGGACGACGCCGCCACGCCGCAACGGGAAACGCGCGAGGACGTCCTCTTGCGGGCGCTTGTTTACACCCTGGGCTGGTTCGAAGAGAACGTGGGCGGCGCGCTGGAGGATTGGCAGTGGGGCGACGTCCACACCGCCACCTTTGTGAGTAGCCCGCTCGGGCAGAGTGGCATCGGACCCGTAGAAGCCGCCGTCAACTTAGGCCCCTTCCCGGTGGACGGCGACAGCAGCGCGGTCAACGCCAACGGCTGGAGCTTTGACAACCCGGCCGCGGTCACGGGGCACGTCTCGATGCGGATGATTATCGACCTGGCGGACTTCGGGCGCAGCCAAGCCGTCCACTCCACGGGCCAGAGCGGCCACCCCTTCCACCCTCACTACGACGACCTCTTTAAGCTCTGGCAGGCGGGGCTCTACCACCCCATGTTCTGGACGGCGGAGGAGGTCGAGGACGCGGCGGCGGACACGCTGGTGCTAAAACCCGAGTAGGTGTAAAGGAGCTGGTTGAGACTGGGCGCCTCAACTTATACCATTTTGCCTTCTCGAGCGCAGCGAAGAAGTCAAGGACGAACGGAGCGAGTGAAAAGGAGACGGGTTGGCGGTAACGGATGAGCAGGCGGGCTTTTGCCTGCTCAGTAATGAATGCGAATCTGTATGAGCTTCTTTTCTCGTCTCGCGACGTGTTATGGTTATCTACCAAAACGCGAAACGCTCATAGATAGCAGCGGAAGAGAAACTCACCCTTGTCCGTATCGTACGAAAACTCAAAAGTCGTGTTCGAAGGCCTTAAACAAGCGGGCATCACCTCCCTGTCGGCGCTGCCCGAGACGTGGCTGATTCACCTCTTGCAACGCGCCGAGGATGACCCGGACGTGAAGCTCATCGAAGTCGCCAAAGAAGAGGAGGCCGTCGGCGTCGCCGCGGGCGCGTACTTCGCGGGCGAGCCCCACGCCCTCCTCATGCAAAACCACGGTTTCTTGGCGGCAATCAACGCTATCGTGTCGCTCGCGCAACTTTACAGCGTCCCGCTATGTATGCTCATCGCCTTTCGCGGTCACTGGGGCGAGCCCTACCCGTGGCACACGCGCGGCGGCATCATTACCGAGGAGGTCTTGCGGGCGTTGGGGATTCCCTTTGAAAGGGCTCGAGACCCTCATAAAGTCGCCAAGAAAATACGCGAGGCGTATACCTTTTCGCAAAGCTCCTTGTCGCCCGTAGCGTTGTTGCTTACCAGGGACTTAATGGAAGACTAAGTATGGAGGAATAAGTGGAACGCGCCCGCTGTTTAGAGGTTATCTATCCTGAGTTACACGACAAGCTCGTCGTCACCATCATGGGGGCCTGCGCGCAGGAGCTTTACAACTTGGGGCACCGCGAGAACTTCTTTTACCTGCAACACGCGATGGGCCTGGCCTCGTCCATCGGCTTAGGTTTGGCAACTCACTTGCCCGAAGAGCGCGTGGTGGTCTTGGACGGCGACGGCTCGGTGCTGATGAATCTAGGCACCCTGACCACCCTGGCCCGCTACCGCCCGAAAAACATGGTGCATATCATTTTTGACAACGGCAGTTTGCTCTCGACCGGCGGCTTCTCTTCGCACACCACCGCGGGCATCACCGACTTGGCCGCCATCGCCAGAGGCGCGGGCGTTGAGCACGTCGCGTTTACGGACACCCCGCTGGGGTTCGGCGAGGCCATTTTAGACGCTTTTGAGCGCGACGACCTTAGCGTCATCGTCGCCAAGGTGCGGGCGGTCGGGCCGGACAAGTACGGGATGAATTTACAGTTGCCCGAGAACGCGTTTAGATTTCGGCGTTTTATTCAGGAGCGAAAGCGCGCGAAACAGATTGTAACGACGTAAGCATATGGATAAAGATTTCTGTCAAGCACTCGAGCCCCGTTATCCTTTATTGGGATGCAACAGCTAATGACAAGCGAGGTATTACAGAATTGCTATAGAAAATATGGCCCTGAAATCGAAGAGTTTTATTTTACAGAAGAAAACTGGGGCTTCCTAAAAATGGTCAAAGAGCAAATCAATTACCTTATCAATGAATTTTGTGGGTTTTACAAATTTCAGCGACCTATTCTTGTGTTTCATAATGATGCTTTCGTTCGTCCTAAATACGCAGCTCATGCAACTGAGAAAAATGGAATCAGCATTATTGGCATCACAGCAACTGTAGCTCTAGTTCTACGACGCTATTTCATGGTTGCTCTTGCCCACAGATCAGAAGACTCGAAAGAATCAAAACCTCCCTTTGTGAAAGATTTGAAAAGCCTATACAGCTATCCTGGTGTCGCTTTACCAATTAATCGAGAACAATCTATTCGAGCTGAAGAATTAGCACGCATTGGCTTGACTTACGTAGCAGCACACGAACTCAGCCATCTAAAGCTGGGACATGTAGCTTATATCCCTACCGAAACATACGAAGATTCACAAGAAGAAACTAAGTCGTCGCTTGATTATCTCGCAATGGAATTGCAGGCTGACAGATGTGCAGCGGATATCTTAATGAGTTACGCTTTGATGCTAGAGAAACACTTCTCTATAGATTTGATGAAGTTTCTATCCGTATGGCTAGCGGGTATTGGTTCAACTTTTAGAATGGAATGGGATTCAAAAGATTGGTCACAAAACCTATTCGATTCTAAACATCCGCCAGCTCAATATCGAGGTATCGCCGCAGCTACTCAGCTACTTCTTAGGTTTAAGGAAAAAAGGAACTCATCAGATAGACAGGTGGTTGAAATATTTGAATTTATGACTAATGAAGTCGAACGTTTTCATAAAGATGTTACAGGAAGTGAGGAGCGAAAGTTGCAGGGTGAGCAGTTTGGCGAGTTCCTTTCTAAACATGAAGAATACACTTCGAGATTGCTCGAACACCATAAGCGATTATTTCCAGAGGCCAAATGTCAGTCGTGAAGATACTTTGGTGGCCCGCACTCAAGTTTCGCTTTAGCTAAGTGTTGCAAATTGACGTTTAACCATGAAAGGAACCCCATGTCCACCCTCATCACCGACCTCGCTTCGGGCAAGGTCAAAGTCGTTGACTTAAGCCAGTCCTTAAACCCCGACACGCCCGTCATCGCCCTGCCCGACACGTTCGCGTCCTCGCCCCCTCTAAGCGTCACCGAGATTTCGCGCTACAACGACGCGGGACCCGCTTGGTACTGGAACACCCTCACGTTAGGCGAGCACACCGGCACCCATTTCGACGCGCCGGTCCACTGGGTGAGCGGCAAAGATTTGGAGGGCAACGCGACCGACACCATCCCCCCGAACAAGCTCGTCGCCCCCGCCAACGTTATTAACGTGAGTCGAGAGGTCGCTGAGGATGAGGGCTTTTTGCTCACGCCGGAGCACATCGAAAGGTGGGAAGAGGAGCACGGAAAGATTGATGCGGGCTCGTGGGTGCTGCTGCGTAGCGACTAGTCGAAACGGCAGGGAGCCGAGGCGTTTCTCAACGTCAAAGGGGACGGCCCGGTATCGCCCGGCCCTTCGCCTGACGCTGTAAAAACCCTCGTTGAGCGCGACGTTATCGGCTTCGGCACCGAGACGGTGGGCACCGACGCGGGCGCGGCGGGGGGCTTTGACCCGGCTTTTCCCGCGCATACACTCTTTCACGGGGCCGGGAAGTTCGGGCTGGCGAGCTTGACGAACTTAGACCAACTGCCGCCCAAAGGGGCGCTGCTGATTACCCCGCCGCTCAAGCTCGTGGGCGGCTCGGGCAGCCCGCTGCGGGTGTTGGCGCTCGTGACCGCTTAGAGGTCTACGTGACGACGCTGCTCACGGTTGACGACCTGCTGGCGCTGCCCCCGGTGCCGCCGGACGTTTCTATTGCCTACGGCCCCCACGCGGAGCAGTTTGGACACCTCTACTTGCCTGCTGGCACAGGATTCGACTCAGCGCCGCATCCGGTGGTGGTCTTGCTGCACGGCGGTTGCTGGCGGGCAAGGGTCGACCTCACCTACATGGGTCAATTCGCCAAAGCTCTTACAGAAGACGGGGTGGCGGTGTGGAACCTCGAGTACCGCCGCTTAGACCTTGACGGTGGCTGGCCTCACACGTTTTTGGATGTCGCCAAGGGTGCGGATTATCTCAGGACGGTGGCGGATGAATACGCGCTCGATTTGGCTCGAGTCCTCACCGTCGGCCACTCCGCCGGAGGGCACCTGGCGCTGTGGCTCGCGGGTCGTCACAAGCTGGAACCTAAAAGTGAGCTTTATATGGAGGAACCGCTCGAGCTTTGCGGCGTCGTCTCGCTGGCGGGCATCCCCGATTTGGCCGAAGCTCTGAAGCAAAACATCTGCCCAGACGCGCCCGACCGGTTGATGGGCGGTTCACCGCAAGAGGTGCCGGGGCGCTACGCTGAGGGCTCGCCCGCTGAACTCCTCCCGCTCGGCGTCCAGCAAATCTTAATCCAAGGCGAACAAGATGACACGGTGCCGCTGAGTTACGTTAAACTTTATGAAGTCGCAACCAAAAAGAAAGGTGAGGAGGTCCGCCTGATAAGCCTAGCCGACACCGGCCGTTTTGAAATCGTCGTCGCCACAACAAAGCAGTGGCAGCGGGTTAGAGCAGCCGTTCTGGAGCTGCTCGAGAAAGGACACACATCATGAAATCAACCTTTACCGCAAGTCTCCTCGTCAGTCTCATCACCCTGCTAAGCGTCGGCTTGGCTCAAGAACCCGTCAAAATCGGCATGGTTACCACCTTGTCAACGGGAGGCGGCTACTTGGGCGAACAGGTCGAAAAGGGTTTCAGACTCGCCGTCGAGATGCGCGACAGCCCTATCGAAATAGAACTGCTCGTCTCCGACGACGGCCTAGACCCCGAGACCGCCGTGGGTTTGGTCGAGCGCATGGTCGAGCGCGACGGGGTCAAAATCATGACCGGCTCGATTTTTTCCAACATTGCAATGGCGACGGTTCCGCGTTTGGTGCGCGAGGGCGTGGTCTACGTCTCGCCCAACGCCGGGCCGTCGGAACTTGCCGGAAGGGGCTGTCACCCGAACTACTTTAACGCCGCCTGGCAGAACGACAACCTGCACGAGGCGATGGGCCAGTACGTGACCGACCAGGGATTTGAGAACGTCTACCTGCTCGCCCCGAACTACCCCGCGGGCCAGGACGCGCTCACCGGCTTTAAGCGTTTTTATGAGGGCGACATCGCCGGGGAGGTCTACACTCAACTCGGTCAGACGGATTACGCCGCCGAAATTTCACAGCTACGCGCCGCGAATCCCGACGCGGTCTTTTTCTTCTACCCCGGCGCGATGGGCATCAACTTCGTCAAGCAGTACGGCCAGGCGGGTTTGGTCGAGCAAATCCCGCTGTTCGGCCCCGCGTTTTCGTTCGATGACACGCTGTTAGACGCCGTGGGTGAGGAGGCAGCCGGGACCTTTAACACCTCGCAGTGGTCGCCCGACCTGGACAACCCGGCCAACCAAGCGTTTGTCGAGGCGTACAAGGCGGAGTATGACGAGTACCCGACGCTCTACTCGAGCCAAGGCTTCGACACCGCCAACCTCATCTTGTCGGCGCTCGAGAAGGTGAACGGCGACGTGGACGATACCGAGGCGCTTGTCGCGGCGCTCGAGGAGGCCGACTTTACGTCGGTGCGCGGTGACTTTGCGTTCAACACGAACCATCACCCGATTCAAGACATCTACGTGCGTCAGGCTTATGTGGACGAGAGCGGCAACGTCACAAACGAACTCGTCGCCAAGGTGTTCGAGGACCACGCGGACGCCTACGCGGCGGAATGCGAGATGGGGCGGTAACGAGGTGAGGAGGCGCGGCGGAGTGGGAGAGACGGAGAGTCGTTCTCTCTCTACGCTTCCACTCTTCCGCGCAAACGGCAGCCTTACCCGTCAGCACCCCCTTAGCTAATGCTCCTGCTGCTCGAGCAACTCTTAAACGGCGTCCAGCTCGGCGTCACGCTGCTCCTCATGGCGTCCGGGCTGACGCTTATTTTCGGCATTATGAACCTCATTAATCTGGCGCACGGCTCGCTCTTTATGGTGGGGGCTTATGTAGCGGCCACGGTGAGCGCCGCCACGGGCTCGTTTTTGCTGGGGCTCTTGGCGGGCACCGTCGCGGCGGGGCTGACGGGGATGGCGGTCGAGCTTGTCGTCATCCGGCGGCTTTACGCGCGCGACCACCTCGACCAGGTGTTGGCGACTTTTGGGCTTATTTTGTTCTTTAACGAACTCGTGCGCGTGGTGTGGGGACGGCAGCCGCTGCGGCTTGACGTGCCCCCTTGGCTTTTGGGGACGGTTGAGGTGGTGCCCGGTGCGCCTTATCCCATCTACCGTTTGGCGGTCATCATCGTCGGGGCGCTCGTGGTGGGTGGGCTTTACGGACTCGTGCAGCGGACGCGCTTGGGGATGTGGATTCGCGCGGGGGCGAGTGACCGAGAGATGATTGGGGCGCTGGGGGTGAACGTCTCGAGGCTCTACACCATTATTTTTGGGCTCGGGGCGCTCCTGGCGGGTTTGGCGGGCGTCGTCGCGGGACCCTTTCTCGCGGTTCAGTCGGGGATGGGCGAGAACATCCTTATTCTCACTTTTGTGGTCATCGTCATCGGCGGCATCGGCTCGATTCGCGGGGCGGTGGTGGGTTCGCTGTTGGTCGGGCTCACCGATACGCTGGGACGCGCCTACTTGCCGGGGCTGCTCGCCCTCGTGTTGTCGCCGAGCGGGGCGAGCGCCGTCGGGGCGTCTCTTTCGGCGATGGCGATTTATATCCTCATGGCCGTGGTGCTGGCCTGGCGTCCGCAGGGGCTCTTTGGCGGCGGGGCGTGAAGCGCACCGTGACGGAGGAAGTGACAAAAGAAAAAGAGCGCAAAGAGCGTGGCGCGCCGCGTCACAGGTTCGGGGTGAACCGGGCTCGAGCCGTCACCCTCCTCACGCTTCTTTTGTTGGGCCTCGCGCCGCTCGTGGCTCAAGCCTTGGACTTAAATTATCTCGTCCCCGTCCTCACCCGCGTCGTCATCTCCGGTTTGGTCGCGCTCAGCCTCAACTTCATCCTCGGCTACGGCGGGCTCGTCTCGTTCGGGCACGCCGCGTTTTTGGGGCTGGGCGCGTACACGTTTGCTATTCTGTCGCAGCACGCTTTTTACGAGGAGGCGTTTTTGGGCCTGAGCGCTGGCCCCTGGATGAACAATGCGCTCGTCGTGTGGCCCCTGGCGATGCTCGTCTCGGCGTTGTTCGCCTTTGTCATCGGCCTCGTATCGTTGCGCACTCGGGGCGTGTACTTCATCATGATTACCCTGGCGTTCGCGCAGATGCTCTACTTTTTCTTCGTGTCGCTCGAGCCCTACGGCGGCGACGACGGGCTGTCGCTGTGGTGGGGGCCGAACACGCTCGGCCCCTTTGACTTAAGCGACCGCCTGACGATGTTTTACGCGGCTTACCTTTTGCTCGTCCTCTGCTTGTTCCTGTTCTGGCGCTTCGTCCACGCCCGCTTCGGGCGGACCCTGCGCGGTCTCAAGAGCAACGAAGGGAGGATGCGCGCGCTCGGCTTTGAACCTCTCCCCTACCGGCTCGCCGCCTTTTGCGTTTCCGGCGCGGTGGCGGGGCTCGCGGGCGCGTTGCTCGGCAACCAAACCGAGTTCGTCTCGCCCGCCCTGCTCCACTGGCCCCGGTCGGGCGAGCTGCTGGTGATGGTCATCTTGGGCGGCGTGGGTAGCCTCATCGGGCCGGTGCTCGGCGCGGCGGCGTTTTTGGGGCTCGAGGAAGTCCTCGTCTCGTTCACCCCGCACTGGCAACTCTTTTTCGGCCCGCTGCTCGTGCTGATTGTGCTGTTCGCGCGGCGCGGTTTGGGCGGGCTGCTGATGGGGGACGAGGTTGACTGAAACGTTGACTAAGGGGGCGCTGTTGCAAGTTGAGGGCTTGCGCAAGTCCTTTGGGGCGCTGCTGGTCTCAAACAATATAAACCTCGACCTCCGTCCGGGCGAAATCCACGCGCTCATCGGTCCCAACGGGGCGGGCAAGACGACCCTGCTGGCGCAACTCAGCGGGCAGCTAAGACCCGACGCAGGCCGCATCCTTTTGGAGGGGCGCGACGTCACCCGCTTGTCCACACCCAAACGCGCCCGTCTGGGCGTCGCCCGCTCGTTTCAGATTACGGCGGTGCTGCCGGAGTTTAGTGTCTTAGAGAATGTCGCCCTGGCGGTGCAGGCGCGGGCCAAACATCACTTTCACTTCTGGCGGGACGCGCGGCGGGATGCAGGATTAACGGATGAAGCACACGACTTGCTCGAGCGCGTCGGCTTGGCCGCCGAGGCTCATACCCGCGCCGCAAACGTGTCGCACGGGCAAAGGCGGCAGCTCGAGCTGGCGATGGCGATGGCGACGCGTCCCAAAGTTTTATTGTTGGACGAGCCGATGGCGGGCATGGGGCCGAGTGAAACGGAGACCATGACCCAGCTTGTCAAGGCCGTCAAACACGACTACGCCACCCTGCTCGTCGAACACGACATGGACGTCGTTTTCAGCCTCGCCGACCGCGTGTCGGTGCTCGTCTACGGCGAGCTCATCGCCACGGGAAGCCCCGCCGAGGTTCGCGCCGACGGTAACGTGCAGCGGGCGTACTTGAATGAGGCGTGAGGTGCTGAGCGTCCAGGGCATCGACACCGCCTACGGCGCGTCGCAAGTCTTGTTCGGCGTGAGTTTGGAGGTGGACGAGGGCGAGGTGGTGGGCCTCTTAGGGCGCAACGGCATGGGCAAGACGACGACGGTGCGCTCCATCATGGGCTTAACGCCGCCCAAAGGGGGTGAAATCAGCTTTGAAGGGCGACTTATTAGCACGCAGCCTCCTTACCGGGTGGCGCAGCGCGGCGTCGGGTTAGTGCCCGAGGGGCGGCACATTTTCCCCAACTTGAGCGCCGAAGAGAACCTTGTGGCAACGGCCCGCAACGCATTTAACCGGCCCGACCCCTGGACCTTAGGGCGCGTTTACGACCTCTTTCCGCGCTTAGCCGAGCGGCGGCGGCACCTGGGCAACCAACTTTCGGGCGGCGAACAGCAGATGCTGGCGATTGGCCGGGCGCTCCTCACCAACCCCAAACTGCTCGTCTTGGACGAGGCCACCGAAGGGCTCGCGCCGGGGCTGCGTGGCGACATCTGGCGCAGCGTGAGGCAACTCAAGGCGGAAGGTCAGGCCATCCTCATCATCGACAGCAATTTATCCGAGATGCTGAGCGTCACCGACCGCAGCTATATTTTGGAAAAGGGGCGCGTGGTGTGGGGGGGTCCCAGCCCCGAACTCGCCGCGCAGCCCGAGGTGAAGCGGCGGTATTTGGGCATCTAAATGAGCAGCTAAAAAGGAGTAGCGTGAGCGAACACAAGCGAGTCGCCATCGTCACCGGGGCCGCGCGGGGCATCGGCTTAGCCATTGCTAGGGCGCTCTTAAAAGACAGTTTGACAGTTGTCAGCATCGACATCAACCGTGAAGTTTTGGAAGAAACGGCGGAGACGTTGCAGGGAGAAAGTCTGGACTTCGTCGCCCAGGTGGCGGACGTGTCCCGCGCGGACGAGGTGACGCGCGTGTTTGCAGAAATCGACCACAGCACGGGCGGGCCGGACGTGCTGGTCAACAACGCGGGCACCTGCTTGATGGACGATTTTATAGACATAAGCCCCGAGGCGTTTCGTCGGCAGATGGCTGTCAACTTTGACTCCGCCTTTTACTGTTGCCAAAAGGCGATTCCGCGCATGTTGAGGCGGCCCGGCATCAAAAAGATTGTCAACATCTCCTCAAACGGGGCCTACAACTTCGACGTATTCGACCCCGCGCACTACCGCGCTTCCAAGGCGGCGCTCGACAATCTCACCAAACATCTGGCGCGGCGCTACGCGAGCGAGGGGATCGCGGTCAATTCCGTCGCGCCCGCCATGACCCGCACCGATTTGTTCGATGTGGTGAGCCCGGACGAACTCGCCCAAGCGCTCGCGGGGATGCCGCGCGGCGAGCCGATGCAGCCCGAAGAGATTGCGGCGTGGGTGGCGTTTCTCGTGTCGAGCGCGGGGGACTGCTCGAGCGGCAACGTCATCATCCTCAACCAAGGGCGGGATGTGCGGTAGGCCCCACAAAGTGAGGTTGGGTCAATCTTCTTAAAATGTGAAGGCGTCGAGGAAGGCTCGAGGCTGGATGATGGCAATGTCCCGAAAAGGGTGCAGCACGAGCAAATCTTTGTCGCCCGTGACAATAACGTGGGCATGGCCGTTGACGGCTACCTCGAGGAATTTATTATCATTGGGGTCGCGGCAAGCCGTGACGGTTTCACGAATCTCTACCTCGTAACTAACTGTCTCGATAGAATCAACGAAATCTTTTCGCTTTGCGTCCGAAAGGTACTTGTCGAACTTGTCGCGGTATAAAACCTCTAAAAATTCTGCCAGTGTTGAGGTAGAAACAACGAGTAATCCCTCAGATATCGCTTTGTCTAAAACTCGACCGGGTGTTCCGTTTGGAAATAAAGCAGCACTCACCAACGTGTTTGTGTCCAGCACAAACCGCGGTGGGGCGTCACTCACTTAGAATCTCAGCCAGCTTTTCCTCGGTCAAGCCGTTACGCTGCGCTTCTTCGGCCAAGGCGTCCCTTGCGGCGAAAAATTTCTTGATTTGCTCTTTCCGAACGCTCGAAAACATATCAAACTGTTCCGGCGACAAAACCACCGCCACGTCTTCACCGTCCTGTTGGAGGGTAACGGGTTCTTTACCCTTACCAAGCAAGCCAAGCAAGTTATCAATCATTCTTTTTTGCTTTTCGTCCTTGGCGCTTACGTAACGCATAGAGTCTCCTTGAGAACAATTA
Organism: Trueperaceae bacterium; assembly: GCA_965214405.1. GTDB lineage: Bacteria > Deinococcota > Deinococci > Deinococcales > Trueperaceae > CBDCCT01. The sequence goes on from OZ243956.1 coordinate 791,832, forward strand.
TAGCCGCTACCCAAAGGTTCGCGTCATGTTGCGCTCGTCAGCCGCGTGACCGCAAATTGACTAGACCGCCGCTACAACGTTTCGTCGCTCGAGCCCACCCCCAAACCCTCCAGCAACCGCGCCACGTCCTCCAGGGTGTTGTAAAAATGCGGTGAGACGCGCACGTTGCCGTCACGGCTCGAGACGATCACACCCCTCTCGGCAAGTTTCGCCACCTGCGCTTCGGCGTCCCGCACCTTGATAGCCACCATCGCGCCGTGGTCGTCGGGCGTCGCCACGCAAAAGCCCCTTTCTCGAGCGCCTTTTTTCAGCGCGTCTGTCAGCTCGCGCAAATGCGCCGCAATAGCCTCCGTGCCCACCGACCGAACAAGCTCGAGGCCCGCCAGCCCCGCGTAAAGGTTCGGGTTGGGCGGCGTGCCCGACTCGAAGCGGCGCGCGCTGCCTGATGGGTCGTGCGTGTAAATATCGAGCGCCATGACGTCGGCTTGGGCGAACCAGCCGGTGGCGGTGGGCTCGAGCTTTTCAAGCAAATCCTCCCGCACGTACATAAAGGCGAGCCCGGACGAGCCGAGCAAATACTTGAGCGCCCCGCCGACCATCACGTCAACGCCTAGCGCCTTGACGTCAATCGGCATCGTGCCGAGCGACTGATACGCGTCTAGGAGCGAGAGCGCGCCGCGCTCGTGGGCGAGGTTGGACACGGCCTTGGCGTCTTGCCGTGCGCCGTTACGGTAGCAGACGTGGGCGAAGGAGACCAAGGCGGTCTGTTCGTCAACGCGCGAGGCGTAGTGCTCGAGCGGAATCCCCCCATCTTCTTCAGGCACGTGAACAACCCTCGCGCCGCGCGCCGCCTGCGCGTGCCAAATCTGCGCCACGGTCGGAAACTCGAAATCGCTCACTACCACCCGGTTTCGCTCGCCGCTGAAGTCGAGCGCGCTCGCCAGGGCGCTCACCGCCGCCGACACGGAGGTGGTGACGGCGATTTCGTCGGGCTTGGCGTTGATGAATTCGGCAAAGGCGGCGCGCGCCTCCTCGAGCTTGCCCACCCACAGCTCCCAAGGCGAGCCCAGCGTCTCCCAATCTTGCAAATACTCTTCGTAAGCCGCTTTAACCTCGAGCGACAGCGCCCCCTTAGAGCAACTGTTGAGATAGGCTTTGGTTTCAAAGATGGGGAAGTGGTCTCTCAGCATCATTACCTTCCTAAATAGGCTTTGCGCAAGTTCTCGTTCTGCCGCAAGTTCGCCGCTGTATCCGCCAGTGCCACGCGCCCGGTCTGGAGCACGTAACCGCGGTCGGCGATGGACAGCGCCATGTTGGCGTTCTGCTCGACCATAAATACGGTGACGCCCGCTTCGTTCACTTGTTTGATAAGCTCAAAGTTTTTCTCGACCAGCGCGGGCGCTAAGCCCATCGAGGGTTCGTCCATCAGCAAGAGTTTGGGGCGGCTCATGAGCGCCCTCGCCATCGCCAGCATCTGCTGCTCCCCACCCGAAAGCGTGCCCCCCTGCTGCGCGAGCCGTTCGCGGATGCGCGGGAAAAGCGTAAGCATCCGTTCTAAGTCCTCCTCCACCCCATCTTTGTCGTTGCGCAAGTACGCCCCCATGAGCAGGTTTTCCCTCACGCTCATGTCGCCGAAGATGCGCCGGTTCTCGGGCACCACCGCGATACCGTGGCCCACGCGGTAGCTCGTCGGTTTGTCGTTGACCACCTCGCCGTCAAAGGTGACAGTGCCGCTACTAGCGCGCACGACGCCGAGCGCGGTCTTGAGCGTCGTGGACTTGCCCGAGGCGTTGCCGCCCAACAGGCAGACGAGTTCGCCGGGGTAAATCTCGAGGTTCACGTCTTGCAGGATGTGGATGGGGCCGTAGTAGGTGTTGACGTTGCTGAAGCGGAGGAGCGGTTCGGATTTCGTCATAGGCGTGAGGTTGTTGACGCGTACGTGTCGAGCAGGGCGGCCAAGCGCGCTAGTCCCAGCTCGAGCCCAACCGTCTCCCCACCCCCCACCCCGAGCCGGATGTGTTGCGGAAGACCGTACGCGCTGCCGGGAATCAAAAAGGTGCGGTAGGGCGGGCGCAACAGCTCACGCGCCAGCGTCTCGCCGTCTACGGGAGTATGCAAGCGGCACAGACCGATAAGCCCCGCGGCGGGACGTTGCCAGGAGAGGTCGGCTCGAGCCTCAACAAACGCGTCCAACGTTTCCAGATTCTTACGCCCTTCCGTGCGCGCTTTCTCCAACGCTTCAGCGTACCGTTCCGGGCGCAGCGCCACCTCCGCAATCGCCTCGCCCAAAACGTTCCTAATCTCGCTGCTGTTCTCGCGCAAAATCACCGCGTCTTTGACAACTTTTTGGTCACGGCAAATGAGCCAGCCTGTGCGCAAACCTTGCAAGCCGAGCGCCTTGGACACGCTCCCGGTGGAGATGCCACGTTTGTAAAGCCCGGCGACACTCGGAACGCGCCCGCCCGTCCACTCGAGCCCCGCGTAGACCTCGTCGCAGAGCACATACGCGCCGACGCGCTCGGCTAGGTGGATGACCTCGAGCAGTTCATCCTCGCGCATGACCTGCCCGGTCGGGTTGTTCGGGTTGCACAAGAAGATTAAGCGGGTGCGCTCGGTGATGAGGTCCTCGAGTTCCCTCATATCAAATCGCCAGCCGCGCGCCTCATCGCGGGGCAAAAGCTTGATGTCCGCGCCTATCGCTTTGCCCAGCACCGCCGCTTGGGGCCAGCCGGGGGTCTCGAGGATGAACTCGTCGCCCGGTTGCACAAGTTGCGTCAGAGCCAAGAAGTTAGCCTCAGCAGTTCCGGCAGTAATCAGAACATCGTCCACCATGCAACTTCCCGTAAGATTCGACCGCGCCAGCACGTTCTCCCGCAGCGCGTTCATTCCCTGAAACGACTCGTTCGACCAGTCCAAAGACATCTCCGGGTCGAGGTACAGTAAAAAGTCACCCAATTTAGGCGGCGTCGCCAAAGAAAAGCCCAGCACCGCTTCCGGTTTGGTCGAGGGTTTGGTTGAAGCGGTCTCGAGCAAAAACTCAAAGAGCGTGTGCATCTCGACCTTCATCCCAGCTCCTTGTGACGACGCCCTAAGTACGCCTCAATCACGTTCTCGTCGTTGGTAACTTCTTCATAGCTGCCTTCTGCGATTTTGACGCCGTGGTCCAAAACGACAACCCGGTCAGAAATCTTGCCGACCACGTTCATGTCGTGTTCGATGAGCAAGACCGTGTAACCGCCCTCGTCGCGCAATTTGCCAATAAGTTCAGTAATTTCGGCGGACTCGTTGGGGTTCATCCCGGCGGCGGGCTCGTCTAAGAGGAGAAAGTTCGCGCCCGTGGTCATCGCCCGCGCGATTTCCAACCTGCGCCGGTTCGCGTAGGACAGACTGTAAGCGGGTTGGTCGAAGCGGTAGCCCTGCAAGCGGCTCCCGAAAAAGGCCAAGTTTTTCTCGGCTCGCGCCCTAATCGCGTTTTCCTCTTCACGCCAGCCCGGTAAGCGCAGCATCGCCGACCACATCCCCGCGCGCGTGTGGCAGTAGGCCCCGGTCATGACGTTCTCGAGCACGCTCATGTTGAGGTAAACCCGCAGACTCTGAAAGGTTCGCGCCAATCCCAAGGCGGTGATGTCGTGCGGTCTCATCCCGACGATGGAACGGTCCTTGAAACGGATGTCGCCCGTGTCGGGCCGGTAGATGCCGGTGATGAGGTTGATGGCGGTTGACTTGCCCGCGCCGTTGGGGCCGATGATGGAGACGATTTCGCCTCCTTTGACCTCGAGCGACAACTCGCTAATCGCCTTGAGCCCGCCAAAACTCAAGCTCACACCGTCTAAACACAACATCTAAATCAGCACCTAAACGACCTTCACTTCCGCCTTGCCGAGCAAGCCTTGGGGCCGCACAATCATCAGTACCACCAGTGTCACCCCGACGATGAGGATGCGGGTGGCCGAGGGCTCGAGCGCCAGCCGCGTCTCCCAGGCAAAGGCAAAGGCGTAGAGCGTGAGGCCGAGCAGCGCGTTGAATAGGCGCGGCTTGTGTTTGAACAAAACGGCGGCCAGCAGAACGAAAATGGCTGCGATAGTGACCACGTTCCCGACGGCTTGATAGTTACTCGGCAGCACCAGCCAACTCTGCACCAGCCGGTTGAGCCACGACCCGGTTTGCAGCGCGTTCGCGTCTAAACCCGGCCACACAAGCTGGACAAGGAGTTTGAGCAAAAGGCCGCCTACGACAGTCCCGCCGACGACGAGCGCAAAGCGCCGCCAAGACTTAAGCACCCCCCACACCCCGAGCAAGCCGAGACCATAAAAAAAGAAGCTCGCCAGCGTGATGCTCCGCAAGACCTCGGGCAAGACGGTAAAGATAAACGCGCCCAGCACCACGCCGGGCAAGGAGCCGATGCCGCCCAAGACCACCATCGCGTAGAGGTTGATGAGCGTCAGAGCGCTGTAACGCGGCACCGGCACCACGTTCGCCAGCCAGGCCGCCTCCACCGACCCGGCCAATGCAGCGATGCCCGCGCCAATGGCGAAAGCCAGCAGCTTGAGCCGCCCCGTGGGCGTGCCCATCACCTCGGCGGCGAGTTCGTCCTCGCGGATGGCCCGCCAAGCGCGGCCGATGCGCGAGGCGTTGAGGTTGTGAACCGCCACGTACACGAGGGCCAGAAGAACCAGGAAAAGATAGTAGTAATGCAGCGTCGAGTCGAAAGTAAAGCCGAACAGCGAAATATCGTCCAGGCGGTTGATGCCGTTGGGGCCGCGCGTCAGGTCCACCGGGCGCTCGAGCCACGGCAGCTTAACCCGCGTCAGGGTCAGCGCGAGCTGCACGAACACGAGACCGAAGCCCAACGTGACAATCGCCAGGTAATCACCCGACAGACGCAGCGACATCGCCCCAATGAGAGCGCCGACGAGCGCCGTCGCCAGGATGATGAGCGGCACGCTGACGAGCGAGGGTAGATGTATCCCGTTTGAACTAAAAACCGTGACGAAGTCCGACGAAGTGTAGGCGTAAAAGTAGCCCGCCAGCCCGTAAAAGGCGACATAACCCAAGTCGAGCAGCCCGGCGTAGCCCACCACCACGTTGAGGCCGATCGCCATGATGGCGAAAACGAGAAAACGCGCAAGCGTGCGGACGATGAAGTCGTTGTTGCTCGAGCCTATCAGCTCCAAAAACCCGCTTGTCCCGGTAAGTAGCGGCGCAACGATGAGCAGCGCGACGACGAGCGCGTAACGCCACCCCAGCGGCACCCGCTCCCAGCGGTCCGCCGCGCCGCCCCAGAAGCCGGAGCGTCTGCGCTTGCGGCTCTCCGCCTGCGCCACCCATTCGTCGGTGCCAATGCGCGGTTCTGGTTGCGAGTGGTTGTCCGAGGGAGGAATTTGCTTTGCCACAATTAGACTTTCTGCACCAGCGGCTTACCCAGCAGCCCGCTCGGCTTGATGAGCAAGATAATCACAAGGATGACGAAAGCCGCCGCGTCCGTAAAGGTTGGCGACAGATAGACGCTCGTAAACGACTCCGCAAAACCCAAAATGAGCCCGCCCAGCATCGCCCCCGGAATGCTGCCGATGCCCCCGACCACCGCCGCCGTAAAACCTTTGAGCCCGGCGATAAAGCCCATCGTGTGCCGGATGCTGAAGAAAACGATGCCGACCAGCACTCCCGCCGCGCCCGCCAACACCGCGCCGATAAAAAAGGTGGCGAGGACGACCCGGTTAACGTCCACACCCATCATCTCGGCGGCGTCTAGGTCGGTGGCAACCGCCCGCATCGCGCGGCCCAGGCGCGTCTGTTGCACAAAATACGTGAGCGCCAGCATCAGCACCAAGGTGGTGCCGATGACGAGGAGCCTCGAGGCGTGAACCCGCAGGTCGCCCACGTCCACCCCGGCATTGAGGCCGATCAGCGTGCTGCTGCCGTAACTCAAAGGGCGCGGGCTCACCGTGATTTGCACGAGGTTTTGCAGGATAAAAGACACGCCTAGCGCGCTAATGAGGGGCGCGATGCGCGGCGCGTAACGCAGTGGGCGGTAGGCGAACCGCTCCACCGCGATGCTCACCACCCCGGCCCCGACCATCGCCACGACGAGCATCCCCACGATGACGAGCGCCGCTGGGATGAGTAGCCCCCCGTCGGCGTTGAACATAATAAACACGCCGTAACCCAAGTAAGCCCCAATCATATAGATGTCGCCGTGGGCGAAGTTGAGCAGTTTCAGAATGCCGTAGACCATCGAATAGCCGAGCGCGATAAGCCCGTAGACGCTGCCCAGGGTGAGCCCGTTGAGCAGCGTTTGAGGAAGAAGCGCGAGAAACGTGTCCATACGTCAGTGTAAGCGGTGGGCGTAGCGGGCTGTAAGCCTGCTTTTTTACGCCCACCTCAAAACGCTTACTTAAACCTACTGGTCAATCAGCTCAAACGCGCCGTCGTTGACTCTGAACAAGAAAAACCTGCTGTTTTCGGCCTGGTTGTTCTCGTCAAATGACACGGGCACGCCCAAGGGCGTCTCGAGGTTCATCGTTCCTAACGCGTTCACCACGCACTCACGTGTTACGGTTTCGGCGCAGTTCTCGATGGCCTCGAGCGCCACAAAAGTCGCTAACGCCGACGCGCCGCCAAAGGCCCCGAAGTTCTCCGAAAACTCGGCCTGATACGCCTCGTTAAAGGGCTGCATCGCCTCGACCTGGTTGGGGTCCGGCGCAAAAAAGGTGACGTACGCGCCCTCGGCGGCCTCCCCGGCGATGTCCACCCACTCGAGGCTAAAGCCGCCGTCGGGCATAAACAGGGTGTTGTCAAAACCTTGCTGCGCAAGCGCGACGGCCATCCCGGCACCTTGGCTCGAGATTTGGTTGGGAAGAACACGACATCGGCACCCGAAGCAATCGCCGCCGTGGCGACCGAAGAAAAGTCGGTCGCGTCTTGAGAAATGGACGCCCGCTCGATGGTGGTAATTTCCGCGTCGCGGAGCAGGTCTTCAATCTCGTCGTTAAGACCCACGGCGTAGCTCGACTGGTCATCTAACAAAAAGGCCGATTCGACATTTAAGTCGTTGAGCCAAAAATCGACAATCGTCTGGCTCTGGTCGGCGTCGTTCGGGATGGGCCTAAAAAAAGTCGACGCGCCCCCTTCCGTGAGGTCGGTGCGGGTACACGACTGGGTAATGCTCGCCAAGCCCGCCTCCTCAAAAATCGGCTGCGTCGCCTCGCACACCTGGCTGCCCATCGGCCCGACCACCGCGTAAACATTAGGGTCGGCGGCGAGCCTTTCGGCCACGACGCGCCCGACGTCCGGGTTAACTTCGGTGTCGCCCTCGACGAGTTCGACGTTCATCCCGGTGCGCTCGTTAAAGGCGTCAATAACAACTTTTGTAAAACCCAGAGCTTCCTGACCGATAGAGGCGGCCCCGCCCGTGAGGGGTCCCATAAAGGCGATTTTGATGTTTTGGGCGGCGGCGGTGCCCAAAAAGAGCAGTGCGGCGAGGGCGAAAGGTAAAAATCTCATGATGTTGCCTCCTTTGATTGACTTTCAGCGTCACTGGGCCGATGTTCCGACGGATAATCCACGATCTTGTCCCACTCGTCAGCCGCCGAGCGCGCCACGACGGCCACGAGCGGCCCGTCGCCGATGTTGAAGACCTCGTGGGGCACGCCCGCCTCGTTCTCGACCGAGTGTTTGAGGTCGGGGCCGAAGTCGTGACGCACCCTGCCCTGCAGGATGAAGAGCATCACCTCGAAACCCTCGTGGATGTGCGCGTAAGCGACCGCGCCCGGCGGCACCGTGGCGACGTTCATCGAGAGCCCCTGCGAGCCTACGTTCTTGCCCGACAGGCCGGTTTTGTAGCGGATGCCGTTCCAGGCGCGGTCGTCGGCCCCGCCGCCGCGGACGGTCTGGACGCCGCCCAAGTCTTCGACGTACTTTTTCAGGTCTTTTTGCGTATCGGCCACGTAACCTCCTCAGATGGACGCGTTGCTTTTTCTGGTTTGCGCCGTCTCACCGTTGAGATATGCGCTCGAGCCTCCTCTCTGTAAGTGTGACTACAGTTAATATCTAGCGTACCGTAAGTTGATGGGTAAATGTAGCCCGCTGAGGCTTGGTGAAGGCGCATCCTAAAAGGGGGCGGTTTGCAAAGCTGTAAGCGTCACACCCTTGAGCCTAGCTCCCACAGACGGTTGATGTTTAGAATATAAAATGAACTCGTCAGCGTGTTCATAAACCGAAAGCCCGTCATCTTACCTTTTAGAAGGTGTCACTCATGGCCCAATCCACCTCCGTCGCCCGCCTCTACATCCTCGACTTCGGCCTCTTCGAGGTTCACGGGGGTGATGACGGCAAGGGACGCGTCATCGGCATTCCCGGTTACCTGATTCAAACCGGGGACGGCAAGAACATTCTGGTGGATACCGGCTTTCCCAAAAAGTATGCCGACGACGCCCAAAAGGCGGCGCTCGAGGACGCCCTCGACACCTTTGGGCGCGTTCTGACGCTCACGCACGACAACCTCTCCGCCGCGCAACTAGCGCGCGCGGGTCTCGCCACCCAAGACGTGACCCACCTCGTTCTGACGCACTCCGACATTGACCACGTGGGCGGACTTCACGACTTTCCCAACGCTCAGCACATCATGCACGCCGACGAGCGCGCTTTTGACAGACCCCGGTATTTCGGCGACGCGAGGCCGCTCGAGTGGCCCGAACACCCCGACACGCGGCTCATAGAAAAAGACACCGAACTCGCGCCCGGCCTCACCCTGCTTTCCACCCCCGGTCACGCGCCGGGGCACCTGTCGCTGCTCGTCCGGCTGCCCGAGACGGGCGCGGTGCTGCTCACTGCCGACGCCATCTCGAGGCCCGATGAACTCGAGACGGGCTTCCGCGGCGCGTGGAACGAAGGGAAAGCTAGAGAAAGTGCTTATAGGTTGATGGCGTTAGCCGAGGCGGAGGGCGCTTGGGTGGTTTATGGGCACGACCCGGAGGCGTGGGAGGGGCTGAAAAAGACTCCCGAATACTACAGTTAAAGGGGCATTGTCTAGAGCTTACGCATATAACAAGTTTGGAACCGACGTAGCGTGAGGCGTGATATTTGCGACATTCCTGCCGAACTCGAGCAAGACTTAAGCTTACATAGCGCAAGCCTTAAAACGACCCCCGATAAAGGAAATCGTGGGTGAGGACGGGAAAAGCCGGTCGAGGTCGAACCTGTCTGAGCCAAACATCTAAAGCGCGCTTACGCCCCGTTCTCGCTCAGCTCCTGCTCGAGTTCTTCCATCGTGGGCAGCTTGCCCTTAAATTCGCTGGGCAAGGTTTCGGTAAGCTGATATTCAGACACACCCATCGGCTTGGCCAGACCCTTCAGACTGTACGCGGCAACGATTTCATTTTTGTCTTTGCAGAGGATGAGGCCGATGCTGGGCTGGTCGTCGGGATGTTTAAGAACGTCGTCAATCACGTTAAGGTAGAAGTTCATCTTGCCCGCGTACTCGGGCTTGAACTTGCCGTTCTTGAGGTCGATGACGACGTAGCAGCGCAGTTGAGTGTGGTAAAAAAGCAAGTCGAGATAAAAGTCTTCCCCGCCGATGTCCAAGGGGTACTGACTGCCCAAAAAGGCGAAGCCTTTACCCAGTTCCAACAGAAAGTCGCGGATGTGCTCGAGCGAAGCTTTCTCAACCTCACGCTCGAGCGCGTCCTCGGCAATCCCCAAAAACTCGAAGTTGTAAGGGTCTTTCAGGGTTTGCCGGGCGAGGTCGGACTGGAGAGCGGGCAGGGTTTGGTCAAAGTTGCTGATGGCTTTGCCTTGCCGGTGGTAGAGGTCGGTTCCAATTTGCATTTCCAGGATGTTGCGACTCCAGCCATTTTCGATGGTCTTTTGGATGTACCAGAGGCGCTGGTCGTGGTCTTTGACTTTGTCGAGCAGGCGGATGTTATGGCCCCAAGGAATTTGTGCAACAACTTGTTGCACAATTGACGGCTCGGGGTAAGCCTCGGCAAAAGCGCGCATATATTTGAGGTTGCGTGGCGAGAGACCTTTCATGTCGGGGAAGGCTTTTCTGAGGTCTCTCGCAAGCTGGTCGACGACTTTCGTACCCCAGCCCAGCTCAGCTTGTTTCTCAAGAATGCTCTTCCCTATCTGCCAGTAGAGTTTGATAAGTTCGGCGTTGACAGCCAGGGCCGCTTTGAGTTGAGCACGTTTGACGCGCTCTTTGAGGTCGGTGAGCCAAGTTTGGTAGCTGTGGTCGTTCGTGTCGGGAAGGGTCATGGAGGGCTCGAGTGTACCGTATTCAAAAAATTCTGTTAAAAAAGATGAGGGCGACGCTCGAGCAGCATACCTCGCCGCTATACCTCGCCGCTCCCTGCTGTCTACACACCCGCTTTTGTGGGACGGGCGCGCGGCTCCCTCAGACTCTGCACCAGACTTTGCGTCAGACTTTGGGGTGATTTTCGAGCGCCCGCTCCGCCTGCCACAGATGCCGCCGCTCGTGCGCCAGGAGCACCAGCAGCCACTCGTACAGGGTGTAGCGCAGCCACCGCGCAAAGGGCGAGCGCACTTTCACACCTGTGATATCCAGACCATTCATCCGCTCGAGCTGCCCCAGAAACGCGTCTTGCAAGGTTAAAAATTCGCTCTTGATGACGCTCGGCTCGAGCAGGGCGGGTGGCAAGAACGCCGCGCCCGTTTTTGTTTTGAACCTTGCGGGGGGTTCGGTGGCCCGGATAAAAAGCCGCACGAGGAGGCGAGGTCGAAAGGGGCCGCCGCTTTTTGAGCGCTCGGTCTCGAGTTTTTCTATCGCCTCATCGACCAGCACAACGCTCTCGCGCCCGGTGATGTTGAGATGATCCAGGCATTCGGCGGCGGACCAGGTGCCTGGATTGGGGCGAACCAGCAGCCTTTCGTCACCCACGCCCGCGGTGAGACGCGTGAGGGACGCTTTAAGGGCCAAAATCTGCTCTTTAAGCGCCTGAAGTTCCGGGACAGAGTTTTGCACGGGTTTGTCCTCCTCTAAATGGAGTGTAGGGGAAGCCACCCAGACATTATGTCCCGTAGAAAATAAAAACGCGCCTCGGTTTACAAAACCAAAAGCGCGTCTTATCTGCTCTGAACTTGTTTAGCTGTCGGTTTCGGGAACGAACTCGAGCGCCACCCCGTTGTTACAGTAGCGTTTGCCCGTGGGCTCCGGCCCGTCGTTAAACACGTGACCCTGGTGCGAGCCGCAGCGCGCGCAGTGGTATTCGGTGCGGGGCAAAATGAGCTTGAAGTCTCGTTTGGTTTCTAAGTGACCGTCGATAAAGTTATAAAAACTCGGCCAGCCCGTGCCACTGTTAAATTTCATGTCGCTCTCGAAAAGCGGCAGCCCGCAGGCAGCGCAAACGAACGTACCGGAGCGCTTCTCTTTGTCTAACGGACTCGTACCCGCGCGTTCGGTACCCTCCTGACGCATCACGTGAAACTGCTCGGGCGTCAGTTCTTCGCGCCACTCGGCGTTGGTTTTTTGGGTTTTTCCAACCTTGGCTGCTGTGTTGTCGACCGTATTTGCCATGACACATTCTACCGCAGAGTTTTTGAGGAACCCGTAAGAGGGCTTGCACGTTCGGCGGGAGGAGGCAAGTGAAAAAGAAAAATGCGCTCTCTCGAGCGCCTATAAAGAATAGTTTACCCCCGTATACGCTATTCGTCAAGCCTTTGCACCCGTACCCGGACAAAAGTCTGCATGAAGCGCTTTCGGTACTCCTGAAAGTCGTGTTCCGCGCGAAAAGCTGCCTCACTTCAAGCTTGTTGCGACGTTCACCGCGCTAGATAGGGTTGAACGGGTTTCGTCCGGGTTTCAGCTTGCACCCATACTCGAGCAAAAGTCTGTATATCCCGGCAACCAAACCCCAAAACCCAGGTTAGATGCAGTCGAATGTGCTACTCGAGAGGCCCCCGGCAATCTTTTGCTCAGCACAGACTAAACCGGGTTTTATCCAAGCTTCAGCTTGCCTCAACATCCCGGCGAAAGCCTGAACAGCTCTTCCCGAATCCAAAAAGAGCGAGGTCGAGGTGAAGAAGCCTTCTCTAAGGGCGTTCCTCGTTGGGGCGGTCCTCGTTGGGGCGGTCTCGCGGTCGCCCCAGACGCTTGTGATTTGTGTATGCGTTTACGCCGCGACCTCGAGCCCCAGCGCCAGCGCCTCACCGCCGCCGATGCAAATCGCCGCGACGCCGCGCCCCCCGCCGCGCTGTTTAAGCGCGTGTAGCAGCGTCGTGACGATGCGCGCGCCCGACGCGCCGATGGGGTGACCCAGGGCCACCGCGCCGCCATTGATGTTGACTTTGCTCCCGCCGAGTCCAAACTCTTCCATTGCCGCCATCGGCACCACCGCAAAGGCTTCGTTGATCTCAAACAGATCAACCTCGTCCGGCGACCAGCCAAGTTTGTCGAAAAGTTTCCGCATCGCGCCGACCGGGGCGGTCGTGAACCAGGCGGGGTCGTGCGCGTTAACGCTGTTGCCCCGGATGGTTGCCAGTACGCTCAAACCGCGCGCCTTCGCCGTCTCCTCCGAACAAACGACCAGCGCCGCAGCGCCGTCGTTGATGGTCGAGGCGTTGGCGGCGGTGACGGTGCCGTCTTTTTGAAAGACCGGGCGCAAACTCGGCATCTTGTCGAACTTGACCCGCCCCGGCTCTTCATCTTCGGCGACCACGGTGACGTCGCCCTTGCGCCCCGCCACCTCGACGGAGACGATTTCGGCGTCGAAGCGGCCCTCTTTAGTGGCGGCCTGGGCGCGTTGATAAGAGCACTTGGCAAACTCATCCTGCGCCTCACGTGAAAAATCATATTTGTCCGCGCACATCTCGGCGCACGAGCCCATGTGTTTGTCGTTGTAGGCGTCCCAAAGGCCATCGTGGACCATCGAGTCAATCATCTTGGCGTCGCCCATGCGCAAGCCGCCGCGCGCGCCCGGTAGCAAGTAGGGCGCGTTGGTCATCGACTCCATCCCGCCCGCCACCACGATGTCCGCGTCGCCCAGAGCCACGGCGCGCGCGGCCTGGATGAGGGCCTCGAGCCCGCTCCCGCACATCTTGTTAAGCGTCACCGCGGGCGTGGTGTCGGGCAATCCTGCATAAATGGCCGCCTGCCGCGCGGGGGCCTGGCCGATGCCCGCCGAGAGCACGTTGCCCATAAGCACTAAATCAACATCCTCGGGTTTGAGATTCGCGCGGCGCACCGCCTCCTTGATGGCCGCCGCCCCCAGCGTGGGCGCGGTAAGAGAAGCGAACGCGCCCTGGAAAGACGCAACGGGCGTTCGTACGGCTGATGCAATCACTGTGTTCATAGGGTTCCTCCGTTACCCAGTAATTATAGCGGGCAGGAGGTGTGCGCCCCACCTGTGTCCCTACACGCCGTTCTCCGCAACCGACGCCATAAGTTCGCGCTTGCGCTTCCACAGGGCGGGAGTAAGCGAGACGTGGTAGATGTGCGGGTTGACCAGGCGCTTGACGCCCGAGTCGAGCCGCGCCACGTCGCGTTCGCGGAGGGCGCGCATGTCGTCAATCGTGGGGAGGTCGTAGACAAGGTCGCCTTCGCGGAGCACGTCGATAAGAAGCGGCTCGACTTCGGTCACGTCTTGGGGGCGCAGGGCGCGCGCCTTGCTCGAGTCCGTCGGATGGCGCAAAACGAGCTCAGTTTCGGCTTGAAGCGTTTCCATACCCAAACTCACGACGTCGGCGGTTGCGTGGTCGCGGCGGTCGTAGACGCGCCACACATGCTTGTCGCCGGGGTTGGGGACTTTTTCGGGCGAGTCCGAGAGTTTGATGGCGGGCCGCCAGGTGCCCTCATCACAGACCGAGACGAGTTTGTACACGCCGCCCAGCGCGGGGTCGCCCTCGGAGGTGATGAGCCGCGTGCCGACGCCGTAAACGAGCCTGCTCGTGAGCGCGTCGGGGTCGACGCCGTAACTGGGGGCCTCGAGGCCAATCTGGGTGATGATTTGCCAAATCACAAGCTCGTCGAGTTCGCCCGATAGGACGATGGAGGTTTCGTCAAAGCCCGCATCATTAAGCATCTTGGCCGCCTGAATTGCTAGGTAAGCCAAGTCGCCCGAGTCTAAACGGATACCGACGGGCTCGTGGCCCTTGCGCCGCAGTTCTTCAAACACGGTGATCGCGTGGGGCACGCCGCTGCCTAAGGTGTTCACCGTATCGACCAAGAGCAAGCACGCGTCCGGATAAGTCTCGGCGTAAGCGCGAAAAGCTTCCAACTCGCCCATCCCCAGCGCGATAAAAAGCTGCACCATGCTGTGCGCGTGCGTGCCCTTGGGCGGGTAGCCCAGCACGTGCGAGATGCCGACGTTCGAGGTAAAGTCCGCGCCGCCGATGAGCGCCGCGCGCGCGCCCGCGTTCGCGCCGCGGTCCTGGCCGCGCCGCACGCCGAACTCGAGCACCGCCCCCCCCCGCGCGCTTTCTCTAATGCGCGCCGCCTTGGTCGCAATCAAAATCTGGTAGTTAAGCTGCGCCAACAGCGAGGTTTCTAGGAGTTGCGCCATCGCCAGCGGCCCCTCGACCACCGTCAGCGGCGTGTTCGGGTGAACCACCCGCCCCTCGGGAACCGCCCGCATACTCAGCCCGCCGAAGTCACTCTTACGCAACCAGGCGAGAAAGTCGTCATCAAAAAGCCGCTTGCCGCCCTCGCCCCGCTGCGCGCGCAGCGGGGCGATTTCCTCCTCCCCAAAGCGCGCCTCTTTCATCCAGTCGAGCAGCCAGCCCAGCCCCGCGTTGACGCAGTACCCCGCCTTGTGGGTGCCGTAGTCGGGGTAGTGGCGAAAAAAATGGTCGAACTGCACCGGCTTGTCCGCAAGCCCCATGCGGTAGTAGAGCTGCGCCATCGTGAGTTGATACTGGTCGGTAAATAAGATGCCCTCAGCGAGCCGCAATTCAGAGGATGTCATGAGTTAAGAATACGTCATCTCCACCCCAACGCCCATAGATTCGTCCATGAAGCTTTCCAAATTTGGCTCGAGGATGTTACCTGAACGCAAACTGAGGATGTACTGCACATGTACCGTAGGCGCTAACGGCGAAACTGAAAGCTCGAGCCCGCACTCATCCACTCCACGCTCACGGGTTCTCTCAAGTTAAAGGTGTCGGGCAAAAGCACCACACCTGATACAGGACTCTCCGGCGACGCGCTCCCCGCCTCACCCTCCAAAACGTTGAGGCCGTCGGGATAGCGCGCTTCGAAACTTTGCTCTCCCTGACGAAAGCGCACCACCGTCTCCCAGGGGCTCTCGCTCGAGGCGCTCACGACAAAGTAGAGCGGGCGTCCGCGCTTGAGGCTGCCCACGAAAGCGTCTAACGCGCGCTGCTGGTCGGGGAAGGCGAGACCCAACAGCCCCACGTCCACGAGCAACATGCTCACGCTGTCGGCCCCCGCGCTCCCGCTTGCGTACAGCGCCAGCGCGTCCACCTGGTTGCCCAAAGACACGGTGTCGAAGCCTCTACCGCGCGCGGCGGCCTTCTCGAGCGGGAACCTGAGACTCAAACGCCGCCCGTCAGGTAAGATGACCGCCTCCCCCTCGAGCCGCACCTCAAAAAGGGTAAAAAGCTCCTCCGGCGCGTACCAGAGCCCGTTCTGACGGATCACAGGCGCGGGCAAGTTTAGCTCATCCTCCGCCGAGCTTGAGGTTTTCCAGAGGATATCGGGTGACTCAAACACCGTCAGCATCCCAGCTTGGGCGCGGACCGTGAGGCTGTTCGGGGCCTCGCTCACGCTGTAGCCCAGCGCGCGCGACACGTCGGTAAGGGACAAGTAGGGCTCCTCCGCCAGCCGCAGCGCGGGCACGTCTTGCGCCCCCACCCAAGCCACCAAGCTCCAAACGAGCAAGAAAAGGTAAAACGGGACGCGGTTCATGAGGGTCAAGCTAGCACGCTCGAGCCCGTCCGGCGCAGGAAATTTTCTCTTATGCGAGGCTCGAGCGGCGTTTTTTCACCCCCTTATACTTGAGCTTCAGTATCAAAATACCTTTCGCTGGAGTTTCCCACGCGCTATAATCTCTTTACGTTGATATTTTTATGTTCCACACCCACCGAGGTCGATGACGCCTAAGCTGCGCTCCCTTGGAAACCGCCTGTGGCGCGGTCGGGTCTGGACTGCCCCTTTACAAACCGAAGCGCATCTTGTGAGATGCCTACAAGAGCAGGTCGCGCCGTTTTATTTATTCTGTTTTTCGTTCTATTTAGGGAACGGCGCAGGGAGGAGTTACGCGTATCGACAAAGTTCACGGTAAAACCAACTCGTTCAAGAGCAGCCAGGTCAAGAGGCTGAGCAACTTATATCGCCGCAAGCTAGCGCCTGAGATGCCGGTGAGTTTAGAGCTTGCCAGGGCGATGGGTGAGCTGTCCTTAGAGCTCAACAAGCCCGTGTCGCTGCTCGTCGACCGCCGGGGCCGCGTCGTGAGCGTGGCCGTGGGAGACGCGCAGGACACGCCGCTGCCGCCCTCCTCGGGTGAGGCGGGGCGCTTGTTTGGCCTCAGGCTCGTTCACACGCACCTTAAAGGAGGGGGGCTCTCGAGCGGCGACCTGTCGACTTTATTTCTCAACCGCTTGGACGCCGTTGTCGCGGTAGACGTGCAACATAACGCGCAGGGCCGGGTCGAGGTCGGGGACGTTCACTTGGCGCAAATCGCGCCGCCGACCGCCTCGGAAGAGGACTGGATTGTCGAGCCGCCCGCAACTATCCGCGAGGCGGAAGAGGTCGATATGCTGGGGCGCATCCGCGCGCTAGAAGAAGAACTTGCCCGCTCGGCGAGTGCCCGCGAGGTTTTGAAGAGTTCAACGGAGCGCGCGGTCATCATCGGCCTCGACACGGGCGAGGGAAGTTTCGAGAGCGAGGCGCGGTTGGAAGAACTCGCCGAACTCGCGCGCAGCGCGGGCGCGACCGTCGCGTACCGCAGTATGCAGCAGCGTCCCGCCCCCGACCCGCGCACGCTGATAGGCCGGGGCAAGCTCCAGGAACTCGTTTCCAAGGCTTATCACGAAGACGCCGACCTGCTCCTCTTCGACCGCGAACTCAACCCCGCGCAGGCGCGCGAAATCGGGGCGGAAACGAAGCTCAAGGTTTTGGACCGCACACAGCTCATTCTGGATATCTTCGCCCAAAACGCGCGGGGGCGCGAGGCGCAGGTGCAAGTTGAGCTGGCGCAACTCCAGTATCAGCTCACCCGCCTTGCGGGGCGCGGCGCGGCGATGAGCCGTTTGGGCGGGGGCATCGGCACGCGGGGTCCCGGTGAGACGAAGCTCGAGGTCGACCGCCGCCGCATCCGCGACCGCATCACCGCGCTAGAAGCCGCGGTGGACGAGATCTCGGGTCGCCGCGCCCAGACGCGCAAGAGCCGCACCAACGCCGACACGCCGGTCATCGCGCTGGTGGGCTACACCAACGCGGGCAAGTCCACGCTCTTTAACGCGCTTGCCAAGGCCGATGTGGAGAGCAAAAACAAGCTCTTCGCCACCTTGCGCCCGACCACCCGCGAGGGTTGGCTGCCCGCGCTGCGCGACTGGGGGGCCAAGGTTTTGTACACCGACACGGTGGGCTTTATACGCGACCTGCCCGGTGAGCTTGTGAATGCGTTTAGAGCGACGTTGGAAGAACTTCACGACGCCGACCTGCTCCTCCACGTCGTCGACGGCGCAAGCCCCGGCGCGCCCGACCGGGTGGCGGCGGTGGAGCGGATTTTGGACGAGCTCAAGCTCGAGGTCCCGCGCTCCGTCGTCCTCAACAAGGGCGACCTGGCCGACGCGGGCGTCCTCAAGGGCCTACGCGACCGCTACGACGCGCTCGCCGTGTCCGCGGTCACGGGCGAGGGTTTAGACGACCTCAAGGCGCTCCTGGCGCGGACGCTCGAGGGTCCCGACCACGTGCCCCTGCCCAGCGACGAAGGGGCCGCCTACGGCGTGGTCTCCCCCGCTTCGTATGATTGATTTGAGACTAACGTGAAGTAGAACTGTTTTTTAGGCTTACTCAAGGGTAACGAGTGTTTCTTCAAACCCCCTCGCACTGACGCCGTGCGAGGGGGTTTTTACTGCTGTAAAAAGGTTATAGAAAGGTGGCGGGCGCTCGAGCAAACGTCCACAACCATGTCGATTCCGTCACACTTCTCTGTTTTTCCGAACCTGAAAGGCATTTGTAACAGATTTATAAGCGTGGCTGCTTTACCCTCTCCTAAGCTAAGTTCACGTCTCGCTTCAGTTCAAACTTTGGTCCAAAGGGGAATGTATGTCAACTCAACCGCGCCACCTACCGCACGACGTTGCAGCCGAGGACGGCCTCTTCCAAAACGTTCTGGACTCACTCACCGAACAAATGGCGGTGCTGGACGCAGACGGCACCATTGTGTTCGTCAACGAGGCGTGGCGGCGCTTCGGCTCTCCGAGCGGCGCACCCGCCGACGGCTACCTGGGCGTGAACTACATAGAGATGTGCGGATCGGCGCAAGACGAGAGCGACCCCGACGCACGGGAGAACTGCGAGGGCGTCGAGAGGGTGCTGAGGGGCCAGGGCGAAACGTTTTGCCGCGACTACCTTTGTGACACGCCCGAGGGCGTGAGATGGTTCGAGATGATTGTCAAGCCCCTGGAGAAAACGGGCGGGGCCGTTATCGTGCGCGCCGACGTGACCGCGCGCAAAAAGGGCGAGCGGGAAGTTGCGTACTTGGCGCATCACGACATGCTCACGGGCGCGGACAATTGGCAGCATTTTTACGCGCGCGCGACTCACATCCTCGCCGAGGCGGACGCAGAGATGGACGCCCTGTCGCTCTTTTACTTCGACTTAGACGGCTTTAGAGGAGTCAACGACGCATACGGTTACGCCGCCGGAGACGAACTGCTTAGGGCCGTGGTGTCCCGGCTGCGCGCGCAGTCGCGGGGCTGCGACCTCCTGGCGCGCTTTGGCGGCGACGAATTCGTGATGCTCATGAGGGGCGTGACGCAAGCGCAGGGCGAGAGCATCGCCCAGAGGCTCCGCGAGGGGCTCGAGGAGTCCTTCTTCGTGAGCGGCCAACTCGTAAGCGTCCGCAGTTCCTGCGGCGCCGCCGCCTACCCCCGCCACGGCGCGACCGTCGACGCGCTTCTTACTCACGCCGAGCACGCCATGCTCGAGATGAAACGCCGGGTGAACGCGGCTTCGGCGTGACGGGGGTGACAGCGTAAACGTCCAGTCTTTTATCGTTAAAATTTTTTCCTTAGCGTGTTGAGGAGAAACTTAGGCGCAAGCTCCTCGAGCGAGCGTGGGCCAGAAACCTTTTAGGCGGAAGCTGGCGTAAAATTAAATGATGGAAACGCTCAACGAACTGGTAGGGCGCTTGCAGCGGCACCCCCATGTTGTCGGGCGGGTGGAGTACGGCAGCCGCGCCTATACTGATACGGCCAGCAAAGGTGACTACGACCTCCTCGCGCTGTTTAGTGACGACCGGCCCCGCGTCGAGAGCCTTCATTTTTACGTGGGTGGCCTGCCTATCGACCCCAACCTGCGCTATTTGGAGGATTGGCAAACAGGCCGACTGCAAAGTTCTTTCGACCGTGTATTCGTTCAGGGGCGGCTCATGTATGAGGCCACAGCCGCTGTTGCGGTCGTCCTCGAGCGCCTCCGCAGAGCCCGCGCCCGACCTGTCCGAACAAGCCCTCGCCTCGCTACGGTCAAAAACATGTGTTCGACAAAATAGCCGGACGCCACGAGACGCAGCCCGCGCTGTCTCGCTTTCTCTTGTACAGCAACCTCTACTGGCTCGTGCAGCACTATTTCTCGGTGCGGCGGTTGCCCTACGAGGGCGAAAAAGCCGCTTTCGCGCGTTTTGAGACGCACGAGCCCCGCGTCCTCCACCTGTTGGGAGAGGTTTACATGGAGCGTGATTTGCAGCGACGAATCACGTTGGCGCGTGAACTGAACGACCTCGTTCTTTCTCCCGCCGGGGGGCTATGGCAAAACGGGGAAGTGCTGGCGTTCGGCACAGAGGCGCGTGTCGATTTACAGCGCGCTGGACGAGCGGAATTTGCTTACTTGTCCGGTGAATCCTGAGCATTCGCTTGGGTTAGGCGCAAGAGAACCGGCTTTCCAAACCACCGGCCCCGCCACGCTTTCCTTCACCTTCTTGTTACGCTGAGACCCCGGTAAGACGCTCCAGTGTCTATACTCCGGTGGTGACCCGTCCCGGCGAGTTTTATCGTACGGCTTGAGTAGAAAAGACGAAGCCACGTTTGCGGCGTGCGCGCTTTAAGAAACAGTGAGGGTCAGATATTTATCTCGGAGGTTTTGGCGCAAGACGTCGTCAGGTTTTACCCAAAGGGTGACAGCGTCCTTTTCAGCACGTCGGAGGGCGGCTTGTATAGCCTCGAGCTTACCTCACTCACGAGCAGGCTCGTTCATCCTTTTACCGAACCCGCGGAGATTGTTTGGGCGGACGCCGACCACGCCCTCGTCACGACTAGAGAGGACGGCCTCTGGTTCTACGTGACCCTGGCAACGGGTGAGCCGCTTACGCTCGGCGCGCTTGACGGCGCCTACCTTGTTGCCAGACTTAGCGCTGAGAGTGACGCGGCTTTATTCAGCGATACCCTCGTTGTCGGCGACCCGCACACCTTTTGGGGGCTCGAGCTGAGGACGGGAAAGGTCACCAGGATAGGCGACTTTCCCAACGGCTCGACCCGCCCAGGCGAAAGCGGCGGGGTTTTCTTAAGCGTTTTCGACCGCGCCGACCTCAGCGCAAAGCTTTACAGGCTGGACGCTCACGGCGCAACACCCTTGTTTAGAGCCCTGGGTGTAGGGGCCGCGCTCTCACCCGACGGACGTTTCGTGGCGGTGGACGCGCGTATGGGCCGTCCCGACCTCCGCGAACGCGAAGGTTTGACGCTCCTGCTGGACGCGGACGGCACCCTCATGAGAGAACTCGGGCAGGGCGGGTACGGCGTGCTCTGGCTGTCGGAGCCCGAGTAGTGGCAGTCGTGCTCGCGCTCGTCTTTGTCTTTGTCTTTGTCTTTGTCTTTGTCTTTATCGTCGTCGTTTTTGCGCCGAGTCGGCGCGTAAAAGGGCGTCTCCAGCTCGAGCCCCAGCACGGCGTTGACCGCGGCCAGCCAGAGGCGGCTCACGGGTTTGTCCTCCAGATTGGACAGCACCGCGACGCCGAGACCGCGCTCGGGCACAAAACCGAGGTGGCTCGAGACCCCTTTCAGGCCGCCACCGTGCCGAATCAGCGTGACGCCGTGATGGTCAGGTTGAACCGTGAGGCCGTAGGCGGTGCGGGGCGCGCACCACGCGCGCGGCTGGGAGCGGTAGGAAAGCGGTCGGCTCGAGCAGAAACGTGAGATAACGCCCGAGGTCGTTCGCCGACGCTTTCAAAATCCCCGTCGCTAAGTGCGCGGGCGCGTCCTCCCGACTTCCGAGCGCATGAGCCGCGCCTCGCTCGGCCAGCCAATAAGCCCCAGCGCGACGAAGATGGTGGTCGCGCTCGAGTCGAAAATCGCCACCACCGCAATCAGAAAGAGCCGCCCCGGAATGGCAAAAGACACATCCGTCACGCGCGTTACTAGGTTGTCGAGCCAGTCGCCAAAACAGCCCGCCGCGCTCCCCAGCGTGATGCCGATAAGGAGCGCGTTTACGCGCCGTCCGCCGGGTACCTAAGCCCAATCTGTTGCCGGACCTCGTCCAGCGTCCGCATGATCTGGAGGGTTTCGTCTAGGGGCATGAGGGGGCTCTCGAGCGCGCCCTCGCGTATACAGCGCATGACCTCGGCGGCTTCATAGTTGTAGCCGTTGCCCTCAAACGGCACTTCGATATCCTCAGATGACCAGTCGGGGCGGATGAGTTTCATTTTTGAGGGTGTCCACCAGGGCCTGTGGACACGCAGCATGGCTTTGGTGCCCATGATGGTGGCTTCCCACGGGGTCTGGGTGCGCACCGCGGTGGTGCAAACCGCCAATGCGCCGCTCGGGTAGGAGAGGATGACCGCGGTGTTGTCGTCCACGCCGGTCTCGCCCAAGTGCGCATGGGCCGAAACGCTCTCGGGCGCGCCAAGCAGCATCGACGCCAGAGAGACGGGGTAGATACCCACGTCGAGCAACGCGCCGCCGCCCTGGTGGAGGTCGAAAAGCCAATAGTCGGGATCAACCTCTGCGCGGTACCCGAAGTCCGCGTGGACCTGCCGCACCTCGCCGAGCGTCCCCTCGCTAATGAGCGCGCGGACCCGGTCCATGAGCGGAAAGTAGCGCGTCCACATCGCTTCCATGAGAAAAAGACCGCGAGAGCGCGCTTCTTGGACCATCCTTTCGGCCTGCGCCGCGTTGACCGCAAAAGGCTTCTCGCAGAGCACCGCCTTGCCCCCCTCCAAACAGAGCAGGCTGTTGTCCATGTGAGAGCCGTGCGGCGTGGCGACGTAGACCGCGTCGACGTCGCTGTCTGCCGCTAAGTCTGCGTACGACGCGTGACGGCGCGGCACCCCGAACTCCTCGCCGAACGCGTCGGCGGACGCCTGCGAGCGCGACCCCACCGCGACGAGTTCGGCGTCGGGTAGAACCCTTAACCCTCTCGCAAACTGCTTGGCGATGTTGCCCGTGCCGATAATGCCCCAGCGGATGTTTGTCATCTGCGTCATGGTTGCGCCTCCTTGACTGCCCCTGTGCTGCTCGTGACCCCATGGGCTTGGGCCGCGGCTGGGCGTCAGTATCAGTAAAACTGTGACCAACACTTTACAATACGCCGGGCGCAAAAGAATATACTTGGATCAATGTACAACTTGTTACCGCATGTTTTATGGGGGCACACGAAACATGCCTTATGACGACACAGTTGACGACATGGTTGACGACATGGTTGACGACACAGTTGACGACGACAAGGGGGAAACGATGCACCTGACCGCACCTCACGCGCTCACTCGTCCGACTACGCATAAAGACGCAGGGCTTGTTCACGCGATCTACAGCCGCACACCCAAGTATTTTGATATTATCTCGATCCCCGTGCCGACCTTGGCCGAGGTCGAGCGAGAGCTCGAGGCCGCCGCAGGCGACGCCAGGCGCTGCACGGAACTCATCTTAGCGACAGACGAAGCTTCCACCGAAAGCCAAAACGAACATGTCGCCCCGCTCGACCCTGTGAGCGGCCTCTACGTGGTGGGCTACCTCGACTACAAACTCGATTACCCTGACCCCGGCGACGCGATGGTTAACCTGCTGATGATTGCCGCGCCCTCTCAGGGCCGTGGTTACGGCAAACGCTGCGTGGCGGACCTAGAAACCCGCCTTTCAAACCGTGCCAAACGCGTGCTGGCGAGCATTTACGGCCAAAACCCCAGGGCTATCCGCTTTTGGGAGGGCATCGGTTACCACTTCGCCATCGACGCCAAACCCGTGCTCGACTGGTACGCAAAGGAGCTCGGTTAAAGAAACGCGTGTTCGTTTGTCACAGCAGATTTGACACAGCAGATAAGGGAGGTTCTGTCTAGGCGGCGGCTTTTTCTTTGCGCGCCCGCCCGTAGGCCATCCGCAGCTTGAACATCCCCCGCTTGTGCGCCGCCCGCACCTCCTCCTCGCTCATGCCCAGCGCGTCGGCGATGTCGGCGATGTCTTGCTCGGAGGTGTTATTCATGCCCTCGAGCCTCGTCACCACATTGGCGACATCTTGGTCAAGTTCGGTCAAGAAGGGCTCTAAATCCTTGGGCGTCGCCTTGGGAGCGGCTTTATTTGATTTGGACTTAGCTTTGGTTTTCGCTTTGGGCTTGGCTTTCGCCTTACTCTTTGCTTTTGTTTTACCCACGCTTTTCCCCGTCACCCCCTCGCGGGCGGCAAGGAGGTCCAGGGCCTGCTCGAGCGTAACCGTCTCAACCTCTTGACCCTGAGCCAAAGACGCATTGGTCTTGCCGTGCTTGACGTACGGGCCATAACGCCCGTCGCGCACCTCGACGGGGTCGCCCGTCTCTGGATGCTCACCCAAAACGCGCAGGGGCTTGTTTTTGAAGTCTTTTTTGTTGATGAGTTCTAACGCGCGTGGCAACTCAACCGTCAGCACGTCGTCTTCTTTGGGCAGTGAGGCAAAAGTGCTGCCGTGTTTGACATACGGCCCAAAGCGGCCAATCGCGGCCTGAACGCTCTTACCCGTTTCGGGGTGTTTGCCTAACCCGCGCGGGAGCGAGAGCAGGCCCACCGCCATCTTGTAATCCACCGCGCTCGGCTCGACGCCCTTAGGCAGCGACACGCGTTTAGGCTTGCCGTCCCCGCCCTCGCCGAGTTGTAAGTAGGGGCCGTAGGGACCGCTTTTTAGGAGCATCGGCTCGCCCGTGTCGGGGTGCGAACCCAGCCCCTCATCCTCGGCGTTGCCGCGCTCAATCAACGCTTCAAGCGTTTCCTTGGTCACGTCGGCGGGGGCGACGTCGTTGGGGATGGAGGCGGTCACGCGCTCGCCGTCCCTTTCGCCCTCGACGTAGGGGCCGTAGCGCCCGACGCGCACGACGTAGTCGCCCCACTTGGGCGCGTGAATCGTTGAGATGGCTCGAGCGTCGATGGTCTCGAGCCCCGTCTCGACCTGCGCCTCAATCCCTTCTTTGCCCCGGAAAAAAGCGTCCAGGTACGGCGTCCGCCGCACCTCACCCGCGGCGATATCGTCCAGCACGCCTTCCATGCTGGCGGTGAAGTTGGTATCTACGAGATTTTGGAACTGCTGCTCGAGCAGATTATTCGTCGCAAAAGCCGTGAATGTCGGCACGAGCGCGCTCCCCGCCTTGCGCGCGTAGCCGCGCCGGACGACCGTGTCGATGATGCTCGCGTAGGTGCTCGGGCGTCCGATGCCCTCGCTTTCTAAAAGCTTGACCAGCGACGCCTCGGTGTAGCGGGCGGGGGGCTTGGTTTCGTGGCCCAGGGCCTCAAGCGTCCGGCAGTCCACCACGTCGCCCTCCTTGAGGTCGGGCAAGGGCTGCTCGCGGTCTTCCAAGGCCGCGTCGGGATCGTCTGAGCCTTCAACGTAGGCGCGGAAAAAGCCGGGGAACAAGGTGGTGCGGCCCGTGGCGCGAAAGACCGAGGCGTCGTCGCCGGTGCCTGCCTCGAGCTTAACGTTCACAAAAAGCAGCCGCGCGTCGGCCATCTGCGTGGCGACGGTGCGCTTCCAGATGAGGTCGTAAAGCCGCCCGTCAATCCCGGTCAGCCCGTGCTCCTCGGTCGTCTTCATCGCCTTGCCCGCGGGCCGGATGGCCTCGTGCGCCTCTTGCGCGTTGCGCGCCTTTTTGCTGTACTGGCGCGGTTTGGGACTCAGGTACTCCTCCCCATACCGCGTCCGCACCGCGCGGCGCACGCCGTCAACAGCCTCTTGCGACAAGTTAGTCGAGTCGGTCCGCATATAGGTGATGTAGCCGTTTTCGTACAAACCTTGCGCGACGCGCATCGTGTCTTTGGCAGACAAGTTGAGCTTGCGGCTCGACTCTTGTTGCAGCGTGGAGGTCGTAAAGGGCGCGGCGGGCGAACGTTTGGCGGGCCGCTCCTCAACGCTGGTGACGCGCCACGTTTCTTTAGGCAAGGTGTCAGCGAGGGCGTGGGCGCGCTTCTCTGACAAAAGCAACACGTCTTTACCTGCTTCCAAGCCCTCCTTGAGCCGCCCCGTCTCGTCGTCGAAGTCGCGGCCCGTCGCCAGGCGGACGCCGCCGAGATGCGTCATCGTAGCCTCAAAGGGCTTGCGGGTCTTCTCGAGCCCAGCTTTCAAGTCCCAATAGCTCGCGGGCACGAACGCCAGCCGCTCGCGCTCGCGCAAAACGGTAAGCCGCACCGCCACGCTCTGCACGCGCCCCGCGGAGAGCTTAGGCGCGATCTTTTTCCATAACAGCGGCGAGATGGTGTAGCCCACAAGCCGGTCCAGCACCCGCCGCGTCTCCTGCGCGTCCACCAAGTGCTCGTCAATCGTGCGCGTCTCTTCCAACGCCCGCAGAATCGCTTCTTCGGTAATCTCGTGAAAGACCATACGCCGCACCGGGATGTTGGGCTTAAGAAGCTCGACCAAGTGCCAGCCGATAGACTCGCCCTCGCGGTCCTCGTCGGTGGCGATAAAAAGCTCGTCGGCCTCTTTGAGCGCTTTTCTAAGTTCGCTCACAATCTTTTTCTTCTTTGAGGGAATGATGTAAAGCGGCTCGTAGCCGTCGTCCAACCTGACGCCCAGCCGCGCCCAGGGCTCGCCCTTGTACGCGTCGGGAATCTCGGCGGCGGAGGCGGGCAGGTCGCGCACGTGTCCCATGCTGGCCTCGATACGGTAGCCCGTCCGGGGCAAGAATTTGCGAATCGTTTTCGCTTTGGTCGGCGATTCGACGATGACCAACCGCCTCGGTTGCGCATTTCGCCCGCCTGTAGCAGCCTTACTCAAAAAAACCTCCCATAACGGAGGCTATTATAAAAGTGAGGCGGAATCTGTCAAGACAATATCTTACAGTGGTGGCCTGAATGTTTTCGGGTTACTACCGCTGTCAGCACTCCACAAACTTGTTTAACCGGAGGTTGGTAAGGGTGTAGCGTTCCCATTCATGAAGTTTCTCTCTGGCCGCTGCCGGGCTGCGAACCAGGAGTTGCCTGAACGTTTGAGTCTCTTGAAGCAGTTCGCGAACCCACGAACGATCATCATCGGGTTCATTGAGCTTGGTTTGGAGCCTGTCGAAAATGTTCATGGCGTTCTCATGCTCGCCCGCTAGAACGAAGGAATAAGCTCGAGCCCGTAAAACGTGGACATCGTCGGGATTAGTGCGAACTACTTGGTCTACAGTTTCGGCAACCTGGGCAGGCGTCTCAATACCTCTAAGCATAGGTAATCCCTCGTTGGAAATACGCTCGAGAAGGTTCTCGATTAATTCGGCCTCGGCGTCCGCTTGATACTTCCAGCTTTGGCCGAGCCTTTCACCGAACGAAAGAGCGACACTATCCCTGGGTACATATAGCGGCTGGATGAAAACGTAAAGGTAGAAGCTCAGCGGGTCAATCGAACGGTCAAAGCAGAAACCTCGCAGTATGTGCTTTACAGGGCACATAAACAGGAACCTTCTGCTGACGGCAAAGCCCGGCAACCGTGGCAGGAGCTTTTTGAGTAGTTTCTCCGTCTCTCGTGCTGTCATTTCAAAGCCTTTGTCAAAGCGGAAGCCTCGGTTACAGCGGCGTCAGGTTCTTTGTAAGTTTTAACGAATCCTCCTCAAAACCCAAGCGTGCGTAGAAAGTGTGGGCTTGAGCGTTCCCCGCAAACACATACAGCGTCAGGTGCCGCATCCCCTGCTCTTTCGTCCACGCCTCCGCGGCCTCCATCAGCGCCTTGCCGACGCCCTTGCCTTCGCCCGTCTCTTGTACCGCTAAGTTGGCGACGTAGCCTTGTGGCTCCCCCGTGAAAAACTCCAGCGTCGTCTCGAGGTGGACAAAACCGAGTGGTTCATTGTGAGAGGAGGCGAGGAGCACCGCGCTACCGGCGGGCGGTGCGGTCAGCGCCTTGCTAAGTAAATCTTCCGACGACGCGCGAATCGCCTCCGCGTCTCGCCAGGGAGGCACACCGAACGTGACCAGACGCGGGACGAGCGAGAGGATGAACGGTAGATCGTCGGCGGTGGCGGGGCGAACGTTAGTGGGAGTATTGGTTGTCGTCATGTCCTGACAGCGACTACATAGGCCTGCGGTTTGTAATCGCCCGCCCCAGCGTGACCTCGTCGGCGTACTCCAAATCTCCGCCTACAGGCAAGCCGTAGGCGATGCGCGAGGTTTTGACGCTCAAGTCGTTCAATAAACGGTTCAAATACATCGCCGTGGCCTCGCCCTCGACGGTGGTGGCGGTCGCCAAGATGACCTCGTTGACGTCATCCAACCTCGGCAGCAACGCCTTGATGGTGAGCTGGTCGGGACCCACGCCGTTCATCGGCGAGAGCGACCCGTGGAGCACGTGGTAGAGCCCTTCATATTCGCCCGAACGCTCAATAGCGAGCAAGTCAGCGGGCTCTTCGACTACACAGACAAGGCGGCGGTCACGCTGCGCGTCGGCGCAGATGTTACACAGCTCCGAATCGGTGATGTTGAAGCAGACGCTACACGAGTGCAGCGAACTTTTCGCGCTCACAATCGCCTGCGCGAGCCCCCGCACGTCCTCTTCGGGCAGATTGAAAAGGTGAAAGGCGAGCCGCTGCGCGCTTTTTGGGCCGACGCCGGGCAGTTTGCCGAGTTCGCGGATGAGTTGGATTAGAGCGGGGGGGTACTTCATAGGTGATTAGTGGCGAGTGATGAGTGATTAGTAAGGCTAACCACTACCCACTCATCACTGTTTAGAACATCCCCTCGAGTCCGCCCATACCGCCCAGGCCGCCCATCGCCGAGCCCATTTCGGTTTCTTGGAGTTCTTTGACCTTGCGCTGGGCTTCGTTGACCGCGGCGGTGACTAAGTCCTCGAGCAAATCCACGTCGTCCGGGTCCACCGCGCTCTTGTCGATCGTCACGCCCGTGATGGAACCGTCGCCGCTCGCGGTCACGGTTACCAGGCCGCCGCCCGCAGAGCCCTCGACGGAGAGTGAAGCAAGCTTCTCCTGCGCCTCCGCCATCTTGCGCTGCGCCTTTTGGGCCTCTTTCATGAGTTTTTGGATGTTCATGGGTCTCCTTTTGAGGGTGGGTGTGGGGGTCAAGCCGCGCCTTCTTCACCAAATTGTAACGTTTCTTGCACCGCTTCCTCCGTAACGTCGCTTTCATCCTCCACACCCGCCTCCTGCCACTCGACGACGTGACCCGGAAAAAGACTTTGCAGGACGGCGAAGCGCGGGTCGGCCTCTAACCCCCCTTCCTCACGCGCGGCTTCCTCGGGCGGTTTGGCGGACGCTGCCGGTTCCGAGGGTGGTAAATCGTCCCAAAAGTCAGGCGGGAGGTCGTCTCGAGGAAGCGGTTCCCCCACGGCGTCGGGTGCGGCGTCAAGTGGGGGCGCAGCGGCGGGAGCCGCGTCAGGCGGTGTTGAAGGCGGTGTTGCGGGAGGTGACAGGGTAGGCGGTTCGGTGGGGGGCGGCTCGAGCGGCGCGTGAGACTCCGGGGGTGGGGTCAGCACTTCTTTTTCTCGAGCGGTTTCTTGGAGCTCGAGCGCGGGTTCAGCAGTGGGCTGAGGCGTGGGTTGTGTGGACTCAGGTTTGGGCGGGGTCGGAGCGGCTTGTTTTTTTGGCCGCTCCGTTAGAGCTTTTTTCGGACCGTCTCCCCCGGACCGACGATGTGAACGACGGCCCCGTCGCCGACAACTTGCGCGGTGAGCGCGCCGAGTTCGTCTTGGCGCTTTTTGAGTTGCTCGAAGTGGAATTTGTGCGTTTCCGGAAACCGCAAATAGATGTCGTAGCCGTCCACCTCGGCCTGCGCGGGCATCATGAACGCCTTGAGTTGGGCGCTCGCCTTGGTTAGAACCGTGTGCCAGTTGATTTTTGGAGGTTCGTCCCCTCCGGGCGTCGTGGCTGCCGGGGGAGGTGTTGAGGGCGGGTTTGGAGGAGAGGCGGGCGCTCGAGCCGGTGTTCTGGCGGGCGGCGGGGGCGTGGTGCCGCGGCCCGTCGGGTCGAAGTCGGGGAGTGCAGATTGAGGTTCCGTGGTTCTTTGGGAGGCTCGAGCCTGACGTTCCTCAAGTGGCGCGACCGCCTCACGCGGGACGTTGTGGTTGGTCGCGTTCATCGCCTTGATGAGGGCGACCTCGAGCGAGAAGAGATCGTCCCGCCGCACAAAACGTTCATCCTCATCGTCGAGCGCGTGGATGGCGCGTAAGAGGTCTTTTTGCTCTATCGGCAAGGTGAAACCGTCGCCCACGCCGACCATGCTGTAAAGCGCGTCGCGTAGGGTTGTTTTTAAGTGCTCGGAGAGCGAGCGCGGCGCGAAGCCGTCGCGGTAGAGGCTCCCTGCGAGTTCAAAGAGTGCGGCGAGGTCGCCGTTCACCAGATACTCCGCCAACGCCTGCATCCGCTCCTTGGGCGGCAGGCCGAGCGCGTCCTCTGCGTCCCCCCTAGTAATCGGCTCGCCGGAGGTGAGCAAACGCTCCAAAAGCGATTCGGCGTCCCTCATCGCGCCGTCGGCGGCGCGCGCGACGAGGCGCACCGCCTCGTCTTCGGCGTGTACGCCCGCGGCCTCGCAAAGGCGCGCAACCTTGCCCGCAATTTCGTCTTCGGAAAGGCGGCGGAAGCGGAAGTGCTGGCAGCGCGAGAGAATCGTGGGCGGCAGCTTTTCGGGCTCGGTGGTGGCGAGGATGAAGACGAGGCCGGGCGGGGGCTCCTCGAGCGTCTTCAAAAGCGCGTTCGAGGCCGACTTGCTGAGCATGTGCGCCTCGTCCAAGACCCAAACACGCCTACCGCCCCGGATGCTCGCCAAGCGCACCTTTTCACGCAGGTCACGAATATCTTCAACCGAGTTGTTGCTCGCCGCGTCGAGTTCGGTCACGTCGGGGTGGTTGCCGCGCCGCACCAACAGGCACGACTCGCACTCGCCGCAGGGCCGCTCCTTGGGATTTTCGCGTTCGCAGTTGACCGCCATCGCCAGGAGGCGCGCCGTGGTCGTTTTGCCCACGCCGCGCGGCCCCGAAAAGAGGTATGCGTGACCAATGCGCCCCTTCGACAGCGCGGCGACGAGCACGCTCTTCACGTGCTCCTGGCCCACCACGCCCTCGAAGGTGATGGGTCTCGCTTGTTGATAAATCGCCGTCATCGAGCCTCCATGCTACCACCCCAGCGGGGTCCACAAAGACGCCGATTTGACGCGCCCTTTTCAAAATGGATGAGGTATGCTGAACCGCACATGAGGTTGAGATGGTGAAACTTCTCCGGTGATTCCTTTCGTCTTCTCCGCACTCGGCGATAAACCGTGGTTTGGGGCGCTCGTAAAGCTTCAACGGGTGCTCGCTGAAAGGGACAAAGACGCGGCGCTCGAGGCTTACACCCTTCTCTACCGCGCCCTGCAAGAAACCGCGCCCGACCTCCCCACCGCGGTGAGCGAGGCGCTGTTGTGGGAGGACTCGAGCCTCGCCCACACCGTAATGATTTCAGGCGCAGATTTAGACGTGCCCGCCGGTCTCAAAGAGGGCGCGCTTCAAGACCTTGAATCCCTCCTCACCCTCTCCCAGCGCAACTGGCAAGGGGAAGCGACGCGCCTCCTTAACC
Organism: Trueperaceae bacterium; assembly: GCA_965214405.1. GTDB lineage: Bacteria > Deinococcota > Deinococci > Deinococcales > Trueperaceae > CBDCCT01. The sequence goes on from OZ243956.1 coordinate 822,950, forward strand.
GCGGGCTGCCGCCCCTTTCCGGGCTCTCTAGTCGCGTGCCGGAGGAGCGGGTGGCGACGCTCGCACGTTCGTTGGAGGGCGGGGACGCGCGTTGGTTGTTGGGGAGATTGCTCGAGCATTACCGCTCGAACGGCGCGGGCATCCTCGCACGGTTTCGCGCCTTTCGCTGGGTGGGCGGGACGTTCCAAGGCGTCGCCCACCCCGCCGAGCTGGAGATGGAAGGTCTGGTGGGATTGGGGCGCCCCCTGGGTCTCCTCACCACCAACGTCGAGGCGTTTTTAGAAGGTAAACCCGCGCAGCACACGCTCCTTTACGGGCCGCGCGGCTCGGGCAAGTCCACGGCGGTCAAGAGCCTTCTACCCCGCTACGCCGCGCGCGGGCTTCGTCTGGTCGAACTCCCGCCCGCCGCGCTGCCCGATTTGCCGGAGGTCATCGAGGGTTTGCGCGGGCGACCTCAGCGGTTTGTGCTTTTTGTGGATGACTTAAGTTTTGGGGAGGATGATACCTTTGCGCCCCTCAAGACGCTGCTCGAGGGCTCGCTCGTCAGCCGTCCCGTCAACATTCTGGTCTGCGCCACCTCGAACCGCCGCCACCTCGTCAAGGAGAGCTTTTCGGACCGGCCCGACCCGCTCAACGACGATGTCCACGGCTGGGACACGCAGAACGAACGCCTGGCGCTCGCGGACCGCTTCGGCCTCACCCTCACTTTTCCGAACGCGACGCAGGCGCGCTTTCTGGACATCGTGCGGGGGCTCGCGGTGCAAGAAGGGCTGACGCTCCCCGATTTGGAGGCTCGAGCGGTGCGCTTTGCGGAGTGGGGCAACGGCTATTCGGGGAGGACGGCGCAGCAGTTTATTGACGGACTCAAGGCCGAACTAGCGTAGCCAGCCCTCGAGCCACCTTTCAGCGTAGGGCATTATGCTCGAGCGCGCCGCCCCAATAAGAGGCGTCACGTCATAAGGAACGCGCCGGAAGGTGACGCTCGGCTGTCCGTGAACGGTTTCCACAAGCGCATATTCCGCCCAATGCGGATTGACGACCTCGACCTTTTCCTTTGCAACCTGAGCGTACAAAAAAGGAAGCCCGACGCTTCCCGGATTGATAAGAAGGCCGTCTTTGTAACGCCGCAGAAGTTGCGTGTGCGTGTGACCGCCCGCCATGACTTGAGCTTTTTCGCCCGCGAAAAATTCGTCTAACGTCTCTTCTGGTGTGGCCGCTTTAATGATGTCATTGTAGGAGCGGGGCGAGCCGTGGAAGAGGAGCGCCGAAACGCCGTCTATCTCTAGTTTTATGGTTGGCTGAAAGGTGCGGATGTAATGTTGGTCCTCCTCGGTGAGCTGTTCGGCGCACCAGTTCTCGACGGCGAGGAAGAAGGGCGTGTCGTCGGTGGGGTTTTCGATGCTCTCCAAGGTGGGCGGCTGCAAAAGCGACGCGTCGGTGTTGCCCATGACGGTGGGGAAGTCCAGTTCTTTAAGCTTTGTCAACGTTTCGTGCGGTTGCGGGCCGAAATTCGCCACGTCGCCCAAAAGGACGGTTTGGTCGGGTGTGGTGGTTTCAAAATCTTGTAGAACGGCGGTAAGCGCACTTAAATTACCGTGTACATCCGAAATGACGGCGAGTCTCATGACACCTCCTCAAGGTTCGCGGTTGACCGTCTCGGCTGGTGGGGTTAACTGCGCGAGCCCCGCCCCCAGCGCGTACATATCGCCTCGAGTGAGGGTGCCTGCGGGGAAGAAATCTTCCGGCACCAGCCCGCGCGCCTTTAGTGCGGTCCAGCTCCTTTCGACGCAGACACCGAGCTTACACGCGGCGTCGTGGGTCACGGCGAGCGCCAGGTCGGGCGTGAGCGGTTCGGAGCCGACTTGGTAGGTGGAAACGAGGTGTTTGCCAAGCTCAAAGTCTCCCAAAAACCGTTGACCGATGTTGCTGAGCAGGTAAACATAACCGAGCGCGGGCACCGTCTCGTCAAGTTTGGGGTCGTTGCCGTAGCCGCCCAGGGCCAAGCCGCGGCTTAGGAGCAGGCGGTAGCTCGAGTAGTCCGGGTGAGTGGCAGGACCCAGAGGCGCGCGCGCTTGTAGGGAGGGAAGATAAGCGCCGCGCCCCAGCAGCCTCGAGCGCACCCCCGCCACAAAAAAGGGATCGTCCGCCGCGTCTTGAGGCGAAACGCCCAACGCCGCCGCTCGAGCCGCCGCCACGCCCACCGCCTCCCCAACGGCCATACCGAAAGGGACGACGCGGGCTGAAGAGGCCGCCAGCGGGTCGTAACCCGCCGCCTTGCCAACGACCCAAAGACCGTCTATACCCTCGGGCACATTCATACAGAGCCGCGCGCCGTAGACCTCGGGCGTGCCGTAGACGTAGCCGTTATCGTGCGGGGTCAGGGTTTGTACGTCCAGGGGATAGCCGCCCGCCGCCACATCCTCGTTCGTCACGCGGTTGTCGAACACGTCGTCGGTGGTGAGGGTGCAGCGCGTGGTGACGTGCCTGCTGTCGCGGATGTAGAGCGTCTCGGCCACGCCGCCGAAGCGGGCGCGTGCGAAACCCGGTATCTCTTTTCTGAGATAGTCCACTACTCGAGGGGCTTCTCGAGCCGCCCTCGCATACCCCTCAGCGACGCTTACTGGGTCGGTGAAGTCGATATCGTAAATCAGCAACGCGTTAACCAATACCGAGCCGTCGTCTTGCCGCCCCAAGTTGAGGCCGCGCAGGCGCAGGCCGGGTTCCTGAGCCTCATAAGCCGCCGGGTAGCCGCCGAAGTGGCCCCAGGCCACGTGCGCGTCCACCTCGGCGTAGATTTTTCCGCGGGCCTCAACGCCACGCGTGAGCCCCGACCAGTCCACGCCTTCGATTCGAAAAACGAGCGTGTCGGCCATGCGTTCATTCAGGCCGAGTGAGGCGAAGCCGACTGTATAAGCCGCACCTGCCGCCGCGGAGAGGTCGGCGTCGGCGGTGGCGTCTATCACACTTTTTGCGCCGAAAGTCTCTCCGTCTACCGCCACGCCCGTCACGCGCCCGTTGTTTACGAGCGGCTGAACGTCTCTCGCGTCGCGTTCTACCGCCACGCCCGCCTCGGCGAGCATCGCCCCGAAGGCACTCTCCGCCCGCGCCACGTCAAACGCGTGGCCGAGGCCCACACGCCGCCACCACTCCAAAAAGAGTCCGCGCTGGTAGAGTTCGGGTTTGGTCCGCAGGTCGAGCGAGTTCATCTCGCCCATCACAAAAAGCCCGCCCACCCTGGGGTCGCGGGTGACGAGCAGCGTTTTCGCACCTTCTTCGGCGGCGGCCACCGCGGCAACGACGCCCTCGGGTTCGCTGCCGACGATGATGACGTCGTAGAAATGGGGAGAAGGTGTTATCGTGGTCTCGAGCCCCTCAACCTCCACCCTTTCACCCGCGCCACCCCCGCTCATATCAACGCCACTCATATCAACCCCACCCCTTCCGGGCGGAAGGGTTTGCTGCGCGTTTGCGGTGAGGAGGGGCGGGAGCAGAAAAACCAGCGTCGCGGCGAACAGGGCTCGAGAGCGAGCGAAAAACATAACGCTAATGTAACCCCTCCTTTGGGAGAAACATGTGGACTGCGGCTTTACAAGGTTTCAGCAAGAAGCGAATGGACAACCCTTTCGGCGGCGTCCGGTTTGGCGAGCGCGTGCGCGGCGGCGCGCATGGCCTCGCGGCGGGCGGGGTCTTCTAAAAAGCCTTTGAGTTTGTGCGAAAAGAGCGTGAGCGGTTCGACGCGTAAAGCGGCGCCGTGCTCGAGCAAAAAGTTGGTATTGGCCTCCTCCTGGAGCGGGTAGGGCTGCACCACCGCGAAAGGCAAGCCCGCCGCCAGGGCCTCGGAGGTGGTAAGCCCGCCCGGTTTGCCGACCATGAGGTCGGCGGCGGCCATGTGGCAGGGCACCTCGCGCACGAAGCCCAAAACCTGGAAGTGGACGAGACCGCCGTAGGTCTCAGTCTGTTTTTCGGGATGGTCCTCGAGCGTCCCCTTGACCGCGTTTACCAGTTCGCCGGAGCGCCCGCAGATGATCACGACCGTGAGCGGCCAGCTAAAACTCTTGAGCTGCGTGACGAGCGCGCCGAGGGTTTTGCTGTCGAGCCCCCCGGCCATCACGAGGAGCACGTCGCGCGCCCCGGACAGAGAAAGCGCCTCCCTGGCTTCTTTTTTGGAGGGCAGCGCCGCAAACCGCGCGTCGATGGGCACACCCGTGACCCGCACCCGGTGGGGCGCGACCCCGGCGGCCTGCAGATGCACCGCCACGTCGTCCGTTGCCACAAAGTAGCGGGCGACGTTGGGCTGGAGCCATAACGAGTGCGCCGCGAAATCCGTGACCACCACCGTTTGGGGCGCGGCGAGTTTGCCGCCCAAGGTGCTGAGGATTTCGGGGGGCAAAAAATGCGTGTGAACGATCACGTCGGGCGCGTAGGCGCGAATCAGCCGGGGCAGTTTATACGAGACCAAACGCGTGAGCCGCGCGCGCACCCTTTCGCGGCGCGTCTTGTCCTCGCGGGGCACCCGGTCCATCCGCTTGCCGAGCCAGTCGACTAAGTCGGGCGCGGTGCGAACCAAGTCAAAATAGGTCCGTTCGTAAAGCTTTCTAAAGGGCGCGGTGGTGTAGTCGAGCATGTCGACGTGCTTGACCTCGAGCCCACGGGCTTTCGCCGCCGCTTCTAAAGCCCGCGCCGCCGACACGTGACCGCCCCCGATAGAGGCCGACACGATGAGCACACGTTTGGGCGAGGTTGGCATCAGATGAGTGTAACAGGTGAGCACCCCGCCCGGACATGAAAAAAATACGCGCTTAGGGGAGGTTGACTCGTGAGCTCGAGGCCCGTCGGGATTCACGGGTTCTTGAGAGGCTTGACCCACCATTCCGAAGCGACGGTGTAAGCGAGGTGTGACAGCATCTCCCGCTTGTCAGCGTCCAACTGCGCGCTCACCACCACCATCTGCGCGGCCCCGCGGGCGCGCGCCTCCGCCGCCACGGCGCTGAGCAACTTTTCACCGACGCTGCGCCAGGCTTCGTCTGCAACCACGAAGTCGTCAACGCTGCAGGTCAAGCCGCCGGGGTCATAGACCGGCGGCGCGGGTATGAGGCTGCCGATGATGAAGCCTTCGACGACGCCACCCTGTTCGTACACCAGACCGATGACGTCTTCTCGCTCCAAAAGCTGAGCGAGAAAAGCCCGCTGCTTCTCGGCGGAATCGTCGGCCTTGCGCCAGAACACGGGCTGATACGACGCGTATTGAGCGCGTTTTTGCTCTGAGAGCGCGACGACGGCGGCAACGTCGGCCGGTCCGGCCTTCCTGATGCTCATGCAAACAGTATGACATGCCTGTATTGTATAGCTGATTGCGTGGCTGGGAGCTGTTCTACCGCCTCTTAACGAAGCACTCACGGTCCCCCCGCCAAAGGGTGATAGCATACTTCAGGAGGTATGAATGCGCTACGCCGCGCTACTCACAGTTTTTTTGCTACTTACGGGCTGCGTGCCTCAACAGGAGGACGCCTTGCGCCTTCACGATGTTTCGCTCTACAACGTTAGTAACGACACTAACGTCAATAACACGACCAGCAACACGCTCTACGGCTACTTTTACGGTGCCCCCACCCAAACGGCGGGCGTGACGGGTGGCGGGACGACGGGGGGAAGCGCGGCAAGCGCAACGAGCCTCACCGTCGGGGGACGCACGCTCGAGCTGACCGAGGGGACCCATAGCGCACCCCTGGCCGTCGAAAACGCCCTGCTGGTCAACGGCGAGCCTTACCTCAGCCAGCCGCTTGACGCCGTTCAAACGCCCTTCGAAGTAAGCCGCGTGCCCTTTTCGACCGACGTGGTCGTGCGTACGGGCGAGGGGTTGCAGGCGCTTCTCTATTGGGACGGCAACCGCTGGTTCACGCTGTTAAGCGACCCGCAGCCCGGCTTCGACGCGCGCGTGTCGCCTCAGGACCGCCCCGAGGGCTTGCGCGGGGCGGGTCAACTCACGCGGCAGGAGGCGGCGGCGTTTGAGGGCTTCTTCTCGAGCCGCGGCCCCCTGGTCGTGGGCGTGCTCGCAACGCCGCCCACCCGGCCCCGCTCCGTGGGCGGTCTGGACGAATATCTGCGCACCGCGCTGGTGGTGCAAGAGGGGCTCGAGACGGATACAAACATCACCGTCACGCCCGTGCGCGAACTCGTCTGGGACGTTCTGGCGAGCGGCAACCAGGCCTCCGCGGGCGACACCGCGCAGTTTGAGATTGCCACGACGCAAGAAGCGTTCGTGCGCTTGTGGAACATGGCTTACGGCTCGCAGCTCACCCTGCCGCCGATTCCGCCCATCGACTTTCGCCGCGAGAGCGTGCTCGGCTTTTTTCTAGGCACCCGCTCCACAGGCGGCTACGGCGTCGAGGTGCGCGACGTGACCACCGAGGGCGGCGAATACTACGTCAACGTCCTCGTACGCGAGCCCGGCCCCGGCACCATCACCACCCAGGCCATCACCTCGCCCTGGGTGCTCGTCCGCGTGCCCCGCCCCGACATCAGCGTGGCGTGGTTTCGCTCCGCGGAGACGGGGGAGTTGATTGGGGTGGCGAGGGAGACGAAGTAGAGGTGAGTGGGTGGCTCAGATTAGGAAATCAGATTAGGAAACAAGACGCGCCTTCTCACGCCGCCGCACCAGCCACGACGCGCCGAGGCTCACCGCCAGCAGCCCCAACGAGGCGAGCAAGTACCACGCGTTAAAGGTCACGCGCGCCGCGCCCAGATCGCCCTCAACCGACGCGCCCACCAGCACGCCGGTTAGGAGGCCCGGCGCGCCACCCACGGCGGTTGCAAGGATGAACGCCGAAAACGAGATGCGTAAAAAGCCCGAGGCGTAGTTGATAAAGTCACCCGGAAGGGCGAGCAAGCGGCCCAGCAAGACGGTCTCAAAAGAGCGACTGCGTAAACGGGAGACGAAGTCTCCTTCGGCGCGCTCGAGCCCTCCCGCCCCAAAAAAGCGCCCAATCGCGTAAGCGAGCCCCGACGAGAGGAGCGTAGCGACCAGCGCGTAAAGCCCCCCCCACACCGCGCCGAAAAGAAAGCCCGAAGCAACGGTCAAAAAGGTCACCGGCAGGAGCGTGAGCGGCCTCACCAGATACGCCCCGAAAAGCACAAAAGGTGCCGCCGCGCTCCCGGGCGCGCGCTCCAACCATCCGCCGAGAAGTCCCAGAGGACTCACACCCCGGACGCGCGCCGCGACAAAAAGTGTGAGGAGGAGCGCGAGCCAGAAGCCGAGCACGGTAAAGCGTTGCCAGCGCGTCATAAGGTTCTCGTCACAAGCTCATCATAAAGATGTTTGCACAAGAAGGAGAGTGGATGTTTTACAGCCCGGAGCATTTCAGAAACCCTTAAATCCTCAAAGCCACCGTGCCGGGTGAGAGTGAGACGGTGACGCTCTGTTGGGATCCCCCTAGCCCCCCTTGATAAGGGGGGAACAGTGCAAAAGTCTCCCTTCTCAAGGGGGATTTGTCCGAATGAGGTGAGAACCTCATCGGGGGATCGGTTTTCGGTAAGACCCACTCAGCTATTCATCAATACTTTCCACTCACTCGGCACTCGGTACTGTCTTACTCCGGCACCGACGCGTAAACCCGCGTTCCGCCGCCCGGTTGCGCCGTCAATTCAAAGGTGCCGCCGCGCCCCTCGACGCGCTCGCGCATCTGCTTGAGCCCCAGACCGCCCGCGCTGGTGATGCGGTCGGAGACGGTGGTGGGGTCAAAACCCTGGCCGTCGTCCTCGACGGTGATAAAGGTGCAGCCCTGTGGGGTTTTGCCGACGGTCACGTCCACGCGTCTGGCCGACGCGTGTTTGGCAACGTTATTCATCGCTTCTTGAAAGATGCGGAAGAGCACCGCCTCGCTCTTGAGCGTGAGCTGCGGAGTTTCCTGGACCTCGAGCCCGACTAACACGTCGTTCTGCTGGCCGTAGTCCGAGACGTAGCGGCGGATGGTCTCGGCGAAGCCGTGGCGCTCCAAGTCAATCGGGCGCAAGGCGAAAATGGAGCGGCGCACCTCCTTGATGGTCTCGCGGATGGTGCGTTTGGCCCCCTCTAGTTCGCGCCGCGCCTTGTCGGGCTGGTTTTCTAGGCGCAAGACCAAATCGAGCTTTAGCGCGGCAAAGGCCAGAGACTGCGCCACCCCGTCGTGAATCTCGCGGGCGATGCGCGCGCGCTCCTCGGCGATGGCGAGTTCTTCGGATTGCAAGTAGGCTCGAGCGTTTCGCACCGCCAAACTCACCTGACCCGCCAAGAGGCTCAGGAAGGGCAAATTGGCCTCGTCAAAATGCTCCTCACGTTCGTGCGCCAAGACGACCACGCCCAAAAGCTCGTCGTCGGTAGACAGGGGCAACGACACCGCGCTGCCCGCGCCCGCCAAGACCGGCCCGTCCTCCGCGCAGTGCGACAGCCTTCCGGCGATGCAGGGCTCCGCCCTCTGCGCCGCCCCGCCGACGAACCCCTCCCCCACCCGCAGCGAGGTCTGGGCGGGCGCGGCGGAAGTGGACAGGCCGCGCCAGGCCCTGAGCTGCAACAGCCCGCTCTCGTCCGCCAAATACACGCCGCCCAGCGTCGCCTCGGCGCGCAGCATGATTTGGGTGAGGAGCGTTTCTAACAGCTTCCCTAAGTTCCCTTCCGCGCGGATGCTGCGGTCTACGTCAACCAAAGTGAGTAAGTCGCGCGTGCGCGAGCGCGTCGCCTCGGCGGCGGCGGAAAACTCGGCGCTCAAGATACTAAAACTCTCGCGCTGCTCGGACGAGGGCGGCTCGCCAAAGTAGGCGTGGACGCTGCCCTGATACTCGCCGCCCCACTCGAGCGCCGCCGACAAAACCCAACAGGTCTCGTCCTCGCACGGCTCGGGCAAGGTCCTCTTTTCGGTGATGGCGCGGTCGCGTTCAAGAGCGTCGCGCATCATGCTGGCGCTCAAGCCGTGGCTCCGCGTGACCCCGAGCCCGCTCGGACCCAACAAAACGGCGGTCCCGCGCGCCCCCGTCACCTCGGCGATGCCCTGACTCGCGGCGCTCAGCGCGGCTTCTAAATCGACCGCCGTCGCAAACTGTTCGGTCACCTTTTGGATCGCGCCCAAAAGCGCGTGGCTTTTTTGCAGCTTTGCGTAAAGCCGCCGCAACTCGTCTTGCGCCTCCTCGCGCGCCTCGACCTCTGCGGCAATCCAGTTGAGCGTCGCGAAGGTGACCGTCGGCCCCAGGATGCTGTAAAACAAGACCTGCGCCCAGAACTGCCAGCCCGCACCGCCCAGGGGCACGATCAAAAGCTGATGAAGGAGCACCACGCCGACGATGGCGACGGGCATCCAGAAGCGGGCCAGCTTGACCTGCCGGGACAAGCTCCCTTGACCGGGCGCGCGCGCCGGAGGCGGGGAAGAAAGGCTCATGCTAGCGTTGGCTGTCTCCCAAAATGTCTTGCTTTAAGCACTGGACCATCACCACACCTCATCACCGTCTTTTTTCATAACGCCTTTCATAACGTCGTGGCCTAAACTCGCTCATGAGAAAGGGATACGCCACCAAGTAAACCGCGAGCACAAGCCCGAACTGGACCCAGACCCGGTCGAGGTAAGGCACGCCCAGCGTCGTCAGCGCCGCGAAAAGGAGCCCGACGGCGAGCGCGAACACGAGCGACTTGAGCATGAGGCGCAGCACCTTGCCCACGGTAAGCTTGCGCGCGGCCTGCGCGGCTTGGAGTTTACTTTTGCGTTCACGATTCTTTTTCGACATACTCCTATTGTAAAAGATACGGCGAGGAACTTCGGTGGGGCGGGGGTACGTTGGGGCTCCCGTGCTTACACTGTCGGCTGGCTTGCGGCGCGGGCGCGGGGGCTGCCGAACACTAAAGGGCGTGACTCCACCCTGGCTGCCCCTGCTCCAACACGCGTTAGAAGAGAACCAAAACGACCGCGCCGTCCAGGTGGCGACGGTGTCACCTGATGGGGAGCCGGAAGTGCGAACGGTTATCCTGCGAGGTCTTTCGGAAGAAGGCGAACCCTACTTTTTTACGGACGCGCGCGCGGCCAAGGTGCGGGCGGCGGGAGCGGGGCTCGAGCTCTGCGCCTGGTGGGACGCTACAAAAGAGCAGTTCCGGCTACGCGGCCCCATCACCCTCATCACATCCGACGATTCACCGTGGAACGAGCGCAGCCGGGAGTTGTGGGCGCACCGGGGCGAAAAGAGTCGTCAGTCTTTCTTAGGCGCGGCCCCCGGCACGCCGCTCGAGGAGACTTCTAACTCTGATAAATCTGAAGAAGACCAAGAGGAGCCACCTCAGACTTTTGTGTTGATGGTGGTGAAGCCGGAGCGGGTGGACTATCTCAAGCTGGGGGAAGAGCAAGAGAGGCGGGTGTGGTGGCTCGAGGGGGACGCTTGGCGGGGCGGGCTTGTGGTGCCGTGAGGTGGGGAGGTAAGCTTTTCCCTTCGTGAGTCAGCCCTTATACATTGACAATATGAGAAGCTGTCTTGTTTAATAAATCAGGATGAGCCAACCGGATCAAGAAGTCAAATCTATCAAGATTAAAGATTTAGTTCTGTGGACCGAAAACCCACGCGATCCTATTGATGAGAATGCCACTGATCAAGATATAGTCGATAAAGCTTTCGATGACAGACTCTCCAAGTGGGATTTGAGTAAGTTGGCAAAGGAAGTGGGAGATTATTACGATTTCAGCGAGCTGCCGACAGTAGCTTATCATGGGTAGAAGCCGGTCGTTTACGACGGGAATAGAAGGATCATCCTGGGAAAGATGAAGCATGGTTTTGTTGTCCCACCTGAAGCAACAAGAATACAAATCCCAAGTTTTCCGAAGGAGATACCATGCAACGTATGTGTTAAGGAAATAGCCTTGAGGAATATCTATAGAAAACATAGTGGTACAGGTTCTTGGCAACCTCTTGAACGAGATATTTTTCTTCACAAGTTTATGGGAGAGGAAAAAAGCACATTTCTTATTTTAGAGCAAGACACTGGAATTATCAGTGCGAATCCTCATCCGAATCAAGGTTTCGTAAGGAATGAAATCTTTAAGGAAGAAAGCTTGAAAACGTTAGGATTCACCGTTCAGGATAGAAGGTTAAATAGCGTACACAGTGATGAGGAGGCTTCCTCAATTCTTACTGACATTTCGCAAGAAATTAAGGAGAAGCAAATCACCACCCGAAAAAACAGAGGTAAAGTTAGAGATGTTTTAAGTCCATATTCTCAACGATTGATTGATAAAAACAAAAGCAATGAATCGCATCCATATAAAACAGAGTTTGCCAAACCTGAAGATGAGAACAGAAAGCAGAGACAGTCAAAGCGCACAAATAAGAAGGAAAACGTACTGTTTGGAGGCAGGCTATACCTTCGTGTGGGAGAAGTAAGCAATTTTTATAGAGACATAGTGGATTTGCATCAGTTCTACATCGATAACAAAAATACGTTGTCACAGTCATTTCCGGGCTTGATTAGGATGTCTTTACGTCTACTATGCGAAACAGCAGCCAAGGAGCAAAAGAAGGATTTTGACAGATATCTGAAAGAGAATTTCGATGAGGCAAAAGGGGAGCTAAGCAAAGACCTTAAAACTACCTTATCAAATCAGAACGTCAGCAGAGACAGCATTGTTCAGTTGCTACATACGGGAGCTCACATCTATCAGTCATCTACCAACATGGAGCAAACAGTGGCTATATCGGTAATTATTGGATCAATACTAACGATTACTCATGGTCGGGAGAACTTGTCTTGAGCATTTACTATTCACCGTTGAGATATCCAGGTGGAAAGAACTGTATATTTCCATTTGTGTCTAACGTCTTTTATGAGAATCAGTTAATAGGCATTAGCTATGCAGAACCATACGCTGGGGGCGCTGGATTAGCCCTCAGACTTTTATTTGAGGGCTATGTAGATCATATTTACATTAACGATCTTGACAGGTCCATCTTTGCCTTCTGGTACTGCGTTATCAACCGGCCTGATGAATTGTGCGGCTGGATTGAAGATGTTGATGTTTCCGTTACTAGTTGGAATAAGTACCGGGAAGTGCAGAGACGTGCTAATGAGGTGGACCTTCTCGAGCTAGGGTCTGTCTGACTAATCAAAGCCAGAGGATGATGGAGGCGAGGAGCACACCAGCACGGTAGTTTCTGCCGCGTTTGTCGTAGCGGGTGGCAACGGCGCGAAAGTCTTTAAGTCGGTTGATGCAGCGTTCGACCACGTTACGTCCTTTGTAGGCTTGCTTATCGAAAGCAGGAGGTCGTCCACCTTTTGTGCCCTTAGACAAGCGAGACTTCTTGGCATCTTCGCGCTCGGGGCTGATACAGATGATGCCCCTGCGCCTTAGTATCTTCCGCTGCTTGTTGAAACCATAAGCGCGGTCGAGTCTAAGCTGAGGGGGGCGCTTACGCGGTCGCCCTCTGCCAAGGCGGGGCACATAAATCTCGTCCAAGACCGGCTCTAGCCAAGCGGCGTCGTTGCGCTGTCCCGCCGTGATGACCACGGACAGGGGTCGCACTTTGCCGTCCGCGCAGGTATGCACCTTGCTGGTGTGGCCTCCGCGTGAGTGTCCCAGCCACTCGTCTGCTAAGGTCCCCTTTTTTCACCCTCAGCAGGCCGCTTCCTCGCCCCGCTGGCGCTGCGGTGCGCTTTAATATGAGAGCTGTCTAACGCTGCGCCGTCCCAATCAATCTCACCCGCCGCATCGGCGTGAGCTTGAAGCCTGTGCAGGATGCGCTTCCAGACACCGTTGCGCTCCCACCTCGTGAAGCGGTCCCAGCAGGTCTGCCAAGGTCCGTAGCGTTCAGGAACGTCGCGCCAGGGAGCGCCTGTTTTCAAGCGCCACGAAATGCCGTTGATGACCTGTCGGTGGTTGCGGTAGTTGTGACCCCGTTGGGGATTGGGGGGTAGATGCGGTTTTAGTGCTTGCCACTGCTGCTCTTTTAGGTCTGTTCGTGCCATACGCCTACCCTAAACCATCTTCATCCCTTCTGTCAGACAGACCCTAGCCAGATCGACATTTTTCCTTAATAGGACGAACGTTTCAGGCATTATAAAAGGTGGTGTAATTGGGGGGCAAGCGCAGAAGGGAAGATACAAAATCGACGCGAGGTTCAATAAGCAAGATTTGATTAGCAGAATCCAGAAAATAGCGACTATCGGAAACCGTATTTCAGTGTCAAACCTTGATGGGTTATCTTTTATCTCCGGATTGAACAGGAAACGAAAGAATATATTTATTTATCTCGATCCACCTTATTATAAGAAAGGTGCTGACCTTTACATGAATTTTTACTCAGTCGAGGATCACGTCAAGCTATCAAAAAAGATTCATAAGCTAGCCAAAACGTGGATGGTTTCTTACGACAATCAAGAATTCATCCTAAACTTGTACGCAGAATTTAACACGATTTCGTATAGATTGTCTCAATCAGCATCAAACAGAGTTGGTGAGGAGATTTTAGTTTTCTCTGATAGTTTGAACTTTGTTAGTTCAGTTAAAGCGCTTAACTCTCCAATTTTAAATGGAAGAAGCATTGAGGCTGAAACAGGCCTTACCTAAGCTTATTCGTAACACGTCTCCTGCTCACCCCCGCCCCCACGCTGCCAATTAAAACGTCAAGCAACTGCACGCAGTGTAGCCTAGAGGCATGATACAGGCCGTGGTAGGATTAGGAGAAGATCGGAGGTCCTATGACATCCCCCCTATTTGCAGCGCCCGAGGCGACCGTGGAAGACCTCTACGGCGTGCCGGACAACGCCAAAGCAGAAATCGTGAATGGGAAGCTGATGTTGATGCCGCCTACAGGAATCGAGCCGGGTTACGCTGGCGATGAGATTTTCGTGTCACTGCGCGAGTATGCCAGGCGAACGGGAAGAGGACGCGCTGTAGGAGACAACAAAGGCTTTCTCGTGGATTTACCGCATCGCAAGTCGTTTAGCCCCGACGCAGCCTACTATTTGGGCAAGCCAATTGGCATGAAATTTTATGAAGGTGCTCCGGTTTTTGCCGTTGAAGTGCGGAGCGAGAACGATTACGGACCCGCGGCAGAGGGGGAGATGGCGGCGAAGAGAGCCGACTATTTTGCCAGTGGCACGCAAGTTGTTTGGGACGTAGATTTACGGGGTGATGAGAGCGGTAAATTCATCCGCGTTCACCGGACCAGCGACCCGGAACATGCAACCCTCTATAGGAGTGGTGACGTTGCCGAAGCAGAACCGGCGTTGCCGGGTTGGCGGTTTCCGGTTGACACGCTTGATGACTTGTTGGAATAGTGTTGACAGCCGCCTGAGAGTGTTTTTGGCAACTAGGGCCTAGCTCATCCCCCTCCCCCGCGCCGCCACCGCGCACCCCAAGGCAATCGAATTAAACTTCGTCTCGGCGCTGTCCGCGCGGCTCACCAGCACAATCGGTGCCCTGGCCCCCGCGATGATGCCCGCCACCTTCGCGCCGCCAAAGTAGATGAGCGACTTGTAAAACACGTTTCCCACGTCGATGTTGTCCACAATGAGCACGTCCGCACGGCCCGCCACCTCCGACTTGATGTTTTTGACCCGCGCGGCGTGCGGGTCCACTGCATTGTCGAGCGCCAGCGGGCCGTCCACCAAAGCCCCCTTGATTTGCCCGCGGTCGGCCATTTTGGCGATGATGGCGGTGTCAACGCTCGTGCGCTGCGCCACGTCCACCGTTTCGATGGCGGCCAGGAGCGCCACGTTGGGCATCTCGACGCCCAAAAGGTGCGCGACGCCCACTGCGTTTTTGACGATGTCGAGTTTGAGCGACAAGTCGGGCGAGATGTTGAGCGCGCCGTCGCTCATGAGGAGGAGGCGTTCGAAGCGGCTCGAGTCGATCACCAACACGTGCGAAAGTTTGCCGGTGCTCCGCAGGCCGTACTCTTTGTTCAAGACCTCGCGCATGAGCGCGGCGGTCTGGATGTAGCCCTTCATCAGCACGTCACACGCGCCGCTTGACACCGCCTGCACCGCCCGCCGCGCGGCCTCGAGCTTGCTCTGGGTGGGCTCGAGCTGGACTTGCGACAAGGGGAGGTCATAGCGTTCGCAGAGCGCGGTCGTCTCTACCTCGTCCCCAAAAAGGTGCGGCGTAATCCAGCCCGCGCGGAACGCCTCCGCCACCGCCTCGACGACGTGGTCTTCCGCCGCGCTCGCTACGGCCAAGCGTAGCGGCCCGTTCTCCTGAGCGGCCTCGCTGGCGACCTGGTGAACGTCGGCCATGCTGGTGCAGCGGCCAAAGGTAAGGGTGTCTAAAGTGTCGGTCATAGGCTCGAGCTTAACCCGAACGTCGGGGAGATTTTGAGAGCTGGTGCCGATTCGAGCCCGGTCAGGTAATCTTGAGCACCGGGTCGTGAAGGAGGAGGATGCGCTCGCGTTGGAGGGCGTCTAGGGTTCTCGAGAGCGTCGTCGGGTCTTCAGTGCTCGGCAAGAGGAGCTTTGCGGGGGCGGTGACATTCCACACGGGCGCGTTGTGGCGCAGTCCGGCAATTTCCTTGGCGCGCACTAAACCTGTTTCGATGTCCCCAAGTTCGTCTATCAAACCCACCGACAGCGCGTCCGCCCCCGACCAGATGCGGCCTCGCCCGAGTTCGTTCACGCGCGTGGGCGTCAGCCCGCGACCCTCGGCCACCCGCCCGACGAAGCGGCCATAGGTTTCTTCAATCGAACGCCTGACCAGCGCGCGTTCGGCGTCGTCGAAGGGATGGGAGGGGGAAAAGGTGAGCGCGAAGCGGCCCCGGCGCACCGCCTCGGGGTTGAAGCCGTACTTGTCGTTAAACTCTTCCAGCACGGGTTTGGCCGTCACCACGCCGATGGAACCCGTGAGGGTGGTGGGCGCGGCGATCACGTGGTCGGCGTGGGTCAGGACGTAGTAGCCGCCGCTCGCCGCGAGGCTGCCCATCACGGCAATCACAGGCTTTTTGGACTTGATGCGCGCCACCTCGCGCCAGATGAGGTCACTCGCCAAGGCCGAGCCGCCGCCCGAATCGACGTAAAAGACGATG
The DNA here is from genome assembly GCA_965214405.1 of Trueperaceae bacterium. GTDB lineage: Bacteria > Deinococcota > Deinococci > Deinococcales > Trueperaceae > CBDCCT01. The sequence goes on from OZ243956.1 coordinate 838,967, forward strand.
GCGGCGATGTGTTCATCCTTTTCGGCGGCGCGAAAGGCAGCGAGGAGCGTGTCCGAGCCCGCCTGGAGCGCGCCCACGAGCGGGAGCGGTACGGGCGAGCGCTGCGACTTGCCCGTCACGATAATGCCGAGAAGCGAAACTACCGCGACGCCTTTGCCTGAAGCCTGCGGCTCGCGGCGCAAGAACCGTGAGGCCGCGGCAAGCGGTTTGTGCTCCTTACCAAGCACCTCGTCCTCATAGGCCACGCGGTCGATCATGCCGAGTTCTAAAGCCCGCGCCGCCGAGGTGACGCCCTCGTCTATCCAGCCCCGTACGGTCTCCGGCGTGGTGCCCCGCGCCGCCGCGATGCGCTCTAACACCGTCGCCTCGAGACTCGCCAGCAGCGCCTCCAACTGCTCCCGCTGCGCCGCGCTCATCTCCTGACGGACGAACTGGTCACCGGCGTTTTTGTACTCTTTGATGGCGAGTTTATCAAAACTCACCCCAAAACGCGCGAGGGCGTCGCGCATGAAGGTCGTCTCGAGTGCGAATCCCGTCACAAAAAGCTCCGCGCCGGGCGGCATCACAACTTCATCCACCGAAGCGGCGACGTAATAGCGCGGCAGGTCGAGCCGGGTGAGGTAGCAAACGGTGCGCTTCCCGGCGCGTTTGAGCTCGTTCACGAGCCGCCCGAGTGCGTAAGCGGTGGTTAGGTTGACGTCGAGCCCCTCGAGCCGAAACACCACCCCGTCCAGCCACGGGGCCGCGGCGAGGGCGTTGACGGTTTTTTGGAGGGACTCGAGCGAGTCATCTTTGGGGCCAATTTCGGGTGGAAAGGTGAGAAGTTTGCGCCGCCGCTTACGCGCGGGGTAGGAGCCCGAAAGCTCCACCACCAGCCACTTGGGGCGTTCGCCGGGAAGTGCGGCGACGGCGTTTTTGAGCGCGACTCCGGCGTTGTGGCGCAGGGTCGGCAAGTCCTTGAAATCAAAAGAACGTTCCATACCCTAAGTGTACGCTTCATCTTCTTCGGCAAACCGTCATCTTTGGCGGGCTCCGGCAGGATAAACTAGAGCGTGTTACGGCAATTTTTGCGCTTTATGAGTTTGGCCCTTCTCCTCATCCTGCTAAGTTGCGCGCCCTCGACAAATAAACGTGTGCAAGCTCAAGTTACGCCGACTCAGTCCCCACCTACCGAGGCATCACAAGGCGTTCGGCCCTCGAGCGGCTGCACCCGCCCCGCCCCCCAAAGCCCGCCCACCACCTTGACGGTAGACGGACGCAACCGCAGCCTCATCGCCGCCCTGCCGGAGGGTTACGACCCAACCGTCCCCCACGACATGGTCATCGCTTTTCACGGCCTCACCAATTCGAACGAGCGGGTGAGGAGGTATTACGGGCTCGAGCAGGACGCCCCAAACACTCTCTTTCTCTATCCCAGTGGGCTGCGTTCCGGCAGCACCTACAGTTGGTCGGACCCCGGCGACCCTTCCGACAACCTCAGAGACTATGAGCTTTTCGACGCGATGCTCTCCACCTACGCCGCCGACTACTGCCTCGACCTCAACCGTATATTTGTCGTGGGTCACTCTCTGGGGGCCTGGTTCGCCAACTCGCTCGCCTGCGCGCGCGGGGCCGAAGTTCGCGGGGCGGGCACGCTCGGGGGCGGCGTGTCCTCTTCGGCGTGTACGGGTGAGGTGGCGGCAATTGTTTTTCACAACCCGAATGACCGGCTGGTACCTTTTTCACAAGGGGAGGCGGCGCGGGATGCGTTTATTAAGCAGGGCGGTTTATCTACTGTCTCGGTAGCGGGGGAGCCTCGAGCCTTCCGTTGCCAGCGCTACGGCCCGCCGGGCACGCGTAACCCGGTGGTGTGGTGCCCGCACACCTTTGACTATGGCTATAACGGGCGCTACTACCCGCACAACTGGCCGGAGGGAACGGGCGCGGCCATCATGAACTTTTTTGCGTCTTTGCCGTAGGGAAACGCTTTGACGAGTCCCACCTGATGCCTGTACCCAAAGCCGTCCCCCGGAAGAAGCGCAGACGTTAAACTTGGCAGGTGCGTTCGTTCATTCTCTTTCTCGCCCGTAAGCACGTCCGTCACCGCGCCTTGCAGAGCGGGCTCACCATCGTGGGCGTGGCGGTCGGGGTGATGGTCGTGGTGACGGCGCTCTCGCTCACGAACGGGTTTATTGAAGAACTCATCAGCTCGACGCTCAAGGCCACCCCGCACGTGACCCTGACGAGCTTTGACGGGAGTCTTCTTAACGATGACCCCACCACTTTAGAGCGCATCGCCACCTATCCCGGCGTGGTCGCGGCGAGTCCCTTTTTAGCGGCGCAGGCGCTCATCTCGAGGCGTGCCAACGCCACGCTGGGCGTGTCCGGGCGGGGCGGTTACACGCAGATTTTGGGCATCGACCCGGTTTTAGAGCGCGAAGTGCTCTCGCTCGAGGCGCTCAACACCGACGCCAACGAATTGGCGGGCGACACGAGCATCATTTTGGGTGAGACGCTCGCCTTTAACACCCTGGGCGTTTTTCCCGGCGACGAGGTGTTCGTCCGCGATATCGCGGGGCTCAGCCGCACCTTTATCGTGGCCGACACCTCGCGCGTCGGCAATGAACTGATTGACGCCGTTGTGTCTTACGTGTCTTTGCCCACGCTCCAGGATTTCTTGCGCGCGTCGGATGAGATCAGCGGCTATCACGTGCGGGTGCGCGACCCCGAAGAGGCCGGAAGGATTGCTCGAGAACTCGGCGCAACTTTTGAACTCCTGCCGACCTCGTGGGAAAATCTTTTCAGTTCGCTTATTGACCAACTCCGGCTGCAACGCGCGCTCATCAGCGCGGTCACCTTTCTTATCGTGCTCGTTGCGGCGATGGGGATTGCCAATATTCTCATCCTAACGGTGAGTGAAAAAACGGAGGAAATCGCGGTGTTGCGGGCGCTCGGCGCGTCGCAGCGGCAGATTTTGGCGGTGTTTACGCTCGAGGGGCTGCTCTTGGGCGGCGCGGGTACACTCTTGGGCGCGCTTTTAGGTTTGGGGCTGTCCGCTTACTTCAAATTTCAGCCCTACCCCCTGCCCGGCGACCTCTACTTCATCACCCAGTTGCCCGTCGAGCTTCGCGCCTGGGACTTTATCTGGGTGTGCAGCCTTTCCGTCGTCACGAGCGTAGTGGCCGCCTTTATCCCGGCGCGGCGGGCGAGCAGCCTGAATCCGGCGGAGATTTTGAGGTAGGCGGTAGCAGGTATTATCTGGTCTGAGACGGATTCAGTTTATGCTTTACCATCTAAGACGTAGTTACAATGCTGATACCTGCGCCCAATTTGCTTAATATCAACGCAAATCGCTCTACTCCACCGCCAGCGAAAACTGCCGCGCGACCTGCCCCCCATACGTCACCACCGCGCGCCACTCCCCTGGCGTGAGGGTTACATCGTCGGGCAGCGCGAAATCGGTTGTTTGCGGGTTGGAGGAGGCCTCGAACCAAATGGAGTCCGACGCCACCTCCTGATTACGGGGGCTCAGCCACTGCACCGCCACCCAACCCGCGGTGGGCACTTCTGTTACGCGCAGCGAGAGCCGCAGCCCGGTTGCCTCTCTAAAAAGTTGGGACGAGGGGGCCACGGTAAAGGTGGGCGGGGGCGTCGCTTCCGTTCGGGGGATAGGCGGGATGTAGGTGTAGGTGCAGGCAGAGAGGAGGAGGGCGAGGCCAAAAAGGAGAGCGTAGCGCATGGATGGATTATACGAGCTAGGGTGAGCGTTTGTCGTTTTGAGGCGGTATGGCTTCATATTCGCTCAGCCAACCTTCGCTTTTCTTACCTTTTTTACAAGGCTTCTGGAACGAGTAGCGCAGCAGCGAGCGCCAAGGGCGCGGTTTCGGCGCGAAGGATACGCGGCCCTAGGCTCACGGCGCGGAAGCCGCGCGCCTGCAAATCCGCGACCTCTTCATCCGTGAGACCGCCCTCCGGCCCGGTGAGAAAGGTGACTTGGGCTCCTTCTTCCGGCGTCTCTAAGTCGCGCAGCGAAACTGTGGCGGTGGGGTGGGCGACGAGACCCAAACCCGAGGCTAGAGGCTCGAGCCTTGCCACCTCTACCATCTCCCCCACCTCCGGCACCACGCTCCGCCCCGACTGCTTGGCCGCCTCCTTGGCGACGCGTTGCAGGCGCGCGCGTTTGTTGTCCGATAAAACCTTGACGTCGCAACGGCGACTCCTCACGGGTAAAAACCGCGTCACGCCCAGTTCGGTGCCCTGACGGACCACGTCGCTCAGCTTGTCGCCCTTGAGGAGCGCCACCGCCAGGGTGACGGCGTAAGGCGCTTCGACGGGGCTGACGTGGGGTGCGTCCAAAAGGAGCGTCACCGCGTCCTCGTCAGTGCCCGCAACCGTGCCCGCGGCCTCGAGCCCCCGCCCGTCAAACGCCCGCACCGCCGCGCCGGGTTCCACGCGTAAGACTCGCAGAAGGTGATGCGCCTCGGCTCCGCGCAGCGTAGTTTCTCCCGGCGTCAAGTCTTTGAGAAACACGCGGTGCCGTCTCATAATACCCTCAGGATTTGACGGCGTGGAGGAGCGCCCACTGTCCCTCGAGCCGGGTATCCAAAAGGTCAAAATTTGAGGTTAACGCTTCTGTAACGAGCGGCAGGCGGTCTTCCAAGATACCTGTAATAAGAAGATGACCCTCTGGAGAGAGAACGCGAGCATAAGCACTTACAAGCTCGGCGTGAAGCTCGGCGTAGAGGTTAGCGGCGAGGATGTCGGCGCTCGCGGGCGGAACCGTCTCGTCCAGGGTGCCGAGTCTAAAGCGTGCCTTGGAGTCGTTGCGCGCTCGGTTTTCCTCTGCGACGGGTAGCGTCAGGGGGTCGTTGTCGAGCCCCGAAGCCTCACCCGCGCCTAGCAGGTCGGCGGCAATCGCCAGAATACCCGAACCCGCGCCCACGTCGAGCACACGCTTATGGGCAAGCTCGAGCCTTTGCAACGCCTCCAACGCCAGCCGCGTCGTCTCGTGGTGGCCGGTACCAAAGGCCATGCCGGGGTCCAGCCAGAGAACACGCTGGTGGGGCTTAGGCGTCACCTCGCGGTGGGTGGGGGCGATGATGAGGCGGCCCAAGACGACGGGCTCGAGTTCGGCGTAATAACGCGCCACCCAGTCCGTCGCCGCGACCTCCTCCCAACGTCCGGGCAGGGACAGGGCCACGCGGGCGGGAAAGTAGGCGACGACCTCCCAACCCTCTTGCGCCACGCCCGTGCAGCCCGCGTCCCAAAGAAGGTCGGTCTCGGCCTCGAGCCCGTCCAAATCTCCCGTCATCCGAAACGCGGCACTCATACAGTTTTCTTCACCATAAAACCCTCTTCACGCGAACTCCTTTAGCGGCGCGACGCGTTCGTCCCTGGTGATGATGTCGAAGCCCAGCCGTTCGCCCTCGAGGAGGTAAAACGCGACGTTCTCTGCGCTCGTTTGCGGCCCCAGCGACTTGCGGTCAAAGGCCCTGGTGGCGGTCATAATCATCGTCTCGGCCATGCAGGCGGGTACCAAACCGTCGCCGAAATGGATGTCGATGGAACTCCGCATCGCTCCCGGAGGCCGGACCACGCCGCCCGGAATGAGGGAGACGCCGGGCACCCCCTTCACGCTCTCGTCCACGTCGGCGGGGCGGCCCAAGTCGAAAATCCAGGCCCCCGGCTTGACGTGGCGGGCGAACAGGACCGGGTTCGGGTCGGAGGTGGCGGTAAAGATGAGGTCAGCGGCGCTGCAGGCGCTCACATCGGTGGCGGTGTGAAAGGTTGTGGCGGGAAACTTGCGCGCGAGCGTCCGGGCGCTACGCTCGAGCCTCGCCTTATCGCGGCCCACCAGAATAACCTCCCCCACCTCGGGCGCAATGGTGCGGGCCACGCCAAAGGCGACCACGCCGTTGGCCCCCACCACCGCGGCGCAGGCGTTGCGGAGCGTGCCGCCCTCCGCCGCAAAGCGCGCTAAAAGCCCCGGCACCGCCGCCTTGACCGTGCCCGCCGTATACGCGCCGCCGTTGGTGATGTGGAGGTCGGGCACCGCTTTCTGAATCTCCAAACCCTTGTTCCCGACCGTCGACCAAAACGCCCCAAGCCCGAACGCCTCCGCCCCCAACTCGCGCGCCAAACGCGCGCCCTGAATCGCCATGCGCGTGGCGTCCTCCGGGTACGCGCGAATCTGGTCGGGGAGCATCGAGCCGCCAATCAGCATCACCCGAAGCTCGCGCCCGTCCGAGAGCGTTACGCCCCGCACTTCGCCCTGCTTTTGCGGGCGCATCGCGCGCATGACGCGGCGCAACAGGGGTTCGGGCAGGCCCCGGTTGAGGAGAAGCTCGAGCCACCTAAAGCTCCCCGCCTGCCAGAGGTCCTCGAGCGTCATGGGGTGAATCATAAAGGCCGCGTAGACCACCCCAGGGTCCACGCCCCGCACGGGCGGCGGCTCGCCTAATCTCGGCTCGGTGCCGTCCAGGATGCGCGCCAGGGAGACCTTGTGCCGCCACAGCGCGATCAGGAAAATCAACCCTGCGGCGAGCGTCAGCGTTCCCCCCTGGCCGCTCACGAGCAAGAGGAGCGGCAGCGCGACGAGCCCCGCCAGGGTCGCGGGCGCGACAAAGGCGTAGCGCGCGAGGAGCGCCGCGTACACAAGCATCGGCAGCACCGTCACCCAAAAGGGCACGCCGCCGTAGGCCCAGAGCCCCGCCAACACGCCCAGCAGCACGCCGTTACCCCGCCCTCGAGGGGGCTCCCAGCCAAAAAGCGGCGGCGGATAGAGGTGACCCGCGTAGATGCCCAGCGCCGCCCACGGACTCCCCGCCGTGAGCGCCAGGGCCAGCGCGCCCTTGACCACGTCCACAAAAAAAGACCCCAACGCGAGCGGTGCGCCCACAAAGCGTAGCAGGTTCTCGACCCCCACGTTGTGCGCCATCAGGTCTCGAGCCCGCCGCCCCGTCATACCCTCGACGAGGCGACTCCCCAACGGCAACGCGCCGATGAGGTAAGCCAGGACGAAGGGAGCGAGAGCGGTGAGAGCGTCCATGTTGAGAGAATTCACGCTTAGTCAGTATAAAGCTTCGGATGAGAAAAGGACCTGTTAAACGGTAGTCGGGCGCGTAAAAGCCGGTTAACAACGTCAGGTACAGGACAAACCGCTCTTTGTTACCCGCGCGAACTCCGAACTCCGGACGCCCCGCCCCAAAGTTCGGATACAATGCGCGGGTGGAATCTCGTACTCCGCCTCAAAATTTAGAAGCCGAACAGAGTGTGTTGGGCAGCGTGCTTCTTGACAACGAAGTCTACGCCGCCTTGGAGGGGATGCTCAGCCCGGAGCACTTTTATAAAGAGAGTCACCGGAAAATCTTTCGGGCCTTTGAGCGCCTTTTTCGCCGCGCCGAGCCGATGGATTTGGTGACCCTGACCGAGGAGCTGAGGCAAACGGGGGAGTTAGAGACCGTCGGCAGCGTGCCCTACCTAATCGGTTTGGCCGACAGCGTGCCGACCGCCGCCTACGCCGAAAACTACGCGCGCATCGTGCTCGAGAAGGCGGTCTTGCGCGAACTCATCAGCGCGAGCGGCAGCATCATGCAGACCGCTTACGACGCGGCGATGCCCCTAGAGCAGATTCTCGACAAGGCGGAAGCGAATATTTTTGAACTCTCGAGTTCCAAACGCACCCACGCCTTTGAGGGCATGAACACGCTCGTCACCGACACGTTCGCGCACATTAACGAACTCTTCAACAACCCCGACCCGGTGTCGGGCTTGCGGACGGGTTTTAAGGAACTCGATAACCTCACGGCGGGCCTGCAACCGAGTTCCTTAAATGTGCTCGCGGCGCGGCCCTCGATGGGCAAAACCGCCTGCGCGCTCACCATCGGTCAAAATGTCGCCCTACGTGAGGGTAAAACGGTAGGTATTTTCAACCTGGAGATGTCCGCCGTCCAACTCGTCATGAGGATGCTCTGCTCTGAGGCGCGCGTCGACATGAGCCGGGTCAGAAACGGGCAGCTCTCCGACCGCGACTTTCAGCGTTTGGCCGACACCGCGGGCAAGATGTCTGACGTCAAAATTTTTATCGACGACACCGCCGACATGACGGTGATGGAACTCCGTAGCCGCGCGCGCCGCCTCATGGCCGAGCACGGCTTGGGGCTTATTATTATTGACTACTTGCAGCTCATGAGCGGGAGCGGGCGCAGCGGCGCGGGCGAGAACCGGCAGCAGGAGATTTCGACCATCTCGAGGAGCCTCAAGGCTTTAGCAAGAGAACTCGACATCCCAGTCTTGGTGCTGTCGCAGCTCTCGCGCGCCGTCGAGAGTCGGCCCAACAAACGCCCAATGCTCTCGGATTTGCGCGAATCAGGAGCCATCGAGCAGGACGCCGACTTGGTCATGTTTATTTACCGCGACGAGTATTACGACAAAAACTCCGAAAAGCAGGGCGTCGCGGAGATTATCATCGGCAAGCAGCGCAACGGCCCGGTGGGCACGGTCGAGCTTCAGTTCCACAACGCCCACGTGCGCTTTAACGACCTCGCCAAGACGGTGCCGTAAACTTTTGCTAAACCTGTACAGATTTGCGTAGGAAGAACGTCAGAATCCAGAAGGGAGAATGAAGGGGTGCTTCTTTATCCCTGATTCCCCCTTTTGTATTCCCGATTTCTCAGCACGTTTTGAACGGCTCCTCAGCAACTTCTTTATGAAATGATTCTGGTAAACCTTGCGCACACGCCTGCGCCGTGAACAGGAGCGGGAGTGGCGTTTTGCATCACACAGTTTTCAGCGGGGCACGTTAAACTATTCATATGGGCAAATTTCCCCTCCGCGGTCTGCTGATCGCCCTGGCGGTGCTGGGGCTCATTGTTTTCGTCGCCTCTCAGAACAACGGTCGGAGCCAAGCGTCCGGCAAAAGTCTTACCGAATTCCTGTCGCTGGTCGATGCGGGTCGGGTGGGCAGCGTGAACGCTCGAGAAAACGAACTCACCGTCACCCCGACGGGCGGCGGCGAGCCGTACACCACGCGGCTGGCGAGCCCCCTGACCTTGGACGAGGTCCAAAGGTTACAGGCGGAAGGCGTCAACGTCACCATCGAACCGCCCGGACAGAACTGGGGCGGCATCATGATCACCCTGCTGCCGATTTTGCTGATGGTCGGCTTTTTGTGGTATTTGATGCGCGGGATGCGGAGCGGCGGCGACGGCGCGGTGTCCTTTGGCAAGTCGCGCGCGCGGTTAGTCACCGAGGAGAACTCGAGCACGCTCTTCAAAGATGTAGCGGGCGTTGAAGAGGCCAAAAACGACCTTTACGAAGTGGTCGAATTCTTAAAAAATCCTTCTAAGTTTCACGCGCTCGGCGCGCGCATCCCGCACGGCGTCTTGATGGTGGGGCCGCCCGGCTCAGGCAAGACGCACCTCGCCAAGGCGGTCGCGGGCGAGGCGCGCGTGCCCTTTTTCAGCATCTCGGGTTCGGATTTTGTCGAGATGTTTGTGGGCGTGGGCGCGGCGCGTGTGCGCGACTTGTTCGAGCAGGCCAAAAAGAACGCGCCCTGCATTGTGTTTATTGACGAGATCGACGCGGTCGGCAGACGCCGCGGCATGAACATCAACGGCGGCAACGACGAGCGCGAGCAGACCCTGAACGCGCTTTTAGTTGAGATGGACGGCTTTGAGTCCAAGCACGACATCATCATCGTCGCGGCGACGAACCGCCCCGATGTGCTCGACCCTGCGCTTTTACGCCCTGGCCGCTTCGACCGTCAGGTCGTCGTGGACGCGCCCGACGCGAAGGGCCGCGAAGCCATCTTGCGCATTCACGCGCGCGGCAAGCCCCTGTCCAAGACCGTCAACCTCAAAACCGTCGCGCGGCGCACCCCCGGGTTTGTCGGCGCGGACCTAGAAAACCTCCTCAACGAGGCCGCGCTCGTGGCGGCGCGGAGCGGTCACAAGGAAATTTCGCCCTTTGATCTGGACGAGGCCGCCGACCGCGTGGTGATGGGTCCCGAGCGGCGCAGCCGGGTCATCAGCCCGCGCGAAAAGCGCATCACCGCCTTTCACGAGGCGGGGCACGCGCTGGCGGCGCAGCTTCTGGAACACGCCGACCCGGTCCACAAAATTACCATCGTACCGAGGGGCCGCGCGATGGGCTACGTGATGCGCGTATCCGAAGAGGACCGCATGTCGATGAGCAAAACGATGTTGATTGACACCATCGCCGTGGCCCTGGCGGGGCGCGCCGCCGAAGAGATCATTTTTAACGACGTGACCACGGGCGCGGCGAACGATTTTCAGCAGGCCACCAATATTGCTAGGCGCATGGTCTCGAGCTGGGGCATGAGCGATTCGCTGGGTAAAATCGCGCTCTCGAGTTCCAACGAGTCGTATTTAGGCGAGTACGAAGGCGCGCGCACCTACAGCGAGGAGACGGCGCGGCTCATCGACAACGAAGTCAAGGCGATTATCGACGGGCAGTACGAGCGGGTGCTGACCCTCTTGCAAGAAAACCGCGCCACGATAGACACGATTGTCGAGGTGCTGTTGGAGCGTGAAACGCTTCACGCCGACGACTTTGACAAGCTCATGCGCGGCGAGCCGTTGCCGCCTTATGAGGGGGTGCTCGTGGCTCCCGAACCCCAAGACGCGCCCCACGTCGCCCCCCCCGACGTCAAACCCAAGGGACCGCTTTTGCCACCGGGGATGATGCCCAAGCCGGGCTGAACCCGCATCTAAAAAAGTTTTGTGACCGCCTCAGCACCGTCTGGGGCGGTTTCTTTTATTCTTGCCGGTCCAGTTGAGGTAACGAAGAAAGTTTCCTAAAGCACAAACCGAAATTATGTGGTTAACGTGCCCACCTCCCGCACAGCACAGCTTCCAGCAGTCTAAATTAAGATAGAGATAAATACTTATCGTCCGGTAGCTCCGCCAGTCTCCCAAGTTGCGCCTCAATCAGCTCTAAAAGCTCGGCTTCACCTGATGGGTTTAAGAGGTTAGCGAGTGAGACCTGTTTCGCCAGCTCGCTAAGCACCACGAAGCCAATAAAGTACCCTGCCCGTTCGGGCACGACGCCGTCGCCCGACCAAGGTACGAAATACCGCCGATACATAGCGTCCTCGGTAGAGCGCAGGTGGGCAAGAAGGTCTTCAACGATAGAAACGCGCAAGCGCCATGTTTGCTCGGGTAAGCCTTTGGGAAAGTCCAGCATGAGTTCCGCGTAGGAGGCTTGCGGGTTCAACATATGGCTGATGTAGGTGGCGAGCCCCTCTTCCCAAAGATTGAGCAGGAGCGTGTCAGCCTCGTACCACTCCCGCGAGGCCGGGAGGTGTCGTTGCTTCAAATAAACGTGGGTTAGCTCGTGGTGAAAGAAGGGGGTGTTGTCTTGCCAGGTGTGAAACCTAGCCATCATGTCCAGGCCGAGAATGAAGGTTGGTTCCCCCTCTAGCTCTCGCATCCCTCCGTTCATCGCCTTGAGGGAATGCAGGAGATGCACGTCAAAGTTTGTATGAAAGTCTGGAAATTGGGCCTCAAAGGATGCTAGCGCGCGCTTCAACTGATCCGGAACGGTTGCTTGCAGGCGGACAAAGTCGCTCTTATAGTGCGCGAACGCGGTGAACTCCTCGAGCAGCATCGTCTCAACCTGTTTACCCTCAGCTTCCCACTTCGACAGCCTTAGGTCGTAAAAGGCGGGGTTTGTCGGGTGAAGTTCGGACCAGAAGCGCTCTAGCTTCTCCTCGTTGGACTTTCCCAAAGTTCCCTCATAGAACTCAACAAAAGCGGGGGTGGCGTCGTGAAGGTCCATGCGAGTCCTCAAGAGTGCAGCTTATACGTGAACGGGCTGCCAAACGCACAAACCAGTCACACGGCGGTAACGCTTGGCAGTGGAGAACATTCGACACTTCACGGTGAGGCGCACTCAAACCACCGTCCGTTCCGCCTATGCCAGAACCGCTCGAGCCCCGCCACCCGCACGATATTGAACATCCTCCCGACGCCAAAATGAGAAAAATACCCCAATCCATAGCCGCGTAAGAAATCCTATAACGCTTCCTCCCCCATTCAAAGTGTTTAATAAAAACGTTGTCTGTGACAATAATCTTTAAGATTCTGAGGAAGAAATTGCACGCCAAAACCTTTATCTGGGTGCGAAATTTTTATCCCAGGTTTATGAGAGGCCGGTGCTAGACTTCTGAGGATTTAAGCGGGTTTCATCGACACTGAGGGAGCAAAAGCGCAGATTATTCGTTTTCAGACTCTGTCCTGGACAGTGACTCGCGGCCCGTACTCGCTCAGACCAGATGGACCCTGCTATAGGAGGAGATTTATGACCGCAATGCGCGAATCGCTGTCGCGCCTTTTTAATCCTCGAGTTGAAGCCGTCGGTCTCGAGATCGGGACGAGCGCGCTCAAGGTCGTGGAGCTTCGGGGTGGCAAGCCGCCCTCTCTGGGGGCCATTGGGATACGGCCTACGCCGCCCGGACTCTTGCAAGAGGACGGGGTCGTCGACGCCGCGGGGCTGGCCGAGGAAATCAAGGCGCTGTTTAAAGAGGCGGGCATCACCAAGCGCTTCGTGGTCACCGCGGTGGGGAACCGCCAGGCCATCACCCGCAACATCCTCGTTCCCAAGATGACGCTAAAGGAGCTTGAAGAGGCCATCAAGTGGGAGGCCGAGCGCTATATTCCCTTTCCCATCGACGAGGTGGCCTTAGACTACTACGTGCTCGATAATCCCGACGACGTCGAGGAGGAGGGGCAGCTAGAGGTGGTCATCGCCGCGGCCCGGTTGGATTTGGTCACGCAGCAGGTTGATTATCTCAAATTGGCGGGGCTCGAGCCCGTGGTGGTCGATATCAAGCCCTTTTCGCTCCTGCGCTCGCTGCGGGGCTCGCTCCTGGGCGCGCACCTCAACAAAACGACGCTCACCGGGGACGGTTACACGGAGGCCGACGAGGTCGGCGTGGTGTTGGAGATCGCCGCGTCGAACACGACGATTACCTTAGCGCGCGGCGAGCGGGTTCTCATGAACCGCAACATCGGCGTGTCGGGCGACGACTTTACCGCCGCCATCCAGCGCTCTTTCGGGCTCGACTTCGACTCCGCCGAGGAGGTCAAGCTCGACTACGGCACCGCGATGATTCCCACCGAGGACGAGGAAGAACTGCTCAACTTCGACGCCAAGCGCGAGCAGTTCTCGCCGGGCCGCGTCTACGAGGCGCTGCGCCCCGTGCTGGTCGACCTCACCACCGAGGTGCGCCGCAGCCTAGAGTTTTTCCGCGTCCAGGCGGGCGACGCCAACATAGGCCGGATGATCGTTTCGGGCGGCGGGGCCAAGCTGCGCGGGCTGCCCGACGCGATCGGCGACGCGCTGGGTTTTCGCGTCGAGTTGGGCGACCCCTGGCTCACCGTCCACAGCGACGAGCGTTTTGACGCGCAGTATCTGCGCCGCGTCGGCCCCGAATGTTGTGTGGCCCTGGGATTGGCGCTTAGGGGGGTGAACGCCCTTGATTAACGTTAACTTGATGCCCAAAAACCTGCGGCGGCGGCGCGAGCCGGGTTACTGGCGCTTTATCGCGCTCCTTTTCCCGCTTCTCGTGCTGGGCGTCGCGGGGTTTATGCAGGTGTCTGTAAGCGCAACCGCGCGGACCTTGGCCGAAGAGCGCGACCTGCGCGAACTCAAACTAAGCACGCTGCAACCCGCGCTCGAGGAGCAAGAAAGGCTCCAGGCCCGTCAGCGCCAACTGGGCGAGCTTATCGCGGTGCGTAATTCGGTTCAGGCGGGCAAAATCGACTGGACGGACGAACTCGCGTCGATGTTGGAAACGCTGCCCCCGCCTATGGACACCGGCCTGCCGCGGGTCGAATTCAACGCCTTGAGCATGAGCGCGCTCGGGGGCGAACCCAACGACGCTTACGACGGCGCCCCTACAGTTGCGGAGATGACCGTCGCGGGCACCGCGGTCACGTCCGAGGTTTTGGCCCAGTACGTGCGTTCGCTCGAGCTTTCGCCCCTTTTTGCCGTCGCCTTTCAAAACGCGTCCCGAGACGAGGAAAGCGGGTTTTACAGCTTTAGCCTCACCGTCGGCGCGCTTGGGGATCAACCCGACGCGCAACCGGACGCGCCCGGTGAAGAAGCGCCGGACGCCTTGGGTGGCCTTGAAGCCAACCAGTCAGGAGCGGGTCAATGATGCCTAAGCTGCGTAATCTGCGCCAGCGCGACGTCGCGCTGCTCGTCCTCGCCGCGACGGTGCTCGGGGCCGCGCTCTGGTACTTCTACCTTTATAAGCCCGTCCAGACGCGTATCAGCGGGCTCGAGGATGAGATCACCCAGCTAGACCTCCAGATCACCCGCGGCGAGGCCGCGCAGGCCAACCTGCCCATCTTGCGCGAGGCCGTCGAAGAACTCAAGGCGGACGGTCGAGCCTTTTTGGAGCAGCTCCCCCGCGAGAACAACATCGCCGCGCTCATTGACGAACTCAAAGACGGGGCTGAGAGCGCCTCTGTAACGCTCGACGCCATCAGCCGGGGCAGCGGCGGCGAGGAGGTCCAGGACGTGAGGCCCATCGGTATCAACATCTCGACGCAGGGCACCTACGCCCAGACCATGACGTTTTTGGAAACTTTGGAGACGCTGCGCCGCTTTACCAAAATAGGCCAGGTCGACCTGTCGCTCCAAGACGAAGGCGTGCTCGACCCCGCCCTCAGCGCCACCTACACCTTTACCGTCTACGTTTTTACGGGCGAAGACCCCGGAGATTTATAATGCGACTCTCGCGCGAAACGCGCATCATTTTGGGCGTCCTCACCCTCTGCGCGGCGGGCTTCGTGTGGATCAACCTCCTTACCGGAGGGACGGCGACCGAGACGCTGGCAACAACCGCCTTGGCGCAAGAAGCGCCCCTGCTGTCGGAGGTGCAAACTCAAGAAACGGATGAGGGTGTAGAGAATACAGGTGGAGATGCAGGCGAAACCGTAGCAGTTGACGAAGTGGCCGTCACGCCCGAGACCGTCACCCTTTCCCTGAGTTCTACCCCCGAGGGCGCGACCGTCCTCCTGAATGACGAGCCCTTAGAGGGCGTGACCCCCTTTTCCGAAGCGCCCGTTGAGGGTCTGGAGGAGGCGCGCTTGCGGGTGGAGCGTGAGGGTTACCTTCCTTACGAGGGACTTCTCAACCTCAGCTTTAACCGGAACATCAGCGTTTACTTAGAGCCGCTGCCCCCCGGAGCCGCGTCCGGCGGTGTGGTGGCAGGAGAGGAGACGCCAGGAGGTGCCGCTTCAGGTGACGCTTCCCTTAGTCCCTCGGCAAGTGTGGCAGGTTCGGACACGGTTTTCACTACCGGTTCCAATACTGTCTCTAACGGCACGATGGTCGCTCGAGAAGTCATCATCGACGAACTCCCCTTTCTGATCACCGCCCCGCCCCAAAGGGTTGAGGAAGGAAGCGAGGATTCAGGCGAGGTTGATGGGGAGGCCATCGCGCGCCCTCAAGGCGAGCAGCGGGCCTCCGTCAACCCCTTTTCGCCCCTCGTACTCAGGATAGAAACGCCTGACGAGGCGACTGATGAGATGGTGTCGTCAGAGCAGGAACTCATCGTGGTGCCCGTGCCGGACGAATTTGCCTCCTCCACATCCTCCGTAACTCCCGTTATCGTCGCCGCCGCGCCCAGAGAGGCCGTTAAAGCGCCCGCGCCGCGTCCGCTGGCCCCCCCGGCACCAAGAACGACCGCCCTGCCGCGCGCGTTGCCCCAAGGCAGTTTGCCGGTCGCGCCCCGCATTCTGGACACCCGCCGCACGCGCACGCCGCAGCCTCCCGACTTGGCCGCCATCGCCGCCATTCGCGTCCCGGACGCTCCCAAGGAGGAGGCTCTGGCGTCGGTGACGGCCTCAGTTGCTGCGTCGGTCGCTGCGCCAGCCTCGTCTGCTAGGTCGGCAGCCAACTCAGGGGAGGACGCCGTGGCAGGTCCAGCGCTCGAGCCTCTCGCCCTCGCCAAGCAAAACGCCCTGGGAGGCGCGCCCCTTTTTGCGGGCACGAATGAGCTTTCCCGCTACCTGCGCGACAACGACGTGACCTTCACGGGTACGGTGGCCGGTCCCGTCGGGGTGGGCGTGTTCCGCTTCGCGGATTCCGGCCCGGTCGTGGTGGCCCTGGGCGCGACCTTGCCCGACACCGACATCGTGCTGAGCAACTTGAGCGGCACCAAAGCAGAATTTACCCAAGGCACTCTCTCACAGACCCTCAACAGGCGGTGACCATGAAGCTGAACTCGGCTACACGTTCTATAACGAAAGCAGGCACGCACAAACGTGCTCGCACCCTTTTCTTCGTTCTCTTTCTCACCCTTTTTGGCTTCACGGCGGGCGCGCAAAGGGCGTCAGCCTTGCCCGACGACCCCCGCTTCGACCAGCCGGTGGGCTTTTCCACCGCCACGGGCGGCGAATCGCTCCGCGCGATGGTCATGGCGCTCGCCAAGTCCGTCGACCTCACGGCGGTGGCCGACAGCGTGCCCGACACCCTTATCATGTACGACATCGGCGAGCCCAAGCCCTTTAGACAAGTGTGGGACCTGATTACCACCCTAAACGACCTCGACTACGCGCTGCTCGACAACGACGTGATGGTGGTCGGCACGCCCGCATCGGTGGCGAAGCTTGGGCGTCAAAACCTTACCAGTGAGGTTGATGAAACGGTCGAGCAGGTGCAGCGCTTCTACCGCGTGATAGAGAACCCCGACGATTTGGCCGAAGTCGTGCGCCAGGCCGTCCCCGGTGCGAGCGTGGACGTGCTCGCCAACCTCAACACGCTGTCGGTACGCGCGTCCGAGGAGGAGCAGAGCGAGGTCGAGCGCGTCCTGAGCCGCTTCAACCCCGATATCGCGCAGCCGGTGCGGCGCGTGTACTCGCTCTCCAACGCCGACGCCGCGACGCTCGCCGAAACGCTTACCCAGACGGTCGTACGCGGCGAACAGGAAACGACCAACTTAGTCGACAATAACGATAATCAATTTCCCGATGAGCAAACAACCACCGTCGTCAGAACCGAAGACATCGTCATCGCCGCCGACGAACGCACAAACAGCGTGATCGTCACCGCGCCCGAGACCATTCAGGCGGAAATCGCAACGCTTATTGGCGCGCTCGATATCCCCCAGCCCCAGGTGAACGTCCAGGTGCGAATTCAAGAAATTCAGACGCGCTCCGCCGCGAACTTAGGTATCAACTTGAGCGCGGGCGTCGGCAACTTTGCGACGACGCTGTTAGACACCGGCCTTCAGTTCGTGTTCGACGCGCAAAACGCGGTGTCAGGGCTCAACATCGGCGCGGTTTTGGACACGCTGGAGACGCAGGGCCTTTCCCGCCGCGTGGACGACTCCAACCTGACCATGCTCAACAACTCCCCCGGCAAAATCAACGTGGGCGGGCGCATCGAGCTCACCTTTGCGAGTCTTAACGGCGACATCCAGACCCGCACCTTGGAGTACGGCGTCATCATCGAGGTCACGCCGCGCATCTCCGCCGACGGTCGGGTGATTTTAGAGATCAGCGCCGAGGTGTCCGACTTGGCCGTCCCGCTCGCCGACGGGGGCATCCCGCAGCGCATCGACTTCACCACCCGCGAGGTCACCTCGACGGTCACGCTCGAGCCCGGCCAGACGGTGCTCTTGGGCGGCTTGCTCCAAAACGCGCTCTCCACAACAAAGTCCAGAACGCCCATTCTGGGCTCCATCCCCATCATCGGCTCCCTCTTTAGCACCACCAACACCGAAGAAGAGGACACCGAGCTGCTGCTCATCGTCAGCGCGATGACGATTGAGTAACACGACTCCTGTAGATGCGTTACGAAATAAGGTTGTTCGCGTAGAAACGTTGCGACTTACGTTGCTCGAGCGTTCGCACCTCCAAACCCCTCAACCAAACTCTGTATCTCTGGACCCTCGAGACCCCGCCACACGCGGGGTTTCTGAGTTTCTGTTGCTAATTCCCGTTTCAACTGTCGGACGTTTCTCACTCATGCACGACTCCTCTCACTCGATTCTTTGGTCTACACAAACGCGTGCTAACCTGTTCATATGTTGAGATTCTTTTCGGCGGGTGAGTCGCACGGCCCCGCGCTTACGGTTTTTTTAGACGGGGTGCCCGCGGGCCTAGAGCTCGTTGCGAGCGAGCACATCGACCCCTGGCTGAGGCGGCGGCAGGGAGGGTACGGCCGAGGCCGCCGCATGGTGATAGAAAGCGACTGCGCGACCCTGCTGGCAGGCGTGCGCGCGGGCCGCACCACGGGCGCGCCGCTGTCGTTGCAGATAGAAAACCGCGACTGGCGCAACTGGACGGACATTATGTCGCCCGAACCCGGTAACGAGCCGCGTAAACGCGCCTTGACCGAGGCGCGGCCCGGTCACGCGGACCTGGCGGGCGGCGTCAAGTATGGGCACAAAGATTTGCGGGATGTGCTCGAGCGCGCCTCGGCGCGCGAGACCGCCTCACGCGTGGCGGCGGGCGCGGTGGCGCTGCAACTCTTGAAAACCGCGGGCGTGGAGGGCTGCGCCCGCGTCGTCAGCATGGCCGGGATTCCCTGCGACGGCGGGATGGACTGGGAAGCGCTAGATAAGCTCGATGAGAGTCCCTTACGCACCTTTGACGGCGAGGCCGAGAGTCGGATTATCGAGCGCATCGACCAGGCCAAGGCCGACGGCGACACGCTGGGTGGCGTGATCGAAGCGCGCTTTCGCGGCGTGCCCGTGGGGCTCGGCAGCCACACGCAGTGGGACCGCAAGCTGGACGGGCGGCTGGCGGGGGCGGCGATGAGCATCCAGGCCATCAAGGGCGTCGAAATCGGCGACGGCTGGCGCAACGCGACGGTGCCGGGTAGCCGCGTTCACGACGCCATCTACCGGGGTGACGAGGGCTACTACCGCGAGACGAACCGCTCAGGCGGGCTCGAGGCGGGCATCACCAACGGCGCGGAAGTAATCGTGCGCGCCGCGATGAAGCCCATCGCCACGCTCATGAAACCCTTGCCGACCGTGGACGTCGTGACGCACGAGCCCGCCGACGCCGCCCGCGAACGCTCCGACACGACCGCCGTCCCCGCCGCGTCCATCGTCCTCCTGGCGATGAGCGCGCTCGTGCTGGGCGACGCATTATTAGAAAAGTTTGGCGGCGACACCGTCCGCGAGATTACGGAGCGCGTGGAGGCGCACGGGCGTTATGTGGCGAATTTTTAGACCCGTCAAGGTTGCTGAGGGGTTACCCGACCACGCTCCCCACCGTACGCCCTGGTGATGGAGGTTGTGGAGGTGGCGCACGCGTATCTGCTCGAGGAGCGGCCCGTCTCGTGGGTGGCGCTGGTCGGCTTTATGGGCGCGGGCAAGAGCCGCATCGGCTGGGAACTCTCGAGGCGCTTGAGCCTAACCTTCATCGACACAGATAGGGTCATCGAGCGCGTGAGCTGTATGCGGATTCCCGAGCTTTTCGACCTCTACGGCGAGAGCGTGTTCCGCGACTACGAGAGCGAGGTGGTGAGGCGCTGCTTGCGCCTAGACGGCGTCGTCGTCTCGACGGGCGGCGGCACCGTGATGCGCCCCCAAAACCGCGCGCTGCTCAAGAGCCGCGGCCCGGTGGTGCTGCTGACCGCGAGCCCGGAAACGATTTATAAACGGACGCGCCGCCACAAGCGACCGCTCTTAGAAGTCGGCGACCCGGTCGAGCGCATCCGCACGCTCATGGGCGCGCGCGGCGAGGCTTACCACGACGCCGCCTCGTTCAGCGTCTCGACGGACGGACGCCACTCGGCGGACGTGGTCGAGGAGATTGTCGAGGGTCTGTGGACCTGGACGGAGGCCGGGACGTGAAGCTCACCGTCGGCGTCACGCCGCCCTATCCCGTCGTCGTCGAAGCGGGGTTGCTCTCCCGGCTGAGCGCTCACATCGCGGAAGATAAGGTTGTGCTCGTGAGCGACACGAACATCGCGGCGCACTACGCGGAGGCGGTGCGGGCGGGGCTCACTTGCGCAGGCAAAACCGTCACCTGCTTGACCGTCGCCCCCGGTGAGGAGAGCAAGACGCTTGCAACTTACGGAAACCTTTTACGCGAACTCGCACAAAAAAGAGTTGACCGCGGTGCGGCGGTGCTCGCCTTGGGCGGCGGGGTGGTGGGCGACTTAGCTGGCTTTGTCGCGGCGAGCTATCTGCGCGGCGTGGCTTTCTACCAAATCCCCACCTCCCTGCTGGCGATGGTCGACGCCAGCGTGGGCGGCAAAACCGGGCTCAACTTGCCCGAGGGCAAAAACCTCGTCGGCGCGTTCTGGCAACCCAAGGCGGTGCTTGCGGACGTGACAACGCTCCGCACCCTGCCCGAGCGCGAGTTTCGCGGGGGCGCGGTGGAGCTTTTCAAGCATGGGCTCCTGGCCGACCCAGGGATCCTTGAGCACCTCCCCAGCGACGGTTTCCGCCGGGACGGTGACCCGGATTTTTTAACTCAGCTTATCGGGCGTTCGGTCGCGGTCAAAGCTAAAATCGTCGCCGCCGACGAGCGCGAGGGGGGCGAACGCGCGCACCTCAACTTGGGTCACACGCTGGCGCACGCGCTCGAGGCCCACTCTCACCACCGCATCCCCCACGGCGACGCGGTGGCCTACGGCCTCCTTTTTGCCGCCGAACTCGCGGCGGGGCGCGGCTATGCGGACGAGACGGGGCGACTCCAAGCATTTTTACGCTGGGTGAATCCGGCGCCGCTAGGGGTCGAGGACGATGTAACCCTTGATGACATAACTTTTGACGCTCTTCTCCCCTATCTCTACCGCGACAAAAAGGTGCGGGGGGGGCGGTTGCGCTGGGTGCTGCTCGAGCGCATCGGCAAGCCCCTTTTGGTAGACGACGTTCAAGAGTCCGAACTCAAAAAAGCCTGGGGCGCACTTCTCAAAACCCTTCCTGATAGTCTAGCCGACACTTCTAAAGCGTAACGGAGGCCCCATGATTCTCGTTTTGAACGGCCCCAACCTCAACCTGCTAGGACGGCGCGAGCCCGAGGTTTACGGGCGCGAAACCCTCGAGGACTTAGAAAGCCGCTGCGAGGCCTGGGGCGCGGAGGTGGGCACCCCCGTCGTGTGCCGCCAGAGCAATTATGAGGGCCAAATCCTCGATTGGCTCCACCGCGCAGAGGAAGAGGGGGTGAGGGGCGTTGTCCTTAATCCCGGCGGCCTCACCCACACCTCGGTGACGCTCCGCGACGCGGTTGCGGGTGTCACTCCGCCCGTTGTGGAGGTGCATCTGTCGAACGTTCACGCCCGCGAAGCGTTTCGGCACCATTCATTTGTGTCAGCGGTTTGTGTGGGCAGCATTACCGGGTTGGGTGTCGAGGGGTACGGGGCCGCGATTCGCTTTCTCGCGGGCAGGCGCACGACCGTCCGCTCCGTCTATACCTAAAAGCTCGCAGCCGCGCCTTATACAACGGGTTTTAGCCTTAACCCGTCACGCCACGGCAGCGTCGGCCCATCTCGGCTCCCGCACGCTTTTGCGGTGGCGCTTTAGGGTAACGCCCAGGGCGTAACAGGCAGCGGCAATGAGGGCCGCTCCGGCGAGCACCCAGAACAGCAGGAGCGTCGTCATGAGGGCCAGCGCCAAGAGGATATAGTGGGCGACGCCGAGGGCGGCGAACGCGGTGAGTTCTTTGTGGGTCAAGGTGAACATGAAGAGAGTATAGGGGGCAGCGCCTTACAGAACTCTTACAGAGGTGTGGCTTTCATTACGCGCACCCAACCTCGCTAGCCCCGCAAAAACTCCCCCGGCCCCTCGCCCAAAGGCGGCAGGTCTTGGAGCGATTTGAGACCGAACTCGAGCAAAAACCGCGTCGTCGTCGCGTAGAGCAGCGGTTTACCGACCACGTCCTTGCGGCCCACCACCTTGACGAGTTCGCGCTCTTGCAGGGTGTCCAACGTTGAGGCGCACGACGCGCCGCGCGCCGCCTCCAATTCGCCCCGCGTCACGGGCTGCCCGTAGGCCACGAGCGCGAGGGTTTCTAGGGCGGCGCTCGAGAGCTGCGGCAAAGGCGGCGGTGAGAGCAGCGGGGTGAGGTCGGAGTTTAGAGACGGGTCGACGACCAGGCGGTAGCCCCCCGCCACCTCCTCGACCACCAGCCCCAACTGCTGCGTGTAGAGCGTGTCGCGCAGGTCGCGCACCGCCTCCGCCACCTCCTCGGCGCTCACATCTAAAAGGTTGAGAAGCTCCTTGTCACTTATAGGCCGACCCGCCGCCAGGAGCGCCGCGCAGAGAACCGCCCTACGCCGCATGATAGTGGGTCCAAGAGAAAAGCACGGTGCATTCTATAGCAACTTTCATTGCCACCGAATCTACCAGCGCAGGTAGCGCCCCTCAACTTGCGTTCTGGCCGATATGTACGCCAAATCTCTCAAACCGGACGCTGAGGGCTATGACGCGGCTCGAGAAACGCCTAGCGCCGCTCATAAGCCTCGACCGTCAGGCTGAGCCCGTTTTCCTCCCCGGCGGGACGCTCAGGACAACCCGGCACACCGGACGGGCAGAGGTTGATGAGGCGTGGGTCCCACGCGACGCTCACGCCTTGCGAGCCGACGGTAAGTTCGTCCGCCATGACCGCGCCGAAAAGAAGCGTTTTGCCGCGAATCTCTATGGTTTTTTGTGCGTAAAGCAGGGCGGCGACGTCAAGCTCGGCGGCGTCTAAACCGTCTTCATCATCTTTAGCGTCCGTTCCCACGGTGATGTCGCCGCTCGAGACGAAGCTCAACACGTCTTTTTTGAGAAAAGCATCATCGTCTGAATTGTGAGGAGCGAGGTCCCCGTTAATCGTTACTTTGGCCCCCCCGTCAGCCCCCGACTTCCCCACCCAAAAGGTGCCTTTGCCCTTGTAGCTCAGCGCTTCCGACACGATGAGGTCCGCCTCGCCCGTCGAGACGGTCAGGCCCCCTTTGGGTTTTCCCGACCCGTCGGTGGGCGGGTGGATGAATTCAAGTTGTCCCGGCTCGCCTTCGGACCCCGGACGCCACGCGACGCGGAGGGTGGGGTTGAGAGGATTTTCGCATTCAAAACCGGACGCCGGGTCGGCGGGTGGTAGATGAATATCGGGGCTTGACACAACTGCGCCGCCCTCCGCTTGCCGGAACAACTGCGGACAGGTCTCGGGGGTGAGGGTGAGGTCGGCACCCGCGGGAAAATCCTCGGCAAGCTCGGGCGCTTTGCCCGCGCCAACTTCACCTATGCGCGTTTCGTTTAAGTGCGCCCTGTTTACGCCTGCCCAGCCCTCTGGAATGGCGCGGTTATTTTTGTCAACAATCCCGAACGACCCAGGCCCTCGCCCTAACGAAATTCCTTTGATGTTATTTTGCGCGGTTCCGAGTGCAACCGAAGCCTTGTCTAGTTTTACGTTGCCGGAGCCGAGGCTTATCCGGGCGCACAGGTCGGGGGAGATTTTATACGCGCCCAATTCGTCCACCCGCTCGCTAATGTCGGTGTCGCCGTCCCGACCGTAATAGTCGTTAAAAATCCCGGTGGTGCCGCGCAAATCCAGACCTGTTTTGCCCTCCTCGAGATTACGGTTGAGAGAACGCACGGAGCCGTAAACGGACACGTTTTCTAGCGGACCGGCAAACTTCTTTCTCACGCTAAGCGCGCTGTCGATGCCGCCGGGCACCCGGTTCGCGCCGAGGCGGACGGCGTTGGTGGCTTTGGCTCGAGCGTCTTTCACGGTGCAACTCTCGCCCGGACAGTTCTCCGCCGTGCCGCCTATATAGCCTTCAGAGGTCATGGTCTCACCCTTTAAGCGGATGATGTAACCGCCCTCCGTGCCGTCCGGCAGCGTCACCGGATGGAAGGTTCCCTGGTTGGGAAAAATGTCCATTCCACGCTTGCCGCCCTCACCCTCGGCAAAGTCCAAATCCAGACCGCCCGCCGAGAGCGGCTCGCCGGAGCCGCACGCGGCGTCGCCACGGTTGTCTACCTCACGCGCTCTATCAAAAAGGTCATAACTCTCGATGTGCTGACGCTTCCAATCCGGCTCATAACTTTGCAAAAAAGCCACATTCTGGTTGGCGATGGCGACAAAGCGCGTGAGCCCCGCCTCCGACACGACCTGCGCCAAGGTCGCGCCGCGGTCGTTGCTGGCGACCGTTTGGCTCGTCAGCGCGTTGAAAAGCGCGCCCGTGACCAAGATACCGACGACGACCATGACGATAAGCGCGTAGATTAGGGCAAAGCCGTTTGCGTGTTTCACAGCGTCTCCTCTGTTTTAACTCTCTTTTGGCTACTTAGGGTCTCAAATTGGGCGGACTGACCGTCTGCTCGGCGTATTCGTAGTAGTAACCGGCTTCTTCTTGATTCGTGACGCGGTTACCGTCAAACATAAAAGGCGAACTCACGCCGCGCGTTTTGTGAACGCTCTGCGCGGTTAGTTTGACTGTGACCGAGAGCACATCACTGGGGTCGAATAGGGAATCTGTTGCGTTACACGTTGGGGCGTCCGGCGTGCAGGTAAAGGAGAGTTCAAAAGCGCGAACACCCGGAACGGCGGAGTCATACCTGGCACCACTATCTGCGCCTTTTCTCTCCCTGCGGTAGAGCGCCCAGACATTATCATTTTCCGTATCTTTGCGTAATTCGTAAGCCACTTCTACAGATCTATCTTCGGGCGTTGTTTCTGGGCGTGCGTAAGTGTCACAGTATCTGATGAACAGTGTGTGTCTGCGTTTTACGTTGTAGTAGGGGCGCGAGGTGTTAACCCAAAGAGCTGGCGTCACGTCCCCAACATTACAGGCCGCTTCTACACCCTGCGAGCCCGCAATGTTGAGGTCCGCCGAAATCATTTCCAGTGCGGAACGCAAATTCACCTGCATCTCGTTGCGGGCTTCCGTCTGATCCGCCAGCCGCCACTGCGCGGTCAAGAAAGTTGTGATGATGCCCGTAACTAAGGTGAGAATACCGAGAGCCACGAGAGTTTCTACGAGCGTCATACCAGACGTGCGTTTCATCAGCTCGCCTCTGGGACGGGACACACGCTGAGGTCGCGGTTCGCCTTTCGGTCCACGTCTACGCAGCTCAGGTAACTCATGAGGCCGAGTTCCTTTTGAGATTCCCCCGTTGCCCACGTAACTTTCATACGAACCTGGACGAGCGCGCCCTCTGACGCTTTAGGTGCGCCGTTCTCAGGCCCCAACACCCACTGCGCCGTGTAGCGTCCTCCAGCAGCGCGCCCCTTACAAAGTGCATCCACACCCGCCGCCGCGGGCGGGTCTTGAACCACAGGGCAGGCGTCGGCATAAGTTTCCCACGCAGCCCTCGAATTGTCGGCGCTCAGCACGTCCAGCAGAATTTTTTCGCGGACCCCCTCGAGCTGCTTGTTACCAAAATCCTTGGCCCCGCTTATTTCTCTCGCATTCGAAGTGGCCGACAAACTGCCCAACTGTGCGGCGGCAATGGCGAAAAAAGCGACTGCGATGATGACGAGCGCGACCAAAAGCTCGAGAATCGTTACGCCTCTTTCGCTCTTGAATCCTGATACTTGCCTCTCTATAGCGTTTAACTGAGAGGTTTGGTAAAGCTTAGTCATTACTTCTGCTCCAACTTAACGCGGCCCTGATGAGCAAAAGTGACGTGAAGAGCGTAATCCCCCCGCGTTGAGGAAAAGACGGGTTTCACCATGCCAAACGGCGTACCGTGAGGGGTGCCACGCGGCGTAAAGACAACCTGATTAGCCGAGCCGCTGGTGAGCCTGACTAGCGGATAGCTCCCCGAGCCGATAGCGATCTCCTCAATGATTTGGTCACCCGCCGAATATGTGCGGTCCGGCGCGCCCGCAGGGTCGGTATCCAAGAAAATTTGAAAGCTCGAGCCCGTCACGCGCACGCCCGCGAACAGGTTTTTGGAAATGGCCTCAAATCTGGCTTTTTGCACGCTCACGACAAAGCTCTTGGCCGCCTGCTGGACTTGCAGGCGGTCTTGCGGGTTGAAGTTGAGCATCAGGGCGAACAAGACACCCAAAATAGCCACGACGATAATGATTTCTAAAAGGCTAAAACCTCGTTGCACTTTGGGGTGTCTCCCAGCACCTACAGCGGTTATCCCATGTTTGACCCCGGCGGGGACATTAAAACCCTTACACCGCGCCCTCCCCACTTTGGGGGTGGTGTTGAGAAAATGCGTTTGGGAAACCCTTTCTTTGATGTACTGCTCGGTAAGCATACAGATTCACCAAACAAGGGGTTGCAACCCCTTGTTACTCGTGGGGTGTTAGGGAGGCACCTTTACACGGCAATTTAGTTAAGCCCAAGCTCTCGAGCGCGGTTGATGGCCGAAAGCCGGTCTCCCACGCTCAACTTTCGGTACACCCCGTTGAGGTAGTCCTTGACCGTTTCGGGGCTTATCCCCAGACGTTTCGCCATCGCTTTATTAGATAAACCTTCGGCCAAAAGCCCCAGCACCTGCGCCTCGCGCGGGGTGAGGCTCGGCACCTCGACGCGCGGGAGCCAGTCGGCGCGGGGTTTCTCGACAATCTTGCGCAGCGTCGCCGCGAGTTCGGCGGGGTCGGTTTCTTTGGATAAATAGGCCGTCGCGCCCGCTTCCTTGGCGGCTTTGATGATGGCGGGCTCCTCAAAAGTCGTAAGCATCACGACCAGCACGCGGCGCTTGAGCTCGGTGATTTGCTCGCAGGCTTGGATACCGTCGAGCACGGGCATCTTGACGTCCAGGAGGGCGACTTCGAGCTCATGCGCCTTGACCGCCTCCACCGCCTCGCGCCCGTCCGAGGCCTCGGCGACGACGATAAAGCCCTGGACCCGGAGCGCGTACCGGAGGCCCATCCGAAAGAGCGGGTGGTCGTCGGCGATGAGGACGCGTAGGGGGGGCGAAACGCTCACACTCTCACGTGTAGGATTTTTCACAGCGCTCTTCGAGTAATTCATGCCGCCTCTTTCAAGTACACGAGAAACACCGTGCCCTGCGGCCCCGTTCGCTCGGTCACGAGCCGCCCGCCGTGCGCTTCGGTAATGCGGCGCGCGATAAAGAGCCCCAAGCCTCCCGTGCCCGCCGTGTAACGCTCTCCCGCGATGTCCACGGGCTGCGCGTTAAAGGGCTGCGCGAGCGTTTCAAGGGGCGCGGGCAAGCCCGGTCCGTCGTCCTGTAGGCGAATCATGCCGGAGAAAATCTCAACGGTGATGCGGGAACGCGCGTAACGCACGGCGTTACTCAGGAGGTTGTAGAGCGCGCGCTCCAACTCTCGAGCGTCCACGACCGCGAGCGCGCTCCCGCGCAGCGTCAGGGTAAGTCCACGCTCCTCAGCGAGCGGGCGCACCCGCTCGAGCACCCCCGCGACCAAGTCTTTAAGCTCGAGCCTTTCGCGCTTTAGGGGCACGTCGTCGCGTTCAAATTTGTGCGCGTCAACCATCCCCTGCACGAGTTCGGTGAGCCTCTTGTTCTCGCTCAAAACGCGGCTCACGATGTCGATGCGCTCCTCACGGGGCAAGGAGTCGGTGTCGCGGATCACCGCCAGGAGGTGATTGGCGGCCACCAGGGGAGTTTTGAGGTCGTGCATCAAGGTCGCCATAAACGAACTCCGGCGCGACTGCTCTAAGCCCACCTGGGCGAGGAGCGTGTTAAACGAGGTTTTGAGGAGGAGCACTTCTTTGGGTTCATGCTGGGCGGGCTCCAACCTCACCCCCGTCAAGCGGCCCCTGCGCGACTGGAGCACGTCAATTTGCCCGCTCAGCTTCGTTAAGGGCGCTAACAACAGGCGCGAGAGCGCGTAGCCGAGACCCGCCGAGAGGAGGGCAACGCCGAGCATCCAAGCGCCAAAGGTAAGCCAGAGGGAGCGGGGTAGCGCCGCGCCGTAGAGCGACCCGAAAAAGGAGAGCGCAACCACCCCGTTGGGCAAGAACGAGAGCAGGCCGATAACGAAAGCGACCTGCGCGTGAAGGCTTAACCCTCCGCCGCGTTTAGGTTTGAAGGCAAGGCTCGAGCCCTCGTTGGCTTGCGTTCCTCTCGCGCTTATCACTCCTCCGTTCTACTACTCGTCGGAGGTCAGCACCGCCAAAAATGCCTCTTGTGGCACCTCGACGGTGCCGAGCTGCTTCATGCGCTCCTTGCCCTTTTTCTGCTTTTCCAACAACTTGCGCTTTCTCGTGATGTCGCCGCCGTAACACTTGGCGGTCACGTCCTTGCGAAAGGCGCGCACGGTCGCGCGGGCCAAAATCTTGCCGCCGATGGCCGCCTGGATGGGCACCGCGAACATCTGCCGGGGGATCACCTCGGCCATCTTGTCGACGATCTTGCGCCCGATGCCGTAGGCCTTGTCGCGGTGAGCAATGATGGAGAGCGCGTCCACTTTTTCGTCGTTGACGAGCACGTCCACCTTGACGAGCGCGCCCTCGCGGTACTCCAGGGGCTCGTAGTCCATCGAAGCGTAGCCTCTTGTTAAACTTTTGAGCCGGTCATGAAAGTCGTAAAGAATCTCGCCAAAGGGCACCTCATAGCGCAACTCGACGCGCCGCCCGTGGTAAACCATGTT
The DNA here is from genome assembly GCA_965214405.1 of Trueperaceae bacterium. GTDB lineage: Bacteria > Deinococcota > Deinococci > Deinococcales > Trueperaceae > CBDCCT01. The sequence goes on from OZ243956.1 coordinate 867,463, forward strand.
TTTCATGTCGCCGCGGCGATCTTGGAGCAGGCCCATCACGTTGCCCACGTACTCCTCGGGCACGTAGACGGAGAGCTTGACGTAGGGCTCGAGGATGCGCGCCACCTTGTCAGGCTCGGGCAGCTCGGCGGGGTTCTGGATGCGCTCCGTTTGACCGTTGGTCAGTTCGACCTCGTAGATGACCGCGGGCGCGGTGGCGATGAGGCCCAAGTCGAATTCGCGCTCGAGCCGCGCCTGCACGATGTCGGCGTGTAAGAGCCCTAGAAAGCCGCAGCGAAAGCCGAAGCCTAACGCTTCTGACGTCTCGGGCTCAAAAGTAAAGGCAGCGTCGTTTAGGGAAAGTTTTTCCAATGCCTCGCGCAGCTTGTGATAATCGTCGGCGTCGGTCGGGTAGAGGCCGCTAAAGACGACGGGCTGCGCGGGCTTGAAGCCGGGAATCACGTGCGTGGTGGGTTTTTCGGCGTGGGTGACGGTGTCGCCTATCTGCGTATCCGCGATGTTTTTGATGCTCGCGGTGAGCCAGCCCACCTCGCCGGGGCCGAGCACGTCGGCGACGGCTAAAGAAGGCTCAAAAAAGCCCACCTTGTCCACCTCAAACTCCTTGCCCGTGCTCACAATTTTAATCACGTCGCCCTTTTTGACCCTGCCGTCGAACACGCGAATCAGGGGAATGACGCCCTGATAAGTGTCGTAAACCGCATCGAAAATAAGGCACGACAGCGGCGCGTCGGGGTCGCCCTCGGGCGCGGGCAGGTGCTCGACGATGGCCTCCAAAATCGCCCCCACGTTCTCCCCCGTTTTGGCCGAGACCGCCACCGCGTAGTCGCCGGGGATGCCGACGACCTCCTCTAGTTCGCGCACCGCCCCCTCGGGATCGGCGTTGGGCAGGTCGATTTTATTTACCACGGGCAAGACCTCGAGCCCGTTATCAACCGCCAAATACGCGTTCTGGATCGTTTGCGCCTCGACGCCTTGCGCCGCGTCGATGACCAACAAGACCCCCTCGCAGGCGCGCAGGGCGCGCGACACCTCGTAGTTAAAGTCCACGTGGCCGGGGGTGTCGATAAGGTTGAACATGTACCGCTGGCCGTTTTTGGCGTTGTAGTAGAGGCGCACCGGGGAGGCCTTGATGGTGATGCCTCGCTCGCGCTCGAGTTCTAAGGTATCCAACATCTGGTCGCGGCGGTTACGGTCCGACACGCTTCTTGTCAGCTCCAAGATGCGGTCGGCCAGGGTCGATTTGCCGTGGTCCACGTGCGCGATGATCGAAAAGTTACGGATTTCTGGGCTACTCACCCTTGCATTGTACCGGCAAAGGGTGCCGCCTGCTTGCAAGATGGCTCGCACAGGTGGGGTTTACCCTTTTTGGGCCCGCCCTTTTTTGAGTCTCACCCCTTGTCAAGACGAAAAGCGCCTGATAAGGTACTTCTTTAGAGGAGGCCATAGTGGCAGACACGGTCAATAAAGGACATCTGGTTGATAAAGTTGCCGAAACCACCGGCTTGAGCAAGCGAGACGTCAAGAGCGTCGTCGACGGTGTGTTCGACCACATCACCGAGCACCTGACGCGCGGCGACAAGGTGCAGATTACGGGCTTCGGCGCTTTTGAGGTTCGGGAACGCTCCGCACGGCAGGGCGTCAACCCGAGCACGGGCGAGAAAATAGACATCGCCGCCTCCAAAGCGCCCGCCTTCAAGGCGGGCAAGAGCCTCAAGGAGAGCGTGAAGGGCTAATGCGCCGCTAAAAGCTAAAGTTAAGAAGCGCCCGCTCAGACGGGCGTTTTTGTTGGTCATAGCCTCAAAGTACGCTCATGTGAGTCTGCTAGGATGCTTAAAGAGACAGCTTGCAAACGTGTTGACGTGGCTTGTCTGAAATTTCTTGCGCTTTACCCGAAGCTCTTCCGCACAAGTTCTTTGCACGGAATTCTCTAAGCTTATTTTTTTCTTCTTTACACCAATCTTTTACACCAAGCGTTCTCCGAAAACCCTATGCAGACCTCCAGACGCGACTTCCTCAAACTCAGCGGCGCGGTCCTCGCCGCGAGTCTCGTGTCGCCTGCGCTTGCCAAGGCGAGTGAAACGGCGAGTCGGGTCGACCCTGGGCTGCATCTGCTTAACCGCATTACCTGGGGGCCGCGGTTTGAAGAGCTCGAGCGGCTAAACACTCTCGGCTTGGAAGCGTATTTAGACGAGCAGCTTCACCCCGAACGCATAGGCGACGCGGGGGCGGACTCCAAGTTACGAGACCTCCCCATTCTGGCAATGGACCGCCGCACCGCCCACCGCCTCACCGACTACCGCGACCGCTGCCGCAAGGCGCTGATTCAGGGGGTGGTGCTCCGCGGGGCGCACAGCAAACGGCAACTTTTGGAGCGCGTAGTGGATTTCTGGACGGACCATTTCAACGTGCCGAGCCGCGACCTAGAGCCCGAAGTCATCGCTTTTCAGCGCGAGGCGATTCGCGCGCACGCGCTGGGAGGTTTCCGTGATTTGCTCTTTGCCACCGCCCAGAGCCCCGCCATGCTCGGTTACCTGGACAACAAGAGCAACGAGGCGGAAAATCCGAACGAAAATTATGCGAGGGAGCTTTTAGAGCTTCACACCCTAGGCGTGGACGGCGGCTACAGCGAGGAGGACGTCAAAGAAGTCGCGCGGGCCTTTACGGGTTGGACGGTTGATAACCGCACCGACTCAGGTTTTTACTTCAAGGCCAAAGTTCATGACACGGGCGAGAAGCACGTGCTTGGACACACCTTGCCTGCGGATAGAGGGATTGAAGACGGCTTGCACGTCTTGAGCCTCTTAGCAGATCATCCTTCGACGGCGCGCTTCGTCTGCACAAAGCTCTGCGTCAAGTTCGTCGCCGACGACCCGCCGCCCAATTTGGTGGAGAGCGCGGCGCAGGTGTGGATGCAAACGGATGGCGATATCAGGGAGGTGTTGCGCCACATCTTTTTGTCTCCAGAATTTGAGGCCTCCGCAGGTAGGAAGCTGCGCCGCCCCTTGGAGTTTTTCATCGGCGCGCTCCGCGCGACGGGCACCGAGCCCCACGACGACAAGACGAGAGAGCTTTTGAAAAGCCTCGCGCACGTCCCTTACGCCTGGGAGCCGCCGGACGGTTATCCCGATAAGGCGGCGGCGTGGATAACGAGCAGCGGCCTTTTAGCCCGCTGGAACGTCGCGTCGGCCCTGACGCACACGGCCTACAGCAACCCGGACGCGCTCATGAGCACAGAGCTTTACGAGCGCGTCGGGAGTCCTGAAACCGTCGGAGTGCTTGTGGACGGGGTGGCGCAGCAGGTTTTTGCCAGACGCTTGGAAGAAGCCGAACGCGCGTTGTTCATCGCTTTTGCGTCGGATGATGGCGGAGCCGACACGCCTGTTACCGCTCACCTCGTGGCGCGTAAGCTCGGCTCCTTGTACGGCCTCATGCTCGCCTCGCCCGCGTACCAGTGGTGCTAAAAGGAGATAGACCTATGAACCGACGTGACCTTCTCGCCCGTATGGGAATGCTCGGCACGCTCGGCGTCTCCCGCGCGCTCCTGCCCGGTTGGCTGCCTCAGCTCGCGTTTCGGCCCCTCGAGCTGAGCACCACGTCCGGCGCCGCTCCCGGCGACACCCTCGTTTGCATCTTTTTACGCGGCGGCATGGACGGCTTGAGCGCCGTCGCGCCCTACGGTGAAGGCTCACACTTTTATGACGCCAGACCAACTCAGCGCGTTCGGGAACCCGGCAACGCGTCCGGGGCCGCGTTGGACTTAGACGGCTTTTTCGGGTTTCACCCGGCGCTCGAGCCGCTTTCGGACATCTACCGCACGGGCGACTTAGGCGTCATCCACGCGGTCGGCAGCACCGACCCGTCTAGATCGCACTTTGACGCGATGCAGTTTATAGAAAACGGCACGCCGGGAACGAAGATGACCAGCACGGGCTGGCTCGGGCGGCACCTAAAGAGTGCGGCCTGGGAGAACGGCTCACCTTTTCGCGCGGTCGGGATGGGCGCGATGCTGCCCGCGTCGCTGCGCGGCAGCACGCCCCTGTCGCTCCGCTCGATTACCGACTTTCACCTGCGCGGACGGCAGGGCGAGCGGTGGCGCGTGGAGCAGGCGCTTAGCGACCTCTACAGCCTCCACGCGCCCGACGAGATGTTAGGGCCTCAAGCAGAACTCGTTTTTGAAACCATCGAGATGCTCAAATCTTTGGAAGCGCCCACCTATCAACCCGCGGGCGGCGCGTCCTATCCGGACGACCACCACGGCTTCGGCAAGGGTTTAGAGCAGATTGCGCAGCTTGTCAAGGCGGAGGTCGGCTTAGAAGTCGCCTGCCTCGACTTAGGCGGCTGGGACACGCACGAAGGGCAAGGGACGCTGGACGGGAACTTCAACTACCTTTTAGACACGTTGGGGCGCGGTTTGGAAGCGCTCTACACCGACTTAGGCGACCGGATGCAGCGCGTGACGGTTCTCACCATGAGCGAGTTCGGGCGGCGCGTTAAGGAGAACGCGAGCGCGGGCACCGACCACGGGCACGGGGGCGTGATGATGCTGATGGGCGGCGGCGTCAAGGGTGGGCAGGTCTACAGCCGGTGGCCGACGCTCGAGCCCCACGCCCTCAACAACGGCGACTTGGCCGTCACCACCGACTACCGCGACGTGTTAGCCGAGGTGGTCTCGCAGCGCCTGGGCAACCCCAAGCTGGCCGAGGTCTTCCCCAACCACACCGTAACGCCGCTCGGCCTCGTGCATCCGCTGAACGACAGGCAAGCCCGTGCCTAGGGTTGTGTTACGCAAAAAAGGATTCATCACAATGCTGCTCGTCCTGCTGCTTAGCTGGACTCTGGGTGCGTCCGCCCAATCGGAATACGCCGACGAGTCTTATGAAGAGAGAGAAGCGCGGCTGGTCACGTTCATCGCCGAAACCGAGGACTTTGCTGACTGGCTGACGAGCTATGAAGGCTGGCAGGGCAGCGCCTCACCCCATGACGAAAACAATCTGGACGGGGGCTGGAGCGTTGAATTTCACGACGCCGACGGTGAGGAGTGGCTGGGCTACGCCAATGTGAATTCGCTCTCAGGTGAAATATACGACTCGTTCGTCCCTCGACCGCTACCCGAGGACGAACTCGCGGCGGGCCGAGCGCGCGTGCAAACGCTCGTCCTAAACGACCCTGAGGTGGCGGCGCGGCTTAGCGACCCGCTTCTTTGGGATATTGAAACGGACTATAACCGTTTTGAGGTGCATTGGAGGGTGGACTTTTACAGGGGCTTAGAGCACCTGCGGGTCATCGCCCAGATGGGCGATGAATTTTATATCGAAGAGATTCGCAACGAGCGCACCTTTAACGAGGAAAAAGCGGTTGAGTATGCTCGAGACGAGGCCATCCGCTTAGCTTACGAAGAGGTCGGCAACGCCTTGGACGGCCTGGACGACTGGCGCACCTACGCCGAAAGGCAGGGCGGCGGGCGCTGGAGTGTGAGTTTTGTCACGGGCGGGACAGAACGGTTTTTTGCGCTGGTGGATGTGGAGAATGGGCAGGTATTGGAGGCGGAGGCGAGGGAATGAGCTTTCCCTCTAACTTTCGCTTACGATTGTTAGAGTGACGCATGTCCAAAAACGCACTTTACTTTCTCGTCGGTTCGTCCGGCTCAGGCAAGACAACCTTGCTTAAACGCGTTGCCAACGACTTTTTTTCAGACTTGACCGTGTTTCATTTTGATGACATTGCCGCACCAAGCGCCGAAGTCGTCCGTAAGCTCGGCGGGCCGGAGCAGTGGCAGGCGTTTACTGCGCGCCAGTGGGTCAAGAGAATAGCTGAATCTGATGCAAGACTCACCGTACTCGGTGGGCAGGCAAGGCCCAGCATCTTGCAGCGCGCCACCAATGAAGATGGCTTATCAGCCCTGCACATCACGCTTATTGACTGTGGTCATAATGAGCGGCGACGACGTTTAGTTGAAGAAAGGTCGCAGCCTGAACTCGACCAGCTAGACACATACGCCTGGGCTGCATACTTGCGTGGTCAGGCGGACGCGCTCGAGCTCGAGGTCATCGACACAACTTCCGCAACTATAGAAGAGAGCGCGGAAACGCTTGCGCGGAGTATCGAACGTTTTGCTGGGGCCATAGGCTCGCCGGTTCATAAAACCTCACAACCCAGCACCTTTTCATCACCTCTAAATTTCAGGTGGGGCTGACGCTGCCCTCTAAGGGCACCGCTGGCCCCCTGCTCTTGAGCCTCACCACCTCGCCCTCACGAACGGGGCAGTCGGGGCCGGTCTGAACCGTGAGATTTTTACCGACTTCGCCGGGTTCGGCGATGACCTGACACTGATAGGTCAGGTCGTGCCCCTTAAATTCGCGGCTCACCACGCTCACCGCTACGCCCTCATCAATCCTCGCCTCGTCGCCTGCGCCCTCTCGCAGGTTAAAAAACAGGTCTTCGGGACGCAGCGAGAGGAGCACGTTGCCCTCGGCGGGCCGGGTGAGCGGCAGGGTGCCGAGGAGCGTGTCGGCCACCTCGCCCCGGCCCGTCGCGCGGAGCAGGTTGGTGCGGCCCAAAAAAGAGGCGACAAAGGCGGTGCGGGGGCGCGTGTAGACCTCTTCGGGGAGGCCCAACTGCTCGAGCCTTCCGGCACGCATCACCGCCAGCCGGTCCGTAAAACTCAGCGCCTCCTCCTGGTCGTGCGTGACGAGCAGCGTCGTCGTGTTCGTCTCCTTGAGGATGCGCCGCACCTCCTCGCGCGTCGAGCCGCGAAGCGCCGCGTCCAAGTTGCTAAAGGGCTCGTCCAGCAAAATAATGGCGGGCTTGGGGGCGAGCGCCCGCGCTAAAGCCACACGCTGCTGCTGACCGCCCGAGAGCTGGTGCGGGTAGCGGCGGCTAAAAATGGTGAGGCCTACAAGAGCGAGCACCTCTTCGGCGCGTCTCAAACGGGCGCGGCGCGTGCGGGCGCGCACGCCAAAGGCGACATTTTGCAACACGTTCAGGTGCGGGAAGAGCGCGTAGTCCTGAAACACGAAGCCGATGCGGCGCGCTTCAGGAGGCAGCCAGGTTTTGGGTCCCGCCACCTCGAGCCCGCCCACGCGCACCCTTCCTGCGTCGGGCGTCTCGAAGCCCGCGATTAAGCGCAGCAGCGTCGTCTTGCCGCAACCACTCGGACCCAACAGGCAGAGGATTTCGCCCCCTTCAACCGTCAGGGAGAGTGAAGCCACAGCGGGGTGCTTAGGATGCTGATAACTCTTACTCAGCCCGTCAAGCTCCACCACAGGTTGCCCCGTTTGAGGCGCGTCGTGGGAGGCGTGGTGCAACTGAGACTGAGGCGTGTGAGGAGGAGATAAAGTCATAAACGTAGGGTGAGGCTGAGGTGTTACGAAACCCGGAGCATCACTCGAGCAGCGTAACAAATATCCGACTAGACTGCTAGGGTTTCGCCAACCTTGCGGTATCGTGGGGATCATGCAAGACCCTTTCTTGGCTGTGCAAAATCTTGTGAGACGCGGGGCGGAGGCTCGAGGCGGACCAAACAAAACACCCGGTAAGATACCTAGTAGAACGAAGCGTAAGGCGCACTTAAGCGGCTGGAGCGTGCTGGTAACCTTTCTGGCGCTGCTCATCGCGGCACCCATTCTGGTCGTCGTCAGTAGCGTTTTCGCGCCCGCGGGCGAGGTTTGGCGTCACCTCAGCGGCACAGTGTTGCCGGACTACATTAGAAATTCGCTCCTTTTGATGGTGGGCGTGGGCGCGGGCGTGCTCTTTATCGGCGTCGGCGCGGCCTGGCTGGTGACGATGTGCCGCTTCGCGGGGCGGCGCGTCTTCGAGTGGGCGCTCCTCCTACCGATGGCGGTACCCGCGTACCTTTTGGCCTACGCCTACACCGACTTTTTGCAGTACAGCGGGCCGCTTCAGAGCGCGCTACGCGGGCTCACAGGGTGGACTGCCCGCGACTACCCTTTCCCGGAGGTGCGCTCGCTCGGCGGCGCGGTCGTGATGCTCACGCTCGCGCTCTACCCTTACGTATACCTGCTCGCGCGGGCGGCGTTTTTGGAGCAGTCGGTGTCCATTTTAGAAGCGAGCCGCAGCTTAGGGCGAAGCGCCTGGCGGAGTTTTTTTGGTGTGTCGTTGCCCCTCGCGCGGCCCGCTATCGCCGCCGGTGTGGCGCTGGCGCTCATGGAAACGCTCTCGGACTTTGGCACCGTGCAGTATTTCGGCGTGGTCACCTTTACCACCGGGATCTACCGCACCTGGTTTGGCTTAGGCGAACGCGTGGCGGCGGCGCAACTCGCCTCCGCGCTGCTGCTTTTTATCCTCGTGCTGGTCGTACTAGAGCGCCTGCTGGGCCGTCGGCCCGAGGGTCAGCCCGTCTCGAGCCGCTACCGCAGTCTAAGCGGCTACAAACTGAGAGGACTCAGGGCTGCGCTGGCCTGGTCTGCTTGCGCGCTGCCCGTGGGGCTCGGCTTCGCGCTGCCCATCGGCATTTTTGTGGCGATGACGCTCGAGGGGGCGAACGGCTTTAATGAGCGCGTGCTCGTCTATGCTCGCAACAGCCTCACCCTGGCCGCGCTCACCGCACTCCTGGCGCTCCTCGTCGCGCTCGTGCTGGCTTACGGCAAGCGGGTTCGGCCGAACGCGCTCACGCGCGCGGGCTCCCGCGTCGCCTCGCTCGGGTACGCCGTGCCGGGGTCGGTCATCGCGGTGGGGGTGCTCATGCACTTAGGCTGGCTCGACAACCGCATCGACGAGGGGGCGCGGGCGCTTTTCGGGCTGTCCACCGGCCTCCTCCTGAGCGGCACCATCGCCGGGCTCGTGTTCGCCTACTTGGTCCGCTTTTTGGCGGTATCTTTCGGCGCGGTCGAGGCGAGTTTGGGCAAGATTACCGCCAACATGGACGACGCCGCCCGCAGCTTGGGCCACCGCTCGCTCCGCACGCTCCTGCGGGTTCACATGCCGCTCCTGCGCGGAAGCCTCCTCACGGCGGCGCTCCTTGTGTTTGTCGACGTGATCAAAGAACTTCCCGCGACGCTCATCGTGCGGCCCTTTAATTTCGACACGCTGGCCGTGCGCGTCTACCGCTTGGCGTCGGACGAGCGCTTGGTCGAGGCCGCTCCCGGCGCGCTCTTCATCGTGCTCGCGGGGGTGCTGCCGGTGGTGCTGCTGAGCCGGGCGATCGCGCGCTCGAGGGAGCTGGAGAGCTAAGGCGAAGGCTTTGCTGGCGGGCCTGAAAACGGAAAATGAGAACGGCGCGCTTCAAACCAGAGGCCACAACATAGAGCGCAACATGGAGCACTGGGGGCGCGGGCAAAAAACCTCTCCGCCTTTCTCCCACCGCTCACGCCCCTTACTTTTCTTACCCGCACTATACTTGCTCTAAGCAACAAAAAGCATTAGGTCTTCCGCGCTGAGTTCGGTTCCAAACCTTTTTTGATTTTGCTGATACTCGCGCCCTGCTTCGTTACAAGCTCTTTGATGTTTGGGCGCACTCGACTTTACGATTCACGAGCTCGACGTTAAATTTGATGCCGGGTAACGTGACGCCCGTTTCGAACGGCTGGAATCACCGGGTCAGCCTTGACAATATTCGAAAATGTGAAATAATAAATGCACAACATAATTTCAGAAGCCATTCGCTGGAAAGAAGAGCCGCTACTATTTTGCGCCCAGACGGCGCAGCGACATTAGGTGAATGCAACGTCACGACCTGCGCAGGACAAGCAACGTTCAGGCCGATGTCCAACGGCTTTACAGGGGGTGCCAGAGAAAGTGAGTTTACTAACCCCACGCCGTGAAGCTTGTCTCGCGCCCTGGCTCGAGCCGCTACGTCTCAAACGCCACTTAATCTTAAACGCCACTCAAACGTCACCGAGAGCCGAGTCTCACTCAAACCCAGCATTGGACGGATTGTTGCTACCCGACCGTTACTACCCGACTGTTACCACCTGATTGTTACCACCTGCTGATTGTTACCACCTGACTGTCAACTGTCGCTACTTGCTTAGAAGTTTGAACCCTCGGTTAGGAGGTTGCTCGGGCCGTCCGAAAGCCACATATAGAGTCTCGAAACGCTTTTTAGGAGGAAATCATGACGAAGTGGATGCTCGTTTTTGTACTTGTCGTCGCCGGTTGGGGGCTGGCGCAGGATGATCAAAACCTCGAGTGGGGTGACGACGGCAGCGTCACGCTTATTACGCAAGACGACGGTGAACGTATCACCATCCCCGCCGACCAGCTAGGCACGATGTTCGGCCCTGGCGAAAAGCCCTTCGACGGGATGAACATCGCGGTTACCGTCAACACGGGCGGACCCAAAGGCGGCATCTCCGGGCCGCTCTATCAACTGCGCCCGGCTTGGGAAGAGCTAACTGGCGCGACGCTCGACATCGTCGAGATGCCCTTACCTGAACAGTTGCCCGCCACCATGAACGACCTGCAACTCGGGCTCAACCAGTTCGACGGCTTTATCGAGGGTGCCTGGTACATGGGCGAGTACGTCACGCCCGGCTTTATCGTCCCGGTGGACGACTACATCGCCGACGCGCGCTTTCCTCAGTGGGACCCCGCCTGGTTCCCGCCCTCGCTCGAGGCCATCCACCAATGGGACGGGGAGTTTTACGCCACCCTCAACGACTCGGACGGACAGGTGCTCTACTGGCGTAACGACATCTTGACCGACCCCGAGTGGCAGGCCAGGTACGAAGAAGAGGTCGGCGAGCCGATGCCCTTCCCCGTCGAGACCTGGGACGACGTGATTGCCATCGCTAGCTTTTTCGACGGCAAAAACTGGGACGACAACGACGCCGAGCCCGACAGCGGCATCGTCATGCACTTCAAGGTCAACGCGCAGGGGCACTTTCACTTTATGACCCTGTCGGGGGCCTACACGGTGCGCCCCGGCGACACGGTGGACCGCTGCACCAACAACTACTGGTTCGACCCCGCGACGATGGAGCCCCTTATCAACCAGCCCGGTCACGTGCGGGCGCTCGAAAAACTTCAGGAACTCGCGCAGTACGGCCCCGACGCGCAAGCCGCCTGGGACTTGGGCGAAGGCTGGGACTGGTTCTTAAACGGCAAGGCCGTCTTCCTGTTCTCCTGGGGCGACGTGGGCTCGCTCGTCCAGGACCCGACCCGCTCCAAAATCCAGGGCAAGCTGGGCGCGTCGATCGTGCCCGGCTCCAATGAGGTCTACAACATGTGCTCGAACGCGTGGGAAACCCTGGACGAGCCCAACGTCGTCGGCAACACCGTCGGCGGTTCGTGGCAGGGGGTCATCTCCGCCAAGTCGCCCAACCCCGAAGCCGTCTACAGCCTCTACGCGCTCATGGCGACCGCCCCCGTTCACACCTGGAACGTGCAGCGCGGGTGGACGGGCGTCGATCCGGGCGTGAGTATCGACTTCCTGCCCCCCGAAGGCACGGCGAGCTTAGAAGGGTACGTCGACGCCGGTTGGAACGCGAGCGACGTCGAGTTCTATACCAACGCATACTACGACAACTTCTACGCCGACACCATGCTGCCCTACTTGCGCATCAACGGCACCGAAGAATACTGGCGCGCGCTCGACCAGAACCTCTCAGAAGCGATGATCGGCAGGATGAGCGCGCAAGAGGCGCTCGACAAGACCGCCGCGGCTTGGGAAGGCATCACCGAGCGTCGTGGGCTCGAGCAACAACTCCAGCAGTATCAAGAGGCCATCGGTTTCGAACCGTAAGTGAGTAAGAGGGAGCGGGGTGAGACGCCCCCTGCTCCTCTCTCTTTTTTTACCTTTCTCTCATCCCTCCTGGGAGGCCCTCCTCTTGCGCTGGAATAGCCCGCTAAAATACGTGTTCTTGCTGCCCGCCGTCCTCTGGGTGGTGGGCTTTACGATTTTTCCGCTCCTCTACAGCCTGCGCCTTAGCTTTGTGAGGGTCAATATCGGTCAAGAGGACGTTTTTGTGGGCTGGGCCAACTTCGCCCGCGCCTTTTCGGACCCGAACGTCTGGAACGCCGCGCGCGTCACGCTGACCTTTGTGGTTGTCGGCGTGACGGTTCAGCTCGTGCTGGGGCTCTTGTTCGCCCTGCTTTTCAACCGAAACTTACCGGGCCGGGGCGCGCTGCGAACCATCATGACCCTGCCGCTCTTTGCCACGCCGGTCGGCATTGGCTTTTTGTTTGTCACGATTTTTCATGAGGAAGGCGGCTTTATCCGGTCGGTGCTCGGCGTCCGCGCGCCCTGGCTGTCCAACCCCGACTGGGCGCTGGTCTCGGTTATTCTGGTTGACGTTTGGAACTGGACGCCCTTCGTGTTCATCGTGCTGCTCGCCGCGTTGCAGAGCGTGCCTGAGGAGTATTACGAGGCCGGTAGGTTGGAAAGCTCGAGCCGGTGGACGCTCTTTCGCCACATCACCCTACCTATTTTGCAACCCACGATTATTCTGGTGATTGTCTTGCGCATGGCCGAGGCGTTCAAGGTCTTCGACATCCCCTTTAGCCTGACCAACGGCGGGCCGGGCAATTCGACGGAGACGTTCACCATGCTTACCTACAACACCTACCGCCGCTTTTTCGACTTCGGTTACGGGTCGGCGCTGGCTTACTTGCTCCTGCTCGCCATCGCGCTCGTCGTGACGAGCTTTTTTAGCCGCATCCGGCAGGCCTATACGTGAGCCCCCACATAAGGAGGCGCGTCGCCGCCGCGCTGTTTTTTGCCCTGGCGCTGGCGGTCGCGCTCATCTGGCTGCTCCCCTTTTACTGGGCCTTTAGCCTCAGTTTCAGGCCGCCCTCGCAAACCTTTAACTGTCCGGGGCTGTGCGTGCCTTTTGCCCAGTACCCACCCACGCTGGACAACTGGACGATAGAACTCGAGTCGCGGGAAATGATCAAGGCGCTCACCAACAGCACCGTCATCGCTTTTGCCGCGTCTTTTTTCACGCTGGTGCTGGGCACGCCCGCCGCTTACGCCCTGGCGAGGTTTCGCTTTAGCCCGCGCCTCGTCGTGATCCTGGCGTTCGTTTTTTGCGCGGTCCTCGCCTTTACCGCGGCGACCTTTGGCGCGCCTTGGCGGCTCGCGGTCGGGGCGGCGCTGGTTGTTTTCGTGGGCTTCGCCCTCACGCTGGGAAGGCGCTTTGAGCGCAGACTCGGCAACGAGGACGTCACGCTGTGGTTTTTGTCGCAGAGGTTTTTGCCGCCGATTGTGACCGTCATCCCCTTTTTGCTCATCATGAGCCAGCTCAAGCTCGTAGATACGCGCCTGGCGCTCGTGCTGGTCAACATCACCTTTAACCTGCCCTTCGCCATCGTCATCATGCGGCAGGCGTTTATAGACTTGCCTATTGAACTCGAGGAGGCGGCGATGGTCGACGGGGCCTCTTTTTTCGGGACCTTTACGCGAATCGCGTTGCGCCTCACCGCCCCGGCGATGGCGGCCACGCTCATGATCGTCCTCGCCTTTAGCTGGAACGAACTCCTCTTCGCGCTCAACCTGGGCACGCTCAACGCCAAAACCGTGCCCGCCCTCGTTGCGGGCTCGGCGGGCACGCGGGGCATCGAGTTCTGGTTTGTCGCCGTAAGGGCGCTTATCGCCCTCGTTCCCCCCACGGTGCTGGCTATTCTGGCGCAGCGTTACATCGTCGGCGGTCTGACCTTTGGGGCGGTGAAAGGGTGAAAAGTGAGATGTCCACGCAAAACCTATGGACGCAGCGATCATCCCTTAACTCTATGTGTTGGGGTCCCGTATGTTAAACAGTAGAGTGTGAAGCCGCTCTCGCTCAAAAGAAATGATGTGCGCCCATACGGATATGCTTATTGCGAGCGTCGACATTCAAACGAAGTTCGGAATAAGGTGAATCCCTTAGATGCTCGATCAGGCCTTTTGTGCTTCTAGGTATCGACGTCGGCACAAGCAACATCAAAGTCGGCGTCTACAGCCGAGAGGGTGAGCTTTTGGCGCACGCCCAAGCGGTCACGCCCAAGGGTGTAGAGGGGGGGTTTGAAAACTACCTGCCCGACGCGCTGTGGCAGACCACAGTGGGGCTGATTAAGGAGGTGCTCGCACGTTCTCAGGCCGAGGTGCAGGCGCTCGCGGTGGCGAGCATGGGCGAAGCGGGCCTGCCGCTGGATAAAGACGGCGAGGCGGCTTATCCCATCATCCCCTGGAACGACCCGAGGGCCGAAACGCATATGCAGGCGCTCGAGAAGAGACTAAAGCCCGCCCACTGGTACGCCGTGACCGGGCTCCGTCCCAATCCGATTCACAGCATCGCCAAGTGGGTCTGGCTCAAAGAAACGCAGCCCGAGGTGTGGGCGCGCGCCCGCACCTGGCTGAGCGTGACCGGCTACGTCCGCTACAAGCTGACGGGCGAGCTTTTGATGGAGGCCAGCCAGGCCGCCCGCACGATGGCCTACGACGTGCGTAAGCACGCGTGGTGGGAAGAAGGGCTCGAGCTGGCCGGTATCCCCCCTACCTTTCTCCCGCCCCTGGTCAGGGCCACCGACCCGGCGGGCGAGGTGACAGAAGCGGCGGCGGCATTGACGGGTCTGCGGGCGGGCACGCCCGTGTTCGCCGGAGGCCACGACCACATTTGCGCGGCACTGGCGTGCGGCGCGTTCAAGTCGGACATCGCCCTCGATTCTTTGGGCACGGCGGAGGGGCTCACTTTTGGCTTGCCCGGAGCGCCGAATCCCGCGGAGGCGGGCGGCTTCGGGGTGGGGCCGCACGTGATCGCGGGGCACAGGTATTACCTCGGGGGCATCTACAGTTCGGGCGGGTCGGTGGCGTGGGTCAAGAATCTGTTGGGGTTGGAGAGCTTTGACACGCTACTCGAGCTTGCCGCGAGCGCCGAGCCGGGCGCGTCGCCCCTTTTTCTGGCGCACTTCTACGGCGAAGCGCCGCCCTTTGGCGACTCGAGCGCCACGGGCGCATTTTTGGAGGTGCGACCCGAACACGGCCCCGCCGAGTTCGCGCGGAGCGTTTTAGAGGGGGTCGCCTTTGAAATTAAAAGACATATAGAAACCTTTGAAACGCTCGTGGGCGAACCCGTCAGCGTCATCCGCGTGGTCGGGAGCCCCGCACAAAACCCGCTGTGGCTCCTTATTCGCGCGGGCGTTTTGGGGAGACCGCTCGAGCTCACCCGCCACGCGGACATGGTCACGCTGGGAGTCGCCCTCATCGCAGGTCTTGGCGCGGGCGTTTACCAAACCCCGCAAGAGGCGGTTGACGCCACGTTTAAGGTGGGTGACCACCTCGAGCCCAATCCCGACTGGCAAGCTCAATATATTGAACCCTATGAACGTTACAAGCATCTCTCGAGCGTGCTTCACGAGGGGCGAAAAAGCTCGAGGTGAGGCGCGCCTTTTAACCTCTCCGACGTTTCGCAAGCCCAACGGCTCACGCTCCGCCGAGAAGCAGGAAACGGTAGGGTAAGAAGCGTTCCCCCACTGCCCCAGCTCCACGCCTACTCCGCCCTCTATGTTTATCAAATCCAGCATCTTGGTAAGGACGTGCGCCCCTCTACCGCGGGAAAGTCTGGTATACTCGTATGTTTTGAAAGGGCTTGCGCACCACTTTTTATTCGTAAGCTCGAGATTTGTGCCCACACATGTTCAACAACTCTTACGCGTCAAACGAGCGTATCCTTAGGGAGGCCCTCCTTTGCAAGACCTCATTATTCGCGGTGCCCGCGAACACAACCTCAAAAACGTCGATTTAGAACTCCCGCGCGACAAGTTTATCGTCTTTACCGGCGTGTCGGGCTCGGGCAAGTCCACCTTGGCCTTTGACACCATCTACGCAGAAGGACAGCGGCGCTACGTCGAGAGTTTGTCCGCCTACGCGCGGCAGTTTTTGGGGCTCATGGACAAGCCCGACGTGGACTCCATCGAAGGGCTTTCCCCCGCAATTTCGATTGACCAAAAGACCACCTCGCACAACCCGCGCTCGACGGTGGGGACGGTGACCGAGATTCATGATTATTTGCGACTTTTGTTCGCTCGAGCGGGCAAGCCGCACTGCCCCATCTGCGGGCGGCCCATCGAGCGGCAGTCGGCGAGCGAGATTGTCGATAGGCTTTTGGAGCGCTTTTTGGACCAGCGGGCGCTGCTGTTGGCCCCGGTCGTGCGCGGGCGCAAGGGGGAGTACAAGAAGCTCTTTAACGACCTCAAAAAAGAGGGCTTTGCAAGGGTCCGCGTGGACGGCGAGGTGCAAACGCTGGACGAGGCGGTAGCGAAGAGTCTCGAGCGCTTCGAAAAGCACGACATCGACGTGGTCGTCGACCGCGTCAAGATTACCGGGGAGGACCGCTCGCGCATCGCCGAGTCGGTCGAGTTGGCGCTGGTCAAGGGCGAAGGGCTCATGCGCGCCTTTTTGCCCGACTTGGGCGTGGACGAACTCTTTAGCGAGCGCTTCGCCTGCCCGGAGCACGGGACGGCCCTGGAGGAACTCGAGCCCCGCTCATTCTCTTTTAATTCGCCCTACGGCGCTTGCCCCGCCTGCACGGGCCTGGGCAGTCGGCAAGAGTTTGACCCTATCCTCTTAATTCCCGACCCTGAGCTGTCGATTGCGGAAGGGGCCATCGCGCCCTGGAGCGGCGGGCGGAGCGACAACGGCAAGGTTTTCTATTGGGACCGCCTGCGCGCGCTCGCCGACCATCTGGACTTCGACCTCCAGACGCCCTGGGAAAGCCTACCCGCCAAGGCCAAACAGATGGTCCTCTACGGCTCGGGCGACCCCATCGAGGTGGTCTATAGGCGTGACGGCAAGGAGACGATGCGCTTCAAGGCGGAGTTCGAGGGGGTCATCCCCAACTTGGAGCGCCGCTACAAGGAAGCGAATACGGACTTCGCGCGCGAAAAAATCGAGGCGTTCATGTCGCTCGCGCCCTGCCCGCAGTGCAAGGGGACACGGTACAAGGCAGAAGTTTTGGCCGTCACGGTGGCGGGCCGCAACATCGCGGAGGTGTCGGGGATGACGGTGCTCGAGGCCGAGGGCTTTTTTGCCAACCTCGACCTGCCCGAACCCGGCGGCTCGGTGGCGCGGCCCATCATGCGCGAGGTGGGGGCGCGGCTGGGTTTCCTGGAAAACGTCGGCCTAGACTACCTCACGCTCGACAGGAGCGCGAACACGCTCTCGGGCGGCGAGGCGCAGCGCATACGGCTGGCGACGCAGGTGGGCTCGGGGCTGACGGGGGTGCTCTACGTTTTGGACGAGCCCTCCATCGGCCTCCACCCGCGCGACAATGACCGCTTGTTGGGAACCTTGTTAAGCCTCCGCGACTTGGGTAATACCTTGATTGTGGTCGAGCACGACGAGGAGACGATGCGCGCGGCGGACTACATCGTGGACTTGGGTCCCGGCGCGGGCATCCACGGTGGGCACGTCATCGCCGCCGCGCCGCCCGAGGAGCTTATGGCGGACAAGGCCTCGCTGACGGCGGCCTATTTGCGCGGTGACAAAACCATCCCCGTGCCCGACGCGCGGCGCGGTGGCAACGGGAAGAAGATTAGGATTGTGGGCGCTCGAGAGCACAACCTCAAAAACGTGGACGTGGACATCCCATTAGGCACCTTGACCTGCATCACCGGGGCGTCGGGGTCGGGCAAGTCGACGCTCGTCCACCGGATTTTGCACGCGTCGTTGGCAAGAGACCTCTACCGGGCCAAAGAAGTCCCCGGCACCCACACCCGCATCGACGGCGCGGACAACATCGACAAGGTCATCGAAATCGACCAGAGCCCCATCGGGCGCACCCCCCGGAGCAACCCAGCGACCTACACGGGCATCTTCACCGAAATCCGCGACCTCTTCACCCGCGCCCCCGAGTCGCGCAAGCGCGGCTACAAGGCGGGCAGATTTTCGTTCAACGTCAAGGGCGGGCGCTGCGAGGCCTGCAAGGGTGACGGCACGGTCAAGGTCGAGATGTATTTTTTGCCCGATATTTATGTGCCCTGCGAGGTTTGTAAGGGCGCGCGCTACAACAAGGAGACGCTGGAGGTCAAAATCCGCGGCAAGTCCATCGCCGACGTGCTCAACATGACGGTGAACGAGGGGGTGGACTTTTTCGAGAACATCCCGAATGTTGCGCGCAAGCTGCAACTCATGCAGGACGTGGGGCTGGGCTACATCAAGATCGGCCAACCCTCGCCCACGCTCTCGGGCGGGGAGGCGCAGCGCGTCAAGCTCGCCTCGGAACTCGGCAAGCGCTCGACGGGCAAGACGCTCTACATTCTAGACGAGCCCACCACGGGTTTGCACTTCGACGACACGCGCAAGCTTTTGGACGTGCTCCACCGCCTCGTGGACGGCGGCAACACGCTTGTGGTGATCGAGCACAACATGGACGTGATCAAAACGGCGGATTGGGTCATCGACTTGGGCCCCGACGGCGGCGTGCGCGGCGGTACGGTGGTCGCGGAGGGCACGCCCGAGACGGTGGCGGCGCACCCCGCCTCCTCGACGGGGCTGTACTTGCGCAAGATTCCCGCCATCGCCGCGCGCTTGCCTGTACCTAAAAACGGTGTGGCTGAAGAAGCCGCAACCAAAACCGCGACCAAAGCAGTTGTCGAGGTGGCGTGACCCGCGTCCGCACCGCGCCGCCGCCCCAAAGCTTCTTTATCGGCGCGTTTTTGTTTCTCTTGGCGGCGGTGTTCGCGGTGGCTCCTCTGCCCTTGTTCGTCCGAAGTTTGGGGATTGTGCTGGCGACGTATCTGGCATTCTCCTCGAGCGGCCTGCCCTTCGCCTACGTGATTGCGCTCTTAGCACCCCCCGTCGGTTTAGTGCGTGGCGACGCCGATTGGCTCGTGATGCTGCCCATCATGCTCGCCTCGGGGCTGTTGGGGGTGTTGGGTCTTGAGTACGCCTGGCGCTACCCCGCACTTTTCATTTCGCCGCTGCTCACCGTCGTCCCGCCGCTTTTTGTTTGGCTCGCGTCGCAACGCGCACTTTTCGCGGTGGCGCTGCCCTGGGGCCTCGAGCCCGGGCTCTGGGTGCTGCTGCACGGGCTCATCGCCTTGGCGGGAGCACTCGTCGCGGTGGCACTGGACCGTAGAAGGGAACGGCTCGAGTCGCCCTAGCTCGAACGGCTCGAGTCGCCCCACCCGAACCGAGCCCCTCCACCTTCACGTCGCGCGCCCGAACACGCGTTAAAGTGAATCTGTGAAAGCCAAAGTAGAGACCCTCATGGGGCACCCGGCCTGGCGTTTTGGTGAGCGTCTCTTTCAGCGCTTTAACGACTCGCGCCTCCCGCTCCTCGCCGCCGCGCTCGCCTACTACGCGGCCTTTTCGCTGGGTCCTCTGCTCTTGCTGCTCACGGGCGGGGTCGGCTTTTTGTTGCGCAGCCGCCCAGATTTAGCCGAGGACGCGCGGCTCGCGCTCGTCAACCTCGTCGCGCAAGTTACGCCGCCGCAAAACGACCAGGTTCAGACGCAGCTTATCGAGGGAAGCTTCAAGGCTTTAGAGCAGCTTTTAGTCGAGGGCGCGCTTGTTAGGAGCGTGGTATCACTCCTTATCCTCATCTGGGCGAGTTCTAACTTTTTTTCCTCTTTACAGCTCGCTTTAGAACTTATTTTCGCCTCGCCTCACCCCCGGAACTTCTGGCGCAAACGCCTGGTCGCCATCCTGCTCATCTTCACCGCGGTCATGGTAATTTTGGTCGAGGTGGTTGGCGGGCTTCTCTTCGCCTACCTTGACCAGCTCGTCGTGCTCCTCAACAACCTGTTCGTCACGCTCAACGTCCCGGCTTTTTTGTCGCTGCCCGAACTCGGCGGTTTTCTCATCACCTCGCTGCGCGCGCTCATCACCGTGGGGGCGTTTATCTTCTGTTTCCGTTTTTTACCGCGCCGCTCGTCCTCCTGGACGGGCGCGGTGATCGGGGCGCTTTTTAGCGCGGTGAGCATTTTGGTGATGCGCGAATTTTTGGTGAGCGTGTTTAACTTAGAGCGCTTCAACCTCATTTACGGTGTGGTCACAAGTTTGCTCGTGGTCTTGCTGTGGCTCTACTTCGCGGTGCTCCTCTTTCTGGTGGGCGCGCTCCTGGCCGCCGAAATCAGCGTCGAGCGGCGTGCGGCGCGGGTGAAGAATCAGGAGACAAAAATCAGTAAACATTAGTTGGACAGTAGTCAGAATTCAGCATGAAAACACCTATTGAATTCTGACTACCGGATTCTGACCGCCAACAACTCGCCACTCAACCAAATCTCTCCCTGCGCAAAACGAGCAGATAACACCTGCGGTATAATGCGGGTGTGGAAACGCTCACCAAACTCGTCCAGCGCAAGTGGTTTTACAACTTCGCGGTCTGGGCTTTTCGCCTCTACGCCCAACTCGTCTACGGCTTACGCGTGTACGGTAGCGAGCACGTCCCCATGACCGGGGGCTTGGTTGTCGCCAGCAACCACATCTCCTCGCTCGACCCGCCCGTCATGGGCGTCGCGGTCCCGCGCGAAGTCAATTATATGGCGAAAAAAGAGCTTTTCGAGAACCGTTACTGGCGCACGCTGTGGCTCGGGCTGCGCGCCTACCCCGTGGACCGGCAGCGGAGCGATATGGGGGCGGTCAAGGAGTCGCTGCGGCGGCTCCATGCGGGCACGGCCATCGGCATCTTTATCCAGGGCACCCGCAACCAGGGAGACGCCAAGGCGCTTGGCGGCGCGGCCTTTTTGGCCCAGCGCGCGGGCGTGCCCATCGTCCCCGCCGCCATCTTCCGCGAGGGCCGGGCCTACGCGGTGCGTTTCGGCGCGCCGCTCGTCCCTAAAAGCAAGAGCCGTGAGGAGATGGACGAGTTGACCGAAGAAGTCATGGACCGTATTAACGCGCTGCGCCCGCCGCAGCCTCAGCACGTGGGGCAGAATCCGCAAAAAGTGTGAAGATTTTCACTCTCCAGCCTTTTGATTTGTCGCCCTTTCGCTTTTACCGTCAATAATGTGTCACGGGCGCTTAGAGCCGAGGAAATCCCGTCTCTGACGTTAACTGGCTCGAGCCCCAACCAAACACCCCCACAAAATCCTGTCCCTGACGGATCAAACCGATTAGCCCCGTGAGGGACTTGCTTTCTCACAATTCACGTGCTACAGTACCCGCGAAGTCAACATAAAGGGAGGAAACGCGATGGCAAAGGGAAAGACGATGTCAAAGGCCGACCTTGTGGACAAAGTTTCCGACGAGACGGGGATGAAGAAAAAAGACGTCAAAACAGTCGTAGACAGCGTGGTGGACCAGATCAGCACGCACCTCAACGACGAATACAAGGTGCAGCTCACGGGCTTCGGCACCTTTGAAGTGCGCGAGCGCAAGGCGCGCACGGGCGTCAAACCCGGCACCACCGACAAAATCGACATCCCCGCTTCCAAATACCCGGCGTTCAAACCCGGCAAGGCGCTCAAAGAGAAGATTAGGTAGGCGCTTTTTGGTTTTGTGGTGTGGGCGGCCTAAGAGCCGCCTTTTTCGCGTCGAGAAGAAATTTTATGTCTGTAAGCGCAAGCATCAAGAAGGCGTGGAGAGCCGTCTAAAGGTCAATGGTGCTGCTCGAGACCCTGCCGCCCGCTTCGTGATACGAGAGGTAAAGCTATGAAGGAACTTAGCCATTACCAATACCGAGGCGCAAGGGCAATGGTGCTCTTGCACGAAAAACACCTGCGCCAATGCTTAGGTATTTGGAAAGAAGCGAAAACCGCCAACATCAAACTTCCACAAACGGTTGACGAGGATTATCAATCTCTTGAAGCTTTGCTCGAGCACATTCTGCGTGCGGCCCGTGGTTACATGGTCTGGATGTGCCAAAAGTTGGACCTGCCCGACCCCGAGATAAAGCTTCCTCCCGATGTTGTCACCATCGAAGCCGGGGCGGACGGGTATCTCGAGCACGTCTTAGAACGCTGGCGCCCGCCGCTTGCCCATGTTGAAGAAGCAAAGTTTGAATCCGTCACCTACCTCTCCAACTGGGGTACGCCCTACTGCATTGACGCGATGCTCGAGCACGCCGTCATGCACCCCGTCCGGCACGAATTCCAGCTCAGGGAGCTTTTGGAGGAGCAAAGCTGACGTCTCGGGATGAACAGTGAGAACGGCGGTACAACGTTCACGCGGAAAGTCGGCGTTTTACTTTTTGGACCTCCACACGTTCTCTTACAAAACCCCAACGCGCTACACTACGCTTGATGAGTCTTCTCGACATGATTGGCCCTGTGATGGTCGGCCCCTCGAGTTCCCACACCGCGGGCGCGTGCCGCTTAGCGCTCCTCTCCCGCCACACCTTGCTGGGCGTTCCCCACGAGGCCGAGGCGGTGCTGCACGGCTCGTTCGCCAAAACCGCCAAGGGCCACGGCACCGACCTGGCGCTCACCGCCGGGCTTTTGGGTTACTACCCCGACGACCCGCGCATCCCCAACGCGTTTGAGGAGGCGGAAAAGGCGGGGCTCAACGTTTCTTTTAGCAGCAAAGATTTGGGCGACGTTCACCCCAACACGGTTCGCTTAGAACTTCGTAACGAGCAAGAACGGGTGAGCGTGGTGGGCTCGAGCCTGGGCGGCGGCTTAGTGCGGATAAGCAGCGTCAACGACTTCGACATCCTTTTTACCGGCGCGTACCACACGCTGCTCGTCGAGCACGACGACAAGCCGGGGGTCATCGCCAGGGTGGCGCGGGTCGTGGCCGACGACGGCGTCAACATCGCCACGCTCCACTCGGCGCGGCGGCGGCGCGGCGGGCGGGCGATGATGTCAGTCGAGACGGACCGCCGTCTGGCGCAGTACGCGCTCGACTATCTTACAAATCTGCCTTACGTCCACCTGCTGCGGATGTTGCCCGAGGTGATGAGCGGGGCGGGCGACGTGATGGGGAATGCGGCTACGCACAGCGCGGCGGGTGAGGCCAGTGGGGTAGCCAGGCCTAAAAGAGAAGAGGAGGACGCGTGACGCTCAACGAGCTGGCAGACTATCAGGGGTTTGCCTCCGAGGCGGTGCTGAATGAAGAGGTCGAGACCGAGGAGGAGCGGGAGGAGCTGTTAGAGGCGATGCGCTCGAGGCTCCTCGAGATGCGTGACGCGGTGCGGCGGGGGCTTTCTTCAAGCGCCCCCTCCCGAACGGGCATGGTCGGCTGGAACGCCAAGACCCTGTGGGACGCCCCCGACATCCTCGGGTCTCCCCTCTTAAAACGGGTGCAAGCCTACGCGATGGCCGTCAACGAAGAAAACGCCCGCATGGGCCGCATCGTCGCCGCGCCCACCGCGGGGAGCGCGGGCACGCTGCCGGGCGCGCTTTTAGGCGTGGCCGACCACCTCGAGAGAGAGGACGACGCACTGCTTATGCCCCTGGTGCTCGCGGCGGGGGTGGGGCAGATCATCTCCAAAACGATGTTCATCGCGGGCTCGACGGGCGGCTGCGGGGCCGAAATCGGCTCGTCGGCGGCGATGGCGGCGGCGGCGGTGTGCGAGCTTCTGGGCGGCGACGCCAAGGCCGCGGTTCACGCCGCGACGATGGCGCTGATGAACACCATCGGCTTGGTCTGCGACCCCGTCGGCGGTTACGTCGAGGTGCCCTGCGTGTCGCGCAATGCGTTCTACAGCGTCCACGCGCTCGCCTCGGCGCAGCTTGCGCTCTCCGGGCTCGAGTCGGTCATCCCTCCCGACGAGGTAATCGGCGCGATGGCCTCGGTAGGCCGGATGCTCCCCCCCGAACTCCGCGAAACGGGCGAGGGCGGCGTGGCGGATACGCCCACGGGCCGGATGATCGCGCTCAAGATGGCGAAGTAGAGAGGGTGAGTCCAGAGGCTTCTGCGGTCACGACAAGAAAAAAACCCGGTCTGGCAAATGTCACCAGACCGGCAGGATCCCGCCTACACCTGCGCGGCCCAGCGTTTGGGCACCGTTTCGCGCAGGTAGTCAATCACCTCCTGCGTGCTGGTGCCGGGGGTAAAAATCGCGCCGACACCCATCTCGGCAAGCTTAGGAATATCCGCGTCGGGTACGATGCCGCCGCCGAACACCAAGATGTCTTCCGCGTTGCGCCCCTTGAGACCGTCGGTCACCTCGCGGAAGTAGTGCATGTGCGCCCCCGAGAGAATCGATAAGCCGACCGCGTCCACGTCCTCCTGGATGGCGGCGTTGACGATCATCTCCCCCGTTTGTCGGAGGCCCGTATAGATTACTTCCATGCCCGCGTCCCTGAGCGCGCGCGCGATGACCTTGGCCCCGCGGTCGTGACCGTCGAGACCCGGTTTGGCAACGAGTACGCGAATTTTACGCTGTTCCATGACGCTATCATAGCGCAAGTCCGGGGGCAGACAGCCACCGTCTCCCGTTCGGCGCTGCACAGGTCGCCAACGCCCGATTTCACCGGCGCGGGCGAGACATGAAGACCACGCACGCCTTGCGCATGAGAGAGTCGCTGAACCGCGTCCGGTGCAAAAAGTTGTTGGGCTTTACGTGACGCGCATCAACGCGGTGAATCCTGCTTGCCTGAAATCTTTGTCGGTCGTAAGAGCGTCCACAATTCCTCGCTCACGCATTACCACGAACGATATGCAATCTACCATGCCCCACGTCTTATCTTGATGTACTCGGTAAAGCTCGAAGGCTCTCCCGAACAAACCCGCGTCCAATCGTACCAACTCGACTTCATCTGACGAGAGAAAATTTTCTATAATCTCGACCGCCTGCTGTTTGGAACTTCTTGCTAAGGCATTACCAACTTCAAGCAGCACGGCGTCCGTTGTTACCAGCGGAGAACCATCAAATAAGTCTGCCAACTCAGAGGCGCGGGCATGGTGCTCATCTCTTTCGTTTACAAGCGCGACCACAAACGACGTATCAACGAAGACGCTACTCAACAATCTTCTCTCCGGTCAGGTAAAGGTCTATGTTCTCTGAGAAGTCGGGTGGCGCGCTGATGCGGACGTTCTTCAACTTGGACATAAAGCTTGGTTTAGAAGACGGTGGTTGGGATTCGGTGAAGGTTTTAACAACCTGGTACAACTCAGCTAGCCGGTCTTCGGGCACTCTTTCCACTTCGGATTTGATCGTTTCCTTAGTAATCATGCTATCAACTTTATCTGATTATGTCTCACAATTAAAAGCCCAACGCTCGAACTCATGGGCGCTGAATACTGACGGTTTGATTTGAACATAAACTACTCCTCTGGAATTTAAACAAGACGATTCAGCGTTCCAGGCAGTGCCTAATTAAGTTATGACATGATAGCAGTGAACAAAACTAAAGAAATCGTTCAATCATGATCTCATCAACATATTTATCATTGATTTTGGCATGTTTCTTGGCTGTACCAACGATGCCGAATCCTTGTTTTTGATAGGTGCTTAACGCATTTGGATTGTCACTACGAACATAAGCGAATACTTTCTCGTAACCTTTTTGACGCATTGCCTTAAATGTAGCTTGAAATAATTGGGAAGAAATACCCTGCTGTTGGTAACTAAGGTGTACATACGTACCGATAATTCCAACGTGGTCAAAAAAACTTGAATAGGAAGCGAACGGCTCGACGGTTTGGAATCCGACGATATTGCGTTCGTTTTTTTCTGCGGCCACATGAAAAACTCCCCTACTAGGGAAGTTAGATATAAATGCGCGTTCAGCTTCTAGTGTAAAGGGTTTATCTAATACGGTAAAGAATCCTGATTCTATGATGGGGTTAAGAATGTTGATGATTTCATTCGCGTCGCTTAGTTCCACGTTTCGGATGTGCCATTTCATAGTTAACCTCTGATGTTAGGAGAAGCAAGCGACTTAACGTTCAAGCTCAGCTACCTGTATAGCGGCGGAACGACGCTGTTCAGGTTAGCTGCAGCGCCCTGTTAGGCTGGTGGTGGCGCTTCGATCTTGTCTATACGTTTTTGGTGGCGGCCACCCTCGAACTTTGCTTCAAGCCATGTATCAACGATCTCGATAGCCGCTTCGGGTGATACAACTCGACCACCCATTGCAATGACGTTAGCGTCATTATGCTCTTTTGTCATTTGTGCGCTCCATAAATTCCAACATAGCCCACAGCGCACACCTGGAACTTTATTCGCAACCATCGCCTCACCATTACCACTTCCTCCAAACACAATGGCGAAATTTGCAGTGCCGTCCGTCACTGCTGTCGCAGCGGGCCGAACGAAATCCGGATAATCCACTGGAGCATCAGACATAGTTCCGTAGTCAATTATCGTGAAACCTTTTCTAGCAAGATGCGCTTTTATTGCCTCCTTGAGATCGTATCCTGCGTGATCTGTGCCTAGTGCGATTCTCATCTTTTAGAGAGCCTGATTATTGGATATCTGTCCGACAAAATCTTTGTAAGGGTACTTTTGTAACAGTGTAGAGTGTGACTCAACCTCGTAGCTACTCACCACAAACATTCCCTTTCATGAACGGTGTCCGGCGCGGAGTGTGGAGCCCGCTCGAGCCCTAAATCAGCACCGGCTCCTCGTAGACCCCGTACACCTCGCGGAGCACGTCCATCTGCTCGCCCAAGGTGCAGTAAGCGTGGGCCGCGGCCATAAAAGCGGGCATGGTATTGTGGCCCCTTTTGGCGGCTTCACGCAGCCCGTTGAGCGCCGCTTCCACCGCCCTGGGGTCGCGCTCGCTGCGGACTCGAGCCAGCCGCTCCGCCTGGATGCGCTCGACCTCGGGGTTGATGGGCTCGACGGGCACCTCGGGGTAGTCGCCCGCGAATTCGTTGACGCCCACGATGATGCGCTCTTTGGAGTCTATCTCGCGCTGCTGCTGGTAACTGGCGTCGCCAATCTCTCGGGCAAAAAAGCCCGCCTCGATAGCACCCTCAACGCCGCCGAGGGCGTCAATCTTGTCGAAGTAATCCAGACACTGCCGCTCCATCTCGTCGGTGAGGTTTTCCAAATAATACGAGCCCGCGAGCGGGTCCACCGTGCTCGTCACGCCCGTTTCATAGGCGATGACCTGCTGCGTGCGCAAGGCGATGGTCGCGGCCTCCTCGCTGGGCAGCGCCAGCGCCTCGTCGTAGGAATCAGTGTGGAGCGAGTTGGTCCCGCCCAACACCCCGGCCAAAGCCTGAATGGCGACGCGGGCGATGTTAACCAAAGGCTGCTGCGCCGTCAAGGCCACCCCGGCGGTCTGCGCGTGGGTGCGGAGCATCCAGGACTTTGGATTTTTCGCGCCGTAAACCTCGCGCATCTGATGCGCCCAGATGCGCCGCGCGGCGCGGAATTTGGCGATTTCTTCGAAGAAGTCATTGTGGACGTTGAAGAAAAAGGAGACTCGAGGCGCAAACTCGTCAATGTCTAGGCCGCGCTCTAAAGCCTTGCGCACATAGTGAATCCCGTCGGCCAGCGTAAAGGCAAGCTCCTGCACCGCTGTCGAGCCCGCCTCGCGGATGTGGTAGCCCGAGACCGAGATGAAGTTCCACCTCGGCACGTGTTTGGGTCCCCACTCAAAGGTGTCGATGACGAGCTTGACCGACGGCTCGGGCGGGTAGATGTACTCCTTTTGGGCAATGAACTCTTTCAAAATGTCGTTCTGGAGGGTACCGCCCACTTTATGAAGGTCCGCGCCCCGCTTTTCCGCCATCGCCAGATACATCGCCCAAATGGCGTTCGCCGGGGAGTTAATCGTCATCGAGGTCGTGACCGCCTCGGGGTCGATGCCGTCAAAGAGGGCTTCCATGTCCGCCAAAGACGTGACCGCCACGCCGCACTTGCCGACCTCGCCCCGGCTGAAGGGGTGGTCGGAGTCGTAGCCCATCAGGGTGGGCAAATCAAAGGCGGTTGAAAGCCCCGTCTGCCCCGCCGAAAGAAGCTTCTTAAAGCGCGCGTTGGTCTCCTCCGCGGAGCCCATGCCCGCGAACTGCCGCATCGTCCAGAGCTTGCCGCGGTACATGGACGCCTGCACGCCCCTCGTGTAGGGGTATTCGCCGGGATAGCCCAGCTTTTCGCCCTCGTCGAACCCCGCCAAATCCTCGTGGGTATAAATTGGGTCGGCCTCGATGTCTGAAAGGGTGCGGGTGGGATAGTCGCGCTCCGGGAATTTGCGTGTCGCCGCCGCGTAGTCCTGCTCGAGCCACTCCTGTTTCTTTTTCATGCCCTCATTATAGGGCCAAAAGAGGGAAACGCTGCGTTGTACGCCCGTGACACAACCTTCCTAGAGAAATCGTAAGCTCAACGCGGGACGTAATGCTCACTTAGCAACGGGAACGCTTGTAGTTTGAACGTCCTCGGACGCACCCAATACATACGTCAGATACTGGTCGATATGCACCGCCGCGATGTTGCCCGTGCCCATCGCCACCGGCACCTGCTGCGTCATGGGGCGCACGTCGCCCGCGACCCAGACGCCCTCAACTTCGGTGTTGCCGCGCTGCGTTATGGGCGTGACGTGGCCGGTGGCGGTCGTCTCGAGCCCCAACCCCTTCGCCAACTCGCTACGCGGCACTTTAGGACTCGAGACGAAATAGGCGTCATACTCAAGTCTCCGCCCGTCGTCTAAAACCACCGCCGAAACGCAGCCCTTTTTACCCTCAATTTTGTCGATGGTGCCCTCGAGCCAAGGGACGCCGCGCGCCTCGAGCCATTCCTTGTGTTCAGGTTTCAGCGCCCGCTTGTCAGGGTTATCGCTCGTAAAAAGCAGGGTAAGGTCGCTCGTAAAATTGTAAACATGCTTGGCGGTGCTCACGCCGCCCACCGAAGAGCCCGTGGAGATGACGAGCGCGCGTTTGCCCGCCATTTCGGGCGCTTCGCAGTCGGGGCAGTAGTACATGTTGCACTTCGCAGCGTAGGGTAGCGACGCCCGCCACTCGCCGTTTATCACGGGATGATAACGAGCTACGCCCGTCGCCAAAAGGAGCGTTTTGCCGTGGTAAACACCGCCCTTGTCGGTCTCGAGCCGGAAGTCGCCAACCTTGCCGGATGCCCCTGTAACGCTCGAGCGCTCCACCTCCGCGCCCAAATCCTTGGCCTGCTTTAAGAGCCGCTTCTGCAACTCGACGCCGGTGATGCTTGGCAGTCCGGGGACGTTCTCGAGCTTGTTTAGCGTGTAGGGCAGCGGCCCCGTCCGCCGGTCGAAGACGCGCACGCGGCGCTTGTGCCAGGCTAAGTGAATCGCCGCCGAGAGCCCCGCCACGCCGCCGCCGACGATGAGGCAGTCGTAAAGGGTGTTTTCTGCTGCGTTGACAGTTTCTTCTTTCGGGAGAGTCATCCTCACATTATCCGGTTCGTTGGCCTCTCAACCTGTGGGTCGGGTGACATCTCGCCACCTCACCTTACGCACAGGCTAGACAAAGTTGTAAAAGATTCGTTGAGAAGATAGAGACCAGAGAACGCTCTTTTTATTCTTCCGCCTTCTCTATCCTCTAAGCTCATTCTCGAATCCAGCCGAGAAACAAACCTGCGTAGGGTAACTATTGCCTCACCCCGCTCTCAATCTCGGCGTCAGACCTAAGCCCACCTTAGAACCTGGTGTGTGATATACTTAACCTCATAGGGAGTCCAATGAGACTTACACACCATCAGCGGAAGGCCTTCAAGGATTCCGCTCAAACGCTTTTGCAAAAGATAGAGACGCGGCTACCCGAGGTGCGCTTCGAGGGCCAGAATAAAGGCGTGTCGCAGGGGCTTGCCAAGCGCTTAGAGGCGTACCGGCAGCAGCTAGACCACGCGGTGCGCGACAAAGAGCTCGTGACCATCAACACGGAATTGGTTGATATCCTCTACCGCACGAACAACATGTGCAAACGGCGGGCGGACGCGCAGAGCGGGCACCGAACGGGCCGGTAGCTTTATGGGCGGCTCTAGCCGCGAAGCGTAGTGAAGAGCCTCGCCTCGAGCACGCCCACCCCGTACAGTTTAGCTTGCACCTCCAACAGCCCTCGCCGCTGCGCCCCCGGTGTTTCGGCAAAGGCAATATGTTTCAGGACGTCCGCCACCTCTCGCCAGAGGTCGCCCGCCTCAGCAAAGCCTTTTAATAAGGCGGTGTCAAAGCCAACATAGGGCTGCACCTCCTCCAAAAAATCCCGGTAGAGGTAGCGGAAGCCGCCCCCGCCGGTTCCCCTTTTCTCGATCGCCTGGTAGCCGAAGCGCGCCGCCCAGGAGAGGTCGGGCAGCTCGAGCCAGCTTGGTAAGTCGTCTGCTAGTGCAAAAATGCCGGGGACGCCTTCAAGGGGTGTAGGCGGTTCTAACATGTACATCACCGTTTTCGCTACCGCTCGAGGGGCCATTCCCTCAACATCGAGATGCAAAAGTTTGGGGGCGGGCGCGTAGGAAAAAGGCGTCAGCAGCGGGTAGTGAGCAGGGGCCACGGCGTCGTGAAAGTTTTGGAGCGTCATCTTAGAAAACCCCGGCGCGGCGATGTCGGCGACCCACACCTCGTCCCCAGTGAGCCCCACCACCGCCACGCCGTGCCCGATAAAGTGCGCGTCGTCGTAGTAGGGGATGGGAAAGATGTCGGTTTGGGCCAGGACGGGGCGGTTTTCAGAAAGCGCCATTCGGATGCGTTCAGGTTGCCATTCACCCGCCCACTCGAGCGCCGCCCCCACAAGCGCATAAAAGTTTCCCTCTAAATCGGGCGCGCGCCCGTTAAAACGCCGCGTCGGCGAGCCCTGAGGCTCTACAGCGTAAAAAAAGCCCAACCCGCTGCCGAGGCCAAAGGCGAGCGCTTCGGAGATTTCAATTCCGTCATAGTGAAGCACGCTCCTTAGGGCCGAAGAAGAGCAGTGGTGGCCGACGAGGTTTTGGAAACCGTCAAGTTGTAACACCGTCTCTTCCACCCTCTCCCCTTTCACATTTTAGATTTACGCCTTGTTTAACCAGCGTATAGGCCCAAACACGCGAGGTTCCAAAGGTCCGTTACCTTACCCTCTTTGACGTGTATAAACTCCGCCATGTGACCCAAAACGGCCCCGTCCGCATCACGAAACGTGACGCGCGCCGCTACCCGCTCACCCTCGATCACAACTTCTTCAACGTCAACGCGGAGGCCAGAATACATCTGCCACATCTCCCTCCACGCGCTTTTGACCGCTTCCGCGCCCGCACCTCCTGCCCCCGTCGTGTGGTCGGTAAAGTCGGGAGCCAGTAGCGCCTCGAGCGCCTCCACATCTCTTTCATTAAACGCGTCGTAAATGCGCCTGACCGCTTCTTTGTTGTGATTCTCAGTCACCCTTACTCGTACTCGTAAAACCCGCGCCCGCTCTTGCGCCCGAGCCGCCCCGCCTCGACGAGCTTACGCAGGGTTTGGGTGGGCCTGAAGCGTTCGCCCAGGGCTTCGGTCATCGATTCGGAAATGAAAAGCATGGTGTCTAGGCCCACGTAGTCGGCGAGCTCCAAAGGCCCCATCGGGTGGTTCAGACCCAGCTTGACCGCGGTGTCGATGTCCTCGGGCGAGGCGACGCCCTCCTCCAACATCCGCATCGCCTCGGTGAGAAGCGCCGCCAGGGCGCGCGTGGTGACGAAACCCTGCCGGTCTTGGACGACGACCGTCTTTTTTCCGCACGCCTCCGACACCTGCTGCGTCAGCGCCAGCGTCTCATCCGACGTTTGCGTGGCCCGCACGATTTCGATCAAGCTCATGCGCTCGGGCGGGTTGAACCAGTGCATCCCGATGACGCGGTCGGGGCGCGCCGTCGCGGCGGCGATGGCCGTAACCGAGAGTTCGCTCGTGTTGGTCGCCAGCACCGCGTGGGGCGGCGCAGCGGCGTCGAGCTGAGAGAAGATGTCGCGCTTGAGCTCGAGCCTCTCCGGCACCGCCTCAACCACAAAGTCCGCGTCCTGCGCGGCCTGTTGAAGCTCACTTGTTAGCTCGAGCTTGCCTAGGACGGACGCGTCGTTGCGCTTCTCGATACGAGAGCGCGCGCGGTTTAGCGCCTCCTCAAGAGGGTCGTAAAGCTTGACAGCAAACCCGCTCATGAGCAGGAGCGTGGCGATTCCGCCGCCCATCGTGCCCGCGCCCACGACGGTCACGGCTTTTACGGGTGTGTCTGCTGTGGATGTGTCTGTCATGCGTCTCCCTTGAAATACTCTGTTTTGGCGACTCAGAACCACCTTGACGGCTCGATTGTAACGCCACCAGCCTCCCGAACAGCTTTTGTCCCTTGAAGCTTGTGAACCATCGGCGAATTCTAAATCAAGTAAAGGTCAAAGCGCGTGGTTTTGCCCGGAATGGCCGCGCTGGGCTTCATCCCCCCAAGCGGCGGCGCATTTTTAGGACGCTTGACGACGACGCGGTTTCTGGCGCAACTGAGCGCAGCAGAGAGCAGCCGCGGCGCGTCTTCGTCCTCGCCCACGAGAAGGCGAAAGAGGCGCATTTCTTTGTTTTTCAAAGCCGTTTTGCTTGAATGCGGATACATGGGGTCCAAATAAACAGTGTCGGGGCGCGCGTCTTCAGCAAGACCCGCCATCACCTCGGCGGCGTCGGCCACGGTGAGGTGAAGCCGCGTTGCGGCGGGGGCCGTTTCGGGACTCTCGGCAGCTCGAGCGAGCCCGTCAGAAAGCAGCGCCCCCACCACCCTTGAGCGCTCTATAAGCCTTACCGACAGACCCAGCGAGGCCAACACAAAGGCGTCCCCGCCCAGGCCAGCAGTGGCGTCCAGAACGGTCGGCAGCCGACCGCCCTTGAGTCCAACCGCTCGAGCCAGCGCCTGACCCTTGCCCCCGCTTTGGCGACGGTGCGCGGCGCTCCCTCCCAGAAAGTCGACATATATGGGACCCGCGGCGCGCACGCCCGTCTCGCGGAGCTCGAGCCGCTCCGGCGTCACGCATAAAAGCAGCGCCGCCTCCGGTTCGGGCGTAAAGGGCAATTCGAGCCGCTCGGCGAGCGCCCGCGCGCGGGGCTCTAGCTCCGGCAAGGAAGCGCACACCGCCACGCCCTCGTCCGTACGCCCGGTGGTTTCGGCTTCCTCTTTGGTCACGATTCATGCTAACGCGCAGGAGGCTCGAGCGGCTCGTTAGGAGGCGAGGCTCGAGATTTTGAACATAAACCTTTCTGCGAACCCGGCAATCAATTTCATAGACCACGCCTAAAAGAGAAAAAAGATGTTACTATACGAAAGTACTATGGGTTAGTTACTTGTGTAATTCAACCCATTAAACAATTAAGCTTTAGATTAGTAAGTTTTTTAGCGTAAAAGCTTTAGTAAAGAAGGGAAGGATTTTGATGAGCAACGAGAGCTTGAAAGAGCGGCGCGCGGCGGCGGTTGCCAACCCCGCCTACTCCATCCACCCCTTTTATCCCGAGCGGGCCGAGGGCGCGTACGTCTGGGACGCCGACGGCAACAAGTACCTCGACTGGAGCGTCGGCATCGCGGTGATGAATGTGGGGCACTCGCATCCAAAGGTTTTGGAAGCGGTTAGAAAACAGGCCGAGGCGTTTCAGCACCTCTGTTTCGCGGTCGGGATGCACGAGAGCTACATCGCGCTGGCCGAAAAACTCAACAGCATCGCGCCGGGTAGCACGCCCAAAAAGACTTTTCTGGTCAACTCGGGGGCTGAAGCCGTAGAGAACGCCGTTAAGATTGCTCGAGCCTACACTCGCCGCCAGGGCATCGTCACCTTTACCCACGCGTTTCACGGGCGCACCCACATAGCGCTCTCGCTCACCGGTAAAGCGAACCCCTACAAGGCGGGCTTCGCGCCGCGCGCCGCCGAAATCTACCGGGCGCAGTACCCCTACTGCTACCGCTGCCCCTACAGCGGGCGGGGCGAAGACGGCTCGTGCTGCCAAAGCGAGCTTACGCAACTCCGCGACCTGGTCAAAACCACGATTGGCGAGGGCGAGGTGGCCGCGTTTATCTTAGAGCCCATAGCGGGCGAAGGCGGCTTTATTCCTGCGCCGCCTGAATTCTTGCGCGCGCTGCGCGCCTACTGCGACGAAATCGGCGCGCTGTGGATTGACGACGAGGTGCAGGCGGGCATCGGGCGCACGGGCGCGTGGTGGGTGGTGGACCATTACGGCTTGGAGCCCGACCTCGTCACGAGCGCCAAGGCGCTCTCGTCGGGCTTCCCGCTCTCGGCGGTGGTCGGCAAGGCGCACATCATGGACAGCTTAGAGCCCGGTCAGCTCGGCTCGACCTTTGGCGGCAATCCGGTCGCGTGCGCGGCGGCCTTGGCAACCTTAGAGGTTATCGAGGAAGAGGGACTGTTAGAACGCGCGGGTGAAATCGGGGCGGTAGCGATGGAACGTTTGGGGCGGCTCCAGGAAAAGTACGACCAAATCGGCGACGTGCGCGGCTTAGGCGCGATGGTCGGGATCGAATTCGTCTCGAGCGCGGACAAAACGCCCAACAAGGCGGCGGTCGAGGCCGTCGTTCAGTACGCCCGCGACCACGGGCTCATCTTGCTGCCGACGGGCACCTACAGCAACGTCATCCGCCTCCTCCCGCCCCTGCGTATGAGCGACGCGGAGCTTCAGGAGGGGTTAAATATTCTTGAAGAGGCGATTGAGAACGTGCTCGAGCCGGTGACGGCGGTGGCGTAGCAGAAGTTTTGCTCAACGTTTACCGAGGCGGTTCTTGCGACCGCCTTTTTTAATTCGCGTCCAATTCGGCATGGCTATCAAAGTTCCTCGAGCAAAAGCGGCAAAACGTCTCGTGAGTCAAGCGTTCAGAGATAGACTTAAAGCGTGGGCGAACCGAAACGTGACACTTCAAAAACCAAAATCTGGCGTGTTCCGTATCTCAACGACGTGGAGCTGTTACGCGCGGAGCACCTCGCGCAGTCTTTTCCCAGGCACACGCACGAATGCTACGCGGTCGGCGTGATCGAGCGGGGGGCGTTGGGCTTCTTTTATCGCGGCGAGAACGTCGTCGCCGCGCCCGGTGACATCAGCTTGTACATCCCCGGTGAGGCGCATACCGGCAGGCCCGCCGGGGACGAGGGTTGGGCTTACCGGATGTTTTATCTTGACGCGCGCGTACTTCAGAAGGTCGCCTCCGAGGTTGGGGAAGGGCCGCGTGACATGCCATTTTTTGAGTCCGGCGTCATCACCGACGACGTTTTGGCCGGTCAATTTCGCGCTTTGCACGGTCAGTTGGAAAGTGGGCAGTTGGAAGGGGGTGCGCTGCGGCTCGAGGGAGAAACGCGCTTACTCAACGTTTTGGCAGGGCTCATCACCCGACACGCCGACGCGCCCCCACCAGGCCGTCGGGGAGGCCGAGAACCCCAGGCGGTTACGCAGGTTAAGCGCTACCTTGAAGGTCACTACGCCGAGAACGTCTCGCTCGAGCGCTTGACCCACCTCACCGGGCTCAGCCGCCACTACCTCGTCCGCGTCTTCGGTGAAGCCACGGGCGTCCCGCCGCACGCGTATCTCCGGCAAGTGCGTGTAGAGCGCGCCAAAGACCTGTTGGCAAGGGGGCACGCCGTCGCCGAGGTGGCCGTGATGACCGGCTTTACCGACCAGAGCCACCTCACGCGCTGGTTCAAACGGTTGTGGGGAGTGACACCTGGGCAGTACCGCAGTCACTAAGGGTTCAGTACAGCCAGTCGATATGGCCGTCGGTACGGCAACAGCGTACAAGACAGTGAACCTTGAACGTAATAAGCTCCAGATACGCGCACCTGGCTGTGGTTGTAACACTAGCCAAGAGGCGAGAAGGAGTTTTAGGATGGTTCAAATCTCAAATCCTCACATCAAGGTGACCGACCGCTGGCGCGAGACCTTTCCTGGAGGACACGTCGGCGTCTTGCTCGTGGGAAACGTTGAGAATACCGGAGACGCAACCCTGTTAGACAAGCGCAAAAGGGAGATTGAGTCGCGGCTTCGGGAAAGGTTCGCGGGATTTTTCCGAAGTGACTTCCTTGAGTTAGAAGTCTTGAAAGCCTACCGGGACTACTACAAATCCTTCGACCAGACGTACCACGTCCAGGGTCAGTTGGAATCGGTGGTGCGTAAAGGTAAATCTCTGCCCAACGTGAGCCCTTTGGTTGATGCGAATTTCGCGGCTGAACTGGAAACCCTCGTTCTAACCGCCGGGCATGACGCGGATGTGCTCGAAACCCCGTTGACCATTGACGCTACCCAAGTAGGCGAAACGTTCGTCCAGATGAACGGCTCAAAACGGCTTCTTAAGCCGAACGACATGATGATGTCGGACGCTCACGGCGTTGTCTGCACCATCCTTTACGGGCAAGATGAACGCACGCCCATCTCTCCAGACACGCGCCGGGCGCTCTACGTGGCTTACGCGCCGTCGGGGGTCCCGGTGGCGGCGGTTCAGGGGCAGCTCGAGGCCATCCGTGACAACATCCTGCTCTTCGCGCCGGAAGCCGAAACCGAGATTAAAATCCACGCCGCGAGCGCCCATGCTTAACCCCGAGTTTTTACTCACCTCGCTCATCGTCGTCTTGATACCCGGGACGGGCGTCATTTACACCCTCTCAACCGGACTTCTTCGCGGGTGGCGCTCGAGCCTCGCGGCAGCCCTTGGCTGCACGGCGGGCATCCTCCCGCACCTCTTGGCGAGCCTCCTCGGACTGTCCACCATTCTCCATATGAGCGCGGTGGTCTTTCGGGTAGTCAAATTTGCGGGCGTCGTCTACTTGCTTTACCTCGCTTGGGCGATGTGGCGCGACACCGGGGGCTTCTCTTTTGATTCGGCTTCGCCAGAGAAAAGCGCGTGGCAAACCGCGGGGCGGGCGGTCTTGCTCAACCTCTTAAACCCCAAACTGACCCTCTTCTTTTTTGCTTTTCTGCCGCTCTTTATCTCCCCGGACGCCTCGTCGCCCCTGGCGGAGATGCTCACGCTGAGCGCCGTGTTTATGCTCATCACCCTCGTTGTCTTCGTGCTGTACGGCGTCCTGGCGAGCGGGGTGCGTCGGTACGTCGTCAACTCACCCAACGCTGTCGCCTGGCTTAGGAGGTCTTTCGCGGTTGCGTTTGCGGCCCTCGGCATCAGGCTCGCCGTGACCGACCCCTAACGCGTTTTTGGCTGAGCACGCTCGGGAACCTGGTTGATTTTACGCGGGAGCTTGAAGCGTCACCGCCGAATCACCGCGTTAAGTTCATCCCTCATCGCCTCAGCCGCCGCCCTCGCCCGCCCCGGAAAATCGTCCCCTTCGGTCACGTAGGTGAGGCCGCGGCTCGAGCTCACCACCGCCCCCAAGCCATTTTCGTCAAACGCGGCGGCCACATCCTTAGCCCCGCCCCCCTGCGCGCCGTAGCCCGGCACGAGCAGCACGCTGTGCGGCAGGCTTTCCCGCAACGAAAGAAGCGCCTCCGGCTGCGTCGCGCCCACCACCGCGCCGACGGGGGCGTAGTGGGTGGGCTCGAGGTGCCTCTTCGCTCTCTCCGTCACCCGCTCAGCCACCCGCGCGTAAAGGGGACGCCCGCCCGCGTCCACGTCTTGAAAGTCGGCGCTGCCGGGGTTGGAGGTCTTGACGAGCACGAACAGACCCCGGTTGTTGTCTACTGCGGCGTTAACAAAAGGCTCGAGCCCGTCCATCCCCACATACGAATTGACGGTCAGCGCGTCCGCAGCGAACACGCCGTCGCCAAGGTACGCCCGCGCGTAGGCTTCCGCCGTCGCGCCGATGTCGCCGCGCTTGGCGTCCAAAATGACCGGAACGCCGCGCCCTCTTATATCCGCGAGAAGCTGCGCCATACTGATGAGGCCGGGGATGCCGAGTGCTTCAAAAAAGGCCGACTGAAGCTTGTAGCAAGCCACCACGTCCTCGGTTGCTTCAATAATGCCCCGAAAATAGAACACCACCGCCTTGGCGACTTGCGCGGGGTCGCCGCCGAACCGTTGCGGGTGCGTCAGGGGGTGCGCCTCGGGGCGCGGGTCGATGCCTAAGCAGACGCGGGAACGGGTCTCGAGGATGCGCTGGTGAAGCTTATTAACAAAGGATGTGGACATAGAGAATAGGGTAACAGATGGGTCTTCCTCAACCGTATCGGCTCTGCTAACAGAAGCGCTAGTGGGTCATCCGTCACGGTTTTAGCCATTCAGCCCTCGCTTTGATGAGAAGCAAACTTCTCGAGCTGGAGGTGAACGTTTTTTGAATAAGATGATTGCGGTAAGGCCACGTTCATGACGAATGACCCACTAGATGTTTTTTGTTGAAGTCTCGCTCGAGCTGTGTGATTAAATCTCACAGTTGAAACATAAAGAAGCGGTCAGTCGTGCGACTGACCGCTTTTGATTTACATGTAGGGCTGATTTACGCCGAGGGCTGGCTGGGCGCGTTCTGGCCCGCGCTCCCCGAGCGCCCGTGGCAGTGCTTGTACTTCTTGCCGCTACCGCAGGGACAGGGGTCGTTGCGGCCCACCTTGTCGTCCGCGCGGATGGGGGCGGTTTTGCCGCTACCGCCCGCGCCCATGCCCGGTTGCGGCAGGTCCTTGGTGTCCGTGTAGGAGACCGGACGGCGCTGCTCCTTGCGCTCCAAGGCTCCGTCGCCTTCGGTCTGGACCTGCACGCGGAAGAGGAGCTTGGCGACGTTGAGGCGGATGTTGGCCTTCATCTCTTCAAACAAGTTGTAGGCTTCAAACGCGTATTCTTGCAAGGGGTTGCGCTGACCGTAACCGCGCAGGCCGATGCCCTGACGCAGCACGTCCATGTTGTGAAGCTGCTCTTTCCAGTGGTTGTCCACGACTTGCAGGACGATAAAGCGTTCCAACTCGCGTAGGAGCGGCGCGCCGAGTTCGGCCTCGCGCGCTTTGTAGGCCTCCTCGATGGCGGGCACAAGCGTCTGCGTGGCCTCCTCGGGGTCCTGACCGCGCAACGCCTCGAAGTCGAAACCCTCCAACGCGGGCACCGCCTCGGTGATGGCGGCGCGGAGCTTGGGGATTTCTTGCTCCTCGGGCTCCAACTCGGGGTTTAAGTAGTTCTGCACCTGCGGGTCCACGTACTCGGCGATCATGTCCTGCACGTCTTCGGAGATGTCGTTCCCCAACAAGATGTCGCGGCGCTGCTTGTAGATCACCTCGCGCTGCTTGCTCATCACGTTGTCAAACTCCAAGAGCTGCTTGCGGATGCCGAAGTTGCGGTCCTCGACGCGCTTTTGGGCGCGCTCAATCGCGCCCGTGACCATCTTGGCCTCGATGGGCTGTTCGTCGTCCATCCCCAGGCGGTCCATCATGCCCAGCACGCGTTCCGAAGCAAAGAGCCGCATGAGGTCGTCCTCGAAAGAGACGTAGAAGCGGCTCGAGCCCGGGTCACCCTGTCTTCCCGAACGCCCGCGGAGCTGGTTATCGATGCGCCGCGCCTCGTGGCGCTCGGTGCCGATGATGTGCAGGCCGCCCAACTCGACCACCTTGACGTGGTCGCGTTCGGCCTCGTCGCGGACGGTCTCGAGCTTCGGGATGATGTCGTGTGACAGCCCCTCGATTTTGTTGGTGAGGTCTCGAGCCTCGTCGGGCCTTTTGAGCATCACCGCCTTGATAAAGAGCTCGACGTCGCGGCTGTAGCGGCTCACGCCCTCGCGCTCCAAAAGCTGCCCTGCCAAGGCCTCGGGATTGCCGCCCAAGACGATGTCGGTCCCGCGGCCCGCCATGTTGGTCGAGATGGTCACCGCGCCGCTGCGTCCGGCTTGCGCGACGATCTCCGCCTCGCGCTCGTGATATTTCGCGTTCAGCACCTCGTGTTTGACGCCCTTACGCTTGAGCATATTAGAGAGTCGTTCGGACGCCTCAATCGTCACCGTGCCGACCAGGATGGGCTGGCCCTTTTTGTGGATCTCTTCAATCTCACTAACGACTGCGTTGTACTTGCCCTCAATCGTGCGAAACACGATGTCGTCATGGTCGCCGCGGATGACGGGTTTATTCGTCGGGATAACGAGCACGTCCGAGCCGTAAATCTCCTGAAACTCTTTCTCCTCGGTTTTGGCCGTGCCAGTCATGCCCGCGATCTTGTCGTAAAGCTTGAAGAAGTTTTGATACGTGACCGTCGCCAGCGTCTGGTTCTCGCGCTCGATCTTCACGCCCTCTTTGGCCTCGATGGCCTGGTGGAGCCCCTCGCCAAAGCGCCGTCCGGGCATGAGGCGGCCCGTGAACTCGTCGACAATCAGGACCTGACCCTGCTCGTCTTTGACGTACTGCTTGTCTAAGTGATAGTGCTCCTTGGCGCGCAAAGCCTGCCGGAGCATGTGCGCCACCTCCATGTTTTTGGACGAGAAGAGGTCCTCGAGGTTGAGGCGCTCCTCCGCCTTTGAGATACCCTGCTCGGTGAGGTGGATGTCCTTGGTTTTTTCGTCCGCCGAATAGTCGCCCGTGGCGGGTTTTTCCTCGCCCTCGGCGGGCTCGCCGCGCTCTAGACCCTTCACGAGCTTCGCCATCGTGTAGTACATGTCGGTGGCGACTTCCGCGGGACCCGAGATAATGAGCGGCGTTCTGGCCTCGTCAATCAGGATCGAGTCGACCTCGTCGATAACCGCGTAGTGCAGGGGCGTCGCTTCGCGCAGCACGAGCTGTTCGGGCCGAAAGGCCATGTTGTCGCGCAGGTAGTCAAAGCCAAGCTCGGAGTTAGTGATGTAGGTCACGTCGTTCCGGTAGGCCTCACGCCGCGCGGACGCGTCCGAGCCGTGCTTGATAACGCCGACGGTGAGCCCTAGGCCGCGGTACACCGGCCCCATCCACTCCGCGCCGGTCTCGGCCAAGTAGTCGTTGGTGGTGACTAGGTGCGTGCCCTTGTTGGTGAGCGCGTTGAGCGCCAGCGCGAGCGTGGCGACGAGCGTTTTGCCCTCGCCCGTTTTCATCTCCGAGATCTTGCCCTGGTGCAGCGCAGCGCCGCCGATAAGCTGCACGTCGTAGGGGCGCATCCCAAGGTTGCGCACCGCCGACTCGCGGGTGAGCGCGAAAGCTTCGGGAAGCAGCGCGTCCAAAGTCTCGCCGCCCTCTAAATGCCGCGTCCTAAGCTCGGCGTAGGCCGCTTTCAAGTCGGGCAGTTCTTTGACCTTGGGCTCGAGCGCCTTGACCGCCGCGACCACGTCGTTCTCGAGCCGCCTTACGTCTCGTTTATTGTTGTCGAACAGTTGGTTGATAAAGCCAAGCATGGGAACCTTCCTCAGTGGAACATTCGGTGGGATGGATTAAAGTCACGTAGTTCTAAGCTAGCATCTCAGCATCATAGATTAGCACGTGCGCATGACGGTTCTGTTAAGGAA
Organism: Trueperaceae bacterium; assembly: GCA_965214405.1. Taxonomy (GTDB): domain Bacteria; phylum Deinococcota; class Deinococci; order Deinococcales; family Trueperaceae; genus CBDCCT01. The sequence goes on from OZ243956.1 coordinate 908,487, forward strand.
GTGACTTAGTTGGCGGCTTAGTGAATGGCGTGGCCCGAAGCGCTCACCCGTCCCTTGTATCTTCCCTGGACCTTGCTCTACCCTACCTCACGCTTTTTTAGTAAGTCGTATTTCTAATAAGTCGTACGGGCGAACCCAAGAATTGTGGAGGATTTGATAACATATTCTCTGGGAACGAAGGCTCGAGCGTTTGTTAAACACTGGTTCGAGAGCACGTTTCTAGTCGCCCGCCTTTACCCACCTGTACAGGAGCATTATGAGTTACTTGGATTCGAGCTTGTTAGGCTTACTCATTCTCGTTGCACAAATCATTTGCGGGGTTCACGCCTACCGCAACGGCAGATACCTCTGGATTGCGCTCATCATCTTTGTCCCCGTCGTGGGCGTACTCATCTACTTTTTTGCCGAGCTGCTGCCCTCGCTGCGCGTCGACCGGCGCTTCCAGGGGGCCGGAACGCAGGTCATCAACACCTTGCAACCCACGCGCCGTTTGCAAGAGCTCGAGGAAATTTTGAGCGAACACGACACCATCGCCACCCGCCAGGCCTACGCCGAAGAGCTGATGCGTCACGGGCGTTTGGACGAGGCCATTGAGGTGCTCGAGGGCGGTCTCAGAGGCGTCTTCGCTGACGACCCACAGACGCTCTTCGCGCTCGCCAAGGCCTACGTCGCAAAGGATGAACCCGCCCACGCGCAGGCGATTTTGGACGACATCCGCGAAGAAAGCCCCGGCTTCGAGCCCGACAAGGTGCGCTTGTTGCGCGCGCGCATGTTGGAGGCGCAGGGCAAGTTAGAAGCGGCCATCCCCGAATACCGCGCGCTCGCGCAGCGCGGCTACAGCGAAGAGCCCCGCTACCACCTCGCTTTGGCCTTGGATAAAAGGGGCGATGCGGAGGCGGCGAACGAGGTTTTTGAGGGGGCGCTCAAGTATTACAACCGGTCGTCGGGGATTTATCGCCGCGAGAACAGTCCGTGGATAAGGGGTCTCAAGCAGCATTTTGCGAATCGGGGGCGGCAGGCAAGTCAGTAAGCGTCGGGGTGGCGTTCAACAGGGGTGGAGCGACACGGTTTGGGTCGGGAGTGGGCTAAACTGGCGTATGTCAAGGCGTGTTTGGGGACGGTGGCGTGCGGCTCTTAGCCTGTGGTGCCTTCTCGCCTCATGTGCCACAGCACAAACAACAGCACAGACCACAGCACAAGCTTCACGAGATATTGCGCTCGAGCTCGGCTTTTCGGGTGAGATGGTCGCGGACGCTTGGAACCCGCTGCGGCTCACCATGCGGGACGCGCCGAACGCGGAACTGGTCATCGACATCGATCAGGGCGGGCTGCGCGAGGGTCCCAGGCTGGTCCGCTACCGCGCGCCGCTGCCCGCGGGGGGCGGGATGGCGGTGTTCGAGGATGACATTTACCTGCCCCCGCGCTGGCGCTCTTTCGCCTGGGCGGTGCGTAGCGGCGACGTCACGCTCGCCAGCGGCACCTTCGACCCGCGCGTGACGCTCAACCCGCGGCCCTTGCAGCTCGTGTCGGCGGACGGGGTGGGACGGTGGCGGGCGCTTTTTGAGGGCTCGAGTAACAGCTCGAGTGGCGGCTCTGACACTGATAACTTGAGTGGCGGCTCTAGTACGGGCGGCTCTAGCACCCTCGGGACTGACGGTACTGACGGTGAGGCCCGCGTCATCGAGGTGACGGGCAGTCTGCCCGAGCGCGCCGCCGCTTACGACGGCGTCGAGACGCTTCTGCTGGACGGGACCGCGCCCGCGCCGCGTTTAGAGGCGGTGATCGCGGCGGCGGCGGGGGGCGTCACGGTGCTGCTGATAGACCCGCTGCCGCAAAACTTTGAGCCTCTGCGCGCGCTCGCGCCCGAACCGGCCCAGCGTTTGGGTAGCGGCTGGCTCGTACGCAGTTCAGACGGGGACGCGGAGGCTGCCTCTTTGGGCACCGTACGGGACACTGTGTTAGGGAACACTGTGTTAGACACTGTAGACGTCTCCGCGCTCACTAGCGCGCTGCTTACGCCGGACTTGCTCGAGGCCCCCCAGGGCGCTCCCACCAGACCGCTTCTTTTCGGGCTCACGGCTTACCTTCTCCTCACCTTTTTACTCGTCCGGTTTGGGGGCACGCCGGGGCTCCTTACCGCGCTCGCAGTGGTGCCCGTGGCGTCTTTCGCCGCCTGGGGGTACGTGCGGCCCTCGTCCGAGATGCCCGTGCGCTCCCGGACTCTAAGCATCGGCGCGGGCGGGCTCGCCTACAAGGGCGAAGTGAGGACGTTCTTTCGCTTTTCCAGGGGCGAGGTGACGGGGCCGCCCCAGGCGAGGCTCCTGGAGGCCGACACCCTGGCGACCAATACGGTGGCGGAAGCTCTCAGAGACGTGTTGCAGGACGCGGCACCTGCCACAACTTCCGGCACCGCCGGTGCGGACGTTCTTTACGAGCGGACGCCCGAAGGGCTCCGGTTCGACTTGCCGCGCTGGTCGTCGGTGGCGCTCCTGCTGGCCCCTCGGCTCGAGCCCGCCCGCTTAGAATGGCAAGACGGCGCGCTCGTCAACACGGGGACGGACGCGCTGGTGGACGTGTACATCGTCGGCGAGGGCCTTCAGGAGGACGCCCCACCCGCCAGCGCCCAGACGCCCCGCGCGGGCGAGGAGAACACGCGCGACCTGCCCCTCGTCTACCGAGAACTCCTGCCCCGGCTGCCCGAGGGTGCCGCCATCGCCAGGCAAGGCGGTCACATCTTTGTGGCGCTACCCGAGTCTCCTGGTGATCCAAAAAATAGGGGCGCTCAGAGCATGGATGTTTGGAACACGGATGTTCAGCGCGTTGATGTTCGACCTACCGACGCGCAGAATTTGCAGAATTTTAAGCAGAGTTTTCATCAGAGGACGCCGCCAACCTATGTGGATTATGTAGGAAGCGCGCCGTGAGTTCTTTCGACTCGCCAACGTCCCCCGTACGCCCGCTGGACGCGCTTAGCGCGCGCTTAAGAAGCGCCGACATGGTCCAGGTGATGGTCGGCTACTTTGCACTCCTCGTGTTCGTGCTCCTTTTCGCCTGGCCCGCCGCGTCGTCCCCCGTGGCGGCGCGCCCGAACGACAGTTGGTTCGTCTTCACGCAGGTCAAGCTTTTGGCGCTCCTTTTGCTCGGCCTTTCTTACGGCGCAAACGTCGTCCCGGCTCCCGCTGCCGAGCGCCGGGTCACGCTCGGGGCGCTTTTGGTGCTGGCGGTCTTTACGCTGCCGCTCGAGCTTGGGGCCTACGCGGGTTCGTTACCGGGCGCGCCCCTCACCTGGTCGCCGCTGCTGGGGTTCCTCACCGTCTGCGGGTTTTTCGGCGTGGGGCTCGCGTTGGGCGGGCTGCTCGGGGTGCTGCGGCTCCGCGCGCTCTTACCGCTCGCGGTGCCGCTCCTCGTGGTGGGGCTCTTTTTCGGCGACCTCTGGCTCGGCCTGCCGCTCCTCAACCCGTCGAACGCCGCGAACCGCGTGACGCTTCCCTACCTCGCGTTCTCAGGTTTCTTAAGTCTCGGCACGTTTCTTTACCTCCTTCGCCCTACCAAAATTGAGAGGACCCCACTGTAATCATGATTCGCCCCAGCCGACGCCGCTCACCACGCTCTACGCCTCCGCCGCCCTTTACGCTGCACCACCGCCTCGCGCGCCGCCGCACCGTACGGCTGCGGCTCCTGCGGTGCAGCGCGCTCGCGCTCGCGCTGTCGCTCGTCTTGTGGCTTGCTGGCGCACCTCTGCTCCTGCATCTTGCCAGCGTGGTCCTGGGGTTCGCGCTGGGTTTTCTCGCGCCCCTCAAGCCGCAAGAGCCGTGGGCGCTCGCCTGGATCGAGGGCGAGATGGGCATGAGCTACCGCACCGCGCTCGAGCACGGCGAAAACGACCCCTACGGCTTTCACAAGGCAACGTTAGCGCGCGCGGAAGGGTTGGCGGGGGGGCTCGAGCCGCCCGCCGAGCAACCGTGGTGGCTGCCCGCGCTCGTGCTCGCGCTGGGCTTAGTCGTTCTCCCGGCGGTCGGGTTTCCCGGAAACCCGTTTTCGCTTCCAGGCTTGGGCGCGACCACGGAGGCTCCCGCAGAGGGCGCATCCACACCCGCCCCGCCCCCACCCGAAACTCCGCCCGCAGGCGCAGAGGGAGAAGGAAGCGAGACGCCGCAAGAAGCGTCCGATCCTGCCCAGAGTCCCGGCGAGGGCGCAAACGGCAGCGACTCGAGCGATTTTGACACCGCCAACGGCTCCGAAGGCGGCGACGCCGCTACGTCTGACAGTGAAGCGTTGTCGCGCTTTCTGGACGCGCGCCAAGACGCGGGTAACGACACCGATACCGACGCGTCACAGGCGCAGGGGGGCGCATCCTCTCCTACCGACGCCTTGAGCGATTCAGGCGCGAGCGAGGAAGGCTCAGCCGGGGGAGCCGACCGCCAGGCCGCGCAAACCTCCCCGGCCAACGCGCAACAAAACGCCCAACAAGGCGAGGGTCCCGGTGACGCGGGGGCTCAAGAGGGTTCGCAGGACGCGTCTGGGGCGTCCCAAGAGCAAGGGGAGCAAAACGCCGCGCAGGCCGGTCAAGAGAACAGTCAACAAGAGGGGCAAGAAGCCGGTCAAGGCGCTCAGGAAGGCTCACAAGAAAATGGCGGCGAAAGCGCCGCGTCTGAGGAGAGCGCCGCGCAGGACGCTGGGCAAGCTCAGGAACAAGAACAGGCCCAGGCGGGTTCAGCCGAACAGACCGAGGGGCAAGAGGGTTCGCAGAGCGCCGAAGCGCCCAATCAGGGTGAGGCGGGCGCGCAAGAGGGCGGGCCACAAGAGGGACAGGGGAGGGCGGGCGCGCAAGCGTCTGGAGACGGTGAGGGCGACGCGCAGGCCCAGGGCAGCGGCGAGGGTGACGGCGCGGGCGCGACCGGTTCGGCCCCCCAACCGTCAGACCAAACAACCGCGGGCCTCGAAGGCTCCCCCCAAACCCCGCCCGAATTTTTGGGCGGCAGACGCCAGGAGGGCGAGTCAGCGCGAGGCGGCGCGCTCCAACTCCCCGGCGCGGACCCCGGCACCCGCCCCGCAGGCGAGGCCGCTGGAGGCTTCGACAGGTCGGTCGAGCGGGCGATTACTGAGGGCCGGATTCCGGTGGAGTATCAGGAGATGCTGCGGAACTACTTTCGGTAGCGTCAACAGGTTTCCAAAGGGTAGGAACGAAGGTTTAGAGGGTTTAGAGAGCGGACAGGTCAGCCGAGCCCCGCGTCAGCGCCTCGAGCTGCTCTCCCAAAGAAGCCACGTCTTCCTCTAACAGCAGCAGCTCGAGCCGCATCCCCTGGGCGGTGTATTCGGGCGTTCCTTTCGTCAGCAGCGGCCAGTCGTCCAGCAAGCGGTGAACGGTGTCCATCTCGGCAAAAGGCACCGCTACCTGCATTCGCACCTGCGGCTTGACCTCCACCACCCCCGCCGCGTCGAGCGCCTTGGCGAGCGTGCCGCCATACGCGCGCACCAGCCCGCCCGCGCCAAGTTTCGTCCCGCCGAAAAAGCGTGTCACTACTCCCATCACCTCGTTTAGGTCGCGGCGCGTCAGGACCTCTAACATGGGCCGCCCCGCCGTGCCGCCCGGCTCGCCGTCGTCGGAAAATCTGTAAACGTCGCCGATGCGGTAGGCCCAGGTGTGGTGGGAAGCGTCGGGGTAGCGGGTCCTGGCCTCCTCCAAAAAGGCGGTGGCCTCCTCCACGGTTTTCGCACGCGCGACCCAGGCGATGAAGCGGGAGCCCTTGATGAGGTCCTCGAGTTCGGCCATACGGGCAACGGTGAGAAAGGACATCCCGTCAATCTACCGCACGCTTTCCCTTGGCGGACCGTGCTACACTGCCTCTATGAAACGGTTTTTCGTCACCCGCACCATTATTTGCACTGTCACCCGCACCACGCGATGTTGCTGACTCAAGGCTGACGAACCCGTCTTTTCCTTTTCAAAACAACTTAGAATTTACCTGGGTCAAACGCGACATAATGCTTTTGACTTTCTTCCGCTTTAGGAGCTCCTATGGCTTTACAGCTTTACAACACCATGACGCGGCGCAAAGAACCCTTTGAACCCGTGACGCCGGGGCGCGTCGGCATCTACGTCTGCGGTCCTACCGTCTACAGCGAACCGCACATCGGCAACGCGCGCGGCCCCGTTTTTTTCGACGTGGTGAGGCGCTGGTTAGAGCGCGAGGGTTACGCCGTGCGCTACGTTTCCAACGTGACCGACGTGGGGCATCTCACGGACGACGCGGACGAGGGCGAGGACAAGCTCTTGAAGCGCGCCAGGTTGGAACAGTTGGAGCCGATGGAAATCGCCGAAAAATACTTCTGGATTTATTTCGACGCGATGACCAAACTCGGCGTGCGCCGCCCCGACGTGGTCCCGCGCGCCTCGGGGCATATCATCGAGCAGATTGGGATGACGGAGACGCTTTTGGAGCGCGGGCTGGCTTACGAAAGGGACGGCAACGTCTATTTCGATGTGTCGGCTTGGGACGCCTATGGCGAACTCTCCGGGCGCAACCCGGAGGATTTGCTAGAGGGCACGCGGGTGACGGTTCGGGGTGACAAGGACGACCCTCGAGACTTCGCCCTCTGGAAACGCGCCGAGGGGGGTCACATCATGCGCTGGCCGAGCCCGTGGGGCGAGGGCTATCCGGGCTGGCATATCGAGTGCTCGGTCATGAGCACCAAATACTTGGGCGACGAATTCGACATCCACGGCGGCGGTCTGGACCTCCTCTTCCCGCACCACGAGTGCGAGATTGCCCAGGCGAGGGGCGCGGGTAAGCCTTTCGCGCGTTACTGGCTGCACTGGAACTTCCTGACCTTTGGCGGCGAGAAGATGGCGAAGTCCAAGGGGGCCTTGGCGCTCTCCGAGCTTCTCAAAGAACACGACCCCCTCGCCCTGCGCTTCCACCTGCTCTCGGCTCACTACCGCAGCGTCAGCGACTTCTCAGACGAGAGCTTGCGCAGCAGCGCGCAGGGTCTCAAGCGCATTCAAGACGCCTACCGCGAGGTGCTAAAGCGTGTGGGCGAGGCTGAGGTTGTGGCTCCCAAAGAGGACCCGTTAGCGGGCTACCGCGACCGCTTCGCCGAGGCGATGAACGACGACTTCAACACGCCGCAGGCCGTCGCGGCGCTTTTCGACGCGACGAGGGAAATCAACGCGGCTCTGGCTCCTGGAAAAGGGGTGAAAGGGGCAGGCCTCGAGTATTTAGCCGCCGCACGCGCCTTTTACGAAGACCTCGCCGGAGAGGTGCTGGGCGTGCTGGGAACGCCCGAGACGACCCGACCGGGCGCGGACTTAGGCACGCTGGACGGACTTCTGGACCTCGTCATCGCCCAGCGGCAGGAGGCGCGGCTGAGGCGCGACTTCGCGGGGGCCGACGCCATTCGTGACCGGCTGGCGGCGCTCGGGGTGGTGCTCGAGGACACCCCCGACGGCAGCCGCTGGAAGCTGGCGTGAAGTCTCACCGGAGGCTTCACCGCTAGCACAAACTTACGGGATTAGGCGAAAAAGTCTTTGAGAAGCAGCGTCCAGCCGGGCACCACGTCGCCGCCTTCTAAAACATCCTCTTCGGTCAGGTGCGTGATGTCAGCGCTCGGTACACCGTCACCGTTTTCTTGAGGGGGTTAACGACCAGGACCAGACGCGCTCCGTGGTTCAGCCACTCAAAAACCTTTTCTTCAACCCCGCTGTAAGTGTCACTCGGTGAAACTACCTCGGCGGCCAAATCAGGCGCGCCCAGCCAATAACCCGTGACGGGTCCCGTTCTTTCCAAACGCTCTTGGCTCATAAAGGCCACGTCGGGCGCGCGGACGGTGTCGGGGTTTGAGGTGAGTTTGAACCCTGTTTCGGCGGCGTAAACTTTACCGAGCTTGTGCGCCTTGACGTGGTTGCGGAGTTCGGCTGAGAGTTCTCCGGTCAGGTAGCCGTGAGCACTCTCCGCAAGCGACATCTTCCTGAGTTCTCCTCGCACGAGTTCGTAACGGAAGCCGTCGTCGAGCGCCAAAAGTGCGTCGGCGGTGAAGGGCTGGCTGGTCACCTGCGTCATAAAACCTTGTACGCAATAGTAGCACGAGGGGGAGCGCGTGCAGAGGTGAGGAACTTCTTAAGTAAGCGCTGGCACCTCTGATAGGATGCCCGCACGATGAACGACACCCAGGCGTCATTACGGGCCGCCCTCGCCCTCGCGCTGACCCCCGGTTTGGGTCCGCGCAAGTTCAAGCTGTTGCTCGAGCACTTCGGCACCGCCACGCGCGTCTTCGAAGCCGACACGCCCGCGCTCGCTGAGGTTGAGGGGGTGGGGCCGAAGCTGATTCACGCGATTGGGCAGGCCAAAAACTCGGGCGCGCCCGACAAGGAACTCGAGCGCACGCAGCGCCTCAACGTCACGCTGCTGCCCCTCTCGCACGCTGATTATCCGGAGAGCTTGCGCGCGATTTACGACCCGCCGCCCGTGCTTTACGTCCGGGGCGCGTTACCCAAAACGCTGTTGGGTCCTACCCAGGCGGTGCGCGCGGTGGGCATCGTGGGGACGCGTGACGCGAGTGCGTACGCGCTCGAGTTCTCCCACACCCTCGCCGCGCGCTTAGCCGAAAGCGGGGTGACGGTGGTGTCAGGGCTGGCCTTGGGCGTGGACAGCGCCGCGCACGAGGGGGCAGTGAACGTCAGGGGCGGTACGACGGTCGCGGTGTTGGGGTCCGGCGTGGACGTGGTGTATCCGAGGCAAAATGCAGATTTAGCCAAACGCATCCTCAACGGGCGCGGCGCGCTGGTGAGCGAATATCCCATCGGGACGGGGCCGCGCGCGGGGCATTTTCCGGGGCGCAACCGGATTATCAATGGGCTCTCGCGCGGCGTGGTGGTGGTTGAGGCGGGCGAAAAGTCGGGCGCGCTCATTACGGCGGATTACGCGCTCGAGGAGGGCCGCACCGTGTTCGCCGTACCGGGCCGCGTGGGCGACCATAAAGCCAAAGGTACCCTGAATCTCCTCAAGCAGGGCGCGGTTTTGGTTACAAATATAGACGACGTGTTGGAAGAGTTTAGCTGGATGGGCGCGGGGGAACACGCCCCACCCGCGCCTGCGCTCACAGAAGTCCAAAAACTCGTGGCCGAGGCCGTGCGGGCGGGCGACACGCCGCTCCTAGACGACCTCATCGTCCGCACCGGCTTGGGCGCGCCCGAACTCCTGCCGGTGCTGATGCTTTTAGAGCTTCAGGGCGTCGTCAAGCCCGTGCCCGGCGGGCGCTACCGCTACAGCTTCGGCCAACTGGGTTTTGGAGCCACCTGACAAACAAGGGGTTGCAACCCCTTGTTAAGAGAGGGTGAAGCTGGGGTGCAGCCCGCTAGTGTCGGATTAAGCCGGGGCAGGGTAAGCGAGGTGCCTGAGCTGCCCAAAGTCAATGAGGGAATGTTTGGCACAGGTCTGGGCACGCAAAGAGGCCATACTGGCAGCACCTTGTTTGGACCAGTGCATCCCGCTTCTTTTCATACGGTTTCCGATAACGGCTTTGTTCATCCCTTCGATTTGCCCTGAACCGATGGGATAGCCTTTTTCTGTGAACCGAGCATAATCCATACTGTCAAGCCGGGTTTCAAGATACTTTAGAGCAGTTTGCGCTTTGTCATCCCAGGTGAGCCAGACCTCGGGTTTAGGAAGGTGGTGAGCGAGCCAGTCACGGGCGTTGAGCTGACCCCGATACCAGTCACAGCGGTGGCGCGTTCTTAGGTCTTCATCCCAAGCCAGTGCTTGCATGATGGTGTCGAGGTACTGAGTGGCGTGGTAGACGTCGGTGATTCTTACGGCGTCGAGATGACAAAAGATGTTGTCAATCCAAACGGCTCCATCACCCAAACCGAGCAGCGTATCCGCGGGGGTGACTCCGGCTTCGTTGAGTAAACCCGCCACGAGCGTGACAAAGTCTTCGGCACAGCAGCGTTCGGCCAACATCCAGCGCTGACTCGGAGCGGCTTGCGGATAAAGTACGGCTGTTTTGAGTTCCAGGCCAGGACATAGCCCCTGTTCAGGTTGCCCTAAGACGTAGACGCCGTCCATTTGCAACACCATGACGCGTCCTTGTCGGCGTGCCGCTTCAGGCTCTGAACAAGACAACAGTCTGTCTGCCACCTCGGCTCGACACGCCTCAGCGTAGGGGCGTTGCAAGCGGTCTAATTCTGACGAGCTAATCCTCAGGCCGAAGTTGCGCGCGATGTAAGCGCCTTCTTCTAAGGGCACGCGCGCTGCTAAGTCGGTCAGGCAAGCTAAGGCTTTGGGCGTCCAGCCCGAATGGTCTAAGCGTCTATCGAGGATAGCTTGTTTGGCTCGACCCTCTCTATCAACCAGCCTTTGTACCTCGACATAGACCCGGCCCCACAAGTGCTTAACCGCGCAGCGACGTTTGCCGTTACCCCAATAGCCTTCAGGTACTTCTCTTTTGTGCTCGGGGGGAAAAGCTCCGGCTATCTGCCAGAGCTTGCATAGTCTCACTCATCATCGCTTGATAATGCGCCAGCATCGCCGTCTCAACCTCGGCTACACCCGCATCTTCGGGTAGGTCTCGTTCCAAAGCTTCTAAGTACCTGCCAAACGCTTCCTTCGCCCGTTCTTTCCAATCACCTGTCTGGCTCGTTTTCATCCGCCATTCTACCGCTGCTACGCCCCTTTTTCTATCCGCCTATTTGGGGTTGCACCCGTGAAGCTGTGGCCCGCTGGACATTGGGGAGAGGGGGCGGTACACTGGGGCTTGCAAACCAAGCCACGGATGGAAGAGGCAGTGTAGCTAAGATTGTGTATCTAGGATGTATGGCTATGTAGCGGGTGGGCCGGGATGCGGCTCGAGCTTTTGCCTCGCCATCACGGCACGGTTTACTAGACCAGTTTGCTAGACCGAAAGGAGTTGTTTTGAAAAAGTTTTTTCTTACCCTATGTACCATGTTGTTCGTTTCAGGCGCGGCCTTGGCCCAGGAGGGTTTAACCGTCTGGACCCAGTTTGGCGACGCGGACTTGGAATGGCTTCAGGGCCAGGCCGACAGCTTTAGCGCCGCCTTTGGCACGCCCGTCGTCATCACCAAGGTCGACTTGGGCGAACTCAAGCAGAAGATGCTGCTCGCCGCTCCCCAGGGCGAAGCCGCTTGCTTGGTCGCGCCCGTGCCTCACGACCAGATCGGCGAGATGGCGGCGGGCGGCGTGCTGGCCGATATGTCGGAGTTCGCCACGCCGGACTATCTGAATGATCTCAACGAGCAGGCGCGGCTGGCCTTCACTTTTAACGGTAGGCTCTTCGGCTTGCCCCTCTACATCGAGGGTCCGGCGCTGGTCATCAACACCGACCTCGTGCCCGACGCGCCCGCGACTTACGAAGAGATGATCCAAAAGGCGCAGGAGCTGACCACGGGCGACGGCAGCCAGTTCGGCTTTCTTTATGACGACAAAAACTTCTACTTTTCGTACAACTGGATCAACTCGTTTGGCGGCTACGTGTTTTCTAGGGACGAGAGCGGCGACCTTAACCCCGACGACGTTGGGCTAGCCAACGAGGGCGCGGTGCAGGGCGCGCAGGAGATCAAGAAGTTTCAGTACGACTACGGCCTCATCCCGGCGGGCACCGACTCATCCGTGGCCCAAGGGCTTTTCAACGAGGGTTCGCTCGCCATGATCTACAACGGCCCCTGGATGATCCCGGACTCGCGCGCCGCGGGCATCAACCTGACCGTCATGCCCGTCCCGCCCACAGAAGCGGGCGTCACCTTTGACGGCTTTATGGGCGTGCAGGGCGTGCTCTTAAACCAGTTCTGCGAGGACAAAGTGACCGCGGCCAACTTCGCCAAGTGGCTCACCCGCCCCGACGCGCAAGTTGACTTGGCGCAGCGCAGCGGCCGCATCCCCTCGTCGCAAAACGCGGCGGCGCAGGTTTCAGACGACCCCGTTATCGCGGGCTTTTCCGAGGCGCTCGCCAACGCCGTCCCCATGCCCAACATCCCGCAGATGGGCGCGGTGTGGCAGCCGATGGGCGACGCGCTCGCGCAGATTTTGGAGTCGCCCGACTCGGACGTGGCGGGCATTCTCAACACCGCCGTCAACCAAATCGAAGGCCAGTAAACGCGTGACGTCGGCCCGTACCGGCTGACAAGCCTAGGCCAGGGGTTTTGACCACCCCTGGCTTTTTTCGTCTCTCGTGTTTGATGACTGGAATCTTAATACTGGCGCTCGAGGGCTGAAAATTTTAGACCCTACCGAGGGAGGCAGAATTCGAAAGACCCTTCCATCTCCCCTTTCTTATTTTGGACTCGATAACCTTTTCCCCTGCAAGTCCGCACTATCAGCCCTGCGTCAAGTGAACCTACGATTCTCCGCAAGGCTTATAATTCTGTTGGCTTTACCTTGAATCTAAGCTTAAACCTATCTTGTGAGAAGTCCTGAGAGGAGTTGGTCGTCATGGATATGTCGCGTTCGGTGCGTGACTTTACACCCCAGCGGGCGTCGCGCTGGAGGGGCAGTTTGGTTGGGTCGCTCGTGCTCCTCGCGCTCGCGCTGCTCGTCGCCACGGGCGTCGGGATTGCGAGCTTTTTTGTGCTCGCCAGCCTTTTGCCCGGCGCGCCGCCCTACTGGAGCGTCGTCATCGGGGTTGCCTCGCTCGTAATCGCGCTTCAGTTTATCGCCAGGCGGTTTGAATGGATCATGCCCTGGTACTATCTTTTGCCCGCTATTTTATTCCTCACGACGTTCACGGTTTTTCCGGTGGTGCTCACGGTGGTGCTCGCCTTTACGGACTACGCGGGGATTCGCAACGGCGAACTTGACCCGAGCTCTACGACGACGATCACCCGTGTGGACGGCGCAACCTTAGAGCTCGAGAACCCCGCCACCCTCAACTGCGCCAAACTGCGCAACGGCTGCGACGGCGTGGCCGCCGACGTTTACGCGTCGGGCAGCCTCGCCGTGCCCGCCGTAAGCTTTACAGAAAACACGCTCACGCTTCAAGAGCCGCTGCCAGAGGGCCGCAGCGTAAGCGCAGCCGAAGTGACCGCGCAGGGTTTTCCCATCCAGGTGTCGGTGGTAGGGGCTGAAGGCGGCACGCTGACGCTGCAAAACGTGCCGCCGATTCTCGCCAACGCCTCGCCCGACAGCGTGGACTTGAGTAACGTGCGGCTGACCTTAAATAGAGAAGCCATCCGCCGCACCATCGTGTCGGTTGAGGGCAACACGCTCACCTTAAACGAGCCGCTGCCGGAGGGCCTCCAGTACGAGGCGATCGCCCGCTTTAATGACTTCGGCTTGATAGGCTGGCAAAACTTCCGGCGCATCTTCGCGCAAGCGAGTACGGCGCTCCTGCCCGTGTTTTTGTGGAACATCTCGTTTGCGGTCCTCACCGTCCTTATCAACACCGCCGCCGGGGTCTTCATGGCCGTGCTGCTCAACAACCCCAGCCTGCGCTTTCGCGGCCTCTACCGCACGCTGCTGATTGTGCCCTGGGCGCTGCCCAGCATTATCACGATTCAGGTCTGGAAAGGCTTTTTGAACACCAACTTCGGGGCCATCAACCGCTTTTTGGCGCTTTTGGACCTGCCTACCTTTGACTGGCTCGGCGACCCCTGGGCCGCCAAGGGCGCGATCTTGCTCGTGAACCTCTGGCTGGGGCTGCCCTTCATGATGACCGCGACGCTGGGCGCGTTGTCCGCCATTCCGGGCGACCTTTACGAGGCGGCCAAAATCGACGGGGCGAACCCCTTCCAGGCATTTCGCGGGGTGACGCTGCCGCTGCTCATGACCGCGCTCGTGCCGATCACGCTCACGGGCTTCGCCTTTAACTTTAACAACTTCAACCTTATTTACCTGCTCACAGACGGGGGACCCTCGAGCGGCGGCTCCGCGACGGCCAGGGCCACCGACATCCTCATCTCCTGGGCCTATAACGAGGCGTTTCGGGCGCAAGGCGGCTACGCCTACGGGCTGGGCTCGGCCATCTCGATACTTATTTTCTTTATCACCATCGCGGTGTCGCTCGTTAACTTTCGCGTGACGGGCGCGCTCAAGGAGGAGCAGGCATGAGAGAAGCCGGTATGAGACGCGCGTTTAGACTCGGACTCTTTCTCGCCTTCTCGTTTGCCTCCTCTTTCGCGCTGGCGCAAGAGCGGCGCGGGCTGTTCTTGGTCGTTCCTTACGGCTGGCTTTGGTTCTTGCTCGGCTTCGTGGTCGTCGCGGGCAGTATCGGTTTGGCGGCCTACCTCTATGGCCGCGCCACCCGCCCCGCCAAGGCGGGCCAGTACGCCGCCGCAGCCGCCACTCACCTTTTTATCTGGGTGGTCATCCTCGTCACGCTTTATCCGGTCATCAACCTCGTGGCGGTATCGTTCAACCGCTCGAACAACCTCAACGCGCCCCCGCCGCAAGAGGGAAACTTGCTGGTGCGCGCGGGGCTCCTGCCCGACCCCTCGGGGTTTTCGTTCGTGCAGTACACCAAGGTGATGGGCGAGACGCACCTTTTTACCTATCAGTGGCTTCTTGCGGGCGTGTTCGCGCTCGCGCTGCTGGGTCTTATCGGTGTGGCGCTGGCGAGCAGGCGAAGTGACTCGTATAGGCTCGAGCGCCTCCGCGGTTGGCTGGGCTGGCTTATCTTCGGCACCGCCGCCGTGCTGGTCGTCAGCATCGGCCCCGACCAGTTCTACCGCATCAACGAGGCGGGGCAGCGGGTCGCGTCCTCGAGCGACCGCAAGGTGATTCTGTTTATCCGCAACACCCTGCTCGTCTCGGGGCTTACCGGGCTGTTCGCGGTGGCGATAAGTACCACCGCGGGCTACGCCTTCGCGCGCTTGCGCTTTAACGGGCGCTACGGGACGCTGCTCTTTTTTATCTTCGTGCAGATGTTTCCGGGTTTTATGGCGCTCGTGGCGATTTTTTACCTCATGAACTTTTTGGGTTTGCTCAACACCTTTACGGGTCTCATTCTGGCCTATTCGGGCGGGGCCATCTCATTTGCCGCCTGGATTTTCAAGGGCTATCTGGAGTCTATTAGCCCAAGTTTGGAAGAGGCCGCGATGGTCGACGGGGCCACGCGCTTGGGCGCGTTCTGGCGGGTGATTTTGCCCGTCAGCATCCCCATGCTGCTCTTCATCTTTTTATTACAGTTTATCGGCACCTACAGCGAGTTTATTCTCGCCAACATCCTCCTGACGGGCGACGACCTCTGGACGGTCGGCATCGGCTTACAGAGTTTTACGAGAAATCAGTTTGCGACGCAGTGGGGCGCGCTCGCGGCGAGCGCGGTGCTGGGCAGTCTGCCCATCCTGGCGATTTTTTACGCGTTCCAGGGCGCGCTGACCGGGCAGTACCAGGCGGGCGGCGTGAAGGGCTAGCGCCTGTTTGGCGCTCGAGTAGCGTGGTAGGCTTTGCTTATGGAATGGCTCGCGTTTGGCTCGCACTACGCCATCGACGGCTACGGGGCCGCCGCCGAAAAATTGGAGGACGAGGCCCACATCCGCGCGGTGATGCGGCGCTGGGCGGACGCGCTCGAGCCCGCCACTGAGGCGTCCGCCGAAACGCTCTTTTATGGACCCAGCACGAGTCCGGGCGTTTCCGCCGGGCTCGTGCTGGCCGAGTCGCACTTCACGCTCCACACCTTTTCGACACGCCGCTGCCTCACCGCGACGCTCTTTTCGCGGCGCGGGGGGCCGCTCGAGGGCCTCGTCACCGAGCTCCGCGAGGCCTTTCAGTTGGGCCGCTTTGAAAGCCGCTTGAGCTCTCACGGTCGGGGGGGACAGCGCGACGCCGAGGCGCTCCGGCGCGTTTTGCAGGGCGAGCGTGGGTATGCGGATGTGCGGCTCGATGAGACGTTGTTAGCGCGTTAGAGGCCGTTCAACACGTGCTGAAGAGCTCGAGGCCAGAGGCCACGGAAGACGACTGCTCAATATTTGAACTGCGCAAAGGTTGCAACCTCCCTGACCAGGCCAGAGAGTCGTCCCGGCTCAAACTCAGAGCCAAACCTCAGCCCAAGAAGAAGGGGCGTCCCCAAGGAACCGGTGGTAAAACGCGCCAACTCGCCCCCCACCATCATGTGTCCAGAGCGGTCAACGGACTCAAGCCTCATGATGAACTCGCCTGGTGACGTGGCTTCGAGGCTAGCGACTCCCTGGCGACACGCCTCGAGCTCTCGCCACGCGGCTTCAAAAACCGTCAGGGCGGGCCTCGCAATCCAAAAGGTGGACGACCCACCAAAGCCGTGGGCCGTGACGGCTGCTTCGATATGAACGTCACCGGCGCGGGGAAGGTTAGTGGGCATCACCTCGAGCAGCTTGATAAGTAGAGAGGTAGGACCTTCCTCGAGGAGCAGCGTAGGCGTGGGATCATTGTAAAGTCCGCGAGATTGTCCAGAGGTTTTGTCCCCCGACGCTCCCGAAGCTGATACGCTCTAGGGGTGAGTATTCTCCTGATCATTCTTGGCGCGGCGCTGCTTTACGGCGGCGGCGAGCTGTTGGTCCGCAACGCGGTTTATTTGGCGCGGCGGCTCGGGCTGTCTTCGCTCGTTATCGGGCTTACCGTGGTGTCCTTTGGCACCTCCGCGCCCGAGCTGGCGGCGACGCTGCTCTCGAGCTTAGAGGGCGCGCCCGACCTGGCCATCGGCAACGTGCTGGGCTCGAACGTCGCCAACTTAGGGCTGATTCTGGGCTTGACCGCGCTCGTATACCCCTTGCAGGCCAACCGGCACTTTTTGGGGCGGGAGGTGCCGCTCGTCGTCGCCTCGGCGCTCGTCCTTTTTCCCGTGCTCTGGGACGGGCGGGTGGCGCGCTACGAAGGGGCGATCCTGGTCGCGCTTTTGGGGGCGTACCTCACGTACCTTTTTCGCTCGAGTGACGAGGACGAAGTGGGGGAAGAGAGTCAAGAAACCCGTCTCGAGGCTGAAGACGAAGCGGCGCACGCTCCCCTGTGGCGCGTTTTGCCCCTGCTCGCGCTGGGCGTGGTGCTTCTGGTTTTCGGCGCGCAGTCTTTGGTGCGGGGCGCGGTGGAGATAGCCGCGAGTTTAGGCGTGCCCGAGCGGGTGGTCGGCCTTACCGTGGTGGCGCTGGGAACGAGCCTGCCGGAGCTGGCAAGCTCGCTGGTCGCCGCGGTAAAGCGCGAAACGGACCTCCTGCTGGGCAACGTGATCGGCTCGAACGTATTTAACGTGCTGGCGATTCTGGGCGTGACTTCGCTCGTCAGGCCGCTGCCGGTCGCGGGCGCGGTGGGCTTAGACCTCTGGGTGGTGCTGGGCTTTTCCCTCGCGCTGTGGCCGCTCATGGCGCGCGGCGCGCGCCTGAGTCGCGTCGGCGGGGCGCTGCTTTTTGGGGGCTACGGGGCGTACACGGTTTTTCTCTTTCTGAACTAATGCTTATCAAGGCTAACCAGCCAGCGCCACCGCCTCGACTTCGATGAGCACGTCTCTGGGCAGCCTGGCCACCTCGACGGCGCTCCTGGCGGGCGGCGCGTCGGGGAAAAACTCCGCGTAAACCTCGTTCATTTGGGCGAAGTGGTTCATGTCCTTCAGAAAGCAGGTGCATTTGACCACCTGGCCCAGGCTCGAGCCCCCCGCCCCCAAGACCGCTCGCAGGTTGGTAAGCACCTGCCGCGTCTGCGCCGCGATATCGCCCGTTTCCAAAGAGCCGTCGGGTTTGAGGGGAATCTGACCCGAGGTAAAAAGCAGCTCGCCCACCCGCACCGCCTGCGAATAGGGGCCGATGGCGGCGGGAGCGTCGTCTGTCGATACAGCTTTGCGCGTAGACGTCATGGTGCCTCCTTGAGTGAGCTTACAGCAGCTTTTGTGGATACTGATATCAACGCAAATAATATCCCTGAATTGCGTCAGAGACGGTAACGGGTAGGCTGACTCCTGCTCAAACCAGATGATACCTGCTAACGCAAACTGAAAAGAACAAACATCAGCACCAGATAGAGGCAGCCCAAAATCCAAAAACGGTACGGGTACATCGGGTGGCGGCGGAGCTGAGAAAGCGTGTCGAGCGGCGGGAACGCGTCTTCGACTTTGCGGATACCGCTCAGGGTGGTGCCGAGTTCGACGGAGCGGGGTTGCGCGCCCTCCGGCAGCGCGTACTTTTTGGGGCGGGGCTCGAGCGTCTCGATAAACAGCACCACCGCCGTCACGTTGTCGGGGCTCCCCCGCTCGTCGGCGGCGGCTAAGAGCCGCGTCACCGCCTCGTCGGGCGGGTGTTCGCTCACCACCTCGGCCAGCGCCTCGTCACTAAGAAGCATGGTGAGGCCGTCGCTGCAAAGGAGAATCTTGTCACCCGCCCTCACGTCAAAGTGCGACAGGTCGAGCTTGATGTCGGGGGCCGAGCCTAACGCGTTGGTAATCACGTTGCGCCACTCGTGCTGCCGCGCCTCCTCTTCGCTTAAAATCCCCTGCCGCACCCGGTCGGCCACCCAGGAGTGGTCTTGGGTAAGCTGGCGTATCGCGCCCCCCCGCACGAGGTACGCGCGCGAGTCGCCGACGTGACCGACCAAGCCCACCTGGTCGTCTATCAAGACCGCGGTGAGCGTCGTGCCCATCCCGTGGTGCTGCACGTTTTCCGCGGCGTAGTCATAAATACCGCCGTTGGCCGCCTGCACGGCTCGAGCCATCGCGGCGGGAGGATAGCTTCTGGAGCGCCCCAGCTCCTCTCTCACCACGCTCACCGCCTTTTGGCTCGCCACTTCGCCCGTCTGGTGGCCGCCCATGCCGTCGGCGACCACCGCCAGCACGCTCCCGCTGGCGAGTTCGCCCGCGAAGAACGCGTCCTGGTTGAGCGCCCGCACGCGCCCCGCCCGGCTCGAGCCCGCGCTCCGGACGCCCGTCCTGTCCGTCACCGCAGGTTTAGCCGCCGGGTGAGAATGTCCCATAGAGCGCCATTATAGCCCCTACGCACCCCGGCGGGCGAACGAAAATCTACAGAAAATGAAACGATGAGACACCTCTCGGTCAATGGCCTCTCGATCAATAAGGCCAGCTTCGCGCCAGGGGGCGCTCGAGCCCCAGCAGCCGCTCCAACATAATCAAGCGGTGTTCAGCCAGCACCGCTTGGTGGTCGGGCTCGTTCGCCACGTTGCGGTATTCATGCGGGTCTTCCTGCACATCCCAAAGCCCTTCGCTGCCGTCTGCATGAACCAAGTAACGATAGCGGTCGGTACGAAGATTCTTCCACCCGTGATGCTCCATCAGCGCGGAGCCTTTGCCCTCAAAAAAACGGTTGTGCAGCGCGGGCAGTAGGCTCTGTCCTTGTAACCGAGGTGGAACCTGCAAGCCCGCCGCCGCCAGCAGCGTCGGCACGACGTCCACCGCCTCGACGATGCTGCGCACCGTTCGCCCCGGCGAAGCCACACCCCCCGGCCAGCGGATGATGAGGGGGACCCTCGAGACCGCGTCGTCCCCCGGATAGCCTTTGCCGTACTTTAGATGCTCGCCCAGCCACTCGCCGTGGTCGGAGGTAAAGACGACGATGGTGTTACCGGCCAAGCCCCGCGCCTCTAGCGCTTCTAAAATCTCGCCGACATAATGGTCGACTTCTGAAACCATCGCGTAGTAGCCGTGCCGCGCGCTCCGCGACCGCGCCTCCGAAAAGCCAGCCGCGTTTCGTTCGGCCTGCACGTCGTCAGGATAATCCGGCAGCCTAAAGGTTGCGGGGTCGTACAGGTCCAAAAACCGCTGCGGCACCACCCACGGGGCGTGAGGAGAATAAAAACCTGCGATGCACAAAAAAGGCCGCTGGCTTTGCCCTTCCAAAAAAGCGCACGTTTGCTCCCCCACAAAAGCGCTGTGCGTAAACGCCTCATCGCCAGGAAAAGGAATGGGGTCCGAAAAGTCGAAGCGTGCGCCGCCGAGTGGGCCTTTTTGCGGATGCGTCACCTCGTCTTCAAGCCTCATCACGTCCAGGTAAGTCCGTCTGGCCGGGGGCAAGCCGACGGAAAGATGCTCCAACTGCGACGCGTCTTTGGCCCTCGCCCAGGCGCGGTAGGCGTCTTCGTAAACACCCGGCTCGTCAGAAATCTCCAGGTGGTCAAAGCCGTAAGCCGGATGGGGGTCGCGGTGCTCCCGATTCGCGTGCGGCAAAAAGTGCAGCTTACCGATGTTGGCCGTTCTGTAACCCGCCGGTTTTAGATAGTGAGGCAGTATCGTGACGTCTTCCGGCACCGGCACGCCCATGTGGGTGATGCCCAGGGTAGAGGGGTACTGACCGCTCAAAAAACTTACCCTACTCGGCATACACACCGGGTTCTGCACGAAGTAACGGTCAAAGTTGACGCCCTCGGCGGCCAGGCGGTCTAAGTTGGGCGTCTGAACGTCCGGGTTGCCGCCAGCGCCCAGCGCGTCCCAGCGCTGTTGGTCGGTATAGATAAGGAGGATGTTGGGGCGTTTCATAGGAAATGCACGCTTACTCCCTCCTGGTTTTGAGCATGTTTAGTACGCAGGATTGTCTCGAGCATCCTCTCCCCTTCATCTATCATGACGCGCTACCCGTTTTAGCATCAACCGTTCCAAAAACCGTTGTCAGAGACTGTATATCATCCTCCGCCACAACGTTAGCATCTCGTTTGATGCACCGTGCGTACGACGCCTTCATGCGCGGTGACGGCACCCTCTCCCTTTGCAGAGGCGCTTAACAAGTTGGTGCACCGGAAAACAGGTACGGCGACGCGTTTCTCTGTAGTCAAGTCTTTTTTAGAACGAATCTCATGAGCGCATTTGGCAGGCTCACAACTCAACCCTGTGAGCGGCCTCTGCCGGTCTGGTTGGATGGTACACTTTAATCGATTGATTAAATGGTAAGTAGTGAGAGGGAATGATAGAAAAAGAAATTATGGAAAGAGGAAAATTATGGAAAGAAGGGTCAGCGCCACAGAAGCTCGTATACATTTTGGGGAACTTATGCAAAGCGTCGTCCGGGAGCAAAACCCGGTTATCGTCGAGAAGAGCGGCAAGCCTCAGATTGTCCTCTTGTCCGTGGAGCACTACAACCGTTTGCAACAGAACAAAGCCCAGAACTGGCTCGACCAGCTCGAGCAAACGCACGCTTTAATCGGGGCCACGCGCAAAGGCGACGTCAACTTCCACCCTGCCGACGTCGTTCGCGCGATGCGAGAGGAGCGAGATGCCCAGCTCCTGGATCTGCCTTGACGCCAGCATCGTTATCAAGCTGATTGTTGATGCGCAAGACCAGGCACTCAAACAGCGTTTTGTGCAGTGGGAAGCCAGCCACCGGCTCGCTGCGCCGACCCTGCTTTTTTATGAAGTCACGAACGCAATGTACCAGTACCAGCGCCACGCCGCCCATAGCCCGGTCGTGACGCGAAGCGCGCTGAGGAGCGCTCAAGCACTACCGATAGAGCTTTATAGCGACCTGTATTTACATCAACAGGCGCTGCAGCTTGCCCAAACCCATAGCCTGAACGCTACTTATGACGCGCACTACCTAGCCCTTGCGCAGCGGTTAGGAGCGGAGCTGTGGACAGCCGACAAAAAGCTGGTGAACGCTGTGAAAGCGAAGTTGGCGTGGGTAAAGCTGTGGCAGTAAAGGCGTTCGTATAGCAGGTCTACCTCGTGTGAGGCACCAGGTCATCTAGCTCAAGCGTCCCGTACCAAGCGAAAGCCCATGTGCCCGGTGGAACTGTCGGGCGTGTTCTGCGTCCGAGCCGCCACTCTATAGCGGTTGCAGTACGACGCGTGGCACAAGTAAGAGCCGCCTTTGGTCACCTTACCCTGACCCTCAGCAGGACCCAAGGGATTGACAATGGGTTCCTGCGGATGTTCAGCGCTCCACCAGTCCGCGCACCACTCCCAGGTGTTGCCCGTCATGTTGTATAGCCCATAGCCGTTCGGTTCGAAAGCGTCTACCGGAGCCGTACCCGCATGGCCGTCTTTCACCGTGTTGCTCGTCGGAAAGGTGCCCTGCCAGATGTTGCAGCGGTGCTTTTTGTTGGGCACCAAACGGTCCCCCCAGGGGTAGGTGGCCTGCTCGAGCCCGCCGCGCGCCGCAAACTCCCACTCGGCCTCGGTCGGCAGCCGCTTGCCCGCCCAATTGGCGTAGGCAACCGCGTCGTTCCAGGACGCGTGAACCACCGGGTGATTGAGTCGTTCGTCAATAGACGATTGCGGACCCTCGGGACGATGCCAATAAGCGCCAAAGACCTGTCGCCACCAGGGAGCCTGGGCTACGCCCTTTGTGGGCGGAAATCCTTGGGGCAAAAACCCGTAGAACACGTAACTCCAGCCGAAGCGCTCGGCCTCGGTCTGGTAGCCTGTCTCCTCTACGAACTCAGCAAATTGCGCGTTGGTTACAGCAAAAGGCTCTATCCAAAAAGGGGGGAGCGTGACTTCTCTCACCGGCCCCTCGCCGTCGCTGGGGAAGGTGGGGTCGTCGGTGCCCATCAGGAAATCACCACCCGTAAGGTGGACCATGCCGTCGGTGGAGCCCGTGGCTGAACCCGCCGAGCTTACAAGCTGAGGCTCGAGCCGGGCTCGAGCGTCGGACATCGGGTGTTCGGACGGTGGGCGTGACGCGCCGCAGCAAGGGGCGTTCGCGTTGCGTGGTTCTTTGTTCACGCCTTACACTTTATCGCTTACACCTACGCGATGCGAGCGGTGACGGCCCACGCTCCTCTAAGAGGAAAGAGGACGTGGCAGCCGGTAGAACAAGCGGTTCGGTTACTCACGCCACTCGGTGGTTCTTGAAGATATCGGTGGTTCTTGAAAATAAACGTGAGGATAGGTCTAGGCAATAGAGAAGGTAGAAGGAGGAATAGGGCGAGCCTGCTGTATTCTGCCTCCCATATTCTTTTCCTTCTCGACAAACTTTCTCTATCTCTGGTAGCTTGTGCCTAAGCTGAGTTGGCTCGTGATATCCAAGCGCTGAACTAGATTCTGAACCGTTCAAAAGGAGAAACGATACGGATGATTCAAACTCCCGACATCACCCGCCCCCCCAAGAAAATCGTCGAGGGCCTCAAACGCATCGGCAGCGCGACCGCCAGCGGTGAACTGCGCGGCATGGGGATTCGTGACTCGCAGATTCGCGGGCCGGTCGGCTGGACGCCGGGCGTCACCATCGCCGGACCCGCCCTGACCCTGCAGTTTATGCCCCTGCGCGAAGACCAGTACAGCGAGGACGAATATTCCGACCCCGAAAAGCAGCTCCACCGCCACGTGCTCTACCACACCCAGGCGGGCGACATCGTCGTGGTGGACGCGAGAGGCGACATGGCGAGCGGCGTTTTCGGCGAGATGATGCTCACCTATTTCAAGGGCCGCGGCGGGCAGGGCGTCGTCATCGACGGCTGCATCAGGGATTATCCGAGGGCCAAGGAACTGGGGCTCGGGCTCTGGATTAAAGGCGTCACGCCCAACTACCACACGCAAACGGGCATTTTTCCTTTCGCGGTCAACGTGCCCGTGGCCTGCGGCGGGCGCCTGGTCATGCCGGGCGACATCATCGTGGCGGACGACGACGGGGTGGTGGTGGTGCCTGCCCAGTTGGCCCCGGACTTGCTCGCCCACGCCAGAGAGCACGCGGAGTGGGAAGACTTTTCGCGGATGCGGCTCGAGCAGGGCGGCGACTTGCGCAAATACTATCCCCTAACCGAAGAGGCCAGGGCCGAGTACGAGGCTTGGCGCAAAACGCAGGGTGAATGATTAAGCCAAGAGGAACGTTCTCGTGAAGATCCTTGTCACGGGCGGCACGGGTGATATCGGCAGGGCGGTTAGCAAGCGCCTTTGTCACCGAGGGTGGGAGCTGCGGCTCATCGGTCTGGAAGACGAACTGCCCTTTGAGAACGTTGACGATATCAAAAGTGACTATGTGAAGTGCGACATCATGGATTTTGACGCGTTAAAAACCCAGATGCAGGACTGTGACGTGGTGGTTCATCTCGCAGCCATACGCGCCCCAAATTTGGCCCCCGGCAGAGAGGTTTTTCGCGTCAACGTCGCGGGCACCTTTAACGTCTATGAAGCGGCGGCGCAGGCGGGCGTCACGCGCGTGGTGCAGGCGAGTTCGATTAACGCCGTCGGCTGCGGCTGGAGCATTGACGAGATTCACCCGCAGTATTTCCCGATTGACGAAGCTCATCCCCGCGTGACGAACGACGCCTATTCGTTTTCCAAGCAAATGGTCGAAGAGGTTGCGGCTTACTTTTGCCGCCGCGACGGGATTTCGGGAACCTCGTTGCGGTTTCCCTGGGTCTACAACCGCGAAAAGCATTTTGGGGAGGACCTCGAGCGCCGAGATACCATCCAGCGCGAGCTTGAAAAGCTTTTGCGTCAAGATGAGGCTGAACGCCGCGCAAGGCTCGAGTCCCTAAACGCCGAAGCCCTCGCCCTTCGTCAGGCGAGAGGGCTCGAGGTCGCCCAACCACCTTCTACCCCCCACGCCGACCCCCTATGGCCGGTCTGCGCCTTTGACCGCTTTAACTACTTCACCTTTCTGGACGACCGCGACGCGGCGCAGGCCATAGAAAAGAGCCTCAGCGCCTCCTTTGAGGGTCATCACACGCTTTTTGTCAACGACGCGCATAACAGCGTGGGGGTGAACAGTGAGGGGTTGCTCGAGCTTTTTTACCCGGAGGTAGGTGAGCGAAAAAGTGCCATCCGTGACAGCGAGGCACTGGTCAGCATCGGCAGAGCGAGGGCGCTCATCGGCTTTGAACCCGAGTTTTCTATGCACGGTATATGAGCGCGGTACAGATGCTTTTCCTGCACAATTTTGACCTTCAAATCCTGAATCCTCTTTAGGAGCCTCCATGATCAAAGTTGCCGAATTTCTCCCCCCGACGCCCTCGCCCCTGTGGAAGATGGTCAAGCAGTGCGGCGTTGACTACGTCGTGGGAAGCATGGATTTTAGTCGTGGGTTGAACGTAATCAAGGAAGAGCTGCCCTGGAGCTACCTGCCCCTCTTGCGCGTCAAAAACGCTTATGAGAGCGCGGGGTTCGAGCTCGCGGTCCTAGAGAGCCGCCCGCCGCTGGACAGGGCCAAACTCGGCCTCCCCGGACGTGATGAAGAAATCGAAGCGGCCTGCGAGCTCATCCGCAACATGGGCAAGCTGAGGATTCCGGTGTGGTGTTACGAGTGGATGCCGGTCTTCAATTGGCTGCGCACCTCGACCACGCTGCCCACGCGCGGCGGGGCTTTGGTCACCGGCTATGACCACGCGCAACTGAGAGACGCGCCGCTGACCGAATATGGCAAGGTGAGCGAAGAAACCTTGTGGGACAACCTCAGATACTTTTTAGAAAGGGTCATCCCCGTGGCCGAAGAAGCGGGGGTCAAACTCGCCATGCACCCGGACGACCCGCCGCTGTCGCCCATCCGCGGGTTGGGGCGCATCATGCGCAGTGTGGAAAATTTTGAGAGGTTGTTGGGGCTTGTGCCCAGCCCCATGAATGGCATTACCCTTTGTCAGGGCAACTTCACGCTGATGACGGACGACTTGCCGAGCGTGATTCGAGCGTTTGGGGGAGAGGGCAAAATCTTTTTTGTGCATCTGCGAGATGTGCGCGGCACACCCGAAAAGTTTGAGGAAACCTTTCACGACGACGGCCAGACCGACATGCTCGCCTGTATGCGCGCCTACCGCGACGTCGGCTTTGAGGGCGTGTTTAGACCCGACCACGTGCCGACGATGGAGGGCGACCTCAACAGCAACGCCGGGTATTCCTCAGTTGGGCGCTTGTACGCGGTGGGGTACTTGAAAGGGTTGAGAGAAGCCGTTTACGCTGAGGTTTGACGGGTGGGACTCCCTGTACCAGAGGTCGGAGGTAGTCGCGCAGTTTATTGAGGAAGTTCACAAGCTACGCCCGCCAGTCAAGCTCTAAATGCCGTGATAATCCGTCAGCAAAATAAGGTTGCTGCACTGTCCAAACGTACTCGGAAGACGCGGTAAACTGTCTTATGACTCGCTCCTTGATTACCCTTTTTCGCTCCTCCCCTACCGCATGAGTACGGACCAAACTTCTCTCTTTGGCGAGACTGAAAAGTCCGAAGCCGGAACTAAGGTCACAGCCAAAGTCACCGCGCCCAACGGCCATAAGATCGTCATCATCGACGGTCACGCGCTCGCCTTTCGCTCCTACTTTGCGATTCGTGAATTGTCCAATTCCAAGGGCCTCACGACGAACGCGGTCTACGGCTTTTTGCGTTCGCTCTTGCGCATCCTCAAAGAAGAAGGTGAATTTGACGCCACCGTGGTCGCTTTTGACGCGCCCGCCAAGACGTTCCGGCACGAGCAGTACGAAGACTACAAGGCGGGGCGCGCGCCCATGCCCGAGGACCTGCCGCGGCAGATAAGGACCATTAAAGAACTCGTCAAGCTTTTGGGGCTTTACCAGATTGAGGTGCCCGGTTTGGAGGCCGACGACCTCATGGGCACCATCGCCAAACGCTGCGAGGCGCAGGGCTACAAGGTCGAAATCGTGACCTCGGACCGCGACGCGTATCAGCTCGTGACGGAGCACGTCTGCGTGCGCGGGCTCGACAAAGCCGACCGCTTCGGCCCCAATGAGGTGTTCGAAAAGTACGGCGTGCGCGTGGACCAGTGGACGGACTACCGCGCGCTGACGGGCGACTCGTCGGACAACATTCCGGGGGCCAGGGGCATCGGCCCGGTGAGCGCCAAGAAGCTTTTGCAGCGTTACGACACGCTCGACTATATTTTGGAACATTTAGACGAGGTCGAGCCCGAGAAGTACGCGCAAAAGGTGCGGGACAGCCTCGAGGACGTCAAATTCTCGCGCGAGCTTTCGCAGATTGTGACAGACGCGGACTTACACATCGACCCCAAGGAGTGGGCGCAGCGGGAGATGGAGAAAGGCGCGCTGCGGGGGCTGTTGAATGAACTCGAGTTCGGCTCCGTCATCCGCGAACTGGGCCTGGCTGAGGCGCAGGGCGAAGCGGCGAGTTACGGGAACGTCCGCTGGGAGGACATGTTTTACGGCGGCGCGGTCGGTTACGCCTTGTCGAGCGTGAGCGCGATGGACGCCGACTTGACCGACTTAGCGGTGGCCGCGGCGGGCGGCGTCGCGGTGGCGCGGGGTGAGGCGGACCAGGAGGAGCTTTTTGAGAGTACATTCACCTTGGACGCCGCCGACGCCAAGGCGCTCGCCGTCTACGCGCGCAAAAAGGGCTACACCCTCCGGCCCGGCGACGACCCCCTGCTCATGGCGTACGTGTTAGACCCCAACACCGCCACGCCCGAGGCGGTGGCGCGGCGCTACGGCGTGGGCGAGTGGGGCGCGGACGCCAGGTCGCGCGCGGTGGTGACTGCCGAACTGCTCAAGGTGTTGCCGGAAAGGCTAGAGGGGGGGCAGCTCGAGCTTTACGAAAGCATCGAAAAACCCTTTGCCGAGGTGCTCGTCCAGATGGAGCACGTCGGCGTCAAGATTGACGCGGACTTTTTGAAAGCGCAGTCGGGCGCGATGGGAGCAACTTTGGAGAGTATCGAAACGCGCGTGCGCGAGATTGCGGACAATCCCGACTTGAACCTCAACTCGCGCGACCAGTTGGCGGATTTGCTTTATGACAAGCTCCAACTCCAGGCGGGCAAAAAGACCTCGACGGGCAAACGCTCGACCGCGGTGGCGACGTTGGAGCCCCTGCGCGAGGCGCACCCGGTGGTGGCGCTCATTCTGGAATACCGCGAACTCTCGAAACTCAAGAGCACCTATCTTGACCCCCTGCCCAAGCTCGTCAACCCCGCCACAAACCGCATCCACACGACCTTTAACCAGACCGTCACCGCGACCGGGCGCTTGTCCTCGACCAATCCCAATTTGCAAAACATCCCTGTGCGTACCGAAATCGGGCGGCAGATTCGTCGCGCCTTTGTTGCGGACGAGGGGTCTAAGCTGCTGGTCGCCGACTATTCGCAAATTGAACTCCGCATCCTGGCGCACGTGACCGAGGAGCCCGTGCTCCTAGACGCGTTTAGAAAGGGTGAGGACATCCACCGCCGCACCGCCGCGCAGATTCACGGGGTCGCCTTAGACGCGGTGCAGCACGACATGCGGCGCATCGCCAAAATCATCAACTTCGGTGTGCTCTACGGGATGTCCGCGCACCGCCTCACGCGCGAACTCGGCATTTCGTACGAGGACGCGGACACGTTTATCAAGACCTATTTTGAGCGCTACCCGAGGGTGCAGGCGTATATCGAAGAAACGCTCTCCTTTGCCCGGCAGCACGGCTACGTCGAGACGCTCTTGGGCCGCCGCCGCCTCATCCCCGACATCAACTCGGGCAACCGCAACGCGCGCGAATACGCCGAGCGCACCGCCTACAACATGCCCATCCAGGGCGCGTCGGCGGACATCATGAAGCTGGCGATGATCGCGCTTGCGCCCAAACTGGGGGCGCACGGGGCCAAACTCCTCCTGCAAGTCCACGACGAATTGGTCATCGAAGCGCCGGAGGGTAAAGCCGACGAGGTCGCGGAACTCACCAAAACGACGATGCAGGAGGCGTACGCGCTTCAGGTGCCGCTCTCGGCGGAGGTCGGCGTGGGGGAGAATTGGCTCGAGGCGAAGTAGCGGGTAGAGCAGGAACATCCTGCTTTGAGCGAGTACGGCCATACTTCGCCATCCAGAATGGGATTTAAGGCTGATGTCTGCGCCCATAAACTCAGCTTAAGAGCGCCGCGACCATTGACTAAGGCCGTTACTACTGACTACAGCGGTTTTTCATTGACATTGAGCGAATTCAACGCAGGTATCATCCCTTAAACTACGTCCTGGACAATAACGTACACACTGAATCCCGCTCAATCCAGATGATACCTGCTATAGACCCTTACCTTAGACAGGACTCGCTTTCGCTCGTCAGCGCTCCTCCAGCCGAGGGGGGCGGGACAAGGAGGTAGGCGTCCACCTGTGGGGCGGGCATGGGCCTAGCGAACAAGAAGCCCTGCATGAGCGTGCAACCCAGCGAGCAAAAGGTGTCGCGCTGCTCTTGTGTCTCGACGCCCTCGACCACCACCTGAACCCCGAGCGCCGCGGCGATGTCGACCACCGCGCGCACGACGGCGATGGGAACCTGGGGGTCGTGCGCTCCGGTGAGCTTTTGCGCGAAAGAGCGGTCGAGCTTGATGGTGTCGAAGTCGAGCGCCTCAAGGTAAGCGAGCGACGAGTAGCCGGTGCCGAAGTCGTCTAAGGAAACAGCCACCCCGTACGCCCTTAGTTTTTGCAAACACGCCTGCACCCGCCCAAACGCGTGGACGACGACCGACTCGGTAAGCTCGAGCTCGAGACACCCCGGGGGCAACCCCGCCTCCCGCAGCGCGCCCGCCACCACCTCGGCGAAGTCGGGCTGCATAAACTGGTGCGCGGAAACGTTGACGCAAACTTTGAGTTCGGTAAAGCCGCCCTCGTACCAGAGGCGCGCCTGCTGGCACGCGCGGCGCAGCGCCCAGGTGCCCAGCGGGTGGATGAGCCCGACCTCTTCCGCGATAGGGATAAACTCACCCGGCGAGACCCAGCCGCGCGCCTCGTTCTGCCAGCGGAGCAGCGCCTCGACCTTGACGACCCGGCCGGTCGTAGCGTCGACGACCGGCTGGTAGAAAAGTGACAGGCCGGACGCTCCACCGGACGCTCCACCCAGCACCGCCCGCCTGAGCTCCTGCGCCAGCGCGGCGCGGTCTTTGAATCCTGAACCGTCTGCGGACCTAAAATGCCGGACGCCGTTCTTGCCGTTCTTTTTGACCTCGTACATGGCGGCGTCTGCGCGCCTTAGCAGGTCTTTGGGCGTCACGCCCTCAGAAAGAACGTCATGACAGACCGCGATGCCGATACTCGCCGAGACCGAAATCAGGTGGCGCTCGAGCGCGACCGGCTGCTCGAGCGCCGCGCGAAAGCGTTCACCCTCCTTGTAAACATCTGCACGGGTGTTCAAGGCGTCCGCACGACCGGACCTGGGCAGGTCCGGGTAGACGACGACAAACTCGTCCCCGCTTATGCGGTGTACCAACCCGCTGCACCCCACCGCCTCTTGCAGGCGCGCGGCGACGGTTTTTAGCAGCGCGTCCCCCGCCTCGTGACCCAACGAATCGTTAACCGATTTGAAGCCGTCGACGTCGATAAAAAACACCGCCACGCCTCCGGCAGAACCGGCAGAACCGGCAAAAGGTGGCTCGAGGGTGCTGGCGAGCGCCCCCTCGAGCGCGAGTCGGTTGGGGAGCCCGGTCAGCGCGTCGGTGTAGGCGAGACGGTGCAACGTCTCCAGACGCGAGCTTTCCCGGGCGCTCGCCTCTTTGAAACCCATAAAGACCTGCATCACCCCGAAGAGCGTCGCGTTCGCCAGCGCGAGCTCGACCAGCGCGTAGACGACGCCCCAGTTTTCGCCCAGCCACACGTTGGGAACGACGTAGCTGGCAATGACGCCCGTAGAGAGCGCGAAAAATCCCAGGGCGACGGCGCGCCCCCATTTCAAGCCCGGCACGAACAAACCCAGGATGTACACCGTGGGCATCCAGAAGAAGGTCTCGGTCAGCTCGGCGTGAATAAGGTCCGCGTGGGGGTTGAAAAAAAGTAAGAAGACGAGCTTACCCAGAAGGTGACAGCAGACAACCCCGAGGACGCCGTAAAGCGTGCTCCTCGTGCTGAGTTTTCTTGT
The DNA here is from genome assembly GCA_965214405.1 of Trueperaceae bacterium. Lineage (GTDB taxonomy): Bacteria > Deinococcota > Deinococci > Deinococcales > Trueperaceae > CBDCCT01. Next base: position 939,109 of record OZ243956.1, read on the forward strand.
AAGGTGCAGCGTCCATAGCGCGGCAAAGAGGGCGATGACGCCGGTATAGGTCATGAGGTCAAAAAGGCTCACCTGCCCGCTCGGCTTCTCTAAAAAGAGAGCGATGAGGTAGGCGCACGCGGCGGTGGGCAGCGCGGCGAGGACGCTGTAGTAAAGACCGTCCTCTTCAAAGCGTGCTTTCAAGATGTCGAAGTGGAGAACGGCCTTCATGAGAAGAGCGTAGCGGAATCCGTCTTACAGGGCTCTTAATCACGTTTCGGGATGTGAAATCTCTTACACGCACCTTTTTCATCCGCTCTTACCATGCAGAAGATTCCCGACTCGGGCGCTCGAGGGCCACCACGTAAGGGGCGCGACCGGCTTATAGGGACCAACATCGTCAAGGCTATATCGTCAGGGTCATATCAGCTAGGTTGTACCGGCTGGGTTGTACCGGCTGGGTTGTACCGGCTGGGTTGTACCGGCTGGGTTGTGCCGGTCAGGCCGTAGCGGCTCGAGAGGGGACAAGGATGAACTGGGGAAGAGCGAAACTGGGTGGGTTGGGTGTGGCGGTCGTTCTAGGAGCGCTTCTTAGCGGTTGCGGCGTCCGTGCGCCCGCGCCCCAGCAACCAGCACACAGCTATGACTATTCACTCAGCGTCGACGTAGGTCCGCATGATTCCAAAGAGGCCGTCGGGGCGCTCTACGGCGGCGACGTGGTCGTCTGGCAGCCCGAGGCGGGCTTTGCGGTGGTGGGGCTTAGCGGCCCTGTCCTGAGCACGTTGTCGGATGGCGGCGCAGGCGGAAATGCAGACGAGAACAAAGGGGTCATGAGCGTCCCGGAAGCGTCGTCGCGTGGTGCCTGGAGTAGTGGGTACAGCGCCTGGGCGGGCGGCTGGGACGCGTGGTCGGGTGGCCGTGACGTCTGGGCGGGTGGACGCGATGTGTGGGCTGACGGTCAGCCCAACACCTTTGCAGAAAACCTCGGCGTTTGGGACCAGATCAATTTACCCGAAGGTCAGGCGCTCGCGCCTCACCTGGGGGCGGGTGTTAAAGTGGCGGTCATCGACACGGGTATCGACCTCTCGCATCCCGCTTTCGCCGGTAAGCTCGCCCCGCGTGACGAATGGATAGACTTTGTCGGTGAGGACGCCTATCCGGCTGAAGTCAACGGGTCAGCTTACGGCCACGGCACCGGCGTGGCGGGCGTGATCGTGCAGGTCGCGCCCAACGTGACGATTTTGCCCCTGCGCGTTCTCGACCCAGACGGCTCGGGCGACCTTATCGACGTCACGGTTGCGGTTGTCTGGGCGGTCGCGCAGGGCGCGGACGTGATCAACCTCTCGCTGGGGTCGGATACGGACTTCCGCACACTCAAAGATGTTCTCCGGTACGCCAAGCAAGAGGGGGTTATCGTCGTCGCCTCGGCGGGTAACAGCGGACAAGAGAGTGTGGAGTACCCGGCGCGTTATAGCGCGGAGGTGATTGGTGTCGGCAGTGTTGACGCGCATGATATTAAGTCAAGCTTCTCTTCCTGGGGCAAAGGGCTCAAGCTCCTGGCACCCGGCGAAAACATCCTTACGCCCGCCCCCGAACGCAGCCTCGCCTCCTGGAGCGGCACCTCGTTCGCCGCGCCTATGGTGACCGGCAGCTTGGCGCTCGCGCTCGGCGAGGCGAAAGGAAACCCGGACGTGAACCTTGATGATTTTATCAAAGACGTAGCGAACGCGTCTGCCGACATAAGTAAGCAAGGAGGTAACGCGTCATTTGGCGAACTCGGTCACGGAAGACTCGATGTGGAAGTGTTTTTGCTCAAGGTATCAAGGTAGCCTGATGTTGGGGGACCATCGGCTTGAACGTAGTCTTGACGTACTTGTCATCCTGAAACTTTACGTCGGATAGAGGCGCTAACCCAAACCGGGGTACGCCTTGTCTACACGTCTGTCTACACCCTAAATCTATACTCTGACCTGATTTTTCCCGTTGCGCTTGGCTTCGTAGAGTTTTGCGTCGGCCCGATGAAGGAGTTCATGACCTTCGCTAAGACCGTGTGAGAGGCCGACGCTGATGGTGACGCGCAAACCGGGTGCGACCTCCTCCCAGGGGTAAGCTTCGACCTCTTTGCGGATGTGCTCGCACACGCGCGCGGCCTCTTGCAGCGCGGTTTCGGGAAAGACGATGACGAGCTCTTCGCCGCCGTAGCGGGCAACCGTGTCGACTTTACGCGCGCCCGCCTCGAGCAGGCGCGCCACCCTTTTGAGCACTTCGTCGCCCACCTGGTGAGAAAAAGCGTCGTTAACCCTCTTGAAATCGTCGATATCGAAAACCGCAACGTTGAGAGGAACGCGCGACCGCTGCCCCCTCTCAAACTCGCGCCCCAACTGCGCGTCTAGATAGCGCCGGTTGTAAAGCCCGGTGAGACCGTCGCAGTTGGCCTGCGCCCTGAGCTGCTCCAACAGGAGCGACTTCTCCTCGTTGGCTCTTTCCAAAGACGTCGTGAGCGCGTCGAGTCGCCCGATGGCGTTCGCCAACTCGACGTTTTTGAGGCGGTAGATCTCTCGCTCCTGTACGGCTTGCTCAACTTCAAAGCGGGCCTTGGCACCGTAAAGCCTGAGGTCGGACGACTGATTATACACCGCGTCTTTGACGTTCACATAATGCTCCAAATGAACGCAAGCTTCGCGGAACTGCCGGTTGAGCTTGTGGGCTTCAGCGAGCGCCTGGTGCGCCTTGTAAACCTCGGCCTGCGCCTCGGCGCGTTGCGCCTTGGCGAGTCCTTCGTGCAGCACGTCGAGAGCACCCTCAATGTGACCCTGACGGATGTAAAGGTGACCCAGGTGGATACACGTCTCAGCCTCACCTTTTTGGTCACCGACCTCTTTTTTTGTGGCCCAGCTCCTGTGAAAGCACAAGCTGGCGTCATCGACGTTTCCCACGTATAAATAAATGCGCCCGAGGTCGTCCAATACGTAGCTGGCCTCGAGCCTGTCCCCTAAGTTTTCTAAGATCTCCAAACTTTCTTTGGCGTACTCGAGCGCCTGCTCGTGAGCCCCCAACACCAAGTGCGTGCGCGCAAGCTGGTTGAGGAGAACCGCGCGGGTGTGTTCGTCCGGATTCCCCGCCAGAGCACTCAAAAAATGTTCCAGTGCGTCGCCGTAACGACCAAGTTCATAGTAGACTCTGCCCGCGTTGGTGTACCTTGCGGGGTCTTGAACCAACCTCAAGCTCTCGAGCTGAGCCTCTAGCGCGCTCGCATAATCGCCAAAGTGGATGTAGATGATGCCAATGTTGTTGAGCGCGTCGGCTTCGCCCGCTTCGTCACCCAGTTCAGCGCAGAGTTTTTGGGTTGTAAGAAACGTTTTTAGGGCTTCGCGCAGGTTGCCGGACTGACCATAAATTATACCCAAAGTGTTGAGCGCCTTACGCACGCCCTCATTGTTTTCCAAGCTCTCAAAAAGCTCCAAGGCGCTCTGCGTTTTGCTTAGCGCCGTCTCGAGCTTGGCGAGCTGAGCGTAACAGCGGCCCTGCGCAAGCAAACTCTGCGCCTGTCCCAAGGGGTACGCCGCAGCTTGCGCGAGGATAAAAGCGTCCTGACTCAGTGAGAGAGCCTGCTTCGCGTCAGCACGCCTGAGGTCCCACGCCTGCTTGTTGAGCGCGTCTATATCTAGCAGTGTGGGGTTTGGCAGGGTCGTGTTTTGCAAGCTCATGGCTTTGTCCATAAATGGCACCCTAAGTCATCCGCAATCCTACTACGCAGAAGCCGGGGAGGTTTTTCTACCGCCGGAACACCATAAAAATCCGCTTTTATCAAGCGTCTCTTTTGTGGCGACTCATTTACAAAGATTCACGCAACGTGAGTCGAGGTCGGGGCGCGTTAGACGCTGTTGCTTAAACGGTTCCATTAAGCTACTGCCGTCAAGCTAAGGTCAAGCGGTCGCCGCCGAATGCTACCGTTAAAACATAGCGGTTGGAACAGCGGTTAAAACACGGTCGGCAGGTCATAGCGGTTTTAGGCCCTACCGGGTCTGCAGCCGTCGCTATCACCTTGAACTGCTTTTTGGATAATAGCACATGAGCCGAATCACGCTCGAGAGTAACGAGGTAACCCTCATGCTGGGGCGTACACGCTCTAAACAAGTGGTGCGTGTCCTGGACGGGGCGTTCGAGACGTTTTTGTTGGCGCTTCACAAGCGTCTGGCGCTCCCGCCCGGCGCGGAGGTGGGCGTCGCGCCCGAGATTCTGCTCAGCGTGCTCGAGCGGCGCGGGCGGTGGCGCGAGGCCTTGGAGGTCGCCGCCGAGCACGCGCCGGAGCGGGTGGCGGGGCTGCTCGAGCACGCGGGCGAGGTGTATCTGGAGCGCGGGCTCTACGGGCGGCTGTGGGAGGTGCTGGCGGGGCTGCCGGAAAGCCAGTCAAAAACCCAGTCAAAAACCCAGTCAGAAAACCCGTCGGAAACACCGGAAGATGCGCACGTTCTCACCTGGCGGCTGCGGGCGGCGAAGCGGCTCGGCCATGTGGACGAACTCAGAGAAACGGCCGAAGCGCATTTAGACGCGCACGAAGCTCCCGACCTCCGCGCGCTTTACGCCTCGACGCTGCCCGGTGCGCGGGGGCTCACCGAGTCAGCGCGCACCTACCACGCCGCCAAAACGCCCCTGACACCGCAACACTACGGCAACGCCTTAGCGTTCCGCGGCCCCACGCGGAGTTTAGAGATGTTTAGAGAACTCGTCACGCTCACCGAGCGCCGGGGCACCTCCTTTGAAAGGGCCACCGCCGAGATGGTGCTCGCGCTGCACCCGGAGGGCCTGAACCTGGGGCAACTTTTGCTCCTCTACGGGAAGGCAAGCCCGCCAATCTCAAGGCGACACTTTCCAAAGTCCGCGAGCTCGTCCCCGTCACGCGCCCGCCTTACCGGCTGGCCGTTCCCTACAAGGCCGACTTTGTAGACTGCGCGCCGCGCCCGAGCTCTACCAAGGCCCCCTCCTCCCCTCTTCCGAAGCCCCCGGCGTGGTCGAGGCGCGCGAGACGCTCGAGGAGCCCTTGCGTCAAGCCGTCCTCGCTTCCGGCGACGCCGAGGCGCTGCCTAAACCTCTCTGAACGCTTCGAAGAGGATTTAGAACTCTGGGAAGCGAGAGAGGCCCCGCCCAAGCAAGACCCCCGCCGCCCTCTGGCGGTCGCCAGACAGAAGCGGGTGCTCGAGAACTGGTAAGGTGGTGGCTAGTGGTGAGTGATGAGTGATTAGATTTTTCTAACCACTCGCCACTAATCACTCATCACTGCCCTCACCGTGGGTCGCCCGAACAAGAAGCCCTGGGCGTAGGGGCAGCCCTCGCTTTTGAACCACTCGAGCTGCTCGTTGGTTTCCACGCCCTCGGCGACGACGGGGAGGTCTAAAGAGCGGGCGAGGGCCAGCACCGAGCGCACCAGCGCGGCCTTGCGCGGGCTCGAGACGACGCCCTGCGCGAAACTCCGGTCGAGCTTGATGAGGTCGGCGGGCAGGGTTTCAAGGAGCGCAAGCGACGAGTAGCCGGTGCCGAAATCGTCGACGGCCAAGCGCACGCCCCGCTCGCGCAAGCTCAGCAGCACCGCCGCCGTGGCGGGCTCTAAGAGCACGCTCTCGGTGATTTCTAACAAAAGTCCGCCGGGCGGCAGACTATAGCGCGCCAGCAGCGTTTCAAAACGCCCCTGCCAGAACCCGTCTTCTAAACTTTTGGGCGACAAGTTGACGCTCAGCCAGCCGCCCTGCGGCGGGGTGGTGAGGGCGCGCTCGAGCGCAAAGGCGTCCAACTCGGCCACGAGCCCCAGCGTTTCGGCTAGCGGGACGAAGCTGCCGGGCGGCGTGCCCGCCTTGGGCCAGCGCAGGAGGCTCTCGGTGCCCACGCGCTCGCCTGTTAAGAGGCTCACCACGGGCTGAAAGGCGAGTTCAAAGTCTTGCGCGGTGATGGCGTAACGCAGCGCCGCCTCGAGCTGCAAGCGTTCTCTCTGCGCGGTACCGAGCGAGGGATGGTAAAAGGGGTCGCGCGAGCCGCCGCGCTTCACCGCGACCATCGCCAGGTCGGCCAAGCGCAAGAGGTCGTGGACGCTGCTGCCGTGCTCGGGCGCGCAGGCGATACCCAAACTCGCGCCAAGCTTGACAAACGTGTCGCCCACCCCGTAGGAACGCCCCACACTTTCCAAAAGGCGCTCGGCGAGTTCGCGCGCCACCGCGCGGTCGCCGCCCGTGGCGAGGAGGGCGAACTCGTCGCCGCCCAACCGCACCAGCGTGTCCTCATTCCGCACCGCGCGTTTTAAGCACGCCGCCACGTCCGCAAGCAGCTTGTCACCCGCGGCGTGACCGAAGCGGTCGTTCACGCCCTTGAAGCGGTCTAAGTCGAGGTAGAAGAGCCACGCGGGCTCGCCCCCTCTCTGCGCCTCTCGCAAGCGCTTTTCGCCCACCTCGAATAAGTAGCGGCGGTTAAAAAGTCCGGTGAGCGCGTCCGTGTGGGCGAGCCGGGTCACCTCGCGTTCGTGCCGCCGCCGCTCGGTCACATCCTGGAGGATGAGCACGCGCTCGGCCCCGCGCCCGGTCGAGAGCTGCGAATGGTGCAAGAGCAGGTCGCGCTCGTTAAAACGCAGCTCGAGCGCCTCCTTCTCAGCCCCTTCCGCCCACGGCGTCACCCCCGGCAGCGCGCCAAACACCTCCGCAAAGCCCGCCCCCACCACCTCGGCGCGCGTGCGCCCCAGCAGCGCCTCGGCGGCGGGGTTCACGTCCACGACCTCGCCCTTGCGGCCCACGACCACCACCCCGTCGCTCATCGTCTCGAACACCTGCGCGCGGGCGCTCGGCAGCGGGTCGGGCTCGCGCAAGCCGAAGAGCGCCAGTCCCCAGAGCGGCAGCGCCAGCCCGAACCCGAGCGGGGTGAGGTCGATAATGAGCGACGGGCGCAGCACATAGGCGAGGTTGAAAAACCAGGGCAGCAGCAGGCCCCCCAATAGCGCGACCGCCTGACGCCGCCGCGACATCCCACCCAGCGCCCGCCACACGAGGACGAAAAACCCCGTCAACAACAGGCCGTACGAATAACCCGTGTGAACCCAGAAGAGGGGGCCGTAAGTCGCTTCTAACGGGTGGAGCCCGCCCGGCGCAACCGCGACCGTCCTCCAAAAGAGGCCGTGGCGCGCGTTCGTCAAGACCGCCAGAAGGCTAAACGCGGGCACCGCGAAAAGGGCCAGCGTGAGAGCCGTGGCGGCGGCCGAAGATAAGCGCACCTGCGTGTGGCGCAGCACCAACAGCAAGACGAGCGGCGGCGCGGCGACGACGCCTACGTACTCGAGCCGCACCCACCACAACGTCTCCGCCAAGGAGGGGCTGAGCAGTTCAAAGCCGTAGCAGCCCGCCCAGATAGAGAGCGCCAAGCCGAGAAAGCCGTAAACTTTTGCCCCCGGCACCCCTTGAAAAAACCCGTAGAGCGCCAGCACCAATGCCTTGCTCGCCACGATAAAGGAGAAAATGGGCCAAAACATGCCCCCAGTGTGTACCAGGCGGGCGGACATTACCAGCCTGAGGCGGCGAAAAATGAGAAATGTAAGATTTTCAACAGTTCCACCCTGAACGGTTTCGCTTCAGCCAACGCCCCTTGCCAGCAGTCGATGGTCTTACGGGCGCAACCTGCCGACAGGTCGTGAAGAATTCTTCACGACCTACTAAAACTCCTCTTCCCCACACCTCTGGATTATCAATACTTCGGACACTTGTGTGGAAAGCGCGTCAGGGACGGTATTGCTTAACGCAACCTCCGCTCGGAGGATTTGCGTCGCAGACGAGATAAATTAGATTTTGCGTCAAAACCTGTCCGAAGTATTGGGTTATCAAAAATCTCAAAAAATTCGTACGAACACCCAGTTAAAAGCCCTCGCAATCGTCGGGTGCCGCCTCTCCCGCCGCCAACGCCTCCATCCAGGCCACCGTCGCCTCGAAACCCGCCTGACGGGTGTAGCGGTGGCGCACCCCCGGAAAGGTGAGGTAGCGCACGGGGGAGGAGGCCGCGCAGAGTTCCGTCACAAAAAGCTCTTGCGTGGGGTTCCTGACAATCACGTCGTCGTCGCCCTGGATGATGAGCGCGGGGAGCTTATGGCCGGACAAGCCGGTGCGGTTCTCGTCCAGCACGCGCTTCACCTCCGGGAAAGCCTCGGCCAAACCGTCCCCGTAGAGCGCGGCGGCGAACGCGGGCGCGTAGACGGAGGCGTCGAAGGGGTAAACCTGCTGAATCCGGTCCACGCATTCGGTGTCGGCAACCGTTTGGAGCGTCGGCAACAGGCGTTCGGCCAGTACCTGAGCGGGGTCGAAATCTGGGTAGGCGGCGCGGTAGGACTGCACGATGTAGGGGGCGTAGTAGGGACCCTCGAGCAGAAGCCGCTCGACGTTGGTCGTCGCGCCGTAACCGATCATGCCGGTGAGGGGCAGCTCGGGCGCGTAAGCGGGCCGGAGGTCGGCGGCGGAGAAGGCGGCGTGACCTCCCTGGGAGTAACCCGCCGTAAAGACGGCACCCGACGGTTGTACGGTGGCGGGATACTCGCCAAAAAAGGCGTACGTCGCCCGCACCGCGTCGAGCAGCACCCGCCCCTCGGCGCGCGCGTTGAAGTAGGCCTGGGTGCGGCTAGGGTCGTTGAAACCGAGATAGTCAGGGAGAATGCCGATAAAGCCCCGGCTCGCATAGGCCAGCAGGTAGGCGCGGTAGTGGCCTAGCGGGTGGTCGCCATACTCGTACTCCCTCGAGGGCGCGCACTTCTCCGCCAGCCCCGTCGTGCCCGCGCCAAAGGCGTACACGGGGCGCTCGGTCTCCTCGGTCAAAACGGGGACGAAAAGCGGCGCGACAATCTCGGTGCTGGAGCCGTCCAGGTCGGTCGTGGTGTAACGCAGGCGGTAAGTATCGACAGCGTGAACGAGGGGCGGCACCTCGTGAGGGGCAAAAAGCGGCGCGGCGAGCGCTTGGATGTCCGCTGTTTGATACGTGCCGGTGGGGGTCGCCTCGAGCAGCGTCCCCGGTGTTTGGGCAAAACCGACGCTGATAAACAGAAGGGCGAGGGAAAAGGCTAGCCAAAGGGATTTACAAATTCGGAACAACGGGTCTCCTCTCGAGAGTGGCGAAATAACCTGACGTTTCGGAGTTACTTTACCCCACACAGCTCACTGTTTAACACACCCTATTCAACAAGCTCACAGTCCGAGGGCGGCTCCTCGCCGTTGGCCACGCCCTCCATCCAGGCCATCGCGTCTTGAAAACCGATATAGCGCGTTTCGTGGCGGGTGCGCAGGTAGTTGGGGTAGCGCACCCGGCTGCCGTTCTCACAGAGCGTCTTTACAAACGCGTTTTGCGACTCCAGAGACACCACCGGGTCGTTCACGCCCTGCAAGATAATCGCGGGGACGCCGTGCGCGGTTTCTCCGGCGTTATTCTCCTCAAAAACCTCGAAGATGTCGGGATAGGCGTCCGCCAGCGTGTTCGTTTCTAGCGCCTCGGTAAAGGCGGGGGTAAAGAGATTTTCGGGGCTCGAGGAATAATACGCCTGCGCCCCCAGCACGCACAAGCGTTCGGCGTCCGCGACAAAAGAACTCAGCCACGGCTCGGCGAGCACCTGGGCGAGGTCGATGCGGTCGCCAAAAAAGGTGTTATAGCTGTAGATGACCCACGGCGCAACAAAGATAAATTCGCGGAAGAGGTTGTCGAGCCGCGTGGTCGGGCCGAAACCGACGACGCCCTCAAGGGAAACATCCGGCGCGTAGGTCGCGGCCAAGTCGGCGGCGGCGAAGGCGGCGTGGCCTCCCTGAGAAAAGCCGCCGACGAAAACGCCGTTGAGGGTGACGGGGGTGTCCTCGAGCAGCGCGGCAACCGCCCGCCCCGCGTCCAGCATCACCCGGCCCTCGGCGACGCGGCTAAAGTAGGGCTGAAGCTCGCCCGTGTCAAAAAAGCCCATGTAGTTGGGCATGATGCTCACGAACCCTTGCCCCGCGTAGGCGAGGGTGTAGGCGTTGTAGGTGTCCCACGTGCGCGCGTCAACGTAGCCCCTCGAGGGCGCGCACGCCTCGACCAAGCCCGTCGAGCCCGGCCCGAATACAAAGGCAGGACGGCGCGCGGGTTCGTCAAAATTCGGGACGAACGCCTGCGCCGTGATGGTGCGCGGTTCACCGTCCAAGCCGGTACTCTCAAAGGTAACAAGGTAGCTCTCCACGCTGTAACGCGCCGGGAGCGGGTCGCCGCCGTTGTTGCGGAAGCGTCCCCCGGTGATGCCATCAATCGCGGCAGGGCTCAGCGTGCCGATTGGCGTGACGCTCAGCAGCGTGCCCGGTTGGGCCAGCGCAGTGCTGAACGCGCCGCAAGTCACAAAAACGGCAACAACAAATAAAAGGGTAGCTTTCACAGGTCAAGAGTCTCCTTTGGCGTTGAGAGGTGTGTCATCGGTTGCATCATCAGTCGCGCCACCCACCGCGCCGTCTCTCACGGGCAGGTAGCGCGCGGGAATCTCCCAAATGACGAGTTCGGGGCGCGCGTTGCGGAAGGCTTCGCTCGCCAAATACTGCGCCATCGGTGCAAAGGGCCCCTCACCCTCTTTGGCGGCGTTGAGCACGTCCGCGCGGAGCGCGTTTTGAAGGGCACCCTGAAAATTCCAACGCGAGTTCGCGCTGTAGCTCGAGCCCACCAGCGCCACCGGCACGCGGGGCTCGCCAAAGAGGCTGCTGCCCGCTTCCAATGGGGTTGTCTTGACCTGCTCGAGCCCGTCCGCCCGCGGCCCCAAACGCTCCAGCCCGCCAAGCGGCACGAACGCCAAAAGGTCCCCGCGGTAGGACTCAGAGCCCAAAGCCTGCGTCTCAAACCCGGTTTCGCCCAGGCCCTCAAAGGGAACCTTTGCCCGCACCTCGAGCGCCACAAGCTCCGCCACGGCGCGCGCGCCGAAGGGCGTCCAGTGGGTGTCGGTGCGCAAAAACACGGGGGCTGTCGTTTTGGCTCCTAGCAGCGCCCCCAAAACGTCCGGCGCGACGATGTTGTGCTCGAGGAGTTCGCCCCTCAGGCTGTCGTAACGCGCGCGCGCCTCGGCGGGCAGGGTGTAGCGCCCCAACGCCTCCTCGTACACGCTCGCCTTGGCGGGGAGAACGACCACGACGAGCGCCACGCCCTCTCCGGCGAGTTTGTCACGGATATTTAAGATGGTCTCTAAGTTTTGCTCCGTCGCCGCGGCCCCGTCCGGGTAGGTTTGAAACTCCTCGGTTGTAAAAAGCCAACCGTCCTCGCCTATGAGCACGCCAGGTCGGCCCTCGCGGAAGAGGGTGTACTCGAGCACGCCCCAAAGGTTCACGGCAGGCGTGCGTAGGGCAAGTTTCTTTTCAAAGTCAGCTTGATAAGCCGCCGTCCAGTCGCCGTTCATGACGCTCTCGTCCTCTGGAGGCCTGAACGTCGCGGGACTAAGAAGCGCCATGAGCCCTCCAAGCGCCAAAAAGAGCAGCATGAACGCGCCCGGCAGCCAGCGCAAGAGCCGCTGTGCGGTGAACAGGCGCCCCTTGGCGCGCCGGGTCGCGCGGTCCTTGAAACGGTAGTCCATCAGAATTGAAAGTAGAGAAAAGGCGAGAAAGTGTCAGCAGACAAACGCAGCACGCCGAGCGCGAAGAGCGGGAGCACCATAAGCTGAGTCGTGAGCGCAAAAGAAACCAACCGCGAATTATGCGCCCGCGCCCCAACAAACCCGCGCCACCACGGAGCCAGGTACACGAGCCCCCAGGCGACGACGAGGGCGGTCAGGGCGGAGGGCTCGAGGCGCCAAGCGAGCGTGTCGCTCACGCCCCAGCCGTTAAGCCCCAGCATCCCTCTATACATGCCCGCCATATCGCCCAAACCCGTCGCCCGAAACGTGACCCAGCCCGCGACAACAACCAGCATCGTGAGGGGCAAGGCGAGCGCGGGCGGCGGCGTCCGCCAGCCGCGCTCTTTGGCGACACGCTCCACCGCCAGCGCGCCGCCGTGCAGCGCGCCCCACAAGACAAAGGTCCAGGCCGCGCCGTGCCAAAGCCCGCCCAAAAGCATCACCGTCATCAGGTTGACGTAGGTGCGCGTTCGCCCCCGGCGGTTGCCGCCCAGGGGGATGTAGAGATAGTCGCGCAGCCAGCTCGAGAGCGAGATGTGCCAGCGCCGCCAGAACTCGGTCACGCTCTTAGATACATAGGGATGGTCAAAATTTTCACGAAAGCGAAAGCCCATCATGAGCCCCAGCCCAATCGCCATGTCCGAATAGCCCGAAAAATCGAAGTAGAGCTGAATCGTATAGGCGAGCGCGCCCAGCCAGGCGTCGGCAAACGTTGGGTCGGGAAGGGCGAACGCCGCGTTCGCCAAGGGCGCGACCGCGTCGGCGATGAGGACCTTTTTGCACAAACCGACCATGAAGCGCAGCGAGCCCTCGGAAAACCCCTTAAAGGTGTGCGTCCGCGCCCTGAACTGCTCGGAGAGGTCTTTGTAGCGCAAAATAGGCCCGGCGATGAGCTGCGGAAAGAGCGCGATAAAGGCGGCAACGTCAAAAAAATTGTTCTCCGCGGGCACGTCCCCCCGGTACACGTCGACAAGGTAGCTCACCGCCTGGAACACGTAAAACGAGATGCCGATGGGCAGCAGCACGCGCAGCGTGCTCAGCGGGTCGCCGCCCAAAGAGACCAAAAGCGCGTTGAGCGAGTCCGCGCCGAAGTTGAAATATTTGAAATACCCAAGCACCCCCAGATTGCCGACTACGCCGACAGCGAGCGCGAGCTGGGCGCGGCGCGGCAGCTCGCCCCAGCGTCCGATGAGGCGTCCTACAAAATAAGTAAAAAGCGTCGTCCCGGCGAAGAGCAGCAAAAAGTCAACGCGCCACCAGGCGTAAAATGTGTAACTTGCGACTAAAATCCAGGCCGAGCGCCAGCGAAACGGGAGGAGATAGTAGACGAGTAAGAAAACGGGGAGAAATAAAAAGAGAAAGATTGTCGTGCTAAAAACCACGCGTTCCTCCTACTCCTCCTGTAATGTGGCGGGCACAACCGCGACCACCGGCCCGCTCTCCCCGTCAAACACCAAAACACTGTAGGCGGTGCCGCGCTCCAACAAACTTGGCTCAGTTTCTCCTACAAGTTCACTCTCGGCAAACACACCAAGCGCCACCTCAGCCTGATTGACGACGATGCCCCCTTCACCACCGGGCGCGACGTCACTCACAATGTCCGTCTCGCCGTCCGCGGTTTTTAAGTCGAGTGTTCCGAGGCGCGAGAAGTTGTAGAGGGTGAGGAGGGCTCGAGACGCGTCTACCAACGCCTCGTCGCGCAAAACGTTGACACCTTCCGGCGTCACAGCGGCGGTGTAAAACTCCCCGGCCTCCACCGTCAAGGGAACGTCCTCACCGGCTACGTTGAGGGTTGCCTCGCCCGGCTCGAGCACCTGATAAGCCGTCACTGTGGCAAAACCCACCAAATGTACCGCGTCTGCCAACCTCACCTCCACCTCAGGACCCGGCACCGCGTTCACGACCCGCAGGTAAGCCGCGTCGGGCGGGGCTGAGGGGCCGTAAAGATTGTCTTGCGCGTGAACGGTTCCCGATATAAACAGCACGGCCAAAAGAAGCCAGCGTCCTGCCCTGATAGGATTGCGCATAAACCGCCTTTCTTTTCGAAGGTAATCTTGGCATGATGTAGATTAATCGTTCAGCGTAACCGTCAAAGCGTCAGCCACCACCATAGTATGCACCCAGAAGAGGCTTTTGTGGTTTGGGACAGCCTCAAGCTTCACCAATCTTTCATGGCAAAAAGCAAGCAGCCCCGCCCACAGGCTCGAGGGACGGTTCGGGATACGCTTTAGACATGCGCTACCTAACCATCACCGCCCTCGTTGTTTTCTCTTTACAAGCGCTTGCGTGGACGAACGCCCAGGTTTTACCCGACGGCGTCGACACCCTTCCCTTCGTGTGCCCGCCGCCCGAGCGGGTGAACGAGCCCATGAGCAGGCCCCAGAGCGAGGAGGAGCGGCTCGAGAGTGAGCGCCGCGCCCGCTACCGCGCCGTCTTCCCCGCCTACGTCGCCGCCGTGCCCGCCGAACCCGACGAAGCGCTCCTGATGCCCGTCGAGGGCGTGAGAGTGTCCAATGTGGCCGACACCTGGGGCGGGGCGAGGAGCGAGGGGCGCACCCACGAGGGCCAAGACATTTTCGCCCCGACGGGCACGCCCGTTTATTCGGTCACCTCGGGCTACGTCTACCGCGTGGGCGAGGCGAGACGCGGCGGCAACGTCGTGGTGGTTGTCGGGGGCGGCGCGAGGCGCTACTACTACGCGCACTTGTCAGCGTTTGCCGAAGGCTTGCGCGAGGGGCAGGCCGTCACGCCCGACACGCTGCTGGGTTATGTGGGCACCACCGGCAACGCGGCGGGCACGCCGCCGCACCTGCATTTGGGTTTGTACGCAGGCGAGCCCCTGAGCTGCGAGTGGGACGCTATTGACCCGCTGCCGCTGCTGGTTGACAGGTGAAAGGTTCCTTTGTCACGTGCGTTAAACGCACAGGTTTGACGCGTTACAAATCCGAAGGGCCTCGAGCCTCAAGTGCTGTGTGAGGGCGTGAACGTGTGTTTCCGGACAGGTTATGTACACTGCAAACGACTACACCAGGAGGGTCTTGTGCTCGAGGTCAACGTCCGCGAAGCCAGGCAAAGGCTAAGCCGTCTACCCGACGAGGTCGAGCGGGGTGGCGAGGTGCAGATTACGCGCCACGGCAAAGTTGCCGCGCGCTTGATACCGCACGGCGCGGTGCCGGAGCCTGAGCGCGTGTTTGGGGAGGCCGCCGCCCTGCGCGAGCATATTGGGACGCAGCACGGGGTGCGGGACAACCCCATCCTCACCGAACGTGAGGAAGCGCCCTACTGAACGATCTCGACAAGAGAAAGCTCTAAAATCGTTCCGCCAAAACTTCCCACCTCGCCGCAGCGTGGTCTAATAAAGTGTGCCTTTTCGCATCAAACTCACCCTTATCGCCCTCGGCCTCATCCTGGTGATGCTCACGGTGGTGCCGCTGATTATCCCCGTGCCCGCCCTGGCGGACACCGTCGCCGCCAGGGAACTCGCGGACCCCGACAGCCGTTTTGTCGAGGTGAACGGTTTACAAGTCCACTACAAGACGAGCGGCGCGGGCGAGCCCACCTTTTTGCTGCTGCACGGCTTTGGCTCGAGCACCTTCTCCTGGCGTAACGTACTGGCTCCCCTTGAACAAGAGGGCACCGCCGTCGCCTTTGACCGCCCCGCCTTTGGCCTGACTGACCGGCCCCTCACATGGACGGGTACCAATCCTTACAGCCTCCAGGGTCAAGAAGACCTCACACTGGGCCTCATGGACGCGCTCGGCATAAAAGAAGCGGTGCTCGTCGGCAACTCGTCGGGCGGGGCGCTGGCGGTGAGATTTGCGCTGGACCATCCCGAGCGCGTGACAGCGCTTGTGCTGGTAGACCCCGCGCTCGCCGAGGGCGGCGGCGCACCCGCGTGGGCGAGGCCGCTTTTCAACACGCCGCAGATGAACCGCGCAGGCCCGCTCCTCATGCGTCAGTTCGGCGGCGACGCGGGCGCCGATCTCGTACGCGGCGCGTGGAGCGACCCCACAAAAGTCACCGACGAGGTGCTGACGGGCTACCGGAAGTTTTTGAGGGTGGAAGATTGGGACAAAGCGCTGTGGGAATTTTCCAAGGCGAACCGCGCGCCCAATCTGGCATCCGAACTCCCCAAGCTCTCGGTCCCTACCCTCGTCATCACGGGCGCGGAAGATAAAATTGTTCCGCCTGAAGAGAGTGAACGCGCCTCGCAGGTGATTCCCGGCGCGCAGTTTGCCTCGCTTGAGGGTTGCGGCCACGTGCCGCAGGAGGAATGTCCGGACGCCTTTTTGGGCGCGGTGCAAAGTTTCTTGAATGAGCGGCTGGGCTTTACCTCCCTTTCCCTCACGCTCGCGTCCAGCCCTTGAGGTAGACTCGAGCTCATGGCCACACAGACGATATCTCCTACAGCCAATATCACGCTACTCAAAAAACTTTCAGAAATAGCGGGCGTGCCGGGGCGCGAGGAGCGCGTGCGGGACCTCATCAAGAAGGAACTCGAGGGTGTGGTAGACACCCTTCAAGAGGACGCGCTAGGCAACCTTATCGCGCTCAAATCGGGCGCGGAGGGCGCAAAACGCGTGATGCTCTCGGCCCACATGGACGAAATCGGTTTTTACGTCAAACACATTGACGACAAGGGCTTCGTCCGCGTCCACAACGTCGGCGGCTTCGACACGCGCAACCTCTTCGCGCGGCCCGTGACGGTTCACGCTTCAAGCGGAGATGTGGTGGGCGTCATGAACCCCGCGACCAAACCCATCCACATTTCAACCGCCGAGGAGCGCAAGAAAATCCCGGAGATGCGCGAGTTTGCGGTGGACCTGGGCCTTGACGGCGAGACGGTCAAAGAAAAAGTGCGCGTCGGCGACCCCATCACGCTGATTCAAGAGTTCCGCGACTTGGGTGACGTTGTGACCGGCAAGGCGCTCGATGACCGCGCGAACTGTTGGATACTCGTCCAGGTGCTTAAAAATTTAGAAGCGCCCGCACACGACGTTTACGCGGTATTCAGCGTGCAAGAGGAGGTCGGCCTGCGGGGCGCGACCACGAGCGCCTTTGGCGTGGAGCCCGACATAGGCATCGCGCTCGACACCACCCTGGCGGTCGACACCCCCGGCATCTCGAGTGATGAGCGCGTGACCGAACTCGGCAAGGGCGTGGCGTTCAAAGTGATGGACTCGAGCTCCATCAGCACCCGCTGGCTCCTAGACGCGTTTATCAAACTCGCTGAAGAGGGCGGGATTAATTATCAGCTCGAGCTTCTTCCCTTAGGCGGCACCGACGCGGGCGCGATTCAGCGGAGCCGCGGCGGCGTGCCGACCCTCACCCTGTCCATCCCGTCGCGCTACGTCCACACTGTGACCGAGATGGTCGCCAAAAGCGATTTGGACGCGTCTGTAAAGCTGCTGACGCGCTACTTGAGCCAAAACGGAAGCTAGACCGACAAACCTCGTGTAGACTTTCCCACTCCTGCGGGTTTTGACGCCTCTGCGGTGCTACACTTACTCAGTGACTCTGGGAATCATAAGCGACGTCCACGCCAACGTGCTCGCGCTCGAGGCGGTGCTCAAAGTGTTACGAGCAGAGGGCGCGAACACGATTTTGTGCTTGGGCGACCTCGTCGGCTACGGGCCTTCACCCAACGAGACGATCGACTTGGTTCGCGCCGAGGGTTTATTGTGTGCGCTCGGCGCGGCGGACGAGCGCATCGCCTTTGAATTTGCAGGCACGAACAAGCCGCGCGAGGGCGTGGCCGACGAGATTTTGGAGTGGACGCGCACCGTTATCGAGCCGCGCCACGTTGAATTTTTGCGCAGCCTGCCCGTTCAATCGCGCCTGACGACGCCCGTGGGCCGCCTGCGCTTTTTTCACGGGTCGCCCCAGCAGCCTTCGGAACGCCTCACGCTCAACCGGGACGTGCTGGAGCTTGTCAAGGTGCTCGAGGCCAACCGTTGCAACATCCTCGCCTGCGGCGGCTCGCACGTGCCCTACTACCAAGAGCTTCCCAACGGCTGGGTCGTCAACCCCGGCTCGGTCGGGCTGTCCTTAAACGGCGAGCCGGGCGCGGACTACGCGCTTCTCAAAATCAGCAAGAGCGGCGTCGAGGTGGCGATGGACAAGGTCGAATACGATTTTGCCGCGGTCGCCTTTGACATCGTGGCCTGGGGCCTGCCCGCGATGGTCGCCGAGACCATCCAACGAGGGCGGATGCCCGAGAAGCTGTCTTAGAAAGTCACCTCACGCACAAGCCGTATAAAAGTCATAGAAGATCTACCGGAAAGGTTGAGGAGGGGGAGCCCAGAACATAGAATGCTCTTTCTGTTCTCCCTTCTGTCTTTATTTCCTTCTAAGTCCTTCCCCAAGAAACAAATTTGTATAAGGTGAGTTAGAGAGCCGCGTCAAGCGCTCTTCGCCAAAGGCGTCTCCACCGCGCCGCTCACGCCGCAGTTTTTGCAGACGACCGAAAAGGTCGAGCAGGTCATCCGGCCGCTGGTGCCAAAGCGCGGCACGGTCATGACTTTCAGGGGCGCGGCGCAGTCGGGGCAAAAGATCGCGCCGCCCTTTTCGTACTGATGACACAGCGAATTTACACGCGCGTTCCGAAGAATTCGCACGACATCCTCCTCAGGACGGGCTAGTTTAGGGGAAAAAGGCTCGGCCATACCGTTTTTGCGGTTTGTGATGGAGCCTTGTGAAAGTTACCTGTTGCAGTGTTGAACGTGCCAAAGGTCGGCACCGCGTCAACCACCTCCGTAGCAACCGCTAATGTACATAAAGTTTGCGGGCGTGTGTGTGCTTCGCGCTACGGCGCGGGGGATGTAGGGTTCGCTTGGGAGGCTCGAGCCCTAACTCACCACACAACATCAGGTCACCCACGAAATTTCAGCAAAAACTTCGCGGCACATTCAGCTATCCGGTTTCTAGAGCTTGACAGCGTATACTCCTTTTCATAGGCATCAAGAAATTTTGTAAAGGCGCGAAACGGAGTAAAAAATGACTGAAGCATACTTAGTCGAAGCGGTACGCACCCCCATCGGGCGGCACGGCGGCGCGCTCTCCCCCGTTCGCCCCGACGACTTGGGCGCGCTCGTGTTGGGCGAACTCATGGCTCGAGCGGGCATCCCTAAAGGAGAAGTCGAGGACGTTTACATGGGCTGCGCCAACGGCGCGGGCGAGGACAACCGCAACGTCGCGCGGATGAGCCTGCTTCTGGCGGGCTTTCCCACCGAGGTAGCGGGCACGACCATCAACCGGCTCTGCGGCTCGGGTCTGGACGCGGTGGCGAGCGCGGCGCGGGCGGTGATGCTGGGCGAGGCGGACGTGTACATCGGCGCGGGCGTGGAG
Source organism: Trueperaceae bacterium (assembly GCA_965214405.1). Classification (GTDB taxonomy): domain Bacteria; phylum Deinococcota; class Deinococci; order Deinococcales; family Trueperaceae; genus CBDCCT01. The sequence continues at coordinate 958,049 of OZ243956.1, forward strand.
TCGATGAGCCGCGCGCCCTGGGCGGTGCCCAAAACGGAGCGCCCCTTCGCCACGGGCGACTTGACCGCTTTTGACACGACGCTCGGCTGGCGCTTCGTCAACCCCAAAATGGCCGAACTGTACGGCGCCGAGGCGATGGGCGAGACCGCCGAGAATTTGGCCGAGGATTGCGGCGTCTCGCGCGAGGCGCAAGACGAGTTCGCGTATCAAAGCCATCAAAAAGCGCTGGCGGCGATTCAGGCGGGCCGCTTCAAAGACGAAATCGTTCCCGTCACCATCAAAGGGCGCAAAGGGAGCACCGTCGTGGACACCGACGAAGGCCCCCGCCCGGACACGTCGTTGGACAAGCTCGCCACGCTTCGCCCCGTGTTCCGCGAGGGCGGCAGCGTGACGGCGGGGAACTCGAGCTCGCTTAACGACGGCGCGGCGGCGGTGCTGGTCGTCGCAAAAGATTATGCCGACGCGCACGGCTTAAAGCCCCTCGCCAAAGTCCGCAGCATGGCGGTGGCGGGGGTGCCGCCGCGCATCATGGGCATCGGGCCGGTACCCGCGACACGCAAGGCGTTAGAGCGCGCCGAAATTTCATTGGAGGATGTCGGCGTCATCGAACTTAACGAAGCCTTTGCCGCGCAGTCGTTGGCGGTGCTCCGCGATCTTGGGCTAGACCCCGAAGATGACCGCCTCAACCCCAACGGCGGCGCGATTGCGCTCGGACACCCGCTGGGCTGCTCCGGCGCGCGCATCCTCACGACCTTGCTTTTTGAGATGAAGCGCCGGGAGGTCAGGCACGGCCTGGCGACCATGTGCATCGGGGTGGGTCAGGGCATTGCGATGGTGGTGGAGCGTGTTTGAGGAGGGTGACGAGGCGCGGGTGAGGGAGCTCGACCGCGCCTGGAATGAGGCGTACGTGCGGCGGGACGTGGGCGCGTTGGCGCGCGTTCTGGCTGATGATTGGATAGGCTTGACGCCTCAGCACGAAATCGTTACCAAGGAGAGGCTGCTCGAGTCCCAACGCCAGGCCCCTTCTGATGTTGAGGTGTCTTTTCATGACGGTACGCTGCACGGTTTCGGCAATACCGCCGTAACGACGGGGCGAACAACCGTTAAGGGTCTGGGGCTTTTTATCGACCAGCGCTTCACCCGCGTCTATACTAAATGTAACGGGCGCTGGCAAGCCGTCGCTGTACAGGTTGTGCCGATATAAAAGCATACTTCGGCATCAAATACCACCCGGACAACCGCAACCGCGAAACGGTTGAAAGGGTTTCAGACGTGCTCGCCAGATGCGGCCTTGAACTTCTTTGCGTCACCCGCGATGTCGAGAGGTGGGGCGCGGTCAGACTAACACCCGAAGAACTCATGAAAAAGACGTTTGGAATGATTGACGGCTGCGCGGTCGTTGTCGTCGAACTGAGCGAGAAGGGGGTGGGTTTGGGCATTGAAGCGGGGTACGCTTACGCAAAAGGCGTTCCGGTTGTGACGATTGCAAGACAAGGCGCAGAGATATCCGAAACGTTGCGGGGCATTTCAAGAAAAGTATTTTTCTATGACGCGTATAGTGACCTCGAGCCCCTGTTCGTCAATTTTTTCAAAGAAGCCTCACCAGATGCACACCGTTCTCAAACGCCCATATTCACATAGCCTTATTCACAAGGCGTTCACAGTCCCTTCCCCTACGCTTCACGCCTTCTCTCCTATCCTGACGTCAAGCCTGAGCGGTAGGTTTTAGAGCTCAGGGAAAGGAGAAAGCGATGGCTTTCGCATACGGCATGGGTCACGGGATGGGTTTTGGCTTTGGGCTGGGGTTTCTCAACCTCATCGGCACCGTCCTCTTTTTCGCCTTCCTCTTCTGGGCGTTTAGGTCCTTGGGGAGAGGTTGGCGCTACGGCGGGCGGCGCGGGCGCGGGAGACGCTACGGGCGTTCCCACGGGCGTCCCTGGGAGGGCGGCGGCGACGACGCGGTGAAGCTCGCCAAAGAACGGTTCGCCAAAGGCGAGATAAGCGCCGAGGAGTTTGAGCGCATCAAAGCGGGCCTCGGCGAGGACGAGGCGGAGACGAGGTCCGAGGCGAGGTCCGGCCCACCCTTCGAATGGTTTAGAGATTCGGACGACGCGCTAGAGATTGCCCGCAAGCGTTTAGCCAAGGGTGAACTCACGTTAGACGAGTTCGAGACGGTCAAGCGGGCGCTTAGCTAAACGCTTAGACACCGCACCGGATACCGACGTGGGAGAGTCCCGCGTCGGTGTATCCTTGGAGCAGGCTATGCAAACGGTTCTCATTGTCGAAGACGAAGCGAGGCTCGCCGAAATCCTCGAGGACTACCTGCGGCGCGACGGTTTCAGGACCGAACGCGCCAAGGACGGTCGGCGGGCGCTCGAGCTCTGGCGCGCGGCGACGCCCGACCTCGTCTTGCTCGATTTGATGCTCCCTCTCATAGACGGCTTCGAGGTGGCGCGGCGCATCCGCGCGGAGTCGGGCGTGCCCATGATTATGCTGACGGCTCGAGACGAGGAAATCGACAAGCTCCTGGGGTTGGGCCTTGGCGCGGACGACTACGTGGTCAAGCCCTACAGCCCGCGCGAGGTCGTCGCGCGCGTCAAGGCGGTGCTGCGGCGCGCGGGCGGCGGGGTGGTCGCGCCGGAGGTCTACAGCGCCGGAGCGATAACCGTGGACGTAGGCCGCTACGCGGTGCGCTGCGCCGAGCATGAGGTGACGCTCACGCCGGGCGAGGTGAGGTTGCTCGCGGCCCTAGCCAGAGAGCCGGGCATGGTGAGGGGTCGCCCTGAACTGCTCGCCGCCACCGGCGACGCCGAACGCTACGCGGACGAGCGCACCGTGGACGCGCATGTGAAAAACCTGCGGCGCAAACTTGGGGCGTGTGGGGACAAGCTCGAGACCGTCCGCGGCGTGGGCTACCGGCTGCGGGGCGACTGATGCCACGACGAGGTCATGACTGGGGTCGCCATAATTGGCACCGTCGGCATGGGGGCAGGTGGAAGCATCAGCGTAGGCGCAAGCGCTGGGGACTCAGGCGACGGTTCACGTTCACCTTTGCCTTCGTGGCCTTTGCAGCGGTGAGCATCACAACGTTTTTTACGCTGGGCGCGGTGTTCAGCGCCCAAGGCGAGCTTTTCGGCGTTCACGAACTCCCTATGCGCGGCTTCCGCCAAGAACGGGGCGACTGGAGAGGCCCGGACGACCCAAGGTTTGCCGCCGCGGGGGCGGCCTTTAGACAGATTACCCGCACGTCTTTCCTCGCGGCGCTCCTTTCGTTCTTTTTGGCGTCGGGCGCGGCGGCCTTTGTGACGAGGCGCTTAACGCGTCCCCTGACCGCGCTAACCGACGGGGCGAGGCGCTTGGCCGCAGGCGAGCGCGGGCTCAGGCTCGAGCTGCCCTCCTCTCAAGACGAACTGCGCGTGCTGACGGAAGCGTTCAACGGGCTTACCGAGGGGCTCGAGCGCCAAGAGGCGTGGCGGCGCAACCTTGTCGCCGACATCGCCCACGATTTGCGTACTCCTTTAGCAGTGATGCGCAGCGAGCTCGAGGCGATGCAAGACGGCGTCGTGACGCTCGATCAGGCCGGACTCGCGCGGCTCCACACCGAGGTGCTGAGGCTGTCAGAGCTCGTAAATGATTTGCGCACGTTGTCGCTCGCCGAGAGCGGCGGGCTGGCTCTCAAGCTCGAGCCCACGCCGCTCAAGCCTTTATTGGAGGGGACGCTCGAGGCGTTCGCTACTCGAGCGCGCCAGGTCGGGGTCACGTTGACGCTCGAGCCCGTTCCCGACACGCTCACCGCCGACCTAGACCGCGCTCAAATAGGCCGCGTGCTCGGCAACTTGCTCGACAACGCGCTGCGCTACGCCGCGCCGGGGGCGGTCGAGGTTGGGGCGGCGCGCGCTGAGGCCGGGGTAAAGGTGTGGGTGCGCGACCACGGGCCGGGGCTGCCCCAAAAAGCTTTGGAACGCCTTTTTGAACGTTTTTATCGGGGCGACGCGGCCAGGACGCGCGAACGCGAGGGGGGCTCGGGGCTGGGGCTCACCATCGCGCGGGCCATTGCGGAGGCGCACGGGGGGCGGCTCGAGGCTGATAACCATGAAAGCGGGGCGGTGTTCACCTTGTACCTGCCCGCGCGCACAATGTAAGCGGTAAACTGGGGAGCACAGAACAACCTTCTGGAGGTATCATGTTTAACCGCGAGCTCGAGGCGCTCCCCAAGGATAAACTTAGGAAACTTCAAGACGAGCGCCTAAGCACCCTCGTCCGCTACGTTTACGAACGCGTACCTTTTTACAAAACGGCACTAGACGAAAAGGGTGTTAAACCGGGAGACGTCAGCAGCATTGACGACGTTCACAAGCTGCCCTTCACCCACAAGAGCGACCTCAGAGACCATTATCCCTTTGGACTTTTCGCCGTGCCGCAGGAGAAAATCGCCCGCATCCACGCGAGCAGCGGCACGACGGGCAAGCCGACCATCGTGGGCTACACGAAAAAGGATATTGAGACCTTTGCCGAAGTCAACGCGCGCTGCCTCGCGGCGGCGGGGGCGAGGCCCGGCATGATGTTTCACAACGCCTACGGCTACGGGCTTTTTACGGGCGGGCTGGGGCTTCACTACGGCGGCGAGCGGCTGGGGCTGACGGTCGTTCCGGTCTCGGGCGGCATGACCGAGCGGCAGGTGACGCTCATTCAGGATTTGAAGCCGCAGGTTATTTCATGTACGCCATCATATGCTCAAACGCTGGCCGAAGCATTTAGAGAAAAAGGCGTTGCACCTGAAGAAACGAGTTTGGAGTACGCCGTCTTGGGCGCTGAACCTTGGACGGACGCGATTCGTGCCGATGTTGAAGCGGGGTTGGGCGTCGAAGCGACGAACATCTACGGTTTATCAGAAATCATCGGCCCCGGCGTCTCGAACGAAGATTACCGGGAGCAGGCGGGCTCATATATTTGGGAAGACCACTTCTACCCCGAAATCGTCCATCCCGACACGGGCGAGCCCCTGCCCGAGGGCGAGGACGGCGTGCTCGTCATCACCACGCTGACCAAGGAGGCGCTGCCGCTGCTGCGCTACTGGACGGGCGACATTACTCACCTGACGCGCGAGCCGGGCGCAACGGGGCGCACCCACGCGCGCATGGGGATGATTCGCGGGCGGAGCGACGACATGTTAATTGTGCGGGGGGTGAACGTGTACCCGACGCAAATCGAGGATGTGCTTAAAGATATCGAAGACATCGCGCTTCATTATCTCCTTGTGGTGTCGCGCGAGGGCACGCTGGACACGCTCACGCTGAGGCTCGAGCTCTCCGAGCCTGCCTTTTACAAAGTAGGCCAAATAACGCTCTCAGATGAAACCGTCGAAGCTGACCTCGTGCTCAGGAGTTTGCGCGACAGAATCCAAGGCCGCGTCAAAGACACCGTCGGCGTCAACGTCCGGGTGAGCCTCCTAGCGCCGGGGGCCGCGCCGCGGAGCGCGGGAGGCAAGCTGCGGCGCACGCTGGACGAGCGGAACCTTTAAGATGAATTATGGCCTTACCTGTTGCGGATAAAATCTTTGCAGCGATTTTCAGAGGTACTGAGTGGATTCAACGCAAGTATCATCACCCAAACTATGTCTTAAGCAGTAACTCATGAACAAAGTTTCGCTCAAACCAGATGATACCTGCTATACAGCGGAAGAGTATTTGGCGCTCGAGCGCGGAGCCCCCTACAAAAGTGAGTACGTTGATGGGGAGATTTTTGCGCTTGCTGGGGCGAGCGAGCCGCACAACCTCATCGTGACGAATTGTGTTGGGGAATTGTGGGGACAACTCAAGGGCAAGCCCTGCAAACTCTACTCGAGCGACATGCGCGTCCAGCTTGCCAAATCCAGACGCTACACCTATCCCGACCTCGTCATCGTCTGCGGCAAAGCCGGGTTCACCGACGATACGCGAGATACCTTGACTAACCCAAGCCTGATTATCGAGGTTTTATCTCCTTCCACCGAAAGCTATGACCGAGGGGAAAAGTTCGAGCATTACCGCAAGCTTGATTCTTTGCAAACTTACGTGCTCATCTCACAGGACAAGCCACTTTTAGAAGTTTTCGAACGCCAAGCGGGCGGGCGCTGGCTGCTCAGCGAGTATGGTGGGTTGGGTGCAAGCGCGCCGCTTCCAAATATCAATTGCGAACTTCAACTGGTCGAGGTCTACGACAGGATTGATTTTGAGGAGGTCTCGAGCACCCCACCGAACGAACGCGATGAAACCGATTCCTGAGAGCTACACCGCCACCCACACCCTCACCGTTACGGAAGGGATGACAGTGGATTTTGAACTCCTCGAGCCCGAACTCGGCAAGCTCCACCCCGTCTACGCGACGTACTGGCTCGCCAAGCACATGGAGCTCGTGAGCCGCAAAATCATCCTGCCCTTTTTAGAGCCTCATGAGGCGGGGATAGGCTTTTCTGTGGCGGTCACGCACCTCGCTTCGGCCCTGCCGGGGATGAAAGTCACGCTAAAAGGAATTCACGTGAGAACCGAGAAAAACCGCGTTTATGCCCGCTGCGAGGCGCACAGCGAACTTGGCGACAAGGTGGGCGAGGGCGAGACGACGCAGGTGATTTTGCGACGGGAGAGGCTAGAAGCGAACTTCGCCAAATTGCGCGAACGCTGGGAGGCATAATGAAGACGGCGAAAGCGAGAGGGATAGCATGGTCAGGCTGATGGCGCTTTACAAGAAACCGGACGACCCGGACGCGTTTATGAAGCACTACGAAGAAGTCCACATGCCCTTGGTGAAACGGACGCCGGGCCTTAAAAAAATCGTCGTGAACCGGGTGACGGCGAACCTAACGGGCGGCCCGCCCCCCTATTTCATGATGGTCGAGATGCACTACCCCAACCAAGAAATCTTTGACGCGGCGATGAAATCGGACGAGAACCGGGCGGCGGGCGAGGATTTGATGGGTTTTGCCAAGGGACTCGTGACGCTGCTCGTGCTTGACGAGACGGACGTTTACAGCGATATGCCCTTGCGCTAGGGGTAGACGGCGGTGTTCTAGCGTCCCCTCGAGCCCCAAATGGCAAAAAGGTTGCTCGAGTATGATGAGGCTATGACACAACTCACAAGTGCTTTAGAAGAATCCCGGCTGTCCATCCCCGACAAGCTACCGAGTTTCGTCATAGGCGGGTGGCAGGAGGGCGCGGGCGACGGCGCGCCCATTCTCGACGCTGTTTACGGCGAACCCGTCACGCGCCTCACCGCCGAAGGGTTCGACCTCGCGGGCGCGCTTTCCTACGCCCGCGAGGTGGGCGGACCGAACCTCCGTAAAAGGACCTTTCACGAACGCGCGGCGATGCTCAAAGACATCGCCAAACACCTCATGGCGGTTAAAGAACGCTTTTACGAGATCTCCTTTCTCACCGGCACGACGCGGCGCGACGGGTGGGTGGACATCGAGGGGGGCGTCGGCACGCTGTTCGCGTACTCGAGCCTCGTCCGCCGCGAGTTTCCCAACGAGACCTTTTTGACCGAAGGTGAGCCTATTCCACTTTCCAAAGACGGCTCGTTCGTTGGGAGGCACCTGCTCACGCCCAAAGAGGGCGTCGCGGTCCATATCAACGCCTTTAACTTTCCCTGCTGGGGCATGTTGGAAAAACTCGCGCCCACGCTCCTGGCCGGGATGCCCGCGGTAATTAAGCCCGCGCCGCAGACGGCTTATCTAGCCGAAGCAATGTTCCGGGAGATGCTGAACACGGGGCTTTTGCCCGAGGGCGCGGTGCAGCTCGTCGCGGGGGACGCGGTGGACTTCTTCCCGCACCTTGTGGAGCAGGACGTGGTGACCTTTACAGGCTCCGCCAGCACGGGCAAACGCTTGAGGGCGCACCCGAACGTGATTGACAAGGCGGTGCCGTTTACGCTCGAGGCCGACTCACTCAACGCCTGCATCCTTGGCGAGAGCGTCGAGCCGGAGGACGAGGAGTTCACCCTCTTCATCAAGGAAGTCGCCCGAGAAATGACGTCCAAGGCGGGCCAAAAATGCACCGCGATTCGCCGCGCCATCGTGCCGCGAGGCAAAGTGGAGGCGGTGGTGGAGGCGCTGAGCAAGCGGCTCGGCGGGGTCACGCTGGGCGACCCCGCGCGCGACGACGTGCGGATGGGGCCGCTGGTGAGCATGGAGCAGCGTGAGGAGGTCGGCTCGAGCGTCGAAGCTTTGAAGCACTCGTGCAAGGTGGTGTACGACGGGGCGGGGCTCGAGCTTTTGGGCGGCAGCGCGGAAAAGGGCGGCTTCTACGCCCCGACGCTTCTCTACTGCGAGGAGCCTTTCAACGCCTCGGAACCCCACGAAGTCGAAGCCTTTGGTCCGGTCTGTACGGTTTTGCCGTATGAGGGGCTCGAGGAAGCTGCTCAACTCGCCAAACGCGGGCGCGGCTCGCTGGTGGCGTCCATCGTCACGCGCGACCCTGTGGAGGCGCGGCGGCTCGTCTTGGGCGCGGCCTCGCACCACGGGCGGATGCTCATCTTGAACCGCGACGACGCGGGAGCGTCCACGGGGCACGGCTCACCCTTGCCGACGCTCCTCCACGGCGGGCCGGGCCGGGCGGGCGGCGGCGAGGAACTGGGCGGGGCGAGGGCCGTTAAGCACTACATGCAGCGCACCGCCGTCCAAGCCGACCCGACGACGCTCATGGCTGTTTCTAAAGAATACGTGGCGGGCGCAAGGACGACGCAGGACGCCGTGCATCCTTTCAGAAAAACCTTTGAGGACTTGACCATCGGCGAGAGTTACACCACTCACCGCCGCACCGTCACAGAAGCGGACATCGTGAATTTCGCCAACGTCAGCGGGGATTATTTCTATGCGCATGTGGACGAAGTGGCGGCTAAAGACTCGCTCTTTGGCAAGCGCGTGGCGCACGGCTACTTCCTCGTGTCAATGGCGGCGGGACTTTTCGTGGACCCGCGGCCCGGACCTGTGCTGGCGAACTACGGCCTCGATAATCTTCGTTTTGTTCAGCCCGTCGGCATCGGTGACACGATTCAGGCCCACCTGACCGTCAAGCAAAAGATCAAAAAAGAGGCGCGTGAGGGCGAACGGGCGACGGGCGTGGTGGCCTGGGACGTGAGGCTGACCAATCAGCACGATGAGGCGGTGGCGCTCTACACCATCCTCACCCTCGTCGCGCGTGAAGAAGACGGAGGAGGGCGTGCGGATTCCTGAAATTTGGGGAGCGCGTGAGGGACATGGGTAGAGCAAGAGCGCAGTGTTTGTTAATTTGTGGCTTGAAAATCCTCATGGTCAACCAAGCGCATAATGGTCGAAATTACTGGTGCTTGCCCGGTGGCGGGATAGAAGAGGATGAAACGCCCCAGAGAGCAGCGTTACGCGAACTCAAAGAAGAATGCGGCCTCGAGGCCCTGGCGCTTCGTCAGGTCAGCACGATTTATTACGCTGAGAATGACGCACATCACACCTTTTTGGTGACGGAGTACAAGGGTGTAGTGAGAACCGGTCATGACCCCGAGCTGCTGGACCGCCAAATTATCCAGTCTGTCGCCTGGAAGCACGTTGACGAACTCTCGAGGCTTGACTTCGCTCTGGTCGCAGCAGGCGGCCTGACAACCAGCCGAGAAATGTTTCGTTACCTCGGCAACATGCACGGGGCGCTGTAAGGGATGCCGCGCTCGCTCTACCTGCACATTCCCTTTTGCCCCAAAATTTGCCCCTACTGCGACTTTCACAAGATGCGGCGCGACGAGGGACTGGTGGCGGCGTATCTGAGGAGGCTCGAGCAAGAAGCCCTCACCCTTTACGAAGAGTTTCCAGACACGCTCGATACGATTTATTTAGGCGGCGGCACCCCCTCGCACCTTAGCGATGAGGAACTAGAAAAGGTCGTCGGCATCTTCCAAAAAACCTGGGGCTGGCCCGCACGCTTAGAGACGACGCTCGAGGCCGACCCCCTAACCTTTGACGCGGCGCGGCTGCAAACGTTTCATGAGTTGAGCTTTAACCGCCTTTCCATCGGCCTTCAGTCCACGCAAGACGAGGTGTTGAAGTTTTTGGGCCGAAGGCATAGCGGCGCTGAGGGCTTACAGGCGGTTGAGATGGCTTTGGAAGCAGGTTTTGAGACCTCCGCCGACCTTATCACCGCCGTGAGTGGACAGGACGCGGCGGAAGATTTGCACGCGCTGGCGCGGACGGGCGTCCCGCACGTGAGCGTTTACAACCTGACCATCGAGCCTTACACGCCTTTCGCCAGGCGCGGCGTCGTGGTGGACGCCGACAAGGAAGCGGACGATTACGCCTTAGCCGACGCCGTGCTTTCGGGGTACGGGCTGGAGCGTTATGAGGTCTCGAGCCACGCCAAAACAGGCCACGAATCCAAGCACAATCAGGTCTACTGGCACGGTGACTATTTTCTGGCGTTGGGACCCTCGGCGGCGGGTTTTGTGCCGGTTCAATCCCCCCCGGCCCATAAACACCGTTCTCACTTCGTTCGGACCCTTACGAAGGGGGGAGAAAGTCTTAAGATTGGCGAGCGTCGCACGAACGGGCCTATTAAAGGCTGGCTCGAGCACACCCCACCCAACATTGTGCCCGTAGATGCGCAAGATTACGTTTTGGACGTGCTGATGACGGGATTAAGGACGAAACATGGGGTTGATTTGAAAAGATTGAAAGCGCGTTCAGGAGTGGACGTGAGGAGCGGTTATCGGGAGGTGCTCGAGCGTTTTATCAAAGAGGGATGGCTCGAGCTTACCGGAACCCGGTTGCGAGCCACGGAGGCGGGGCTATTAAGACTCAACCCCATCCTCCGCGCCTTTTTCGAGGCCGCGCCGCCCGTTACGGCCACACCATAAAGCTCAAGCGGCACCCGCCGCCACCAACTCGCGCGCCTCCTCCCGCACCGTCTCCTCGACCATCTGCCACAAGAGGCGCGCTAAAACCTCGCCGCTCGCTAGGCTCAAAGAATTTTGGTCCCGAATTTCTTTCAGGGTGTTGTCATAGCGTTGCAGTAGCCGCGGGCGGGCCTCCAAAAACGCCTCCGGGGTCCTTTCGCCGCCCTCGCGCAGCGCCTCGTAGTAGCGGGTGGTGAGCCGCCGCTGCGCCTGCCGGAGGTCGGTGACGAGGCCGCCCAAGGCGATTTTTTCCCATTTGCTCTCGCTCGGTAAGGCCGCCACCTCGTCGCGCAGCCAGCCCAGACGGAGGCGGTCGCCGAGGGCGTAGAAGCGTCGGGCCGCCGCCTCGAGCGCCACAGACGCCTCCTTGCTCACGTCAATCACGCCCACGCCGCTCGGCAGGTAGTCGAGCGAAACGATGTCGGCGGCCAGTTCGGGCGGGATGCCCTGCGCCGCCACCTCCTGCGCCTGCGCCTCGAAATGCTCGCGTTCGCGCGGCGGCAACAGTTCGGGCAGCCCCGCCCGCAGCGTGGACAAGGGCTCGCGGTAGGCGGAAACAAAATCGGCGACGGGCTCCGCCGAGAGGTCAGACAACAGAATCCAGTGGACGATGCCCTCCACCGACGCGATGAGCCGTTCCAGCGCCCCGTACTGCGCCTCGGCGGGCACAGTGTTGTCGAGCGCGAACACGCGCGCGATGAAGGGGTCCACCTCGAGCAGTTCCAGCGCCACCAGCGCCGCGCGGATCACCTCGACGGGGCTCGCGCCGGTGTCGCGGATGCTGCGGTGGACGAAGGTGATGCCCAAAAGGTCCACGACCTTATTGGTGAACTGCGTGGCGATGATTTCGCGCCGCAGCGGGTGCTCGTCGCGGATGGTCTCGGGGAAGCGTTCTTGCAGGGGTTCGGGGAAGTAGTCGAACAAGTAGCGCGCGAAGTGGCTCTCGTCGGGAAAGTTGGTTTCCAGAAGCCTGCGGTAGATGCCCATTTTGGTGTAGGCCAGCAAAATCGCCAGTTCGGGCCGCGTGAGCCCTTCTCCGGCTCGAGCGCGCTCATCATAGGTTTTGGGGCTCGGCAAAAACTCCACCGCGGGCTTGAGCGGTCCGCGCTCGGCTAAGTAATCTTGCAGCGACTCGAACAGCCCCAACTCGCTCTCGCTCCGCGCCTGCGCGAGGGACAAGCACAACGACTGCATATAGTTGTCTTTGAGAACAAGCGCGCTCACCTCGTCGGTCATCTCTTTTAACAGTTCGTTGCGCTCCTCGAACGAGAGCGCGCCGGAGGTGTAGAGCGGGCGCAAGAGGATTTTGATGTTGACCTCGTGGTCGCTCATGTCCACGCCGCCCGAGTTGTCGATGGCGTCGGTGTTGATGCGCCCACCCGCAAGCGCGTACTCGACGCGGGCGAGCTGGGTAAAGCCTAAGTTGCCCCCCTCACCCACCACCTTGGCGCGCAGTTCGTCCGCGTCCACGCGCACCGCGTCGTTGGTGGAGTCGCCCACCTCGGCGTGGCGCTCGGCGGAGCTTTTCACATAGGTGCCGATGCCGCCGTTCCAGAAGAGGTCGGCGGGCATCCTAAGAATGGCCTTGATGAGGTCTTGGCCCGAAAGCGCCTCCGCCTCTACCTCCAGCATCTCCCGGACGCTCTCGGACAGCGGGATGGACTTAGCGAAGCGTGAGTAGACGCCGCCGCCTTTGCTGATAAGGCTCTTGTCGTAGTCTTCCCAGCTCGAGCGCGGCAGCGCGAAAAGCCTCTTGCGTTCCGCGTAGCTTTCCACCGGGTCGGGGTCGGGGTCCAGAAAGATGTGCTGGTGGTTGAAAGCCGCTTGCAGGCGCATCGTCTCGGTGTGGAGCATCCCGTTGCCGAACACGTCGCCCGACATGTCGCCGATGCCGTAAGCGGTGAAGGTCTCCTTGTGAACGTCCACGCCCAGTTCGCGGAAGTGGCGCTCCACGCAGACCCACGCCCCGCGCGCGGTGATGCCCTCCGCCTTGTGGTCGTAGCCGTGCGAGCCGCCCGAAGCGAAAGCGTCGTCGAGCCAGAAGTCGTACTCGGCGGCGGTCTCGTTGGCTAAGTCTGAAAAGGTCGCGGTGCCCTTGTCGGCGGCCACCACCAGATAGGGGTCGGGGCCGTCGTAGATGACTAAGCCCTCGGGGTGGACCGTCTCACCTTCAACGATGTTGTCAGTCAGGTCCAAAAGCCCGCGGATAAAGGTCTGGTACTGCGCGCGTACAAAGCCACGCAAGGCCTCCCTATCGGCGGGCGGGTTTTTGAGGACGAAGCCGCCCTTCGAGCCCACGGGCACGATGACCGCGTTTTTGGTCATCTGCGTTTTCATGAGGCCCAAGACCTCGGTGCGAAAGTCGTCGGGACGGTCCGACCAGCGGATGCCGCCGCGCGCCACCTTGCCGCCGCGCAGGTGGATGCCCTCAACATGGGGGCTCGCCACGCCAATTTCAAAGAACGGGCGCGGCTCGGGCATATTACTGACCTCGCCCGAGTCTATCTTGAACGAGATATAAGGCTTGTCAAGAAAGTAGTTTGTCCGCACCGTCGCCGCGATGAGGTTGAAAAGCCCCCGCAACGCGCGGTCTTCGGGTAAAGAAGCCACGGTACTCAGGCTGTCCGAAAACTCGTCCTCGAGCCCCTCCAACACCTCCAACCGTTCCTCTTGTGCCGGACTGAATTTAGCCTCAAAAAAGCGGACGAGCAGCCCCGCGATGGCCGGGTGCGCGAGCAGCGTGTCGTTGATAAAACGGCGGCTGGTGACCGCGTCGAGCTGCGAGAAGTGCATTTGGTAAGCGCGCAAAAAGGCCGTCTGCCTTAAGGTAAGGCCGCCGTAAAGGACCAAGCGGTTCAAACGGTCGTTCTCGGCCTCGCCCGCTAAAAGCGCCCGCAGCGCCTCCTCGAGCCGCGCCCCGTTCTTTTCAACGTCAACGGGCTCACCCGCGTCCGTCTGGACCCGGAAGATGTCGATGCCCCTTTCTCCTTCGGGAAACCCTGCGACGTGGGAGATTTGCTCGAGCACCCTAAAGCCCAAGTTCTCTAAGATCGGCAGCACGTCGGTGAGGACCAGAGAACGCTGATGGTGATAGATATTTAAGTGCGTGGCCTTTTGGTCGTCGCTCGGGTTGACGATGTCCACCCGGTAGGGAGCCTCCCCAAGCGCCTCTAAGTTTTTGATATCGCGCAAAGCCGTCTGGGGACTCGTGTCCGCCTTGTAACGCTCGTCGAGCGCGCGCCCGTAACGCTCAGTCAGCGCGTCTCCCGCCTCGCCTTGTGAGGTGCGCAGCGCGTCGCGCAGGTGGTCTTCCCAGGTGCGGGTGAGGTCGGTGACTTTGCGCTCCAACACTTTTAAGTCCAGATTGCGGTAGTCAAGCTCGGTGGTAAAGAAGAAGTGAAAGCGCACGCTCTCCTCGTCCTCGCCCATCGCAAGCTGATAGTCCACGTGCGAGGCGGAAAGCTCGTCGGTTAAGAACTTTTGGATGCTGCGCCGCACCTCCGAGTTAAAGCGGTCGCGCGGCATGATGACCATGACCGCGAGGCCGCGCGCGAGCGGGTCGGGCCGCACGGTGAGGCGCACCCGGCGCTCTTGCGCCTCGCCCATGACGGTGCGGATGTCCTCAAAAAGACGCCCTGAGTCCGCCCAAAAAAGTTCCTCGCGCGGGATGGAATTAAAAATCGACACGATTTGCTTGAAGTCGTGCGAGCCGGGCGGGGAGCCGTCGCGCTCCAAGACCTGCCGCAGCTTGCGCCGCAAGATGGGGATTTCTTCGACGGGGGTTGACAGCGCCTTGGAGGTGAACAGCCCCACAAAGCGCCCCTCGCCCCGCACCTCCCAGTCCTCACCCATCTTTTTAATGCCGATATAGTCCATCCGCGCGGGGCGGTGGACGGTGGACTCGGCGTTGGTTTTGGTCACGGTCAGGACGCGCCCGCCCAGCACGCGCTCGCGCAGGCTCTCGGGGATGTCGGACAGGGCCACCGGCTCGTGGTAGGCGCTGCGCTCGAGCTTGCTCAAAATCCCTAAACCAGACTCCGGCGTGATTTGCAAATACGGATTTCCGTCATTCTTATGAACAATGTCGTAGCCCCGGTAGCCCAAGAACACGTAGTTGTCCGCGTCCAGCCAGTTCATAAAGGCGGCGTACTCCTCAAGCTCTTCCGCCCGCTCCTCTTTGCCCTCTCCCACGCTCCGCTCGCGCAAACCGTCCAGATAGTCATGCAGGTCGTGCGCTTTATGACGCATCTTTTTGTAGTCGCCCGTCGCCAGAAGGACGTCTTGCAACACCCCGCGCACGGACTCCTCCAATGCCTGCCGCTCCTCGGCGTCGTTGATGCGCCCGATCAGGTAAAGCTCGTACGCTTCAAGGGCACCCTCGCCGCCTTTTTGCGCCACCCCTGTAACGCGCCCCGCCGCGTCGCGTTTGGCGCTCAGGATGGGGTGGATAAAGTGGTAGAGCTTGTGGTCCCGGCGGCGCAGCTCGGCACGCACCGAGTCCACGATAAAGGGGCGGTCTTCGAGGGTGAGCTCGAGCGCCGTGTAGGGGCTTTTCCAGCCGTTCTCCTCTAAGGTCGGGTTGTAAACCCGAACGCGCACCTCCCCAGGTTCTATAAAGCGAAGCGCCCCGACCGCCGCCGCCATAAGCGTTTCGGGCTCGAACTCGCTCAAAAACTCCCGGCTCGCCTTGTTAAAGATGAGCTCCGCGAACTCTTTCAGGAGCCCCTTCTCGGCCCCGTCCGTCACGTCTATTCGTCTTTGCAACTGCTTCAAAGTTACTGACATCGCTCCCCTTCTCCAACACTCTGGCCTGCTCCCCGCTGCCCTGTGAAATTTACACTGTGGGAAGCAAACTCCAAAATAAGCTCTATGCGTGAGAGTATACATAAAAGCGATGAGCTTTTCTGTGGGATGTGGCGATTTTTACAACACAGGCATGGTCGAAGCGCGTTTCACTCCAAGGGTGTTGATGCGAAAAGCGCCTTAGAGGCTTGAACTTACCTGCTGTCTATCAAGTGAAGTCCCCCGTAGGGGACGGCAGAATCAGAAAGCTCAAAAAATGTAACAATGTTCTTCATGAATGATCCCTATGATCGAAACGAAATTCGCCCTGACCGCATCAACATCATTAAGCAGGATGGTCAAAGAGTGGAAAATATCCGCGCAGGGGTCCAAGGCAACGTTATTGATGTGGGCGATGTGCAACCGCGCATTCAAGATGGCGATACTATAGAGAGGGTGTTTCCAGATGGCTTTATCGAAGAGTACCTCGTTCTCGACAGCGGGTATAAAAGCCCAATAAGAGGACATTTGCCAGGTCGGTATAAAGCTAGAGTAGAAAAGAAAACGTCAATCAAAAGTAAATCGGAAGCAAGGGTTGTATACAATCTTGGGGACGTCATGATTAGCGGCCCTAACGCCCGCTTTAATCTAAACTCACAAGATACGTCGGCCAACATCATCAATCTCAGCCCCAACGAGCTTTTTCAGCGGCTAAATGACATGATAGCAAGCGAGGTTGAGGATAGCGAAAAACGTTCAAAACTTCAAAGCCACGTTGCAGAAATGAGGGAAGCGCAGGGTACTCCGAACTTCAAGGAGAGATACAAGGCGTTCATCGCTGTTGCAGCCGACCACCTGTCGCTACTTTCACCTTTTATTCCAGCATTGACTCAGCTCATTCAATAGACGTAGGCAGAAACGGAAACGTGGCGCACGTGACGTCGCGTATCCCCTCTAAAAGAAATTTGCACGTATACTGAGCGCATGTATTTATTCGTTGCTGCGCTGCTCGTGGTGGCCGACCAACTGAGCAAGCTTTGGATAGTCAACACTTATCCTCTTAATGGTCCAGGACAATATCTTGGGCTGGGCTTTTACTTTACGTACGTGAGAAACACGGGTGCCGCCTTTGGCATCTTCCAAAACAACACGCTCGTGCTGGGCATACTTTCTGCAATTGTGTCCGTCTTGCTCGCGGTTTACTTATGGCGGCGCGCACGCACGACGCCGCCGCTCCAGAACTGGGCCTTGACGCTTATTTTGGCGGGGGCCTTTGGCAACATGATTGACCGCTTCTGGTTGGGCTACGTGCGCGACTTTATTCACTTTCAGATTCCGTCGTTTAACTTCGCAGTTTTTAACATTGCCGACTCTTGTGTGGTCACCGGCGCGGGTTTGCTGCTGCTCTCGAGCTTTTTTATACGAGAACGCCCCGCCCCCCGCCCGCTGGAAACGCCCGCGCCAGAATCAACCGTTGAGACGTATCCCCGCTCGGACTTAGACGCCACGCTCGAGACCGAAACGAACGGCCGACCCTAACGCGTCAGCCACAAAAAGCGCGCCCGACCAACCAGGTCACTCTCCAAACGCCGCTGCGCCCACCGCTCGCTAGAAGAGAACGCGGTGGGCGCGTTGCGTGGGTCTAGCTCGAGTATCATCGCAGAACCTTTTGATAAAAGGTCAAAGGCTTGAGTCTCGAGCCGCCGGAAATGCGCCAACCCATCCCGCCCCGAAAAGAGCGCACCAGGCGGGTCCGCCCGGACCTCCGGGCTCAGCTCGTCCCCCTCGGGCAGATACGGCGGGTTTGACACGAGCACATGGGCGCTCTCTGCGAATGTGCTTACATCGGGATGCTCGAGCAAATCAGCCTGTACAAAGCGAACACCCAGCCCCAAGCGCCGCGCGTTCTCCTGCGCCACGTCCAACGCTTCCGCCGAAACGTCCGTCGCCACGACCTCCGCGTCCGGGCGTTCCTGCTTGATGGCGAGGGCCACCACGCCGCTACCCGTACCGACGTCGAGCACCTTGGGCTGGGGGATGTCGCGCAACGCTTCCAAAGAGAGTTCGACCAATCTTTCTGTTTCGGGGCGCGGGATGAGCACGGCGGGCGTCACCTTTAACTCTAAGCCGTAAAAAGGTGCTATCCCCAGAATGTGCTGCAAGGGCTCGCGGCGGGTGCGGCGCTCGAGCCGCCCCTCAAACGCCGCTTCTTCTTCGGGAGTAAGGACGCGGGAACCCCCCAAGAGAAGTTCGGTTCGCGAGAGGCCGAGAAGGTGTGAGAGGAGGACTCGAGCCTCGACCCCCGCGCTTTCGACGCCCGCCGCTGTTAGCCGACGCTCAGCGTTCCCCAACGCCTCAGCGAGGGTCATCTAGTCGTGGTGGATGAGGTGCGTAGGAGTGTGAGGGGGCTCGAGCAACCCTTTTTTAAGAAAGCTCGGGTAGAGGGCGAGCGTGCAGAGTTCGTCAAGCGGAAACCGGCGGAAGATGAGTTTAAGGTCTCCCTCTTGTCCCATAAATTCTTCTGCCCCGTAGAGTGAGGAAGCCTCGAGAAAATCCATCAGGAAGTAGAGCGACAGCTCGTGATAGTCGGTTTCGTCATGGCGAAAAAAGTTTTCCACAACCCAAAGCAGCCTCCTTACCTCGACGTCCGCCGCCAACTCCTCCCGCATCTCTCGCTTTAGGGTGTTGGGGGAGGGCTCGAGCAGTTCGCCGCGGCCTCCCGGTAGCGCCCAAAAATCGTCCCGCTCGCTCCTGTGCAGGAGTACATGCTCGTTATGAAGCGCCACGCCGACGACGCGGTGGTTGAAGCGTTTGCCGTTTTTAGCGAAGTTAATCACGCTAGTAAAATACCGTACGCGTCCGGTGACGCGGTACGGCCTTGTATTTTGGCTCCTGCCCACGGTTCCACAACAAAAAGTCGAGTTCTTGCGCCGTCACGTCCCTACCCGCCTCTCTAAGCGCCTCGACCATCCCTTCGACTGCGTGGAGCGCCACCGCGCGAATCTCGACCTCTTCGGGTGAGCCCGCCGCGATGAGTTTGCCCGCGTCAATCCGCGCGGCGAGCGAGGCGTCGTAATCTAACACCCCATCCACGCGCAGCACGTGCGGCACCAGGTTGTCGGCAAAAATGGTGAGGCGGCGTAAGTCGGCAAAGCGGCCGTAACCCTGACCCTCAAAAGCTAGCGACAAGTCGGAGGCGCTGATTTGGGCGCGCTTGTAGAGGGGCACATCAAGCTCACCTCCCAACCTGTCTCCCACAGTTGGATAGGTCGCCACGTCCTGAAAATACGGCATGTCGGCGAGGAGTGTGCAAAGGCGTTCAGCCGACCCCTGCGCCGCTTCGATAAGGGTGACGAACGAACCCCCGTAACGCGTCAAAAGCAGCGCGCCGAGATCATTAAGCGCTTTGGCAAAAAGGTTCATGAGTTCGGCGCGCACAGGGTCCTGCACATCCTGACCAAACATCGCGGCGCAGTCTTCCACCGTGAGGCCCCTCAGCGCCGCCGCCGAGAGCGGGCCGCGAGCGTTAAAACGGTCCTTGAGATGTGACACCACCGTAAAGTATCCCGACATGCCGGGGCGCTTGAGGAGGTGCGGGAAGTAGCCCGAGCCAAAGTTGACCGCGTCGAGCGTGAGCACGTACGCGGCGGTCGCGTCGGGTGGGCCGAGGTAGTGGTGGACGGGGTCGTAGCTGGGGCGAGTGGGCTCGAGCCTCCACTCCCCCACATAAGCAAGAAGCGCCTCATGGTTGATGCGGACGTACCTCGCCCGCTCCGCCACCTTTTTGCACGCGCTTCGGACGCTTTCAAAAAGGCTCAAAGGCTGTTTCCCCAACCATTAAACCGTCTGGGTCTGTTTTTTTGAATTTTGCAAGAAGAGTACGTCACACCCCAGTTTAACGACCTGGGGGAGAAAAACGTACGCGGCACCGAAGCGCCGCGTAGTCGTTCAAACGTTTAGAAAGCCTAGAAGCGGAAAATAGCCGCGGCCATGCTCTCGCCCGGCACGTCGCCCGGCGCGACCGCGTAGACGACGCCGCCGTTGAGGAGCGTTTGCACCGCGACGAAGTCGAGCAGGTCCTCGTCGCCCTTTTCCTCTTCACCGTGAAACTCAGCCTGACGCGCTTCCTCGTCGTAGCGGCCCCAGCGCTGCGCGCCGACCGCCACAAAGAGGGTTTCGATGCGCGCGTCCGTCGAGGCGGGCAGGAGTTCTTGCAGGTCGCTCGAGCCCAAATCTTTCGCCAACGCCTCTTCCAAGCGCCCCCTGGCCTTCTCCTGCTTTTTGTGAAAGTGAGGCTGCACGGTTTCCCAAGCGCGCTCGCGCACCTCGTCGGGGCTCAAGCGGTCGGGGTCATGCGAGACCGCCTCGCCTAACAAGTGCGTATAGTGGTTGGCCTCTTTGTAGAGCGGAAAAAGGTAATCGACGCCCATAAACACGAGCGGCACGCCCTGCGACACGGCGTTGCCGAGCGCTTCCCTAACGCCGTTGTCGAGCTTGCGGAAAAAGCGCAGGATTTTCATCTTGCGGTCGTCAGCCTCCGCGCCCGTGCCGTGAAAGGCGGCGTCCGCGCGTCCGGGCGCGCCCGACGTGGTCGAGACGGTGTGCTGCTGCAACGACTCCTCGGGGTCGTCGTATTTGAGCGCCTCGTCTAGGCTCGTGGGCGTCTCTTCTAAATCCATCTCGCCGATGTTGTCGCGGCTCGCCTCGAAGAGGCGCGTGTTGCCTAAATTCGCCGCCAACACATAGAAGCGCCCGTCGTCGGTCAGGAGCGGCAGGAGCGGCTTGAGGTGAAAGCGGTCGGACACCGTCACGAGCTCGTCAAAGGCGCGCGGCGTCCGGTAGCGGTAGGTTTCGCCCTCGGCCAAAAACATCGCCAGACCCGCCCTCTGGTGCTGCCAGAAATTGTTATCTTCGACCAGGCGGGTGGCGGGCTCGAGCAGCGCCTGCGCCGCCTTGGGGTCGGTCCCCCTGTTGGCGAGCAGCCGCTCGGCCTCTCTCGTGGCATTTTTGAAGCGGATGCGGTTTTCGCGCGTGTCCGCGCCCGCCTGGTGCGTGGGGATAAAAATCGACACCGCCGCCTTCTCACGGCGTCCGCTAAGCGTTTTAAGGTCTTCTTTGGAGATGACACTCATGTTTGCCTCCCTTTTGTTCAGCATGTTTACCCGGCACGGGGAAAGATAATCTCGACTTAGGGTTACATGTTCCGCGGACACGGACCGTAACGTGATTACAAGAATTTAGAGCGCCACAACGCGCTCATCAACGTGCTTATCTTCTTTCGGGCGTCCAATCCCAAAAAACGTCACCTCGGCTTGACCACCACGCGGCGCTCACGGCCCTCGCCCGAGGACTCGCTCCTGACCGAGGGGTCGTCGGCCAACGCCATGTGGATGACGCGGCGCTCGGCGGCGCTCATGGGCTCCAACTCGACCTCGACACCCGAGCTGCGCACCCGGTCCGCCGCCTTATGCGCGCTCTCGCGCAGGCGGTCGTCGCGGCGGCGCTTGTAGCCGCCCACGTCGATATTGACGCGCACCGACGCGTCGCCCCGATTGCTCACCGTGTTGATAACCGTGTTGGTCACGTACTCGAGCGCACTTAAGGTCCGCCCGCCCCGGCCGATAATCTTGCCGGGATCGCCGCCAAAAATGTCGGCATTGATTTCGCGCTCGCCCGCCTCGTCCGACCACCTCAGCTCGACCGCGTAGGCGGGGTCAAAGTTGAGGAGCAGGTTGACCAAAAAGGACTCGAGCCGCTCGTCTACGCTCCCCTGCGCGGGTTCGGGCACCGGCAGGGAGGGCTCGAGCTGCAAATCCTCGCCCGCCCCACGTGGCGTAGCCTCGTCCTCGCTGCTCGCCCTCTCACGACGCTCGCTCGGCAGCGCGTCTTCAAAAGAAGGTTCTTCCTCGTCCGTGCTGATGCCGATGTTCTCGAGGTACTTGTCTAAATCGTCAGCCATAGGGTCCCTTTGCTCAAAGTGTAGGGGATACTATCACACTTCGGGCGGCGGGAAACCTGCCGAAAGGAAAAAGGCGGGCTTCCATCATGAGCACCGTTAGGCCGCTTTAACGGGCGCGGGCGCTTGGCGGTTGATGAGGTAATACTGAAACACCTGAACCGACATCGACACAACCCAATAGAGCGTCACACCTGCGGGAAAGTTGATCACGAAAAAGATGAACACGACGTTGATAAGAAGCTGCTGGCGCAGGCTCTGGGGATTGCCCCGCGTCATGAAGTAGGACTGACCGATCATCACGCCCACGTACAAAATCGGCAGGATGTAATAGGGATCGGCTAAACCTAAGTCGGGGATCCAGAGAAAGCCCTCGGCAAAGTTGAAGTTGGAAAACACGCGCCAGAGGATGATAAAGAGGGGCATCTGTAAAAGAATAGGCAAGCAGCCGCCCGCCGGGTTGACGCCCGCCTCCTGGTAGAGCTTCATCGTTTCCTGGGTGAGCTTCTCGCGGTCGTTTTTGTGCTTTTTTTGCAGCGCCTGGATTTTGGGCTGCAACTCCTGCATCCCCTTCATCGAGCGCGTTTGGGTGGCAATCAAGGGCCAAACGAGCACGCGGAAAATGAGCGTCAAGACGATGATGGAAAGCCCCCACGAGCCCACCACGTCGTGAATCGCGGCGAGCACCGCCAATACCCCGAGCGACACGCGGCCCAGGATGTTGGGCCTGAAAAGCCCCGGCAACTGCTGATAGCCCTCCTGATAGAAGCGGACGAGCTCGTTGGGGCCGCCGTAGACTTCTACGTCAAAAGAGACTTCCGGTTTAGCGGGGGTAGTGGCGTCAGTGGGGGTGGCGGGTAGCGTTTTCTCGAGCGCAATCACCCGAGTCGAGAGCCTGAGCGCCTCCAACGCGTCCGTCTGCGCGATGGGCTTTACGACCAGCGCGACGCCCGTGTTGCGGTTGTTGTTTTGCAACGACACGTAGCGCGGGGCCGCGATGGGCTGCGCACCCGGGTCGAGCGTAAACGACTCGCCGTGCCCCACCTTGACGACCGGCGTTTCTTGATTGGCGATGCCGGGGAAAGCGAGCTGCACAACCGTCGGCTCCCCTGTCGTCGGCTCTGTTGTGGCCTCAGATGTGGCCTCAGATGTGGCTTCAGGAACGGCCCCACCAGCCTCACCCACAGGCGTCACGGTGAGAGACACCTCGAAGGTCTGCGCCACGTGACTGACGACAACCCTTTTGTCTACGTTGTAACGTCCCGCCGTGTAGGAAAACGTGCCCTCGAGGGTGTCGGCGTCGACGCGCTGCCAGGCACCCTGGACGTTTCGGGGCAAAAAGTAGCTGCCGTTGATGAGCACCGCCCCAGCGGGCACCGACGCGCTCAGCGGGACAAGGTTCTGGCCCGCGCCCAGCGAATAGTTACCGCCTAAGTCGCGCCCCGTTTGCGGTTTGCTAAAGAGCGCCACGAGTTCGCCCGCCGAGTCGAAAAAATAGTCCGCGCCTTTGGTGGTGATGAGGCTCAGCTCGGCGTCTTGCTGGGAGCACCAAAAGCTTTCTGCGCCCGCGGCGGCGCAGGTCGCGGTAAGGTCCGACGCGTCACGAAAGGTGGTGGCGCTAAAGGGCGTGAGGTCGAATTCGACCCTGGCGGACGAGAAAGATAAGAGAGAGAAAAGGGCAAAAAGAAATAGCGTGCGTTTCAAGGTTCCTCCGTGCGTTCGGGAACGGGGTCAAAGCCGCCGGGGTGAAAAGGGTGACACTTGAGCAGTCGCTTAGAGGCCAAAGTGAAGCCCTTGAGAACGCCGAAGCGCAAAACGGCTTCTTCGGCGTAAGCGCTGCAGGACGGGCTAAAGCGGCAGCTCGGCTGCGCCTTGAGGGGCGACAGGAAGCGCCTGTAAAAACGAACGGGCGCGAGCGCGAGCGTTTTTGTCAGGCCGGTCTGTGCCCATTCCACCTTCTGTATATTGGGCTTGGTTTGCACCGCGTCCCTCACGTTCGCTCGCTCTCGCCCTACCATGTCCCCTTCAACATAACACCCCGCTCTTACGGAGCGCGTAAGCGAGCGCGTGCTCGAGCCCCCCATAACTCGCCTCGGCGGCCTCGGGTCTGGCAATGATGAGCAGGTCGAAAGAGGCCACGCCGCCCCGTCGCGCTTCGCGCTTTAGGCTCGAGGCGCGCAGAATACGCAAGAGCGCCTCTCTAAGCCGCCGCCTCACCCTGTTTCTCACGACCGCCTTGCCCACCTTTTTGCTCACCACCACGCCGACGCGCACCCGTCCCTCCTGCGTCGGTCGCCAGCGGAGGCTCAACAATTTGGTGTTACCGGAGCGTCCCTTACGCATCCGCTGGAACGCGCGGTCGCCTTTGAGCGACACCGGGGTTAGCATGAGCGGGCGTGCAGGAGGAGTGGGGGCAGTTGTGAGCTCACGGTAGACTCAGTGAATCCTGCGTTGCAGGCTGCAAACTCTACTCGTCGGAGACGGACAAGCGTTTGCGACCCCGCGCGCGGCGGCGTTTGATAACGTTGCGACCGGCAGACGTTTTCATGCGGGCGCGAAAGCCGTGCGTCTTGGCGCGCTTGCGCTTGTTGGGTTGATAGGTGCGTTTCATATCTTACTCCTTATGGTTTTGAGATGACCGGCCCCACACGAACCACCCACACTCCGGTAACGGACCGCGGGATGAAAAAGGGCGGAAGAATATATCAAGTTGCTTACAGCGGAAGCCGCCTAAACAAACCGTACGAGCTTACCACAAATCGTCGCGCTTCTGTCGGACGCGCTTTACAGCTCGAGAAGACGTCCGCGCAAACCAAACGAGGGTCGAACGTGCGTCTCCTCAAACCGCTAGAACGGGGCGAGGGGTGCGAAGGCGTCGCCTGCGGCCTGCTCGAGCCCGCCCACCAAGCGCAGCAAGCGCGCGTCTTCTAACGCGGGCGCAAAAAACTGCACGCCGCAAGGCAAGCCCGCGTCGTCCGTCCCGGCGGGCACGCTGAGAGCGGGGATGCCCACCAGGTTGGCCGAGACCGTGTCAACGTCGTTCAAATACATCGCCAGCGGGTCGGTTGTTTCGCCCAGCCCGAAGGCCGTGGTCGGCGTGGTGGGTGACATGAGCAGGTCGAATCTCTTAAAAGCGCGGCTAAAGTCGTCCGCGATGAGGCGGCGCACCCGGAGCGCCTTGCCGTAGTAGGCGTCGTAGTAGC
The DNA here is from genome assembly GCA_965214405.1 of Trueperaceae bacterium. Classification (GTDB taxonomy): domain Bacteria; phylum Deinococcota; class Deinococci; order Deinococcales; family Trueperaceae; genus CBDCCT01. Next base: position 982,880 of record OZ243956.1, read on the forward strand.
CCGCCGAGAGCGCGTAGGTGCCCATCAGGATGCGGCGGCGCACCTCGGGACCCAGCGTGGCCCCGCGGCTCCGCCGCATCACCTCGGCCTGCCCCAGCGCGTCGTCGCCCACGCGGGCGCTGTAGGTCATCCCGTCGTAACGCGCTAGGTTGGCGCTCGCCTCGGCGGGCGCGACGAGGTAATAGGTCGGCACCGCGTAAGACACGTGCGGGAGCGACGCCTCGCCCAAACGCGCGCCCAGCGCTCTCAGCCGCTCCTGCATCCCAATGAGCGCCGCCCGAACGCCCGCGCTGTTGCCCTCGCCGGAGAGTTCGGTGATGAGGCCGATGCGGAGGCCCTCGAGCCCCTCTGCCCCAGACGCCGACTTCAAGGGATAAGCAGGCGCGTCCTCCCCATCTTCCAAACTTGTTGCGTCTTTCGGGTCATGACCACCCATCGCCGCCATCATCAGCGCCAAATCCTTTGCGCTCCGGCAGAGCACCCCGACCTGGTCGAGCGAACTCGCAAAGGCCACCACGCCGTAACGCGACAAACGGCCATAGGTCGGCTTAAACCCGACTAAACCGCAAAAACTCGCCGGTTGCCGCACCGAGCCGCCCGTGTCGGTGCCTATGGCGACGGGCGCGACCCCCGCCGCCACCGCCGCCGCCGACCCGCCCGACGAGCCCCCCGGCACCCGCGCCGTGTCCCAAGGATTTTTAACCGGCCCAAACGCGGAATGTTCATTGGACGAGCCCATCCCGAACTCGTCTAAATTGGCCTTGGCGATGACCACCGCCCCCGCCGCAGAAAGCCGCTCGACCACCGTGGCGCTGTAAGGCGGCACGAAATGCTCTAAACTTCTCGAGCCCGCGGTGGTGCGAATCCCCTTGGTGAGAATGTTGTCTTTGACGACCACGGGCACGCCCGCCAAAGGCCCCACGTCCTCGCCCGCCGAGAGTGCCGCGTCGAGCGAACGGGCGCGCTCAACAGCCTCCTCCCCCGCGACCGTCACAAACGCGTTGAGCGGCCCCACTTCTTCCGCCCGCGCTAACGCAGCCCGCACCACCTCTTCCGCGCTCACCCGGCGGGCTCTTACATCGTCGGCTATTTCGTGCGCGAACTTGTCCACAAACGCCATAGTCGAAGCATACCGCACGGGCTTAGAGGGGCAACGCCGAAGTTTGGTTGGGGTTCAGCTCAGAAGAGGATAAACAACCTGGAGAGGGAACAAAAAACCAAAAAGAAACCCTCTTCGCCTTTTTCTCGCTCCGTCGGTTCCTCTAAAAAAGAAAGATACACGCTCGAGCCTAACAGTGGCAAAGAGGGATTCGCTGTGAAACATCCGTGTCCGCGTCTATATAAACCTCCCTTACTGAACTTAAGAGAAATTGTAGGAGATTTTTAGCGCCAGCACAAGGATGTATATCCTGGCTGTAAGGTGCATAAAACGTTAAGCTGTAAAGTTGGGGCAAAAGCTGGGTAGCGACGGCACGGGAAGTTGAAAAACGTGACGAGGCTCGAGCGCCCGCCTCACTCCCTCTTTACCTGTTGGCGTTTTCTGGAGTCCAGCGGCAAAAATCAGATGAGTCTCAAATTTATTAAGCTTCTGCAAGCGCGTTCAGATTCTTCCGCGCCCAGCCGTCAATCGCGTCGATCACGCCCTGAAGCTCGACCCCCGACGCGGTGAGCGCGTACGTCGTGCGGGGCGGCATCACCGAGAGAACCGTTTTGCTGACCAAACCGAGGCTTTCTAGGCGCTCGAGCCGCTGCGCCAGCGTGGTCGGGTTGCAGCCCCCGACGGCGCGGGAGAGTTCGTTAAAGCCCGACGGCCCCCCCAGGAGCGTGCGGACGATGTGGAGCGTCCACTTCTCCTGAAGCACGTTGATGGCTTCGTAAACGGGGCAAAAGGTGTGCTCGGGCATTGGGGAGAGTGTAGCACGCGCGGTGCTGTGGGTTGGTATGGGCGGAGAAGAAAAAGTGGTGAGTGGAAGGTGGGGAGTGAAAGTTTGAGAGCTTATGCTCCTTGATTTCTCTCTGCTTTGGCTCATACGCAAGTTGGTAACCAGTCGGTAACCAGTTGATAACCTATGTACAACGCGCTGGGGACGCTTTGGAAAGACGTTTTGCTCACCCTCTCCTCCGTAACACCTCGCCACCTCTCATCCGAATCCTTGGTATAACGTCCTAGACCGTGATGTTACTTCTCTTTTATTTGCCACTTATCTTGCAACGCCGCCCCTTCAGCTTTCGCCCGCTCGGTGCCTGACGTGTTGATATCCGGCGGGGACGGTTAACGTGTACGCACTTCAACAAGCGCTGCGCGCGATTCGAAAAAACTGGATTGCCAGCGTCTCGACGATTACCACCATGACGCTGTCGCTCACCGTCTTGGCGGGCTTTAGCCTCTTAAGCCTCAACCTCAACCAGGTGTTGGCGAGTTTGCAAGGGGAGTTGGAGATGTCCGCTTACCTCGGCCCCGACGCCAACGCGCCGCTGCTGTTACGCACCGTGGACGCGTGGCCGGAGGTCGCGCGCGTGGACCTCGTGTCGCCCGAGGAGGCGCTGCAACTCGTGGTGACCGATTTGCCCGCGCTCAAGGAGGCGGCGGCGCTCGTGGACAACCCGCTACCCGAGACTTTGGAACTGCGGCTTACGGACCCCGCGCTTACCCCCGCGGTCGCGGCGCGGCTGCAAGCGATGCCCGGCGTCGAGAGCGTCGAGGACAGCCAGGACACCGTGGCGACCTTTTTGGCTTTTTCCGAGGCCTTGCGCGTGGGCGGGAGCATCCTGATTGTGATCCTGCTCTCGAGCGCGCTCTTCGCCATCGTCAACGCGATTCGCGCCGCGATTACCGCGCGCCGCGACGAAATCGAGGTGATGCGTTTGGTGGGCGCAACAAAAAGCTTTATCCGCGCGCCCTTCCTTATCGAAGGATTTATTTTGGGGCTCTTGAGCGCCGTCGTGACGCTCGCGCTGGTGGTGCCCGGCTACTGGTTTATCGTCACGCGCCTCTCTGAAGGCTTCCGGTTCGTGCCCTTCGTGCGCGACCCGCAGCTCTTGGGCGAGGTCGTGGTGCTCTTGCTCGCGCTCTCCCTCGCGGTGGGGCTTATCGGCTCCGCCATCTCGGTGTCGCAGTACCTGCGGGAGGAAATGTGAAGTGCGCCAGAAGCGTCTTTTGTGTGGTCGCGGCGGCGCTACTGCTAACGGGGCCTGTAATGTTTTCTTCTATAGCCCCTTTCTCAGTCGCTCGAGCCCAAGAGAGCGAGACCACGCGCCAGTTAGACGCGGACGCGGCGCACTACCGTGAGCTTTTGGAGGCGCAGCGGGCGGAGCAGGCGCGCTTAGAGGCGTTTTTGGGCGAGCTTTCCGGAGAACTCGAGGCGCGGTTTGCGGAACGCGACCAGGCGGGGCAAGACCTGCTGGCGTTGCGCGGCGAGCGTGAGACGGTGCGGGGTAATATTGCCGCGTTAGAGGCGGAACTGTTTGATAAGCGCGCGCAGGTAGAAGCGTTGAGCACTCAGCAGGCCGCGCTTCAAACGAGGGTCCAGGCGCTCCTGGTCAGTCTCTACAAGGGCCGGGCCAACCGTTTTGCGGGGGCGCTTTTTCGTACGGAGTCGTTTCACGATCTCGAGGTGAGAAACCATTATCTTTCGCTCCTCAGCGACCAGGACGCGGCGCTCCTTGAGGACCTGAGCGCTTCGGTGGCGGCTTTAGAAACCGCCCAAAACGACCTCACCGCGAAACTCGACGACCTGAACGCGCAAGAGGCGGCGCTGCTCGAGACCGAAACCCAACTCACCGCCAAACGCGCCGAGTTGGAGGGCGTGGTGGCAGCTTTAGAAGAGAACCGCGAGGGTCAGCAGGCGCTTCGCTTGGAGAATTTGAGAGAGCAAGAGAGCCTCGACAGCAGCATCACCGCGGCCTTGGCGAGGCGTGACGAAGAGGTGAACCGGCTCGTCAGAGAGGAAGAGGCGCGCAAGGCGCGCGCCGTGGAGGAGGCGCGGCGGCAGCAAGAGGAGGCGGAGCGGCGGGCTGAAGAGGCTGCCAGAGCCGCCGAGGCCGCCGCCGCTGAAGCCAGGGCCGCCGCCGAGGCCGAAGCGAGGGAGGCCGAAGAGGCCGCCGAAGCCGCCAGGGCCGCCGCCCGCGCCGCGGAAGAGGCATCTGTAGAAACACCCGCCAGCACTGCCCGCGCCCCCGACACCTCCTCAGCGCCCGAGGGCGAGGCCGTCTCCCCTTTTCCCAACCCCCGCTTATTAAACCGCTACGGCGAAGCGGGGGGAACGTCGGTCACGCTGCAAGCCGAGCAGGACGGGGCGGCAGTCCAAGCGGTACTTCCGGGCGAGGTGGTGACGTCACAGTTTTTTTCGGCCAACTCGGGTTACATGGTCATGATTGAACACGGCCCCGACCTTTTCACCGTCTATAAAAACCTGCAAACCCCCCTCGTCAAGGTGGGCGATCAGGTCGAGCGAGAACAGGTCATCGGCTACTTGGGCGGCGGCACACTTGCGCGGCCTGACACGCTCGAGTTCCTCGTCGGCGTGCCCCACGGCAACGGCTCTTTTAATTGGATAGACCCCGCCCCGCTCCTGGGATTTCGCTAGGGGGCTCGAGTGTCTTCTCAGAGGTACGCGACGTTTTTGGGTACCCGCGAGACGTATAGTATTGCCTTGCGCCTCACCAGCTATCACATTACACTGACACTCGAGGCTTACACTAACGTCGCGTCGGACCCCTTATGCCGAGACTACCCGCCCCTATGAAACCATGACCTGCCCCTCCTGCCACGCCGCTACCCCGCCCAATACGCGCTTTTGCGGCATGTGCGGCGCGCCCCTGGCAAAGCACCCCGTGGAGCGCGAGCGGCGGCGGGTGAGCATGGTGTTTATCGACCTGGCGGGCTTTACCACCCTGACGCACGGCTTCGACCCCGAAGAACTCCGCGACCTGGCCGACGAAATCCTCACGGTTATCGCGGGCATTATCGAAGATTACGACGGTCACGTCGACGCGTTTCAGGGCGACGGGTTAACGGCGCTTTTCGGCGCGCCGCGCTCGCACCCCGACGACCCCAAGCGGGCGGTGCTGGCCGCGGCGGCGGGGCTTAGGGCTATCGAGGCCATCGGGCGGAGCAAGGGCTACACGCTTAGAGGGCGCGCGGGCGTCAATACGGGCGTCGTTATCGCGGGGTCGGTGGGGTTGGGCCGCGTAAAGGACTATACCGTCATGGGTAGCGCGGTCAATTTAGCAGCGCGCTTAGAGGCCGCCGCGACGCCCGGCTCGGTGCTGGTGGGGGCCGAGACCTACGAGGCCACGCGTCACGCCTTGCGCTTTGCCGAGAGCCCGCCCCTCAAGCTCGCGGGCTTTCCCGACGTGACGCGCGCCTTTGAACTCGTCTCGACGGACTATCCGGCGCAAACGGACCCCAACGCCGGACTCGTCTTTGTCGGGAGAGAACGCGAACTGAGTCGATTAAAAGAAGCTTACGCGCAGGTGAGCGCGTCGGGGCGTCCCCAGCAACTCTGGCTCGTCGGCGAGGCGGGCAGCGGTAAAACGCGTCTCCTCAGGGAGTTTGTGGACGCGCTCGCTAAGCCGGAAGCCCTGTCGCCGGGAACCTTGTCGCCGGGAACCGTGTTGCCGGGAACCCTGTCGCCGGAAGCCCCATTGGCAGAAACCTTGTCGCCGGAACCCGGCCGGAGTACGCCCGTTTGGCTCCGCGAGCAGCCCGCCTTGGACGGCCGGAGCCCTCAATGGACGCAGCTCGCCGAGCAACTGTTCGGCCTCCTGCCCGCCGAGGACGAACACCTCAAGCGGCAGCGCGTGCTCGAGTATTTCAAAACTCGCCTCAAAAATCTCAAAGACCGCGGTGAAGAGGGTGACGCGACCTGGCAAAAGAGCATCCTCGACAGCTTGGGTCTGGTCGAGCGCGACCGCCGCAAGGGGTCCCGCCCGCGCGCCCACGGCACCTACGCGCTCGCCTGGGTCCGCTTGCTTCGCCACGTCGCGTCGTCTGGCGCGTCGCCCCTCGTGGTGGTGGCGGACGTTCACTCGAGCAACCCCGGCCTAGAAGAGTTTTTCGGCGGCCTCCTGCGGAGCCGCGGTCCCGTGCTCATCTTGCGCACCAGCCGAACGCGCGAGGGAACCGCGTCCACCCAGACCCAGTCGCCGACGCACACGCTGGCGCTGACCCCGTTAAGTTTGAGCGAAAGCCAGGCACTTCTAGAGCAAGTTGCGAGCCCTCTACTCGCCCCCGCCACCCGCTCGCTGGTGACGCAGGCGGGCGGCGTCCCGGCGTATATTTTGGAATTGGGCCGCGCCCTGAGCATCACCCCGACGGGATCTTTTTCGGGCTCGCTCACCTCTTTGTTACAGGCCAGACTGGATATGCTCCCGCCGCCCTCGAGGCGGCTTCTCGCCTACGTCGCCTCGACCGGCGAGCGCTGCTGGGAGGGCCTGGCGATTCACTTGGCAAACGGGCAACTCGCGGGAGGAGACGGGCGGGCGGCGCTAGACGCGCTCGTCGAGGCGGGTTTATTAACCGAGGAGGGGGCCTCGAGCCTGCCCGGTGAGGTCGAGTACCGCTTTCAGAGCGAACTCTTGCGCTCTGCCGCAGAACGCCTCACGCCCTACGGCGACCGGGGCGCGCTGCACCGCCGCGTCGCGCTGTGGTTGGAGCAGCGCGCGCCCCTAGAGCTCTCCAAGCTCATCGGTCACCACTTCGAAAAGGCGGGGATGCTCGAGGCCGCCTATCCCCACTACTTAGCCGCCGCCGACTCCGCGGTCACGGCGCACAACTTAGACGCCGCTTTTGAAATTTTCGAGCACCTGCTCGCTTTGGACCTTACGCCCACGCTCCGGGCGCAAGGCGCGCTCGCCTACGCGCAGGCGGCGCTGGGGGCGGGCGACCCGAAGCGTGCGCACGTCCAACTGAGCGCGGCCAGAGGAGGGCTCGAGCACCTCCCGGAAACGGCAGGCGAGCTAAAAAGCGTCTACGAAAAGCTCCGCGGGGAAGTCGCGCGCCTGCTGACGCCTACCTGAGTTTTTATCGTTCTTACTGCTCACCTCCTCACCGCCCACCTCCTCACCACCCACCTCGCCATTCACGTCGGTAGATAGAAAAAGTGCAGGGGGAGCGGCAAGATACCTTCAGAAAATTCAAGAGGTCTCGGCGAATACCACGAACCACTCCTTGAAACTCGGCTCGACCTCGAGCAGCGCGCCCGCCACGTCGCCGCGGCTACGGGCACCCGCGGCGCGCATGGCGAGGGGAAAGTCCCAGCCGCGCGTTCGCGCGAGTTCGGCGGCGCGCAGCGTGAACACGCCCTGAAACCAGAGCAGGTTGTCAAAAGACAGGCGCACCCGCGGGTACTCGAACGCGCCCAAGTCGGCGCGGTTTGCGGCGCTGCCCGCGACTTGGACCCTCGCCCACTGGGCAAAGCGCGCGAGCACGTCCTCCGCCCCCGCCTCACGCAACGCGAGCAGAAACAAATAGGTCGCCATAAACTCGTCGAGCCATTTGACCCGGAAACGCAGCCCCGAGAGATTGGCCGCCGCGTGCCCCCACTCGTGACCGATGAGCAGGTCCAAAAACTCGCGCACGTCGCCCGGCGCGCGTTCGCCCGCCCCAGCCGCGCGCAAGAGCACGTCGTCAAAGCGGCGCAAGAGGCGCGGCGGATAGTCCGCCGCCGCGACGATGCTCACGCCCGCGCCCTTGGGTTTGCTGCGGGTAAAGGGCAGGCCGTAAGGATACGAAAAGAGCCGCCGCCAGTCCCCCGAGCCAATCACGAGGAGTTCTGCGCCCTGGAGCGGTCCCAGAGGGGTCGCGGCCTCAGACAGACCCTTCAAAAAACCCTGCAACTGCCCCGCGCGTCGGCGCGCCCCGCCGGAAAACCGCGCCGCCAGCACCGGGTCGGGCAGCTCCTGCAAATACACCTTGCGCTCAAAAGGGTCGCTCACGCCCCAGTGTTGCATACTTGCGTGTGACGTATCCGAATGTTCCCCGTCCGCTTCACATCCTGCCCCTTGTTTCCCCGCGTCTCCCGTACGCGCAAGCTCTTCTCGAGTCTTTTTGGGAGCGCTCAAGGCGGTAAAAACCCAGCACCGAGTCGAAGATAATCTCAGGCCTCGGTACCGGGTACTCGGCACGTTTCCAGCAAAGCAGAAAAGCGTTTGCCGGTTTGAACTCGACAAAAGCCTGCCATGCGCGTTGCGGCACAACCAAAATGAGTAAAAGGATGTATAACGTGTAAATCATGCTCATCCCTCTTCACAAGGTTCAGGAGGCGCGCGCGCGACTTGCACCCTACCTTGAGCCCTCCCCAGTCAAGTTTTCCGAACATTACAGCGAGCACCTGGACGCGCGGGTGGTGTGTAAGCTCGAGCTCCTTTTGCCCACCCACGCCTTTAAGGTGCGGGGCGCGCTCAATGCGCTGCTGAGTCTGCCCGAGAGGCAACGCGCGCGGGGCGTCGTCACCGCCTCGGCGGGGAACCACGGCTCAGGGCTCGCTTACGCGGGCGCGCGGACGGGCACGGGGGTGACGGTCGTGCTCCCCATAAACACGCCGCAGGTTCGCATCGACGCCATCCGGGCGTTGGGGGGCGACGTTATCGTTTGCGGCGAAGACTGGAACGAGGCGAACGCGCTCGCGCTCACGCTCACCGAGGCTCGAGGCTTGGTTTACGTGAGCCCCTTTGACGACCCCGCCGTCATGGCGGGTCAGGGCACGGTTGGGCTGGAGCTGCTCGAGCAGGTGCCCGACCTAGACATGGTCGTCGTGTCGGTCGGCGGCGGCGGGCTCATCTCGGGCGTCGCCTCGGCGATAAAAGCGATCAAGCCTGCCGTGCGTATGATCGGCGTCGAGACGGAGGGCGCGGACTGCATGGCGCAGTCCTTAAAGGCAGGCCACCTTGTTGAATTACCCCGCTTCGGCTCGATTGCCCAAAGTTTAGGCACCAAACGCTCCACCGACCGCCCCTTCGAAATCGTCCGCGAGCTCGTCGAGCGCGTCGAGGTCGTGTCCGACGAGGCCGCGCTGCGCGACCTTCTCACGCTCCTCAACACCGAAAAGCTCCTCGTCGAGCCCGCCGCCTCTTGTACCCTGTCGGTCCTAACCGCGGGCCTCGTCCCCGACCTGCGCGGCAAAACGGTCGTGCCCATCCTCTGCGGCGGCAACATCACGCTGACGCACGTGCTGGGCTGGTTAGAAAAGTTCAACCTGATGGGAGAAACAGTGGTGAGTGGTTAGTGGCTAGCGATCAGCCCTTCTAGCCACTCATCACTAACCGTTAACCACTGCCTTATTCTGTGACCAACGCCCTTTCTCACGCGTTTTTTCCGTTGCTATACTCTGCTTCTATGCTTCACAGAATCGACTTACAAGCACTCGCCGAGCGCAAGGGACCCGAGCGCTCTTTTTTGAGTCTTTACGTATCCGCCAAAGACGCCCTGAACAAGCTCGACGGGCGCATCCGCCGGGTTCGGGATATGCTAGACGACGCGGACGAGGCGGAGCATTTTGACAAGAACCTCGAGCTCATCCAGACTTACCTAGATGAAAACCCCTTTGCGTCCGCCTCGATGTGCCTCTTCGCCTGCTGGGCCACGGACTATCTGCACGTGTTCCCGCTCGACGTAGAAGTTCCTGACCTCCTCTGGGTGGACTCCTCGCCCTACATCCGCCCCCTGGCCGAACTCAAAGACGAGCTGGAAACGTTTGTCGTGGTGACCGCCGACAACACCGACACCCACATCTACACCGTGACCTCCGCCGAGCCGAGCGAGGAGGAGCGCGTCAAGGGCGACATCAAAAATCACGTGAGAAAGGGCGGCTGGTCGCAGCAGCGTTACGCGCGGCGGCGCGAAAAAGAGCTCCTGCACTACGCCAAAGAAGTAGCCGAGGTTCTGGCCGATATCGAGAAAAAAGGACGCTTCGACCGCCTCTTTTTGGTCGGCTCGGACGAGGCCATGCGCGAGATCGAGGCCGTACTCCCCAACGCGGTACTGAACAAGCTCGTCGGCAAGCGCGCGGTCGACTTGCACCAGGAGGACGAGGTCTGGGAGCGCGTCTTTGAGATGTTCACCAAAGAAGAGCGCGCCGCCGAACGAAGCCTGTGGGAAACCATCAAAAACGAATATCTGCGCGGCGGCCAGGCGGTGACCGGCGTAAAGGCGACCTTGGAGGCCGCCGCCGTGGGCCGCGCGAGAAAGATGATCGTCACGCGCGACGCGAAGATAGCCGGGACGCGCTGCCGGGACTGCGAGAACTTGAGCGAGGGCGCGACCCCTGCGTGTCCGGTGTGTAACTCCGACTCGGTCTTTACCGTAGATTTGGTGAACGAGCTCGTCGAACTCGTGGCCGGGAGCGGCGGCGAGACCGAGTTCTCGGACCACATCCGCGGCCTCACCAAGGCGGGGCACGTGGCGGCGCTCCTGCGTTACTGAGCGCCCGCCGCGCCCCTTTCTCGCCGCTCGGCGACGAGCACCAAGACGCCCGCCGGGACGAACAGCCACAGCCCCGAGACCGGCAAAACGATGACGCTGAGCGCGGCGACGCCGCTGAGCCCCCAGCCGAGCACCCTCGGCGCGGGCACGCGGCCCGTCTGCGCGTAGCCCCACTGCACCACGAAACCGAGCAAGAAGAGCGGCCAGGTAAACATCAAGAACCAAAAGGCGCTAAGCATCTCGAACGACCAGCCGAGACCGCCCCCGACGCCCGCTCCGAGGATTTCTTGGAGCGGGCCGCCGAACAGAACGAAACTGACGACGAGGTGAACCGCGGCGAACGCCATGAGTACAAAGCCCACCAAGCGGGCCAGAGGACGCGGTGGCGGGCTCACCGCGCCTCTAGCCCTTCAGATGCGACCTGTGTTGAGGGTGCTCGAGCAAAAAGGGCGCGAAGCGGCACCGCGTATACGAAACCCGCCGTAACAAGCGCGAAAGAGATGACGAAGGGCAGGGCGCGCGGGTCCCCCTGAAGGCTCAGCGGGATACCGACCGTGGCGATCCAGAGGGTCTTGTACACAATCTGCACCATGAAAATGCCCACCAAAGGCAGCGGATAAAGGAGGCCGAGCGCGGAAAGCAAGCCGATGGCGAGCCAGACGCTACCGGTCACACCGAACAACAAGCCGTCTTGCGCCACTGCGCCAAACATGTAAGCCTGAGCGAATCGCGGGAAAAAGACGACCAGAAAGCCGGGAACGCCTGCGCCCACAACGTTGGCAGCGTACATGACCCTCATCCAGTTTAGGCGAACGGGAGCATTCATCATCTTCCTTTCTTGGGGCTACCAGTGCCCCTGAATACGGCGGGCGCGAACGGACACCACCATGAGCATAAAGGCGCTCACCACCGCGCTCACCAAAACGGTGACGGCGAAGACGGCCAACAACGGTCCCGTGTACGGGCCGACCGTACGGACAAACCAGGCCAGATGAGCTTGAGGTGCCGCGTCGTAGAGGTCGGTCGCCTGAGGCTGGAGGTAGGGCGTATAGATATCCCGAACAGGCTCCGCGATGAAGGGGGGTACAAAATGCGTTGTGCCGACCAAAACGAGCGACATTAGGCCGTAGACGAACCAGTAGCCCGCCCATACGCGGCCTCGAGTCATGGCCGCAAGACCCAGAACAAAAAGCGGATAGGCCATCAGGCTGTAGGTAAAAGGGTTGACCTCGCTTATGGCGGGCCAACCCACGTGATTACCGCGCACGAGGTGGTCGAGGTGATGGAGCGAGCCGAAGAGAAACACCGACATAAGTGTTAAGAAAATCCAGCGGCGGAGCTTGGGCGGTTGGCTATTGAACGTCATGCGCGCTCCCAAAAATGCTTGTAACGCCCCACCATGAAAAGCCCTAACGCAAAGAGACCTACCGGAAAGACGCCCAGCGAGAACAGCCCGAACGAAAAGATGCCGATGGAAAAGACGCCGAACGAGAAAATGCCCGCCGAGAAGACCCCGGTCGAGAAGAGTCCGGAGCTAAAAAATCCCACCGAGAACTCGCCGACGGCGAACACACCCGCCGCGAAGTTGCCAGCGGCGAAGTAGGCCCGCGCGAACGCCCCCGCGCCGAAAGGCTGGTTGACGAGCAAAAGGCCAAAGAGAGCGAGAACGATGGCGAGACCAGGCCCAACCCAGTAATAGAACGTTTTCACGGTTTTTCCTCTCTGCGGCTCGAGCCGCGGCTCAGCTACTCCGGGGTCGCCGGTAGGGCCGCGAATGGCCCTACCGACGTTGGCAAATCGCCTTAAGGCTGCGCGCTGGCTTTGCTCGAGCCCTCCTTCCCTCCAGCTTTCTTGGACCCGCAGGACCCGAACCAGAAAGGGTTAAAGCCGAGCAGGCTAAAGCCCGCGAACATCAGGCCGGGAATCAAGAACCAGGGCGGGATGAAGAGGAGCGACGCCAGGGCGAGGAGGCCAATACCGAGCGCGCGCCGCATCGCGGTGTTGTGCCGCACGCGCGCAACCATGTTCTCTCCCTCGCGGACAAACGTAACCAGGGTGCTGTCTTGGGTATTTTTCATGCCGTTCTCCTTTTTAACCAAGCGTTGAGTTTGGGCTGCTGCCAGAGCGCGAGACCCGACAGGCTGACGAGCGGAATGGCGAGCGTCTGAACGAGAAGCGCGTACCACGTCACCTCACGCAACGGCGAATAGACGAAGACGATGAGCAGCACGCCGACAACAAGGTGCAGCCAGCGCAGGCTCTGACGAAGGCGTTTGTTGGACATCTACGGCTCCTTTTTTAGTGAAGCACGTTCACTGTATGAAGAAAAAAATTAGGCGAGGGGTTTAAGGCCAGCTCTTATCATTTCAAACGCTTCCTCCATCGCCTCCTTTCCCTGTGCTTCGCTAATAAACGGCATGGCGTCCGCGAGCATCAGCAGACCGTGGAGTTGACCCCACAGAACGTGCGCGACCGCCTCGACCCTGCCCTGCCGGATAACGCCCGCCTGCATCGCCTCGCCGACCGCCTCGAAGAGGTAGCTCAGTTTGTCCACGCCGGGCACCTCGCGCTCGCCGAACAAGTAGTCGGTCTTATCCACGAACATCAGGTAGTAAGGTGCCGGGTGGTCGAAAGCAAACTGCACGTAAGCGCGGCCCAACGCAAAGATGCGCTCGAGCGGGTCGTCGGTCGACCCCTTGGCCTCTTCTAAACGCGCGCCGAATTCCACAAAGGCGTCTTCGATGGCGGCGTAGATGAGGTCGTTTTTGTTCTCGAAATAGCGGTAGACGTTGGTGGTGGTAAAACCCACCTTTTTGCCCACTTTTGCCAGGGTCAACCCGTCGTACCCATGTTCGACCAACAATTCACCCGCCGCCTCGAGCATCGCCTTGCGGACTTTGGCTTTGTCTTCGTCGCTGCGGTTGCGGGTGGTCACGGTCAACTCCTTTCTATGAATTAGTGAATTGCTTTCACTTGAAAAAAGTATAAGTGAATGTTGCTCACTTGTCAAGCCTCTCGTAAGGATGGACTGCACCAGCGTAGACTCCACCAGGGTGGACTTCATCAGGATGTGGTTGTCGAACATCTTTGACTCCTTTCTCGGTGAAGCACGTTCGGTAATCGAACACATAGTGACCAAAAACCTGGTTTAGGGCTCGAGCCTGCGCTTCACCCTCTCAGGCACTTCTTCGCCTCCTTCCTTGCGGCTCCCACTACCTGTTGGGGACCTAAACGCCTGTGATTTTTCTTTTTGGGCGTGAGGAATCGTCAAAGAAACCGGGAGAAACCCCGCTGCGCTTCGGCGGACCCGTCACGTAGGCAGTGTCACAAAGGGTAAATATGAAAAGGAAGAACTCGGAGCTGTGCGCGGCCAGCTTTACGCGGCGTCTCCCCTGACCGGATCGGCAGGCGAGTAAACCATGCTTCTAAAGGAGCCGCGTCGCCAGCCAAGCGTAAGCGTGCGCAGGAGCAGATAAGCCACAAAACCGACCGGCCCGAGCATCAGCACGAGGTACAGAAGCGGGCTCACCAGCAGCCAGGGAATACGGTTGGCGCGGCTGTCTAAGTAGGCCCAGCGGGCGACGAAGAGGTCAAAGGCCAGAAAGTGCTGCCAGGCGAGCGTTGTGCCTAGAGGCGTGCTCAGGAGGCTCGAGACGCTTTCCACAGTGGGCGGATCGAACGCGCTCAGGACGGCCCCGACGTTCGGCAACGCCAAAACGACGTAGAGCAGGGCGGGACCCAGGATGACCCAGGGAGAGCGCATCACGCGCTCGGTCACGCCCCAAAAGGGCAAGGCAACGATCAAGAACCAGAAGGGGGCGACAAGGGGAAAGCCGAGGGAGAAAAGGGGCTCGAGCGTCATTTCAAATACTCCCGCTCGCGTTTACGCCCGGCCCGCGCCGCGCTGCGGCCCAGATACCCAAGATGGCGAGCGCCGTGACGCCGACGAGCCCCCCCAGCAGCCCGAGCTGGAGCGCGTCCGGGGCGATGACGGACTGGTTACGCAGCGCCTGAAAAGTCACCAAGGCGACCAAGCCGAGATAGAAAAAGCTCGCCGTCCAGACCGTCGCCACCTTGGCCCGCAAGGACCAGCGCCGCCGCCTCGAGAGTAGCAAACCCAACAGTGGAATCACCTGAGCCCCGTGGATGCCGACGAAGTGCGGGATGCGCAGGTCGCCGTGCTGCGTGCTCCAGCCTAGAAAGGGCAAGCCCGGCCCCCCGTCAACGTCGCCGACGGTGTGCGCGCCGATCAGGTCGAGCCGCTCACCCGCCCCCAACGCCGCCTGCTGCGTCGCGTTGGGTCCGGGCATCAAAAAGCCTAGGCCGAGCCCGATGACCGCGATACCCAGCCCCAGCTTGAGGGCGTGCGAGAGGTCGCGTTCGGGCAACCTTTGAAAAGCCAGCACCACCGCGCCCACAATGGTGATGAGCCACCAAATGATGATGGTTACGCTCATCGTGCTCCACAGCGCCGCGTCGAGAGGCGTCGAAACGTTGAAGTGCATCGCCCGCCCCCGCGCCGCCTGAAAGGCGATAAGCGCCATTTCAAAAATAAGTATCCCCCCAGCGGCGTGACCCACGAACCCCACGAGCCGCGGGCGGGTCTTTATAAAGGTGAGCATCCACAAGAACGTAATTCCGTAGATAAAGAAGGAAAGCGCGAACTTAGTCGTCTTGGCCCAGGTGGGCGCGCCCAGAACGGTGCGCGGGTCAACCACAAGGCCGACGAGGCCGACCAAAACCATCACCGCCGAGACGAGGACGAACAGAGTGAGCGTCGCGTTGAAGCGCCAGGCGCGGTGCAGCAGGCGTAGTGGAGAAGCTAAGCGGATGGGTCCTAGAGTCGTGAGCTGGGTATTCATCTTCTCTCCTTTGTACGTATACATAAAGACTTTTGTTTACACTGTTAACGGCGTGAACCAAAAAAATCACGTCACAGCATCACCCCCTCAACTCAGAAAGCCTTTAAGCATTTTGGCAACGAAAATATCGGTCATCGACTGCGTCTGCGACACATCACAGAAGGGCATACTGACGGCTAACGCGACGATGCCGTGGACGCCCGACCAGAGGGTGTTGGCGGCGTCTCGAGTGCTGTATTCGCCCAGATGTCCCGCCTTTTGTGCGTCGGCCACGGCGTTTGACAAAACGTTGAAACTTTCGATGGCGGGCCGGTGCCCGTCGGGCCGGGGACGGGTCAGGTACTCGCCGCGCTGCATAAACATCAGCCGGTAACGCAGGGGGTGCTCGAGCCCAAACTCTATATAGGCGCGCGCCATCTCAGCGAGGCGCTCAGCGGGATCGCTCGCGCGGTCGAACGCCGCCTGCTGGGTGCGTTCGAACACCGCAAAGCCTTCCAGGGCGATCATAAACAGCAAGTCGTCTTTGTTGTCGAAGTAGCGGTAGATGGCGGTCGGGGTGTAGCCGATGGCCTCGGCCACCCCTCGGAGCGAAAAAGCCTCATAACCGTGCTCGAGAAAAAGCTTCTCAGCCGCCCCCAAAATTTCGCGGTACCGCGCCTCACGTTCGCGCGTGCGCCGCGCCGCCGCACCCTGCTTGATACGCTCGTTCGCTGTTAGCTCTGTAATATTCATAGCATCACTATAGTTAACGCTGTAAACTTTGTCAATAGCGCTTAGCCTTCACTAAGCTTTATCAGGCCTGCTCGTGTAAAAAGAAGAGGGTAGGACCGTGATGCCCAAAGACGTATCATGGTTTGGGGTGGTTTTGAAAATAATAAAGAGAAAGAGAGCGCCGCGGCGCTCTCCCAAAGCTTATGGTGCTTTTTTCCAGCTAAACGCGTTCCCGCCACTCGCGCCCGAGCCGCCGCGGCTTGATGGGCGTTTCTTTGACAATCTCCCCCGTCATCTCGGCGCGTTTGCCCTGGAGGTACTGCTCGAGCACCTGGACGCTCACGCCCAACTGTTTGGCTATTCGCTGATTTTTCACCCTAGAATCGTTCATCCTCTTCCCCTCTCATCCGGCACCCGTTGGGGTCCGGTCAAGAACCTCTCCGCCTCGGATACGAGCGGATACAAAACTGCGGACGGAGCCAAGACGAAGAAAGAACGTAGCCCGTAATATGCACCAGCGGCTTCTAAGAATGATGTGTCGGCTAAAGCGACACGTGCAGGTCGATAAGCAGAGTTTACTCTCTCATCCCACGGGGATTTGTAGCGGCTGCTGGAAAAAGTACAACGCTCGAGCCGATGTGAAGAGCGTCACATCGGCTCGAGCTCAAAACCCCTCCACGCGCGAGTTGGGTGAGGCTGTTAAAGCTGTGAAAGAGGGTTAAAGTAGCCGTTCCGCGACATATTAAGACAATTGGGCGCAGGCATCATCACCGAAAGTGCGTACCAGACGGCACTTTATAAAGTGGACACGTCCCAAACCAGGTGATACCTGCTAAAGATAAGAAGAAGCGGGCACGTACTCGAACAGCATGGGTTGAGGAGCAAAATAGGGTTCGAACACGAGGTCTAAGTCATCTAAGGCCGCGCTGCTCAATTCTGGGTTGAACGCCGCCCAGGCCGTGCCCATCTGCACCGCGTGCGCGCCCTCACGGCGCTCTTTGTTAAAGCCATAATCGACCAAGCCACCGTGCAAGCTGTTCCAGTGTGCTAGCGCACTGCACAAAAAGAGATACGCGCCTTCGTTCGTCCTTACCGTAATCAAAATATAGTCGTCCAGTACACCAAACATAAGCGCCGCCTAGTTGAGATGCCTGAGAACGTAAGCCGCGCGCCGCCCCTGCACGTCGCTCGCCTCGTGCATCCGCAGAGTGTAGAGGGGTTCGGCGTGGTCCACACCCAGCACCGCGCCGGTGGGGAGAACCTGAGACAGGGCGGTCGCCGCCTCGCCGCTCACGTGGAGCGTCATCAGGAGGCCGCAGGCTTCGGTGACGAAGTCTTGAACGTTGCTTTGCAAATAGGCGTGAGCCAGGGGCCAGTAGCAGCGGTAGAGGGTCACTTCGGCGTGCGTCATCTTTACCTCTTTCTTTAACTTCTTAAGTCGTTGTCTCGAGAGCGAGTTGCGTCTCGAGAACCACTTAAAAACCGTCTCAAAAGAGGCGCGCGGCCGGAACCTTGCTGTGGGCATTGGGAAGGGGTGAGTCCCGGCCGGTTGCGCCACTAGCTCCGCCCGCTCCAGGCGCCCACAGTACAGAACGGACTTCATCGCTTCCGAGGGAGGGGTAGTCCCTCTGAAAGCAAGCGTACGTGAGCGGCGGCTAAGGGGGTGTAAGAAAGATTATGCGTCCAGCAGGAAGTAAAATGGCTAACAAGATGTGAAGTGAGCGCGTCACCCCGAGCTTCGCCCCGACCTTTGACACAGTCATGACACAGTAAAAATCCCGCGGCTGACAGGGCAGCCGCGGGGGTAAAGCGCGTACTTTTGCGTCTACTGCGTTCTTTCGTCCGCTCCTATGAGGATAAACTCGCGCTCAAAGGGATGATAGTCAACGGTCCAGCGCAGCCCCTGGTACGTCACCACGGCCTCGTCGCCCGTCGCCTCCCAGGCTCTCTTAAAGGTTTCTCGCTGCTCTTCAGTCAGGTCGCCTTCGCTTACTACGGTTCTCTCTGCCATAAGATAAGCATACCCCATCAAGCTTTACCCTCCGCGCGAACGGCGGTTATGAGCAGGTCGTACTTGCCTGTAATAAACACCTTGAACTTGTGCTGTTGCAGGTACTTTTTGTAAAACGCTAGGTCTTTCACGAGCAGCGACAGCTCAGCCTGACGGAAATTTTTCATCCGCGCGCCGTAGACAACCTCGCCGTCTACGTAGCGGCTGTTAGGAAAGCCGAGGATGAGCGCGCCCCGCTCGGTGAGACGGTTTTGGACAAGGTTTCGCAACAGGTCGCGGTCGCGCACGCCCGGACTTTGCAGGGTGTCTATAGAAATCACCAAGTCGAAGTGGGGGAGCTCGAGCCCCGCCAGTTCGTTAACATCCGCCACATGAAAAGTGAAGCGCGGCCCCGGAAACCGCTCCCTCGCACGCGCGACGGCACTTTCCGAATGGTCCACACCGACAAAACGCAGGCTCCGGTACATGTCGGGCGGGTAGAGGCGTTCAAAAGGCGCGAACTCGTCGCCCGTATTTATACCCAAATCCAGCACGGTGCCGCCGGGCGGGAGGGCGGCTCGAGCCAAAGCCTCCTCATAGTCGAGCAAGAAGGTAGGTTCCTCGAGCTTGCTCACACGCCCGAAGGGAGAATCGGGGCCGTACTTTTCGGTACCTTCCGCTTCACGCCACGGGGCTTGGAGGTCCAAAGGTTGAAACCGAAGTGTAACGTGCGCGCCGTCCGCTAGAGGAGTTAGAAAGCGGCAGTTAAGGCGTTCGGCCAAGTCCAGCCAGCTTTTATAAGGGCGGTGGCGGTAGGTGACGCCGTTAATCTCTACCCGTTCGCCTGAGAAGAGGTTGGGGTACCCGTCGGGGTTGAGGACGGTGAAGGTGAGGAGGGGGGTGGGGGGCTCGAGCCGCGCCCGCAAATGTTCGACAATCTTGTGTAGGGGTTCGTCGGTAAAGGTCACCGGGCTTATCTCCCCACGATGAACCCCTGCGCGATGGGGGCCAATGCGGTTTCGACAATACCCAAAGTCGGCCCCGGAAAAGTCCCGACGAGCACCACGCCGAGCGCCGCCACGCCAAGCGCGACCAGCCCAATCATTTTGACGTCTACCGCCCGTGCCCCCTCGTCCGCCGGACTCAGCCACATCGCCACCACCACCCGCAGGTAATAGGCGTACGCGATGACCGTGTTGAGCACCGCCACCACCGCGAGCGTCAAGAGCCCCGCGTCCACCGCACTCTTGAACACGAAAAGTTTACCCGCGAAGCCCGCCAAGAGCGGTACCCCGGCTAAAGAAAGCAAAAAGAGTGTGAAAAGAAACGCGGGAAAGGGGCTGCGTTTGCCGAGACCGGAGTAGGACCCAAGCTCCTCCCTCACGCCAGCGTTGCGTAAAAGCTCGAGACTGGTAAACGCCCCGATATTGGTAATCGCGTAGGCAAGCGCGTAAAAGATGACCGCGCCGAACCCGGCCACCGTCCCCGCCGCCAGACCCACCACGATGGTGCCGAGTTGCGCCACCGACGAGTACCCCAGCAGGCGCTTGAGGTTCGTTTGGCGCAACGCTTGTAGATTGCCGACGGTCATTGTCAGGGCGGCGAGCCAGACCAACGCCTGCTGAGGGGCCGCGCCGACTATGTCGAGCCTAAAAACTTGTGTAAAAAGATTCCCCAGCGCGATGACCGCGCCCGCCTTGGGTCCCACCGACAGGAGCGCAGCGACCATCGTCGGGGCACCTTGATAAGCGTCGGGCGTCCAGGCGTGAAAAGGGACCAGCGCGAGTTTGAAGCCGAAACCAACGAGCGTGAGCGCCACGCCGGGCCAGAGGAGCGCGGGGAGGGTGGGAGAAAGCGCCAGGGTTGCCGCAATCTCGTCGTAATAAAAACCGCCTCCGGCCCCAAAAAGAAACGAGAAACCGTAGAGGAGGAGGGCGCTCGAAACCGCCCCCAACGTAAAATACTTTGTCGCCGCCTCCGTGCTGCGCCGCGCGTCGCGGTAGTAGCCGACCAGGACGTAAGTGCTGTAGCTCGAGAGTTCAATGCCGACGTATAGCAGCAAGAGGTTGTTCGCGGCGACCATCAAGGTGCCGCCAAGGGCGGTGTAGAGGATGAAGGCGTAAAATTCCGCCCGTCCGGCGTGATACTTGCCAGGTTCGGCCATCGCGCCCAAAATAACGAGCGCGGCGATGAGCGAGAGCGTCATCCCGCCCAGCGCCGCCAAACCGCCGAGTTGCACCATCCCCAGGAGCGTGCCCGTTTCGTTGTAAGAAAGGGCGAAAAGGAGGAAAGCTATCACGGACGCGCCGAGGCTTATGGCGGCGGGAATGATGGGACGCTCCTCAAACGAGGGCACGAGCAGCACGATGCTGGCACCGACGACGAGCGTTAAAAGCGCGGCGAGAAACATCCTAAAAGCCCGCCATGCGCTCGAGCCCCCGCAACACCGGCCCCACCGCCGCGTCGATGTAGGGCGTCAGACTCGGCGGCCACAGGCCCCAGAGGAGCGCGAGAAAGACTAAGGGGGCGGCGGCGAGGAGCTCGAGCCGCTTCAAGTCGTACAAATCATAATCCTCCCGCATCCCCTCCGTCGGCTCACCCAAAAGCACCCGCTGCACCGTCCAGAGCATCAGGCCGCCGTTGATGAGGATGCCGAAAACGCCCAGCACTGCAAAGACTGTGGTTGCTGGATTCTGAAACGCGCCCAGCAGCGCCTGAAACTCCGCGACAAAACCCGCCAAGCCCGGAATCCCCGCGCCGCCGAGGAGAGACAACCACATGAGACCGCCGAGTACGGGCATCGCCGTATACATCCCCCGCATCGCGCCAATTGCGCGGGTGTGGGTGCGCATTGAAAGCATCCCGACGAGCATAAACATAAGCCCGGTGATGACGCCGTGCGCGACCATCCCGTAGACCGCGCCGTGGACGCCAAAGGGGGTGAGCGAGGCAACACCCAAAAGCACAAAGCCCATGTGATTGACCGACGAGTAGGCGACGAGCCTTTTTAAGTCCGCTTGCCCGAGCGCCACATAGCCGCCGTAGAGGATGCCGAGCACCGCGAGCGCCGCCAAGTAGGGCTGGAGCGTCCCCATCGCCTGGGGGAAAAAAGCCAGGTTAAAGCGCACCAGCCCGTAACCGCCCATCTTGAGAAGCACCCCAGCGAGGAGGATGGAGCCCGCCGTGGGCGCCTGCGTGTGCGCGTGGGGCAGCCAGGTGTGAAAGGGAAAGGCGGGGAGTTTGATAAGGAACGCCACCGTGAAACCCAGGCAGAGGAGGAGCGAGGCACCTTTGGCGACCCCCAAAGCGGGCAGAGTTGCCGCAAGCACCCGATAGTCAAAACTCACCGGCCCGCCGTTCGCGGCCAAGGCGGCGGCCCCGAGGATGCCGACGAGCAGAAAGACCGAGCCGAAAAGCGAGTAGAGCAAAAACTTCAGTGCCGCGTAGCGCCGCCCCTCGTAACCCCACACGCCGATGATGAAGAACATGGGAATCAGGACCAGCTCAAAGGCGACGAAAAAGAGGATGAGGTCGAGCGCGGCGAAAGTCGCGGTGAGCGCACCCTGCAAGAGCAAAAAGAGCGCGAAGAAGCCGCCTTGTGAATCCTCCTCTGTCCGCCGCCACTCGACTAACACCGACAAGAGCGTGAGCAGCGCGGTGAGGAAGACGAAGGGCAAGCTCAGCCCGTCTAAGCCGACGCGGTAGCCGATGCCCAAACTCGGCACCCAAGAGAGGGACTGCACGTACTGGAAACCGCCCTCTGACAAGTCATACCCTACCCACAGCCCGAGGCTGAGGAGCGTCGTCAGCCCTGTAACCCCCAGGGCCAGCCAGCGGTAAAGCTTGCCATTACGCAAAAGCGCCACCACCGCCGCCCCGACAAGGGGCATAAAAATGAGCACCGAAATCACCGGACGCCCCCCAGCCCCAGCGCAAAGATAAGCACCAGCGCCCCCGCCGCGAGGGTCCAGGCGTAATGCTCGAGCCGCCCCGTCTGCACCCTCCGCAGCGCGTCCCCGAACACCGCGACGAGCCACGCGCCCAGGTCAATCGCTCCGTCTAAAAGCCGCCGGTCTATCCAGGCGACGGGCGCGGCCAACCGGGTAAGCGGCGCGGCGATGAAGCGGTAGTAAGCAGCGTCAATATAAAAACGCTTCTGAAGAAGCTGCGTGAGCGGTTCGGGAGCACGGACGGTGACCCTTTCAGAGCCGTATAAAACCCAGGCCAAGCCGAGGCCAATCAAAGCCAGCAACGTGCCCACCAGAAAACCCGGCCACTGCGCTTCGAGAGACTCGAGATGCGGCCTCTCCCCCGCATAAACAAACGTCTGCAACGCATTACCAAACAGCGGACTGCCGACAAAGCCAATCACGACGGCGCTCCCCGCCAAAACCCACAGCGCAGTGCCCATCGGCCAGCCTACTTCGTGCGGCGTGTCGTGCGCTGTTCCATCTGAGGCGTGGGTCTCGAGCCCCGTATCACCTTCCACCTCGTCCGCGCTCATGTTGAGTTCGGCGAACGCGCCTCTATTCCAGGAGGCTTCGCTCCAGGGAGAAGCCGTCGCGGGTTTTTCGAAAGCGATGAGGTAGGCTCGAGCGATATAAAACGCCGTCAATAGCGAGGCGGCGTAGGCCATGAGGAGGAGCGGCAGGTACAGCCCGCTCGCCCCCGCGGCGTGGCTCACCGCCAAAAGCACCTCGTCCTTGGACCAGAACCCCGCGAAGGGCGTCACCCCGGCGAGCGAGAGCCCGCCAATCAAGAAAGTCCAGCGCGTCGTCGGCATGTACCTTTTCAGCCTGTCCATCTCAAAAATGTCTTGGGTGCTCGAGCCGTGAATCATCGCGCCGGAGCATAAAAAGAGGAGCGCCTTGAAGAACGCGTGCGCGACGAGGTGGAAAACCGCCGCCACCCAGCCGAACGCGCCTAGACCCAAAAACATCAGCCCGAGCTGCGAGACGGTGGACCAGGCGAGAATCTTTTTGATGTCGGCGAATGCGGGGGCGAGCACGGCGGCGAAGAGCGCGGTAAAGCCGCCCACCCAGGCCACCACCGGCAGCGCGTCGCCCATCAGCAGCACCGGATAAAGGCGCGCGATGAGGAACACGCCCGCGGCGACCATCGTCGCGGCGTGAATCATCGCCGAGACGGGCGTGGGGCCTTCCATCGCGTCCAAGAGCCAGACGTGGAGCGGGAACTGCGCCGACTTGCCCACCGCGCCAAAAAAGAGCAAGAGCCCGATACCCGTCGTTACCCCCGCTGAACCCGCCAAGAGCCCCGGTGCCGCCGCCTGAATGGTCGGCAAGTCGAGCGTTCCGAACGCGCGGTAGAGCCAAAAAATCCCGAGCATCAGCCCAAGGTCAGCCAATTTAGTCACCAGAAACGCTTTTTTCATCGCCTGTTGCGCTGCTATTTTTTTATAGAAAAATCCAATCAGAAGATAACTCATCACGCCCATGAGTTCCCAAAAGAGGAGCAGATGAAACAGGTTCTTGCTCATCACCATGCCGAGCATCGCGGAGGCGAAGAGGCTGATGTAGGCAAAAAAGGTGGGGTAGCGCGGCTCGTCGGCCATGTACTCGAGCGAGAAGAGGTGGATGAGGAGCGAGACGAGCGTTACCATGAAGACCATCACCGCGGCGAAGGGGTCGATGAAGAAGCCAAAGGGCAGGCCCGCCTCGCCGCGGATGGCGAGCCAGGAGCGTTCGGTGGTGAAGGGGAAACCGGGCGCGGCGGGGCGGACGAGGGCGAATTCTTGAAGGCGTGAAACTCTTTCCTCCGCCGCCTCTAGCCGTTCGTGAAGAACCTCGAGCCTCCCCCCAGAAACATTCACACGCTCGGCCTCGAGAAGTTCGTGCTCGAGCCGCTCCACCAGCACCTCCGCCGCCTCCACGTTTCTCAGTCCCGCCCCGGACCAGCGCGGCGCGGCCTCGTCGGTTTGAACGAGCAAGAGGATTGCGAAGAGGCTCGAGACGACCAGTAAGCCGATACTCAACCACGCGCTCCTACGCCCGCCCAGACGGTAGCCGAAGAGGATAAGCACGCCGAACGACAAGGCGGGCAGCGCCGGGATGAGCCACGCGTAAGCCGTGGGCGTCACTCTTTAAGCTCCCGCAGCGCCTCGACCACCGCGTACCCGTTCGCCCGGAACACGTTGAGAAAGAGCGCCAGCCCCACCGCCACCTCCGCCGCCGCGATGGCGACGACGAAGAGCGCGAACACGTCGCCCTGCGCGTTATTACCAAAGCGGGCGATGGCGACGAAGTTAATCAGCACCGCGTTGAGCATGATTTCAACCGACATGAGGATGGCGACTAAGTTGCGCCGGGTGAGCACGCCGTAGAGCCCGATGGCGAAGAGCACCGCGCCGAGGGCGAGAAAGTGGTTAAGCGTCAGCATCGGCAAGCTCCCGTTGGTTGGGGTCTTTTTGGGCGGACCTCGAGCGCACCGTCGCATCCTCCCGCCGCGCTAACAAAATTGCGCCCACAAGCGCCACGAGCAACACCAGCGCGGTGGCCTCGAATGCCAGGATGGCCCCGCCCTGCACCGCCATCACATTGCCGTCACTCAAAGTGACCACGCGCCCGCGTTCGCTCAAGAGTTCGACGCCTAAGCGTTCGACCCCCAACGGCACAAGCGGCGTTCCCACCACGGCTGAGGGCAAAAAAAGGAGCACACCCACCGCGAAGGGCACCGCCACCAAAAGCGCCCACACCGCCGTCAGCGGGCTTTTTAGGCGCGACACCCGCGACTGCGTCATCATTACGATAAAAATGGTGACGATGGGGATGGCCCCCGCGTTGATGACGAGTTGCAGCACCGCCAGAAAGGGCGAGCCCAGGAGCCAGAACACGCCCGCCACCGAAAAGAAAGAAAACGCCAGCGCGAGCGCCGCCCGCACCAAGTTGTTTGCGGTGACCGCGAGGACCGCGAGCCCGACGATGAGCGCGGAGAGGATGTAGAAGGCGACAATCACGCCCCTTCACCCTCTTTTTGTTCGGCTTCTTGTTTGGCCTGCGCCTCGAGCCACGCCGCCTCGCCGCCGGGCTGCTCCTCCAGGGGTGCCACGCGAATCTCCCCGTTCTCGTCCCGGTATTCGACGCCAAGCTTGGGCGAGTACCACTGCCGCGCCAGGTCTCCCTGCTCGTCCAGAAACGCCTTGTCCGCTTTGAGGGTCTGCAAATCGTAAGTCGAAAGCTCGAAATCCTGGATCGTCACAATTGCGCTCACCGGGCAAGCCTCGACGCAGGCGGCGCAGTACATGCAGTTGACCAGGTCAATGTCGAAACGCTCGAGCACGAAGCCCTTGCCCTCCGGGTTGCGCTTGCGTTCTATAGTGATGACCTGACTCGGGCAGACTTTCTCGCAGGCCAGGCACGACACGCAGCGGTCTGTGCCGTCCTCGACAATGAGGGCTAGAGATTGACAGGAGACGGGGGGCAGGTCGGGTAGTTCGTAGGGATAGAGTTGGGTAAAGTTGCCCTTGTCGGAGGCGCTGTTCACCACGCCCATGCCCTTGCCGATGTCGCGTAGAGCTTTGGCGGCGTCTTTAAGAAGACTCATGTCTGATTTACTTCACAGTTTCGAGCAGCTCGAGATTGACTCTCAGCCACTCATTGACAAACGTCTGCACGTCAAGGTTTCTTTCCTCCGCCAGCTTATGCAAGGAGTTGTTTATATCGGGGTCTAGGTAGATGGGCAGACGAAAGGCGGCGTCGTGATCAAACTTGCCGCGCTCACCTTTTGAAAAGTCATAAATGTCTTTCATACAATTTCCTTCCGATACGGCTCAATTTCCTTCTCAGGGTCCCAGTCAAAGCGGTACTGCAACGCTCACCTCGAGGGTCAACTGAGAACGACTGTCACCTTTTGACGCACGTGTAATACGCATAGGTCTTCAGGTCATCATAAACCACGTTCTTCAGGCTGAAACCGACCTTTTCGAGCATCGCCTCGAGCAGCCACGCGTACGTGCTGTACTCCTCGCGGACGTGCGTCTCGAACTCCTCGCGTGACCACCCGTCTTCAGTTTCGCGGGATACCGCGTCAATCCACGCGTTTATTTCCCTCTCAGCCTCGCCGGGTTCAAAGGAGAAAATCACGTCCATAAGATAGAAAACGCCGCCGGGCTTGAGCGCATGGGCAACGCGGCGCAGCGCCTCAACTTTCCAGAAGTCCGGCAGGTGATGGAGGGCGCGCTGCGTCACCACGAAGTCGGCCTTTTCCCCTTGGTGTTGATAGCTTAGAAAACCTTGCTGGACGCACTCGAGATTATCAAGCCCCATCTCCGCGGCCTTGGTTTCGATAAACGAGAGCATCGGCGCGGAAACGTCCACCGCGATGACGCGGCGGCAGCGTTTGGCGGCCCCTAACGCCAGGGCTCCCGTGCCGGGTCCAAACTCGATGAGAACGTGCGGCTCCGCCACCCCGAGACGGTCAAGCAGCGCCCGCTCGCGCTCGGGGTCGGTGCGCTGTTTTTGGTCGAAAGCCGCGACGAGGTCGGGGTCTTGAAATTCGAGGCCGCCGTGCTTAACTTCGTCAAAAAACCAGCGGGGTTTGTGGACTTTATGCACTAAAACGCTCCTTCTTCGTAAAAAGACACGGCGGGAGTCATCTCCTTCTCGGCAACACCACATCCAACTCCAAAAGCTCATACTGCAACGGGCTGATAGTCTCGCCATCCTCTAACGCACTCTCCAAATAAAGCTCTATCGCCTCTTGCAGGTTGCGCCGCACCTCCTGAAGCGTCTCGCCCGTCGTGACACAGCCCGGCAGGTTGGGGACAAAGGCGCTGTATCCGCCTCGAGGGTCGGTGGGGTCAAACTCGACCACGGCCTTGAAACGCATCACTTAAACACCAACCGCAGCACCACCGCCACCACCAGCCCCAAGAGCGACAGAGGGATAAGCACCTTCCAGCATCCCTCCATAAGCTGGTCGTCACGAAAGCGCGGCAGCGTGGCGCGGACCCACATGATGAGCCAGGCGAGCACCGCGGTCTTGAGCAAAAACCAGAGCATCCCGTAGACGGACGCCAGAAAAACACCGAACGCGCCCCAGCCGCGCAACACCGTGGCGAAGTCCCACAGCCCGGCGAGGGGCTGCAAGTAGCCGCCGAAAAAGAGCACCACGGCGATGGCGGGCAAGAGGAACAATTCGCCAAACTCGGCGACGAAAAAGAAGCCGAAGCGCATCCCCGAGTATTCGGTGTGAAAACCCGCCACGAGTTCCGACTCGGCCTCGGGCAAGTCGAAGGGCGTCATCTTGATTTCGGCCAAGCTGGCGACGAGGTAGACCGCGGCGGAAATGAATAAAGGCACCGCCGTCCACCAAATCCGCTGCGACTCGACAATCGTCAGCAGATTGAGGCTCCCTACCCACACCGCCACGCTGAGGAGCGAGATGGACAGCGGGATTTCGTAGGAGATAAGCTGCGCCGCCCCGCGCAAACCGCCCAACAGCCCGAACTTGTTGTTGATGCTCCAGCCCGCCACCAGGACGCCGTAGGCCCCGAGCGTCCCCGCCGCGATGATAAAGAGCAGGCCGACGTTGAGGTTGGCGAGCACCCAGGTGGGCGCGAAGGGCACGATGGCGAGGAGCAAAAAGGCCGACACGAAGACCATCATGGGGGCTAGGGTGAAAACGAGGGCGTCGGCTCGAGCCGGTACAAAGTCCTCCTTGACCAAAAGCTTGACCGCGTCGGCGACGGTCTGGAACGCGCCGCCGGGGCCGTTGTGCAAGGGACCGTGGCGGTTTTGCACCCTCGCTAGGTACTTACGCAACGCCAGAATCAAGATAAGCGCCGCCACCGCCACCACGCCGAAAGAGAGCGCCGCGGCGAGCACGCCGTAGATGAGAATCCCGGCGGTGTTGAACACCCCATCCACCGCCAGCGGCGAATTCCGCAACGTGAGGAGCGCGGGCAGAACTGAGTAAGTAAGAATGAGGATGGCGATAAGCGCGAGGAAGAGGAGGCCGTAGCCCAGCACCTCGGAAAGCACGTTGGGCGTGGTCGGGTTGTAACCAACGCGCTTCAAGCGGTAGCGCCCATCCTTGGGAAGGGGCACACGCTTCATCGCGGGGCGGTTGTCTGGCGCAGCCACTAGCGGTCCACCTCTCCCAAGACGATGTCGATGGAGCCAAGGATGGCAATCACGTCGCTGAATTTTTGCCCCACGAACAAATCGGGGATGATTTGCAAATTCGTAAAGCTTGGGGAGCGGTGTTTCGAGCGATAGGGACCCACGCCGCCGTCGCTGTAGAGGTAAACGCCGAGCGCGCCCCGGCTCGCCTCGACGGCGCGGTAGCGTTGCGCTCCAGCCTCGAGCTTCACCCGCCCCCGCCCCACAAAAGGACCCGTTCGCGGCGCTTTATGGGCGCACTGTCTAATAAGGTCGATGCTCTGATAAAACTCGTCAAAACGCAGTCTCGAGCGCGCCCACGCGTCCCCCTCGGAACGGGTGAGGACCCGGAACTCGAGTTCCGGATACGCGTCATAGGGCTGATCCTTGCGCAAATCCAATCCCACCCCCGACGCGCGCAGGTTGGGGCCGCTGACGCCGTGGTTGACGGCAAGCTCTTTGGGAAGCACGCCGACGCCGACGGTGCGCGCTCTAAACACGGGCGCTTCTACGGTCAGGGCCTCATACTCCGGCAACACCGTCTCGAGATAATCCACGAACGCCACCACGTCCTCCCAGAAGTCGGGGTGAATATCACGCCGGACGCCGCCGAAGGTGAAATAGTTGGGCAGGAGCCGCGCGCCGCAGGTGCGTTCGATGATGTCGAGCGCCCGCTCGCGGTCACGAAAGGCGTACAAAAAGGGCGTAATCGCGCCCAAATCGAGCAGGTAAGTCCCAATCCAAACCAAGTGCGAGATGATGCGGTTGAGCTCGAACATCGCGGTGCGGATGAAGCGGGCGCGGATAGGTGTCTCGATGCCGGAAAGCTCCTCCACCACCAGACAAAAGGCCAGCTCGTTCTGCAAACCCGACACGTAGTCCATCCGGTCAAGATAAGGAATCACCTGCGCGTAAGAGCGCGACTCCTCAATCTTCTCGTGGTTGCGATGCAAAAAGCCGATGTGCGGCACTGCCCGCGTGACCCGCTCGCCGTCCACGCCCAGTACGATTTTTAGCACGCCGTGCGTCGCGGGATGCTGCGGCCCCAGGTTAACAATCATCTCGTCCGAGCGGCCAGGGACGGACTCGAGCGCCGTCGGCCCGCTCATCTGCGCAGCAGGAACGGTCATGGGGTCTCCTCTTGCGCCAGGGCTCGAGCCTGCTCGCGCCACGCGTCGCGGGTGATGCGGCCTCTAAATTTCATCTTTTCCTCGAGTTCCTCCACCTGTTCGTCGGAGAGCGCGGCAAGCTGCGCGAAGGTGGTGATACCGGCCTCCTTTAGCTTTTGCTCATACGCAGGGCCGATGCCCTTGATGCGGGTGAGGTCGTCGGTAGAAGATTCTTCTGTGGTGGTTGGCAACTCTGCTCGAGGCTCAGCAGACTCCTCGGCGGCAGGCGCTTGAATTTTCGCGGTTGACGCCTCCGCTTTTTCACGCTCAACCATAGAACGTTCCGGCGTCTCCTGCGGCGTTGCGTTTTGGGGCGTTTCGGTGCTCTCACCTTGCAACGCCCGCGCCTCCTCCCGCCACCTTTCGATGGCTTTGGGGGTTTTAAGACCGAGGGTAGCGGCAAGAGGTTCTAACGCCTCATCTTCCAAATTTGCCAGTTGAGAGAGCGCAGTCACGCCCCCCGCTTGCAGCTTGGCGGCGTACGTTGCGTTCAAAGACCGCACCTCATTTAGTTCCTCGCCCCGCTTCGGTATTACTTCTTGCGGAGCCGAAACAGACGCGGCCTGTGGGGCGGGTTGCGCTTGCTGGAGGGCTCGAGCCTCCTCCCGCCACTTTTGCAGAGGTTTGGAGGATTTCAGGCCCATCTCTCCGGCAAGCGTCTCCAGCGCGTCGTCCGAGAGCGCCGCGAGTTGAGAGAGGGTGGTGATTTTTTGGTCTTGCAGTTTAGCCATGTAGTTTGCACTTAGGGAACGAATTTGGGCGAGGTCTCCGTTAGAAGATGCTACCTCACTTTGGGACCCGGCCTCCTCGAGCCGCGTCCTCGCCCCGTCACGCCACTTTTGTACGGCTGCGGGGGATTTGAGGCCGAGGGTGGTGGATAAGGGCTCGAGCCGTTCGTCCGTAAGCGCCGCCAAAGCTTCAAGACTCATAATCCCTTGCTCCTGAAGCTTGGCCGCATAGTTCGCATTGAGTGCGCGGATGTCTGTTAGTGCCGTACCCGATTTCTCCTCTGCGGATTTCGTCTCAGTGGATTTTGCCGCAGCTTCCTTGGCTTTAGCCGCCTCCGCCGCCTTGTGCTCACTTTCCGCCTTCTCCCGCTCCTCCGCCTCCCAGTCGGGCCAAGGCTCAGGCACCCAGGTCGGAATGAGGTAGCCGCCCGTGTCGTAACGGCGCTGCAACGGGTGGATGGTCCAGTCGTCTTCTAACAGAATGCGGCGCAGATCGGGGTGTCCGTCGAAATGGATGCCCAGCAGGTCGTAAGCCTCGCGCTCGTGCCACTCGAGCCCACCCCAGAGGTCGGTCAAAGTCGGCACCTGCGGCGCGTCGTAGGGTACGTCCAGCCACAGCGTCACCTCGGCCCCATCGTCTAAGCGGCGCAGGTTGACAACCGTGCGCAGCCCGTACTCCATGTCCACGCCCGACAAGCACTGCGGGAAGTCGTAACCCGCCTCGAAGAAGCGTTCGCAGAGGGTGCGATAGGCGTTGCCGTCTTCTAGGTGATGCACGGTTTCAAAACCCAGCGTAAGCGTTCGCAGGGTAGGAAGGTCGTCAAGCGAAACGTCAGTGCTCACACGTCACCGTTGACTCTGGATTCCCGGCTTCTCTCATCCTAACCGTGCTGCCTGCCGTCTTTGCCGGGCTCCGCCAGCGGGTCAAAATCCGCCTCCATCAGCGTGCCGGGGACGTAGCGCAACTCGGGGTCGGCGATTTTGTCGCGCAAGAGGAGCATCGCTTGCAGCAGCGCTTCGGGGCGGGGCGGGCAGCCGGGAACGTACACGTCCACGGGGATGATTTTATCGACGCCCTCTAAGACACTGTAGCCCTGCCGAAAGGGTCCGCCCTGATTCGCGCACGCGCCCATCGAGATGACCCATCTGGGCTCAGCCATCTGCTCGTAAAGGACGCGCACGCGCTTGCCTAGTTTTTTATTCACCGTGCCCGAGACGATCATCACGTCCGCCTGCCGGGGCGTGTTGCGGTAGAAAAAGCCGAAGCGGTCGGCGTCGTAGCGCGTGGCGGATGAGTTCATCATTTCAATCGCGCAGCAGGCGATGCCGAAAGTAAGGGGCCACATCGAACGGCTCCGCGCCAAGTTGATAAGGTCGTCGAGTTTGCCCAGGATGATGTTGTCGGGGCGGCGCTCTTTGCCTAGTAGACCCACTTGAGCACTCCCTTCATCCAGGCGTAGGCAAGACCTTCTAAAAGCAAGAGCAAAAAGAGCCCCACCGCCACCACGCCGTACATGCCCAAGGCGTCAAAGGCGACCGCCCAGGGGAAAAAGAAGGCCACCTCCACGTCGAAAATCACAAACATGATGGCGAAAAGGTAGTAAGACACGCTGAACTGCACGTCGGTCCCGCCGAAGGGGATCTCGCCGCACTCGTAGACGGCCAGCTTGGTCTCGCTCATGTTGTGAGGTGCCAAGAGCCGCGCAACGCCCAACGTCGCCAGCACGATAGCCGCGCCTACCACGACGAACAGCCCCACATAGAGCGCGCCCGTTAGCTCGAGCCCGTAATTCACACTTTCCCCCTTAATTTCCTCTGCGTCAGGTTTACTTCCACGTCGCGCCTCTCTTTCATGC
The DNA here is from genome assembly GCA_965214405.1 of Trueperaceae bacterium. Taxonomy (GTDB): domain Bacteria; phylum Deinococcota; class Deinococci; order Deinococcales; family Trueperaceae; genus CBDCCT01. The sequence continues at coordinate 1,014,737 of OZ243956.1, forward strand.
GCCTTACCAAAAGGTTTGTAGAGCCATCTTACCGCCTCGAGCCGCCCTTACTCACGGATACGCCGAAGAAACCAAAGAACAAAAACAGTAGCACGTGAAAAAATCCACATCGGGGCGTGAGCATGGCAAAAATGAGCGCGGGTCTCCCTCTTCTCAGCAAGGTGTGCAAGTGCTGTGTTACACTCCCTCCAAGGTGAGAAAGAGAATTTTTATACTTCTATTCATGCTCGGTTTCGTTTCTGCGGCGTTTTCCGTGGCGTTTGCCAGTGCGCCGGAGTGCATCAACCATATCGCGGTCAACGGCGAACTCCTCGAGGGTGACGGCTTTTTGGGTCAGTCGGCCTGCTACTTTACCGCTTACGGGAACTCGCGCGACGCGTTCACCAAAGCCTCGGTGCTCGCCAAGGCGATGGAGCTTGAGCTCACGTGGGAAGCGGAGAGTAAAACACTTGTATTTGAGAGCAGTGACACCACCGTCCGTCTCAAAACCACCGATGACGCGTTAGTGGGGCTCGAGCGCCACGACGACGCGCTGACGGTAAACGGCGCGCCCTTTCGCGCGGTGCCGGAGGGGATTTTGGTGGAGGGCTCGAGCTGGGTGCCGGTCGGCTCGATTGCGGACGCGTTCGGCGCGGACACGAGCACGAAGCGCGACTTGGGTCTCATCCTCATCGAGACCGCGCCGCAGCCTGCGGCCTCCCCTGTTACGGCGCAGGTCACAACGGCGAGAGAAATGGGCGCGGACACAAGTCAAAACTCGAGCCAAGACGTGAGCCAAACGGACGCGTCTCCCGCAGCCCCTACAACAGCCCCTACAACAGCTCCTGCGGATAGCACCGGGGAAGCCGCGGGAGGATTTACGGGATTTACGGTGGCGGCTCCCGACGTGGGCGTTTACGACGGCTACACCCGCGTCGCGCTCTCTCTGCCGCCGGACGCCGCCTACCGCGTGGCGGTTTTTGACGCGACGATGGTGATTACGTTGCCCGGCGGGCGGGCGGACGCGGGCGCTCTGTCCGGCGAGAGCGCGCAGGTCAAGAGCCTACGCTACAGCAGCGTAGACGGAACGCTGGCGCTCGTTATCGGCACGACTTACCCCCTCGGCGCGGACGGACACGGCTACCAGGTGGGTTATTTAGCCGCCGACGAGACCAGGTCACAGGCGCGGCTTTATATCGACTTCGGCCCCGACTTGCAGGGCCAGAGCGTGACGGGACTCCGCCAGGCTCCCGCCGAAAACGTCGTGGCTGGGAAGGTGGCCGAGAAAGTGGCCGAGAAACCTGCCGCCAAACCCAAGGTGGTGGTGCTCGACCCGGGGCACGGCGGCAAATGGGCGGGCGCGCGCAACGCTGCCGACACCGTTCAAGAAGAGGTTGTGGTGCTGGCCATCGCCTATAAGGTCAAGGGGCTGCTCGAGCGTAGCGGCGTCGAGGTCGTGATGACCCGCACCGCCAACGTTCAGCTTAGCAACAACTATGACGGCGACCTCGTCGCCCGCGCGGGCCTCGCCACCACCGCCCGCAACGTGTTCGTATCCATCCACGCCAACGCGGGACCCCCAAGCGCCCACGGCATTGAGACGTTTGTCTACGGGCAACCCCTGGACGAAGCCACGCTTCAGGCCGCCATTCGTGAAAACGGGGGCGGCGCGGTAGGGCGCGCCGTCACGCAAGACGTGCTTGCCACCGTCAGCACCATGCAAGGCGACTTGGTCGCGCAAGAAACGCTCAAGTTTTCTCGCGCGCTGGCCGAGTCGGTGCAGTTTCACTTAGTAAGCGAAACAGGAGCCAGGGACAGAGGCGTCAAGCAGGCTCCCTACCGCGTCCTTACCCAGGCGCGCATTCCGGCTATTTTGATAGAAACGGGTTTTGTCAGCAACCACGAAGAAGGCTCCAACCTTACTTCCGAGGCGTACCAAAACAGGCTCGCCGAGGGCATCGCGGCGGGTATTCTGGGGTTTTTCGACACCAACGGCTCCGTCGCCGCCCGGTAGTGAGGCGAGTGGGAAGCGGATAGTGGCTAGTGAAGCGTAAAGCCGGACGCTGCTTCTTAGAAACTAGGGTCTGTCTGACTAATCAAAGCCAGAGGATGATGGAGGCGAGGAGCACACCAGCACGGTAGTTTCTGCCGCGTTTGTCGTAGCGGGTGGCAACGGCGCGAAAGTCTTTAAGTCGGTTGATGCAGCGTTCGACCACGTTACGTCCTTTGTAGGCTTGCTTATCGAAAGCAGGAGGTCGTCCACCTTTTGTGCCCTTAGACAAGCGAGACTTCTTGGCATCTTCGCGCTCGGGGCTGATACAGATGATGCCCCTGCGCCTTAGTATCTTCCGCTGCTTGTTGAAACCATAAGCGCGGTCGAGTCTAAGCTGAGGGGGGCGCTTACGCGGTCGCCCTCTGCCAAGGCGGGGCACATAAATCTCGTCCAAGACCGGCTCTAGCCAAGCGGCGTCGTTGCGCTGTCCCGCCGTGATGACCACGGACAGGGGTCGCACTTTGCCGTCCGCGCAGGTATGCACCTTGCTGGTGTGGCCTCCGCGTGAGTGTCCCAGCCACTCGTCTGCTAAGGTCCCCTTTTTTCACCCTCAGCAGGCCGCTTCCTCGCCCCGCTGGCGCTGCGGTGCGCTTTAATATGAGAGCTGTCTAACGCTGCGCCGTCCCAATCAATCTCACCCGCCGCATCGGCGTGAGCTTGAAGCCTGTGCAGGATGCGCTTCCAGACACCGTTGCGCTCCCACCTCGTGAAGCGGTCCCAGCAGGTCTGCCAAGGTCCGTAGCGTTCAGGAACGTCGCGCCAGGGAGCGCCTGTTTTCAAGCGCCACGAAATGCCGTTGATGACCTGTCGGTGGTTGCGGTAGTTGTGACCCCGTTGGGGATTGGGGGGTAGATGCGGTTTTAGTGCTTGCCACTGCTGCTCTTTTAGGTCTGTTCGTGCCATACGCCTACCCTAAACCATCTTCATCCCTTCTGTCAGACAGACCCTAGCAAATTTAACAATGTTTTAGAAAGGCCCAATGGCAGAGAAACCCGCAGCAGCGTCACCACAGCTTGAAAAGAAACCCGTCAGGGGTGCGGGAGGCGTGGTGTTTAACGCTCGAGGCGACGTTCTCCTGCTCCATCACATAGGCGGCGACTGGGTGTTCCCAAAAGGCCACATCGACGCGGGTGAGGGCGTGTTGGGGGCCGCCCTACGCGAAGTCGAGGAGGAGGCGGGCGTCCGCGCGACCTGCCCCGACGAGACCGCGACCCGGACCACGCGCTACACCAACCCGCGTGGGCAGGCGCGCCTCATCACCTGGTTTCTGCTCCTGACCAAGGCCACGGAACCCGTGTTGCGCGAACGGCTATTCCCCGAGGGCGGCTTTTTTGCTCCCGACGAAGCCCTGCGCCGCCTCTCTTTTGAGGAGGACCGGGCGCTTTTAAGGGAGATGCTGGACCAGCATCTCTCCAAGTGGCGCGAACGGGCGTGAGGAGTCTATACAGGCAAACCGCACCCCCGCAAAATCCGGTCTAAACTTCTCACGTCTTAAACCCGGTATACTCGAAGCGTCTGAAACGGCCCTAAGGCCGGGGGAGTGGTGTGCCAGAACGTCCTATAACAACCTACACAGAACCTTACACCGACGAAATTTCACTGCGCGACCTTTATCTTATTCTCAAACGGGGCCTGCCCTTTATTATCGGCTTGGCGCTCGTGGCGGGGCTCGCGGCGTTTGTTATTTCAAGCCTCTTGCCCAAAGTTTACGAAGCGCAGAGCACCACCTTGGTCACGCCGCCGCCCGTGCGGGTTAGCGAGTCGGGGACGCTCTCGTTCGAGCCCGACGTCAACATTTCGTTCGAATCCTACGAAACCCTGGCGCTGAGCCAGCCGGTGCTCGAGGCGGCGGTCGAGGCGGTCCCCGAGGCGGGGCTCACGGCGAGCGGGTTGCGCGGGGCGGGGGGCGTAGACCGGCTTCTGGGACCACAGCCCAATCCGGCCTCGCCCCTCTCGGTCACGCACGCGGTCAGGAGCACGGACCCCGGCTTTGCTGCGGCGCTCGCCAACGCGTGGGCAGAGCGTACCTTGGACACGGTGCGGACCTCGCTTTTAGCCACGCTGGACCCGGCGGAAAACGCCACGAACGCCGAACTCGCTAATTTGCGCGCGCGTTTGGAAGAGGCGGAGGGGGCGCTCGAGACGTTTGACGCGAGCGACACCAGCCTCGTCTTGACTCAGGACGTCACGCGCCTCACCGAAGCGATTTCCGATGCGGAGGGGGAGCTCGTGCCGCTGCCCGGTGTGAGCGACTTGCCGACGACCGACTTGGTCAACGCGCCGAAACTCAATCTAGCGCAAGAAATCGCCGCCAACGAGGCGCTACTGGCGAGTTTGCGGGCGCAGAGCGGGGCTGGACAAGCTGGGACCGGGCAGGATTTGGGAGAGCAAATCGCGCTTCGTGAGGCGCTACTAGCGAGCTTGAGAAGCAGGCGCGCACTTCTGGCGCAACAAGTTGAAAGCTACCGCCGCGACTTTGGCGCGGCGCAGGCGGAACTTGCGGCCTTGGCGCGGGAACGCGCGACGCTCGAGCGCAACTTAAACAACGCCCGCACCGCCTACCAGAATGTCGCGGCGCTCCAACCGACCATCGCCTACGTCGCGCAACTCGCCCCGTCGGGCGCGCGTTTGCTAAGCGAGGCCGCGGTGCCCGCCGAACCCGTGGGGCCGCGGCGGGGGCTTAACACTGCGCTGGCGCTCGTGTTGGGCGGCGTGCTGGGGCTGCTTTTCGTTTTTCTGCGCGAGGCCGTGTCTGCTAAAGATACCGGCAGAGACGCGCCCAAAAACGCGCGCGAAGAGGGCGGGTCAGAAGGCTCGCCGGTACGCTCCCCCACGGTGTATAGCGCGCCAGAAGGGCCGCACGCCCAAGAGGGCGCTCAAGCCAATGCTCAAACGGCGTCGCCATCCCAGCTAGAGGTTAAATAATGTCTTATTTCGACGACAAATCCGTCCTCGTTACGGGCGGCACCGGCTCGTTCGGCAAAACCTTCGTCCGCACGCTTCTTGATGAAACGCGCGCGCGCCGCATCATCGTCTACAGCCGCGACGAACTCAAGCAGTTCGAGATGCAAGGGATGTTTTCGGGAGAGAAACGGCTGCGCTTTTTTATTGGCGACGTGCGTGATAAGGCGAGGCTCGAGCGCGCCCTAGACGGCGTTCAGGTCGTCGTCCACGCCGCCGCCCTAAAACAGGTGCCCGCCGCCGAATACAACCCCTTCGAGGCGGTTAAAACAAACGTTTACGGCGCGCAAAACATCATCGACGCGGCCATCGACCGCGGCGTCGAGCGCGTGCTGGCGCTGAGTACCGACAAGGCTTCCTCACCCATTAACCTCTACGGCGCGACCAAGCTGGTGAGCGACAAGCTTTTTATCGCGGGCAACGCCTACGCGGGGGGCAAAAGGACGCGCTTTGCGGTCGTTCGCTACGGCAACGTGGTCGGCAGCCGCGGCAGCGTCATCCCCTTTTTCAAACGGGTCGCGCCCACGGGCGTCGTGCCCATTACGGATACGCGCATGACCCGCTTCTGGATTACCTTGGAGCAGGGGGTGCGGTTTGTCATGGACAGCGTCGAGCGGATGCAGGGCGGCGAGCTTTTTGTGCCTAAAATTCCGAGTATGCGCCTCACCGACCTTGCTGAAGCGGTTGCGCCGGGGGCAAAGCTCGAGGTCGTCGGCATCCGCCCCGGCGAAAAGCTCCACGAGGAGATGATTAGCGAGAACGACGCGCGCCGCACCCTCGACATGGGAGGGTATTTTGTGATTCAGCCCGAGATGGACTGGTGGCCTAACACTTTGCAGGGCGAGGGGTTGCCGGAGGGCTTTTCGTACTCGAGCGACACCAACACCCAATGGCTGAGCGTGCCCAAACTCCGCGAGATGGTCCGTGACTGACCGCGTGACTGACCGAGTAACCGAGCCCCTTCTCCCCTACGGACGTCAGTGGGTGGACGAGGCGGATATTCGGGCCGTCGTGGAGGTCCTAAAGAGCGACTACCTCACCACCGGACCCGCCGTCGCGCGTTTTGAAGAAGCGCTTACCCAAGCCACCGGGGCGGCCTACGCCAGCGCGGTCAATTCGGGCACGTCGGCGCTTCACACGGCCTATTTTGCCGCGGGCTTAGGCGCGGGCGACGAGATCATCACCTCGCCCCTAACCTTCGCCGCCACCGCCAACGCCGCGCTTTACTTGGGGGCGTCGGTCAGGTTTGTGGACGTGCAAAAGGACACGGGCAATTTGGACCCGGCGGGGCTCGAGGCCGCCCTCACCGAGCGGACCAAGCTGGTCGTCCCCATCGACTTCGCAGGTCATCCTGCCGACTACAACGAGATAAACGCGTTTGCAAAGGAGCATAATCTTACTGTCGTGGCCGACGCGGCGCACTCGCTGGGCGCGACCTACCGGGGCCACAAGGTGGGTACGCTGGCCGCGGCCACCGAGCTAAGTTTCCACCCGGTCAAGCCCGTCACCACCGCCGAGGGCGGCGCGGTGTTGACCAACAACCCGGAGATGGACAAACGCGCCAAACTCTTCCGCACGCACGGCATCACCAAAGACCCCAGTGAAATGGAAGCCGACGCGGAAACCGAGGGGGGGTGGTTTCACGAGATGCAGCATTTAGGCTTTAACTACCGTTTAACAGATATACAGTGCGCGCTGGGCCTGAGTCAGATGAGCAAGCTCGAGCCCTTCATCACCCGCCGCCGACAAATTGCCGCTATGTACGACGCCGCACTCGCCGACTTTGACGACATCATCCTCCCCGGTCGCCGGGATTACGTCGAGCCCGGCTGGCACCTCTACGTCGTGCGCGTGGCGGAAGAGGCGCGTCGTAAAGCGTTTTTTGAACGCCTCCGCGCGCTGGGGCTGGGGGTTCAGGTTCACTACATCCCCGTCCACTACCACCCCTATTATCAGGCGCTGGGTTACCAAAAAGGCACCCTCCCCGTCGCTGAGGACTACTACGCCAGGGCCGTGTCCCTCCCGCTCTACCCGCAGATGAGCGGTGACGACGTGGGCTCGAGCATCGACCGCGTCCGGCAGGCTGTTAAAGACGTGTTGTAAAGATGGAAGTCTCCCCATGAAAATCGTCGCCATCGTCCAGGCCCGCACGGGCTCCACGCGGCTGCCGGGCAAGGTGATGAAACCGCTTTTGGGCCTCCCCATGCTGGCGCGGCTCTTAGAGCGCCTCGCACGTTGCCAAAAGCTTGACGACATTGTGGTGGCGACGACGGACGACGGGAGCGAGCAGCCCATTGTGGAGCTTGTGGATTCCTTGAATGTTCACGTTTTCCGCGGTTCGGAGGACGACGTGCTTACACGCTACTACGGCGCAACGCAACGCTACGGCGCGGACGTGGTGGTGCGGATTACTTCGGACTGCCCCCTCATCGCCCCGGAAGTCGTGGACACATGCGTGGAGGCTTTTTCGGCAAGCGGGGGCGACGTTGACTATGCCTCCAACGTCTTTACGCGCACCTACCCCCGCGGCTTGGATACGGAAGTGTTTAGCATGAGGGCGCTCGAGACTGCTTTCAAAGAAGCCACCACCCCGTCCGAGCGCGAGCACGTCACACCTTTTATCTGGCGGCAGCCTCAGCGTTTCCGTCTGCTCGACGTGGTGGACACCGAAGACCATAGCGACCTGCGCTGGACCGTGGATACGCCCGAAGACTTTGAACTCGTCTCCAGGATTTACGGCGCGCTTTACCCCACCAACCCGGCCTTTTCCTACCGCGACGTGCTGAGGCTTTTGGACGAGCATCCCGGATGGTCGGGCCTCAACCGCCACGTCGAACAAAAAAAGGTCGGCTCGTGAGGGTTGTTTTTCGTGCGGACGCCTCTGTCACCATCGGCACGGGCCACGTGATGCGCTGCCTCACGCTGGCTGAGGCGCTGCGGAAGGCCGGGGCGGAGTCGGCGTTCGTCTGCCGGGAGCTTGACGGGAACCTTGTTGAGCTCATGAAGACTCGAGGCTTTGACGTTCACGTGTTGCCGCCGCTCGAGCCCCCCACCGACCCCCTCGCCTGGACGGCGGCGCACCCGCACGAGGACGCCGCGCAGACGGCAAGTTTTCTTGAATCGCGCGCCGATTGGCTTGTGGTGGACCATTTTGCGCTCGAGCACCGTTGGGAAAAGGAGATGCGGGAGCACGCGGACCGCCTTATGGTCATCGACGATTTAGCCGACCGCGCACACGACTGCGACCTGCTCTTAGACCAGAATTATTTACGCGAGCCCACGCGCTACGACACGCTTGTGCCCGACCACTGCCGAAAACTGCTCGGCCCAGCCTATGCGCTCCTGCGAGATGAATTTGGGAGGGCGCGCGACGCGTGGCCTCGAGAAGTGGGCGAAGTGAAGCGCATCTTCGTCTTTTTCGGCGGCACGGATCCGACCAACGAAACGTCGAAGGCGCTCCGCGCCCTTCAAAGGTGGGGAGAGGGAAAAACGCTCACCATAGACGTGGTGATAGGCGGAGGCAACCCGCACCGGGCCGAGGTGGAAAGGCTGGTCAACGCCATGCCCGACGCTCTTTTACACGTTCAGGCAAGCAACATGGCCGACCTCATGGCCCGCGCGGACCTCTCCGTCGGGGCCGGAGGGTCTACAACTTGGGAACGCTTCTGCCTCGGTCTGCCGAGCCTTGTCGTGACCACGGCGGCCAACCAGGAAACCATCGCCAAGGCGCTCGCCGAGGATGACTATCACCTCCTCCTTGGCGACCACGCGTCCGTGGATGAGGACGCGGTGGCGTCGGGCTTGGGGCACTTCACCCCGGCCCGACGCCGCCTTTTCGCCCGCCGCGGCGAGGCGTTGGTGGACGGTCACGGCGCGGCGCGCGTCGTCCGGGAGCTTTATGGATTGGAAAAAGGCACGCTCGAGGTCCGCAAAGCCCGCCCCGACGACTGCGAACGCCTTTACGCGTGGCGCAACCACGAAACCGTGAGACGCCACGCCCTCGACCCCGCGCCCCTGGCGCTCGAGACGCACCAAGACTGGTTCGCGCGGGCGCTTACGAACCCCGACCGGCACCTCCTCGTCGGCGAACTCGTGAGTGAACGTGGGGAGTTGCCCGTGGGCGTGGTCCGTTACGACGTCGACCGTGCTAAGCGTGAGGCCGAGGTGTCCATCTACCTTGCGCCGGAAGAGATGGGCGGAGGTCTGGGGGGGAGGCTGCTCGAGCGCGGCGAAACCTGGTTACGCGAGAGAGAACCTGATGTGGTATCCATTAAAGCGCTCATCAAGCCTCAGAACGAAGCCTCCGTCAAGCTCTTCACGCGCAGCCATTTCGAGGCGCAACACGTGACCTATAGCAAATCCTTGGTGAAACGTCACAGCGGAGACAACCGAGAGAGGGCCAACCGTGGACGCTGACACCATCACCATCGGGCCGCGCGCCGTCGGCCCCGCGCATCCGCCTTTTATCATCGCCGAGATGTCGGGCAACCACAACCAATCCTTAGAGCGGGCTTTAGAAATCGTTGAGGCCGCCGCCGCAACGGGCGCGCACGCGCTCAAAATGCAGACCTACACCGCCGACACCATGACGCTTAACGTTGACAAACCGGGTTTCCGCATCGAAGACCCCAAAAGCCTCTGGTATGACCGCTCGCTTTATGAGCTTTACGAGGAGGCGCACACGCCTTGGGCCTGGCACGAACCGCTCTTTGCGCGTTGCCTCGAGCTGGGCATCATCCCCTTTAGCACCCCTTTCGACGCGTCGGCGGTGGACTTTTTGGAGGGCTTGGATGCGCCCGCATACAAAATTGCCTCTTTCGAAAACATCGACCTGCCGCTCATCCGTAAAGTTGCCGCCACGGGCAAACCCCTCATCTTCTCGACGGGCATGGCGACGCCCGCCGAACTCGACGAGGCGGTGAGAGCGGCTCGAGAGAATGGATGCAACGACCTTATCCTCCTCAAATGCACCAGCACTTACCCGGCCACGCCCGAAAACACCAACATCTCGACCATCCCCCACATGCGCGACCTCTTCGGCGTCCAGGTGGGGCTGTCGGATCACACCCTGGGCGTCGGGGTGGCGGTGGCGAGCGTGGCGTTGGGCGCGACGGTGATTGAGAAACACTTCACCCTCAGCCGCGCCGACGGCGGGGTAGACGCGGCGTTTTCGTTGGAGCCCGCCGAGATGGCCTCTTTGGTCGCCGAAACCGAGCGCGCCTGGCGGAGTTTGGGACGCGTCCAGTACGGCCCGACCGAAAAGGAGAAAGCCTCGCTCGCTTTTAGGCGCTCTCTCTACGTCACCCAAGATATGAAAGCGGGTGAGGCGTTAACAGGGGAAAACATGAGAGCTATCCGGCCCGGTCACGGCCTGCCGCCAAAGTTTTATGACACGCTTTTGGGTAAGAGAGTCAGCAAGGACGTGGCGAAGGGTACACCTGTTTCTTGGGACCTGGTGGGTTAGACTCAGGGCTGTGCAGAAGATGCCCTCAACGTCTCAGCCAAACTTTGTAGAGCGCCTATGACCAGCGGAGCCGTTATCCGCCTTTTTACCAAGGCGCGGCGCAACCCGCTCTTCCGCGAGTTTTTGCTCTTCGCGGTCTCTACAGTGCTGCTCCAGGCGTCGCGCTTTGGGGTCAACCTCTTTGCTGCCAAGCGTCTGGGACCCGAAACGTTCGGCTTCTGGTACGTGCTCAACTTGGCGCTGGCCTACGGCGGGCTCGCGCATTTGGGCGTTATTAACGCGATGAACCGCGACGTGCCGGTGTTTAGGGGCAAAGGAGACGCCGCCAAAGTCCGCCTCATCCAATCGGTGAGCGTGGGCGTGCTCCTCATCAGCACGGTTGTCGCCGGGATCGTGATGGTGGTGAGCTTGGCGTTTTTGGAGCACATCCCCCGCGCGCCCCTGGCCGCGCTCATCGCGCTCTTCGTCGTGACGCAGCCCTACTTTTTTTTGCAGGTTTATCTAAAATCCGACGGTCAGTTTGAACGCTTGAGCTTTCAGCAACTCCTCTTGGCCCTGCTTTTTCCCGTAGGCGTGGTGCCCTTAACAATTGGGTACGGACTGAGCGGGTTTATCGTGGGTCAGGCGCTCGTTACGCTCCTCATTTCGCTTTTTATCTTGCGCACCTGGACCTTTCATTTGCGGCCCGCGTTCGACCTAAAAGAAACCTTGCGCCTCATCCGCGTAGGTCTGCCGATTATGCTCGTGGGGCTTATGTACACGCTGCTCACCACCGCCGACAGGTGGATTATTACCGCCTTTTTGGACGTGACACGACTTGGGTACTACTCTCTAGCCATCATGGTCTTGGGCGTCTTGAGCCTCATCCCGCTGGTGATTGCTCAGCAGATGTACCCCCGCATGGCCGAGGCCTGGGGCCACACGAACGACGCTGGGGACGTGCTGCGCTGGGCGCTGCGCCAGACGGGCATGGCGGTGGCCTTTACCGCGCCGCTCATCCTCGTGCTCTACTTCGCCGCGCCGCCCCTCATCAAAACTTTTCTGCCCGCTTATGTAGAGGGCGTCGTGCCCGTGAAAATTATCCTCTTCGGCCCCCTCTTTCTGGCCCTTTCCGGCGGCTTTGCGAACCTGCTCAACACGCTCGATAAACAGGTCTACTACTTAGGCGTTCAGGCCGCCGCGCTACTCATTAATGTCGGGCTCAACATCATGTTCGTGCGGGCCGGGTTGGGCATCAGCGGCGTGGCGCTCGGTACCACGCTTACCTACGCGCTTTACGGGCTGGCGCTGGTGGCGGTGAGCCTTTGGCTCGTGCGCAGTCCTAACAAAGCGGGAGCGTAACGTGCTCGAGATCTTCTCCTACCTCAAAACCCGCGGCGAGCGCGGCGAAAGCGCCATAGAAAAGTCTTATGTAGAGCAGCTCGAGCATTTTGCGAACCAGTACCGGAGGTTCGGAAGGGGGTTCCGCCTTCTGAAGTCGCTTGGCACCTTTCGCCAAGGACCTATTGATTTACTCTTTTTGGGCGTTAGGTTCTCGAGCCTCATCTTATCCACGATTCCAAAATATAAAGTGGGCGTCGTGGCGCAGGGCCAGCGCGACTTGCTGTGGTGTCTGCGGCACCGGGTTACGCCCGTGCCCGCGTGGGCGTGGCGCGCGAAGTTGCACGAAGCTTATGAGGCCGCGCGCGGGGCGGGTGATGCAGAGGAGCTTTTGGAAACGATAGTCGCGGATATTGCGGCGGTATTGGCGACTTTGAAGCCTCGAGCCCTCATCTTAGAGAACGACTCGCTCTTTGTAGAACGCGCGTTTATTCTGGCGGCGCGGCGACTGGGCATCCAAAGCGTGACCATCCAGGACGGCATCTTTCAAAAGGCGGCCCCGCCTCACGTCTTACACGGGCATTTCACGGATACCATGCTGGTATGGGGAGATTTTTTTAAGCAAATGTATATGGATAAGAACATCCTTCCCGAGGAGCGCGTTCACGTTCTTGGTTACCCCTATCCTCTTGAACCCCAAAATGGTGAGCTAAAGGAAAACCTCACCGTGTGCTTTTTGGGTCAACCCTGGGAAAGCCTCGACGAGGCACTGCGCGGTCCCAAAGCCGCCGTGACGCGTAACGTGATAGAGGCGTGCCGTGCTGTAGACTTGCCTCTGGTTTACAGGCCCCATCCGCTGGAACGCCGCCACGGCCTCCCGGAAACTCCCGGTTTGAACGTGACCGACGTAGGGGAGGAGCTTTTTAAGGCTCTGGCAAAGTACAATATCTTCTTTTCCATCAATTCCACCGCGCTCGTCGAGGCGGCGCTTAGGGGCAGGGTGGCGGCGCAGATTTTGGAGGCGCGTTTTCCTTCGGATGATTTCGAGGCGCTGGGGGTCTGTTATTCGCTCGAGAACAGCGCGGACGCCATTCAAAAGTTTTTGTGTGAGATGAAAGAGAAGCCCGTTCCGTTCCCGCTAAACTCCGGCTATATCGACCTGACCGAGAATCCTGGTGCGAGGCTCCATGAACTCCTCTCCACACTCCCTTACGATGCGAAGCGCTAGCGCGGGCACCCTTTTGATCTCAAGCATAACTGGATGCTCGAGCCGCTTCACCACAAACTTAGGGTATCCAAAAACAGAAAGGGAGAATGATGATTAGCCCCCACGCGGTTGTCGAGACGGGCGACATAGGGAAAAACGTAACCATTAGAGAGTTCGCCGTGGTTAGGGCGGGGGTCGTTTTGGGCGACGACGTGGTGATTCATCCGCACGTGGTGCTCGAGCCGGGCACGGTCATCCAGAACGGCGTGGAGATTTTTCCGGGTGCCTATATCGGCAAAGAGCCCAAAGGCGCGGGGGCTTTGGCGAGAACGCCCGTGTTCGACAGAAGGGTCGTGATAGGTGCAAATTCGTCCATCGGACCGCACGCCGTCATCTACTATGACGTTGACATCGGGGAGAACACGCTTGTCGGCGACGGCGCTTCGGTCCGTGAGCAGTGTCGCATAGGAACGCGGACGGTGATTGGCCGTCACGTGACCCTCAACTACCAGACGCGTGTGGGCGACCGGGTCAAGATTATGGACCACGCCTGGCTGGCAGGCAACATGACGGTCGGCGACGACGTGTTCATCTCCGGCGGGGTGTTGACCGCGAACGACAACAAACTCGGGCGAGAGGGGTACAGTGACCACATTGTCGGCCCGACGCTAAAAAACGGTGCGGCCATCGGCGTTGGTGCCATACTGCTACCGGGAACGGTGATAGAAGAAAACGGCGTGGTCGGAGCCGGGGCCGTCGTGACTAAGAATGTGCAGGCAAGCACCGTGGTTATGGGCGTACCCGCGCGGTCAGCAAAGAAGGTGAACAGTGGGACTGAGTGATGTGCAACTTGTAAAACTCCCGAAGGTCGTCGACCCAAGAGGTAACCTGACCTTTATCGAAGGGGAACATCACATTCCCTTTTTGATTCAAAGGGTTTTTTATCTTTATGACGTACCCGGCGGGGAAAGCAGGGCGGGTCATGCGAACAAAGACGAACACTTCATCATCGCCGCGTCCGGGAGTTTCAACGTCGTTTTGGACGATGGAACCTCGAAAGCAACCTATTTTCTCAACCGTTCTTATTATGGTCTATACGTTCCTTCCTTGGTATGGCGAGAGTTAGCCGACTTTTCTTCAGGCTCCGTCTGCTTGGTGTTCTCCTCAAAGAAGTACGACCCTACCGACTATTACCGAGACTATGCGGAATTTTTGAAAGCGGTCGGGGTGACGCCGTGAAGGTGCCTTTTCTCGAGCTCAAGCCCACCTACCTAGAACTCAAAGACGACCTCGACGCGGCGGTCGCGCGCGTGCTGGACAGCGGTTGGTATCTGCTGGGTGAAGAAATCACCGCTTTTGAACGCGAATTCGCCGCCTACACCGAAACCGAGCACTGCGTGGGCGTCGGCAACGGTCTGGAAGCGCTCCACCTGAGCCTGCGCGCCCAGGGCGTCGGGCCGGGTGACGAGGTCATCGTGCCGAGCAACACTTACGTCGCCACCTGGCTGGCGGTGAGTTACGCGGGCGCGACGCCCGTTCCCGTCGAGCCCTGTGAGGCAACGTATAATTTGGACCCGGAGGGGCTCGAGCGCGCCCTCACCGCGCGCACCAAAGCCGTCCTCCCCGTTCACCTTTACGGTCAACCCGCCGACATGGACCCCATTATGAGCTTTGCCGAGCAGCACGGGTTGTTCGTGTTAGAAGACGCCGCCCAAGCGCACGGCGCGCGCTATAAAGGGCGACCTGTCGGCAGTTTGGGTCACGCCGCGGCCTGGAGCTTTTATCCGGGTAAAAACTTAGGCGCGTTCGGCGATGCGGGCGCGGTCACCACGAACGACGCTGAGCTGGCCGAAAAGCTCCGCAGCCTCCGCAATTACGGCTCTAAAGTCAAATATATAAACGAGGTCAAGGGCTTCAACAGCCGCATGGACGAACTTCAAGCCGCCGTTTTGCGCGTCAAGCTGCGGCATTTGGACACGTGGAACGCGCGGCGCAAAGGCTTGGCTGATTTGTACTTAAAAGGTTTACAGGTCACTGACCTGACCCTTCCTTATGTGCCTGACTGGGCCAAGCCCGTCTGGCACTTGTTCGTGGTGCGCAGTCCAAACCGAGATGCGTTGCAGCAAGCGCTTAAAGAGAGAGGTATCGGCACGCTCATTCACTATCCCCTTCCGCCGCATCTGCAAGAGGCTTACGCGGAGCTTAAGTTTAACGAGGGTGACTTTCCCGTCGCTGAAGCCGTCCACCGCGAGGTGCTGAGTTTACCTATCGGGCCGCAGCTCGAGCCAGAAGCCGCCCGCTATGTTGTCAAAAGTGTTGTCGAAGCCCTCCAAACCCTCCGACCGCTCGTTTAAGTAGCCGGACTTGCGCGCGATTCTCAAAGCCTCGGCCATCATGGGCGCAAGTTCGGTCGTCACGATAGCGCTCTCCATCGTGAGGCAAAAGTTTATCGCCGTGACGTTAGGCGCTGAGGGTGTGGGTCTGTTGGGGCTGCTGGTCACCGGGCTCACCCTGGCCGTCACCCTTTTTAGCGTCGGCCTAGCGAGCAGCGGCGTGCGCTACATTGCCAAAGCAAAAGAGGGAAGTGAGGCGGAGTTCTTGCATACCCGCAGCGCGCTCGTGTACGGGTCGCAACTTTTTGGCCTGCTCGGCGGCGCGCTGTTCGTCCTCTTCCGGGCGCCTTTGGCGGCGTTTATCCTTCACGACCCTACCAAGGCATCCTGGGTGGTGTGGCTCGGTGTGGCGCTGTGGGCGGCGGTCGCCTCGGGCGGGCAACTCGCGGTTATCAACGGTTTGCGCCGCATCGGCGACCTCGCCAAGGCCAACGTGTGGGGCGCGGCCTTGGGTACGGGCGCGGCCCTCGTCACCATCACGCTGTCGGGTGAGACTGGGTTGGTGGCGGCCATCGTCGCCCCGCCCTTGGCGACTTGGTTAGCCGCTTGGTGGCTTTCTAAAAACATACCTACAGCGCCGCTGGGAGCGTACCGCGCGCTGTGGCGGCCCCTACGCCGCATGGTGAGCCTCGGCGTCGTGTTTTCGGCGAGTTTGGTGCTGTCGGGCGTTGCGCAGTTCGCCTCGAGGCTCATCGTCCAGCGCGCGTTGGGGCTGGAGTCCGTGGGCTACTTTCAAGCCGCCTGGTCGGTGTCCAACGTTTACCTAAGTTTCGTGCTTACCGCCCTCGCCGCCGAATATTACCCGCGCATCAGCGCCCTGTCCGACGATAAAGCGCGCCTCAACAACGCTGTTGACACGCAAATAACCGTTGCGCTGCTCTTGGCCGGACCCGTCATTCTGGGGATGATCTTGTTTGCGCCCTGGGCCGTCACGCTGCTCTACTCGGACGCGTTTGGCGCGACCGTGGCTGTGTTGCGCTGGCAGCTCGTCGGCGACGTGCTAAAGGTGGCGGCTTGGGCGGTGGCGTTTTTGCTACTCGCCAGGGAAGCGCGCTGGCCGTATTTTGTTTCGGAACTCCTCTGGAGCGCGCTCTACGTCGCGGCGCTCTTTTTCCTCGTCCCTACTTACGGCCTTCCTGCGGCAGGGCTGCTGTACGCGCTCTGCTACGCGCTCTACCTGGGGCTGGTTGTCATGTGGGCGGGGCGCGCAACCGGCTTTAGGATGAGCGGGAACGTTTTGCGGCTTCTCGGGGTGACGCTGGGCTCGAGCATTCTCGTCACCTTCTTGGCCGCCACCGGCGTAGGGTCGCCAGGCTGGTTCATGGCTTTAGCCGTGACGCTTCTAACAAGCGCCTATTGCCTCTTTCGGCTTCAGCGCGAAACCGGCCTCGACGTGTCCGCGCTGCTGTCTAAAGTCAGTCGCCGCCGCACGCCTCAAAGCTGATAGACTGTCAAGAGGTACACTGAACCCATGCTGAAAGTTTCCGTCGCCATTATTACCTATAACCAACGCGACCTTATCCCCGAAACGTTGCAGAGCGTGTTGACGCAAGATTACGATGATTTTGAGATCGTTGTGGCAGACGACGGCTCCACAGACGGCAGCCAAGAATTGTTATTGGACTACCAACGCCGCCATCCAAATATCATCAAACTCGTTCTCTCGGAGCAAAACCAGGGTATTACCAAAAACTGCAACAAGGCTTTTTTTGCTTGTACGGGCGAATATATAGCGTGGCTCGGCGGCGACGACCTTTTTTATCCCGGCAAGTTAAAAGCGCAAGTCGCGGCTATGGAAGCGAACCGAGACTGTCCTCTTTGCCACCACGCGCTAAGAATGTTCGACTCCGACAGCGGCAAAACCTTAGCCATCATCGCCGCCAATCACCCTCCCAAGAGGTCGCTTCAAGAGGTGTTGTGGGCGGGCCTGCGGATCGCCGCGTCATCCGTGATGGTGCGCCGCGCGTGCTGTCCTGCAGACGGATTTGATGAAACTATTCCAGTCGCTAGCGATTCTCTTTTTTGGCTCGAGACCTTGTATCACGGCCCCGCGCTCCACATCGGCGGCGTGTACGGCGGCTACCGTAAACACGCCGACAACGTAACCAACAAGTCACACATCGGCGATATGGAAAAGACGTACGCGAAAGTTCGCGCCGCCAAACCGGAGTTGGTGCGCTACGTCGACCGGGCGCTGGCTATCAATTATTACGACGAGGGTGTCAAGCAGCTTCTAAGCTTGAACGACAGGACGGCGGCGCAAAAGAATTTCCGTAAGGCTCTCCTGACCAGCCCGGGTTTAGTCACCGCCGCGCCTTGGCTACTCCTGACGCATCTAGGAGACAAAAACATCGCCGCGTTAAGGCGTCTCAGCAGGCGTCTCAAACGCTCTAGAGGCCAGACGTATGCCGAAAGTTAGCGTCGTACTGCCGACGTACAACCGGCTGGGCACCTTGGAGCGCGCGCTCGCGTCGGTGCTCGAGCAAAGCTACACGGATTTTGAAGTCATCGTTGTCGACGACTGCTCTACGGACGCTACCAGGGCTTACATCGAGGGGCTATCCGACGTCCGCGTCCGCTACTTTCGCCATGACGTCAATAGGGGTGCCTCGGCGGCCAGAAACACGGGCATAAAGGTTGCGCGAGGGTGCTACATAGGTTTTCAGGATAGTGACGACGTGTGGCTGCCCGACAAGTTGCGCGACCAACTCGAGTGTCTCGAGCGGAATCTATCTTTGGACATCGTTTTTACCAGTTTTGTCAAGCGCCACCCTGCGCGCGAACTCGTGATTCCGCCCGAAAGTGTAGCTAGCGCCGACATCGCAATCCGGCTTGCTCTCGGCAACTTCATCGGCACGCCCACAGTCGTTGCGCGGCGCTCTGTTTTGCTAAAGGGTGGCGGATTCGACACCAGTTTATGCAATCACGAAGATTGGGATTTGTGGCTCACCCTGGCGAGCGGTGGCGCTCAATTTTATCACTTGTCAGAGGTGCTTCTCGTTTCACCTCACTCCCCCGGCGGCGTCAGCGATGCCCAAGCTGTGCAGCTAGCCGAGGCATTCGAGCACATTTATCTCAAACACCAGGCTTTGTTTGAAACAGCCAAGGCCGCCGCAAGTATGAACTACCTGATCGGCAAGCTCTACAGCTTAGGCAAGCCCGGCAACCAACTGCGGGGGCGGACCTTTTTACGTCGCGCGTCGGCGCGGGCACCTTTCAACCCTAAGTACGCGCTATTTTTTTTGCTGAGCTTAGTAAATCACGATCTACCCAGACGTGTCAGCCGCCTCAGAGGGGAAAAATGACTATTTCAAAGCGACAGGCTGCGCTCTCGTCAACTATGACACCATCAATAAATATAGCTGTGTCACCCCTACCCAAAGTGACCATCATGATTCCGACCTACAATCAAGCCCGCGTGCTGCCGAGGGCGATCGAAAGTGCGCTGGCGCAAAGCCATCCCAACTTAGAGGTGGTCGTCGCGGACGACGCCTCGACCGATGACACGGCGACAGTTATCTCACGCTACTGCCACGACGCGCGTCTAAAATACGTTTGCAACGAGCACAACCTGGGTAGGGTCGCCAACTACCGAAGGTCACTTTACGAGCACGCCACGGGTGCCTGGACGCTCAACTTAGACGGCGACGACTATTTAACGGACACGGCTTTCATAAGTCAATCGCTAATCCAGCTTGCGAAGAACAAAGACGTGGTCCTCGTGGTTGGGGGCCAGCGCTTCTTGGAGCCGAACGGTCGCTACCGTGACCTCACGCCCACGTCTAAAGCCTACGAAGTTGTGTGCGGCGAAGCATTTTTTCTGAGCTGGAACAGGTCGACGTTTACCGTTCCCCACCTCGGCTCGCTATATAAACGAGAGGTGGCGCTTGAGCTTGGCTTTTATCAACAAGATATTCTTAGCTCCGATTGGGAATCGCTCCGGCGACTCATCTTGCAAGGCGAGGTGCTGCTGGTCGGCCGCGTGGTGGGAGTTTGGGTCGGACATGAGGAGAACACCTCGAAAAGCCTAAACTTGCAAGCGCATATCGACAATCTAAGAAGCATCACCGAACCGTACCGTTACGCTCTAAAGAGAGGTGTGGGCAAGCCCCGTTTACAAAAGTGGAGACTTCATGCACTTGCTGAGTATGCTGAAACCTACGTCAGTTTGTCGATAGGAACACGAAATATAGGAAACGCCCGAAGATTTTTAGCCTACCTTAGACAGGTCTATCCGGACGCCTATCCTACGGCAGTAAGAAGAATCGCCTTCAACCCGAAGATCGTCGGCAAGCTTGTGCTGCTTTTGGGCAACCAAAGCCTGACTGACCGCGTGGAGACAGCGTGGCGCAGCCTAACCCGCAAAGGAGGCTAAGGTGAGGTTCTCGCTCGTGCTAGCGACGCTACACCGCACCACCGAACTCACCGCTTTCTTGGAGTCCCTCGAGGCGCAGTGTTACAATGGTGTTGAACTTATTGTTGTAGATCAGAATAAGGATGACCGTCTGGTGACGTTGCTCGAGCCCTTCAAACACGCTTTTCCCATTCTCCATCTCCGTTCCGCGTCGGGGCTTTCTAGAGCGCGCAACGTGGGTCTTTGCTACGCAACGGGCGACGTTGTCGCCTTTCCCGATGACGACTGTCGGTACTCACCTATCTTGCTAGAGAACGTTGCCGCGTTTTTTGCAGAGCACCCAAATGTCGACGGCTTGACAGGCAGAGCTTTCGACGACCAGAGGCGAGTGAGCATCGGGCGTTTCGATGCTCAAACCGGCGCTATAGACAAGCTCAATGTATGGCGGCGCGGCATATCGTTCAGCATTTTTCTGCGCCGCCAAGCTCTCACCGGCGTGCGTTTTGACGAGACCTTGGGCGTAGGCGCGCGCTGGGGTTCCGGTGAGGAGACCGATCTTCTTTTGCAGGTTTTGGGGCGAGGTAACACCCTCGTCTACGACGCCGATCTTTCTGTTTTTCATCCTGCTCCCCCCAAAGGCTATGATGAGCAGCGGATACGCAAGGCCTATCTGTACGGCTGCGGGATGGGGCGCGTTCTAAAAAACCATGACTACCCCTTCTGGTTCAAGCTGCAGTCGCTCGTCCGCCCCGCTGGGGGCAGCTTATTATCCTTGTTTTCGCTGCGGGTGGCGAAAGCACGATATCACTGGAACGTTTTTAGGGGCCGGTGGTCAGGCTTCCGGGGAGCAAAAGGTAGCTGAGATGAGGAAAGATGTCTCTTTCAAAGACGGTCAGCCAGGCACTATTCTAGTGCGGCAATTTTGGCAAAAAGCCTCTACTACCAGATGCTTTATGCCTATTCTGCCTCAGTATTTCCCTTAAAGAATTACATGTTTGACTCGACGTTAAAAGTTTGGCAACTTTTCAAAATCTAAAAAGCAAGGAGAAAAAATCTTTATGAAAGGGTATAGGTGGTTTCCAGCCGAAACTCAAACACGTTTCGACTTCATTACCTACTTGCGTAACAAACTGTGAAGAGGGTTTTTGCAAACGGACTAAATAAGCTAGATATTTATTTTGCTCTTTGGGCCCTTGTGCTTCCCATGACCTCTGTCCTTTTAGTTCCAAGTGTCCAGGGAACAACCCCCGCCTTTCTGTTTGCTTTTGCCTCCTTGCCCCTGACTATGATTTTGTCGCCTCACAAAGTAGGACGCGTCTTCTTGTATACACTTCTCATTTTTGGAAGTGTCATGCTTCTCAGCGCCACAAGTCAGTTCAGCTTGCTGCTAGTCCCCAATCTTAATATCAGCACCCTACAGCTTGTAAACAACGACAGTGTGCAGCTTATCTTACGCTCGAGTCTCTTCACTCAGTCTCTTTACCTTGTACCCGGTGTCCTCACTTTCGCCTTTGTAGCTACTTTTTATCAGCCTACTTGGGATCGCTTTCTCTTTTGGGGTGCCTCCCTACTCGCACTTTACGGCCTTTACGAGTTCATTTTCTTTCTTGTGACCGGCCAAAACGGGGATTTTCTTAGTAATCGCATCTTTGACGGAGGTTTGTACACTTCGCAAGGCAGCCTCTTTCAAATTTCCAACATAGGTACCTTGCAAGTCATGCGTCTCAAAAGCTTGACTGGAGAACCTTCCATGTACGCTTTCACCATCCTGCCTTTCTGGATTCATGCCATTCATCGGCGTAAAACGGTTGTCCACCTTCTGCTACTCACGACTCTTATCCTTACAACCTCCACGACTGCCATCTTGGGAGTCGCACTTTACTTACTTCTGCGGTTTGGGTATAGCAAACCGCTACGCCGTCTTATTTCTGGTTTTGCGGACAGGTATCTCTTTTGGTTTTTAGTGCTCGGAGTGGCTGGTACAATAGTTGCGTGGCCGATCGTTCAGAGAGTTCTTGCAGAGGCGGTCGTTGCCAAGCTAAGCCTGATAAACGATTCAGGTGCGACACGTTCCACCCTTTTTATAAACAGTATAAAGTTTTATGCTGACGCCCCTCTCCTCAACCAACTGTTTGGCATCGGCTTTGGTTACATACGCTCGACCGACTTTTCTTCAACCCTTTTGGTCAACACCGGAATTGTCGGCTTTTCTTTGTTTACCTTACTTTTTGCCCGTCCCATCTTGTCTCTTAACAACGACTACGTTTCAGTGGGCCTTAAAATCGCGCTTATCATCATCTATAGCACGATGATGATTGCCGTGCCGGAGTTTGCCTATCTACCGATCTGGCTTTTTTTGGGCGTAGCGTACCGGACGCTTCGGCAGCAAAGATTTAGACAGCAAAGACTCAGTTCATGAAAATTTTTATCAACGGCAGGTTTCTTACGCAGCCGGTGACCGGCGTGCAGCGCTACGCCATAGAACTTTCGAAACGTCTTAAAGAATGTTCAAACGATATCACCTTTCGTTTTTTGGCCCCCAACAATATCCTTCACCGCGACCTAGCCGAAACCTTGGGTGCCGAAGTTTGCGGTCGCCTCACGGGCCACGCCTGGGAACAGCTCGAGCTGCCCCTTTTTGCCCGCGGCGGCTTCTTAGTCAACCTTTGCAACACCGCGCCCGTGAGTAAGACGCGCCAAGTCGTTACGATTCACGACGCGGCGGTTTACGCGGTGCCTCAGGCTTACTCGAGAAGCTTTCGCACCCTCTACAAAACGCTGTTACCGACCTTATCGAGAACGGCCCAAAGCATCATGACCGTCTCAGAATTTTCAAAACGCGAGCTCATCCGCTACTGCGGGGTTCCGGAAGATAAAGTCACCGTCGTCTATTCCGGTAGAGAGCATATTTTTGCCCACGCGGCAGACACTGAGGTCTTTTCCAAACACGGCTTTGGCAACAGGCCTTTTTTATTGGCGGTCAGCAGCCTAAGCCCGAACAAAAATTTTATGGGCATCGTGCGGGCGCTCGAGCATCTCAGAAACCCCGATTTCGACGTGGTTATCGCAGGCGGCGTCAACCCGGCAGTTTTTAGCCAGCGCGCCGACTTCCTGCCTAAGAGCGTCAAACATTTAGGTTATGTGAGCGAGGGCGAGTTGAGAGCGCTTTACGAAGGGGCAACCGGCTTTGTCCATCCCGCTTTTTACGAAGGTTTCGGCCTCCCCCCCTTGGAGGCGATGGCCTGCGGGTGCCCGGTCATTGTCTCGAACGCCGCCTCTTTGCCCGAAGTCTGCGGCGACGCCGCTTTATACTGCGATCCTCACAGCCCACAGGACATAGCTGATAAAATTCAGCGGTTGATGTCCGACCCAGACCTGCGTGAAAAGTTGCGGCAGAAGGGGCTAAGGCGCGCTGAAAAGTTTAGTTGGAACGAATGCGCGGTGAGAACGCTCGCTGTTATCAAAGAAATGTTGAGCGCGTGAGGGTCGCTGTCGTCCACGACTGGCTCTACACCTATGCGGGCGCGGAACGCGTGCTCGAGCAAATCCTTGAGGTCTTTCCCCGAGCCGACCTTTTTAGCCTCATCGACTTCCTGCCGAACGACGAACGGGGATTTATTCAAAACAAAGCGGTTAAAACGTCTTTTATTCAGGCTCTCCCTTTCGCCGGGAGCAAACACAGGCTTTATCTGCCCCTGATGCCGCTGGCTATTGAGCGGCTTGACTTGTCAGAGTACGAGCTCATTATTTCTAGCGCTTACGCGGTGGCTAAGGGCGTTCTTACCTCGCCGGAGCAGCTCCATATCTGCTATTTGCACGCGAGGAACCTCAAATATGCTTACGAAGACAGACGCATGTACAGCCAAAACAAATATATCGACTTTCTACAAGATGTGTTTCTGTCGCGTATTCGCCTCTGGGACAGCGTGGCCTCACGCAGACCGGACTTTACCATTGCCAATTCACACTATGTTTCGGCTTGGCACCTTCACCGGCATGGGGTAAAGAGCACCGTTATCTATCCTCCCGTCGAGGTCGAACATTACAGCAGCCATTTTAGAGCGGAAAAAGAGGATTACTACGTGACGGTAGGGCGCCTGGAGCCTTATAAACGCATAGACATGGTCGTTTCTGCTTTTAACGAGCTTGGTAAGACCTTACTCGTTTTGGGCGACGGCTCCGAAAGGCGACGCTTGGAAACCCTCGCAGCCCCTAACGTGACTTTTTTAGGCTACTGTGACAGGGAAACCATCGCCAGCGTGACCGCTGGGGCCAAAGCGTTTGTCTTCGCTTCGCGTGAGGACTTTGGCATCGCGCCTGTCGAAGCGCAAGCCTGTGGCACGCCGGTCATTGCCTATGGCAAGGGGGGAGCACTCGAGACCGTCCAAGGGCTCGGGACAGAACGTCCAACCGGCGTCTTTTTCCCCTCGCAAACGTCTGCGGCCATCAAAGAGGCTATAGAAACATTTGAACGCAGCGCAGCGCGCTTTGACCCGGAGAGGATTTCTAACCACGCTCAGGCTTTTAGCGAAGCGCGCTTTCGGCGTGAATTTGAGGCTTTTGTGACCGAGTGCTGGCGAGGGTTTCAAACCCAGACAGAGACTCATAGTGCGCCTCACGTCACGCAGAGCTAAACACTGTGCGCTCACGCTTATTGCGCCTACACCTAAAAAAGTCATGGCTCTGGCTCTGGCTGCTCCCGGCTTTCGTCTTGACGGCGAGCCACGTTGCCGAAGCTCGCTGGCACGCGGCTTATGAGGTGGCGGGGCAGTTCGTTTTGGCGCTCGCGGTGAGCGCGCTGGTTGTGCCCGTCAGGGTGCTACGCCCCGCGCTCGTCGCTGTACTTATTTTTTTCCTTCTTGCGGCGGTTTCGGGTCCCCTCCTGGCCTCGCGCGTTTGGCAAGACCCGCAGGCGCTCAGCCTCACGGACGTAGCAGCGAATCTTAGGCACAACGTAGTGACCACCTTAGCCTTGCGCTCATGGATGTTACCCGCAGGTGTAGAGAGGCTCGAGCTCTCCTTCGAAGCGCGCCTTGCCAAAGGAGCGTTGGGTTGGGACTGGTTTCGCTCATCGGGCGGGTTTGAACTCACGCCTTTGGAAGAAAACGGCACCCCATTTACACGCGTCGTCACGCCGCGCGGGGTCGACCCTTATCTCATGCGGACATTTGACTTAGGTAGCCCAGCGGGCGGTAGAACATTTAAGGTCGAGCTCGAGATGCGTTCACCCAGCCCCATCCCGGCAGAAGGGTGTCGGGGGACTTGGTTGCAAACCTGGGGTCCCGGCGGTGACGCAGCGTGTAAAGCCGCAAACCTCGGTCCCGGCTGGCGTTCGATTGAACTCACATGGACCGCCCCGGCAGCCTCGGAATCGTCTATCATTCGCATTGTCCTGAACGATTTCGACGGTCTGAGTTATGACGTGCGCAACGTTAAACTTTATGAGCTTACGGGTGGACGCGAGAGGAGGCTCGAGCCCACACTCCAAGAAGTCGCAGATTTAGCCGTAAATTGGGGCGAGACCGAACCCAACGTAGGGCGATGGTTCGTCCCAACGAACGAGTGGCAGACCTTTAACTTTTTGCTCGAGCCTCCCCGGAACGCGTCTTCTTTGCAGGCGCTCCTTCTCTTGGGAAGCACGCAGAGTTTGGGCACGCAGGTCGAGGTGCGGGGTACAAAACTCGAGAACGCGAACGGGCCGCAGCCCATACCCGTTCCCACCTACCCCCGCGCTCAACTCTGGTTCAGCCATCCCAATCTGGCGGCCCACACGCTTCTGAGCCTGGTTTTGGCAACGCTCGTAACGACAAGTTCGCTCGGCCTCACGCTCGTCGTCTCGAGCCTGGCGGCGTTCACGGTCGTTTTAATTCGCTCCAGGGCCGCCTGGCTCGCTTTGCTACTGGGGGCGGGCTGGTTCTCTTTTCTTACGCCCCCCCTCACATCCCGGCGGCGGCTGGGCGTGCTTCTCGCCGTGGTTATTTTGATAGGCGCGGGCATCTTCAGCGTGAACAGCTTTAGAAGCGGCGTTTTCGCCAACCGCACGGGGACGAGTCGGCTCGAGATTTGGGGGGTCGCCGCGAACGCGCTTCTTGATCATCCCTGGGCAGGCGTTGGCCGGGCCAACTTCACCGGATATTGGCAGGAGGCGTATCAAGGGAGCAGTCAAGAACTTGTGACCCACGCGCACAACCTCTGGCTCCAATTCGCCGCCGCCTACGGCCTCCCCGGCCTCGCCGCTATTTTGTGGCTCACCGGAGGTTTTCTCACTCTCGCTTGGACCTGGGGCCGCTGGCGCGGTCTCGCTCTCGTCGTCCCAGTTTTCGTCATGAACATTTTTGACTACACTTTTTTCTACTCCGGCGTCCTCTTCCCGCTCCTCTTGGGCATGAACGCGCTCCGGGAAGAACGCGCGAACACTTTACAGGCCGCCGCGCCCCCTCCGGCTACAGAAAAGGCATAATGGGATGCGTTGCGAGGGTAGCACATGACGACTTTGGGTAATCACTTTGGGTAATTCATGACAACGGCTCTAGGCAAAAGCGTCCCCTTCTTGCTGGGCTTCGGCTTCGCGCTGCTGCCCAACGTCGGCCCCTTTGTCGGCCTCTTGTTTCTTTTCGCCGACAGGTGGCCGCTCAGGCGCTCCGACGGGCTCTGGTGGGGCGCGGCTTTGTTGCTCGCGCTGCCCCTGGCGGTTCACGGCGGGGTGCGCGGCTTTCTGTTCGGTGCGCTCCAGGTGCTCGCGCCCTGGCTCATCTACCGAACCTTTGCGCGCCTCTACGCTGAACGCGCGGCGGTGCGCGGCTCGTTTATGGGGCTGGGTCTGCTCTCGGGGCTGGCGCTCGTCGTGGGGTTAGGCTTTCTGCATGGCAGTGGGTTCGGGGGGACCTCGAGACTCGCCCAAACCCTCGTTTGGGACGCGAATACCAACCTCTATGGTCACACCGTGTTTTTGCTCGGCTCGCTCTTCGCGCTCCTCCTATCCAGCACGCGGCTCCGCCTCCTAAGCCTCGCGCTCGCAGCGTTAGGCGTGCTCGCGTCGGGAAGCCCGGAGGCGCTGCTTGCTTGGCTCGCCGTTGCCGCGGCTCTACTTTTTTTGGGTTATACAAAGTCGTGGCGGGGTCGTGCGGCGCACGTCGCGCTCATCGCCGCGGTCTCCTTTATGGCGCTCCGCGTCTCGCCTGCTAGCTTGTGGAATCTGCCGGGTCCCTTGAGACTCGCCTACTGGGGGGCTGCATGGGAGGGCTTTCTTACGCGCCCCCTGTGGGGCTGGGGCGAAACGGCCTTTGCGAACTACTATCATGTTGTCTGGTCCGCGTTCGACCCCACTTACGCGGTGCCGTCGCACGCGCACAATTTAGGGTTGCACGTGCTGTTCTCGAGGGGCTTAGTCGGCTTTCTGGGCCTCCTGCTCCTCGTCGCCGCGCTCACCTGGGCCGCCCTCAAAAGCCGCGATCTGCCCTTTTTGAGCGTGGTCGCCGCGCTTTTGGTCGCCAACACCTTTGACGCCACGCTTTTTTACGGCGGCGTCATCTATCCGCTGGCGGCGGTGGCGGGCTGGCGTTCGGCTTCCTATGCGCGGGCGCGCGAAAGGGCAGGCGGGGCGCAGGGGGGGGTGGTGCGTTTTGCGCTGGCGGCGGCGGACTTTGGCGCGGCGGGACTCGCGCTGGGGCTGGCTCTGCTTTTACGAGGCTGGCTTGGCCTCTTTTTGGATTCGCCGCTCGTGACGCCTCCGAATCTGCAAACGGCCTTTTACGCGCTCCTCCTCTGGCCCGCGATGGCCTGGCGTGAAGGGCTTTATCCCGGTTACGGCCTCACCGCACCCCAGGAACTGCGTAAGGGCGTCTCGAGCGCCGCCTATGCCGGGCTCATCTTGATGGCGGGGACGCTGCTTTTTTACGAAGAACTCCTCCCCCGCTCCGTTTTTCTCCTCACCACTCTCCTGACGATGGTGTTTTGCCCCGTGGGCCGCGCATTCGTAAAACGCGCGCTGCACGCGTTCGGCCTGTGGGGCCGTCCCGTGGTCATTTTGGGCGCGGGGCAGGCGGGGCGACGGGTGGCGCGCGCGCTGCGGCGGCGGCCTCTGGACGGCCTCGAGCCCGTCGCCTTTTTCGACGACGACGCGGGTAAGCAGGGGCTTCTCTTTGAGGGCGTCAGGGTCCGCGGAAGCTTGGGCGAGGCCAACGCGTACGCTCTGGCCCGCGGCGTCTCGCACGCCATCGTCGCCATCCCCACCGCCTCGTCCGAGGAGTTGGCGGGGCTCGTCAACGGGCGCGGGCACGTGTTTAAGCGGGTGCAGTTCGTGCCCAACCTTGCCGGGTTGCCCTCTCGAGAGGTCTACGCGAGCGACCTCGACGGGATGCTGGCGCTAGAAGTCCGTAGCGGCCTCTACGCCCCCGCCAACAGGCTTGCCAAACGCGCGCTGGACCTTCTCGGCGGCGGCGTGTGTACGCTCCTCGCTTCGCCCCTCCTCCTCGCGCTCGCCCTGTGGATACGCCTCGACAGCCCTGGCCCTGCGTTTTATGAGAGCGCGCGCATCGGACAAGGGGGCGAGACCTTCCGCTGTCTCAAATTCCGCACCATGTACAAAGACGCCGACGCGCGTTTGGGCGACCTCATGAGCACCGACCCCGGTATCTTTGAGGAGTACACGCGCTACCACAAACTTCAAGAGGACCCGCGCGTCACCCCGGCGGGCCGTTTTTTGCGCCGCACCAGCCTCGACGAGTTGCCGCAACTCTTTAACGTGCTGACCGGCGAGATGAGCTTGGTCGGCCCCCGCCCCTACCTCACGCGCGAACGAAGCGATATGGGTGAACGTGCGCCCGCTATTCTCGAGGCCAAACCCGGCGTGACCGGTTACTGGCAGGTCTCGGGCCGCAACGAGATTACGTTTGAGGACAGGCTCGAGATGGAAGCGCATTATGTGCGCAACTGGTCGATTTGGTGGGATATCGTCATCCTGACGCAGACCGCGGCGGCGGTGCTGGGGCGGCAGGGGGCACGCTAGCCATGCTAGAGTAGGCCACGTGAAAGGCATCATCCTAGCAGGCGGCGCGGGCACGCGTCTCTACCCCGCCACTCGAGCCGTGTCCAAACAGCTCCTGCCCGTCTACGACAAACCAATGATCTACTACCCCATTTCAGTTTTGATGCTCGCGGGCATCCGCGACATTCTGGTTATCTCGACGCCGCACGACCTCCCGTTTTTCCGCCGTCTCTTGGGGGATGGCTCGCAGTGGGGGCTCGCTTTTTCGTACGCCGAGCAGCCCCGGCCCGAGGGGCTGGCGCAGGCGCTGGTGATAGGCCGCGAGTTTGTGGAGGAGGATTCGGTCTGTCTCATCCTGGGCGACAACATCTTTTTCGGTCAGAGCTTTGGCGCGCACCTCAAAAGGGCGGCGGCGCGCGAAACGGGCGCGACCGTGTTCGGCTATTACGTGAGAGACCCTGAGCGCTACGGGGTGGTCGAGTTTGACGGGGACGGCAAGGCCGTAAGCATCGAGGAGAAGCCCGCGAGGCCCAAGTCGCACTACGCCATTACCGGCCTCTACTTTTATGACAACGAAGTGTTGGAGTTTGTTAAAGACCTCACCCCCTCCCCAAGGGGCGAACTGGAAATTACCGACGTCAACAAGATGTATTTGGCGCGGGGCGCGCTCCGCGTCGAAATGATGGGCCGCGGGATGGCCTGGCTGGACACGGGCACGCACGAATCGCTCTTGCAGGCGTCCAACTTTGTCGAGACCATCGAGCAGCGGCAGGGGCTCAAGATCGCCTGTTTGGAAGAAGTCGCCTACCGGCAGGGCTGGATAGACGCTGCGGAGGTTGAAAAGCTCGCCCGGCCAATGGCAAAAACGGGCTACGGGGCGTATCTGCTCGAGCTTATCCGCTAGCGTAACCATAACGTGAGGGTTGCCGGGAGACGCGTGTAAAGTAGTGGGTATTATCACTTCACGGCTTCGGGTGAAACCTCCCCTGCTAACTTTTGCCGCTTGAAGGAGGGATCGTGAAAATCTTACTTACGGGCGGCTCGGGGCGGTTGGGGAGCGCTTTGCAAGAGCTTCTTCCGGACGTCGTTGCACCCTCGAGCACCGAACTCGACGTGACGGACGAAAGAAGCGTGGGACGGGCGCTCGAGCACCACCAACCCGACCTCATCGTCCACGCCGCCGCCTACACCGACGTCAAGGGGGCCGAAGGTGCGCGCGAACGCTGCTGGCGCACCAACGTGGGCGGCACGCGCGCCCTCGTCCGGGCGCTTGGCAACTGCCGCCTCGTTCATATTTCGACGGACTACGTGTTTTATGGTGACACGGGCGGCTACAAAGAGGACGACCCAGTGGGGCCGGTCCGAAACTACTACGCGCTCTCCAAGCTCGCCGCCGAGGCGGTGGCGCGCGTGGCGGCGCGGTGTTTGGTCGTGCGCTCGAGCTTTCGCCCCAACGAGTGGCCCTACCCCGTCGCCTTTAGCGACGTGTACACAAGTCAAGATTATCTGGACGTCATCGCGCCCGACATCGCGCTCGCGGTGAGGCACGTGGAAGATATCCCCTTTGACACGTTGCACATCGCCACGGAACGCAAGAGCGTCTACGACCTCGCCCGCCGCCGCAAACCCGACGTGACGCGGGGTTCTAAGACAGAGGCGGGCGTCGCGCTGCCCGACGACATCAGCTTAAACACCGAACGCTGGCAGGCGCTCAAGGGGACGCTTCCTCAAAATCCTGTCCAAAAGGAACCCGCATGACCAAGCTCTCCTCATCCGTCACCGACGCGCTCACCTTTCAAAGCTACGCGCCCGCGCCCGCCATTGAAGGTGTCTGGACCTCGCCGCTTCGCAAGAGCCGGAGCGACAACGGCAGTTTTATGGAGTACGTGCGGCTGTCAGAAGGGAGCGTCGAGGATGCAGAAGGTTTTACCGCCCGCCAAATTAGCGTGTCGGAGGCCGCGCCGGGCCGCGTCAACGCGTTTCACATTCATCCGAGAGAGCCGCAAAACGAACTCTGGACGGTGATTACCGGCCTCCTCAAAATCTGGCTCGTGGACCTCCGCGAGGGCTCCCCCACCGAGGGCGTCAAACGAATGTTCGTTCTCTCCGGTGAGGCTCCCATAAGGCTCTTTATTCCTGCGGGCGTGGCCCACGGCTACCGAGCGGGGCCGGAGGGCGCGACGCTCCTTTACGTGATGGACAAGCAGTTCGACCTCGAGCACCCCAACGAGGGCCGCTTGCCCTGGGATTTTTTTGGGGCGGAGCTTTGGGAGGAAGACCGGGGTTAGGTGAGCTACTGTCTGTACGGACGCGCACCGCAAACGACGCTTCACCTGGCGCTAAAGGTTCCAGGGCTCTGGCTTGCATCTCGTTAAGGTCTGGCTGAAGCCCGCGGGTTCGGTGTTAGCCGTGACCCGCACCGTCTTCTAGGGTGTCTGACTTGATAAGCGCGTCCATAACGGCCTCATCCAAAACGGCAGCGTGAACACGCAAGTGGGCGAGTGACTCGAGCAGTTCACCCTCGAGCGCGTCCCTCTCGCCCGCACCACGCCCCGTATTTTTAAGGCGGCTCACAAGGTCACCGTACCTTTTTGCCTCCTGCGCCAGCTCATCCCATAACAGCGTGTTCGGCGCTTCGGCCCCCTCGGGAAGGTCCAAGATTGGGTTCAGCGTTTGTCTCTGAGGCGCTTTTCCTTGAGGTCTATTTGCAGTTGCCACGTCGCTATCTCCTTTTCCCAATGACGAATGAGGCCAGAGTCGGGGGAGGATTGACGCATCTCGCTGGCAATCTTTGCTCGGTGTAGGTCAATTTGATTCTGCCAGCCAGCTATCTGCTTTCGGATGCGTTTGTTTTCACCCACGCCTATAGATTAGCAGAGTGTGACGGGATAGCTCAGGAGCTACACCATATAGCAGTTCCATGACATACTGAGACAAATGAACGCAACTATCATTGCCGAAACTGCGTGCTAGACAGTGCTTTGTATAGTAAGTGTGTCTCAAACCAGATGATACTTGCTAGGTTCTGTTGACATTCTCATGTAGTGAGTTATTAAGAAAGGGCATGAGCAAGGTGAAACTTAAGGCTAAACAGTGGCATAAAATCAGAACGTTCTTAGATGAGAACCCGCAGGTGTACGTGGGGCAAGAGAAGCAGTGCCGTAGATTTGTCGAAGGCGTACTTTGGCTGCTGCGGAGCGGTTCTCAGTGGCGGCTTCTTCCCAGGGAGTACGGCAAATGGAACAGTGCTTACAAGCGCTTTGACCGGTGGAGTGAGCGTGGCGTATGGCAGGAGCTATTCGAACACTTTGCGGATGACTCGGACATGGAAAGCGTCATGATAGACGGCTCCGTAGTACGGGCACATGCGTGCTCCGCGGGTGCGCCCTCTAAAAAAGGGGGCAAGAGGCGCAGAACTTAGGCTATAGTCGCGGTGGGTTTAGTACGAAGATACACGTGAGCGTCGACGCTCTAGGCAACCCGTTACGGCTGTTGCTCACCGCGGGACAAGCGCATGAAGCGCCACACGCTAGAGCGTTGCTAGCGGGTTATGAAGCTGAGTTCGTGATGGGCGACAAATCTTATGATGCTGAACATGTGCTCCTCACCATCGCCGAGATGGGTGCGCAAGCGGTGATTCCACCCAGAAGTAACCGCAACGAACAGCGCGAGTATGACCAAGAACTCTATAAAGAGCGTCACCTCGTTGAGTGTTTTTTCAACAAGCTTAAACGGTATAGGCGCTGCTTCTCACGCTTTGACAAACTGGCTCGTAACTACCTCAGTTTCTTGCACTTCGCTTCCGCTCTCATCTGGTTAAGGTGAAATGTCAACACAACCTAGTAGATATCGGAACGTTATGAAACGAAGGAGGTCAGAACAAGGGGCTCATCCGCTAAAATTAAGGTTGCGCTATTTTTACGCAGGTGGGGATGAACCGTGCTCGAGCCTTGGAAACTGGCCGCCCAAAAGGGTACGATTTTGCAAGTGAAGTTCTTAACGACCTTGTTGTCTTGGCAGTCTCGCTCTAGGAGTCATAGTGAATAGTTCAAAACAGTACAAAAAAATCCTCGTCACCGGCGGCGCGGGCTTTATCGGCTCGAGCTTCGTGCGCTTTATACTTAAAGAGCGGCCCGACGCGGAAATCATCAACCTCGACCTGCTCACCTACGCGGGCAACCCGGAAAATCTGGCGGATGTGGAGGCGAGCCCGCGCTACCGTTTCGTGCAGGGCGACGTGAACGACGAGGCGCTGCTAGAAAGCCTGCTGGAGGGCTGCGACGCGGTGGTGCATTTTGCCGCCGAGACGCACGTGGACCGCTCGATCATGGACGCACGGCCCTTTGTTAGAGCGAACGTCATGGGCACGCAGACGCTGCTACAGGTTTTGCAGGATTTTCATGCGAGGGGCGACGCCAAACGCCTCATCCACGTGAGCACCGACGAGGTCTACGGGGCGCTACCGCTCGAGCCCGCCAGCTTAAAATTTACCGAAAGCACCCCGCTGGCCCCCCGAAGCCCCTACGCGGCCTCTAAAGCCGCCTCCGACCTCCTCGTGCTGGCGGCGCACGAAACGTACGGCCTGGACGCGTCTATCACCCGCTGCTCGAACAACTTCGGTCCCTACCAATTTCCTGAAAAAGTCATCCCGCTCTTTGTAATGAATTTGTTGGACGATAAGCGCGTGCCTCTTTATGGCGACGGTCAAAACGTGCGCGACTGGCTGCACGTCCTCGACCACTGCGAGGCGGTGCTGCGGGTGCTGGAAGCGGGCGCGCCGGGCGAGGTCTACAACATCGGCGGCGACAACGAACGCAGCAATCTGGAACTCACCCAAACCATTCTGAAAATCATGGGTAAAGACGAAAGGATGATCGAGCGCGTCAAGGACCGCCCCGGCCACGACCGGCGTTACGCGATTGACGCGTCGAAGGTGGCGCGAGAGCTTTCTTGGCGTCCCTCCCGCTCGGCCTGGCCGGAGGCGCTGGAAGAAACCGTCAGGTGGTACGCCGAGCATCCGGAATGGTGCGCGCGCGTTCAGAGCGGGGCCTACCGCGACTACTATCAGAAGCAGTATGTGGAGCGTTGAGCGTCCAGCGAAATCCCGCACAAACGCCCGCGCCCACAGTAGAGTAGACTGGTGGGCATGAACGCTTCTCTGCGCCGCTCTTCGGGTGCCAAGCGCGCGCTTGGCGCTTGGGATTCTCTCACGGGGCCGCTCTACTGGTTTTACGAACGCTCGCTCCTGCGCGCCGTCCACCAAGAAGGCACGCTGCCCAAACACATCGGCATCATCATGGACGGCAACCGCCGCTTCGCGCGCACCGTCGGTCTGGACGTCAAAACGGGCCACAACTACGGCGCGGGCAAGGCGCGCGAGGTGCTCGACTGGTGTTTGGAACTGCGCATCAAACACGTGACCATCTGGGGCTTTTCCACCGATAACAAGGGCCGCAAGCCCGACGAGGTCGCGCACCTCCACACGCTGTTCGCGCAGCAGGCCAAGGATTTAATCTCCGACACGCGCCTCCACGAAAACAGGGTGCGCGTGCGCGTGATTGGCGACATCGACGACTTCCCCGACGATACCAAGGAGGCGCTGCGCGAGATGGAGCGCGCCACCGAAGATTACGGCGGGATGCACCTCAACGTCGCGCTCGGCTACGGCGGGCGCGAAGAAATCGTGGCGGCAGTGCGAAAGCTCTTGCGCGAAAAGTTGGGTGACGGCCTGAGCGACCTCAGTGACGAGACCGACCTCCACACGCTTTTGGAGCACGTCAACGCCGAAGAGATAGGCCGCCACCTCTACACCGCCGGAGTACCCGACCCGGACTTTGTGATTCGCACCTCCGGCGAGGTGCGCTTGTCGGGCTTTTTGCTCTGGCAAACCGCCTACAGCGAATTCTACTTCTGCGACGCCTTTTGGCCGAGCTTTCGCAAGGTCGACTTTTTACGCGCCATCCGCGACTTTCAGGCTCGAGAACGCCGCTTCGGCCAGTAGACAGCGAGTAAGCAACACAAAATTTAGTGGGGTACACACCCGGTTCGGCTCGTTAAAGCTTGGTATAAGAGGTACATGGGTCCCTTTGTCGCTATCATCATGGCCGGGGGCAAGGGTCAACGCTTCTGGCCCTTGTCAACCGCCGACAAACCCAAGCAGTTTTTGGACCTGGAGCACACGGGCCGCACCCTGCTGCAAAGCACCTTTGACCGCGTCCTGCCCCTTGTAGAGGGCGAAGCGCACGTGTTCGTCGCCACCGCCGAACGCTACGCCGCTCTGGTTCGCTCGCAGCTCCCGACGCTCCCCGCCCACAACCTCATTATCGAGCCCGAGGGCCGCGACTCGGCCCCCGCCGTGGCGCTGGCGTCGCTTACCGTGGCGCGTCGCATCGCGGGAGCCACGCTGGGTTTTTTCTCCGCCGACCACCGCATCACAGGCGTGCCGACTTTTCACGCTCGAGTCCAGGGGGCCGCACAGTTAGCCGAGGAAACGGGAGGACTCGTCGCGCTGGGCATTACCCCCACGCACCCCGCGACGGGTTACGGCTACATCCAAGCGGGTGAACGCGCGGGCGAGCACGGCTTTAGGGTGGCCCGTTTTGTGGAAAAGCCTAACCAGCGGCAGGCGCAGCGCCTCTTAAAGCTCGGCGGTCACTACTGGAACGCGGGCATTTTCGTGTGGACTACCGAGGCCATTCTGGATGAGTTCCGCCGCCACGCGCCGGGCATCGTCGAGCCGCTCGAGCGCGCGTTTGCAGAAGACCGAGTGAACGAAGTTTTCCCGACCTTAGAAAAAATCAGCATCGACTACGCGGTGATGGAGCGTACCGACAAGGCTTACGTGGTGCCCGGCGATTTCGATTGGGACGATATTGGCGATTGGGTCGCGCTCGAGCGCCTCCTAAACCGGAGCGAGGCCAACACCGTGGTCGGCAAGCACGTGGGGCTCGAGACCTCGGGCAACATCATCTACACTGAGAACCCCGAAGACACCATCGTCACGCTGGGCGTCGAAAATCTCGTCATCGTTAAGCGCGGGAACACCTTGCTGTTGGTGCGCAAGGACCGCGTGCAGGACATCAAAAAGCTCTTGGCGGACGAGCGGCTGGCGGAGTTGGTGGTGAAGTAGCAGCGCGTAAGAGGTTTGGTCGGACGTTAACGCTTTGGCTTTTAACGCGTTGGCTAAATGGATGGGGATGTCGTACTCAGCCTTTTCAGCCTCCGCTATGAGAAGAGGGAGCAAGTTGAGCGGTTTCATCCGTTGGCTCTTACAGACGCGCAGAGGTCTTGACCTTTAGTTAAGGTTTCTCTTGAAAACTCCCCCGGTACGGAGCGCTCGCAGGTGCTCGAGCTTGCTGAGGTCGGCGAGGAGAGCCTGCCAGCTTTCGGCCACCTCGAGGGGCGACAGGAGTCCTGAAGCGCCGAACACCTCCAGACAAACCGAGACAATCGCGGGGTCAAACTGGCTACCGCTGTTGCGGGCAATTTCTTGAAGCGTTTCCTCGACCGACCAGGCCGCTTTGTAGGGGCGCTCGTGGGTAAGCGCGTCCAGCACGTCGGCGACCGAGACGATGCGCGCCGCCTGCGGGATATCCTCCCCGGCGAGCTTGTTGGGGTAGCCGCGCCCGTCCCACCTCTCGTGGTGGGCCGCGGTGACCTTTTCCGCCAAGTGCAAGAGGGGCGAGTGACCGTCCGCTAAGATGCGCGCGCCGATAGCGGGGTGCGTCCGCATGATCCCAAACTCCTCATCGGTCAGCTTGCCGGGCTTGAGCAAAATCGTGTCCGAGACGCCTATCTTGCCTACGTCATGTAGGCGCGCGGCGGTGTAGAGGAGCTGAACATCTTTGAGCGGCCAGCCGAGCACATAAGCGATGAGGGCCGCTGTTCTGCCGACCCTGCGGGTATGAACGCCCGTGTCGTCGTCGCGGTATTCCGCGGCCACGGCGAGCCGGGTGACGATCTCAATCTGGGCCTCTTCTAGGTCGGCGGTGCGCTCTTGCACCAGGCGCTCCGCCTCTTCAAACGCGCGCTTGCTCACTTCCGACCTGAGGCGGTACTCTTCCGCCTCATACCTTATCTTCTCTAGGTCAAACTTGAGCGTCAGGCGGCGCGTTTTCTCCTCGTTCTCTTCGCTAAATATCCGCTCCTTGAGGTCGTGAAAGGCCTCTAAGTGGTAGACCGCTTTTTCAAAAGCGCCTTGCGCTTTGTAGGCGCTCGCCAAGAGTTTATGCGCTTCATAAAGCGCGCGGGGCCGCTCCGTCTGCTCGGCGATGAGGAGCGCTGCAAGCGCGCGCGCGGTGGCCTCGCCAAAGGACCGCGTGGCGAGCTCGTCTTTGGCGAGGTTGAGTAGCGCGCTGAGCAAACTGGCTTTGTCATCAATGGCTGTGGCTAGGTCAACAGCCTGCTGATGTGCAGTTTTGGCTCTGGCAAATAGAGCTTTACGGTAGTAGACGTTACCCAAGCCCTCTACAGCGTTGAGCTGGAAAACAGCGAGACCATTATCTACACTGAGAGCACGACCAGTTTCAAAGGAAGCTTCCGCAGCCTCGAGTTTCCCCATCTCCAAATAAACTTCGGCTAAATTGATGCGAGAAACAATTTCTATCACGTGGTCATTCAGATGAGCCGCGATATCCAGGGCTTCCTCATAAAAAGTTTTTGCGCGCTCAAATTTACCCAGTGCAGCGTAGGTGAGGCCCAAATCCTGTAAATTGATAGCGGCGCTACGCGAACCTGGGTCGCACTCTTTAAGCAGGTCATAAGCCTTGCGCAACGAAACCAAGGCATCTTGATACTCCGAGAGGTCACGGTAGATGCTTCCGGCATTAGTAAGCACGTTCGCCCACATCTTCTTCTGCCCAAGGCGCTCAAATAGGACACCCGCTTGCTCCAAAAACTTCAGGGCCGAGGGCGCGTCACCTTGAAGCGCAAATACGCTTGCTAACTGGTTTAGCGCGTTTGCTTCGGGTTCAGGTAGATCGTGAAGCCGCGCGCAACCCAGCGCCTCCTCAAAGGCGGCCTTGGCCTCTTCGAACGAGCCCCGCTCCCGCAGGAGCTTACCCAGGAGCAGCGCGGCCTCCGCTTTTTGCGGCGGTGTTGCACAGGTATCCGGCTCCGCAGGAGGTCGCGTGAGCAGGGCGTAGGCGTCGTCAAACTGGCCGAGCGCGAAAGCTTGTTGCGCTTCCTCGAGTTGGGGAGCGCCGATAGACTCGAGCACGGCCTGTGGTGCCTCTTTGGGGTGACCCCCGGTCTGTTTTTGCGTTGCTTCTTTCATACGGTTGCCCCCTTTGTAAAAGAGCGTTTTGGGCGTGACGACACATCTACTGCTCTATAACCTAGTGAGAGGGTAGCGGAAAGGCTGTCACACAAAACTTACAAAGTAGGCCCAGGGGGCGGTAGCAAGCTACCGCCCCCTGGGCCTACGGTCTTAAAACCACCGTTTTACTTTAAGACGTCGTTCAAGAACACGACCAGGTCAAGGCGGCCTTTACCCAGACCGTCTTTGTAGTTGTGGTTCGCTCCCACGTCGTAAAGTTTGTCCATCACCTTTTCCGTCACGAGCTTGGGCAGTTCTTCAACCTTTTTGTCCAGACTGGGTTCGCCCAGCGCGAGGGCCAGCGCGCCCGAGACCATCGGCGCGGCGAACGAGGTGCCGCTCGAGTAGGTGACCCGCGCGTCAGGATAGGCGGTAAAGATGGACTCTCCGGGCGCGGCCATTTCCACCTTTTCCTTTTGATAGGTGGAGAAGGAAGATTTTTCATCCTTGGCGTTGACGCTGCCGACGCTGATCAGGGTGTCCGAGAAACTGCTGCCTGTGACCGCGCTGTTGGCCGGGAAGGTGACGTTTCTGTCACCGGAGTTGCCCGCGGAGGTGACCACGGCCACCCTGTTGTTTTTGGCCTTTTCCAGAACCCGCTCGACAGACCTTGAACCTTGGCTCGAGCCCAAAGACACGTTGATAACGTCGGCCCCATGTCTGATGGCCCAGTCTATGGCTAATACCAGGTCGTCCGTGTCACCAGAACCGTCCGAATTCAGGATGCGCAGCGGCATGATTTTGGCTAAGGGAGCCACTTGCAAAACAACCCCGGCGACCGCGGTGCCGTGACCGTAACTTATCCCCACGCCTTCTTCTTGAGGCAGGGCGTCGTTGCCTATAAAGTCCCAGCCGTTAACCAGGCGGCCCGCGAAAACGGGGTGCTTGAGGTCTACGCCTGTGTCGATAACCGCGACGACGACGCCTTCACCTAAGCGGGGAGCGAGTTCAGTATGAGCTTTGTAGAGGCCAATCTTTTCCCAGAACGGATAGTTGTCAAGCGGCGTGTAAGTTGGCGCACCCCCAGCCCAAGCTCTCACGCCTCCGGCCCAAGCTCTTACGCCTCCGGCCCAGGTTCTCACGCCTCCGGCCCAAGCTCTTACACCTCCGGCCCAAGCTCTTACACCCTGCGCACCCAGTTCAGGCGAGGAAAAGGTGTCCTGGTTTTGGTCGGTCGAGAGGGTGGTTAACATGCCTTCTTTTTCGGTAAAGCCCAGAACCGCAAAGCCTTCTTCGGCGTCCATGAGGATGACCTCGCCGCCGTAGAGCGCCTCGAGTTCAGCCTCGGTCATGCCCGGCGCTACATCAAGAGAGGTGATGCGGGAAAAATCGCTCGAGGGTTGACTGTCTACTTGGGGAACCCCGGTCGTGCTGCAAGCGGCCAGAAACAGCGCGGTCAGGCCCACAGAAAAGTAGCGAGCGAGGTGTTGCGGTTTATGCAGAATGTGATGCAAGATGATCCTCCAAGGATTTGGCGAGAGGTGACGCGTTACAGCGTGCTGTTACGCTTTTTGCGGCGGACGGCGGCGCTTTACCCCCCTTCGGGGAGGGTGGCGTTTTTGCGAACGCAACCTTGAAGAGAAGCGTAAAGTATGTGTTCTCACGAAATCCTTACAATCAGGAGGATGCGAAACTGCGGGCACCGCCAAAAAATGACAAATGAGCAAAAAAGGAGCGTGCGCGGCGAGCTTTCTGCCGCGCACGCTCGAGGTCTTCTTAGAAAACCCCGCTCTAACTCCCATTCAGCTCATCTTCAGCGCAATAAGTCCTCGATATTGACCTTTTCGCCCGCTTCGATGTAGCCCGTATCCATCTGCGCGAGCTGCAAGCGGCCCGACACGTCGTCGTTGACGCCGTGCCAGTAGGTGTAGGCGTCGATCACCCAGACGCCCGACTCGCGCGTGCCGTTGCCCGAGCCCTTCACGCCGCCGAAGGGCATGTGCGCCTCCGCCCCGGTGGTCGAGTTGTTGATGGAGGTCATTCCCGCCTCGATGCGGTCCTTGAACGCGTAAGCCCACTCGCGGTTGTTGGTGTAGATGGCCGACGAAAGGCCGTAGTCCACCGCGTTGGCTGCCTCTATAGCCTCGTCAATCCCGTCCACCCTGACCAGGTTGATAGTCGGGCCGAACACTTCCGTCTGAAAAAGCTTCGTGCCGGGCTTGATATTCTCCCAGACCGTCGGCCAGCCGTAGAAGCCCGCGTCGGGGTCGTCTACAAAACCCTCCGGCTTATTTTCTTGGGTGATGCGCCCCTCCCCGTAAAG
The DNA here is from genome assembly GCA_965214405.1 of Trueperaceae bacterium. Taxonomy (GTDB): domain Bacteria; phylum Deinococcota; class Deinococci; order Deinococcales; family Trueperaceae; genus CBDCCT01. The sequence goes on from OZ243956.1 coordinate 1,055,033, forward strand.
CAGCGTCGCGCCGTCTTCGGCCCAGTCGTAGTGGCTCAGCCAGGTTTCAAAAAACCGTTGGTTGATAAAGGGGCCGTAGAGCACGTCGTCATGTGCGTTGGGGTCGCCAATTTTGACTCTTTTTGTCTCATCCAAGAACTTGGCTTTAAACGCGTCGTAGATGGGCGCGTCCAGGATGATGTTACCCGCGCTCGTGCAGCGCTGCCCGCCCGTGCCGAACGAGGCCCAGAGAGCGCCCGCGACGGCGTTGTCTAGGTCGGCGTCACGCATGACGACGAGCGGGTTTTTGCCGCCGAGTTCCAAGGTCGGGTGCAAGAGGTTCCGCCCCGCCACCTCGCCGATGTGGCGGCCTACCCCCGTCGAGCCCGTAAAGGCGAACTTGGCGAGCAGCCCCTCGTCCATCATCTCAACTAAATACTCACCCGCCGCGCCCTTCCCGCCGCCGAAGACCACGTTCATCACGCCCTTGGGCAGCCCGGCCTCCTCCATGAGTTTGACCAAGGCGTAGGCGCAGGCGGGCGCGTCTTCCGAGGGCTTCCAGACAATCGTATTGCCTGTCAGAAGCGCGGGGATGATTTTCCAGGCGGGCACCGCCACGGGAAAGTTCCCGGCGGTCACCATGCCGACCACGCCTAAGGGGCGGCGGTAGGTGCTGAGTTCTTTGTTGGGCATTTCCGAAGGGACCGTCTGACCGTAAAGTCTGCGCCCCTCCGACTGGAAAAAGTGGCAGGTGTCAATCGCTTCTTGCACGTCGCCCCGCGCCTCTTTGAGCGTCTTGCCCATCTCTCGAGTGACGAGGCGGGAGAGCGCTTCCTTTTCGCGCGTGATGGCCCGCCCAATCGCGCCGATGACCTCGCCGCGGACCGGGGCGGGGGTCTTGGACCAGCTCTTAAAGGCTTCCTTGGCGGTCTCGCAGGCTTCACGCACCTGCGCCTTGGTCGCCTCGGGAAAGGTGCCGATAACGTCGGAGAGGCGGCTCGAGTTCCGCGACTCAAACGTTTTTTCGCTCTCTACTTCCTGACCGCCGATAAGGTTATGAAAAGCTCTAGGCGTTTTTGTTTCTTGCTTGGTCTTTTGTGTGATGGTGTCTGTCATGGGTCCTCCAAACCGCTAGTTGCATATATCCGTGTATATAACGTTTAATGCTACCACAGCGCCCCCAAGCCGTCATGAATCCGCGTCGGCATTCAAGATTCGGGCGCGCCAGATTTAGGAGCGCAGCAGTTCCAAATTTAATCGTTCAAGTAGAATCAAGCTCTAAGACCTCATTAAGTTCAAGCCCTTGGGCCCTAAAGAGTAAGAGCTGAGCCCAGGAGTCAAAGAGGTGAAAACGCGTCAGGGTGCGCAAGTCGCCAAAGAAGGTGGAACGGGGCCCTAAGCGGGCGCGAATGGCCTGGTAACGCGCGTCAAGCAGGTCAAAGAGCGAGTGAAGCAGAAAAGCGAGCAGCATGAGCGACAACAGCATGGTCGAGAGATGCTGCTTGCCATGCCCAAAGTTGTGCTCAAAGTTGTAGCCTTTGGTTTTCAGGACGTTGTTGCCCTCGTTCTCGACTTTCCACCTCGCCCGGCCCCAGGTAACGACGCGGACAATGGTTCGTAGGCTCAAGGAGAGGTTAGTCGCAAAGGTGTTGTGGTAGAGCGTCTTGCCGTTAGCATCTCGCTCAGTGACTTCGCACCAGTTCACAGTAAGAGCGTCCCTGCCGTCGCGTAGCGGTAGGTCGTTAGCAAAGCGGTAGCAAAGGCTGCGCTGTTTCTTACCCTGACCCTGTAGAAGCGTCACTTCTTGGACGGGGCTGAGCGAGAGGTAGTCGTAGAGCGTCTTGTGCGAGCTCGGCTTGCACACGAAGATGAAGTCACAGCCTTGTTCGAGCACGCGCTCACAGGTGGGCTGATGGCAGTAGAGGTCGTCACCCAAAATGACCACCCGCCCCAGTCCGTACTCGGACAGTTTGTACGAGAGCCAACGCTTAGCCGCCGCGCTCTCACAATCTTGTTTGTCGCTACCGTCTTCGCATAGAACGAACTCAGGCTCTAAACAGAGCACCTCGTGAGCCCCTGCACTAAGCATGACCGGCAATACGACGCTGTGGGTACAGCGTGTTTTGCCACCCTTGTCTATCTTGTTGCAGCGTTCGCAACTCACCCGCTCCGAGCTATGGTACTGCGTGCCGTCAAGTGCTACCAGTACCCGACCCGCGTGCTCGAAGTGCTGCCTAAGAAGACCTGCCGCAGCAAGTTCGCGCACCACGTAGCGGTAAGCCACAGCCAGCGCGTCGGGCGAGTGCTCGTCGAGCACGTTCTTGATCTGTTCGTCACTCGCTATGCGCTCCAAGCTAAACAAGCTCTGCACGTTGCTCCGGCCTTTGCGCGCGCTCACCTCGCGTTGCCATTCCAGAAACGAGGCGTTTTGCATGAAGAACACTGAGAACGCAACGGCAGGGCGGCCTGCCCGTAACGCCGCCAGCCCTATCTCGCTCAAGCTGTACTGTTTGTTCTTCCCCCTGCTGTCTTGCATCCCCTCAAAGATGCTCCCCAATACATCAACGAGTTGGTTAAAGCGCAACCCCTTTTCCATACCTCCAGGCTACCGCTTCTGCTAAGCAAGGGGAGAATTATTAAATTTGGAATTGCTGCCTTGGCTCACTGGCTCACTTGGCTCAGGGTGCAACTCAGTGAATGGGGGTGATAAAACAGGACGATGACAACAGACGCAGAGCAAAGGGTAGAAGAACTGGACGCCATCATCAAGAGCATTGTTGCGGAGATAAAGCAGGAGCTAGGGACGAAAGCGAGCATGAACGAAATAGAAGCGGCCTTGCTAAAGCGACAAAGTAGCCTGATGAGTCGCCTGATGCAGCACCTGGTTGAGAGCCAGGATTTTCCCCCCTCTGATGAACAAAAGCGAGGGTTGGCATAAAGACGGACGGGGCGAGCTTGAGGTCAAGCACTTCTGGGGGAGCGTGCGCGTACCCAGTCAAAGGTACGAACACAAAGACGGCAGACATTGCCAAGTCGCCCTGGACCCAAACTTAGACGGCAGTGGTTGGACAGCGGGCGCATTGAACGTGATGATGCGTTTGAGTAGCGCTTTATCGTATGAAAAAGCGGTAGAAGTCAGCCGTGACTTTGAGATGTTGCCGGGCATGAGTCGCGCGGGCTTGGAGCGCTTGACCCAACCTTACGCCAGCGCTTGTCAGGCGCAAACGCGCGAGCTGCTGGACACGGCCAAAGATGCAGCGTTGCTAGCAGGACGAGGGCGGAAAGTGGTGATTGAAGTTGACGGGGTGCGGGTGCTCGAAAAAGCTCAGGACGGGGTTTGTGGCGGCATCGAGATCAAGAGCGCGGTGATCCACCCGGTGTCTGCACCTCAGCAACGCAGCCTGTTAGCCGATGTGTGTGAGGCGACAGCGTTTACCGACCAAGTAGCGGGGCTGATGCGTGAAGCAGGCCTGAGACAAGATGATGAAGTCGTCGGCCTGAGCGATGGCGCGAGTTGGATCAAAAACCTTTACGAGCATCTGGGTATCCCACACATCATCGACGTTTACCACAGCAGTGCTTACCTTGACACCCTTATGGAAGCTCTCGGCTGGGATGAGCGCGAACGTAGCCAAACAAGACGCTCTTGGCTTAGCGGCGAGATTGCTGCTGCGGATTGGTTACAAACGCATCGTCCTGACCCTGCTGTTTGGCTGAGCTGGGATGACACATCACAAACGGCTTTACGCTATCTTCAAGAACGTCAACACCATATGGATTACCCCAGTTATAAAAATTGTGGCTTACCCATTGGCTCTGGTCAAGTCGAGGGCGTCAACAAGAGCGTCATCGGCTTCCGCATGAAACAGTCGGGGATGCAGTGGTCGCGTCCTGGCGCAGGTCGCATGGCTTCTTTTAGAGCTAGGCGTTGTTCCAAGCAGCCGCTCGTCTCCCATGACACCATAAGGCACCACGCCTTTTCTTCCCCCACTACGTGAGTTGCACCCCTTGGCTCAGGGTGCATCCTGCTCTAAGGTGAAAGTTAGGAAGCCAAAGCGAAGGCTGAGAAACGAAGGTCATCAAAGTCCAGTAGCGGATGTTTAGCACAAGTTTGTGCCCTGAGTGAGGCCATGCCCTTAGCGCCAGAAGGTGACCAGTGCATACCACTTCTTTTCATGCGGTGACCAATAACAGCCTTGTTCATCCCTTCAACCTGACCTGAACCAATGGGGTAGCGTTTGTTTTTGAAGCTGGGATAGTCCATAGAATCTAAGCGCTGCTCTAAGTAGTTAAGAGCCGATAAGGCGTTGTCTTGCCAGGTCATCCACAGCTCGGGCTCAGGGAGATACTGTTCTAACCAGTCTCGCGCACTGATGTCGCCCCTGTACCAGTCCCGCCTGTGCCGGGTTCGCTCGGCTTCATCCCAGTGCAGGGCCTGCATGACGACATTGAGGTAAGTCGCAGCGTGAAAGACATCGGTAATGCGCGTAGCCGCCAGGTGAGTAAAGATGGTGTCAATCCATTTCGCACCGTCGCCTAGGCCGATAAGGGTATCTTGGGCTGTGACACCCGCCTCTACAAGCAAGCCTAAAAGCAGGGGCAAAAAGTCCTCGGCTGAACATCTGTCTGCTAACATCCACCTTTCGCCGGGACCATTTTGAGAGTAAAGAACAGCGCTCTTTATTTCTAGCCCCGGACAACTCTTTGCTTCAGGACGACCCAGCACATAAACACCATCAACTTGTAGGACCATCACACGCCCCGGCTTAGCGCTTGGCTGAACCGGACACTCACGCGTTTGCCTTAGCTTTTCACTCACTGCCTGTTCACAGTGAAGCGCGTAGAGACTGGTTAAAGTCGCAAGGCTTGAACCGCTAATGTCGAGTCCAAACAGCTTGGCGAGATGACTGCCTTCTTCATAAGGCAGACGGCTACTGAGTTCGAGCAAGCGTTCCAAGGCTTCAGGGCTCCAGCCCGATTCATCCAAGCAGCCATCATAGTAGACCTGTTGACGCTCTCCCGTTCGAGCTTTCAACCTCTGGACTTTGACACGAACACTACCCCAGCACGTCTTGATATTGCCTGTACTCAGACCGTTACGCCAGTAGCCCTCAGGTGTCGCTTTGGCTTCGGGGGGAAAAAGCCTCGGCGTTCGCCAGGGCCTCGGCTGTTTTTCTCATCATCTCCGGCGAGAACTTTAGCATTGCCCTTTCTATATCTCTAAAGTTGGCGTCCGGCGCTAGCGTTGCCTTCAAATCGGCTAAGTAATGCTCGAATGCTTCTCTCGCCTTCTCTTCCCAGTCTGGCTTGTTCATGCGCCAGTCTACTTCCCTTTGCACCCTTTTTCTATCCCCTTATGCCAGGATGCACCCACTTGGCTCAACTCAGCTTGACAAGGTCCGGCCCGGATTTATACAATTGCGTTTGCGCCTCTCCGGCGTTGACCTCTGGTCAATCCCCAAGGCGCGCGTGAGACGGTGGGGTGTCGTCTAACGGCAGGACAGCGGATTTTGGTTCCGTTAATCGGGGTTCGAGTCCCTGCACCCCAACCAGCAACAAACGCTGTCTAGAACAGCATATAAGAAAAGCGGCTGAGCCTGCCATCAGCCGCTTTTCCCTTTTTGTGGTTCTCTTTAAGCCGCGCGCCTGAAGCGCCTTTGAGGCCGCTCGAGGATACATTTGGGACCTGCGAGACCTTCGGACGGCTCTACGGTCGGTAAGATGAAGGACACCGGAATTTTACAAAGACTATTTTCTTAGGCAGCCACATCATGACCCAAAAACCCAAATTTCTCAGCGAGACCTATGCTCGAGCCTTTCTGTCCCCCCGCGTGGCCCAGGCCTACCAACACCGCCCGCCCTACGCCACTGAGGTGTTTGACATCCTCAGTGGCTTGTTATCCATGCCTCCTAACCGCGTCCTCGACCTCGGCTGCGGCACGGGCTTCGTCGCGCGTCGCCTGGCCCCCCGCGTCGCTCGGGTTGACGCGGTTGACGTGTCGGAGGCGATGATTGCGGAAGGAAAAAAGCTTCCTGGCGGCGACCATCCCCGGCTTCGGTGGATTGTGGGACGCGCCGAGACGGTTCGGCTCGAGCCGCCTTACAGCCTCGTGACCGCAGGCGACAGCCTTCACTGGATGGACTGGGAGACTGTGTTACTGCGTCTAAACAGTTTGCTCGGTAAAAACGCTTATCTCGCCATTCTGAGCGCCGGAACCGCGCCGACGCCGTGGGACGACGCACTTGCGGAACTCGTCAAGCGTTACTCCACGAACCAGGATTACGAGCCTTTCGACCTCGTGGGGACGCTCACCGCTCGAGGGCTCTTCAAACCTTGCGGAGAACACCAGACGACGCCCGTACCCTTTGTGCAACCCCTCGAGGCTTACGCCGCGTCGTTTCACGGCAGGTCCTCGCTGTCAAAAGATGCGATGGGTCCTCGAGCAGAAGCGTTCGGCGCGGCTCTTCGCGCGCTCGTCAGGACGTTTCAGGGTGATTCTGAGGATGAAACGGTGCAACTCGAGCTCGTCTCGACGATCACTTGGGGAAGCCTCTGGCACCCGCCGCTGGACTATGCTGAACCCATGAGCCATCCGTCTACCATCCCTCCCACCATGCGCGCGTTCACCCTCTCCGGCACAGGCTGGGAGCATCTAAGCCTCCGCACCGTGCCCACACCCCAACCCGGCCCGAAGCAGCTTCTGGCCAGGGTAGACGCCGCGGGCATCTGCACCTCGCTCATCAAACTTATCGAGCAGGGACCCAAGCACCCTTACCTCTACGGCTGGGACGTGAGCGCGCACCCCGTCATCCTGGGCGACGAGGGCGCGGTGACGCTTCAAGCGGTCGGGGAGGATTTGCGGGAGCGTTACGGGGTGGGCGAAAGGTTCGTCATCCAGCCCGCCGTGGACCACGCGCCGCTGGACCACCGGGAGCGCTACAAAAATGTCGAGCACGTTCACAAGCTCGCGGTCGGTTACACGCTGCCGGGGCATCTGGCGGAGTACATTTTGATTTCTGAGGAGGTGATGGCGGCGGGCTGCCTTCTCCCTTTTTCGAACCTCCCCTACGCCCACGCCGCCCTGAGTGAGCCCTTGTCGTGCGTAGTTTCGGGGCAAGACCATCACGTGCATCTCACGCAAAAAACACCCCAAAGGAAGCGAGAGGCGCACAAGGGGGTCAAGCCCGGCGGCGTCACGGTGGTCGTCGGCGCGGGCGCGATGGGCCGGATGCACGTGGACGTGGCGCTGAGTTACGGACCCAGGACCATCGTCGTGACCGACTTTTTAGAGGCGCGGCTGGGGCGCGTGCGTGAGCTTTTCGGCACCAAGGCGGTGGGGCTCGAGGTGGGGCTGCACACCGTCAACGGGCGGGAGGACGTTCGGGGCTTGGTGAACACGCTCACGAACAACCGCGGCGCGGACGACGTGATTGTGGCGGTGGGGTCGGCGCAGGCCATCGAGACGGCGCAGCACTTCTGCGGGCGGGGCGCGGTCTTGAACCTTTTCGGCGGGCTTAAACGCGGTGAGGACGTGGTCGGGCTCGACACCGGCCTCGTTCACTATCAGGAAATCATCGTCACCGGCTCCTCGGGCGGCTCGCCGTGGGACGTGGCGCGGACCCTAGAGCTTTTGTCAGCGGACAAGCTTAGCGCGGGCGCGCACATCACCCGCGTCGGCGATTTGAGCCACGCGGCGGCGCTGTTAAACATGGTCAAGGCTCAGGAACTTGACGGCAAAGCGGTGGTGTATCCGCACAGGCGTAGCGACGCCATCCTCTCCGTGGACGGCTGGACCGCCGAGGACGAGGCGGCTTATCTTAAAGGCGTTCCCGCGCCCTCTCAATGAGCCGCACCTTTGTCGGCTTTGGTTTTGGCGCGATTCAGGCGGGGCTCTACCTCTATGAAGGAGCCAAGTCGGGCGCGTTCGGGCGGCTCGTCGTCGCCTACCGCCGCCCGGAGGTGATTGCGCGCGTTCGGGCGGCGGGGGGCTACGGACTCAACATCGCGCACCCTGACGGCGTTGAGCAGGTGCAAGTCGGACCCGTTGAGGTAGAAGATGTGAATGTTCCGGCGGACCGCGCGCGCCTCGTTCACGCCGTTGCGGAAGCCAGCGAGCTTGCCACGGCCCTCTCGAGCGTCCGCGACTACACCTCGGCGGGGCCGGGGAGCGTTCACCGCCTCCTGGCTGCCGGATTGCGCGAGAAAGCGCGGCGGGCGGGGCCGCGCGCGGTCGTTTACGCCTCGGAAAACCACAATCACGCGGCGGAGAGGCTCGAGCGGGCCGTCTTCACTCAAATTCCAGCGCGTGAGCGGGAGGCGGTGAGGTCGCGCGTCCATTTTTCGGACACCGTCATCGGCAAGATGAGCGGCGTCGTGACGGGGGCGCGGGAGGTGGAGGCTCGAGGCCTCGCGCCCGTCACGCCGGGGAGCGAGCGCGCCTTTTTGGTCGAGGCCTTTAACCGCATCTTGACCACGAAAATTCCCTTTGAAGGGTTCGGCCGGGGCTTCCCGACTTTTGAGGAAAAAGCGGACTTGCGGCCCTTCGAGGAGGCCAAACTCTACGGCCACAACGCGACGCACGCGCTGGCCGCTTACGTCGGGGCGTTTGTGGGAACCGAGACGATTGCCGACTTGAAAAACGTCCCGGGCATGACGAACTTTCTAAGCGCGGCATTTGTGGAGGAATCGGGTGCCGCGCTCATTAAAAAGTACGCGGGTCTCGACCCCCTCTTCTCTCCCCAGGGTTACCGCCGCTACGCCGACGATTTGTTGACGCGCATGATGAACCCCCATTTGCGCGATACGGTGGCGCGGGTGGGGCGCGACCCGGCGCGCAAGCTGGGCTGGGACGACCGGCTCGTCGGCACCATGCGTTTGGCCCTGCGTGAGGGCGTGACGCCCCGCCGCTACGCGCTGGGCGCGGCGGCGGCGTTGGGGGCGCTCGAGCCTTATTTAGAACAGTCTAAGCAGCTCGAGGCGCTGGGGGCACTGTGGGAGTATATTCCCGCTACCCGTGAAAAGGAGACCGTGCTGGAGCTTGTCGGAGAGGGCCAACAAAGGCTTGACCGCTGGCGGGAAGGGGGGTTCGGGCGGCTCGAGGCTCTTTTGTGACGCTCACTGCCCCTTTCTTGGCCCACCGCGGGTCAAGATAGCTCACGGGTTCATACAGGCCTTGTGGCACAAAAGCGAGCCGGAACTTTTCTGTTCCGGCTCGCTTGCAACCATGTTGCTTTCGAATGAGCGACTTTAAGCAGGTGACGCTACGCGCTAATCGCCCACCCCGACGCCTTCGCCAAGCCCTTCGCGGAAGGTATCGTATTCGCCGCGGAAGGTGTCATACTCGCCGCGAAACGTGTCGTACTCGCCGCGCAAGGTGTCATAGTCGGTCCTTAGAGAGTCGTAATCGCCTCTCAAACTTACAACTTCTTCCTCTAGCGCGCCGTAGTCGCCGCCGGTTTCGCAACCGACGAGCAGACCCGCAAAAAGTGCGATGACAAGAAACGTTCTTTTCATCTTTCGCCTCCCAAGGTAATTTCGAATCACACTTTAACAGCACGTCACCAAGCTTCACTGCGCGTCAGCACCCAAAGTCCGACCGTCCGCAGCCGTCCCTGGCACCCCTGGGCGTCCGCACCCAGACCCACCTCGCCGCAGGCAACGATGACACTCATATCATCGGGCATATCATCGGGCGAACGGATGTTGATGGATAAGTCGCTGTTGATGACGTCGAACACGCTCGCGTCAACCGTGATGATGGTGGGCTCGGGGCCGCCGGGGCTGGGCTCTAAAGGATAGACGATGTCGCCGCCGTGCCGCAGTCGCCCATGCGGAAGTGCGAGGAGTCCATCAAAGAGACCCTTTGGTAAACCGATTAGAAATCTTTCTGGTCTGTTTGGAGGGATTTTTGGGGTGCGCGCCAGCTCGAGCCGTCTCGCGGGCGCGCTGCGTCCTCGAGCGTTTCCCCGAAGGGACTGCTCCACTCTCCCCCGAAAAGCTTGAGCACCCCCTTGTAAGCGTCTCGTTGCCGAGCGTCTTTAGAAAAGCCAGCCTTCCAGCCCGCTTCGGCGCGCACGACCGCGCGGTGCAGCGCGCGGTAGAGGGGCGGCTTATACATCTCTGAAAGCCGGTAGCCGCCGCGGTAGCCCTCGACCAAAAAAGGGGTCGCGGCGGGGGTGGACGCGCCGCCGATATGCAGCGCCGTCGTCCCCACCAAACGGCACTCGAAGCCCGCCGCCCGCATCCGCCAGCACCACTCCATATCTTCGTTGTAAAAGCGCAGCGTGCTGTTCATCCCCCCGACCCTCTCGACCACGTCGCGCCGGGTCATCTGCAAACAGCCCGAGAGCCAGGGGACGCTCACAGAAGGCGCGCTTCCAGCAGGTCCGGACACACGCGCCAACCTGCGGTAGTGGCGGCGGTAAGGGAGGCCCTGATTTTGCCACGCGCCCTCAGGCGTCACCACGCGCGGCCCGACCACGCCCACGTTTTCTCGCTCCAACACGCTTTGAAGCGCGGGCAACGTGTCCGCTCCGATCATCACGTCGGCGTTGAGGTGCGCCGCAAAAGGCCGCGACGAGGTCTCGAGCCAGCTTTTAAGCCCCACGTTGACCGCGTGCGCCAGGCTGTGGTTGGAGGTGTGGACGAGCCGGACGTCCCCAAAGCGTCCAACCGGGGCCGCGCCCTCGGGGCCGGTATCCACCACCAGCACGTCCGCGCCGGGTGCAAAACGCGCGACGCGTTCCAGACACGCCTGCAAAAGTTCGGGCGTGCGGTGGTGAACGACGATAAGGCCTAGAGAAGTCATCTCGCCTAGTGTGACACGTAAGTCCAGGTAAATATACAAACGGTCAAGCTTTTATCATGATCATCAGGGAAGCCGCAGAATGCGCTTCTGCTTCTAAAGACAAAAGGACCGAGGCCCGAGAAAACTTGCAACTCGGTACCCGGTACTCGGGTGCAACATTGCTAAAGGGGATAGAAAAGGAGCTATAGGGGAAGTAAACTGGCGCATGGACAAGCCAGGCTGGGAAGAGAAAGCAAGGGCGGCATTCGAGAGGTATATCGAGGACATAAAGGCGACCCTGCCGCCGAACGCCAACTTTGCGGATATGGAAAGGGCGGTAATGAAGTTTTCGCCCGAGATCATGCGGAGTACCTTAGAAGGTTTGGCGGCTTCTAAAGATTTTTCCCCCGGAGAAGAAAGAAGTACCTAAAGGCTACTGGCGCAACGGCGTCGGTTGGAGTTATGTCAGTACAAGCTGGGGCCGAGTCGAAGTTTTAGTTCAACGTCTGAAAACTAAAGCCGGTAAGCAGCGGCAAATCTATCTCGATGCGGCGTTGGACGAATCAGGCTGGAGTCCTGAAGCTTTGGTGCGTCTGGTTGACTTGGGCACACGCTTACCCTATGAAGAGGCCGCGGCTGTGGCACAGTGCTTCGGTCTTGACGCCAGTCGTTTCTTGCTCAACGACATGAGCGCGGCTTGTGCCGAGAGCTGCCAAAGCGAGGTGTTGAAGCGGCTTCAAGGCGCAGAGGGCAAAACGGACAAGGTGTGCGAGGAAACCCGACCCCAGTCAATGAAGTCGGCAGGCCGCGTGATGGTTTTGCAGGTTGACGGCGTGTACGTGTTGGCTCAGCCTGAAGCGGGTTGTTGCCCCGGCCTAGAGATAAAGTCAGCCGTGCTTTATCCACAAAACAGCCCCGGCGAGAGGTGGATGCTAGCCGACAGATGTTCGGCAGAGGCGTTCTTACCCCTGCTGGCCGGTCTACTTACGGAAGCCAAGCTCACGCCCCAAGACACCCTTATCGGCTTAGGCGACGGCGCAGCTTGGATTGACACCATCTTTAGCTACTTAGGCGCGCTGAGAATTACCGATGTTTATCACGCCGCTGAGTATCTCGACCTTGTCATGCAAGCTATGGACTGGGATGAACAAACGCGCGCTTCTCACAGGCGAGACTGGTACAGGGCTGATATCTCCGCTCGGGACTGGCTTAAACAGCATCTACCCAGCCCTGAATGCTGGCTCACCTGGAGCGAGAAGGCCGTCACAGCTCTTCACTACCTTGAGAAACGCCTCGACTCTATGGACTACCCCCTTTACAAAGCCGAAGGCTACCCCATCGGCTCCGGTCAAGTTGAAGGGATGAACAAAAGCGTTATCGGAAACCGCCTGAAAAGAAGCGGTATGCGTTGGTCTGAAACGGGCGCCGCTGGCATGGCCTCCTTAAGAGCCCAAACTTGTGCCAAGCATCCGCTCATTGACTTTGACACCTTACGCTTCAACGCCTTTTCCCTTGCTGCTTTATCCCCGTAGGAAATGTTGCACCCCCCGGTACTTAATCCCTCCGAACGCCCCAAAGAAACTTGACAATAAAAGAAACTTGACAATAAGGGTCTGATAAACGGCGCGATGTGACAATTTTGTGAGGGCGGGTGTGGCGCTTTTTAAGGCTTCTAAAACGCGCCCCCTCTATACTGGGTTTTACGTGACGTCTTCTCCCCATTTCGACCCATTGAGCAACCCAGCACATAGTGCTTCACCTGACACCCCACCGCGCAGTGGCCCACAAATTGGCCCGCGAATTGGCCCACGAATCGGTGTGGCCCTCGGCGGGGGCAGCGCGCGGGGCTACGCGCATATCGGCGCGCTCCGCTCTCTAGAGCGGCACGGCTTGGCTCCCGACGTCATCGCGGGCACGAGTTTCGGCGCGCTCATCGGCGCGCTCTACGCCGCGGGAAACCCTACCGAAACGATAAGCGCGCTCGCCAACGGCACGCGCCGCCGCGACCTCTTGGGCAACGTGGCCGATTTTGGCTTTCACAAGGCGGCGCTTTTTGGTGGGGACAAGCTCGAGGCTTACTTCGACACGCTTCTGAAGGGTCGCAGTTTTAGTGATTTGGCGCTCGAGTTCGTCGTCGTCACCACCGACGTCGACACGGGCGAGTGCGTGCTCCTACGCGAAGGCTCGCTCGCCAAGGCGCTCCGCGCCAGCGTCGCGCTGCCGGGCATTTTCGCGCCCGTCGAACTCGGCGGGCGGCGTTTGGTCGACGGGGGCTTGGGTTCGCCCGTGCCACTTGCGACCCTGGACAATTTTGACGTAGACGTCGCCATCGGCATCGGCGCGGGCGTTACGTGCAGCGAGTCGCGCCCCATCCGCGTGGCTAAAAGATGTTTGGATACGCGGGTAGGAAGGCGCGTTCACGAAGGATTGAGAGACACCCCCGGCTCGCACCCGCTGCGCGTGTTGGGTCGCGCCTTGGCCCACACCGCGAGTTCGTGGGGGGAGCGCCGCCCGCTGGACGAGGGCGCGCTGCACGTGCAAACGAAACCGCCGATTAGCTGGCTCAACTTTCACAAAGCGGCCCTGGCTATCGAGGCGGGTGAAACGGCGTTGGAGGCCTTTGTGCCGACCATTCGCCACGCTCTCACCACCCACACCACCCTTGACAACGCTCTTGCTCAGGCGGGGCTCGAGGCCGCCTAACGCGTCTCTTTTGAAGTCGAGTCCGAGTCCGAGGCCGAGTCTGAGGTCGAGGTGCCGGGCCGCCGGTTCTCCGGTTGTTTGAGATGGTAGCGAATTCCCTTGCCCGCCAACGGTTCGTCGGCAAAACGGGGGATGACGTGCAGGTGGACCTGCGGAATATGCTGACCGCCCACCTCGCCCACGTTCCAGCCCACGTTGTAGCCGTCCGGGGCGCTCTCCTCGAGCAACGTTTTAACCTCTCCCAACAACATAAAAGTTGCCGCCCACTCCTGGGGCGTGAGGTCGAAAAAGCTCTCGCAGGCTCTCAAAGGCACAATCACGCCCGAACCCGGTAGCACGTCCTGACGGGTAAACCTTAAGAAAACACAGTGCTCGTTTTTAAGCTCGAGCTTTTGGTCTGGAAACGCGTCGGGGCCGAAGTGGGGCGGGTAGCGCATGGCGAAGGGTAACACAGGAAATAAAAAGGGGGACGGTTGAAGGTTGTTATACTGTTTCCGGGGTACTGAAGTGGCAACTATCGGCAGAGCAGAAAGCTTCTTGGCCCGTCTCAAAACCACGCGGTGGGCAACCCTTTTTACGTGGTTTGTCAGAGTCCTGATAGCGCTAGCGTTTATCCAATCAGGCTTAACGAAAGTTATCGGCGCGCGCTTCACGCTGCTCGGAACGGATACGGACATCGGCTTCTTTTTCGAAGCTCTCTACCGCGCGAAACTTTACTGGCGTTTCATAGGTGCCGCGCAGATTCTGGCGTCCCTACTCCTCCTCATCCCACGAACGACGATGCTCGGCGCGGTGGTGTTCTTCCCCATCATGCTCAATATCTTTGTGATTACCTGGTCGCTCCGCTTTCACGGCACGGTCGTCGTTACCTCACTCATGCTGCTCGCCAACCTCTATCTGCTCCTTTAGCATTGGCCCACATTGAAAGTCCTCTTTAGCGGCGAACGGACTTTGAGAAAGTAGCGTGTCAAGCAGAGGTAGGCGTTTAGAGAATCGCTTTGCCGAGCAGGCTCGAGGCCATCTCCACCATGATTTGCGCGGTCTTGTTCTGCGTGTCGAGAATCGGGTTGACCTCGACCAAATCTAAACTGGTCACCACCCCCGCGTCAGCGAGGAGTTCCATGAGCAGGTGCGCCTCGCGGTAGGTGAGGCCGCCGGGCACGGGCGTGCCGACGCCGGGCGCAAGGTTCGGGTCGAGCGCGTCGGCGTCGAACGACACGTGTAGGCGCGGCACGTGGCTAAGGCGCTCCAACGCCTCGGCGGCGACCGCCGCCATCCCACGCGTGTCGATCTCTTTCATCGTGTAGACGCCGATACCGCGCGCGCGGATGAGTTCGCGCTCATCCGGGTCTATCGAGCGAACACCAACAAAGACCACGTCCTCCGGGCGCAAAACCGCGCCGCCGCCCCAAATATCCAGCAAGCGCGGGTCACCCTCACCCAAAAGGTGCGCCAAAGGCATCCCGTGGATGTTGCCGCTCGGCGAGGTCGCGGGTGTGTTGAGGTCGGCGTGCGCGTCAATCCACAACACGCCGGTACGCCCCGCCCCGGCCACCCCCGCCACCGTGCCCATCGACACCGAGTGGTCACCGCCCAAGGCGATGGGAAAGTGATGGTCGGGAATGCTCGTAAGCACTTCGTACACCCTGCGGCACGCCTCAGCGATGGCGTCGGCGTAATGGAGACCGTTATCGTCCTCCAGCGCCTCCGGCACCGGCGACTCGACGTTGCCCAAGTCTTTGATGGTGTAACCCAGCCCGCGCAGCGTGGCCTCGAGCCTCGCCAGCCGCAACGCACTCGGCCCCATATCCACCCCCCGCCGCCCCGCGCCCAAGTCCATCGGAATACCCAAAATATTGATGGTTTTCATGACCGAGGATAACATAAAACACGTCACAGACGTAAAAACGGTACTTTATACACTACCACATAGTTTTATACACAAAGCTACACTTGCACAACCGAGTTGTTGCCTCGTGAGCCTCACTCACTGTTCTCTTATGGTTCATTCACCATTAAAAGTCGGAACCGTCCGCATGGCCCCATATGGCGGGGCGCTCGAGCGGCGGTTAAGTATGAGGCGAGATAGCAGAAAGCCCTACACTCCCCTTGGCATCACGCGCTATAGACTTTAGGCACGCTCGAGGCTGAGCTTAAAGGCTCGAGCGAACGGGAAGTAAAACGCGTTACAGCCTTTGTAGTTGACAACAATCAACAAGCACAAAGGCCAGTAAATTCAAGGGGGGAAGATGTTCTACCACGACAGCAAACTCCAGTACACCGTCCGCGTCGACACGCCCAACCCGCTCTACGCCAAGATGCTCCAGCAGGCCATCGGCGGCGTCGAGGGCGAAATCCGGGTGATGATGCAGTACCTTTTTCAGGCTTTCGGCTCGCGCGGTCCCACCAAATACCGCGACATGCTCATGGAAACGGGCACCGAGGAGATGGGCCACGTGGAGATGCTCGCCACCGCGGTGGCGCTAAACTTAGAGGGCGCGCCCACCAAAACCGTCGAGGAGGCCGCCAAAGACCCGATGGTCGAAGCGGTCTTGGGCGGCATGAACCCGCGCCACCTGCTCTCGTCGGGCTTGGGCGCGATGCCCGTCAACTCGAACGGCGTGCCCTTCGACTGCTCGCACGTCTACGCGACGGGCAACATCGCCGCGGACATGTATGCCAACGTGACCGCCGAGTCGGGCGGACGCGCCTTGGCGGTGCGGCTTTACAACCTGACCGACGACCCCGGCATGAAGGACATGCTCAAGTTCTTGATTGCCCGCGACACCATGCACCAGGAGCAGTGGTTGGCGGTTCTGGAAGAACTCGGCGGGCCGAGCAACCACCCCATCCCCAACTCGTTCCCGCAAGACGAGGAGCTTCAGGACTACAACTACGTTTTCTTGGGCTTCAAAAAGGATGGCAGCCCGCCTCCAGAGGGGCGCTGGTCGAGTGGTGAGTCGATTGATAAGAAGGGCACCTTCACTTCACGCGTGATGCAGCCCGAAGGGCAAGAGCCCAAGCTGAGCCCGCCCAAGCCGGGGATGGGGGCGCAGAAGGAGCAGAACCCCTCGTAGGCTCGAGGTTTAGCGCAGTAACAGATAACATCAACAGCCAAGCAGCGTAGAGATTTTTATCCTCTGCGCTGCTTTTTTAGCGGCTCGAGCCATCCGCACGCAGCCACGCCTCCCACCTCACCGTTCCCCGCTCACCCTCCGGCACCGTGTTATGTCCCGCGCGAAATCCCGCCGCGAGCCCGCCAAAAAGCGGGACGTTCACCACCGACTTTTGCACGTTAAGCGCCTCCTTCCACTTCCCAGCCGCCTCCCCAAGCGTCATCACCTCCGGCCCGCCGAAGTCGGGGAGGTGTCCGCCGGGGCCGCCGTCAAGCGCACGCACAAGGCGCGCGGCCACCTCCTCAGCCGCCACGCTCTGAACGCGGAAGTCGGTCGGGAGAGGGAGCACGAGCGGGACACGGGCGGCGCTACGGATGAGCTGATTCACAAAGCTGTGAAACTGCGTTGCGCGGAGTATGGAGTACGGCACGCCGCTCTCGGCAACCAGCCGCTCGGCCTCCGCCTTCGCGCGGTAGTAGCCGAACGGGATTTTATCTACGCCGACGATGGAGACGTAGATGAAGTGGCCTGTGCCAGCCTCACGAGCCGCCTCAACGAGCCGCCGGGACCCGGCAACATCGACAGCTTGCGGCTTCCGCGGGTCGCTCGCGGCGTGGATAACGGCGTCTACGCCTTCCACCGCCTCCCGCACACCCTCACCCGTGGCGAGATCGGCCCGCGCCCACTCCACGGGTGCGCTGTTGGGGCTGCGGCTTTGGACGCGGACGGTGTGGCTATGCTCGAGCGCCGACCGAACAACGTAGCCTCCAAGGGTGCCGGTGCCGCCGGTAACGAGAATCTTCATGACTGTCCTCGACTTGATGTGGTGACGCGTGAGGTCACCAGCTAGAGCCGGTCAAGGTGCGTAGCCGCTGAGTCGCAAAAGCTCTTGCGCGTCCACGTCCGTCCACGCTTCGACTCCCATGTCCGAATGTTTGTCCAAAAATGCCTGCACCATGCCAAAGCCAATCGTGTAACCCGTCCAGACCGGAAAGCGGTCATTACCAAACATGATTTGCCGCTGGAAGTCCAGGTTGCGCGTCGTCAAGTAAGGCAAGGCCTGCCACTGCTCGCGCTCTTGGTCCGGGGTCAGGGCCTCCGTCCAGGGCGCTGCGGCTTCAGGATAGATGAGTTTGGCGAAGCTGCTCGCCTTGCCCTCAAAGACGAGGTAGTCAACGAGTCGGAAGTCGTCAAAAGCATCGGGAAACTGTTGCAGCCAAGCGGCGTGATGGTACTCGTGAACGACACTCTGCTCGAGCCTATCCAACCCTCCCTCCAAAGGATAGACGTTCATGTAAACGGTCGTAGCCGCGGCAGTGCCGACGACGCCCCCCATTTTTTCTAGAACGAAGTCGTCGCTCGGATGCAGGGCAAAAATGCAAAAGGTGATGGGGTCCGCCGGTAAAAGAGGTGCTGCCTTCGCTACCGCTTCCCCGACAGCGGCAGCCACGTCCGCTACCGCAACGTCACGTATGGCTTTCTCCCAGGTCTCGAGCTCGGTCATCTCGTAACCGATGTTACTCCGGATGAACGCTTCCTTATCGCTCGCGCATTCCTCAGCGTAAGGGGCCAGAGCAAGTTCCCGATAAAGCTCGGTCTTTTCCGTCAGGCGCAGGTCCGGCTCCGCTTGAAGCGCCCTGATGAAAGCCAACTGGCCTTCGTAAACAGGAACAACGCGGACGTCGGGGGGTTCTGCCCCTTGCGCCCACGACCGTCCCAAAAGAAGCAAGCAAGACAAGACGAGAAAGTGAAGCAGTTTTGTTGCCCTACTCGTTTGTTTGATGTTCATGATTCTACGCTTTCCGAGTTTAGGAAGTCGCTTCGGGAAGCGCCGCCTCTCCCCACGCATCCGCAAAAACAAACTCAGAAAGCGCCTTACGAGACCGCGGCGCGCGCTCCTTTTCCCTCAGGTCTTCAGCCAACACCGCCGGGTCGCCCGCGTAGCCTAGCGCGAGGCCAGCAACAACGTCGAAGTCGTCCGGGACGCCGTAAAGCTCCCGCACCCGGTCCGGCTCGATGCCCGCCATCTGGTGAACGTGCAGTCCCACATCGGTCGCCTGAAGCACGAGATTTTCGACCGCCATGCCGAGGTCGTGCCAGGCGTGGCGGTTCGTCCCGCCGCCTCTAGAAAACGTTTTTTTGGCGAGCGACATCATCAGCACGGGCGCGGTTTTGGCCCAATCTTGATTCTTTTCTCTCAAGCAGCTCAAGAGTTTGGCGTACGCCTCCTCTTGTTCTTTTTGAGCCACGATAAAGCGCCAGGGTTGCTCGTTAAAAGACGAGGCGGCCCAGCGGGCGGCCTCTAAGACCCGCAACAGCTTCTCCCGCTCGACGGGTTTGTCTGAGAAAGCCCTGGGACTCCACCGTTGGCGGATGGGCTCGAGCACGTCGTAGTCGGTCTGGGCGGTTTTGTCTAAGGTAACTGGACTAACGGTATCAGTCATACCTTTATTGTTGTCCGCTCGAGGAACGCATGATGTAGGCTAGACTGCGGCCTTCTCCAAGGGCTGCGCTTCCTCTTTGGTGAGACCCACCAAACGCGCGCTCTCCTCCCAGAGCCGCCGCTGCGCGCCCTCGTCGTAGGAAATATTTTTGGAGGTGAGCGTTTCTTTGTCCTTAAAGTATTTGCCCGTCACCCCCTCGACGTCGAGCGAGGTCGCCAGCCAGATGGCCGTCTCCGCGCCCTTTTCGGGCGAGCGCGAGAAGGGCTTGAGAATCTTTGTTGCGAGGTTGGCAAAGCCGCCGTTGTTGGTGCCGAAGTTCGTGCCGACAAACCCCGGATGAAGCGCGTTGACGGTCACGCCCGTGCCCTCCAAACGTCTGGCGAGCTCATAGGTAAAGAGCAAGTTGGCGAGCTTGGACTGACCGTAGGCCTTCCAGCCGCCGTAATTGTGGAGCATGAGGTCGTCAAAGTGCACCTTGCCCATGCGCTCGGCTTCGGAGGACACGACGACGATGCGCGAGGGGGCCGCCCTTAGCAGCGGCGGCAGCAGGAGGTGCGTGAGCAAAAAGGGTGCGAGGTGGTTTAAGGCAAAGGTCTTTTCAAACCCGTCCGCGGTCTCTTGGCGCTTCGCCATAAACACGCCCGCGTTGTTGACGAGCACGTCTAAGCGCTTGAAGCGCGCGTTGAATCCTTCCGCAAGCGACCGCGTCTCCTCCACCGACGAGAGGTCGGCGGGCATAAAGACGACATTGCCCCCCGTTTTCCGCCGCAACGCCGCCGCCGCCTCGTCACCGCTGCCGCTACCACGCGACACCGTCACCACCTTAGCCCCGCGCACCGCGAGCGCCTCGGCGGTCGCCCTGCCGATACCCGAACTCCCCCCCGTCACCAAACACACTTTGTCGCGCATACTTTGTTCCGGCATAAAAGTCTCCCTTCGTCTCTCAGATTATAAAGTGGGGCGCTTCACCAAGAGAGTGAGGCAGGCTTATGCAAAAACCCCGGCAAGGTGGGGCCGGGGCCTTAAAGCGAATCTTCTACCTTTTTAGTCCGCCCGCACCGCCCTCCCCTGCGCCCAATCCCTAAGTGCCTGAACTTTCTCACGCATCGTCTGCGACAGGGGCCGCGTCAGCCTCACCTCATCCAACAAAAGAGCGTCGCTGAGGTCGCCCCCGTTAGCAAAGGCCGTGTAGAGCCCCGACACGATGACGCCTTCAATCTCCGCGCCGCTAAAGCCCGCCGTCGCCGTGACCAGGCGGGGCAAGTCAAAAGTCTGGGGAACGCGCCCGCGCTTTGTCAGGTGAATCTTGAAAATAGCTTCCCGCGCCGCTTCATTGGGCAAATCCACAAAAAAGAGTTCGTCGAAGCGCCCCTTGCGCACCAGTTCGGGCAGCAAGGTATGGGCGCTGTTGGCGGTGGCAACGACGAACACGTCGCCCCGGCGCTCCTGCAACCAGGTGAGGAAAATTCCTAAGTGAGCGGGTAACGCGAGTGCAACAGGAGGTCTAAATCATTTAGAAAAGCGTCGGACTTAGCAGGATGTGCGGCGGGGGCGGCGTGGGGAGGCGTTGTCACGTTGTTTTTGGCATAGCCAGCACGCTTGCTCGAGCGTGAGAACTGCTTCATAACCCGCGGGACAGCCGGTGAAAGGGTCGGATATGAACGAAAGAAGAGCCCAACCGGAGCAGGCTTTTGGCGGAAATTCAAAAAGCGCTTCTCTCAACTACTCCAAAGACGCGAGGAACTCGAGGCCTATACCTGTCACATCGGCGTCGGCGACGTTGGTGAGCAAGACGATACCGATATCCTTTTCAACGTTGAAACCTAAAAAGCTGCTAAAGCCACCCGTCCCGCCGTTGTGCCAAAGGATGTCCCCGGCCTCGCTCTGCCAGCGAATCCAGCCCAAACCATGAAAGGCGTCCTGGTAAGTTTTGATATTGGTTGCCTGCTGCGCCCGACAATTCGCCAGAGCCAAGGGTGTGGTTTCGTCACACGCCGTCATCGAGGCATTTAGAAACTTCATTGCGTCGTCCAGGCTGCCCCTCACAGCACCCGCACCTGCCAACGCGTCAGAATCCCACGCGCTCGTCTCGGTGCCGTCTGCGGTGAGAGGTGTGGCCCTGTCGTCAGAACTCCAGCCCACCGTCGTGGCCCCGCGCATGTCGAGAGGCGCGAAGATGCGAGTCTCAATCAACTCGCCGTACGTTGAGCCCGTGATGTCGGCCAGCAACGTTCCGAGGAGGCCGAAACCGAAGTTGGAGTATTCGTTGAATTCGCCCACAGGTTCTAATTCGACCATTTCTACGGCTTCATGAAGCAGTCCTCTATCGAAATTTGCGTAAGGATTCTCGCTGGAGAAAAAGCCGGAGAGAAGGCCGTAAAAAAGACCCATGTTGGGAGGCGAAATGGGCAAACCCGCCGAGTGCGTCGCCAACTTCTCAAACGTCACGGTCTCCCACTTGGGGTCCTGAACATCCTGTGGCAAGTAAGGATTGATGCTCTCGTCCACCCTCAAAACGCCCTCATCGGCGAGCTGAGCCAGCACGATGGCCGTAAACACTTTGGTGATGGAGCCGAACTCGAAAAGGGTCCCCTCGGAGAATGTTGGGTTGCCAACGAAGCTCACGCTTTCGTTGCCGTTTTCGATGATGCCCACCGCAATCCCGGCTTCGGCGCTGGGTAGCGCCTCGGCAAGGTGTGAGGTTAGGGAGGTCATCGCTGCGTCTTGTGAATGGGCCAAGGTGCCAAGTAAGCAGAAATGTAGCAGGAGAATCTGTCGGAGTCTTTTCATAGCATTCATAGCATAAATGGTAGCTGTTCTTTAGAGAATGTGGGTGAGAAGGGGTGGCGGGACTCGCAAATGCGGTTTGCTGATTTACGGGTTAGAGGACTCGCCAGGTGTGTGGCTCGAGCGTAGCGGCACTATCTGACGAAATTTTTGACGATTGGCTTAGTCCCTTGCAGCACTCGTTTAAGCAGCGCAGAGGCGGTCAGGCATCTCTCAAACTCTGCGTCAGCATCTCGTGCTCTTCATTCAAATATCCGCCCAGCCTCTGATGAACCTTCTCCAACAGCCGCAACGCCTTTTGATTTAGCAACGCCGCCTTCTCTTCCGAACGCTCCTGTTTGCTAAGTTGATGCAGCAGCCTTGCACTCGCGTAGACCTTGTTGATATCCAATCCCGCCACCGAAAAGAGGCTGACAAGCTGTGAGCTGCTCAGGGTTACGAGGGTATCCAGAGTAAGACCTGTAAAAGAGAGGCTGAGTTCTTCCAAGTCGCTGTAGGTTACGTCTTGTCCCTTGGCGCGGGCACCAAAAAGGAGTGCTGCGAGCATTTCGGAGAATTGCTTTATGGTTCGCGTGATGTAGTCGGTTTGGTACATGCTTAATTTGGCTCCAATCCAAACAAGCCCAAATCTCTTGCCGCGCTTGGTTAGACGGTATGTTTCAAACTGTTAGTGAAACTTGGAGCCTTTTGAAAGCGGTAGGCTCAGAAGTGTCTTCAAAGGCTTCCTTTATTTTAAGAGCACACTCTTTCGTACTGGTCGAGGTTGTATCCACCTCGACGTCATAAGCACTGTAGGTATGAACGATTTCAAGCTGATGTTTCGCCAAACCCTGTCTCCGGTCACGCTGCTTTTCACGGCGCTCGAGCTCTTCTAGTGAGCAGTAAACGCCAACGAAGAAGACGGGAAATCCAGCTAATCGGTTGACACAAGCACGCAAGTCACTCCGCTGCTCAAATACATAGTCAACGATGAGGTTGTTCCCTTCTGAGGAAAGAGCAGCAACAGACGCGTGAGTTCCGGCTAAAAGGCGAGGAAAGTAAGTCCGCAGCTTTTCCAGTTCACCCTCAGAAGGTTCGACTGTACCAGAGAGGTAATCAATAAAACGTGTCGGCAGCGTTCGAAAAAAGTTGTCGATTGAGATGTGTAGAAACGGCACCTCAAAGAGATTCTGTAGAGCATATGCAATACTCGTCTTACCCGAGCTAGATACCCCATTTAGTAAAATGATACTTCCGTAGTTCATATAGCTCCTAGAAAGAGATGGGCAGTTCCGTCCAACTACTGATTAGTAAACGTTCGCTCAATAAACCTCTGAGAAACGCTTCGTAGCACTACATATAGCTCAGCCCCTCGTCTGCCCCTCCCCCTCAATCAAATACTTGTGCGTCACCATCTCCGCCAAGCCCATCGGCCCTCGAGCGTGAAGTTTCTGCGTGCTGATGCCGATTTCCGCGCCGAAACCGAACACGAAGCCGTCGGTAAAGCGGGTGCTGGCGTTTACATAAACGGCGGCGGCGTCTACGTCTTCTTGAAAGCGGCGGGCGTTCTCCATCGACGCGGTGACGATGGCTTCAGAGTGCTGCGTGCCGTAGCGGTTGATGTGGCGGATGGCCTCGTCTACGTTTTCGACAACCTTCACTGCGAGCGTGTAGTCGAGGTATTCGGTTTCCCAGTCCCTTTCGGTGGCCGGGCGCGCATCCGGGTAGAGGTGCCGCGTCGCCTCGTCGGCGTAGAGGGTGACGCCCGCGCTCGAGAGCGCCCCCAACGCCCCCGGCAAAAACCGCGCCGCCACCGCCTCATGGACGAGCAGCGTCTCGGCGGCGTTGCACACGCCGGGGCGCTGCACCTTGGCGTTGAGGATGATGGCCTCCGCGTGCTCGAGATTGGCCGAGGCGTCCACAAACACGTGACAGTTGCCCACGCCCGTTTCAATCACCGGGACCTTGGCGTTTTCGACGACGTGGTTGATTAACGACGCGCCGCCCCTGGGGATGACCAGGTCGACCTCTCCCCTGGCCTCCAAAAGTTCGGTCACGAGCGCGCGGTCGGGCGAGTCGATGAGCTGCACCGCGTCCTCGGGCAAGCCCGCTGTATGGAGCGCCGTCCGCATCACCCGCACCAAGACGCGGTTGCTGTGAAGCGCGTTGGCGGAGCCCCGCAAGAGGGCGGCGGAGCCCGCCTTGAGCGTCAGGGCCGCCGCGTCGACGGTCACGTTGGGGCGCGACTCGTAAATCATGCCGATGACGCCGAAGGGGACGGTGACTTTTTGGACGCGCAGGCCGTTCTCGAGCCTTTTGCCGTCAAGCACCCGGTAGAGGGGGTCGGGCAGCGCCGCCACCAGCCGCACCGCCTCGGCGATGTTAGCGACGCGCGTTTCGCTTAAAGTAAGGCGGTCGACCAGCGCGTCCGGCGTGCCTTTACGTTTTTCAGCCGACACGTCTTTGACGTTGGCGGCGAGGATGTCGCTCGTGTGGCTTATGAGCGCGTCGGCGACCGCCGAAAGAGCCGCGTTGCGGTTTGCTCGAGCCAGACCGCGGCTCGCCTCACGCGCGCGGCGCAAAAGCTGGGTGAGATTGATTTTTTCGGAGGATGCTGTAGCTGGAGTCATGGGCAAGTATAGCCCAAGGGAAGGGAACGCAAAGATGTATGGCGGAAAAACATTCAACGGTAGCCTCCAGTATGGGCCACGGATGAACGGGTAAACTTCGGCTAGGGCCGTGGGGGTGATGCAGCATGTTACGTTAAACGTCAACTTCAGATTTTTAGTTTGGATGTTGCGCTCCGTTAGACCACCTAGTCCGGGACGACGCGAAAAGAAACCTCCGCACACTTGTGAACAGGATAGGTGACACCATGCCGTATCTCGATTTGAATCTTTTGAAGCGGGTAGATTTTCCTGGGGGCGCGCTAAGGCATCTCTTGGGCGCGCTGGTTTTGCTCCTCTTGCCGACGGTAGGGTTCGGACAAACCATTTTGCAGGTCGCGGCGGACGACCCCAGCCTCAGCACGTTTGTCGAGGCGCTCCGGCGGGCGGGGCTCGAGAGCACGCTCAACGGCGAAGGCCCTTTTACCCTCTTCGCCCCCACCGACGCGGCCTTTTCAGTTCTGCCCGAGGGAGAGCTTACGGCGCTCCTCAATAACGAAAGCGCGCTCCGCGAGGTGATGACGTACCACATCGTGCCCGCGTTTGTGCTCGCCAGGGACGCCGTTCAGGCCACCAGCGCGCCCACCCTGGCGGGCGACAGGCTCCGCTTACAGGTTAGGTCCGGCAGGCTTTACATCGACGGCGCGACGGTGATCAAGTTCGACGTCGGCGCGTCCGAAAACGTCGAGGCGTCCAACGGCGTGATTCACGTGGTGGACAGCGTTTTGGTGCCGAGAGAGGTCAACTTGGAGGCGCTGGCGGCGTCCGCCCCGGCCGCCCCACAGGAGAACGCCGCGCCCATCTACACGACGGACGCATCAAACAGCGTTCGTTATCCCCTGTCGGTGGTAGACGGCAGCGGCATCGGCGGCTCGGTGCTCGCCGCCGACTACGGCTTGGGCGGGGCGGTCGTGACCATCGCGGTGCGGGGCACGCTGCGGGACGGGGCGGGAGGCGGCGAGTACCCCGTGCGTTTTCGCGTGGGCGACTGCGAGAGTGACGCCCCGAGTGAAGACAATCGTGAGGCCGGTACAGTGACGCTTAATGGCGTGGCAAAAGCAACGGGGTTGAGCGTCACCACGGTGGACGCGCCCTACGACGCCCTGGTGGGTGAGGATTACGCCCTCGAGCTCCTCTCACCCGACGGCTCCGGTACCGTGGTCACCTGCGGCGAGGTCGGGTCGGGGGCGAACTAGGCGCGGGTCAACTCAGGGGATGCGTCCACTCGCCCGCCAGCACCGTACCCGCGACAGTAAGCCCGTCCAAGCTCACCAGCGGGTCGTGCGAAAGAATTGTGAAATCGGCGTCGAAACCCGGACGCAGCCGCCCGGAACGGCTCTCGCGCCCGATGGCGTAGGCTGCGCCTCGAGTGTAGGCCAGGAGCGCCTTGTCGGGCGAGAGCAGTTCTTGGCTGTTGAGCACCTTTCCGTCCGCCCCCAAACGGCGGCAGGCGGCAAGCAGCCCCAAACGCACGTCCGGGTCGGCGACGGGCGTGTCGGAGCCGAAAGCGAGCGGCGCCCCCGTGGCGAGGAGGCTGCGCATGGCGTAAGCGCCTCCCACGCGGCCAGGTAAAAGCTTCTTGATGCGTTTTGCGTCGAACACCAAATGATAAGGCTGTAAAGAGGCGATAACGCCGAGCTGCCCGAAGCGGGGGATATCGTCGGGGTGAAGGTGCTGCGCGTGCTCGATGCGCGGGCGCAGGCCCTTTGCCTCCCAAAGCGGTTTGGTCGCTTCTAGCGCGTCCAGAATCGCGCGGTTGGCGGCGTCGCCGATGGCGTGCGTTACGGGCGTCAGCCCCGCGTCAATCACCACGGGCAGCCGCGCGGCCAGCACCTCGGGGCCGTGGACGGGCATTCCTAGTTCGTGGGTGCCGTCGTAGGGCTCGAGCATCCAGGCGGTCAAGCTACCCAGCGCCCCGTCCGCAAAAAACTTGGCCCCCCCGATCGTAAAACGGTCCCCGCCTTGCCCCGTCGCCAGCCCGATGGCGGCGGCGTGTTCGGCGTTTTCTTGGTCGATACAGGCCCAGACGCGGAGCGGGTAACCCTCACGGCTCGCCGCGTGCGCCATCATCCGCCAGCCGTCGGGCGACTCGTAAGCCATATGATGCACCGTGGTGATACCCAGCCGCGCCAGGTCCTCCCCAGCGCGCCTCACCGCCTCGGCCAAGGTCGCGTCGTCGGGGGGCGGCACGACGCGGGCGATGAGGGTGGCGGTGTGCTCGAGCAGCCCCCCGTTCGGCTCGCCGTCCGCGTCTCTTAAAATCGTGCCGTTCTCCGGGTCGGGCGTGCCCGCGTGAACCTCGGCCCGCGCCAACGCGGCAGAATTGACCCAGGCGCTGTGATGGTCCTGCGAACGCAAAAAAACAGGATGACGCGACGCGACGCGGTCGAGCGGCTCTTTGGTGAGCGCCTCTACATCCCAGCGGCTCGTCGAAAAGCCCGAGCCCAGAAGCCACGCGCCCTCGGGAAGCTCGCCCGCGCGCGTTTGGATGAGCCTCAACGCCTCTTCAAGCGTCTCGGCGTGAGACAAGTTGAGGCGAGAGAGCTCTAAACCGTGCGCGCTCAAGTGAACGTGGCTATCGTGAAACCCCGGCAGCAGGCAACGCCCCGCTAAGTCGATGCGCTCGGTGTCTCTACCTGCAAGCGCCAAAACCTCTTCAACCTTTCCCAAGGCCAAAATGCGCCCACCGCGCACCGCCAGCGCCTCGGCGCGCGGTTTAGAATCCATCGTCAAGATGCTGCCGTTATAAAAGATCGTGTCGGGCATAGAGATAGTGTACGGCCTACAGCAGGAACACCAGCAAGAACGCCCTGGTTCGAACGAGATTTCCTTTACAAGTTACCCGCCGGGCAGCGGACTGCGTAACTGTGGCGCGGTTTAGGGGATGAACCCGGTGGGTCGTTTGGCACCTTTCTCATTCTTATCCCACTCTCAACATTGTCACGATTTTGCAGATGCGGATTTTCCGCGGCGGCGAAACGGACCTGGCTTGGGCGTTTCGTGGCTGCCACCACCCCCGCTCACCTGCCGCCGACACCAGGCGCGACAGACACTTTGGTATCGTGCTGGCCTGGGCGACGCTGCACGGCCTCGAGCCTGGCTGCTTGCTCTACTTCAGGTCACGCGCGACTCGGCCTCCCTCGGCCCCTGGTGGAACGCCAGAGAACTCACGCTGCTGGCGGCCCCGAGCGGCCTTCGGGGGTGGCTCGAGCCCCCAGTAAAGCGTTATCCTAGGGGAGAAGAAAGGGTAGGGGTGAGGGGTGAGTAAAATAAGCTTTTCTCTCTTTAAGCCCTGCGGGTACGTACGCCCTTCGGGGACGCCTCCCCCACTCGGAAGCAGTGCGTAAACTCACGTGGCCCAGAAACTCAGCCCAAGAACTAAGGAGACACCGTGACACATCCCAAAATCACGCTTATCGGCGCGGGCTCGACCGTGTTTGCCAAAAACTTGATCGGCGACCTTTTGAGCTATCCCGAACTTGCCAACGCGACCCTGACCCTGTACGACATCGACGCGGAGCGCCTCAAAACCTCCGAAGTCGTGGCGCGGGGGATAGCGGATGTGCTGGGCGCGACCCCCAAGCTCGAGGCCACCACCGACCGCAGCCGCGCGCTTGACGGCGCGGACTACGCCATCAGCATGTTTCAGGTGGCGGGCTACAAGCCGGGTACGGTAACCGACTTTAGCGTTCCCAAAAAGTACGGCCTGCGTCAGACCATCGGCGACACCTTAGGGATAGGCGGCATTATGCGCGCGCTGCGCACCATCCCCGTGTTTTTGGAGCTGGGCCGCGAGATGGAAAGGCTGTGCCCGGACGTGACGCACTTAAACTACGTCAACCCGATGGCGATGAACTGCATGGCGCTGAACCGGGCCACGCGGGTGAAGACGGTGGGGCTATGTCACAGCGTTCAGGGTACCGCCGAGCAACTCGCGCACGACGTCGGCGTGCCTATGGAAGATATCAACTACCTCTGCGCCGGAATCAACCATATGGCGTTCTATCTGCGTTTTGAGAGAGACGGCGAAGACCTCTACCCGAAGATCCGTCAGGTACTCGAGGAGGGCCGCGCCCCCGACTGGAACCGGGTGCGCTACGAGGTGTTCAAACATTTCGGCTACTTTGTGACCGAGTCGAGCGAGCACTTTGCCGAGTACGTGCCCTGGTTTATCAAGCGCGACCGGGCCGACCTGCTGGACGCGTTCAACATCCCGTTGGACGAATACCTGCGCCGTTGCGAGGTGCAGATTACCGCCTGGGGCTTTATGCGCGACAAGCTCGAGCACCCCGAGGCGGACCTGACTGAGCCGTTCCGCGAGGCGATGCAGCAAGCGGGCGTGTCCGAAGCGCACCTGCCTTTGGTGGTTCACAATTTTGAGAATTTGAACGAGGTCAAGCGCTCACACGAGTACGGCTCGACCATCGTTCACAGCCTCCAAACGGGCCAGCCGAGCGTGATTTACGGCAACGTGCCCAACGCGGGGCTGATTGACAACCTCCCCCAAACCTGCTGCGTCGAAGTGCCCTGCGTGGTGGATAAAAACGGCGTGCAACCGACCAAAGTGGGCGCGCTGCCCCCGCAACTCGCCGCCCTGATGCAGACCAACATCAACGTGCAGGCGCTCACCGTCGAGGCCGCTTTAACGGGCAAGCGCGAGCACATCTACCACGCCGCCATGCTCGACCCGCACACCGCCGCCGAGTTGGATTTAGAGCAGATTCACGACCTGGTAGACGACCTCATCCGGGCGCACGGCGACTGGTTGCCCGAAAGCTTTCGCGCCGACCTCGCCCTGGCCTAGCCACGCCGCCTCGTCCAGTCTCATGATGCGTTAAAGCGTGGGCCATTAGCAACTTTTTGTTACTTCTGGAGAGTGTTTGGAAGTAAATAACCTCCCCCCTTGTTAAGGGAGGACCGAGGGGGGATCTGCTTTTGCACCTCCCTGTAAAGTTAGTCAGAGATAAATTCCCCCAACCCCTCTTAACAAAAGGGTTTTTGTCAAAACTCGAGCCCTTCCCAACGCTCCCTAAACCGGCTCGAGCTGCGCCCCCAGCCTCTCGAGCAGCGTCACATACCCCCGCTGGGCGCGCTCGAACGAACTGAGCCTAAAAAATTTGTCCGGCGCGTGCGCCCGCTCGTCCTTGAGGCCAAAAGCGAAGTTGACCGTGTAAACGCCCAAGTGCTCCAGAATGAGGCTGCAAAAGGGGATGCTGCCGCCGCTCCGCACATAAAAAGGCGCTTTGCCATAGAGCGCTTTGTGAACCTCCCGCGCCGCCTCGTTGCCCGGATGGTCGGTGGGCATGAGGTAGGGCTTAGACGAACTGCCTTCGGGTGCGACCGTCGCGGTGACGCCCGGCGGGGCGTGTGTCTCGGCGTGTTTGGTTATCAGTTTGACGATAGTCTCCGGGTCCTGGTCGGCCACCAGCCGACAGGTAATTTTGGCGTGCGCCTCGCCCGGCAAGACGGTCTTGGTGCCCTCGCCCTGAAAGCCGCCCCAGATACCGTTGATTTCTAACGTGGGCCGCGCCCAGGTGCGCTCGAGCGTCGTGTAGCCCTCCTCGCCAAAAAGCGCGTTCACGTCCAAGCGTTCTTTGTAGTCGGCCTCGTCATAGGGTACCGCCGCGATGAGGTCGCGGTCCTTTTCCGAAAGGGGCCGCACCGCGTCGTAGAAACCTTCCACCAGAATCCGCCCGTCGGGGCCGCGCATCGAGGCGAGCAAGCTCACGAGCGCGTGGATGGGGTTTTGCACCGCGCCGCCGTAGCCCCCGGAGTGCAGGTCGTGCGCGGGACCCCGCACGTCAATTTGCAAGGCGCAGATGCCCCGGAGCCCCACAAGCAAGTTGGGCTGGTCGCTCTCCCACTGCCCCCCGTCGGCGCTCACGACCAGGTCGCAAGCGAGCAGGTCTTTGTTGCTGGCGATAAAGCTTGGCAACTGCGGACTGCCGATCTCCTCTTGACCCTCGAACAGCACCTTGAGGTTGACGGGCAGCTTCCCTTCGGTCTTAAGCAGCGCCTCCACCGCCAGAATCGGCGCAAGCATGTTGCCCTTGTCGTCCGACGCGCCCCGCGCGTAGACCCTGTCGCCTTTGGTAACGGGCGCAAAAGGCGGATGGGTCCACCCGTTCAGCGGGTCCACGGGCTGCGTGTCGAAGTGCCCGTAAACGAGCACGGTCGGTTTGCCCGGCGCGCGCAGCCACTCCCCGTAAACGACCGGATGACCGCCCGTCGGCAGAATCTGCACGTTTTCCAGCCCCGCCTCCCGCACGCTTGTAGCCACCCACTCGCCAGCGCGCGCCACGTCCTCCTTGTGCTCGGGCAGGCTCGAGACACTCGGAATGCGCAAAAAGTCTAAAAGCCTCTCCCGAAACGCCTCTTTATGTTCTTCTAAATAGTCCAGGGGTGTCATGACGTCTCCTCCCCTTTCAAGCATAAGCCAAGAACGAGGAAGACCGCTCCTGATGAGCGGCGCGTGGGTGCAGGGCCAAACCGGATGAACGAAGGTCAGGCCTGCATTGCGAGTCCGTACGAGTTTGGACGCGACTTTGATTGCTATCGTTGACGCTATGCGAGTCGAGGCTAGACACGACGTCATGCTCGAGCTGAGCGAAGACGAGACGATGCGCGCGCTTATAGAGCAGTTCGGCGAGTACGGCTGGGACCTCAACACGCCCTTCGGGACGCTCGCTCGAGCCGTCGCCGGACAAGTCGTCTCGGGCAGGGCCGCGAAGAGAGCCTACGGGCGGCTCAAAGAAGCCACGCGGCTCGAGCCCCTAAAAGTTGCCGAGATGACCGTAGAGGACCTTATGGCTTTCGGCCTCAACGACCGGCGGGCGGCTTACTTACGCAACGCCGCGGTCTTCGCCGTAGATGGCGGCTTAGAAGGCTTAGAAAACAGGAGTGACAAGGAGGTTGAAGCGGCGCTCACGAGCGTCAAAGGGATTGGACCGTGGACGGCGCACATGTTCCTTATTTTCTGTTTGGGTCGCCTTGACGTATGGCCGACCGAAGATTTCGGCGTCGTAAATATCTCTAAAGAGCTGTACGAAACGCAGACCAAGGGGGAGCTTAGGGAGTTAGGAAAACGCTTCAAGCCTTACCGGAGCGTGGCCGTCTGGTACATGTGGGCGCTCGGGGTCTCGAGGCAGGCGCAGGGGAAGTCGGGTTACAAAGTATAGAGGGCAACACGAAAACCTTTAGCCTTTTACGCTCTAACGGTAGGCCTCCAGAAAATCTATGTACGGGTAGAGTATTCTAGAGTTTACTGGCTCTTGCTCAAGCTTCAGCGCAGCTCAGAGCGCGACCCGTCGGGATGATTCGCACCTTTGCGCATAGAGGAAGGACCTGGACAGGACCTCGCTGTGCTGGCTACTTCAGGGCGATGTCGGCACTAGGGCAGGGGCGGCAGGCCAAGCTCTTTTAGAAATTCGTTATGAGCCTCTGTCGCAGCGTTTACTTTGTTTTCCAGATCGACTAGCTCAGCATTAACTGCTTTAAGATTAATTTTTGGCTCAGGCGTAGCGGTACTGACGTAACGCGATATATTCAGGTTGAAGTCGTTATCCTCGATTTCGTCCATAGAAACGCGCCTCGAGTAACGCGCTTCTTCTTTGCGGTACTGGTACGTATGGACGATCTTTTCGATATGCTCATTCAGTAAGTGATTTTGCCGCTTTCCTTTTTCGAAGTGTTCGCTCGCGTTGACGAAGAGCACATCATCAGGCTTTTTACACTTCTTCAACACCAAAATACAAACAGGAATGCCGGTCGAGAAAAACAGGTTGGCGGGTAGTCCGATGACGGTGTCTATATTGCCATCCTCGAGCAGCTTGGTGCGGATGCGCGCTTCGGCGCCACCACGAAATAAAACCCCGTGAGGCAAGATGATCGCCATCGCGCCCTCACCACTCAAGAAGTGAAAGCCGTGCAGCAAAAAAGCAAAGTCAGCAGCAGACTTGGGCGCGAGACCGTAGCTCTTAAACCTGAAGTCTTCGCCCAGCCTCTCACTCGGTTCCCAGCGGTAGCTAAAGGGCGGGTTCGCCACCACCGCGTCGAACTCTAACTTTTTAGCGGGATTCATTTCGCTGAGGATGTCCCAATCGTTGAGAAGCGAATCACCGTGGTGTATTTCAAACTCTGAATCTTTCACGCCGTGGAGCAGCATGTTCATGCGCGCGAGGTTGTAGGTCGTGATGTTTTTTTCTTGCCCGTAGAGTTTGCCGATCCCGTAGGGACCCACCTGTTTACGCACGTTGAGCAGGAGCGAGCCGGACCCGCAGGCGAAATCGAGCACCCTGTCGAGCCGCTTCTTCTTGCCGGTTGTGGGGTCTTGGCTGTCGAGCGTAACGATCTTAGAAAGAATCGTAGAGATTTGCTGCGGGGTATAAAACTCGCCCGCTTTTTTGCCCGAGCCCGCCGCAAACTCTCCTATCAGATACTCATAGGCGTCGCCCAGAATATCGCTGCTGGTGGAAAATCCTGCAATCCCCTCAGCAATCTTGGTGATGATCTTGCTGAGCTTGGTATTACGTTCACTATAGTTTTTGCCGAGCTTGTCCGAATTCAGATTGATCTCGGAGAACAAACCCTGAAAGGTGCTCTCAAAGGATTCGTTTTCAATGTACTTAAAGCCCTCCTGCAAGGTTTGTAACAACTCATTATTTTGGGTTCTCGCCAGCTCCGCAACGCTGCTCCACAGGTGCTGCGGTTTGATGACGTAATGCACCTTGCGGCGCATCTGCTGTTCAAACTCGCCCACGAAATCGGGATTCTCTTCGTACCACACGGCCAAAGGCGCACGTTTGTCGTTTTCCAACTCTGGATAGTCTGGGCCGAGCTCCTTTTTGGCTGACGCCTCGTAGTTGTCGGACAGGTAACGCAAGAACAAGAATGAGAGCATGTAGTCGCGGAAGTCGTCCGCGTTCATCGCGCCGCGCAGTTGGTCGGCGATGTCCCAGAGGGTTCTGCCCAACTTTTGATGGTTCTGTTCGCTCATGTTAGCTCCACTTCAGGCTCTGCTAATTCGGGCAGGTCAAAACGGTAACGCTCTAAAAAGGCATCTAAAATACGCTTGAACAGGTCTTTGGTGTCTTCCACCATCTCCATCGGTTCATAAATCGAATACTTGCCGTGACTCAAGAGGTTTAGCGCTCGAGCGTACAAAACTTCATCCTCCAAGCCGTGAATACAGGCGGAAAACTCCTTAAAGCCGAAGAAAATAGCGGTCTTTTCCAAGATACTGCGCAGCATATTGAAGTGATACGTGTAGAGCTGACCCGACTCCGCAGCTTGACACAGTTCGTTCAGCATGGCGACGTGGTGAAAAAAGGGCGCGTCGTCCGTGGCGCGTAGCGTGTGGTGGTCAGCGCCGCTACGCTTGTGCAAGAAGTATTTCTTATGCTTCGACTTCTTGAGTTCGTTACACACCACGTTAAAAAACAGACCGTGGTGCGTTGAAATCACAGCCTTTATCCCGTTCGTATCTTTGAGCAGCTTCGCCAAGTCACTAGCGACAGCAATGGCGTTGTTATCGTCGAGCGACGAGATAGGGTCGTCTATGTAGATGTACTCAACCCATTTGTACGCCTCCGCGCCGTCTATGGCTAGCTGAGCAATGGCAAGGAAAAAGCACCAGATAAAGATGTTCTCTTCGCCCCGCGAAATCTTGATGTTGTCGGCGGTTGCGCCGTTCTCGGTGCTGGAAAAGCTGATCGCCCATTCCTCGGTGTCGATAAGGAAGTCGAAGTCCGCGTAGCGGCTCAGAAAGGGGCGGATGCGGTTGTCCATCTCCAGCTCTGCGAGCCCCGAGAAAAAGCGAGACGCCGAGTTGATTCTCAACTTTCTGTTGCTGTCCCCCGCTAAGTCGTTGTCCCAGGTGAAGAGGTCTTCGGTAAAAGCGTTAAAGTAAAGCGTATCCCGCTCTACATCACCCCTTTTCCCAGCCTCCTTAAACTCCATCGACAGCCGAGTTTTACCCGTACCGTTATGCGCGTAGAGCATGATGAAATCCAGGCCCGTCAAGTCGCTACGTAATTTCCTTGACAAGTTCCGCACCGTTTTGTAGGTGTTGACCTTTGGCGTTCCGCTCATCCCTACACACCCTCAGGAGAAGGGAAAAGCTGCTGCATCAAGCCTTTTTTATGGTTTTTAAGCATGTCAATTTTCTGGTTTTGTACAGCAACTAGGTCGTCAATAGAAGAAAGAAGCTTTGAGATTTTCTTCTGTTCAGGCTCAGTACACGACAGATTTGAAATAAAGGGCTCTCCAGTGAAGAATGGATGTTGCGAGACACCACTTCAAGGGAGAGCATATGAAGCATACCGGGTTGCTGGCACAGTTGAAAGCGAGCGGCTTAAAGCTGCACCCGTCACGGCTTAAGTTCTTGAGCTTGTTGATGATCGCGATGGTGCAGGCAAAGACGGTGAACTTGGCGACGTTGGTAGGCATGATGGAGGGCAGAGCCCAGCCGGACTCGCTTTACAGACGGGCGCAACGGTTTTTCCAAGGCTTGCACTTGGCCGATGAGACAGTTTTCAGGTACGCGCTGAGTCTAGGTCCCAAGCGAAGCTACAGCCTGTGCCTAGACCGGACGAACTGGAAGTTTGGCAAACTCGACATCAACATCTTGACCCTGGCTTATGCGCATGAGGGCGTAGCGGTTCCCTTACTGTGGTGTCTTTTGCCCAAGGCTGGCAACTCCGCCACGCAAGAACGCATTACGCTTTTGGAGCGTTTGCTAAAACTTTTGCCCGTAGACCAGCTAGAGGTGCTGCTAGCCGATAGGGAGTTCATCGGGGGCGACTGGTTCGCTTATCTTGAGCGTAAGCACATCCCTTTCGTTATCCGCGTGCGTAAAGACGCTCTCGGTGATGGCTGGTTTCATCTGTTCGGCTTTTTCCAGCATCTACCTGTGGGTGAGCACAAGGTACTTAAACAGCGCTACACTGTCTTTGGTGTTGAGCTTGGGGTTGCAGGCGCGCGTTTAGAGGGTGGAGAATACATCATCGTCGTCACCAACCGCAATCCTAAGCAGGCCCTCGCAAGCTACGCGAAGCGCTGGCAGATAGAATGCTTGTTCAAAGCCTTGAAAAGCAGCGGCTTTGACTTTGAAGCTACGCATCTCAAGCACCTAGAGCGCATTAACACCTTACTTGTCGTTGTGACCCTGGCTTTCTTATGGGCCTTGAAAGTCGGAGCATTTGTTCACCGTCAGCTCAAACCTGTTCGAATGAAGTCGCACGGGCGCAAGCAGAAGTCTTTATTCCGGGCAGGCTTAGACCATCTCAGGCATCTGCTCACCAACTCGGCAACCAAAAAGCCTGACCTGGACCGCTGTTTTCGGCTTTTGTCGTGTACTTAGGAGTTCAGGTATAGAAGGAAGAGGAATTTTAATTCTACTCATCACCCCATTCATTAGCTTTGGATTGCCAACATAAGAGACATGTTTTTTAGATACAGAGTTTATAAGTGCAGCAACAAACTCGTTGGCATACCCAGCCTTACTCAACAACACACCGCATACATTTGTGCAATAGAATTTTCCGGCTCGATAATTGACCTCTCCTGCATTAGCGCCGTCAGTCGTCCAAGTAATGGCATTCTCATATAGATATTCAGAGTAAAATCCTGACAAACCATTGCTTTTTGTCTGTGATGAGTAGACAGGGTAAGGCATTGCCTCTGTTTTCTTATCCTGCACCAAACTCATAGACAGAACGTTGCCTCGTGTAACCTTGAAGATATCTCCGACTTCTTGCTCTTCCCACTCCCCCGTATCCCGAAACTCGGGAAAGCGCAGTTTGGGGACGGTTTCGCCTTCGGCTGGGAAGAGGTGTTGCAGCAAGCCTTTTTTGTGGGCTTTGAGAGACTCGAGCTTCCGTCTCTGCACAGTGATAAGTTCATCAAGGGAAGAAAGGGAATTAGCGATTTTCTGTTGCTCACTAAATGATGGGACAACTAACCTAACATCCCTAAAAAATTCACGCACACTAACGTTGAGCAGTCCGTGGTTTCTGCCACCCTCTTGAGCTATCTTTGCAATTTCATTGTTAAGCATTCCAGCATCGAAGTATTGCTCAAAAAACGACTCACTGTAACCACGATTAGCTCTGAAGCAAATGTAAAGAGTTGAAACTACACCTTTTTCATAATTTTTCAGTTGTTTAATTGCCCCCATAGGATAGCCTTTGGAATAGCTTTTATTGTAGGCAAAATCTCCTTTATGCAAAAGGTAGTATCCAGTAACGTCCTTTGCAGCAATAGACTTATTGAAATAATCTAATTGACTTACCAGACCTTGCTGAGCAGAGATAGTCAACACATTCTGATTATCTTCGACATTTTTGTTAGTCAGGCGGGTAAATACTTTTTTGAAATCTTCAACCTTCCACTCTCCTTTATCCCGAAACTCAGGAAACCTCAACTCAGGCTCGAGCTTTTCTTTGTAGTGCTTCTCCAAAGCGGCACCACCCTTTAAGGTGGAGAAAAGGAGAAGCGAGATGGCAAGGATCAGACCCAAACAGTGGAGCAGCGAGGAAAAGACGGCGCTTGTGCTGACGCTCTTGCGAGGCGAGGCCAGTGCTGCGGAACTGTGCAGGCGGCATGGCATGAGCGAGAACAGCTTGTACACCTGGCGGGAGCGGTTTTTAGCAGCAGGCCAAGAGGCTTTGACCAATGGAAAAGCGAAGAGAGGAATTGCTTCTAAAGCAGAGGAAGAGAACCGAGCCCTGAAAGAGGCACTGGCAGAGGCGGTGTTGCGGAACGAGCTGCTCAAAAAAACGCGCCTCGGATGAGTTATCAGGAGATGGAGGCACTTCGGGAGGAACTGGGCTTGGGTGTCAATGCTTTTTTGCGGCTCGGCGGTATTGCTAAGAGCAGCTACTACCGACGTAAACGCGGCGGCAAGGCAAAAACAACTCTGCAAGCGGCGGTCGAGGAAAGGGTAAAACGACTCTGCGACGAACATCCTCGGCTGGGGCACCGGCCCATCCACGCGTTGCTGGCAAAAACGCATCCCATCAGCCCGAGCACGGTCTACCGAATCATGAAGCGGCTTGACCTGTGTCAGAAACCTCAGAAAAAGAAAAGGGTGAAAAGCAGCTCTGCTCCTCTGGAGCTGGACAACCTTGGCCTCACCGTCGGGCTCGACTTTACGCACTGGGGTCAAAAGCCTATCCTCAACGTGCTGGAGTATGAGAGCCGTTACTGCTTAGCGTCGGTAGTGAGCGAGCGCGAAACCAGCGAAGCCGCCAAAGAAGCTCTTGACCGTGCTCTACAAGAGGCGAAGGGTCTCGGATTGCCTTATAGGAATATAGAAGTCAAGAGTGACCACGGGAGCACCTTTACGGCTGAGACCTTTCGCAGCTTCTTACACGACCACCGTTGTCAACACACGCTCTCGGCGGTGGGTCGTCCTCAAGGGATGGGACGGGTCGAGCGTTTCAACCGCTCGCTCAAAGAACAGGGGCTTCAGCCTGAAGACCTCGAACCCAGCCAAAGTTTGCAGCCCACGCTCGACGCCTACCGCAACTACTATAATATTAAGCGTCCCCACCAAGCCCTCGGCTACAAAACCCCACTAGAACTTCTGCAGTCAAAGGGCTATAATTCAGTACCGCTAATTTGAAGCACTACACTTTCACCTCCTCACTCATACGCCGCCAACCCCGAAATCTCCCGCCCCTGCGCTTGCCTTTTCAGCAGCGGCACCAAATCGTCCATCAACTCGAGTTCTTTGACCCTCCGGGCTTTCCAGCCTAGCTCGAGGGGGGCCAAGAGGTCCGTCAGGCGTTCCCCGTCGAAAATCATGCGGTCCATGATGCCGTCTACGAATGTTTTTAGGGCGTCGGTCTCTAAACCGTGCTTGTCGGCGACCTCGGCTAACGCGCTGGCTGCTTTTCTCTCTTTGAACGCTTCGTAACCGTGTCTAATCTCGCGCTCGTTCAAGCCTCTGCCGACTTCTAAACTGTTGATGTAGGCGATGATGTCGCCCCGCTCATCCATGAGGTTGGCGCTCGAGCTGAGCAGGTTGATGAGCTCTTCGCGGGTCATCTTCTCTTTGCTCGGCTGGCTCTGGGTGTACTTAGCGATGAGACTCATGATGTAGTCGTAGTCGATGACTGCCGAGGAGAAGAGGACGAACTCAAAGTCTAGGTCTTGGACTGCGCTCTCCGCGTCGCCTCTGTCTTGCTGAGCTTTGAGGCGCTGGGCGGTCTCTAAATACATGCCCTTAAAGGCTCGCATCTGGTCTTCGGGTATCAGCACTTCGATTTTTTCGCTGTCTTCTTCGCTCAGGTCGGTGTACTGCTCGAGGCGCGTCCTGAGGCGCTGCACCTCTTTGAAGCGCTCGATGAACCCGGCGCGTGCGGTGTCGCCTCTAAGGTTGTTCACCTCTTCGGGTCTAAACGGTAAGCCCTGGTCGTCCATAAAGGTTTTGAGTTTGGCGACGGCGTGGCCCAACTCCTTGATGACCTCTGGCGCTGGGTCTACGAGCCAAATCTCCTTGGGCGGTTTCTCCGTATCGTTTGAGAAGAGCGTGATGGCGTCGTTGACCGCGTCTTCCTGATGCCGAAAGTCCATCACGTTGCCGTAGGGCTTGGTGTCGTTGAGTACGCGGTTCGTGCGTGAAAACGCCTGGATTAAGCCGTGGTATTTGAGACTTTTATCCACGTAGAGGGTGTTGAGGTACTTGGAGTCAAACCCCGTGAGGAGCATGTCCACCACAATCGTAATGTCGATCTTGTTTTCGCGCGGGTAGTCGGCGTTGGTGTACATCTGGTCTTTGATGCGCTGCTGCACGTCCTGATAGTAGAGGTCGAACTCGCCGACGCTGTGGTTCGTACCGTACTGCGTGTTGTAGTCGGCGATGATGGCTTTGAGCGCTTCTTTTTTCTTGTTGGGCTCTTGCTCGTTGTCAGCCCTTTCCTGCGGCAGGTCCTCTTGAATCTGCTTAACGTCTCGGTTGCCCTCCGCTGGCGGTGAGAACACGCAGGCAACGTTGAGAGGTCTGTAGCTTTCGTCTTTTGCTTCGCGCCGCTCTTGGAGTTCCTTGAATAACCTGTGGTACTCAATCGCGTCGTTGATCGAGGAGGTGGCTAAGAGAGCGTTGAAGCGGCGCGCGTGCGTGGCGGCGTCGTGTTTACTCAGGATCGCCTCGGCGACGGCTTGCCGGGCGAGGGTGTCACCAGGTTTGGGCCTGGCTTCGCCGTCGGGCTTGAAGTAGTCGATGTGGAAGCGCAGCACGTTGCCGTCTTCGATGGCGTTGGTGATGGTGTAGGCGTGTAGCCTCTGCTGAAAGATGTCTTCGGTGGTTCTGTACGTGGCTCTTGTCTCGTCGAACTGCTTGTAAGAGGCGTTTTGTTCAAAGATAGGCGTGCCGGTAAACCCGAAGAGCTGGGCCTTGGGAAAGAAGTTTTTGATGGCTTGGTGGTTGTCACCGAACTGTGAGCGGTGGCATTCGTCAAAGATAAAGACGAAGCGTTTGTCGCGTAGGGGCGCCAAGCGTTCTTTGTAGGTGGCTTTACCTCTTCGTTTGGTGTTTTTATTGTGGTTGCCATTTTCAGAGAGGGCCAAGCCTAACTTCTGGATGGTGGTGACGATGACCTTGTCGGCGTAATCGTCTGACAGCAGGCGCTTGACTAAGGCTTGCGTGTTGGTATTTTCCTCTACGCTGCCCTCTTGAAACCTGTTGAACTCCTCGCGTGTTTGCCGGTCTAAATCCTTACGGTCAACGACGAACAGGCACTTGTCAACCTCTGGATTGTCTTTGAGCAGCGTGGACGCCTTGAACGAGGTCAGAGTTTTACCGCTGCCGGTGGTGTGCCACACGTAGCCGTTGCCCCGGTTCTGGTAGATGCACTCGACGATGTCTTTGACCGCGTAGATTTGATAGGGGCGCATGACGAGTAGCTTCTGCTCGCTCACGACGAGCACCATATAGCGGCTAATCATCTCGCTCAGCGTGCATTTGGATAGAAATCTACTGGTGAAATCATCTAAAAGCGTGATTTTTTTGTTATCTCGGTCGGCAAGTTGGTAGATGGGCAAAAAGCGCTCGTCGGCGTTGAAGCTGAAGTGCTGGGCAGGGTTGTTGGCAAAGTAGAAGGTGTTGGTGTCGTTGCTGACGATGAAAAGCTGCATAAAACAGAGCAGCGAATGGGTGTAACCGTTGCCGGGGTCGTTCTTGTACGCGACGATCTGCTCCACGGCGCGGCGCGGATTCACCCCGAGCGTCTTGAGTTCAATCTGCACCACGGGCACGCCGTTGATGAGCAAAATCACGTCATAGCGGTGGTGGCTCGTGTCGGCGTTCATGCGTAGCTGACTAACGACTTCAAACTCGTTTTTGCACCAGTCCTTGATGTTGACCAGCGTGTACTGCAAAGGTGTGCCGTCTTCGCGCCCAAACGTGTTGCGTTCGCGCAACGTTTGCGAGGCGGTAAACACGTCGGCGCTGACGATTTCATCGCGCAAACGGGCGAATTCCGCGTCGGTGAGCCTGACCCTATTGAGCGCCTCAAACTTGTCGCGGAAGTTTTGCTCGAGCGTCGCTCTGTCGCGGATGTCCGGGCGGTAGGTGTACTTGAGGTCTTCGAGCTTGGAAATCAAAGTTTGTTCGATATTGTTTTCTTTGATGGACATCAGAATTTCAGCCTAACTAGCGAGAGCCTTTTTGGAATCTTGGGTGCGCGAGCAACGCTTACACCACCTCGAATTCCGTCGCGGTGAACGTGTCAAGGCTGTCATCAAGATTACGAGGTGCTTGGCGGCTTTCTGCCGCGCACCACGACGCAGAGTCCTGGGGCCTGCGACACCATGTCGCCCGCCGCGTCAGCGAAGTCGATCCCGGCGTCGGGCAGTGGTTCGGCGAGCGCGTCGAGTAGGCCGTAACCCGTAGAGGCCGCGCCCCCTCGAGTCGCCCCGCGCGCTGCACCTGCGCGGTAACAGCCTCGAGCGCCGCGCGTCACACCTTGTTTTGAGTGGCCTATACATCCGGTAAAGTCGCAAGGTGGTTGATAACCTCGTTGAGCAGTGCGCTCCTTTGCAAGAATCATATTGTTCCAACTCTAGCACGTGTTCTACAGTTTGGAACATGTGGATCTTTCTCGACGAGCTCATGATGTCCGAGGTGTCTGGTGGTGGCATTACAAGCGGCAGTATGGAGGACGAGGCGGACTTACTCGGCATTACCCAATGAAAAAAGCCGCTGTGGAGCGGCTTTCTAGTGGTGCGCCCGAGAAGATTCGAACTCCTGGCCTTCTGATCCGTAGTTCTTTTTAACTTTCGCAAAGTCTTTCGAAGTTATAGAGAAATTAGCTCCTGCACGGTTTTACTAAGAGCACCCCTATCAAAGTCGTGTGCAGTCTGCTCAAGTCTTAGTAGGGAAATAGTAGGGAAAAAGTTGACGCTCCGGTGTCTAACCATGCAAGCTCCACCGCGTTTGAAGCTGACATTGCTGAAGGATTCGCATGAACAAGTCCTCGGTAGCTACAAATACTTACCGAGGATTTGTTCTGGCTGTCTATGACCCAAACAGATAAGCTCGAGCACCTCCTCGAAGTCCAGTGAGGAGGTATCACTTGTAACGACGTGATCGAAGAAAATGTCGACCCAAGGCACTCAGCGCGTGGGTGGAAGTGGGCAAGCTCAAGCAAGTTCAGCGCGGCGTATACCGGTCGCTAAATTGGTTAAGGCGAGGCTACCGAATCTCGCCCTTACTAAGTGCCAGTATTTCGCTTCGTTTTTCCAGTGAGATGACCCTGTCAATATTCATTCGGTTGTCTTCGTGACCATGCCAAACCTCGGGAGAAATTTCTTTGGAAAGTGAGTAACGGCGGGCAGACCTTCTCCAAACACACCGCATCGTTCGGTGCGCTCACCGAACTCGCTATAAGCCGGACATGCAACGACCGAAGCTTCTGAGGATTGTTCAATTTCGTACATACGATTCCATCATTCGTTACGCTTAACATCTGGACTATCAAACGGCCCGAATGCGGCTCGAACTCTTCCACTCGCACCGTGACATCATGCGGTCCTATGACCCGTGCCCTACAAAACCCGTCACTTAACTCAAAGTCGGTTACCACCGGTTTAAGCCGCACCGGTACGCTGGTCAGCGGCACCCAGTTCTGCGATCGCTTGTCCAGGCACACTTCTACGATTACGCTGTCCCGCGCGGCAGGCTGCAAAGTATGCAGGGCCTCCACTGGAAACGCCTCCTCAGGTCGTGATGCGAGACGTAACTGCACGTCAAGGTCACGGGCGTATGGGTTATGCAGCAGTAGCGCTACGCTACGTGGGCTCAGTGACCGTAGGAATTCAAGAGGTTGTGTCGTTTCCGGCTTCACGAATTGCGAGCTGACGCAGGTCGCCCGCAAATCGAACGCCACCTCACTTTCATCATTAAGCCTAAGTTTGAGCGGAATGCGTTTTGGTTCACCGTCGGGCGTGTGAAGCGGTTTCCACCGGAACGGCGTGAAGCATCCGTCCGGCACTATCGCCCGAGCACCTTGCGTCCTGCCCTGCACGAGAACCGGGTCGCGCGTCAAATCCCACGTCAAGTGCGGCACCACCCGAAACGGCTCGAGTTCACCGACCACCTCGTCGTTTAGGATGAACTCGCCGGCGTACTTACCGGGCGGAAGTCCAGTAACGTGAAAACCGTGCGTATGCGGAACGAACGTGTGACTCCCTAGTCGTAAACGGGTGCCCGTAGGTAGGTCATCCTCGAGCGGTACGACGATCGGCTGATCCGGTGTGAAGTACCCCGGATGGAGGTGGACGGTGACGTCATCACGGATGCGTTGCGGTTGCGTGGTGCGCGTCCACCGCACCGCAGCGTAGGGCTCGTCGATACGCCACCTGCCGACTATAAGCGGACTGCTACCGTCCCACGTGATCCGCCAAAGCGGCAGTTGCACCGGCAGTCGCTCAGCGTGCGCCACACCTTCAACGTTTGGGGGGCGTTCCGACACAAGGTAAAGTGATTTCGGGCCGTACCGCAAGTGCGTCCGGGTAATTTCGATGCCGTTCGCGCTGAACAGCCGAGCGCCAGCGTGCCAGGACCACCGGCCCAGGTTCTCCAAGTTCGCCTCGACGCCCTCTGCGGGCAGACGAAACGTGAATGACTGCCCTTGCGCTTGCGGTCTCACGTCGTATAGCTCAGCCCCGACCTGCAGCGTGAGGGTGCGGGTGATATCTGGAAGGAACGCGTCAATGTCGATCTT
Source organism: Trueperaceae bacterium (assembly GCA_965214405.1). Lineage (GTDB taxonomy): Bacteria > Deinococcota > Deinococci > Deinococcales > Trueperaceae > CBDCCT01. The sequence continues at coordinate 1,098,720 of OZ243956.1, forward strand.
GCCCTGCAAGTAGGCTTCGTCATCGCGCAGCATCAGGTGGGTGCAGGTATACGCAGCGTAACCGACGGTATCAGGGTGGACGTGACCGTCAATGCTCAGCGGCACCCCGCGTTGCGGATTGCCGCACCACAAGTACCGCACACCCGTTTGGGTATATAGGGGAATGGACGCCTCAACGAGGTTTCCCACCTGAGCGGTAAACGGGCGGGTCGTCACGTACAGGGTGACACCTGCAACCTGCTTGAACACCCCGAGCGGCAATGCCCCGATGATGTTCAGCGAGATCCGCGCAGCTGGCGTGACGTGATGCTCCTCGCCGGTGCTGCGGTCGATATACCGACCGTAGGGCAGTCTCTCCGTTTCCGCGAGCGCACGTGCGGCGCGACGCGCGCCGGTCGGCAAGGTGATCGTATGGCCAGGGATGGTTCGCAGGTACCGCACGAACTGCGCGGGGGTACGCTGCTGCCGCAATTCACCAATGATCTCTTGTACGGCGTGCGCGCGCTTATTCGCGAAGTACCGCAACGCGTTTGGTCGACCCAGGTCTACACCGTGCAGCTCGAGTTCCGCCTCTAACGCGTCGAGCGGTAGCCCTTCGAGTTCATTCTCGAGGATAACGTCCACCGCATGCGTCATAGAGGTGAACACCCGGTCGAAGGACGCGGCCTGCCGCAGCACGGCGTCATCAACCAAGCCAAGGATGTCTTTCATCAACGCTGGCGTGATCCGCCTCCCAGGGTGCTCGCGGTAGTACTCGATAAAGAAACTTACGAGCCTCGTCGAGTTGAGACTGCGAATTCCCCACGCTTCATCGATGGTGCGCACGAACTCTCGGCGGTAGGCGCTGCGCACTTTAAGCGCACTGGTGACCTCGTTGGATTCGAAGGCGTCCCAGAGAAGGTTGTACTGATGGTTGGTTATGGGGGCGTCCTCGAGCTGAAGCTCCTCATGGCAGCTCTTCCAAAATCTGTTTTCATCCTCGGAGAGTTCACGGTAGAAGGTGTACCCGCGGAAGAACGCCAATACCAGCACCTTGTCGTCCTTCGTCCAATAACTCCGGCACCACAAGCGCCGCACGCGTTCCTTCAAAGTGGTGTACTCCTCTTCCGAGAGGTACATGTCGATTGGCCCATCCTCCCGAACGCGCGCGATGAGATCGTTAATGAGCGACATGCTTATCCGGCGTCCTTGTCACAGTGGTCAGCTCAAGCCAACGTAGGTATACCCATTGCGCGAGCAGTAAACGCCGCACGTACGCGGCGCGTTCCTCATCAAATTCCTGCGTGAGACGCACAAGCGAATCCGCAGCCTCGATCGCCATGTCAGTTGGGTCGCCAGTCTCGATCTGGCGGGCAACATGGGGCACGAGGTCGAACATCTCGAGTTCACGTGCGAATGGCGCTACCACTTCATCTAGCCAGAATTCCGGTCGTTTTGCGAGCTCCCGCAACTCCCGAAGGTAGGAAAGGTGCTGCTCTTGGCGCGTGCGCTCTGTCTCCGTTTTTGTGGCAGTCTCGATGAGTTCGTTGCGCTGCGCTTTCACCCGCTCCAAAGCCTTTTCGAGCGTCGCGGCGTTTCGTCTCGCTTCATCGCGTTCTCGCACCGCCTCCTCGAGAAGTCGCTTTGCTTCCTTGGCTTTATCGTTCGCGATGTTCCACTGTTGTTCGTAATACCTCAGCTTTTCATCCACCAGCGGTCACCTCTAACCTGGGGGAGTCAAGTTGTGCGGTGAGAAAGCGCAGAATCGTTTCGTGCTTAAAGCTTTGCAGGTCGAGGTATCTTCGAACCGGCAGATTGGCAAGATCCAGCAGCAGGGGTTCGAGGCCGAGCATCAGGATACCGTCGAAAGCGTCATGGTCGAGGTCCAGCCAGTTCGTGTTGGTATCGAGCAGGGCGCTCGTCTCGCCACTAAGCACCGCTTCGTACATCGTGATGAGCCCGTGCAGGCGCACGCTTGGGGTGTCTCCGAGGAGTTCGTAGTCGATGATGAGGGTGTTCTGAAGGTCCTGAACGTCTGTGGGCACTGAGATAACCTTCGCACGCTTTTGGAGTTCCTCAAGCTCCGAGCTAAGTTCGCGATTGGTCTGTTCAAGCTGCCCGAGCGATACTTTCGTGCTGATAAGAGCAGCCTGCGCTTGGGTGAGTTCACTTTGCAGGCCATTCCGTCGATCCTGGAGGGACTTGGTGGTCAAGACCAGCGCCTCTTGCTGTTGTTTGTGGATTGCGCTTTGTTCCGCAAGTGTCGCATCACACTCTCTAACGGTGCTTTTCAGGGTCGTGACTTGCTGTCCGGCGTTCTGAAGGTCTTCCTTTAGTTTCTCGATTTTCTTTTGCTGGTCAGTGAAAGTTTTGGTCTGTGTCTCGAGTTGCTCTTTAAGGGTTCTCTGCGCGGCCCGCTCGCGCTCCTCTTTATCGGCCTGCCGACTGCGTTGCTTGAAGTAGTCCAAGAACGCATAAAAGTTTGAGTAGGTGAATAGTGTAGAGCCATGAACGATGCTAAGCTCACCAATGAGCAGTGGGAGATTCTCGAACCGCTGCTTCCGCCACAACCCTCTACCGGACGCCGCCGGGAACACGATAGAGAGGTGCTGAACAGCGTCATCTACCGGCTCAAGACGGGGGTAAGGTACAAAGACCTCCCGAGAACAGAGGCGTATGCTGCACGTAGTACCGTCTACTACTGGCTGAGGCGCTGGACGGAAGAAGGGGTGTGGGATGAGCTTTTCCAGGAGCTTCTGGGGCTGCTTGATAAAGAAGGAAAGCTCAACCTCGGAGAAGGCGCGCTAGATGGGAGCTTTGTCCCTGCAAAAAGGGGGGCAACCGCATCGACTACGGCTACAAAGGGAAAGGCTCTACTTTAATGGTCGCCAACGAAGCCCACGGCATTCCGGTCGCTTTGTCTCTGGCAAGCGCCAGCACCGCCGAATCAAGTGTGGCTCTTGATGTTCTTGCGAAGGTACGTGTTCCTAAAGCGGGGCGAGGGCGTCCCAAAACCCGACTTTTAGAAGTTGCTATGGACAGAGCCTACGACAGTCGTGACCTCCGGCAGTCTCTGCGGGCTCGGGGCATCCGCGCTTCCGTACCCGAAAGAAAGAGAAGAGGCAAGCGTCGTCAGAAGGGGCCGAAGCCGAAGCTGTACCCGGCCAGCAAAAGGCGTTGGCAAGTGGAACGGGTCAATGCTTGGCAGGACAACTTCCGAGGGCTAGTAGTCCGCTACGAACGGAAAGCGGAACATTACCTTGCTTACGCCACCGTCTCGGCTATCCTCATCTGCTTGCGGGTACTACTGCATTGGTAGCTTATGCACCTAATGGGAGTTCTTAGACTGGTTCTTGGTCGCTTTGTTAGCCTCACGAATGGCGTCACTTGCGCGTTTCTGCTCTTCGTCACGCTCGTAAGTTAGCGTTTCGCAACGATGCGCGAGGGTTGCAATCAGCTGCCAAGGCACCGCGGGAGGTTCAGAGGAACTTGACCATAGCCACGCGGTTACCCTCAGCAGCGTCGGCGTGCCCTGCGTCATGCCGTCAAGGTCCAGGTAATCCCCCACGCGATCAAGCCAGAAGTCAACCAGCCGCTCGAGAACTTCGGGTTTGCGCTCTCGAATTTTCCCAAGATTCTCGAGAATGTCCTCTGCTGCAAACTTGCTGAGCCTTCCAACAAGAAGAAGGGCGGTCTTATCACCTTTCTTGAATTGCCCCTTAAAGACCTGTACGAGTGACGCGGGGGGAAGACAGCTCAAGGCCCGCTCGAGCCATTCGCCTTGCTGCGGGTCGAGGAGGCGCTCCTTCCACTGTTCCCGTGGAAAGTCAGGCGGCTCGTTCATGATCATCTCTCTGCCGGAGGCGGCGTCGTTTAGCGAGGTAGGCGTTACCGGCGTCGTTGATGCGGTAGGTGGAGTGGTCGTTGAAGGGAGTGATGTCAACAAGTTGCTCCCGCGCGGCCCTCTCGAGCGCCCGTTCGATCTCGCGCTTCCGGATGAAGGTGAGATACCCGAAGAACGGGTTATGAACTTCATTCTTCCCGAGCACCACCGGCTTGCTCTGGGTCGGTCGTTCCGTTTCCCCTTGCAGCGCCATCACGATCTTCATTTGCCCTAGCCCTAAGTACCCGTCGAGGTTGAACGCGCGTGAGCGGTGACTGCTCAAAAACTCCAGGAGGGTGTCAAACGGTTTGTAGACGCTTTCCAGGAGTTCATCATCAAGCGGGGGTTCTTCTTGCCAAGGTTCACTCAGGGCGGTAGGTTCATCAAGCTGGGTATCGCAAACCCCGCAGGTGTTGCAGGTTTCCGCATTCTGCTCGAATGCCTGCAAGAGCACGTCGCGCTTACAGGACGTCGCGAGGGCGTACGCCTTCATATCCGTGACGCGCTTAACAGCCTTGTCGCGCAACTCCCGCTGCCGATTGCTGAAGTTCACCATGCCAGTAAACGCCTTGTGCAGCTCGGTGGGTAAGCTGAATTCGATAGCCGCTTCACGCGCAGCGTACACGCGGATGCCGCGGTTGCGACGCAGCTCATAAAGGAACGAACTCAGTTCTTCCGCCCGTTCGGATGAAAGGGAGCTAAGGTCTAGCTCGTCCCCCTCGAGTTTCGCGGCGAACCCTAGCTCCCGCAAGGTTTCAAGGTGAGGCTCGAGTGATTCAGGGTTCTCGGCGAGCACGAACACCTTACCGATTCGGTACGAGAACGCCAGCACCCCAGCCTCCTGCAGGGAGTTCACGAGCGACGCGAAGCGCTCCTCGAGGAGCGGCTTTTGGTTCTCGGTAAATTTCTCGTTGACAAGTGCCACGACATCCCGCGCGTACATTGACGGTCGGTGGGTCTGCTCGAGGAGGACCGTGAGTAGAGCGTTGGCGTGCTCAGGGTCGCTCTTGGAGGATGCGGCGAGCCATTCGACGGTTCGCCAGTCGCTGGTGTTGTGCATCAACACGGCAAAGGCGGGTTTGCCGTCACGTCCCGCGCGCCCCGCTTCTTGAATGTACGCCGCTAGACTGGTGGGGGGCTGAAAATGCACGACCGCGCGGACGTTGGCTTTATCGATACCCATCCCGAAAGCGTTGGTGGCGATGATGACTTTAACGTTCCCGTTCATGAAGTTTTCTTGCACTTCGTTTCGGATCACGCCTGAGAGCCCCGCGTGGTACGCCTCCGCCTGATAACGAAGCTCTCGCAACGCCCACGCGAGTCGTTCGGTCTGCTTGCGGCTGGAGGTGTAAATGATGACACTGTCGCCCTTGTGGTGACTTTCGACGTAGTTGAGAATTTGCACGATCGTCCGGAGTTTCTCAATATCGTTCAAGCGGTACGTAAAGTAGCTGAGGTTCGGCCGGTCGTAACTCGTGCCGACTTTTACTGGGTCGTTAAGTTTCAGGTTGTCACGCAGTTCGGTGCAGACGTCCGGGGTGGCGGTGGCAGTGAGGGCGCTGACCGGCAGGTTCGGGATGATCTCTTCGAGTTTGTTCGCCACCTGCAGGTAATCTGGTCGGAAGTCGTGCCCCCAGGAGGCAAGGCAGTGCGCCTCATCGAGCACCAGCCGGTGCAGCCGTCCAGCTTCCGTGAGTTCCATCAGCAGATAAGCAAGTTCGGAACTCCGGTTGACACGTTCCGGACTGACGTAGAGCAAGTTGATACGACCTGCGCGTACCTCATCGAGAATCGAGCGTTGCTCCGCTCCGGAGATGAGCGAGTGAAGCGCGGCCGCGGGAAGGCCTTTCTGCTGCAATACCTCTACCTGGTCACGCATCAAGGCAATGAGGGGTGACACCACCAGCGTCAGTCCACCTTGCAAGAACGCCGGGATCTGAAACGTGAGGCTCTTGCCGTACCCGGTGGGGAGAAGCACCATCGCGTCGCGGCCAGCAAGCGACGCGTTGATCGCTTCCCACTGCTCATTTTTGATTCGCTTAACCTCCCAGAACCTCAAGGCCAGCTCGCGAACTTTCTCCTCGATGGGCTTGTCGCTCGCCCGTAAATCCATGAGGTACTGCTGTGTTTCATCAACGAGTTCTTCACTCGGGAGGTCGTCAGGGTTTACTTCCAGTACGTTTGCAAGATAACGGTAGAAGTCCGCACGCCCGTCTGCCTCATGAACGTTTACACCTTTCGGTAAAGACGCGAGGAACAACAGCTGATAGCTGGCGCTAAGAAGTCGTTTGTCCCACAGCACGAACGCACCGGCGCGAGCCTTCTCGCGGTCGTCACGGATGAGTCGACCGAACGCCTGCACGAACGTGAGGAGTGCTCGCGGGAGATACACGTCCTTCCACGGGTCGAAACCGCGTCGTTCCGCCATGTCCTGACGAGCCTGCAGCAATGCGGTAGGGACAGGAAACGGGATGCGCTCGAGGTTCACGAGTTTAAGGTCGGCGAAGTCAACGCCTTCCATATACGCACGCGTACCGAGCGCACTCGCGGGGCCGTCTGCTTTCATGCTCTCCGCAACGTCCTCTCGCTCACGGCGTGTCAGCGGCACGTACAGATGCGGGAGTTTACCCAAGAACTCTCCCGCTTGCTTCATACGCGTGGTGGAGGTGAACAATGTCAAGCTGCGGTGCGCGGGCGGCAGGAGCGCCTCGAGTTCATGGTGGTAAAGCGGTTGGAAGCGAAACAGGTTACTGGTACGGGCTTCCGGAAGGTGGCTCGGCACCACCAGATGCGCCCGGTCATACGGCAGGGTGCCCGGCAGAACCATTTTGCTTGGGTTCTCGAGACCCAGCACCCGCGTGATATATCTGAAATCATCATTGAGTGACAGCGTCGCGCTGGTGATGGTGACGCTGCTGGCTTGTCCCCACAGAGTACCCAAGTGCTCCGCAATATCGACGGGTTGCGCGACGTGCGCCCAGCCGCTGTCGGTATGCCATTGACTCAGGTGAATGTACGCCGGGAGGTCGTCGTCTGCCGCGAGTTCGTTGAGGGCGGAGCGCCGCTCGAACAGCATGTCCCGTTGTTGCGTGAAGAAGTCGATCGTGGGGTGCAGGTTCCGCCCCAACCATGATTCACGCGGAAAGGCTTTGAGCGCTTCGCGTAAGGCGTGCGCGGCCTCCAGCCACTCTGTTTCGGCCGCGCGGAGTTTCGCCCATTCGTGACGGTTCTTGTACTTCGGGCCGACCGCGACGGACAGGCCGAACTGCGGTTCGCCCGTGCCGTACTGCTTCACGAACGTCACGACATGCTTTGTGTACATCCCGAGCTTCTCGAGGGCGTTCGGAACGAGCGTCCGCCTGATCTCGTTTGCGAGTCCCTTGAGGTTGTCGGGCACCTTACTGTTGTCGCGTAGCCACCCACGGCGGCGTCGCTGGTCGAAGACCCGCCGGAGGTGAAACAGCGTATCCTCTTCACTGGTTCCCTTGGCGAACGCCTCGGTGGCGACGTCCTCGAGGTTGTGCCCTTCGTCAATCACGAGGTGAAGTTCCTCAGGGTTGTTCTCTGAAGGGTCGCTATCGTTCCGGTTCGCATAGTGACTGATGAGCCAAGCCTGATTCGTGATCCAGATGCTCGCCTGGTCACGTTGTCGTTTGTCCGTCTGGAAAGCGCATGAGTTGAAGAACGGGCAGTCGCTGCGGCAGCGCCGTGGGTTCGTCTGGACGTTGAAGCGCAGCTCGCGGTACGCCGGAGAAAAGTCCCAGTGTTGGGGAATAGCACCCAGATCGAACTGTCCTTGCTGCACGTAGTACGTGAGCACGCCCTGCGCGACGCGCTCATCGGGTGTGGCGTCGGGGGCATCCGCGAGGGCGTCGTGCAGCGCATCAAGGCAGATGTAGTCCCGCGGGCTCTTGACGGTCACGGCCTTCGCTTGAAAGCCGAGGTCGGCGATGCGCGTGAGTTCATCGTACGCTTGCGCTTGCAGCACCTTCGTGTGCGTCGCAATCACTACTTTCGCGTTCTCGTGATGGTGAACGTAATGTAGCGCCGGGAACAGATACCCGCGTGTCTTGCCGGTTCCGGTAGGGGCCTCGAGCAGCGTGCTCCGACTGTCCTCGAGGGTGCTGGTGACTTCTTTAAGCATATCGTGCTGCGACGGGCGGTACCGACCCATCACCCGCATGAACTCCCGCGCTTCCTCTTGCGCTCGTGGCCGCTCACGGTTTAGCGGATGCACGCCGTCCCTGACTTTCTCGAGTTCATCCGGCTGCAGTGTAGGGAGCCATTCGGGGGTCAGCGTGTCGGGGGAAGGGAAACGCGCGCCGGAACGTGCGAGCCACGCCACTTTCGCTTTCGTCTCGAGTAACGCCTGGAGTTCCTCATTTGTAGCCGTTGGGACGTCGTAGAACGCCGCTTCTTGCAGCTCGAGGTACTGCCACACCTTCAGCACTATTTCGGGTGGTGGGTTGAGGTAGAGGTGGCGCAGCACCTCGCGGTTTGCCTCGCAGTCCTTGTCGGCCTGGTGCGCTGCGGTTATGTCCTCGCCGGTAAACTTTCGGTACAGGTCTCCAAGGCGGTAGCCCTTAAGGTCCGCGGGCGGCGTGGGATACAGAAGGTGCGCCCAGCGTAGCGTATCAACGGGCGAAGTGACTTTGGGGAGGTGCAGGTCGGTGGTGGTGAGGTGCCGCCTGAGGAGTGGAAGGTCGTAACGAAGGATATTATGCCCCGCGAGGGGCGTACCTGCAGTGTACGAAAGGAAGGTCGTCAGGGCATCCCCGAGGGAAATCTTTTCACGTTCATACGTTTCCGGGTCGATCTTGGTAATTCCCCAGACGATATGATCGTCTGGAATCGGTTCGGGGGTCGCTACATAACACATGAACGGCGGTTGACCGGGACGTAGCGCCGCGAGTTGTACGATCTCTGCGGTTTCAGGATCTGCGCTGGTCGCTTCTATATCAAAGATAGTGTAAATTTCGTAAGGATTTAGCGCCACAGCGGGGTCACACTCCACATCGGGTATAGATTTTGATGGTCCATAGTAACGTGCCAGGTAATTCTCCGTCACCAAAAGCTTCATAAATAGTGTCAGAGGCTGCAACAGATGCATGATCTAGGGGTTAGGTCACGTTGAACTCAATATGAGGCGTAGCCGTTGAAACAGGAGTTGGCGTTTGTATCCTTCTGCGGCAAGTCGCCCAACTGCTGAATCGGCTAGCCTACTTCTCTAATTTAAATAGGGAGGTAGCCATGACTAAACGAGCCAACGGCGAGGGTTGTCTGCGCAAGCGGGTGAGGGTGCGAAGGGACAGCTCGAGCTACGTTCGATACTCGGCCGTCATCACTACGAAATGCACCTTGGCCCAGAAGCAAAAGCGCTTAGAAGGTCCGTCTCGCGAGACACGCGAGGAGGCCCTTGTCGACCTAGAGAAACTCCGCGAGACTAAGACCTGTGGCTCCTTTAACTCCTACACCACCAACCTAGGCGACTACCTCGATTATTGGCTCAGTCAGGTCCGGCCGAGAGAAACATGGGCCGTGTCCCGCAAACAGCTCGCTCCGAAAACCTATCAGGGATACCGGGGGGACGTCGAGCACTTTATCAGACCTGCTCTGGGCAACCTAAAACTCGGCAGACTGGAACCTATGGCCCTACAACGGTGGCAAGACAGGCTCGAGCGTGAACACGGCCCTTTCGTCGCCAAGAACGCTAGCGCTACCTTGTCAAGCGCCTTGACGAGGGCCGTACGCTGGCGGCTTCTTGGAGAAAGTCCTTTTGATAAGGGAGCGGTATCCAAGATTATCGTGCCCTGGGTCGAGGCAGATTATTGGGAGCCGAGCGAAGCTAAGCGATTTATCACCGCCGAAGAAACAAGGCAACATCCTTACTTCGTCGCTTATTACTTGACCCTAAACCTGGGCTTCAGAATGAGCGAACTGCGCGGCCTGATGTGGCAAGATATCACGTACCTCGAGAACAGGAGTACGAGTAAACCTGAACCCCACATTTATGTCCAACGTCAAGCCGTCAATGACCGCCAGGTTCCCACCTTTTCCGAACGGCTCAAGACGAAGGCGTCCAAGCGTTGCATTCCCTTACCCAGCTCGGCTGTTGAGCTATTACGTCAGCATCAGAGGGAGCAACGGCATGGAGCGTAAAATCTCGGCACCATCGTCACAAACGCTTCTGGAGGGGTCCCGACGGCGGGCCACCTGAGACGCGAGTTTTACAAACTCAGTGAGATGGCTAAGGTGCGCCGCATCAAATTTCACGGGCTAAGGCACACGGCCGGGTCGCTGTGGATTGAGGCTGGGGTCAGCTTACTCAGGGCGTCACGCTGGTTGGGTCACAGTCACATGCGGACGACGGAGAAAATCTATATCCATCTCTTACGGGAAGCGTCGTACGGGGAGAGTATTTCGCTCGAGCGCATGCTCAACATCGGCACGTAGTGGAAGTAGTGGGAAAGGTAGTGGAACATCCTCGAGCTGCTAATCGACGCAAATCGAGGATGTTCGTCCAGCAAGGCTTCCTTTGGTGCGCCCGAGAGGATTCGAACCCCTGGCCTTCTGATCCGTAGCTTTTTAACTTTCGCAAAGTCTATTGGAGTTGTAGGAAAATTAGCTCCTAAACGGGTTTGCTGAGCATACCCCTAACCAAACTCAAACATAGCTTGCTCAAGTCTTAGTAGGGAGATAGTAGGGAGAGGGCTGCCCTAGGCCATGAGTGCAACGACTTTTACTGTCCCGGCACGCTAGTCCAAAGCTATGCACTTTAGTGCAAGACTTTAGTTGCTACTCATCTCCAAGCTGCTGGTAAAGTCAGTTGCGTGAGCAAGAACCGCTACAGCAGCCATACCGCAAGTCGATTGACGGTGCATCTGGTGTGGGTGACGAAGTACCGCTACCAGGTACTGAAAGGGGAAGTGCAGGTGCGCTGCAAGGACCTTATCGTGCAGGTGTGTGACGCCGAGGACGTGCGGATACTCAAAGGGGTGGTGAGTAAAGACCACGTCCATATGCACGTCGAGTACCCGCCCGCGCTGTCGGTGAGCAACCTCATGAAGCGCGTGAAAGGGAGAACCTCACGGCTGTTGCAGCAAGAATTCCCGCATCTGGAGAAGCGCTACTGGGGCAAGCGCATGGGGGCGGTGGGCTACGGAGCGTGGAGCACGGGGAACATCACCGAGGAGATGGTGCAGCAGTACCTGGAACACCACAGGCGGCCCTCGAACCAGGAGAACGAGACGTTCATCCTGGAAAAGTAGGCAGGACTTTAGTCCGTCTCAAAACCTATGTACTTTAGTGCATAGGTGTTTAGTACGAGAGTTTAGTGCTTTTCACGTAATGCTTATGCAACGAACGGCCCGTAAAGTCGCAGAAGAAGGACGTTCGCGTTGGTGCGCGCTTCTACGGTTCTTACCTACAGTAGATCGTCCCACAGAAGGTTTCGCGCATAATCTCTTGATGTAACGATCAGTTGCCGAGACGGCTTGTACGCTTGGAAGGAGAGAACGGGGGTGATGTGGAGGTGAGTGTGGCCGAGGGTCGAATCTTGGTCGTTGTGGTCGGGTGCAGCGGGGCCGGGAAATCTACCTTTGCGCGTGCTCTGGGTGATCGCCTCGCGGCGGGCGGGGTACGCACGGTGGCTGTTGATCTGGACCTCGTCGTCGAGATGGCGTGTGGACATGAAGGATTCCCGGTCACCCATGAGGCGTGGTCGGGGGCGCGGCGGGCGGCGGCAGGGTTGGTGGACGGCTTCTTCGAGGCTGGCGTGGACCTGGTCGTGCTCGAGGGGGATGTTTGGTCAAGCTATATGGTTGGCGGGGATGCCGGGGTGTGGTACGAGGCGTGGACCGACTTTGTGGAGCAGGTGTGTTCGGACCCCGAGACGCTTCTGCTCGCTTTGCGGGTCTCATATGAGGAAGCTTTACGGCGTGTTCAGGGTGATGAGGGGCGTGGGTTGTCGCGCGATCCGGAGTGGTTGCGTAAGGATCAAGCACGTTTCGAGCGCGCTCTCGAGTCGCTGAACGGGTGGCGGGTGCTCGAGTCGGACGGGCGGAGGGTCGGCGAGCTCGTTGACGAGGTTATCGGCTCGTTGGTTGAGAGGGGGTTGGTGAGGGCGACGCCGTAGCCATAGTAGCCGCCTAGAGTGTGGCAGAGACCTGGCTGCTGAAGCGCCGACTTTGATGTGTAAGGTGCGTACGCCCTTCTGCAACAGACGCGCGCAACTCCCGCATAGTGGTGCATCCGCTAAGTTCTACATCGTTTGCTCAGCCGACTTTCCTCGTCTCTAATGTGTAGCCGCGCTAGAGAATTTTACGACGAATTTCCGAGATGAACCGCTAAGCACAAACACGCCGCTAAACACTCCAGTGGGATGTGACAGACCTGGGATTACTCTATTCTGATGGAGTAATCCCACTTGTACAGGACGGGCATCCCAAAGCTCCCGCGCTGCTTGCTCAGGAGCTTGGACAACCGATCCCCCTTGTCGGGGATTCGCCGGTCACGCAAAATGCCTTAAGGAAAGGTGTTACGCAGCCAACTGATGACGCCCAAGTCGCCGGGGGTAATCCGCCTGGCCCGGTTCGGATGGTCGGCACCGGAACTGCATACCCCGCAGTCAGTCGAATGATGCACCATACTGACCACCGGCACCCACTGGTCCCGCGTTTCGTTGTAGCGGTAGTGGTACATAGAGCTTCCGCTATGTCCGCCGCTGGTACCGCAAGCGTGTTTGATCACGCGGTTCCAGCCGTCTGGGCCGGGGCTGAAGTAGTCTCCAAGGTCGCACGGTTGCGAATCGCCAAAGAGCCTTGCCCAGTAGAACGTCTCTCCGAACGCGTCTTCATCGCAGAGAGAGGGTCTGTTATCGGCGGAGCCTCCACACTTCGGGTAGCCCCGGTTATAGTGCGTCCGCCCGTCTAGATAGGACCCGGGACCGGCCCAGTAGCCCATCCAGCCGGTCAGGTCGCCCAAGCGGTCGGGAACGACGATGAGCCCCCAATCCCACTCGGGGCACTTGTAGTCCTCACCCGCGCAGGCCTGGGAGCGCCAGGGGGCGGGCATGAAGTACCAGGCTTCGGTGCCCGGGTCGGGCTCGAGCTTGATGGTCGAAGAACCGTAAGGGCTGCCGTTGAGGCCGTTCCTGCCGGGGTCGACTTGCACCGTAAACCAGGTGTTGGTGCCGCGCCTGTTGATACAGTGCGCCGCGGTGATAAGGTGGCGGGGGCCGATGAGCGTGCCGGTGCAGTTAGAGTCCTCCCTACCAAACTGTGAGACAGCGCGCCAAGGCCAGCTTGTCGTGGAGAACCGGACAAGCCGACCGTCGGCGCCGTTGCTCCAGCCTTGGGGAATGATGGGTCGTTCGTTACCGGCGGGGTCGTCAACGCCTTCGGTGGCGTTTGTCAGGCCTCGAGCCTCTTGAAAAGCGTGGACGGCCTCTAGGAGCGGTTGCTCGAACAGAAGCTCGAATTCGTTGCCCGTGGTGGGGTTGAACACGCGGAAAGCGACCCGACCGTACTCCGCCTCCTCGACGGGCACTTCGCTCGAGGGGTCGGTGCCGGGCGCGTCCTCGCCGACAAAAACTGCTTCCTCTGGGGGGTCATTGCTCAGCGTTCCCTTGCCGACAAACCGCACCGTCAGGTGCTCGTTAATCTGTACGGGCCCGGCGGGCGGGTCTTTTGCTGAAATAACCTCGCGCAGCTCTTCCGTGCCGAACTGGTCTTTGAGCGTCAGCCGCAACTCCGCCGCTTTACTCAGGCTGCCCGCCACGCCCCCGACGCTGAGCGTCCGCACGCCCGTGGCCGCGTCTTCGCCGGCTTTCAGGGTCAGCGTACGGCTCGTTTTGGCGGTGTCGGGGCCGAAGTCGCCGGTCAGGTCACTCACGTCCCCTTCCAAGCTGAGCGCGACCGCGCCATCAAAACCGCCCGTGGCGCTGATGGTGACGGTAACTTGCGCTTCGGCGTTTTGTGCTATCGCCGTAGCGGAGGGTGAAAGCTCGAGCGAGAAGTCGGGCGTCTCGTCGTTCCGCTCTTTTGTACAGGCGAGTAAGAGTAGGGCGGTGAGCAAGGGGGATACGAACCATTTGAGGTAGGAGTGTTTCACGCGAATCCTTTCGGTACTGTGAGGGTCTGGGTGAACTCTAGGGTTGACCTCAGAATGTTTATGTTCTAGGCGAATACCGTCAATCTTGTGTCACCTCCAACCGGACGGATGTGTACAACGTTGTCGTTCGCACCTTAGCCGGGTCGGCATGAACCGGGCGTGAAAGGCGCATTCACGCTTGCTCCGCTACATAGAGTCGTCTGGCAGGCGTGGTCGTTCAGGGCGTGGTCGGGTCGCCCTGATTTTGAGAAGACGAGCGTCGTCCTCTACAATAGGGCCATGCAGCTTAGAGCGCTCGGGGGGCTAAAGCTCGGCGGCTCGACGTTCGGGAAGCCGAAGCCGCTGTTGCTGCTCGCTTACGTGCTGCTCGAGGGACCCCTCGAGCGGCGTCACGTGGCGGAGCTTTTCTGGCCTCGAGCGGCAAATCACCTCAACAGTCTGTCGCAGGCGCTGTCACAGGTGCGCCGGGCCGCGCCGGGCGTTCTGGAAACCGACGAGGCGAGGGTATGGGCGAGCTTGGCCTCCGATGTCGGGGAGGTGCTGGACGCCCTCGAAAAGGGTGACGAGGCGCGCGCCGTGGGCCGCTATCAGGCCCCGTTTCTGGAGGGGGTTTTCTTGCACGGCTGGGGAGCCGAACTCGAGGAATGGGTCAATAACACCCGCGAAGCGGTGGCGGGGCGGGTGCGCGGCGCACACCTCAAGCTAGCCGAGACGGCAGCGACCGAACTCCGGGTCGGCGAAGCCCTTCACCATGCGGAGGCGGCTTTTACCCTCAGCGCAGCTCCCCCCCTGGAGCCGAGCGAGCTAACACGCCTGCACCGGCTGTTCCTGCTTGGAGAGAGCATTTACCTGCCTCGGTTACGGGTAGAAGCCGAAGGCTACGATATGGCGCTCGAAGGGACCAAGCAGGAGGCCGCGCGCTCTTTTCAAGCCGACAAAGCTCCCGACGCTCCCTGGTCACTCCCGACCAAAGGAACGACCTTTATCGGGCGCGAGCTGGAGAGGGCCGAGCTGGGTGAGATGCTGCGGCGAGGCGACTGCCGCCTGGTTACGGTCGTGGGCCAGGGAGGTACCGGGAAAACGCGTCTGGCCCTGGAAGTCGCCGCGCAACAGGCCGAGGGGGGGTCGTTCCGGGACGGCGTATACTTCGTGGAGCTCGATACCTTGGCGGACCCCGGTGCTGTTGCGCCCAAAGTGGCGAAGGTGCTGGGCCTCACGCTGCAGGGTCCGCACGACCCCGCCACGCAGCTACAGCACTACTTGCAGAGCAGACGGTCTCTGCTGGTTTTTGACAACTTCGAACACCTGCTGGCTGGTGCCGCGTGGGTGTCCGAGCTGCTGGCCGCTTGCCCGCATCTGAAGGCGTTGGTGACGTCGCGTGAGCGGCTGCACCTAGAGGAAGAGTGGCTGTTTTCGCTCGGCGGGCTGGCGTATCCGGGGGGCGGCGCGACCCTCGAGGAGGCGCGAGGATTTGACGCAACGCAACTCTTCGTGGAGCGGGCCCGGCGGGTGAAGAAAAGCTTTGAGCTTACCGAAGACACCTGGGAGACCGTCGCCGAGATCTGTACCCTGGTTGAGGGTTCGCCCTTAGCCATTGAGCTCGCCGCGGGCTGGGTCAAGACCGTCGTCCCGGAAGACCTCTCTACGGAGATGAAAAAAAACATCGACATTTTACGCACCCGAACCCGGAACATCCCGAACCGCCACCAGAGCATCCGGGCGGCGTTCGACCATTCCTGGGCGCTGCTCACCCTTCAGGAGAGCGTGGGGCTGAGCAAGCTGGCCGTGTTTCAGGGCGGGTTTACCAGAGAGGAGGCGGACAGCGTAGCGGACGTGCCGGTGAGCGTGCTGGCGTCTTTGGTCGACAAGTCGCTCGTGCAAGAGCCGCGCGGCGGGCGCTACGGCCTTCACCCCCTGCTGCACCAGTACGCGCTCGAGAAGCTCCTCGAGCGTCCGGAGCTTGTTGGCACAGTGCAAGAACGCCACCAAACGTTTTACCTAAAGGCGCTTCAAGCCTGGCGCGATTCGGAAGCGTTCCCCAGTCCCCGGACGATAGCGGCGCTCGCGCCCGACATCCATAACATCCTCGCGGCCTGGCGCCGCACCTTCGCGGCGGGCTGCGGGGAGGTCAGCCGCGCCGCCGAGGCGCTGACCTGGTACTTCGAGGTGCGGGCGCAGTACCACGAGGGGCTCGAGCAGTTGGCCCTGGCTTTCGAAACGGCTTTCGAGTCGGCCTTTGGGGCCGCCTCGTCGGAGAGGGAGAGCTGCCGAGAAGTTTTGGGCAACCTTCGGGTGTACCAAGCTTGGCTCGGTCACTGGCTGGAGAACGAGCGGGCGGAGGCCTGGACCGAGGAGGGTCTGGGCTACCTCCGCCCGCTCGGGGCCGTGGACGGCATCATCTTGGGGCTACGCGTGCTTGGCATCATCGCCTGGCGCAGGGGCGCGTATCCCGAAGCGGAGCGGACCTACCGGGAGGCCTTAAGCCTCGCCCGGACGACGCGCAAAAGAGTCTGGGAGGCCGTCGTTCTCGATGGCCTGGGTTTGGCGCTGTCCTGCCAGGGGTATTACGAGGAGGCGGAGCGCTGCCACGCGGCGGCGCTCGACCTCAACCGGGCGCTTGACAACCCGTTCCAGCAGGTCCATAACCTCGCCAACCTGGCCGCCGTCTCCAGGCGCGCGGGCCGACGCGACGACCTCTTGACGCTGGCCGGGCAGGCGCTGAATCTCGCCAGAAAAATTGAGTTCAACCAGTATGTCCCCTATTGCGTGACCGAGCTCGCTTGGGCGCACGCGCGGCTGGGGGCGCATGGTGAAGCGGAAGCCACTGCCCTCGAGGGGTACAACCTGGCATCTTCTATTGGGGATAACTGGACGCAGGCCGGGGCACTCTTGCTTCTGGGGCACCTCGGCACAGAAACCTACGACTTCGCGCGTGCTCAGGGGATGCTCGAGCAAAGCGCCGCCATCGCCCTTGCCAACGGCGACCTGTCACTCGTCCTCCGCGGTCTCTACAGAGCCGCTCGCCTCGAGGCCGCGCGGGGCGGTAGAGAGCGGGTTGCGCTGTGGCTTATGTGGTTGGGGGCGCACCCGGCGCTGCCACACTGGACGGCCCGCGCGGTGCGCGACCTCCTCTTTTCGGTGGGTGAAGTGCTGCCGCCCGCTGTCCTCGAGCAACTGCGCGAGCAGAGCGTAGGGCTGAGCCTCGAGGAGATGCTCGCCGCAGCTCTGCCGGGTGCGAGTCGGGCCTGCGGGCGCGTGGGCGGAAGTCGCGCGGCCCCATGAGCTTTGCCAAGGTGTGCAGGCGCGTCTTCTCGGGCTTGTGCTACCAGCGCTTGATGGCGATGAGCGGAATCTCGTTCAAGGTGGCATAGCTTTTGACGGTAAGGTCGGCTACCCCTTCCTCGCGCCCAAGTGCCGCGAGTTCTAGGCCGTGCAGGTACCTCTCGAGCGCGACGCGGTCGTAAAACAGGTGCAGGCTACCCGCCTCGGCGCCAGCCTGGTCAATGAACCAGGTTTTCCAGATGAGCCCAGGGGTGCTGGCGACGGTTTTCGCCAAAAGGTTGACGAGTTCTTGGTAGACGTTGCCTGGCCCCCGGTAGCAAAAACTCACAAGCAGGAGATATCGTGAGGTCCCACCTCACGACGTTCGGGTGACTTTGTCGCCGTGGTCCTCGTTTTCATCGCGGGCTCCTTCTCCAGTTAAGTTTGTTGGGTGTGGTGCAGGGTTGCTGTAGAGTGCAACAAGAGGCGTGAACGTCTCGTGAAGACACGGTTCATGCTTGGTCTGTCAGGTCGTTTTGAAAACGGTGCTCCAGTTTTTATGGTGTTTGAGGGGAGGACAAACGCAAAAAGTTTCAAGCCTCGCGGGATGCTTGTGTGGTTAACGCGCGCAACTCGCGCAGAGGCCAAATCCTTTTGAGGTACAATGGCGCTATGGCAACCCCCGCCTACCAAGAAATCGTTGATCTTATCGCAGGCGCAAATCCCTCCGGCGTCGTTTCCTTTCGCCCCTCTGAAAGAGCGCAGGCTCGGGTCACTGAGCTTGTTGAGCAGGAAAAGACTCAGGGTCCCAGGATGAGCGCCGCGAGCTCGACCAGTATATGTAGCTCGAGCACGTGATGCGTTTGGCTAAGGCCAGGCAGCTCCTGAGTGAGTAGAACGTATATCTCGGCGGACCTCCGTCAACGCGTCGCACTTAGAGCTAGGAGATGTTGCGAGTACTGCTTGATCCATAAAGACGACAGCTATTACGCAGATTGACCACGTCATCAGCGAGAAGCATGGCGGACAACCTGAAGAGGATGACTTAGCGCTTGCTCGCGTCGTCCGCAACCGCGCCAAGGGAAGTGACGTGGGTTCGGTAGATTGGGACGCCGGAGTGTTTGTGCGCTTCTACAACCCGCAGACGGACCGCTAGGCTGAGCATTTCGACCTCGACGGGGTGCAAATCATGCCGCTTACCGACGTCGCTCGCGTCACTGAACGTTTGCTACAGCTCAACTCCTTACGCGTACCAAAAGGCGTCCCGTCCGCGCGCTTGCCTCCCCCGCCCGGCACGACCAAAATGTCGGGCTGCGGGCAGGTGTCAAAGGTGTAGTGGGGGTTAACGCTCAACGCGTTTCTGGCCCGTACGGGCGTGCGCTCGGCGACGGTGTAGACGTTGAAGGGGTTTGAATCGTCCCGCCTGCCGGTGACCGAAAAAACTTCGGAGGGGCCGCAGAAGTTTAAGACTTCCACGTCGTCAAAGATTAAAACGGCGACGTTACATTTATTCATGGCGCTCCTCTCGAGCATCTACGCTATCAGCTTAGGAGTCACGCCGCGAACGTAGCAGAACCTGCCCTGAACTGCGCGCTGAGGAAACCTCGTTTTGCACGGCAGTTTGTGCGAAACTTTTTCAAATTTCAAGACGGTTAAAGCTACGGCACCGTCCGCGTAGCGTGAGTGAGGGCGTCAGCCAATGCGCGCCCCTGGGCGGCAGCCTCTTCGTAACGTAGATAACCTGAGACGCACACGCCCGCGCCGTAAAGACCTTTTAGTCTGGGCAACTTAAAGCTCGAGCCCTCCCACTCACCCTCGGCAAACGTTTGGCACCGCACCGTGTAGGGCGGGCTGCTGGACAAGGCCTCGAGTTCCAAGGGCTCAAATCCAAACCCGAGCGCCACTAAGTTTTCATAAAGGTCGTCATAGGCCATTTCAGACAGCCGTCCCGCCTCCTCGACAAGGCTGCCGACGCGGAGCCGCGCTTCTAGAAAGGAGCCGACGCAGAGCGCCGCGCGTTTGGCGAGCCGGTCCACGCCTTCCCAGGTGCTCACGCCCATGACCGTCTCCCCTTCGACCAGCAGCGACGACACGCTCGACTGGAGCAGGTGGAGGCCGGGAAGCGCCTCGAGCACCCCCTTGGCCCCCCGGTGAAACGCCCAATTACCGACGTAGCCGCTCTCACCAGCTACATCATCATGGACTACGACGCGGTGAACCTCCGCCATGAGCGTGTCGGGGGGCGGCTCGAGCGTGACGCCGTCGCCCAGCAGGTTGTAAACCGTGTCTAAGCTGGTCGTGACCAGCAGAACATCGAGTCCCGCCCTCGCGCTCGCCGCCGCCGCCTCGGAGCCGCTGACGCCCGCGCCCACCACGACAAGGTCGTAAACGTGGCCGGGACCCGGAAAACTAGTCGGCACGCCCCTTACTCGTCAAAACCGTCCAAGAGGGGAAAAGGCTGACGCCGACCGGGCGCTTTGATGAGCAGGTGCTCGCCCGAAAGCGTGCGCTGGTAGATGAGCACGCCCTTGGGATGATCTAACAGGCTCGTCGGCTCGGACGCGTCCACCATCACCCGGAGGTGCAGGGGCAGCGCGGTGCGTAAGAAACCCATCTCGTAGCGCTCCGCGCCCCCGAAGCGGTAGCCGAAAAAGACGTCCGCGGGGGACAAGTCGCTGTAGACGCAAGTTAAAGATTGCGCCTCGTTCGCGCGGTAGAGGGCGACGGCCTCCCACACGGCGGCCTGGGCGTCGGCTTCGCTCACGAACTCGAGCGCGACTTTGCCCGTTTCGCCGTAAAAGGCGGCGGGAAAGTTTTTAGACTGCGCGTAGACCCCCCGGTCTCCGGCCACCAAATCCATGACCTTGTTGCTATACACGTCGCCCTTGACTTCGCTTTTTAGGTAAGCGATGGCCAGGCCGAAGCGGCGGTCGTGGACTTCTGCAAACTCTTCCCAATCGGGGTCGATGAGGGCGGTGTCGGTATTGACTTCGAAACCGAGGTGCATCAAAGGGGGTCTCCTAAACGTGCCGGGTGGTTAAAGGCTGATGGACGGTTGGGTACTTTGTAATCTTCTGGTTCATTATCTTTTAGTTTATCTCTCGGCGCGTCATCCGCCAGCTTATACCCCACATGGAGCGCCGACACGCCGAACGTTTGCAGGCGGTAGCGCACCCCGCCAAACCCGGCGTGTTGCATCATGCGGGCGAGGGCGTCCGGTTTGGGAAACTGGAGCACCGACTCGGGCAGGTAGCTGTACGCGCTCCGGCGACCCGAGACGGCCCCGCCGATGACAGGTAACACTTTGAGAAAGTACGCGCGAAAGATTCGTCCCAAAGGACCCTCGGGCGGCGGCGGGAACTCTAAAACCACGAGCCGCCCGCCGGGTTTAAGCACCCGGTAGAACTCGCGGAGCCCGCGCGCGTAATCCGCAAAGTTGCGGAGTCCGTAGGCAATCGTCACCACGTCGAAACTTGCCGCGTCGAAAGGAAGCTTGAGGCCGTCGCCCTGTAAAAGCGTGACGTCTAAGTTTTGCTTGGCGGCCTTCGTGCGGCCCCGCTCGAGCATCGCCTCGACAAAATCCACGCCGACCACGTCCGTCTGAGGCCGCGCCCGCTTGATAGCGAGCGCCAAGTCGGCGGTGCCGGTCGCCACGTCGAGCACGCGCTCCGGCCCTCCCGCTAACGCCTCCCGCGTCGCCTCCGCCCGCCACTGCCTGTCTACGCCGAGGCTAAGCAGCGCGTTCAGCAGGTCGTAGCGCGCGGCGATGTCACGAAACATGTCGTGGACCTGTGACGCCTTCTCCTCGTTATGACCTGGGTTATGGCTCGGGTTACGACCAGAGTCCCGATTTTCGTCTCGAGTGGCGGACGGCTCCATACCCAAGGCTATCACACGCGAGCGGCTGAGCAAGGTATAAAAACGCCATTGACGCGTTCATGAACAAGTGAGCAAAACTGGATGAGGCATCGTCGGCGCGTCGTGTGGTCGAAGCTGCTACGCAGTTAGAGCATTAAAACCGCGCGCTCAAAAAGATTTGCTCACCAAACTTGTTGAGAAGAAACGCCGCGACCTTGCTCCCGTCTTCGCTCACACTCACCGTGCCGTCAAAAGCGGTAAATGTTTGAGCGTGACCGCCCTCGAGCAGCGTCAGCGTGAAGGGATAAGCACCGCCTCTAAGATCGTAAAAAGCTTGTTGACCCGCTCCCGCTGCGCCCTGAAACTCGAGCCGAAAGGCAAAGGGCGCATCCTCAGCCGTTATGAAACGAAGTTCCGATGACGTAACTTTCACCTCTGCAAATTCATCCGCACTGCCAAAGCGCAAGGTTGCGGGCACCGCGCCCATGAGAAACAGCTCGAGCACAGGCGCTTGGTAAGAGGCTGTGGGAGTAAGAGGACGCGTATCAAGTTGCCAGAAGGCAAGTCCCGTTAGCGCCACCATCAGAGTCAAGATGACCCACAGGGGTGTTCTTATGAGCTGCCGCACCTTTGCGGATGGTGCCGACCAGACGGGGCGTGTTTGGGTCTTGTTCACAGCCAACCTCCTCTACCTACACTTGACGTAAGGTTAGGCGTTGTGGACGGCGAAAATCAAAAGCGAGAGGCGATGGATGGAGCCGCGTCCATCGAAAAACCAGATAGACGCTCCCGCATAAAGGCGTTAGACTGAACCATGAAGCTCCAGCAATTAAGAGCGTTTCTCGCGGTATTGGACTCGAGCTCCTTCTCCGAGGCGGCTCTAGACCTCGGCACCTCGCAGTCCACGGTGAGTTACGCGGTGGCCGAGCTTGAAAAAGAACTCGGCGTCAAACTCCTCACGCGCGGTCGCTTCGGCGCGGAGCCGACCGAGGTTGGTTTGAGAGTCGCCGCACACGCGCGGGGCATCTTTGCGCTCGCCGACGCCGTTCGGCAGGAGGCCGATGTGGCGCGGGGACGCATCCGGGGCACTCTCAGGGTGGCGACCTTTCGCAGCGCCGCAGGAAAAATTCTGCCCAAGGTCATCGCGCGGCTTAAACGCGACCATCCCGGTTTGTCCGTTCGGCTGCTCGAGTTCGACAACGAACTCTCGCCGGGCGAGTCGAAGCGGCAGCTCGTGCGCGACCACCTCGCCGAGGTGGCGTTTATCGACCTTTTGACCGGCAAAGACGACCTGATCGCCTGGGAACTCATGCGCGACCCCTACCGCGCCCTGCTGCACGTCAGCGACTTGCGGGAAAGATTCGCCTGGTCGGAGGTCGGCAACAGCCCGCTGATTTTTTGCGACCACACGGCCTGCGGCTCCTACGTGAAACAGCACGCCCGGACCTTGGGGATTGGCGCAAGACCCGCTTACGACGTGAGGGAAGACTCGACCATCGCGCGCATGGTCTCGGAAGGCTTGGGCGTCGGCATCTTGCCCGAGTTCGCCATCGACGCACCCCCCGAGAACGTCAAGACCGTACCGCTGGACCCGCCGTTGGAGCGCCCCATCTACGTCGCCATCTCCCCCAACAGCCTCAAAATTCCGGCGGTGCGGGCTTTTCTGAACGTACTCAAGACGCAGTTCCCGGAGAGTGAATTGCCCAAGCTCGAGCTTCACAGCGCAAACCTGAGCGTTCACTAAGATTAAATAAGGTCAAACTACCAACGTTAAACTACCAAGGTTGAACTACTAAGGTTGAACAAGGCCAAGACCTTTAACAAACGCTCCTCCCGCTCCCTACCGACTCCAAAAAGGCGTATCCCCCGCGGCGATGGTGCGCGCCTCGCCCTCTAAAGGCAGCACGAGCAGGTGCGGCCCGTCGGCCTCGAGCGTCGGCAGCACAATCGCGTTGCTTTCCGGTGACCACAGCGAATGGCTGAGCGCGTACTGGTCGAAAAAGGGCAAGAACTGGCCCAGAAAGAGGCTCGTCGGCAAAAAGGAGGTTCGCAGCCGCACTTCAAAGCTGGCGACCTCCACGACCGTTAGGTTTAAGAAAGGAAGTTGGGGCTGCGCTTGAAAAGATGCGAGTTGCGCTAAGGGCGCGTCACTCAGGCCCCCCGCCACGTCGCCGCCCTCTTCTAAAAAGGGGCTCAAGTAGGCGAGGTAGCGCCCGTCGGGTGACCAGAAAAAGGCCACGCTGAGTTCGTTCGCAAGCGTGCTCAAGTCGCCCGTCCGGGCGTCTAAAAGGCGGATGGGGCCGTAAAACGCGCGGGCGGGCGCGGGCGGCGAGGAGAGCGCCAGCACGTCCTCGGTCGGGCTCCAGCCGAGCGCCACCAGCCCCTCGTGAGGAAACTCACGCGCGGTCTCTGATACGGTCTCCGCCGCACCGTCTCCCCCACTATTTCCTCCAGGGCTCCCGCCACTGCCTTGCCCGTTATCTCCCCCACTACCCTCCCCACTGCCTTCTTCACTAGCCGACGCGCCCTCGAATCCAGGATTTTCCCTCACCACGACACGCCCGCGGCCAAGAGCGTCCCTTTCGGCGTAGGCCACAAAGCGCCCGCTGGGCGAGATGCCAGGGGCCTGAAAAAAGCCGGGCTGTGCCAGGTTCGCTTCAGCCTGCTCAGCACCTCCGCCCGTCGCCACGTTAGGGTCACCTTCCGCGCTAATAAAGGTGAGGCGCGCGCCCTCACCCGTAAAGCCGGTGTGAATGAAGAGGCTCGAGCCGTCCGCGCTCCAGTCCCAGTAAAAGGGGTTGCCCGTCGCCAGGAGGCGGCTCGAGCCCTCCCGCAACGACGCCAGATGAAGCCCGAGCGTGCCCCCGCCGTCCGCGCCCGAACGGTTGGCGATAAACGCGACCGTCTTGCCGCCAGGCGACCAGTAGAGATAAATGGGCGGCTCTTCCGCGCTGCGGTAAAGCTCCACGGGTGCGGCGTCCTCAGACGTGCTGGAGGCGTCGGCAGGGGTGTCGGTAAACGTGTAGACCGCCGCGCTGGGCGCGTCTGCGGCGGTGTCTACGGTGATGGCCGCAATCTTATCACCCTCGGGCGACCAGGCAGGAAACTGAACAACCCGCCCGGCCTCGCTCAGCACGCGTAAATCGCTTCCGTTCGGCGCTACGGTGGCGAGTTGACCCTCCGGGTCTACAAAAGCGATGCGCCCTTCTAAAGCAGGCGTCTGCGCGTCCACGCGTCCGGTTGTCAGGAGACTGGTTGTCAGAATCCCAGCAACGATGTAAAGGAGTAAACACCCTCGAGCAGAGCCTAATTGTTTCATAAAGGAAGTGTAGCAGTTTTGGGGATGTTCCGCCAGCAGTACGGCTCGAGCTCTCCACCCCTGCTACGTCCATAATGCTCTTAGGCTGCGACGGTTTCACCTAATGACGGCTCCGCATACCGCTCTATGGCTTCGGGTACGTGCGTGTCCCTGGGGTCATGGCCCGTTATGCTGGCGATGAGCGCCGCGAGTTCGGGCAGGCTGGTCAGCGCGACGAGGCGCGCGCGTAGTTCATTGTTTTGGAAGGGCTCGAAGTAACGCAGGAGCGCCCCGCGTAGCGGCGCAAGCCCCCTTTCTTCGCCGTACCAGGTCAGGTGAAGCGCAGCGTGGCGGTAGGCGAGCGCCGCCACCTTTTCCAAACATGGCTCTAAACTTGGCCCCACATTCGGTCCCGAATCTGACCCTGTATTTTCTGACTCTAAATCTAATGCCGCCTCGCCGCGAAACTCGCCAAAAATCCAGGGTCGGCCCACCGCCGCCCGCGCGACCATGACGCCTAGACCCAGGGCGCGGTAGCGTTCAAACGCCTCCCGCGTCGCCACGTCACCTGAGCCGATGACGGGAATTTTTACACCCTGCGCGACCTCGGCAATCCCCTCCCAATCGGCCTCGCCGCCGTACTTCTGGAGCGCGGTGCGCCCGTGAACCGCGAGGGCGGACGCGCCCGCGGCCTCGAGCGCCCTCGCCACCTCGGGCGCATTGACGCGGTCATACCCCAAGCGCATCTTGACGCTTACGGGCACCGGCACCGCCCGCTTAAGCGCGCTCACAATCGCCGCGGCCCGCTCCGGACGCCGCATAAGCTCCGCGCCGCAGCCCTTATCGAGGATTTTTTTGACCGGGCAGCCCATGTTGAGGTCCAAGGCGGCGGGTTTATAAGTCTCCACCAAAAGCGCCCCAGCTTCCGCGGTCACCTCGGGCTCGCTCCCGAAAATCTGGATGACCAGGTCGGGCTCGCCCGCGTAGGGCGCGCTGATGTCCAAGCCCCGCCCGCCGCCCTGCATGAGCCCTTTCGCGCTCACCATTTCGGTCACGGCCCAGGCGCTCCCGAACTCGCGGCAGAGCTTACGAAAAGGCGCGTCGGTAAAGCCCGCCATCGGCGCGAGCACGGCCCCGCCCTCGAGGCGTTTGGCGGTAAAGAAATTTGTCACGCACTATTCTACTGTAGTCGTTGGCGTTACGTGAAGGTTGAGTTAGCCAAGGAAAGGACCGAAGAAGGACCGAGGACCGGGTGAAAAGTAGGCTCGAGAACTTATTCTCTTTGCCTCAACAACGGGGCGTGGGCTCGAGCGTCGTAAGCCAAACGTCGTAGGGACAGACGTTTACGGGGTAGCATACGCGTTGCTTGCAAAATCCAGTCAAAGCGTGCGACTTGGCTGATTAGCCGGGAGGCACTATGACATTTGAGAAATTCAATCTTCATCCCCGCGTTCTTATGGGTGTAAAAAATGCGGGCTACACCACGCCCACGCCAATCCAGGAGCAGGCGATTCCGGCGGCACTCGAGGGGCGCGACGTGTTGGGTTTGGCGCAGACCGGCACCGGCAAAACCGCCGCGTTCGCGCTGCCGCTTCTCAACCGACTTCACGAAGGTCCGAGGGGACGCATTCGTGCGCTCGTGGTCGCGCCCACTCGGGAGCTTGCCGAGCAAATCCACGGGGAGATTTCTGTCCTCGGCAAGGGCACCCATCTGCGTAGCGCCACCGTGTATGGCGGCGTGGGCATGACCCCGCAGATACGTGCGCTCAAAGGCAACGCCGAAATCATCGTGGCGTGCCCTGGACGGCTTTTGGACCACTTAGAGCGCAAAAACGGCACCCTCTCGAGCGTCGAAGTGCTTGTACTCGACGAGGCCGACCACATGTTCGACATGGGCTTCCTACCCGCCATCAGGTCCATCGTCAAACGCGTGCCGCCCGAGGCGCAGCGACTTCTTTTCTCCGCCACCATGCCGGACGCGCTGCGCGGTCTTGCCGAGGCCATTCTGAAAAATCCGGTCACGGTGGAGGTCGGTCACGCCGCGCCCGCCGAGACCGTCTCGCACGCGCTGTACCCGGTCGAGCGCCACCAGAAAACGCCGCTGCTCAAGCACCTTTTGCGCGAACGAGACACCCGGAGCGCCCTTGTCTTTACCCGCACCAAGCACACGGCCAAACGCCTCGCGGAACAGCTCGATAAAGACAACTTCTTTGCGACCTCGCTCCAGGGCAATCTGTCGCAAAACCGGCGGCAAAAGGCGTTAGACGGCTTTCGTCGGGGCGACTTTCACGTTTTGGTCGCAACCGACATCGCGGCGCGCGGCATCGACGTGTCGCGCGTGTCTCACGTGATTAATTACGACGTGCCGACCACGCCGGAGGCCTACACCCACCGCATCGGGCGCACCGGGCGCGCGGAACGGAGCGGCGAGGCGTTTACCTTAGTGACGCCGGAGGACGAAAGCGCGGTTCGCGCCATCGAGCGCTCGCTTGGCGAAAGGCTCGAGCGCGTCAACCTCGACACCTTTACGTATGAGGGCGGTCAAGAGAACGGCCGTGAGAGTGACACCATCTCCAGTGGTCGTCCAGCGCGTGGGGGACGCGCGCAGACAAGGGGATCGAAGGGACCACGCGGCGGGAACGCGCGCAGAACGCAGCGCAGCCGCTCCGACAAAACGCGGCCCGCCCACAAACAAAATAAAAAGGGGTAGACGGCGCAGGCGCAACGTACCGACATTGCAGAGATTGCCGACACCCGCCCAATCAAGCCGGACGGCCCCTGTTATAGTCGCGCGTGAGGTGCGCTCATGTCTAAAAAGAACGCCGGGTGGTTTGACGTCACCTACCCCATCAACGAAAAAATGGTGCGCTGGCCGGGGCAGCCGCCCACCACCCTCGAGCGGGTAAGCAGCATCGCCGAAGGCGACGCCGCGAACGTGAGCGTGTTGCGGATGAGCCTGCACACGGGCACGCACATGGACGCGCCGCTGCACTTTCTGGCGGACGGCGCGGACATCACCACCGTTCCCTTCGGGGTGATGGTTGGCAGCGTGCGTGTGGCGCGTATTGAGGCCGAGAGTCTGTCTAAAGCCCAGATAGAAACGTACGAGGCGCGTGCGGGCGCGTTCGTGAAGGGTGAAAAAGTCTTTTTCAGAACGGAGAACTCGAGCCGCCCCTGGTTGGAAGAGCCTTTTAGAAAGGACTACGTCGCTGTGGAGGCTGAAGCCGCGCGGTATTTGGCTGATAAGGGAATCCTGGTTGTGGGGGTCGATTATCTGTCGGTCGCCCCCTTTGGCAATCCCGCCGAAACCCACCGCATCCTCCTTGGCGCGGGCGTCTGGATTATTGAGGGGCTGGACCTGCGAGAGGTTGACGAAGGCCGTTTTGAGATGCTGGCGCTTCCCCTCAAAATAAAAGGGAGCGACGCCGCGCCGCTACGGGTGTTGCTGCGCCAAGCAGAAACTTAAAAATCCTCGGGACGTCCCTTCGCATCCAGCCAACAGGAGGTGGCGTCGTAGAGACCGCGCACCTCCGAAAATTCCGTCACGCGCGTTTTAATCTGCTTTAGGCGTCGTTCTCGTCCTCCTCGCGGATGACTTCTAACTTTACCCTCGTGACGAGCGCCGCGAGAGCGCCCACGGCGGCCAGGAGGGGCGCGGCCCAGGCCACCAAACCTCCGGCCACCACGCCGATGGTGAGGGGCACGGTCATAAGCTCGTTGCCGTCTTGCGTTTTGATGATGACGCGGCGAGTCGAGCTGTCTTGGACGAGTTCTTTGATGCGGTCGACGAGCGCGCTACCCGTCACCTCGAGCTCCTCTATCCGGGTGCGCTTTTTGCCCTGCGGGTCTTGATTGCCTTCTTGGGACGTGTTCTCTTGGTCGCTCACGGCTACCTCCTTGTGCAGATTTGGGTACGCAATCTTCTGGTGTAAAAACTTAGGGGATAATGAACGGACTTTACCTCACGCAGTTGTGATTGTTTGGGCTCGAGCCTCGGGGAATACCAGCTCTACCCCATACTCTTTAACCCACTCCCTCCTCTCGTGACAAGCATAATGGTCCGCCTAGCAGACTACCTCATCATAAAGGGGGAGGCGCGCAAGGACGCCGGATAACGGGACCCGCGGGAGCCGCAAAAAATGAGGGCCGGAAATCCCGGCCCTCATCCTATGGGGTGCGCTCAGAGTTTAGTCGTTATCGCCCGCGCCACCGGTCACGCCGCCGGTCATCTCGGGCGTTCCGAGCGTGGCGTCGCCCTCGGGCGTGACGTCACCCGTGAGCTGCTGGCCCACCTGCGTGAGCAGCGACGCGAGAACCATAAGCTGGTCCGCCGTGTCGGAGTCGGCACCCTGAGCCGCCGCGCGCGTCTCCTCACCGAGCTGGCTGAGGAGCCCCGCCGCCGCAGTTGTGTCAACCGAATCCGCCTGCAACGCCTCACTGAGCTGCGCTAAGTTGTCAGCAATCATGGTGAGGTCTTCGCTACCCGCGGCGCGGAGCGTCTCTTCCCAACCGCGAATGTTCGAGAGCGCCGTGCTAAGCGGCACTTCGGCGATGCCCTCGTCGAAAAGCTCAATCGTCCCTTCAACGGTGGGCGCACCCCCGGTCATCCCGCCGGTCATCTCCATACCACCCGTCACGCCGCCCGTCTGCGCGAGCGCCCCGCTCACCACGCCCAGAAGTAAAACCGTAAAAACCTTTTTAATCATCTCGCTTACTCCCTTAGTCAATGCTTCAGTCAAACGTAAAAACCGAGAAACCGCCGAATCCGCGCCTTACCCCCCTTCTTAGAAACCTTCGTCGACTGTAAAACCTCGCCGAAAAGGTTGCTGTAAGGTGTAACGGATTTGCCAAGGCTCGAGCCCCAGCCTCTATACCGATTAAGACTCAGCCCACGCACCGCTTTCACACACGTCTTTCACATGGGTAAGAAAGGCGTGAAAAAAGAGCTTTTGACGCTACTTTCCTTTCAGCACTCTCCACTCGACACTCGGTATTTTATTTACTCATCACTAACCACTCATTACTTCCCCACCTCAGCCTTCTCCGCTATAAAATCAGTCGCGGCGGAAGCGGAAAGAGGCTTGGCGAACAAGTAGCCCTGGCCGTACTCGCAGCCCAGCGCCTTGAGGTGCGCTAACTGCTCCGCCGTCTCAATGCCTTCGGCGGTCACCTTGAGATTCAAGTTTTTCGCCATCACGGTGATGGTGCGGACCAGCTCGGCGCTCTCGGGACGCTCCGCCATCGCCTGGACGAACGAGCGGTCGATCTTGAGCATGTCGACGGGAAAGCGTTGCAGGTAGCTTAGCGACGAGTAGCCGGTGCCGAAGTCGTCGATGTGGAGCGCGATACCCAGCGCCTTGAGTTTTTCAAAGTTGGCGTTGGTCGACCCCATCAGCACGCTCTCGGTCAGCTCGAGCTTGAGGCTGCGGGGGTCGAAGCCGGTGTCTTGGAGGATGTCGCTCACCCTCTCAACCAGGTCGGCGCGCGCGAAGCCCTGACCCGACACGTTGACGCTTAAAGAGAGGGGCGGCAGGGCCGGGAACGCGTCCTGCCACCTTTTCACCTGGCCGCAGGCCTCACGCAAGACCCAGCGGTCGAGCTCAACGATCAGGCCCGCTTCTTCGGCGATGGGGATAAATTCGGCGGGCGAGACGAAGCCGTGCGTGGGATGCGTCCAGCGCGTGAGCGCCTCGAAACCGACCGGCAGCCCCGTCTCGACTGAGACGATGGGCTGGTAATGGACCTCCAGTTCGCCCTTACGGAGCGCGACGCGCAGGTCGTTCTCGAGCGTGAGGAGCGACGCGGCCCGCGCGCGCATCTCGCGCGTGAATATTTGGTAGCCCGCCCGGCCCAGCGCCTTGGCGCGGTACATGGCGATGTCGGCGTCGCGCAAGACGTCCTCGGGGCGGCTGTGGCCGATCTCACACGAGACGATGCCGATGCTCGCGCTGCTGTGAAGCGTGTGGCCTGCCAGAACGAAAGGGGCGCTGAGCGCCTTTTGAACGCGTTCGGCGGTGCGGACGGCCCCCTCGAGAGAATCCAAATCCTCTAACAGAACGGTAAATTCGTCGCCGCCGAGCCGGGCCACCGTATCGCCGGGGCGGACGCAGCCCCTGAGCCTTTTGGAAAGCTCCACCAGGAGCGCGTCACCGACGGTGTGGCCGAGCGAATCGTTGACGAGTTTGAAACGGTCGAAGTCCAAAAAGAGCACCGCGAAACCGCCCTTGCCCCCGCGCTTGTTGCGCTCTATGGCGACGCCCAGGCGGTCCATAAAGAGCGCGCGGTTCGCCAAACCGGTGAGTTCGTCGTGAAAGGCGTCGTGGAGGAGTTTTTCGTTGGCGCGCTCGAGTTCGGCCTTGGCTTTTTCCAAGGCCGCGGTGCGTTCAAGGACCTGCCGCTCGAGTTCGCGCTGCGCCTCTTTGCGCTCGCGCTCGAGGTGTTTACGGTCGCTCACGTCTCTAAGATAGACCGACACGCCTTCTTGGGCGGGATAGAGGTGCGTTTCAAACCAGCTGTCGGTCGGTGGGTAATATTCTTCAAAGGTGACCGGGCGAGCTTCGGAGGCGGCCTCTAAACATTTTTGGTGAAAACGGTAGCCCACCATCTCCGGAAACGCATCCCAAACGTTTACTCCCAAAAGCTCCCCCCGCGGACGGCCGAAAAAGTTTTCCGCCTGCACGTTGATGTAGGTAAAGCGCCAGGCGGCGTCGAGCGAGAAAAAAATGTCGCTCACGCTCTCCAAAATATTGACGATGCGGCGCGAGGAGCGCGCGAGTTCGTCCCCAACCCTTTTGCGCTCGGTCACGTCGCGGCCGTAGCCGAGGACGGCCTCGAGCTCGCCCGCGGGCGAAAAGAGCGGCATCATGTTGCGCCAGTGGTGCCGCGTGTTGCCGCGGGCGTCCACGAACGTTTCTTCCCAACTCACCGGCCCCCGCTTCTCCACCGCCTCTTCAAAGCGCGCCCAGCGCTTTTGCGCGACTTCCACTTTGAAGCCGCGGTACTCGCAGTATTCAAAGTCGTTTTTGCCAATGATCCAAGCCCGAATCGCGCCGTTTTTGATGGCCTCGGGGTTGCAGTAGAGGTAGCGGTGGTCCGCGCCCAGAACGGCGATTTCGATGGGGACGTTGTTGAGGACGGACGCGTACAAGGCGGTGCGCTCCTGCGCCTCCCGGACATGCACGCGATTTGCGAGGTCGGAGACGATGTCGGCGAGAGAAATCCCCAGGGCGTCCGCGCCGGGAGACTGGGGCGTGAGGGGCTGGGGCGTGAGGGGCTGGGACGCAAGGGGCTGGGGCGCGGGGGTGGGGATCGGGAACGCGTCGTCCATATGGTTTTGAGCTTACAAAAGGCTTTGTCACGAGAAACTGACGGTATCTCTTAAACGGTCGTTTGATAAGTTTCTCACCCGCCACCCCGCCGGGTTGTGCATATTTTCTCGTTTGGCTCGAGCCCACTTGCAGAGTTCTGAAGAACCGACCAGGGATTTGGTCACGGGTTGGTGCTGTTAAAGACAAACTGATGAGGTCTGCTTGAACAGAAGACGTCTCATTGCCACTCCCTTGACCATCTTGCTTTTGGTTTTTTATTCATGATAGCCTCACTGTGGAAAAACTCACATCTGGAGGCTCCTGTGAAAAACCGTTTTGCTTACCCTGGAATTTGTATTGGTGTTGCGTTAGTGCTCCTCGCGGGCTGCGCGCCGGGCGTGTCGTCGCAAGTGCAGGAGGTGCCCAACCTGCCCGCTTACGACGGACCCAGAGCGTCTATCGTGCTGGGCTCGTTCGACTGCAGCGCCGCGAACTGTTTTCAGGGTATCGGCGAAGGCATGGCCGACGCGATGGTCACCGCGTTGGTGCAGTCCAGCCGCTTTCAGGTGGTCGAGGCCTCGGGAAATCTAGGAACTTTGGAAGACGAACTCAACGTAACCGGCGAAGCGGGCGCGTTTGAGGGTGCCGACCTCGCGTTGGTGGGCTCTGTGACGCAGTTCGAGCCCAACGCAGGGGGTACGTCGAGCCGGGGGGGCGTGCTCAACCTGTTCGGCGGCGCCGCCGCCAATCGGGCAAGCGCGGCCATCGACTTGCGCGTGGTCGACGTGAGAACCCGCACCATCGTCGCCGTCACCAGGGTCACGGGCGAAGCGACGAGCGTCGGGCTTGAGGGTGGGGCTCGAGCCTTTGGCCTGGGGAGCGGCGCGCTCAGCACCTACGAAAACACGCCGATGGAAACCGCGATTCAGGACATGATTTATACTGCTGTGATCGAACTGGGTAATAAGATTCCGCAAGAATATTATCGGTACTAAAGAACAAGCGCAAACCTCACCTTAGACACCTCGCTTAAAGCTCGAGCGAGGTGTTTTTGTTTTTACAAAAGCTTACAGACGTTGGCGACGAGAAGCGTACTTACACCACGCCTGACAATCCCTTAATCTTTAGTCCTCGGCTGGTAAAGTAACGCTCATGACCGAGCTGGACGCCTGGGGCGCGACTTTAACGAGGGTGATCAACCCCGACAGCCTCAGCGGCGCGCTCATCTACCTGGTGCTCTCTATAGTCTTTGCCGTCGTGGCGAACCGGGCGCTACGCACGTTTGTACGGCTGTCGCTAAAACGCGATGTGCGGGGCCGCATCGACCGCACCGCGCTCGGGTTTTTGCAGCAGCTCGGCGGCATCTTCATCTGGGTTTTCGCGCTGGTCCTTTACGCGCACCTCATCCCGCCGCTCCGCACGCTCGGCACGGCGCTCTTGGCGGGCGTCAGCGTCGTCTCGGTCGTGATCGGGCTGGCGGCGCAGAACACGCTGGGCAACCTCGTGGCGGGGCTGGCGCTCCTCATCTACCGCCCTTTTGAGGTCGGCGATAAGATTCAAGTCACCGCGCCCACAGGCTTGGAAACGGGCACGGTCGAGAGCATCTCGCTCGGCTACACGATTTTAGCGACTTCCGACCATCGCCGCGTCGTGCTCTCGAACAGCACCATCGCCAACCAGACGACCGTCAACCTTACAGACGCCGACCCCAAGGTGACGGCGGAGGTGCCCATCAGCGTCGCGTACGGGGCCGATATCGACCGGGCGCGGGCCGTGATTCTCGAGCTGGCCCACCTCGCCGTCCGCTTCCCTGTTCACGCTCCCGTTTACCCCCACACGCATTCGGACGCCAACGCGGGCGTGGACTGCCCGGTGGTCGCGCTAAGCGACAAAGGCGTAGACTTCCTTTTGCGCGCCCCCTGCGCGAACGCGGACGCGGCTATTGCATTTAGGGCCGAGGTGCTCGAGGGGGTCAAGAAACGTTTTGACGAGGAGGGAATCGAGATGCCTTACACCTATACCAAAGTAACCCTGGAAGAAGAGCGCACTGCGCGGGCTTCGGCGACAGAAGGACGTACAGAAGCGTCCGTGAAAAATGAAGCGTAAGCTCGCGCTCGGCGCGCTCGCGTTGGCGGGGGGCGCGCTTATCCTCCGCGCAGCGCTGAGGACGCCTTCGAGCGCGCGCAACTGGGACCCCGACGTGGCCCGGACGCCGCAGGCGGAGTTTGCGGGCGACACGCTCACGCTGCGTAACGTCCGCAACACCCGCTACGGGCTGTCCGGCACGCCCTACGACGTTGTCTGGGAAGACCGCACCTACGACCTCAGCACCTTAAAGCGCCTTTGGTTCATCGTCGAACCCTTTCACCCGACCTTAAAGGTTATCGCCCACACTTTTCTAAGTTTTGAATTTGGGGATGACTTTTTGGCGCTCTCCATTGAGGCGCGGCTCGAGCGGGGGGAACCCTATTCCATCGTTAAAGGTCTCATGAACGCGTTCGAACTTGTCTACACCGTCGGCACTGAACGCGACTTCATCGTGAGGCGCGCGCTGTATAGGGAGCACGCGCTCTACCTCTACCCGCTCGTGACAAAGCCCCACGAGGTGCGGTCTACGCTGCGGGAGATGCTTCAGACCGCCAACGACCTGCGCGTGAAGCCGCGCTTCTACAACTCGATTACGGACAACTGCACCAGCGCGCTGCGCAAACACGCCAACCGGGTGCGCCCCGGCTCCTTCCCCGCGTTCGTTTTGGCCGACGTGTTGCCGGGGCTCTCGGACGAGGTTCTTTATCACAAAGGTTGGATAGACACAGCCGTTCCCCTGAGCGCGCTGCGCGACGCCTACAACGTCAAGGAGAGGGTCGCGGCGTGCGCCGAGAGGCTCGAGCCCGACTTTTCGCGCTGCATCCGCTGGGACCTGCCGACGCGGTGAGGGTGCGTTCCTCCCAGAGTTGACACCGCAACTCGTCTCAGAAAGCTTCAAGGCTCTAAAGCTTTGGTTCGCCTCGAGTCCCAAGTCTTCACCCCAATCTTTACCCAACGTTTACGGCGGCCCGTAACCTCAGCCGCCGTAAACGTTGTGCAATAAACCGTGGGTCCCGTCCTTTACGTTAACGAATAAACAGCATCTCCTGGTACGTCGGCAGCGACCACAGGTCGTCGGCCACCACGGCCTCGAGCGCGTCGGCGGCTTCGCGCACCCGGCCCATCGCGGGCAACACCTTGTCGCGGGCAGCTTTAGCGCCGTCAAGCCCTTCGCCCACGTTTTTCTTGACACATTCCAGTTCGGCGGTGCTGTCTTGCAGCATCTTGACGAGGTGAGTTACCTTGTCGAGCGTGTCGGTATCAAACTCGTAGCCGATGGCTTTGAGGTGTGCGCAAGTCTGGGCAAGTTCGCCCTGGTAGCGGACCGCCGCCGGGAAGATGATGGTCTTTGCCATTTCGACGACCATGTTCGACTCTAGGTTGATGGTCTTGGTGTACTGCTCGAGCGACACCTCATACAGGCTCTCCAACTCGTGCTCGCTCAGCACGCCGTATTTGCCAAACAACTCGACGCTGTCCTCGGCGACAAAGGCGGGCAGCGCGTCGGGCGTCGTTTTGAGGTTGGGCAGCCCGCGCGCCGCGGCTTCCTCGTGCCAGGCTTGTGAATAGCCGTCGCCGTTAAAAATCACGTCGCCGTGTTCGGTGATGATCTCTTTGAGGAGCGCCTGGAGCGCCGCGTTAAAGTCTTGCGCGCCCTCGAGCTTGTTAGCGATAAAGTCGAGCGACTCCGCCAAGATGGTGTTGACGACCGTGACGGGCAGCGCGATGGACTGGCTCGAGCCCACCGCGCGGAACTCGAACTTGTTGCCCGTAAACGCGAAGGGGCTCGTGCGGTTGCGGTCGCCCGCGTGTCTGGGCAGGGGCGGCAGGGTGTCGACCCCGATATTGAGCGTGCCCGAGGGTTTCGAAGTTTTCGCGCCGCCGTTCGCCTTGATTTGCTCGAACACGTCGGTCAACTGGTCGCCCAAAAATATAGACAGAATGGCGGGCGGCGCTTCGTTGGCCCCCAAACGGTGGTCGTTGCTCGCCGAGGCGATGGACGCGCGCAGCAGCGGCGCGTACTTGTGAACCGCGCGAATCACGGCGGCGCAGAAGGTTAAAAACTGCGCGTTGTCGTGGGGGGTCTCGCCGGGCTCGAGCAAATTTCCCTGCGTCGCGTTGCCCAAAGACATGTTGACGTGTTTGCCGTTGCCGTTCACACCCGCGAAAGGTTTTTCGTGGAGCAAGCAGGCGAAACCGTACTTGCCCGCGACCTTTTGCAGCACGGTCATGATGACCTGCTGGTGGTCGGCGGCGACGTTGGCGTTTTCAAACACCGGCGCAAGCTCAAACTGGGCCGGGGCCACCTCGTTGTGGCGCGTCTTGACGGGCACGCCGAGCTTGAAGAGTTCGCGCTCGACCGCGTACATGCAGGCCTGGACGCGTTCGTTGATGGCCCCGAAGTAGTGGTCGTCCAACTCCTGGCCCTTGGGGGGCGGCGCGCCGAGCAGGGTGCGGCCCGCATTGAGCAGGTCGGGACGCGCCAAGTAAAAGTTGCTGTCGACCAGAAAATACTCTTGCTCCGCGCCCGCCGTCGCCGTGACCAAGGCTATATTTTGGTGACCAAACAGCTTGAGGACCCTTTTGGCCTGCTTATCTAAAGCCTTCATCGACCGCAGCAGCGGCGTCTTTTTGTCCAGCGCCTCCCCCGTCCAGGACACGAAAGCCGAGGGAATGGTCAAGGTTAGGCCGTTGGGGTTCTCGACCAGGTAAGCGGGGCTGGTTACGTCCCAGGCGGTGTAGCCGCGCGCCTCGTGGGTCTGGCGGATGCCGCCGGTCGGGAAGCTCGAGCCGTCGGGTTCTTGCTGAATAAGCGTCGCCCCCGTAAATTCCGATATCGTCCCGCCTTCAGAAGTCGGCGAAAAAAAGCTGTCGTTCTTCTCGGCGGTGAGTCCCGTGAGCGGATAAAAAATGTGCCCGTAGTGCGTGGCCCCCTTTTCGGTCGCCCACGCCTTCATCGCCGAGGCGATGGCGTCCGCTGTGGTGATGTCCAGCGCCTGCCCCTCCTTAATAGTGCGCTGCAACGACCTAAACACGTCGAGGGGCAAGCGCTCTTTCATCACCGCCTGGCTGAATACGTGGCTAGCGAACAGCCCCCCCGTGGGATGCGTGACGTAATCAATGGCCTCGGGCAGTCTGTAGGTAATGGTCTCGGCAACGGCTCGGGTGCGTACGGCGTTTCCACTCATAGGGTCGGTCCTTTCGGGAATGCGTTTTAACGTCTAGTTAATGTTTAGGTCTGTCTGGGAGAAGTCTCGAGGGTCCACATGAAAGAAAGTAGGAGCAGGAAGCAAGGCGATTGGGAAGCGCGGGTAGAGAGATTGAGGCCCGGCCCCGATGAAAAGAGTATAAAAAGTATACAGAGCATCTGTCAAGAAATTCAGTGGTGTTTTGCTATTAGCGTGCGACAACTCCTGCCTTTATCCAAGCTTCCTTGCAAGCTGTAACTTTTAGTGAGGCCGTTTGGCACGTTTCCAGTTTACGCTTTGTAATTCGTCTGCAAGCCATTCGAGGGTACAGAAACCCCTACACACCATCATGGGGTGGATTCGAACAGCGCAAATGTAAAGCAGGGTGTACACCCTGCTTTACGCAACCTTCTTTGTGAGGCGTTGTGTTTCCTCGAGAGCCGGTTTAGCTTTGTTATCTCTGTAAAGTCATACGCTTCGTTAATCAAGGTTCATGGGAGAGTTCATTCAAGAGGTAAACAGCGGTTCCATCTGCCGCTCTCTAAAAACGGCGGCTATGTCCTCGTCGGTGACGGCCCCGGTAAAGCGCTCGGCTGCGTCCAGCACTTTTGGCAAGACGTGGATGTCGCCGACCGTGTTTAAGAAGACGCCCTCTCGGTCTAGGACCCAGTGGACGGCTTTGTCAATGTCGCTTTGTTCCTCCAGAGGCTCGTACCAGGTGGCCCGCGTCGGCGCTTTGTCGCCCCAGGGAGCCCTGGTGATGGCCTTGATCGTTTGAACCGCCACATTGCGCTCCCTACACACGGCGAACAAAGCTTCAAAGTCGGCGGCGTATTCGGGTGACTGCATCATGACGAAGCTGTAAGGCAGCAACACGGAGTCGAAGTCGTAGCGTTCCAAGCTTTGCAGGTGCCGTTTAGCCACGGTAAGCCCGTGTCCGGTCACGCCGATATAGCTTACTAAGCCTTCCGCTTTGGCTTCGGCGGCGGCCTCTAACGCGCCCCCGTCACCCAGCGCCGTCTCCCACTCTTGCGGGTCGACGAGGTTGTGCAACTGGAGGAGGTCGACGTGGTCGACCCCTAGCCGCTCCAAAGAGCGGTGGATTTCGTCTTTGGCCGCCCTGTAGCCGCGCTCCCCCGTTTTGGTCGCCAGAAAAAAGTCCTTGCGGTGCGTTTTCATCCAGGGGGCGAGCCGCAGCTCGGCGTCGCCGTAGCTCGCCGCCACGTCGATGTGGTTTAGGCGGTGCTCGAGCACCCGTTCCATCGTCCGGTCGGCCTCAGCCTGGGTGACCTTGCTGAGGGCCGCCGCGCCGAAAATCGTGCGCGTGCTGAGGTGTCCGGTGCGGCCAAAGGGCAGTGTGGCTATCATAGTTTCTCCTCTTTTATCATGGGCATTATACAGGAAGCTATCGAATGCGCTTCTGCTTTAGTAAAAAAGTATCGAGTACCGGGTACCGAGTTGAG
The DNA here is from genome assembly GCA_965214405.1 of Trueperaceae bacterium. Lineage (GTDB taxonomy): Bacteria > Deinococcota > Deinococci > Deinococcales > Trueperaceae > CBDCCT01. The sequence goes on from OZ243956.1 coordinate 1,137,155, forward strand.
AGTCTTCTCGGGCCTCGGTACTCATCTCTCTGAACGCTCCCAAAGAGACTTGAGAATAAAAGCCTGAAATCTCAAAGCAGTCAGCGCCGCTGTTGTGCCCCCGCGATAAAATCATAGGGGTAGGGCAGGCTAATCTCGCTGGCTTCGTTCAGCGTGTCCATCTGCTCATTCGTGAGGGACCAGCCGGACGCGCCCAGATTGCTGCTGAGCTGCGCTCCGTTTCTGGCCCCGATGATGGGCGCGGTGACCGCCGGTTGTTGTACCAGCCAGCGCAGCGCGACTTGGGCGGGATGCTTGTCGGCGTCTTCGGCGACACCGTGCAGCGCGTCCAACACGCCCCAGGTGTATTCATTATTGTAGGCGCTCCACGACTCGCCCCAGCCCTCCTCTTCAGCCTTTTTCACACGGCTGTCTTCGGGTGGCGCGCTCATGCCGCGCTTAAGCTTGCCGCTTAGCCAGCCGCCTCTTAATGGACTCCAGGGAATCACGCCGATACCTTCGGCTTCGCACAAAGGAATCAGTTCCCACTCGGTCGAGCGGCACAGCAGGTTGTACTGCGGCTGCAAGCAGGTAAAGGCCTCTAAGCCTAAGCGCTTACTCAGCGAAATCGCCTTTTGGAGCTGCCAGCCCGTAAAGTTGCTTGCACCGATGTAGCGCACCAGCCCGCGCCTTACCAGGTCGTTGAGGGTGGTCAGCGTTTCCTCTAAGGGCGTCTTCTCGTCCCAGCAATGCACCTGATAGAGGTCGATGTAGTCGGTTTTGAGGCGTTTAAGGCTCGCTTCAACGCCCGCCATAATGTGCTTACGGCTGAGTCCCGCCTCGTTGGGGCCGTCCCCCATAGGAAAGCGCACTTTGGTCGCAATGACAAAATCATCCCGCTTTTGTTTGGCTAACCACGCGCCCGTGACCTCTTCGGAGACGCCCTGCGAGTAAACGTCCGCGGTGTCGATAAAGGTGCCGCCCGCCTCCACAAACATGTCCAACATCTTGTGACTTAGCGCCTCGTCGGCTTCACGCCCAAAGGTCATCGCGCCCAAACAAAGCTCGCTGACCCTCAGACCCGTTTTGCCCATGAATTTGTAGTCCATGATTTGCCCCTTCTAGAGATTTGAGAAGGAAGAACATGGAATGTCCCCTCCATTCTCTCTTCTGCCTTCTCTATTTTCTACGCTACTCCCGAACCCTCCAAAAGCAACTTCGTAAGATGAGCGCCCTCGTCCGCCTCACTCGCAGCTCCCACGCTCCGCCTCGAGCCTTGGGGACGAGGGACGCCCCAAACACCCGCACGTCACAATTGCTCGTTTCTTACTCTTTGCTCCTCGCTTCTCTCACCATAACAGAATCCGACTTAGCCACGTCCATAACGTCCCCGGAACCCCGCCCTTACTTGAGCGCCCCCGAGGTCAGCCCCTCGATAATCTGCTTGCTCGCCAGCAGATAAAGCAGCAGCAGCGGCAGCGCGGTGATAGTCAGGCCTGAAAAGAGGAGCGCCCAGTCGTTCTGGTGCTCGCCAAAAAAGGAGAACAGCCCCAGCGGCAGGGTTTTGAACCTTTCGGCGCGGATAAAGATGAGCGGGAAGAAAAAGTCGTTCCACCAGGGGATAAAGTTAAAAATCGCCACGGTCGCAAGCGCGGGGCGCACTAATGGCAGCATCACCTGGGCGTAGATGCGAAACTCGCCCGCGCCGTCTAGACGGGCGGCCTCCTCGAGCTCCTTGGGTAGCGTCTCAAAAAAGTTGGCAAGGACAAAGATGGTGAAGGGCAGTCCGCTCGCCGCGTAGATTAAAATAAGCGACCAGGGCGTGTTGAGGAGCCCAAGATCGCGCATCAGAAAAAAGAGCGGCAGGATGCCTAAGCGAATGGGCAGCATGAGCCCCGCCAGAAAGTACAGCATGAGCCAGTTTCGCCCCCGAAATGCGTAGCGCCCGAGCGGGTAGGCCGCGAGGCTGCCCAGGACCGACACGAGCGCGAGCGCCGCCACAGTGACAAAGACGCTGTTGCCAAAATACGTCGAGAAGTTGCCCTCACCCCAGGCGCGAGCGTAGTTCTCAAAGCTCCAGCTTTCGGGCAAGGCGAAGGGGCTGCGGAAGATTTCTCGAGTGCTCTTAAACGACGACAGCATCATCAGGAACACGGGATAAACGACGGTAAACCCGTACGCGGCCAAAACGAGGTAGATGAGCGTTTTTTTGGTGAGCCGCCAGGGGGACGCACTAGTCATACACGACCTCCTCACGGCGAAAGAGGCGCAGCGCAACAAAAGACACCACGGCGACAAAGCCAAACGTCACCACCGCCAGGGCCGAACCCATACTCACCGCGTCTTGGCCCCCGCCAAAGGCGGTGCGGTAAAAGAAGGTGCCGAGCACGTCCGTCGCGCCGCCCGGCGAGCCGTTAGAGCCCGCCATCACAAAAATGAGTTCGAAGGTGTTGAAGTTGCCGATAAAGGTCAGGATGGTCACAATCGTCAGCGACGGGCGCAGGAGCGGGAGCTGGACAAAACGGAACACCTGCGAACCCGTCGCGCCGTCTAAGCGCGCGGCCTCCAAATAGCTGTTGGGGATGCTCCCCAGGTTCGCCAAAAAAAGCATCATCGGAAAGCCCAGCCAGGCCCAGGCATTGACAAAAATAATGGTCGGCAACGCCGTTTCCGGTTGACCCAACCAAGGCTGCGCGAGCGCGTCCAGACCGACCCTTTTAAGCGCCTGGTTGAGCGGCCCGAAAAGCGGGTTGAGGATGAGGTTCCATAAAAATCCGACCAGCACCACCGCCAGGAGGTGCGGCATGAAGAAAAGGTTTTGCCAGAACTGCCGCCCCCGCCGCAGGTTGTAGAGCAGCACCGCAAAAAAAAGTGCCACCGTGTTCTGCACGAGCATCGTGCCCGCGAAAAAGGCGACGTTGTGCCGAAAGGCGTCCCACAGGTCGCCGCGCCAGGGGGGCTGGGTGAAGAGCTTGACGAAGTTGGCGAGCCCGACGAACGCTCCGCGCTGCAAGCCCCGCCACTCGAAGAGGCTGTAGCCGACCGCGTTGAGGAGCGGCCAGACGATAAAGAGGCTGTAGAGCAAAAAGGCGGGCAGCCAAAAAGGAAGAAAGCGCCAGAAGGGAGACGCACGTTTAGTGCGCTTCCCCGCGGCGCTCCCTTGCGCGGCGCGCGTCGCCACTACTGGCTGGCGGCGGGCTGACCGGGCGTAAACCAGGTCGCCATCTGCGTTTGCAAATCAGCGGCGACCTCCTGAGGGGTCATGTCGTCCAAAAAGAGCTTCTGGATGTCCTGACCGATCACCGTCGTGCCCGAGGGCGTGCCGTAGCGAAAATGCACGAGCAGCATGTATGGCGTGGACGCCGCGTCGTAGAGCGACACAATCTCGGTAAGGACCGGGTCGGTCGGCGTCACCCCTTCGATGGGCGAAATCTGCGCGAGTTTATCCGTAAACATCTGGCCGAACTCGGGCGAGCCGAGCCACTGGGCAAAGGCCAGGGACGCGTCCATATCATCCGTGCTCGTCGTCACGGCCCAGGAGCCGTCGACAAACCAGGAGGCGACCTGCGCGTCCGTCCCCTTGGCGGGCACCGAGAACACGCCCAGCTCGAGGTCCGGGTTCTGAGCCTTGAAGTAGGCCGCCTCCCAGGAGCCACCGGGAAACATCCCCGCGAGCCCGTTGATAAAGAGGTTTTGGGTGTCGGCGTAAGACACCGCCGTGACGTCGGGGGGCAAGTAAGGCTGTAAATCCTTGACCGCCTGGACGCTCTCGACAAAGGCGGGGTCCTCAAAGGTCGTCTCGCCGCTCAAGACGCCCTCGACAAACGCGTCACCGCCGTAGGTTCCCGCGCCAACCACACTGTGAAAGATGGGCAGCATCCAGTCGTCTTTGCCCGTGACCGCGATGGGAATGTACCCGCCCGCCAGAAGCGCGTCGTTGACCGCGATGAACTCGTCCCAGGTGGTCGGCACCGATAAGCCCAGCTCCTCAAAGATGGCCTTGTTGTAGTACATCTGCAAAACCTGGATGGCGAAGGGCACGCCGTAGACCTGGCCGTCCTCGAGACCCCGCACGGCGTCGAGCGCGGTGGCCGAGAAGTTGCTCAGGTTGGCGACCTTGCCGTCGAGCGGGACCAAATACCCCCCCTCAATCCAAGGCCTGACCCCGCCGTACGACCGCGTCTGCACCACGTCCGCCGCTTCGTTCGCCTGGAGCGAGGTGGCGACCAGCGTGTTGTATTCGGTATTAAGAAACGCCTCAAAGGTGACGTCGGCACCCGACTCGTCTCTATACGTCTGCAAGATTTCGTTGTAGGCGTCGGCGTCTTCCGTGCGCCACGACCACATGTCGAGGGTCTGCGCGAACGCGCCCGTGAAAGCACTCAACGCAACGGTGATAATGAGCCAGCGAAACTTCATAGAAACCTCCTTGGGATTGAGCTGACCCAGTATAACCAGATGCACGTTTGCTCGAGCAAAATCCGGCTCATCATCGCGTAGGGTGTGGGTTACGGGTGGTGTTCAATAATCCGTTCTGTAGGACCCCCACACATGGCAACTTAGCGCGGCTTCTATACTCGGCGTAGCTAAACCCTCGAGGAGGCCCCATGAGCTTGTCCCGCACAACTTATTCGCACGATAAACGAGTGGAAAACTGATGGCGCACCCTTCACCCGCTCGCCCCCTGATTCTCGTGACCGGGGCGTCCGGCAATGTGGGGCGCGAAGTGCTTAAAAGTCTCGAGCCCTCCACGAAAGAGGGACGCGTGCGGGTTCGCGTCGGCACCCGGTCCGACCACGGGTTAGACGAGGGAGAGAATGTTGAGCGCGTCCATTTCGACTTTTCCGACCGCGCAACCTACGCTGCGGCGGTGGCGGGTTGTCAGGCGCTGTTCTTGCTGCGCCCGCCAGCGGTCGCCAACACCAAGGAGACGCTCAACCCGCTTATCGACGCGGCGCGCGCGGCGGGGGTCACGCAGATTGTCTTTTTATCCGTGGCCGGGGCCGACAAAAACCGGGTCGTGCCGCATCACGCGGTGGAGACACATTTGCAGGCTGGCCCGCGCGACTGGACGATTCTGCGCCCCGGCTTTTTCGCGCAAAACATCGGGACGGCCTACCGCGAAGACATTATGAAAGAAAACCGCCTCTACCTTCCCGCGGGCGGGGCCAGAGTCGCCTTTGTCGACCTCCGCGATGTGGGCGAGGTCGCGGCGGACGCGCTCATCGCGGGGGAGCGGCACCGCGGGAAGGGTTACACGCTCACCGGACCGGAAGCGTTTTCTTTTGAGGAGGTAGCGGATTTTCTAACGGTGGCGACGGGGCGACCCATCCATTACGAACCGGCAAGCGCCCTCGGCTACGCGCGCCATCTTCGGCGCCAGGGTATGAAGCTGGACCAGGTCGCGGTGCAAACCGTTATCCACGTGAGCCTGCGCTTCGGAAACGCGCGAACCGTCGACCCCACCCTGAGAGAACTTTTGAACCGCCCGCCACTAAACGTGCGAGACTATATTGATGACCATGCAGAGCTGTGGAAATAGTATGAATTAGCCTTAGCGTTCACACAATTAAGTTTGGTGCAGGTTACAGAGTCGAAGTTGAGATTGATGAAAAGGCGTAACGCTTCTTCCATTTTACAAAAGGCTGACTGTCAGTGCTGCTTCGACGCCTCTTTCACCGCGTGCGTTGAGAATCCGAACTGCGGCGCGTGGCTCTCCCCCACCCCGGTTAGGACGGCGTCAAAAAGTTCGGCGAGGTTCGTGCCACCCACCTCGACCTTCATCCGCAGCTCGAGCCTCAAATCGTCCAGCGTGCGCTCATCCAGCATCATTTCGGTGCCGTACTTTAAGACGTTGGGCGACACGAGCAGCAGGTCGGCCTCGCCGGGCTCGATTTGGGTCAAAAAGTCGCGTCCGGCGAGGAGACCCGCGACGGTCGTGACTTCGCCAAAGGTGCGGTTTTTGAGGGCGCGAACCTCCAACGTAAGCCCCTCCACCTTCCGCAACGGCTCAACGGCGCGCTCGAGCACCGGCGCGAAAAGTTGACCCGTCGCCAGAATGACTTTTTTGGGCACGTCCAAACGTAGCGGAGGTGCGGGAAGCGGCCCGTCGATAAAGTCACGAATCATGCCGACGCCGTTCTCGAGCATCGGGAAGCCCTCGTAGGCGTCTACTTGAGGCAGGGGTTCGTCTGCGAGCAAATAAAATTCGTCGCTCGGGAAGATAAAGCGGGTGCCGCGTTCTTCTACCATCCTCTTTTGAAACTTATGAACGCGCCTCAGCACGTCCTTGGCTTCATCTTTTGTGTAGGTCCGCAAGTCGGGGAGGTGGCGGCGGTGCTCGGTTAAGCCCACCGGCACGCAGGCCGCCGCGATGATGTTGTCGTGCGAGGCCAAAAAGTCTAGTGTTTCGTCCAAGTGCTCGCCGTCGTTGCGGCCCGGCAATAAAACCATTTGGGTATAAAGGTCGATGGGCTCGAGCCTTTTTAACATCCCCCGAATTTTGGTCGCCGCCTCGTCTTTCACTTTAAGCCGCCACCACTTCATCATGTCCTTGCGCAGGTCCTCGTTGGTGGTGTGGACCGAGACATAGAGCGGGCTCAAATTCTCGTCCAAAATGCGCCCGATATCCTCTTCAGACAAGTTGGTGAGCGTCACGAACGAGCCATACAAGAACGAGGTCCGAAAATCATCGTCCATGATGTATAAAGACTTGCGAAAGCCCTTAGGCATCTGGTGGACGTAACAAAATTCGCACTTATTGGCGCAGAGTTTGAGGCCGTCGAAAATGACCTCGGCGAACTCGAGCCCAGGGTCCTCCCACTCGACGGTGAAACTCACGTCGTCACCAAGAAGCGGGTCGCGCGCGTTCAGGGTCGCCACGCCCCGCTCTAACTCCCGACGGTAGGCCAGCACGTCGGGAATCCACTCGCCGTTGACGCTGAGGAGTTCCCAACCCGCCTTGACCCCGGCCTTTTCGGCGGGCGAATCGGGGCGCACGGCGGAGATGGCGGCGGTATAGGGAGGCGTGGGTTTGGAGAGGGTGACCGGCATAAACATCAGAGTCTAGCAGAGGACGCGGGCGCGTGTCCTGCTCTCGTGAACAAGGCCAAAGGTCGTTAGCAGCGGTTCCATTAATTTGTACGTCAATGTACAAACAGTGTACGATAAAGGCATGACAATCGTCAGCGTGAGCGAACTGCGGGCCAATTTGAGAAGGGTGCTCGAGCGCGTCAAGAGGGGCGAAGAGGTCCGACTTACCCAGAACGGTGAGGTGGTGGCCGCCGTGCTCCACCCGGACAAGCTCAAGTGGCGCGCCAAAACAGCCAATACCCTGGCCGCTGAACGGCTTTTGGAAGAGCTTGACACGCCTTTGGAACCTCTGGAACCTCTGCCCGAGCCCAGCCTCAGCCAGGCCGAGGGAGACGCGCTCGTGGCGGAGGTGCGTGGAGCCCCCTATGCACACCCTTTTTATTGAGCTGAACGCGCCCACGGCCAAGGCAGATTTGGAAGCTTTACGCGCCACCCTCCAGGAACGCGAGGAGGTCGTGCGCCTCACGCTGTTAGAGTCGCTCGAGCAGCCCGGACTCTACCTGCTCGTCTGCGAGTGCGAACGCGCGCCGGAAGGCGCGTGGCCGGAGGGCGCGCGGGTATGGCGCTTTCAAAAGGTGGACCTAGGGTCTGTCTGACAGAAGGGATGAAGATGGTTTAGGGTAGGCGTATGGCACGAACAGACCTAAAAGAGCAGCAGTGGCAAGCACTAAAACCGCATCTACCCCCCAATCCCCAACGGGGTCACAACTACCGCAACCACCGACAGGTCATCAACGGCATTTCGTGGCGCTTGAAAACAGGCGCTCCCTGGCGCGACGTTCCTGAACGCTACGGACCTTGGCAGACCTGCTGGGACCGCTTCACGAGGTGGGAGCGCAACGGTGTCTGGAAGCGCATCCTGCACAGGCTTCAAGCTCACGCCGATGCGGCGGGTGAGATTGATTGGGACGGCGCAGCGTTAGACAGCTCTCATATTAAAGCGCACCGCAGCGCCAGCGGGGCGAGGAAGCGGCCTGCTGAGGGTGAAAAAAGGGGACCTTAGCAGACGAGTGGCTGGGACACTCACGCGGAGGCCACACCAGCAAGGTGCATACCTGCGCGGACGGCAAAGTGCGACCCCTGTCCGTGGTCATCACGGCGGGACAGCGCAACGACGCCGCTTGGCTAGAGCCGGTCTTGGACGAGATTTATGTGCCCCGCCTTGGCAGAGGGCGACCGCGTAAGCGCCCCCCTCAGCTTAGACTCGACCGCGCTTATGGTTTCAACAAGCAGCGGAAGATACTAAGGCGCAGGGGCATCATCTGTATCAGCCCCGAGCGCGAAGATGCCAAGAAGTCTCGCTTGTCTAAGGGCACAAAAGGTGGACGACCTCCTGCTTTCGATAAGCAAGCCTACAAAGGACGTAACGTGGTCGAACGCTGCATCAACCGACTTAAAGACTTTCGCGCCGTTGCCACCCGCTACGACAAACGCGGCAGAAACTACCGTGCTGGTGTGCTCCTCGCCTCCATCATCCTCTGGCTTTGATTAGTCAGACAGACCCTAGAAAACCCTGTCCAGGCCCGCTTGTCGCTTTTGAGGCCGACCCGTAAAGTAGAAAGATGCCTGACACCGACGAAACCTTTGAAGAAACTCACGCGGACGAAACTCGTGCGGATGACGCCACCCTAGACGAAGCTTACGCCGTCAGCGCCGAGGGTGCCGAGCTTTACGCCGAGGTGGTGGGGCCGAAGGACGCGCCCGTTATTTTTTACCTGCACGGCGGCCCCGGTTACAACAGCCACTCGTTTCGTGACCTCGTCGGGGATGAACTTTCGCGCTACCTGGTCATCTACGCCGACCAACGCGGCGGCGGGCGCTCCCCGGCGGACGGCGGCGTGAATCTGGCGCTTTTGGCCGAGGATGTGGTGACGCTCTTAGACGCGCTCAGCATCTCCCAAACAACTCTGCTGGCGCACGGCTTCGGCGCGCTCGTCGCGGCGGAGGTGGCGGCGAGGGCACCGGAGCGCGTATCCAAGCTTCTCCTGGTCAATCCGTGGGTGGACATGGCGCTCCTCGCGCGGACGCTCCAGCGGAGCGCCGCCTTTATGAGCGGCAACACCGACTTGGCCCTGCCCCCCGAGGGCGCTCTCACCGAGAACGGGGGGGCGGGCGAGGGGGCGGACCCGGAGGCGCTGCTCGAGCAAGCCTTCTCTTGGACCTCCTCCAAAGGGCTCTTCGACGCGCTCGAGTTCCCCAAGCCGTCGTCGCGGCTGCGGCTCGAGCATAGCGACGCGGACGCGCTCTTCGGCCTCCCGGCGGGCGAGCTGCCGACCGACGTGTGGTCTTTGGAGGTGCGCGACCTCTTGCCCACGCTCTCCCTACCCACCGTCGTGCTGGCGGGCCGGGAGGACCAGACGAGCGTCCCCGACCAGGTCGAGGTGGTGTTAGAAAGGATGCCCCACGCGCTCACGAGTCTCTTGGACGCCGGGCACTACCCCTGGCTGGACGACCCGGACACCTTTTTGGCGCTCCTGCACGAGACGATGGCGCTTTGAGGGCGCTCGCGCCTCCCGTAGGACGCTGGGCGCTCTCGATGACGTGGCGCGACCTTCTTTTTATGCACTGGCCCGTCCCCGCAGAAAGCTTGCGCCCGCTCGTCCCGCCCGCGTTGCAGCTCGACACCTTTGGGAGCAGCGCCTGGCTCGGCGTGGTGCCCTTTCGGATGGCGGGGGTGCGGCCCCGCCACTTGCCCGCCGTGCGGGGGGTCTCGAGCTTTCCCGAGCTCAACTTACGCACCTACGTGACGCCTAAAAGCGGGGGAGAACCGGGCGTCTGGTTTTTTAGCCTCGACGCTCACAACCCGCTAGCGGTGAGGCTGGCCCGGACGTTTTTTCATCTCCCCTATTTCGACGCGCGGATGCGCTGCGCTGGAGAGCGGCAAGAAGACATTTTGTACGAAAGCGTGAGGACGCATCGGGGCGCACCGGGCGCGCATTTTTTAGGGCGTTACAGACCGGCGAGCGCACCCTTCAAAGCGACGCCGGGAACTCTGGAGCATTTTCTCACCGCGCGCTACTGCCTCTACAGCGCCGACAAACGGGGCCGCGTCTACCGCGGCAACATTTACCACGCGCCCTGGCCCCTGCAACGCGCCGAGGCGGAAGTGGAGGTCAACACGCTTGCAGAGACCATCGGGGTTTCTTTGCCCGATACCGAGCCCCATCTGCTCTTTTCGCGCCTCCTCGAGGTCGTCGCCTGGCTACCACGCCGCTCAATGGTTTGACGCGTTCCGTAAAGTTTAGGCCCCAGCGTCTACAACCTGTTGCTCCTCAAAACCGGATGCTACTTGTACGGTATATATAAATCGAGGACGAACGCAGGCCGAAAAGAACAAGGGAGGCAAAAGTGATTTTTTTACTCGTTGTGCTGTTCTTAAATTTTGCGGTAGCTCAGGAGAACGCCCAAACCGACGCGCAAACTGCAGCCCAGGCGACCGCCATGACCGACGCGGCGCTGGCGCTCGTGCAGCTAAGCTCCTTTGTGGACGCCAACGTCACCTTCTGCGCCCAGCACGCGCCGCAGGCGGGTGTGAGCGAGGCGGCGGCGAGCTGGTACAGCTCGAGCGGCTTAACGGTTTTAGATGAAATTCAGCGCGCCTCGCCGGACGCCGCGGCGCTGTTTGTAGAGATGGAAAATACGCTCACGCAGGCGGTGTTGGGAGATTTGCAAGCCAAGGCGACCGGGCGCGAGGCCGAGTGGTGCGAGAGCGTCCCGGCCCTCCTGCAGAGCCCCGAGTGGGACGTGGGGGCAACCTACGCGGGCGAACTCGGTTTACTGCGCGACCTCTTTATGGTCGTCACGGGCGACGCGCCGCCGTCCCCGCTCCCCCAAGCGCAGGCCCTAGCGCCCGTAGCGAGCCCGAGCTATCAAGAAGTTATCGCCTCCGGCATCAACCCCGAAAACCAGTTTATCCGGGACGAGTTTCGCTGCTATGACGAGAGCGGCGCGGACTATAGCCGCCCGCACCTGCTCGTACAGATTACCGGGCCGGGGCAGTACCTCAGTTCGTACGGCGGCGGGACGTTCTCTCTGGAGGATGACGACTACTCACCCGATATCGAATGGCTGAGCGGCCCCCTAACGGGCGCAAACAGTTCGCTCTATTTTGACGACGTCGGACAGCATTTTTACCTGAGCAACGTCGAGCTGGGTAACGACGACTATGACTACGAGTGCTATCAGCAAGGCCCGAGCGAGCGGCGCGCGCTGGTCGAGTTTCGCCTCAAAGAGCCGCAGCCGGGCGTTTACGAGTGCCGCGACGCCGCGACGGGCGAGGTGCAGGCGTTAGAGCTCTCTGCGGGAAGCTACCGCATCGGGGGCGCGAGCGGGACCTACGGAGTGACCGAGGTGCTGAGCGACGATGACACCTCGCGTATCGAGTGGCTTACCGGACCCTTTGCCGATGAAGTTTCGCACTATTCCGAAGAGGCGGGCAACGGCTTTCGTGATTTTAGCATCAGCTTGTCGAACGGCGAGGCGTATCCGGGCTTTGTCTACAGCTCGAGCGAACTCGCGCTGACCTGCGAAGGCGTCGGCGAGCCCGTCAACGTTGAACCCTACGGCGAGGAGGCCGCGCCCCCGCCGCCAGGGACGGAGATCGGCCTCGAGGGTTTTTACTACCTCATGGAGTACAAACTTAGGGGCGACGTGGGCGGCATGGCACCCACCTTCTACCGCTTTTTCCCGGACGGCTACGTGTTTATAGGCACGCCCGAGGGCGACCCGAACGAGATCGATTGCGGCCGCACCAAGCCCAACGGCGCGCCCCTCTGCGCGACCTACCGCGCAAGAGGCAACTTTATTACCGTCGCTGACGAGGGCGAGGTGGACACGCTCCCTTTCGCACTAGACGGCACCGTCCCCGCTATCGACGGCGTGACGATGAGCCCGGTTTTGCCGAGCCCGGTGAATAGCCTGAGCGGCGTTTACTGGTACAACTACTTTTCGAGTTCGGGCTTCTGCGGCGCGTTCTCGACCTGCTCGAGCACCTACTACGAGTCCAACCTCGATTTGCGCCCCGACAACACCTTCACCCACTTTACGGACTCGCAGAATCTCCACTCGTCCGACACCGCGCTCGGGAGCACCTCGGTTTCCGCCTACGGCAACGACGCCGACTCGGGCACCTACACGGTCCAGGGCAACGTCATTGAGTTTCGTTACAACAACGGCCGGGTCGACAAGAACTTTTTTTACCTTATCGACCCCGAATATTTTATGATTGGCGAGCAGGAGTACACGCTCAAGGACAGCGAGTGACGCGCGCCTGCCTACTTGCGTTTGACGCTGTGCTCATCATCGAGTTTCCACGGCGGCGGACGGTGCGGGCACCCGCAAGGCAAAAAGGGAGAACGATATAAAACTTAAAGAGCTCGCAGCAACGCTTTTGGCGCTGGCTCTCTTCAGCGGTGCGCTGGCCCAAAGCGAACCGCCGCCCGCCGATCAGACGGACCGAGAGACCTTTGAAGATGTCATAGAGCACCACGGCGTTCGCGGCGCACCGGGCGAGGCCGACGTGGACGAGGGACGGTTTGGTGTCATGCTTATGCGCTACGCCCGGCTTCTTTTCGAGGCGGGCAGCAAGGACGAGGCGGTGTTCTGGCACTATGCCGGACAGTTGCGCTACCGCCTCTACGCGGCCCAGGCCCCCAAACGCGGCGGCGAGTTCTTCGGCGACTTTCCAAGGCTTTGGGAAGAATTCGAGGACTTGATGGCGCGCGGCGAAGCCATCAACGTCTACGCCTACTGCGACGTGTCCAAGTACGCCGCCACGATAGACGAGGTGCTCTCTTGGCACGAGACCACCCCCTACGTCGGCGCGGCGCCGACCGACGACACGGTCACCCCGGCTGAATTTGCGGAGGCCGAAGCGCAGGTGGTCGCGGGGCTGCGCGGTCTGCGCGAGTACGCGCTCGAGAACGCCGACACCATCAAAACAGAGCGCGCGGCGAACGGGATTGACGACAGCGTGGTGTGCAAGTAACAGGTGTGCAAGTAACAGGTGTGCAAATAACTTCAAGCTCTCAGCCGTCCTCTTTCACGGCTAACCGCGTTGCTCAAAGCTTTAAGCTTCAACCACAGCTTACACGACTCTCCGCCTGATAGGCTTGGTAAGCTCTAAACGCCTCCAGCACAAACCGACATAGGGGCGAGAGCGACAGCGTCTTTAACGCCGTCAAAGGCTCAAAAAAGCCAAAGTCTTGCCCCTCGCTGAGCTCGAGCGTTTCCAACGGCTCATCAATCGGCACCAGGTAAATGTAAAAGGTCGTGCCCGGTTGCCGCGCGATGGTCCACAGGTCAAACGTCACAGGAATGAAGCCGATTTCCTCCTCTAACTCACGGACGAGCGCCTCAGAAACTCCCTCACCCGCTTCCTTGTGACCGCCGAAGAGCGACCACACGTTGGGATGCACGATGTCCGGTTTGTCGTCGCGGTGCTGCAAGAGCACCTCGCCCTGCGGGTTGTAGAGGAGCGCCGAGGCGATGAGCACGGTTTCTTCAAACGTTTCTTTCGCAGGTACATCTGTAAGTCGGGTCATTCACACCCTCCGCAAACGGTCGATGCGTTCGTCCAAAGGCGGGTGCGTTGCGAAAAGTCCTTTGGCGTTAAAATGTTTTACCGGGTTGGCAAAAAACATGTGCTGCACGCCTTCGGAGACCTCGAGCCTGTCTCCCTTATAATCTCTAAGTTTTTCCAAAGCCCGCGCCAGCCCCTCCGGGTTGCGGGTGATGTACGCGCCCGTGGCGTCGGCCAGAAATTCGCGGCGGCGACTCACCGCGAAGCGCAGCAGCGTCGCCAGGACGGGCGCGAGGACGAGGAGCACGACGAGCAGCACCATTGCGACGGCCTGCCCACCCCCCGAGCCGCCGCCTCTACGGTCGCGCCGCCTCCCGCCCCCAAAGCCTCCCCCAAAACCCCCGTAGCGCGTAGAACGCAGCACGAGGTCGCGGATTAAAAGAATCGCGCCCACGGTCGCGGCGAGCATTGAGGTGAACAAAATGTCATAGTTTTTGATGTGCGACATCTCGTGCGCGATGACGCCCTCGAGCTCCTGCCGGTCTAGCAGCTCCAACAGCCCCGTCGTCACCGCCACCGCGCTGTGTTCGGGATTGCGACCCGTGGCAAAGGCGTTGGGGGCCGCCGAGTCGATCACGTACACCTCGGGCGCGGGCACCCCCGCGCCGATCGCCACCGCCTCGGTTACGTTGATGAGGTAGCGGTGCTCTTCGGGCGTCGCGGGCCGCGCGCGGGCGGCGCGGAGGGCCATCTGGTCCGAAAACCAGTAAGCCACCATATTTTGCGTCAGAGCGAGCCCCACGGCGATGACGATAAAGAGCACCGCCGCCTGACGGTCCACCGCGAGCGCCAAGAGGTACGCGATGGCCGCGAGGAGCACCACGACGAAAAGCGCCAGGAGCCACGAGAGGCGGATGTTGGCCGCTTTCCAGTCGAGCAGGTTGATTTTGCGCCCCGTCGCGGGGTCGGTGATTTCGTTGGGAAGCGTGGAGGTGGTTTGCACGGACGGCTTCAGGAACCGCTAAAAGAGACTTGCGGGGCCTGACGTTCGGTCTCGGGAATCTCTAAATAAACCTGCTCCTGCTTGCCCATCGGCCCGGCGAGCAGAGAGCCCGGCAAGGTCTCGATGGCGTTGTTGTATTGCAAGACCGAGTCATTGTAAAACTGCCGCGCGTAAGCGATTTTGTTCTCGACCGAAGAAAGTTCTTCTTGCAGCACGCGGAAATTCTCATTCGCCTTGAGCTGGGGATAATTTTCTGAGATGGCAAAAAGCCGACCCAAGGCGGCGCTCATCGCGTTGGCGGCCTCTGCGGATTCGGGCACGTTCGAAGCGTTCATCATGCGCTCTCTCGACTTTGCCACCTGCGCGAACACCTCTTTTTCGTGCGCGGCGTAGCCCTTGACCGTTTCGACCAAGTTGGGGACCAGATCGTTGCGGCGCTTGAGCTGCACGTCAATCTGGCTCCAGGCGTTGCCGACGCGGTTTTCTAGGGTGACAATGCGGTTGTAGGTGCTTACGGCGAACACGGCGAGTATAACCAGGACGATCAGGATAAGCCACATAGCGTCCTCCTTATGGCTCAGTGTAACGCGTCCGGGTGAAGGGGATATCAGGCAAAAGGTGGAGTGACGGAAGTGCTTTTGAAGTTTCCGGCCAACGTGCTAAAAATAGAGGTGGATGTCAGACACCTTCAAAAAAGACGCCTCATCTTCAAAATTTGCTGATACAGTCAAGAAATTACAGCATGAACCAAGACCAGGACTCGAGGATATTTGGGTACGCCTTGGCCCTTTTGCTAACCGCGTCAAAAAGTATTCCGTAGAATTGCTAGAAGAGGAACCCTTTTTCTGGAATGCCGGGAAACCCTTCCGGTTAAACTGGCCTGTAAAGCTAAATGTCGAGCAGGTTTCATCTTGGGATGAAGCCCTCTACATCAGAAAGCTTGACGACGTTAGTGAGATAGAAACTAAGGCCATACAACGTATCACCGCGCTCCTCGAGGCACACGGTAGGAACGCTGAACGTGACGCTATAAGCGACTTGATGCTTGATTACCTGTGGAAGCATTTGGAGAAGAGATACCCTGACGCGTTGGCTTGGTATGTACCGTCAGACTTTAAGTTAGCCCTTTTGGAAGTCATTCTCTACGATGTAGGAAAACCTTCTTTCTTTCGTGAGCGGTGGGCCTGGTACGACGCGGGTCATTTTCCTTGTGGCGTAAAAAGAGATGGTACCAGAGTTATTTTCTAAGTTTGCGACTCGGCATTGGACATACCTTCCGGAATTGCATCTACGCCACAGTTCAGCTTCGAGTTCGAATCACCCCGCCGCCCAAGAGCCTGTCCCCGTCGTAAAACACCGCCGATTGACCGACGGTCACGGCGAACATGGGGTCGTCAAAGGTCAGCTCAAATGTATCTTCACCCGTTAGTGTGAGCGTCGCGGGAACCGGGGCTTGACGGTAGCGTGTCTGCGCCATCACGCGCGTGGGTAGGGTTTCTTTGTCCGCCAGCAGGTTCAGCTTGTTCGCCCTTAATCCTTGCCAGTGACACATCGCCCTGGTGCCCACCACAACCGCGTTGTCCGAAGCGCGGAGCTCGAGCACAAACCTCTCCAAATGTGAATGGTGAAGACCCAAACCCTTTTTCTGCCCGATGGTGTAGAACTGCACGCCCTGGTGCCTGCCAATCTCCTTGAACCCGTCCGACGCGTCCAAAACGGGACCAGGCTGAGGCTGACTCTCCTCTATAAGATAATTTTTCACCGATGAGGAGATAAAACAGAGCCCGTGCGACGAGGCCTTGTCGGCAGTGGCGAACCCGCGCGCCTCGGCAAGTTTACGCACCTCGTCTTTAGTAAGCTCGCCCAAGGGAAAGAGCAGGTAGGGCAGAATCTCGCGGGGCAACGCCCAGAGAAAATAGGTCTGGTCCTTGCTGTCGTCCGCGCCGCGGTGAAGTTCCGGGCCGCGGGGACCGTCCGCGCGCCTCACGTAATGCCCAGTGGCGATAAAGTCGCTCCCCAGCATCTTGGCTTTTTGCAAAAACGCGCCGAACTTAATGTCGCGGTTGCACCACACGCAGGGGTTGGGCGTCTCGCCCGCTTCGTAGGTGGGCACAAAAGGGTCGATGACGATGTCCGCAAATTTGTCGCGGTAGTCAAGCAAATAAAAGGGCACGTCGATGGCGTCGGCGACGCGGCGCGCGTCATAGGCGGCGTTGGGCGAGCAGCAGAGGTCAAAAGCGCCCGCGGGCCGTTCGTCGGGCCAGAAACGCATCATCGAGCCGACGACCTCGAAACCGCCCTCCTGCAATAGTGATGCCGCCACCGACGAGTCCACCCCGCCCGACATGGCGCAGAAGACGCGGGGGCGGGCGGGGGTAAGCAGGGGCACGTTAAGGGGCGTTTCGGCAGGCAAACTCACAGTGAACCAGTCTAGCCCACCGGGCCGCGCACGTGCGAAAGCCTC
This sequence comes from Trueperaceae bacterium, assembly GCA_965214405.1. Taxonomy (GTDB): domain Bacteria; phylum Deinococcota; class Deinococci; order Deinococcales; family Trueperaceae; genus CBDCCT01. The sequence goes on from OZ243956.1 coordinate 1,154,213, forward strand.
TTACAAAAAAGCCTCTTGCAAAGGCGTGTGTCCTAAATAAGGTTGAAACGTGATGAAAGGGTAGGAAACCTCGAAAAAGTAGTCAGGTATCAGAATTCGGTAGTTGCGAATTCTACTGACTACCGAATTCTGACTACTCCCTTGAAAAGCTAAATCCAACCTCTCGCAGGACGCACCCCGTGTTGGCCGGTCAACGCGTATGAGGCTCCGCCCACGGCGGGCGCAGTTCTCAGCGTAAGCGAGAGCAGAGTACGCCCGGGGCACCTACCCATCACCCCTTCGCTTCGTCCAAACTTGTAAAGGTCTCGTCCCAAAGCGGCGCATTTTTTCTTCGTCCGTCCGGGCTAGCGTGTCGGAAGACGCTCGAGAACCCTGTGATAAGCCGCTTTGCCCGCTCGAGGTGATAAGCGCCGGAAACCCAGCGGGCGCAAAATCTGAGAGCACATCTAAGCTATAGTGACCAGTACGTCCAAGCCTCAGAGCTCACCCTTCACACTCAATACGAGGACGCGCAAAAACTAAGCACTAGCCACTCATCACTGTCTCTATTCACCATTGCCCTTAACGAAAGGACACACCCATGCCACCCTCCAACACGCCACTCCCCGACACCCCCGCCTGGCAAGCCCTGCGAGCGCACCAAAAGGAGATGGCCCCCCGCCACCTGCGCGACCTGTTCGCCGAAGACCCGGAACGCTTTGAAAAGTTTTCGCGCAATGTTGAAGGTATTCTCTTCGACTTCTCCAAAAACCGCGTCACCGAAGAGACGATGACGCTGCTTTTTAATCTCGCCGAGCAAGCGGACGTGAAAAGCATGATCGACGCGATGTTCGCGGGCGAAAAAATCAACACGACCGAAAACCGCGCGGTGCTGCACGTGGCCTTGCGCAACCGCTCGAGCCGCCCCATCACCGTAGATGGTCAAGATGTGATGCCCGAGGTGAACGAGACGCTAGAAAGGATGCGCCGCTTTACCGAGGCGGTGCGTTCGGGCGAGTGGCGGGGCTACAGCGGCGAAGCGATTACCGACGTGGTCAACATCGGCATCGGCGGCTCGGATTTGGGGCCGAAGATGGTGACGCGGGCGCTCACGCCTTACGCGGGCGACCTGAGCGTTCACTACGTCTCGAACGTGGACGGTACGGACATCGCTGAGACGCTAAAAAATCTCAGTCCTGAGACGACGCTCTTTTTGGTCGCCTCTAAAACATTTACCACGCAAGAAACGATGACCAATGCGAACACGGCTCGAGACTGGTTCTTGGAGGCCGCAGGGGATGAAAGCGCCGTCGCCAAACACTTCGCCGCGCTCTCGACCAACGAGGCGGCAGTAAAGAAGTTCGGCATCGATCCGGACAACATGTTCGGCTTTTGGGACTGGGTCGGCGGGCGCTACTCGCTGTGGTCGGCCATCGGGCTGTCCATCGCGCTTTACGTCGGTTGGGAAAACTTCGAGGCGCTGCTGACGGGCGCGTACAAGGTAGACGAGCACTTCCGTAGCGCACCTTTTGAGGAGAATGTGCCCGTCATTATGGGGCTTTTGGGCGTCTGGTACAACAATTTTTGGGACGCGCAGAGCCACGCGATTTTGCCCTATGACCAATATTTAGAGTATTTCCCCTCTTACTTTCAGCAGGGCGACATGGAGAGCAACGGCAAATCTACGACGCGCACGGGCGAACCTGCTGAGGTCTCGACCGGCCCCGTCATCTGGGGACAGCCGGGCACGAACGGCCAGCACGCCTTTTACCAGCTTATCCACCAGGGCACCAAGCTCATCCCCTGCGACTTTCTGGCCGCCGCCGAGAGCCACAACCCGCTGGGTGAGCACCACACGATTTTGCTGGCAAACTTTTTTGCCCAAACTGAAGCCTTGATGCGGGGCCGGACGCCGGAGGAGACGCGCGAAGAAATCCGTGAGGGGGGCGTCGAAGACGACATGCTGGACCTGCTGGGTGCCGCCAAGTCTTTCGAGGGCAACAAGCCCACCAACTCATTCCTTTACCCCAAGCTCACCCCCGAAACGCTGGGCTCGCTCATCTCGCTTTACGAGCACAAGATTTTTACGCAGGGCGTAATTTGGAACATCAACTCGTTCGACCAGATGGGCGTCGAGTTGGGCAAAGAACTCGCCAAGGCTATTCTGCCGGAGCTTGAGGGGGATGAAAAAGTCAGCGACCATGACGCCTCAACGAACGGGCTGATCAACGCGTACAAGGAGATGCGCTCGAGCTGAGGCTGCACGCCTTACCAGGGCTCGAGACGTCCTCAGCCGTTGTCTCGTCCTATTAGGAAGCAAGACGCAAAAAGAGGGCGCTTCAAAGCACCCTCTTTCCCTTAGAACTTAGAACCTCGTTGCCGCTACCTCGCGCCTACCTTTTCTCTCCTCTTGTCTTTTACGTTTTCTCTCACCGGCGTGACCGCCGACTCGTCCTCTTCGCCCGTGCGGATGCGTACCACGCGCTCGAGGGGCTGGACGAAAATCTTCCCGTCGCCGACTTCGCCCGTGCGGGCGGCCTTGACGATGGCGCCAATCGCGGTATCGACAAACGCTTCTGAGACGCCGATGGTGAGCTGCACCTTTTCGTGAAACTCGACCATGTAGCGCGCGCCGCGGTACTGCTCGATCACCTCGCGCTCGCCGCCGTGGCCGCTCACCCTCGAGAGGGTCATGCCGGTCACGCCCGCCTCGAACAGCGCCTCTTTGACCGCCGCGAGTTTTTCGGGGCGGATAATGGCCGTAACGAGTCTCATGGCTTAATCTCCCGCGACCGCGCCGCCGACGATGACGGGGTCGCGCAGCGTGTCATTGGGGGTGTAGGCTTCGGTGCCGTGCTCGGCGATGTCTAAGCCGGTGAGTTCTTCTTCACTGCTGACGCGCACGCCGAGGGTGGCCTTGAGGATGGACCAGAGAAGATAGGAGGCGGCAAAGGCCACGACGCTAATCACGACGGTACCCAAAACTTGCGTTCCCAAAGACGCGAGACCTCCGCCCGCGAAAAAGCCGCTCGCGCCGAGCGTGGGCAGGCCGAAGAGCCCGACCGCCATCGTGCCCCACATGCCGCAGACGCCGTGAACCGCAATCGCGCCCACCGGGTCGTCAATCTTGTTGCGGTCGAGCGCCAGGATGCCCCAGAACACCAGACCGCCACCCACCGCGCCGATGATAATCGCGCCCAACGGCCCGACGAACGCGCACGGCGCGGTAATGGCGACGAGCCCAGCCAACACGCCGTTCATCGTCATCGAAAAGTCGGGCTTGCCGAAGCGCGCCCACGACACCATGAGGGCCACCACCGCGCCCGCCGCCGCCGCAAGGTTCGTCGTCAAGAAGATGTGCGCGACCAGACCGGGGTCGCTCACAATGCCCATCGTTGAGCCGGGGTTAAAGCCGAACCAGCCCAGCCAGAGGATAAACACGCCGAGCGCGGCAAACGTCATGTTGTGACCGGGCATCGCGTTGACCTTGTTGCCGGTGTAGCGCCCGATGCGCGGGCCGACAACCAGCACCGCGCCAAGAGCCGCAAAACCGCCCACCGCGTGAACCACGGTCGAGCCTGCAAAGTCCAGAAAACCCATGCCCGCAAGCCAGCCGCCGCCCCAGACCCAGTGGCCCAAAATGGGGTAAATAAGTCCCGTCATCACGAGCGAAAAGATGAGGTAGGACGGAAACTTGACGCGTCCGCCCACCGCGCCCGACACGATGGTCGCGGCGGTTCCGGCAAACACGAGTTGGAAGATGAACTTGGCCGCCAGCGGCACCCCCGTCCAGCTCAGCGCGCCAAAAATCCCGCTATAGGCGTCTACCGAGGGGCTGTTGTCGGGACCCAGCAAAAACCAGCCGTTGAGCCCCAAAAACCCGTTGCCGTCGCCGAACATAAACGCGAAGCCCACCGCCCAAAAGGCGAGCGAGGCAATAATAAAGTCTGCATAATTTTTCATTAAGATGTTGACGACATTTTTAGCGCTCTGGAGGCCCGCCTCGAGCAGCGAGAAACCCGCCTGCATAAAGAATACCAAGGCAGCGGCGACGAGCACCCAGAGTGTGTCCAGGCCAACGGTAAGCCCAGCGATTGCAACGGCACTGGCGTCTTGCGCCAGCGCACCCCCCCCCACAAGCGCCCCCACAAGCGCGAATCCAACCAACGAAACCTTCCTCATTTGTACCTCCTCGGGACTGCCGCGTGTGGCGGCTCCTTAAAGAATATGCTTAAAACTGCATAGCGTCAAGTCTGAATGTGCTGAACGTTCAAAGAAAACGTGACAGGTTAGACTATCAGGTCATCCAAAAATGATCAAAAGAGGAGAAAATTTGCAGAACGTGATGCCAAAGATGAATATAGTGTTTATTTCCTATGCGCATAAGTTTATTCACAACTGCGTCTCACAGCTACACCTCATGGTGGTGGCTCGAGCGCAGACGCTACCTTAAGAGTGTTCATTCAAGGTTTAAGATAAACGTATGGCACACGCAAAAAAATCCGACATCCGCCTGACCGTGCATCTCGACGAAACGAACACGCCCGAGGCGATTCATTGGGAGGCGGACGACGCGCCCGAGCCGGGGGAGCAGGCGGCCCAAGCGATGCTTCTGGCGCTGTGGGACGCGGACTCACGGACCGCCATGCGCATCGACTTGTGGACCAAAGACATGAGCGTGGACGACATGAACGACTTCTTTTTTCAGACGCTCCTGACGATGGCCGACACCTACAAAAACGCGACCAATAACAAAGACATCATGGCGGACATCAAAATGTTCGCGCGCGACTTTGCCGAAAAGGCTTCTAAGCAGGTGACTCGCGGCTGAGCAGGGTATAAAGGACGCTTTGGCTCGAGCAAACCGCACACGATCAAGAATTCAGGAGCTTATTGGGGATACAGCTTTCTTATAGAAAATAAGGGATAACGCCTACGCCGACAAAGTCACTTCCCTTGGGCGACGTGTAAAAACCGCTATAGTGAGAGCACGAGGAGGTTTTCGGTGACCCGTGAAAAGACGCAGGTTCTCGTTTACGGTGCGGACTGGTGCGGCCTCACGCGCGCCTTTCGCAACTGGTTGGACACCATCGGCGTGCCCTTTGAGTACCACAACATCGAAACCGACCCCGAGGCGGAAGAGGCTGTTAAAACCATGAACGGCGGCAAGCGCAAGTTTCCGATGGTCGTGGTGGGCGAGGTCGTGATGAAAAACCCGCCGATTCAGGACCTCAACAAGGCTTTAGACCGTTACGGGCTGCTCGAGCAAGACGTTTAGTAAACCGCCACTTCTCTCGGATGCTCGCCGTCCCCAACCTGCAAATCGTAAAGCGTCCGGTAGAGCCCGCCTTGCGCCAGAAGCTCCCCGTGCGAGCCTCTTTCTAAAAGCTTGCCGCGCTCTAAGACCAAAATTTCGTCCGCCCCCACCACCGTCGAAAGCCTATGCGCGATAATCAGCGTGGTGACGCCGCGCCGCGTTCTAAAAAGTCCTTCTAGCGCGTCCTGGATGACCGCCTCGGATTCGGCGTCTAGGCTCGAGGTCGCCTCGTCCAAAACGAGCACCGACGCCTCCTTGAGCACCGCGCGCGCGATGGCGACGCGCTGCTTTTGCCCGCCCGAGAGTTTCACGCCGCGCTCGCCGATTTCGGTGTCGTAACCCTTAGGGAGTTCGCTGATGAAGTCGTGCGCGTTGGCGAGCCGCGCGGCTTCCAGGACCTCCGCCTCGCTTGCGCCCGGCTTGGCGTAGCGGATGTTGTCGCGCACCGACCCCGAAAAGAGCGTCGGGTCCTGCGGCACCACCGCCACCGCGCGGCGCAGGGGCTCTAAGCGATAATCGCGCACGTCCCGGCCTCCCAAAAGAATCTCGCCTTCAACGGGGTCGTAAAGGCGGCTCAGGAGCTTCGTCACCGTACTTTTGCCCGCGCCCGACGGGCCGACCAGGGCGACGGTGCTGCCGGGCGCGACGCTGAACGAAAGGTCGTCCAAAGACAACGTCTCGCTCTCAGGGTAGCGGAAGCGGACCCCTCTAAACTCGAGCCCGCCCCGCCCAATCTTTTCCTCTTCCCCTTCACGCTCGGGTTCGTCCTCGAGCAAGTCGTTCACCCGCTCCAACGCCGCCATCCCCGCCTGGAGCACGTTGTTGAAGTTCATGACAAACACGACGGGGGTAATCAGGTTGTTGAGATAGAGCAAAAACGCGGTGAGTTCGCCCGTGGTGAGTTGCAGCGCGCCGGGCAAATCGCTCCCCGCGCGGCTCCGCACGATGAGCCAGCCCCCGACGAGCAGGAGCGCGCCCACACCGCCCTCCGCGCTGAGGCCCACAAAGCCCTGCATGAGGCCGACCTGCTTGCGGCGGTCCAAGTTGAGCTTGACGTAGGCGTCATTTTCCTTTTCAAAACGTCCCAGTTCAAAAGCTTCATTGGCAAAACCCTTGACCACGCCGATGCTGCCGACTGCCTCGGTGGCGGTCGCGGTCATCTCGCCCACGCGGGCGCGCACGCCCCGCGCGAGCGTGCGCAACGGTCCCTGGTAGTAGACCGTAAAAAAGGCCATCAGCGCCACCACGACGAGGCTCAGCGCGGCCAAAAGCGGGTTCATCACGAACAAAATCACCAGCACCACCACGATGCTAAAAAGCTGCCCGACGATGCGCGACGCGCCAGCTTGGATCATCGACTCGAGCGCGTTTACGTCCGACACCACCCGCGACACGAGCGAGCCCGAGCGCTCGGCGGTAAAGCGCGTGAGGGGGAGTTTCAAGAGCCTCGAGTAGGCGCGCATCCGGATGTCGGCAATCACCGACTGGGTAAAGGCAAAACTCAGGTACATCGACGCGTAACTCACCGCCTCGCTCACCACGTAAAACACCGCGAGCCCCGCGCCCATGAGCAAAAATAGGCGCGCCTCGCCCCGCGGGATAAGCTGGTCGATGACGATGCGCACAAACTGCGGGCTGAGTTGCGCCAACGCCGCCGACAGGGCGATAAGCAGCGACAGCCCCACCACCTGCCACTTGCGCGGCGCAAGGATTTCCCAGAGGCGCGCTAAGCTTTTTTGACCTATCGACGGACCGTTTGTAACCTCTTCTTGTGACGTTCTGCGGGATTCGTCTTCTTTATCCCTACCGGGTTTGTCTTTGGAAGGCTCGTCTTTAGCAGCTTCTTCTCGAATCATCTACTCGAGCCTACCCCGCCCCTCACCAAAGTTTTGGAAGATGCCGCACAGCGTGAAGGAACAAGCGCAGCGCCTTAAAAGTGAACGCTACCCCAGCTCTAAAGCTTTAACAACCAGCGAAACAGGAAGGTGTATTTTCTTTCACTCCCTCTCCGCCGCCGCCCGCAACGAAATTGCCTTTTTTGGTTTTACTTTGACGCCGCCGCGTTTGAGCACGGCTTTGGCAAACGCCTCGAGCGGGATTGGCGGAACGTCGGTGTAGTCTATGTCTTCGTCGCGCATGGCGTTGACGCGCTCCCAGTCGGTTTTAGAAGCCTGCGCTTTAGTGATGGCCTTCCGTTTCATATTGGTTTCCTTTCACGTTGAGGTGTACGGCAGCCCTGAACTTCCGAGGCTAGCTTCTTGAGCAGAACCTGTCTCAAAAATTAAGGTACGTAGCAGCGCAGCAGCGTCGCCTGTCCCTCCAAGGTGTAGTCGCCAAGACTCGCCGGAAGCACCACGGACGCGCCGCGGCTTAGGGACATCTTTTCGCCGCCCTTTTCACTTTGGGTAGTAAGCTCGAGCCCGCCCCCAATCACCGTCAAGATGTCGAAACTTTCTGGGTTCGTTCTCTCGTTCTGCCGTCCCGACACCTCCCAGCGCTCCGCCGCGAAGTGCTCGACGTTGAGCAGTTCCGTTTTTCCCGCCGACAGAGGTTTAGGCGTGACCTTGGCGTGCTCGCCGGGGCTCAAGTCGGCCACTTCCAGGGCCTTGTCCACATGCAACTCGCGCTTTTCTCCCGACGCGCCCCGGCGGTCATAGTCGTACAGGCGGTAGGTGAGGTCCGAACTCTCCTGAATCTCGAACAACACAATACCCGCACCGATGCCGTGGACCGTGCCCGCCGGGTTGTAAACCACGTCGCCCGCCTTCACGGGTACGTGGTTGAGGTGAGGTCCCAGCTTGCCGTCCCGAACCGCCTCACGCAGCGCCGCCTCGTCCAGCGCGTCCTTGAAACCCCAGATGACCTCTGCGCCGGGTTCGGCCTCCAAAATGTACCAGGCCTCGCTTTTACCCAAATGCCCACTCTGGGCCTCGTGCTCGCGCGCATAGGCGTCGTCGGGGTGGACCTGGATGGAGAGCTTGTCGGCGGCGTCGATGAACTTGGCTAACAGCGGCACCGCTAAACCGTAGCGCGCCACGCTCGAGCGCCCCAGCAACGCCGCGCCATACTCTTTTGCAACCTCCTCAAAAGTTCGCCCCGCCAAATCGCCGTTCTTGATGCGGTTTTTCGCGTAGACCTGCCACGACTCGCCCAGGGGCTCGTCGGCGTCGGGAAGCTGGGCTTCGTCGAGGTTTAGAAAACTCACCAGGCGGTTCCCGCCCCACAGGCGCGGGCTCAAGAAACGCTCGAGCTCGAGCGGGTAGGCGCCTATCCAGCTTGCTGTGTTCGTCACGTTGTTCCCCGTTTCACATGCGTAAACCTTCTTGCGTGAAGCTTCATTCACTTTACTACGGTGCGCGCGCCGCGCAAAAGGTTTACGATAAAAGCATCATGAGGCTTTGCTAACGCATGTTCGAGACCCTTTCCGCTTTTCTCGACCACGCGGGCGTGTTCGCGCCGCTCCTCTACGTTTCACTCTATCTTGCCACCGCGCTCCTGCCCTTTATCCCTACGCCCTTGGTGAGCGCGCTGGGCGGCAGCCTGCTGGGCTTTGGGCCTGCGGTCCTTTACGGCGTGGTCGGGCTGAGCTTAGGCGCGGGATTGGCGCTCGGGTTGTCGCGCTCGCTGGGGCGGCCCGTGCTGATTCGCATCTTTGGCGCGCGCGTCTGGGAGGAGTGGGAAACGCTTCTGGGCGTGCGGTCGCCCCTGACCTGGGGCGTGATTTTCTTTCTGCTCAACATCGACTTCGCGGTGGTCGCCGCCGGGCTCTCCCCCGTCGCGCTGTGGCGGCTCTGGCTCGTCGCGGTGGTGGCCCGTTTGCCCTGGCTCGTGGCGAGCGCCTGGTTTGGCGAGAGTTTTTTGGAGTCGAGCCGCCTCCTCCCGCAGGCGCTGCTGTTTCTCGGCATATTTTTTGTTGCCGTACACCTGCTCAGGCCGCGCCTGCGGCGTTACCTCATCGCCAAACGCGGGGCCGCCGAAGCGCCCGCCCACATCCATAGCGACCTCCAGGGGAAGAGCGACCTTCAGAAGGATGTACGGCTCGAGCGGGAGCGGTAAAACTTTGCCAGGGAGCGGGGGAGGTGATGAGAGGCGGCCTCTCTACCCTAGCTCTTTACCGCCCCGGCCTTATCACCAGTTCGGTCAGGTCCGCGCTACGGGGCAGCTCGAGGGCGCTCACCACCGTCTGCGCCACGTCGCCGGGCTGAATAAACGCGTCCGGGTTGTAGTCTTGCCCTTCCATCTCGCGCACCCGCTCCTGCATGGGCGAATGCGTGCGGCCCGGATAAATGCTCAAAACGCGCATCCCGTCCTTCGCAACCTCGTCACGCAGCGAGTCGGCGAGGGCCTTGAGCGCGTGCTTGCTCATCGCGTACTGGCTCCAGGTGCCCTTGGCGTTTAAGCCCGCGCCCGAGTTGATAAAGACGATTTGGCCCCGCGCGCGTTGCAAGAGCGGCAGGAGCTTTTGCGTGAGCGAGTAGGGCGCGCGCACGTTGACGCGGTAGTGCCAATCCAAGTTTTCTAAGGGCGCGTCGGCAAGCGGGGCCAGCGAGACGACGCCCGCGCTGTGGATGAGGATGTCTACCGCTCTCACTTCCTTGGCTAACTGCTCGGCGAGCGCGCCTACATCCTCTTCCCGTTCAAAGTCGGCGGTGTGAACGTCCGCCTCGCCCCCGGCCTCCCTTGCCGCTTGGGCGGCTTCTTCTAAGCGCATTTCGTCGCGGCCCACGAGGTGCAAAAAAGCGCCCTTCTGGGCTAACTGTAAAGCAACCGCGCGCCCGATGCCGCTGCTTGCGCCCGTGACGACGGCGGTTTTGGTGCGGAGGGGCTCGAGGGTGTCTAAGTCTTTAGAATCTAAATCGGGAATACCTGGGTTTCTGTCCATACCCCAGTCTACTGGTTCTCGCTTTCGGCCACATCCATCACCCTGATATCCAGCACCGCCAACCCCGACACCCTGGCCCGCACCTCCTCGACAAAGCGCACCACCTCCGCGAACTTCTCCCCCTCGCCGGTCTGCATTCCGCCCTCGTACCACCAGGCCAGCGCCCAGTCGATGAGCGCCGACCACTGAGGCAGCAGCGGCTTTACAGAACGTGCCGCGCGCTTTTTCGAAACCTGTGCGCCGTGCACGGACGTGTAGAGCGCGCGGCAGAGCGTCAGGACGGCGTAGGCTTGCTCGCGGGGAGGGTGCATGTCGTTGACCCATTCTCCCCACGCATTCGCGTGCTCACGGACGCCCTCGAGAAATTCCGCCTGCGAAATCTCCGGCATCACCTCCTGCGGCGGCGGGCCGAACAGCGCGACGCCCCCTTGCCGCGCCATGTGCCAGTTCAAAAGGTAATGCCGGTTCGCCTCAAGCACATGCAGCGGCTCGCCCGGACTGATGCGCGCCATGCGGCGGGGTTGGGTTCTAAAGCTCGTCAACGCTAGGGTGGACACATAATCAACCTCGATGCGGTCGTTCCAGGTGGGATAGTCCTCAACTAAACGCGTGTGCAGCTCGAGCAGCCTCGCAAGGTCTTCTTCAGTCACATCCTCAGAGAGAACCGCCAGAAGGTCGATGTCACTGCGGTCACGGTCAAAGTCACCCGTGACCAAAGAGCCGTGGAGGTAGAGCCCAAGAAGGGTTTGAAGCGTGTTTTGAATGTCGCTCGTTAAGCGGGTTAGGAGGCGCTCGAGTTCGGCGTCGGGTGCGCTGTACATGCCCAAAGTCTACAAGGTGTTTTGTGGGAAGGGCTCGAGCCTGAACAGGGCTAATTCTTCGAGTCTTCTTAAAATTACTCCTAATTCCTTCGTTGACATTCCGAATTTTTTCGTCTATACTCCAGACACGTAAGGAATGAGAAAGGAGAGGCGATGGCGAGACCCAAAAGCAGCGGCCCCACCGACCGTGAACTAAGCATCCTGCGCGCGCTGTGGGAGGGCGCGGGCACCGTCCGCGACGTTCATGAGACGTTGCAAAAGCAGGGCGTCAAGGTCGGGTACACGAGCGTACAAAAAATCATGCAAATCATGTTCGATAAGGGCCTGGTTCTCCGCGACGAGCGCCGCGGCACCCACGTATACGAGGCGGCCGAGGCGCAGCGCGACACGCAGGAGAGCATGACCAAAGACTTTATGGACAAGGTCTTCGGCGGCTCGGCGAGTCGTCTGGTCGCGCGCGCCTTGAGCGTCACGCCTGCGGGGCCGGAGGAACTAGATGAGATAGAAGCGCTGCTGGTGAAACTAAGGAGGGGGCAAGATGACGCCTGACCTGCTCGTGACGAACCTTTTGGGTAACGCGCTCCTCGGCACGGTGGGTGTGACCCTGCTGCATTTCGTGTGGCAGGGCGCGCTGCTCGCGCTGGGGCTGGCGCTCTCTCTGCGTATGCTTCGCCCGGAGCGCGCCGAACTGCGCTACGCGCTCGCTTGTGGAGTTTTGCTTTTGATGGTCGCGGCCCCGCTGGCGACCTTTGGCGGGTTGTATGGGGGCTCGAGCCCCGTCACCAGTCCTACTATGCTCGAGCCCCCAATCCGTGTAGTCGAGCCGGTAGACAAAGCGCGAAATGAAGAGGCTTTGACGCCAGCTCCCGTTCCTGCTCAACAGGTCGCCCCAGCCACTTTGGTGGCTGAGACCCCGCGTCCGCTGGAATCTTTTTACTCCCTCTACGCGTCGCTTAACATCGGGCGCTTCGCCCCTTACCTGACGCTTCTGTGGGGCCTCGGCGTCCTGCTCCTCACCCTGCGGCTCTTAGGCGGCGTATGGGTGAGCGCCCGGCTGGGGCGCAGGGGGCAACTCGCCCCGGCGCGGTATCAGCAGCGGCTGCTCGAGCTCTCCCGACACTTAGGTATCAAAGCGTCTGTGCGCCTATTAGAGAGCCGCGCCGTCGCGGTGCCGGTGGTGGCGGGCTGGCTCAAGCCCGTGATTCTGCTACCCTCGAGCGCACTAAGCGGCCTTACGCCCTTGCAGCTCGAGATGATTCTGGCGCACGAACTGGCGCACGTCCGCAGGCGCGACCCGCTGGTGAACGCCTTACAGCACCTCGTCGAGACGGCGCTCTTTTACCACCCGGCGGTGTGGTGGGTGTCGCACGTGATGCGTCAAGAGCGCGAGAGTTGCTGTGACGATGTTGCGACGCGGTTGTGCGGCGACCCGCTGGCCTATGCTGAGACGTTGGCGAGGCTCGAGCGCCTGCGCAGCCCCGGCCCGCTGGTGCTGGCAGGGAGTGGCGGGAGGCTGAAAAACCGCATCGAGCGACTTGTGGGGGTGCAGGGAAAACCGTCAGGCTCACCGCTGGTCACGTTTGGCCTTGCGGTTGGCTTGGTCTGTTTTTTGGGTGTCGCGGGAGTCATGGCGCAAAGCGGCAGGATGACGCCTAACGCTTCACACGTCGCCTCACCCACGCTTCCCGAGCGGAGCCTGTGGGTGGACATTTTGGGAGACGTGAGCTTTACCGACGACTATAAGTACATTGCAGACGTGGGTGAGGATGGGCTGTTTGTGCTCGAGGAGCGCCGCAACGGGCAGCCGTACCGCCTGCTGGTTGTTACGGGCAACGGAGACGGCACACCCGGCTACACGTACGTTAAAGAAGGAACCTTTGAACTGGAGCGGGGTACCTCTACCTTTGACAGTTTTACAGTCGAGGGAAGTGTAGTGTCTACCATGTTAGGCCCCTCCCGCCTTGCCATAAGCCATCCCGAAATTGCGCAATGGTTGGAGGATGCGCTCGAGCAAACCGTATCTCGTCAAGCCGAGAGGTCAGCCCAAACAGCACCGGGGGAAGAACCGCTGGCGTCACTCGCATCAGCCACCGGATTTTTGGCCGGAGGGGATGGTTACTACTCGCTTTTCAAAGAGATTTCACCAGGTTTGAACGGTTCCTTGATGCCTCTGTCACAAATGTGGGGAACCGAAACGCCTACCGACGTTTCCGGAGTCGTTACCTTCGGGCTCTGGCGCGCGCTGCACTACCTTACCCAAAACCTCACAACTGATGAGAACGTCGTGACCTTCATCCGCGATATTACCGAGAATTACGCGGGCGACTTAACAGAGGCTGAGAACGCCCTCATGCTCAAGGTGGCGGCGGAGTTCAGAACCGAATCAGCCAAGGCTGACGCGATCTTCGCCATCGCGGGCGTGCTGCCAGAGGACGCAGGATTAAGAGCCGAGTACCGGCGCGTTGCGCTGACCCTCGAGGACGAGGCGCTACAACGCGAAGCCCTGGACGCGTTTGTAAGCCCATAGGGTTCAACGGGGCTCGAGGTGGTCCTCGACGCTGGTCACGGCGGGGCATTGGGCGGGGCCAGCGGCTACGCCGACGAAGACGAGGTGGTCCTCGCGGTCGCAGAGAAGGTCGCGTCACGCCTTGCCACCGCAGGCGTCAGGGTTGTCATGACCCGAGAATCGGATACCGCGCTCAGCAAGACCTTTACGGAAGACTTAGACGCGAGGCTGGCCCGCATCACCCCCGACACCGACGCCTTCATCTCTTTACACGCCAACGCCTCAGACAACTCCCTGACCACAGGAATTGAAACCTTTGTGGCGAGCGATTTTGAGACGGAAGGGCTTGAGGCGGCGACGCTTGCATTGGCTGAGGGTGTTCAGGCCGAATTGGCAGGGGCCGACGCGCCCGATAAGGGTGTGAACAGAAGCCCGTATTATCTTCTGGAAAGAGCGAGCGTCCCCGCGGTTATTGTGGAACTCGGTTACGTGACCAATCCCGAGGAGGGCGCTAGGCTGACCACTGAAACGTATCAAGACACGCTGGCTGAGGCGATAAGCCGGGCGGTGCTGACGTTTTTGCAGACTGACCCGCAACCAGGCGCGCAGAGCGGGGGGGGGTCAACCGCTTTATGACGAGGCTCGAGCCTACTGCACCGGCGAAAAGTTTTCTGAGCGCGCGCTGTCCAGTCCCCTTTTCACAATGTTGACAGCGCGCCCCGACGCCGATACGGAGTTTTTTATCGAGCCCGACTCTGAGCAGTTGGTCCAGAGGTGCGTCGAAAACTTCCTGACAAGTCCTGACTTTAGGGAACGGCTCGAGAATCCGCAACTAAGGGAAGGGGACTTTCTACTGGGTCAGTGACCGCAGAAGCCTCAACCCTCGCTACGAATTCTCCCACCACGTGGGAAAAGGTTTCGGGCTGCTCTAGATTCCACACGTGACCTGCGCCGGGAACGATGCGCAACTCCGCGTGCGGTAGCCCCGCGGCGATGGCTCGAGCCGCACTCACGTTGGGCCGGTCTTTGCTACCGCACAAAACGAGCGTGAGCGGGGTGATGGTGGGCAGCAGGGGGCGCAGGTCGCTCTTGCCCGCGTCGCGCATGACGCGCAACAGGCCGCGTTTGCCGAGGTGCGCCAAGGTTTCACGCTGGGCCTGTTGAAGCGTGGGGCTCAGGGTGGGTGAGGGGTCCTGAAGGAGCAGGCGCTGGGGCAAGAGGCGGAGCACGGTTTCTTGAGCCATCATGACGAGGCGGGGCGGGTGGACCTGCGCGCCCGAAAGGATGAGGCTGCGCACGCTGCCGGGCGCGTCGTGAGCGAGGTGCAGCGCCACCATGCCGCCCAACGAGAGGCCACACACGTGCGCCGGGGCCGCCCCCACCTCGTCCAGCCAGCGCGCCACCTCCCCCGCAGCTTCTCTGAGAGGTAAGGGGTCGCCCGGCACGCGGCTCGAGAACCCCGGCAGGTCGGGCGTGAGCACCCGGTAGTCGTGGGCGAAGTGCTCGAGCTGGGTCGCCCACATGCGGTGGTCAAAGCCCATCCCGTGAAGAAACACGAGACTGGGGGCGGTTGGGGAACCCTTTTCGGCAAAATGCAACACGCTTAGAGCTTACGCGTTTGTGGCGTGAGAACGCTCGGCAGCGTCGGGTACACCCGATTTTCTTAAAGCGTGCGGTAGGAACTCCCCAACACCGCCCCCACAAACGCCTCCGGCGCTTCGCTGTAGGGCGCGTGGCCCACGCCCGGCAGGAGGAAGAGTTCGCTCTCCGGGAGGCGCGCGTGCGCTTTGACACCATCTTGCGGCGACACGAGCGTGTCGTCCGCGCCCCAAAGAAGCGTCGTGGGCACGCGCAGCCGGTCGAACTCACCCAGCAGCGGCCTCTTCCAAGTTTTCAGGCCGATAAGCTCCGCAAACGCGAACTCACCCGAGCCCGGCGCGGCGGAGAGCTGGTAGTAGTAGTCGGTCAGCACGTTTTTGGGATAGTGGGCGATGGCCGCGTCGTCGCGGGTCCGCGCGCGAACCAAGGCGGGGCCCAGGGGTCCGGCGAGGCGGACCACGCGCTGCGGCGGCAGGTTGTAAAGGACGCCGTTGCGCAGGGCCACCGGGCGCGTGAGACCGGCGGTGGACACGAGGATGAGGTGGGTGAGGTACTGAGGGTAGGAAAGCGCGTAGCTCGCCGCCACAAAGCCGCCCATCGAGTGACCGAGGAGGGTAAAGCGTCTTAGCCCCACCGCCCGCCGCCACGCCTCCAACGACGCCACCCAACACGCCTGCGCCGCCGCCGGGCTTTTGCCCCAGAAGGAAGGGCGGCTCGAGCGCCCCCACCCGAGCAGATCGAGCGCGTAAACGCGGTAGGCCGTCGCCAACGCGTCAAAGGTTCCGGCAAACACGCCCAGCCCGCCGCCGTGACCGTGCAGCATGACCAGGGGCGGTTTGGCGGGGTCACCCAAGACAACCGTGTGAAGCGTGTGCCCGCCCGCACGGACGAAGCGGTGTTCAAGGGGCGTTTTAACGCGCTCCAGCACGCGCGCCTCCGCCGCCTCGAGCGCCGCGCTCGAGGCGGGCGAGGGTAAAAAGGGCAGGGCGAGCGGGAGGGCTGCGCCGACCGCCAAGCCAGCTTTGACAAGCGGGCGCTCTACACTTTGGGAATGTTTCACCTTCGGACGTTTCATTAGAAACTTACCTCTTTTTTTGAACATTTTATCTTTGTTAAACGCCCTCGAGCACACCCTCAAAACGCGCGAATCCGCCTGATGGCCCCTTCAAGGTCGCCACTCCCCGCCAGGCTACTGCCGATGAGCACGGCGTCGGCGAGCCCCACCAGCGCCGCCAGTTCGTCCGGCTTCTTGTAACCCGATTCGGCCACGAGCAAGCCGTCAAACCCGGCCTCGCGTGCCTGTTGGATGAGTTTGGGCGCGTTGAGGAGGTTAATCTCGAGCGTCCGCAAATCACGGTTATTCACCCCGATAATGTCCGCCCCACTCTCCAACGCCACCGTCAACTCCCGTTCATCATGGACTTCGACAAGCGCGTCTAAGCCGAGCGACCGTGTGAGTTCTAAATATGCTTTCGTGTTGCCACCCAACACCGCCACGATGAGGAGCACCGCGCTCGCCCCGGCTTCAAAGGCTTCGAAAACTTGTAAGGGGTGGACGGTAAAGTCTTTACGCAACGTCGGCAGGTTGACGGCGCGACCTACCGCCGCTAAATGTGCTAAGTCGCCGCCGAAGTGGCGGGGTTCGGTAAGGATGCTTAGCGCTTGCGCGCCGCCCCTTGCATAAGCCTGCGCCGCGGCCACGGGCTCGAGCGCGGCAATCGCGCCTTGTGAGGGGCTCGAGCGTTTTACCTCGGCAATAATACTTAGACCTTCACGGCGCAACGCCTCGGCAAAATCCGGTCTTTCCTCCCACACGAGCGCGTCGGCGGGCGTGCCCAAGTCCGCATAATCGGCCAGACGTTCGCGCGCGATTCGGCCCAGCACACCCGGCACGTCAGCAAGGTCTTTTTCCGTAAGCGGCAGGGCTTCAGTAGGTGTAAAAGCCACGAAGCGCGCTCGCCTCTCCCCAGGTCTCGGTGACCGCGCCCACCTCAGCGTGGGCGGGGCCGCGTTTGAGGAGGTGCAAAAAGTGCTCTAGGTCGGCGCGCTCGCCCTCGGCCACGATCTCGACGCGGCCGTCGCCCAAGTTTTCGGCGTAGCCCTGGAGCCCCAAATCTTGCGCCTGGCGTTGCGCAAACGCGCGGTAGCCCACGCCCTGCACCTCGCCCGAGACGAGCACGGTCATACGAACAACAGTATCGGCGGTCACGCGGTAGAATACCGCGTGCTTTCGCGCCTGTACAGGGTGCTGGAGCAGGCTCGAGCACGTTGTCAAGTTAACGCGGGCTGGACCTCACTCAGCTACTTCACACCTTCAACTGAGTAAGATGTGCATGTACAGGTAGTCCCTACCTGTACGTAAAAAATGTCACAATGGAAGAGCGTGACCCCACCCCAAAGAACCGGGGTCGCCGGAAGTCCTGGCGAGCATGACGCGCCCGCCAAAGTAATTGTGAGCCTCAGCGGGAAAATAGAGAAGGTTTGTAAACAGTGATTTTGTAGACGGTAAATAACAAAGAGGAAACTTTTGACGACGAAATCTCAACCCAGGAATCAGGCGCGCCCTCCGGTCACGGGGCGGTGGGGGGGCGTTATCGGCGTTGTCGTGGTTCTTTTGGGTCTGCTTGGGACGCTCTACCTTCTGCCGCAAACGCCCGCGGGGCGGGGCTGGCTGCTCTCGAGGGTGCAGGGAGCGCTGTCGAATTCGGGCTACACGCTGAAATACGCAGAGAGCGCGGGCAATCCCTGGCGCGGCGCGACGCTGCGGGGCGCGACGCTGACGGGGCCGGGGGCGAATGTGTCGCTGGAGAGGCTCGAGGTTTCGTACACGCTGCCCGCGCTCTTGAGAGGTAAGCTGCCCCTTTTTATAGACGCCGAAACGTTGCGCGGGGAGGTGTCGCCGAGCGAGTTTCCAGAACGCGCGGGGGGCGGGGACCTCCTTATCGAGCCGGTGCTGCGGGCCTTAACGCTAAACGACGCCGCGCTTACGGTCGATGGGACAGCGTATGCGCTGCCTGGGCTGTCGTTATCGGACTTTTCTGTAAAACAAGAGGGCGACGTGTACACATTGGCGGGCGCGGTGGCGACGCCTGACGGGCGCGCCGACCTCGGCGGCGCGCTGAGGGTGAATCCGTTTGGGCTCGAGCTCGACGTCACCCGCGCCGACCTTTCTTTGGCGCGCCCCTGGTGGTCGGGCGCGCAGGGGGGCACGCTTTCGGGTCGGGTGAGCGTTCAGGGTGGGGAGGTGACGGGGCGGTTTGAACTCGAGAACGCCACCACCGCGCTCGCCGGAATCTCGCTGACGGAGGTGTCGGGACCCGTTAAACTCGACTATCCCTTTATCAACGCGGATCTGACGGGGAAGGCGCTCGGCGGGCCGGTCGCCGCCGAGGGAAACGTGGACATCGCCAAAAAGCTTTGGCAGGCAGACGTGACGGGGCGGGCGGAACTCGAGGAGACAGCAGGCTGGCTAGCGCAAGGGCGGCTGGATGAACGTCAGCTCGAGGCGGTGCCCCTCACCGGAACGGCGGACATATCTCTTAACGCCTCGGGCTGGCGGGAGGTCACGCTCACGGGCACGGCGACGGGCACGGGCACGGTGGCGGGGCGCGCGCTGGAAGGTCTCAACGCCGCCTTTGGTTTTCAGACGGGCGCGGGCACCAACGTCACCGCCGCGGCACAGGTTGCGGGCGCGCCCGTTGCGGTGACCTTGCGGCCTACTGGTGGGGGGCTCGAGCTGCAAGCGCGCGCGTCCCAGGTGCCGCTCATCGAGGGTCTTACGGGGAATCTCGACATAGAGGTGATAAACAGCGGTGACGGCTTGAGCGGCGGTGGAACCGCGGACGTGGCGGGCGAGGCGTGGGGCCGCACGCTTTCGGCGAAGGTGGACGGGACGCTGGATAGCGCGGGCTCGAGCCTCACACTGGAAGGCGAGAGCAGTTTGGGGGAAACGCTCACAGGTACTCTTTCATTAGAGGGCGGCACTGTACAAGGCGACCTCACGGTGCGGGGGCTCACCGCGCCCGTTTTGAGCGAACCCTTTACGCTGCGGCTCCTTGCCGACGGTTCTTTAGAGGCGTTGCCGCTGGCGCTCGAGCTTAGCGCAGCGGAGCCCTTAGAACTCACGGCGGGCGGGCGCGGGCTGGCGACCGACCTTCGCGGGAGAGCGGAAGCCACGTTGCGCGGGTCGAACCTCGCCTTACAAGGCAACTTTGGCGGCTTAGAGCTTGAAGGCAACATAGATGTAACCTCACGCAACGGGAGCCTGACCTACGTCCTTACAGACACGGCGCTGCGCGGCCCGGCCACGGGAACGGTTTCTATAGAAGAGGGAACGCTGACGCTGGACGGCGGAACCGTCCGCACACAGGCGCGGCTCCTCTCCTCACCCTTAGACGCCGGGGCGCTCGGTTTGCCCGCGCTGGACGCGGGGGTGACGGTTTCTAACGGCGAGGGGGGCGGCCTCACCGTAACGCTGCAAGACGCGGCGAAGGGGCTTTCTTTGGAGCTTCAGGGGGACGAGGTCGCGGCCACCTTTGGAGATACGCCCGTCACCTTGGGCGGCGAGGCGGCGACATTGGACGGGCGGGCAAGCTTTGATATAGGTGCGCCCCTCGAGAGCCTCAGCACAGACCTCAATGTGACGGGCGCGCTGGGCACGGCGCGGCTCGAGGGCGACGCTGCCGGAACGAGGCTCGAGCTTCACGCCGAGCCGGGCTTCGCGCTCGGCCCCCTCACGCTGGCGCAGGCCGCCGACCTCAGCGGCACGCTTAATTTGGTGGCACGGCAGGTAGATTTAACGGGACGCGTGGGGGCGCTTGACGTGAACCTGACAGGTTCTGCGGAGGCTCCTACGCTCACCCTAAAGAATGCAGGAGAAACGCTGCGGGTGGACGTTGGCTTGGCGTCGGGGACGCTCTCCACCTGGAACGTTGAGGGGAATTTGCCGCTGGACCCCCTTGGGGCGGCGTTGGGGCTGCCGGTGACGGGCACGCTGACCTCGGACTTGTCCGCCGATAACGGGCGTTACGAGGGGACGGCGGCGCTGAACGGGAGCGTTTTCGGCCGGGCGGTGGGCGCGACCTTGCAGGGGACGGGCGACGAACTTTTGGTAGAGGCTCAAACGCCCGCGGCGGGGCAAACCGTCAGGCTTAGCGGCTCTCTTTTACCCGAGCTTAGTGCGGCGCTCGAGCTTCCCGCCCTAGACGTGGGAATAACGCTGCAAGGCCCACCGGGCGCGCTCACCGCCACGGGTGAGGGTGTGGTGCCGGAGCTGTCGCGCGCGGGGGTGAGTCTGGAGCCGCAGCCCTGGACGTTTAACGGGAGTTTGCAAGACCAGCGCGCCACCCTCACCGTCGGAGAGTCGGCGCTGGAGGCGCGCTGGGGTGCGGAAGGTTGGGCGCTGGACGGTCGCATCTCTCAGGGGGTGACGCTACCGGGCGGGACGGCGCGCCTTGCGGCGGACGTTCGCGCTGGGGACGCGGGTGGGGGCAGTGGGACAGGGGACGGTTTATCCGAGAGCAGTGTGACAGGTTCGCTGACCCTCGAGACACCAGGCGAAGACGTAATGCTGCCCCTGACGGGTACGCTTCAAGACCTCGCGCTTAACGGGCGCGTGCCCGCCTCTCTTGCAGCAGAAGCGTTTAGTTTGGGGGTTCCACTCGAGGGCGACCTCACCCTCGACGTTCACGTCACGCCCTTTGCAGCGTCACGTTTTGATGCAACGGCGGTGTGGGAGACGAGCACGCCGCTCACCGTCAACGTACGTGATGCGGGGGGCTTACGCGTGACCGCGGCGGCTGAGGGATTCACGGCGGGCTTTGAGAACGGGCGTCTGGAAGGGGCTGCCGACGCATTTTCTCTCGGCGCTTTTTCGCCCGCGCTGGCGGGCGCGGCGCTCTCGGGTGACCTTGAAGGCTCGCTTGCAGACGCCGCAGGCTGGGACGGCCTTCTCACCCTTACGACCCGCGACCCCGCGGCGGCGCTCACGCTCCGGGGCGCGGGTGAGCAACTGCTGCTAGAGGGTGAGGCCGCAGGAAATGCGTGGAGCGCCAGCGCCAACGGCTCCCTCTTGCCAAGCCCGCAGCTCGAGCTCACCGCAAAGGCGGCGGATGTGGCGAGTTTCACGGGCAACCTCACCGGGACGAGCCTTAAGGGCCGCGCGGTGGTGGACGCGCCGGACGCGCCCGCGCTCGGGTTAAGTGTGCCCGAGGAGACGGTGGACGTGCAGGCGAGCTTTAGGGACGGCCTCAGCCTCGCCTTGCGCGGCGACGCGCTCGTGGCAGACCTGCAAAACGGCGTGTGGGCGGGGCGGCTCGAGCTTCCCTTTAATCTTGAGGGTGAAACGCATTGGGTTACAGGTACGCTTGCAGGCGCGGGTCTCTCCCCTGCCTTGGGGGGCGCGGTATCAGGGCCTTTTATTGAGGGGCCGCTCGAGCTGAGCCGGGCGGGCGTGACGGGCACGTTGGCGCTCGAGCCTGCCCCCTGGCTTCCTGACGCGCTCTCCAGCAGACTTGACGGCTCAAATGTCACGGTCACCCTCAACGCCACGCCGGACGCGCGGTGGGAGGCTGCCGTAAAAGCGACGGCGGAAACTACGGCGCGTCTCCAAAAGTTGCCTCTGGACCTCCAGGCCGAATTCTCAGGCGAGGGCGCACGTTACGCGGGTGGGGGCGCGGTGACGTTTGAGGACCAAACCCTTCCCTTTACCCTTCAGGGGGAGGGCGGCGCGCTCTCCGGCGAGGTGACGCTCGAGGACGTGGCGTTAGAGCCCTTCAGTGCGCTCCTGCCCCTCTCCCTTACGGGCGCGGCGGACGGGACGGTGGCGTTCGGGACGGGAGACGGCCTGACTTACGACGCCGACGTGACGCTTACCGGACAAGCGCAGGAGCAGCCCTTTGGCGTGACGCTGACGGCGACGCCGGGGCGCTTAGAGGTAACGGGTGAGGCCGCGGGCGTTTCTGTAAGCGTGAACGGGACTCCGGCAGACGGGTTCGGGTTCGCGCTCGAGGACGCGGCGCGCGCTCTCGAGCTCGCCGGGAGGCTCGAGCTGGGGGACAGTTTGAGAGACGGTGTGGCGCTCGAGGGAGCGGGGCAGGCTTTGGGCCAACCCGTCACGCTCTCCGCCGCCTACAAACCGGACGACGCGCGCTTTGAAGCGTCGGTCGCGGGGGCGACGCTCTCAGGTTCCTTGCAAGGAACCCGATTCGAGGCGCAGGCGCGCGTGCCGGAGGGGACGCTCCCCGCGGCGGCCCCTATCGGGGACGTCCAGATCGAGATAACGGGTGAAGTTTCAGGAGGCGTGACGATAACGGACCTGAACGTGCGCTCAACCCTTCTGGACGAGCCGCTGGCGCTGGCTGCGGCGGGCGCGGCCTGGCCGGACACGAACCTGACGGGCAGCCTCAACTTGGGCGGCGCGCCCGAACCCGCGCGCGTGAGCGTAGTTAAGAGTGAGAATCTTTATAAAGTTTTTCTCAAGCAGGGAGCCCTCCTCGCTTCGGCTTACTTAGAGAGCGGGACATTTTCGCAGCTTTCGCTCGAGGGCGAAACAACCTTGCCCCTTGGTAAGTTGGGCGTAAGCACCCTTGCGCAAGCGGGTCTCGCCGTCACGTCAGACCTTATGTGGACACCCGAGGAGGGCTATCAGGGCGGGGCGGAGCTTGGGCTCGAGCCGTCCTCAGAGGGAGACGCGCGGGCGCAGTTCACCCTCTCCGGTAACGGCCCCTTAATGGTGACGGGCGAGGGAAGCGTGCAGGGTTCTGTCTTGAGGCTTAATACCAGTCTCGGCCCGTCTCTACAGAATCCCGCCCTCGGCGGAAGCGCGCATCTCGAGACCTCTCTATCCACCCTCGCGCCGGTCTGGCCGGGTGAGGCGCTCGCCCTCACGGGCGACGTGACGCTTGCCGGAAGCGCGCGCGCGCCCACGGTCGCGGGGACGGTTCGTTTGGAGGGCGCGCTTACGTACGACGGAACGCTGGAAGGGAGCTTAGGGGGAGTCAACGTAAACCTGGCTGGGCCGGGATTGAACCTCACAGCATCCGGGGACGCGGGCGGCTGGACGCTCACCACGGAGGCGCGGAGTCTCGACGTAGGGCCTCTCTTGCCTCCCGTCAGCGTGCCCCTAGTCTCGGGTACTTTTGAGGCGTCACAAGCGTGGGGGGAGCCGCTGCGGGCGTCTTTGACGGGGCTCGAGTTCTGGACCTTGCGGAGCGAAGTGTCGGGCGCATTGCATTATGACGAAGGGATAACGGGCACCCTGGCGGGGCACCTCGATGTGGCCGATTGGCGGGGCGCGCCGCTGCGGGGCGTCATTCGGGGGGACGTGGCGTTGGGAGGAGCAGGAGACACAGCGGGAGAAGCAGGGAACCTGGCGGGCACCGTTACGCTCGAGAACTTAGGGCTCCAGAGCGCGCCGTGGGGGCTTTCCGGCACCGCCACGCTTGCAGGTTCCGCCGCCGACCCCGAGCTTGACGTGAGGCTGACGGGGGTGGGGGGCGCGAGCGGGACGCTTCTGGGGACTGCCGCGCCGCGTTCTGGGCGCGCGTCTTTAAGGAGCGACCTCGCCGTGGCGGATTTTTCGTCGGACGCGACCTTAACGCTCGCGCCGGGAGAGGCCGACGCGTCGGGCACGCTCGCCTGGGGTGACTACGGCCTCACGCTGAGGGGTGACACAAGCGCGGTTGACTTTCTGGGGACGGGCGCGCTGGCGGGGTGGGCGGCGGAGCTGGACCCCGCGCGGGGCGCGCTCTCGCTGGGGGGGGCTCTTGAGTCCTTTGGAGCGCTCGCAGGACGAGTGGCGCTCTCGCTGGACGCGAAAGGAGACGTTTGGCTCACGGGCGCGCTGACGGACGTGCGGGTGGGGAACATACCCGTTGGAACGGTGGCGCTGCGTGGAGCGGGTGGCAAAGTTGCCGTTGACGGAGAAGCCATAGCGGGAACGGTGGCGCTTACCGGGAGTCCTCAGTGGACCTTGCAGCGCCTCGAGCTGCCCCTGCCCGCAGGGGTGCGGCTCGAGGCCTCGGGCTCAGGCGGGCTGGGTCGGGGCGCGCTTACCGGCGCGCTCTCGGGCACGCTCGCGGATGCGGAGGTCGCGGTGGGGCTTACGGGTGGCTACGGAAACGGGGCGCTCTTCGTCACGGCGGACGGCGGTCTTTTGTCAGGTGAGGTAAGTCTGGACGCGCGCTTTGGGGAGGGCTGGTCGGGCGGGCTCGAGCTTACAGGCGCACACCTTGGGGATATGACGGCGGACGTGCGGGGGGAGCTTTCGGGCGCGCTCGCCGCGCCGCAGCTTAGCGGCCAGGTGGAGGCTCTAGGGACTGGTATTTTGGCTGAAAGTCGCCTCAGCGGGACGTTTGGCGCGAGTTCTCAAGGCGTAACCGTAACGCAGACCCTCACCTCGCCCCGTCTCAGCGCACCGCTGACTCTTTCGGGTGAGGTCTGGCCCGCGCCCGCGCTCGCGTTGGAAAGCGGGGGGGAGAGGCTCGAGCTAAACATTAGCGGGGACGGAAAGCTCACGAGCCGGGGAAGTCTTACTGTGGAAGCAGCGGGCTTTGGCCTCAGGTTGGGAACGCTCGAGAGCTCAGGGGGGCTTGGCGGGATTCTCGAGACGCCTCTGCCTGGTTTCGCGCTGGAGACGGGTGTAACAAATGTGACGGAGCTACTGGCGCGTCAAACGTTGCGGCTTGGGGGCCAAGAGAACGCAGACGGCGCGCTCATCATAGGCTGGGGGGACGGTCTCACGCTCGAGGCGGAGGGTCTGGGGTACAGAACGCAGGCGGGAACGCTGAGTCTGACGGGGACGCTGGCAGGGCTTAACGGCGCGCTTCAAGGGCGCTGGGGGGGGACGGGCGGCGACCTCCTCCCCTGGTTGGCCGAGGCGGAAGTTCCCTTTAGTGTGGCGGTCGAGGACGCGCAGGTCACGTTAAGCTCGCAAAGTTCGTTGGGGCGGCTTACCGCCAGCCTCGACCCCGAACGGCTCGCGCTCGACGTAGACGCGGCGCTGGCAACCAGCGCGGGCGCGGCTACCGTCCAACTCGCCTACACGCCCCAGGCGGGGCCGCAAGGCACCGTGACGCTAGACGGGGTGCCGCTGCTCGGCGGTGACGCGCCGCTCGGTTTGGGGGCGAACCTCACGCTGGACGCTGGGGGCGTCGCGGGCGACGCGCGGCTCCTCGCGGGGGGCGGGACGCTTCGCGCGGCGGGCACGCTCGGCTGGACGCGCTTGGTGCCCGAAGGGCTGCGCACGCGGTTTTTGCCCCTGGCCGAGAACACGCTGCGGGGCACGCTGCGGGCGGCCAACGTGGATTTAGCCGCGCTGCCCGGCGTGGCGCTGCCCAACGTGTACGCGCCGCTGAGCGGGACAGCCGAGTTCGGCGGGGACAACGTCGCCGGGCAGCTTCTCATCCCCGAGGGTCGCGTGCTGGACACGCCGCTGCCGACCGAATTAGAGTTCAACGGCACCCTCGCCAATATCGACGTGCGCGGTTTGCTGGGTGAGAGCCGCGTTAATCTCGGGTGGAACGGGCGCACGCTTTCGGGTCTGGTGAATTTAGAAAATTTCCCCTTGCAAACCCTCGCCGAGGCGGTGGTGGGCGATACGGGCGTTCAGGCGTCGCTCACGGGGGTGGCGCGGCTCGAGCTGCCCGTCGCCACGCCCGCGCAGGGCACCTTAGACGTCGCAACCGAGCGCGTGCGCCTAGAGCGTGACGGGGTCGTGAGCGAGGGCAACGCGTCGTTTCGCTTTGAGGCGGGCGGGCTCATCGTGGACGAGGTGCGTTTTAGCGGCGCGGGCGAGTGGCGCGCGCAGGGGCGGGTGACGCGCGACGCGCTCACCGGCTCGGTCGAGGCCGAGAACGCGGACTTCGGCCCTCTCCTGGGTTTGGTGCCGCGTTTGGCCGAGCTCGAGGTGGGGGCGCAGGGTTCGTTTACGCTGCGCGCGGGGGGCTCGCTCAGGAATCCCGACATCACCTTCTCCGCGCCCGAGCTGGCGCTAAAGGCGGGCGGCGCGGCGGGGCAACTTGACGGGACCGAAGGACGCCTCACGGGTGAAACGCTCTCGCTCACCTCCACGCTTACAGGCACCTCCCCCGTCACCGGCTCGCTGGCTGTTGAGGGCGGCGGCACCCTCAGCCTGCTGCCTTTTACCACGACGGGCCTCCGCTTCGGCTTCGGCGGCGCGGCGACCCTGCCGGTCGTGGGCACGGTAGAGGCGCTGCGCGGCGAAGTCGCCTCGAGCAGCGAGGGCTGGACGCTCGACGCGACCGGCACGCTCGGCGAACCCTTTCGCGTTTCGGGTACCGTTGCGCCGCTCGACCTGCGTTTGGCGGGTGAGAACCTTGACTTGCGCGCGCCGCGTTACTTTTTGGCCTCGAGCGTGACCGACGCCGACTTACGCTTGCGCGCGGGCGGGCTGCCGGAAAACGGCTCAGGAGAGTCTGGAGACGCGTTCGTTCTTTCCGGCACTTTAGAGGCGACCGAGGCGCAGTTGGTCGGCGACCGCGCGGCCAAAGAAGCGCCGGTCGAGGGCGAAACGGGCGGGGCGGGAGAAAGGGGAGAAGGCGCGGGTGAGGAGGCCGGAAGGAGTGAAAATTCCTTTTTCGAGCGCGTCCTCTTCAACGACGTCACGGTGCGCGCGCCTCAAGAGCTGCGCTTCACCGCAGGCTACGGCTCCGCCGAACTCGGGCTCGACTTGACCGTCTCGGGCTCCGCCGCCGCGCCGCGGCTGGCGGGTGAGGCGCGCGCGCTGCGGGGCTCGTTCGGGTTCGCCAACCGCGACTTTACTATCGACCGCGCGGTCGCCTCGTTTGACGCCGCGCGCGGGGCTTACCCCGTGCTCGACGTCGCGGCGCACACGAGCTTTGACAAAACCGCGGTGCTGCGCGGGGCCGACGCGCGGCGCGTGGACTTCGCCGAGCCGAGCGGGAGTTCGTTTGACGTGCTGCTAACCCTGGCGGGCGACTTAGGGGGCAATCCGGTGGACACGAACCTCGCGCTCGCCCCCCAACTCGAAAGCCCCGCGCGCATCGAGGTCCCCGGCGAGGGCGGCCCGCGGCCCCTGTCGGACGGCGAACTTTTGTCGCTCCTCACGGTGGGGCGGCTCGAGCTGGGCAGCACGCTGGTGGGAGCGGAGGGCGTCGCGGGCTCTGTGGCGGGCAGCGCGGTCGATACGGCGGTCGATCTGTTTATCCTTTCTGAACTTCAAAACGCAATCGGCGACGCGCTCGGGCTCGATTTCACGATTCAAACGAGTCCGCTCTCAAACGTCTTGAACGGAGACGGCGACCCGTTCGGGGTGTCGCTCGAGCTGGGCGGCTACGTTGACGAAGACCTGTTCGCCTCCTACCGCATCGGCTCCTACAGCGACCCGACCGGCCAATACGCTCTGTCAAACGAGTTCAGCCTCTCCTACGACCTAGCGCCCCTCAAACTCAACCTGTCGGGCGGCCTCAACTTTACCGAAGCCTTTGACCCCGTACCCGCGTTCGGCATCGCGCTCGGCTACGACTTGGCCCCCTTTACCTTCGACGCGGGCGTGGACCTGTCGGGGCTTGAGCAGCGCTTCGGCCTGGGCGTGAGCATCCGCTGGTAAGTCGGGTGAGGTCTCGGGGCAACGGGAATCTCCCCCGCCACTCACCGGTTTCGCCTCGAGCATGGGCATGTTGAGGCTTTCTGACTGCGAAGAGTCGTGTGTACCTCGCCCTCGAGGGTTGTTCTTACCGCTCCGACCGAACCTGTTATGCTGGCGGGATAGAGGTATGAATAGGTTGCATAACCTCTTCATTTTGCCTGGGTTATTTCGCATAGGTTCACACAGGTTTACACAGGTTCACCTAGATTGATTTCACACAGGTTGGTTTCACATACGCGCGCTCGAGCCCGCGGGCGCAAGGCTAGAGGAGCACGAGCAGAAGAGAGCAGGCTACAATGGTTGACACGATGGTTGACAACACGAAAAAGACGCCAGGGGAAACGACGGGAAAGCCAGGGGAAACGTTTTTGGAGGGGGCGGCGACCGTCCACCGGGGGCTGCGCCGCGCGGCGCTTTACGAGGCGGTGCTCGGGCGCGGAGAGGGTGTCCTCGCCAAAGACGGGCCGCTTATTGTCGATACGGGCACCTTTACGGGTCGCTCGCCGCGCGACAAGTTTATCGTCAGGGACGCGCTGACCGAGGCGCTCATCGATTGGGGCGACATCAACCAATCGATGAGCGAGGCGCACTTCGCGGCGCTTAAGGAGGACTTTGGCGCGGCGGTGAGAGGCAAGACGCTTTTTGTCCAAGACCTGTATGTAGGCACCGACGCGCGCTACCGCGTGCCCGTGCGCATCATTACCGAGTACGCCTGGCACAGCCTGTTTTCCAGAAATATGTTTGTGAGGCCCGTCACACCCTCGGAGGAGGACGCGTTTACGCCCGCTTATACGGTCGTGGACCTGCCGAGCTTAATCGCGGACCCCGCGCGGCACGGCTCCAAAGGGTCCACCGTCATCGCCCTGAATTTGAGCGAGCGCTTAGTGCTCGTCGCCAACACCGAGTACGCGGGCGAGATTAAAAAATCCGTCTTTTCGGCGATGAATTTTGCGCTGCCCGCGCAGGGCGTGCTGCCCATGCACTGCTCGGCCAACGAAGACCCGGCGGGCCGGGTGGCGCTCTTTTTCGGGCTCTCGGGCACGGGCAAGACGACGCTCTCGGCGGACGCCTCGCGCACGCTGATTGGCGACGACGAGCACGGCTGGTCGGCGGACGGCGTGTTCAACTTCGAGGGGGGCTGCTACGCCAAGGTGATTCACTTAAGCGCCGAAAACGAGCCCGAAATCTACGCGACGACCGAACGCTTCGGGACGCTGCTCGAGAACGTCGGCTTCGACCCCGACACCCGCGTGGTCGATTTCACCGACAACAGCAAAACCGAGAACACCCGCGCGGCCTATCCCATCGAATTTATCCCCAACGCCAGCCCCACGGGCGTGGGCGGCCATCCGGCGGACGTGGTGTTTCTGACCGCCGACGCCTTTGGCGTGCTGCCGCCCGTGTCACGCCTCAGCGTCGACCAAGCAATGTACTACTTTTTGTCGGGCTACACCGCCAAGGTCGCGGGCACCGAGCGCGGCGTGACCGAACCCAAGGCGACCTTTAGCACGTGTTTCGGCGCGCCTTTTATGCCCCTGGCGCCGAGCGTCTACGCGACACTTTTGGGCGACAAGCTGCGCGCGCACGGGTCGCGCGTGTGGCTCGTTAACACCGGCTGGACGGGCGGTCCCTACGGGACGGGCACGCGCATCCGTTTGCCCTACACCAGGGCGATGGTCCGGGCGGCGCTGGCGGGCGAGCTTGACGCGGTCCCAACGCGCACCCATCCCATTTTCGGCTTAGACGTGCCCGAGCGCGTTCCCGGTGTTCCCGAGGGGCTGCTCGAGGCCCGCAGCACCTGGCGCGACGCGCGCGCCTACGACGCCCAGGCCGAGAAACTGGCGGCGATGTTCAGGACGAATTTTGAGCGTTTTGCCGCCAACGTGCCCCAAAGCGTACGAGACGCGGGGCCGTTGGGTTAAGCCGCGCGTTCTGTAGCAGGTGGCGTTCCTTTTGAGCGAAATTCGGTTTACGCTTTACCGCTCATGACTCAGTTTAGGGAAGCCGCCTGCACCCCTAGACGCGACGTCAACGAAAACCGCTAGCCGCGCTTCAGCTTGACATCTGCTCGGCAGCCTTGAGCACGAGCCGGTTGCGCCCCGCTTGTTTGGCTTTGTAAAGCGCGTCGTCCGCGCGGGCGAAAAGGCGTTTGGCGTTGTCTCTGGGGCTGAAGTCGGTGCCGCCCAAAGAGACCGTCATGGGCCCCGTTTTGAAAGGGTGCGCCGCCACCGCGCCGCGGATGCGCTCGCCCAACTCTGAGAGCTGAGAGAGGTCCGCGTGGGGCGCGACGAGGACGAACTCCTCGCCGCCCCAACGCGCTAAGAGGTCGCTACTGCGAACGGTCGCGCGCACCACCATACTGAGTTCGCGCAAGACCTCGTCGCCCGCGTCGTGGCCGTGTTCGTCGTTTACGCGCTTGAAGTGGTCCAAGTCGAGGACCAACAGCCCCAAAGGACGCGCGTGGCGGCGTGACAGCGCCATTTCGCGTTCTAGCGTCCGGTCGAACGCGCGGCGGTTGGGTAGCCCCGTGAGTTCGTCGTTTCGCGTTTGCCGGGAGAGCTCTAGGGCCATCGCCACCTGGTTACACGCCATTTCCATGACCGTCAGCTCGTCCGCCGCGAAGTGGGTGCGCCCGCGCGTGCCGAAAGAGAGCGTGCCGATAAGGCGACCGTGCGCGAGGAGCGGCAAACAGGCGTAAGCGCCCAGCCCGAGCGCGCGTAGGGGCAACAGGGGCGCGGGCACCTGTGAACCCTTCTGGACGTCCTCGACAAACACCGCGCGCTGGCTCTTAGCCACCGCGCCGACCACGCCCTCGCCGAACTCGAGCCACTCGAGCGCCTTGACCACGTCCTCGGGCAACCCCTCGGACGACGCGAGCCTCAAATGACGCCCCGTTTCGTCTTCGTCAACCAAATAGTTGAGGTAAATTTCCAGCCCCAAATGCGCCGAAAGCTTGGCAAAAAGGCTGCTGACAAACTTTTGGGGCTCGTTGGCGAGCAGGAGCTGGTTCGCCATCTCGGAAAGAAGCGCCAGGCGCTCGTTACGCGCTCTTAACGTCGCCTCCGCCTCTTTACGGGCGATAGCCTCGGCTAAAACGTCGGCCACGGTCCCAACAAAGGCGACCTCGTCCGACCTGTAGGTCCGCGCCTGCGTATCATACACACCCAAAATTCCGTAAGTTTTTCCGCGACTCCTGACGGGTGCGCGAACGCCGTTCACGGCCCCGTGCGCTTGCGCCGCTGCCGGTAGCTTTTTAAGGACCTCTGCCCTACCCGCGACTCTTACGCGCTCGTTAGCACGTTCACGCATCCGGGTCACCTCGGCTCCGCGCGCGCCCCAGCCCACGCCCGCGCGCCGCACGAGATAACCCGCGCCGCTTTCCGCGCTGATTCCTACGCCGCTTATACCGTCCGCCTCGCGCGCCTTCGCCCCTCCCTCGAGCCCGACACTCGCCCCAAGAGCGTCGGCTTGACGCGTTATTTTGTCAACTTTATGAGAATCAGGGCGAGCACCAAGAGGAGCGTCAGGCGAACCCGCGCTAGGGAGCTCGAGCACCTCTCCCAAAGGAAGCGACAGCGCCGCGTCACCCACACGACCGCCTCGCCCATCAGCGCCTGCGGTTCGGCCCCCGCGATGGCGCGCTGCCCCAAGTTTGCGACCACCTCCTGCTGCGCCACGCGCCGCCTGATGGACTCTTCGAATTCTTTGCGTTCGGTCACGTCATGCGTCGCCATCACCGCGCCGATCGTACGACCGGCGGCGTCTTTGAGCCTTTGCGCGTTGGCGCTCAACACGCGGGGTGTTCCCTCTGTGACGGCAACCACCAGTTCGGCCTCGCGCACGCGTTCACCCCCCAACGCGCGGCAAATAGGAACACGTTCCTGAGGCAACCTAGTCACGCCGTCACTCTCAAAAAAGTTATGCGCCCAGGTAGAGACCGACGGGGGCTGTTCTGCACCGTCACCAAGGCCCTGAAACCGACCTTCCAACCCGCCGTGAAACTCGCTCGCGGCGTGGTTCGCCATGACGATGCGCCCCGCTTCGTCGCTCACCACGATGCCGTCGGTGATGTTGTCTAAAACCGTTCTTAAAAAGTCCCTTTCGCGCGCCAGCGCCTCCTCCGCTTCGGCTCTCGCGCGCCGCGCCTCGGCCTCGCGCAGCGCCCGCGTTACCGCCACGCCTAAGCGCGACAGTTTGCCTTTGTTGACGTAGTCCGCCGCCCCCTTTTGCATAAGCGCCACCGCCGCCTCCTCACCCACCGCGCCCGACACGACGATGCAAGGAAGGTTAGGCCGCAGCTCCTGCAAAAGCTCCAAGACGCCTGTCGAGGAAAAGCTGGGCATCGCGTGGTCGGTCAGCACAAGGTCCCAGGGATGAGCCAAAAGCGCCGCGCGCATCGCCTCATAGGTGTCTACGCGTTTAGAAAAAACATCGATATCGATCCGCTTTAGGGAGCGTAAAACGAGTTCGGCGTCGTCCTCGGAGTCTTCGACCAAAAGCGTGCGGAGGGAGTGTCGGGAGGCGTTCGCGCTCTCCTTACCAAATGTCCCCGCGTTGACGTCCAGCGTCCCCGCTTCTACGTCTGGAAGGGTGGCGTCACTCGAGGCGTAACTCACGTCGCTCACGCTGGCCCCCCAGCCAAACCTTCAAACGAGTAGAAGCGCGTTGCATTCATCACAGCCGGATGCACGCGTTTACCTTCGTCCGTCCGCCGCACCGTAAACTCTTCTCTTACGCATAGAATCACACCCCTCCCAATTCAGTGTAGCGAAAAGTAGAGAGGCCGCCGTGGAGAACTCCGCATTTCAAAGGGAGGGTGAAAAGCTTTACGAAGGGGCTCGAGCCACGCCTCTACCTCTTTCATGCAGTTTTTATACAGCCTTTATACGGTGCATGTCTACCGTGCGAAAGAGCTGAACCGAGACCGTTGTTAAGCTCGAGCGCGAAAATTATCAGAGTGCTTAAATCAGCGCCCCTAGCCCCGTCAAGTCCCGACCCACGATGAGCGTGTGAATATCATAGGTGCCTTCATACGTATCGACGGTTTCCAAATTGAGCATGTGCCGAATCGCGTGGTACTCCAAGGTAATCCCGCTCCCGCCCAAGACCTCGCGCGCCAGCCGCGCCCCCACCAGGGCCGCGCGCACGTTGTTGCGTTTGGCTAAAGAGACCTGCGTGTAGGTCATCTCGCCCGCGTCTTTGAGCGTGCCGAGGCGGTGCGCCAGCAAGAACCCTTTGGTGTGCTCGCTAACCATCTCGACCAGCTTGTGCTGGACAAGCTGGCGCGAGGCGATGGGTTTTTGGAAGGTGGAGCGGCTTAATGAAAACTCGAGCGCCTCCGTATACACCGCCTCCAGCGCCCCCATCGCGCCCCAGGCGATGCCGTAACGCGCCTGGGTGAGGCAGCCCAAAGGCCCCTTGAGCCCCTGCACGTTGGGGAGCATCCGGCAAGCGGGCACGCGCACGTCTTCTAAGACAAGTTCACTTGTGACGGAAGCGCGCAAGCTCATCTTGTGCTTGACCTTGTTGGCGCTAAAGCCTTTAGCGTCCGTGTGGACGATAAAGCCGCGCACCGTTCCCTCGTCGTCTTTGGCCCAAACCACCGCCACGTCGGCGATGTTGCCGTTGGTAATCCACATTTTGGAGCCGTTGAGCACATAATCATCGCCGTCGCGCCGCGCGCGCGTTTTCATCGCGCCGGGGTCGGAGCCGCCGTCGGCCTCGGTTAAGCCGAAGCAGCCAATCATCTCGCCCGAGGCGAGTTTGGGCAGGTAGGTTTCTTTTTGCTCGTCACTCCCATAAGCATGAATGGGGTACATCACGAGCGCGCCCTGCACCGAGGCGAACGAGCGGATGCCCGAGTCGATGCGCTCGAGCTCGTACATGAGAAGCCCGTAAGCCACGTTGCTGAGGCCCGCGCCGCCGTATTCGGGGGGCAGGTTGGGGCCGAAAAAGCCCATCTCGCCAAAGCTTTGGGCTAATTCCTCAGGCAAAAAGCCCTCTTCAAACCACTCGCGGATGTGCGGCAGCACCTCGGCGTCTAAAAACTTACGCGCCGCCGCGCGGGTCTGGCGTTCTTCGGAGCTTAGGAGGTCTTGAACGTTGTAGTAGTCAAGCATAGAGAAAACTATATCGTGATTCTGGCCGCCTCACCGTTTGTGTTCTTTATTTTTTTGGCCCCCGAATCTCGCACTACGCAGCGTGAGAGTTGGGATGCAAACGCGTGCTGACAAAAGGCTTGAGAGGCTGCATAGGGAGGTGTTGGACCCTCAGAAACCTCCTCGAGCCTCGACAAACTCGAGCACCTCGGTTTCAAAACCCATAAAGTTAGCGCAGCCGTGCCTGGTCACCACCAGCGCGCCGCACGCGTTGCCCATGCGGGCGCTTTTGTAAGGGTCCCAATTTTTAAGCCGACCATAAATAAAGCCGCTCGCAAACGCGTCCCCCGCGCCGAGCACATTGTAGACCTCCACCGGGAACCCAGGCGCGCGAACCACCTCACCGTTACGCAGGTGAACCGTCGCCCCCTCCGCGCCGCGCTTGACGACGAGCGCTTCCGGCCCCTGAGGTCGCGCCAATATCGCCTCGATGTTCGCCTCTACATCCCCGCGGATTTCGGGCGCGGACACTTGCTGATGCTTAACTACAATATCGTTGGGGTCGGTAATCATGGCCGCGTTGACCTCCTCTTCCGTGCCCATCGCCACGTCGACGAGCGGCAGGAGGGCGCGGACGTTGACGCCGAACGCGCGCGGGTCGCGCCACTGGTCGGCGCGGAAATCGAGGTCGAAGAAAACGGTGCGGCCCGCGCGCTGGGCCTCTTCCGCGGCGAAAAAGGTCGCGCTGCGGCTCGGCTCTCGGCTCAAACCCGTGCCGGAAATTTCCAAAGCCCTCGCCTCCGCCACGGGCGCGGCGAGCACGTCGTCGATGGTAAGCGCTAAGTCCGCCGCGTTGTCGCGGTAGTAGACGAGCGGGAAACGGTCGGGCGGCTCGATACCCAAGACGACCGCGCTGCTCCGGCGTTCTCTCTTTTTAGGGATAAAGTCGGTGTTGACGCCCTCACGGTTCAGAAAGTGGAGGATGAAGTCGCCCACCTTGTCCTCACCGACAGCGGTAAGCAGCGCGACGTTGAGCCCCAGCCGTTTGGCCCCCACCGCGATGTTTGTCGGACTTCCTCCGACGTAGGCGGCAAAGCTCTCAATCTCTTCAAAGGGCGCGCCCACCTCGTTGGCGTAGAGGTCGATGCTCGAGCGCCCCATCGTGATGAGGTCGAATTTCGTGTCCGGTTGAGTCATAAGCGTCCTAAAGCAGAAGTGGGTAAGGCAGTGGTGAGTGATTAGTGGATAGTGATGAGATTGGGCAGCGTCACTGTATTTCCGAAAGGGTGACGGGGCGACCCTCTTTGAGGCTTTGGGTGGCGGCGTCGGCAGCGCGGAGGGCTTCGGTGGCGTCTTCGGCGTTGGGGCTGGGTGCGCGTTCTGCCCGCACCGCGTCCACGAACGCCTGGAGCTCGAGCCTATACGCGTCCCGAAAGCGCTCGAGGAAAAAGTAATAAAAGTCGCCCTGGACGCCCCTCTCGGTGTAGCGCCAGAGTTTGGTGGCGCGTTCGTCCTCCGCGACGAGCTTGCCTAGCGCGCCGTGGACCTCTACGCGCAGGTCGTAGCCGTACACGGTGCGCCGCGTGTTTTGAAGAACGCCGATGGCCCCGCTCTCGAACTCGAGCGTGACGATGCTCGTGTCCACGTCGCCATACTTTTCGTACAGAGGCTCGACCAGCACCCGGCCCAGCGCGCTCACGCGCGTGATGGGACCCGCGACAAAGCGCGCCATGTCGAGGTCGTGGATGACCGAGTCGCGGTAAAAGCCGCCCGAGGCGGCGATGTACGCTTCCGGCGAGGGGGCGGGGTCCGACGATTGAGAACGGAACATCTCGACTCGCCCGAGTTCGCCCGCGTGAACCGCGCGCGCCAGCTCGGCGTAGGCGGGGTCGAAGCGGCGGTTGAAGCCGATCTGAAAGGGCACGCCCGCGTTCTCGACGGCGGAGAGAGCTCGAGCGCTCTCCCGCCCGTCCAGCGCCACGGGCTTTTCGCAAAAAATCGCCTTGCCCGCCGCCGCTGCCGCCACAATTTGCTCGGCGTGCTGCGGCGTGGGTGAGGCGATGAGCACCGCCTGGATGTTGGGGTCGCCAAAAATCTCCTCGGCGTCATCGGTGGCGTAGGCGTTGTTAAACGCCGCGCGCGCCG
Organism: Trueperaceae bacterium; assembly: GCA_965214405.1. Lineage (GTDB taxonomy): Bacteria > Deinococcota > Deinococci > Deinococcales > Trueperaceae > CBDCCT01. The sequence goes on from OZ243956.1 coordinate 1,190,188, forward strand.
CCGCGCCTTGTAACGCGTCCATCACCGCCACGAGGTGCGCGCCGTCCACCGCGCCCGCGAGGTGCCGCGCGTGGAGCGCGCCGATACGCCCCGCGCCCAGGACGCCGAAGCCCAGAGAGGCCGTCACAAGAGACGTTCTCCTGTGTACCGGAGAGAAGCACAGGATTCGTCCGCCCGTCGTGGTGTCACTCGAGCCCCACCACTTACCCTGTCATCCAACCTGTTAGTCAATCCCGTCACTTAAACCGCACCTGCCTTTTCTTCTCCTCTTCATACTTCTTGCGCGCCTCCTGCACGCTTCTCTGCGTACTCACCTCCGCCGGGGGGCAGTCCCACCAGCCGCCGAAGCCGTACGAGTCGACGCGCTTGTTCGGGTCGACCTCGACCACCACGACGTTAACCCCGCGGCGCGCTCGAGCCTCCTCCAAAGCCCTCCGGTAATCCGCCGCCGTGTCCGTGAAGACCGCGTGCGCCCCCATCGCCTCGGCGTGCTTGGCGTAGTCCACGCGGACGGTGGGGCCGTCCAAAAGATTGGCCGCGTCACGGTGGCGCAGCTCGAGCCCGAACTGCGCCGTCCCCGTGCTTTGCTGAAGTCCCCGAATGCTACCGTAACCGTGGTTGTCGACGACTATAATGGTGAGGTCGAGCCCCTCCGCGACCGCCGTGACGATTTCCGAATTCATCATGAGGTAGGAGCCGTCGCCAATCAACACAACCACCTCGCGCGCAGGCTCGGCCAACTTGACACCGATGCCCGCCGGGATTTCGTAGCCCATGCAGGAGTAGCCGTACTCGATGTGATACGCCCGCGGGTCATTGGGCCGCCAGAGTTTGGCGATGTCGCCGGGAATGCTGCCCGCGGCGTTGATGACAACGGCCTCACCGCCGAACACGTCGTTGGTGAGGCCCAGCACCTCGCCCTGGCCCAACGGAGGCTCCTTGACCCGTTTGATTTCATCGACCACACCGTCCCACGTTTGTTTGAGGCTCGAGGCTCTTTGACAGTACGCGCGGCTGGTGCCCCCGTAGCCCACGCCCGCCAAAGCTTCGGTGAGCGCGCCCAAGCTGCGTTTAGCGTCGCCCACGACGGGCAGCGCGAACAGCTTGTGCGCGTCCATCGGGGTGACGTTGACGCCGATGACTTTGGCGAGGGGCGCAAAGGCCGTCTTAGACCCGGTCGTAAAGTCGGCCAAGCGCGTGCCGACGGCGAGAATCACGTCGGCGTCTCTCGCCAGCTCGCTCGCCGCCGAACCCGCGAGCGAGCCCACGTTCCCCAAGCTCATGGGATGGTCCCAGGGCAGCGCGCCCTTGCCCGCTTGCGTCTCGGTCACGGGGATGCTGAAGCGTTCGGCAAAGGCCGCCAGGTCGCCCGTCGCCAGGCTGTACTTGACGCCGCCCCCGGCGATGATGAGGGGACGCTCCGCACTTTTTAGGAGAGCAGCGGCCTCCGCGATGACCTCGGGCTCGGGCAGCGGGCGGCGAATCCGCCAGACGCGTTTGTCGAACATTTCAAGGGGCCAGTCGAACGCCTCGGTTTGCACGTCTTCGGGGAGCGACAGCACCACCGCGCCCGTTTCGGCGGGGTCGGTGAGGACGCGCATCGCCTCGGGCAGCGCGTGAAGAAGTTGGACGGGCCTCGAGACGCGCGTAAAAAAGCGGCTCACCGGGCGGAACGCGTCGTTGACGCTCACGTCGTGCTCGGTCGGGTGCTCGACTTGCTGCAACACGGGGTCGGGGAGGCGGTTGGCGAAATAGTCCGAGGGCAGCAGCAAGACCGGCAGGCGGTTGATGGTCGCCAAGGCCGCGCCCGTAATCATGTTGCTCGAGCCCGGACCCACCGAGGCGGTGCAGGCGAAGGTTGACAGCCTATTGAGATGCCGCGCGTAGGCCACCGCCGTGTGGACCTGGGCCTGCTCGTTTTGCGGGCGGTAGAAGGGCATATCAACGGCGAGGCCATACTCCTGCATCGCCTGACCCAGCCCCGGCACGTTGCCGTGGCCCTGGATGCCCCACAGTCCCGCGATGAGGCGCTGCTGCGCGCCGTCGAACTCGGAATACTGAGCCGCCAGAAACTTAACTAAGGCTTGCGCGACGGTTAGGCGCTTTGTCCTCACGTTTTCACCCCTGACTTCTCTGTGGTAAATTAACGATGCAACGCCTAATGGATTCATACATTTTTCAAATATTCCTTTCCCTGAAGAGTTGTCCGATATTTTTGAGTAGGAGACCGAGGGGCATTGGGCTCAGTCATTTCAAGCAGATTTGCCTCTAACAAGGGAATGAGACGGGAAACGCGAAAGCTATGCCGAGAGGAAAGGCCAAGATAATCCTGCATTTCCTGTCGGCTTCTGGGCTCCAAGCAGAACTCGAGCAACTGAAGATTGACGTCATCTAACATAGGCGGTAACTGAATTCCGACTTGACCTGTTACTTGACCTACTTGACCTGTTACTTGTTGTACTTGCAAGACCGCTTCCGGATGGATCGGTAAAATCGTGACAAAATAGGTTCGTCCCTCATCAGTTTTGAATTGTGGTGCCGGTGAGCCATTTGAACGCATAGCACGGATAATTTTAGGAACACCGGTGCCTCTTCCTTCTGTAAGCCTAAGCTCCTTCAAGAACTCACCGATTCGCCTGTTGCGGTATCGCCTAGCGATAAACTCTCCCGACTCCAAATCTTCTATTGAGATTGACCGGTCAGGACCAGGGTAACTCGTTATCGTCATATGATCCGGTAAAATACGAAGCTCGATAGGTTCGCGTTCCTCATAGCTTCTGTGGTAGATGGCGTTGACTAGTGCTTCCTCTACTGCCGCGTAAGGATAGTTAAAAAAGCGATCAGCTTCCGCGCGGTCTGGACGCTTACGAATGATTTCTTGAATGATGTTGTTTTGGAGAAATGACAGTGCATCTTTAGCTTGTCGTCCAATAGGACCCGTAAATGATCTCTCGAGAATAACGTCGCCTCCCACACCATCGGGAAACCTAACAATATCTACTTTTGTCTCTGGAAAAAACCGCTCTGGATTTTCGTTGAAAAACATTAATCCGACGTTTCGTGGACGCAAGTATTCGCTGGGACCATCAACAATTCTCATACGCTTACAAAGTTCCGGTAACTTCATGCGAACAGAATCTTCGGAAAGCTCACTGCCAACCTCTCTCAAATGGGCTTGCATAAAGGAGAGCTTTAGATCGTTGATTTCCGCGCGCTGATTAATGCGGTCATCAAACGGAATTTTAGCAGACAGGTTTAACAGCTCTATTTCTTCGTCTGGCGAGGCTCTGACCGTAGATGATAATTTACGGATGTAGTAACCATATTCTTTTTTGTTTTTAGAAAGAGAAACTGGTGCCTTGTAGGGGCGGTTTTCTCCCCCTAACGCCCATAACACCAAAACATGCTTCTCATTAACGATGTACGGCTCCACAATTGGATGATAATGAGGAATAATTTTGTAGCCGAGGTTGAGAATATCCTTTTGCATCTTATCAATCTGACTGGAGCGTACGCCCGCAGGAGGCAGAATAGGTTGACCATCTTTTTCTGCGACTCCTAAAAATAAGTAGCCGCCACCTAAGTTATGAAAGTCATTTGCGAAGGCGCAGAGGGTATGGAGAATATCCTGGGGATTCCATCCTGCTTTGAACTCGAGTCGCTCCCACTCGATAGAGCGCCCATTAAGCAAATCATTTATATTGATTGGAAGAGACATAATAGACCTTAGATTAGCGCATGTGTGGATTGGGTATCATGATTTGCGCCTTAGAACAAAATGGCATACGGATTGTAGATCACCTTCCAAACGCCTGCACCTTAACAACCTCGCCCCCCTCGAGCGACTCCTGCGCCGCCAGCGCTAAGCGGGAACTCTCGAGCGCGTCCGCCGCGGTGGGCGTGACAGGCAGACCCGCGCGCACGCACGTTGCAAAGGCTATCACCTCGTTCGCGTAGGCCTCGGGAAACCGTTCGTCAAAGTGGCGCGGATAGTCGTGGCTTACCCCGTGTTCACCCCAAAACTCTACGTTGAGTTGTTGCGTCTTCTCGAGGTGAAACTTCCCCTTTTCACCTATGATATCCGCGACGATTTCGTAGCCGTAGGCGGTGTTGAGCGCGTTCTCGAGCGTGCCTAAAGCCCCGTTGACAAACTTGAGCGTGGCAACCGCTAGGTTGTAAAACCCCATTTTTTTGAGCGCGTCGTTGCGTACCGTCGTGCCGGTCGCGTAAACCTCCTCAACCTCGCCGCAAAAGAAGCGGGCGCTGTCGAAGTCGTGGATGCCCAAGTCAACGAGCAGCCCGCCGGATGTTTGGAGGAACGCGAGGGAGGCTCGAACGGGTCGCGGGAGATGGCGCGGAAGTTTTCGATGCGCCCGAGTTCGCCCGCCCCTAAACGCGTCTTCACCGCGGCGTAAGCGGGGTCATAGCGGCGCTGAAAGCCCACCTGACAGGGCACCCCGGTTCGCGCCACCATGTCAACGACTTTTTGTGCGGCCTCGAGCGTGTGCGCCAGGGGCTTCTCGACGAAAATAGCCTTGCCCGCCTCGGCTGCTCTACAAATAACTTCGGCGTGTGTTGGTGTGGGTGTGGTGATGAATACGGCGTCAACCTCGGGGTTCGCCAGCACCCCGCCCAAGTCGTTCATGTTTGCGCCCAAAGTCGCGGCAACCTTGGCGGCGTTCTCCGGCACAAAATCCACCACCTCGGTAATACGAACGTCGGAGAGGGTGCGGAGGACTCGAGCGTGCGCCTGTCCCATGCGTCCGGCCCCAACCATCGCAACCCTGAACGGCGGCGCAGACTGTTCCGCAGTAGAAATTTCCTGGTCCACAAGACGCACGGTGCGTTTACGGTTGCTCTCTAAAAGTCGGGCTGTCTTGACGCTCCTTGGATGCTTTAGCAGACGCGCCGCCCTCGTCACTGTGGGTGAATTCGGCGAGTTCGGCCTCGAGCGCGTCCAACTCATCGGTGCCCGCCATCATGCCGAGCACCCCCTCACGCGTTACTTCGCTTTTGGCGAATGTCCCGTACGAGGTGCCGCGTTTGAGGATGGTGAAGCGGTCCGCCACCGGATAGGCGTGGTGGACGTTGTGGGTGATAAAAATGACGCCCAAGCCCTTCGCCTTGGCCTGCGCGATGTATTTGAGGACGACCCCGGCCTGTTTAACGCCCAGCGCGGCGGTGGGTTCGTCTAAGATGAGCACCTTGGCCCCGAAGTAGACGGCCCTCGAGATCGCTACGCACTGCCGCTCACCGCCCGACATCGTGCCCACCGCCTGCGCGGGGTCGCGGACGTCGATACCCATTTTTGCCATTTCGGCCATTACCACTTTGTCCCCAAAGGCCCGGTCGAAAGACCTAAACGGCCCCCAGCCCGTCGTCGGCTCACGCCCCAAAAAGAAGTTGCGGGTCACGCTCATGAGGGGTTGAATCGAGAGGTGCTGATGCACAGTGGCGATGCCCCGGTCTTGCGCGTCTCGAGGGGTGTTGAATATGACGGGCACGCCCCCCATAAAAATCTCGCCGGAGGTGGGTTTATGGACGCCAGACAGGGTTTTGATGAGCGTCGATTTGCCCGCCCCGTTGTCACCCAGCAAGCACATGACCTCACCCGGCCCAACCGCCATCGACACGCCGTTAAGGGCAATCACCGAGCCAAAGGTCTTAACGACGTCGCGCAGTTCAATAAGCGGTGTGCCCATTACTTCGCCTCAGTCGCGCGTCTGCGGATGTAGTTGTTGAAGATGACCGCGATGAGGAGCATCGCGCCCAAAAACACGTTGAACCAGTCCGTGTTGACCCCCGTAAAAAAGATGCCCTGCTGGACCATCCCAAAAATAAGCGCGCCGAACACGGCCCCGACAACCGAGCCGTAGCCCCCGGTGAGCAAGCAGCCGCCAATCACCGCCGCGATAATCGCCTCAAACTCCTTTTGTAAGCCGCGGTTTACGTCCGCGGAGCCCAAATCGACCACCTGCAACGCGGCAAAAATCGTCGCCGCCACTGCCGTACACATAAACAAGATAATGCGAACCGACCGGACCGGCACGCCCATGTTGCGGGCGGCCTCGGCGTCGCCGCCCACGCCAAAAATCCAGTTGCCGAAGCGGGTGCGCTGGAGCACCCACGAGGCGAGCACCGCCAGCCCGAGCCACCAAAATATCGACACGGGCAACCCCAGCAGGTCACCCCGAAAAAGAGCGGCGAGCGGGTCGCCCGCCGCTGCCGCCTTGAGCCCCGACACCTGCGTGCGGCCCGTAACGAGCCGGGTCACGCCGATGGTCACGCCGCGCAGCATAAACAAAAAAGCCAGCGTCACGATAAAGGAGGGCAAGCGGGTGCGGTTGACGATGGTGCCGTTGAGATAGCCCACGAGGAGCGCGAACGCGAACGAGAGGAGAATCGCCAACCAGAAGGGCCAGCCGAGCACGGCCACGGGTATCGCCATGACCATGCCCGCCGCGGCGATCATCGAGCCGATGGACAGGTCGAACTCCCCGCCGATCATCAGCAGCGCCGCGCCAATTGCAAGGATGCCGAGTTGCGCCGACACCTCCAACCAACTCGCCACCCCGCGAAAGGTCAAGAAGCCGCTGTCGCCCGCGACCACGGCGAAAAAAGCAAAGACGAGCACCGCCCCCGACACCGCGCCGAGTTCGGGCCGACCCAGCAGCCTACGCAAGGGACCGACCTTGCGAACGCGCTCGTCACCTCGAGCTTTCGTCGTCACCTTTGACCTCGTTAAAGTTCCCGCATGGGTGATAAAAAGTTTTTAACATCCTGATTTAGCCATTAATTGACTGCCAAAGGAGAAGGAACGCGCGTCTAATCACCGCGTTCCTTTGGCCCTCGGGTCCTAGCGAATCCCCTGCGCGCTAAGCGCAACCACTTGTGCGGCGTTGTCCGGCGTCACAAAACCGGGACCCGTCAAGATGACCTCAGAGCCGGGCAGGAGCCCGTACTGGATGTAGAGCGTGAGGAGGTTGACGGGCAAGTAGCCTTGCAAATACTGCTGCTGGTCGATGGCGAACATGGCGTTGCCCGCGGCTAAAGTCTCTAAAATCCTGGGCGAGAGGTCAAAAAACCCGAGCTGAATCGTGCCGAGCTGACCGCCTTCGTCTAACGCGTCGATGGTGGGCTCACCGCCCACAGGCCCGACCGCGAGCACGCCGCCGATGTCGGGGTTCTGCGTGAGCGCGGCGGCGACGGCGTTGCGGATTTCGGTGGGGTCGGTCGAGACCGCGAGCACGTTGACCTCGGCCCCTTCGCCTAACCCGTCTTGAAAGCCCTGGCAGCGCAAGTCGAGCGCCACGTTGCCGACCTCGTGGTTCACGCAAAGTGCGCTCGTCACACCTTCTTCGGCCATACGCTGACCCGCGCCCTGCCCCGCCTCATATTCCGTTTGGCCCACGTGGCGGAGCACGCCCAAGTCTTGAAAGGTGTCGCTGCCCGAGTTCATCGAGAACACCGGGATGCCCGCCTCGACCGCGGCCTGGATGGAGTCGCCCAAGCCCTCGGCGTCGGGAATCGACACCACGAGCCCGTCGGGTTGCGAGGCGACGGCGGCGTCGATGAGTTGCGCCATCCGGGGGATGTCATAAGTTTCGGGCGCGCGGTACTCGACGGTGACGCCGGTGTCGGCGGCGGCCTGGTCAACGCCGTTTTTGACGACCGACCAGAACGGGTCGGACGCCGCCCCGTGCGACACGACGACGATGCGAATGTCCGAGCGCGCGGGCGCGTCTTGGGCACTCGAGAATCCCAAAAGGGTGAAAGCGAAGAGTAGAACAAGCAATTTTTTCATAAAGAACTCCCGGTACTGTAGAAAGAAGTGTTTAGAGGAAAACCGCAAAACGCTCGAGCCCATGAACAGCCACGGTTACAGGCGTTTTCACGCAACGGCTCGAGCCGACGACGCGGTTCTGAAACGACGCTAAAAGAGTGACACCTCCTTCGCTAGGAGCAAGTTATGAATACTCGTGCTCTCAAATCTAGCAGGTTTTCTTTTGTTTTGTCAATAACCGAAACAAGATGATTTACAAGCGAAAGTTCTGTGCTACAGTAACAGCTTGCGAGTAGGGGAAATATGAGAAAAAGTCCGGAGGAGACACAAGCTTGACCGCTTTGCCACAACACCTTCTAAACGCGCGGCAGCAAGATATTTTGGAGCGTTTAGAGAAGCAGGGGCGCGTGAGCGTGTCCGAACTGGCGGACGGGTTGGGTGTGTCGGACGTGACGATTCGGAAAGATTTGCAGGAGCTCGAGGGCCATAGCCTGCTGAAGCGCGTCCACGGCGGCGCGGTGGCGGCGCGCCGCTCCAAATACAATCTTTCGCTTGCGTATAAAGCAGGCAAGCTGAGTTTTGGCAAGCAGAACATCGCTGAGGCGGCGTTGGGGCTCGTCCATGACGGCGACACGCTCATTCTCGACGCGGGCAGCACCACGTTGGCGCTGGCGCGGCTCTTGCCGCAGCACAAAAAGCGGCTCACCGTCGTGACCAACTCGCTGCCCGTCGTCACTGAATTGGTGGATGTACCCGACTTCGACCTGATTATTTTAGGAGGCCCCATAAGGAAACACAGTCTGGCGGTGGCTGGGCCGTTGAGCCTCGAGAATCTCAGGAGGCTCCAGGCCGACACCGTCTTCTTGGGTGCCGACGGCGCGTCGGTCGAGCGGGGCTTGTCAACCCCCGATCTTGGCGTGGCAGAAACCAAGACCGCGATGATTCGCGCCGCCACCCTGCGCGTCGCGCTCGTGGACCACAGCAAAATAGGTCAGGGCAGCCTCGCGCCCTTTGCCGCCTGGCAAGATATCAGCACGCTCGTCACCGACGCGCCGCTGCCGGGTCCCTTTGCGGCCTTTTTGCGCGCTAAAGGCGTCGAGGTTGTGGTGGCGCAGCAGTTGGTTGAGACGGAGTAGGTCTTGACAGGCCCGCGTCCGTAACGCTTTGCATCTTTAGAGGAGAGAGCATGGATCATCACCTAAAACCGAAGAGCGGCACGCTCAAGTATGAGATAAGCCCATCCGAGGTCGGCTGGACCTATTTGGGATACCGGGTCGTCACCCTAAACGCCGGGGAGAGCTACCAATTCACCACCAACGACGATGAAGCGGCGCTCGTGCCTCTTTCGGGCGCGGCACGTTTGGAGGTTGGTGGGGAGCGTTACGAGGTCGCGCGTAAGGATGTATTCAGCGAAAAGCCCCACGTCCTTTACGCGCCGCCCGGTAACGAGATAAACGTCGTTGCTCAGTCTACCTTTGAGTTCGCCGTCGGCACCGCGCCCGCCGAGGGCCGCTATCCGGTGAGGCTTTTTGAGCCTGAGGAGATGAAAGTTGAGGTGCGCGGCGGCGGCCCCGCGCTGCGCGAGGTGCATCACGTGCTGTCTCACCCGTTGCCCGCCGAACGTCTCATCCTGTTCGAGGTCTACGTTCCCGGCGGCCAATGGTCGGGCTGGCCGCCGCACCGTCACGATGAGGTGCTTCAAAGTCCGTATCTCGAGGAAACCTACCACTTCCGGTTCGACAAACCCCAAAGCTTCGGCCTCCACCGCAACTACAGCCTCGAAACCAGCTTTAACGAGGTGTTCGCGGTCCATCACGACGACCTTGTGCTGGTCACGCAGGGCTATCACCCGGTCGCGGCGGCGCCGGGCAGCACCATGTACTTTTTGAACTACTTGGCGGGAGCGCCCTACGACGACGCGCGCGCCGCGCCGCCCGTAGACGACCCAAAGCACGCCTGGATCAAAGACAACTGGGACGCTTGCAAGGTGGACCTGCCCATCATGGAGTAGCTTTCGTTTTGCATAACGGTGTGTCTGGGCTCGAGCCACCCAAACCTTTGGCGACCACGCCCCAATCCACATCTGCTTCTGCTATAGTGGGATAAACCAAACCAAGGAGGTTTTATGCGCTCACTACGCACGTTTCTCTTCGCACTCTCTCTCGCCTCGTTCACGCTCCTCACGGGAGCCGCGGCGCAAACGAATATTTCCGTCGCCACGGGCGGCACCGGCGGGGTCTATTACCCCTACGGCGGCGGCTTGGCAGAACTCATCAACCGGTACATCGAGGGCTACAGCGCCGTCGCCGAGGTGACGGGGGCGTCGGTCGAAAACGCGGGGCTCATCGCGCAGGGCCAGTCCGACATCGCGCTGGCCTTGGCCGACACCGTCTACCAGGCCTACACCGGCACGGGCGAGTTTGAGGAGATGGGCTCGGGCGTCAAGGAGGCGCTGGCGGAAATCCGCGCGCTGGGCTCAATTTACCCCAACGCGCTGCAAATCGTCGCGCTGGCGGACTCGGGCATCACCTCGATGGAGGACTTGCGGGGCAAACGCGTTTCGGTCGGCGCGCCGGGGAGCGGCACCGAACTCACCGCGCAGGCGGTGCTGGGCGCATTGGGCATCACTTATGATGATATCGACGAGCAGCGCCTCAACTTCAACGAGACCGCCGACGCGCTCCGCGACGGGCGTATTGACGCTGGCATCTGGAGCGTGGGACCGCCCACGAGTTCGATTTTGGACCTGGCGACGAGCCGCGATTTGGTGTTCATCCCCTTGAGCCAAGAGGAGTTGGAGGCCGCCCAAGCCGCCGACCCCGTCTACGCGCCCTACACGTTGCGCGCTGAGACCTACCCCGGCCAAGCCGAGGACGTCCTCACCATCAGCACCCCCAACGTGCTCATCGTCAACGCCTCGATGGACGAGGAACTGGCCTACCAGATCGTCAAAAATATGTTTGAACATGTGGACGAACTCATCGCCATTCACCCCGCGGCGAACGACACCACGGTCGAATTCAGCATGGGGGCCACGCCCATCCCACTGCATCCGGGCGCGCTACGCTACTACCAAGAAATCGGCGCGGACGTCCCCGAGCGTCTCACGTCAGCGGGCCAGTAGAAAGCAAGTTTGAATCGTCTCACCACGAGGAGCGGGCGTTGCCTGCTCCTCCCCCTCTTTCTAATAACGCTCTCTTTAACATCTTTGGGGACGGCGAACTCCTATCTCACCGTGACGAACGAGACCGGGGAGGTGCTGCTCGAGCTTGACCTCACCCAAACCCCCACCTGGTCGGTTCGCTGGAACCATTCGGTGACGGGAATTTTGGTCGAGGATTATTACGCGCTCCAGAACGGCCATATGGTCCTGACGCAAAGCCACACCCCCGACTTCGCGGCGGGGCTAGGCTATATCCGGGGGCGGGGGCGGCTCGAGTCCGACGCCTCGCATGGCTACTGGATACGCGATATCAATGAGCCCGTCCCCGGCGACCGTTATGCGCTGCGGGTGGGGTCGCTTGCGGTAAATCACCGTATCGTGCAAGGAGATTACATTGACTCGCTAAGCGAGCGGGCTGCGGGTGAGCGGGTGTGGCTCGAGCTTCGGCAGAGGGAGCCGTAACGAATGGACAAAAACCAAGAAGTAGCCGTTATTGGCGCGGGGGACACGCCTGCGTACACCACAAAATGGCTCACGAGGCTCATCAGCATCATCGCAGTGGGCTTAAGTTTGTTTCAACTCTACGCGGCGGCACCCTTTTTTGCGCCCTTCAACCTATTTTTCTTACGCAGCGTCCACCTCTCTTTTATCTTGACGCTGGTTTTTCTCCTCTTCCCCGCTTTTGGCGCTAAACGCCCACGCGGCCCACTGGGCTGGCTTATCGACGGGACTTTTATAGCGGGAGCCGTCTACAGCGGCTATTACCTATCAGCCAACCTAGACGCCATCATCAGCCGCGCGGGCTTTTGGGAAGGGAGCGACATCACCGCGGGCATCATCACCGTGGTGGTGCTGTTGGAGGGGTCGCGGCGCGTGATTGGCCTCAGCATGACGCTGATTGCGGGCGCGTTTATCGGCTACGCCTTTTTGGGTCCCTACATGCCCGGCATCTTGCAGCACCGCGGCTACGACGTGAACCGCATCGTCGCGCAGCTTTATCTGGGTCAAGAAGGCATCTACGGCGTGCCGCTCGGCGTGGCGGCGACGTTTGTGTTTATTTTTATCCTCTTCGGCGCGTTTTTGGAGGTCACGGGCGGCGGGAAATTCTTTATCGACCTCGCTTACTCCGTGGCGGGTCGGCAGCGCGGGGGTCCCGCCAAAGCCTCGGTCATCGCCTCGGCGATGATGGGCTCCATCTCTGGAAGCGCGATTGCCAACGTGGTCACGACGGGCGCGTTTACGATTCCTTTGATGAAGCGCCTCGGCTATAAGCCCCACGAGGCGGGCGGCATCGAGGCGGCGGCGAGCACGGGCGGGCAAATCATGCCGCCCATCATGGGCGCGGGCGCGTTTTTGATTGCGGAGTTTACGGGCTCCACTTACTTAGAAATCGTCAGGCTGAGCATCCTGCCCGCCATCATGTACTTTGCGACCGTCTACTTGTTCGTGGACATCTTAGCGGCGAAGCGCGGCATGAAGGGGATGGCGCGCTCAGAGCTGCCCAAAATCGGACAGGTGATGAAAGAAGGCTGGCATTTCCTATTGCCCATCTTCATCCTCGTGTTTTTCTTAATCATCAACGTGTCGCCCAGCTTGGTCGGCTTTATCGCTATTCTTTCGATTGTGGCGGTGGCAGTGCTTAAAGCGCTCACCCTACTCGCGGTGCCCGGTTTGAGAAACCAAAGCGAAGAATCAGAAAGCCTCGCCGACGCTTCCGTGCGGGGGGCGAAGAAGCTGTGGGAGGCGCTCGAGACCGGAGCCAAAAACGCCTTCATGGTCTCGACGGCCTGCGCGGTGGCGGGCATCATCGTCGGGATCGTCGGGCTTACGGGGCTGGGCCTCAAGTTTTCGGCGATGGTTTTATCGTTCTCGTTCGGCAACATCTTGCTGGCGCTCCTGCTGGTGATTCTGGCCTCGCTGGTGCTGGGGATGGGCCTGCCCGTGACCGCCTCGTACATCGTGCTCATCGTTTTGGCCGGACCCGCGCTCACCAACGAGTTCGGCATCCCCTTAATCATCGCGCACCTGCTCGTGTTCTGGTACTCACAAGATTCCAACGTGACGCCGCCTGTGGCGCTGGCGGCCTTTGCGGGGGCGGGCATCGCCGGGTCGGACCCGATGCGGACCGGGGTGGCGGCGTGGAAGTTTGCCAAGGGGCTTTATTTGATTCCGCTCTTTATGGTGTTCAACCCCGAATTCATCACGGGCGGCCCTATCTTGATTGTCATCTGGACGGTCGTCACCGCCTTTGCGGCCTTGGGTGCGTTCGCGGCGGCTCTGGAAGGGTATATGTTTACGCACATGTACCTCGTCTCGAGGCTCGCGGTCACGTTGGGAATGGTCGGTATCTTCTGGCCTAACCACTGGGCTGAAGTCGCCGGGTTCGCGCTTATTATGCTGGTGCTGGGCGTGAACTGGACCAAGGCGCAGCGGGAGAAGCGGGAGGCGGGGGTGGGGCTCGAGCCTTCTGAAAGTTCCGCCTAACGCGCCCCGTGCTGTACACTGATTCTCATGCAAGTGACTTCCGCGCAAGACACCGCCACCGAACGCGCCAGAGAAATAGCCAAAGGTTTCGCCGCCCGCGCAGGCGACGCCGACGCTCGAGGTGAGCTTCCGGCGGAGGACGTGCAGGCGCTGCGGGATTCTGGTCTTCTAAGCCTGAGCGTCCCCAAAAGTCACGGCGAGGCGGGCGCGTCGCTCAAAGAATGTGTGGAGGTGCTGCTCGAGCTCGCCCAAGGCAGCACCTCCACCGCGCTGGTGGCCGCCATGCAGTTTCACATTTTTGGTCACGCTCGAGAAACCCAGCCTTGGCCGGAGGAGGTATTTACCCACTTCTGCGAGGAGGCGGCGCGCGGCAAGCTCTTTAATTCCGCGGCGAGCGAACCCAAACTCGGCTCCCCGTCGCGGGGCGGCTTACCGCAGACAAACGCCGTTCTGGAAGGTGATACCCTCACCGTCAACGGCCATAAAACCTGGGTCACGGGCGGCGAGCACCTAGACCATCTGCTCGTCGGCTTGCGTTTTGAAGACGCGTCCGCCGTCGTGTGGGTGCCGAGCGCCACCCCCGGCGTCTCCTGGCGCAAGACCTGGGGCACGGGTTTAAGCGTGCGCGCCAGCGACTCGCACGACGTGGTGTTTGAGAACGTGCGGGTGCCTGCGAATCACCTCATCCAGCACGGGACGGCGCAAAGAAATAAAGCTGGTCCTAACATGTGGTTTCCGATGCTGATAGCGGCGACTTATCTGGGTACTGCTCTGGCGGCTCGAGACACGGTCGTCCGCTACGCCCTGGAGCGCGTGCCGACGGCGCTGGGCCGCCCCATCGCCACGCTGCCCAACATCCAGCGTCAGATTGGGGAGTTGGAGGTCGCCCTGGAGGCCGCGCAGACGCTCCTCCTAAACGTCGCCGCGGGCTGGACGGGTGACGAGAACCGTGAAGCGTACTTCCCGCGCGTCGCAGCGGCCAAACACCTTGCCACCGAAACTGCGATTGCGGTAACCGACAAGGCGCTGCGGATTGCGGGAGGTGCGGGCGTGGGTAAAGGGCTGCCGCTCGAGCGCCTCTTCCGCGACGTGCGCGCAGGACTCATGCACCCACCTTCGGGGGACAGTGCTTTGGAGCTTATAGGAAAGAGTGCATTGGGGCTGGACTAAGCCTCGAGCACCCGCCCAAACCGCTCCACCACCTCGTCCACCTCCGCACGAGTGATAATCAGCGGCGGCACGAAGCGAATCACCGTCGCGCCCGCGTTGATGGTCATCACGCCCGCGTCTTTTAGCGCGTCGATATAGGGTGCGGCCTTTTCTTTCAGCTCCACGCCGATCATCAGGCCCAGCCCGCGCACTGTGCGGATCTTGGGGGAAGGGAGCGCGCGTAACCGCTCTTGAAAGTAGCTGCCGACCTCGAGGGCATTCTCGAGCAGCCTCCTCTCCTCTATCTCCTCCAACACCGCCAGCCCCGCCGCCGCCGCCAGCGGGTTGCCGCCAAAGGTCGTGCCGTGCCCGCCCTTGGGCATCCCCAGCGCCACCGCCTCAGTCATCAGCAGCGCGCCGATGGGCACGCCGCCGCCCAGGCCCTTGGCAAGCGTAACCATGTCGGGCGCGACGCCGTAGTGTTCGGTCGCCAGAAATTTGCCCGTGCGCCCGACGCCCGTCTGCACCTCGTCCATGATAAGGAGCGTGCCGCGCTCGAGGGTAAGGCGGCGGGCAGCCTCGAGAAACTCCCTCTCGGCAGGATGCACGCCGCCCTCGCCTTGGATGGGCTCCAAAAACACCGCCGCCGTCTCGTCAGTAATGAACTCGTCTAACTCCTCAACCTTGTTGTAAGCGATAAAGTCGTTTTCATACTTGAGAGGTTCGAAGGGCTCGCGGTACTTTTTCTCCCAAGTAATCGAAAGCACGCCCATCGTCCGGCCCGAGAAGCCGCGCTTGGCCGACACGAAGCGCGGGCGGCCCGTCACCGCGCGCGCCCACTTCAAGGCCGCCTCGTTCACTTCGGAGCCTGAGTTCGCCATAAAGACGCGCGTCAGACCCGTCCACTCGGGGATGAACTCGAATAATTTGTTATAAAACCGCACGCGCGTGTCGCTGCCCAAGTTCTGCGGGCAGACGATGAGCTTTTGCGCTTGTTCGGAAACGGCTTTGGCTAAGCGAGCGTTAGCGTGCCCCACGCTCGCCACCGCGATGCCCGCTAAGCAGTCGATGTAGGCGTTACCGTCCGCGTCGTAAATCATCACGCCGTCGCCGTGGGTAAAGACGATGTTCGGGTTCCACAGTCCCGAGTTGTGTTCGGCGTCGCCCTCTAAAATCTCTTGCGTTTTGTTCTTGACTTGGGTCATAAAACCTCCCTAATTCGCATAACGTATTTTTATTCTATCTCACCGCATAAAACGTCACGGTTGGCCCATAATCATCTGGCTCGGTTGCAAACGTAACATCAAACTTCACCTCAGGAAACTGCATCTGGAGCGCGGCCCGCCAGGATTGTTGCAGGGTTAGCGCGAGGTATTCATAAACTTTCAAGTCGTATTCACCGTGATTTTTTGTGGGATTCTCAAACAAGTCGTAAATGTGAACGTGGTTTATCACAGCTTCCACACGCGATTTATCACCTTCTAAACTGTCAAGCCAGTCGGTGAGGCTTGTTTTGGCGTAGTTTGGGGCGAGCAGGTAGCAGCCTTCAACCTCGACGATTTTGGGCCAGAAATACTCGGCGAAGGCTACGGCAAGATCGAGATTTCCGTAATAGTACAGGTAGTCGCTCATGCTGAGGTCAGCTCCCACCCAAGTTCCTGCCCAAGCCTTGAAATCCTTTAATTCATTAACATCTAGCTCAGGGCGCTTCATCCGTTATCACCGTTCCCCTACCCGCCAACGCGCTCTGAATTGGCTTCTGAACTCGAGCGTCCCCAAACACCACCCGCTTCACCCCGCCCGCTACCGCCTCGGCTGCGCCCAACACTTTCTTTTTCATGCGGCCCTCGGCAAACTCGAGATACTCCCCCACCTCTCCCGCCGGAATAGCTTTAATCAAACTCGTTTCGTCGGGGAAGTTGCGTAGCAAACCGGGAACGTTGGAGAGGAGCAGGAGCGCGTCGGCTTTCAAAGCAACGGCCACGGCGGCGGCGGCGCGGTCACCGTCTACATTGACGGCCACACCTTCAAAGCTCGAGCCGGGCGGAGTCAAAACAGGCAGGTAGTTATTTGCGAGGAGAAGCTCGAGCAACCCTACGTTCACCCGCTCCACCGTCCCCGTGTGGTCGCCGCGCAAAATTTTGACTTTGCCGTTTTCGACGCTGCGGACGCTTTTCTTGTGCTTGCCCTCGAAGATGCGCCCGTCCAGACCGGACAAGCCGACCGCGTTGACCCCGCGCCGCTGAAGGCGCTCCACCAGTCCCTTATTTACCTTGCCGCAGTAGACCATCTCGAAAATCTCTAAGGTCTCGCGGTCTGTGTAGCGGCTCGAGTATCCGCTTGGAGACGTCACAAAGACGGGCGGACGCCCCAGCGACGCGGCGACGCGGTTCGTTTCGGCGGAGCCGCCGTGGACGAGGACGAGTCGCTCTCCCCTTTTCCACAGGTCCGCCACATCATCACAGAGCGCGTCGTAGTCGATACCGAGTGAACCGCCGACTTTGATAACAATCACAGGGGAATCTCCGTCACGGGGCAACCTCGAGGTCATGTTACCTTGAAGGGTAGGGCGCTGGGTTCAGGTGTTTGAAGGACGAACGGCTTTTACGCCAGAAAGCGATAAGCATTAGCTAATGAAAGGTTTACACGAACTTTTGAAAGACTTTCACATATGGGGCCAAGCCATTTATCCGGGTGAGTTTAGCTACTTCCCCAGTCTTGGTAAGGAGTTCAAAAGCGTAGAGATTGATTTCGACCACGCGAGAAGCCAAATTGTTTCTCTAATTGAAGGTCTTTTTGAAGAGCGGTTTACGCATCCTCAAAACGCAATTCAGAATAATCTTGACGACTTAGAATTGATTGAAAAAGCTTTAAGACAAAAAACCGCCAATGAGAAGGACATATTGGTATACGTTACTTGGATTCAAACATCTCGAGCTCTGTTGAGGAAGGCTCTGAGGCTTTATGTTTAACGCATTTGAATCATGGCGTAAGATTTCTATAATCTACCCGCACACCCTGTTGCGGCCCCCCTGCTTGGCCTCGTAGAGCTTTTTATCAGCCAGAGAGAGCAGCTTTTCATACTCACTGTGATTCTCACCTTGGGGATGAGCTCGAGCCTCAGCCAAACTCGCCACACCCACACTCACCGTGACGCTCAAATCGGGGTGAAGCGTCGCCCAAGGATGAGTCTGAACCGACCGGCGGACGCTCTCGCACGCCGCGCGCGCGCCCGCGGCGTGCGTCTCAGGGAAGAGCAGCACGAACTCTTCGCCGCCGTAGCGGGCGACGACGTCGACCGTGCGCGTGCTCTCGCGCAGGAGCCGCGCCAGCACCCTCAGCACCTCGTCGCCGACGCCGTGCGAGAAGGTGTCGTTAACGCTTTTGAAGTGGTCGATGTCCAGAAGCGCCACACTTAGGGGGGTGCGAAAGCGCTTGGAGCGCAGCCATTCGGCCTCGAAACGCTCGACGAAGTGGCGGCGGTTGTAGAGGCCGGTGAGCGGGTCTTCTCGAGCCTGCTTTTCAAGCTTGACCAGCAGCTCCGACTTTTCTCGGCCCGCCTCCCGTAAGGACGCGGTCAGCGCCTCTAATTCGGCGTTGGCGCGGGAGAGTTCGACGTTCTTGAGGCGGGTCGCGCCCTCTCTTTCCTTGCGCTCGGCCTCGAAGGTGATGCGAAGGCCCGCCATCTTGCTGGCCGAGGTTTCGTTAAAGACCTCGTCTTTGAGCGCGCAGTAGCGTTCAAAGTGCTTTAAGGCCCCGCCCAAATCTCCCGCGCGCTTGCACCATTCGGCGAGCGCCCGGTGCGCCCGGTAGCGGTCGCCTTTGGACCCGACACTCTCCGCCACTGTAAGCGCCTCCCCGAGTGTGACGCGCGCCTCCTCAACCTCGCCCCGCCGGGTGAGCCATTCGCCCAGCGCGAGAAGCGTTTCGGAGAGGCTTTTGTTGTCGCCGACGTCTCGCTTAATATCCAGACTCTCGAGAAAATACGTTTCCGCCTGCGGGTGCTCGAGCCCCGCGTAAACGGTGCCCAGATTCCCCAGCGACTCCCCCACACCCTGCCGGTCGCCGATGGCCTCGCGGAGCGCCAAGCTCTTTTGGTGAAAGGCTCGCGCGCGTTCAAAATCTCCCAGCGCGTGGTGGACGAGCCCAATGTTGTTGAGTGTGCTGGCCCTGGCGTGCTCGTCTTGAAGCGTCTCGAGCAGCCCAAGCGCCTCGAGCAGATACCTCAGCGCTTCCTTAAAGTCACCCAGTTTGTAGAGCGTAAACCCAATGTTGTTGAGCGAGCGCGACCGGCTCAGCGGGTCACCCGGTGAGGCGCGGTCCTCGAGCGTTTTAAGCGTGCGCAAATGATAAGCCAGCGCGCTCTGGTAGTCGCCCAAATAAAAATGCACCGCGCCGATGTTGTTAAATACGGCGACCTCGCGCGCCTTGTCGCCCAGGGTTTCGCAAAGCCGCCGCACCCTCAAAAAACTCTCAAGCGCGGTGGTGAGGTTTCCCGTCATGATGTGGACCGCGCCGAGCGTCGAGAGCGTGCCCTCGAGACCGCGCGCGTCGTCAAGCGCCTCAAAAAGGTTCAGCGCCTCCCTCGCGTGAGCGAGCGCCGCGTCGTAGTTTGACAGGCGGAAAAAACAGAAACCCTGGTTGCGGAGGCTGTAAGCGAGCCCCCGCCGGTCGCCCAGCCCCTGCGCCAGCGCGCGCGCCTCCTTGCTCAGCTCGAGCGCGCGCGTCGTGTTCGTATATCTAAGCTCCCAGGCGAGCGCGTTGAGCGCGTCCAAGCGCGCGGACGGTTCGGTGAGGGTGACGAGCCGCGCCTCGAGCGCCCCAACGTTCAACAGCGCTGAGGCATGTTCATTGGGGGTAGACTTGCGAGCTCGAGATGCCGACATAGCCCCATCATAAGGGTGCGCCATCACGGCGTTCTTACAGTCTTTGCGGTATGAAAAATATAACTGCAAAAAGCAGGCACGCTGGTTTTTCCCGGCACACGCAGCTTCTGGCCTCCGCCCCCAATCTTGACCCGACACGCTGGCGCGTCACTCTGGTCGTGGTGAACAGCCGTGATGCGTTAGTCGCCGAGCCCACGGGCGAAAGGACTCTGGCGCTCTTTCACGGGCTGCGGGCCGGAGCGCGTGGGCTGAGGCTCTAAGAGGGTCTCCACCCTACTCATGGTGAGCGGGGGCAACGTGAGCTTAGCGTGATTTGTTAAGCTTTTATCATGAGCATCATAAAGAAGCCATAGCACGCGTTTCTGCTTTCCTAAAGACGAAAGTATCGAGCACCTAGGACTGAATTCAGAGGGTCTCACTCGGCACTTTCCACTCGGCACTCTCGTCTCTGAACGCTCCCGAGGAGGCGTGATAAAAGCCTGCGTGGCTTGTGAAGGCGCAACAAACGCGTCAGGAGAAAGTATGATAGGCCGATGCTGTCACCGCTCATCGTTATTTTGCTGCTCTTTTACGCCCTGCTGGTTGCCACGGCGCTGCTCGTCTGGCTGACGCTCACGCTTCCTAGAAAAAGGGTTACGAGAGACAGAGAAGGGCGCGAAACACCCTCCGCGTCGCGGCGTGCGCCCAAAGTCGAACCTCAGGTCGCCGTGGCTCGACCCGCTGAGCCCGCTACGGGGTCTTCTCTTGAGCGTCCCCTTGCGTCTCCCAGAGACCTCCCCGGCAACCTCTCCACATCCCGCCCCACCAACGACGCGACGCGGGGCGCGTGGGCGAAAAGGGAGTCCGGCGAGGCACAAACCGAGGCTCGCGTCAAAACTAAAGAAAAAGATAAAGAAGACGACCCTTTCGAGCGTTTTGTGCGCTCGAGGCGCGACGACTTAGACCTCTAAAAAGTTTCAGATAGGTCCTAAGAGAGTGGGCCTCACAGCGTGACGGTTTGGCGTTAAAAAAGTTTGCTGACGCTCGCGCGGGAGAGAACCTTATTGGATAACGACCCGGAACCTGAGATAACCGAATTTGTCGGGCGCCAAACTGTTGGCACACCGTCCCGTCTCCATGACGGCGAGGTTCAACGTACCGTTGGTCACGCCGTTCAAATCAATGTTGACAACCGAGTTGTCGGGACAAGTGAGTTCGACTTCGCCCGTAGCGCCGTAGCTGTTCTGCACCAAACGGGTGCTTGTGGGCACGGTGTCGCGGACGACAACGTTAGAGAGCGTGTTGCCCCGTGCGGTAAAGGTGATGCGGTACTCGAGCACGTCGCCGGGCGCGCCCACGCCGCTCTCGCCGAAACCGCTCCCCTGGGTCACATTCCGCACGGCTTTGCCGAGCGTGAGCGAACCCGCCGCGGCGACGACGGTGGTTGGATCGGTCGCCGTATTGTTACCGGGCGTCGTGTCGCCTCCGCCGGAAACGGTCGCGCTGTTGGTGAGTGTACTGGGTGCGCTGGGCAAGACGTTGACGCTCAGGGTGAGGTCGGGGTAGCTCACATTCGCGGCGAGCGTGTCCGCCCTCGTCGCCGTGACGGTGGAACCGCTCACGCTCACCGTCCACCCGCTCCCACTCGCCGCCTTGTACGACAGGCCGGTGGGCAGCGTGTCGCTAAGGGTGACGGTGCCCGCAGTCGCGCCCGTTCCTACGTTGGTCACGCGCAGGATGTAGGTGCCGGTTCCGCCACGCACGAACACGCCGGTGTGCGTTTTGCTTGGCGTCAAGTCGGGCGCACCCTGAAGCTCGAACGCGCCGGGTTCACAGCCGCCATAGACCGCGCGGGCGACGCCGCGCTGGTCTTTCGCGCCGACGCCCGCGCCGCAATCTGAACCGGCTGGGATAACGCCGTTCACGCCGCTGCTATTTGCCAGAGACAACGTTTGCGTCGGGCCGCCGTTGCTGCCTAGCGCCGGGGCGAGCGCCAAAGACGGGGCGGTGATGGTGTTACCCAGCGCGCATGAATTGCTGGTGTTGGTCCAGTTGTTGCCGCCGTCGGTGCGCGCCGAGCTGACGGCTCTCCCGCTGTTGGCGACGCAGTTCAGAACCGCGCCGCTGAGTTCGGTGTTGTCGAAAATGAGGCTGCTGCGTAACGTGACCAAACCGGTACTCGCAAAGTCGATAGCGCCCCCCCTGCCGCCTACGTTATGGGCCATCGTGACGTAAGTCAAGGAGAGGCTGCCGTCGACGCGCACGGCCCCGCCGGTGCCGCCGACCCCGGCCGCCGTTCCCGCCTCCGAACGGTTGTTGGCGAAGGTGGTGTTGGTGGCGTTGACCACCGCTGCTTTGCCGATGTCGAGGGCGCCGCCGTCGTCTCTGGCTTTGTTGGCGTGAAAGGTGCTGTCGCTAATGTTAACCGTCGCGTTTTCGACCTCCAGCGCGCCGCCGTCGTTGGAGGTGCTGTTACTAAAGGTCATGCGCTCGAGATTAAGCACGCCCCCCTCGACGTAGATGGCGCCGCCGTTGCTTTTTGGGCTACCGGGGTCTGCGCCACCGTTTTCTGTTCCGGCGTTGCCGTTGATGAGCGCGAGGTCGCTTATCGTCACGCTCGAGCGACCCGCCGCTGGCAAAAAGAACACGCGGCTGCCGACGCTGCTGTTAATCACGCCGTCCCAGCCGCCGCTCACCCTGAGCTGCCCTGAAGGGCTCGCCGCCGCGGGGCCGCTGATCACAAGGTTTGACGTGATGTTGATAGCGCCCCCCGCCGCACTCGTCAGGGTGATGGTGGCCCCCGCGGGTAGTGAGAAGGTAATGGTGTCGGTGCCAGCAAACGCGTTCGCCTCCTGCACAGCGGCGCGCAGGGTGCAGACGCCCGCCGCTGTGGCGCACACGCCGTTGCCGGGGGCCGCGTCGGCCCCGTCGGCAACGCTGTTGACGGTAAAGGTCGCGGCCCAGCTCAGCGTCAGCATAGAGACGAGTCCAAGGCTTACGACGAGCGCCCTGACGCGGCCTACAGGTAAGTGTCTTCTAAAGTGTTGAGGCATGACCTACTCTTATCGCCGCTGGCGGCGCTCGTTTCGGGGCGTAGCCGCGAACGTCTCAGCCGCGACTTGAAAATACAGCGTACGGCGGCCAGTCACGGCTGTCTATAAGAAAGTGGGCGTCAGAATGCACTTTACCCGGCGCCTTTTCAGAAACAGTTTTAGAAGCGGCTTTAGAGACGGCTTTAGAGACGGCGGTAAAGAGGTGGGAAGTTCCCAAGACTTTCCCAGACTTAAAGTGCGGGCCCTCCAAGCGCTAGTCTAAACGCGGCTTTGACGCTCCGCGCTTGACCTCCTCACGAAACTTTGTGGCGAACTCTATGCCGACTTTGACGTCAGAGCTTGTAGAAGTTAGTGGGTCAGTAACACGCCAACCTCTGCTCTTCTCCTTACCCTCTTCTCCCTCCAATGGATGAGGCGACCTGAAGAAGGGGTTGGTACACTGGTTTGTACACCGGTTTTTACACTGGTTTTTACACTTAGGCCCAAAGGAGCTCTATGACCTTCGCACCCTACGAACGTTACGAACGCCTCTCTTTCTCGAGGCCCGCGCCGCGCGTGTTGGAAATTGTCATGAACCGCCCCGACAAACTCAACGCCGCCGACGCCCTCATGCACCGCGAGCTCAGCCAGGTTTGGCGCGACGTAGACGCGGACCCCCACACCGCCGCCGTGCTCTTACGCGGCGCGGGGCGCGGCTTTTCGGCGGGGGGCGACTTAGACCTCGTCGAGGCGATGAGCGAGGACTTCGAGACGCTGGCGCGCGTCTGGCGCGAGGCCAAGGACCTGGTTTACAACTTAGTCAACCTGTCCAAGCCCGTCGTCTCGGCGATTCACGGCCCGGCGGTGGGGGCGGGGCTCGTCGCGGGGCTTTTGGCGGACATCTCCATTGCGAGCAGTACGGCGCGGATTATCGACGGGCACACGCGGCTGGGCGTGGCGGCGGGCGACCACGCGGCTATAATCTGGCCGCTGCTGTGCGGGATGGCGAAGGCCAAATACCACCTGCTGCTGTGCGAGCCCGTCAGCGGTGAGGAAGCCGAGCGCATCGGTTTGGTGTCGCTCTGCGTGCCCGAAGAAGAACTCTACACCAAGGCGTTGGAGGTCGCAGAGCGTCTCGCCGCGGGTTCGCCGACCGCGCTCCGCTGGACCAAACACGCGCTCAACAATTGGCTGCGGCTGGCGGGGCCGACGTTTGACGCCTCGCTGGCGCTCGAGTTCTTAGGTTTCACCGGCCCCGACGTACGCGAGGGCGTCGCCTCACACCGCGAAAAGCGCGCGCCCGAATTCAGCGACGAAGCGCCCTTTTAGATTTGAACTCTCGTCTTACGCACCTGCTATGGTTTTCAGACAAGAGGCTGGATTGGGGGTAGGGAGACCGGAGATAGGGAGCACAAGTTTCTGGTCTTCTCCCTAACGCCCCGTCTCTCCACTCCCCACCTCAGCCACACCGAAGGCTGCGTAACGCCAAGCCAAGCTTTAGAAACCCCTTAGGAGACCCCATGAATCCCCTTTCTGCAGGCAACCTTTTCAAACTCGTGCGCGAAATCGACTTGGGCGCGATTCAGCGCGAGTCCGAGCGACGTTTTCGCCTTCTCGTCTTGGGTGACGAAGCCCTGACGACCGCCCTGGCCGAGGGCTTGAGTGGGGGCGACGGCAAAAGGGGGGTACATCCGTGGCTCGAGCGGCGCCCCTTGGGAACACCCGGCGACTTAAGCGGCTTTGACCTCGCGCTCCTCGTCCGCGGCGATGTTGAGTATGTAGGGGAGCGTGAAATGAACCCGGAGGCGCAGCTCGAAGCCCTCCGCAACGCGCGCATTCCCGTCGTGACCGTTGTCGTCAGCCCCACGGCCGAAACCCAGGTCGGGGCCGAGCTGCCGCGCGACGCGGAAACGGCGCGGGTGCTGCTGCCGGACACGGAGCCGGGTACCCTCACCCAGAAACTCGCGCCCGCCCTCCTCAAAGTCGCGCAGGGCGACCTGCGCCTCGCGTTGGCGCGGGGGCTGCCTCCGCTGCGCCCCGCGGCCATGCGCGCGCTTATCGAAGAGACCGCGCGCGCCAACGCGATTTACACGGCCTCCACGGGTCTCGCGGCGGTGGTGCCCGTCCTGAACGTGCCGCTGGGCGTCGCCGACATTTTTGTGCTGACCAAAAACCAGCTCGTGATGGCCTACAAGCTCGCGCTCGCGGGCGGCAAGGGGGGCAAGCCGCAAGACGTGATGGGCGAAATCGTGAGCGTCTTGGGCGGCGGCTTCTTTTTCCGGCAAGTCGCGCGTGAGTTGGTCGGCTTTGTGCCCGTGGTGGGCATTTTGCCCAACATCGCGGTGTCTTATGCGGGCACTTGGCTTATCGGGCAGAGCGTGCAGCTCTGGGTCTTGGAGGGCAAAAAACTCAACGTGAGCGAGATGCGCCGCTTGTACGACGCGGCCTTGGAGGGGGGCCGTACGCTTGCCGGGGCGCTGCTCGAGCGCGCCCGCAGGAATCAAGGTGACTCAGAAAGTGACCACAAGCGCGCCCGGCTGCCGTGGCGGCTGTTACCGCGCACCCCCAAAGCCTCCCCGACGTCTTCTGACGGTCAAGAGATATTTTCCAATGGTCAAGATGATGGAAACGGTCAAGATGATGGCGAAGGTCAGCAAGGCGAGCAGGGCGGGCGTGACGGGGCTCGAGAAGAAACGCGTAAGGGCGAGAGCTTGTAGCTCTCGCCCAAATCAGGAAGGTGCCCAAACTGTATGTGTGCACAAGTGTCTTTACGTCGGTGACGAAGCCCGTGCAGAGTCGCACAACTTTTGGTACACCGCCAAATTAGAGAACCCCTCTACTGAGCGGGTTTAACGTTCATGACGACAAACACATAATCCTGATAGTCGCCGTTGTTGGCGTCTTCAAAGGTCACGAGGTAAGAGTTTGCCAGAAGCTGACCCTCGCGGTTTTTGAGCGGGTACACCCGCGCGGCGTGAGCAGTCTGCTGGGGCGCGGTGTTGTACTGGTCTTGGGTATAGCTCACGCGTTTGAAAAATTGGCTGTCCACGTAGAAACCAAAAGGCTCGGTTTCCGGCTCGAACGTTTCGCTACCCACCTCGAGGGCGGGATTAAGCATTTGGCTTTCGCTCATTGCGCTCGAGAGCGCCCCCACCTGGTGCAGCACCGGCCTACCGTTCTGAAGCGTGTAGTAGCCGAAGGGCAGCGTTTCGGCGGGAGAATAGCGGGCAACAGCCGTCATCGTGACCGGACCCGGCCCAACCTTTTGAAAAAGGGGTGCCGCGACCTCGTCACCGATGGGCTGAGGGTTGGTGCCCAATTCTAACTGCGAGCCGCCCACGTCGATGGCGTAACCCAGCGTGTCCACGACCGCCTGGAGGGGCGGCTCTTTGTCGCCGCCCATTCCCTCGCTCGAGAGACCGTAGAGACCTACCTGCACGTCCTCAGCGTCCTCGAGCGTCAGCGTCAAGGCCGCGCTCAAGGAGCCGGTGACGCCCGCGCGCGGCGCAAAGGCGAGTCCAAACTGAGCCTGCTCTCCGGGCATCAGGGTAAGGGGCGTTGAGGACGGCGCGAGCGTAAAGTCTTGCGCGTCGGTTCCCGTGAGCTGAGCCTCTGTCAGCGTCAAGGATGCGTCGCCCACGTTTGTGACCGTCACGGTTTGGTTGCCGCCGGTCTCCCCCTGAACTGCACTAAAGACGAGTTCTTGGGAGGCGGGCTCGAGCGCAACCTCGCCCGCGGGTACTTTTCCAGGCGTGTTTTGTACCGTTGTGAAATTCGTGCTGACGGGCACGAACGCCGCGCCGCGCTCGTCTTTTAGCGCCGACGTCACCATAAACGTGTACTGCGTTCCTGCCGTCAGGTCACTCGCAGGCGCAAAGGTCAGAAGGTCACCCTCAGCGGTCGCCGTGCCAGGGACGCTCACACCCGCGCCGGACGCGAGCTGCACGCCGGACGCGAGCGTCATCTTGTCTACCGCCGCCCCTTCAGGCAGCGTGAGCGTGGCGACGACGTCGGTCTCGAGGGGCACATCTACCGCGCCGTTGGCTGGTAGGACCGACGCTACGCTCGGCTGCTCGAGGGCGGGCTGCTCCGGACCACAAGCGGCTAAGACGAAAAGGAGCAAAAAGAGCGGCCCGAACTTGTATACGGACTTGTGCGGCGTGTGCAAACGTGGATTATTCATGGGCACCTACTTTGAGTGAATTTGAGTGAAGATGAGATAAGGCGAGAGGGAGGGGAAAAGCAACCGTACGGCGCGACACAGAAAACTTTCAGGTGGTGTGACCTTTCCCTCGTTCTTTTTACCACCCCGGAAACCGCCGAGATGCGTAAAGCTCACACCGCCGTCCTCTTGTTAAATTTCTAAACAGGCACGAAACGTGTATGGGTCAGACCCTCTTTTCTCGGCACGCGCTCACCGTACCGGCGTCAGCGCTCGCGGAAGCGTAACACCCTGGCGGGTAAAACAGTGAGACGTTTTATAAAAACGGTTTATCTTTTATAACCCTGCTTGTTTTATAACCCTGCTCGGTCTTGTGAAAACCTCTGCCAAGCCGAATTCGTCAGAAAAACAACGAGGTGTAAAAGAATCCACATCTAAACGCCTTTGGGACGTGTAAAAGAGAATGAGAAAGCCCACGTACTATTCCCTACCCGCTCAGGATTGGGCCGCTTCGACTGAGCACCGAGAGGAAACAATGGACGTTAAAAAGCTTTTTGAAGCCAAGATGGACCGCCGCAAACTCATCAACAACCTAGGCATGTTGGGAGCCGGTGCGACGCTGGCCGCTTGCACACCCAGACCCACCGCCCAAACGCCGGACCTGGACACGCAGATTCTCAACTTCGCGCTTAACTTAGAGTACCTCGAGGCCGAGTTTTACTTGGCCGCCATCGGGCGCACGCCCTCCTACGATACGGACGGCGTCGGCACCGTGGGCGCGGTGACGGGCGGCGCACCCGTAGATTTCGGTGATGACGACTTCGGCCAGGCCGTCCGCGCGTACGCCGAAGAAATTGCCACAGACGAAGAGAGACACGTTATCTTCTTGCGTCAAGCATTGGGTGACGCCGCGGTTGCCCGCCCCGCCATTAACATCGGCGGCGGCGCAGAAGGTGCGTTCGGCGTAGCCGCGATGGCGGCGGGTGCCACCGCGGGGGTAAACGCCGACACCCAGACGGCCCTCTCAACATTCAGCCCTTACACCAACGCGCTCTTCTTCCTGCACGGCGCTTTTATCTTTGAGGACGTTGGCGTAACGGCCTACAAAGGCGCTTCCCCGCTAGTGACAAATGAAACCTTCCTCGAGGCTGCCGCTGGCATTCTGGGCGTCGAGGCCTACCACGCGAGCGAGGTCCGCACGCTTCTTTACCAAAACAGAACCGAAGTTGCGATTCCCGCGGGCGCTGAGGGCTCGAGCGTCGCGCTCGACGTCCAGACTATTGTCGGCGCGATTTCGGCGTTGCGCGCGGCTCTTGGCAACGGCAAAGACCAGGGTATTGTCCTTGACGGCAGAGCCAACATTGTGCCCACCGACAACAACTCCATCGCCTTTAGCCGCTCCCCGCGCGAAGTGCTTAACATCGTGTACGGAGCCGTAGGTGCCGCTTCGGGTCTGTTCTTCCCCAACGGGGTCAACGGTACCTTTACAGATTTGCTGGCATAAAAACCCTTTTCTTATGTGGGTGTCCGGCAGCTTGACCGGACGCCCTTTTTGCTCCGATTTTTGAAGCCGAGGCTGGATGAAGGTCCGGTCAACGGTTTCGCAGCACGCTATAAGTGCAATACTACACACGTAAGACGTAAGAAGTGCTAAGGTAGAAGCACGAACATAGGAGGTTTCGCCATGCGCATCGGTCCTTTAGGCTTACCCGAGATCATCATCATCCTCATTGTGGTGCTCTTAATCTTTGGCCCGCGCCGCCTGCCCGAGATGGCAAAAGGTATCGGCCAATCCGTCCGGGAGTTCCGCAAGGGCATCCGCGACATGAAAGACGACTTTGAGAGTGAGGTCAACAAAGACGACGAGAAAAAGACTCCTCAGGTGAGCGTCTCGAGCATCCCCGACAGCACCTTAGAGTCAGAACGTGCCCAACTTCGCGCCGAGCAAGAGCGCCTGAGCGCCGAAAAAGAAGCGTTCCGGATGGAAAGGGAAAAGACGAACGCTTAGGCTCGAGCTGTCGCCAGCAGGTATTATCTGGTTTAAGCAAAGCTAAGCCATTGATTAGACGTTTGAGATGTATACACGGTGATATTTGCATCGATGGACTCGGCGTCAACGGAAACCGCTGTAGCTCAGAACTTAGTTCCAAAGAGGTCATGACGTGACGCTAATCGAACATTTTGAAGAGTTGCGCACGCGCCTCTTTATCGCGGTGGGTGCGTGGATTGTGGGCGCGGGCATCGCGTTTATTTTTCGCTTTACCATTATCGACTGGCTTAACCAACCCCTGCCACCTAACATCAACCTCGTCGCGCTCGGGTTTCTCGAGCCCTTTACGGTTAGTATGCAGGTTGCCTCCTTTTTTGGACTCGTGCTGGCAGCACCGGTGATTGGTGGTCAAATTTGGGGCTTTATCGCGCCAGGTCTTTATGATGAGGAGCGCCGCTGGTCGGTGCCTTTCATTCTATTTACCGCCCTCGCTTTCGCGCTCGGCGTTCTTTTTGCGCGCTACGCGGTGTTACCCTTCACTGTTCCCGTTATCTTAGGATTTTTGGGTGGCGAGGTGACGGTTCTCCCCTCTATCGGAGACTACATCTCCAAAATCATCCTCATCATGGCGGTGTTTGGGACTATTTTTGAGATGCCCGTGCTCGGTTTTCTCTTAGCGCGCTTGGGTCTCATCTACGCGCCGATGCTGCGGCAGTATCGCCGCTACGCCATCGTGATTGGCTGCGTCCTGGCGGCGGTTATTACCCCTACCGCCGACCCCTTTAATTTCGCGCTTGTCGCCGTGCCGCTTGTGATACTCTACGAAATAAGCATCATCGTCGTACGGTTGTCACAGCGAAAGGTGGAGCATGGAGCAGATTCAGGATTTACGCAAACGCATTGATTCATTAAATTTGCAACTTTTGGAGCTTTTGTCCGAGCGGGCAAAAGTCGCCGAGGCCATCGGGGAAGTGCAGACGGGGCTGGGGCTGTCGCACTACGACCCGGTGCGCGAGCAGGAGATGCTGGACGCGCTGACTCAGGCCAATCCCGGTCCCTTTGACAACAGCACCGTCAAAAGCCTGTTCAAGAGCATTTTTCAGGCCAGTATGCACTTGGAGCAAGAGGCAGACAAGGTCAAATACCTCACCTCGCGCAAAACGAGGGCGGAGGATACGGTTGTCCGCGTCGGTGATGTGCCCATCGGCAGCGACCACGCGCCGGTGCTTATCGCCGGACCCTGCGCCATCGAGTCCAAGGAGCAGGTCGAGGCGACGGCGGCGTTCGTCTCGAGCCGCGGCGTGCGGCTTTTTCGCGGCGGGGCCTACAAACCCCGCACCGACCCCTACTCGTTTCAGGGACTCGGCGAAAAGGGTCTCAAAATAGGCCGCGAAGCCTGCGACAAGCACGACCTTAAGTTTATCGCCGAAGTGATGGACACCTGCGACGTGGCGATGGTCGGCGAGTACGTGGACGTGTTTCAAATAGGCGCGCGCAACGCCCAGAATTTTGCCTTGCTGCGGGCGGTGGGTCGGGCCAATAAACCCGTTTTGTTAAAGCGCGGCCTGAGCGCCACCATCGAAGAATGGCTTATGGCGGCGGAGTACCTGTTGAGCGAGGGCAACCGCAACGTGATTCTTTGCGAGCGGGGCATCCGCACCTTTGAAAAGTACACGCGCAACACCTTGGATGTGTCGGCGGTGGCGTTGGCGAAGCTCGAGACCCACCTCCCCGTCATGGTGGACGTGACGCACTCGGGCGGTCGCCGCGATTTGCTCGTTCCTCTGACTAAAGCCGGACTCGCGGTGGGGGCCGACGGCATTATGATCGAGGTTCACCCGAACCCCGCGGTGGCGCTGTCGGACAACAAGCAGCAGGTTGATTTTGAAACGTTCGACAAATACCTTGAAGAAACGGGTTACCACAAAAAACTCTCGCAGAAGCGGCACGAGGTCTACGGGTTTTAGGCGGGGCTCGAGTCCTGGTTTATCCGAAAAAGCATAAGTAAAAAGAAAGCGCCCCCGTCGTGGGACGCTTTCTTTCGTTAAACCATTAGAAAACTTTACGCCGCAGCCTGCTGTTGCCGCTCCGACTCCTCTTTCCCCGCCTCGTCCAAGGCGCGAAAGTCCTCATCGCTCAGTTCCAGAGACGCCGCCGCGACGTTTTCTTCTAGGTGAGCCACCTTGCTCGTGCCGGGGATGGGCAGCATCACGGGGCTGCGCTTCAAGACCCAGGCGAGCGCGACCTGTGAGGGCGACGCGCCCAAGCGGCGCGCCACCTCGTCCATCACGCTGCCCTCTTTTGCCAGGTCGCCCGCGGCTAATGGGAACCAGGGGATAAAGCCGATGTTCTCGCTCTCGCAGTAGTCCAGAACCTCTTCGCTTTTGCGCGACACGAGGTTGTACATGTTCTGCACGCTCACGACCTCGAAATATTCCCTCGCCGCTTCTATTTCCTCCACGCTCACCTCGCTCAGGCCCACGTGGCGGATGAGACCCTCTTCTTGCATCTTGGCGATTTCGGCGAACTGCTCCTCGCGCGGGACTTTGGGGTCGATGCGGTGGAGTTGCCAGAGGTCGATGCGCTCGAGGCCCAGACGCCGCAAACTCATCAAGACGCACTGCCGCAGGTACTCGGGGCGACCCACAGGCGTCCACTTGTTGGGGCCTTGCCGCGTGTTGGCCCCTTTGGTCGCGATAAGCAGACCGTCATAAGGATGGAGCGCTTCGTGAATCAGGTCTTCACTTACGTCGGGGCCGTAAGCGTCGGCGGTGTCGATAAAGTTGACACTTAACTCGGGAAGACGTTGGAGAACGCGGATTGCCTCGCCTTTGTCGTCAGGTTCGCCCCAAATCCCTTTGCCGGTAACCCGCATCGCGCCAAAACCTAAACGGTTCACTTCCAAGTCGCCGCCCAGCTTAAAGGTGCCACTCGCCGCTGCATTGGGTGTTGTCATGTTGGCCTCGCTTTCTACCCAAATCTACGCCGCCCTTTTTACCCTTGCCTGTAAGGAGGGCGACGGTTCGCCTATATTTGTCCCCATATTTATCCAGGTCGAGAGGTAGACGGTAGCTGTCTTCGCTTGATAGCACAAGCTTTTTAGCAATGTGGCGCACCGACGAACTGCATGGAGGCGAGTTTGGCTGGGCTACACGCTTGGTTGGAGCGTACTAATGCGCATCCTGGACATAGAAGTTTCCGGCATCCGGCAAGGACACCGCGTTATGAGAACGTTGTTGCCTCGAGCGTTTCCGGTTGTACATCAGTTCGTCCGCGCGGTGCAAAAGCTGCTCTAAGTCGTCACCCGGTTCGCACAGCACCCGACCGATATCGGCCCACACCCCAATCCGACCGGCTGTGGTCTCGGCAGGCTCGGCGAAAAGTTCCTCGAGCCGCGTTGGGAACAAATCTTTTTTAGTCGCCACGACGAACTCGTCGCCGCCATAGCGCATCACGATGTCGGCCGTGCGGACTGAGCCGCGCAGACGTTCAGCGACCTCACGCAATACGTCGTCACCCGCGCGGTGGCCGTAGGTATCGTTAATTTGTTTGAAATTACCGAGGTCGATAAACGAAAGATAAAACGTCTCCCCGGTTCTCACCCAATCTTCTAAGCGCTCGAGTCCGGCACCGCGGTTTAAGACCATCGGGAGTAGGGTGTCGGTTCGCGCGACGCGCCGCTCTAAGTTGAGCGTCAAGAGAGCGGCGACCATCCCCCCTAGTGCGAGCGCGTTTACAGCAGCAAAGCGTACAAACCCTTCTGTTCCCCAGCCACCCACAGCAAGGGTCAACGTGGTCAGCAGAGCAAGTAAAAGGATAACGGCGGGGCGCGAACCGTTGAGCAGGAGTGTAAGAGCCAAACCAAACATCCAGGTGTAAGCAAGCGCTTGAAAGGGGCTCGCCGCGCCACCCGTCTCCCGAATAAAGAGGGCTAAAGCAGCCCCTTCACAAAGGTAGAG
Organism: Trueperaceae bacterium; assembly: GCA_965214405.1. Classification (GTDB taxonomy): domain Bacteria; phylum Deinococcota; class Deinococci; order Deinococcales; family Trueperaceae; genus CBDCCT01. Next base: position 1,222,775 of record OZ243956.1, read on the forward strand.
AAGCCAGGCGGTAGGGCTAAACGCGTCCCTGGCAAAGTAGGCGGCGATGTAGGCGGCTAACAACGCCAAAAGGACAAACGCCTGCGCCCCGTGTAGCGGCAACAGCCCAGTCAGGTAAAGAGTCAAACAGAGCGGGAACGCCAGTAAACTACTGATAACGCGTTGCCGCCAGATAGCGTGGCTTGAGGCTCCAAATTTCATAACGGCGACTATACAAAATAAAGTCTTACAAAAAGCTAACAAGGTTTCAGAGGGTACCGGTAAGGGGCTCTCTCTTTCGGCGAAACCCAAGACTTTTGGTTAGGTAGTCTCGAGCCCGTTTCATCAAAGCGCGACTTTGGGCCTGGACTCGGCTAGACTGTAAGGCGTGTTCGATAAACTCCTCAACTTCATCGTCAAGGCGTCTTCCTTAGAGCCCGTCTATACCCCCGAGCACTGCCTGGTCGTGACCAAAAAGGTGGGCGGCTGCACTCTCTGCCGCGACACCTGCCCGCACAACGCGATTACGATTAACAAACGGGTCGAAATCGACGACATCGACTGCACGGGCTGCGGGCTCTGCGTGCAGGCGTGCCCGTCGCAGGCGCTAGAGAGCAAAGTGAGTTACCAGCCCGGCGCGCCCGTCAAGTGTTCGCAGGTGGGGGGCTCGGCGCAGACGGTCCAGTGCCTCACCCGGCTTCAGCCGAGCGACCTGCTGCGACTCGCCAGCACCCGCGGCAAGGTGACGCTGGCGCGGGGCGACTGCGAAAGTTGCCACATCGGCGCGCCCGAAGTTTTACCGGCGCTTAACGCACTTGCCAAAGACGCGGCGGCGGTGGCGGCCTTGCGCGGGCGCGAGATTGACTTTCACATCACCCAGACGGACACGCTCGACACCACCGACAACCCCGACCCTGTGAGCCGCCGCGAACTCCTGCGGGGCGGCTTCCGCAGCGTCCAGCGGAGCGCCGCCGACGCGCTCAAGCCGCTCGACCCCGGCGGCGACACCGATAAAACGCTGCCCAAGGAGATGCAGCGGCACTTTAGGCTGATCGAGCGCGCGCAGCCCGAGGCCGAAACCGAAGTGCCCTGGACGCTGCCCCGCGTCCATGACGGCTGCATCATGTGCCCTGTCTGCACCAACGTCTGCCCGACGGACGCGTTTGAGCGTACCTTCGACCCGCCTGACAAGGGCGGCGGCGCGACCTTGCACCTGCACCCGGAGCGCTGCATGGGCTGCAACGCCTGCACTGCGTCCTGTCCCGTCAAGGTGATTACGCTGGACGATACCGTCACCTGGGAAGAACTTTCCGCAGGCACGCTGCCCGCCTACCGCAAGAATCCCAAGGATGAGCCGAAGGGGGCGGTCTCGAGGTCGCCAGGGAAGAACACGTAAAAGTTCATTTTAACCAACCCCTATCGCGTCGGGGTTTTGCAGAAGCCACAGTCTGCCGTAGGGCTCGAGCCGCGGTGCATAAGAAAGATTGATAAACGTCTCCTCCAACGCGTTAAAAGGCTCCGTCAAGCCGTTCTCGAAAAGCACCTCCACGGGAAGAGGCTGCGGCGCTTCGCTAAAGTTGTATACGGCGACCATTGCGCCCAGCGGATGCAAGCGCCGGTAAACGTAGAGGTGCGGGTTGGGCGTGGTGAGCGTGACCGACTTGTAAGACGCGTGGAGGTGCGGGGTGCGCTTCCGAGCTCGGATGATCTTTTGGAGGCCTTCAAAAATACGCGCCTCGAGCGTACCCGGTTCAAAGCGCCGGTTGGCTTTTTCCCAGTCCATAGAAGGCCGGTGCAGCCAGCGGTTGTCGCCTGCGGTCTCGGGGTCCCTTGCATAACCGTAGTCGTTGAGCAGCCCGATTTCGTCGCCCATGTAGACGAGGGGGATGCCGCCGTAGCCCGCGATAAGCGCGTGACCCAGGAGGATGCGTTCAATAGAAAGAGTCACGCGCACGGCGTCTCCCTCCTCCAGCGCCTCTTCCAGCCCCGCTAAGCTCGCAAACGTCCCGGAGATGCGCCGGTCTTGGGTGACCGGGTTGTACTGGAATACCGCGCCCCTCGAGTGGCTCCCCCCGAACTCGCCAGCATAATAAGACGACAAAAACTGACGGTGCAAAAAGCCGTTTAAGCCCACCGCCGCCGCGTCCTCGTCGGTGACCGCCCAGCCGATGTCGTCGTGACCACGGATGTAGGTAGCCCAGGCGACGTTGGTGGGCGTGCGCGGGAACTCCTGCAAGGTGTGGGTCATGAGCTTGGTATCGCGGCTCGCCAGAGAGGACCAGAACTGCACCATCAGCGTGTTGTGGTACGCGATGTTCGAGACCTTGCCGTGGTGCTTACCCGTGCCGAAGTAGTGAATCAAATCCTGCGGCGAGACGATGGCCTCGGCTTTATGCGCCACCGCGGGCGTGGCGACGCGCGAACAAGCGCGTAGAGCCTGGAGCAAATCATAGACCTCGGGCTGGTTCTGCGAATTCGTGCCCAGCCGCTTCCACATAAACGCCACCGCGTCGAGCCGGAACACCTCGACGCCGCGGTTGGCAAGCGTGAGCATCACGCTTACGACGTCCAGAAACACCTCGGGGTTCGACCAGTTGAGGTCCCACTGGTACTCGTTAAAGGTCGTCCAGACCCACTTGTCCATCTCCGGATAGTGGGAGAAATTGCCGGGCGCGAAGTCGGGGAAGATTTCGGGAAGCGTACGCTCGTACTCGTCGGGCATGGTGCGGTCGGGGTACATGTAGAAATAATCTTGATAGCGCGCGTCACCCGCCCTCGCCCGCCTCGCCCAGGGATGCTCTTTGGCGCAGTGGTTGAGGACCAAATCCACGCAGACGCTCACGCCGCGTTCACGCAAGATGCGGCAGAGGGTTTCCAAGTCGTCTATCGTCCCCACCTTCGGGTCCACCGCCTCATAATCCGCGACCGCGTAGCCGCCGTCGTTCTCGCCCTCGCGGGGCTTGATGATTTTCATGAGGTGGAGGTAGGTCACCCCCAGCGCTTCGATATAGTCGAGTTTTTCCGTTACCCCCTGAAGCGTGCCCGCGAAGCGCTCCACATAAAACACATAGCCGACCATGCCCTCGCGCTGAAACCAGTCGGGGCTTAAGTCGCGCTCGAGGTCGAGAAGCTTCAGGTCCTCGGGACGCGCTCTATAGCCTTTAGCCAGCAGGACGACGAGGCGTTCTAACACCGCGTCAAAGTCGTCCCTGGCCCCGTACACGGGTTTAAGGCCGTCAAACAGATTTTGAAAATGGCGCTCGAGCCTCAGCCGAAAAAGTTGCGCGTCCCTGTCGGGAAGGTCTGAGAGGATGCGCTCGAGCGCGGGCTGGAGCCGGTCGAAGAGCCTGCGCGCCTCGGGCGTAAAGGTGAGAAGGTTTTGCATTCCTCATTTATACCAACCGCTCACCTTCACGCACCGCGCTCATCAACCACCGCGGGACGGTAAGACTTCTGTAAGAGACGAGTTTCTAAAGTGGGAGCATGGAACCGAGTATCTCAGACCGCCCGCACCGTCCTTACGATAAGATTGAGACCCCTACGCGCCCCTCCAAACCTCAGCCAGAAGCGCGTGCAGGGCTCATTGTCGAGCTTACTCAGCTCGCCTTGTCCGCTTCCGACGCGCCCGCCGCGGTCGCGCCTATTCTCGACACGCTGGTCGCGCGCACCGCGGCGGCGGGCTCGGCGTATTTTCAAAGCGGGGGCGGCTTTTTTAGGGCGCGCTCCGCCGCGGGCGTGATGCCCGAAGGCCCGACGATGGACGCCATTTTGGCGCACGGTCTGCCCGCCGACACGCCGCTCATGTGCGCGCTCCAAACCACGCCCGCCCCCCTCTTTTTTGACGACACCCGCAGCGCCCCGGAGGCGGCGGGGTTTCCTCAACTGGGCGTCACGAGCCTCGCCGCCGCTCCCGTGCGCGACCGCCAAGGAAGACTCCTTGGCGCGTTTCTCATGCACACCTTTGAAGCGCACGTGTGGCTCGAGCGTGAGGCCGACTTGTTCGGCGCGGTCGCGGGCGTGCTCGCCAACTTGGCGGCGCGTTTGGTCGCGGAGGAGCAGGCGGAGGAGGCGCGACGCGTGGCGCTCGCCGCCCGCGAGGACGCGATTCGCTCGCTCGGCCTGGCCGTCGAGAACCGCGACAGCGAGGTCAAGGGCCACACCGACCGCGTGACCGACTTGGCGCTGCGCATCGGCGGGGCGCTGGGTTTGGACGAGGCGCAACGCAACGCGCTCCGCTGGGGCGCGTATCTGCACGACGTGGGCAAAATCAGCATCCCCGACGCGATTTTGCACAAGCCCGGTCGGCTTACCGGCGACGAATGGCAGATCATGAAAACGCACGTGCAAACGGGCTACGCGTTCGCCGAGCAGTTAACGTTTCTGCCCCAAGAAACGCTCCAGACCGTCCTGCATCACCACGAGCGCTGGGCGGGCGGCGGCTATCCGCACGACAAAAAGGGTGAGGACATCCCGCTCTTGGCCCGCATCTTCTCCATTTGCGACGTGTACGACGCGCTGACCAGCAAGCGCCCCTACAAGGAGCCCTGGAGCCACGAGGCGGCGGTGGCGGAAATTCAAAAGCAGGCGGGGGAGCAGTTCGACCCGGCGGTGGTCGCGGCGTTCTTAAACATCTTCTGACCGGATAGCGCGCGCCCGCGCCTCCCGCACCCGCCGCGCCGCCTCCTCCGGGCTGGGTGCCAACGCCGTGAGGTGGCCCATCTTACGCCCCGTACGCGCCTCCCCCTTGCCGTAAAGGTGCAGGTGGATTTCGGGCAGCTTTAGGGCCGCCGCCCAATCCGGCGCTCCCCCTTCCCACAAGTCGCCCAAAAGGTTCGCCATCGCCGCAGGGCGTAGGAGCGTGGTGGTGCCCAGAGGCAAACCACAGACCGCCCGGAGCTGATTTTCGAACTGACTTGTCGCGTGGGCCTCGAGCGTCAAGTGACCCGAATTGTGCGGCCTCGGCGCGAGTTCGTTGATGACAAGCTTCTCCCCTACCAGAAAAAACTCGACGCACATGATGCCGACGACGTTTAGGGCCCCCAGCACCCCCCGCGCAATCTCCACCGCCTCGTTCTCAACTTTTCTGGGTACGTCGGGCGGCGCGATTGACACGTCCAGAATATGCTTCTCGTGCCGGTTCTCAATCACGCCGTAGTGAGCGAAGTCTCCACTAAGCCCGCGCGCCGCCACGACGGAGAGTTCGCGCTCGAAGGGGATAAAGGCCTCGAGCACCGCCTCTCCCCCGCCGAGAGCCGCGAACGCGACTTTCGCTTCTTCGGGTGTCGTGACCGTCGCCTGTCCCTTGCCGTCGTAGCCAAAGCCCGCCGTTTTAAGTACCGCGGGGACGCCGAGCTCCTGGAGAGCCGCCCCCAAATCGTCTACATTTCGGATAGCGCGAAAGGGGGCCACGGGAAACCCGGCATCGGAAAGAAAGGTTTTCTCGCGCAGACGGTTCTGCGCCACGTGAAGCGCCCTCACACCTGGTCGAACGGGCGCGTATTCCGACGCGGCCTCGAGCGCCGCCACGGGGATGTTCTCGAACTCCAAGGTCACCACGTCCACCTCACGCGCAAAGACTCGAACGGCGTCCAGGTCGTCGTAAGCAGCATTCTTTTCAACGTCGGCAACCTGCCCCGCGGGTGTATTTGAACCCGGCGAGAGAACGTGAACCCGGTAGCCCATCCTCTTGGCAACAAACGCCAGCATCCGCCCAAGCTGACCGCTCCCCAAGATGCCAAGAGTCGCGCCCGGAAGAATCGCGGGAGGCGTCACGGCAGCGTCGCCCCTAAGACGCGCTCTGTCTGCTCGAGCCGGAACGCCTTCAACTTCTCTCTCAGTTCGGGCCGCGTCGTCGCCAGCATCGCCACGGCCAAAAGCGCCGCGTTAGTCGCGCCCGCCGCGCCGATTGCCAGGGTGCCGACGGGCACGCCCGCGGGCATCTGCACGATGGACAAGAGCGAGTCCAAACCGCTCAGCGCCCGGCTCTGCACGGGCACGCCCAGCACGGGCACAACGGTTCCCGCCGCGACCATCCCCGGCAGGTGCGCCGCGCCGCCCGCGCCCGCGATGATGACTTCTAAACCCCGCGCCTCGGCTTCTTCGGCAAACGCCGTGAGCCGCGCCGGGGTGCGGTGCGCCGAGACGACCAGGCGTTCAAAGGGCACGCCGAAACGTTCCAACGTCTCGGCGGCGTGCCGCATCGTCTCCCAATCGGAGGTGCTGCCCATGATGACGCTTACCAGAGGCTTGATCGTGTTACTTTTCGCGGTACCGGATGAAGGGTTAGTCATGAAGCTCCTTGGCGGCTCGAGCCAACCTGTCGCGCACCGCCAGCCACGCATCACCCTCAAGGGGCGCTTCGACGATGATGCGTTCGGCGCCGCTCTCGTCAAGCTCGCGCAGCGCCGCGTAAAGTTCACGTCCAAAGGCGGCGGGCGTGTTCGGCAGGGTTTTCCAGAGGATGTCCCCGTACTCTTTCGGTTGAGGATGTTTGGCAAGAACGCCTAAATTTTTATCTGAATGCTGCTCGAGATACGCCGCCAACTCCTCCGAAGGAACAACAAAAGTAGGTGTCGTGGGTGCGTAGTGGCTCGCCAGCCCACCGGGGGCTCGCACGCTGCCAGCCTCAAGGCTCAGCTCGGTTCCTAGCACAGTCTCGAGCCGTTCCACCGTGACCCCGCCGGGCCGCAGCAGGCGCGGGATGCCCGTACTCAAATCGAGAATGGTGGACTCCAAACCCACCTCGCAGGGACCGCCGTCGAGAATCATGTCCACCGCCCCGTCAAGCTCGGCGCGCACGTGCTCGGCTCGCGTCGGGCTGATACGGCCAAAACGGTTGGCGGAGGGCGCGGCCACGCCGCCGCCGAAAGCCTCGAGCAGCGCCAGCGCCAACGGGTGCCCCGGTACCCGCAGCCCCACCGTGTCCTGTCCGCCCGTGACCGCGTCCGGTACACCATTCGAACGTTTCAAGATGAGAGTCAGCGCGCCGGGCCAGAACGCCTCAGCAAGGCGGTGAGCCGCTTCGGGAACCTCTCGTGCCCACCCTGCCAACGCGCCCGCCGAAGGAAGGTGGACGATAACCGGGTGGTCGGCGGGGCGTCCCTTGGCAATGAAGATTTTTTTGACCGCTTCTGGGTTCTTTGCGTCCGCCCCCAAACCGTACACCGTCTCGGTCGGAAACGCAATGAGCCCGCCTGCACGGAGAATCTTTGCTGCCTCGTCAATTTGAACTTGTCGACTGTCAAAACTCATGGCCCCGCCGTTCGTGTCACCCTCACAGTCTATGCCAAGCACCCTCTAGCGAATCAAGATGATTCTCAGATCGTTCACGTTGGTGTGCGTCGGCCCCGTCACAAAAAGCGCGTCTGTGACGGCAAAAAAGCTATAAGAATCGTTGTCGTCCAGATGGCGCAGCGCCTCGCGCACCCCCACCCGTTCAAAAAGGTCCGGCCCCACCACCGCGCCCGCGTTGTCCTCGCTGCCGTCGACGCCGTCGGTGTCGGCGGCCAGCGCGTAAACGTCCGGCAAGCCGCGCAGTTTGGAAGCTAGCGCAAGCAAAAATTCGCCGTTCCGTCCACCTCTGCCCGCACCGCGTACGGTCACGGTGGTCTCGCCACCTGAAAGCAGCGCGCAAGGCCGCGCCAAAGGCTGAGCGTAGCGCACCACCTGGCGCACAAGCGCCGCGTGAAAGCGGGCCGCCTCGCGCGCCTCGCCCGTGAGCGAGTCCGACAGGATGAGCGGCGTGACGCCCCGCTCACGAAAAAACTGGGCCACACGCTCCAACATCCCCTGCGCGCTCCCGATGAGGATATTCTCGACTCGCTCAAAAAAAGCGTCACCCGGTTTGGGCGTCTCCGGCACCTCGCCCCGCATTCCCTTCTCCAAAAATCGCCTCACTTCAAGAAAAGGGAGGTCGTAGCGGTCTAGCACGTCTAGCGCGTCCCCGAACGTGCTCGAGTCGGCCACGGTAGGGCCGGAGGCGACGCTCGAGAGCTCATCGCCCGCCACGTCGGAAAGGATGAGCGAGAGCACCCGCGCAGGTGCCGCCGCCGCTGCCAACCGCCCGCCCTTGACTTTGGAAAGGTGCTTGCGAAGAGTGTTCATCTCGGTGATGTCCGCGCCCGAACGCAGGAGCGCGCGCGTCAGCGCAGTCTTTTTTTCAAAACTCACCCCGTCCGGCGCGGTGAGGAGCGCCGAGCCGCCGCCCGAGATGAGGCATAACATCAGGTCGTCGGGACCCAGGCTGCGGGCAAGTGAGAGCGCCCGCGCCGTCGCCGCCCGCCCCGCCTCGTCGGGCACCGGGTGCCCCGCTTCTATCACCTCAATCGTTTGAGTAGGCAGCGCGTGCCCGTAGCGGGTGATAACGAACCCCTCCAGTTTGTGATGCTGATAATGCGCCTCAACGATTCTCGCCATCGCCGCCGCCGCTTTGCCCGTACCGAGAACGACGAGACGGCCCTTTGGGGGCGGCGGCAGGTGAGGCGGCAGCATCCGCGCCGGTTGGACAGCCCCCAACCCCGCCCAAAACGCCTCTTGCAGCAGCACCTTGGCGTCCGTCACAGGTTGAGGAACCTCCTTTGGTAAAGCTGTTTAGGCGGCGGGTAGACGGTCTGCACTCCTCTACTTTACCCGCTTCTCCTCACAACGCGCGCCCATACAGCGGTTTTATTGGTTGGTTCAGCGCAGATAGCATCTCATAAACTACATCCCCCACGGTAATTCTCGACCTGAATCTCCCTCAAACCAGATGCTACCTGCTATACGCTAGAATGCCCTATGTTCTTTCGACGCAGAAACCCCAATTTCAAAGAAGAGGGCAGCTTTCTACTCGCCCAGGTCCGCACCTCCCGCAACGGCGAAATCATCCCCGTCAGGCTCTCCAAAACGAGCGAGATGAGTTTGCAGGGCAACGGCTACTTTGTCCGCAAAACGCTGATTGGCTCCCAGACGTTCGACCAGGCGACGCTCGAGATTACCCTCAACCGCCGCCACCGCATTCTCAATGCCGCCGTGGACGGGGGCGAGCTCGTGCCGGTCAAGGAGTGGGAGGACTAACGTGCATCCCTGGCACGACGTCCCGCCCGGCGACGCCGAAGCGCTCCGCATCGTCGTCGAGGTGCCCCGCGACACCACGACGAAGTACGAACTCGACAAAGACTTAGGCGTCTTGAACGTCAACCGTATTTTAAGCCCGCCCGTGACCTACCCGGCCAACTACGGCTTCGTGCCCCGCACGCTGGACGAAGACGGCGACCCCCTAGACGCGCTCGTGCTGATGCAAAACGCGGTGGTACCCCTCAGCGTTTTGCGCGCCAGACTCGTCGGCGTGGTGCGTTTTAGGGACGAGGGCGACTCGGACGACAAACTCATCTGCGTGCATATCGACGACCCGGTGACCGCCGCTTACGAGTTGGTGGAGGCGCTGCCGGAGTATCAGCGAGATGAGCTCAAGTGGTTTTTCGAGAGTTGTAAGGGCAACCAGGACGGGGCCGAGGTCGAAGGGTTTAGGGGAGTGAAGGAGGCGCAGGGGGTGTTGAGGACCTGTCTCGAGCGGTACGAGAAAAGGTTCAAGTAGCCCCCTACTGCGCGCTCACCAGATCGGGCCGCAAAGAGACCGCCTCGCGCAAATAAATATGCTTCATCTCCCTCTGGCTTTTGGTGGTGTTGACTTGCAGCATCACCCGGACGGCGCGCGGCAGACGGTTCGGCACCGGGATTTCCTGATTGCAAATTAGAGGCACCATGTCCATGCCCAGCCGCCGCGCGGCCTCCGCCGGAAAGGTGCTCTTTAGGTCGGGCGTGGTGGTAAAGAAGATGGCGGCGATGGGCTCGAAGTCGTGGACGCCGTTGGCGGAGAGCATCTGCTCCAAGAGCTCCTTCGTGGCCTCCAAGATCTCCTCCGGCTCATCGCGTTCAACCGTCGTCGCCCCGCGCACGCCCCGCAACCAGTAAGTGTCGCTCATAACCGCAGTCTAGCAGAGCCTGCGCGCCTACGCAGCGTGCGGTGCGCGCCTCCCTTTTAAGCCGGTCCTTTTGTGCCGACGCGTACGGGTGAAGTTCGGAATTCACTTCCGTCATACCCGACGCTGTCCCGCCGACTTTGCGGTAGCCCCTTTCGCGTCAGGCAGCGTGTTGATGGTCGGCAAGCGCGTTAGCGACGACGCGCCGGGCTTCTGCTTCTAGGGGGTGGGTCGTCTGATACTCAGCAAGCGTAACGAGCGCTTTCCACAGCGCCCAGCCGCGCCCTCGAGCCCAAGTCGCACGGTCCACCGAAAGCGCCCCGCGAAACGCCTCCCGGCTCTTTCCCGACAGAAGCGTCCACGCAATCACCAGGTCGCAGGCGGGGTCGCCCACCCCTAAACAGCCAAAGTCGATGACGGCGCTCAGGCGGCCCTCTTTAACCAAAAGATTGCCCGCGGCTACGTCCCCGTGAATCCAGACGGGGGAGCCGTGCCAGGTGGCGTTAAGGGCGGCGTCCCATACCGCGGTCGCCGCGGCGACGTCAATCTCACCCTCCAAGGCTGTGAGGGCGTTTCGCATCTCGGCGTCGTAGACGCTCAGCGGCCCGCCGCGAAAAAAGTTGTGCGGCCCAGGAGGCGGCCCACCGGCAGAGTCAATCTTTTGCAAGGCGACGAGAAACCGGGCCAATGCGGTTGCGAATGCGGAGGGGTCGTCTATGCGTTTTAAGGTGGCGTTCTCGCCCTCGAGCCAGCGGTAGACCGACCACGGCCAGGGGTAACCTTCGGCGGGACGCCCCAACGCCAGCGGGCGGGGGATGGGCAGCGGCAGGAGCGGCTCGAGCCTGGGCAACCACCTTTGCTCCTTCTCCACTTGCGCCGCGTACCCCTCGGCGCTCGGGAGTCGCACGCTCATGGTCTCACCGAGACGGAAGGTTCTGTTGTCCCATCCGCTCGTCTCGACCGGCTCGACAGAAAGGTCCGCCCACTGGGGAAACTGGGCGGCAATCAACCGGCTCACGAGGGTCGCGTCGATGGTCACCTTATTAACAGAATTAACCTTATCAAAGGAATTAACAGACATTTTACGGACAAACCCTCAATACAAACAGAGGAGGCTGGACTTTCATCCAGCCTCCTCTACTAAAAACGCTAAACTTACGCGCCGACGGTTTTGCCGGAACGGATGCACGAGGTGCAGACGCGCTGCGTCTTGCTCTGCCCGCCCCGCCACACCTTGACGCGCTGCAAGTTCGGGTACTTCCACTTTTTGGTGATGCCCGTGGTGTTCTTGCCCACGCCGCCCTCGCGCTTGGCTTTCCCGCTCCGGACCACGTCGTTGAGAACGATGGGTTTCTTGCCGCAGATTTCGCATACTTTTGCCATGACTCACCTCTAAAATTTCTATTCACACCTGATGATGTGCGCTGGGGCACAAGCCTAAAGAGTGTAGCACGCGGCGGCAGGTAGCGTAAAGCCGTGTTTGACGATGACGACGCCTTTTATGACCGCGTCTCGCCCCTGCGAGAGGAGCTGGGGACGCGCTACCTATCTTCAAACGCTTGATTTATACAAGCAGGTGCATATATTATCAGGAGCTTGCGGGGCTCGAGGGGTACGCGACTTTACACTGAACCTCTACACACTGACGCCTCTACACGTGAAGGGCTGAGATGAAACCAACCATGATTGACAGTTTGCAGGGCCGCGACCTGCTCTCGCTCGCCGCCTTGAGCCGTGAGGAATTTCACGGCCTTTTGGAGAGCGCCTTAGAGCTCAAAAGAGCCTGGAAAGAGGGCGAGCGTCCGCAAGCCTTGGCGGGCAAAACCATCGCCATGATTTTTGAGAAACAGTCCCTGCGGACGCGCTCGACGTTTGACATTGCGATGTATCAGCTTGGCGGTCACTCGGTCCTGCTGAGTCAGAACTACATCGGCTGGGGCGTGCGCGAGACCGTTCGGGACGTGGCGCATAACTTAGAGCGCTGGGTCGAGGGCGTGATGGCGCGCACCTACGGCCACGGAACGCTTACCGAACTCGCACACCACGCCGACGTGCCCGTTATCAACGGACTTTCGGACCGCCTGCACCCCTGTCAGCTTTTGGCCGACTATCTCACGCTCAAAGAGACGTTTGGGGAGCTCGAGGGTCTCAAAGTGACGTTCGTGGGCGACGGCAACAACGTCTGCAACTCGCACCTCAACGCCGCTATGCACGCGGGCACCGCGCTGACCATTGCCTGCCCGGAAGGTTTCGACCCGGACGAAGAAATTTTGGAACGGGCGAGGGCGGCGGGCGCAAATGTGCGCATCCTCCGCGACCCGCGCGAGGCGGCGGCGGGCGCGGACGCGCTCTATACCGACGTGTGGATTTCGATGGGGCAGGAGGAGGATACCGAGAAGCGCCGCGAAGCGTTTAACGGCTACACGGTCACGCCCGAGTGGTTTGACGACCTCTCGCCGCGCGGCATCTTTATGCACGATTTGCCCGCGCACTACGGCGAGGAATGCACCGAAGAGGCCGTGTATCACCCCCGCAGCCGCGTCTTTGACCAGGCCGAAAACCGGCTGCACGCGCACAAGGCGATCCTTTTGCAGCTTCTTGGGGCGAGCTGATGACCGCACCCGTACAGGTCGGCATCCTCGGCGCGAGCGGCTACGGCGGCGCGGAACTCCTGCGCCGCCTCTTTAAGCATCCTAAAGTGGAGGTGTCGGGGGTGGGCTCGAGAAGCTACCTCACCCAACCCTTACGCGCCTGCTGGCCGCAGTTCCCCGACGCTGGCCTCACCTTTGAGGACGCGAGCGCGGTGATTGAGGGCTGCGACGTGCTCTTTACAGCCACGCCCCACGGCGCGACCGCAGGACTCGTGAAAAGAGCGCTAGACGCGGGCAAGCGGGTGGTGGATTTGTCAGCTGATTTTCGGCTCTTGCCTCAAGACTACGCGCACTGGTACGGTCACGAACACCCTCACCCTGAACTTTACGAGGAGGCGGTGTACGGTCTGGTCGAACTGCACCGGGACGAGTTAAAAGGCGCGGCGCTCATCGCCTCGCCCGGCTGCAACGCGACTACTGCGAGCTTAGCCCTGGCCCCGCTCGCCGCTCACGGCCTGCTGGGCCGAGACGTCATCGCCAACGTCGCCACGGGCGTGTCGGGTGCAGGACGGAGCCCAAATTTAGGCTTTCACTTCCCAGAGGTCAACGAGAATTACAAGCCCTACAAGGTTGCGGGCACCCACCGCCACACTGCTGAAATTGAAAACACGCTGGGGCGCACTATGAGTATGGGGCGGCACCTGAAAACCCACGCAACGTTTAGCAAGCCCGTCGTCACCTTTAACCCGCACCTCGCGCCAATGACGCGGGGCATCCTGGCGACCTGCTACACCCGGCCTGAAGAGGGGGGCGCGTCCCTGGGGGATGAGGGGTTGCTCGAGCTCTACCAAAACTTCTACAGGGGCGAACCGCTCATTACCGTGCAAGAGGACCTGCCCCAGACCAAGGCCGTGTACGGCAGCGACCGCTGCGTGATGAGCGTGAGGTTCGACCCGCGCAGCGAACATATTCTCGCGTTCGCCGCGATTGACAACTTAGGCAAGGGCGCGGCGGGGCAGGCGGTGCATAATTTCAACCTGATGATGGATTTTGAGGAGACGCTGGGTTTAGAGCTTCAGGCGGTGTGGCCGTGAAGCTTCCCTCAGGATTTGAAGCGGCGAGCGGCACGGCGGGGATCAAGAAGTCGGGCAAGCCTGACCTGGCTCTCCTCGTCTCCCCCACCCCGCTGGCGTGGGCGCTCACGACAACCAAAAATCAACTGAGAGCCGCCTGTGTGGAACGCAACCGGGCGCTTTTTGAAGCGGGCGGAGCCGTTCACGGCGTCGTCGTCAACAGCGGCAACGCGAACTGCGCGACGGGGGAAAAGGGAGAACGGGACAACGAAAGCTTGGCGGAGAGTGCCGCTACGGGGTTCTCTCTGCCAAAAGACGCGATGCTCACAGCGAGCACGGGCATCGTCGGTCATCCTCTGCCGCTTACGAAACTCACCACCACACTCCCCAACCTGACGGACAAGCGCGGTGAAGATGTAGCGGGTTTTGCCGGAGCGATCCTTACCACCGACCTCACGACCAAAACCGCCGAGGCGAGGCTGACGGGCGGCTCGAGCGTCGTGGGCGTCGCCAAGGGCTCGGGCATGATTCACCCGAACATGGCGACGATGCTCGCTTTTGTGATGACGGACGCTAAAGTTTCGCAAGAGAAGCTGCGCGCGCTGTGGCCCGAGGTGGTGACGCGCTCCTTTAACCAGGTGACGGTCGACGGCGACACCTCGCCCAACGATATGGCGTTCGTGTTCTCGAGCGCCCGGCTCGAAGCCGACGAGGACGAGCTTGTCAACGCGCTCGAGGAGGTTTGTCAGAGCCTCGCCAAAAGAATCGCCCGTGACGGCGAAGGCGCGACGAAACTTCTCACCGTCACCGTTACGGGCGCGCGGCATGACGAGGAGGCGCGCGCGGCGGCGCGGGCGGTTGCCAGAAGCCCGCTCGTCAAGGCGGCGGCGCACGGCAACGACCCCAACTGGGGGCGCATCCTGATCGCCGCAGGCGCGTCGGGCGCGGTTTTCAATCCTGCCGAGGTCACGATCCGCTTGCAGGACGTGACCGTCTACCGCGGCTCGCCACAAGCGTTTGACGCCGCGGCGCTGTCAAAAAAGCTGGACGCGGAGGAGGTGAGGATGGAGCTCGAGCTCTCCCCCCAAGCCACCACTGGAACGGGCGTCGCCTGGGGCTGCGACTTGAGCCGGGAATACGTGGCGATCAACGCGGACTATCACACGTAAAAGAAGTGCCGAGTTCTAAAGAGCGACTACTCCAGCAGGCGACGCGGGCAACTTGAACGTCAGCCCCAACGTCAGGATGTTGATGTCGAGCAGCATAGGGGTCACTAGACCCGACCCCAGTGGGTCTGCTATCTGCCGAACTTCCAGTTCGTCCGGTCCAGGCACAGGCTGTAGCTTTGTCCGGGATGTAAACTCAGCGCGTGCCTGAAAACTGTCGCATCAGACAAATGCAAGCCTCAAAAAAACGCTGCGCCCGTCTGTAAAACGAATCCGCTTGGGCTCCGCCCTCCACCATGCCCACCAATGTCGCCATACTGACGCCCTACTACCGGAAGCTTTACAAAGTCTTCATATTTCTGTGGTACAGTATTTTCAGTAAGATTTGAAAGTTCTAAATGTTTATTCTATACAGGAGGTACCTTTTGAGCAAGGTCAAGGAAAGCTACATCGAGGAAGTCGGCTTAAAGCTCGAGCAGAGCGGCATGACCCGCATGTCCGGGCGCGTGCTGGGCGCGCTTCTTGTGGCCGACCCCGCCGAGAAGTCCGCCGACGAGCTGGCCGAAACCTTGCAAGCGAGCCGGGGTTCTATCAGCACCGCGACGCGTTATCTCATCCAACTCGGCTTTATCGAGCGGGTCTCGAAACCCGGCGAGCGGCGCGACTACTTCCGCAACAAACCCGGTGCCTGGGTGGAGATGACCCGCCGGAGTATAGAGGAGGCGCGGCTCTACCGGGAACTGGCGGAACGGGGTCTGGGGCTGCTCGAGTCGGGTGACCCCGAAGTGCGGCGTGGGCTCGAGGAGATGCGCGACTTTTACTCCTTCGCCGAGCGCGAGTTCCCGAGCGTGTTTGAGCGCTGGGACGCGCTCAAAGCGTCAAAAGAGGAGCTGACTCCGGCATGACGGCCCTTATAGTCGGCCTCACCGCTTTGTCGGTAGCGACTTCATACGCCAGTCCGAGAAGAAACCTCACGATTCCTATGTTTCTCCAAAGGAGCACCCCGTGACCACCTCCATCTCCCGTCTCGCCTGGCGCAACCTGTGGCGGCACAAGCGGCGCACGCAGCTTCTTCTGGCGGTGGTGGCCTACGCCACGGTCGCCATCATCTTCTTCTGGGGCTTTTACGACGGCTTCGTCAACGTGCTGTTGGGCGGTCAGGCGCGTTACTTGAGCGCCCCGGTGATGGTGCAGACCGTGGCTTACCGGACCGACCCCGACCCGGAGAACAGCCTGCCAACGCTGGATTTTGAAGACGCGCTCACAGGGGTCGAGGGCGTGCGGGGGTTTGCGCCAAGGCTCGAGTTCCAAGCGCTCCTGCGTTCGCCCTACCGCACCCTCGGCGCACAGGTACGCGGCATCGACCCGAGTTTAGAAGATCAAGTCAGCAACATCGGCGGCGACATCGGCGAGGGTCGCATGGTCGAGAACGAGGGCGAGCTTGTGCTGGGCAAGGTTCTCGCCGAAGATTTAGACGTGCGCGTGGGCGAACGCTTAGCGCTCGACGTGCAATCCGTGGGCGGCTCTCAGGGCGCGGGCTTACAAGTCGTGGGCATCATCGACAGCAACATCAACCCGGTGGATGAGGGCGTGGTGCTGGTCCACTTGGCGGACGCTAGAACGCTTACGGGTGTGGACACGGCAACAGGCGTCGCGCTCGACGTGCGGCAGGGCGACGAGGAAGGGGTAGCCGAAGCCCTTGACACCGCGGCGGTTTTACCACAAGGCGTGGCGGCTTACCCCATCAGCGAACTTTTAGGCGGCCTCATGGCGGGCATCGAGGACAAACGCGCGTCGATGATTCCGATCGTCCTGATGATTGCCCTCTTCGCCGCCGTGACCGTCATGAGCACCGTGATTGTCAGCGTGATAGAGCGCACGCGCGAGTTCGGCGTGATTACCTCGCTGGGGCTCAGTCAGGGTCAGATCGCGCGGATGGTGACGCTCGAGGCCGTCTACACCACCTTTATCGGGTTCGCCGCGGGCGCGGTACTTGGGTTTGGCCTGAACGCGCTGATGTCCGCGACCAACCTCTTGGGACCCTTTATCAACACCTTCTACGGCGCTTACCTGTCCGGCTTGGCGCTGAGTGATGAGTTTGTGCTGGCCTCGAGCCTGACCTACTTGGCTTGGGCGGCCGTCACCATTCTTATTGCGGCAGTGCTTGCCATTGTCGTGCCCGGCAGGCGCGTGAGAAACCTCAATCCGGCAGAGGCGATGCGGGCGAACTAGAAAAGTGGCGAGTGGTGAGTGGTTAGAGCTGCCAATCGTACAACTCACCAACCACGACTCAACCAAAACAAAAAAGGAGGCGAACATGTCAAACTGGACCGAAAAGAACATACCTAACGTAGAAGGCGAAGTCACCGTCGTGACAGGCGCGAACAGCGGGATTGGGTATGAAGCCGCCAGGGCTCTCGCCGACAAGGGTGCGCGCGTTGTCATGGCCTGCCGCAACCTGGACAAGGCGAACGAGGCGGCGAGGACGATTCGCCGTAAGAACCCGAACGCCTCTGTGGAGGTCATGAAGCTGAATCTGGGCGACCTCGAGTCGGTCCGCCACTTTGCAAAAGATTACAAGGCGCGCTTTGACCGGCTCGACCTGCTTATCAACAACGCGGGCGTGATGGTTCCCCCTTATGGCAAGACCAAGGACGGCTTTGAGATGCAGTTCGGTGTGAATCACTTGGGGCACTTTGCGCTTACGGGCAGGCTTATGGAGACACTTTTAGACACGCCAGGCTCGAGGGTCGTGACCGTCTCCTCCGGCGCGCACCGCATGGGAGAAATGAACTTTGGCGACTTGCAGTCGGAAAGAAATTACAGGGCCTGGGCTGCTTATGCTCAGAGCAAGCTGGCGAACCTGCTTTTCACCTTTGAGCTGCAAGACCGCCTGCGGGCGGCGGGCGCGGAAACAAAAGCTGTGGCCGCGCATCCCGGCTATAGCGGGACCAACTTGCAGCAGCACTCGAGGCTTTCCCAGATGGGCAACCGCTTCGTGGCCCAGTCGCCCGCGATGGGCGCGCTGCCCACCTTACGCGCCGCCACCGCTTCGGACGTTCGCGGCGGCGACTACTACGGCCCCGATGGCTGGCTGGAGATGCGCGGAGAGCCGGAGCGGGTGGGGGCGAGCGACGCGGCCTACAAGAAGTCCACAGGCGTGAAGCTTTGGGAGGTTTCGGAAAGCTTGACGGGCGTGCATTACGACGCGCTGCAAACGAATATCTACGGGCCTTCTCAATTACAAGCTGGCTCGAGCGTAAGGAGCCAACGATGAAAAGAGTTTTGTTGACCCTCGCCCTTGCTTTGGTGGCGACTCTGACAACCTCTGTCACGGCGCAAGAGGACGCGAACGCCATCCTCGAGGCCATCGTGAACAACCTGCGCGGCGAGTCGCAGGTGGCAACCTTGAACATGCAGGTCATCCGCCCCGACGAAGAAGACGTTTACACCATGCGCATCTATAGCGAAGGCGAGGAGCAAGGTTTAACCAGAGTGATTGCCCCACCACGCGACGCCGGGCAAGCTTTCTTAAACGACGGCGACAACGTTTTCATCTACAATCCGCGTTTGCGCCGGGTGCTGCGGCTGCCGCCGAGCGGCCAGAGCGATTCGTTCTTGGGTTCGGACATTTCCTATAACGATTTAGCAGGGGACGACTTAGAAGAGAACTATCAGGCGAGTATCGTGGAAGAAACCGAAACGAGCGTCACCTTGGAACTTGTACCCAGCCCAAACGCCCCGACGCCTTACGGCAGGGTCGAGCTGACCGCCGAAAAGCCCTCTTACGCGCCCACCAACATCACCTACTACGACCAGCGCGGCAACGCCGTGAAAGAAAACATCTTATCCGACTACGCCGAGGTGGACGGCCTTTACATCCCGCAGCGTTTCGAGGTGACGGATTTGTTAGAAGAGGGCCACAGAACCGTCGTCACCTGGCAAGACGCCGACTTCGGCGTGGACATTCCCGAGGCGTGCTTTACGCAGAACGCCCTAGAGCGTGAGGGGGCCTGCGAATGATAGCCCTCGCCTGGCGCAACCTGTGGCGGCAGGGGCGGCGCAGCCTCATTTCAGTCTTGGCCGTCGCCATCGTCGTGCTGTTCGCCATTGTGATGTACAGCTTCGGCGGCGCGCTGACGAACGGCATGTACGGGGACCTAACCGACCAGGTGGGCAACGTTCAGATTCACACCGAGGGCTACCGGGACGCGCGGAGCTTTGGGGCTGGGCTGTTAGAGAACGCCGCAGAAGTGAGAGAGACGGTGGCGCAGACCCTCCCCGACGCGGTGACGGTGGGATCGTTGCAGGTCCCCAGTCTGGTGGCGGGCGAGGACCGCTCGAGGGGTTTGGCCGTACAGGGTCAGGATTGGCCCGAAGAGCTGCGAGCAGACTTTGTCAACGACTATCTTGCAGAAGGTAGCTTTGTCGAGGGCGACAACGTGACGGGCATCATGCTCGGACGCTCTTTGGCGACCGCCTTGGAAGTCGGTTTGGGTGACGACGTGTACGTCTACGCCCCCGGCACCGAAGGCTACGGCGCGGCGGCTTACACCGTCGAAGGGCTCCTAGACTTCGAAGACCCCAACCGCGAAATCAACTCGGCGTATCTCTCGCTCGCTGCCGCGCAAGAGTTAGCCGCGCCGGACGCGGTGAGTCGGCTCGAGCTTCACTTCCCCGGCGTCAATACCCTAGACCAAGATGCTCAAACCGCAAACGAAGTTGCCGCCCTTAAAAGCGCCCTGCCCGAGAACCTAACAGTCGAAGGCTGGCGGGACATCGACCCTAGCCTGGCGACGCTGGTCCAGTTCTTCACGCCCGTGCTGCTCGTCATGTCGCTCATCTTTTTCGTGCTGGCGGGGCTGCTGGTGCTCAATACGGTTTATCTAAGCACCTTGGAGCGCGTGCGCGAGTTCGGCGTCATCCTGAGTCTAGGCGCTAGGGGCCGCCGGGTCTTGGGGATGGTCACGCTCGAGAGCCTGCTGCTGTGCCTCTCGGGCGCGGCCTTGGGGCTGGCTATCGGGCTGCCGCTTGTCTGGCTCGGCTCTAACGGCTTCGCTATGCCCGGCTACGCCGAAGAGATGCTGGCGGAAGTCGGTTTGCCCAACGTCTTCTACCTCTCTATTGAACCGTGGCAAGTGCTGCTCGCTGTCGGCTTCGCCGTCCTCACCGCCTTTTTTGCCGCCTTGGGTCCTGCGCGGATGGCGGCCAACATCGAACCCGCCGAGGCGATGCGCTACACCGCCTGAACCTGACACTCGAGCCGCAGAAAGGAAAACAACATGCCCCTTTTCGAAGTCAAGAACCTCAAAAAGACTTACCAAATCGGTGATATCAAAACTCACGCGCTCAGAGGCGTAGACCTCACCATCGACAAGGGCGAGTTCACCGCCATCGCCGGACCCTCGGGCTCGGGCAAGAGTACGCTGCTACACCTCATGGGCGACCTCGACAAGCCGACCTCGGGTGAAATCTACTTGAACGGCCAACGCATCGACCAGTTGGATAAAAAGGAAGGCGCGGCGATGCGGCTCGACAAGTTGGGCTTCGTGTTCCAGGCTTACAACCTGATTCCCGTGTTGACGGCACTAGAGAACGCCGCCTTTGTTTTGGAGCTGCAAGGCGTAGGTAAAAAAGAGCGCGAGGCCAGAGCGATGGAATCTCTCAAAGCGCTCGGTATCGCCGAGTTTGCCGACCGCAAACCCAACCAGCTCTCGGGCGGTCAGCAGCAGCGCGTGGCGGTGGCGAGGGCTTTTGCCGCCGAGCCCGACATCATCTTGGCGGACGAGCCGACTGCCAACTTAGACAGCAAATCGGGGAGTGACCTCATCGAGATGATGAAACGCCTCAACGAGGAGCAGGGTGTGACGTTTGTGTTTTCGACGCACGACCCGCGGTTGTTGGAGCACGTGAAGCGCACGGTCAACTTGGAGGATGGTCAAATCGTCGGGGCGCACGAGCGCGAGGCGGTCCTTGCTTGAGGAAAGCTAAGGGGCTGCTTTTGGCCCCCGCCTTGCTCGAGGAACCACCATGAAACCTCTTCTTATCCTGTTCGCGTGTCTCGCCACCTCCCTTTCATTCGCTCAATTCGGCTACCGGGGCGAACTCATCTTGGGAGCGGACACCACCGTCATTCCCGGTCTGACCGAGAGCGTGGGCTGGACCTTGGCGGCGCATCTGGAGGCCGATTACGAACTCGAGCCCCTCACCTTTAGTCTCCAGCTCGACCCGAGCCTGCGCGTCAGCGACCCCGTCACCGCGGAACTTGGTCTTACCGAGGCTTATGTGGCTGCACCTGTGGGAGACATAGAGCTGAGCGCGGGGGTTGAGCGGCTGCCGCTCGAGTACGCGCGCCTGACGCTGCCCTTTAACGTGGAGCGGGTGAACCGGCGCGGGGTGCGTTTGGGTGTGCCCGGCGTCCGGGCGGTCCTGTACGCCGACCCCTACCGGGTGCGCGGGGCGCTCTTTTATGAGGACGTGCTCACGCCGCTCGTGAGCGTGCGGCGGAGCTTTGGCGAGTTCGAGTTGGAGGCCACCGCGCTCTATCGGGACGGGTTCGTCGCGGGTGTGG
The DNA here is from genome assembly GCA_965214405.1 of Trueperaceae bacterium. Taxonomy (GTDB): domain Bacteria; phylum Deinococcota; class Deinococci; order Deinococcales; family Trueperaceae; genus CBDCCT01. The sequence continues at coordinate 1,244,114 of OZ243956.1, forward strand.
GCGGTAGCGGCGCGGTTGGCGACCTGGTGGTCTACGGCGAGGGGTGGTTTTTGACAGATTCGGCGGACGTGCGCGGCGCGTTTGGCGTCACGGGTTTTCTGGGCAGCAGGCTCTGGACCGTAGAAGCGGCCTATGCACCCCTCATTACCGAAGCCTTTGAGCGGGGCGAAGACCTCTTGCCCGCAGCGCCGCGCCTGGCCGGGCAGATGGCTCTTTTTCAGGATGAGGACTCGAGCCTAGAACTCGACGCGCGGGTAGGTTTCCCGGACACGGGCGTCCAGGTGGTGCCGACCCTCTCCTACACCGCCCTGGGTGACCAGGAGCTTTCCGCCGTTCTCGGGGCGCGCTTCGGCGAGACCCCTACCGCCGTCAGTTTGGGCGTGAGCGTCAGGTCGTTTTTCTGATTTCAAGGTATGGTTGAAAGTCAGAAGGTACATTTAAGAGTACATTTATAGGAGGCTCGAGCGTGACCACACAAACAATCCCTTCCCCGTCCATGAGCCGCGCCCTCAAGCGCCAGCTTGCCAACATCTTCGCCCTGGGCGCCGTGCTCACCATCAACGCCCTAGCCAACATCTTGCCCATCAACGGCGTGACGACGGGCGAGGTGTCCGACGCTTTCCCCAGTCTTTTTACCCCCGCGGGTTACGTATTTAGCATCTGGGGGCTTATCTATACGCTGCTCACCATCTTCATCATCTACCAGGCGCTGCCCTCGCAAAAAGACAATCCCCGGCTGGAGAGACTGGGCTACGCGTTTGTCGTGAGTTGCGCCTTTAACTTCTTCTGGCTGCTCTCCTGGCACTACGGCTTTATCGGGGCGAGCGAGGTGTTGATCGTCGGGTTGTTGGTGTCGCTGATTGTTTGTTACAGGCGCTTAGGAATTGGCAAGACCGAAGTGTCATTAGCCGAGAGGCTGACCACGCGCTTGGCCTTTAGCGTTTACTTGGGCTGGCTCACCGTGGCGACGGTCGCAAATACGTCCATCACACTGCTCGACGTCGGGGTCACGGGGGGCTGGCTCGCGCCGTTCTGGGCGCTCGTCGCCATCGCGGCGGCGGTGGGGATTGGCTACCTCATGCTCAAGAACCGTGGCGACGTGGCCTATGCGCTGGTGCTGGCCTGGGCGTTTGTCGGCATTGCGGCGAAGCAGTGGGGGGCGGAGCTGCTGGTGGTGGTGGGGGCGCTTTTAGCTGCCGGGCTGGTGCTCGCGTTTATCGTGCAGCGACTCTTTCGGCGGGGGCGCTTTGCCTTGTGACGATAAAGCGCCCCCGCCGCCCTTAGGAACAGCTCCTCGCCCTTTCCGGCGTCAGTCGGCAGGCCTACAGCGGATTGTATAAAGGAAGTGCGGTATAGTCTCCTCGCGCTACTTCGGTAGCGACATTAACGATCCTCTCATGGTCTGGGGAAGCCCGGCGTAACTCCGGCACTGTCCCGCAACGGTGAAAGTCCGAATACCAGCGATGAGAGCGAGCGTGCCACCTTGCGAGCGACAGGGTAGGGCGCGAAAGAGCACGCACAAACGAGCTGCGTGCTCGCGTTCTCAAGTCTCGCAAGCTGCCGCTGTTGGAGGCGCTTGTGAAGGTTGCCAGAAGTCTTTTTTTCCTGCTGAGTTTCACCATAGCGTTCGCCACCCCATACCCGCTCACGGTTACGGACGGGTCACCGGGCGAGCCCTTGCCCTCCGCCTTGCGCATGAACAGGTACTTCTTGTTCGCTAGGGTTAGCTGCACCATCGTCGACACCACCTTCTGCTCCTCACCCTCTTGGTCGTCTTTCTCGGTTGACGGGTCACGCTTTCGCGCCATTAGCCAGACTTCTTACAAACTACCCGAGCCTTCACAGCGCCCGCCTACTCCAGCCTTTCTGGGGTGAAGCTGTAGCGCACCAGACTGATGCCCGGCGCACCCGTTCCCACGGTACGGATGAGGTACTGCCCGTCCTCCTGCGGCGTGAAGGTCAGCTCAGGTGGTGCGGCGAAGGTGCTGTAGTTATGGGTGGTGTCAAGGGGCTCCTCTTCACCTACCTGGTAGAACTCGACCTGGTAGGAGCCGTTGTAGCGGCTGTCGGAGGTGTCATAGTCGAAAGAGAGCAAGACGGTCTCGTTGAACGTGCCCATGAAGCGGTAGGTGTTAAAGGAATCGACGCAGATGGCGGGTAGCCCTAGGCGCATCCCTTGGAGGATCATCGGGACGCTCAAGTTGTCTTCGGGGTCGAGCAGCGTGAACCGAGCAAGACGTCACCCCTTACAGAGTCAGTCAGGTCTCAGATTTAAGCCTCACGACGGTCTATGGGATCAACAAAGACAAAACGACGAGAATTGATGAGGTGACGTTAAGTGCGCTTTTAGTTGCCCTGGAAGACCTCACAGGGAAGCGCTTGGAGGTCTCGGATATTGTGGCGTTCGGGCGCGACTCACAAGGACAAAGCGCGTGGTTGCTGAGGTGGTTTTGGAGCATAAAAGCTATTGTGTGAAATATGGAAGATAACTTTGTAGGGTTTGACGCACAACATTGGGACACGAACACGAAGCAATTCCTTCGCGCTCATCTTTCGACCTCTCCTAACGATCATCTGCGTATTGCAACCGGCTTTTTTACAGTGGCTGGACAAGAAGCGTTGCGCTCTGGTTTTGAGACGACTGCCTGGATTCTTGTCGGTTTCGATGAGAATGCTGCCGAATCAGAGGTCGAGAATATTACGAAGGTTATTCAGCGTGAGCTGGAAACGACACACACGCTTACTTACGAAGTTATCCGCCATTTAGCAGATGAACTGAGCGAGCGTGTCCGTGTGGTGCAAACCCGCTACAGGCGTGGAGACCATGCAAAGGTGATCATTTATGGTTCTCGCGCCGCCTTTCTCGGAAGTCCGAACTTGACAATAGGCGGCATGAATCGGAATACGGAAAGCCTCCATTACGAAAACGATTCCAATGAAGTAATCGGCTGGGTTACAGCTTTCGATCAAAAGTGGCACGATGATCATAGAAACCGCGATGTTACGGAGGAAATCCGCGCGTTACTGCTGGAGGCGCTGAAATTTGCATCACCTTTCGACGCTTATCTTGCCGCTTGTCACGCGATTTTAGATGAACGGGTTCCGGTTCACACACGTGACGACTACATCGAGCCTTTGCCCTATCAAACGGTTGTTGCGCGTCGAGCTGCGGCATCGATCTCTCATAATAGCGAGCGGGGTCACTGGATCATAGCCAGTACCGGATTGGGTAAAACGGTTATGGCGACGCATGTCGCACTCCTTCTTTACGAACACCGCCACGTTCGAGAGGTTATTGTCATTGCGCCAGCTCGGACTCAAGAGGAGTGGAAGCGGAGAATGCGCTCCGCCCGGCTCAGCGCTGAAGTCTTTAGCACTTCAATTCTCCGACGCGATCCAGAAGGGAAGGATCAAATTCGGTCCCGACAGCTTCAGCGTGAATTCGACGCTGCTACGAAAGAAACCTTATTGATTATAGATGAAAGCCACGAATTTCGTAATCGTTACAATGATATAGAGGGAGAGGTCCAGGAACGTATTTTTGCCAGTCGCCTCGAGTTCGTTACGCAAAATAGAGGGGCTCGCGTACTGCTACTCACGGCGACGCCTTATGCAAAAAGCTTACAAGGCATTAACAACCAACTACTCTTGCTTCCTCATACCGCAAACGATTCCGGTACTAAGGCACATAGCATTCAGAGTATAGAGGAAATCTACCGCGTTCCAGTCGTGACTGCGCTTAGCTACAACACCGTACGTGAGCAGTTTGCACAACGTGACCACACTGGCACATTTGTCACGTTTCAAGATGATTCTCGAGGCTATATTCAAACGCTACAGCTAGAGCGCGTTGAGTTTACACCGCTTGCGGCTGAACCCGTGATGCGCAACCTCTCCGTTTTCGCTCACGACTTGCATCACCGAACAGACGCAGAAACGCGGGAGAAAACTTCTGACGCCAGCTCAGTCATGCGTCAAATGGTCGAGTCGTTGACCTCTAGCCCAGTTGAACTAAAGAGGAAGCTTGAGAGCGAACTCGCCCGCCCTTCCGGGGTGACGTTCCGCTTTCCCAAGCAAGAGCGAGTTGCCGCTATAAAAGAGATACTCACGCATCTAAAGGGGAATGTGGCGGCGCGAGATGAAAAACTTTCGAAACTCCTCGAGGTGTTAGGAGAAGCGAGGAAGACCCAAGAAAAGACGCTAGTATTTGTTGCGCGAAAAGAAACGGGGCAGTACCTGAAAGAACAGTTCCTCAAGGTAGGACTTCGTGCGGCGTTCTTGTCCGGCAGCGATCCCAATGCAGAGTCGATAATTGCCGGATTTGCGCCTCACGCAAATAAGGAGAGTCCGCAAGTCGGCGAAGCAATCGACATGCTCATAGCGACCGATACTGTCGCTGCTGGCGTCAACCTGCAAGATGCCACCCTTGTCGTACACTATGACGCGCCCTGGACAGCAGATATCTTCAACCAGCGCAACGGCAGAATCACACGTTTCCGAAAACAACCAACGGTTATCCGCTCGCTTCTTTTTACTGCAAAGGAGAACTTAAAGAAATTAGAGACACTCGAAAGCCGACTCGAGAGCGCCGCTGTATTTGGCAATATCGACCAGATCGAAACCGCTATACGTCACGGTAAGATTGAGGGAGAAGTTTTAAGAGCCGAAGCGGAGCGCCGCTCATCGGATGTTCTCTCTGACTTTGCCACGCTCGAGCAGCATCAAGAGCGTGCTCGAGGTCTCCGAAATGGTCGAATAACCGCTCGTTACGCAGACACAGACTACCTTACCACCATCAGTATAGTGCGCGTCGAAGGAGTATCAGACGCTACGTGCATCCAAACAGTTCACGGCAGCGAGGGCGAGAAAACACACACTCTGGGTGACGCCGAGGCGCTTAAAGCGTTTCGTTGTCAAGAAGATGAGGGAATAGCAGTTGTTCCATTTCCGTTAGTCGACGGACTTGTAAAGCGAGCAATGATCAACTTTGTTGAGAGCCACTCGCTTCCAGAAGATTCGGTTACACATATTGCGTCCGTTACACTCGTACCGAATGAATATTCCAAACACCTTACACTCAACTAAATGCACATGAGGCCTTCTGCGTTAAGCTAGCAGGTCAAGCATTATTCGCTTAGCGTTTCATCAAAGTCGGATACGCTCGCCGGAGCCCTGGAACTGCCTTTGACAACTTCTTCGACAGAGGGATTGACGCTTTTCAGCTTCTCCAACACACGCCCCGCTCACCTCTCTGGACCTCTAGACGTATGGGTCAAACGAAAAATCTCGGTAGTTGATGAATCGGCAGCCTTTGCCACCTCGAGTGCCTGGAGTTGCCAGTAGCCTCGGGGCGTGACCGCTTTGGAAAACACGTCCGTCGCGGTAGAGACACTGCTGCGCCTTTCAAGCGCAATAAGCAACGTTGACGCGGAGCCGCCCAGCACAGATTCAAGTTCGGTGATGTAAGCAGTCAAGGGGTGAGGGTCGGCAAGTGCATCAATAACCGCGCCAATAGACCGCTCTTCTGTGATTTTTATAGTTGAGTACATCAGAAGAATGTCCTTCTCTGCGTACGCTTGATGAGGTGGCCCCGGTTGTCAAGACGCGATTCGGGGCTGGTTTAAGCTACACTTCCTCCCTTCGGTGAGTGTCTGGTGGGTAGTGGTGGTCGTGGCGGTCTGCTGGGCTGATCCAAAGTACAGCTCCGCCGGTGTCTGATAACCGAGTGCCTGTAGCGGGTGCGACCACGCCTGACGATGCAAGCGCTCGTGGTTGTAGAAGTCGAGATATCGAGTGATGCCCGTTTTTGCCTCTCTAGGGGACTGGTAACCTTTCAGATACACCTCCTCATAGTTGAGACTGCGCCACAGCCTCTCGGTAAAGACGTTGTCACTCGCCCTTCCTTTGCCGTCCCTTCGGGGTGCTACGCGAACCATGCCGACCCTAGGTCGGCACTGCGGAGCAGCTCGAGATAAGCAGGACTGGTGAACTGGCTTCCTTGGCCGCTGTTTAAGATGTCTGGTTTGGCCTCGCTAAACGCTCTCGCTACGGTGCTCAACACGAGACCGAGTTCGAGGCTGTTATCAAACTCCCGAGCGACGACGTATCTGGAACATCAGGGTCAGGTTAAACCAGGTGCGTTTGGTCAGATTCATCTAAAGCCTCCACAAGGGTACTAAGAGCTCCTAGAACGGCGCCGCGTTTCGTTTCGGGCAGCGAGCGGGTGAGCGCCTCAAACTTTGCCTTGCGGGCCTCAGCGACGTTCGACGCTTTTTTCTCACCCTCGCGGGTAAGCTTTAGTAGATAGGCGCGGCCACCGCTCGAGTGCGCCTCGCGCGTGAGCCAGCCACGTTTACTCAGCCCCGTGACGAGGCGGCTGACCGTACTTTTCTCGAGCCTCAAAAAAGTCACCGGGTCGCTTTGCGTAAGCCCGCCGGTGCGGGCGAGTTCTGTAAGGGTGTGGGTCCCTTAAATTGGTGGAGATGCACTCCACCCCAGGTGGGGTGGTACAGTCGGCAGAATAAAGATGCAAAAGGAATAAAACCATGACGCAGCTCAAAGTAGAAGGTACGACCTGTGGTCTGCCAAAGCAGCGTAAAGCGCGCGCTCGAGTCGGTCGAGGGCGTGCAAGGGGCCGAGGTAAACTTAGAAGACGGTACGGCTCGAGTTGAAGGAGACGCCGACCCTGCCAAGCTCGTGGCCGCCGTACAAGAAGAGGGCTACCAAGCTTCAACGGTCGGCGCTTAAATTGTGACCGAAGCGAACCTTGAACAAGCCAACGCGCGCGTGCTAGCGCATCAAGACTGTTTACGTCTCGACGACAAAACGCGCCAGGATACTCCGCCTCAAAAGCGCCAAGGGACACCTAGAGGGCGTGTTGAGAATGTTGGAGGACGAGAGCGTCTACTGCGTGGACGTGCTTAAACAGGTGAAAGCGGTTTAGGGGGCGCTCTCTAAAATCAACGAGATGGTGTTACGCTCGCACATCCGCGACCACGTCGCCACCGCCGCGAGGCGTGGCGACGCCGAGCACGTGGTGGACGAGCTTATGGAGGCGCTCAAGTACCGCGCTTAAACGACGCGACACAGGTAAATAACGTGGCCCTGGCGCTGGAGAACGCAGTCTAATCCTCCAGCGTCTTCTCTGCTCGCGTGACGCAGATGTCGGGGTGAACTGAGGTGGGGGGCGAGGGAGTAGGGTGACAGGGAGAAAGCCGAAAGCTTATGCTACCTTTCTACCCCCAACGTACAACATCTCACACCAAATAAAGCCTGGACGACCCCTGGGCACATTCTGAAGCCCGTGGGCTGCACGGGGTTACCGACTTTATTGTGTCTTAACAAAGATCAATTAACATCACCCTTTGTGAAGCGCCGCAAACCGCTCGAGCGGGTGAGTTTGAAGGGCGCAGCCTCGGCGTTTATTTGGAGATGGGACGGAATTTGATGCACCTTTCACGCAGGCAGTTTCTTAAACTTACAGGTCTCGGCGTGGGTGCCGGGCTCCTCGGCGGGCAGCTCTTGCCCGGTGTTGGCTTGGCTTCGGGCGCAGCAACCGCGTTCCCTACGCCGACGGATATAGGCGAGCGCAGCGGCAACGAGGTTTTCTTTCGGCTCGAGGCCAAGGCGCACACCGTCCAGATAGGAGGCCGCCAGGTACAGCTCACCGCCTACAACGGCTCCCTGGACCCACCCTGCGAATGCGCGAGGGAGACCAGGTGCGCGTCGCCTTTACCAACAGCTTGTCCGAAGAGACCAACCTGCACTTTCACGGCTTGCGCGTGCCGATGACGCAGGCGAACAGCGAGACGCCCTTCCGGCGGGCCGCGCCCGGCGAAACGATCCTTTACGAGTTTCCCATCCCCGCGGGTTCCGCCGGTACGCACTGGTATCACCCGCACGCTCACGGCACGGTCGCGCCTCACCTGTTTCGCGGTTTGGCCGGGGCCATCATCGTCGAGGGGCCGATGGACGCGGTGTTTGGGGGGCTGCCCGAGCAACTCGTCTTGCTCGTAGACTTTACCTTCGGGGCCGACGGCACCATTCCCGAGCACAGCCCGGCGGACTGGATGATGGGACGTGAGGGGAACCTGCTCACGGTCAACGGTGCCAACTTGCCGCGCCTCGAGGTTGCCGACGGGGTGGCGCGCTTGCGCCTCATCAACGCGAGCAACGCCCGCTACTACCGTCTCGTTCTGCCGGACGCCAATGTAACGGTTATCGGCACCGACGGCGCGTACGTCGCCAGACCCTACCGCGCGACCGAACTGCTCTTGGCTCCGGGTGAACGTTATGACGTGGTCGCGCAGTTTGCTAAGGCGGGCCTTTTCAACCTGACTGCTTTGCCCTACAACCGCGCACCGGAAGACATGGAAGATATGGTCATGGAGCGGCCCGAAACGGATGATATGGCAGCGGAAAAAGACCCCGGCGGGATGGACATGGGCGGCGTGAACATGGGGGGCATGGACATGGGTGAGATGGACATGAGCGGCTCGGAAGGCACGAGCGCGTCCACGGGTGTCGCCGAGCCTACGCCGCTCATGGGCCTCTCCGTCGCCGCTCCGGGTGCCTTCCGCGTGCCCGGCGACCTCTCGCCTATCAAGCCGCTTGGCCTGCAAGATGCCAGCACGTATCGCCGCATCGTCCTAACGGAAGACATGGCGGAGCTGGAGTTCTATATCGACGGTCGGATGTTCGACGTAGATCGTGTTGACTTCGCGCCCCAACTGGGCACGGTTGAACACTGGGAAATCGTCAACGAGACGGGCGTGGATCACCCCATGCACCTGCACGTCTTCCCCTTTCAAGTCTACGCGCGTCGTGGCGTGCGAGAAGAGCGCCTCGCGTTCAAAGACGTTGTCAACGTCCCGGCGGGCGAGAGCGTCGATATCCTCGTGCCGTTTGGGGACTTTGGGGGCCGCACGGTGCTTCATTGCCACATCGTCGAACATGAAGACCTCGGGATGATGAGCATTGTAGAAGTCAAGGCTTAGCCCTTGGGTAAGGCGCTCAGTAACGCCACAAAGCCGAGCGCCCTTGTAGCGCTGATGTCAAGGCGCTCGAGCCGACTCTTGCACCGTTCGTTGTATGGACGGTTGAACTTTGCAACAGCTCGGGCTATACTGGGTTTCTAGCCCACCCCCCCTGGGGTGGAATAAGAAAAGTTGGAGGAAGTAGAGCAGTGACCACCAAAGGAGAGAGGATGCGCACCGTTCAAATCGGCGTACAGGGCATGACCTGCGCGAGCTGCGTGGGAAGGGTCGAGCGCGCGCTAAAAAAAGTAGACGGCGTGAGCGACGCGGGCGTCAATTTAGCCACCGAAAAAGCGAGCATCAGCTACGACCCGGAGCGGACCGACCTCGGCACGCTGCTCGGCTCCATCGAAACGTCGGGTTACGAAACGCTGAGCAGTGAAACGAGCTTCGGCGTGACCGGCATGACCTGCGCGAACTGTAGTAGCCGCGTCGAGCGCAAGCTGAGCAAAACCGAGGGTGTCTTAGAGGCGGGTGTCAACCTGGCGACCGAGCGCGCCACCGTGCGCTACCTGCCGGACGTGGTGAGCGTGCGCGACTTGCAGGGCGTGGTAGAAGAGACCGGCTACGGCATCCTCAAAGAAGCGGGTAAAGACCGGGTAGATACCGAACGCGAAGCGCGCGAAGAGGCCCTGCGCAAGCTCCGGCGCGACCTAAGCGTCGCCGCCTTGTTCACGACGCCGCTCGTGTTGTTCGTCATGCTGCCCATGTTCGTGCCCGCCCTGGAAGCCCGCTTGATGGGCGCTATCGGGATGCAGACCTTTTTCCTCGTCTCGTTCGCGCTCGCGTCGGTGGTGCAGTTCGGCCCCGGGCGGCGCTTTTACAAGCCCGGCTGGAAAAGCCTACGTGCGGGTTCGCCGGATATGAACAGCTTGGTGATGATAGGCACCTCGGCGGCGTACGGTTACTCGGTGGTGGCGACCTTCCTCCCTCGGATTCTGCCCGCGGGCACCGTTCACGTCTACTATGAGGCCTCAGCGGCCATCATCACCCTCATCCTGGTCGGCAAATACTTAGAGGCCGTCGCCAAAGGCCGCACGAGCGAGGCCATCAAAAAGCTCATGGGCTTGGGGGCCAAAACGGCGCGGGTTGAGCGCGGGGGGAAAGTGCTCGAGCTGAGTATCGACGAGGTGGTGCCGGGCGACGTGGTCCTGGTGCGCCCCGGCGAAAAAGTGCCGGTTGACGGCAAGGTGCTTACCGGCTCCTCTTATGTAGACGAGTCGATGATTACGGGCGAGCCCGTGCCCGTACAAAAAGCCGAGGGCGACGAAGTCGTCGGCGGCACCATCAACAAAACCGGGGCCTTCCGCTTTCGTGCGACCAAGGTCGGGGCGGACACCGTCTTGGCGCAAATTATCAAGATGGTCGAGGACGCCCAGGGCAGCAAACCGCGCATCCAGGCGCTCGCCGACAAGGTCGTGAGCGTGTTCGTGCCCGTGGTGCTGGGTCTGGCCGCCCTCACCTTTATCGTCTGGATGATTTTCGGCCCCACACCCGCGCTGACCTTCGCGCTGGTCAACACTGTGGCCGTGCTCATCATCGCCTGCCCCTGCGCGATGGGTTTGGCGACGCCAACCTCCATCATGGTCGGCACCGGCAAGGCCGCCGAGATGGGCGTGCTCTTCCGTAAGGGCGACGCGCTGCAAAGCTTGCAAGAAGCCCGCGTGATCGCGCTCGACAAGACCGGTACGCTGACCAAAGGCAAACCAGAATTAACCGACTTCGTGGTGCAGGAGGGCTTCTCCCGCGATGAGGTTTTGCGCTTCGTCGCCGCCGTCGAAAAGAGTTCAGAACACCCCATCGCCGAATCCATCGTCCGGGCAGCAGAGGACGAGGGACTCACCATCCCCGCCGCCACCGACTTTAGCGCCACCCCCGGCTACGGCGTCGAGGCGCGGGTCGAGGGTCACAAGGTGCAGGTTGGGGCGGACCGCTTTATGGAGAAGTTGGGGCTCGAGCCTTCGATGTTCGAAGGCGAAGCGGGCCGCTTGGCCGACGAAGGCAAAACCCCCCTCTACGCCGCCATCGACGGCAAACTCGCCGCGGTCATCGCCGTGGCCGACCCCATCAAAGAGGCGACGCCCGCCGCGATTCAAACCTTGCATGATTTAGGGCTCCGCGTCGCCATGATTACCGGCGACAACCAACGTACCGCCGAGGCCATTGCCAGGCAACTGGGCATCGACGAGGTTTTGGCGGAGGTTTTGCCCGACGGCAAGGTGGCGGCGGTGAAACGGCTCCAGGCCGAGGGCGGCAAGGTCGCCTTTGTGGGCGACGGCATCAACGACGCGCCCGCCTTGGCGCAAGCCGATGTAGGCTTAGCCATCGGCACGGGCACGGACATCGCCATCGAATCGGCGGACGTGGTCCTCATGTCAGGCGACTTGCGCGGGATTCCCAACGCGCTCGCGCTCTCGAGGGCGACGCTGAACAACATCAAGCAAAACCTCTTCTGGGCCTTTATCTACAACACGGTGCTCATCCCGGTGGCGGCGGGGGCGCTCTTTCCGGCTTTCGGCATCCTGCTCTCGCCGATTCTGGCGGCGGCGGCGATGGGCTTGTCCAGCGTGTTCGTGCTGACCAACGCGCTCAGGCTCAGGCGCTTTACGCCGCCCATGCGGGCCGAGGCGGCGCTGGCTCAACCCACGGGAACCCTGGCACCTGCGTAACGGGTGATGCGGGGAGAACCAAAGTTCTCCCCGCTTTTTTCTGTCGAGTTTTCGTCCTGAACTTTTCTCTGAATCTGTCTCTGAGCCTATTTTTAGACGCTATCTTTGGAAGGTGAACCGTGTTAAATCCATTCAAGCGCGCCACAGACACGCCCAGGGTCACGCTCTACACCACCCCCGGCTGCGCCGACTGCGCGGCAGTCAAACGCTATCTAGAACACAAGGAAATCACGTTTGAAGAGAAAGACGTAAGCAGGAACCCGGCCTGGCTAGACGAGATGAAGGAGGTGTCGGGCGTGCGGATTGCACCCGTCACGGTTATAGGTGAAGAAAGTTTCTACGGCACCTTCGACAAGCAAAAGCCGGGGTTGGAGCGGGCCTTGGCGGGCCTGGGGGGGTAGAGCATATTGTGCAAGAAAAATAATGTTGTCGACTGAAAAGTAGAAAGCTGCCCATTCTCACCGCAGCAACTTTGCCCTTATGAAAAATAAAGTTATAGACTATGCTCTCATTTTTTTCACATGTACATTACGTCTTAAAATATAGTTGTCGACTGTGCTTTCATCAAAGTTTGATGTTAGCCGAGTTTCAAACTCATCACGTCTGAAATTGTTGGCTGAGCCTGTGAAGACGCAGAGCAACCGCAGAATCCGAAGTGGCTCGAGGAACCGAAATATTCTCAAAATAAGAACACGATATGAACGGCAGTTGCTATCTTTAGGCCGCTCGTTACCGATGACTAGGTTTTCTTACGAGTTTTACTTGGTCTTATCATTTTGTCATGGTTGAAACTTCGCACATTGATTGAAAAGCTATATGAGGCCGTTGGGAACACTCTCAAGCCAGATAAAGGTTGGCAACGGGAAGCATGTCTGAGTGACTCAAAGGGGCGCACGCTAATCTTCTAGGATTTACGCTTGGCTATCACGACCACACCCGCTCAAGAAGCTTCTGTTCGTTCCCACACCACGCTCAAGGCCTCGAGCAAAGCCTGAGCGAGCACGTGGCTCTCGCGCCACCCGCCGCTCGGCACGAGGACGTGGACGAGGCTTTGCACGGCTGTATCCAGGTCCGCGTGCTCCTCGAGAACAGCGGCGACGTAGGAGAGATTAGCCTCGTTACTGCGTTTAGGATCAGGCTCGCCTATCCAAAGGAGGCGCTCCAAAGCGTCGGCGAGTTCAGCGTCGCCCATGACGCTGGACCTATATAGTGCGCGTTCCAGAAGAGAAAGTATTTCATAACCGACTCTGTGAGGTGCTCGGCGGGCCTGCTGGAGGCGGTACGCTCTTGAAGACGAGTGCTTGCCGGTCCTGCAACGCGTAAAGCCCCCATAACAGCGCCTTAGCTAAGCAGGCTTCCCCCTCGGCCCAGCGAGCACTCTTGAGCAGCGCCTCGCTTATGTCCTTTAGCGCCCACAGGTATAGGTCGCGCTCCTCGGCGAGGTCCTTGAGCCTCTTGATCGTCTCCTGTGGGGTCGGCTCCGCCTCGCTCTCGCCCCATATTAAGCGGGTGGCGATAACGGCGAACTCGCGGTCGTTTATGTCGTTGCCCTCACGCTCAGCCTTCGGCAAGCGCGTCGGGCAAGACTTGAATACCTTCCTGCTATAGTAGCCATCTTTTCTCTCCATAGAGGTAGATTCAGCGCGGGTGGTCGATCTGTTACAACTCATCCCACCCGTACTGCTACACGAGTATACAACCAGGTTAGTTAATAAACAAGGTGGTTGTGTAACTCAACCTTATGTGATTGTTAGGTTGGGGTATGGCTCCTCCCTTCGAGGTCAACTGGAAGCTCAAGGCGTTACTTGACCGCGAGGGCGTGACGGTCTACGCGTTGGCTAAGAAGCTAGCCGAGACGATGGAGGAACCCTTGCACGCCAACACGCTCTACCGTTGGGCCAACCAGGTGCCGAGCAACCCCGGTCTGGAGGGGATCGGCTGGGTGCTGTGGGGTCTCGGTGAGATTACGGGCAAGACCTACAGCGTCAGCGATGTGCTCGAGTATAAAGAGGTCACAGCAAACGACGGCTAGATATTTCGGATGAGCGTGTAGAAGAGACTTGATGCAGCAAACGTATGGTTCAGGCCGCCGGAAGACGCTTACATCGTTTGTTTGAGGGATTGGCGCGCCATGACGCGACTATAGCAAGCGCTTTGGCCCCTAAGCCGATGTGACCGCTCGAGCCTCGGGAGCAGTAGCGTAAGTAGTAGAAAACATGTAGAAATCGTGTAAGGTCAGCCATGCCTTTCCTTTACCTGCTCGCGCTCCTCGCGCTCCTCGCCGCCCTAGTCCGGCAGCGAAGGCCGTCTACCGAACGTAAGGGGCGTGACGGGGAGCGTGACTGGCAGCCCGACTTCGCCAGACAGGCCTACGGGGTTCTCGAGGGCGACACCCTGACCCTCCACTTCGTACGCAACAGCCGCTACCCCGCCCCCGGCGAGCCCTACGAGGTGGCGTGGGAAACGCGCCGGTACGACCTTGGCGACGTGACCCGCCTCTGGTTCCTGGTCGCGTCGTTCAGCCGCCTGGAGGTCGTGGCCCACACCTTTTTAAGTTTCGAGTTCGCGGGCGGCGAATTCTTAGCGGTGTCGGTGGAGGCGCGGGTCGAGGAGGGCCGGGAGTACAACCTCGTGGAGGGGCTGCTCCGGCACTATGAGCTGAGTTACGTGTTCGGCGACGAGCGCGACCTCATCTTGCGCCGCACCCTGTATCAAGAGACCGAAGTTTACCTCTACCCGCTCGTCACGCCGCCGCTCGAGGTCCGCGGCCTGCTTGTCCGCATGGTCGAGACGGCGAACAAGCTGCACAAACATGCCCGTTTCTACAACAGCGTCACCGAGAACTGCACCAGCGTCTTGCGCGAGCACGCCAACGCGGTGCGCCCCGGCTCCTTTCCTCTGTTCGTGCCCGCGCAGGTGATGCCGGGGTTGTCGGACCGGGTTCTCTATCACAAGGGGTGGATCGACACCAAGTTGCCGTTTGGGGCGATACGCGAGCACTACGCGGTGCAGGAGAAGACGCGGCGCTGCGCCCCAGACGAAAGGTTTTCAGCCTGCATCCGAGAAGGAATGCGAGGAGAGACGCGGGGAGAAACGCAAAGGTGAGCGGCTTGGGCGACATCTGGCGGGTCATCTGGCAGAGCCTGACGCTCGACTGGGGCCTCTGGCGCGACCTCGTCGCCGACCCCGACGCGGTGCGTTTTCGTTTCGCTATTCTCATCGTTGTGTTGGCGGGCTTTTCCGAAGCCGTGGCGCAGAGCGTGGTGCTCTTTCTCAATCAGGTCAGGCTGCACCGCTTCATCGCCAGCTTGCTTATCAACGCCGTCCTGTTCACCTTCGGCTACGCCTTTTACGTGCTGAGCATCAACCTGGTCGCCCGCGCGCTTTACGGCGCGCCACGCCCCTCGGAGCTTGTCTTCGACAGCATCGCCCTGGCTTATGCGCCCTTTGTTTTAAGCTTTCTGAGCCTCATCCCCTACTTCGGGCGGGGCGTCGGGATTGTTCTGTCGGTTTATCACGTGCTGGCGCTCCTTATCGCGGTGCGGGTGACGTTTGGGCTCGAGCCGCCCGCGCCCGTCGTCTGCGTGGCGGTGGGCTGGGTGCTCCTCACCTTGTTGAGCGGCACGGTGGGCCGCCCCATCACCCTATTCGCGCGTTTCCTGCGCCACCGCTTCGCGGGCAAAAGCCTGCTCGACAGGGAGGAGCTGCGCCGCCGCTACCGCGCAAGGCTCGCCCAGGGTGACCAGGTGGGCGGGCAGGTGGGTGAGCAGGTCGGCGGACAAGTTGGCGGGCGAGTTGACGGGCCGGGCGAGCCGTGATTGCTACCCTAATATTGAGCAGCTTAGCTGCCCTCTTTCTGATGGGACTCCTTGCGCCCTTCGAGACCTTCGGCTGGTGGGCGGGGTGGTACGGGGAAAAGCCGGGCGAGCGCCACCTGCCCGACCCCGACGACGTGCCCCAGGTCAGGGCCACGCAGTTCGTCGTGTACCTGACGGGCATCAACGGCCTCGACCCGGAGGAGTATACCGCGGAGGAAGAGGTCTTTTTCGCGGAGCTCAAAAAGCGGCTGCCCGATATTGAACTGGTAGACGACGCCTATCCGTATGCGGCGAGCAACCGGGCGCTCACGGGCGAGCGCTTTTTTGGCCTCTTCTGGCGCTGGCTCGGCGACATGCGCGGTCGCGGCGCGCTGGGCCTCATCTCGTACCTCGTCCACGTGCGCAACATCTGGCAGGTGCTGGTCTCTTCCGACAGCCGCTTCGGGCCTCTATACAACTACGCCACCGCGCAGCACGTGCTCATCAAGCTCTTAGAGCACGGCTACCCGCTCGGCTCCGGCACGCCGGTGACCTTTATCGGCTACAGCGGCGGCGGGCAGATTTCGGTGGGGGCGGCGCCGCTCTTGGAGGAGGCCGTGGACGCGCCCGTCCGGGTGATTTCGCTGGCGGGCGTGATGAGCTCGAACCGCAACATCCTGGCGCTGGACGGCCTCACCCACCTCTACGGCTCCAGAGACGTGGTGCAGCGCTTGGGCTACCTCTTCTTCCCGGCGCGCTGGCCCTTTCTGCGCTGGACGGCCTGGAACAAGGCCCGCCGAGTAGGCATCATCACGCGCGTCTACACGGGGCCGATGACGCACGTCGGTCCGAAGAGCTATATGGACACCGAGGCGAGGCTGGAAAATGGGCAGAGCTATCTGGAAAGGACGCTCGAGCTCATCACCGCGCTTCTCGAGGAGGCGGAAGCGGGCAGCGAGACGAGGGTCGAGACCGCCAAGAACGTTCGGGCGGCGAGGTGAAACGCCTCGAGCCTTCTGGAGCAACGTCTACCTGTTTGCTTTCGTGCTCGCGCTGTTGTCCATCCTCGGACGAGAAGATGTTGTAGAGGCCTTGCCTGCAGGGACGTGCTCACATCGGTCTTGGCAAGCTTCCCACGCACGACGCTTTGATGACGGTCGAATTTGCACGCGATGAAAATGTCCTTGTCACGCCTGAAATTTTCATGCCTGAAGAGCTGCGTTCGGCAGAAGACGTGTAGAGGCGGTTGCAGCTCCCCTCCGTACCTGCGGCGAACATCGCACCGTGCGTGACGAGGTAAAGGCCATCTACCGGGAGGCTGGCAAGGGCTACAGCCTGACCCCGGAGAGGCCGCCCCAGCCGCTCACGACGCCCGCAATTCTTGCCGAGGCGAAGGTCGCTGTGACGCAACCCTAAACCAGCAAGGCGTGCGGGTAAGGCACGCCCGCGATATAAACGTGACGAGCAGCGGCGTGCCCCCAGGTGCAAAGGGGATACCGCGGGTTGGCGTGGTCCACCACGATAAAGTCGGCGGCGCAGCCCGGCTCGAGCCGACCCAAGTCACCGCGCCCCAACGCGTCGGCGGCGTGTTTCGTGCCCGCCGCGAGGGCCTCCCGCAAGCTCATACCGCCTAGCGCCATAGCGAGCTGCATCGCCAGAAACAGGCTGTTCATAGGGGAGCTGCCGGGATTAAAGTCCGTAGCGACGGCGAGCTTCACGCCCGCGTCAACAGCGGCGCGGCAGTCGGGAAAAGGTTTTTTGAGAAGCACCGTAGCGCCGGGGAGAACCGTACCTACTGTGCCACTCCCAGCCAAGGCCGCCCAGTCTTCAGGTGTACACTGCTCGAGGTGGTCCGCCGACAAGCCGCCCATCTCGGCGGCCAGTTTGGTTGCGCCGGTATGCTCGAGCTGTTCGGCGTGGGCTTTTATCTTGAAGCCGTGCGCCAAGGCAGTCTCAAAAATTTGTCTCGTCTCATCAACCGTGAAGGCACCTCGGTCGCAAAACACGTCCACCGCCTCCGCCAAACCTTGCCGCTTAACCTCGGGAACGAGGTCTTGGCAGAACATCGCCACGTAATCATTTCGGTGCCAGCCTTGGGGGATGACGTGAGCCAGCAAGGTGGGAACGATGCGTTGCGGGACGTGGTCCTTGAGGTTTCGGGCGACGCGCAGCATCTTGAGTTCGTGTTCGGGCTCGAGGCCATACCCGCTTTTGACTTCCAAAGTTGCCACGCCGCCCTTTAGAAAAACCTTCGCTCGCGCTATGGCAAGCTCGAGCATTTCCTCTTCGCTCGCCGCTTGCGTGGCCTCGACGGTGTTGTAAATGCCGCCGCCCGCTTCAAGGATGGCTTCGTAACTCTCCCCCCGACTTCGCTGCTCGTACTCATGAATCCGGTCACCCGCCCAGATGAGGTGCGTATGGCTGTCAACGAGGGCGGGTAAAATCCCTTTACCCTCCAGGTCCACCCGCGCCGCGCCTGCGTAATCTTCGGGCAAGTCGGTTTCCGTTCCGACCCAGTCAACCTTTCCCCCGCTGACTACCATCGCCGCCTTTTTGATACTTTCGTCGGGGCTCAGCAACTCGCTGATGTTGGTAAAGAGGGTCGTCACGAGTCCAAACTCGGCAGGTCCAGACCGCGCTCCCTGGCAACCCGTTTGGCCTCTTCATAGCCTGCGTCGGCGTGACGCATGACGCCCGTGCCGGAGTCGTTGACGAGCAGGCGGCTCAGCCTCTCGTGCGCTTCCTCCGAGCCGTCGGCCACCGAGACCTGCCCGGCGTGCAGGCTGTAGCCCATCCCCACCCCGCCCCCGTGGTGGAAGCTCACCCAGCCCGCCCCCGACACGGCGTTGAGCGCAAAATTCAGGAGCGGCCAGTCGGCCACCGCGTCACTGGTGTCCACCATGCCCTCGGTCTCGCGGTAGGGGCTCGCCACCGAGCCCGAATCGAGATGGTCGCGCCCGATGACGACGGGCGCGCTCAGCTCGCCGCGCTTGACCATGTCGTTAAACATCAACCCCGCCTTGTCGCGTTCCTTGTAACCAAGCCAGCAGATGCGGGCGGGAAGCCCCTGAAACTTAAAGGTTTTGGTGCCCTCGGTGAGCCACTTGTGCAAGCCCTCATCGTCGGGGAAAAGCTCGAGCATTGCCTCGTCCGTTTTGTAAATATCTTCCGGACTGCCCGACAGGGCGACCCAGCGAAAAGGCCCGCGTCCCTCGCAAAACTGGTCACGGATAAAAGCTGGGACGAAGCCCGGATAAGCAAAAGCGTCTTCAAGGCCGCCGCGTTGGGCCATCGCGCGCAGGTTGTTACCGTAATCAAAGGCAATCGCGCCACGCTTCTGCATCTCGACGATGGCTGCACAGTGCGTTGCCATCGCTTCAAAGACTCGAGCTTTATAGCCTTCTACATCCTTTTCCCTCGTCTCGTCCGGGTCTTCATCCGCCTTGAGTGGAGGGATATACCCCACCAAAGGGTCGTGGGCGCTTGTCTGGTCGGTGATGAGGTCGGGGATGAAACCTCTTTTGAGCATTTCAGGCACTATCTCAGCCGCGTTGCCGAGTAAGCCGATGCTAGAGGCTCTACCCGCTTTTTTGGCAGCTTCGGCTTGTTCGATAGCGCCGTCCAAATTGCGCGTCCAGGTGTCGAGGTAGGCGGTCTCGAGCCGTCTCTGAATGCGCGCCTCGTCCACTTCTATGCAGATGACCACGCCGCCGTTCAGCGTGACCGCCAGGGGTTGCGCGCCGCCCATGCCGCCCAAGCCCGCGGTGACCGTGATGGTGTTTTTGAGCGTCCCGTTAAAGTGCTTTCGGGCGGCGGCGGCAAAGGTCTCAAAGGTGCCTTGCAAGATGCCTTGCGTCCCGATATAAATCCAGCTCCCCGCGGTCATCTGCCCGTACATCATGAGGCCGAGCTTGTCCAGGCGGTCGAACTCGTCCCAATTCGCCCATTCGCCGACTAGATTGCTGTTGGCGATAATTACTCGAGGCGATTTCGGAAAGGTGCGGAACACCCCGACCGGCTTGCCCGACTGGACGAGCAGCGTTTCGTCGTTCTCGAGCCTGTCCAAAACCTCGACGATTTTATGAAACGCCGCCCAGTTGCGCGCGGCCTTGCCCCGCCCGCCGTAAACGATAAGCTCTTCAGGCTTTTCCGCGTTGGCGGGGTCTAGGTTGTTCATCAGCATCCGTTTGGCGGCCTCTTGAATCCAGCCTTTGGCGGTTCTCGTTGTGCCTGTGGGCGCGTGAATGGCGGGAGCTTGTGTCATCTTTCTCCTTTGTGTACTGCTCGAGCATGTACCGCGTAAATAAAGTGCCAAATAGTGACGGCGGCCAGGCGGCTGGTGCGGTCGTCAACGTCGAATTCGGGGTTGACTTCGCTGATTTCAAAGACGCGGCTGCGTTTGTCGCCTCCCGCCAGCTCCGCCAGTTCGATAAGGTCTCTGCCGTCCAGCCCGGTGGGGTTGGGGGCGCTCACGCCGGGGGCGTCCGCCGCGCGCACCACGTCCATGTCGAGGCCCCAGAAAAGGGCTTGGGAGGGTGTCTCGAGCAAATCTTCAACGAGAGGACGCAGACCTTGCGTTTGAACTTGCTGACGAGAAAAACACCTGACGCCGAGGGTTGACAAATACTCGAAGTAAACGCTCGAGTTGGCGTGAGGCTGATACCCCACCTCGAAAAACCGCTCGGGTCGGAGGTGTCCCTCTTCCAAAAGCTGCCGATAAGGCGTGCCGCTGTTGCGAGGTGAATCTGCTCTAACATCAAAATGTGCGTCCAGGTTAAAGGCGGCGGGGTCGGGGTGCTCGAGCGCCAAGCCGCTCACGTCGGGATAGGAAACATCGTTCCCGCCCCCCAATACAATCAGGCGCTTGCCGTCGCGGATGACCTGCCTGACCAGGGTCTGATGTCGCTCGTGAATCTCTTCAAGGCTACCTTCGACCAGGGTGTCGCCAAGGTCGAAGAGGTTGAGACCCTCGAGCCCCGCCACCCCGAGCTTGTAAAGCTGAGCACGTATCGCGCTAGGCGCACCTTTTGCGCCCACGCGCCCGCCGTTGCGCCTGACCCCTTCGTCCTGCGGGCAGCCCAGAATGACGATGTTCGCTCCCTCATAATCACGAAAGTCGCTCTTAACGATTTCACCTAAGCGCTTGTCATTGGGGTCGTTACGCCGGTAAGACAGCACGGGGGCGGCGTCTTGTCTCAACTCTTTCATGTCTAGCGCTTCGCCTCTTCTTGCGGGATGAATTCATTTTCAAAGCTGTACTTGTCGCCCCTCATCAGGTAGGTCACCCAGGTCACGGGCTTGTGAGAGGTGTAGGTGACGCGCTCGAGCAAGAAAGCCGGGGTGTGGAGAGGACAATCAAAACGTTCAGCCTGCGTTTCGTCCAGCGTCACGGCCTTGAGTTGCTGCCAGACTTTGGTAAGGGGCAACTTGTATTTGTGGATGAGCAAGTCGTGGATGCTTTCGTTTGCCAAATCCTCTTTGAGGATGCCCGAGCACAGGTCGTGCCGCAAATAACGCCGCTCTTCCAGCACGGTTTTGCCGTCAAGAGAGCGCAAGCGGTGAACGAAGACGGCGCGCTCCACCCTCAGCTTCTCCTTGCCCTCCTCGGGTAGCGGTCTAACCTCGGCGGTAAGCAGCCGCGTTTCTGGCGTCGCGCCTACGCTTTTGGCGTAGTCCCTGAAGGGTTTGACCGTGAAAAAGCCCTGGTTGAAGGTGGGTTTCTTTAGGATGTTACCCCGCCCCGGAATGCGCGTGAGGTAGCCCTCGCGCTCGAGTTCTGACAGAGCCCGCCGCGCCGTCATGCGGCTCACCGAAAACCTATCGGCCACCACATTTTCGGACGGAAAATCCCCCCCGTCAACAAAAGCGCCCGTGGCGATTTCCGACAGGAGCTGTTGTCTGATGCGTTCATATTTCATGGCTTCTTTTGGAAGAGTAAATAGTGATTAGTGGGTAGTTTTTTACTATATCCACTCATCACTACCCACTAACCACTCCCTTTCAAGCTCCCTGCGCCACGTACATACTGCCGATACCAAAGGCCATGACCGCAAAGAGAAAGCCCGCGCTGCTCAAACCGGTAGCGGTCCAGCGGCCTTCGCGCGCAGGTTTGGGTAACCAGTAAAACAGCAGGTAGAAGAAAAGCGCGCCCAGCCCGCCTAAGTAGTGAATGTAAAGCTGCAACGGCCCTAGCCCCTGGTCGAGCAGTTTGATGCCGACCAAAACCTGCACCATCAGGCTAATCTGTGCGAAAAGGAGCACCGCATAAACCGTGCGGTCAAGCGCCCGCTTGCGAACGGCGAACGTGGCGGTGACGATTAGGCTGAGCAAGGTCGCTACCAGAACCGCCGTACCTACCCAGACGTGAACGGCGGGTTGAACCCAAATTTGGTCTATCACGAATCATCCTCCAGCCTTTTCTTTGGGCCTTTTCTTTTTCTTTAGGCCTTTTCTTTAGACGTTCTTTAGCCTCGAGCCACAGCCTCGAGCTTTCAAGCTGTCTATACAACACTAAACCATCCTCAACTCTTTGTCCAGCTCTTTCTGAAAGAAACATGCGTAATATTTATGAACTGCGACTGGTGCTTAACCAATCCGAAGCCATTACTTGGGTGCAGCCCGCTAGTGTCGGATTAAGCCGGGGCAGGGTAAGCGAGGTGCCTGAGCTGCCCAAAGTCAATGAGGGAATGTTTGGCACAGGTCTGGGCACGCAAAGAGGCCATACTGGCAGCACCTTGTTTGGACCAGTGCATCCCGCTTCTTTTCATACGGTTTCCGATAACGGCTTTGTTCATCCCTTCGATTTGCCCTGAACCGATGGGATAGCCTTTTTCTGTGAACCGAGCATAATCCATACTGTCAAGCCGGGTTTCAAGATACTTTAGAGCAGTTTGCGCTTTGTCATCCCAGGTGAGCCAGACCTCGGGTTTAGGAAGGTGGTGAGCGAGCCAGTCACGGGCGTTGAGCTGACCCCGATACCAGTCACAGCGGTGGCGCGTTCTTAGGTCTTCATCCCAAGCCAGTGCTTGCATGATGGTGTCGAGGTACTGAGTGGCGTGGTAGACGTCGGTGATTCTTACGGCGTCGAGATGACAAAAGATGTTGTCAATCCAAACGGCTCCATCACCCAAACCGAGCAGCGTATCCGCGGGGGTGACTCCGGCTTCGTTGAGTAAACCCGCCACGAGCGTGACAAAGTCTTCGGCACAGCAGCGTTCGGCCAACATCCAGCGCTGACTCGGAGCGGCTTGCGGATAAAGTACGGCTGTTTTGAGTTCCAGGCCAGGACATAGCCCCTGTTCAGGTTGCCCTAAGACGTAGACGCCGTCCATTTGCAACACCATGACGCGTCCTTGTCGGCGTGCCGCTTCAGGCTCTGAACAAGACAACAGTCTGTCTGCCACCTCGGCTCGACACGCCTCAGCGTAGGGGCGTTGCAAGCGGTCTAATTCTGACGAGCTAATCCTCAGGCCGAAGTTGCGCGCGATGTAAGCGCCTTCTTCTAAGGGCACGCGCGCTGCTAAGTCGGTCAGGCAAGCTAAGGCTTTGGGCGTCCAGCCCGAATGGTCTAAGCGTCTATCGAGGATAGCTTGTTTGGCTCGACCCTCTCTATCAACCAGCCTTTGTACCTCGACATAGACCCGGCCCCACAAGTGCTTAACCGCGCAGCGACGTTTGCCGTTACCCCAATAGCCTTCAGGTACTTCTCTTTTGTGCTCGGGGGGAAAAGCTCCGGCTATCTGCCAGAGCTTGCATAGTCTCACTCATCATCGCTTGATAATGCGCCAGCATCGCCGTCTCAACCTCGGCTACACCCGCATCTTCGGGTAGGTCTCGTTCCAAAGCTTCTAAGTACCTGCCAAACGCTTCCTTCGCCCGTTCTTTCCAATCACCTGTCTGGCTCGTTTTCATCCGCCATTCTACCGCTGCTACGCCCCTTTTTCTATCCGCCTATTTGGGGTTGCACCCCCATTACTTAACCAACTTGAAAGATGTATAGACAGCATGTACACTTAGAGCAAGTCTGTTCATGGAGGACGCTCATGTCCGTAACGCTCAACACGCACCTCAGCACCGACACCTTTATCGAGGTCGTCAGGAAAGGCCGGAAAGTCGCGCTTCACCCCGAGGCCTCAGAACGCGTCGAGCAGGCGCGTCGGTACGTGGAAAACCTTCTGACCCGACCGGAAGCCGTCTACGGGGTCAACACCGGCTTCGGCAAATTCGCCACAGTGCGCATTCTCCCTCACGAAGTGCGGGACTTGCAGCGCAACCTCCTCTTGTCTCACGCCATCGGCGTCGGGGCGTCCTTTCCGACCGAGGTGGTCAGGGGGATGCTCTTGCTACGCGCGCAGTCGCTGGCGCAGGGCTATTCCGGCGTGCGGCCCGTCGTGATTGACTACCTGCTCACCTTTCTGAACGAGGGCGTCCACCCCGTCGTGCCGTCGCAGGGGTCGGTGGGGGCGTCGGGTGACTTGGCCCCGCTCGCGCACATGAGCCTGCCGCTTATCGGGGAGGGCGGCGTGGAGTACCGGGGCGAAATCAGGGCTTCACAAGAGGTGCTTGACATGCTTGGGCTGGAACCGTTGGTACTGGAAGCCAAAGAAGGCTTAGCCCTCATCAACGGCACCCAGGCGATGGCGAGTATGCTGGCCCTGCTCGTCTGGGACGCGCAGATTCTCCTCAAGAGCGCCGACATCGCCGCGGCCATGAGCGTCGAGGCGCGCAAAGCCAGCCACCGTCCTTTTGATGAAGCCGTCTCTAAGTTGAGACCCCACCCAGGTGCGACGACGGTGGCTGAAAACATGCGCCTCCTCCTCCAGAACTCCGAGATTCAGGCGTCGCATATCGACTGCGACAAGGTGCAAGACCCTTACAGCCTGCGCGCCGTGCCCCAGGTCCACGGCGCGTCGCGCGACGCGTTGGGGCACGTCAAGGAGATTGTAGAGCGCGAACTGGACAGCGTCACCGACAATCCTTTGATTGTTTGGGACGAGGACAAAGTCATCTCGGCGGGTAACTTCCACGGGCAGTCGCTGGCCCTCGCGGCCGACTATCTGGGAATAGCCCTGGCCGAAATCGCCAACATCAGCGAGCGCCGCGTGGAACAGATGCTGAACCCGTCGCTCTCCGGTCTGCCCGCCTTTTTGGCGGACCAGGGCGGCTTGCACTCGGGGCTCATGATTAGCCAATACACCGCCGCCGCTCTGGTGAGCGAAAACAAAGTGCTGGCGCATCCCGCCTCGGTCGACTCGATACCCACGAGCGCCAATCAGGAAGACCACGTCTCGATGGGCACCCACGCGTGCAGGAAAGCGAGGGCCATCTTTGAGAACACCCTCATCGTCCTCGCTATCGAACTCGTCTCCGCCGCGCAGGGGCTTGATTACCACGCGCCTCTAAAATCTAGCAAAGGGGTGGAGGCGGCGCATAAGAGGATTCGTGACGAGGTGTCGCACCTCGATGTGGACCGCTACTACCGGCCCGAACTGGACAAGGTCTGCGCGCTCGTGCGGTCGGCCAGCCTGTTGGCTGAGGTTGAAAGCGTGGTCGGCAGGGTGGCGTAAACGAGTGCGTGAACGCGCTTCAGGCTGTTATTGGCGGGCACTGCTGCGATGCGGCGCCCGTGCAGGGAACGAGCGCAGGTCCGACGGAACCACCCGCGCCCGCAAGATGACCGGCCCGCCGACGGCCCGCTCGAGCCGCTCTTGAATCTCGGCGACGTTCGCCTCCCCCTCTCTCTCCGCGTAAATGTAAGCGGTAAAACTCACCACATACCCGTCTTCTGAAGAGGCGATGCCGATGCCGGTCAGCTCGAGGACCGACGGGTCCAAGCCCGCCGTCAAAATCCTTTCCACCGCCGCCTGACGGTTCGCCTCCCGAATCTGCAAGTACGAAACGTAACCCAAGGGCAGCGTCAGGACGAGAACGCCGAACACCGACCAGCGGAGGCTGCGCCGGAAGCTCGATAAACTCGCCTTGTTGAGAGGGCGGAAGCCCAGGAGCCAGAACACGGCGATACCCGCCAGAACGATGGACGCCAAGTTGGTGGCAAAAAGGAGCCCCGCCCCCTGTGATATGTCAAGGCGGCGCGCGCCCAGGCCGTAGCCCACCACACAGAGGGGCGGCACCAGCGCCACGGCGATGGCGACGCCCGGCAGGGACGCCGCCAGCTCTTTGCGGCACAGCGCGTAAGCCCCCGCCGCCCCGGACACGAGCGCGACCATGAGGTCGAGCAGATTGGGCTGGGCTCTCGCCAAAACTTCGGCGGTGGGCACCTTCGAGGAAATGAGAAACGCGAGCAGGGCCGACGTGCCCACGGCGGTAAGCACGCCCATTAGCGTCGAGAGCGCCGCGCGTCGGAAGAGGCGGGGGTAGCCCGTGACCAGCCCGAAGCCCATCGCCATCATGGGGCTCATCATTGGGGCGATGAGCATGGCCCCAATGACCACCGCGCTGCTGTTTTGCCTTAGCCCCAAAAAGGCGATGCTCGAGGACAGCAGCATGAGCGCGTAGAAGTCGACCGTCGCCAAGGCACCCCCGCGCATCGCCTCGAGCGTTACGTTTTGCTCGTCTTGGTTGAGGGTCGGTGAAACCTCGTCCAGTTTGTTCCACAAGCGTCGGGGGACGCGCCGCAGACGTTTCATGATGTGCTCCTTCGCTAAGCCCTTCTGGTTTTTAGAGGTTGGCGATATGTCAAAGTCAGCACGCCACAGAGAGACGGGAAACGACGTGCTGGGCCACCTCAAATACTGACATACCTTTTTACCTCGAGGGCCGGGCGAAAGAAACTACCGTTGGCGCGCTCCCTTCAAAACCTGAAATCGGTTGACACGGCCAGACCGTAGGTGCTCCTCAACGAGGCCGGTGACCGGTAGGCGTGAAAGGCCGTGTCCAGGCCGAACCAGCCCCAGTTCGCGCCCGCGCCGAGCCCCCACTTCAGGCCGCCTTCCCAACCCACGCCGCTCCGCAAGGACAAGTTTCCGACGAGCGCGGTGTGCAGGACGCCCTCTACGCCCAGAGCGGCGGAGGGCGCTCCGGTGAAGGCGTCGAGTTCCAAGTCCGCCGCAACGGTCAGGCTGTTGGCATTGGAAAAATCTCGTTTGTATGCACCGTGTAGCAAAACGTTGAGGTGCGGGGCGAAAAAGAAGCGGCTCGCGGCTCGTTCTTGAAACTCGAGCGTGACATCATCCGGCGCCTCGCTCGAGCCCTCGCCGACGAGGTCGGTTTCCCGCCCGCGCCAGTACGACAGGCTCAGGTCCTGCACGCTTACGCCCAGGACGACCTCGCGCGAGCCCCGCCCCGGCTCGAGGGGCAGCGGCAGCACGTCCACCAAACCCCAGTCGGTGGTGAGCCCGCCGCCAGCGCCGTTGACCGACACGATGCTCGAAAAGCTCGAGGCGTCGAGCCGAAAAGACGCCTCGAACTCACCCACATTGACCTCCAAGTCCGAGCTGTCGATGTCGGCGTCGATGTTGACCAGCCCCACGAACGGGGCGGTACGGACGCCGACGTAACGTTTCGCGCCCGGTGGGTGACTGGGGATCACAGCCAGCTCGCGCGTGTAGAGCCAGTCGGCACTCACGCCCGCCGTCAGGTTGAGCCGCACGGTGTCCAGGCCGACGCTGATGGTTTTTCCGAAGCCGCCCTCGGGCTTGAACTGCACGTAGCTCCGCTCGAAAGGGTGAACCGCAAAGGTCTGCCCGCCTATCCTGAACGCGACGGGGAGGTCCAGCGACTGCTCCACGCCCCGCGACAAGCTCCGCAGGAACCCGGACAAGTCGCCCGTGTCGATGTCGAGCGAGAGTTCGGGCCGCCCGTCCTCGTCTAAGCCCGCCTCGAACGCGACGTCGATGTCCCCGCTCGCCGGGTTGAGCAGGTAGCTCTCGGGATGAAGCGCCGCGTCCAGCAGGTAAAGAACGTCCAAGTCTTCGCCAGAGAGGTTTGAAACGAGGCCGAACAAACCGAAGGGCACGTGGACGACGACGGCCCGCGTGCTGAAGTCCCGGTGGGCCAGCGCGGGGTTGCCGAACATCGCTCCCTCGTCCGGCATCGTTACCCCGGCCAGGCCCAAGTCGCGGGCGGACTGGGCCAGGACCGGTGCGAAGCCAAAGAGCAAGCTGGCGACGATGATAACGCTGATGACGACTTGCCCCTTTCGCGCTGGCGTCGGTAAGACTTCTTTATTGTTGTTCCACAAACGCTCGTTACCTACTTCCGCACCCGCTACTCCACCGTCACACTCTTGGCTAAATTACGCGGCTGGTCCACGTCGTGACCGAGGCGCTGGGCCGTCTCGAAAGCCAGAAGTTGCAGCGGCACCACGTTGACGAGCGGCGACACCAGTTCGTCGGTAGACGGCACGGTCATAACGAAGTCAGCGTGGTTATGGATTGCCTCGTCGCCTTTGTTGGCTAAAGCGATCACGACCCCGTCGCGCGCTCTCACCTCCTGCAAGTTGGATACCGTTTTGTCGTAAAGCGCGGAGGCCGTGGCGACCGCCACCACGGGCATGTTTTTGTCTATGAGCGCAATCGGGCCGTGTTTCATCTCGCCCGTGGCGTAGGCTTCGGCGTGGATGTAAGAGATTTCCTTGAGTTTGAGCGCGCCCTCTAGGGCGGTAGGAAAGTTGATGCCCCGGCCCAAAAAGAGGTAGTCGCGGTGGTGTTTGAACCGCTCCGCGATGGCGGCTACCTCGTCGCGGTTTTCAAGCGCTTCCTCAACGAGTTTGGGTGTGCCCCGTAAGGCGCGGATGAGTTCGGCCGCTCGAGCGTCGCTTAAAACGCCGCGGCTGCGGCCCAGCCAAATACCTAAGAGTTCAAACGCGGCGACCATCGCCATGTAGGCCTTGGTACTCGCCACGCCAATCTCGGGGCCTGCGTGGATGTAGAGCACGTCGTCCGCCTCGCGGCTGATGGACGAGCCCTTGACGTTGAGGACGGCCAGGGTTTTGGCCCCCGCGCGTCTGGCCTCGCGCAGGGCCTCGAGCGTGTCAATCGTCTCCCCCGACTGCGACACCACCACGCAGAGGGTGCGGGCGTCCAGCACGGGCTCGCGGTAGCGGAACTCGGAGGCCACCTCGACCTCGACGGGGAGGCGCGCCAAACGCTCGATTAAGTATTCCCCGACCAGCCCCGCGTAAAAGGCCGTCCCGGCGGCGGTTATCACCACGCGGTCGATGGCGGTGGGCTCGAGCGAGAGGTCCAATGCTACGTCCGTCCCGTTGCCCGCGAAGCGGCCCCCAAAGGTGTTTTGCAAAACGGTGGGCTGTTCGTAGATTTCTTTGAGCATGTAGTGCGAGTAGCCGCCCTTTTCGGCCCCCTCGGCGTCCCAGTCGATGCTTGCGACCTCGCGCTTCCGCGGCGCGCCCGCAAAGTCGGTCACGCTCACGCCCTCTTTGGTAAGGAGCGCCACGTCGCCGTCGTGTAAGAAAACGACCTCGCGGGTGTAGGGCAAAAGCGCGGGCACGTCGCTGGCGACAAAGGTTTCACCCTGCCCGAGCCCGACGACCATCGGGCTCGTCGCGCGCGCCGCCACGATGAGGTCGTGCTCGGCGTGCGACACAACCACCGCGAACGCGCCCGTCACCTCACGCAAGGCCGCGCGCACCGCTTCGGCCAAATCCGCTATACCGCCAGCTTCCCCCGCCCTGGCCTCGTAACAGTCCTCGATAAGATGCACCATCACCTCGGTGTCGGTGTCGGACGAGAAGGTGTGACCGCGCGCCAGCAGCCGCTCTTTAAGCGCGAGGTAATTTTCGATGATGCCGTTGTGGATGACCGCCAGCTTGCCGTCTTCGGACAAGTGCGGGTGTGCGTTGGTGTCGTTCGGTTTGCCGTGGGTGGCCCAGCGGGTGTGACCCAGCCCGAGCGTGCCGCGTGGCGGGTTCGCCTCGACCGCATTTTTTAGATTCACAAGCTTGCCCGCCCTTTTGATGAGGTTGAGGGACGCTTGCCCCGCTTTTCCGTCAGCGCCCCCCGGCGAGACGACCACCCCCGCCGAGTCGTAGCCGCGGTACTCGAGCCTCCTGAGCCCGTCCAAAATCACGTCCGTCGCCTGCCGGTGTCCTACATAACCCACAATGCCACACATAAAATTCCCTTTCGCGTTTGGGTAGCGCTGTGGTGCGTTCTTATCACAGCGCTACGACCCGCCTTGGTTGGCGTCAAAACTTTTGTGCTGTTTTTGGTATTTCGTATGTGTGGGGGGTAAGCCCGGTGAACCTTTACTATGGCTCGAGTGAGAGGTTCAGTCTCAGGAGGGGCCCGCAGACTTGTGCGCCTTATTTCTGCCAACCAGGACGCGCTCGCATTTTCCGCTCGTTAAAGAGCGTTATCTCCGGGGCGATGCCCGGAGCCCTCCGCCTCGTCACCTCAATGCGTTAGTTTGCCCGCAGTCCAGAAACTGCCAACGACCCATCACGCATCCAGGGCTTGCGCTTTCTCGAGAATATTCTTTCCCTAGCCTCCCTCTCGGCTTTGCTGCTGACTTTCCCAGGGTCTGCCGACGACGAAAAAGCCGTGGAGACGCGCCAGCACGCTGCGCTGCTCCGGAGGGACGAGTCCCTGGCGCTCGAGCAGCGGATAGAGCAAGATATCACGACCAAGTTCGCCAAAGGTAGAATGTGCCACCGCCGCGCCGCCCAGAGGAAGCGTGCGCGGCGGATAAACGATGCGGTTGTTGAGGTCGCGCCCGATAGGGAGCGCCGTAACGAGGGCTAAAACCAGGGTAAGGCTGAGTAAAAAGCCGCCCAGCCCCCCCAAGAGAGAACCCGTAACGTTCCCGAGATACCATTTATGCCCGTAAAAGCGCAGCACGAAACCGAGCCCGAGTCCCAAGAGAAGCGCGAGCACGAGCGCAACGGGCGCACTTATTTGAGCGAGGAGCAAAAGGGGCCTGAACAAGAGTACGCCCCCAAAACCGATGACCAAACCCGGCAGCCTGCGCTGCGCCGCGAGCGCGGTTACGGCGGCGATGATGAGGATAAAAATGAGGTCGACCCAGTTCATGGTGCTCCTAATTCATGGTGCTCCTACGGATGCGTCCGGGCGTCTTTCCGGAGGCTTTGCGCCTCCCTTAGCGGTCGCGGATAGTGTAGCCCGC
The DNA here is from genome assembly GCA_965214405.1 of Trueperaceae bacterium. Lineage (GTDB taxonomy): Bacteria > Deinococcota > Deinococci > Deinococcales > Trueperaceae > CBDCCT01. The sequence goes on from OZ243956.1 coordinate 1,274,717, forward strand.
ACCCTTGAACGCGGCGATAACATTCCTCATAAAGCCGTCCACCTCCTCGTCGCGGAGCGCCCGCTCGGGGTGCCTGAAGCGGAGCCGCAGGGCGACGCTGCGCTCTCCCGCGGGTACGGGCGCGCCCTCGTAGATATCAAAAGGCGTCACGGTTTCTAAGCGTTTGCCGCCAGCGGCGCGGGCGGTTTCTGAGAGCGCCGCGTACGTCACGCGTTTGGGCGCGACGACGGCCAAGTCCCTTTCGGCGTAAGGTTGACGCGCGTAGTCCTGGAAAGCGATTCTTTCCGCCGCCAAGGGCAAACGCAACTCAGCCAGATAGGTCTCAGGCAACTCGAACGCTGCGGCCACGGCGGGATGCAAGCGGCCCGCCCAGCCGACGGGCTCCCCCGCCCACAGCACCGTCGCGCTTACGCCGGGGTGTAGGGGGGGGTGGGAGTGGGGGAGGAGCTTTACCTCAACACCCAACGTCGCCGCGAGACCTTCTAGTTCACCCTTGAACGCGTAAAAGTCGAGGGGCTGAGCCGCTTGCCAGCCGCCGCCCCCACGCGGCCCACGCGCGATGAGCCCCAAGCGCTCCTCTTCTTGCGCGCCAAACACCCGGCCGATTTCGAACAGCGCCAGCCGCTCCGCCGCGCGGTTTGCCGCCGCGGCACCTAAGAGGCCCGGATAGAGCGCGGTACGAAGCACGCTCCGCTCGGCGCTCGGCGGGCTCTCGAGCCGCACCGCCGCCCCCGGCGCGCGGGCACGCCCCAACTGCTCATCGCTGGTAAACACGTAGGTGATGGTTTCCTGCCAGCCCATCCCCGCGAGCAGGTTGCGCAGCCCGCGGTGGGTCGCGTCCGTAGGCGGGGGGACGAAGTGCATCGCCGGGACCGTGACGGGGATGTGGTCGTAGCCGTACATGCGCGACACTTCTTCGATTAAATCTTCCTCAAAAGCGAGGTCGAAGCGCCAACTGGGCACCGTCACGCGCCAGTCGTCTTCTCCTGTGCGCTCGAGTTGGCAGCCCAGAGCTTCCAAATAACACGCCTGCATCTCCGAGGGAACGTCCATCGCCATAAGAAGCGCGACGCGTGAGGGGTGAAACGCGATTTTTTTAAGAGGCGCGTCGCCACCCACTTCCGTTATGCCCGGATGCACGCGGCCCCCCGCAAGCGCCGCGATGAGGTGCGCGGCCCTTGCCGAGGCTTTAGGCGGCAGGTTGGGGTCCACCCCGCGCTCGTAGCGGTAGCTCGCGTCGGTGCTCTGGCCGAGTCTTTTGGCGGTTTTGCGGATGGTGACGGGGTCGAAATGGGCAACCTCTAAAGCCACGCTTTTGGTCGCGGGGTTCACGCTGTGGTGGAGCCCGCCAATCACGCCCGCCACGCCGATGGGCCTGGTTTCATTGTTGTTTTCACCTTTGGCGTCTCCCTCAGCATCGCGCGGCATGGTGATGAGGAGGTCGTCGCTGCCAAACGTCAGCTCTTCTTCGTTAAGGGCCGCCAGCGTCTCGCCCGCGCGCGCGCGGCGTACGACGATGGTGTGCTTGTTGAGCCCGTCTAAGTCGTAGGCGTGCGAGGGCTGACCCAATTCATAGGTGACGTAGTTGGTCACGTCCACGACGTTGTTGCGCGGTCTCAAGCCAAGCGCCGCCAACCGGCGGAGGAGCCACACGGGGCTCGGGCCGACCGTCACGCCCTCGAGGCGCTGAAGCGTAAAGCGCGGGCAGGCCGCCTCGTCCCAAACCTCCACCGTCAACCCATCGTCAAGTGCGGGGTCGGCGAGGGGCGCGTCCGCCGCGGGATGTTTATAGGGCACACCCAGCTTTGCGGCCAGGTCGCGGGCCACGCCGAGGATTGAAAAGGCGTCGGCGCGGTTGGGGGTGATTTCCAACTCCAACACCACCTCCTCTGGCCACAAGTCTTGAAGTTCCGCGCCCAAAGCTGCGTCCGCGCCAAACGCGATGAGCCCGCCCGCGTAGTCGTAGAGCCCGAGTTCTCTGGGGGAACAAAGCACGCCGTTACTCTCGACGCCCATAAAGTCGCGTTTCGTCACGTGCAGCCCCACCGCCGGAAGCTCCGCGCCGGGTTTGGCGAGCGCGGTACGCATCCCCACCCTGGTGTTGGGTGCGCCCGTAACCACGCTGGTCGTTTCGCGCCCGTCCGTCACCACCGCGCGCAGAAGATGCTCGGAACCATCTATGGGCGAGACTTCTATAACTTCCACCACAACCACGCCGGGCGGCGCGGCGGGCAGGGTCTCCACCCCCTCCACCCCCAGCCCGATGTCCGCCAGCAACTCGGCGGTTTCGGCAACGGGCGGCAGGTCGGGCAGGAGTTCGTTGAGCCAACCGTAAGGAACTTTCACCGGAGACCTCTTAGATAAGAGCTTGAGTAAGAACTTAGGTGAAAAATGCTCATGTGGATTAAACCGCCTCGTCTCGCCTTCACAGCGCGCCCCTAAACTGCTCCAGCACGCGCAAATCGCCGTTGTAGAAGTAGCGGATGTCGGGGACGCCGTAGGGCACCAGCGCCAGGCGTTCGATGCCGAAGCCAAAGGCAAAGCCCGTCACGTTTTCAAAGCCCACCGCCTTGAAGACGTTGGGGTGGACCATGCCGGAGCCGCCCAGCTCGAGCCACCCCTCCTTGCCCGTCCGGGGATTCGTCCACCAGACCGAAAACTCCGCCCCCGGCTCGACAAAGGGAAAGTACGCGGGCTGGAGCTTCGTGCGAGTGCCGGGGCCAAAAAGCGCCTCCGCCATCTCTTGGATCGCGCCCTTGAGGTCGGCCATCGTGACGCGCTCGCCCACGACGAGCGCCTCGAGCTGGTGAAACTGCATCTCGTGGGTGGCGTCCACCGCCTCGTTGCGAAACGTTTTGCCGGGCACCACCACCTTGAAGGGCGGCTGGTGCGTCTCCATGTAGCGCACCTGCATCGGCGAGGTGTGGGTGCGTAAGAGGCGACCGTCGGTGGTCCAAAAGGTGTCTTGCAGGTCGCGCGCGGGGTGCCAGTCGGGCGTATTAAGCGCGTCAAAATTGTGAAACTCGTCCTCTAGCTCGGGACCCACCACCACGTCGTAGCCCATGCCGCGGAACACGTCGGTCAGCCGGTTGGTGACGAGCGTCAGCAGGTGGAGCCCGCCCGCGCCGCGCTGTGTGCCGGGGAGTGTGACGTCTAAGCTCTCGCTCTCGAGCTTGCGGTTGAGGGCGTCCCTCTCCAACGCCCCCTTGCGCGCTTCAATCGCCTCTTCTAAACTTTTTTTGAGGACGTTGATTTCCTTGCCCGCCTCTTTCCGTTCTTCGGGGGGAAGGCTGCCGAGACCTTTGAGCCGCCCCGTCAGCTCGCCCTTTTTGCCGAGGTACTTGACGCGCACCTCTTGCAGCGCGTCTAAGGTGGGCGCGTTATTTATATCCTCTAAAGCTCTCTCCTGCACCGTTGTCTCCTTTTCTGGTAACAAGAACCAAAAATAAAAAACACCGCCCGGTGGGGCAGCGTCAAAGATGCACGAACCTGTGGAGGGTTCGCGCTAGTAAGTAAAGGGCGAAGCTAGGCGCTTCATACGGAGATTGTAGCCCGCGCCCCGCCCTCTGTCAATCCAGACCGTCAACTCCGCTAGTACCAGGCCAATTTGGATATGTACAGCGCGAGAACGCCCACAAAGCACATAAAGCTGTCGTTGGATAAAACAAGTTCTTGAATACAAACGAGTATGCAGTGTGAACTCGAGCCCTCACGCGCGTCAGGGACAGCTTAAGAGAGGCCCTGTGAAGTTGTGTACAAAAGTTGTGATATACAGCCAAGCTTTTCATCTTCCATCGGCTAAGCTAGGGGTCTCTTAGGGGACAGGGGGAAAGGAGCATCATGAACGGAAAACGTTATATCGTCGAACTCGCGTCCGAGGCGCAGCTCTCCAGGGTGCCGCTCGAGCAGCTCGAGCTCGCCACCCGCGTGATGGGCGAGAGCGGAGCTTACCTGCTCGTCTACCGGGACAATTTCGTCGCTTACAAAGTCGCCTCTATGGCGGGAGGTCGCGTTGTCACGGGTTACGCCGTGAGCGCTCAGGACGTTCAGGTCAAGGGTCACAAGGTGCCGCGCCTGGATAACGGCCTGTTTTTGCGGCTCGAGCCGTCTTTGGTAGGCGAAACGCGCGGGATTGTTTCCGCGTAGATTCCTGTGTAAAGGGACGGTGCAGCGTGTTAGGGAGAGGGTCAACCTCTCCCTTTTTTGTTTTGACGATGCGCGGCTCAGGGCGTCTCACCAGAAAATACGTCGCAGAACCAGCGCCCGCCGTAGGGCAGGGCGTCGTAAAAGAGATCTCTTAAGACCTTCGCGTCACCCCATGCACGGGCCGCCTCTTCGCTCTCAAAAGGTCCCACCATCACGCTTAGCGGCGCGCGCCACGCGTCAGGTGGGGTAGGAAGCCCGAACTCGCGGCGCGTTCCTCTAGAATCACTCACCACGCGGTAGTAGGCGAACACCTCGCGGAACTCGGGGCGCTGGATAGTCTTTTCGAACGCGTCGTCCAACGTTTTCAAGTCGTCGTCTTCCAAGGGCGGAAACGCGAGCAGGCCCAGCGTTCCGTTCCCGTCGGGGGGCAGATCGAACGCCTGGTGGTCGGGAAAATGCGTGAACAGCGTGTCTCCCGCCGCGCCCAGCAGGGGGGGCGACACCCTCAGCAGGTGCTGCGCGTTAAGCATGGCGTAGGCGGTCGGGTCGTCATACTTAAGCGCTTCTAGGTCTATACCCGCTGCTTCTGCGCGTTTCTTTACGACCTCGCTCGGGGAGTGTTTGGAAGCGTCTATCATAGGAGAGTCTACCGCGTGAAGTTTTTGAGGGTGGTTCTTAAAAGTTGGTCAGGGGCTCGAGGGGGCTTGTTTAGCTCGAGGGGTAACGTCTACCCGTACAAAACCGCCAATGGCGCTATAGCGCTTTTTTATCCGCACGGCACCTATAGGCGCAGCCATCATCTCCCTAACTACGTGCTGCACGCCAACTTGTACACGAAGCCTCTCCAACCAAGGGACGCTCGACTACCTGAAGATGAAGGTACGGTGACGCAAGCTGTAACTTCTTAACACCTCTTCAAAATTCTTTCTGTTAGGCTCACGCATGAAGGGAGTTTTATGAAACTTTGGCAGCACATCCTATCCAAAACCCTCCTGAGTATGGTCGCGGTGGCCGCGGTGGCAACAGCCAGCGCCCAAGGCAATGAAGACAATGTAGTCATCAGCCCGCAGTCGATTGTCGTCAACCCCTCACCCTCTTTTGACGTGCAGGTATTCACCGACAAAGACACCTCGGGGGACGCCGCGCCCGTCTACAACATCGGCGAGAGCATCCGCGTCGGCGTGACGGTCTCCGAAGACGCTTACGTCTACCTTTTTAGCGTTCACTCGGACGGGACCATCGACCAGATTCTGCCCAACAACCTGACCGGCGGCAGCGACACCTTGGTGAGGGCGGGCTCTACGCGTTACTTCCCGCCCCAGGACGCCCGCTACACCTTTGACGTGGCGGGGCCGCAGGGTCTGGATAAAGTTATCGCGGTGGCGAGCAGAAACCCGCTGGACTTAAGTACGCTAAGAGGCTTTTCGCGGTCGGGCGACTTTTCCACCAGCTCTCAGGGTGAGGACTCGTTCGCGCAAACTTTGTCCATCGTGGTGAGTCCCATCGCGCAAGAAGATTGGGTCACGGACACCGCCCTGTTTTACGTAGGCACGCGGCCCAGCACCCCGGCCTACGGCACCATCAGCATCACGTCTAACCCGAGTAGCGCGGCGGCGTACGTGGACGGCTCGTTCGTCGGGTATACGCCGGTGCGTTTCGGCACCCGCACGGGGCAGCATACGGTCAGGGTCGAGCGTAGCGGCTATCAAAATTTCGAGACCACCGTCAGCCTTAGCGGCAGCGCCGTCAGTGTGGACGCCGCGCTTAGCGGGACGCAACCCCAACCCACCCAACCCACGGGGTCGGGCGCGGTTTTCATCCAGTCCAACGTCGGCGGGGCCGAAGTGTTTATCGACGGCACCTTTGTCGGCAACATCGCCAGCGGCAGCGGGCAGTTGCGGGTCAACGGCGTCGCCCCCGGCAGCCACACGCTCCGCATCACCGCGCCGGGCTTTTCGACGGTCGAGAGGACGTTCAACGTCGCCTCGGGCCAAACCACGCGCATCGACACGGCGCAGAGGCAGCAGTAGGGAAGTAAAGCTTTTGGCTCGAGCTTTCTTGGCCCGGACCCTTTGAAATCTAAACTTCACACGTCGCTTACGAGGAGGTGAAGGCGGTCAGTAAAATACCGCCAGCGCCTCCTCAAATTTTTCGGGCAGGCCCGGCGCGTCCAAGATCTCCCCCAGCGCCGCCATCAAAAGAAGATAATGTTCGGGCCGCGCGTTCTCGCCCATGAGTCCCAAGCGCCACAGCTTGCCCGCGGTCGCGCCAAGGCCGCCCGTGACGCTGATGTGGTGGTCATGCCTGAGCGCGTGGCGCACGCGCGCGTCGTCGAGACCCGGCGGGAGCGTGACCGCCAGAACGGTCGGCAGGCGGTAAAGCGCGGGCACCGCGGGAGAGAAACCCACCGTTGCCAGGGCTCTCAAAGCCGCCTCACCGACCAGGGCTACCCGCGCGGTGCGGGCTTCAATACCCTCTTCCAACGCCGCCCGGATTGCCTCGCCCACAGCCCAATGGAGGTTGACGGGCACGGTGTGGTGGTACTTGCGCCCCGCCTCGCCGGGCTCCCAATAGTCTCTCATGCCCGAGACGTCGGCGTACCAGGTGGTGACGGGTTTTTTACGCGCGGCGACCCTCGAGAGCGCTCGAGCACTGAACGCTACCGGCGCGAGCCCCGGCGGGGCCGACAAGCATTTTTGTGAGCCCGTGTAGGCGTAGTCCACGCCCCAGGCGGCCATGTCAAACTCGAGCATCCCCACCGTCGTCACCGCGTCCACGGCGTGGAGCGCGCCCACCTCGCGCGCGATCTCGCCGACCTCCTGAACGGGATTCAAAACCCCGGTACTCGTCTCGCCGTGAATCATTGCGATGAGGTGAGGGCGGACGCGCTGGGCGGCCTCGCGCACCACGCCCACGTCCACAGGGGACATGGCGGGAAAGCGGACCGGCGTCACCTCCGCGCCGAGCCGCGTCGCCATCTCGATTTTGCGCTCGCCGAAGACGCCGTTGGACACGACCAGGATGCGGTCGCCGGGCTCGAGCAAATTCGCCAGGCCCGCCTCCATCCCCAAGGAGCCCGTGCCCGACAAGAGCGCGGTAAAGCTTCCCGGTGCCGTCTTGTAAAGCGCGTGCAAGTCCGCGACGACGCGGTCGTTGTAGGCGAAGACCTCCGGGTCCATGTGACCGCGCATGGGCCAGGCCAAGGCCGCCGCCGCGCGCGGGTGCAGGGGCGTCGGGCCGGGGGTAAGGAGGAGAACAGGTTCGAACATCGCGCACATCCTTTGTTGTCTTTGTCGTTGCTCGCTATAAATTCGCTATAAAGAGGCAAGACGAAATTCAGCGGGATGAAACTAAGTCAGGCCAAAAGAAAATGACCGCGCCCGTGGGCGGGTCAGACACCAGGCGGCACACAAAAGCGCACCGCTCGTTAAGAAGCTCGTCCTCGCATCGCTCCGAAGTCTAACCGAGAGAGCGGAACGTGTAAAGTCTGATGCGTCACAAGCCAGACTTTTGTCGTCTGAGTGAGCCTCTTAACATTCAAAAAGTACCGAGGACCCAGTCACGAGTACCGGGGCCTGAGCATACTTCGGACTCAGTCCTTTTGCTTTTGTTTAGAGCAGGTGAGTTTGATCAGAGGGCGGAGCACGAAGGGCGCCAAATGGCAAATGACACCTCTCTCCCGCGCAGGTAAGAGGGTATGATTCCGGGGTGAAAAGTAACCTTCAAGCTGTGTGGGACCGCCTGCCTTTGGGCCGCCGTCCGCCCGAACCCGAGGAGGTCAGGTCCTCCGAGGCGGGGGGCCTGGGCACCTTTGGGGGCGTGTTTACTCCGTCCATCCTGACCATTCTAGGCGTCATTATGTACCTGCGCTTCGGCTGGGTGGTGGGCAACGTCGGGCTTATCGGCACGCTCGCCATCGTGACCTTGGCGACCTCGATCACCTTTTTGACGGGGCTGTCCATCTCGAGCATCGCCACCGATCAACGCGTCCGTATCGGCGGGGCCTACTATATGATTTCGCGCTCGCTGGGGATTGAGACGGGGGGCGCGGTCGGGATTCCCCTTTATTTTGCGCAAGCCTTGTCCGTGGCGCTCTACACCATCGGCTTTGCGGAGAGTTTGGCGATCGTGTTTCCCAACTTTGACCAGCGGACGGTGGGGCTCGTGACAACCATCTTAGTCACGCTGCTCGCGCTCGCGTCGGCCAAGGCGGCCATCCGAGCGCAGTACGTGATCATGGCGGCCATCGCGCTGTCGCTCCTGTCGTTGTTGTTTGGACGCCCCCTCGAGCCCACCGAAATCGAACTTTTTGGGGCCGCGCCGCGTTTGTCGGAGCCTTTTTGGACCGTGTTCGCGGTGTTTTTTCCGGCGGTCACGGGCATCATGGCCGGGGTCAACATGTCGGGCGACCTCAAGGACTCGCGCCGCTCGATTCCGCGGGGTACTTTAGCGGCCATCGGGGTGGGCTACCTCATTTATATGGGCCTGCCCGTTCTTTTGGCCCTGCGCGCGGACGCGACGACGCTGATTGACGACCCGCTGGTCATGCGCAAGATGGCGTTTTGGGGCGACGCAATTCTGTTGGGCGTGTGGGGGGCGACGCTCTCGAGCGCGGTCGGCAGCATCCTGGGCGCGCCGCGCGTGTTGCAAGCTTTAGCGCGCGACGGCGTGTTGCCCCCGCCCCTGCGCTGGCTCGGGCGCGGCAGCGGCGCGGGCGACGAGCCGCGTATCGGCACCCTATTCACGCTGGCGATTGCGCTTTTTGCGGTTTACTTTGGCAACCTTAACGTGATCGCGCCCATCCTGACGATGTTTTTTCTCACGACCTACGGGGTTCTTAACGTGGCGGCGGGCGTCGAGCGCTTTTTGGGCTCGCCGTCGTTTCGACCAACATTCAAGGTTCACTGGGTCTGGTCGCTCCTGGGCGCGGTGGGCTGCGTGGCGGTGATGATTCTTATTAACGCGCTCGCCACGGCGGTGGCGGCGGTGGTGGTGGTGGGCATTTTTGTGTGGCTCGAGCGCCGCTCGCTCCAGACCACCTGGGGCGACGTGCGGCAGGGGCTGCTGATGGCGGTGACGCGGGCAGGGCTGCTAAGGTTGGAAACCGCCGACCCCAAAAACTGGCGGCCTCACCTCCTGGTGCTCTCGGGCGCGCCCACCAGGAGGTGGCACCTGATCGACTTTGCGAACGCGCTCACGCACAACCGCGCGCTCATGACGGTGGCGACCGTGTTGCCCGACGCGGGCGCAGCGCCGGGGCGGCAGGCGAGTCTCGAGAGCACCATCGAGGAATATTTAGAAAAACGCGGCGTCCAGGCGCTCCTGCGCGTCGTGCGCGCGCCCGACGCCTTTGCGGGCGCCGAAAAGCTCGTCGACGCCTACGGCCTGGGCGCGCTCGTGCCCAACACCGTCTTGCTGGGCGGCAGCGAGGATGAGGGGTCGCGCGAACGCTACTGCGCGATGCTCGCCTACTTTCACAAAGCCGAGCGCAACCTCATCATCATCCACGACGACCCGGAGCGCGGCTTCGGCGCGCGCGAGCGCATCGACGTGTGGTGGGGCGGGCTCAAAAACAACGGCAGCCTGATGATGACCTTGGCCTATTTGCTCAAAACCAGCCTGAGCTGGCGCGGCGCGGAGGTGCGGCTCAAGATCGTGGTGCCGAGCGCCGCGGGTGCCAAAGATGCAGAAGCCAATTTGCAAGCCATCGCCATGAACCTTCGCACCGGCGCCGTTCCCGACGTGATTGTGGCCGACGGGCGACCCTTTAACGAGATTCTTAGAGCGTCGTCCGGGGGGGCCGACCTGGTCTTTTTAGGCATGAAAGAGCCCGAACCCGGCGGCGACTACGCGCGCTATTACGAGGGACTGCTCGCCAGAACGGCAGGGCTGCCGACCACGGCGTTTGTGCTGGCGGCGGAAGACCTCGAGTTTGAGGAGATTATGGACACATAGGGCTTGGGGCGCTCGAGCCCTACTAAGGTTTGGTTAGACGGACATCAAGTTTTAGAGCTTGAGGGGAAAAGGTTCAATTTGCGTCACACAACATTAGGGAAACACCATCAATAGTGATGGCAGCCATGCTGTAAACATTGACGCCATTACCCGTAACACGCGCTAGCGTAACTGTATTGACTATGCTGGTAGTCACCTGGAACAAAGGTTCATAAGTGTAGTTGTCGGCTTCTAGTGCATCTAAATACTCAACCGCCAGCCCAGCCGTGTCACGGCTAACAAAAAAGTAAGTTTCGCCTGTGCAGCTAGAGTAGTCGCTAGCGGAAAGTAGTTGATTCATCCCTGTAAGAATGTCTTGATTAACCGGTCGAGAAATCCCCACAGAAGGAACTACGGCTGCTACATTACCTGCCCCACCCTCACCAGATATCTTTGAAGTTAAGATTAAAATTTGCCCAACTTCAATTTGATTAGGGTCACTTATATTATTGAGCGTAATTAACGTATCAACATCCACACCAGTTTTCTGACTTATCAGACCAAGAGAGTCACCTGGTTGTACTTCGTATCTTTCATTAGCGAACTCAACATCTACTTGAGCAAAAGCTAAAGAAATAGAGGGCGCTCAAGACAACCAGCAGTTTGAAGGTCTTTTTCATTCATTTCTCCCTTACGTGTCGAAGTACAGAATGGAAGCCATAACCACAGTGGACAGCTCATTCTACAAGCTTTTGGGCGAGTTGTCTTAAATACTGTGACCTACATGTTGGCTGAGGCTTGTAAGTAAGCGCGCACACGCTGTATAATGCTTTCAGGAAAGAACCCAACTGCCTTGTAAGGTTGTTTCGAGGTGTTTGTGGGGTGGGTGCATAAGGCCCGCCCTTTTATGTTGGGACTAAAGGACCTTCAGCAGGACACGTCGCGCCGCCAACCCAGCCCCGCGTTTCACCACCTGTTGAAGGCGCAGGAGGTGGAGATGGATTTAGAGGAAGCGGCGCAGCGCGTACTGGAACCCTTAGGATTTGAGGTTTTGGAGCTTACCGTGGGCGGCAAGGGAGCCAAACGGCTCTTGCTCCTGCGCATCGACCGGGCGGACGAGGGTATCGTCGCTATGGAAGACGTGAGCCTAGCGACCGAGGTGTTCGGCTTGGAGCTAGACCGGCTAGACCCGTTTGAGAGCCCGTACCGGCTCGAGGTCGAGTCCCCCGGCCCCGAACGCCCGCTCTTTCGGGCACGTCACTTCGAACGCTTTCATGACCTGCTCGCCAAGGTGCGCGTCGGCAATGAAACGTTTAAGGGTACTGTGCGCGAGGTGTCGGAAGATAAGGTCATTTTTGAGGTAGACGGCGAGAAGCGTACCGTCAAACTCTCGGACATCGGCAGCGCCCGTTTGGCCGAGTGGCCCGACACGCCGCGCTAAGATATATCCCGCTAAGCTACGCCTTTTAGGACGCGCCCTTCAAAACACACCGTGCTAGAGGCGTCAAGATTAAGTTTGAGCAGGACGAAGGTTCGTTAAACCGGTCTTTAGGACCCACAACCGAATAGGAGACGTATGAACAAAGAATTTATCGACGCACTCAACCAACTCGCGGTCGAGCGCAATCTGGACAAGGAGCAGCTTCTGACGAGTTTCGAGGAGGCGCTCGAGCAGGCCTATGAACGCAACGTGGAGCCCGGCAAGGCCATCGAGGTCGAGGTGGACCCCGAAACGGGCGAAATCGAGGTGTTGGTCGTCAAGCGCGTGGTCGAGACCGTCGAGGACCCGGAGACGGAAATGAGTCTGGAGGACGCGCTCGAGCTCGACCCCACCATCGAGGTGGGCATGGAGATGGAGTTTCCCGTCGACCCCGACCGCTTTACGCGCATCGCGGTGCAGACGACCAAACAGGTCATCACCCAGAAAATCCGTGAGGCGGAGCGCACCATCGTTTTTGACGAATATAAAGACCGCGAGGGCGAGGTCTTGACGGCGGTCGTGTCCAGAACCGACAACAAGCGCAACGTCTTTGTGGATTTAGGACGCGGCGAGGCCATCATGCCGCCCAAGGAGCAGATTCAGGGCGAGCGGTACATGGTCGGGATGCGCGTCAAGGTCTACGTCGGCAAGGTCGAACTCTCGACGCGCGGTCCCAGCATCTTGGTGTCGCGCGCCGCGCCCGAACTCTTGCAGTACCTCATGCGCCAGGAAATCCCCGAGGTCGCCGACGACACGGTCGAAATCAAGGCCATCGCGCGCGAGGCGGGGCAGCGCTCCAAGGTGGCGGTGATGAGCCGCAACTCGAACGTTGACCCCATCGGCGCGTGCATCGGTCACCGCGGCTCGCGCATCCAGTCGGTCACCGCCGAGCTGCAACGCGAGCGCGTCGACATCATCATGTGGGATCCCTCCCCGCGCGAATTTATCCGCAACGCCCTCTCGCCTGCCAAAGTCGGGATGATCGACATCGACACCGACGCGGGCGAGGTCAAGGTGATGGTCGCCAACGATCAGCTCTCCTTGGCGATTGGCAAGGGCGGACAAAACGTGCGCTTGGCGGCCAAACTCACGGGCTACAAAATCGACCTCGTCGCCTCTGAAAGCGTGTCAGACTTAGACGCGGCGATGCAAGCGGCGGCCTCACGCTTAGAGGACGCGCCCCTGCCCGTCACCAGCGACAGCAAGCGCGCCGCCTTTGACGCGCTCTTTAGCGCCTCGCCCGAGGCGGCCAAAGAGAAGGCGGCCAAAGAGGATGAGAAGCCCGAAGAAATTCGAGCAGAGAGCGCAGAGGAGACCGAAGCAGAAAGAGTCAAGGCAGAGGCGGGCGCGGAGGGTTAGAGGTGGGAACGAAGGGCGAGGGGACTTACGGCAAACACGTGCCGATGAGGCGCTGCGTGGTCTGCCGTACGTCGAGACCGCAGCGCGAGCTCGAGCGCTTCTACCAACGTGACAGCACCTGGCACCACGACCCCAAGCGCCGCGCGGGCGGGCGCGGTGCTTGGGTCTGCACGGAAGACGAAACTTGTCATAAAACCAAGGCGCTTAGGCGAGCCTTCCGGGCGCAGGCGGAGACGGTGAGCAGCCTTCTTCAGGCTCACCGGACCTTGAAAGACGCTGAGCAAGACGATCAGCAAAAAGCGTCCGCCGCTCGTACTCACCCCACCGCAAACATCCCACAACATCCCACACAGCCCTCTACACAAAATCCCAAAACCCAAGGAGACCTGGATGTCTGAAAAAGTTCGTATTTATCAGCTCGCCAAAGAGCTAAACCTAGAGACCAAGGACATGCTCGAGCTTTTAGACAGCATCGGCGTCGAGTATAAGTCGCACTCGAGCACCATCGACGAAGAAACCGCCGAAACGGTGCGCCAGCTCGCCGAGGACGCGCGCGGCGATTCCGGGAGCGCGGCACCGGGTGATGCACCCGCAGCCGCGCCCGCAGAACCTGTAGCCGCAGCCTCCACAGGAACCACGGCAACAGCACCCTCCACCTCCGGCTCCGCGCAGGCGGTGCAGGAGCGTCCCAAGGTGAGTCCCGACGCGCCCCATAGAGCGCCCGTGGTGACCATCATGGGCCACGTCGACCACGGCAAAACGACGCTTCTGGACTATATCCGCGAAACCAAGGTGGCCGAGGGCGAGGCGGGCGGCATTACCCAGCACATCGGCGCGTATCAGGCCGAGACCCCAGGCGGGCTGATTACCTTTTTGGATACGCCCGGTCACGAAGCGTTCACGACGATTCGCCAGCGCGGGGCGTCGGCGACCGACATCGCGGTCATCGTGGTGGCCGCGGACGATTCCATCATGCCGCAGACGCGCGAGGCCATCGCGCACGCCAAGGCGGCGAGCGTGCCCATCATCGTCGCCATCAACAAAACCGACCTGCCCCAGGCCAACCCCGACCGCGTGATGCAAGACCTCATGCGCGTCGAACTCGTGCCCGAGGCCTACGGCGGCGACACCATCACCGTGCCCATCAGCGCCAAGACGGGCGCAGGCGTCGATGATTTATTGGAGATGATTTCGCTCGTGGCCGAGGTTGAGGACCTGCGCGCACCTGTAGACGGAACTGCGCAGGGCGTCGTGATTGAGTCCGTGCTCGACAAGCGCGCGGGCGTGCTTGCGACCATTCTGGTTCAGGAAGGCACGCTCCACGTGTCGGATTACGTCGTCTCGGGTGAAGCTTGGGCCAAAATCCGCGCCATGACCGATTCCACGGGCGAGCGCGTCAAGGAGGCGGGGCCGTCGGTGCCCGTGCAGATTCTGGGCTTTTCCGAGCAGCCGCTGGCGGGCTCCAAAATCGTCGCGGCACCCGACGAAACGACCGCCAAGGCGGTTGTCGGCGAGCGCCGCGAGACGCGCGAGGACGACGAGCGCGAGCGTATCGGCAAAAAAGGCGTGACCCTGGCCGACCTTTTCAGCAAGCCCAAAGTGGCGACGGTCAACCTCATCGTGCGCGCGGATACGCAGGGGTCGTTGGAGGCCATTAAGGGCGTGATTGCCAGGGAGGGCGAGGCCACCGAGGACGTGGACTTGCACATCATGCTCGACGCGGTGGGCGCGCCCACCGAGGCCGACCTGCTCTTGGCCGGAACTGCCGACGCAACCGTCATCGCCTTTGGCGTGAACCCGGCGGGCAGCGTGAAAAAGGCCGCCGAGCGCCAGGGCATCCCCTTAAAAACCTACCGGATTATTTACGACCTCATCGAGGACGTGCAGCGCCTCGTCCGGGGCCAGATCGAGCCCGAGTTCGAAGAGAGAACCCTCGGCCACGCCGAGATTCGCCAGGTCATCGCGGTGCCGCGCTCCGGGACCATCGCCGGGTCGTACGTGACCGACGGACTCATGCGCCGCGGTGCCAAGGCCCGCCTTACGAGGGGCGGCAAGGAAGTCTACAAGGGCTCCATCGCGGGGCTCAGGCGCTTTAAGGACGACGTGCGCGAGGTGCAAAACGGCTTCGAGTGCGGTATCAACCTGCAAAACTACGAGAACGTGCAAGAGGGAGACATCATAGAAGCCTACGAAATGGTCGAGGTGCCCGCTCGAGTCTAAGGCTCGAGGGCGCGGCGTGAATTTACGCCTACGCAGCCTCCTCTATCAAGGTTAGGATAAAGGTCGGAATGAACGCGTGTTAGACCAAAGAGCGTCGTGGTTGGTATGGGGTTTTTGCTGGGCGCTGTTAACAGCCCCGGCTTTCCCCTTGACGCCTCACAAGGCGCAGGGGAGCGCACCAGATCACGCGGCGGCGGGGATGCAGAGCCCGGTGCTGGCGCTCGAGCCCGCCCTCCACCTCAAAATGGCGAGCGTGGGGGCGGCACCTTCTTTTTCAGACCTCTCCTTCAAACATCGCATTGTGGAGCGTCCGCTGGGGCGGGTGTCAAAACCTGCTCCCACTCAGAAGACCCGGACGCTCCTTATTCTTTTGCAGCGGTTGCAGCTCGAGGGCGGCTAACAGGGATATGTAGAGCAAAATCCAGTAGATTTTGCTCCTAACGTTGACATTTATGTCTTAAATTGCAGCTTGAACGTACCCCTTTCAACGCTAGACGCCGACATACCTTTTTCTGTCGGCACCCCTTAGGAGTGATATGAACCGACGTTCTTTAACCGGCATCGTGGTGCTCGGCGCGCTTTTGGCCGCCGTTCTTTACATGTGGCAGCCCTGGAATGCGGGCAGCAGCCCCATCAAGCTGGGCCTCGATTTGCAGGGCGGGCTGCGCGTGGTGTTGCAGGCGCAAGAGGCCAATCCCTCTCGAGAAGACTTAGACGCGGCGCGGAGCGTGATCGAAAACCGCGTCAACGCCTTTGGCGTGGCCGAGCCCGTCATCCAAACCTCGGGCGACAACCGCATCGTGGTCGAACTGCCCGGCTTGTCCTCGGCGGACCAGGACCGCGCGCTGGACCTGATTGGTCAGCAGGCGGTGCTCGAGTTTAGGCTCGTCAGGCCCGGCGCGGCGGAGCCGTTCACCTTGGACGACTTAGAGCCCGCCGCCTTTACGGGTGAGGTTTTGCAAGACGCCAGCGCCGACTTTAACCGGGTGGGCAACGCGACGCTGGGCGGGGCGCTCGTCTATTTTGAGGTCAAACGAGAGTTCGCAGGTCAGTTTGGCGACTTTACCTCGAGCAACATCGGGCGGCGCATGGCAATCGTGCTCGACGACAACATTCAGAGCGCCCCCACGATTCAGGCGCGCATCGCCGACTCGGGGCAGATTACGGGGGACTTTACGCTCGAGGAGGCCAGCGACTTGGCCCTGGTGCTCCGCAGCGGGAGCTTGCCCATCACCCTCCAGACCGAAGAGGTGCGCGCGGTCGGGCCGAGCCTGGGTCAAGACTCGATCAACGCGGGCGCGCGCGCGGCGCTTATCGGCGGCGCGGCGGTGGTCGTGACGATTCTCTTGTACTACGGCCCGCTCTTTGGGGGCGTGCTCACGGTGGGTTTGCTTTACATCATGGCGCTCGTGTTCGGCGTCCTCGCGGGGCTGGGCGCCGCGCTCACGCTGCCCGGTCTGGCGGGCTTGGTGCTGACGATTGGCGCGGCGGTCGACGGCAACGTGATTTCGTTCGAGCGCATTAAAGAAGAACTGCGTGACGGTAAAAGCTTGCGCTTGGCGATGCGGGGCGGCTTCGGCAACTCGCTCTCGGCCATCATTGACGCGAACGTGACGACGCTCCTCGCCGCCGCCGCGCTCTACCAATACACCTCGGGTCCGGTGCGCGGGTTTGCCATCACCCTGGCCATCGGTATCGTCGCGGCCGTGTTCGTCAACATCGTGGTGGTGCCCTTCCTTCTCGACGTGCTCACGCTCCGGTTCAGGCGTCCCTTGATGCCCAACGGGTTTTATGCGCGAGGCTTCAAGTTCATCAAGCGCGCCCCCATCGTGATGACGCTGTCGGGCATCCTGGCGGTGTCGGCGCTCGTGGTGGTCTTTGCCAAAGACTTAAACCTCTCGACCGACTTTACGGGCGGGAGCAACGTCTTGTTGAGCGTCAACGACGCGACGACCGTTAACGACGTGCGCGGCGCCATCGACTCGCTCGGCATCGCGGGCGTGAGCGGGAGCGGCGCGACGGTGCAGGAAGTGCAAGACGCGACGATCGAGGGCAAGGAGATATTGGTTCGGGTCGGCTTGACGCAGACGCAGGGCTCGAGCGAAACCTTCCCGACCGCGTTAGCGACCGCGGTGGGCGGGCGCGTGCTCCAGGCGGACTTCGTCGGCCCCTCGGTGGGTCAGGATCTGCGCACGGGCGCGTGGTACGCCGTCGCGGTGGCTTTTTCCCTCATCCTCCTCTACGTGGGCTGGAGATTCTGGCCCAACTGGATCGTCGCCATCGCCGCGATTATCGCGTCCATTCACGACGTGGGCATCGTGATGGGCTTTTTGGACCTCATCAACGCCGAATTCAGCATCCCGGTGCTCGCGGCGCTCCTTTTCGTCGTGGGTTACTCGCTCAACGATTCCATCATCATCGCCGACCGCATCCGCGAGAATTTGCGTAAAGTCCGCGGGGCCAACTACCGCGAGATTGTGGACATGTCGGTCAACCAAACCCTGTCCCGCACGCTCATGACCTCGGGCACGACGCTCCTTCCCGTGCTGGCTCTGTTCTTCTTCGGCGGCAGCGTGCTCCGCGACTTTAGCACCACGCTGTTGGTCGGGATCGGCTTCGGGACGTACTCGAGCATCTTCATCCTGGCCCCGATGGTCGTGTGGTTCAAGGAGCGCCAGCGCCCGGGCAACCGCGCGCGGCGCAAAGCAGCTTAAAGCTCTTAGCCTCTTCGCCTGGCCGCTCCCCGAGGGGAGCGGCTTTCGGTTGACCTCTTTCGGTTGACCTCTTTTGGTTGACCTCGGCGGCTTGAGATTGGGTACAAAAGACCTCACGACCGCTTTTCACGTTAGAGTCGCAAACAGGTTTTAGACCACTGCCGCTTGAGGGACAGGGCTGCTACGTTACCCCGCTCACCGTCTATCAGCCACTGTTTGTCAGCCACCATTTGTCAGCTACCGTCTCAGAACGGCTACCTCGCCCCGGCGTGGCCCCGTATACTGAAGCTATGAGCTCCCCCAGACCCATCCGCCTCTTGCTGGTTGACGACCACGAAGTCGTGCGCCAGGGGCTCCACCTCTTTCTGGAGCCCGACGGTAATCTGGAAATCGTCGGCGAGGCGAGCGACGGCCAGGAAGCCGTGGCGCAGGCGGCAAGGCTCGAGCCCGACGTGGTCCTGATGGACCTGCTCATGCCGGTGCTGGACGGCGTGAGCGCGATTCTCGAAATCAAAAAGCGCCTTCCGGAAGTAGAAATCATCGCGCTGACGAGCGTGCTCGAGGACCGCCTGGTCGTGGGCGCGGTGCAGGCCGGGGCGATGGGCTACTTGCTCAAAGACACGAACGCGGACGCGCTCATCGAGGCCATCTACGCGGCGGCTCGGGGCGAGGTCAGGCTGCACCCCGAGGCGGCCAAGCGCCTCGTGCGCGAGGTGCGTAGCGAGGGGATGCGCGAGGCGCTGACGCCGCGCGAAACCGATATCCTCCGGCTGCTCGCCAAGGGGCGGAGCAACAAAGACGTCGCCGAGGTTACGGGATTGTCCGAGGGCACGGTGAAAACGCACGTGTCGCGCATCTTGTCCAAACTCTCCTTGGCGTCGCGCACGCAAGCGGCGCTGTTCGCGCTCAAAGAGGGGCTGGTCGGGCTTGACGAGTCTTTTTGAGAAACTCGGGGCCGACATCTTGGCGCGCATGTTCGAGGTGGCGGCGCACGGGCTCGCGCTGATCGACGTAAAGGGGCGGTTTCTGCACCTCAACGCGGTGGGCTGCGGGATGCTCAGCGGCGAAAGGGAGGCGCTTTTGGGCCGGGACTTCCTAGAAAACATTACCCCGGAGGAGCGAGGCGCAGCCGGGGCGTGGTTCGCCGAGAGTTTCTACGGCGCGCCGCGCAAGCAGGACTTCACGGTGCGGTGGCCCCTGGGCGGGCGTCGCACGATGTCTTTTTTTAGCGTCCCGGTTGTGTTGGAAGCGCGGCGGGTCAGCCTCACCGCCTTTCATGACGTGACCGAGGTGCGCCGCGCGGAGTACGAGACGCGGACGCTGGCCGAGGTCGCCGCCAGCTTGGCGTTGGAGGTGTCGGTGCGAGACATTGCCAACACCCTGACCCAACGGCTCGTCGAACGCACGCGGGCGGACGCGGGCGCGGTCATGCTGCTGCCTCATGCGTCAGCCAGGGGCCGACTGGTGGGTGCTGCTGGGCTCCCCGAGGGGTTCGCCGAAAGCGCGGAAGCCGCCCTGCTGGACAACGCGACGCCGCTGTCGCGCCTCCTTTACGCCGCGGCCAAAACGACCGTCATCCGCGCCCTTAGACGCTACTGCCACGCCGACCCGGCGTACGCGCCGCTCGACCTCCTTGCCGAGGCGCGCGCGTGGGACGCGCTCGTCTTTACGCCGCTCCTCTACCGCGGGCGCAAGGTGGGGGGGCTCTTGACCTTCTACGGGGGCGCCGCGCCCGCCGACGAGGAGCTGGCCTTTCTCCAGACCCTGGCCGACCAGAGCGTGTTCGCCATCGAGAACGCCCGGCTGTCGCTCGAGATGCAAGACCAGGCGGTGCTCGAGGAGCGCTCGAGGCTCGCGCGCGAACTCCACGACTCGGTGTCGCAGGCGCTCTACGGCATCGCCTTGGGGGCGAGGAGCGCGCGCTCCCAGCTTAACAGAAATCCCGAAAGAGTCGCCGAAAGGCTCGACTACGTCTTAAAGCTCGCCGAGGCGGGCATGGCCGAGATGCGCGCGCTGATTTTTGAGCTGCGGCCCGAAACGCTCCAGAGCGAGGGCTTGGTCGTCGCGCTGGGCAAACAAGCGGCGGCGCTCCACGCGCGGCATCACTTGACGGTCGAGACCCATCTGGGTGACGAGCCTGCGCTGTCTTTGGTGGTCAAGGGGGCGCTCTACCGCATCGCCCAGGAGGCGCTTCACAACGTGGTCAAGCACGCCAAGGCCCGGCACGTGCGCTTGGCCCTGCGGCAAGAGGATGCGCGCGCGGTCTTAGAGGTTGGCGACGACGGGACGGGCTTCGACCCGCGCGCGGACTTTCCCGGACACCTGGGTTTAAGCTCGATGCGCGAACGCGCCGAGATGCTGGGCGGCACGTTCCGCCTGGAGAGCGAGCCCGGCGCGGGCACCCGGCTTTTGGTCGAGGTTCCGCTCCATACCGGTGAAACCGCCCCACCTTAGCCTCACCCCAAGCTACCGGCCCCTACACAAAAAGATAGACGCTGGCTCGCACCTTTTGGGAGACGAAAAGCGCGGGCGAGGCTTTCACAGTGGCGTTAAGGGAGGTTTGCGCTCGAGCCCTCCCTAAGCGACACCGGAAGAAGTAACACGTAAAGAAGCATCACGTGGAGGTGGAAAGTGCAAAAGGTTTTGGTCGCGTACGCCAGCCTGTACGGCTCGACGCGGGACATCGCCGAGGCGGTGTCGCGCGTGCTGAACGAGCGAGGCGTGGCGGCGCCCGTCCGCCCGGCGGACGGCGTGCCGACGCTCGAGCCCTACGGCGCGGTGGTGCTGGGCAGCGCCGTTTACGAGGGGGAGTGGCTGGAGGACGGGGTGGACTTTTTAAGGCGCTTTAGCGTGCCCCTCTCAGAGCGCCCGGTGTGGCTCTTCTCGAGCGGCACGACCGACACGGGCGCGCCCACGGAAACCATGAAGGGCTGGACCTTCCCGGGCCTGCTCGCGTCGATAGAAAGAGATATCGCGCCGCAAGATAAGGCGCTCTTTGGGGGAAGGCTGGACTCGAGCCGCCTCAGCTTCGGCGACTGGCTGCGCAACCCCTCCTTGCGCGGCGTTTCCGGCGACTTCCGCGACTGGGCGACCATCGAGGCGTGGGCTGGTGACGTTGCCACCGCGCTGACGATGGAGCGGGCTTTCACTCTATAAATCACCCCAACAATTTACCCTGGCGAACGTTGTGATTCACCGTGAAAGCGTCGGCGTTACGCGTCGGGGTCTATCTGCCGGAACTCAACCGCAAACTGTAGCGGTTTTCATCAATGCTTAGCCTATTAGCACAGGTATTATCTCCTAAACCACGCCCTACACGATAACGCATGGACTGATTTTCTCAAACCAGATAATACCTGCTGTACATCAAAAGTTAGCGCTCTACCCTCATCTTTTGTGAGACGAAAACCGTTACGCGCTTAGACATACTCTCTCCAGTGAGGCTTATACGCTCCGGGAGGGCGGCAGCATGAGTTAAAACGGTAAAACCCGAAGAAGAAGCAGGTACAGAGCAGGCAACGTCGATGCACTTCATCCACATCCCTGGAGGGGCAATGGCTGACAAAAAACCTAACGCGACAGCAACACCCAACACCACAAAAAACGCTACCGGAACACCCGCCAAATCTCATGAAGCTCCTCATGAAGCTCCTCATGAAGCTCCACACGAAACTTCCGGGGAGCAAAGTTACGAAGGCCCCCCCGTCGGCGCCATCGCCGTGACCACCTTTTTAACGGTCGTCATCCTCTGTCTCTGGTTCGGCATGTACTTTCTCAACATCGCAAGGGGCTAAAGCAGTGAACGACAAACAGCACGAGGCCATCGCCAAGTGGGAGCGCCGCTGGCTCAACGCCGCGGGCATCTTGCTGGTGGTGTTCGTTATCTTTATCGCCATTTCGCTGGCGATGGAAGGCGGGCACATCGCGCAGCGCCAGAGCCGGGCCACGCCCGAACAGCTCGCCAGCTCGGACCTTTTCGCCAACCCCGGCGTGACGCTGGTGGGGACCTACCGCTACCGCGTGGCGCTCGTCGCGCAGACCTATTCGTTTAACCCTTCGGAAATCTACTTGCCCATCGGGTCCGAGGCCACCTTTTACATGACCTCGCGCGACGTGTTGCACGGCTATCAGGTGGAGAACACCAACATCAACGTCGAACTCGTCCCCGGCGAGGTCTCCACTTTCCAGTACACCTTTAACGAGCCCGGCGAGTACCGCGTCACCTGCAACGAATACTGCGGGATCGGTCACCAGAACATGATGGCGAAGATTTTCGTGGGCGTGCGGCCCCCCACCGACGCCGGCGTCACGATGGGCGCGGATAGTGCGGCGGAAAGCCCTCCGGTGCTCGGCGCGAATGTTTACGACACGAACTGCGCCTCCTGCCACCAGGCGGACGGGCAGGGCGTCGCGGGCGTGTACCCGCCCCTAGAAGCGCACGCTGCGCACCTCTACAACGCCCCCGGTGGGCGCGACTACCTCGTCAACCTGCTCCTCTACGGTCTTCAAGGGCCTATTCAAGTCGAGGGCGAGGTCTACAGCAACCAGATGCCCGCCTGGAAGCAGCTCGGCGACGACGAGATCGCGGCGGTCTTGAACCACACCCTCTCGAGCTGGGAAAACGAGGGACTCATAGACGCTTTTGAGCCCTATCAACCGGAGGGCATCGAACCTTTCCGCAACGAAGACCTTTCGAACGAAGACGTGTACGAACTCAGAGGGGAGCTTGGCCTTGAATAAGCTCACGGCAAAAAGAACGACAAAAGGAACCCATCATGGCCGTTAGCACCGCCGCCCCGAGCCGCGCCGACGTCTACGCCGACCGTCCCGAAAAGAAGGTGACGCTTTACTTTCTCGTGACCGGACTCGTGGCGCTGCTCGTCGGCGCGCTTTTGGGACCCTTGCAGGCGATGAACTACGCGGGGGTGGACCTCTACCGTTACTTGCCCTTTTTGGCCTCTTATTGCCAGGGGCTGACGCTCCACGGCGTTTTGAACGCGCTCGTGTTCACCACCTTTTTTATCAGCGGGCTGTTGCTTTACCTGCCCGCTCGAGAACTCAATATGCGACCCAACATGGCCTGGGTCTGGTCGGCCTACTGGGTCATGCTCGCGGGGCTGGTGCTGGCGGGAATAGCGATTGTCACGAACACTGCAAGCGTCATGTACACCTTTTACCCGCCGCTCCAAGGGAGTTGGGGCTTCTATACCGGCCTGGCGCTGGTGGTGGTGGCGAGTCTTATGGTGGGCTTCGAGGTGGTGCGGATGCGCGAACGCTGGCGCCGCGACCACCCGGGCGAGGTCACGCCGATTGTGACTTTCATGTGCGTCGTGACCTACCTCATGTGGGGGCTCGCCTCGCTGGGCATCATCGTCGAGGTTGTCGTGTTTCTTATCCCCTGGTCGCTGGGTTTGCGGGAGGGGGTTGACCCCCAGCTCGCTCGGACGCTCTTCTGGTACACGGGCCACCCCATCGTCTACTTCTGGCTCCTGCCCGCCTACGTGTCCTGGTACGCGCTTATCCCCAAACAGGCGGGCGGCGAACTCGTCTCCGATTCGCTCGCGCGCCTTGCTTTCCTAATGTTCCTGCTCTTCTCGACCCCGGTCGGCTTCCACCACCAGTTCACCGACCCCGGCATCCCCGCCGCCTGGAAGATGATCCACTCGTTTCTCACCATGATGGTGGGCATCCCGAGTTTGCTCACCGCCTTTACGGTGGCGGCTTCGGTGGAGGTCGGCGGCAGGAACCGCGGCGGAGAGGGGCCGTTCGGCTGGATAGGCGCGTTGCCCTGGGGCAGCGCGGCTTTTACCGCGCAGGTCTTGGCGATGGTGTCATTCATCTTCGGCGGGGCGGGCGGCATGGTCAACGCGAGCTTTAACCTTAACGCCCTGATTCACAACACCGCCTGGGTGCCGGGGCATTTTCACATTACCGTGGGCACCGCGACCACGCTGACCTTTTTCGGCATCACCTTCTGGCTGGTGCCGCACCTCACGCGCAAGCCGCTCTTCTCGAACCGGCTGGCGCTCTGGGCGAGCTGGACCTGGTTCGTCGGCATGATGGTGTTCGCTTTCGGGATGCACTGGCAGGGGCTTCTGGGTGTTCCGCGCCGCGCGCAGATATCAGACTTGTCGCCCAACTTGCAGGGCGCTTACGAAGGCGCGGCGGTTCCTCAGTTTTTCACGGGTCTGAGCGGGGTCATCTTGCTCGTGTCGGTGATCCTCTACTTCACTGTTCTTTTCGGCACGCTCTTTGCGCGCAAGCGCCTGGACGAGCGGGAGAGCCCGGCCATTCCCTTTGTGAAGAGCGTGGAGCTGCGCAGCGAGGGCACCCTGAGGCTGCTCGACAGCATTTACGTCTGGTTCGCTCTCGCCGCGTTTCTGGTGCTGGTCGCTTACGGCCCGACGCTCATCGACATGTTCTTGAACCAGGTGCCCGTGCCCGGCCTGAGGCTCTGGTAATGCTCGAGCTCATCCTCTCCTCTGTCATGGCGGGCACCGTCGCCACTGCCGTGATGGTGGTGTTTCTCTACCTGCCGCTCCTCTGGGGCGGGATGTACTACGACACGCTGGGCGCGATTGGCGGCATTTTCCTGCGGCCCATCGAGGGGCGCTCGCGCCTCTTGGGTGGGCTCATCTTGCTCGTGGGCGGCGTGCTCTTTGCGCTCTTTTACGGCTCGTTCGTGCTCATGTTCATGCGCGGCCCCTTTCCCGCGCCCGACTATACGGTGCTGCGGGGCTGGCCGGTGCAGGTCAACCTTTTTTATCCGCTTTTCGGGCTCGTGGGGGGGCTGGGGCAGGGCATCTTTATGTCCTTGATTACCACCTTTATCGTGACCGACTTCTACCCCGTCGAGTCGTACCGCAACGAGCTCACCCTCATCCTGTCCTACATCATCGGTCACGTCATTTACGGCGTGACCGTGATGTTTTTTCAGAGCCAGTTTTTGCAACTCCTGTTGGGAGGGATGAGCGCGTGACGTCGGGCACTGTTGTTTGAGCCTTTTTTGCCTGTTTCTCGCCCGTTTTTAACCCTCTTGTGAGGCGGCTCGAGTTCACGCGCCTGGCTTACTGTTCTGTCAACTTTTGTTTGATGTACCCGTGGCAAA
The DNA here is from genome assembly GCA_965214405.1 of Trueperaceae bacterium. GTDB lineage: Bacteria > Deinococcota > Deinococci > Deinococcales > Trueperaceae > CBDCCT01. The sequence continues at coordinate 1,299,678 of OZ243956.1, forward strand.
CTTTAGTGTCTGAAGTCGGACATCGGGAATGCTCACCTCAAGTTTGGTACTCTTCAACATCAACCTGACGGGGTACGACGTTCTTCGTCCCGAACCCCCGACTGTAGTGGGCGGCGAACTGAGCTACAAGATAAGGCAGCCCAAACTTTTTGACTCACTTCATACCTGACCGCCCTCTTCGAGAGGGCGGCTTCTTGCATCCGGCTCGTTACGCCAGTTGTGACAGGCTCGCCTCGAGCCCCCCAATCAGCGCCTCCGCCTCCGCCAAGCGTCGCCTTTCTTCCTCGACCACTTCATGGGGCGCGTTATCGACGAACTTTGGGTTGGCGAGCTTTTTTTGGCTTTTGGTGCGGTCTTTCTGGAGTTCGGCCAGCCGCTTCTCCTGCCGCGCGCGCCACTCGTTTATGTCGACCAGCCCGGCCAGCGGCAGGCGTAGGGTGAGGTCGGGGACGAGTTGAGATAGGGAGGCACCCTCGAGTTCGCCCGTGTGGAGGTGGGCTCGAGCGAGCGCCGCAAAGGTTTCCGCGTTGTACTCTATTACGCTCAAGGCGGGTCCCTCAACGTGGACCGTGATCATCTGTGCGGGTGACAGGTTGGCCTCTGAACGAAGATTGCGCGCGGCGGTCACGGCGTCCTGAAGATGCGTAAAGTCTCGCTCGGCGGCCTCGTCGATATACTTTTCATCCACCTCGGGCCAGGCCGCGCGGCCTAAGTCCTCTTCAAACCCCAGCGCCTCGTAAAGTTCGGCGGTGACGAAGGGAATCATTGGGTGTAAGAGTTTAAGGATGGTCGTCAGCGTGTGCCGGAGAACGCCGCGCGTGCGGGCGTCGCCCTCGCGCAGGTGCGGCTTGGCGGCCTCTAAGTACCAGTCGCAGAACTCGGACCAGACGAAGTCGTAGGCGGCGCGGTTAGCTGCGCCTAAGTCGAAGCGCTCCAACTCCGCGGTCACCTCCCCCACCGCACGCTGCAAACGGCTCAGCATCCAGCGGTCGGCCAGGGTTTGCGGCTCGAGCAGCGTCTCAGTCCCATCCTCCAAATTCATCATCGCAAACCTGGCGGCGTTCCAGAGTTTGTTGTTAAAGTTCCGCCCCATCTCCACCCGCCGCGCGTCCCAGCGGATGTCCTGCCCGCCCGTTGAGGTGTGGGTCATGGCGAAGCGCAGGGCGTCCGCGCCGTACTGGTCGATAACCTCCAAAGGGTCGATGCCGTTGCCCTTGGATTTAGACATCTTTTGCCCGTGCTCGTCTAACACCAGGCCGTGCAGCATGATGTGGTGAAAGGGCGCTTTATCGGTGAGGCTATAGCCCGCGAGCTGCATTTTCGTCACCCAGAAAAAAAGGATGTCGTAGCCCGTGACCAGCACCGAGGTCGGGTAGAACTTCTTGAAAAAGGGGTCGTCCGTGTCGGGCCAGCCGAGCGTCGAGAAGGGCCAGAGGTTGGAGGAGAACCAGGTGTCGAACACGTCGGGGTCCTGAGTAAGCTCGAGTCCTTCAAACCGCGGGTCGTCGGGCGGGTCGAGGTACGGTGTTGCGGGGTCGGGCACGTAAACGTTACCCTCGGCGTCATACCAGGCAGGAATTTGGTGACCCCACCAGAGCTGACGCGAGATGTTCCAGTCGCGCAAGCCGGTAAGCCAATCGCGGTTCACCTTGGTGTAGCGCTCGGGCGTGAGCTGCATCTCGCCCGCTTCTAAACCCTTCAGTACCGCGGGCGCGACTTCGCTCATCTTGAACCACCACTGCGTCGAGAGGATGGGTTCGACGGGCCCGCCCGTGCGCTGGGAAAGTCCTAAGGGGATGGCGTAGGGGCGGCGCTCGAGCAGCAACCCCTCCTCCGCCAACGCCTCCTCCACCGCCGCGCGCGCCTCAAAGCGGTCTAAGCCCCTGAACCGTTCGGGCACGAGGTCGCTCGTCAGTTTCGCGTCAAGGTCAATCACGCTGGGTTTATCCAGAGCGTGCCGCTCCCCGATTTCAAAGTCGGTCGGGTCGTGCGCCGGGGTAATTTTGAGCGCGCCCGTGCCAAAGTCCATCTCGACGGCCTCGTCGGTGATGACGGGAATCCAGCGGTCGGTGAGGGGAATGCGCGCTTTCTTACCCACTAAAGCCTTGAAACGCTCGTCGTTGGGATGAACAGCAACGGCCTGGTCGGCAAAAATCGTCTCGGGGCGCACGGTGGCAATCTGGATGCTGCCGCCGTCCTCGAGCGGGTACGCTAAGGTATAAAGCGTGCCGGGGCGTTCTTCGCGGTCCACCTCGAGCTCGCTCAAAGTCGTCCGGCTCGCCGGGTCCCAGTTCACGATGCGCTCGCCCCGGTAGATGAGGCCCCGCCCGTAGAGCTCCACAAACTGTTTTCGCACCGCACGGGACAAGCCTTCATCCATCGTAAAGCGCGTCCGCGACCAGTCCGCCGAGACGCCCAGACGCTGAAGTTGGCCTAAGATGATGCCGCCGTAACGCTCTTTCCACGCCCACACGCGCTCCAAAAACTTTTCGCGGCCCAAATCCTCTTTGGTTAAACCTTCTTCGCGCAACGCCCGCTCAACCTGCACCTGCGTGGTGATTCCCGCGTGGTCGGTGCCGGGCTGAAAAAGCGCCTCAAACCCCTGCATCCTTTTGAACCGCGTTAGTGTGTCAATAATCGTGTTGTCAAACGCGTGGCCCAGGTGCAAGTTTCCGTTCACGTTGGGGGGCGGAATGACGATGCAAAAGGGCGGTTTGCTCGAGGTCGCGTCGGCGGCATAAGGCTCTTCGGCCCACCTCTTCACCCACTTCGCCTCGACGTCAAAAGGGTCGTACTGTTTCGCCAGCTCGTTCATACCGCGCCTCCTGGTGTTGGGCAAAAAAGAAACGCCCGCTCAGCTCGAAAACTGGAAAGCGGACGAGACCCGAAGTTAAAGCTGGAGTCCCGCGGTACCACCGCAGTTCTTCTCCCATCAGAGAAGCGCTCGTTAAACCGCGCTGTCGGGGCGGCGTCCGGAGGGTCTAGTAAGTTCTAAAAGAACCGTTCTTCCTCTCCAAAAGAGTTCACCTCATTGACGAGATGATACCTCCAAAGTTGGGGCGACGTTCGCTCGAATCTTCTCCACCCAAACTCTCAGCGCGTCACTTGGGCTCTCTGTCGAGGGGGCTCGAGCTACTTCCCTTGGACAAAAGTATAGCAGAACGAATACGCGCATACAAGGGTGCTGGCTGACCCACCCGAACGCCGCCCAAATCTACGTCAACACGTTCGGGTCGAAAAGCCTACCGTACTCGTCACCCGCGTAGCGGTCGGTCATGCCCGATAGATAGTCGGTCACCGCGCGTATCAGGCCGCGCGTTTCGGCGTGCGCCTGAACGTCGAAGGGCAGCATGTTGGGCGAGGCGGTGTAGGCGCTAAAGAGGCGTTCCAGAATGTAATCTGCTTTTTTGGTCATGCGGATTAAGCGGTAATGAAAGTACAGGTTTTCGTATAAAAACTTCTTGAGTTCGCGCAGCTTCGCGCGCATCTCCGGTGAGGGACCGACGAGTTTGTGGGGCGCGTTGCGGACGTCCTCGAGCGTCTTTACCCCGGCTTGTTCCAGCATCCGGCTCGTGTGCGCGATGCAGTCCTCAATGGTCAGCCCCAAAAGTTCGCGGATGAGCAGGTAACGGCTCCCGTTGTCAAACGTCCCCGGCGTGACGCCCAGCGCCTCGGTGAGGTCGCAGACGAGCGGCACCTCGCAAATTTGGGCCGGGGTGAGGTGGCCCGAGCGCAAGCCGTCGTCCAGATCGTGCGCGTTGTAGGCGAGTTCGTCGGCGACGTTGACGACTTGCGCCTCCAGACTGGGCTGTTTGTCGGGCTCCCAGTCGCTGTCGGGCAGGTCGTACTCGGTCTCGTGCTTCATGATGCCCTCTAACGTTTCCCAGGTGAGGTTGAGCCCCGGAAAGTCGGGGTAGCGCTTTTCGAGTTCAGTCACCACCCGCAGCGACTGCTTGTTGTGGTCGAACCCGCCCGCGTCCTTGGCGAGCCGGTCGAGCGTATTCTCGCCCGCGTGACCAAAGGGCGGATGCCCTAAGTCATGCGCCAGCGCAATCGTCTCGGCTAAGTCGTCGTTGAGGCCCAACGCGCGCGAGATGCTTTTGGCGACCTGCGCCACCTCGAGCGTGTGCGTCAAGCGGGTGCGGTAGTAGTCACCCTCATAATTGACAAAAACTTGCGTTTTGTACTCGAGCCGCCGAAACGCCGAGGTGTGAATCACCCGGTCGCGGTCTTTTTGAAAAGCGGTGCGGTGTTTGGATTCGGCCTCCGCATAGACGCGCCCGCGCGAGGCACTTGACAGCGCCGCATAGGGCGCGAGCGTCAGCCGCTCGTTTTGCTCGAGCTTTTCTCTCGTGTAAATCATCAGCAATGCTAGCAGGAAAGGGTAAATGTGTGCGTAACTGGACTCCAAAGGATGTGTGTTCCGCTGTGACGCGAACTCAAGTTAACCCGCGCGCACTCTCAACACCCGGTCGAGGATCACTTCAGCCAATGCGCGCTTGCTCATGAGCGGCAACGGCTCGGCGTCGCCGTCCGGACGCACCAGCGTCACCTCGTTGCTGTCGCCGCCAAAGGCGGTCCCCTCGCGGGTGGGGTAGTTGAGCACGATGAAGTCGAGATTTTTGCGTTTTGCCTTGTCCGCCGCCCGTTCCACACCCCTATGCGTCTCCATTGCGAAGCCGACGAAGATGCTCGAGCCCTTGCGCGACGCGAGGGTTTCCAAGATATCGGGGGTGCGGACGAGTTCCAAAGTTTGCCTCTCCCCCATCTTGGCCTGTTTTTCGCGTGCAGGTTCTCCTGCGCGCCAGTCGGCCACGGCGGCGGTCATCACCAAAACGGTCGCCGCGTCAACATATTTAGAAAGCGCGTCCAACATCTCCGCCGCGCCCTCGACCCGCTCGAACGTCACGCCCGCGGGTGTTGGGAGCGCCGTGGGTCCGCTTACCAAAATCACGCGCGCGCCGCGGTCTCGAGCCGCCGCCGCGACCGCGTAACCCATTTTGCCCGACGAGGGATTGCTGATAAAGCGCACTGGGTCTAAATATTCGCGCGTGGGACCGGCTGAGACTAATACGCGCTCATTTGAAAGGTCTTGGGGCTTGAAGAGAGACTCGAGCGCCTCCACCACCTCTTCGGGCTCGAGCATCCGCCCGACGCCCGCCCCTTCTCCCTTGGCAGCAAGAGGACCCACCGCAGGACCGATGAAGCTGTGGCCAAACCCTCTGAGGGTTTCCACATTACGCACCACGGCGGGATGCTCCCACATCGCGCTGTTCATCGCGGGCACCCACACCACTTTAACCACCCCCGCCAGCACGAGCGCCGACACCACGTCGTCGGCCCGCCCCGTGGCCGCGCTCGCCAGCGCGTCGGCGGTCGCCGGGGCAACCACGAGCGCGTCCGCCCAACGCGCTAAGTCGATATGACGCGCCGCGCCGTCGGGGGAGAACCAGGCGGCGCGGTCAAACACCGGCCCGCCCGCCGCCACCGCCAAAGACAGCGGGGTCACGAAATGATACGCGTTGTCCGTCGCGGCGACGCGCACCTCATGCCCGGCCTCCCGCAGACGCCTCAGCAGCGAAGGCGTCTTGAGCGCGGCCACCCCTCCCGACGCGGCGACAACGAGGTTCATAAAATCACGGGTCCACAGCGTAAAGCTTTATAAAACGCCTGAAAAATCTCTCCTACGCGTCTTCGTCCTCATCCTCTTTGGACGGGGAGCGGGACACGCTGTACGAGGTGGGCTCCTCGCGCTTGTCGCGCTCGAGCAGCCCCCTAAGCTCCTCGGCGGACGGCAAATCGTCGCCCCAGACGATGCCCGCGCCCTCCTCGAGCTCTTTCATGGCGATGCTCACGGTGTTGCGCGTTTTGGGGTAGTCCTCGGGGGCGAGCATCGGCAAGACGCCCGCCTTGAGCTGCGCGGCCCGCCGCGCGGTAATCATCGACAGGCGGTAGCGCGACTCGGTCAGCGCCATGAGTTCGTCAAATCCTTCTTGTGCCATGAGGTCTCCTAAAGTTGATTTTGCTGATGCTTGTAAAGTTGGCCTTCTCGGAAGAACCTTCTCGAACAAAACGGTCTGCATGTTCAGCAGATGATGTTGCGAGGGTTGAGCCGTAAACAGCGGGATTCACGTGGGATTCTGAAGAGAAAGCGGCTAAAGCTCCTTCAAAAACGCGGACACATCCTTGGGTCCTAACTGACGCGTGCGCGCCCGCTCTGCATAGATGATACTGCAAAAGTCGCGTAAGGCTGTCGTCAACATGTCATTCACCACGACGTAGTCAAACTCTTTTATCGCCCGAATCTCCTCACGCGCGCGCGCGAGGCGCTTTTGGATGCGCTCCTCGGAGTCGGTGCCGCGCCCGCGCAAGCGCCTTTCTAGCTCGACTAAGCTGGGCGGCGCGATAAAAATCATGACCGCCTCGGGGAGCCGCCGTTTCACTTCGCGCGCGCCCACGAGCTCGAGCTCCAAGAGCACGTCTTGACCCCCCGCCAAAGCCTCGGTCACCGGACCCGCCGGGGTGCCGTAGTAGTCGCCCACGTATTCGGCGTACTCGAGCAGCGCCTGAGTCTCGATCATCGTCTCGAAGGCGTTCTTTTCGTGAAAGAAATACTGCTTGCCGTGCGTTTCGCCGGGCCGCCGCAGCCGCGTGGTCGCGGAAATCGAGTAGAACAGGTTGTCGATGTCGGGCAGCGCCGCCTGCCGGATGGTGTCTTTGCCCACCCCGGACGCGCCCGTCATGACAAAAAGGATGCCGCGCCGACTCATCGCTGACCCATCAGAAGAGCTTACTCACATTCATATTCGCACATATTCATATTCATTAAGGTTTAGAAAACACACGAAAGAAAGAACCCCGGTGGAAAAGCCATAAAGGAATGTAACACAGTCGCTGTGCGAAGAAAAAGGGGGCGGTCGGAGAGGCTGGCAAACTCGACGCGGAACCACGGTGAGTTTGGCGGCTCGAGCGTTCGTGAGAGCCGTTGAGCGGAAGGTGTTCTAAGTTGTGTGTTTGAGCACGTGTCTTTGCGTCGGTGACGAAGTCCGTGCGGAGTCACACACAACGAGTGGTACACCGCCTCGAGCGTGACGAACACGCGTGTTCGCTCCGTCGGCCCCGCAGAACCCCCGGCTGCGCGCGCCTGTTACACTCTTCTTTATGCACTCGATTCACGACCTACCCAACCACCTTGGCGAAACCGTGCGCGTCGCAGGCTGGCTCACGGGCCTGCGCTCCTCGGGGAAGATCGCTTTTTTACAGCTCCGCGACGGCACGGGCTTTGTGCAGGGCGTCATCGCCAAGGCGGACGTGGCCGAAGAGATTTTTGAGCGCGCCAGACGGCTGGGCCAAGAAACGAGCCTTGTGGTAACGGGCGAAGTCCGCAAAGACGAGCGGGCACCAAGCGGCGTCGAACTCGGCGTAACGGACGTAGACATCATCGCGCCCCCCGCCGAAGAGTATCCCATCACCCCCAAAGAGCACGGGGTGGACTTTTTGATGGAGCGGCGGCACCTCTACCTGCGCCACAAAACCCCCTGGGCCATCCTGCGCGTCCGGGATGAGTTGGAGCGCGCCGTCGCCGACTTTTTCGCCGAACGCGGTTTCGTCCGCTTCGACGCGCCCTTTTTTATGCCCACCGCGGTGGAGGGCACAACCAACCTGTTTGAAATCAACCTATTTGGCGAGGACAAGGCTTATCTGTCCCAGTCGGGCCAGCTCTACGCGGAGGCGGGCGCGCTCGCCCTGGGCAAGGTCTACACCTTTGGCCCCACCTTTCGGGCGGAGAGGTCCAAAACGCGTAAGCACTTGCTTGAATTCTGGATGATCGAGCCCGAGGAGGCTTTTTTGGAGCACGAGGGCAACATGGCGCTGCAAGAGGCGCTTCTGTCTTACCTCGTCGGGCGGGTATTGGAGACGCGGCGACCAGAGCTCGAGATGCTAGAGCGCGACGTGAGCAGGCTCGAGCCCACCGCCAACGGCGACTTCCCGCGGCTATCCTATGATGAGGCGCTAAAACTACTCGCAGAAAAAGGTGAGCCGCTCGAGTGGGGCGACGACTTCGGCGCGCCGCACGAGACGATTTTGGGCGACGCCTTTGACCGCCCCGTCATCGTCCACGCTTGGCCCACCCAAACCAAAGCCTTTTACATGCAGCCTTTTGACGACGACCCCACCCGCGTCAAGTGCGACGACGTCATCGCGCCCGAGGGCTACGGCGAACTCATCGGCGGCTCTCAGCGCATTCATGATTATGAACTCTTGAAACGCCGCATCGAAGAACACAACCTGCCTTTAGACGCTTTCTCCTGGTACCTAGACCTGCGCCGCTACGGGAGCGTGCCGCACTCGGGCTTTGGGATGGGGCTCGAGCGCACGCTAGCCTGGATTACAGGCGTCAACCACCTGCGCGAGGTGATTCCTTTTCCGAGGATGCTGACGCGGATGTATCCTTGATTTTTATGATGGAAGGCTGTGGGCGCAAGAACCCACATATGTAAATGCCCTCCTGTGGCATCCCTTGACGTGTACGGCAAATCACCGTACAATTAGGGCAAAGGAGAGCATGATGAAAGTCTCTACGAAAGAAACAAAGGATGCGCGGCTCGAGTTCCGCGTTCCCAGTGAGCTAAAATCGCTCATTGAGGACGCTGCTCGGTTGCAGGGTGTCAGCGTTTCTGATTTTCTGGCAGCCACGGCGCACCAAGAAGCGTTGAAAACGGTTCAGGAGCATGAGACAGTCAGGTTGACTCGAGAAGAAAGCGTGCGTTTTGTCGAAACCTTATTGAACCCTCCTGCCCCCAATGAGGCGCTGAGCAACCTCATGAGGGAAAAAGGCAAAGCGCGGGTTTGAGCCTGTGCAAGATAGCTCTACAGACTTCACCGTCTCGCTGCTCGACACGAAGAAACACGACCGGGCAGCCTTTTCTTGTGGTGAGCCGTCATTAGACACCTATCTGCAACGTCAAGCCTCGCAAGACGTTAAACGCCGCGCGGCTGTCGTGTACGCGCTGACGCAACCTGGAGAAGGCCGCGTCTTGGGCTACTACACACTATCCGCGGCCAGTGTAAGACTAACGGACTTGTCCGAAGAGACGCAGAAGAAGCTCGCCCGCTACCCAAACGTAGCCGCGAGCCTCATCGGGCGGTTAGCGGTTGATGAGAGCTACAAAGGTCGAGGCTGGGGAGCGCAACTTCTCCGGCACGCTCTCCTACGCACTTTAGAGCAGAGCCGGGAATTGGCTATCGCTGTGGTCATCGTGGACGCTCTAAACGATGATGCAAGAGAGTTCTACGAACGCTATGGCTTTAGGCTCATGACAAGTCAAAGCAACAGGCTTTACATACCGGTGGAGACGATAAAGAAGTCGCTGGGTTAGTCGTACCAGAAGTGTGTCAAAACGACCAGGTAAAGTCTCACTTATCTCTGAGGCAGCACCTCAACCTCAAACGTACTAATTAGCACCTCCACCCCCGCTTCCAAAAGCAGCTTATCGGCGCGCGGCTCCACCCCCCAGGGCACCCCCCGCAGCCAGGTAAAGGTCCACACCTTGTGCCCTAGCTCCTTCTCGAGCCTCGACAACGCCCCCACGCTCTCCTCGCGCAGCACCACGTCCGAAGTGTCCGGGCGCGGCTCGGCGTGGGTCATCGTGTGGCAGGCGACGCTGTGGCCCCTCTTCTCGAGGTCGCGCACCTCGTCCCAGCTCATCGCCACGCGCTCATGGGGTCCGTATTCGCCCTCGGCCAGGGCGATGTGACGCGCGGCGGCAAAGGCGCGCTGCTCGGAAGCGGGCGCGTCGATAAAGCCGGGGATGAGAAAGAACATCCCGCGCAAACCCGCTTTTTCTAGCAGCGACGCGGCCACGTCGTAACCTTCGCGGGTGCCCTCAAAAAAGGCGAGCAGCACGGGCGGGCGCGTGCCCCGCCAAGGTTCACCCGCAGCGAGCCCACACAGCTCTTTTTCAGTCACGCTTCTAAAACGCTTCCCCACGGCGCGCAACCGCCTTTCGTAACGCGCGGCGTCGGCTCGAGGGGTAATGTGAAAGTTGAGCGCGCGCAGATAGCGGCCCCGGCGCAGGGCCTGCGTGAGCGCTCCCAACTCTTTGTCCAACGCGCTTTCCAAGCGTAGCGGCGGCCAGCCGTCGCCACTGGCGGCTGGGTCGGGGGTGTCGCGCAAGGGCGGGGCCTCTTCATAGGGCTCGGGCGTGAACAAATCGGCGGCCACCACCTCGAGCGCCCCCCGCAACGCCCGCACCGGGTCATGTTCCTCACCCCTCAAGAGCCTCGCCGCCACCCGCTCAGTTGCGTCGGCGAGGGCGCAGCCGTAGGGGTCTTCGGGTGGGGAGGGTTCACGGTTAGACCTGAGATTAGAGAGCGTCAGCAACATCTCGATACCCTCGCGGTGGTAGTCGCGGCGCGTAAGAGTCGCCGCCCGCTCGAGCGCCGCCGCAACGAGCGCGTCTATCGTCTCTTTAGCAGGCGGCGTCACGCTCGAGCTTGGTCCTGCTTGTGGTACTGGGCTGCGTGGCTCGAGGGCTCGCGGTAGAGCGGGTAGAGGGGAGAAACGAGGCGCTCGAGGCCCAAAAGGTCAAACCAACCAGGCCCACCCAAGGCTTCTTCGTCCTCCTCATGCAGATGCACCCGCGCTGCGCCGGGGGGCGGCGTCCCGACGCCGACGAGCGGGCTCCCCTGTTCCAAGAGCCGCCGCAGATTACGTATCCCGATGCGACCGTACGAGGCGGTTTCAACTTCCAGACCGGGCACGACGGCTTTAACCGTGACGACGCCCTGGTCACGCGCCCTCTCGCTTTGCGTCTCTAAGTAGAGAATCTGCAACCCTTTTAAGCGCTCCCCAAGCAGCGCCAGCGTCTCCTCGGGTGTGGACACGCGCGTTTGGGGCAGGTCTTCCCAGGAAACGTGCTCGCTCACCCTCCACACGGACCCCAATTTTTCGCGTAACTCCGCGTGACTCAGCTCGAGCCAGCCCAGCATCGCGGCGAGCGCCCGCGGCTCCTCGCCGCCGGGCGGGAAGTGACGGCGGTGCGCGTCCAGATACCCCGGCGTCGCCACCTCGGCCACGCGGTCTAAGGGACCTTGGTCAAAGGCCAAACGTGTCCGCGACGAGGTGTACTCGAGGAGCGCCTTACGAAAAGCCGTATCGCGGTCGGGATGGCAGGCCTCGCCGTTCGCCGCTTCGGCGATGGCGGGGGCAAAATCGTGACGGGCGGGGCCGTGAACGTACACGTTGGTGAGGCCAAAGTCGGTGGCGGCGAGTTTGAGGGTGGGCTCGAGCCCGCCCGCCCGCACGCGGCTCAGCAGGTCGGCTAAGTCGTCCGGCAACCCGCCCACATCCACCGCCACGCCCCGGTCAAAGGCGCGGTAGCGAACCGAGTTGCCGTCGCGCTGCCCAATTTCTAGCACGGCGTGAGAGAGGGCGCGCGCTAGCGAAAAGCCAGCGCCCAAGCCGTTGGACACGGGTAAGAAAAGTGGGTTATAGCCTTTGGGGAGTTCGGAGGCGCTCGAGGCCGCCGCCGCTAACGGCACGAACCGCTCCGCCCCGCTCGGCCATTCACGCATCCGCACCCAGCGCAGCGCCCGCTGAGGCGTGTAGTCACTCCCAGCGGGCAGGCCCAGCCGCACAGGGTCCACCACTGCCTCGTCGCCATAGGTGTTGACGAGGTCGTGATGAGTAGCTTCTTCTTGTGAAAAGGTTGGGAACGTCAGACGGCTTTGCAGCTTCTCGTGCTGCTCGCCCAGCGCGCCAATCTCAGCTTGCAATTCGCTTTCACCGTAGCCGTGCCCGCCGTCGGGAAAACCCGGCATCTGCGTGACCGACCACGAGGGCAAACCCGTTTTGTCGAGAGCGGTCACCGCAAAATTCCACAGCTCACCCTCGGGCAGTGCGGCGCGGTAGCGGTCCCTCACCTCTTCCAAGCTCGGCTCTACTTGTAACGTGCTTTCTGTCACCCCTCGTGTTATTTCCCGTGTCATCCTTTGATCCCCGACATGGCGAGCCCCTTGACGTAGTAGCGTTGCAACATCAAAAAGAGCACCGCGATGGGCACGGTGCTGACCGCCAGGGCCGCTTGCTGCAAAGACTCGTCTTCGATGTTGCCGAAAGCCCCGCGCAGGAGGTAAATCCCGACGGGCAAGGTTTCTAAGTTCGGCGCGGAGCGGGTGATGGTCAGCGTCCAGATAAACTCGTTCCACTGGTAGACGAACACAAAAATACCGAGCGTCGCCAGCGCGGGTTTAACGAGCGGCAGCACGATCTGCGCGAAGATGCGAAACTCGGAGCAGCCGTCGATGCGGGCGGCCTCGAGCAGTTCGCTGGGAATTGTCATCATAAACTGGCGCATCATAAAAATGCCGTACCAGGTAATCAGAAAGGGCAAGATGAGCGCCGCGTAGGTGCCCAACAGCCCCGTGCCGCCCTCACCCAACAAACCGTTGCCACCCGCGAGGGGCCAAAAACGCATGAGGAAAAACATCGGGATGATAAAGAGAAAAAAGGGAAACATCTGCGCGGACAAGACGCCCCGGAACATCCAGTTGCGCCCCCGAAACTGGTATTTGGCGAGCGCAAAGCCCGCCATCGTGCTCGTGAGAAGCTGCAAAAAGGTGATGCTCACGGTGACGATAACGCTGTTCATGTACCACTTGCCGACAGGCAAGCTCCTGAACACCTCGGCGTAAACTCCCCACTGCGGGTCGGAGGGCCAAAAAACGGGCGGCTGCACAAAGCGCTCGGCGGGCGTCCGCAGCGCGCCCACGAACATCTCCACAAAAGGCAGGAGCATCAAAAAGCCTCCCAACGCGAGGAGCCCGTACTTGACGACGCTCCCCAATATCCACATGCGCCTACTCATCGTTCTCCCCTCATCACCCTCACCTTACGCGCCAGCTTTAGAGGAGCGAAGGTGGAAAAATTCATCTCGACTTCCCACTCGGTACTGGGTACTCGTTCTCCCTCACCTCAACCGATTCTGCGCCCGCACAACACAAGATACTCAGTACGCCTCGGTGCCGCCCCGCCGGAAGATGCGCAGTTGCACCAGGGTGATGATAAAAATCACCACAAAGAGAATGAACGCCGCCGCCGACGCGCGGCCCATGCGCAAGTCGGTAAAGGCCGTTTGGTACATGTAGAGCGCGGTCACGTTGGTGCTCTGCACCGGGCCGCCATTAGTTAAGACCAGAATAAGCGCGAAAGACGACCCCATCGCGGCGATAAACGAGGTGATGCTGACAAAAAGGAGCGTCGGGCGAATCATCGGGACGGTCAGGTGCCAAAAGAGTTGAAAGGTGTTGGCCCCGTCCACCTTGGCGGCGTTGTAAAACGTATCGTCGATGCCCTCTAAACCAGCGGAAAAGAGCAACATGTTCTGTCCCAAGCCGTACCAAATAGCCACGATAATCACCGCCCACATCGCCACCGAGGGGTCGCCGAGCCAGTTAGGGCCGACGATGCCGAACCAGCCCAAAATCCGGTTGATGAGCCCGCCGTTACCCTTCAAAATAAACTGCCAGAGAAAACCGATCGCCGCGACGTTGGTAATCATCGGCAGAAAGTAGAGCGAGCGCCAGAACGCTTTGTAGCGGCTCTGGGTAAAGACGAACGCCAGCACGAGCGCGAGCGGGACGCCGATAAGCACGCTGCCGAAGGCGAACTCGAGCGTATACACAACCGAATTGAGAAAGGTCGCGTCCTGAAAAAGGTAGCGGTAATTGCTCAGCCCGATAAACTTGGGCGTCGAGAGCGGGTTCCAGCGCGTGAAGGTGAGGTAGAGCGAAAAGCCGGTCGGCAGCAGGAAAAAAACGACGAAAAATAGAAGCGTCGGCGCGAGAAAAACATAAGGTGCCCAGTCTTTTTGCTGGATGCGCCGCCGCCTGCGCCCTTTGGGGGCCGCAGGAACAGCGACGTCACCTATAGGTTTGGTAGCCATCGGCTCTTGTCAACGTCCATAGCAGTAGCCTCTTTCGCACCCTTTGACGATGAAATTTGTGATGTGAGGTGTGGGGTTTTCGTCGTGCTTGCGTTACAAGATTGAGTCGTACCGTACTCGCCTACAAATGCAAAAATAAAGAGAGTTTCGGACAAATCCGAAACTCTCCTCTGTTCGTTTAGTAGTACTCCGCCAAGATGCCGCTGATTTCGCCATCCGCCTGCGTAAGCGCGTCTTCAGGGCTCAGCTCGCCGCGCCAGGCGCGTTCGATGTAGGTCTGCAAAATCCGCTCGATTTCGCTCGCTTGCACCACGTTGGGCTCGGTGGTGGAGCGGTCTAACGCGTCTGCAAAGGGCGCGGTGAAGAAGTCGCCGAGTTCGGCTTGCGCGTTGTCAATGTCGGTCTCGTTCGCGGTCAGCGCGCCTAAGTCCACGAGCATCCGGCCCATACAGGAGGGCTGGCCCTCTTCTTGCGAGGAGTTGAGCCACTGCAAAAAGGCCCAGGCTTCGTCCTGCACGTCGCTGTTGCCGTCTACCGCGTAAAAGAACGCGTACTGCAGGCTCTGCCAGTCTTCGCCCTGCGGAATCTGGCTTATGCCCACCGTCTCCTCGAACGCATCCCCAAAGGCGGCCTCGAGTTGCGACTCGAGCCACACCGGCGAAATCTGCATCGCCACCAAACCGCTGTTAAAGTCGTCCACGGTCAGGCTCGGCGTGGCCGCGTCCTGTTGAAAAAGCGCCACTTGCTGCGTCAGCGCCTCTACCGCCTCGGGCGATGTGAGGTTGGTCGCGGAAAAGTCGTCGGTAAATAGGCTCTGACCCTTAGAGTAAAGCAGCGTCAGGAATGGGTGTACCACCTCGGCGGTGGTCGTGCCCGCCGCGTAGCCCGCTTGAGTGATTTGTCCCTGGGCGTCTGTTTTGGTCGCCGCTTGCGCGACTTCCTCTAGTTCGGCCCAGGTCGTCGGCGGCGCGTCGTAACCGGCCTCTTGCAGGAGTTGTTTATTGTAAATAAGTAGGTAGTTACTCACCTCGGTAGGGACGCCCCATAGCTGCCCCTGAATGCTCGCGGCGTCCACCGTGCTGGCGACGTAATTGTCCTGGACGAAAGAAACAATATCATCGGGCGGCGTCGCCAGGACGCCGTTCTCGACAAGCTGCGCGCCCCAGATGGAATAAACGTGGTAGATATCGGGCGACTGACCGCCCAAGCGGGAAGTCAGGATGGTCTGCAAATAATCCCCGTAGGTAATCTGCTGATGCTCAATGATAATACCCGGATTCTGTGATTCGTAGGCCCTGAAGCAGGGCTCGAGCACCGCGATGCTCTCGGGCGGATAGTGCGTCGCCAGCGTGACGGTCTGCGCGAACGCCGCCGTCACAAACGTCATCAGTGACGCCAGCAGGAGCACCCCAGCCAGCCAATACGTTCTCACCGTTGATTTTTCCCTCATCAAAGTTTTCCTTTCCTCTTCTTGTAGAATGTTATAGCGTTATCATGCAATAATTCACATCCCAAAACAGTCGCCCACCCCCCCTTCTCCTGCTCGTGGGGAGTGGTAGCAGGAGGAGTTTGCTGGTTTGGGAGGTAGGCGAGAGAAGAAAAAAGTGAGGATGCGGGGCGCGGGTCTTGTGGCAGTCCTTGCGAGGTTGAAGGCGTTCGTAAATAGCCGATGCCAATACGATTTAGCCCAGCATCATCCGCTTCATCCACCTCGAGGGGTCTTTAATTTCGGCCAGCGTCGGCAGGTTTTCGGGTCTCTCCCAGACGCGGTTCATAAACGCAATTCCTTGCGCTTTGACTACGGCATTTACAAAAGCCTCGCCCTGGCGGTACTGCGCCTTTTTGAGTTCCATCCCGGTAAGGCGGTCGAAGAGGTCCAGCAGCAACGACGGGTTCGCGCGTCGCGCCCTGACTCGAGCCTCGATAAGGTTGAAACTCGGCAGGATGCGGGTGCCGACCGCGTTCATGATGTGTTCGGCGTAGCCCTCGACAAGCGACATGAGCGCCTGAAGCTCGTCTAGTACCGCGCGTTCTTCGGGGGTTAAAAAGCGCTCGAGCAGTCCCCCATTAGAGCGCAGGAGCCCAGAGAGAACGTCCAGCGGACGCGTCTGGGGCGTGACCAAGCGCGCCGAGAGCTTGGCTATGAAACGGTTTAGGAGCCCGCTAAAGTGAGGACGCACCCAGGAAAAACTCTCGAACTGAAACGCGTGCGTGGTCTCGTGCAGCGCAATCCAGAGTCGGAAGTCCTCGCCCGTTAGGCCCAGCTCTTGCTCAAGCTTAGCGATGTTCGGCTCCACAAAAAGGAGCGCGCCGGGCGCACTCTCCTGTGTAGCGTCGTCGGGCGATAAGAGGCTCAAGTCGTACTGGCCGAGCACGCGCCGCGCGAGAAAGCCCAGCAGGCCGCCCATCTCGACCCCAGCCACCCGGCGACCTACCTCGCCCACCTCCGCGAGCCGCCCCTGGGTTCCGAGCCCGGCGAGCAGCGAGGTGAACAGGCCCTCGAGCGACGCAAAATTGGCCTCCACCCACTCACGGCGGTCCACGACGCGCACGCGCCCTGTCGTCTCCGGCAGTTCCGCCCCCAGGTACTCCGCGATGAGCGGTTCGCTCCGCGCGACTAAGTCCGCGTACTGCGCCTCGCGCATGGCGCGAGCGGGCACGCCCGCGTCCTCCCAGCCCGACACGCGCAGGGCCACGCGCCGCGCGAGGGACCAGTCGATGATATCGGCGGGGGTTTGGGCGTTTTTAGCCTGAGGCGGGGCGTAGCGAGCATTCTCGCGTTCCCGCCGCGTGGCGACGTAGCGCACGCCGTAGCCAGCGGCGACGCCCAGCAGCAGCGCCGATCCGAGGCGCAAGAGACGCTTTTGTGAAGGTGGCGAAGATAGAGAAGTGTTTGAGTAGGTCATGGTTCCTTTCTTGTTAGGCGTGATAAATATTGCGTGACATTCTTCCCAAGTGTCCTTACAATCGCGGTAGGCGTAAAGCGCTCCGACATCTAAAAACTAAAGACGTTAGCTCTCGCCAAAGCCGAGTTCACCCAAGAGTTCTTCCGCTCGCTCCGCCGTGTCGGTGTGACCACTGTCAAAAGCACCTCCACCAGGCGACAAGCCTCTGGGATTCAAAAGATGATTACGCAGCGCCTCCCGGATCACCTCAACCGTCGGCCTCTTTTGCCGCAGCGCCTCGAGCCTGAGCAAGATTTCCGGTTCTGAGTCGAGATGAGTAGTGACGCGTTTCATGGTCACGTTAGTGTATACGCCTTTGTAAGGGGGAAAGTAGCGCGCCCATACAGCAAACGCCGAAGCCAAACGTATCCTGCTCCAGTGAGCTACATTTTCCACATTACCCACCGCTCGAGCTGGGAAAAGGCGCTTCAAAAGGGTTTCTATGAAGCGGCGTCCTTACATACCGAGGGCTTTATTCACTGCTCGACGCTCACACAAGTGACCCGAGTGGCAAACTTTTTGTACAAGGGTCAGGCGGATTTGGTTTTGTTAAAGATTGACCCTGTGAGGCTCGAGGCGCCCGTGAGGTATGAAGCGCCTGAGAACGGCGAAGAGAAGTTTCCGCACATCTATGGGACGCTGAACGCTAACGCGGTTGAAGGGGTTTTGAATTTTCCTCCAGAGCCGGACGGTACGTTTTTCCTACCGCTCGAGGCGTAGCCTCCGTACAAACCTTGATTCCGCGTGCAGTGAGGGTGCTTCTCAAAAACAGAAGCCCCCACCTCTCCCCTGTTATGCTCCTAAAGTGACGGAACGCAGCATCACCCGGAGGCGCGTGGGCGAGAAACCCGAAGTCGTTATCGGCTGGCTCTTGGCTGCCGATTTGCGCGACGCCAAGCTGCTAGCGGCCTATGAGGAGGCGCGCTCGCGGCTGCAAGCGCTGTTACAAAACCAGTTTCCCGAATTTGACTGGCGGATGCCCTTTGTCGAGCGGCGCACCTTTTCGCCGCGGGGGGCCTTAAAGCTCTTGCCACTCTTGGAAGCGGGCGCGGAAGAAAAACTCTACCGCCGCTGGGACTTTGCGCTCGTGGTGGTGCCCAACGATTTAGCGCCCCGCCGCCGCATCCGCACCCTCGGTGTGCCCTCGTCGGCCTTGGAGGTGGCGGCTTTATCAAGCGCCCTCCTCGGCTCGGGTGAGGGATTAGTCGAGCGCACTGCCGCCTTGGCGCTGCACCTTTTGGGTCACCTGTTGGGCTTTGAAACGGCGGACGAGGGGGAGGGACCCATGCGCGCGCCCGAACCCGATACGCTGCGGCTCGAGCCCTTCCCCGACGCGCAGCGCGAGGAGGTGTTGGAGCGCCTGCATGAAGTGACCGACGTGAGGCTGGAAGAAAAAGCTACCCGCTGGAACGCCTTTTCGTTCTACTGGCACGCGCTCCTGGCCGACCCCTTTTCTATTGTGCGCAGCATCGTCGGTTACGCGCCCTGGCGCATCCCGCTCTACTTAGGCCGCCTCACCGCGACGGTGGCGGTGTCGCTCCTCTTTTTGCTCCTCACCGCCGAATCCTGGGAGGCGGGCGCGCATATCCGCGCCCCTTGGCTGGGTGTCGGGGTGGCGGCGTCGGTGGTGGCGGCGAGTCTCTTTGTTTTCTTTGGTCAGCACTTGGACCAGGTGGGCCGCGGTCGCGGCTGGAGCGAGCAGATGGCGCGCTCGAGGATCGTCCTTTTGGGCACGCTCTTCGTGGGGATGGTGTCGCTCTGGCTGGTGCTCTTCGTTATCCTCTTCATCGTCTCGCTCGCGCTACCCGTGAACGTGACCGCAGGGTGGGCAGGGTTTGAGCCCGCCACTCTGCCGCGCGTCAAATATGTCGCGTTCATGGCCTCAATCGGCATCCTCGCCGCGGCGCTCGGCGGAAATTTAGAAGAGGAGGACGCGATCAAGGCCGAACTCTTTTTTGATGAGGAGGTTTGAGGGCGCGGGGACGGTCGCGTATGCTCACGCGTTAGCCAGTAGAGCTAAAAAAGTATCGAGTACCGAGTGAAAAGTGCTGAGTAGAGTCAAAAACCTTTTCTCCCCATCTCCTATCTCCTCCGCTCCCCACCTCGGCTCACGGTGCCTCTTCCTCCTCAATCAGCCTGTCGACCTTCTCCACATACGCCTTTGGCTTGGCTTTGCGTTTCAGGCCCTCCGCGGACATGTAGCGGACCTTGCCGAAGACCGCGCGTTCTTGCCAAGGGCGGTCGTGCTGGCCGAAAACCCAGGCCACGTTGGCGAACGAGTTGGCGTCGCGGCCATCCAAGAAATATTTGTTGTTGAGGTAAAGCGTCGTCTGGTGTGCGTATTCGGGGGTGTTGGTCCACTCGAGAATCTTCTTGCCCCAGTACATCCGCATGTAGTTGTGCATGTAACCCGTAAAACGCATCTCGCGCATCGCCGCGTTCCAGTAGGGGTCGTGCGTCTGGGCGCTTTCAAGTTGCTCCCGCGTATATATATAGTGCCGCTCGTCGTCGCGGTGCTCGGCCAGGGTCTTTTTGGCCCAGTCAGGGAGGCACGTGTAGGAATCATAATCGGGCTCGTAATACACAAAGTTCATGGGCAACTCGCGGCGCACGATAACTTCTTCTAGGTACGTCTCGATATTCTCTTCCGACGCGTTCGCCTCGCGGACGCGGAGCGCCAAGTACACGGGCGAAATCTGGCCGAAGTGCAGGTATTTGCTCATGTGCGACACGTCCGAAGTCTGGGGCTGGTTGCGGTTGTCGGCGTAGTCGCTAAAGCGCGCCTCTAAAAACTCGTCCAGCCATTCTTTGGCCCTGGTGGTGCCGCCCTCAAAAAACTGGCTCACGGGTTCGACGCTGCGGTCGAGTTTCATCGAGCCCAGCAGCGCGTCTAAGTCGCTCAGGTCGAAACCGTCTTTGAAATCTTTCTTTAGACTCAGCGAAGGTTCTTTTAATGTGACCTCGGGCAACTCGACGAGAAACCGCTGGAGATGTTTTTTGAGTTTGGGCCGCAGCGTGCGCGCCGCGTACTCCTTTTTATCCGAGGCCAATTCGACGGGCACCACCACGTCGGACTCGACTTGCATCACGCAGCCCGCGGCCTCCGCGGCGACCCGCTCGCGCCAGGCACGTTGCGGGCGCAAGTAACCCCGGTCGCAGACGATGAGCGAGGCTCGAGCGCCAAGCTCCAACGCCACCTCGTCGGGCCTTCCCTTACGCAAGACAAAAGGGACGCCCCGCTTTTGGAGCGCTTCCTCAACATCTTTAAGGCCCTCGAGCATAAACCTGTAATGCCGCACGTTGGCGTCCGGGTAATCGTCCATCAGCCCAAACCCCACGAGCAGCGGTTTGTTCAGCTCGTTGGCTTGGGCAATAGCGTATTCAAGCGCGTGGTTGTACTCGCTACGCTGCGAGCCCTGCATCCAGTAAAAAACGTAGTCGCCATCTCGCACGTCTTTTTCGTTAAGCGCCTGAACGCGCTCCTCTTGTAGCCCCTCGAGTCCCGCCACTTTATCCGCCATGCTTCTAGCCTACCGTCCAGGGCGCGCAGCACAGCAAGAGTTGCTACGAAAGGCTGAGCGAAAAAGACCGAGAGGAAAATGTACTAACCTCTCCTCTCAGTCCTCGTTACTTTCTACTCGGTGCTCGGTACTTTTTACTCGGTACTTTCTCACTCCCCACTTATGCCGAACAAAGCATACGTAACACGGATCAAAGGTAAATCCGGCGATAACGCGCCAGCACGAGCGCGAAAATACCGTAGGCGATAAACCCGAGCGCGACGATGCCCAAAAGCCAAGGGCCGTAGGAGGCGCTCGAGAGCTCCCTAAATGCCTGACCCAACCCGCCCGCTTGGCTCGGATTGGCCTGAAGCGCCGCCTGAATCAAGAACCAGCCGATCATCGCGTAAACCACACCTCTGGCCGCGAAGCCGAGCCGCCCGACGCGCGTCGCCCAGGTTTCTTCGGTTTGGCTCATGCGGCTCAGCATGAGTTTTTCTTTGAATTTGGCGCTGTAAGCGCGGTAGAACTGATAGAGCCCCACGGCAATCACGATAGCGCCGACGATGCCGACCAGCCACCGGCCGAAAGGCTGCGCCATCAGCCGGGCCGTCCAGTCTTGCGCGCTGCTCCCGCCGCCACTGCCGCCACTGCTACTCGAGCCCAGCGCGAGCCCCACCGCGGCCACCGCCAAACCCAGATAGATAAGCCCGCTTATCGCAAAACCCGTGCGTTTCACGAGTCCCTTGGCGTCCGAGCCGTCCCCCTCGGTGTCTTGCGCGGCCATGACGAAGCGCCACAAGGCGTAGCCGAAGAGCCCAATAGCGACGGTGGCGAGTAGAATTTGTCCGAAGGGCTGCTCGAGGATCGTCCGCAACGCCCCGCGCTGATCCAGCGAACTACTCGAGCCGCCCGACCCGAACGCCGCCGCGAGCGCGAGGCCGCCGACCACCATGTAGACAACCCCCTTGGCCGCGTAGCCAAAGCGCGCGAGCCACTTCACCCAGGGTTTGGCCCGCTCTTTCGCCTCGTGCGCTTTTCTTGATGTGCTCATTCAGCCTCCCTTTAGTTGATAATTCTCGTTCTGCGTCACGTTTCGGTTTCACTTCGTGCTCGAGAAAGTATAAAGCATCCGGCGCGGCCTCCAGGCGACTCGAGCCGCCCGTTACAAAAGCCGATCCACCCATAAAGCTTTAATGAAGAACTGCTCTCATCATCTCGTGACGAATGTGGAGTATCTTACACGCATCTCAGGATGTTCTCATCAAAGGGGGTGAGGAGAGGTGAAGGCACGGGCTGCGATTTCGTCTTTCTGGAGGGTGGCGTGGGGCGGCGTGACCGGTAGCTGACGCGTGGGTCAGTCTTTATGGGTGTGGGTCAACAACAAACAATTTGGAATCAGAACGAGAGTTGAGAAGAGGATGAAACGTTTTTTTGTACCCCTCATGCTGTCAAGTTTGCTCGTGCTCGCGGCGTGTAGCGACACGCCGCCTGAAGTTACGCCCACACCGGAAGCCGCGGGCTTCCGCTTTGACATCGACCCAGGTAGTGAGCAAGTTTCCGTGACCGCGGTCGGTATGGGTGCCCTGAGCACCCAACAGGCGGGGGAGGCGAGGCTGCTCGAGCCGGGCGCCGAGCTCGTCTCGAGGCTCCAGAGCACCAACTTCAGACCCGGCAACGTGCTGGACATCCGCGCCACTTTTGAGAACGTTACCGACGACGAGAGCTTTAGACAGCCCTTTACCTTTAGGCCCGCGCTCACGCCCGAGCAGGGGAACTACCTAAGCTCGAGCGAGCCTGAGGTGTCGGACGCGGCCTTGGGCGGCGACGGCGTGCTGTCGCCTGGGGAGACGACGTCCGTGCTCTCCTTCCGGGTAGAGCATAAGGGCGAGCGCTTCTCCTACTTCGTCAACGCCTACGCGGTGGTTGAAGAAACGGAAGGGGCATGTGGCGACACGGGCATGTTCAACGGCGACGTGACGATCCGCACGCAGGAGGACATCGACGCACTTCGGGACTGCCGCGTGATCGATGGCGACCTGACCATCCGGACCGACGCCTCAACGCTCGACTTCTCGCCGCTCGACGGCTTGCAGACGATCACTCAAGACTTCGTAATCAGACAGAATCTGTCGCTCACTTCTGTGTCGGGCTTCGGGGCGCTCAGCCGCGTCGGGGGCGTTCTCTCCATCTTCCTAAACGAGGCCCTCACTTCCGTCCCGAGCTTCCCCCAGCTCCGTAGGGTGGTTGACGGAATCTTTATTGACGACAACACCTCTCTTGCCTCCCTCACGGGGTTCGGGGCGCTAGAGTCCGTTTTCGGAGGTTTTTCCGTCAGCAACAACGCCTCCCTTACCTCCATCACAGGGTTCGGAGCACTGGAAAGCGCTGGAGACTTCTCCATCTTCAACAACAACGCGCTTCTTTCCTTTTCAGGCTTCGGGCAGCTCAAAGAGGTCGGGACGGGCGGCAGGATCGGCGGGTCCTTTAGAGTTTCCGGTAACGAATCGCTTACCTCCTTCTCCGGGTTCGAACAGCTCAGCAAGGTTGGCTCCGGCATCCTCGGCGGCTTCGAGATAAGCGACAACCCTTCGCTCGTTTCCATCCCGGCGTTCAACGCGCTCACGAACGTCGGAGGTTCCTCGGGTCCTTTCACCCCCACCTTCTTTATCTCCAACAACGACGCGCTTCCCTCCATCTCGGGCTTCGAATCGCTCGCCGTTGTTGAGCCCAATGTAGACGTGAGTTTATCCATCTCCGACAACGACGCTCTCGTTTCCATCGCAGGCTTCGACAGCCTCAGCTCCGACGGGTTCAGAGGAGGGATGAGCCGAATTAACGACAACGACATTTTCGACTGCACCGTCCCGCCCCAGAGCAATCTGCCTTTCCTGCCCGTTGACGAGTCTACGGGTAACTTAGTCAACTGCCCGACAGGGAACGGGGGTGGCAGTGAAATTGAAGATGACGTAACCATCCGAACTCAGGCGGATTTGGACGCGCTCGAGGGGGTAACTAAGATTGGCGGGAGCTTGGTTGTCAGCACCGACGCCGCAAGCCTCGACTTCTCGCCTCTTGACGAACTGCAAACAGTTACCCGGAATTTCAACATCTCCGACAACGGTGCTCTGCTCACTATTTCAGGCTTCGACAGGCTCGAAACCGTAGGCGGCGCGTTCGTGATTTCACAGAACCCCGCCCTTACTTCCGTCCCGGAATTCGGGCAACTCAACGGAACCGGCCTAAGACTTGATATCTCTGATAACGCTTCTCTCACGTCCATCTCAGGCTTTGGGCAGCTCGAGGCCGTCGCCGTTAACCGCGACTTCAACGCACTAAACGAAGCCGGTTTCCGCATCACCAACAACGCGTCGCTCGCCTCCATCTCTGGCTTCGGGCAACTTGGCATCGTGTATACATTCTTGGTCATCAACGACAACGCGTCGCTCACCTCCATCTCGGGCTTCTCGGACTTTTTCGCGGAGGATGGTATCGTCATCACAAACAACTCGAGCTTTGACTGCTCGATTGCTCCCCAGGAGAACCTGCCCTTTTTACCGCTTGACGGAGGTACCGACTCCTCTTTCGGCAATCTGGTAGACTGTCCCATAGAATAACGAAAGGAGAAGCTGTGCAACATCAACCCCAACCACAAGAACAGCGCAGGGAAGACAAAAAGCCTTTCGAGGAGCCCAAACTCACCTACCTCACCCCCAAGCTCACCGAACGCGGCAACGTGCAAGAGAGGACGCTGCAAGGCTTTTTCGGCTCGTTCTCGCCTTAAACGCTTAAACTTTTTCAAAAGCGCCCTCGGCTTTCATGGTCGGGGGTGTTTCAGTGAGGACGTAAGGAGCAGCCATGTTTACAGGGCCTGGTTTGGCTACACTCTCCTTATGAACGCCCAACGCATCCCCCCCAAACCCGGTCAAGAATCCGTCTGGGACTACCCGCGCCCGCCCAAAGTCGAAAGGGTAAAGGAGCGCGTGCGCGTGGTTTTTAATGGCGAGACGGTTGCCGACACGGTGAACGCCAAGCGTGTGTTGGAGACCAGCCACCCGCCCGTCTACTACATCCCGCAGGAGGACGTGCGGATGAACCTCCTAACGCTCGAGTCCCGCACCACCGTCTGCGAATTCAAAGGCCGCGCGGCGTACTGGAGCTTGGAGGTAAAGGGTAAAAAAGTTCCTAACGCCGCTTGGAGCTACCCAAGCCCGGCAGCGGGCTTTGAGAGCGTCAAAGACCATCTCGCTTTTTATCCGAGCAAAATGGACGCTTGTTTTGTTGGGGATGAACGCGTGCGGGCGCAAGAGGGCGACTTTTACGGCGGCTGGATCACCGAAAATATCGTGGGGCCGTTCAAGGGCGGGGCGGGGACGTGGGGCTGGTAATGCGGCGCCGCGCCCGCTAGCTTGTGGAGCTTCTACGCGCGGATAATCTGAGCTTTCGCTACGGCGCGGCTGACACGCTGCGCGGTGTTTCTCTGGGTTTACAAGCGGGGCAAAAACTTGGGTTCGTCGGCCCCAACGGGTCGGGCAAGAGCACGCTGCTAAGGCTGTTGGCGGGCGAGCTAACGCCGGAAGAGGGGCGCGTGCTGCGGGCTCCGGGACTGCGTGTCGGCAGGCTTGGCGGGGCGTTTCGGGCGGGGCGGACGCTGTGGGAGGTGAGCGAGGGGGCACTGGCGCACGTGCGGTCGCTGGAAAAGGCCCTACGCGAAGAGGAAGCGCGGCTGAGCGCGGGCGAGGACCGGCTGGCGGCGTACGGCGACGTTTTTGAGGCCTTCGAGGCGGCGGGCGGCTACCGCGCCGAGGAGGAGCTGCGGGCGACGCTGGCGGCTTTCGGCTTTAATGAGGCGCGTTATGACCAAGAGGTAAGCACGCTTTCGGGCGGCGAACGGGCACGGCTGGCGCTCGCCGTTCTTTTGGCGGAAGGGGCCGACGTGCTGCTTTTGGATGAACCGAGCAACGGGCTCGATCTGACCACAAGGCGTGTGCTCTCCGGGGTGCTGGCACGGACCAAGAGCGCGTTCATCCTCGCGTCGCATGACCGGGCGCTGCTGGACGCGGTTTGTACGCACACGGCGTGGCTCGAGCAGGGCCACCTCAGCCTCTACCGGGGCGGGTACGCGGGTATGCTCGAGCAGCGAAATCAGGCCCTTCGCACGGCGGAAAAAAGAAACCGGGCGCGCGAAAAAGAGCGCTTCAGGCTCCTGCAGTCCCGGGCGGGGATGGCGGGCTGGAACACGCCGACGGCGGCGCGGGGGCGCAAGGCGTTAGAGCGGCGCATCAGCACGCTTGCCGGGGAGAACACGCCCTCCACAAAACCCGCCGAACTTCGTTTGAAAACGGAGCGCGCCAAGGGAACGCTTTTGGTCGCCAAGGATTTAAGCAAAACGTACGACGGGCGGGAGGTGGTTAGGGACGCGTCGCTGCGCATTTCCGCGGGCGACAAACTCGCGCTGGTCGGTCCCAACGGGAGCGGCAAATCAACCTTTTTGGCGCTCCTCACGGGTGAACTAGAATCCGATAACCCGAAAAGCCGTTTGGAGTGGGGTAAAGAAACCAAAGTCGCGGTGTTCGACCAGGAGACGCGGGGGTTAGAGGGCGACCTCACCCTCCTGGGTCAACTCACGCGTTACGTCTCCGAGCTTAGGGCGCAGGGGCTTTTGTCGCTCGTCGGGTTCCGCCGAGAGGATTGGGGCAACCTTCCGGTAGAACTCTCAGAGGGGCAGCGGGCGCGCGCCGGGCTGGCGCTCCTCATGGCGAGCGAGGCGAACCTGCTCATCTTAGACGAGCCCAGCGAGGGTCTCGATATTGTCACCACCGAAACCCTCGAGGGCGCGCTGCGCGGTACAGAAGCGGCCTTTGTGCTCGTGTCGCACGACGAAAGGCTGATTGAGGGGGTGGCGGAGCGGGTGTTGACGCTTGACGGTGGCGCGCTTAAAGAATTTCGCGGCGGTTTGGCAGGCTACGACAGCGGAACTTTGCGGCTCGAGGCTGAACGGGACGTCGAAAAGATTGACGTACCGAAAACCGAAGAGACTGTTGAGCAAAAGCTGGAGCGGCTCGAGCTGGAGCGGTTGGAACTCGACACGCGCTTGCTCGACCCCTTTGGACTCTCCGAGCGCGAGGTGGAGCGGTTGGAGCGGCGTTACCAGGAGGTGCTGGACGGGCTCTCCGTCCTTTACGACGCGCGGCTCTCACCGCCGGGGCCGCGTTACCGCGTGCGTGAGGGTGCGGTGGAGGTCTGGGGAGACAAGGAGAGCGCACGAGTCTTGTTTGAGAGCAACGCGGGCCTCACCGTGACACTTATTTTGCCAACTGGACAAGAAGGGCGTGTCGGTCACCTCGTCTTGAGTGAGCCGGAGGGGGTGTGTCTTTTGCCCTGGGCTCGAGACCGCGCGATAAACGCCGTCGCACGTGTTGCCTTTGAGCGTTTGGGGGTGCGGGCGTTGCAGCTTCAAACCTCTTGTGACCTCGGCGGGTCGCATTTTCGCGCTGCGGGCGGGGAGTGGTGGACGCTCTCGGGGGAGCTCTACGAACGCGCGGAAGGCTACGGCGCGCGCCCAACGCGGCGGGTGCGGCGGCTCGCGCTCCACCCAAGCTGGCCCGACTGGGTCGCCTACCGCCGCTCGTTAAAGCGCCGCGCTAAAGCTGAGTGAGGAGTGCTCGCACCAAGGAGAGCCCCCATTTGTTTTTCCTGTGACACGTTCTTTACACGGGCGTCATACAGTGGACCCGAGGAGGCGTGATGACCGACAAGGACGAAAGGGAGCTCGAAGAGAACGCCCGCACTGTAGAGGAAACTTCGGCGGTGGGCGGGGTACTTGACGGGAGTTTTAACAGTACGTCCGACCGCAAAGATGAGGCGTCGCCCGTCGAGGAGGAGATAGCGCGGGAAAAGGACGCGGCGTGCGAGGAGGATTAACCTGCTGGAGTGGCGCTTTGCTCGAGCCTGCGTGAGATGAGGGGAATGGGCTCGAGCTCCTCTCACGCAAGCTTTAGAAGACTATGGTTCTGGGTGACGCGGCGGCGAGCGAAGCGATAAGCTCAGTGGGTCGCAGAAATCTTTAGCGTGGGGATTCACCAAATCTAATTCTTAGCCTCCTCCGCTGCCACACCCCGCGCCAACAGCGCCTCGATGCGCGCCGCGTCGTAAACGCAGCCGCCCCAGGTGCCGCCGCTCACGGCTTGGAGCGCGGCCCAGAGGCGCGTATCGTCGGGCAGGCGCGGGTCGGGCGAGAGGCCGGGGTGCGGCGGACGCGCGCGCAGGCGGCGCGCGCCCTCGTCCGCCGAGAAGCGTTCGTCGCCCTCCCCCACTAAGTCGAGCGTGCCTGCACACGCGCGCGGGTCTACGGTAATCCGAATCCAATCGTCGTCCCGCACCCGCCCGATGGGGCCGCCCGCCAGCCCCTCGGGGCCGACGTGACCCACGCAAGCGCCCGTCGAGACGCCCGAAAAGCGCGCGTCGGTCACGAGCGCCACGCTTCCGCCGAAGGGAAGATGCTTGAGCGCGGAGGTGACCTGGTAGGTTTCCTCCATGCCCGTCCCGGCGGGGCCGACGCCTGCCAAGACCATCACGTCGCCCGCTGTGATGCGGCCTGCTTTAATGGCCTGCATCGCGCCGCCCTCGCGGGTAAAGACTCGAGCCCGCCCCTCCTTGACATACCTGCCCCCCTCGAACAGCGCGGGGTCGATGGCCGTGCTCTTGACAATCGCCCCCTCCGGCGCGAGATTGCCTGTCAAGAACGACACCGTGCCCATCATCCCTAAGGCTTCGGCCTTGTCGGGAGAAAAGATCACCTCGTCGGCGCGCACGCCGTCTCTTTCCCACAAAACTTCCTTGAAGCGGCTGCGTCTTTCGGACGCTTCCCAAGCGTTTAACGCTTTACCTAACGTTTCGCCTGTGGCGGTCAAGGCGTCGAGCTCGAGCCCACCCAAATCCCGCAAATGCAGCATCACCTCGGGCACGCCGCCCGCCAGAAAAACGCGCACCGTCGGGTGGTCGACGGGGCCGTTGGGCAGCACGCTCACGAGGCGCGGGGTGCGCTGATTGATTTCTTGCCAGTCCTTGACCAAAGGACGCGCCAAGCCCGCCGCGTGGGCGATCGCCGGGAGGTGCAGGAGCAAGTTGGTGCTGCCCCCAAAGGCGGCGTGTACGACCATCGCGTTGTGCAGGCTTTTGGGCGTCAGCACCTCCCGACCCGTGAGGCCGCGCTTTTCTTGCGCGAGGAGCGCCTCCGCCGACCGCCGCGCCCCGTCGCGCCACACCGCGCTCCCCGAGGGCGCGAGCGCGGCGTGCGGCACCGCCAGCCCCAACGCCTCCGCGACGACCTGCGCGGTGGCGGCGGTGCCCAAAAACTGGCAGCCGCCGCCCGAGGTGGCGCAGGCGCGACAGCCGAGCGTCGCGGCCTCTTCAAGCGTGACCAGTCCGTGCGCGAAACGCGCGCCGAGCGTCTGCACCTTGCCCGCGTCCTCACCCTCTTCGGGCGGCAGCGTCACGCCGCCCGGCACGACGACGACCGGCAGGTGGGGCGTGCCCGCTAAGGCCATCATCATGGCGGGAAGCCCCTTGTCGCAGGTGGCGACGCCCAGAACGCCGCGGCCCCGCGGCAAGGAGCGGATGAGGCGGCGCAGCACCACCGCGGCGTCGTTACGGTAGGGCAGGCTGTCGAACATGCCCGTCGTGCCCTGCGTCCGCCCGTCGCACGGGTCGGAGCAATACCCCGCAAAGGGCAAGGCCCCGGCGGCGTCCAACGTGCGGGCGGCGACGCGCACGAGTTCGTCCAATTCCCAGTGCCCGGTGTGGTAGCCCAGCGCCACCGGACGCCCGTCCCGCTCCCTCAGCCCTCCCTGCGTGCTGAGAATGAGAAAGGGCGGGCGCATCACCTCCTCCACCCGCCAGCCCATCCCCGCGTTCTGGGTGAGGCCGAACACGTCGCCGCTGGGGCTATTCAACAAGTTATCCGCCGTGAGAGGAAGCGCCCCGTCGGGTCCCGCCGCGCGCGTCTGTACATCATAAATATCTAAGGAGGGGGCTGAGGGATTGGGCTCGAGTTCCGACAACACGTCAACAGGGTCATCCAAGTTCATAACGTCTCCTCTTTCGTGATTTCGTCACGCCTTCTTAAGCCAGCGTATACTAAACGCCGTGAAACCGTCTCGTTTGATTGGTCGAACGTATTAGAGCGTAGCAGGAGGTCAGGGTGGAATTTGTGGAGCTTAGCGGCGGCAACTGGATTGGCACGACTTTCTCACGAGAGGGCGCGGACACATTTACGGCGATGAACCCGGCGGGGCAGGAGGGGCTCGAGCCCCCCTTTTATAGCGCCACCGAGGCGGAAGTCGGACGGGCGTTAGAGCTTGCCCAACGGGCTTTTCGGGACTACCGTAGAGTATCGCCCGAACGCAAGGCGGACTTTTTAGAGGGGATTGCCGCGGGCGTAGAGGCGCTGGGTGACGCGCTCATCCAGCGCGCCGCCGCCGAAACGGGTCTCCCCGAGGCCCGGCTTCAGGGCGAGCGGACGCGCACGACGAACCAGCTCCTTATGTTCGCGGGGGTGGTGCGGGAGGGCTCGTGGGTAGACGCGCGTATCGACCACGCGCAACCCGAGCGGCAGCCTCTCCCCAAACCCGACCTGCGCCGGATGCTCATCCCGCTGGGGCCGGTGGCGGTCTTTGGCGCGAGCAACTTTCCCTTCGCCTTTTCCACAGCGGGGGGCGACACCGCCTCGGCGCTCGCCGCGGGCTGCCCGGTCGTCTACAAGGCGCACCCCGCGCACCCCGGCACCTCCGAGATGGTCGCGCGGGTCATATTAGAGGCCGCCGAAAAGGCCGGGCTGCCCGAGGGCGTGTTTTCGCTCCTGCACGGCGCAGGTCCCGCGGTCGGGCTGGCCCTGGTCAAGCATCCCCTAACGCAAGCGGTCGCCTTTACGGGTTCCTTACGGGCGGGCCGGGCGCTCTTCGACGCGGCGGCGGCGCGGCCCACGCCCATCCCCGTTTACGCCGAGATGGGCTCCATCAACCCGGTGTTCGTGCTTCCCGGCGCGCTTTCGGAGCGGGGCGAGGCGATAGCGGCGGGGCTCGCGGGCTCGGTCACGCTCGGCGTCGGGCAGTTTTGCACCAATCCGGGATTGGTGGTGGGGCTGGGGGACGAGGCGATGACGCGTTTTGTCGAGGAGGTCGGGTCGCAGCTCCAAGAAACCGCGCCCGGCACCATGCTCTACCCCGGCATCCAGAAAGCGTTTGAGGAGGGTGTAGCGCGTGTGGTCGAGATCTCCGGCGTGCGGACGGTAGGGCGCTCGAGCACCCCTCCCATAACCGAACGAACAGAAGGCGGTGCCGTCGCCTTTACCACCGACGCCGCAACTTTTTTGCAAGAAAAAGCGTTGAGCGACGAGCTGTTCGGCCCCGCCACCCTGCTCGTCACGGCGGCGTCCAAGGGGAAGATGCTCGAGCTGGCCCGCAACCTAGAAGGCCACTTAACCGCCACCATTCACGGCACCGAGGCGGATTTACAAGCATACGGGGAGCTTGTGGCGGTGCTCGAGACCAAGGTCGGCAGGCTCCTCTTTAACGGCTTCCCGACCGGCGTCGAAGTTTGCCCTTCGGTGAACCACGGCGGCCCCTACCCCGCCACCACCGACGTCCGCACGACCTCGGTCGGCACCGCCGCCATCACGCGCTTCGCGCGGCCCCTCTGCTATCAAGATTTCCCGCCCGCGGCGCTCCCCGACGCGCTCAAAGACGGCAATCCGCGTGGGATTTGGCGGCTGGTTGATGGTGAATTGACCAAAGACTAACTCGCAGCCTCTACAGGAGATTTTGTGTCTACTACCAGCATCACCGCCTGTGACATCCGCCTTTCTACCTCACACCCGCTTGGCGGCTCCGGCGCGGCGTGGCAGGGGGTTTTGTGATTCTCTCGCGCCATAGAGCCGTCGATAAAGCCACCGGGGATACACGCTGGGCGCTGGACGGCAAGCTGCTCCCGGCGAGCTTTTCTTTGGGTGGGCTGCTCGAGCTCCCCCGAGAGTCCGTCAAACCTTTTTTAGAGCTTTTGCCCGTAAGCGAGACCACCGACGCGCCCCGGCTGGCACCGCTCGAGCCCTCTCACGAAGTTTGGGCGAGCGGCGTGACCTACGAACGCTCGCGCGAGGCGCGTCGGGCCGAGTCAGGCAGCGACGTGTACGACCTCGTTTACGACGCCGAGCGCCCCGAGCTCTTCCTCAAGTCGCTCGGCTGGCGCGTCGTGGGCGACGGCGAGCCCGTTCGCATCCGCCGTGACAGCGCCTGGAACGTGCCCGAGCCCGAGCTGGTGCTCCTCTTAAACGCCCACGGCGACATCGTCGGCTACACCGCGGGCAACGACGTGTCCTCGCGCGACATCGAGGGGGCCAATCCCCTCTATCTGCCCCAGGCCAAACTCTACAACGGCTCCTGCGCGCTGGGTCCCAGCCTAGTTCTTGCAGACGCCGACGCATTAAGAGACCTGCCGATTCGGCTCGAGGTCTCCCGCCACAACAGCCTCATTTTGGATGAGAATATCCGCACCTCACGGATGCACCGCCGCTTAGAGGACTTGGCAAACTATCTCTTCCGCGAACTCTCCTTCCCGCACGGCACCCTGCTGATGACCGGCACCGGCCTCGTGCCGCCCGATGACTTTAGCCTCGAGCCCGGCGACCGGGTGCGCGTCACGGTGGGGGAGGTGGGGCTCGAGAACGTGGTGGAGGGGTAAGAGAATTTTCCGGTAACCGAGCCGTCCAGGGGTGACAGAAGAACGCCCCGTGTGCTACGCTCCCATAGTTCACGCCCGCTGCTGTTAAAGAGAGGCTTGGTAGCTTCTTTCTAGAGGCCGTGACGCTCGTCTGCTGACAACCCAGCCTAACGGTTGTCCAAAGGAGGTCATGATGGTTCACAACAAAAGCGTTCGTGTCATCTGTCTCCCCGCTGTGCTTCACGCTGTACCCGCTACAGCAAGCTGAGACAGAAACCGCGTAAAAATCCCTCACAACTTTATAGTTCGTGCTTTTCCCCAAAGCGCGCCTTTGGCGTGGAGGAGCGCGCAAGCTCAGCCTAAAGGAGCGTCTATGCACGTTCGCCCTTTTCAGGAGCAGGATTACAGCCCTTTTGTGGCGCTTTACAATCTCGTCCATCCATCCGCGCCCATTACCGAAGCTGAGGCGCGTCACTTCGACACGTCGCGTCAAGAGGATTTACTCGTTAACGACGTGCTCGAGACCCGCGGCGAACTCGTCGGGGCGCTATGGGCGCTTCAAGATGGGACGCGGGTGCAGTTGGACCTTCTTTTGCATCCGGAAGGGGACGCCGCAGGGAGAGACATCCTTTACAGGGCGGCGCTCGAGCAGCTTTCAACTCACCGACCCCGTACCATTGTCACGCGCGTGCGCGAGGATGAGATTGGGTGGCTCGAGTTCTATAGGGCGGCGGGGTTTGTGGAGCTCGAGCGCCAGTGGGAGTCGCGCCTGAACGTCACAACTTTCGACCCCGCGCCCTTTGTGTGGGCATCCCAAAAAGCCGCTCAAGCGGGCGTCACCTTTACGACGCTCGCTGATAAGCTCGAGGACGAGACGACGCAGCGGCTTCTTTACGACATCACCGTCGAGCTGCTTCAAGACGTTCCTTTTGCCCAGCCTAAGGCCGTCTGGCCCTTTGAGGTGTGGCTCGAGCGCTCGCTAAACAACCCGATGCGCGACCCGGCAGGCTCTTTTCTCGCCTTTTCGGGTGACGACCTCGTCGGCGTGAGCGAACTCTACCGGACGCAAAACCCGGCAAGCCTCAAAACCGGCATCACCGGCGTCAGAAAAGCGCACCGACGCAAGGGCGTCGCGCAGACTTTGAAGTTAAACGCGGCGGCCTACGCCAAAGCGGTAGGCGCTGCGGAAATCATCACCACGAACCACACGACAAACCGCCCGATGCTCGCCATCAGCGAGGCAATGGGTTTTGTTAAAGACCCCGCCTGGATTACGCTGCAAAAAATTGAGGTAACCATATGAACCCATATCCTTACGCAGGTGAGCATGATTTACAAGAAATGCAGGCGCTTCTTACCGACGTAAGACCCCAAAAGTATCTCTACGACCATCCGAGCGCCACCGACTTGCACGAACTGCTTCTTATAACCGGAATTTGTGACAACACCGCTCTGTGGCGGGGCGAGGACGGAGAGCTTCTCGCGTATGCGTTGGTGGATGTGCGCTACCGGAATATTCACTTTGAAATAAAACCAGGTAGTGAAGATACGCTCGCACCCTCCATTTTTTCTTGGGGTGAGGCGTGCATTCATGAACACAGCAAAGACGGTTTAACGCTCGATACTGCCTGCCCCGGTGACTATATGGAACGCGTCACTCTGTTAAAACGCCACGGCTTTACCGAACAAGAGGAGAAGACGCTGCGGTTGACACGCGACTTAGCTCAGCCCTTTGAAAAGCCAAGCTTGCCGGAAGGATTCACGATTCGCCCGCTCGGTAGTCATGAAGCCGCCGAGGCTGTGGCGCTCCACCGCGCCGCTTTTGGCACGGAGTTTTTCACCCTCGAGGAACGCCGCGCCATCATGCAAAGCCCCGACTACGACCCGACGCTCGACCTGGTGGTGGTCGCGCCGGACGGCACGCTCGCCGCGAGTTGCGTCGCCGAAGTAGCTGATGACCTTGGCTTTACCGACCCCCTGAGCACCCATCCTAACTATCAGCGTTTGGGGCTGGCTCGAGCCCTCCTCCTCACCGCCTTTGCCACCCTCAAAGAACGCGGCGTTGCGCGCGCGGCGCTCTCCACGAGCAGCACCAACCACGCCGCGCTCAAGACGTTTGCGTCTGTCGGTTTCCAGACCGAGTGGTCAAAAAGCTGGTTCGAGAAACCCATTTCCAAAGAGGACACAGAACTATGAACATCCGACCCTTTGACTTTTCCCCACAAGATTACGACGCCGTGGCCGACATCTGGAACGCGGCCTATCCCGACCAAAGAAGCAGCGCCGAAGAGATTCGCAAGCGTGACGAGACGCGTCCTGAAGAGATTCTCATGCGGCGCTTTATCGCGGAGGTGCAAACCCCCATAAGCTTCGGCGTCTTTCTGAACTCCCAGGACACCTACGACCCGCAAAAGTTCTGGCTCACGCTGACGCTACGCCCCGAGCACCACGGTAAGGGTCACGGACGAGGGCTCTATAACCATCTTCTGAGAGAACTCGAGCCCTTCCGCCCCACCGAGCTTTTCGCCTGGTCGAGAGAAGATTGGGCGAGGCAGACGCGCTTTTTCTTGGATAGGGGTTTTGAAGAGAAGATGCGCGCTTTCGAGTCGCGTTTGGACGTGGCGAGTTTTGACGCCACACCCTACGAGGGATTGGAGGCGCGTTTGGCGGCGGAGGGGATAGAGATAAAAGATTTGGGCGAGCTCGAGCACATCCCCGACTACAGGCGCAAAATCTACGACCTCCACACCACCTTAGACGCCGACGTGCCGATGATGGGCACCTACACGCCGCCGTCGTTCGAAAGCTTTGTAAAGACGCACTTCGAGGACGAACGCCTCATCAAAGGCAGCTTTGTCGTGGCGACCCAAGGAGACGCGTTTATAGGGATGAGCGAACTTTATCCTTCCGAGGCCGACGCCGACCTCCACACCGGCCTCACCGGGGTGAGACGCGAAGCGCGGCGCAAGGGGGTGGCGCTGGCGATGAAAGTGCGCGGTATAGAGTTTGCCAAGCGTCACGGCGCGTCGGCGGTACGCACCTGGAACGCGTCGCACAACCCGATGCTGTTAATCAACGAGCGCTTAGGCTTTCAAAAGCAGCCCGCCAGCATCGACTTCGCCAAAGTTTTGGAGGACGCGCCGCAGTGACGCCGCAGTGACCACCGACCAGCGCGGCTATTTGGATACAGAACCCTTTGAGTATCAGAGGGGCAAAGACGGCAGGATTTTTCTTTTTTGGGAAGGGAGAAGGGTCAAGGTTTTGAAGGGCAAGGAGGCCGAAAAGTTTTCGAACAAGATCGGCGCGTTGGACGCGAAGGGCGCGCAGGTGTTGATGGCGAAACTTACAGGGAACTTCAAAAGGGGTAACGAACGACTTTGAAACGGTTCCGAGTAGGCGGTGCGGGGTTGAAGGGAGGGTTGACACTGTTCACCGTCCGCCTATATTTATGGAATCACTGTAGTAGGGGCGTGTGTCTCGAGCCTCGCAAAGCCTCATATTTGAGACAAGCTGGTCCAGAACCGACGAGACTAGCACATCCAGGGGGAAACTGATGAGCGATTTTGAGAGCGACCCAAGCAGAGACTTACCAACGCCCGCCGACGTACCAACGCCGACGGAGCCGCCCATCGACGAACCGAGCGAGAGTCCGCCCGCCGAGGTGCCCGACAGGAGACCGGAGGACGAGCCGGACATCAAGCTGCCGGAGCAGCCCAACAGAGACGACCCGATGGATTCACCCGACCGAGAAACGCCCGAGGAGGAAGCGCCGGACGAGCGGTTGCCGGGACGGGAAGATAGAAGGTACGCGGACTAAGCTGCGCCAATATTCGCTGTTTATAAATGCGCTTAATTTCATAACGGACGCAACAAGACCAGCGCTTCGCAATCTCCTTACTTCCACCTTCTTACTCCTCTCGCTCAGCACCCACCACAGGAGCGCACTATGCTGAATAAGACAATGTCCTCCAACAACGGCTTGCTTGAATCAGTCGCTCGAGGCGTAACGCGCCTGCCCATCGTGTTTGTGAACGCATATTTTGTGGACGGTCCGAGAGGGTCGTGGTTTTTGGTGGACACGGGTCTGCCGGGTTTTGCCGCCGTCATCAAAAGCGTGGCGACCGCGCGCTACGGCACCAGACCGCCCGAGGCCGTCCTCCTGACGCACGGGCACTTCGACCACGCGGGCTCGGCGCTCGAGCTCTCCAGGGCGTGGGACGCGCCTATCTACGCGCATGAGCTCGAGCTTCCCTACCTCACGGGTTTGTCGGACTACCCGCCGCAAGACCCGACCGTGGGCGGCGCGATTGCGATGATGTCGCGGGCGTTTCCCCATTCCGGCTACGACTTCGGGAAGCGGGTCCGGGCGCTACCCGACGACGGCGGCGTGCCGGGTCTGCCCGAGTGGACGTGGCTCCACACGCCGGGCCACACCCCCGGCCACGTCTCGTTCTACCGGGAGCGCGACAAAACGCTTCTTGCGGGCGACGCCTTTGCGACGATGAATTTGGACTCGTGGCGCGCTCAGGTGACGCACGCGCGCCGCATAAGCCTGCCGCCCACGCCGTTTACACCCGATTGGGAAGCGGCCAGAGGGAGCGTCGAACGCTTGACGGACCTCCGCCCCACCACGGTCGCCGCCGGACACGGCCAGGCGATGGCGGGGCCTGCGCTCACGCCCAGGTTGCAGCTTTTCGCCCGTACATTTTCACCGCCCGCCCACGGTCGCTATGTGGGGCACCCGGTACGGGCTGATGAACGTGGTGTGGTGGCACTTCCTCCGCCTGTGCCCGACCCTTTTCCGAAATGGGCTTTGGGCGCGGCGCTCGTTGTCGTGGGCGCTCTGGCGTTGGCCCGGCGTCGGAAGTAGGGCTTCGGCTCGAGCCGCACCCGCTCATACCCTTGATTGAATCTACCCATAACAACACGCTCTTGACGCCATCAGTACATAGGGATACTATATACTTGTTTAAGTACCTAGACATCCTATGGAGGTGATGATGGACGGCAATTTATTGCGGGGCAACCTCGAGCTCATCCTGCTCGCCATTTTGGAAAACG
This sequence comes from Trueperaceae bacterium, assembly GCA_965214405.1. Lineage (GTDB taxonomy): Bacteria > Deinococcota > Deinococci > Deinococcales > Trueperaceae > CBDCCT01. Next base: position 1,336,845 of record OZ243956.1, read on the forward strand.
GCCCCAAGTACGGCCTCGAGATTATTGGTGAGGCGAGAAGTCGCACGGAAGGCTACTTCGATTTCAAGGAAGGAAGCCTCTACCCCGCGCTGCACCGGCTCGAGAAAGCCAAATTCGTCAAAGCCGCGTTCGCTCCGTCTGACAGCGGCGGACCCCGCCGCCGTTACTATCACCTAACCGACGCCGGGGTGCGGCGGCTCGCGGAAAAACGCGGGGAGTGGGAAACGTTCAACAGCGCGGTGAGAGCGCTCTGGGAGGCGAGATGAGCCACAAGGACAATAAAGAGACGGACCACCGAGCGCAGAAAGAGCAGTATGTGCGCCTGGCGACGCGCGGGCTTTGGGGGCGCAGGCGGCTCGAGGTCAAAGAGGAACTCATGACGCATATCGAAGACCGCACGACCGTTCACCGAATAGCCGGGATGCGCGAGGGGGACGCGCTCGAGCGCACGCTTCAAGAACTCGGTCACCCGAGAGAAGTTAGAGAGGGCATGGTGCAGCTTTATACGCTGCCGACGCTGCTCGGGTCGGGCGCGCTGCTCGCCTCGGTGTGCGCCGTCTTGGTGGTGCTGTTCTCGAGCAGCTTGGCGCAGACGCTCTCGACCACTGACCGCTTTCCCTCAGCATTTTGTTTCGAAACCCAGTACAGTGTGGACGCACCTTCACCGTTTTGCTACCCAGGGCTTTGGACCAACGTGGAGGCGCTTAAAGACGTGCTCGAGCCGCAAGGTGTAGGCGTGTCTTATGGGGATTTTGTCCTGAAGCTGGCGTTTTCCGATGGCTCTCAAGCTAAGTCAGTCAACCTCAATCTCTACACCCGCTTTTTTCTTAACGAGAATATGGCCGAGTTCCCCGCTGAGTATCAGGCACGTCCCGGTTATGTTCCAGTGTGGGGCCTGCTCGAGCAAATCATCTTAGGGTCAGACGTAGAGGTTGAGATTAAAGGCTGGCCCAACCCACGCATCGCGCTAAACGGTGCCTCGTTTGAGTTAGGCACCAAAGGCGGGTCTGAGGGAAGAGAGCTTTATCAAACATATCTCTCTGACGTTCTGTTTGACAGTTTAGTTTCACCTGCGAGTGCTTATCAAGTCTACGTTTTGTCCACACCCCCCTCTTTTGGTCCCACCGTCGATGAAAACCTCCTCCACACACAACGCTTCGACCTTGCAGCTAGGACTCAGGATGTATATGGTGTGATTGTCGTGATAAAAGGTCCTGAATCTCTCTTGCCCGGCGCAGCGCCTTATCGGGAGGATGAACTGACCTTCTTTACAAACGTCGCCCCGGCGGACGCTGACGGTACGGTCGCCTTACAGCTTCCCAAAGAGCCGGTCACCTTTGTAGATAAGCTCCCCGTTCAGCCGGAAGTGGGCACGGCAATTCTTGTACGTCTTACAGGTGAGGCGAGCGAGGGCAGCTTTGGCTATGAAATCGTTTCACCTGAGAGGCTTCGTTAGTCCGCCAAAGAGAAGCGAGAGGGTGAGGCTCGGGTGTAGGTAAGGGTGTAAGCAAAGCAGCAAAAGCTCGAGCCCTCCCCTCACCATCGACCTCATAAAAATTAACCTCGTACAATAGCCCCATGCCCACCCCCCACTTCACCCCCCAAGACCCCGCCTTTATTGCCGACCCCTACCCCACCTACGCCCGGCTGCGCCGCGAAGCGCCCATCTTTTATTACGAACCGTGGGGCAAGTGGATTCTGACGGCTTACGAGGACGTAAACGCGCTCCTGCGAGACAAGCGGCTCGGGCGGGTGCCAGGTAATAATGAACAAGGGACGCCCAACCCGGCGCACGCACCCTTCGACGCAGTTCAGGAGGGCTCGCTTTTAGAAATTGAACCGCCCGACCACACCCGCGTGCGGGGCGCGGTCCACGCGGCCTTTACGCCGCGGCACGTGCGGGCGCTCTCTGGGCGCGTTGAGGCGCTTTGTGAGGCGCTTGTGGCGGGGCTGCTCGAGCACCCCACCCGCGAAACGGACCTCCTCAAAGCTTTTGCCGAACCCCTACCCGTGACGGTCATCGCGGATTTACTCGGTGTACCCGAAAAGGACCGGCACAAGCTCCTGCCCTGGTCAAAGGCCATCATCGGCATGTTCGAGCCTCTACGCACGCCCGAGGCGGAGGCGCGGGCGGTAGAGGCTGCGGGGGCTTTCTCCAGTTACGTGCGCGCGCTCATGGAACAAAAACGCGCCACGCCCGAGGACGACCTCATCAGCCGGATGGTGAGCTTGCACGACGCGGACCCCGACGCTTTGAACGAAGGGGAGGTGGTCGCCAACTGCATCTTGTTTCTCAACGCGGGCCACGAGGCGGTCGTCAATGTGATCGGCAACGGGCTGCGGGCGCTCCTCACGCATCCTGAAGCGTTGGCGAGGGTGCGCGGTAACCCTGCGCTCATCCCCGCGGCGGTCGAGGAGATGATGCGTTATGACACGCCCTTGCAGTTTTTTGAACGGTTTGTGCTCGAGGACCTCATCCACAAGGGTCACGTTTGGCCGCGCGGCACCAAACTCTGCCTCTTCTACGCCGCCGCCAACCGCGACCCCGCCGTATTTGATGAGCCCGAGACTTTCGACGTGAGCCGCGACCCTAACCCGCACCTCGCGTTCGGTCTGGGCCTCCACTACTGCATCGGCGCGCCGCTGGCTCGTTTGGAACTCCAGAGCGCGCTCCGCGTCTTGCTAATGCGCCTGCCGGAGTTGCGCTTGATGTCTCAGAGGCTCGAGGTTGAGCCCAAAAACGTGTTTCGCTATCTCAAAGCGTTACGAGTTTCTTACTGACCTTGTTTGCTACGGGGCACATGCAGCGTAGGAAACTTCTCAAACACAAAAGCGTCGCCCAAGCTCACAGCCCCAGGTGCGTCCGTAACTTTTCGTCAAGCTCGAGCCGCAACTTTTCAGTGATTGAACCCAGACAACCCGTTAAGCGTGTCCGGTTGAGCCCGCGCACGTAGTTGAGCTGCACCTTGCTTTTTTCTTTGAGCCCGCAACACGCGACCGGAAGCAGAACGTCAAAGGGGTAAAGGCGCGCGGTGTTACTGGTAATAGGAGCAACCACCAGATGAGGCAAGTGGTGGTTGGCGTCATTGTTCGTCAAGATGACGGCAGGTCGGCTAAAGGCAGGCTCACCTTTGACACTGGGTTCCCAGTCCACGCGGTAGATGTCGCCACGCTTCACCTTTCCTCCACCGGTAAGTCGAGCCAAGTTTCCGCTTCCTCTTGCAGGTCTCGAGAAGCTGCATAGTCAGCGGCAAACTGCTCGTAACCCGCGACAAGACTTTGCTTTTTGAGCGCTTCGACCGCCGCCTCGACGGTGGCGCTAAAGGTGGCTAAACCCTCGCTGCGCTGATAGTCCCTAAGAAACTCATAAGCCGATTTGGGCAGGGTGATGTGTTTTCTTAGTGGGGTTTCCATAGCTCACAGTTTAACACACCGCTTGTGGGTAGCTACTTCACTATGATTGACCAGGGCTGACGCATCTAGTCTTGGCTCTTTTCAGAAGCGTGTCCGGCACGCATAAATCAGCTCTCTCGTAAGATAAAGTGACAGCTCACCGCACTAAACAATGATCCCCCCGCTCCATCTTCTCTGGCCTAAAAGCCTTTTACCCTTGCCTTCAGTCTCCCCTACTACTTAACCTTTTCACCTGAGCATTCGCGCACCATAGGTCATTTCGCAATATCACTGTACGATTAATTACAATATTGACATCTTGACGCGGCGCGTGTCGTACACTTTAAGGATGGAACTCAACGACCTCCTCAACACCCTCCCGAAACCAGGCAAGCTCGAGTGGATCGGCCTACGCACCGAGCGCCGAGGCGATATCCTTAGCGTAGACGAGACTGAGGCGAAAGTGGGTTTGGGCTTAGCGGGCGACCGCCGCGCCGAGAACAAGAAGCCGAACCCGAAAAGCCCGCGTCAGGTAACGCTCATCCAGGCCGAGCATTTAGCGGCCGTCGCGTCTTTTGTGGGCTCGGAACGGGTGGACCCCGCCGGAACGCGGCGCAACCTGCTCGTGTCGGGCGTGAACCTGCTGGCCCTCAAGGATAAACGGTTTCGGATAGGCGAGGTGCTGTTAGAGGGCTCCGGGCTCTGCCACCCCTGCTCGAGGATGGAAGAAACGTTGGGGTCGGGCGGCTACAACGCGATGCGCGGTCACGGCGGCATCACGGCGCGGGTTTTAGAGGAGGGCGTGATAAGGGTGGGGGACGCAGTCGCGCTCGAGCTTACGGACTAGCGAGCTTCGCCTCGATTTCACCCCTCAGCTTGTCCATACGCTTACGGTTCACGCCCATGTCGCCCCGGCCCACGCGCGACGCCGAGCGGAAGTGAATCACTTTGGCGGTGTTGTCAACATAAAACTCAACGTCGTCTGTAAAGCGAAACACCAGGCTGCGAACCTCGGCGTGTAAGTAGCGCTTGTCCTTGGTGACGACCTTGCTGCGGGGGGTCGCCTCTACGGCTTCGGAAATCGCGCGCATCGCCTTTTTGGCGTCGCCCGCGAAGGGGATGGGCGGCGCGTAGTGCTGGCCGTCGTCCGGCGGAGCCTGCGTCGAGACGCAGTTGGGGGAGTCGGGGCAGGGGGCGAGTTGGCCGTTCTGCACGCCGAGCTGTTTAGCGGCCACAGCGACCGTTATGGTAACGCTCAAGAGAAACCCCAGCGCGACGAGGAAGAGCAGGCGCACCTTCCCGACGGGGCGTTTTACAGGCATGTTCGGGCTCACCAGTTTCGTTCATGCGCCAGTCTAGTCTTTTCACATGCCCCGCACTGTAAGCCCCTCTGATATGGTGCTCCAAAAGTAGAAGGCGCGCGCTCGAAAACGCTTTCGAGTGCGCTTTCTAAAAAAGAGGTGGGTGTGGCGGAGTATCTGGTAGCAGAAGGCTGGAACGACTCGGGAACGCTCCTGGCGATTCTGGAGGGCATGGGCGAGGGCGTGATCGTGTTTGACCTCACGGGGCGGCCACTTTATCTCAACTCGGCGGTGGCGCGGCTCCACGGGATGCCCCGGCCCTTTGAGGTGACGCGCAATCTGCTCGAGTACGACGAACTCTTCGAACTTTACGACGCCCTAGGAGAGCCCATTCCCCGTGACGCGTGGCCGGTCGAGCGGGTGCTGCGCGGCGAGCGCTTTTTCAACTGGGAGGTTTACGCGCAGCCTCACGGTCTAAGTAACAGTGTCAACGACGGCACGGGCGAGGGCGGCGTGGTGGCGTACAGCGGCTTTCAGACGAACGGGAAAAGCCCTGTCGGGGTGCTCTTGCTGCACGACGTGTATGAGCAGCGCCGGACGGAGGAGACGCTGCGCCGGAGCGAGGAACGCGAACTGTCGATTCTCGACAACCTGCGCGACTACGCGATTTTTACGCTCAGCTTGGATGGCGTGATTACCTCCTGGAATCCAGGTGTCGGAAAGGTGCTCGGCTACGCCGAAGAGGAATTCGTGGGCAGGTCGGGCAACCTCTTTTTCACGCCCGAAGAGCGCGAGGCGGGAACGTTCGAGTGGGAAATGACCACCTCCGCGCGCGAGGGCCGCGCCTCGGACGACCGCTGGCAGCTTCACAAGAGCGGGCGGCGTTTGTGGATCAACGGGATCATGTCGGCGCTGAGAACGTCCACGGGCGAGTTACGCGGTTACGTCAAAATCATGCGCGACTACACCGAGCGCTTGAGTTTGGAGCAGGAGCGCGAGGGGCTAGTTAGCGAACTCCAGGCGCTCAACGAGACTCTGGAGGCGCGCGTTGAGGAGCGGACGCAGGCGCTCAAAGAAGCCAACGAGCGGCTGCGGCGGAGCGAGGAGCGCTTCGCCAAGGCGTTTCAGCTCGCACCCGTGGCCGCCGCCATCACCACGCTTGACGAAGGCCGCCTGGTGGACGCGAACCAGACCGCGCTCGAGTGGTCGGGTTATACCCTTGAAGAGGCGGTGAACCGGCCTCTTAGAGAGCTCGAGCTGCTTGGGGCGAGCGAGGTCGAGCGCTTGGCGTCGCGCCTCGGGGCGGAGGGGCGGTTTATCAACCAGGAGGTCGCGCTCCACACGGCGTCGCAGGGGCCGCGCCACGCCCTTCTCTCTTCTGAAGTCGTCGACATCGCGGGCGAGCGCTGCGTCTTGAGCATGGCGGTGGACATTACCGAGCGCAAAAGAACCGAGGAGCAACTCTTGCAAGCCCTCCAAGAAGTCATGCAAGACACCGCCTGGTTCTCGCAGTCGGTCATGGAAAAGCTCGCGCAGATACGCTCGCAGCGCCAGGACGAGACCGAGGTGGCCGAGCTCACCCCCCGCGAAAAGCAGGTTCTGGCGCACCTAGCCAGGGGCGAGAGCAACGAAGACATCGCGGGCGCGCTCGCGCTCGCCCCGCAAACGGTGCGCAACTACATCACCACGATTTACAGCAAGATAAACGCCCACTCGCGCGCCGAGGCGGTCGTGTGGGCGAGAGAACGCGGCTTGGGTGTGTGACTCTGGGTGTGTGACCCCGGACGCGTGAGGAAAGGTCAGCTCTTCCCTCTTAGGGTTTCATAATGTGAAAGGGGATTTAGAGAGCTTAATCGCTCGAGCCCTCCGCAGAAATCACTCTTTCACGTTTTTACTCCCTATCCCTCTACTCCCTACCCCCCTACGCCTCACTCCCTACCCTGACAAGGGTGCGCCCCCGCATCTCCCCTTTGAGGATGGTGTCAACGGCGGCGTCTAGGTCCTCGAGGCCCACTTCAGTCGTCATCTTGTCCAGGTTGTCCAGCTTCCACTCCCCCGCCAGCCGTTCCCAGAGGCGTTGCCGTTTGGGCAAAGCGAGGTTCTGCGAATCTATCCCCAACAGATTCACACCGCGCAGGATAAAGGGGTAAACAGTGAGGTTTAAGTTCGGGCCGCTCACCAGCCCGCAGGCCGCCACGCTGGCCCCACCCTCTAAACTTTTGACAAGGTTTTCTAGCGTGCGCCCCCCCACCGTGTCCACCGCGCCGCCGTACACGCTTTTGAGCATAGGGCGTTCATTGGCTTCCGAAAGCTCGTGGCGGTCGATAATCTGGGCCGCGCCGAGGTTTTTGAGCATGGCGTGCGCCCCCTCGCTGCCGGTGCTGGCGACGACGTGGTGACCGAGTTTGGCGAGGAGCGCCACCGTGAGCGAGCCCACCCCGCCGCTTGCGCCTGTGACGACCACGGGACCCTCGGTGAACCCTTGACCCAAAAGCGCGTCCACGCACATCGCCGCGGTCAAGCCCGCCGTGCCCAGCACCATCGCCTCCCGCAAGCTCAAACCCTCCGGCAGCCCCACCACCCAGTCGGCGGGCACGCGAATATACTCACCAAAGCCGCCGGGCGTATTCATACCCAAGTCGTACGAGGTGACGATGACCTCGTCGCCCTCCTTGAACCGCACATCACTTGAAGCGACCACGCGCCCCGCCGCGTCGATGCCGGGCGTGTGCGGGTAGCTTTTGGTCACGCCGCGGTTGCCCGTGGCTGACAGCGCGTCTTTGTAGTTGAGCGATGAGTAGGCGACGGCGACCGTGACGCCGTGCTCGGGAAGCGTGTCCATCCCGACTTTTTCCACCTTGCGCGTTATGGTCTTGCCTTCTTCATGAATGCGGTAAGCGCGAAATTCCATATTGCACCTCCACAAGAGTGTACCGGCACGAAAGCTTTTTTCACACCCCTTTTCCAGTCAACCGTTCTATTTGCTCGCGTTACCCAACCTCCCAGTCATCCTAGTCAAACGTCCTACACCGGCCTCCGCCAAGAACCTGTTAAACTTGAGTCTATGGCAACGAAAAAAGCAAACTCGAGACGAGGCGCTAAATCACGCTTCAACCCTCTTCCCTGGCTTATCGGCGTCGGCGTGGCGCTGCTTATTGCGGTTCCCATCTTTCTCAATGTGAGAGAGCGCCGGAGCGGTCCTGGCGAGTTTTTTGCGAGTCAGGGCAACAGGCACATCGCGCTCGGCTCTACCATTCCCCCCTACAACTCGAACCCGCCCACCTCCGGCCCGCACACGCCCGACCTGGTCCAGTGGGGCACGTACGACTACGAGGTACCCGAAGAACGCCTCGTCCACAACATGGAAGATGGCGGCGTCATCCTCTGGTACAAGATGGGCACGCCCGAGGAGAACGAGGCGCGTATCAGTCAGTTGGAGGAGGCCTCGCGGGGCTACCGCCGCGTGGTCATCGCGCCCCGGAGCGACCTCGACACCCAGTACGCGCTCACCGCCTGGACGCGGCTCGATAAATTTGACACCTTTGACGCGGCGCGCGTCGACGCGTTTCTGAACGCCTATGAGGGCATCGACCACCACGTCGCGGGAGTCGGTTAGGTCTAAAACTTAACCGGGGTGCTTGAGGGCAGAAGAACGACCACGCGTGGGACTTCAGGTTTTTAGAAGTCTCTTTGGGAGCGTGCAGAGAGAAGAGGACCGAGTTCAAAGTATCTCACTCGGTCCTCGGCACCTTCGTCTTTACTAAGGCAGAAGAACGTTCTATAGCTTCCTTTATGACGCTCACGATTAAGCGCTTATGAGCGCTTCGATAAAGGTGGTGCGGTAACAAGGCGGCTGCTATACTGACGACCAGTTGGGCCAAATCCGGCCAAATCCGGGAGGTCGTATGAAAAAGCTTTGGGTCTTGTGCATCCTTTTTATCGCCCTTGTCGTCGGGGCCTGCGCGCCCGCTGCCGGGCGTCCCGCCATCCCCTACGCGGCGACGCAGTCCGAAATCATTGGTGAGGTGTCGGCGTTCGGGCCGCTTATCCAGCCGGGCGGCTCCTACAATTACTTCAACATCGAGTCCATCGGCGGGAGCTACGTCACTTTGGTCGCTGACCAAATTACCGGTGCGCAACTTTTGAACGCGTTTGGGAGCGGGCCTGTTAACCAGCCCGTCCGGGTCATCGTGACGGTGGTGCAAGACGGCGGAGTGGCGAGAGTGGCGGTGGCCGAGCAGCCGAGAGGGAACAGCATTGCCAAGCGCGCGGCGGACACCATCGTCCAGAACCTCGACCAGCGTTTCCGCCGCGCGGGTGGTTAGAGAAGTTACTTGCGAGATATAAGGGCGACATGTCGGCTCGAGCAACCTTCACGCAGCCGAACGTCTAGCGCGCAGGCTGAGAAGCTTACCTGCGCGCTACGTTTTTCAGCGCTCGCGCAAGCCGCTCTAGTAGGTCGAATGCGCCTCAAATTCAGTCCTGCTCTCACGCCCTTCAGGCGGACGCTCCGCGCGCCTCTGCACAGCCAGAAGCAGGAGCGTGATGAGCGTAAACGCGGTCAGAGCCAAAACCGGGATGCTGATAAAGCCCAACCAGTTGATATAAGCCGCGCTGCAAGGCACCCCGACGCGGCAGAGCGCGGGCGCGCCGAAACCGGGGATTTTTTGCTCGAGCACGTGGTAAATCGACACCGCCCCGCCCAAGACCGTGAGCGGCAGCGCGTAAACGGTGACGCCCCGGTCCTGGCGGTAACTCGCGATACCCAAAAGGATCACCAGCGGGTACATCAGGATGCGCTGATACCAGCAGAGGGTGCAGGGGACGAAACCGCGCACCTCGCTAAAGTAGAGGCTCCCCAGCGTCGCGGTGAGCGCCACGAGCCACGCGAGGTAGAGGCCGCCCCCCTCTAAAACGCGCCGCACGCTTGTCCGCACGCCTAGCTCCCGGCCTCGGCCAGCGCCGCGTTGATGGCGTCGGAAAGCGCCCCGTAGCTCGGCGCGCTCAGTTTGGTGCCGTCCACAAAAACGGAAGGCGTGCTGTTGACGCCCAGACGCTCCCCTGTCGCCAAGTCCGACGCGACCGCCTCGGCGTAGCGGTTCTCATTTAGGCAGGTCTCGAGCGCGCCCGCATCGAGCGCAGGGACATAATCGCGGGCGAGTTCCACGAGCCGCGCGGGGGTGGCCCAGGTTTCGCGTTCGGGTCCTTGTGAGCGGTAGATGGTGGTTTTGTAGTCCCAAAATGCCGCCGCGTTCTGGTTGTAAGCGCACTCACCCGCGACCGCGGCGGTCGTCGAATCGGGGCCGATAAAGGGGTAGTTAAAAAAGAACACCTCGACCTCTCCCGTGTCGACAAAGTCGCGTTTTAGCTGAGGGAACACGTTCTCTTCAAAGTTGAGGCAAGCCGGACACTTAAAGTCCTCAAAAACAGCAAGCTTGACCGGCGCATTGCTTTCCCCCAACGAGGGCTGCGCGCGCAGGGTCTCGAGGCTCAGCGCGTCACCCGCAGAAACCGCGTCCCTATTGGCCCGCACATAAAGAAAAATACCGACCGCGACGGCGACGAGCACTGCCGTGACGAGGGTGAGTCTTTGAGAAGATAGTTTCAACGTACCGCACCTCCGAGACTACTTTACTCCTCCGACCATTTTACTTCCCAGAGAAAAAGGTAGCTTGAGCATAAAAAACACGGGTGAAAATTCTTGCTTACGCATTTCACGCTCGAGGCTAAACTCGCTGCGTCGTGACAGGTAAGTATGAGGTCGAGTTTGAAGCATCTACATCCGAAGGAAAATGTAGATGACGCCCAAAGGGGAGAATGTTCTCACCTGGGGGCTGGTGGCGTTATGCGCGGCGCTCGTTTTCATCAACCTGTGGCCGCGCCTCACGGTGCAGCGGGTCGAGGTGGTGGAGGACACGCCCGACATCACCTTGTCTATTGCGGGGGCGGTGCGGACGCCTGGGGTTTATACGCTGCCCTGGGGCTCGAGGATGGACACGCTCATCGAGGCCGCGGGCGGCTTCACCGCGTCCGCCGAGAAGACGCTTGTCAATTTAGCTGCGCCCCTAGACACCGGAGACACCATCTTCGTGCCCACCGTCCAAACCGAACAGGGCGAGACGCGCGTGAGCATCAACAGCGCCACAATAGCCGAACTCGACACGCTGCCCGGCGTGGGACCCGCCACCGCGCAAAAAATCGTCGCGGCGCGGCCCTTTAACGAGGTGGACGACCTGCTCAACGTCTCGGGCATCGGCCCGGCGACGCTCCAAAAGCTGCGCCCCCTGGTTAAACCGTGACGGTTGAGCCGTGGTGACCAAGTTGTGACTGAGGCTGGAAGGAGTGCACCTCGAGCCGCAACGGAAACGGAATCGCCCCCCACCCCGTTCATTCCCTGGTCGGTGCCCGCTGCGCTCTTCGTAACGCTTGGGGTGGCGCTGGCTGGATGGGGCTTTCCCTTGTGGACGGGTCTCCTCCCGCTTACGCTGCTACCGCTCGTGTTTCTCGGGAACACAAAAGATACCTGGCGGCTCATCGCGCTTCTTTCGCTCCTCGCGCCCGTCGGCTACGTCCGCTATGACCTGTGGGCGGCGCAGGCAAATCCGCTGGCGTCTCTTATGGGCGGGGCGCAGACCTTTTCCGGCGTGAGCGACGGGCGTTACCTTATGCTCGACGCGCCCAGGGGCGTCCGAGTGGCGCTGTCGCCCTCGGGCGCGGTGGAGGCGGGGCGGGTGAGGCTCGAGGGGGAACTCGTCGAGGCCGCGGGCAAGCGCAACCCCGGCGGCTTCGACTACCGGAGCTACTTGCGGCGGCGGGACGTGTGGGCGCAGCTTAGAGTCGAAGAGGTGCTTGATTTTCGCCCCGCCACTATGAACGTCCGGGAGCGGCTGCGGCGCGGGGTGGTGGCGGGACTCGACGCGCGCGCGGCTGGCCTCATGCAGGCGATGACGTTGGGCCTCCGTGAAGATTTGGGCGACTTGCGTGAGACGTTCGCGGCCTCGGGTTTGGCGCACATCCTGGCCTTGTCGGGGCTCCACGTCGGTATCTTGATGGCGGCGTTAGGGTTCTTGCTGCGGCCTCTGGGAAGGGCGCGTTATCCGCTCATGATTGTGCTGGTACTTCTTTTTGTCGCGCTCGTCGGAGCCTCACCGAGCGTGCTGCGCGCTGGGATCATGGTCGCGGCGGTGCTGTGGTCGCTGTGGCTGGGAGGCGGGCGGCTCGAGCTGGGCGCAGCGTTGGGATTGGCGGCCTTTATTACACTGCTCTGGCACCCCGCGTATCTTTTCGACCTGTCTTTCCAACTCTCTTACTTGGCGGTGCTAGGAATTTTGCTCCTGACGGGACCGCTCACCAAACGACTGTTGGGCGAACGCGCCCAAACTCTCCCCCTCTGGCACCCGTCCAAATTTCTTATCGGCTCTATGGTCGTGAGCATGAGCGCGCAGGCCCTGAGCCTGCCCCTGGTCGTGAGCACCTTTAGCAGCACGCCGCTCCTCAGTCCTTTGGTCAACGTGGTGGCGGTGCCTCTGGCGTCGCTTTTGGTGCCGCTGGGTTTTCTCGCGGCGGTGCTGGGGCTCGTTTCCCTCTCCCTAGCTGGCCTCATCAACCACATGACGGGGGCGCTCGCAGGCGGGCTCATCGCGCTTGCGAACGCGGCGCAGGGTCTGCCGAGCCTCACCTGGGGAGAGATTGGCGCGACCGGCTACATCTTTTACGCGGTGGGGGCGTTCGCCGTGGTGCTGCTGGCGCGCGGGCTCCTGCGCCCCTGGCGCGGGCTTGTCGTGGTGATGGCGGCCATTACCGGCTCGATGTTGAGCGCGCCCGCGCATCAAGCGGAAATCGTTTATCTCGATGTGGGTCAAGGAGACAGCGCGCTCATCCGTCTGCCGGGGCGCGTCGAGATTCTGGTGGACGGTGGCGGCACGCCCTTTTCTGATTTCGACATGGGAGGCCGGACCGTGGTGCCCGCGCTCCGGGCTTTGGGGGTGGACGAACTCGAGCTCGTCATCGCCTCACACCCCGACACCGACCACATCGAAGGATTGTTAAGCGTGCTCCAAACCATGCCCGTCGCGCGCTTAGCCGTCGGCTCGCCGCTGCCCGGTAACGAGCTTTTTGACGAACTTATGAGCGTGGCGGCGCGGCGGGGGGTGCCGGTGGAGGAGCTGGTGCGGGGGGAGAGTCTGGAGCTCGGCGGCGCGCGCCTGGACATCCTCAACCCGCCCCGCACGCCCTTTGAAAAACCTAACGACAACTCAGTTACGTTTGTGCTTTCTTACAAAGGCGTCAAAGCCCTCTTTCAGGGCGACGCCAGCATGTTGGTCGAGGACGAACTGGCCTTTCCCGACGTGGACATCCTGATGGTCGGTCACCACGGCTCGAGATTCTCGACCACCGAGGACCTTTTACGCGCGGCGAGGCCCGAAACGGCGGTCATCTCTTACGGTCGGAACACCTACGGCCATCCTAACCCTGACGTGCTCGAGCGCCTCCGCGCGCACGGCGTCACGGTCCACGAAACGTTCAAAGAGGGCGCGGTGAGGGTGCCGTTGGGGCCGTAAAAGGCTAGAGAAGGCGAGAAAAAGAATCACCCCACCACCTCCGCCCCCTGGCTCCCTTATCCACCAGAATCAACCCCGCCTCAACGCCACCCTGACACGGACATGGTACCTTAATCCCGATGCCTCCCACGCCGCTACGTGTGTTGTCCGACCACGGCCCCATACGCGTCGAACTGGCGCGCTGGCAGGGGCGGCTGGTGGTGGTCAAACGCCTGCGCGTCCCCTCGCCCGTCCTGGCCGCGCGTTTAGAGCGCGAGGCGGAGGTGGCGCAGCGCTTGGAGCACGAGAACATCGTGCCTTTGTTGGCCGTAGAGAACAGCGCGCTGATTTACGACTACTGCCAGGGGATGAATCTGGCCGAGGCGATGGAGGAAGGGGCGCTGCGCCTCGAGCGGGCGGTGCGTATTGTCACGGACGTGTTGAGGGCGCTCGAGTACGCCCACGCGCGCGGCGTGATTCACTTTGACGTCAAACCGTCCAACATTATGATAAAGAACGAGCGGGCGCTCCTGACCGACTTCGGCTTTGCCAAAGACCTGGCGCTCGCCAAAATCACGCACCAGGGTGTGCTGTTAGGCACGCCCAACTACATGGCCCCCGAGCAGTTCGCGGGGCAGCGCAACGACCTCAGGAGCGACCTCTATTCGACGGGGGCGGTGCTCTACCACATGCTGACAGGCGGGCCACCTTATGGGAGCGGGGTAATTCGCTTTTTGGTGGGCGATGAGCGGGTGGTGCTCGAGCCCCTGCCCGACCGCGCGGCCTCTCTGGCGCAGGTCGTCAGCACCGCCCTCTCCCGCGCGCCCGAGGCCCGCTACGGCAGCGCGAGCGCTATGTTGTCTGCTTTGATAAAGGCGCTCGAGACCTCCTAGAAAGCGAGCGGGCCTGTGCGTGCTTGATCCCCCCTGGCCCGCAAACACCGTTCTCACTTCGTTCGGACCCTCTACAAGGGGGATTTAGGGGGATTCATGTACTGAAAAGCAACAGACTCAACGTTCCTTAGGATAAGCTCTGTTCAAAGTACACTGTAAGCATGATTTTAGCCTTTAGCGGCGACCCCTTTCTGGCCTCGCGGGCGGCGCGGCGGGCGCTTAGAGCCCAAGTCAGCGCGGAGGCGACGACCGAACTCGGCGCGGGCATGACCGGCGACGAGGTGGCGCAACTCGCGGCGCAGTCGGGGCTTTTCGGCGCGGTCGCGCTTCTGTTGGACTTTGACGCCGCCTTTACGGGTCAGGCCGGGGTCAAGCCGCGTAATGAGGTTGTAAAGGCGCTCGAGACCGTACCCGCCGACGCGCTCGTTGTGGTGCTCGATTCAAACGCGACCGCCGCGAGGCAAAAAACGTATCAAAGCTTGGGGAGGCTCGAGCATTTGCCGACGCCCCGCTTCAACGCGCTCGCCTCTTGGGTGCGCGGCGAACTCAAAGCCGAGGGCGTCCGCTTCGATAAAGATGTCCCCGACACGCTCGCCGACCTTTTCGGCGAGGACCTGCCGGGCATCGCCGCCGAGGTTCAAAAGCTCGCGGTTTTGGGCGAGACCCTGACGAGCGCGTGGGTACGCGAGGTCGTGAACCGTCCCGCCGCCCGCGACGCCTTTGGCTTTATCGACGCGCTTACTCAAGGAGACGCGCGGGCGGCGCTCCTCGTGCTGCGCTCGCTCCAGGCGCAGGGCGAAGCGCCGCCGCGGGTTTTGGGCGCGCTAAGCTGGCAGTTTGGGCTGGTCGCGCGGTGCGTGGGGCTCCGCGAAGACCGTGGGGAGGTGAGCGCGGGCTTTGTCGCGCAAACGCTCAAGGTCAAGCCTTTTGTCGCCCAGAAAGCACTCGGTCTTGCTCGAGGCCTCGACGAAGCGCGCCTGTTGGGGGTGCTCACCGCGCTCTTGCAAGCCGACGTCGCCATGAAAACGGGGGGGGACGGGGTGTGGGCGTTGGAGGCGCTGGCGCTCGAGCTGGCAGGGTTTTTTGAAGCTTGATGGATTTTCGGCGGACGCTTTGGGGTGAAGTAACCTCGGTCTCAAAGGACAACGTGGGGGGGCTCGAGCGGCTGCGGTATGCTCCCTCTGTGTCAAGCTTAACGGAACGTTTTCTGGCTCGAGACGAACGCGCCTTAGCGCGCGCCATCAGCCTCGTCGAGGCGGGGACCGAGGCCGGAGGAAACCTCCTCCGGGCGGTGCGTAAAGCCGGTGGAGAGACTGACGAAAGGATTGGTGCGCGCATCATCGGCGTGACGGGCGCGCCGGGGAGCGGCAAGAGCACCCTGGTGGACCGGCTCATCGGCGTGGCGCGCGCCCTCGAAAGGCGCGTGGCGGTGGTGGCGGTGGACCCGACGAGCCCCTACACCGGCGGCGCGATTTTGGGCGACCGTATCCGCATGACGCGCTGGCACCAGGACCCGGAGGTCTACATCCGCTCGATGGCGACGCGCGGGCATTTGGGCGGCTTAGCGACCGCGACGTTACAAGTCGTCGCGCTTTTGGAGGCTTACGGCTTCGATGACGTGTTTATCGAAACGGTCGGCGTGGGCCAGTCGGAGGTGGACATCGTCAGGGTCGCGGACAGCACGCTGCTGGTGCTGACGCCGGGGCAGGGCGACAGCGTCCAGACCGTCAAGGCGGGCGTGATGGAAATCGCCGACGTGTTCGCCGTCAACAAGGCCGACCACCCCGGCGGCGGTCGCTTGAAACGCGAGTTGGCCGCGCTCTTAGAACTCGGTCTCAAAGAAGAAGGCTGGCGTCCCCCCATTTTAGAAACGGTTGCTTCCAAGGGCGAGGGCGCAGAGGAACTTTTCGAGGAGTTGGGCGCGCATCATGAATATTTGCAAAGCGCGGGCGCTTTGGAGGCGCGGCGGCGGGCGCGCGCCCGCTTCGAGGTGTCCGCGCTCCTCACCGAGAGAATGCGGCGCGAACTCGAGTCCCGCGAGGAAACATTCGTAGACGCGGTGTTGCAGGGCGAGCTGAGTTCGGCGGAGGCGGTGAGAAAGCTGTTGGCAGTGATGGATAAAAGCAGTGGATAGTGGTTAGCCAAAAACTAATCACTCACCACTAACTACTCACCCCTGCTCTTAGCGTAGACTAAAGCATGATTCACGCCGTTTACCCTGGCTCTTTCGACCCGCTGCACAACGGTCACTTAGACGTGATTCGCCGCTCGAGCTCCATCTACGACCGTTTAACCGTCGCGGTGCTGAACAACCCGCTCAAGGACAACAAGCTTTTTTCCATCGAGGAGCGTGTAGCGATTATCGAAGAGGCGACCGAGGGCATTCATAACGTGTCGACGGCGAAATTTGAGGGGTTGTTGGCGGATTACATGGCGCAGGTAGGGGCGCGGGTCATCGTCAAAAGTTTGCGGGCCATTTCGGATTTTGAGTATGAGCTTCAGATGGCGCACCTCAACCGCCAGCTCAACCCGAAGGTCGAAACGACCTTTATCATGACCGCCACGCGCTGGTCGTACGTCTCGAGCACGCGCGTCAAAGAAATCGCCAAATACGGCGCGGACGTGCGTAAGCTTGTGCCCAAGGCGAGCCTCGAGGCGCTGGCGCGAAAGTTTGAGCATCCGCAACGGACATGATTTAGCCTTTTAGACACGTTGTTTAACCTTATGTGACGGGCTAATACACCTCGTCATGCGTGCCTATATCAACCAGCACGACAAGCTCCCGGTCCTCCGCCTTGTTGAGAAATACGATGCGGCAGTCGTAGCCGCATGAGCAAGCAAAAAGCCCCGCAAGCTCCCCTGACAGTTTATGCGTACGCAAGGAAGGGGGGACTATGTCTTCTCACACTAAACCGAGAGTGGTACCAATCTTTCTCTGTAAACTTTTGTCGCGTTTCACAAACTTACGGTAAGCAGGCTCAAATTTGGGGCTGAAAACCAGCTCCCTCATGGACTCGTTTCATCAAGTGACGTGTGCAGCCGAACGAGCGCCTCATCTAAGGGTTCGGGTTTGAGCTTGCCAGCCTCGAGCAGCGCCCTGGCTTCACGCGCGTTCTCGGCAATCTGGGCTCGCCTCGCCTCGATGTGCCGACGGCGTACGATGTCCAGCAGCAGTTCCCGCTCATCCGGCGAAAGCTCCATCACCACGTCCAAAGCGCTGTCAAGTGTGACCATAAATCTATTCTAGCGCTCTAACCATCAACGCGTGAAGGTTGGGTGCAACTCACGTAGTGGGGGAAGAAAAGGCGTGGTGCCTTATGGTGTCATGGGAGACGAGCGGCTGCTTGGAACAACGCCTAGCTCTAAAAGAAGCCATGCGACCTGCGCCAGGACGCGACCACTGCATCCCCGACTGTTTCATGCGGAAGCCGATGACGCTCTTGTTGACGCCCTCGACTTGACCAGAGCCAATGGGTAAGCCACAATTTTTATAACTGGGGTAATCCATATGGTGTTGACGTTCTTGAAGATAGCGTAAAGCCGTTTGTGATGTGTCATCCCAGCTCAGCCAAACAGCAGGGTCAGGACGATGCGTTTGTAACCAATCCGCAGCAGCAATCTCGCCGCTAAGCCAAGAGCGTCTTGTTTGGCTACGTTCGCGCTCATCCCAGCCGAGAGCTTCCATAAGGGTGTCAAGGTAAGCACTGCTGTGGTAAACGTCGATGATGTGTGGGATACCCAGATGCTCGTAAAGGTTTTTGATCCAACTCGCGCCATCGCTCAGGCCGACGACTTCATCATCTTGTCTCAGGCCTGCTTCACGCATCAGCCCCGCTACTTGGTCGGTAAACGCTGTCGCCTCACACACATCGGCTAACAGGCTGCGTTGCTGAGGTGCAGACACCGGGTGGATCACCGCGCTCTTGATCTCGATGCCGCCACAAACCCCGTCCTGAGCTTTTTCGAGCACCCGCACCCCGTCAACTTCAATCACCACTTTCCGCCCTCGTCCTGCTAGCAACGCTGCATCTTTGGCCGTGTCCAGCAGCTCGCGCGTTTGCGCCTGACAAGCGCTGGCGTAAGGTTGGGTCAAGCGCTCCAAGCCCGCGCGACTCATGCCCGGCAACATCTCAAAGTCACGGCTGACTTCTACCGCTTTTTCATACGATAAAGCGCTACTCAAACGCATCATCACGTTCAATGCGCCCGCTGTCCAACCACTGCCGTCTAAGTTTGGGTCCAGGGCGACTTGGCAATGTCTGCCGTCTTTGTGTTCGTACCTTTGACTGGGTACGCGCACGCTCCCCCAGAAGTGCTTGACCTCAAGCTCGCCCCGTCCGTCTTTATGCCAACCCTCGCTTTTGTTCATCAGAGGGGGGAAAATCCTGGCTCTCAACCAGGTGCTGCATCAGGCGACTCATCAGGCTACTTTGTCGCTTTAGCAAGGCCGCTTCTATTTCGTTCATGCTCGCTTTCGTCCCTAGCTCCTGCTTTATCTCCGCAACAATGCTCTTGATGATGGCGTCCAGTTCTTCTACCCTTTGCTCTGCGTCTGTTGTCATCGTCCTGTTTTATCACCCCCATTCACTGAGTTGCACCCGTGAAGGTTTATTTGTGACTAGGACCGCTCGAGAAAGCCCGCCGCGACGTAACAAAACTTGCGCCGTGTAAGCTGCACCTGTGAATTCAGGTGTTTGGTTGATTAACGGCTTGCCCGGTTCCGGCAAAACCGCGGTGGCTCGAGCGTTGGCTGCAACATTACCGAGGAGCGCTCATATCGAGGGCGACCGCCTAAGTTATATGGTCATCGGCGAACGCGCTTTTCCGCCCAAACCTCATTCAATTAGTAAAGATGAGCTTGCACAACTTGACCTTTCGTACAAACATCAAGCCCAGCTAGCCGCTTCCTTTCACGCAGAAGGCTTCACCCCGGTTATCGACTTTTTTATCTACAATGCGCTGGACCTCTTCAAATACTCGCAGATACTAAAGCCACTGCCGCTCTATTTCGTAACGCTAAATCCCAGTCGTCAGGCCATCCTCGCGCGAGACGCGGGCCGTGGTACGAAGCACGCTGCGACCTGGCTGCCCTTTAGAGAGCGGATGTTGACCGAGCTACAAAACGTGGGTCTAGTCATCGACAACACGAACCTAAATGTTGCAGAAACCGTGACTTTGATTGTAGAGAACCAGACTCGAGCGCAGGTGCAGGATTTGTCGGTGTAGAGTCAAATTGACGTACCCCGACACGCTTCGGGCACCGCGTCACCGCTCAACAAGGTTAAAAAATCAGCCACTTGTGAGGAGTCCCTTACACATTCACCAAAAGCGTCTGCTAGACTCTCCCTCATGAAGCCTCTCTTGCCCCTCTTTATTTTTGTCGTCGCGCTGCTCAACGTAGCGGCGGCCTCGCCCTCCGTGTTTCCCGAAAACGCTCTCTTCGCGGGGCTCGGTTACGGGGGCGGGGTGGCCGGGGCGGTGGGGGCGGAGTTTCGGCTGCCGCTGCCCATTTTCGACGCGTCGCTGGGGCTCGAGGCCACCGCGCCCCTGGGGCAACTGAGCGACTGGCAGGTGCGCCTCTCGGGGAGCGCGCTCGCCATCCCCGCGCTCGGCACCAACCCGCCGCTCGCGCTGGGTCTAGGAATAGACGCGGGCGTGAGCGCGGACGGGCCGAGCGCGCATTTTGGGCCTATCGTGGGCAGCGACCTTCTTTTTAGCCTCGACGTGCCCATGACCGTGTCCGCCTACGTCGCGCCCGGTTACGCGCGCGGGCGAGGGTTTTCGCTCGCTTGGGCGGGGCAGGTGCGTTACTACTGGGATGACGTGGCCCTGGAGTTTTCCTCTTCCGACCTCACCCCGCTACGCCTCGGCGCGCGCTTTCTTTTTTAGTATCTGGTTTTAATATCCTGCGCTCGAGGGACTGAGGAGTCATTTGAGGTGTGTTGAGGCGTTCAAAAGTATAGACAAGATAGAGAAGGGTTTTTTATTCCCCTTTCTCTGTTTTGTATTGCACATGCTTATTTTGACTCGAGCTTCTGCACAAGCCCTACCACCCGGAGAAGACCATAATGCGTGAGCGGCGGGCCTGGTGGCTGGGGCTGCCCGCGTTCCTTTTGCTCGTGGGCTTTGTGTTCTTGCCCCTTTTAAGCGTGTTGCGCTACGCGGGCTGGGACTGGTCGGGGTTTTCAGCGCCCGAGTGGATTGGGCTGGGCAACGTGCAGAGGCTTATCGAGGACGCCGAACTCTGGCGCTCATTACGCACGACGCTGCTGTTCGCGCTCCTTACGCTGCCGTCGTTTTTGTGGCTTTCCTACACGGTTGCGACGGCTATCGAGGGGGTGAGGCTCGAGCGCTTCGTCAAGGCGTTCCTTTTTCTGCCCGGTCTCATTACCGTGGGCGGCTCGGCGGTGGCCTGGTATCTGCTCTACAACCCCGACTACGGTTTTTTATATGAACTCACCGGGCTGGCGCTTCCCTGGAATAGTGAAGGCTGGGCCGGGCTCGTTTACATCGTGCTCTTCACCCTCTGGCAGAGCACGGGCTACGGCGTGCTCGTGATGTCGGCGGCGCTGCGCGGGGTTCCGGGAGAGGTCAAGGAGGCCGCGCGTATCGACGGGGCCAGCGAGGCGCAGGTGCGGCGGCGCGTCACGCTGCCGCTCTTGCGCCCGGCGCTGCTCTTTTTGACGGTCATCGGCACCGTGCTCTCGCTCCAGTCCTACACGGCGGTCTATCTGCTCACGCGCGGCGGACCCTACGGCGCGACGCGGGTGATCGGGTATTACCTTTACGAAACCGCGTTCGAGCGTTTCCAGGTGGGCTACGGCGCGGCTATCACCCTTTTTGTGATGCTCCTGACGCTGGGTGTGGCCGCGCTCCAGGCGAGGTTTTTGGGCGGACGCAGGGAGACTGCGTTCTAGTGTTTGGGCGTCTCTCGTTTGGACGGGCTGTCACGGGAGTGTTTTGCCTTTTCGTGCTCCTGCCCATCCTGTGGCTCGTCTACGCGGCTTTTCTACCCGCCGAGGCCATCCTTAACGCATCTCTGGCGACATGGGGCTGGAGTTTGGAGAACTTTGCCGCGCTCCGCGGTACCGGACTGGGGCGGGCGCTGCTCGTGTCGGGGGTGGCGAGCGGGCTTACGGTGTTGGGGCAGCTCGTCGTCGGCTTGGGGGCTGCGTACGCGCTGCGCGCAGGATTACCCTTGTTCGGGCTCGTGCTCCTCGCGCTGGCGCTCCCCACCGAACTTTTGCTCGTGCCCCTCTACCGCGAGCTTCAGATTTTGGGGCTCCTCGATACCTTAGGTGCGCTCATTTTGCCCTTTCTGGCGAGCCCGCTGGTTATCTTTTTGCTTTTTCAGTCACTCAGGCGCTTGCCCTGGGAGTTGGTCGAGGCGGCGCGTTTGGACGGCGCGTCGGAGTGGGGCGTGCTCTGGCGCGTGCTGGCCCCCTTGTTGCGCCCCGAGTTGGTCGCCGCCGGGATTTTGAGCTTCGCCGCGCATTGGAACTTGGTGCTCTACCCCAAGGTGATGGCGGGCGAGCCGCGCCTCTACACGGTGCAGGTCTTTCTCACCGAGCTTTTGCGCAACCAGCCGCTCGACTGGGGTCTCCTGGGCGCGGCGGCGCTCGTCGCCACCCTGCCGCTCCTCGCGCTCTACGTGCTTTTTGAAAAGCGCATCGTCACCGTGTTCGAGACGAGTTTCAAGTAGGCTCGAGCCCTCATTGACCTCATTCCCAAAGCACCTGTGAGGTATCAACCGCGCGGTTGCGGGCCGGTATCTTTTGGGCTCTTTACGCTTTGTTCATTTATGCTTTGTTACACATAAGAAAACCTTTGGGGGTGATAGGTTGAGAGGGTACTTATGACTTTTATTCACATTTGTACCACGCGTATTTATACCGTACTCGTTACTGGACTCGTTTCCGCATAGGGGGGCAACTGTGCGTATTCTGCTGTTTTTCGTTCTCACCTTCGCGTCTTTCGCGGGCGCTCAAACCGACGTTACCTTTTGGCACTCGCAAGACGCCGCGCCCGTCGAGGCACTCGCAGAGGCATTCAACGCGTCTCAAACGAGCTATAGGGTGGTGCCGCGCTACACAGGGAGTTACGTCGAGAGTTCCTTAAAGCTTGTGGCCGCCCTTCAAGGGGGCGACGCGCCCGTGATGTTTGACGCCGAGGGAACGGTGTTCGCGGGGCTCGCCGAGCAGGGGGCGCTGAGCGACCTCAGCGACCTCGCCGCAGGCCTCTCCCCGGCGTTGGTCGAGGATATCTTTCCCGTGATGTGGGCCTACGGCGAGACGAACGGCGCGCGTTACGGGCTACCCTGGAACTCGACGCTGCCCGTGCTTTTTTACAACGCGACCGCCTTTGAACAGCGCGGCGTCGCGCCGCCCAAGACCTGGGATGAATTCGAGGAGGCCGCGGCCCGCCTCACCACCCGCAACACGAAGGGCTACATCGACGTGGCGGCGGCGCTCATCTTCGAGACGATGGTGGATTCGCGCGGGGGCAGCCTCGTCACCCCGGAGGGTGAGCCCAACTTCAACTCGCCGGAGGCCTTGGCGGCGCTCGAGCTCCTCGTCCGCCTCGCCAAAGAAAAGCATTCCATCCCCCGCTCTTTCAAGGACCTCGACTCGGCGCTTATCGACTTCGCGCGCACGAAGGGCATGATGGCGATTGCGACTGAGGCTCTGTGGCCTCAAGGCGAACGGTTCTCGGTCGCCTTCAAGGTGGCGACCGCGCCCGTGCCGACCGGCGGCGCGCCCACGGTGCCGCTCCTGGGCGCGCAGTTGGTGGTTTTGGAGAGCGCCACGACGGAGGAGCGGGCGGGCGCGTTCGCGTTCTGGCAGTTTCTGATGGAGCCCGAAAATATCAAAACCTGGGTCGAGGCCTCTTACTATTTGCCCACGCGGCGCGCGGCGCTGCCGCTTCTAGAATCCTGGTACGCCGAAGACCCCAGCCGCCGGGCGGCGCTTAATGGCCTCGAGCACGCCGTCCTGCGCCCTCGCACGGGTGCCTACGTCCGCTGGCAAGGCTATTTGGAGGAGGCGCTCGAGCAGGCGGTGCGGGGCCGCCTCTCGCCGGAAGAGGCTCTAAATAAAGCGCAGCAGCGGGCGCTCGCGGACCGTTAGGGGCATTTTTGATACTGGACGCAAAGGGTCGGATTAAGAGGCTCGAGACATAACCAAACCCGACACAGGTAGAATAACCCCATGAAACCTCTCTTCACGCTCCTCTTCGGCCTATTTCTCAGCACGGTTTTCGCGCAGACCCCCGTCCCCTTTTGGCACTCGATGGGCGCGGTTGAAGAGACCGTCAACAGCCTGGCCGAAACCTTTAACGCCTCGCAAAGCGACTACCGGGTAGAGCCGCGCTACGTCGGCTCGTACCCCGAAGCGCAGACAAAACTGTTAGCCACCGCGGAGCGGCCCGTCCTCTTTCAGGCCGAGATAAGCTTTTTCCCGCGGCTCGTTGAGGAGGGTGTCGTCCTGCCTTTGAGCGACCTCGCGGCGGCGCTGCCCGAGGATTTTGTTGGAGACTTCTACCCTGGTCTCTGGGCGTATGGCGTCTCGGGCGGCGAACGTTACGGCCTCCCCTGGAACGCCTCAACACCTGTGCTCTTTTACAACGCGACCGCCTTTGGGCAGCGTAACGCCGAACCGCCCACGACCTGGGACGAGTTCGAGGCGACCGCCGACCGCCTCACCACGCGGGCGACGGTGGGGTTTATCGCGCTCACCGAGGCCTGGACCTTTGAGGCGATGGTGACCACGCGCGGGGGCAGCTTAGTCACCGAGGACGGCAGGCCCAACTTCGATTCGCCCGAGGCGCTGGCGGCGCTCGAGCTCTTGGCGCGCCTTGTAAGAGCCAAAGAGGCGGTGCCGCGCACCCTCGCCGAGGCGAACTTCGCGCTGCTCGACTTTGTGCGCACGAAAGGCATGATGGTCTTTGCGAGCCCCGCCAATCTACCCGACGCCTCGCGCTTTTCCGTCGCGTTCGAGATTGGCGCGGCGCCTATGCCGGTGGGCGTGAGTCCCGCCGTTCCCTTGGGCGGCGCGCAACTGGTCGTCTTGGAGGGGGCCAGCGAGGCGCAGCGCGCGGGCGCGTTCGCGTTCTGGCAGTTCTTGATGGAGCCCGAGAACATCAAAACCTGGGTCGAAGCGTCCTATTACCTACCCACGCGGCGCGCGGCGCTGCCGCTTTTGGCGTCCTGGTACGCCGAAGACCCCAACCGCGGGGCGGCCTTGTCGCAGCTCGAGCACGCCGTACCCCGCCCCCGCGTCGCCGCCTTCGGCACCTGGTCGGGGTTTTTAGAAGAAGCCTTGGAGCGCGCGCTTAAGGGTCAGGCCACGCCCGAGGAGGCGCTGGCCGAGGCGCAGCGCCGCGCGGAGGCGGCTCGTTAAAGGAGAGTGAAAAGTACCGAGTGGAAAGTGCTGAGTGAAAAACAAAATCAAAAGCTTTTACTCTCTGGTCTCTTTCCGCCACCGATAAACCTCACAGTCCGCGCTGAGGCACTCACCGCCAGCCTTACACCTCTTACACCTTGCTTGCACAGCAACACACAACCGTCACGGCGCTTTGGCGCGTCTCTCCCTACAATGATAAGAGGGAGCAAAAGGGGTGGCGCTTCACATTTCGGACATATCTAGGGGACACGCATGAAACTCGGTTACAGCCCAACCACGGCGTCCGTGCTCGAGCTCGATGACGCCTACAGGCTCGCAGTAGAGTTAGAGCTCGAGTTTGTCGAACTCGCGTTTGAACTTCAAGAAATTTCCGCGCAGACCCAGCCGCCCGCGCGGGTGCTGGCGCTGAGCCGCGCCACCGGGGTCGAGACGACCGTCCATCTGCCCTTTACCGACCTCAACTTAGCCTCGCTCATCCCCAAAACGCGGGCGCTGGCGGTCGAACGCGTTCAGCGCGGGCTCGACTACGCCGCGGCGGTGGGCGCGCACTGCGGCGTGCTGCATAGCGGTCAGAACCCTTTTTATCATCCTCTGGCGGTGCCGCTGGCCGAGAACGCGCTCCGCGCCTCTTTCGCCGCGTTAGGAGCGAGCGTGCCCGTGGCGCTCGAGAACCTAGCTTTAAGCCGCGCCGACTTCGTCCGCGGCCCCGACACGCTCCAGGCGCTCGCGGATGAGGCGGGCTTCGCCAACTGTTTCGACTTCGGTCACGCGTTTGTCGAGGGCTGCACTGGCGCTGAGAACGCTGCCGACGTGTGTTCTGAGGGAGGAACGCGCGCGGGAGAAGCACTTGTCGCGCGCTACTTGGACGTTCTCGGCAGCCGCGTAATCCACCTCCATTTGCACGGCAACGACGGCAGCGCCGACCAGCACCTCGCAACCGACGAGGGCGGCGTGCCCTACGCGCGTTATGCGGGCTTTTTGAACGCTTTCGGGGGGACGGCTTGTCTCGAGGTCGCGGGCGGCAGGGAGGCGCTGACGCGCAGCGTGGCGCATATACGCGCGCTTACGGCAACGCCCTCCCAAGTACCGGCGTCCCCTCGAGCAGTTGAGGGGGCCTCCAGAACGGGCTAACGCGGCCTTTTTCTCTGCGTCGCCCAAACACCCTTCTTCACGACTCTTCCGGGGAAGGCTCCTCCAATTAATGCGAAATTTATGTGATAAATGTCACAGTTAACCTTTTGCCCCTCCTTTGTTGAGAGGAGGGCGCGGGAAAAACCTCCGGCGGGGTAAACTCGGGTGTGGTCAGCCAATCAACCGCCCTTTAGAAGCCCCGTGGGGTCAAGATTGGGTTCAGGCGCGCATCCACTCAGGTATCGTCGGTCCATGCACGAGTAAACACATGGGTAAACGCCTGGATGGACCATACTAACAACCATCAAAGGTGTTGAACGTAGGGGCCTTGTGACGCGAGGTGAGCATGGTTGACGGACTGGTGGACGATATGACGGACGGCGTACTCAGCCGTGGGGACGGGGAACGCTTTAACGCGCTCAAGCGTAAGGTTTATCTTTTCGTCTTGCCGCTCATCTCTTCCGTGGTGCTCCTCACGCTCCTGCTGGCGCGACGCCTCGACGCGTTTAGCGCCTTTGACCTCGCGGTCTTGCCCGCGTTGGCGGTTTTGCTGCTCGTTTTTACCGTTCTCGCCTACGCCAACGAACGTGCGCTCGGGCTCGTCGAAAACGGCGTTTTCGGGGTGCTTACGGCTGTTTTTTTGGGCAAGTTCGCCTACAGCGTCCTTCACGCGCCCGTGGGGAGCGAGCTCACGCAAATCTATATCTGGACGCCCCTCATTTATATGACGGCCTTCTTGATCTACGAGACGAGGGGGGCGCTCGTGCGCTCCGGGTTGGTTTACGCCGTGACGTTGGGTGTGGGTTTCGTGTCGGTGTTTGTGAGTCCGCCCGGCGCCGAACTTGCGGTCATGGGTGGGTCCGAGCGGCTGCTCGAGTTCTACTTAGCCAACGGCATTTTAGTCACGCTGCTTTTTACCTTTGCGACCTTGCGCCAGCGCGTCGGCGAACTCCAGGCGTCGCTCGCCAAGATGGAGCGTTTGGCGCACCAGGACGCGCTCACCGAGCTGCCGAACCGCCGCCAGCTCGAGACCGACCTCAAGAGCGAATTCGCCAAAACCGAGGGGGCCGGTCGGCGCGCCGCGCCCCTGTCGGTGATTATCTTCGACGCCGACAATTTCAAGCGGATCAACGACAGCTACGGCCATGACGTCGGCGACTACGCGCTCCGGATGATCGCCGCGCTCCTGTCCGAAGAGCTTCGGGAGGGCGACTCCTTTGGTCGCTGGGGCGGCGAGGAGTTTCTGGTCGTCGCGCCGCAAACGGACCTCGAGAGCGCGCTCAACTTGGCCGAGCGACTTAGGCACGCGCTGGCGGCGCACACCTTTCACACCCTGGGCACGCTCACCGCAAGTTTCGGCGTCGCCTCTTTTAGACCCGGCGACACCCCCGAGACGCTCGTAAAACGCGCCGACGACGCGCTCTACGAAAGCAAGTCGAACGGCAAAAACCGGGTCGAGGCGGTCGCCGTGGAACTCGCCGAGACCGTCACGCTACCCAAGCTCTTCTGCCCCTTTGACGCGCCCACGGGCGCGCACGCCGAGGCGCTGCAAGAGAGCACGCTGGCGTGGCTCGAGAGCTTTCGCGCCTACCCCAAAGAGAAGACGCGCCGCTGGGTCGAGGGCGTCAATCCGGGCTGGCTCGCGGCGACGCTCCACCACGACGCGCCCTTAGAGGCGCAACGCTTGGTGTCCGACTGGTACCTCTGGATGTTTTTGCACGACGACCGCTGCGACGAGTCGGACGCGGGCAAAAACCCGGCGGGACTCACCTTCGTCAACGCGCGGCTGTTGGAAGTGCTGCGCGGCAACCCTCCAAAAAGCGGCGACGAGCCGCTCGCCCACATGCTGTGGGAACTGCGGGGACGGCTGCTCGCCTACAGCTTAGCAAGGGGTTTGGGTGGGGAGCATAACGAGCTCGAGTACGGTTATCCCAAAGATGCTCAGGAAACGAGCTGGATGACCCGCTTTACAAGCGCCGTCGGGGCGTATTTCGACGCGACCGTGTGGGAGGCGGTCAACCGGGCTCGCGGGAACGTGCCCAAACTCTCTCACTACGTTCAGACGCGCCTGCTCACGAGCGGGCTGCCCATCGACACGATGCTTTTAGAAGTAGCCGACGGCGTCGCTCTGCCCGAAGCGGTGCGCGACCACGCCGCGCTCCGCCACATCACGCTTCTCTCTGACAACGCCATCTGCTGGGCCAACGATATTTTTTCGCTCCGCAAAGAGCTCGAGCAGGGCGACGTTCATAACCTCGTTTTGGCGCTCCGTCACGCGCACAAGCTCACTCTGCAAGAGGCGGTCGAGCGCGCCACCTGGATGCACGACGAGGAGGTGAGGCGCTTTCTCGAGCACGAAACCCACCTCCCCTCCTTTGGTCCCCAGACCGACGCCGCGGTCGCACGCTACCTCACCGCACTACGCGCCCGCATGGGCGGCAACCACCGCTGGTCAAAGGGTGCCGCGCGTTACACCGTACCGGCGTCCGCACCCGTTGTTCTGGCTTAGTTTCGGCTTAGCTTTGACTTTGGCCGACCCCTCGCTTTTGACCCTTACGGCAGGCGACACCCCGGTTTACAACACGCTCACCTGAAAGAAACTTGACGAGCCCACGCGTTCTGGGATGATGTTTACGAAGAGGAAAATAAGATGAGCCGAGTACCATTTGATACTCGGCTCGAGCCGTAAAACAGCCTTTTCTTAGACGTCTACGCTTCAACCCCGCTACGCAGTTGGCTGATGCGCCGGGCCAAGCGCGACTTTCTGCGGGCGGCTGTATTTTTGTGTAACGTCGAGCTTTTGGCGGCCTTGTCGATAAGACTCTTGGCAACGTTGTAATATTTTTCCGCCGACTCGAAGTCGCCGGACTCCGCCGCCGCCACCGCTTTTTTGGTGAAAGTGCGGATGGTGCTCTTTTTGGACCTGTTGGCGAGCCTCACCCGCTCGGACTGACGGCGGTACTTCATCGCTGATGGATTTCTTGCCATGATGCTCTCTTTCCTTTACACGTCACGCGCGTTTTCGCGTGTGACACTGTTGTGCGCGCTATAGGCTTGCCCGGTTTGGGATTTAGACCCAGCTTCAAATTTTGTTAGATGCTGCGAGCGCACGCGGGCGCTCACTCTCCCGCTGCCGGGTTGACAAGAAAAGAGTTTAACACACCGCGCGCCCTTCTGCAAACCCCGCCGAAACGCCAGAAACGCCAGAAACACTATATTAACAACCTGCCAAGCGCCTGGGTTACCGAGCTGGAAGCCGATTCTAGAAAGAGCGTGGAAAAATACCTCCATCTCGCATGGGTGAGCTCGCCTACGCTGAAAGTGTAAACATCTTGTGGTGAAGCCGGTGAAACGGCGAGAGATCTAAGGAACGAGCAGCACCTTACCCGCCGTTTCGCGCCCCTCTAACTTCCGGTGGGCCTCGGCGGCGTCGGTTAAAGGGAGGCTCGAGTCAACCCGCACGTCCAGCTTGCCCTCCCCCACCCAGCGCAGCACGTCGCCCGCGCGCCAGAGCAGTTCGTCGCGGTCTTGGACGTAATGGCCCAGGCTGGGCCGCGTCAAGTAGAGCGAGCCTTTGGCGTTGAGCACCTGCGGGTCGAAGCCCCCCACGGGTCCCGAGGACTGCCCGAAAAGCGCTAAAAGGCCGCGCGGCTCGAGGCAATTCAAGCTTTTTTCAAACGTCGTCTTGCCAACCGAGTCGTAAACGACTTGTACGCCTTTACCATTCGTCAAATCTTTAATAGCCTCCTCGAAATCCTCTTCGGTGTAGCGGATGACCTCGTCCGCACCCGCGCCCCGCGCCAGTTCGGCTTTTTCCTCCGTCGAGACGGTGCCGAAGACTCGAGCCCCGCGCATCTTCGCCATCTGTACCAGGAGCAGCCCCACGCCGCCCGCCGCCGCGTGGACAAGGCAAGCGTCGCCCTCTTTTAATGGATACGTGCTGTGCGAGAGGTAGTGCGCGGTCATGCCCTGGAGCATCACCGCGGCGGCGAGTTCGGTGCTCACGCCCTCGGGGATGCGGACGAGCTTCGCCGCTGGGACCACGCTTTGCTCGGCGTAGGAGCCCGGCGTCATCGCGTAGGCGACACGGTCACCTACCGCGACTTCACTGACGTTAGGGCCGACCGCGAGCACCTCCCCCGCGCCCTCCATGCCGGGAACGAAAGGAAGCGTTACTTTATATAGACCTCCCCGCTGATAGGTGTCGATAAAGTTGACCCCCGCCGCGCCCAACCTCACAAGCGCCTCGCCGTCGCCGGGTGTGGGCGCGTCTACGTCTCGAAGCTCGAGCCGCTCCGGCCCGCCGTGTTCACGAATCTGAATCGCTTTCATATCTCTCCTTTAGAAGAGCCTACCGCGTTCTCGAGGATTGAGGGCTGAAAGCTTCCCTTTTCTCTCTGTCCTTTTCTCTTGCTCCTTGGTCCTCAAACGGTACACTTGAACGTGCCCCCACCCCTCCGCCTCTTCCTCAAGAGCAAAAAGCCCACGTATGGAGAGGCGGCCTCGAGCCTGCGCCTCCTCTTCATGGGCGCGTTCGGGATGCAGCTTCTTTTTTCTTTACTCGTCGGCGTCGTAGCGGCGCTCATCGTCGGCGTTCAAGCGGGCGGGAGTTCGCTCGTCGCGCCCGTGATGCTCGCGTTCGCTTTTCTGAGCCTGCCGCTGGCGCTCCTTGTGGCGTCATTCGCCTCGAGGGGCGGCGGCAAAGCGGGCGCGCTCGCCGCGGCGATTGCGCTGGGCGTCATGCTGTCCACCCCCGCGTGGTTCATGCTTTTCACGCTGCTGACCGGCGGCGCGCCCCGTTACCTCCTCCTTTTTTTGGGGATGCTCGCAGTTTATTACGGGCTCGGCCTCTTGCTGGCGGGGCGTTACGCCCGCATGGCAATTTCGGCTGAACCACCCAAATCCGCATCACCCGAAGCCGAACGCACACCCCGGTCACACGAGGGGGTTTAGTGGCGCTTTTTGAAACGCTCCTCAACGTGGTGGTGCCCGCGTTTGTGGTTATCGGGGTGGGGGTGCTGCTGGGGCGGTTTTTGAAGCTCGACTTGGTGCCCCTAAACCGCGTGGCGCTTTACGCGGCGGTGCCCGCGCTCGTCTTCACCTCGCTCGCCACAACGGAACTCGGCGCGGGGAGCGTGGGGCGCTTGGTGGTGGGGCAACTCGTTTTTTTGGCGCTCATGCTGGGGCTCTCTTACCTCGCCTCGCGCCCCTTTGAGGCGCGCACGGGGCGCGGCTTTATGGCGACGAGTCTTTACGGCAACTCGGCTAATTTGATGCTCCCGGTCACGCTGTTTGCGCTCGGGGAGGGAGGGCTCGAGCGCGCCCTGGTCTTGTTCGTGGTCTCCTCCATCGCGCTCTTTGGCACTGGGCCGCTCGTGCTCGCGGGCGGTGGCGGTGCAAACGGTGCGGGGGTACGGCTTACGTCCGTGCTGCGCCTGCCTGTGCTGTGGGCGGCACTCGTCGGCGTGCTCTTCAACCTCTTGGGCCTTTCTTTTCCGCAGGGCTTGGCGCGCGGTATCGGCATCTTGAGCGACGCCGCGATTCCCCTGGTGCTGCTCGTGCTCGGGATGCAAATCCACCGCTCGGGTGTGAGCGTGCCCACGCGCGTAAACTGGGCGGGCGCGGGCTTCAAGCTCGTCGTCGGGCCGGTGCTGGGCTACCTCGCCGCCCGCATCGTCGGCGCGACGGGGCTCGATTTGGCGGTCTTGACGCTGCTCGGGGCGATGCCTCCGGCGGTCAACACCTTTATGTTGGCGCTAGAGTTCGGCGGCAACGCCGAGGAGGTGGCGCGCACGGTGGTGCTGGCGACGCTCCTGGCGCTTTTTAGTTTGTCGGTGGTGGTGACGCTACTAACCTGATGGCGACCTCGTGCGCGTTGAGGCTGGCCCAGTCGCGGTGAGGGCTGCTCGAGCGCGCCAAGAACTCAAACAGCGAGAATTTAAACAACAGTGGCAAAAACGGAAACAAGAGTATGGTAAAAATCAGGCTATGACAGACGTGTGGGCACTTTTTTGGTCCTTTACCAAGGTGGGCTTGTTCGGCTTCGGCGGCGGCCCCTCGATGATTCCTTTGATTCAACAAGAAGTGGTAGACGCGCGCCACTGGCTCACCAAAGAGGAGTTTTTGGACGCCTACGCCTTTGGCAGCACCCTCCCCGGCCCTATCGCCACCAAGATGGCGGGCTACGTCGGTTACAAGGTCTCAGGCACCTTGGGGGCCGCCGCCGGGCTCATCGGCGTGACGGTGCCCACCGTCATCGCGATGATCGCGCTCGGCGTGCTCTACCTGCGCTACCGCGACTCGTCGGTTATCAGCGGCTTCTTAAAGGGCGTCCGCCCCGTGGTCATCGCGCTCCTCGCGCTCGTCGTTTACGAATTCGCGCCAAGCGCGTTTGGTGCGCCGCCGCAGTGGCTCGCCAACTGGGCGTTCTGGCTGCTCGCGGTGGTGGCTTTTGTGCTGGCGGTTCGCTTTAACGTTCACCCGGCGGTGCTGATTGTCGCGGGCGGCGCTTTAGGCATCACCCTCTTTCGCTAGGAGACTTATGGCTTTTACTTACGACTTCCCTTACCCCTCGCAGCGTATGCCCGTGATGGCAAAGAACGTGGTGGCGACCTCTCAACCCTTAGCCGCGCAAGCGGGGCTGCGGATGCTGCTAGCGGGCGGCAACGCGGTAGACGCCGCGCTGGGCGCCGCCATCGCGCTCACCGTGGTCGAGCCGACCTCGAACGGGATTGGCTCGGACGCCTTTGCGATTCTCTGGGACGGTTCGGAGCTTCACGGCCTCAACGCCTCGGGGCGCTCACCGGAGGCGCTCACACCGGAGCGGTTCGCAGGGCAGAAAAGCGTACCCCTACGCGGCTGGGACGCCGTGACCGTACCCGGCGCGGTGTCGGCCTGGGTGGCGCTGTCGGAGCGGTTTGGTAAACTGCCGTTCGAGAAACTTTTTGAACCCGCCATCACCTACGCCAGACAAGGCTTCCTCGTCTCGCCCATCACCGCTCGAGCCTGGGCTGTGGCCCGTAAAGCCTTTGCCGACTTCCCCGAGTTCATAGCGGGCTTCTTACCCGAGGGACGCGCGCCACAAGCCGGTAACCTTTTCCGGTTCGAGGACCAAGCGCGGACTTTGGAACGCATCGCCGAAACAAAGGGTGAAGCTTTTTACCGCGGCGACTTAGCCGAAAAGATAGCCGCGCACGCCAAAGTGTCGGGCGGCCTCATGACCAAAGAGGATTTGGCCGCACATCAAGCAAATTGGGTTGGGACCATCTCACAGCGCTACGGCGACGTTGAACTGCACGAAATCCCACCCAACGGTCAGGGGCTGGCGGCGCTCCTCGTGCTGGGGATGTTGGAGCATCACCCCGTCCGCGACTATCCCTTAGACTCCGCCGATTCGCTGCACGTGCAGCTCGAGGCCATGAAACTCGCCTTCGCCGACGCCCACCGCTACGTGTCCGACCCGGACACGATGGATATGCCCGTCGAGAGCCTGCTGAGTGAGACTTACCTCGCGGAGCGCGCCTCCTGCATCGACATGAAACGCGCGCAAGACCCCGGTCACGGCGTGCCCAAACGCGGAGGCACCGTTTATCTGACGGCGGCGGACGCGGACGGGATGATGGTCTCGTTTATCCAGTCCAACTACTACGGCTTCGGCTCGGGCGTGGTGGTGCCGGGGACGGGTATCAGCCTGCAAAACCGCGGGGCCGGGTTTACGTTAGAAGAGGGGCACCCCAACAGAGTGGGCGGCGGCAAGCGGCCTTTTCACACCATCATCCCCGGTTTCTTGACCCAAAACGGTCAGCCGCTCATGAGCTTCGGCGTGATGGGCGGCCCCATGCAGCCCCAGGGCCACGCGCAGATGGTTATTCGTTTACGCGACTACGGTCAGAACCCGCAAACGGCCTCGGACGCGCCGCGCTGGCGGGTGGCGGGGGGTTTAGACGTCCACGTCGAGCCGGGTTTTCGCGCGGAGGTCCTGGACGACCTGCGGAGCCGCGGCCACATCGTCACCGAGGATGATTCGGCCTTTGGCGGTTTTGGCGGGGCGCAGCTTATCTACAAAGTTGAGAGTGGTTACGTGGCAGGCTCGGACTCGCGCAAGGACGGGCAGGCGGTGGGTTTTTAGGCTCAGCTATGCCACAATAGAGCATGACAAATTTGCGGCAGTTTTTTGTTCTTCTTTGCCTCACGCTCGCTTGCTTCGGTCTCGCCCAACGCGAGGATGTCTACTACGAAATCTTTGTGCGCTCCTTTCAGGACTCCGACGGCGACGGCGTCGGAGATTTGCAGGGCGTCATTGGGCGGCTCGAGTACCTGCAAGACTTGGGCGTTACCGGGCTTTGGCTCATGCCGATTCACCCGAGCCCGAGCTACCACGGGTACGACGTGACCGACTACTACGCCGTCAATCCCGACTACGGGACGCTTCAAGATTTTGAAACCCTGTTGAACGAGGCGCACGCGCGCGGTATCAACATAGTGATGGATTTGGTCGTCAACCACTCGAGCAGCCAGCACCCCTGGTTCTTAGCCTCCAAAGACCCCGCCTCGCCCTACCGCGACTACTACCTGTGGCGAGAAGACGACCCCGGTTGGCTCGGGCTGGGCGGCCCGGCCTGGCACGCGTCGGGGGATGATTACTATTTAGGGCTCTTCTGGAGCGAGATGCCCGACCTCAACTACCGCAATCCCGAAGTGGTCGAGGAGATGGACGATATAGCGACGTTCTGGCTCGAGCTCGGCGTGGACGGTTTCCGCATCGACGCGATTCAGCACGTGGTTGAGAGTACCGACGGCTTGATTCGCAACACGCCGGAAAATCTCGAGTGGGTCGAAAACTTTGAAGCCTTTATCAAGTCCGTCAACCCCAACGCGTTTCTCGTCGGCGAGACCTGGACGGATACCGAGACGATTGCGAACTATTTTACCAGGGCGAACCTCGACCTGGCCTTTGACTACCCGCTCTATACGTCTCTTTTGGACGCGGTGGGAAAGAGCAGCGCGACGAATCTTAACTTTACTTTAGAGAGCGAAGCGCGCCTCTTCCCGCCCGACGCGCAGCGGGCCACGTTTATCTCCAACCACGACCAAATCCGCCCCGCGACCTCGCTGAGCCTCCTGCGCCGCGACGAGGGGAAGCTCAAACTCGCGGCGGGCCTCCTCCTGACGCTGCCCGGTACGCCCTTTCTCTACTACGGCGAAGAAATCGGCCTGCCCAACGGCCCCGGCGACAAAGATGAGGAGAAGCGCACCCCGATGCGCTGGGACCCGGACGCGCCCCATACCGGTTTCAGCACCGCCGAGCCCTGGTATCCCTTTAGCACCGACGATCCAAGCATCACGGTGGCGGCGCAGGCGGGGGAGGATTCGGTTCTGAATACGTATAAAACATTCATCGCCCTAAGGCAGACCAACCCAGCGCTGAGCCGCGGCGACGTGGTGGTGCTGGACACGGGAGACCGCGGCGTGCTCGCCTTTGCGCGCACAACCGACGAGCAGACCCTGCTAGTAATTGCCAACCTTTCCAAGCAGGAGCGGGAGGTGGATGTAGGGGCGCTTGTTGAAGGCTCAACGCTCGAGGGTTCATTTGCAGAGGCTGAAGATTTGCTCACCGGCGAAACCTCCTCCGGTACGCTTGTACTGACGCCGCTCGAGGTGAGGGTGCTCGAGTAGCGGAGGACGCGAGTTAATGGTTTGAGAGCGCCCTTCCAAGTTCTTGTTTTTCCGTATAGGTTTAGGGATGGTGAGCCAGAAATCCTTATTGGTCAGCGAAGTGACGACGGTTCTTGGCAAGCGGTGTCTGGTGGCGGTGAGCTAGGGGAAACCATTCTGGAAGCTGCTACTCGAGAGTTGCGAGAAGAAGCCGCACTGGAGGGTATTGATTGGGTTCAATTAGATTCGATTTGTACGCTTCCAAGAATTCACTTCAAAGACCACGAAAACTGGGTACGACACCCGTATGTTGTGCCGGAGTATTCGTTCATGACTTTAGTCAACGAGGAGCCTAAACCGTCCGAAGAACACGTTGAACTCAAGTGGTGCTCGGTTTCCGAGGCTACAGAGTTGTTAAAGTATGACTCAAACAAAATTGCGTTATGGGAAGTTGGACAGCGGTTAAGCAGGTTAAAGGTGCAGCACAGTCCTGATGAGTAACCCGTCGAAACTCAAGCTCTTTCACGTCAGCGAAACCCCTAACATTCGCCTTTTCGAGCCGCGCCCGGACAGAAGGGGTGAGTTGGCGGTTTGGGCGGTAGGAGAACCCAGACTGCACAACTACCTCTTGCCAAGAGACTGCCCAAGAATCACTTTTTTCGCAGACGACAAGACTTCAGATGAGGACCGCTCGAGATTCTTGGGAAGCGCAGAGTCAGTCGTGGCGATTGAAAGCGGCTGGTTCAACGTTTGTCTCGAAACCTCACTCTACCTTTACGAGTTCGACCCTCAGCCGTTTTCGCTGATTGATACGACAGCGTGCTATTACGTCTCCAAAGAAGCGGTTAAACCCATCCGTGAAACGCCCGTCTCAAACGTCCTGGGTGCGCTGCTTGAAAAAGGCGTAGAACTTAGGATTCTGCCGTCTCTCTGGGAACTTCGTGAGGCTGTCGTTTCTTCAACGTTGGCTTTTTCTATCATCCGGATGCGGAACGCTTCTCCGCCTCCCGACAGTTTTGGGAGTCGTTATGAAACGCCCTTGTGATGCTTACAAGGATGGGCACCGCGAGGGACGCCAACACGCGCAAGAAAAGAGGTGCAGGGGATGAAAGATGCAGAAGGTTTTATCATTATCGAACGGCTCGAGGACATCTCGCAGACCATGAGCGAGGTGGAGGAGGCCGAGTTCTGGTCTACTCACACGCTTAGTGACGCGCTACTGGAGGAGATGCAACCTGTTAGATGCAACCTGTTCCACTCGAGGGAAACGGTAAGCTGCCCCCGGCCAGAGCGACTCGAGGCGCATCTCGCTGATGCTCGAGCAAGACACCATTTTGCGGCTCAAGAAGCTCGCCCGAAAAGAGGGGATGGGCTATCAGACGCTGCTCAAGTTGTTCGTGGGTGAGCGGCTGTATGAAGAGGAGAAGCGTGAGGGAATATTCGGTTAACTCTTGGTGTGCTTCCCCACCTCCTCATGATTTGAAGAACGGTATGCAATGAGCAGTTGGCCGACCAACTATAAAGACCGTCTAACAGGCGCACATTGCGAGTTATGTGCTGAAGGGCGTCCAGAGGAAACGAAAAGTAGAATTCGGTTCTTCTCTGCTAAGCTTTGTGACGCCTACTTGCACTTTCGCGGCGTGCAGCGTGGTTACGCAACGGTTATTTGGCGCGGAGGGCACAGGGTAGAGCCTACCGACCTTACCCAAGTAGAAGCCACCAACTTCTGGCTTGACGTGCTGCGTGTGGGCTGGGCTATGCAAACGCACTACCAACCTTTGAAAATGAACTACCAGCTACTGGGCAACGGTCAGCCCCATTTGCACTGGTTGGTAGCGCCGCGTTTTGTTGACGATGTTGCGCCCGGCGTTCCTTTACCAGCGTCAGGGTACGCAACATTTCCAGAAGACGAAGTACGACAAGACGCGCTCGCAATGCGAAGGCTTCTTAAACATTAAATGACAACATTAAGACCACCACGCACTTAGCACCCAGCGGCTATACTCGAGCCTTATGAACCACCCTCCTAAAACGCGCGCTCTCACCGGCATCCAGCCTTCGGGCGAGCTGCACATCGGTAACTACTTAGGCGCGGTG
Source organism: Trueperaceae bacterium (assembly GCA_965214405.1). Taxonomy (GTDB): domain Bacteria; phylum Deinococcota; class Deinococci; order Deinococcales; family Trueperaceae; genus CBDCCT01. The sequence continues at coordinate 1,374,254 of OZ243956.1, forward strand.
CGCAACTGGGTCCGCATGACCCATACGCACGACATGTTTACTTGCGTCGTGGACTACCACGCGCTGACCAGCCCCGTGGACCCTGCCACGCTGGCCGAAAAAACGCACAAGATGGCGGTCGCCATCCTCGCGGCAGGGCTCGAGCCCGAACGGGCCACGCTCTTTGTACAGTCACAGGTGCCCGAGGTGGCCGAACTCACCTGGATTTACCTCACGCTGACGCCGCTGGGCGAACTCGAGCGCATGACGCAGTTCAAGGACAAAGCCGCGCGGCAAGCGTCCATCCTCACGGGGCTGCTCACCTACCCCGTGTTGCAGGCCGCCGACATCCTCATCTACAAGGCCGAGGCGGTGCCCGTCGGTGAGGACCAGGTTCAGCACGTCGAACTCACCAGGGAAGTGGCGCGCAAGTTCAACTTAGCATTCGGCGACACCTTCCCCGAGCCCAAGGCGGTGGTGCCCGATTTGGGCGGGCGCATCAAGGGCCTCGACGGGCGGGCCAAGATGTCGAAAAGTTTGGGCAACACCATCGAGCTTTTAGAACCTCCCGCCGAGGCCTGGGACAAGCTGCGCACCGCCGTGACCGACAAGGCCAGACTGCGCCGGAGCGACCCCGGCGACCCGCAGGTGTGTAACATCTATCATCTGCACCGGAATTTTTCGTCACAACCTATGGTTGAGATGGTGGAAAAGGAGTGCTCGAGCGCAGGCATCGGCTGCACGGACTGCAAAAGTTTCTTGTTTGGGAGTATGCAGAGGCACTTCGAGCCCATCCGCGAGCGCGCCGCCGAGTATGAAAGTAAACCGGCGCAGGTGCGCGAGATTCTGGCGGAGGGCGCGGCGAGGGCGCGGGGCGTCGCCAAGGAGACGATGGCCGAGGTATACGACAAAATCGGGTTTTACCGGGGTTAGACGTTACTTTAGTCCCAAATTCACTGAGGCTCCTTTTTCTCTTTCTCGACGGCGTCGGCTTGGGAGAGGGCGACGCGGACGCGAATCCTTTTGCGGCGGCGCGAACGCCTTTTCTGGGCCAGCTTCTGGGAGGTGCATTAACGGCAGAGCGCCTTCCCATCGCCACCTCTTCGGAAGTTTTCAGGCCCATCGACGCGCGTCTGGATTTTCCCGGTTTGCCCCAGTCGGCCACCGGACAAACGGCGCTCTTAACGGGAAAAAACGGAGCGACGGTGATGGACGGTCACTACGGCCCCTACCCCGGCCCGACGCTCAAAAAGGTGTTGGACGAGGGCACGCTCTTTTCGGAAGTCGTGACCGCAGGCGGACGCTCGAGGCTGGCGAACGCGTTTCCGCCGGGTTACTTTGCCGCCGTGGAAAGGGGCAAGCGCCGCGTCAACGTGCCCGTCTACGCGGCCCAGGCTGCCGGGCTGCCGCTGCTGACCCTCGAGGACTACGCCGCGGGGCGCGCGCTGAGCGCGGACTTGAGCGGCGCGTACGTGCATGACCTAAATCCCAATCTTCCCCTCTACAGCTTTGAGGAGGCGGGCTCACGATTAGCGCGTATTGCAGAGGACGCCGAGCTGACTTTTTTTGACTTCTGGCTTTCAGACAGCGCCGGACATCGCTGGTCTTTTGAGGCGTCGGTGGAACTTGTTGAGCAGTTAGACGCCTTTTTGTCGGGCCTCATCCCCACGCTCGGCGACACCACCTTGCTCCTCACTTCCGACCACGGCAACTTGGAGGACAAACGCACGAAGAGCCACACCAAAAATCCGGTGCCGCTCCTCGCGCTGGGTCTCGCCGCACCTGCCTTTGCAGACGTGCAGGATGTGTTGGGCGTGGCCCCCGCTGTTCGCAAAGTGTTGGGCCTCGAGCCTAGCCCCCCAAAATAATTCCCGCCGCCTCGTACCACGCGCCAAGCACGAGCAGCACGAGCGCGACGGGTAACATCAGCAGGAGCGCCCGGAAGCCTTCGCGGTAGCCGCTAAAGCCCTTGCGAATGAGCGTCACCAAAAAGATGCCGCCGCCCGCCGTGACAAGTATGTAAGCCATGAGTTCGATTAAGAGCAGTCCGAGGATAAAAAGGAGCGCGAGCGGCCCCGCGCCGCCCACGAGGCCGAAGGGGACCCCCACCGCAAAAAAGCGCGCGCCGTTCAGGAAGTACGCGGGGATGCCGAAGAGGAACGCGCTCCCGAACGAGGTGATGAACGCGCCGAAAAAGAAGTTTTGGTAGAACGTCACCGCCGCCGCTCGAGCCACGTCGCCGCTGCCGTAGGCCTGGGTCGCGCCTAAACCCTCGAGGCTCGCCTCCACAAGTCCCAAGATCGCTCTGTCACACGAGGCGGGCAGGTTGGTTCCCAAAAGCACGCCCAGCGCGAACAAGCCGTAGAGCCCGACAACGGTGCCGATGACCAAGCGCCGGTGCGCCCGCAGCACCCCCCAGCCCTCCTCGAGCCAGCGCCGCATAAACGTGGGCCGCACGAGCGCGTAGAGCAGTGCGAGCGAGAGAAGCGCGAAAATCCAGCCCGCCGTGCGCGTTTGTAGCGCGTCCGGAATACTCACCGTGGCCGCCGCCGTCCGGAAGCCCACCCCCTCGGCTCTCCACACGTCGCCCTGCTTTTGCAGCGTGACCTCGACGACCGAAAGCTGGTCGTTGGGGAGCGAGGCGGGGTAGGAGTAGCGGCGGGTGTTCGGGTCGGCCTCCTCCAACTCGCGGCGGTCGGCCAAATTAACCGATGTCCCCGCCGCCGGGGGCGGGTTCTGGAGAAGGACGGGAAGCTGCGTGCAAAGCTCGTCGGGCGAGAGTTGCGCGAGCGACAAAAGTTCGGGTGAGGGAGTCTCGAGCCACGCCTGAACCGCCTCGTCAGCCACGGCCTCGGGATTCGCGCCACTCACAGGCGTGACAGGACTAACGGGAGGACTCTCTTGCGCAAAAACGGGTGACAGAGAAAAAAGAGAAAGAAGCAAGACCAAAAACAGGGGGCGCGTCACCCAAAGGGTTGTAAAGATGCTGAGCCGGTTCAACGTAGGAATCTCCTAAATTACGTGCTAGACAGTGGTACTAGACAGTGGTGCTAGACGGTGATGCCAGAAAGTGACACGTTAACTGATTACCCGAACCAGGGTGCTGCGCTATCTACTATACGTCCTCCAGAGGTAACCCTCGCGCGCACAGGGGGCAGGCGTCGGGGGGGTAGGTGGGAAACTCGAGCCGGGTGAGCGTGCGCAAATCTGTAAAGCGCGACAAGCCGCGGTCCACGATGCCGCCCCGCCCGACGCAGACGCCGCCCTCGCGTTCGGCGGCGTGGATGGCTTTCTGGAGGCTGCCGCCCGTCGTCACCACGTCCTCGACCGCGATAAAGCGCTCTCCCGGCGTGATGCGAAAGGCTTCGCGGAGGGTCATCCCGCCTCCCTCGCCGCCTTTTTCGGCGAAGAGCGCGCGCACATGTAGGGCTCGAGCCACGAGAAACGCGAGCACCACCCCGCCCATCGCCGGGCCGATCGTAAAGTCCGCTTCGGTGTCCATAAAAAGCTCGGCCAGCGCGTTGCCGACGCGCTCGGCGTGGTCGGGATACTGGAGCAGCGTCGTCGACTGAAGAAACACGGGCGAGTGACGCCCTGACGCGAGGAGCAGGTGACCCTCCAAATACGCCCCCGTTTTCCTGTAAAGGTGCAAGACATCCACCCCCGCAGCATACCGTAGGCGCTCGCCTCGGATGGGTGCGGTTTCGCACGGGAAGACTTGATGGGGAGGTAGGACGTGGGGAGGTGGGGAGCACGAGCTTTTGGGCTTCTCCCCTCCCCTCCATCTCCTCGTCTCCCCACCTCCTGTGACCTTCCCCACTCCCTTTGCGTCCTTCACGCGCCCGCGCGCGGCCCCGTGATATCGTGCTCTCATGGACCTCCCGATGAGCGCCGCCGCGCGCGACCTGCTGGGGCGCGAACGCGCGGCGATCGCCGACCTCCGCGCCCTGTTGGGCCGCCTCGACGCCGCCGAGCACGATGTGGTCGAACTCAAAACGGCCCTGGACGATTTAGAGGGCCTGTTTATGCTCGTCGTCTGCGGCGAGTACAACGCGGGCAAATCGAGCCTCCTAAACGCGCTTTTGGGTGAGCGCGTGATGTTGGAGGGCGTGACCCCCACGACCGACCGCATCACCATCGTGTCGTACGGGGGGGTGGAGCGGACGCTCGAGGAGGGACCCTTCACCCTGCGCCGCGAGTATCCCGCCCCCATCCTGCGCGATTTGGCGCTTGTGGACACCCCCGGCACCAACGCGGTCATCAAGAAGCACCAGGAACTCACCGAGAGCTTCGTCCCGCGCGCCGACCTGGTGCTCTTTGTCACCTCCGCCGACCGGCCCTTTACCGAGTCCGAGCGCGGCTTTTTGGAACTTATCGCCTCGTGGGGCAAAAAAATCGTGCTGGTCGTGAACAAAATGGACATTCTGGAAGAAGAAAGCGAACGCGCCAAGGTGCTCGCGTTCGTCCGCGACCACGCGCGCGAGGCGCTAGGGGTGACGCCCGAGGTGTTCGGCGTGGAGGCCAAGCGCGCGTTTCGGGCGCGGAGCGCGGGCGAAAGCGTGGAGGACACGGGGCTGGGGGCGCTCGAGCGTTTTATCGAACGTAACCTGGCCGTCGGCGAACGCCTCCGCCTCAAGCTGCAAAACCCGCTGGGCGTGGCCGCGCGCATTACGGGTCTCTATCGGGGCGTGGTCAAAGAGCGGTTGGGGCTGTTAGAAGACGACCGCCGCACCTTAGACGAGGTTGACCGCCAGCTCACCCAGTTCGAGCGCGACATGCGCCGCGAGTTTGAGAGTTATCTGACGCGCATCAAGACGGTGCTGCTAGAGGTTGAGCGCCGCGGTGAAGTCTTTTTCGACGACACCATCAAGCTCAGCCGCGTCTTCGACCTCATCAACAACGAAAGGATGCGCGACGCGTTTCAGGCGAGGGTCGTCCGCGACGCGGAAACCGACATCGACCGCGCCGTGGCCGAGATGGTCGACTGGTTTATCCACCGCAACTTGCAACTCTGGGAAGACGTGATGACCTTCGTGGGCGGGCGGCGCAAAGCCTCCGAAGCGCGGGTTATCGGTGAGGTGGGCGGGCGGTTTCAGTACGACCGCGACCTGCTCATCCGCAACCTCAGCGAAAGCGCCGACGAGGTCCTATCGACCTTTGATGAACGTGAGGAGTCGCAGCGTTTAGCCGAGGGCTTGCAGGGCGCGGTGGTGCAGAGCGGGCTCATCAGCATCGGCGGCGTGGGGCTGGGCGCGGCGCTCGTGGCGGTGTTGCACACCCTGGCGCTCGACGTGACGGGCGTGGTCGCAGGCCTCACCATCGCCGGGCTGGGCCTGCTGGTCCTCCCCCGCCGCCGCCAAATCGCCAAGCGCGACCTTCACAACAAGATGCAAAGCCTGCGCGACGGCCTCTCGACAAGCATCGGCGGGCAGTTCGAGAGCGAACTCGCGCGCGCGACCGAAAAGCTCAAGGCCGCGATTGCCCCCTACACCCGCTTTGTCAAGAGCGAGTTGGAGCGCTTAGAGAACCTGCAAACCGACCTCAATACGAGCGACGCCGAGGTGCAGCGGCTGCGGCGCGAGGTGGCGGATTTGAAATTGAGGAGTTTGAAGGTGGAGGCTCGAGGGGAGCGGGAAAAGGCGTCGTAACCAAAGGATTTTTGTTAACCGCCGTGAAGGGTAAAAAGTTTAACGTGTCATCCGTACTGCTGAGCAGCTTTTTTCAATTGTTCTGCATATTTGTAGATGTCGTCCAGCTTCCCAAGCACCTGCTTTGATTCCACTTTGCCCTCGTCAAACAGGCCGATATATTTTTGGCTATGGTTAAAGCGCAAGCGACAGATGGGCCGACGGTTGTTGTCGTCAAGTAAAATCCCCATGTAAGATTTGGTATCTCTGTGGACAACCCTTTCGGGCGCGACAACCTGACGCACGATGGCTTTGACGATGTGATAGCCCTCGAGTTCCTCCTCGGTCGTTTCAACACCATCTTCTTCGGCTTCTTGTACTTCGACCTCCGTCTCTACGTCTTCAAGCGGGCCTACGGAGACCGCCTCTTGTTCTAAAGCGTTGCGTAACCGACTGCTTACGCGCTCCCTCACGAACTGCTGAAAGGCTTTCTTGACGAACTCTGTGAACTGCTCACGTGCTGAGGTCGTAAAGCGGCCATGCGGGTTTATCTGTGCGTAGAAAAAGCGGACGAAGTCGTGACTGGGATTTTCTATTTGCTCGCCCAAAATCCTGTGAATCTCGCGGAGGTACTTTAGCTCGTTGGCTGTGCTGAGCATTCTATCCAAGTCAAAACTCTCTTTACTCAGCTTGCGAACTTCGGTAACCAAATCCTCCCGAACGTCCAAAAGATTAAGCTCGAGAAAGGGCCGCGCGTCCATACGGTTGGGCTCTTCAAGGTCAGAATATAGCCGGTACTGAACCCCATTCGTTAAGATGGCGATGCGCGCGTTGGTGACGTTGAAGTAGCGGTAAAGCTGGCTCATGTTGGCGTCACTAAGGTTCGTTCCCGCCGTTTTACATTCGACCAACATAATGATTTCGCCGTTCTGCTTGATGGCGTAGTCTACTTTTTCGCCCTTTTTTATGCCCACATCGGCCACAAACTCGGGTACAACCTCTCGAGGATTAAACACGTCGTAACCAAGCGCAGAAATAAAAGGCATGACGAGCGCGTTTTTTGTGGCCTCTTCGGTTGCGAGGTGTTCGATTAGGCTTGGGATACGTTGAGAAAGTCCCGCAAGCGTTTCAGCAAAGTTCATCTCGTTCCTCCAAGACAAAGTTCAAGATTAGAAGGATTATAAACTACTGTGAGAATTTCGTTGCGCATAATTCCCTAAGTGCATTTTTTGACGCAAACGGTGTTACACTCCCCCCTTATGAACCCCCACCCTCGAGTCGCATATCAGGGCGTCGCGGGCGCCTTTTCCGAACAGGCCAGCCTTCAATACTTGCCCCAGGCGGAAGCCGTGGGCTACCACTCTTTCGCCGACGCGTTTGAGGCCACGCTAAAGGGCGAGTGCGCTTACGCCTGTTTGCCCGTCGAAAACTCCTTAGCGGGCTCCATCAACCAAACGTACGATCTGTTAACCGATTCGGTGCTGCACGTGGTCGGCGAGCAGATCGTGCGGGTGCATCACAACTTGATGGCACGGCCCGGCGTGACGTTTGAGAGTGTCCGGCGCGTGTACAGCCATCCGCAGGCGCTGGCGCAGTGTCAGGGTTTCTTGACGCGGCACAAGCTCGAGGCCGTGACCGACTTCGACACGGCGGGGGCCGCCAAACTCTTGGCCGAAAACGGCGGCGAGGAGAGCGGCGCGATCGCCTCGAGGCGGGCGGCGGAGGTGTACGGCCTCACCATTTTGGCCCAAAACATCGAAGACATGGACTTTAACTACACGCGCTTTTTCGTCCTGGGTCCCGACGAAGCGCCTCGCATGAGCGCGCGCAACAAGTCAAGCTTAGTCTTAGCGACCCGGCACCGTCCGGGGGATTTGGTGGCGTGTTTGGAAGAGTTCCCCAAGTACGGCATCAATATGACCAAGCTCGAGTCCCGGCCCAGGCGCGACAAGCCCTGGAGCTACCTCTTTTATCTCGACATCGAAGGCCACATCGAGGACGAGGCGGTGCAGCGGGCGATGACCGGGCTCATGCGTAAGGCCGCATTCGTCAAGTTTTTGGGGTCGTATCCGGCGGCGCCTACGGAAGAGCAGGTCTAGGGGGGAGGCTCGAGCTGTTTATGAAAAGTTTTATGAGAAGCGGGTCAGGCCAAAAAAGCTCTCCCCCACCATAAAAGTCTGGGCGACTGGCGGGGGAGTGGGGGACGCCGGGAGGATAATCCGGCGTTTTAGCACGTGGGGGTTTTTGCGTAATACATCATCGCGTGCCAGAACTCATTATGGCAAAAGTATGTGAAAAATGAAAGGCTCCCGAGCTCACATTCGGGCCATCATGAAGAAAACATGAAACGCTTGCCCACAGGGTAAACTTCTTTATGGAGACCGATTTTGCGGATGCTGATTTTGTGGAGTTAGAAAAAACGCTCTCGCTCAATGACGCGCTCAAGCTCTCCGGTTTGGCCGAAACGGGCGGGCAGGCCAAGCTGCTCATCCAGAGCGGGCAGGTCAAGGTCAACGGCGAGGTCGAAACGCGGCGCAAGCGCAAAATAAGGGCGGGCGACGTGATTGAGGTGGACGGGGAGGAGTTTGAGGTGGGGCTCGAGGAGGAATAAAGATGGGTTTTCGTTTTTCATAAGCGTAGCCAAAGTTGTGACCAAAGTCAGACTGGGTGAAGAACCCAAAGACGCTGTTTATTGGCGCTCGAGACCTTATGAGGAACGCCTAGCTGCCCTGGAGGAATTACGCCGAACTTATCACCAGTGGAAGTACGATGCTGAACCCCGACTTCAAAGAGTTTATTCAATTACTAAACGACCATGACGTTCGTTACCTCGTTGTAGGAGGTTACGCAGTTGCGCTTCACGGGCATCCTCGCTACACCAAAGACTTGGACTGAGATGGACATTTGGCTATGGCTCGAGGCGTCGAACGCGGCCAAGGTCATCAGTATGTTGGATTTTGGATTCGCGTCTTTGGGTCTGAGCGAAGCCATTTTTCTCGAGCCGCAACAAGTTATTCAGCTAAGCTATCCGCTAAAATGTTGAAGCACTCAACTGAAGCACCAAAGCTAAGGGCGCGGTGATTTAGTCTTTGAGGAAAGCTCGAGCGCCCGCACGTCCACCTTGTCCTTGTCTCTTAAAACCACACCATAAAAATCCGCAATAGCCGCCTTCATCCGCTCCTGCATCTCGGGTGTGAGGGTGACAAAACTTGCACCTTCGTAGAGCACACGGTACGGAGCTAAAAATCCCACGGGCCAGACGATGCGGCCCAGTTCGCCCACAGTGCGCGGCGGGTCCGCAAGGTAGATGGGCACAAGGTCCACCACAACGTCACCCCTTTTGTAAAACACATCGCCATCCTCTAAACTCCCGTGCACCCTTTCAAAGCCCTCTTTGACAAGCACAGCCACGGCTCGCTCTGCATGGTCGGCGGAGATGAAAAAGTCCACGTCGTCGTGCGGGCGAACCTCACGGCCCACCACGAGTTCAACCGCGAAGCCCCCGATAAGCCAGTACAAAAGGCGTTCTTGCTCAAAGGAGCGCGCGACGGCAAGGGCGTCGGGTAGCGTCACCCGCCGACTTTACCGCAGCACAAGGGCGCACACCAAAGTTGCGCGCGGCGCGCGTAGCTATACTTATGGGATGAGCCGTTACACCAACAATGCACGCACGTCTCCTGCGTAGGAAAGACCTGAATGCTCAACGTTTCACACATCTACATGGAGCCCGCCGTCCCCACCTACCCGCGCGGGGCAGAGATTCTGGCGCGCTTTCCCGAGGCCAAGCGTACCGAGGTCCCCTCGCACTGGAACATCCCCGAGCTTCACGGCAACAAGGGTTTAGCCAAAGACTGGGTGCGCATCAAGCGAACCGTGCTCGTGCTGGGCGTGCGGAAAGGTTTCCCGGTGCGGGTGAACGGGCGCAGCGGCGACTTTATCGCGCCGGGTTTCGCGAGCGGCTGCGCGATGGCCTGCGCCTACTGCTACGTGCCGCGCCGCAAGGGCTTCGCCAACCCCGTGTCGACGTTTGTCAACATCGACGCGATTTTGAAAGCCGTCGCGCGCCACGCCGCCAAGCAGGGTCCCAAGGTGCCCGCGCAGACCGACCCGGATTATTGGGTTTATGACGTTGGCGAGAATTCTGACTGTTCGGTGGACGCGCTTATTTCAGACAATCTCAAGGACACCGTGGCGCGCTTTCGTGACTTACATAATGCCAAGGCGAGCTTTGCAACCAAATTTGTCAACCGCGACCTGCTCAGTTATGACTCGCAGGGCAAGACCAGGGTGCGCTTTTCGCTCATGCCTCAGAGGATTGCTCGGGTGGTGGATGTCCGCACCTCGCCCATGCGGGAGCGAATCGACGCCGTGAACGATTTTGTCGAGGCAGGCTATGAGGTGCATCTCAACTTTAGCCCCATCATCTTGTACGAGGGCTGGCTGGAGGATTACGCCGCGCTTTTTGACGAGTTGGACGATACCCTCTCCCCCGCCGCCAAGGCGCAGGTCAAGGCGGAGGTTATTTTCTTGACCCACAACGAGGCGCTGCACGAGGTGAACTTAAAGTGGCACCCCAAGGCCGAGGCGCTTCTCTGGACGCCCGAGACGCAAGAGGCCAAGACCTCGCAGATGGGCGGGACGAACGTGCGCTACCGTCACGGCTTCAAGGGGGAGCGGGTGCGGGAGTTTCGGGAGCTACTGGCGAAACACATGCCTTACTGTCCGGTTCGTTACGCGTTTTAGAGAAAGGCAGAGAGGGTGAGGCGGTAGTTGGGTGGCTATCCTTTGGGAAGGTACTGGCTATGGATGACAAGCGTGAACTTTTACGGCACTTCCTCGCAGCCTTCGCCTACCGCACGCAGAAAGCTCTGCGCGGCGCGCCAGAGTCCTTCCACTCATTTCGTGCTGCTCCGAAAGCCAGAACGCCATACGAACTCGTTCAGCACATGGAGAGCGTTCTCGGTTATGCGCGTACTTTTTTCATCGGCGGAGAGTATAGCCAAGAGCCGCTTGCCGATTTTCAAGCAGAGGCTCTCAGGCTCCACAGAACCACCGAAGACCTCGCGTACCATCTCGGAAGCGGCACGCCCTTGCAGGGCGTCACGCCGGAGCAGTTGCTGCAAGGACCTTTCTGTGATGCGATGACGCACACCGGACAATTAGCGATGCTGCGGCGGCTCGCAGGAGCGCCCGTGCCGCCGGAGAACTTCATCTATGCCGACGTTCGAGCTGACAACTCAGGCGTAAACCAGCCTGCCCCGGTCAGACCCGGCAACCGGAGGGGAGAGTGGCGTGACGGAGAGTAAGACAGACCCACACCCAGCCTAACACCGCCGCCCAACAGCTCTTTGCACCGGACGCGGAATAGCGGTTCCTTATATCAAGACTCGCGCTGTTCGGTGGTACGCCTGCGCCGATGAAACCAGGTGTTAAAGAAATGTTACCAATCTCAACCGTCAAAGGCACTCTTAAAAACCTCCTGTAGTTATTAAGCAGCCCCTCGAGCCCCAGCCCACCCCCCAGCCCATGCTATGCTCTCCCCTTGGTGGGAGGTTCCCATGCCCAAACGCACGGACATCCATAAAATCTTGATCCTCGGCTCCGGCCCCATCGTGATAGGCCAGGCCGCCGAGTTCGACTACTCAGGCACGCAGGCCTGCAAGGCGCTGCGCGGGGCGGGCTTTGAGGTCGTGCTTATCAACTCGAACCCCGCAACCATCATGACCGACCCCGAGGTGGCGGACAAAACGTATATCGAGCCGCTGACGCTCGAGTTCGCCGAAAAGGTCATCCAGGCCGAAAAGCCCGACGCGCTCCTGCCGACGCTGGGTGGGCAGACGGCGCTGAACCTCGCCAAGGCGCTTTTCGAGGCGGGCGTGTTGGAAAAATACAGCGTCGAACTCATCGGCGCGAACTATGACGCGATCCAAAAGGGCGAGGACCGCCAACTTTTTCAGGCGGCGATGGCGAAAATTGGCATCAAGACCCCGGCGGGCAAGATGGTGGGGAGTGTGGAGGCGGGGCTCGAGTTCGTCCAGGAGGTCGGCTACCCGGCCATCATCCGGCCATCATTCACGCTCGGCGGCACGGGCGGCGGGATAGCCTACGACGAAGCCGAGTTTCGGGAAGTCGTGCGCGGCGGGCTTCATGACTCGCCGGTTCATACGGTCCTGGTCGAGCAGTCGGTCTTAGGCTGGAAAGAGTACGAGTTGGAGGTGATGCGCGACACCAACGACACCGTCGTCATCATCTGCTCGATTGAAAACCTAGACCCGATGGGCGTCCACACGGGCGACTCCATCACGGTGGCCCCCGCGCAAACCTTGTCGGACAAGGAGTATCAGCGGCTGCGCGACTATTCCATCGCCATCATCCGCGAAATCGGGGTGGACACGGGCGGCTCGAACATCCAGTTCGCGGTGAATCCCGCCAACGGCGACGTCATCGTGATTGAAATGAACCCGCGCGTGTCGCGCTCGTCGGCGTTGGCCTCCAAGGCGACGGGCTACCCGATTGCCAAGGTGGCCGCGCTGCTGGCGGTGGGCTACCATCTGGACGAGCTGCCCAACGACATCACCCGCGTGACCAAGGCAGCGTTTGAGCCCGCGATCGACTACGTGGTGACCAAAATCCCGCGGTTTGCGTTTGAAAAGTTTCCGAGCGCCCGCACCGATTTGGGCACCCAGATGCGCTCAGTTGGTGAAGTAATGAGCATCGGGCGCACTTTCAAGGAGAGTTTGCTTAAAGCGATGCGCTCGCTAGAGCTTGACGTGCGTGGTGAGGTGGGAGAGCTTGACGTGGGAGAGCTTATCGCCCGCCTCACCCCCAACCCGCTGCGCTTAAGCGCGGTTTTGGAACTTCTGCGCCGCGGCAAGAGCGTTCACTACCTTCACGAAAAGACGAGCATCGACCCCTGGTTTTTGTCCCAACTCAAGGAGATTGTGGACGCCGAGAACGAAATCCGCGCGCTGCCGCCCGTGGGTGAGTGGAACTGGGAACTCTGGCGCGAGGTCAAGCGCCTCGGCTTTAGCGACGCGGATATCGCGCGGCTGACCAACGTCTTGCCGGGCGAGGCTCGAGCGCTGCGCCTAACGCACCGGGGCGCGCCGGTTTTTAAGACGGTGGACACCTGCGCCGCCGAGTTCGAGGCGCACACGCCGTACCACTATTCCACCTACGAATGGGAGGACGAGGTGCGCGGCAGTGACAAGCCCAAGGTGGTGATTCTGGGTTCAGGTCCCAACCGCATCGGGCAGGGGGTCGAGTTCGACTACGCGACGGTCCACGCGGTCTGGGCCTTGCGCGAGGCGGGTTTTGAGACCGTCATGGTCAACTCGAACCCTGAAACCGTCTCGACGGACTACGACACCGCCGACAGGCTCTATTTCGAGCCCTTGACCTTTGAGGACGTGCTCAACATCGTTGAGCGCGAGCGGCCTGAGGGGGTCATTGTGGGCTTGGGCGGTCAGACGCCTCTCAAACTCGCGGGTTCCCTCTCCGAGGCCGGGGTGCCCATCTGGGGCACGCCCGCCGAGGCCATTCACACCGCCGAAGACCGCGACGCCTTTCACGCGCTTTGTCAGGCGTTAGGCATCCCTCAGCCCAGGGGCGGCGTGGCGACGCGGCCCCTAGACGCGCCAAACCTCGCCCGCGACATCGGCTACCCGGTGATGGTGCGGCCTTCCTTTGTGTTAGGGGGACGCGCGATGCTGGTGGTACGGAATGAGGGGGAGCTGGGTCGGTATCTCGAGGAGGTCTACGCCGACCTGCCGGGCGAGCCGAGCCTGCTGATAGATTCTTTCGTCGAGGGCGCGCAAGAGGTGGACGTGGACGCGCTGGGTGACGGCAAGACGGCGGTGGTCGCGGGCATTATGGAGCACATCGAGGGCGCGGGCGTCCACTCCGGCGACTCGGCTTGCATCACCCCGCCTGTGACGTTGAGTGAGGGCGTGCAGCAGACAATTCGAGACTACAGCGTGAAACTTTCCCTAGCGCTGGGCGTGCGCGGGCTCATCAACATTCAGTACCTCATCAAGGACGGTGAGGTTTTGATTATTGAGGCCAACCCTCGAGCCAGCCGCACCGTGCCCTACCTTTCCAAGGCTATCGGGCACCCTCTAGCCAAGTACGCGGCGCTGATTGCGGCGGGCGGGACGCTTTCTGAATTGGGCTTTACCGAGACGCCCGTGCCGGAGTTCTACAGCGCCAAGGAGGTCGTGCTGCCCTTTCTCAAGTTTCGCGGCGTGCTCCCGGTGTTAGGCCCCGAGATGCGCTCGACGGGCGAGAGCATGGGCATCGACCGGAACCCGTATCTGGCCTTTTACAAAGCGCTTCTGGGCGCGAACGTCACGCTGCCGACCACGGGAACGGCGCTCCTACTTGGAGAGGGTTTAGAGGGTTTGCGTTATGAACTTAATGACCTAAACTTTAGAGTCACCGATAACCCCGGCGGCGACTATGACCTCCTTATCGACACCGCCCACACGCCTGAGTTGCGGCGGGCGCTCGAGGACGGTATACCCTACGCCACCACAAAAGAAGGCGCGGCGTGGTTGGTCAGGGCCATCGCCGCAGCTAAGGACGCGCGCTTGACGGTCACGCCGCTTCAGGCGCTGGAGGCGAGGGAGCCGAGCGCCAAACCTTAGGCGTTCTTTTTCGGGGCTCGAGCTTGACGTAGGGCCTCGAGCCCCCGCTCTCGACATTTCAAACAGCGACTTCAAACGTTGGCTGCGTAGGCGTTACCTGTTTCTCAGCTTTGCTACGCTGCGTGTAAAACTTGTCCATATAAGGCGTCAAGTCACTCAAGCTCGCCGCACCGCGCCACGCCACGTGTCCGTCGGGACGAATGAGAAACGCGCCGGGCTTACTCACGCCGTACGTCTCGCGCAAAGCGGACTCGCTGGCGTTAATGACGTGGACCCGCGTTGTGAGGTTGTAGTCGTCCAAGGTTGCCTCAGCCCTCGCTTGTTCCGCTTTCACATCAGCGCCCCGACCCACGAACAGCAGCAGGTGGTGGTCTACGCCGCACAAGTGAGAGAAGATGCTCTCACCCGAGGTGAAGTGTCCGTACGGCGCACGGTCACCGGGTTTAACCCTCTTAACGCCCTTGTCGCCACCCACCGCCGGACTTTTGCGGTAACCAATCCAGGTCTGCGAGAGAAACTTGAAAATCCTTTTCCCGACGCTTTCGCGTGAAGCGAGGCTGGTGAGGCGCGGCAAGAGGGCGCTGCGTAAGAGGTGAAACACGTAGTTGGGCGAGCCGATAAAGGAGAAGCCCTTGTCCGACCCGTTGAGCACGGCCTTGGCGACGGGCATCCGCTCGGGTTCGTAGCTCTCGAGCAACCCCTCATCCGCCTGACCCTTAACAACGAGCGCGAGTTTCCAGGCAAGGTTCCAGGCGTCCTGAATGCCCGTGTTCATCCCCTGCCCACCCGCCGGACTGTGAATGTGCGCCGCGTCGCCCGCCAAAAAGATGCGCCCGACGCGGAACTGTTGGGTCATGCGGCGGTGGATGCGGTACTTAGACACCCAGCGCGTGCTGGTAATCTTTGCTTTAACAACGCTGTGCTTATCCAAGATTTGCTGGATGTCCTCACCGGTCAGCGTGTCTTTGTCCTCCAAGACTTTCGGGATACGCGCGATGATGCGGTACTGGTTGTTGCTGTAGCCGTCCCCGCGCATCGGGAAAAAGGTCAGCATCCCCTGGCGCGGCACCTGGACATAGAACTTGTCGCGTGACAGCGGCCAGTCGAGGTCTACGTCGGCCACAAACAAGGGGTCGGCGTAGGTCGCGCCGTCAAACTCCAAGGCCAGCGTCTTGCGCACGAAGGAGCTCGCGCCGTCGGCGGCGATGAGCCACTTCGCCTTCACAGTCTCTTGCTGAGCGTCCTCATGGCGCAAGACGACTGTTACTCTGCTCTCGGCAGGCGTAAGGCTCACAACTTCCGTGCTCCGCTCGACGCCGTAGGCACCCTTGGGACCTGTGTGGTCGTTCAAATCATCCAAGAGCATCTTCTCGGTTTTGTTCTGCTCGTGAATCAGCAGGTAGGGAAAAGGCGAGACGCCCCTCCCGTCGCGCCCCAAGGCCATAAATGGCGTGCCTCCTTTGTCTATGGTGCCTTTCGTGATGAGGTTGAGGGCGTCCAACGCTTGCCCGCGGGCAAGCGCGCCGTCGGCCAAGCCGAGCTTGTCCCACAGCTCGAGCGTGCGCGCCTGCACCCCCAACGCCTTGGACTTTTTCGCGGCGGCGGCGTTCTTGTCGATGATGCGGAAATCTACGCCGTAACGCGCTAAAAGCGTGGCGGCGGTGAGGCCGGTGGGTCCGGCTCCCACAATGAGGACGTCTGTAGCGCTGGCCGGTAAATCGCTGGGTGTGTTCGTCTGTGCGTTCATCTCGCGCCTCCTTTGACATTTGTCTATTAAAAGACATATGCTAAGTTAGAGCGTTTGGGGAGAGGTCGTCAAGCACAAACTTTGCGGAATGTCTAGTTCTGGACAGAAAGGATAAAGTGTCTCATTCGGCATCCAACCCTGAGTCTGAGGCGGCGGTAAAAAAGCCAGACCGGCGGACGCGGCGTTCACAGGCGAGGCTCTTCGAGGCGCTGATGGAACTCATACGCGAGAAGCCCTATGAAAGCGTCACCGTCTCCGAGATCGCCGAACGCGCGGACGTGGCGCGGGCAACCTTTTACCTGCACTTTGAAGACAAGGACGCGCTTTTGCTGAGTTCGCTCGACGCGCTCGTTGAAACCATCATTCAAGAACTCAAAAGATTCTCGCAACGGGACCTTCTCAGTGGCGCGCCGCACCCCGCGCTCGTCGTCTTTGAGGTCGTGCAGCGCGACCCGGACCTTTTTCGCGTTATTCTAAAGGGGCAGGGCGGCAACCTCATGTTGGGACGTCTCCGGCATTACGGGTCGCAGGCGGCGCATCAGGCAATCCAGACGATGGGCGTGACGCCGTCCGCGCCGCCCGCCGTCATCGCCGACTTTATGGCGGGCGCGATGCTCTCGGTTATCACGGGCTGGCTTGAGGACGACATGACAACACCTCCCGATGAAATGGCGCGACTCTTTTACAGCCTCGTCAGGCCGAGCATCTTGGGAGTGCTGGCGCTTGACGGAAGTAGAGCCAAGGTTCAGGGCCAAAAGGTTTAGGGCCAGAAGGTTTAGAACCAAAAGATTTAGAACCAGGGTGTAGCGGCGGTGCTCGAGCCAGAGTGCAGGTAGCTTAGCAGTCACTCATGAGCCGGAGTTTATAAGCCGAAGCTCACTCGAACCGGATGCTACCGCTTCTGTTTAAGTTTCCTCACGGCTTACCACCGTGGGTGCCGCCTCGGCCTCCTCACGTTCCTCCGGCGCGCGCTCGTGTGTGCCTCTGACGCGCTCCAAGCGGCGCGAGGGGAGGCGGTCGCGGAGGGATAAGGCGTAGCTCGAGAGGTGCAGCAGGCCCTCCGCGACGCCGTAGCGCAGGCAGAACTCGCCATCGTCCACGCGGGCGACCATGTGAAAGGGGGCCTGGGCGAGGAGCTCTAACACCTTTAGCGCCCGGTCGCGGGGCATCTGGGTATCGGCGACGACGTCCTCGAGCAAGAAAACGGCGGGCGCTTTCATCGCCGCCAGGCGCGTCAGCACCGCCGAAAAGTCGCCACGCTCGCCGACGCGTTCTCCCACGGCGCGCTCGAAACGCTCCAGACCGTCCCCGACGAGCCCGCCCTGTTTGAAGTAGGGCTCCAAATCAAAAGGGCTGACGGGCACCGTTTGCGACACCTCTCGCGCGCGCGAGAGCGCCTCCCACGGCCACAGGCTCACGCCTGCTAAGTCCGCAGGTTCGCCCAGGCGTTTGAGGTCGCGCCCCGCGCCGAACACCGCTAGGTAGCCCGCGCGCGCCTCGCGGCGTCGGTCGATGACGCGCGTCCACTCTAAGCGCGCGCCCTCCGCGTGCAGGAGCACGAGCACGCTGTACTGCCGCCGCCCCATCTCGGCGTGCGCCACGAGCTGGTTGTGAGACGTGCCTTCGACGCGGTAGCCAAAGCCGAGCAGCGCCTCGCGGGCGCGGGCGTGGAGCGAGCCGTCAGGGGAGTCCCCATAGGAGCTACTGTGGGAGCTACTGTGGGCGTGGGGAGAATTAAGACCCGCGTTGGGAAACATCACGTTGCGCGGGTGGGGCGTGACGCTCACGCGCCGCGCGCCCCCCTCGTTTCCGCCACGACCGGTTTCACCCTCGCGGGGCGGTTTATCGGGCGCTCCGGCGGCGCTCCAGCGCCCCCCGCGCTTTTGAAGCCGACCATCGTTACGCAAGAGCGCGCCCAAATCCAAGTCCTGGGGCAGGTCCGGGAAGAGCGAGCGGATCTCGTTTTCGGACAAGGGCGAGCCCATCTCGAGCAGCTTGTCCACCACCCCCGAGGCCGCCCCCGGTTGGGTGTAGTCGGGCCGCCGCGGCCGCGCCACAGGCGTGAACGCGTAGCGACCGTCCTCAACGAGCTTGATGAGCACCACGTCGTTTACACCAAGGTGATGGTCGCTAAAAAAGTCCCCGAGTCCCGCGACGACTCGGGGGCTCTGCACCGAGAGCTCGAATTCGGTCCCGCGTTTGGTGTCCACCGCCCGCAGGGTGCCCTCACCCGGAAAAAGGTCCGACATGGTTTTGGGCAGGGTCAGTTGCCCCGTACGGAGACATACGCGAGTAAGGGAGTATTTAAAATCAGTCGGCATAAAGAAGCTCCCGTCACAGCGGCGTGCAGAGCAGAGGCGTGCAGAGGCCGCGGAATTGGTAAGTCGGCGTGTGCGAGCCCATTTGGGAGAGGCTCAGCGTACGCATGTAGAGTCATTAGCGCCAAGTGTACCAAAAGACACTCTAAGGTATGCGGACTCTATGGTGAGCCATGCTCCAGTTTGAGCGAGTAAAGTCACGCGTTGTCGTCTAGGACGCGGTGTAAGAGGCGATAGCCGAGCCGAACTCAACGCCTGTGAAAATCACCACAAAACGCGAAGATAAAGGTTGGATATGGAGCAAATGCGTGAGACCGAAGAAATAGAGACCAAAGAAATAGAGAGAAGGAGCGGGGGACGCATCCTTCTCTCTACCAGGTGTGTTTAGCGGGGTTACTTAGTGAGCCCTGGGTTGCCAAAAACCAGCACGCGGCGCTTGCGCTTGCCCGTCGGCAACGCTTCTTGCAGTTCGGCGCGCGGCGCGGTTTCTTCTTGGGCAGTTTCACTTCGGGCGGTTTCGCTCTGGGCTGCTTCTCTTTGTATGGTTCTTTGGGGTTCGGTGCGGGTGGGCTCCCTCTTGACGGGCTCAGTCCTGGCAGGTTCTACCTTAATGGGTTCTGTTTTGGCAGGCTCGAGCGCCACCCCCACCCGTTTGTCCGGCGTCGTGTTCGACGAGGGACGCTTGCGCCGCCGCGACCTCCGGCTCCCCCCCACCTCGCCCGCCTCGCGCTCGGCGTGCTTTTCCTCTTCGGGGCGCGCGGCGCTTAAGGGCGTTTTAAGGTTTTCGGGTGCTTGGCGGGTGCGGGGGCGCTCGTCGGCCTCAGCCTCGGACGCCTCGGGCATCTCCATGTGCGCGGGCATGAGGTCGATTTGCCGCACCGTCGGGTTGGCGTTGAGCATCTTGACGCCGGTCCGGTCGCCCAGGCGGTACTTTTTCTTCGTGTGTTTGCCCACAAGCATCATCGCGTCTTCGAGATACATGTAGTAGTCGTCCTCGAGCTGCGACACGTGCATGAGTCCCTCGACGCCGTTGGGCAGGGCCACAAAAATCCCGAAGTTGGTCACGCCCGTAATCACGCCGTTAAAGGTCTCGCCGATGTGCTCCTTGGCCCAGAGCGCCTGATAGTAGCGGGTGAGGTCGCGCTCGGCGTCCTCGGCGACGCGCTCGCGCTCGGAGGCGTGCTCGGCGAGCGCCGGAAAGTCGCTCTTCATCCGCTCTTTTAGGGTCGGTGACAGGCGGTGCTGGAGCATGGCGCGCAAAACGCGGTGGACGACCAAGTCGGGGTAGCGGCGAATGGGCGAGGTGAAGTGCAGGTAGTTCTCAAACGCCAAACCAAAGTGACCCAGGTTCTCGGCGCTGTAGCGCGCTTGCTTTAGCGAGCGCAAGAGCAGTGTATTGACAAGCTGCGCCTCGGGTTTGCCCGCAGCTTTTTTTAAGATTTCCTGTAAATCCTGCGGCCCGGCGTGCTCCAAGTCAATCTCATAGCCGAGCTTGCCCAGCGCCTTTTGCAAGGCCTGAATCTTCTCGGTCGAGGGGTCCTCGTGGACGCGGTACAAGGCGGGGATGTTGCGCTCGTCCAGCTCCTTGGCGACCAAACGGTTGGCGAGCAGCATGAGTTCTTCGATGAGTTGCCGCGCCGCGTTGGGCCGCACCGGGGTGAGGTGCAGCGCGCCCTTGTCGTCCACATCGACCTTGGCCTCGGTGAAGTTGAAGTTGAGTGCGCCCTCGCTAAAACGCGCCTCGCGGAGCGTCTGGGTGAGGTCGAGCAAGACCTTGACGTCGCGCTCGAGCTTGAGCTTGCCCGCGGGCAACCGCCCGCCGTCGGCGAACTCTTGCACCCCGTCGTAGGTGAGGCGCGCATCCGAAGTGATGACGGTTTCTTTGAACTTGACGCCCTTGACCTCGCCCGTGCGGGTAAGGTCCACCATCACGGAGAGCGTGAGCCGCGGCTGGCCCTCGACAAGCGAACAGATGCCGTTCGAAAGCTCTTCGGGCAGCATCGGCAAAACGTCGCCGGGCAGATACACGCTCGTCGCGCGCTCTAAGGCCTCGCGGTCAAGTGAAGTGCCCTCCGCCACGTAGTACGACACATCGGCGATGTGGACGCCCACGCGCAACAGGCTGTTCTTGCCGCGCCCGCTGCGCTCTAAGGAAATCGCGTCGTCAAAGTCCTTGGCGTCCGCGCCGTCGATCGTAAAAGTATTGACGCCGCGCAAGTCGGTGCGGCCCGCCAGCATCTCACCCGTCACGGTCTCGGGCACCGCCTCCGCCTCGGCCAGGGTCTCGGGCTCGAACTCGTCTTTTAAGCCGTACTTGACGATGACCGCCCTCGTCTCGACCTCGGGGTCGTCGCCCTCGCCCAAAAACTCCTCGACCTCGGCGTAGGGGTCTTTTTCGCCCGAGTCCTCGGGCCAGACCATGCGCCCGACGATGCGGCTCCCCGCCTCGAGCTTGCCCACCGAGTCGGGCGTTAAAAGAATGCGCTCGCGCAACTTGGGCGAGTCGGGGCGCAGGATGGCGTAGCCTCGAGCGTACTCGAGCGTGCCCACCACCAGATTGTTCTTGCGCTCCAAAATCCGCACGACCTCGCCGCGCTTGCGCCCACCATCGCTCGTCATCGGGTTGGGCCGCGCCATCACCTTGTCGCCGTCCCAGGCCCCGCCTAAGTGGTCGGCGGGGATGAACAAATCTTTCTCGTCGCCCGCGTCGGGGATGACAAAGCCGTAGCCGCCCGCGGTGACCTGCAAGCGGCCCAGCATCAGGTTCATTTCTTGGGGCAAGCCGTAGGTGCGCCGCCGGGTGCGGACCAGCCGCCCCTCCTCGGTTAGGGCGGCCAATTCGCGCCGCAGTTCGGACCGGTCGCCGATCTTGAGTTCTTTCTGAAGGTCCTGGACGTGCCAGGGTTTTTCAGGGTTGTTTTTGAAAAATTGGAAAAGCGTTTCTCGCTCCACTTGCGTCATTAGGCCTAGTGTAGCGCGTTTGGCGCCTCCAGAGGCGACAGCAGGAAGCAATGCGCTTTCAGGACGGGTCTGTACCCGACCTGACAGTAGGATTTCTCACAAAAGAGCGCACCCGCCAGCGCGCGCTTCACCCTTTTGAATCCGTTAGAATGGGGCGCGCGCCACCCTCGCGGGCGCGTAGAGGAGGAGTTTTATGTGCGCACCCAAGGTCATGGACTACGTGAACAAGAGGCTGAGTCGGCGCGACCTGTTCAAATTAGCAGGCGTGGCTGCGGGCGTGGGGGCGGGCGCGGGGACGCCTCGAGCCTTTGCGCAAAGCGCCCCCTCGCTGAGCCTCAACAACCTCACCGACCTCACCCACACCATCTCGCCCGACTTCCCCGTGTTTCCCGGCTTCGACCCCATGCGGATCAACACGCTCGTCACGGTTGAAGACGACGGCTTTTACGCGAACCGCTGGGACATCGGCGAGCACACGGGCACGCACCTAGACGCCCCCGCGCACTTCGTCGCGGGCGCGACCACCGCCGACGCCATCCCGGTGGCGGAGTTCATCGCGCCGATGGCGATCATAGACATTTCCGAAAAGGGCGCCCAGAATCCTGACGCGATGGTCCTGGTGGAGGATTTAACGGCCTGGGAGGATGAACATGGAGCACTGCCCGCGGGCGCGGCGGTGATGATGGTTTCGGGTTGGGAGGCGCGGCTCTCGAACGACCCCTCGAGCTTTCTCAACCAGGACGGCCCCGGCGTGCCGCACTTTCCCGGCTTTTCACCCGAAGCCGCCCTCTTTCTGGTTAACGAGCGCGACATCAAGGGTATCGGCGTGGACACGCTCTCGCTCGACATCGGCGCGTCGCAAACTTTTGACGTGCACCTGAGCGTCCTGGGCGCGGGCAAGTGGGGCTTGGAAAACGTCGCCAACCTCAAGGCGCTGCCGCCCGCGGGCGCGACGCTTATCGTGGGCGCGTCCAAAGTGCAAAACGCCTCGGGCGGGCCGGTGCGCCTATTTGCAACCTGGGAATAGCTCAGGGGTTTTTGGTGCCACTAAACTCAAGAGCCAAGGAACATAAGGGGGCAGCAAACTGCGCCCTCCCGTTGATCTTTGGCAGCGCCCGCTGAGACGGTTCGGCGCTTTGCCTCCTCGCGCCGCTGTGCAAAACTGCACGTGAACGGCGCAGCGTCTGTTTTAGTATCCGGCTAAGCCTCTTTTGTTCGCGCTAACGCGTTAGCGCGAATCACTTTGGCCTTTTAGGAGTGGGCCGCTTTACAGGCTTTTGCTGGGCGGGGCAGAGAACGGACAATAACCTTATGAATATCGAAACCCTTTTACGACGCAGGATAGACCGCCGTAAGCTGTTACGAAACGGCGGATTTATGGGCGCTGGCGCGGCGGCGCTGGGCGGCCTCGGCTTCTCGCGGTTTGCCAAGGCGCAAGAGATGACGATGGGCGTCGAGCTGAGCCCGGAGTTAGACGCCAAAATTTTAACGTTTGCGCTTAACCTCGAGTACCTAGAGGCCGAATACTATCTGCGCGGCGCGTACGGCTTGGGCCTCGCTTCAGAAGACGTCGGCACGTCGCCCGGCGAGGTGACGGGGGGGCGCAAGGTCGAGTTCGCCACCCCGGCGACCGAGCTTTACGTGCAAGAGGTTGCCGCCGACGAAGAGGCGCACGTCCAGTTTTTGCGCGCCGCGCTCGGCGAAAGCGCCGTGTCCCGCCCCGCCATCGACTTTACGGGCGCTTTTACGGGCGCGGCCAGAGCCGCGGGCATTATCGGCGATGACCAGGAATTCGACCCCTTCGCCAACGAACTCTTTTTCTTGCACGGGGCCTTTTTATTCGAGGATGTCGGCGTGTCGGCTTACGGCGGCGCGGCCCCCTTTATCAGCGACCGCGAGACGGTCTTGGCCGCCGCGGTGGGCATCGGTTTGGTCGAGGCCTACCACGCGGGTGAGGTGCGTACGCTCCTCTACCAGAACAAAGACGTGATGGCGGTGGGCGAGCAGACCGTGGCCGAAGTCGTGCAAAAAATCTCCGACGCCCGCGACCTCCTGAGCGGCGAGGGCGACGACGACCAGGGTATCGTCCAAGACGGGCTTGCCAACATCGTCAACGCCAACAGCAACGCGATCGCCTTTGCCCGCACGCCCAAGCAGGTCTTAGACATCGTCTATTTGGACTTGGGCTTATCGGCGACACCGGGCGGCTTCTTCCCCAACGGTCTTAACGGAGACTTCTCGGGCGTACCGTCGCTGTAAGGTGCTAACAAGAGCAGGGTAGTAAAGAAAGGTTCTCTCGTGGCCTCTGGCGTTAACCAGGGGCTTTATTTCGTATGGTCTCGAGCACCACGCTCTTAACTTCGTGCGTTTGTACCTGAGCGCTTCGGCCCCACCGAAACCTTTGGCTGGCACGCTCTCGAGCCGCGCGAACGTGCTGCCCCTCATCGCCACGAGGCTGTGCAAGAGAATAGCCGAGGGGCGACAAGTCCAACATGTATAAAGCTGTGTGATAAACAGTTTCCCGCGGCGTGACCAGCCCGTCAAAACTCAGCCTGTCGGGGACGCGCTTCTAGCTGAGTAGAGTAAGAACTTCTCGTTCATGATGTGTACACGACAAGGCTGAGCCCATTCGTAAGAATTTTGTGACACTTCACGTGACATGCTAAGACATGTTCATGTCGCGCCTCGGTCTTCACTTCGCGCTTCCCACCGATGAAGAGAGTATGCGCCGCGCCTTTTACTTAGTCGTTTTGGGGCTCTGCGTTCTTGCGGGCGCGCTGCCAGCGTTTCTCAATCCCGCGTTCTCTTGGTTCAGCTCCTTTTATGAAACGCTCGTCCCGCTTGTTCTGGGCGCTCTCACGGCGCTAGGCATTCTGCTCTGGACTCGTCCTGAGAGTCTGTCCCATGTTGAGCGGGCGCTGTTCGGCGTCGGCGTGAGCTACAACCTCGCAGTTTTTGTCCGCATTCTCTATATCGGCTCGAGCGCGGACGTCCGTGACTATATCGACGTCTACCGCACCTTTTCGCCGCTCGTGTACGCGTGGGCGTTTTTGGCCTTTGGACGCCGCCGCGGGCTATTCAATTCGCTCTTGTTTATGGGGAGCGTGCTCGCACTCGCCGCTCCTTATCTCTTGGGATTTACCCCACCGCGAGTGGATTACACCGTTATTCGACCGCTCGTTTTAAGCGTCCCGACCGTGGGAGGCGTTTACCTGACGATTTTCTACGCGCTGACTCATTTCCTCGAGGTGAGCGTTCGGGCGCGTGTAGGCGCGGAGACCGAGGCCAGGCTCGCTTACCTAGACCCGCTCACGGGGTTGCCCAACCGCCTACTCCTTGACCAGCGTTTGGGGGAAGCTTTTCACGCCGCTCAAGGGGAGCGCCAAAGCTTCGCGCTGGCTTTTATCGACCTAGACGCGTTCAAGGCGGTGAATGACACCTTTGGTCACGCGGCGGGTGACGCGCTCCTTAAAGAAGTGGCGACGCGGTTGGGCAGCCCTTTACGCGCCTCAGACACGCTCGCGCGCATTTCCGGTGACGAGTTCGCCGTAATTTTGCCCGCGACCGCGTCCCCCGCGGCGGTCAAGAAGGTGGCGGAACGGCTGTTGGGGACCCTCGAGACCCCTTTCAACCTGGGCGGTGTGAGCTACCGCGCAAGCGCCAGTATGGGTTTCGCCCTCTATCAGGCCTCGAGCATGACCCCGACGACCCCCGACAGATTACTCGCTCAGGCCGACGAGGCGATGTACGTCGCTAAACAGTGCGGTAGAAACGGTTACCACCTGTTCGCGTTTGAGACGCAGGTCGAGCTTCAGACCCGCGCTCAAAGAAGGGAAATCGTAGCAGGATGTTAGCCCCCCGTTCACATTTACCCGTTCCCAAGGAACAGAGGGCGTGGTAAATGCGCCCTCTGTTCGTTCAGCCATCCGTATATTCATGTGTGACGCGTAAAGCGTTAATTTCCTCCCGTAGCACCTTGTCTCATAATGACACCGCACGCGATGCGGTCGCCGCTCTCACCGCCCGGGTCGGTTAAGTAATCGTCAGGGTCCGCGTGGAGGATAATGGCGCTGCCGTCCGCGTCGAAAAGCGAGTTGACCTGGTCGGGCGCGAGCGAGATGAGCAGCGTACTGATTTGGTAGACCGCGTTGCCTTCTGCGTCAAGGATGAGGTTGGGCAGGTCGCCCGCGTGCGGCCCCTGCGGGTTGAGAAAACCGTGCTCATCATTACCGGGGTTATAGTGCGCGCCCGCCGCCTCGAAGGTGGGCTCGCACGCGCCCGTCTCGTGGATGTGAAAGCCGTGCGCGCCCTCGGCGGCGGCGGTAAAGCCGGTGATGGTCGCCTCGAGCGTAACCGGACCGTCCTCACTAAACGTCACGGTGCCGACCACATTGCCGTCGGCGTCTCGCAACTCCGCGCTCGCCTGGAGCGTTTGTGCGAACGCACCACCCAGCAGCCCAAAAAACAATACAAAACCGATTATTTTCTTCATAAGCCCCTTTCTTTACTCTGCTTACTCACCATACTGTTTTTACACATAATCACTATGAGCACCCGCTCACAGTCGGGCGGCTCGAGGGAACGTTCGCAACCCCTTTTATCCGCCCGGCGGGCGGCGCAAAAACTAAGCTGCGCTTGTTAAAGGTAACCCGCTACCCCATCACGATTTTGCCAAAGTAGGGTCTCAGCACCTCCGGCACCGTGACCGTCCCGTCCTCGTTTTGACAGTTCTCCAAAATCGCCGCGACGGTGCGGACCATGCCGAACATGCTGCCGTTTAGGGTATGCACGAGTTCAGGTTTGCCCTTGCCCTGTGGCCCGCCCTCACGAAAACGCGTCATCAGGCGCTGCGCCTGGAACGTTTCAAAGTTGGTTACGCTCGAGACCTCCAGCCACCGCCCTTGCCCCGCGCTCCACACCTCTAAGTCGTACGTTTTGGCGCTCGCAAAGGTCATGTCGCCCGTGCAGAGCAAGAGGCGGCGGTAGGGCAAACCGAGGGCTTCAAGAGACCGTTCCACACGCTCCGTCATCGCCTCCAAAACCTCATAACTTATGTCAGGATGCACAAGCTGCACCATCTCCACCTTGTCAAACTGATGCACCCGGTTCACGCCGCGCACCTCCTTGCCGTAACTCCCGGCCTCGCGGCGGAAGCAGGCGCTGTGGGCGGTGTAGCGCAGGGGCAAGACGGAGGCGTCCAAAATCTCGTCGCGGTGAAGGTTCGTCACCGGCACCTCCGACGTGGGGATGAGATAAAAGCCGTCGGTGACCTCGTACATCTGCCCCTCTTTGTCGGGCAGTTGCCCCGTCGCGGTCGCGGAGGCTTCGTTGACCATCAGGGGCGGCAGGATTTCGGTGTAGCCCTCGTCGCCCAGCGTATTGAGCGAATACTGGACGAGCGCGCGCATGAGCCGCGCGCCGTCGCCCTTAAAAACCGGAAAGCCCGCGCCCGTGACCTTGACGCCCGCCTCCAAGTCAATCCAGCCGCGCGCCGCGGCCAAATCCCAATGGGGCTTGGGCTCAAAAGCGAAGTGAGGCTTGTCGCCGTGCTCATGGACCACCACGTTGTCGTGTTCGCTCGAGCCAAAAGGCACGCTTGTGTGGGGGAGGTTGGGCAGCTCCAACATGAGCGCCCCCACTTGCGCCTCCAAACTCCGGCTCCGCTCCTCGAGCCTTTTCACCTCCTCGGCAAGCCCGCCCATCTCGCGCACAAGCGCCTCGGCGTTCTCGCCCCGGCGCTTGAGGTCGCCAATTTTCTTGCTCTCGGCGTTGCGCCGCGCCTGCTTCTCCTCTAAGTCGCTACGCAGCAGGCGGTATTCCTCATCAACCAAGAGGAGCTGATCGAGCTTGGGCTCGGTGGTTGAGCCCTTGGCGCGGATCGCGCGTCTGACGGTGTCAGGATTCTCGCGGATGAATTTGATATCCAACATGAGGCTTAGGTTACCCGAAATGGGAGGTTTTATCTCCAGAAAAGAGGACGTAGCGGTATGCTCATCGTGGAGGTTCAGCGGTGAGCACCTTGAGGGCGGTTGCGAAAGTGGGCTTGCTCAACTTGCTGTTGGTGGCTTGCCGTTTCGGTGAAGGCGCAGTCAACTCAAGCTTTGTGGAATCAAGAACAGCCGCCGAGATTGCCATTTCTCACCTGAAAGAGCAAGTTTCTCGCATGACGAAAACGAGCAAGAGATTTTTGTGTCGGAAGGAAATTACGACGGTCAAACGGTGTGGCTTATTTCTGTCTTGCCCGAAAACTACACGCCCATTAAAAGCAGAGAGATGATAACCACAACCATTAACGGTAAAGAAGTCCAGCTAGAGAAAATCACGCCGAACGGTCCGGCCAATGGTCCGACGGTTGCCGTGTCAAAATCGGATGGCAGTGTTATTAATATGAGGTTTAACCCGTGAAGAATACCCCTTCCCTTGGCAGTAGTTTGGGCGGTGGCTTTAACTTCAAAGTGACTACGTTTGCTTTGCTCCTCGTATGCTTCGTTTTGTCAGCCTGTACCCAACCAACAGGTGACATTTCGCCAAGCGACGCTCGAGGGCAGAGTGCCTACATTGGTCAAGATGTAGCAGTTGAAACTGCTCGAGCAACCCTGTCAAGCAAAGGGGTTGTTTACAATCCCGAAAAAGATTTGATAGTCGTCAAGGAAAAGCTGTTGGAAGGAGAGCCCGTTTATTTGGTCGGCTACTGGGTTAGATCCAACCTACCCGAGTACGACAATCTCCACATCTACGACGAAGGTGCCCTGTCAATCGCTCCGGGGGCAAAAGGTCCACCTTTTGTTCCGGGTGGCGAGCGGAATGTTTATATCTCGAAAAAACAGGTCAGGTGATAAAGGTCGAGTTTACAAGGTGAAACTGCTGAGTTTTCGAGGAATATTTAGCAGCTCGTATCACTTCAAAAGCATCTCACGAGCTACAGCCCAACCGCCCGCAGCACCCGCGCGTCAAGAGGTAGCGGAACAGGTTCCGCCACTTCGACCTGAGCAAAATCCGGATGCTCAGGATTGATGACAAAGTTATGCTCCGTGGGAACCAAAACGCTCGGCACCTTGAGAACCAGCGTCTCGTGAGCGCTAAACCATGCGTGACCGAGCGCTCGAGTGCTCTCCGGCACGGGCTCGGCCTGCCAATCTTCCGGCAGTTCGTCCAAGGTGAGCGTGGTCAAACCTTCGGAAGGTAGCGTAACCTTCAGCGCAACATACTGGTTGAGCATGTCTAAGTTCTCCGCGTGGGCCAGCACCTCCAGAAAAGCCAAAGAAAGCGTTTCGCTGGCGTAGGCCACGCGGACGCCGCGCACGTTCCAGCGTCCCGGATAGCGGGCGCTGCCTTCGCCGGAAAGGGCGGTTGCGGCGTACTGGGGCCTTGTGAGCCGCCAGACGTTCAAGAAGGCCAAGCGTTCAAGAAGGGAGGCCGTACTCGATTCGGCCCAAAAGGTCCTCGACCTCCCGCACGCCCGGTTCCGTTCTGGCAAAGGTGAGCGGCGTTTCTCCTCCTAAAGCGCGTTTGGCCGTACTCAGCCAGCGCCGCGCCGCCTCCAGTTCGCCCAGCACCTGCACCGCGCGCTCGGTCAAAAAAGCCATGCGGTACAAGCGCTCGCTCTCCTCGACCGAGAGCGAGCCGCTGCGCTTGCGCCGGGCCAAGGTGCTGGGGGTGATTCTGAGAAGTTCCGCCAGATGCTTTTCCGTCACGCCCAGGGTAGCCGCGACGCGTTCAAAAGCTTCTATCTTTAAGCCTTCATCAACGGCTTCAACCACGGTGAGACGGTTTCCGGCGGTGAGCCCGAGAAGGTGTGACAAAACGTTGTACGGATTGCTAGCTATGCTGCTGGCTGCGGTTGTCACTAAACCTCCTGATAGTCACCAGAATGACAACTCGAACTTACCACTTTGGCACCCACCTTGCAACGATAACCGTTTTTAACTCGCCTCAAAAAGCCCCGTCTCTTTGCCGATGTGAATGCTTCCTTCCGCCCCGAGCCTCTCCCTCAGATATTCTTCAAACGCCGCCACCTTCTCCTCAAACGCCGCTTCATCCATGTCAGTCGCACCTACGTCGTCCATAAGGTCTCTCAGGGCGTTCATTGAAAGGATGTAGGCCACGAGCGGTTCGGCTTCGGTGACCTCTAAGTCACCCTCGAAACGGTGAAGGGTGACGTGGGGGAAGAAGGGCTCGAGGTGCGCCGCACCGTTCTGGAGCCCAAACCGCCTCGAGCCGGAGATGTCGTAGTCACGCTTCGGTTCGCGCCCCAAAAGACGCGCTTGCAGCGTCCCCAACTCTTGAAGGTGCCCCGCCCCATTCGTGGCAGCGTAAAGTCTGCCGCCCGGTTTGAGAACGCGGCGGATTTCCGCCAGAGCTTTGGGAATGTCAGGTACATGATAGAGCATGTGATTGGCAATGACCGCATCAAAAGAAGCGTCATCAAAAGGGATGTCTTGAGCGTCGAGTTGGCGGAAAGAAAAAGAACCGTTGAGGCCCTGTACATTCCGCTTCGCCTCCGCCAACATCCCTTCCGAAAAGTCCGACAGCGTCACCTCCCACGTTTGGGGAATGCGGTCGGCGTTTTCCACCCAGAGCCACGCCGGGCCGCAACCGAGCTCGAGCACGCGCGCATTAGCATGTACATCAAGATGGTCGAAAACCCAGCGGTGCCAGGGATAAGTGTTGGTGCTGAAGCGTTGGTGAAGCTCCTTCCGGGCTTCTAAATTTGAGGCGTCTTTATACTGCTCGGTTCGTAAATACTCTTGATTCGTCCGCACAGTCATGAACTCTCCTCGTTTCTTGGTTTGGCAAATTTTTTTGCAGGGTACGTCACGCCTAAAAATGCGGCGTCCATTATACTCGAGGACATGCAGCTTCCCGTGCTCGTTTCCACCCCTCACGCGTCGGGCTTCGTGCCCTTTCACCTCCTCGCCGAGATGCTGGGGGAGGAGGTGTTCAGCCGTGAGGCGCGAGAGCGGCGGCTCGAGTATCTTTTCGACGAGGGCGACCCCTACACCGACGCCATTTTTTACGCGCCGGGCGCGCGGCACTTGAGCGCCCTAACCTCGCGCTTCGTCGTGGACCTCAACCGGCCACGCGACTACGGCGGCCCCAACGGCGTCATCAAACTCACCGATTTCCAGACGCAGCCGCTCTATCCGCCCGACTATGCGCTGTCGCCCCAAGCCGCCGAGGAACGCTTGAGCCGCTACTGGGACCCGTACCACGCGGCGGTGGACGCGGCCCTGGCGCGCAACGACATCTCTTTTTTTATCGACGGTCACGCGATGTCGCCGGTGGGTCCCGCCATCGGCCCCGACACGGGCAAGCTGCGCCCGGCGCTCACGCTCGTCACGGGCGGCGACGCGCGGGGGGAGCCCCTGGGGAGCGGCTACACGACGGTGCGCCCGGAGGTCGCGCGCGACCTCGCGTCACTCTTGTGGCGTCACTTTCGCCCGGTTATAGGAGACGCCCCGGAAGTGCCGCAGGAGGTGAGCATCAACGCACCCTTTATCGTCGGCGAAATCATCCGCCAGCACGCCTCACCGCTACGCCGCACGTCCAAGCCGGGTTTCATGATTGAGGTCAACCGGGCACTCTATTTGGAGCCCGTCGGCGAACGCTTGAGCCGCCCCATTCCCGGACGAACAGAAGCGCTCAATGGTTGCTTTAACTCATTTTTGCAAGACGCGGTGGGCCTGATGGCTGAGGCTCGAGTCGCGGCGGGAACGGTTTAGCGGCTGGGTTTACAGTCAGACTTATCTGAACACAAACGCGTCTCAAAATCTAGTATGGAGTAGAGGAGCGGAGAAGATAGGGAGACGTTCTCTCGCCCCTCTCCCCTTTATCCCGTCTCCCCACCTCCTTCGCCCCCTACCTCTTCCCCGCACATCACATAAGCACGTGCTTTAGAATGAGTTTATAGAGGAGGTGCCCTATGGCGGACGCCGCGAACGACGGAACCTTTGCACCTTTGGCGATGGTGCAGGAGGTGAAAAAAGCTCGAGAAGGCGAACTCCTGCGCCTGCCCAACGTGGTCGGCTTGGGCGTCGGTTATAAACAGGTCGGGGGCGCGAGAACGGACGAGCTGGCGGTTATCGTCTACGTCGAGCGTAAGGTTGCATCGGGAAGTTTAGGAGACGCGGAGCGCGCGCCGGGGGTGCTCAACGCGCCCGCTCAGGCGCGGGTGGTGCCGCGGGCGCCGCAAGAGCCCCTGCGGACGCTTTCTCTGCCCGACATGCGCGTCCCCACCGACGTTCAAGAGGTGGGCCGGGTCGAGGCGCAAACGTTTGTCGACCGCGTCCGGCCTATTAAACCCGGTTACAGCATTTCTCACTTTGAGGTGACCGCGGGGACCTTTGGCTGCCTCGTGCGGGACGTCGCGCCGCCGCACGACGTTTACATCCTGTCGAACAACCACGTGCTCGCCAACTCCAACGTGGCCGCGCCCGGCGACGCGGTATTTCAGCCCGGACCCTTTGACGGCGGCAAGCTAGAGGACACCGTCGCGCACCTCTCGCGCTTCGTGCCCATCTTTTTGGACGACCCCGAGCGCTACAACTTGGTAGACGCGGCGCTCGCCAAACCCTTAGACCTCCGGCTCGTCACCTCGTCCATCGTCGGCCTGGGCACGCCCAGGGGCACCAAAGAGGCCGCGCTCGACATGCTCGTGACCAAGAGCGGGCGCACCACCCAGACCACGACGGGGACAGTCACGGGTATCGACGTGACGATTTCGGTGAATTACGGCGAAGGCGTCGGTTATTTTCGCAACCAAATTCTCACCACCGCGATGTCGCAGGGCGGCGATTCGGGGTCGCTACTGCTAAGCCCGGAGCTCGAGGCGACGGGCCTCCTTTTCGCAGGTTCGGAAGCGGTCACGATTCACAACTCGGTGACCGACGTGCTGATGGCGCTTGGGGTCGAGCTTATTACGGTGTGAAGTTGGGGTGTGAGGAGACGAAAAATGGAAGAGACTGTGAGTGTTGAGAATTTGCGGGTGAGGCTCGAGGGCGAACTCATGCGCCTGCCCGGCGTCGTGGGCGTCGGCACCGGGCGTAAAGAGAACGCGCCTTGTTTGGTCGTTTACACCTCGGAGCCCGTCGAGGCGGTGCAGCCGCGCCTGCCGCAGGGGCTCCTGACGTCTTCCGTAAGGGTCGAACTGCGTTACGTCGGCGTGATTAGAGCGCAAGCGCCAACCGACTAAGGAAGCCGCGACAGCCAGCGCGCGAAGATAGGGACCGCCGGGTTGTCGCGCGCGGTCGTGACGTCGGCGTGGGTGAGGCCGGGGAGGATGACGCTCGAGAAGGGTGAGCCCACTCGAGCCGCGGCGTAGGCGGCAAACCCGTCTAAGCTGGGCAAGAGCCCGCGACTCGCGCCCAAGACAAGCGTCGGCGTGGGCACCTCGGCGTTGGGAACGAAACCCGGTTCGTCGGCTAAAGTCACGTCTAGGGCGAGGGTGTCGATGAGCAGGCGCACCGGGAAGTACCACTCGCTGTAGTTCGTCTCCGGCAGCGCCCACGCGCGCACGAATGTTCCCAAGTCGGTGCGCTCGCGCGCCCCGTCGCCGGGCGTCCAGTCGACGTAAGCGTAACCGTCCGCCACCCCCGCGACGCTTTTGCTGTAGACGCCCTCCCAGCCGTCGAGCAGCACCGCGACTAAATTACCGTCAAACGTTGCCCCGACCGCGTCACCGATGGACACGCTGAAAATGGGCGAGGGGCCGTACTGGTCGTCACGCGACAGCCCGAGCACGGCGCGGTTGGTGGCCGGAAAATCCTCCAGACCGGGCGGGGCGAGTTCTAAAGGTTCGAGAAGCGCCAGGAGCGCCTTGGCCTCGGAGCGGGCGTAAAGCTTCGGGGAAAAGGCGGCGGTGAAGTAGGGATTGCCCTCGCCCGCCTCGAGTTCCGCCGCCGTCGCCACGAGCCGAAAAGGCCCGATAGACAAACCGCGGTCCGCCCGCGCAAAGCCGCCCGTGCGCCCCAAAGCCCCGTCGAGCAGCACCAAGCCGTCGATATGCGCGTACCCTGGGTCGGCCTCGCCCGCATCGCCAAAATCATACGCCGCGTAAAAAGACACGAGGCTCGCGCCCAACGAGTGCCCGCCCAAGATGACGCGAGGCGCTTTCTCCCCGGCCTCTTTGACGATTTCGTGGAGGTCGCGCAGGTGGACAGTCAAGCCCCAATAGGCCATAAAACGCACCTCGTCGGGCGGCACGAGCCTGAACCCATCGGCCTTGCCCGCATTGGCGACGTAAAACTCGTAGGCGGGGGTGGGGTCGCTGGCTTCTAAACTCTCTATCGCGGCGCGGCGGTCTTCCAGCGCGTTGGCGCGGCGGTCGACCGCCCAGACCTCGAGGCCCGGCACGCTGGCGACAAGTTGGCGCGCCAGCGGGTCAAAAGAGGTCGCGCCGCCAAAAATACCCGGCACGAGCACGAGGACCGTGGGGGGGGGTTCGCCTGAGTCCGGCTCCACGTGGTAGCGCAGGTAGTACGAGCGGTTGTACCGTTCCGGCGTGTGCGGCTCGGGATAGCCGGGGACCGTGACGTACTCCGTTTGAACCGCCTCCGGCGGCACGCGGTAGGCAGGCGTCGGCAGGTCAAGAGCGGGTTTGAGCGTCGGGATGGGCATACAGCCCGCCAACGCAAACATCAGCCCTAAGCCCAGTAAGGCAGCGCGGCGCATCATGACTCCATCATGCACGCCGCGCTGGGAGTGTTGCCAGGGGTTTATTTACAGTTCGGCTACAGCGCTGCGAAAAAGCGCACTTCCTGTCAAACTTTAGGCTCCCCCAAACAGCACACGACCAAAAAGCAGACTTTTTCAAACCCCTTGACGCCCCCTTCGTTTAGGCTGAGGTGGGAGAGAGTGAGAGGTGGGAGAGAGTGATATGAAAATTTTTGGTAGACGGACGCGCGTCACGGTTGCGCACGGGAGAGCGCACCGCACGTGTTAAGGCGTTTTTTTTCCTCCTCGGAAACCCTTCAGCCCGACCCGGTCGCGGCGGCGGCGCGGCTGCTCGAGCTGCCCAGCACCCGCGAGCGTTGCGCGCACGTCCTGGCGCACTTAGGGAGCCGCTTGGGCGCGGGCGGCCCTAACGTAAGCAGCAGTGTGCGCGGTTACGTGGTGCTGGGGACCAACATCGACACCTACCGCTTCGAGGCGGCGCAGGGCTACGCGCCCGACCTGCTCACGCTGACGCCCGCGCACGGCCCCTGGCGCGACCCCGGACCGCGGTTTGTAAACAATCTCGTCGCGGAACTTTTTACGCCCAACACCAAAGAGATGCGCACCCTGCTGGGCGGCTTCGGCCTGCGCGACGCCAAGGCCACGCTGATTGTGCCCGTGACCGGCGACGAACGCCACGGGACGCTCATCCTCCACCGGCACGGCCCCGAAGGATTTAGCGGGGCGGACCTTAAAGAGACCGCGGAGTGGGGCCGCTTACTGGGCGGGGTGGAGAGCCTTCACGGCGACCTCACCCGCACGCGGCAGAGTTTAATAGAATTTACCAACGCCTTTGTTGAAGCGATGGAGGCCGAAGACTTTTCGCAGCTAGGCCACGCGAAGCGCGTGACCGCCTACGCGCTCTCGATCGGGCGCGCGCTCGACTTTAACCGTCAGAGCTTGGCCGACCTCTACTTCGCGGCCATTTTGCACGACGTGGGTAAGCTTGGCGCGGGAGTTTCTAAAAGCGGGATGAACGGTGAGGCGAATAGGAGCGCCCTCCCTGACGAAGACGAGGTGCATCCGCAGCGGGGCGCTAACCTGATCGCCTCCTCTCCCCTCCTCAGCCGCGCCGCCAGGGGCATCCGCGCGCATCACGAACGCTGGGACGGGGCCGGTTTTCCCCAGGAGTTGCAGGGCGAGGCCATCCCGCTTTTGGGCCGCATCGTCGCGGTGGCGGACGCGTTTGACCTGCTCTCGAGCGAACGGGGTCAGGCGCTGCCCCCCCGCGAGGTCGAGCGCGAACTCAGGAGCCGCGCGGGGAGGAGCTTAGACCCCAACCTGGTAGGACTTTTTATCAATATCTTACGCAAAGGCAAATCCACCGCCGAACTCGGCACTTTAGAACACAGCGACTTACCGTTTTGAGAGGGGGCTCGAGCCCGCAGAAACTCACCAGCAACTCACCAGCAACTCACCAGTCCCGCGCCGCCAACATTTTGGGTAAATCGTCCGCCAAATACAGCACCTTATCCTGACCGTAAACGAGCCGCATCCGGCCTTCGCGGTCGAGCACGATCACCGCGTCGGTGTGGGTAAAGTTCGTCTCGCCGACGCCGCCAAAGCCCACATACACGTTTTTCGCCGCCCGCGCGACGTCCGCCGCGCTGCCGCTCAGCCCGACGAAGCTGGGGTCAAAGGCCCCCGCGTAGGCTTGCGTCCGCTCCGGCGTGTCGCGCTCGGGGTCAACAGTCACCATCACCACCTGCACGCCCTCGGGCTCACCCAGATCCTCGTATATTTTTGCTAAGCGGCCCAGGGTTAATGGGCACACGTCGGGGCAGCTTGTAAAGCCGAAATAGAGCAGCACGACGTTTCCGCGCCAGGCGTCGGGCAGCGTCACGCGCGCGCCGTCCGCCGCGGTGAGCTCTGTTCCTGCGACGGTTACGGGTTCGTCGAGCGGCGTGCCGTAAAAATCTTTCGCCTCGGCCTGGTTGATGCCGTAGAGGGAAAAGATCACAAGCAGGAGCGCGACCACGCCGACGCTCAGGAGGGGCAGGAGGTTGGGGCGTCTCACACCTTGAAGTATAGCGGCGTGAGGTCGGGTGCGACGTCGGGCAAATGTCCCTGACATCGGCCAAACCGCCTTGCACGGCCAAGGCGTTCGAGGCCTCGAGCGCAACGTGACCGTTTTCACCCTGATGAACCTGCAATGAACTGTTCATCGCTGAAAAGCCCTGGGAGGAGGCGCAGCACGAGCTTACCAAGCGTTACCGCGCCATTGCCGAGCGTACGGGAGCACCTCTCGAGAGCGCCGCCCAGCAGTATAAACTCGCCCGCCGTCTCGCCGAGGCAAACGTGCAAGTGACGGAAGGGCTCTTCTACGCTGCGTTCGCACGAGATGCCAAACAGAGGATTCCGCGTGACCCCGACGACTGGCCCACGGTAGCCCTGGCGTTGGCTCTGGATGCAGATATCTGGACGCAGGACAAGGATTGTTTGGGTTGTGGCGTGGCGACTTGGACGACGGACACGCTGCTGGCGCAACTTGGGCAGTAGAGCAGACACTTGAATCTGAAATAAAAATCGAGAAGAACGTTTTGACCCTTTGGACAAACAAGCTCTCACAGATGATCAAGCACGCCAAAGCCATCATAAAGAAAGGCAGCGTGGTTTTAGGCGTTCTCGTAAGGACCCCCTAGAGCACGTCCGGGAAGCCGAAAAGGAGTCCTAAGCAGGGTGACCACGCTGCCATATTGTTTGTACACACCCTCTTGAAAAATGGATGTGGGGGGAGGCAATGGGCCGGTGGTAAGTGATGAGCCGTTAGCGGCTAGTCGCATTCGCGGCTGTTGACTATCCACTCGGCGCCCGGTACTTTCCGAGCTAGTCCGCGGCGTTGCCCAGCCTTTGGGAGATACGCTCCAACCCCTCCGCCACAATCTGCGCCACATCCCTCACCTCGGGCGCGCCCTCATCCTCCGCGCTTTCCGAACTCCGCAGCATCACCTTGCAAAAGGGGCAACCTGTGGCGACCGTGGGCGCGCCCGTCGCCTCGGCCTCGCGGAAGCGGTTGTTGGAAACGCGCTCCCGTCCCTCCTCCTCTTCTTTCCAGAACTGCGCGCCGCCCGCGCCGCAGCAGAACGAGTTGTTGCGGTTGCGGGGCATTTCGTTAATGGAGAGCCCGCCGCGCTGTAAAACGTTGCGCGGCGCGTCGTATTCGCCGTTGTTGCGGCCCAAATAGCAGGGGTCGTGAAACGTCACCTCACCGGAGAGGTTGAGGGGCGGGAGGCGGCCCGCCTGCATGAGTTCGTCGATGAGCTGGGTGTGGTGGACCACGTCGTAGTCACCGCCCAACTGCGGGTAGTCGTTGAGGAGCGCGTTAAAGCAGTGGGAGCAGGTGGCGACGATGCGCTTGGGTTTGCTCGAGTCGAGCTTCTCGTCCACCAAGACCTCGTTAAGCGTCATCACGTTTTCGGTGGCGAGCTGGTAGTAGAGGTATTCGTTGCCCGCGCGCCGCGCGGGGTCGCCCGTGCATTTTTCGCCCTTGCCCAGAATCGCGTAGTTGACGCCCGCGTGCTCCAAAATCTTTGCAAAAGAGCGCGCCGTGCTCTGCGCCTGCGGGTCGTAAGAGCCCGCGCAGCCCACCCAGTAGAGCACTTCAAAGTCGGGGTTGTTTTCTACCGTGGGGATGTCCAGCCCCTCCGCCCACTCCGCACGTTTGTCCTGCGCGATGCCCCAGGGGTTGCCGGTGCGCTCCATGCCGCGAAAGGCGGTGGCAAGTTCCGCGGGGAAGTCGCCCTCCATCATCACCCGGTCGCGGCGGATGTCGATAACGTCCAACATCGGCTCGCAGCCCACCGGGCAGATTTCCATGCAGGCGCCGCAGGCGGTGCAGGCCCAGAGGGCTTCTTCGGACAAGACGAAGTCCATGACCGGGCGCGGGCTGCTCTCGCCCTGGGCTAAAAGGGGCGCGACGCTATTTAGCTCGTAGCGCTTGTTGATTTCGATGGCGGCGGGCGAGAGCGCCTTGCCCGTGGCGTTGGCGGGGCAGACGTTGGTGCAGCGGTTGCACTGGATGCAGGCGTAGGGGTCTAGGAGTTGGGTCATGCGGTAGTCTTCTAACTTCGCCACCCCGAACTGTTCTAAGGATTCATCTTCAAAGTCGATGGGTTCAAGCGCTCCGCGCGGCACTTTGGAGAGGTCTTGGTGACGGCGCTCGAGCGCGAACTTGGCGGGCGCGCCAAAAAGGTGCAGGTGCTTCGAGCGCGGGAAGTAGGGCAAAAAGGCCAGAATCAGCCCCAGCGCCCCCCACCAGCCCACGTGCCAGCCGATGATGCGGTTCTCGCCGTAGCCGAACGCGCCCGCCAAGGTACTCGCAAAAGGCTGCCAGGGGTCGCGGAACCCCTCGGACGCCAATAAGAAACTCTCACCCATCAAGCGAAAGCCGACGTGCAGCAAGATAAACACGCCCACAATCAGCGAATCGCGCTTGATGCTCCCCATCCTGACTTTCTCGTGCAACATGGTTTTGTCGTTCTGCTCCAGACGGGGATCTTTTGTTCCGAAACGCCGCACCAGAAAGTACGCCACCCCCACCAAGATAAGCACCGTCAGCAGGTCCGCGAGGAGGCGGTAGGGCGCGGCGAGGAAGGGGACGGTAAAAACGCCCAGCCACGTCTCGGGCAGGAGCCCGCGGAGGCCGTCGAAAACGTTGACAAGCAGGTAGAAAATAAAGCCATAGAAGATAAACGAGTGCAGGAAACTGACCAGAGGCCGCGCGCGAAAGACGGTCACCTGGCTCACCGTGCGGGCGATGGACTCGCCCAGGCGCTCGGTCAGGCCGCTGAAATGGTCGTAGTAGCCCCGGTCGCCGCGGCCAATCACGTCTATGACGCGTTTGAAACCAGTGAAGGCGAAGTAGGCGGACGTCGCCGCGAGGGCGAGGAAGAGAATTTTTTCGGGCAGGGTGAGCATGGGGCCTCCGCGGGCGTTGAGCGTGAGCTTGAAAGTGAGGTGTCTACTCCACCATTTTACATGTCTGGAGGGTCGCAAAGGTAAAAGCAGCCGCCATAGACCCGCCTCTCGGTTTTGTTGGGCGATGCGTCACGCCCGCGCAGAAACCAGGGCGGCGCTTGTACGGGGACGCGGCTCGAGCTTGCCTGCAAGTTCGTCACCCAGCCCATAGTGACGCCCTGACCTTTTGGCTTTAGAATGAAGATGTTGTAGGGTGTGACGTGAACGTTTGACGTAGCTTCGTTCATATGTCCAGTAGATAAAAACCGCACCCGTAGCCACCCTTAGAAGTTTTGCGAATCTCGAGGAGGTAAACATGAAAGTAGGCATCAACGGATTTGGCCGCATCGGTCGCCAGGTGTTTCGCGTCTTACGCGAGCGGGGCATCGACGTGGCCTTGGTTAACGACCTCACCGACAACGAAACGCTCGCTTATTTGCTAAAGTACGACTCGAACTACGGCAAGTTCCCCGGCGAGATTTCTTTCGACGACGACAACCTCATCGTGGACGGCGAAAAGGTTCAGGCGACGTCGATCAGAAATCCCGAGGAGCTGCCCTGGGGCGACATGGGCGTGGACGTCGTCATCGAGTCCACCGGGCATTTTACGAACCGCGAGGGCGCGTCGAAGCACCTCCAAGCGGGGGCCAAAAAGGTCATCATCACCGCGCCCGCCAAGGACCCCGACTGGAACGTGGTCTTGGGCGTCAACGAGGACACCTACGATCCCGAAACGCACAACATCATCGACAACGCGTCCTGCACGACCAACTCGCTCGCGCCCGTGATGAAGATTCTGGATGATGCTTTCGGGGTGGACACCTCGCTGATGACGACGATTCACTCGTACACGAACGACCAGAACGTCCTCGACTTTCCGCACAAGGATTTGCGCCGCACCCGCGCCGCCGCCATCAACATCATCCCGACTTCGACGGGGGCGGCGCGGGCGACGTCCAAGGTGCTGCCGCAACTCGAGGGTCACTTTGACGGGACCGCCTTGCGCGTGCCCACCGCGACGGGCTCGATTAGCGACATCACCATCATGTTCAAGCGCGAAGTGACCGCGGACGAGATTAACGCCAAGCTCAAAGAGGCGGCGCAAGGGGACTTGAGCTCCATCATCGCCTACACGGAGGACGCCATCGTTCGCACGGATATCGTCGGCGACCCGCACTCGGCAATTATTGACGGGAGCTTAACAATGGCAATCGGCAAGCTCGCCAAGGTGTTTAGTTGGTACGACAACGAGTGGGGCTATTCGAACCGAGTAGCCGACCTTGTCGAACTCGTCGGTAAGCGCCTGCCCGTCGAGGCGTAAAGGTAAAGAAGACTCGAGCCGCCGCGCTTCTCTGAGTGCGGCGGTTTTCTTTAGGGGGAGTTCAGTGACAAATATGGTTGCGGACCTTAGAACGCTGCGAAACCTCAGGGTAGAGGGTAAGCGCGTCCTCATGCGCGTGGACTTCAACGTGCCGCTCAAAGACGGCGTCATCACCGACGACAGCCGCGTCCGCGCGGCGCTGCCGACAATTCAAAAACTTCTTGACGAGGGCGCGACGCTCATTTTGATGAGCCACTTAGGAAGGCCCAAGGGGGCGGAGGACAAGTATCGGCTCGAGCCCGTCGCCAGACGTTTGTCCGAACTCCTAAGCCGCGAGGTCCGTTACTTCAAGGCGCAGGGTCCGGCCACCTCGAGGTCGGCCACCTTCGTTCAGGAAGCGCCCGAGGGCAGCGTGACGCTCCTAGAAAATCTCCGCTTCGACTCGCGCGAGACCAAAAACGACCCCGGCCTCTCCCGCGAACTCGCCGCCTACGCCGACGTGTTCGTCAACGACGCCTTTGGGGCCGCGCACCGCGCCCACGCCTCGACCGAGGGCGTCGCGCACCTCCTGCCGAGCGCGGCGGGGCTCC
Source organism: Trueperaceae bacterium (assembly GCA_965214405.1). GTDB lineage: Bacteria > Deinococcota > Deinococci > Deinococcales > Trueperaceae > CBDCCT01. The sequence continues at coordinate 1,415,109 of OZ243956.1, forward strand.
TCATGGCGCGCGAGGTCGAGGTGCTGTCGAAGCTCCTCAAAAACCCCGAAGCACCCTTTACGGTGGTCCTGGGCGGCGCTAAAGTCTCGGACAAAATCGGCGTCATCGAGAACTTGCTGGGGCTGGCCGACGACATTCTTATCGGCGGGGCGATGGCCTACACGTTTTTCAAGGCCCAGGGCGGCGAGGTCGGGGCGTCGCTGGTCGAGGAGGACGCGCTGCAGACGGCGCGGGATGTGCTGGCGCGCGCTAAAGAACAGGGCGTCACCCTTCGCTTGCCCGAGGATTCGCTGTGCGCGCTCGAGATTGAGGAGAACACCGAGACGAAAATCTTCCCTTCAAACGCAATTCCTAACGGATATAAAGGTTTAGACATCGGCCCCGAGGCGGTAAGCAGCTACCAAAAAGCTTTAGGAAGCGCCAAAACCATCTTCTGGAACGGGCCGATGGGCGTGTTCGAGGTCCCGCCCTTTGACTCCGGCACGCGCGCGCTGGCCCAGACCATCGCCTCGCTGGACGCTTACACCGTCGTGGGCGGCGGCGACTCGGTGGCGGCGCTTAACGCCACGGGGCTGGGGGGCAAAATCGACCACATCTCGACCGGGGGCGGCGCTTCTTTGGAATTTTTAGAAGGCGGCACGCTGCCGGGCGTCGCTGCGCTGCGCAAGTAGAGAGCAAGCTGCGAAGTTACCGGCGGATTTGTTGCGGAGACGATAGTTCTCTCTTTTCATGCGCTTTATGGTGAGAATCTAAAAGAAGGTAGCACACGACAGAACGTCACAGAAACAGCGTCACAGAAACGAACGTAAAACTATAAAGAACAGGAGCATTCTATGGCAGATAACGCGAATCAAGACGCGGTCAAACACCTCAACACCCTTGTCAGCACGAACAAAGACAGCCAAAAGGGTTATCAGGAGGCCGCCGAAGAGGCCGAGAGCAGTGAGTACAAAAGTCTTTTTAACGAGTACGCGGGACAGCGGGGGCGTTTTGCGTCTGAGCTTCAGAATGAGGTGCGCAGCCTTGGCGGCGACCCGGCGGAAGGCGGCAGCGCGGCGGCGGCGGCTCACCGTGTTTGGCTGGACGTGCGCAACGCCGTTACGGGCAAGGGCGATCACGACATCATTGCCGAATGCGAGCGGGGCGAGGACGTGGCGGTTGAACGGTACAAAAACGTGCTTGACGAAACTCTTCCCGTTAACGCGCAAGAGATCGTGAGGCGTCAGTACGCCGACGTTCAGGCGGCGCATGACCGGATAAGAAATCTCAAAGAGGCCACAGCTTAACGCGCGTAAAAGCTAAGGTCGAAAAGCTTTTTAGGAGGAACCGTGAAGACCGTGATTGGTATTTTTGACGAGGGTAGTGACTTGTCCGGCGTGCTTAACAAGCTCGAGGATGCGAACATCAAGGTAGAACGCGTGGTGGAAAACGAGGGCGACATGGGCAACGCGGCGGGGCGCGACCCGTCCACCCCTCGAGGGGCTGGCATGGGGATGCCGGGCGCCGCAGTTGCCGGACAGGGGGGCGCCGTCGCGCCCGCGGGTTTGCTGGGCTTATTTGACAATCTAGACGTGCCCGACGACGAACAGGAGTACCTGAACAATAGCGTGGCGCACGGCGGCAAGCTCATCATCCTCAAGGCGGACGCGGACGAGGTGGGGAGAGTGGTGGATATCCTCGAGGCCAACGGCGCGAGCCGCGTCCACGATCCGCGGGCGTGACGCCGAGGCTTGAATGCGCAGGCATCGATGAGTGACGATACTTCAGCAGACCCAGCCGCCTCCGCGGAGGCGGCTGGGCTGCGCTATATAACCGACGACGAACCCGGCTACCGCCGCAAAAAGTGGGGCCAGGGGTTTACCTTTGAGACCCCCGACGGCGGGCGCTTAGGCAAAAAAGGCAAAGACAGGGAGGTGCGCGCGCGCATCGACGCTCTCGCCATTCCTCCCGCGTATACCGACGTGTGGATATGCGCGTCGCCCGACGGCCATATCCAGGCGACCGGGCGCGACGACCGGGGGCGCAAACAGTACATCTACCACCCGAAGTGGCGCGAGGCGCGCGAGCGGGCCAAGTACGACCGGATGATTTCTTTCGGCGAGACCCTGCCCAAAATAAGAAAACGCGTGGAGCAGGACATGGCGCAGCCGGGCTTGTCCAGAGACAAGGTGCTGGCCGCGGTGGTCGAACTCTTAGAAACGACGCTCATTCGCGTCGGCAACGCCGAATACGCCGAGGAGAACGCCTCATACGGCCTCACCACCATTCGCAAAAAGCACGCGGAGGTGTCAGGGCAGACTGTCACCTTTGACTTTGTGGGCAAAAGCCACAAGGAGTGGCACGTCGAACTCAAGAATAAAAGGCTCGCCAAGATCATTAAAGAATGCCTGGAAACGCCCGGCTACGAGCTTTTCAAGTACATCGACGAGGCGGGCGAGCGGCACGACGTGGGCGCGGACGACGTCAACGACTACCTCAAGCGCATTACCGAAAAAGACTTTACCGCCAAGGACTTTCGCACCTGGGCGGGCACGGTCTTGACCGCGGTGGCGCTTCAGGAAATGGAAGGGGCGGGCTCCGAAACGCAGGCCAAAAAAAACGTCGTCTCGGCCATCAAGCGCGTGGCGAAACGCCTGGGCAACACGCCCGCCGTCTGCCGTCAGTCCTACGTTCACCCCGACGTGATTGACGCCTACATGGAAGGTTCGCTGGCGGAGGTGCTCAAAGGCGATATGGCTGGGGCGCTCGAGAACGCCTCGGGCCTAAACCCCGAAGAGGCGTCGGTGTGGGCGTTTTTGCAAGAGAGGCTCGAGAAGACCAGGTAAGAGGTTAGGGGGGTGGGGAGATAGGAAGCGTCCCGGACTCGCTTAATCCTTCACGGCGTAAAATGTCGACAACGATGGCGTGGGTCCCGCCGGGTTCGCCCATGCGTTCGCGGCCTGCTCGAGCCGCCCTCTCATAGCGTCCCCGGTCGTGCCAGATTTCTTTGAGAGTCGCTGCCAAGGCGTCCGGTTCGCTCAAAGTCAAAGCATTGGAAAGAAGACGTTTCTGGTTCTTCAAAAAACCTCTTGTATAAAGAGGCGGCACCGGGAAGGTGACCACGGGCAGACCGAGCGCCGCCGCCTGTTCGTTGGCCGTACCCGCCGTGCCGAGAACCAAGTCGGCGGCGTGAAGCACGTCGGTAAAACGGTTTTTTAGCACGTAAACGCGTTGCGCCTCACGCATGTAAACGCCCACTAGTTCCGCGTTCTCGTTAGAAAACTCGAGCCCCCACCCCTCCACCCTTGGCAGCGCCCCCCGCGCCCAGGCAACCAAACCCGTCGCTTCGGGCCAGTCGGAGAGCGCCGCCAACATGCTCCTTAACGATTCTTCCGCGTAAGCGCGTGTACCCGGCAGGAGCGCCACAACGGGCGCGGCGAGGGGAATATCGAGTGGGTTTTTCGGCTCGAGCATGTCCAACATGGGATTGCCCAAAGCGCTCACGTCTTTTAGTCCAGTCTTTTTGAGATATAACGCCGTCGGTTTGTCCCGAACGTAGGTATGGGCGACGGTGCGGCGAATGAGCGTGCGCTCGAGCCCCGTAAACGTTTCCATGAACCGCCGGTTGAGCTTGTGGTTGAGTTTGTGACCATCCCGGTGATAAACCGACACGAGCGGCTGAACGTAGTAGCGCGCGCGGGCGCACACCAAGGTCGAAAGTAGAAGCGCGTAAACGTCGCCGACGACGATGAGGAGGTCCGTCTCGAGACGCCGCAACGCCCCCACCTGCCGCGCGGTCATCCCGGCAAAGCCCGCGCGCGCGTCTCCCCAAAAGAGCGCGGGATGGTGAAATAAAAGCCCGCTGCTTGGCATCACTTGGCGAGGTCCGAGGATGGGCACGTCTAAAGACTCGTAAGCACGACCCGCGTCTACTGTTGGAAAGGCGGCAAAAGAGGCTTCTGGTACACGTTCACGCATTTCATACAACAAGAGCGCGCCGATAGCGTCCTCGCCGTAGCCGTTGGATAAAAAAGTCACGCGCACGCCTCAGCATCATACGTTGCGTATACGAACTGAGCACCGCTCTGGTTCTGTCACTACCTTGTCGTCAACTTTTTATTGGCTCGAGCTCGCGAAAAAATCCTTGACCGCCGCCGCCGCCGCCCGGCTCACGCCGGGGATGCTGGCGAGTTCGTCCACCTCGGCGCTTCTTAGTTGGTCGACGCTCGAGAAGTGCGCTAACAGCGCGTCGCGGCGCTTGGGGCCGATACCAGGCACGTCGTCCAGGACGCTTTTGGTCATCGCCTCGCCGCGCTTTTTGCGGTTGTAACCGACCGCGGTGCGGTGCGCCTCGTCGCGGATGTTGATAAGCATCCTTAACGCAGGGTGCGTTTCGGGCACTAAGATGTCGTCCGCGCCCTCGCGGATGATCGTCTCTTGTTTTTTGGCGAGCCCCAGCATCGGAATGTCGAGCCCCGCCTCTTTTAGGGCGCGGCGTGCGGCGCTCAGTTGGCCCTTGCCGCCGTCAATCAACAACAAGTCGGGCACGGGCATCTTATCGGCCAACTGGCCCGTAAAGCGGCGATACACAGCCTGGTGCATCGCATAGAAGTCGTCGGGCTTGTCGAGCCCGCGGATGCGAACGCGCTTGTATTCGGACTTGCGCGCGCGGCCCCCCTCGAACACGACGATGGACGCGACCGTGTGGGTGCCCATGAGGTTGGAGATGTCGAAACCCTCGATGCGGTAGGGGGCGTTTTCAAGCCCCGCCAGCGCCTGAAGCTCCTTGACACCGGGGGCCTCACCGCGGCGCTCGAGCAGCGCCAACTCAGCCTCTAAACCCGTGACGGCGTTGCGCTCGGCCATCGCCATCAGGTCCATCTTGTCGCCCCGCTGCGGCGTCCGCAGCTCGACCTTGCGGCCCGCACGTTCCGCGAGGAAGGCGTGCCAAATTGTTTCATCCAGCGCCTCGGGCACCAGCACGAGCGGCGGGAGCTGCATCGCTTGGCCGTAGTAGTCGGCCATAAAGCGCTCCAGGATTTCCGCCGCACTCGCCTCTTCTGCGTTGGTCAAGAAACGTTTGTCGCGCCCCACCACGCGCCCGCGGCGCATCTGGAAGAGTTGCACCATCGCGTAGTTGCCCGCCTGCGCGACGCCCAAAAAGTCTAAATCGTCTTCGTGGTTTTGCACCACGTCCGAGTCGTAACCCGTGAGGCGCTGGAGCGCCTGGATACGGTCGCGGTAGGTCCGGGCGAGTTCGAAATCTTGGCGACCCGCGGCGGCGCGCATCTGGTTCTCCAACGAGGCCACCGTGTCCTCCACCCGGCCCTCTAAAAAGGCCTTGACCTGCGCCACCACTTCCGCGTACTCCTCCACCGACACCTCGCCGATGCAGGGCGCGAGGCAGCGGCCCATGTGAAAGCGCAAGCAGGGCTTTTTGCGCGGCTGCATCGGCACGCCCGAGTTCTGCCGCAGCGGGAACACCGAGGCGATGAGGTCTTGCACCTTGCGCACCGAGCCCGCGTTCGGGTACGGCCCAAAATAGCTCGCGCCGTCCTTGAGCACGCGCCGCGTAAAGAGGAGCATCGGGTAGGGCTCTTTGGTGAGTTTCAAAAAGGGATAACTCTTGTCGTCTTTTAAGAGCACGTTGTAGTGCGGCTTGTAGCGCTTGATGAGGTTGGACTCCAAGATAAGCGCCTCGACCTCGCTCTTGGTGACGATGAACTCGAGCCGCACCGCCTCTTTGCGCAAGAGCTTCGCCTTTTTGTCCGCCGCCGCGCCGAAGTACGAACGAACGCGTGAGCGCAGGTTGATGGCCTTGCCCACGTAAATTACCGTGTTCTGGTCGTTGTAGTAGAGGTAACAGCCGGGTCCCGTAGGCAGCACCGGCAGGTCTTGACGGGTCATTGAGGCTATTTTACCGCCTTTGTGGGATCGTTTTCACACTTCATCTAACCTGTACCCGACGCGCTTTAGGAGGAAATGAGACCCGTCCGGGAGGCGGCGCACTCGAGGGTGGGGCTTAAGTGGGCTCTTTTACAGAGGCGGATGAGCTATAGTGTCTCAAAATATTGGAGGCGTATGTGAACGCGAGAAACAAAGTTTTAGGCATGGTGCTAGCGGGCGGTAAGGGCACCCGGCTGAGCCCGCTCACCCTGAAGCGCACCAAACCCGCAGTCCCCTTTGGGGCCAAGTACCGCATCATCGACTTTGCGCTAAACAACATGATCAACTCGCAGATTTACGGGATGTACGTGCTCACGCAGTTCAAGGCGCAATCTTTAACCGAGCACATCCAAAGAAACTGGCGCTTTGGCTCCTTTTTGTCGGACTATTTCATCACCCTGGCCCCCGCGCAGATGTACCTGTACGAAGAACTCGGGGCCGAGTGGTACCGGGGCACCGCCGACGCCATTTACCAGAACATCCACTTGATCGACAATCATAACGTCGACTTGGTGGCGATTTTTAGCGGCGACCACATCTACAAAATGGACATCCGCCACATGATTCGCCGTCACCTGGAGGCCGGGGCCGACGTAACGGTCGCCGCCTACCCGACGCTTGTGGAGGAGGCGACGCGGTTTGGGGTGTTGCAGGTGGACCAAAACTTCCACATCACCGAGTTTCAGGAAAAGCCGCAAGCGCCCAAGCCCATTCCGGGCCGCGACACGCACGCGCTGGCTTCGATGGGCAACTACCTTTTCACCCGCGAGGCGCTTTTTACGCTTCTAGAGCGCGACGCCACCCGCGAGGATTCCGAGCACGACTTTGGCAAAAACGTCCTGCCGATGGCTTTAGACGACGGCTACCGCATCCAGGCGTACGACTTTGCCGACAACCCCATCCCCGGCCAGAGCGAGCCCAACACCTACTGGCGCGATGTGGGCACCATCGACTCGTACTGGGAAGCGAGCATGGATTTGGTCGCGGTCAAGCCCGAGTTCGACCTCTACAACGACGACTGGCCGCTGCGCACCTCGTCCGAATTTTCGCCCCCCACCAAGTTCGTCCACGAGGGCGGTGACCGCACCGGGCACGCGCTCAACAGCCTTATCGCCGGGGGTGCCATCGTCTCGGGCGCGGTGGTGCGCGACTCCATCCTCTTCCGCCGCACGCGCATCAACTCATACAGCACCGTCGAGCGCTCCGTTGTCTTTGATGACTCCACCGTGGGCCGCCACTGCACGGTTCGCAACGCCATCATCGACAAGAATGTCCAGGTTCCGCCCGGCACGCAGATTGGCGTGAACATTGATGACGACCGCGCGCGCGGGTTTGACGTGACTGACAAGGGTGTGGTGGTGGTGCCGAAGTCGTACAAATTCTCATGAGATAGTAACTATAGCGAGTCTCGTGCTGGATGCGGTTGGAACTAATACCATTTTGCCTTGTTTTGCCTTAAGGATCGGGTGTGTCCAGGTCAGGCACCGTTCCACCTGTCGGACAAAAACTTGATGCGCTTGAGCTGATGAACCTCGTTGCCCGCGTCGTGACCGCTAAAGCGGTAGGCGTGCATCTCTTTGGGAGCCGATACGTGATTAAAGGCGGCGAACACGCCCGAGGGGGGGCAGATCGTGTCCATCAGCCCGGTGGAGTAGTAGGCGTAGGCGGGCGCGCGCTTGGCAAAGCAAATACCGTCGAAGTACGACAGGGTGTGCATCACCGTTTCTTCGCGGGCGCGGTGGGTTTTGAGGTACGACACGATTTCGGCGTAGGGTGTATCGCCGGTAAGACCGATGACGCGTCTAAAGTCACAAAACGCGGGCACGTCGGGGATGCAGACGGAGACGAGGTCGGGCTCGAGCCCCGCCGCGGCGATAGCCAGGCCGCCCCCCTGACTGCCGCCCACCGCGGCGACGCGCGACGCGTCCACCTTCGGGTGGCTGCACAAGGCCTCGACGGCGCGCGCGGCGTCGGTGTAGAGGCGGCGGTAGTAGTAGCTCTCGGGGTCCTGGATGCCCTGGGTAAAAAAACCGAACGCGTGCGGGTCGGCGCGGCCCGGATAGTCGGGCGTGTCACCCGGCGAGGAGCCCACGCCCTGACCGCGGTTGTCCATGAGCAAATAGGCGAACCCGGCGGTGACCCACTTCATCCACGAGTAGGGATAGCCGCGCCCGCCCGTGTAGCCGATAAATTCGACCACGCCGGGCAGCGGTCCCTCCACGCCGACGGGCAACATGAACCAGCCCTTGATGGGCTGACCCCCGAAGCCGTTGAAAGTAGCGTCATACACCTCGACAATGCGCGTGCCGACGTCAACGTGTTCGGTTCTAAAATCCACCGGATACTGACGCGCCTCCGAGAGCGTCGCCCCCCAAAAGGCGTCAAAATCGGGCTGCTCAGGACTTTCGGGTTTATACGTTCGGAGTTTCTCGAGCGGAAAATCAAAAAACGGCACCTGGCCTCCTAGCCTTTCACACTAGCCTTTTACGCTGCCCGCGGCGAGCCCCGACACCAGGTAGCGCTGCAGCACGGAGAAAACGATGAGGATGGGGATGATGTTGATTAGCGACGCCCCCGCAATGAGCCTAAAGTCCGACTCGTCGGGGCCAATCAGGTTAAAAGTTCCCACCGTCAGGGGCTGCAAGTCCGGGTTCTTGAGGAGCACCGACGCGACCTGAAACTCGTTCCAGGCCCCGATAAACCCGAAGATGGCGAGCACCGCCAGCCCCGGCACGAGCGACGGCGTGAGGATTTGCCAGAGCGTCCTGAATTTCGACGCGCCATCGATCCAGGCGGATTCGTCGAGTTCGATGGGCAGGGTGTCGATAAAGCCTTTTAAGAACCAGATGGCGAAGGGGATGGCGCTCGCGCCGTAGATGAGGATGAGACCCAGCCGTGAGTCGTAAAGCCCCAGCGCCCGGATCATCACAAAGAGCGGCACCAGCCGCACCAGACCGGGCAGGAGTTGCACCGCCAGAATCAGCACGAGCAGGCTTTGCCGCCCGCGAAAACGATGCCGGGACACGCCGTAAGCGGCGACGAGTGCAAAAAAAAGCGTGATGACGGTGCTACCAACAGCGTAGAGCACGCTGTTAAACATGTAGAGCGGGATGGGCGTGTTTTGAAAAATCTCCTGGTAGACGTCCCACTGAAACGCGCTCGGGATGAGCTTTAGGGGCGCGCGGTAGATTTCCCAGTTGGGTTTGACCGACACGCTTGCGAGCCACACGAGCGGGTAGACGAACACGAGCGACGCGGCGATGGCCAGCGCATAAGAAAAGCTTCGCCCCCCGAGCTTGCGCAGATTGGGCGAACGTCGGCGTGAAGGCGTTTTGCGGGAGGAGCTTGGGCGGGTCGTCACTGCTTTTCCCGTTCGTTAAACAAGAATAGGCGCATGTAGATGACGGCGAACACCATAATGACCGCGAACATGAGCACGCCCAGGGCCGCGCTCCGGCCCAACAGTCCGGGGCTGCCCGCGGTAAAAGCCAATTGATACATGCGAAAACCCAACGTGGCGGTGGCCCGACCCGGCCCGCCGTCGGTAAGCACCAGAATCGTCTCCATCACCTGAAAGGTGCCGATGGTGATATAGATGAGGTTGAGCCCGGCGATGGTCCGCAGCAGGGGCAGTTTGATGCGGACGAGCTTTTGCAGCGCGTTGGCCCCGTCCACGGTCGCCGCCTCGAGCACATCTTTAGGCAGCGTCTGCAACCCCCCCAGCATAAACACCATCGTAAACGCGACGCTGCGCCAGACGTTGACCATGATGACCGACACGCGCGCCATGCCGGGGTCGCTAAACCAGGCCACGGTGGGCAGACTCAAAGAAGCGAGCAGCGCGTTCACGGTGCCTACCGCGCTCTCGTGGAGCAGCAAGCGCCACATGAGGCCGACGATAATGCTCGAGATGACCCAGGGCGAAAGAATCGCCAGCCGGAAAAGGAGGCGACCCGGCAACTTTTGGTCGAGCAGCAACGCCAACCCCAAGCCGAGGACGAACTGCGCGGGCACCGAAATGAGCACGAACAGAAGCGTAAAGCTGATGACGTCTCGAGTCACCGGGTCGCGCGCTAAGTCGACAAAGTTCTTGAAGCCGACGAAGTTCGCTTGATTGATCGTCGCAATACGCATGTCCGTCATGGCGATATAAAACTGCGAAAAAATAGGATAGAGCCCCACCGCCGCGTAGAGGAGCAGCCCCGGCAGGATAAAAGGCCAGGGGCCGCCCACGAAGCGCTCGAGCCGACCTTTTTCGTATTTAGCCCCCGGCGGGGCTGGATTCCTAGAACGCGTCTGCTGCATGGACCTCACTCTCGAATGCCGGGGCGGCGGCAAAACCACCGCCCCGGCATCAACTCTTAGTCAACACCCAATCAACCCTTAGTTAAGCGCCTCGTACTCGCGGTCGACCTCTTGCTTGGCCGCGTCCAGCGCCTCGTCGACCGTGGCCTGACCGCTGGCGACCGCGGTGACGGCGGTTTGGATGGCGGCGGCCATCGCCGTGAGAATCGGCACCATCGGCATGACCTGACCGCTCTCGAGGGCTTCTAAAGTGGCAAGCGCAAAGGGGTCCTCGGCGTAGTAGGGGTCTTCTTGCAAGACCGCGGGCCGCGTCGGTATCCAGCCGCCCGCCTTGCAGGTGTCGCGCAGCGCCCGAAAACCCGTGGCGTGGAGCGTCCAGGCCGCGGCGGCCGCCTCGCGCGCGGGGTTGCCGGTCGCCACGGGGGCGATGAGCCAGCCCCCGGCTTGATACCTGCCGAAGCCTGCCTCGTCGGGATAGGGCAGGGGGACCGCCGCCCACTTTTCGTACTCCTCAGGGGGCAAATTGGGCTGAAGCTGGCGGAGGTGAAAGTTCGAGTTGCCCGCGAAACTGTAAACGTTGCCCGCGTAGACGTCGGGCATCTGCTGAATCTGGTCGTTGGCGACCGCCGACGGGGGGATAAGGCCGCGCTCTAGCAGATCGATGTAAAACGCGAACATAGTAGCCCAGATGTCGCGGTTGGCCCCGTCGAAAAGGACGGGCGCGCCCTCCTCGTCCACCCAGGTGCCGCCCAGCGCCTCGTACATGCCCGAGTTCATCTGAATCCAGCCGACAAAGGGATAGGTGATGGCAAAGGCGTTCGGCTCTTCGGCCTTGATAGTTTCGGCCATTGTGACCACGTCCGACCAGGTCGCGGGCGGGGTGGCGATTTTTTCGGTGTTGTAGTACAGGAGCGGCGTGTCGGTGTTGTGCCAGAGCGCCGCCAGCGTGCCGTTCACGCTCCTCAGGGCTTCGATGGTCCAGGGGAAAAACTCGTCGGCCTCGCCGGTCAGGAAGGGCTCTAAGTCGACGAGCTGACCCGCCAGCAAATGATTCGGGTAGGTGCCGTAGTTGATCCAGGCGGCGTCGACGGTGCCCGCGTCCATCTCCTGCGTGATGGTGATGGGGTTACCGTCGCCAACGACTTCTTCGACCTGGATACCCTGGTCGGCGTAGGCGTCGTTAAAGGATTCGATCACGCGGGTAAACGCGATTTGCCGCTCCGGCCGCCGGTCGGTGGTCGAGGCCCACAGCGGCGTGAGGTAGCGAATCGTGATGGCCTCGCCCTCCGATTGGGCGAGCGCGAGCGCGACGAGGTTGTCGGCCAAGAGCACGCCGCCCCCCATGGCGGCGGCGCGTTTGAGCAGTTCACGGCGGGTCAATTTTTTCACGTTTTTCTCCTTTGACTGGTTTGATGAAGGGCCTGATGAAGGGTCTGTAAGGGGTTGGAACGCACGTTTGTCAGCGGATGACGGGTTAGGTCTCGGCCTCCTTTCGGTAAAGAATCGTGACGGGCAGGCGCTCGAGCCGGGGCGGACCCTCGTAACTCCCGTCAAGCCTCTCCAGAAGCATCTCCGCCGCCCGTTGCCCGAGCGCTTCGCCCAACTGCAAGGCGGTGGCGACGTGGAAAGGGCCATAGTCCACGGGGTGCTTGTGCCCGAAACCGGCGACCTCCACGCCGCGCCCGTTGCGCCCGAATCCCCGCCCGGTTGGGCGCGCCCGCTCGGCGTCGAGGAGCATGAGGTCGTGCTGCAACCTCTCGCTGACGTCGTGGTTCACGGCGACGAGCGCGTCCACCCCCGTCTCGGCAAGTTTCGCCGCCAAGACCTCGGTAAGGTGCGCGTGGCTGCGGCCGCCCTCGAAGGGGGCGTAGTCGGCGTACTCGAGCCACACCTGAGCGTCATCACGGGAATCGGCGCCCAGCCCCGCGTCGCGGAGTGCCCGAAAAAAACCCGCCAGACGGTCTTTTGAAGCGGACACCTCCGGTTCACGGTGGTCTACAAAGGCCAGGCGCGTGTGCCCCCGCCGGAGCAGGTGGCGCGTGAGTTTATAGGCGGCGACCTCGTCGTCAAACACCACCGCGTCGGCCTCGACCCCGTCCAAATAACGGTCGACCATGACCAGCGGGTGCTGGCGCTCGAGCAAATCTTGATAAAGACTCGCGCTCTCCTGGCCTTTGGGGTACACGATGAACCCGGCCACGCGCGAGGAGAGCTCGTCTACGCTGCTACTCACGCCCCGGTAGTGCGCCAAAACGTTGAGGTTGGCGCGGCGCTCGGCGGCCACCCTGGCGATGCCCACCTGAACGCTGTAGTGGTAAGGATGCACCAGGCCGCCCGGCAAAAAGGCCAATGTAGGAGGCGGCGCGGTTTCTTCGGGCTCGCGCACAAAGGTGCCGCGCCCGTGCTGGCGCTCGATGACGCCGTCGCGCTCGAGCAGATCGAGCGCCTTGACGACGGTGATGCGGCTCACCCCGTAAAGCTCGGTGAGCCTGCGCTCGGGGGGCAGCGCGTCGCCGGGCGCGTACTCGTCTCCGCGAATGCGCCCCAAAAGCGAGCGGTACACCTGGTAGTACAGGGGTAGCGGGCTGCTTGCGTCAACCGTCTGCATCTCCTACCTTTCTGCGGACCCGGCGGGCCGAAAGCTTGCCAGCGCTCTCGGCACTGGGATTGAACATGTGGACATGACCAATATAAACTCCCGTTCTTCTATCTGTCAAGGCGGCGCGTAATGGGGGGTGCATCCTGGCATAAGGGGATAGAAAAAGGGTGCAAAGGGAAGTAGACTGGCGCATGAACAAGCCAGACTGGGAAGAGAAGGCGAGAGAAGCATTCGAGCATTACTTAGCCGATTTGAAGGCAACGCTAGCGCCGGACGCCAACTTTAGAGATATAGAAAGGGCAATGCTAAAGTTCTCGCCGGAGATGATGAGAAAAACAGCCGAGGCCCTGGCGAACGCCGAGGCTTTTTCCCCCCGAAGCCAAAGCGACACCTGAGGGCTACTGGCGTAACGGTCTGAGTACAGGCAATATCAAGACGTGCTGGGGTAGTGTTCGTGTCAAAGTCCAGAGGTTGAAAGCTCGAACGGGAGAGCGTCAACAGGTCTACTATGATGGCTGCTTGGATGAATCGGGCTGGAGCCCTGAAGCCTTGGAACGCTTGCTCGAACTCAGTAGCCGTCTGCCTTATGAAGAAGGCAGTCATCTCGCCAAGCTGTTTGGACTCGACATTAGCGGTTCAAGCCTTGCGACTTTAACCAGTCTCTACGCGCTTCACTGTGAACAGGCAGTGAGTGAAAAGCTAAGGCAAACGCGTGAGTGTCCGGTTCAGCCAAGCGCTAAGCCGGGGCGTGTGATGGTCCTACAAGTTGATGGTGTTTATGTGCTGGGTCGTCCTGAAGCAAAGAGTTGTCCGGGGCTAGAAATAAAGAGCGCTGTTCTTTACTCTCAAAATGGTCCCGGCGAAAGGTGGATGTTAGCAGACAGATGTTCAGCCGAGGACTTTTTGCCCCTGCTTTTAGGCTTGCTTGTAGAGGCGGGTGTCACAGCCCAAGATACCCTTATCGGCCTAGGCGACGGTGCGAAATGGATTGACACCATCTTTACTCACCTGGCGGCTACGCGCATTACCGATGTCTTTCACGCTGCGACTTACCTCAATGTCGTCATGCAGGCCCTGCACTGGGATGAAGCCGAGCGAACCCGGCACAGGCGGGACTGGTACAGGGGCGACATCAGTGCGCGAGACTGGTTAGAACAGTATCTCCCTGAGCCCGAGCTGTGGATGACCTGGCAAGACAACGCCTTATCGGCTCTTAACTACTTAGAGCAGCGCTTAGATTCTATGGACTATCCCAGCTTCAAAAACAAACGCTACCCCATTGGTTCAGGTCAGGTTGAAGGGATGAACAAGGCTGTTATTGGTCACCGCATGAAAAGAAGTGGTATGCACTGGTCACCTTCTGGCGCTAAGGGCATGGCCTCACTCAGGGCACAAACTTGTGCTAAACATCCGCTACTGGACTTTGATGACCTTCGTTTCTCAGCCTTCGCTTTGGCTTCCTAACTTTCACCTTAGAGCAGGATGCACCCCGTAATGGGTTATGGTGAACAAATCGGTTTGTGGGGTTTTCCCGGAGCACGAGCACTGTTTCGCTTTTCAAGGTCCAGTTGCCAAGAAAATAAATGCTGTCGGCTCGAGCGTATTTACATCGTATATACGTTTTTGCTATACTTTGTCATGACGGTTCGTCACGCGCTGAACGGCGTCCAGTTTGAATGGGACAGTAGCAAAGCTTTAGACAATGTTACTAAACACCGCGTCTCATTTGAACGTGCTCGTGAGGTTTTCTTCGACCCCTTCTTGGCGAGCCTCGAGGATGATTTTCAAGGTGGCGAAGAGCGTCAACGCGTCATCGGCATGACGGAAAGTTGGAAACTGCTTTACGTCGTTTACGTCGTCCGCGCCGACATTGTCAGACTCATCTCTGCACGCAACGTAACGTCTTTAGAAAGGAAACGCTATGAAGATGGCTACGCTTAAAAAACGCTTGGACAAAAACCGTCCCATGTCAACCGTCAGTATGCGGATGCCTGGGGACGTGATTGACGACCTCAAACGTATCGCGCCGCTCCTGGGCTTTTCCGGCTATCAACCGCTGATGCGCGCCTATATCGGTCAGGGTCTGCGGGCTGACTTAGAGAGGCTCGAGCAGCAGCGGGACTTGAGCGACCTCATCGAGAGTCTGCGTAAGCACGGCGTAACGGACGACGTTATCGCCTCGGCTGTCGCGGACGCAAAACAGACCGCCACGTCCTTGGAAAAGTCATAGGAGAGTGAGCTGTGACAGACCTCTACTTGCTGGGTAAGCTCGACTTGCTGGACAAAAACGTGCAGGTTGTCCGTCCGCACGTACATTAGCGCTACACCCTGCGCGTACAGAAGTGGGGGCGACCACCCCCACCCTACGAGTGCAATAGGTGATTTACATCAGTGGCTAGAGACCGAGAGCATACCCAGGCTTTGACCAAGAAAATCACTTTGGCGAACTAAAATGCTAGCTGCCGACACTCCGTTCGGGCGCGGTCTCCTGCCAGCCCGCCGCGCTCTCGGTCGCCTTGAGGATAAGCTCGAGCACCGCCCGCCCGTCTTCCGCGCCGTGCAGCGGAGGGGTGCCGTTTTTCAAGCAGTCGGCGAAATGTCCAATTTCTTCGGTAAAGGTGCTCTCGACCGCCGGTAGAACGCGCTCCGCAGGTTCGGCAAAGCCGGTGGGGCGGTAGTAAAGGATGTTGCTCGAGCCGAACAGCTCTCCCTTGTCACCGACCAGATGAAGCTTGTGCGTCCCGTAAGGAAGGGGCATGGCCCACGACGTAAGGACCTCACCCAACACGCCATTTTGAAACCGGACCTGCACGCTCGCGGTGTCTTCGCCCTCGATGTGCATGTGAAAGCGGCTCATGCTCGAGCGCACCTCGGCGAGCGGCGCGCCCGCCAAGTAGAGGAGCAAGTACGACGGGTGATAGCCGGTGTCGATGAGCTCACCGCCCCCTTGCGACGCGACGCTGCCGCGCCAGGTATTCTGCATCGACGTTGCGGGCGCGACAAAGCAGTCCTGGGTCCTGAGCCAGCGAAGCTTTCCGATCAGGCCCTCGTCAAGAAGCCGTTTGGCCTCCCTCACCACGGGGGTAAAGAGCTGGTTGTGGCCCGACATATAGGTGACACCCGAGCGAGCGACCGCCGCTAAAATCTCACCGGCTTCAGCGAGAGTCATGCACATCGGCTTTTCGCAGAGGATGTGCTTGCCCGCTCCCGCCGCCGCCAAAATCGCCGGGGCGTGAAACTGGTGGGGCAGCGCGATAATCACCGCGTCTAAGTCCTTTTGCTCGGCGAGCAGCGTGTTCCAATCGTGATAGCGCGCCGGGCTGTTGCCGAGTTGCTTTGAGCGGAGCTCCAAGGCGGCGTCGGAAACGTCGCAGAGCGCGGTGCATTCGAGCTTGTCGGCGTGCGCCAGTATGCCTTGAACGTGAACACCGGCGATGCCGCCCGCGCCAAGAAGGGCGACCTTGAGCTTGTCTCGGGTTTGTGAGGGTTTCGTCGTTTGGGTCATTATGCGCCTCCGGTTTTAGCAGGATGTGGGGGTAAGGGTGATGGACAGACGGGTGAGTATGCGCTTTCTCACGCCGGTTTGAGCTTGAGCGTCACGATTTGGAAGGGTTTGAGGTCGAAAGTCACCCCGTTCTCCCCATGCTCGAGCGTCTCTCGGGGGGTCTCAAGCAGATTGGTCCGCTCCACTTTCGCCAGCTTAAACCCCGTCTGTAAGGTGACCGGCCCGCGCTGCCGCTGGGCTTCGTAGAGCCGCACGATGATGCCTGACCCGTCCTCGGCGCGTTTCACGGTTTCGATAACGGCATTGGGTTTATCAACCTGCAAGAAACTTGTCGCGGCCTTCGTCTCACCCCTTTCACCGCTCGAGCCGCCCCTCACCGCCAAAAGCGGGTCGTTGAGGGCGTAGGCCGCGGCGATGGTCGTCTCGCCCACGCCGCCCGCGTGCGGCAGCAAACTGGTGGTAAAGGTGTGCTCTCCCTGGTCGGCTTCGGGGTCGGGCGCAGTCGGGCTCCGCAACAAACTCAGGCGCATGGTGTTACCTTGCACGTCGTTGCCGTACTTGCAGTCGTTGAGGAGGCTCACGCCGTAGTCGGCTTCGGACAAGTCCACCCACTTTTGCGCGCAAGTCTCGAAGCGCGCCCAGTCCCACGAGGTATTGCGGTGCGTCGGGCGCTGCACGTGGCCCCACTGAATCTCGTGGGTGGCAACCGGCGAGAGGATGTTGACGGGAAACGCAACCTTGAGGAGCGTATGCCGCTCGCGCCAGTCGATGTCGGTGGTGATGTCGAGGCGCGGGCTGTTGTAGGCGAGCGAGAGGCGCTGGGTGTAAGTGCTGTGGAGAATGGTGCGCTTTAGCTCGAGGGTCGCCCGCAAGGGTCCGCTTTCTATCACCGTGATGGAAGTTGCAGGTTCAGCGTAGTAGACCTTGTCGTCGTAGAAAATATCCACGTCCCAGGCGTCCCACAAGTTGGGTCTATCCTCAAAGGCGAGAAACTGGTTGCCTTTGGCACCCTCGGCCAGCACCTCGCGGTTCGCGGTCTTGTCGAAAACGCGGACGAGGTCACCCTCGCTATCAAGTTCGATGCGGACGAACGGGTTCTCGAGGTGCCTCTCGCTGACGCTCAGTTCAGTCTCAGGCGTGTCACCTGCGTCGCCACTAATCAAAGGGGTGACGCTGTAGGGTCCTAACCGCCCCGCCGCAATCAGCGTTCCCCCCTCGACCGCTTGCGTGAGTACCGGCCCCCCGTCGGCGCGGCGCAACGTACTGGGCACAGTTCCCGGCAAAAACGCCACATCATCACGAACAAACGACGTCGGATTGACCACCACCACCTCACCACCGAGCTTTTGGGCAATAAGAGACAGGGCCGCGTCGCGCGCCTCCTCACCAAGCCGCTTGACCTCTTCGTACTGCTCCAACGACTCCGTATAAACCTCGCCGATGCTGCTCCCGGGGATGATGTCGTGAAACTGGTTTAAGAGCACGAGTTCCCAGGCTCCATGTAACTCAGCCTCGGGGTAGCGGTATCCAGCGTCCAGCGTGCTCGCCAGCGACGCCACGAACTCGGCGTCGTGGAGCAAAAATTCGCTTTTGCGGTTCGCGCGTTTGTTGCGGCCCTGCGTGGTGTAGGTGCCGCGGTGCAGCTCTAGATACAACTCGCCGTTCCAGGTCGGCAGCATGTCGCCGGAGGTTTCTTCAAGCCGCTCGAAAAAGCTCTTGGCGGTGCTGTAACGCATTTTGGGCACGCCCGGGAAATCTTTCATCACGTCGATGTTTTCCAACATCTCCCTTGTTGGGCCGCCGCCGCCGTCGCCGTAGCCGTAGACCATTAAGAGGTCTTGCTGGACGTCCTTTTGTTGAAAGTTGCGCCAGGTGCCCAAATTTTGTTCGGGGGTCGCCCTGGCGTTGTAGGTGCTCGCGTGCGGGCTGCCGATTTCGGGCGTGGTCGAGAAGTGCGTCAAGACTTTGGTGCCGTCCAGCCCTTGCCAATAAAACGAGTCGTAGGGCAGGCGGTTGTACTGGCTCCAGCCGATTTTGATGGTGAAGAAATACTCAAGGTCCGCCTCTTTGATGAGCTGCGGCAAATTCCAGGCGTAGCCGAACACGTCGGGGAGCCACAAGATAGGTGAGTCAATCTCGCCAAAATGCTCTTTGAAAAACGCCCGCCCGAAGACGAACTGTCGCGCCAAGGACTCTGACCCGCTCAAATTACAGTCGGCTTCGACCCACATGCCGCCCAGAGTTTCCCAGCGTCCCTCGTCAACCCGCGCTTTAATGGCCTCGAACAGCTCGGGATAGTCCTGACGCACGTAGTCGTAAAGTTGAGGTTGGCTCTGCGAAAAGGTGTACTCGGGAAACTCCTCCATAAGCCGCAATACGGTGTGAAAGGTGCGCCCGGCTTTGCGCCGCGTCTGCCCCAAGGTCCAAAGCCAGGCCACGTCGATATGGGCGTGTCCCGCGGCAGCAACTGTCACGTTCTTAGCGGGACCCGCGCTGGCAACGCCTGCTTTTAATGTCTCCAGGGCGTCCGGGACGCTGGCGTAAAAGGCGTCGCGGTTGTTCTGATTCTGATCTACCGCGAGCGTCTCGAGCCTCTTAAACGCCTCATCAAGCGCATTAAGAAGAAGCCCTTTGGCGGGCGCATCATCGTCTAAGTGCTGCGCCGTTTCCAGCGCCACCCTCGCCAAGGTAACGAACTCGCGCGTTACGGGCTCGAGTTCCACCACGCTGCATTCTCTTAAGTAAAGCCGCCGGTCTTCGGCGATGTTAATCCCCGTCCAGCCGTGCAGCGCCAGCTCGTGCGTCCCGCTTAGTCCCACCGGGAGCCGCACCTCTTGGTGGTGGCGGTCGGCGGCGGCGTAGGGCTTCCCGTCTAAATAAACGAGCACTTCGGGGTGGCTAAAGTCGCCCGCTTCGCCGAGCGGCAGATGGAGTGCCCTCGGCAGCGAGGCGTCCCAGTCGTCCGGCACCGAAAAGCGAGTCCTCAACATAAATTCGGTACGCGGCGCGCCCCAGTAGGACCCGAACTCTAGGACCTCCCAATCCCCCGTATCGGTGTCTAAGAGGGGGGGCTCGAGCGGACCGTCAAGTTTTTTGTAACGGAAAGGCTCGAGCCTTTCACGGCGGCGGGTGACGAGCGGGGTGATGAGCCGGAGGCGTTTGGCGAGCTTTTCGGGGGTGTGGCGGACGCTGTGGTGGGCACTGTGGCGCAACGGGTTTCTCCTCGTGAGTAGGCGTGTGAGTGCGGGCGGCTGAGCCGATACCGCGATTAAAGCATAAACTGACGCTTTCGGACGACTTCGTTCTTGGTTCGCATAGGCGCTCTGCTTCCTTAACCCATCTTTAGAATGCTGTGCGGGGCGTGACCCAACTCGCCTCTTGCGCGCCCTCGTAAAGCGCGGCCATGACGGCGTTGCGGTAGGCGGCCTCGAGGGGGTCGACGAGCGACACATCTTCAGCATCTTTATCAGCCGATTTGCTCTCTAAAGCGTCCAGAAACAGCTCAAAGGCGTGCGGCAAGGGTTCGGGAAGGTCTTGCCACGCCTCTCCGGTCGCGCCCTCGACGTGCTCGCTTTTGAAGTGAAGCGTGTCGCCGACGGCGTAGGCGTGACCCTCGGTGCCGCTGACGAGCACTTTGACCGGGTCGGCGACATCGACCCAGCCCGCCGCCAGCGTGCCCACCGCGCCGTTCTTGAAGCGCAGCATCCCCTCGCCGGACTCGTCGCAGCCGTCGTAGCGTCCGGTCACGACGTTGATGGACGCGGTGACCGTCTCAACCTCACCCAGCAGCCACAGCAAGATGTCGAGCGAGTGCGTGCCCAAGTCCCCGAACGCGCCGCAGCCCGCCCTCTCTGGGTCCGCCATCCAGCGCCAGTCGTTGTCGAACCAGCCCTTGAGCGCGCCCGCGTGGCAGTTCGAGTGCCTAACGCGGGTGATGGTGCCGAAGTGCCCCTTTTCTATCGCCTCTTTTAAGAAGCGGTGGATGGGCTGTCCGCGCATGAAGTAGCCCGTTTGAAAAAGAAGACCGGCCTCCTTGACGGCCTGCGCCATGCGGTAGGCGTCCTCGGCGGCAAAGCCTAAGGGTTTCTCGACGAAGAGGTGTTTGCGCGCCCCCACGGCGGGCATGACGACGGCCTCGTGCCGGTTCGTCTCGGTGCAGACGATGACGGCTTCGACCTCGTCGTCTGAATACACGGCGTCTGGGTCACTTACTGCCCGTGCGGAGAGCTTGTCCGCTGCTGCGCCAGCCCGCGCCGCGTCATGGTCCCAGACGTATTTGACCTTGACCGTGTCTCGCTTTTTCAAGCGGTCGATAAAGTTGGGGGTGTGGATGTGGGCTGCGCCGATGAGGGCAAGGGTGGGCACGGTGAGTCTCCTTTGGCTTAGAGGCAGGCGGTGGGGTGGGAGGGTCGGTCATTCGTCAACGTGAGATTAACCTTTAAGAGCGCTTCAAGGGAAGTGATGTTTGCGCTCCCCTACTCCCTTTCGGCCAAGCAAAGCTCGAGCCGGAAGATTCGAACCAAAGTAAGCCTCGAGCCGAGCTAAAACTTGAGGCCGATCACCCCTCACAGCCCGCACCTTGTCGTGTCAAAAATTAGCGTGCCGCCTGCGGGATCGACTTCAAAACGTCTACTCACGTCCGCCAGGCCTCTCAGCCGTTCCCTCTCGAGCAGGCTCAAGGTGACTTTACGGTTCCAGTCGCGCACCGCCTCGACGTCGTCCGGGGTAGCGAAGCTCATTGCCGTTCTTCCCGCCGCCCGCACGCGCAAAAAATCGTGCTCGGCGCTCCGCAGCGTCGCGTTGGGGTACGGGGGCAAGCGCCGCGCGATGTCGTTGCGGCAGAGCTGGTCAGCGCCTAATATAGCTACGGCGACGATGCCCAGTGCCGCAAGCGCGACGACCCCGAGGCTGGCCCACGGTGACTGCTTTTTGCCGATGAACATATCTTTAAGCGCCCTCTCTCGAGCCGTTCAAACTCAGAAAATCTTTCTCAGACAGCGTTCAAGTTGAGGGGTTACGCCCAAGCACAGCTTTTATGAATACTTGGTTGATGTTTATATACCTCCCGAAAATTCCACTTAAGTACGGCATATTAGTTCCGTCATAAAAAAACTTGTACCTATGTTGAATGGCTGCCGTTTCTCTCGTTTTCTTGACAAATCAAGTGGGGCGATTATATGATTGGGGCAGTCCAATTGTCTAGCCCGTAGTGGTTCTTACGCAGTTGCTTGTGTACTGGACGACTACCCTTGCACCTCGAGGAGTCTTACGCAAGGTCGCCATCTCAATCCGCCCGCGCCGTTCGGCTACGCCGCAGTCCTCGTTCATTCCCGAGTCGCCGAACCGCCTCGAAACGTTCGGTAATCCGCATGAAAGGAGTTCACCCAGTCGCACACCCAGTCGCACAAGGAATATAAAGACGCTTCAACATGGTTCATTCAACGTTGTGAAAGGAGCTGTATGAAGATTTTCAGACTAGTCGCTTTACTGTTGGGACTGTCGTTGCTGGGGTCAACTTTTGCCCAGCTCGAGAACCTGCCCCGCGAAGAAACCGTGATTTTCGACGTGGACGGCGGCATCATCCAGAGCCCCTTAAACTTTAACTGGATGGTCCCCGGTACCAACCGCAACCAGGGGATGCACCAGGCGGTGTGGGAACCGCTCTTTATCCTCAACTACGAAACGGGCGAGATTCAGCCGTGGCTGGCCGAGAGCTTTGAGCCGAACGACGCGCTCGACGTGTGGACCTTGAATCTGCGCGAGGGCGTGACCTGGTCGGATGGCGAGGTATTTAACGCCGACGACGTCGTCTTTACCATCAACTTGTTGCTGAGCGACGAAACGCAGTCTCTCGGCGAAGCGGCCAACATGCAGCAGTGGGTCCAAAGCGTCGAAAAAATCGACGACTATACGGTGCAGTTCAACCTCAAAGCGCCCAACCCGCGCTTTCAGCTCGACTATTTCTCGGTACGTATTTGGGGCGGTCTGGTCGTCTTGCCCGAACACGTCTGGGCGGGCCAGGACCCCTTTACCTTCGAGTTTTACGACCCCGAGCAGGGCTGGCCCCTCGGCACGGGCGCTTACAGGCTCGCGTCCGCGAGCGAGAACGAGTTTATTTATGAACGCCGCGACGACTGGTGGGGGGCCGAGGTGGGCATCCCCGAAATGAGTATCGACGGCCTGCCCGCGCCCCAGTACCTCGTCTGGGTGGTGACCGGGACCGAGGAGAACCGCGTCCAGCTCGCCTCGTCGGGCGAACTCGACAGCGTCATGGACGTGACCCTGGGCGGTTTCGACGCGATGTTGTCGAACAACCCCAACATGGAGGCCTGGGTGGACGGGATGCCCTATGTGTGGCTCGACCCCTGCCCGCGCCAGATGTCGATCAACAACGCCGTCGCCCCCTGGGACAACGCCGACCTGCGCAAGGCGCTCAACTTCATCGTGGACCGTAATCAAATTATCGAGGTCGCCTACGAAGGCACGACCATCCCGTCGCGGACCATGTTTGTCGAGTATGGTGGCTTGGAACCCTACATCGAGGCGATTTTAGCCAACGACATGGGCTTAAGCGCGACCGCCGACGTTGAGGCGGGTCAGGCGCTCATCGAAGCGAACGGCTACACCATGAACGGCAACGGCTTCTACGAGAAAGACGGCGAGGTCTTGTCCTTAGAGATTCAAGCGCACGAAGGCTTTATCGAAAAGCGCCGCATCGCCGCCGTGCTGGTCGAACAGCTCCGCGCCGCCGGTATCGACGCCTCGCAGCGCAACGTGGCGGGCGCGACCTGGGAAGACAACAAACGCTTCGGCAACTACGAAGCCGTGATGGACTGGGACGCCTGCGGCTCGATTAACGAACCCTGGAACTCGATGAACCGCTATACGAGCCAGTTCTACCGCCCCATCGGCGAGCAGTCGCCGGGTCAGAACAACCACGTGCGCTGGAGCGGCGAGGCCAGCGACGCCTACAGCGCCATCGTCGAAGAGATCGGCGTGCTGCCCTTGGGCGACCCGCAGATCGAAGACATGGTGGTCGAGGCGTACCGCAACCTCTACGACGAGATGCCCTTCATCCCCATCACGCAGGCGAAAAAGCTCGTGCCCTTTGACACGACCTACTGGACGGGCTGGCCGACGGCGGAGAACAACTACAACCACCCGGCGACCTGGTGGATGAGCACGCACCAGATTATTCACAACCTCGAGCCCGCCGGAGGACTGTAAAGCGAGTGGTGAGTGGTTAGCTTTGGGCTTCTAGCCCTTTGCCTGTGGGTCGCTACCGTTAATATCTAGCGACCCACAGGTCCTCTACCGAGCGGGAAAGGTTGATTATGTTGAGAGGCGGGTCTTTTTGAGAGGCATTACGCTGGGCTATTTTCTGCGGCGGCTCGGTATCTTTTTCTTTACCGTCTGGCTGGCGGCGACGCTCATTTATATTATCCCGCGCGTTGCGCCGGGCGATCCCATCGCGGCGATGGTCGCGCGCATGACGCAGAGCGCGGGCTACGTCGAGAATTCGGACGTGATTATCGCGGGCTGGCGCGAACGCTTCGGGCTGGACGACCCGTGGCATATCCAGTATTTGCGCTACATGAGAAACCTCATCACCTTCGACCTCGGCTACTCGCTGGCCTCGTTCCCGACGCAGGTGAGCAGCATCATCGGGCGCGCGATGCCCTGGACGATTGGGCTGTTGGGGATTTCGACCTTTCTATTTTTTGTCATCGGCAACTTGTTGGGCGCGTTTTTGGCCTGGAAGCGGACGCCCGCGCTTTTCAAGTTCCTTATTCCTCTGACGATGATTTTTACCTCGGTGCCCTCGCTTCTGGCGGCGCTGCTGCTCATCTACGTGTTCGCCTTTCAGTTCGATTTATTCCCGATGATCGGCTCGTACGGGCGGGGGCTCGAGCCCGCGCTCACCTGGCCCTTTATCAAAAGCGTCATCTGGCACGGCGCGCTGCCCGCGCTCTCCATCGTGGTGGTCACCTTCGGCTACTGGACGTTGGGGATGCGCGGCATGATGATTACGGTTGAAGGCGAAGATTATATGACGCTGGCGCAGGCGAAGGGCTTGAATCCCTTCTATGTCCTCTACCGCTACATGATTCGCAACGCCATTTTGCCGCAGGTGACGGCGCTGGCCTTGACCATCGGCACGCTCGTCGGGGGGCAAATCTTGGTCGAGTATATTTTTTCCTACCGGGGCATGGGCAACGCGATTTTCCGCGCCATCCGCGACCAGGACTATACGGTCATCCAGGGCACCTCGTTCGTGCTTATTTTGGCGACGGCGCTGGCGGTGTTTATCATGGACATGATCTATCCGCTCATCGACCCGCGCATTTCGCACGAGGGGAGGTAACGTGGCGAGCACCGCCGCCCGTACGGACGTCCGCAAGCCTGACCGCTTGAATCGTTGGGACAACCCCTGGCTCAACCCCAACCTGCTCACGGGTGCAGGCATGTTGGTCATACTCCTTAGCGCGGCCTTTATCGGGCAGTTCGTCTGGAACACCGACCTCGCGTTCGTGGGCAGTTCGCCCCTCAAGCTGCCGCCCGTAGGCTTTAGCCACGAAACCCTCCGGGGTGTCTCGGAAGGCACCTGGGCGCATCCGCTCGGCACCGACGGCGACGGGCGTGACCTGCTGGCCTTGATGATCCTCGGCGCGCCGCGCACCCTCGCCATCGGCTTTATCGCGGCGACGGCAGGGATGTTTGTGGGCATCCTGCTGGGCTTCACGGCGGGTTTTGTGGGCGGGCGTCTGGACGACGTGATTCGTCTGGCGTCCGACACGACGATTACTATTCCTTCGCTGCTGGTGCTCATCGTGATCCAGTCGGTGATTCCGGTGAATCTAGTCGGCATGGCGCTCTTAATTTCGGCCTTTGCCTGGCCCAGCCCGACGCGGCTCATCCGGGCGCAGGTCTTGAGTATGCGCGAGAGCGGCTACGTAAAAATGGCGCGGCTCTCGGGCGCGTCCACCTTTGCCATCATGTTTAAGGAAATGATGCCCAACCTTATCCCGTACCTGGCGGCGAGCTTTATCGGCAACATGGCGGGCTCGATTCTGGCGGCCATCGGCCTCGAGATTTTGGGCCTCGGCCCGCAGCGCGTGCCGACTTTGGGCGTGACGATTTACTGGTCCATTCAGCTTTCCGGTTTGAGTCAGGGCTTGTGGTGGTGGTGGGGTTTTCCGACGATTATCCTGATTCTAATTTTTATCAGCCTGCTCCTCATCAACTTAGGTTTAGATGAAGTTTCAAACCCCCGATTAAGGCGGGCCGCCGAATGACGCAGGTTAAGAAGACGCAGGTCAAGAAGGGTGAGACGGAAAAAAGGGAGAACAGGCTCGAGCCCATCCTCAAGGTGAGAGACCTAAAAGTCTATTACGACACCCCGCAAGGCGACGTGTTAGCCGTTAACGGCATTACCTTCGACCTGTACGAGGGCGAAACGCTGGGCTTGGTGGGCGAGTCCGGCTGCGGCAAATCGACGGCGGCCTACGGCATTTTGCAACTCGTCCAGGAGCCGGGGCGCGTCGCCGGGGGCCATGTTTATCTCGACGACACCGACCTAATGGCCCTAAGCGAAGGTGAGTTTCGCGCCCTGCGCTGGACCAGCTTGGCGCTCATCCCGCAGGGCGCGATGAACTCGCTCAACCCGACCATGCGGGTTCACGCGCAGATTGCCGACGCCATCGTCGCGCACGAGGGGCGGCAGCCCAAGGCGAAGCTGGAAGCGCGGATTTTAGAGCTGTTCCGCACCGTGGGTTTGCCCGCCCGCGTCTACGGCATGTACCCGCACGAACTCTCGGGTGGGATGAAGCAGCGCGTCTGCATCGCGATGGGCATCGTTCTGAACCCGGCGGTGGTCATCGCCGACGAGTCGACGAGCGCCCTCGACGTGGTCGTGCAGCGCGTCGTCGCGCAGACCCTTTTGAAAGTCAAGGAAATGCTGGGCGTCTCGATGATCATGATCGGGCACGACATGGGCCTGATGGCGCAGATGGTCGACCGGATTGCCGTGATGTACGCCGGGAAAATAGTCGAAATCGCGCCCGTAAGGAGCCTTTTCAAGGACCCGATGCACCCTTACTCGCAGGTGCTCATCGACTCGATACCCTCGTTGAAAGAAAGGAAACCCCTCAAAATCACCGAGGGCCTCACCCACGACCCGCGCAACCCGCCGCCGGGGTGTATTTTCCAACTGCGCTGTCCTTATGTGATGGACGTGTGCAAGACGAAAGAGCCCGAACTGCGCGAGCTTAAAGAGCGGCAGCAGGTCGCGTGCCACCTCTACGAACTCTCGCCCAAGGGGGAGGTGCTGCGTGTCGCCACCCCTGCTTGAGATTCGCAACGCCACCAAGGTCTACGAGGTGGGCGGCGGCATGTTCGGCAAAAAGCGCGAGGTGGTCGCGCTGCAAGACTTCAACCTCACCGTCGCCGACCGGCCCGCGACCATCACGACCATCGCCGGGGAGTCGGGGAGCGGCAAGACAACGCTGGCGAACCTCGTGCTCGGCTTTACGAGTTTGAGTGGCGGCAACATTGTTTTCCAAGGCAAAGACGCGGGCGAGATGAACAGCCGAGAGGTCATCGATTACCGCCGCAATGTACAGGCGGTGTTTCAGGACCCCTTCGGCGTGTATAATCCTTTTTACCGCATCGCACACGTGTTTGACCAGGTTGTCAAGAACTTCAAGTTAGCTTCTAGTAAGGCAGACCGCCGCGAACGCGTCGAGGCTGCGCTGAACGTGGTCGGTTTGCGCGGCGAAGACATCCTGCGCAAGTACCCGCACCAGCTCTCGGGCGGTCAGCGCCAACGCATCATGATGGCGAGGGCCTACCTCATCAAGCCCAAGCTCATCGTGGCGGACGAGCCCGTGTCGATGGTGGACGCCTCACTAAGGGCGGCGATTCTCGAGGTGATGCTGCGCCTACGCGACGAGGAAAACATCTCGTTCTTGTACATCACCCACGACCTGTCCACCGCTTACCAGGTGGGCGACCAAATCTACATCCTTTACCAGGGCTCGATTGCCGAAAAGGGCCAGACCACCAGGGTCATTGACGAGCCCAAGCACCCGTACGTCCAGCTCCTGGTCGATTCGGTGCCGGTGCCCGACCCGGATGAAAAGTGGGACACCGACATTGACCTGCCCGACGAAGAGACCCTGCGCGCCGGGGACGCCACGGGCTGTCGCTTTTACCCGAGGTGCCCCGAGCGCATGGACCGGTGTTTGGAGGCTCGACCGCCGCTCTTTCACGTGGGCAGAGCCGACCACCAGGCGTCTTGTTATCTTTATGAGGACGAGCATAAAAACGAGACCGTAGCGCCCCCCGTCGTCAACTAAGGCCGTCACGATGCGCCACCACTTTGCCGACCTCAACCGCGCGCCGCTTCTCCTACAGATTGGCGGGTTCTCGAGCGAAATCTTGGGCTGGGGGTTTTACAGCGGGGACGCGTGGTGGCGCAACTACCTGCACGTCCACTCGTTCTTCGAGGTTTGCTACGCTTTCAGCGGGCGCGGTCTCTTCCGCATCAGCGGGCGCGACTACTGGGTTCAAGCGGGCGACTTATTCATCGCCAAGCCCGACGAGGCCCACGAAATCATCTCGGACGACGTAGACCCGCTGGGCATTTACTTTTGGTCCTACACGCTGGTTCCCCCTGCCGGGGCCAGCCACCGCGACGTTGACGCGATGCTGCACGCTTTTTCGCTGGGCGGCGCGGCTGTGGCCTCAGGGATGAGCGTGGTCGAGAAAACCGTTGAGCTTCTTACCGACGAGGTTGCGCGCGGGTCTCCCGGTTATATTCAGGTCATAGAGGGGCTCGCGTTGAAACTGATTTTGGAAACGGCTCGAGCCGTTTCCCACGTCCAGCCGCCTACCGGCACGAACGGCAGTCCTGGAAGAGGCGTGTCACCGGAGAACTCAAAAAATATCGCCGTCACGACGATGTTGCGCTATATCCGCGACAACTATAACCGCCCGCTTTCTCTCAAAGAAGTGGCGGCGCAGGTGCATTTGAGCGAGCGGCACACGAGCCGCCTTTTCAAAAGAGCGGTGGGTACGTCCGTCAAGCAGCACGTGCTGGATTTGCGCCTAGACGTGGCTAAACAGCTCCTTCTGAACGAAAAGACCTCGGTCGCAGAGGTTGCCTACGCGACGGGCTACGGCGATGTGCGGCACTTCTCCACGCTCTTTCGCCAGCGTACGGGGGCGACGCCGACCGACTACCGGGGAAGGGGCGGCACTCGGTTCTTATAATGTCCGTTTTACCAACAAACTTGTCCTATTCCCCCCTTCCGAGAAAAGCGCGCCGCTGCTATGATTTTTCAATCTTAGCTGGATGATAGCGGACGCTTAAAACAAATGTATGTCCGCTTTGCCAAAGGAGGCGGTTTGTGTCCGACGTCAAAGGATTTTTTGAGGAGAACGGCTACTACCACGCCAAAGGGGTCTTTTCGGCGAGCGTGGTCCAAGACTTAGAGGAGGACTTCGACCATATCGTCGCACAACTCATGGCCTCCGGCGAAAACATCAACGCGACCTGGATGGGGCCGGAAATGAAGCGCATCCAGGCCAAAGACAGCCGGACAAAAGACAGCGTGATTCTGCACACGCACAACGTCCAGCAGTTCTCGGCTCGGTGGCTTAAAGCGATGCAGAGCGACGCCTTTTTAGACGTGCCCGCGCAAATCTTGGGCGAGGACATCGTGCTGCACCACTCCAAGTTGTTCCAAAAACCCTCCGAAAAAGGCTCGCCCTTTCCCATGCATCAGGACTGGTCGTACTTCCCGACCGTCAAAGACACCATGATAGCCGGGATTATCCACGTGTCCGACGCGACCGACGAGATGGGCTGCTTGCGCGTGTACGAGGGGAGCCACAAACTCGGGCGCGTGTTGGGCAGCGGCGGCATGGAAGAATCCGAAGTCTTGGCGGAGCACCCCATCGAGGGGGCCAAGGTGATTGAGGCCGAGGCGGGCGACGTGCTGTTTTTTCACTATTTCACGCTCCACGGCTCCATGCCGAACCGCTCAGATGCAACCCGCAAAACCGTCCTCACCCAGATGTACGCCGGGCATGACCGCATCGAGGACGGCAACGTACATCCGGACGAGCGGCTGGTGTTAAGGGGCTGGAATCATCAGAGTACCCGCGAGCGGGCGGGGGTCTTTAAGGGGTAGGGCTCGAGGGGCTCACCATAAGTAGCATCTGGGTTGAGGGAGACGTAAATCTGAACGCCGTGCGTGACGAAGTTTGGGAAACGCTATGCGCCTGAAGGCCCTCAGTACGAAGGCAAACCGCTGTCACGCCTGCCAAGGTTGGCCCAAACGACAGCCCTAAGCCTTCGTTCTTTGTCATTGACCCCTTCGTCACGCCCTAACGTCATAGACTTAGCAGCGTGCAACGCAACGACGCGGAACCTTCTAAATCTTTTGGCTTTTTCGACCGGCCCTACCTGCTCCTCGCGCTCGCCATCCTCTTCTGGGCGGGCAACAACATCGTCGGGCGCGCCGTCCGCGCCGAGGTGCCCCCGGTGGGACTCGCGTTCTGGCGTTGGACGCTCGCCACGGTTTTTTTGTTTCCTTTCGCTTGGCGTTTTCTCAAGAAGGACCTGAGTCTAGTGAGGCAGCACCTGCCCATCATGGCGCTGCTCGCGTTTTTGGGTATCGGCTCGTTCAATACGCTGCTCTATTCAGGGTTGCAATATACCGTCGCCATCAATGCGTTTTTGCTGCAAACGTTGATGCCCGCCGTGGTGATTCTGATGAGCTGGGCGTTTTTCAAAGAAAAGGTTTCTGCGGGTCAACTCTTGGGTATCGCCGTGGCGTTTGTGGGCGCGGCCTTTATCATCTTCAGGGGCAGTCTGGAAACGCTTTTAACCTTCAAGCTCAACCCTGGCGACGCCATCATCTTTGTGGGCGTGGTTCTTTACGCGGCTTACACGGCGCTCTTGCGCCTTCGCCCTCCCATGCACCCGCTGAGCTTCGTGCTCGCCACCTTTATGCTGGGTGTCCCCATGATTCTGCCCTTTTATGTGTGGGAAACCTTTTCGGGACGCGCCATGACCCTCTCGGCCCCTACTCTCTTTAGCCTCCTCTACGTCGCCATCTTCCCGTCCATCCTCTCGTACATCTTTTACAACCGCGGCGTCGAGCTCGTCGGGGCCAACCGTGCGGGTTTATCCGCATACCTCATGCCCGTGTTCGGCACGGTGCTGGCGGTGCTGCTGCTTAGCGAGGCGTTTAAGGTTTATCACGCGCTGGGTATCGGGCTCGTCTTTTTGGGTGTGGTGGTGGCAACCAACAAAAGAGGGATACCGAAAAGGCGGCAGCGGGACGAGTGAAAGGACTTGACAGTGGGGGTGAAAGCCTTGTAGAGCTCTACACAGCGCGGCGTACAACATCTAAAAAAGGTCGGCGCAAGGCTTTATCTTAGTGGACCGTGGACGTCAGGTAGCGCCGGGGGCTGAAAAGCCCCACAGGATGCCGCGTTTCTCCCTGCACAGCCAAGTCCGCCAGCACCTCGCCCACCACGCTGCAAAATTTGAAACCGTGGCCCGAGAACCCTGCTGCGAAGCTCACGTGACTAAAGTCCGGGTGCCGCCCGATGATGAAGTGCTCGTCTGGGGAGTTGGTAAATAGGCAGGTCTTGAGCGTCATCGTGGAGCCGTTCGCCTCGGGGAAGTAGCGCGCCACGCAGTCGCGCAATACCGCCTCGTCCCGGGGATGGACGTCCCGGTCGAGGTGGTCGGGGTCGACCGCCTCGAGCAGGTGATGGTAAAGGCCGATCTTGAAACCGGGAACGCCGTAGACCGGGAAGCCGTAGTAGCGACCCTCCTCTACTGCTAAGTTGAAAACCGGGAAGCGCTCGGGCGTGAACAGCTCAGGCTTATGGGGCTGAAACCAGCCCAGCACTTGCCGCTCGGGTTGCGCGCTCCCCGCTAAACCCGGCACCTGCGACGACGCCCACGCGCCCGCCGTGACGACGAGTTCCGCCGCGGTGAACGTGCCCCGCTCGGTGCGGACGGTGACGCCGTTTTTAGTTTCACGCCACTCGATCACCCCCTCCCGCGCCCGCACCTCCGCCCCCAGAGCCTGAGCGGCGGTGACAAAGGAGACGATGCAGCGTTCCGGCGTCAGAAAACCGCCCTCTTCTTGCAAGAGCGCGAAGTGTCCGTCGGGCAACCGGTAACCAGGGAAGCGCTTATGGAGTTCTTTGGCGTCCAAAACTTCGTGGGGGATGCCGTGCTCTAAGCAAGATTCGTGAGACCCTTTGAACACCCAGTCGTCTTCCGGCCCCGCGTCTATAGACCCCGTCACGTGCAACACCTTTTCGCCCGTGACCCCTTCCAACTCTCGCCACAGCTCATACGCCCGCTCCAACAGGGGCACGTAAGCGCCGTCCTCGTAATAGGCGAGCCGGATAATGCGCGTGACGCCGTGTGAAGAGCCCAGTTCGTGGGGCACGTCGAAGCGCTCTAAGCCCAGCACGCGCTTGCCCCGCTTGGCGAGTTCATACACCGCCGCGCTGCCCATCCCACCTACGCCGAGAACGATGACGTCGTACACGTTTGCACCTCCTTTAGGAGACGGCGCGTCTCCTCCCCAAAGCCACGTTCATCCTGGTTGAAGACAGCGGTCACTATCTTACGCTCGAGAGGCCGCAAGCGGTCACGGCGGTCATGGAATATCGGTTATTATAGCAGGTACCATCTGGTCGGAGAAAGATTTAGTTTGAGCATAACCGTCTAAGATGCAGCTATGGTGATGATATCTGCGCCGAATCCACCCAGTACAAGTGAACCTCGCTATACCTTTGGAGGCACCATGCGCGAAAACAAACTGAGAACGAAGCTCGAGAACGGCGGGGCGGCAGTGAACGGCTGGCTCCATATCCCTTCGGCGGTCACGGCTGAGGCGATGGCGCACCAGGGTTTTGACAGCCTCACCATCGACTTGCAGCACGGCCCCCTTCACTACGAAACTGCCCTGCTCATGCTCCAAGCCATGTCGAGCACCGAGGTCACGCCGTTAGCGCGCGCGCCCTGGAACGAACCCGGCATCATCATGAAGCTGCTCGACGCGGGCTGTTACGGCATTATCTGCCCGATGGTCAATACCGGCGCGGAGTGCGAGGCGTTCGTTCGGGCCTGCCGCTATCCGCCGGAGGGCTACCGCAGCTTCGGGCCGACGCGCGCCAAGTTTTACGGCGGGGCGGACTACGCGCCCAACGCCAACGCCACGGTGCTCACCTTTGCGATGGTAGAAACCAAAGAAGCCTTGGAGAACTTGGACGATATTCTGTCCGTTCCAGGCTTAGACGCCGTCTACGTCGGCCCGGCGGACTTGAGCCAGTCACTCGGCGGCCCGCCGGGTGCTGATTTTGACGAGGGACCCGTGCCCGAGGCGCTCGACAAGATTTTAGACGCCACCAAACGCCACGGCGTCAAGGCGGGACTTCACAACGCGTCGGTGGCTTACTCTCAAAAGATGATAGACAAGGGCTTTCAGTTCGTCACCGTCCAGTCCGACCTGAGCTTTACGGTTGACGGCGCACAGAAAGTTGTCAACGGGTTTAAGGAGGGGGCGGAAGAGCTGAATACGCCTGCCCCGTACTAGTGTGGCAGATGAGGTAACCGGGGCTACCTTATAGACTAAAGGCGATACGGGCGCGACGCTCACTTTTCCGTCGGGTTACGTTGTTCCGGTGGACGGGAATAGGCTGCTCACCTAGCCAACACGCGAACTTGGAGCCTAAGCCGTCGCCGAAGCGCCTGCCGCCCCCGCGCCTCCCATCCCTGGCACGGGACGCTTCAAAAGGTACGGTAAACCACCATCACCTGTTCGAGAATGGTGGCCGAAGCTTAAAATGTGTGGCCGTCCTAAAGACATTTCACCACATGAACATTATTAGAGGAGTTAGGCGTTTATCGACCCTTTAGACGTCACCAAAGCTTCACCGACCTAGCATGAGCGCACTCCTTCTCCGCGCGGACTACCTTATTGCTGACCCGAACGGGCTCGAGCGCGGCGTCATTCCTGGTGGGGCGCTCGTTATCGAGAAAGGCCGCGTGGTGGCCGTCGGCCCGTGGGAGGAAATTGAAAAGCAGTACGCTCACCTATCCCCCCTCTTTGCGCCGGAGGACCGCCTGGTCATCCCCGGACTCGTGAACGCGCATCATCACGGGCGGGCTCTGGACACGGGGCAGGTGGGGATGGCGGACAAACCGCTCGAGCTCTGGCTGCCCAGTTTCCTGCTCTACCCCGACGCCGACAGTTACGGGGCGGCGCTTCTTTGCGCCGCGCGGATGCTCCAAGGCGGCGTCACAACGTCCCTCCAGGCGCACTCCCACCCCGGCCCTTTCGACCTTTACGAACAAAACGTCCGCCGCTCGCTGGACGCGTACCGCGACGCTGGCGTGCGCGTCGCCTTTGCGGTGGGTCTTTACGACCAGAAGTTTCTGGCTTACGAGGCCGACGACGCGTTCCAAGCACGCCTGCCTGAACCTTTGCGCCGGGAACTGCTGCGTCACTTCCCGCCCCAGACGCTATACCCAGACACAGACGCTTATTTTAGGCTGTTCGAGACGCTGCTGGCTGAACACAAGGCGGACGATAGGGTCCGGCTTCTGCTCAACCCCATCGGCTTACACTGGGCGTCCGGCGCGCTGTTAGGGCGGATGCGAGACGCGAGGGACCGTTTGGGCGTGGGCGTTCACTTGCACCTGCTCGAGACGCCCTACCAAAAGGTGTATGCGGAGCGCCTTTTCGGAAAAACCCCCGCGGAGGTGCTGCTGGCGTTCGGCCTGCTCGGCGAGGGCACCTCCCTCGCGCACGGCGTCTGGTCGAGCGCGGGGGACGTGAGACTTTACGCGCAAACAGGCACCACTGTCGTCACCAACCCGAGTTCGAACCTGCGCCTGGGTAGCGGCCTGCTTCCCCTGAGGGAGATGCTCGAGCAAAACGTCCCCCTCGCCCTCGGCACCGACAGCATGAGCCTTTTTGGCGAAGACGACCTGCTGGCCGAGATGACCCTCTTGGGGGCGCTGCACCGCCCGGCGGGGCTCGAGTCGCGCTGGTCTCCCTACGAAGCGTTGCGCGCGGCGACGGTGGAGGGCGCGAAGGCGGCGATGTTTGGAGAAGTCGGGAAGCTTTTACCCGGTTACCACGCCGACATCGCGGTCATCGATTTGAAGCGTTTTCGAGAACCGTACATTCAGCCCCAAACAGATGTTGTCGCGCTGGCTTTGGGTAAGGCTCGAGCCGACGACGTGAAGACCGTCTTGGTCAACGGCCAGGTTTTAGTCGAGGAGGGGCGACTTACGCACCTAGACTTGCGTGAGGTTCAAGCGCATTTTTTGGAGGGTTTTGAAACGACTCGGTTCGAGGAGAAGCGCCTCTTTCTGGAAAAGCTCGAGCCCTACCTGTATCGACTTTACAAGGATTGGCTGTAGACAGAACCTCTCCCTTCTGAAAAGGTCGGGGTTTTTACCTCGTCAAAAGGCCCTACACAAGAGGTTTACGTCCACCAAGCCTCCCCCGCGCTCTCTGTGAGAATGGCACCTTGCAACACCTCCACCGCCTTGCGTAAGCCCTCCTCGGGCGAGGCCAGCGCGTCTTCGTGCTCGATGGACACGGCCCCGTCGTAGCCCACCGTACGCAACGCCGAGATGATGTGCTTCCACTCGAGCGCGCCGTGCCCGTAACCGACCGACCGAAACATCCAGGCGCGTTTGGCGGTCTCACCATAAGGCGTCGTGTCGAGCACGCCCTTGATGGGCAAATTGACCGGGTCCAAATAGGTATCTTTGGCGTGAAAATGGTAGATGGTCTCACCGAGGTAGCGAATCGCCCGCACGATATCGACGCCCTGCCAGAAGAGGTGGCTCGGGTCGAAGTTGCAGCCTAAGTTGTTGCGGGTTTCGCCGCGCAGGTAGAGGATATGTTCGGGGTTGTACACGACAAAACCGGGGTGCATCTCGAGCGCGACCCGAACCCCGTGGCTTTCGGCAAATTCGGCCTCGCGTTGCCAGTAAGGAATCACCCGCTCGCGCCACTGCCACTCGAGCGAGTCCGCGTGGTCCGTCGGCCAGGCGCAGACGTGCCAGTTGGGAACTTTATCGTCTGGCCCACCGCCGGGGAGGCCCGAGAAGGTCACCACCGTGTCGACGCCGAGTTTTTGGGCGAGCTTGACCGTGTTCGTCCAGGCGTCGTGGTGGGCGTTCGCCACCTTCTTGTCGGGGTGCAGCGGGTTGCCGTGGCAGGACAGGGCCGAGAGGCTGAGCCCTCGAGCGTCGAACGCCTCCTTGAATGCTCTCAATTCTTTGTCATTCTCGAGCAGTTTTGCGGGGTCGGCGTGGCTGTTCCCCACATAACCCCCCGTCGCCACTTCGACCGTTTGCAGGCCCCAACCGACAAACTTGTCGAGCATGTCTTCCAGGGCTAAATTTCCGAACAGGGGGTCGAACGCGCCGAGCTTCATGGGTGTCCTCCAAGTAGATTGGCCTCGAGAGCCGTTGACTTATGACCGTTGAGTATTAGAAAAAGCCGACAGCTAAAGCTCGATAGCGACTTTTTCTCCCCTTTCCGAACTTTCCACGGCTCCATAAACCATTGCCAGACTCTTGATGTTGTCCGTGCAGACCGTTTCGGGGGTAGTGCCGTTGTTAAGACTCTCGACGAAGCTCCGAATCACCGCCGCATGACGTTCCGGGCGCTCCCTTACTTCAGGGTAGTCGGGAATGGGGACGGTTTTGTACTCGCGTAAAAAGCCGTTGCCGTCATCTGCAAGAGTTTCGCAGCGCATGTCCGCGTCGCCGTCCCACAGAATCGACCCTTTAGTGCCGATGATGCGCCACGCGCTTTCCCAAGGGGTGCGAAAGCCTTCCGCGCACCAACTGCCGCGGTAGCTGAACATCACGCCGCCGGTCATGCTGAATAGAGCGTGGGCGGCGGCGTCTTGGGCGTACCAGGAGCCTTTGGGGTTCCACTCCGCGGCGTAGACGCTTCTGGCGTCCTCCTCGGTCAAAAAGCGCGCCGCGTCGAAGGTGTGAATCGCCATGTCTTTGAGCAAGACGTGCGCCATCTCCTCCCGAAAGCCGCCGAAGTGCGCGCCGATGTAAAAATCCGCGTTGACGCCCGTGAGCGTGCCGATGGGTTTCGTATTCAAAAATCTTTTGAGCCGCCGGATGTTGTGGGTGTAGCGCCAGTTCTGCATGACGACGAAGAGCTTGTCCGCCTCCTGCGCCTTTTGAATCATGAGCCGTCCCTGCTCGAGCGTGTCCGCCATCGGCTTTTCCCCCAACACGTGACAGCCGTGCTCGAGCGCCGTCGTCACCACCCCGAAATGCGCAGCGGGAACCGTGCAGTCGAAGACGACGTCGGGCGCGGTCGGCATGAGCATCTCAGCTAAGTTCGTGCCCACACGCGCGTCGGGGGCGTACTCCGCGCGGCGTTTTTCGGCGTTGGGCTCGAGCAAATCCACCAGGCCCACAAGCTCCAAGTCCGGGGTGTCCGCCACACCCTTGAACCACTCCCGGCTGATGGCGCCACAGCCGACCAACACGGCTTTCACGAAAGGTACACCCTGATAAGTCTGAGCATCATTACTTCACACCTCCTGCGGTTAGTCCGGACACCACGTAGCGCTGAGCGAAAAGGAAAATCACGAGGGGCGGCAGCATCGCCAAGGTCGAAAACGCCATGACCGCCGCCCAGTCGGTCACGTTCGAGCCAATAAAGGCCCACAACCCCGCCGTCACGGGCCGGTACTTGTCGCTGCTGGTCATCGTCAGCGCGAACACGAGGTCGTTCCAGCCGAAAAGAAACGTGAAGATAGCCGCGGTGGCGATGCCGGGCACCGCCAGCGGCAGCATCACCCGCACGAACGCGCCCCAGACGGTGCAGCCGTCTATCTTGGCGGCCTCGGTCAGTTGGGGCGGGAGCGACAAAAAGAAAGGCCGCAGCACCACCAGCGCGAAAGGCAGCGCCAGCGCGGTGTTGCCGATAATGAGCCCCGTGTACGAGTCGAGCAGCCCCAAGCGGCTAAAAATCACAAAAAGCGGCGTCGCCAGCATGATGACCGGGAACATTAGGGAGCTCAAGCTGATAAGAATAAACGCCCACTTCCCCCGGATGGGCAGGTGCGCCAGCCCGTAAGCCGCGGGCGTCGCCAGCACGAGGGTGAGGAGCGTCGTCCCGACGCCGACGATAAGGGAGTTTAAGAAGTAGCGCGGGATGGCCGGGTTGTTAAAAATACGCGCGTTCCAGGCGGCGAGGTCGATACTCGAGGGCACAAACGCGGGCGGGTTGGCGAAAATCTCAGTCTGCGGTTTGACCGACGTGACCGCCATCCAGTAAATAGGGAACAAAAAAAGGGCGAGAAAGAGAACGCTGAGAATCGTTGAGACGTATCCGCGGCGCTTCACCCGTTCGCCTCCTCATAGCGCAAGTTCCACAAATAAAGGAGCGACACGACGAACAGCACCGCGAAGAGCGTGTTTAGAATCGCCGCGCCGGTCCCGAACAAAAACTGGTTAAAAATCTGCTGGAAGGCGAGCGTCGAGATGACGTGCGTCGCGTTGAAGGGTCCCCCCTGCGTCGTAACCCAGATAACGTCAAAAACCTTGAAGGTGTAAATCAGCCCGAGGAGCAGCGTGGCGACCAGCGCCGGGCGCAAGAGCGGCAGCGTTACGCTCCTAAACTTGGCCCAGCCCGACGCGCCGTCAATCTCCGCCGCCTCGTAAAGCTCTTCGGGGATGCCCTGAAGACCTGCCAGGAGCAAGGCCATATTAAAAGGAATCCCGAGCCAGATGTTAATCACAATCACCGCGGGTAGCGCAAAGTTTAGGTCGGCCAGCCAGTAGATGTTTTGTTCGATGAGTCCCAGCGTCTCGAGGAGCCAGTTAATCACCCCGACCTGCCCGTCAAAAAGCCAGCGAAACACGATGCCCACCACCACCACGGGAATCGTCCAGGCGATGAGGTAGAGCCCGCGCATCGACCTGCTCCCCGGAAAGGGCCGGTTGTAGAATACGGCGAGCGCCAGCCCTATGCCAAGCTGAAACACGACGGAAAAGAGCGTGAAAAGGAGCGTTTGCCGCACCGCTTGGAGGTAGAGCGGAGTGCTAAAGATCGCCCGGTAGTTTTCCCACCCCACCCAGGGCGCGTCGCCGCGGAGCAAGTTGACGGCCCTAAGGTCCTGGAAAGAAATCCGAAAGTTAAAGGCGATGGGGTAGGCGATGAAAAGAACTAAGAAGAGCGTGGCGGGCAGCATAAACGAGTAGTTCACGAGCGAACGCCGGAGCCCCGCCCACCTTGCTGGCGAGCGGGACGCAGGCGCATGGGTTAGCTTACGCGTGCTCATCTATGGTGCCCCCTGGGGGCGGGACAAGCCCCGCCCGCGAAGCTCCTCCAATAATTGCTCTGACTACTCCGACAACCACTACTCCGACAACAAGGGTGCTATCACAGCTGCGGCGTCCGCCGCCGCCTGCTCGGGCGTCCGGCCCCCGACGAGGACGCTCTGCACCATGTTCATGACTTCTTGCGACATTTGCGGGTAGTTGGGGCCGTAGGCTCGAGGCTTGGCAACCGACACGGCCTCGACAAACTTGGCAATCATCGGGTCAGACGTAAAAATCTCGGCGTCGGAGAGGTCTGATCGGTTGGTGATAAAGCCCGAGGTCTCGTACATTTTGAGAAGATTCTCGGGCTGCGTCGCCCACTCAATCACGTCCCAGGCGGCGTCCATGTTGGCTCCTGTGCCAATCGCAAAGTTTTGCCCGCCCAAGATGGACGTGGGCGCGCCGTTGTTGGGCCAAGGCGCGACGTCCCAGGAGAAGTCGGGGTTGGCCGCGCGGATGCCGGGGAGCTGCCAGGGGCCGTTGATCATCATGGCGCATTTGCCCGCCAAAAACTGGTTGTTGGCGTCGCCCTGGCTCCACTGAAGGGCCGCTCGAGGGATGCTGTTGTCTTCATTCATCATGGCGTTGAGCAGCGTGAGCGCTTCCGTATTGGCCTCGCCGCCGACGTTTTGCAGGTCGCCGCCGTTGCCCCACAGGAAGGGCAAGTAGGTAAACGTTCCCTCTTCGGTCGCAACCAGCGAGAGGCAAAAGCCCGCCTGGTCTCCCTGAGTAAGCGCGGCGGCCATCTCGCGTAGTTCATCCCAGGTGGCGGGTGGTGTGTCGAACCCGGCTCCTGCCAACAGGTCGGCGTTGTAGTAGAGCGCGGTGGCGTTACTGTCGAAGGGCACGCCGTAGTTCGCGCCCTGGTAGAGGGTCGAGGCCCAGGGGCCGTCGAAATAAGCGTCTTTGTACTCCCAATCCGCCACGTAGGCGCTGATGTCGGCCAGCGCCCCCTGCGCCGCCAGCGACTGGTTGTCGGGGTTGTCGACGATTAAGATGTCGGGCAACGTCCCCGTCGCCGCGCCCTGAATGATGCGCGCCTTGAGGTCGCCGAAGCCGATGGGCGTGCGCTCGATTTTTACGTCCGGGTGCGCGGCCTCGTAGTCGGCGATCATGTCCGCGACCGCCTGGTTCAAGTTGTCGGTACTAAAGTAGTCCCACCAGGTGAGCGTCGTTTGTTGCGCGCTAACGCCTCCCAGCATGAAAAACGTCAAGAGTAAAATGATAAAGCCCGGTGTTTTCGCAGTTGTTTTCATGCTCATCTCCCTCTAATGGGTTTCCTTTAATGCGTTTATATTCAGCTATGTTCAGCCAACCTCTACTTAAACCTCCAATAAACCTCCCCAGCGTGACGTTGAGGTCGTAAAGGAAAACGGTACCGATTCAACCGTCGATTTAACCGAATGTGGCTCGAGCCCCTTCACCTCGCTCTGCTCCAGTCCTCTCAAAACTTTTTGTAACGGGCTCACCCCAGTGATTTTGACGAGACGCGTGACGCGCTTGTCGCCGAACCGTTTCAGTGGTAACTTGAGCGAGTATAAAGTCACATTGGCGCGCATGTCAATTCATTTGCGAATTCTTTGTGGAGGCGTCTCGAGTGGCGACGGTAACATGACAATAATAAAAGCAACGATGAAAGCAACGACGGAAGACGTGGCAAAACGCGCGGGCGTCTCACTCGGTACCGCCTCCTCCACCCTGAGGCGCTAACACGTGCTGGCGCGTCTTTACACCTTTCACACGAGGATTCGTAGCGGCTCACCCGTGCGGCGCGGGGCGCTCTTCTACGCGCTCTTTTGGGGCGCGGCGGGGGTTTATGACCCCTTTTTGAGCGTCTACTTTTCACGTTTGGGATTGGCAGGGCGCGACATCGGGCTGCTGATGGCGCTCGCGCCCTTGGCAACGCTGCTCATGTCGCCGCTCGTGTCTTTTGTGGCGGATAGGGCGCGCTCGAGGGTGAAGCTCCTGAGTTTATGCCTCCTCGCAACTATTCCTGCGTTTATCGGTCTGTTCCTGGCCCATGATTTTAGAGGCGCGCTCGTCGGGATGGCGCTCTTTGCCCTTTTTCGAGGCCCCGTCGAGCCGCTGGCCGACTCCCTCGTCGCGCGCATGGCGGTCACCCACCGCTTCGCCTACGGGCGCGTACGCCTCTGGGGGTCGCTGAGTTTCGCGTCCGTCGCGCTTCTTTTTGGCTTTCTGTGGGAACGTCTCGGCTACGGCCCGATGCTGCTCGTCGCCGCACTCTTCGCCCTCCCCGCCGCGCTGGCCGCCCTCCTGCTCACCGAACAAGCCGAGAAGGCCGAAGCGCGCCAACCCCTCCAGAAGCTCCTGCGCGACCCCGTCATCGTCACCCTAACCCTCTGTTCGTTTCTGGCGGGCGGCGCGCTGGTCATGAACGAAACCTTTGCGGGCGTTTATATGGATGAACTGGGCGGCGGCGCGTTTCTAGTCGGTGCTATCTTCGCTGTAACCGCCCTGGCCGAACTGCCCACGATGCACTACGCCGACGCGCTGGTGGCGCGCTTCTCAGGGCCTAAAGCGCTCGCCGCGGCCTACGCGCTCATGGGGCTGTCTTTTTTGGGATACGCCTTCATTCGCACCCCCGCCTGGCTCCTCAGCTTGAGCGTCTTGAAGGGCCTCGGCTTCGGCCTCTTTTTCGTGGCGACGGTGCGCACCGTAGACGCGCGCACGCCGCCGGAGTGGTCGGCAACCGCGCTGAGCGTGGTGTTCGGCGTGGCGACGCTGGGATTAGCGCGGCTCTTGGGCTCGGGGCTGGCTGGATTCTTGTACGACCTGTCGCCGCAGGTTCTCTTTTTGAGTTGTACCTTTCTCACCTTTGCCGCGGTGGGCATTTTGCTGGGGGCGCGGGTGGTTTTTGCGCCGCTAAAGAATTGAGCTTGGCTTCTACCCCTTAAAAGTGGGAAGGGTTAGCTGGGTAAATATATCATTAAGGTTTGTGCAACAGTTGCGCGCAACCGCCGCACAAGGCTGTAGCATCGTTCAGTTCAAGTCTGCCGGTAGTGGCCCGTTTACCCTCCGCCGCCATGCTCACCGTCTTATCTAGCCGCTTCCGCCGCGTCGCGTCACTCTTTGCGCTCTTAAGCCACCACAGGATGTTCTTTTTGGAGGAGTCAGGAAAGGCGTCGAAGTTTTCTTTGGCCTTTTTGTTCTTACCGAGCGCCGCTTGCAGGTCGTCCGGCACCTCGAGCCGTTCCACACTGTCGTAAACCGTCCAGGCTACACTCACTTAGAGCCTGTCTGAGAAAAGGCCTATCAGCTAAGTTGTAGGTCAAGATAGGTTTGTGAAGAACTATCAGATATACCCAACAGACCTAACTGATAAGCAGTGGCAGTGTGTCAAAGAACTCATACCCGCAAGAAAGCGAAGGGGACGCCCGAGAGAACTGGATATACGCTTGGTCGTCAACGCTATTATTTACGTTGTTGTAAGCGGGATTCAGTGGCGCATGTTGCCGCAGGACTACCCTAAGTGGAAGTCGGTGTACCACTACTTCCGACAATGGCGGGACACAAAGGTGTGGCAGAGAATACATGAGCGCTTGCGAGCGAAAGTGCGTCAGCAAGCAGGACGACATAAACACGCAACAGCAGGCTGTCTGGATTCCCAAAGCGTAAAAACAACAGAACGTTCATCTGAACGCGGCTTTGACGCAGGCAAGCTTGTCAAAGGCAGAAAGCGACACGTTTTAGTCGATACGATGGGTTTGATCCTGGCTGTGGTGGTGACATCGGCAAACATACAAGATCGTGATGGTGCTCGCTTAGTTCTGGCTCAGTTGAGTGGAGCTTGTAAAAAGCTGCGCCTCATCTGGGTTGACGGCAGTTACCGCGGGAAGCTGCTTGATTGGGTGCTTGGTACGTTTCGTTTTAGGTTACAGCCTGTACTACGCCCCAACGGTCACAAAGGCTTTGTACTTTTACCTCGCCGCTGGGTCGTCGAGAGAACCTTTGCCTGGTTGGGCCGCTGTCGTCGCTTGAGTAAAGACTATGAAGGTTTAGCTGCCAGCTCTGAAGCCTTTATCCACATTGCCATGATTCGCATCATGCTCAGGAGGCTGGCCTAAACCCTAATTCTCAGACAGGTTCTTAGACTTCTCGATGACGGCCAGCCCCGCCTCGGCCATCAAGCCCTTTTTCTCCAGCGCCTCAACGTAGGTTTTGTTCAGTTTCGACCAAGGGGCTTTGAGGTCCCGCGGTGAAAAGTGCCGCTCGAAACGCTCATCATCAAGCTTGTTGGGCCGACTGTCTATCCAGCCGAAGCAGAGCGCTTCTTTGACGCTGTCTTCGTAGCTGACAACGGGCTTGCCTGTGTCTTTCTTGTAATACACGAGCCGAACGCCGTCTGAAGTGCCTTGATTCTTCTCTAGCCAGTTACGCCACTCGGCGCGCGTTTTGGGGTGGACGCGAGTCCTCTTTGGCTCTGCCATGCTTACAAACTACCAGGGCAGCGGCTCACCGTCGCGGTAAAAGCCGCCGGTAGGTCCGTCTTTGTCCAGGGTCGCCGCCCACACCACACTCAAAGCACCCTCAAGCACCGGCCGCGCGCCCATCTCTTCCATGCCGGGTGCGGTCGCGGTTAAGCCGGGGTCTACCGAGTTCACCAAGATACCCGCCTCTTTGAGTTCAACGGCGAACTTCACGGTAAGCGCGTTGAGGGCGGCTTTGGAGACGCCGTAGCTGGCGGTGGTCGGACTCGTAGCAAGCCCAAACTGAGCTTCCCCGTGCGAGCCCGCGCCGCTGGCGACGTTCACGATGCGCGCGTGGTCACTCTTCTTAAGAAGCGGCAAGAACGCCTGAACCGTACGCCAAGGGCCGAAGAGGTTGGTGTCCATCACGTCTCGTGAGTGTTCCAAGTCCGCGCCGCTCGCCGTTTCCGACCAGTCCGCGTAGGCAGCGGCATTGTTAATCAAAACATCGAGCTTGCCTTGCTCACTTTCCACTTTGTCAGCCGCTTCTTTCACGCTCTTCATGTCAGCAACGTCGAGTTGAAGAAACCCGACCTCGAGCCCCTCATCAGCAAGCTCTTGAGCCGCCGCCCGTCCTTTGTCCTCGCCTCGAGCGGTGAGGATGACCGCCATACCTTGTTCGGCGAGTTGACGGACAACTTCAAGTCCGATACCGTGGCTTGCACCCGTTACTAAGGCAATGTCAGACATGTCGTGTTCCTTTCAAGATGAAATGTAAAGTTTTTCTAAGGGGATGCGGGATTAAGGCTGTAGCGACGCAAAGAATGCCCGCATGTCCGCTGCAACGAGTTCAGGCTCTTCCCACTCGAGGAAATGCCCGCCTACGCTAATCGGTGTCCAGTGGACGACGTTGTAGGAGCGCTCGGCCCACTCACGGGGTGTCGGGAACATGTCCTTGTCGGTCATGAGCATTCCGGTGGGCACTTCAACCCGCCCGAACTGTCCGGGGTCTCGAGCCG
Organism: Trueperaceae bacterium; assembly: GCA_965214405.1. Taxonomy (GTDB): domain Bacteria; phylum Deinococcota; class Deinococci; order Deinococcales; family Trueperaceae; genus CBDCCT01. Next base: position 1,459,309 of record OZ243956.1, read on the forward strand.
TCTCGTAATAAAGGCGCATGGACGAGTTGATAGTTTGAGTTGCCCAGTGGATGGTTAGATTGGTCAGCAATTCGTCTTTGGTAAACGCGCTTTCTAAATCTCCATCGTTGTCGCTCCAGGCGCGAAACTTCTCAATCATCCATGCGGCGAGTCCCGCGGGAGAGTCGTTTAGACCGTAGGCCAAGGTCTGCGGGTATGAACTTTGCTCCATCGCATATGCCATCTCCTGCCCATACCAGGCTTGTGCGTTCTGGACGAATGTTTGCTCGGCTTCGGTCAAGTCGTCGGGCACCTGCGCCACATAAGGATTTGTGCCTGAGAGGTGGACACCGATCATCTCGTCGGGGTAGCGCAGCGCCATTTGCTGGATGACCCCCGCGCCCAAGTCACTGCCGCGCACGGCGTAACGCTCGTAGCCCAAGGTCTCGGTCATAAGTTTGTGGAACAGGTCAGCCATCTTAGCTACGCTCATGCCAGGTTCATTAGGAATCTCCGAGAACCCGTAACCCACGAGCGAGGGCACCACCACGTCGAAGGATAAACCGCCTTCATCAGGCGTCGTGAGCAGCGGGATGAGGTCGAGCATCTGCACGAACGAACTCGGCCAGCCGTGCAGGACGAGGACGGGCAGCGCATTCTCACCCTCACCGAGTTCATGGATGAAGTGGATGTTCGTTCCGTCGACGTCGGCCATAAAGTTATTAAAGCTGTTGATACGCGCTTCCTGAGCACGCCAATCGAAGCCATCCTGCCAGTACGAAACAAGTTCTTGAAGGTAGTCTAAATTTGTGCCATAAGCCCAACCTGCGCCTTCAACCTCATCGGGCCAGCGGGTCTCGGCCAGGCGTTGGTGAAGGTCGCTCAATGTCTCATCGGAGATGTTGACTGCGAAGGGCTGAGCCGTACCGCCTTGCGCTTTTACAAAAGCTGTCCCGCCGAGGAGTAGGGTTGCTAACACGACTCCCAAAATACTGAAGCACTTGCGTGCTAACCTGCTTGAAGCACTCATTATTGTCCTCCTGAAAAGTGTCGTTGGCTTGTAGTTGCGCTGCGAACAGCTTGACCCTTTCTCCTACCAGTAACAAGACGAGACGTCTCGTCTTGTTACTGGTGAGTATAGGCAAGACGCAACGTCTTGTCAAGAGGTAGAGTAGGGCATGGCAGAGCAGGGCAATGAACCCGATGAAAGACGCCGCAGCGTCAAGTCACACAAGGCTATTCTCGACGCCACCGTGAAGCTGCTTGAGGCAGGTGGGTACAAAAACCTGACCATTGAAGGGGTGGCTGCCGAAGCGGGCGTAGGTAAACAGACCATCTACCGCTGGTGGAGGTCTTTAGCAGAGCTGGTCATGGAAGCTTACATGTCCGCGAGCGATGTGCGGGTGCCCGAGCCTGATACGGGCACGCTTAGGGGCGACCTCAAGGCGATTCTGTTACCCGTGTTCGACCTCAACCGAGATTTCCGCGAGGGCACGGCGCTTGCCAACAAGACGCTGATGGCGGAGGCGCAGTTGGATGAAAACTTTTTAGCCACCTATAGAGAGCTGCACAGTTACTGGCGAGCCCCGCTGCGGCGGGTACTGGAACGGGCGAAAGCGCGCGGCGAACTTGGGGCCAGCAAAGACAGCGAAGCGCTCATTGACGTGATGTTAGGGGCAGCGTGGTACCGGCTGCTGCTCGAGCACGCGCCCTTGGACGAGAACTTTGCCAAGGTGACGATTGACTTGATTGTCTCTGCGCAGGCTTAAAGCTGGCTTGGGCGGTGAACCGGGCCGTCAATTACATAAAACTTTATTATGGCAGCAGCCATAGTCCTCATTTCCATCCCAATTTTTACGTTCACGCGCTAGAAGGCTAAGGTTGACTGGTAAGCCCCTTGGCCTCGAGCCCACTTCCTTCAGTCGTCACGCATAGCAGTCCCCCTCGAGACCCGGAACCAAAGTATGCTTTAGTCACAAGTCGGTCTTAAAGGAAGGTATGGACGCCCAAACACTCTGCCCCAAACACATGACCCACGGCCCTTGCGGCGGGGTGAGGCCCTCAGGCGCGTGCGAGGTGGACGAGGCGCTGCCTTGTCCCTATCTGAACGTGCTGGACACGCTCCCCTGGCGTCGTCCGGTCATGCCTGAGCGAGAGCGGACCGGGCGCGGGGCGGGGAAGCTCGAGCGCACCCTACACTCAGGTCGGTTCGCCGTCATCGCCGAAGCCTACACCCCCGACAGCGCCGACTTAAGCGGGCTCATCCAGACCTACAGCACGTTTAAGGATAACTTCACCGCCGTCAACATCGCTGAACACGCGCTAGCGAGTCCGCACGCCTCCACCCTCGCGGCGGCGGCGCTGTTCGAACAAAGCGGCGTCGAGGCGATCATCAATCTCACCTGCCGCGACCGCAACCGCATCGGCTTGCAGGGCGAGATTCTGGGCGCGGCGGCCTTGGGCGTCAAAAACCTCTTCTGCGTCACAGGCGACCACCCCGCGCTCGGCGACCACCCCGAGGCGAAGGCGGTTTTTGACTTAGACTCTTTAGAACTCATCGCCTTAGCAAAGAGGATGCGGGATGAAAGCATATTGCTAAGCGGACGCAGGCTCGAGCACCCACCTCACCTCTTTATCGGGGCCGCCGCCAACCCCTTTACCCGCCCCTATGACCTGCAAGCCGAGCGCGTCGCCGCCAAAGTCGCCGCGGGCGCGGACTTTATTCAGACCCAGGGGATTTTCGACGTGGCGCGTTTTGAAGGGTTCGTCCAACAACTGCGCGACTTTGGCGCGCTCGAGCGCGCCTACCTCATCGCCGGGGTGGCGGTGGTCACGACGCTCGAGCAGGCCCTGTGGCTGAGGCGTGAAGTACCCGGCGCGCGCGTTCCCGACGAGCTTATCGAGCAGTTCAGCCAAACGCCGGAGCGTAAAAGACGTGACTTCGGGCTCACCTACGCCGCTGACCTCGTGGCACGGTTGCGCGGCGTAGTGGGGGTAAGCGGGGTGTTGCTTTTCCCCTTGCACGGCGACGTCCCTTCGGTTCGGGACGTGCTCGAGCGCATAAGTTTAGGAGATGAGGTGACGGGTGACGCATTACCAGCCGACTCTGGGGTCTAAATCCGAGGATGTGAGCGACGCTTTACGCGCGCTCGTCGCGCGGCAAGCGCGGTCTTGGGAGGAAAACAACTTCGGGTTGGCGGCGGACGACTGGCACCCGGACGGCGTGCTGGTCTCCCCCGCCGGTAAGTGGCGCGCAAGTGAGTTAAAAGAGGAGATGGCGAAGTTTCACCGCGACTATACCGACCTTAGGGTAACGGTAAAAAACATCTTTGCGACGGCGGACGGCTCCCGGCTCGCCCTCGAGTGGGACTGGACCGTGACGCGGAGAAGCGACGGCGCGCGCGGCACGACGCCCGACGCGATCATCGCCGAGTTAAAAGGGGACAAAATCCTCTCCTGGCGCGAGTATTTTGACTTGTCTAGCTCGGTTGAGGGGGATTGAGGATGATCGAGCCTTTCACCCTGCTCTTTGACGACGAGGCAAAAGACGACAGAGCCTTGCCCGAGGATTTGCGTACCATCTACGGCGGCGACTGGTTGTTACCCGAAGTTACCGGACGACCCTACACCTACGCGAACTTTGCGCTGTCGCGCGACGGACGTGTCTCGTTTAATGTTTCCGGTCACTTGGGCGGCGGCGACGTGAGCGGGTTTAACACGCACGACAGGTGGCTGATGGGCCTCCTGCGCGCCCGCGCCGACGCGGTGGTGGTGGGGGATAACACGCTGAGGCTCGAGCCCGACCACCTCTGGACTTGCGACTACATCTTTCCTGACACTGAGGCTTTTGCGGCGCTACGCGAGGCGGAAGGCCGTAAGCCCCAGCCTGTGCAGGTCTTTTTGTCACTTACCGGCGACTTCGACGCCGAAGCCGCGGTCTTTTGTCAGTCTCATCTGGACGTTATGATTGCGACGACCTCGAGGGGGTACGAAAAGGCCCAGGCGCTACGCTGCGCCGCGAACGTCACGGTTTTGAATCTGGGTGAGGAGCGTGTCGATTTGAGTCGGTTCGTAAAGGTTCTCCACAGCGACTTCGGCGTCAACACCTTGCTCTGCGAGGGCGGGCCGCGGGTCTACGGTGGCTTTATTGAGGCGGGACTGATGGACGACGAGTTTTTGACGCTCTGCCCGACGGTCATCGGCAATCCTGTGGTGGCTGAGAATAGTAAACCGCGCCCCGGCCTCATCGAAGGGACGGCCTTTATGCCGAATGCGTACCCTAAGTCCCTCCCCACCAGTCTGCGCCGCGCCGGGGACCACCTCTTTCTAAAGTCCCGGTACGTGTACCCGTGAGCGTGAGCGCTGAGGTCCTACACGAACTTAACGCCGTGGTGGGCGAGCGGGGTGTCATGACCGACCCCAAGGTCCTCGCGGCGATGTCGCAAGACCACTACTGGTTTTCGCCCGTGCTTAAACCCAAACTTGAAAATAGGCTCGCCGACGTCATCGTGCAGCCGAACAGCGTGGCTGAGTTAAAGGAAGTCGTTAAGCTGGCCTACGCGCACGACCTGCCGGTGACGACGCGCGGCAGCGGCACGGGCAACTACGGCCAGGGGATGCCGATGCAAGGCGGCGTGGTCTTGAGCACGCACGGGCTTAAACGTGTGCTCGAGCTGACCCCAACCCACGCGCGGGTGCAGGCGGGCGTCCGTTTGGGAATTTTGGAGCGTGAGGCGAGAAAGGTCGGCGCGGAGCTGCGCATGTACCCGAGCACCTTTGTGACCGCCACGGCGGGCGGCTTTCTGGCGGGCGGCGCGGGCGGCGTCGGCTCGGTCACCTGGGGCACGCTCTGGGACGAGGGCAACGTGCTCGCCGCAACCGTCATGACGGTCGAGCCGGAGCCGCGACTTTTGGACGTTGAAGGAGCTCATGCGCTCCAGGGCGTGATTCACTCCTGCGGCCTCACCTGCGTGATTGTCGATTTGACGTTTGCGTTGGCTCCCGCCGAAGCGTGGCAGCAGTACGCGGTCACGTTTGACACTTTCGAGGACGCGCTGCACTTCGGTGAAGCACTCGCTTATGACGACGGGGTCAAAAAACGCCTCGTCTCGCTCCACGAATGGCCCATCCCGAGTTTTTTTGGGCGGCTCGAGCGCGAAGGTATCACCCGCAACGGCAAGGCGCTGGCCCTGCTAGAACTCACCATGAGCCCGGACGAGTTAGCGCCCCTCATCCAGACCCACGGTGGCGACCTCACCTGGCACGGTCCGCACGAGACGTATTTGGGAGGCTCTATTAAACTTTCGGACTTTTCCTGGAACCACACGACGCTCTGGGCCATTAAAGCCGACCCCAACATGACCTACTTACAAGACGCCTACGACCGCGAGCGAGTGCGGGAGCAACTCGAGACACGCCGCAAAAGGTTTCCCGGCGAACTCCTCCACCACATTGAGTTCATGCGCTTCGGCGGGCCGCCCTACCCGCAGGGGATGACGCTGGTGCGTTTCAAAAACGAGGCCAGACTGCGCGAGATTCAGGCCTTTACCGAATCCCTCGGCATGAGCGACGCCGACGCGCACAGTCACAAATTAGACGACGACGTGCGTTGGAACGGCCAACCAATTCTGGACGCCAAACGTCGCTGGGACCCCAAGGGGCTCCTCAATCCGGGGCATCTGAACGCCGAAAAGGACATGTGACGCGAGACCTCACCCACCTCACCTGGACCGACGTTCGTGACCTGGATAAGACGGCGGGCGTCGTCGTGTTGCCCGTCGGCGCGGTCGAGCAGCACGGGCCGCACCTGCCCCTCATCACCGACACCTTGCAGGTGACGCGGGTGCTGGACGCGGCCTTGGAACGCCTCCCAGAAACCGTCGCCGCCTGGACGCTGCCCGCGCTTCCTTACGGGAAAAGCGGCGAGCACGCGGGCTTCCCCGGCACGATGAGCTTATCGGCAGATACGCTCCGGGCGACGCTCTTTGACGTCGCCGCGGGCGTCCAAAAAGCAGGGTTCAGACGCTTGGCCTTTCTTAATGGACACGGCGGCAACGTGTCGGTGCTAGACGCCGCCGCGCGCGACATTCACGCGACCACCGGGCTGACCTGTTTTTGCGTTCAGCCGAGCTTTTGGTTGCAGCCGCCCTTCGCGGTCTCAGAAGACGAGGACCGTTTCGGCATCCACGCGGGCGAGTTGGAGACCTCGCTGATGCTGCTGCTCGAGCCCTCCCTCGTCAAGCCGGAGCGCGCCGCCAGACACTTTCCCGACTTTCTCGAGGGCGAGCTTCAGCTCTTCGGCGCGGCCTCGGTCGCCTGGCTGACGCGCGACTGGAGCGAAACGGGCGTGTTCGGTGACGCTACACTCGGCACCGCCGAAAAAGGCCGTGCGCTGCTCGACAATGCCGCTGAGCGCTTGGCCCGCCTCATCACCGAGATGAGCACATTTGAGGTGGCGCGTGGCTGAAGGAGCCGAGGTCGCCTGGGTTTTGAGAAAGGCTAGGTCTGGCGACCAAGACAGCCTTGTTGATGTTGCCTTGGACGGCGGGCGCATGACCGCCATCGGCGCGAATCTTCCGCAACGCGGGCTCGAGGAATGGGACTTAGCGGGCCGCGTGGTGCTACCCGGTTTGGTAGACCCGCACGTTCATCTGGATAAAACTTACGCACCCTTCGACAATGAGAGCGGCACGTTGGGGGAAGCCATTAAAGTTTGGCGGGAGCACAAGGGAAATTTCAGCCACGCCGACTACAAGGCGCGGGCGCTCAAAGCCGTGCGGAGGGCGGTGGCGAACGGCACGACCGCCATGCGTACCCATGTGGACGTGGACGCCGACTGTTTGCGCGTAGGCTTTACGGCGTTGGGAGCGCTGCTCGAGCTTAGAGAGGAAATAGCAGACTTTCTCGACGTGCAAATCGTCGCCCTGGGCAACGCCGGGATGAGTCAAGACGAAACTGACGCTCTAAGGAAAGCGCTCGAGCTTGGTGCCGACCTCGTCGGCGGCGCGCCCGCGCTGACGGACGACCCGGTACACTGTCTTCGCACCACCTTCGACTTGGCTGAAACTTTTAACAAAGATATTGATTTACACATTGACGAAACCGAAGACCCGGCGGTGCTTACGCTCCAAACGCTCGCCAAGTTGACGCTCGAGCGTGGCTTTCAGGGTCGCGTGACGGCGGGGCACTGCTGCTCGCTCGATTTTGTTGCTGACGAGGTGGCGGCTAAGGTCATAGACAAAGTCGCTGAAGCCGAACTGAACGTCATCACCTTGCCCTCGTGTAACCTCGTCCTACTGGGCCGCGGGCGTCATCCTGCGCCGCGCGGCGTGACGCGCGTGCGGGATTTTCTAGACAAAGGGGTAAACGTCGCCGCCGCGTCGGACAACGCGCATGACCCCTTCAACCCGCTCGGGCACTATGACCCGCTGTTCACCGCCAACTTAACCGCGCACGCGGCGCACCTGACGGGTACGGAGGAGTTGAATATGTGCGTTGAGCTGGTCACGACACACGCCGCGCGGGTCATGGGCTTAGAGGATTACGGACTCACCGAGGGGGCAAGGGCCGACCTCGTCGTCCTCGACACGACCCGCCGGGGCGACGCCGTCACCGCCTTGCCGGAGCGTTTGGCAACGTTCAAGGGAGGCCGCTGCGTGGTGCGGCGGCACGTTCGGCAGACGTGGGCGGAAGGAAACTTATGGACTTAATCCTCCGCAACGCGCTTCTTTTGGACGGACGAACCGTGGATGTTGGGATTGAGGACGGCGGGATTGTGAGGCTCGAGCCCGACCTGGAAACCTCCGCCAAAGAAGAACTCGACGCCGCGGGCGGGCTGACCCTGCCCGCTTTCGTCAACGGGCAACTTCACGCCTGCAAAGTGTTCTGGCGGCGCAAGTTAGCCGCGCTACCCGAGCACGTGCAAGCGCTCCCCCGCTTTGAGGCCGCGCGGCACGTCAAAGCGACCTATACGCCCGACGACGTGTTCCAGCGCGTGAGCGAGGTGATGCGTTTAGCCGTTCTCAACGGCACCTGCGCCATCCGCTTGTTTGCCGACGTGGACGAGGCTTCGGGACTGAACGCCATAAAAGGTTTACTCAAAATCAAAGACGCTTTTAGCCCCCTTATGAACGTGCAAGTCGCCGCTTTCCCGCAAGACGGCGTGCTGAACGGCGCGACTGAAAGACTGATGCGAGAGGCGCTTCTGTTGGGAGCCGACATCGTCGGCGGCATCCCCTGGATTGAGCGGGACGAGGCGGCGCGGCGGGCGCACATCGACCTGTGCTTTTCTCTGGCAAAGACTTTTGACAAAGACCTGCATTTTGTCTGCGATGACACGACCGACCCGGCCTCGAGAACGCTTGACTACCTCGCGCGTAAAACCATCCAAGAGAACTACGAAAACCGCGTCGCCGCGACCCAATGTACCGCGCTGGCCTTTTACGACGACGCCTACGCCGCTGAGGTCGTTCGCCTCGTCAAACAAGCGGGCATCACCGTTTTCAGCAACGCCCATGTATCCTTGGTGACGACCGAGCCAGGGCGTGAACCTTATCCGCGCGGGCTCACCCGCGTGCGCGAACTCTTGGCCGCGGGCGTCCCGGTCGCCTGCGCGCAAGACGACATCGACAACTGGTACTACCCGTTCGGGCGTAACGACATGCTCGAGGTCGCGCACTATATGGCGCACGTCGGCGGCTTCGCCTGGGAACCTGAGAAAGTCTTGCCGATGGTGACCGAGGTTCCGGCTCGAGCCCTGGGGCTTCGGCGCTACGGGCTGAGCGTGGGTGACGCGGCGAACTTAGTCGTGCTTGACGCCTCGAGCTGGCACCAGGCGCTTCAGTTTCAAGAGGTCAAAAAAGCCGTTATCTTACGCGGACGCCTGGTTGCAAGAACTGAACAAACGCTCACTACCGGGTTCTAGGGGAACCTTAATTAACCCGTAAGGAGCGCCTTTCGTCGGGGGACTGCCAGCGTCAACCGGTGCGCCCGCCCACCAGCACCGTGACCGTTGACGCGTCCGCCGCCGGGAGGATGAACCCCTCAAGTCCGACGCCAAAAGGTCAGCAAACGAGCAAAGACCATGAGCGCGACCAAAACGGACGGGGTGTAGACCTTTTGCCGCTCGAGCCCCGCCTCGTCAAAGAGTTCATCCAGATAGTGCGTGGTGCTGGCCGGGACGAGCATCGTCTTCAACCAGGTGCGGAGGCGGAGGTTCGCCCCTGATGGCATGACGCCCATCTCTCTTGCCAGAACGTCGCAGTAGGGGAACTGCTCTACGGGATAGACGTTACTGGTGTCGAGCGCGCTGTACTCCTCACACAGCGAACGCCACGCTTCCTGTTGTCTTGCTTGCACGTCCACCGGAAGGCGGTACTTGCCAGAGAGCACGCCCACGGCGTAGCGCGCCTGTATCTCGCTAATGGACGGGATGTTGCCGATGATGGGCCTGGCGAAACCTATGAGAAACAGCGTGTTTATGGGGGCATAAATACAGCCGTGGTAGAAATCTTTTAGGTGAAGCGCGCCAAGGGACAACGTAGGCAGCCTCGAGTGGTAGCCGGTAGACGGCACCAAAACGTCGGGCGCAAGGCGGCGCGTCGTCGTTCCGTCAAAGTCGGCATACTCGTTCCACGCTTCGTTCGTCGGCGGGCCGATGATGGTCAGACGTCCCTCGGCCACGGCGTCTAAAAAGTCGTCACTTTTGTTGTGAAACACGTTGAAAAGTTCGCCCTTGGCTCGAGCCTTGAGCTTAAGGTCCCAGGTTCTCCTCAAGGCCTGCGCCCGAGCGCCAGCGTCGTGATTGGCGCGCTGATGTGGAAATAACCTGGCTAAGAGTTTGTCAAAGCGGATGCGAAAGGTTACAAAACGCTCGCCCACCCGGTTGCGCGTTCGTTTGCCAAAAGAGAGCAGGAGCCGGTTACGCAAAAAGTCCGAGGGCACCCCGCGTATCGGATGATAGCGCGGGCTGACCCGGACGCCGGAACGCAGGGAGAGAAGAACGGTGTTGTTGTGCGCCGGTTTAGCGAGGTGGTTAGCGATGTCGGTGGCCGACTCGCCCCCGCCGACCACCACGACCGTCGCGTTGCGGACCTCCTCAGGTCGCTCGGCAACGGGAACGTGGGGGGACTCGAGCGGGATTTTTTGGTTGACGAGGCCGGTACACAAAAACACGGCGTCAAAGGTCTCGCTCGTTTCCTCCCCATTCTCTAAAAGGTGGAGCGTCCAGCCGTTTTGAGCGCGCTCGAGCCTTGTCAATTCGACGCCGAAGCGGACGCGCGCCCTCAAATGAAAGCGTTCCGCAAAGGCGTCTAAATAATCGCCAAACTGAGCGCCGCGAAAGAACTCCTCAAAGTTTCTTTCGCGCGTGACCTCCGGCTGCCAGAGGCGAAAGCAGGAAAACTGGGTGGTGTATTTGGTCGAGGTTGAGACGAAGTCCGCGCGCTGGTCACCCCAACAGCCCCGAACGGTGTGGCTTTTTTCGAAGCAGACAACCTCCGAGGCTGGATAAATGTCGAGCAAATATTTTAGCGTGACCAGCCCGCTGCTACCCGCGCCGACGACGGCGATCACGTGGAGCCCTTCACGCGACCACCGTAAGGCTCACAAGCACGTAGTTGAATTGACCCGACTCGGGCACGAAGAGCAAGAGACGTTCACCCGCCGCCACGGGCTGGGTTTTTAGGTACTCGTCGAGCATGATGTAGACGCTCGCCGCGCCCGTATTGCCCGCCGTGCGGAGGTTGGTCCAGTAGGGCACGTTTCGTTGGGGCAAAAGCTTGGCAATAATTTCTTTAACCGAAGATTCAAAATAGTAAGACGACATGTGAGGCAAAACCACCGCGTAGCTGTCAAGCCTCTCCCCGTGGGCGTCAAGCGCACCGCTAAGCGCCCGCTCCGACAGCGGGGCCATGTACTTTGACAAAATGGTGACGTCCTGGCACAACACGAGCGGCGACGCGCTTGGCAGGGACATACAGAGGGGCGCTTCGTTGGCGAACGAACGCGAATAGGTCCAGTCGACCCTTAGCGAAAGCCCCTGCGGGTTTGGTTGCGGCTCGAGCAGAAACGCGCCCGCGCCGTCCGAGAGCATGAAACGCAAGAACGTTGACATAAACCACTTGGACGTTCGCACGTTCTTAAAGATGGCGGGAAGGTCGTAGGTGGGCCGGAACGCTTTTGACCTCAGCCCCAGCGAAGGCTGCTCCACCCCCACGCACAGGGCCGCCCTGGCGTCTCCCGATTTGACAGCGCGGCTGGCGTTCACCAGGGCCTGCGCGCCCGAAGAGCAGATGCCCGACTGGGAGGTAATTTCCAAGGGATGCGTCACCAAATCCCGTTGGCTCAGTTCGTCGTGCAAGAGCGACGTGAGTCCCGGCGCTAAAAGCGGCGCGTGGGTAGACCCAGCCGACAGATAATCTATAGCAGACGTGTCTAGCGTGTGAGGTAAACAGGCTTGAACCGCCTCAGCCGCGAGTTCGTAAACGGAATGCGTCGCCTGTTGGTTTGTATCGAGGGCGTAGTGCCTCGTATGGATGCCGTTAACCGCGAGGATTTTCTGCTTGACCCGCGCTTCGCCAAGGGTCTTGCCCAGATACTTGGCGATGTTCTCGTTGTCAACAGGCTCACCGGGTAAATATGCGCCTGTGCGCGTGATGTAACAGTCGCTCACCCTCAGCCTACGCTTCTGAGTTCTTTCGCAAGAGTTCGTAGGCAAACTCGTCAAAGGCGATATGGTGATACAAGTAGCCGTTGGGGTCGGATAAAAAGGGGCTGTTGTTGTAGTGGCTGCGGTTGGAGCTTGATTGTAAGTAAAAGTCGAGGTCGATCATCGCCTGCGGGTCCTCGGCGCAGATGTTTTTTAGGCACCAGAGCAGCAAGGAATCGGAATCAAAGGAATTGAGCGCGCGCACCATCGTGCGAAGGTCGCCGAACAGCGTGATGGTGAAGACGATAAAGATGACGACGTTGGTGGGGCCAAAGATTTGTAGGGAGTGCTTGCGGTTTTGCTCGAGTACCCTATTGCCAAACTGCTCGATGTCCTCGGGTCGGCCCTTGCGGTAGAACTCGAGCCGCTCCAAAAAAGCCGCCTTGTCAAAACGCTCCATCACCTCGTAGGAGAGGTCGTCATGGCAGAGAGTGAGGCCGTGCGCGACCACGTCCTGAACCGAGTTGACGCTAAAGTCCCCGTCGATACCTTTAAGCTTTTCGCTCCCGCCGCCCTGCCGCTCCGGGGTCCCCGACAAGATGTAGCGGTAGAGCAGCGGCTCGATCTGTACGTGGCGGATAAGCAGCGCGAGCGCGTCATGCGCCGCGAAATGCTTGATGCCAAACGCGATGACCCGGTCGATGAGCCCTTTTTCAAACCCCCACGCCCGGCGGTGAAACACGAACTTGAAGGGCACCACGGCGAGACGAAGAAAGAAGTACAAGAAGGTGAGAACGGGCCGCAGAAAGATATAGTCCAGACGCGTCTTTTCGTCTATAAAGACGTCGTTAACGTAGTCGGTGAGGTAAGGAAAGCGCTGCATCGGGTTGGGTACCTGCACGTTTTTAGGAGGCTCGAGCCCAAAAGTATTCCGCATTTCAAATGTATCACGGCGGCGAGGATGAACCTATGGCGTCGGTTACTTCGGAATGAAAGAGGCATGGTGTTCACAAGGCCGCCCAGAGCTTTACCGCCAAGGCAGACGGCTACGCGTCTCCCAATAAACCTCTGCTGTTTCCCGCAGAGGCTCGAGACTCCTCTCCGCCTCCTCGTCCCACACAACCTCCGCCGCTGTAACATTCGAGCGTACGTGCGCCTCGGTCGCCGCGCCGCTCAGCACCACGTCGGCCCAGGGTTGGGCGAGCACAAAAGCGAGCGCGAGGGCGTCCACGGTGGTGTTGAGCCGTTTGGCTTGCGCCTTGAGGCGCTCGAGCCCGTCTGCAAATTCAGGCGCGTCGTTACGTGTGGTCAACCGTCCGTTGGCGAGGGCTTCTTTAATAATGACGCCTAAGCCAGCGCCATGCGCTTCAGCTAACGCGTCGCCTGCGGAACGCTCGAGCAGATTAAAGGTTGCCTGGACCGCGTCAAAAAGCCGTACTCCGTTCTTTGTGACAGTAAGCGCCTTGTACAAAGTCTCCGCCTGCCGGGGGCCGCTCAGGGACAAGCCGATGCGGACGCCCTCGGTTTTGAGGCGCTCGAGTTCGTTGAGAACGTTTGTATTTTCAAGCACGCCTGTCTCGAGGGTGGCTGAGTGGATTTGGTAAAGCTTGAGGTGCGCGCCCAACTGTTCCCGACTCTGTGCCCACTGCCGCGTGAGGACCTCGAGCGAGTGCTCCTTGACCTCGTGCGTGTCGGCCTCGACTTGCCAGTCGGCGGTGTAGGTGTAGCCCCACTTCGAGCCGACGGTAAAAGGTTCTGTCAACTCACGCCCGCGCAACCAGCTTCCCAGAAATGCTTCCGCCAGACCGTACGAGCGCGCCGCGTCGAAGTAGCGCACGCCCGCCGCCCAGGCGGCGTCCAGAATGCGGTGCGTCTGCCTCTCCATCGCCTCAACGTCGTACTGCGCCAAATCCTCGTCGTGCCCTAAGTTGATGTAACCGGGCCGCCCGAGCGCGGCGAGGCCCAAACCGATGGGGGATACGGGAAGGTTGGTTGAGCCCAACGTGCGCCTCTGCATCCCCCACAGTACCTCTTGACGGCCCAATGTGCTGGGGCGTCATGTGATAAACGCGCGTGGAGCCTATCGTAGAGCATGGCTTATTCCGATTTGCAGTCTTTTATTACCCAGTTAGAGCGTCGCGGCGAACTCTTGCGCGTAAGGGAACCCGTCTCGCACGCGCTGGAAATCACCGAAATCGCCGACCGCATGGTTAAAAGGGGCGGCCCGGCGCTCCTATTTGAGAACGTCCCTAGTAAAGACTTTCCGCTCGTCATCGGGCTTTACGGCACCCGCAAGCGGATGGCGCTGGCGCTCGGCGTCGAGGATTTGGACGATACTGGCGACCGCATCCGCGACCTTTTAGACGTCAAACTCGGCGGCGGGCTCTTGGGATTGGCCTCAAACCTGCCCAAACTCAAGGAACTCGCGGCGCTGCCCCCCAAACGCGTCCGCGGCGGCCCCGTCCAGGAAGTTGTCTGGCGCGGCGACGAAGTGGATTTGGGCCGCTTGCCCGTCCTAACGTGCTGGCCTGGCGACGGCGGTCCCTTTGTCACGCTGCCGCTGGTCATCTCGAAACATCCCGAAACAGGTGAGGTCAATATCGGCATGTACCGGATGCAGGTCTATGACCGCAACACCACCGGGATGCACTGGCAGCGGCACAAGACGGGGGCGCGACATTTGGAAGCGGCGAAAAGGTTGGGCCGAAGGCTCGAGGTGGCCGTCGCTTTAGGCGGCGACCCCGCCCTCACCTACGCCGCGACCGCGCCCTTGCCGCCCGTGCCCGGCATCAACGAGTTTTCGCTCACAGGTTTTTTACGGGGCAAATCTTTGGAACTCTGCAAAGGCGTCACGGTGGATTTAGAGGTGCCCGCGCAGGCGGAGTTTGTTTTGGAGGGCTACATCGACCCCGAAGAGCCCTGGCGCACCGAGGGACCCTTTGGCGACCACACCGGCTTTTACACACTTCAAGACCTCTACCCCGTGTTTCACGTGACCGCCATCACCATGCGGCGCGACCCCGTCTACCCCGCGACCATCGTGGGCCGCCCGCCGATGGAAGACGCTTACCTCATCGAAGCTTCTGAACGCATTTTCCTCATCCCCGCTCAACTCATCCTGCCCGAGCTCGTGGACTACCACCTGCCGCCCGCGGGCATCGCGCACAACCTCGTCAACATCGTCATCAAAAAAGAGTATCCGGGACAGGCTTACAAAGTCGCCAACGGGCTTTTGGGTTTGGGCCAAATGATGTTCGCCAAGGTTTTGCTCGTGACCGACGAAAGGGTAAAGCCGCAAGACCATCTCCCCTTCTGGCGCACGGTCTTAAAAAACGCGCTGCCGGGCCGCGACTCGCAGTTTGCCAAGGGACCTACCGACGTGCTCGATCACTCGAGCCGCGCCTGGAGCTACGGCTCAAAACTCATCATCGACGGCACCGTCAAGCACGAGGAGGAGGGCGTTCAAGAGCCGTGGCAGCCCAACCCGGAGCGGACGCAAGCCGAGCTGCCCCAGCACCCGGAGGTTGTCAAGCAACACCAAATCGCGGGCGGGTTTTGGTTTTTGACCACCGAAAAAACGCGGGCAGGGCAGGGGCTCGAGCTTTGTGAATGGGCGCTCACCCAACCCCAGGCCGAGGGCGTGCGCCTCATCGCCGCGCTGGACCATGAGACCGACCCCGCGGATTTCGAGGACTGCATCTGGACGCTTCTTAACAACATCGACCCCGAGCGCGACGTGAGGATTCAAGACGGCCCGAGCGGTCCTGTATTTCTGATGGACGGCACGCCCAAGCTGCGTGAGGAAGGTTTTACGCGCGACTGGCCCGAGAAAATCACCATGACGGACCCCGTCAAGCGCAAGGTGGACGCGCTGATGCCCAAGATAGAGCGGGAGGTGGTGGGCTCGAGCTAAGCTATTCCTCTTCCGCCACGGGCAACCCGTCAATTTGGTCCAACACCTGCTCGACCTCCTCGAACGTCTCCAAAATTCGCGGCCTTAGCAGCGCGCCCGAGTCCACGCCCTTGGTGGCTTTTTCGTTCGAGCAAATCTCGTAATCTTCGGGGCTGTCGCCAAAAAATAAGACGGGCTCGAGCAGCAAGCCTTCCCCGGTCTCCGCGCCCGGCGGCTGCTGGTAGATAACCGCGCCGTAGCCGTTGTCGCAGCGGTAGATGCGTTCGATGGGTCCGACGGTGCCGGTGCCGATGCTGCGTTCTTCAACCAAGTGATACGCCATGCAAAGATTATAGTATGAGATTCGTTCGCATTGTTCGTTTATGTTGGACCCTCGAGCACACTCACCCCTTCGGCTGGAAGGTGAACACGCCGCCGCAGCTCGAGACCTGTTCGAAACGTCCCAAAAAGCCCGCCTCGCACGCTGCTAAGGCCTCGTCCGCTACCCAGTAGTATTCCGCGTCGTCCCAAACGTCACGCCACCGTGCGTGCGCCGCCTTGAAAATCTCTTCATCCGGGAAAGCGATATCGGCAACCACTACCCTTCCATCACGTTTGAGATGTTGGGCGCAGCGGGTCAGGATGGACAGCTTCGCGTCTATGTCAAACTCGTGCAGCACATAAGACGAAACAATACGGTCAAATTGAGGAAGCGTGGGCCAGTCGCCTAGCAGGTCGGCCTGAAGAAAGGTCGCATTGGGGACATTTTCTCTGGCCTTGGCGAGCATCTGCAAGGAGAAGTCGAGGCCCCAGACCTCCGCCCCTAGCGCGGCAAAGTGGGCTGCTAAATTGCCCGTTCCCGTACCCAAATCGAGCACGTGCATAGGAGGTTCGGACAGGGCGGACTGAGGTGAAGCGCGCTGCACGACCCGCCTGAGCACCGCTTCATACCCCGCGAACGGAAACCCCTCTTCAGACGTGACGCCCGCGTTATAGTCCGCGGCCCAGGCGTCGAAAAGCTCAAGTCGGTCTTTCATGCGCGCTCGAGGTCTGTGCGCGTAAAGTCGTCGCCGATATAGAGGAGCGGCTTTCGGGCTACCTTAGCGGCAGCATAACTCAGGCAGTCACCGAAGTTGAGTTTGGCGGGATGTCTGCCCTTGCCAAAACGGACAAAGGCGCGAACCGCTTCCCGCCAGTGAGCATCGGAAAACGCCACGACGCTCACTGTGTGGATGTTCAGAAAGTCCGCTAGGATAGTTTCTGCATTTGTCTTTAACCGCGAAGTCAAAACGAGTCCCGCTTCCGTCAACGTCGGCGCGCCCACACCCTTGACATCTGCTTTGTAAAGCTTGCGAAGCAAAACGTCAGCGTCATCCTCCCCGAGAAGCACGGCAACGATAGCGGAGGTATCGAGAATCATTCAAAAACCCTCGGGGCCGTAACCTAATATTTCGTCCTGCTCCTCCTGGGATATGCCCTTACCACGCACTGAGTCGGGAATTTTGGACCATATCCTCTCTTCCATAAGCGCCATCAACGCTTCAAAGCTCCGTTCATCACCCTCTTGCAACTTGAGCCGCTCCTTGCGTTCCTCCAACGCCTTACGGATGGCTTGCGTCTTATTTTCTCCGGTCATCTTGCTAAGCTCAGCGGCCAACTTTTCGACTTCTGGGTTTTTAATGTTGAGAGCCATAAATGAATCATGACAGGTATGGTGTAAAACGTCAAATGTGGTGTAACAGTTCGTGTCCCCTTTTTTAAACCTTTCTCGAGCACTTTTAAGGCGGTTGGTTAGATGCTTCTCTGACCCTTTTTCTACACCCGTCAATTCTTTTTTGGCGTGACCTCGAACTTTTTTAGAAGCGCGTTTGCTATAATTCCCTTATGAAGCGCCGAACCTCACAGCGGCGGGCTATCTTGCAGGCTTTGGAAGAGGCGCCCGGACCGCTCACGCCGCAGGAAGTGCTCGAGCACGCGGGGCACCCGTTGGGATTGGCGACCGTTTACCGCAACCTAAACGCGCTCCAGGCGCGCGGCGAGGTGGTGGCGGTGCATCTGCCTGACGACAGCACGCGCTTTGAGCCCGCGGGGCGCGGTCATCATCACCATTTTTGCTGTTCACGCTGCGAGGGCGTGTTTGAACTCGCTGCCACCTGCCCCGTGGCGGGGCTCGAGGGCGTCACGCTGCCCGGCGGCTTTTTGGTCAAAGACCACGAGTTGACGCTCTACGGCCTCTGCCCGGCCTGCGGAAGCGCGGAAAGCGCCTCCTGACTCCCACATATCACACACCTGTAAACCTACTGAAGCTTTCTGAAATTAGTGAGATTTTTGTAAGAGCCTCGCGTCATAATGAGAGTGAGAAGAGGATAGCCGCACTTCGACCCCTACCCTAGGAGGCAGCATGTTTCACGAATTTCAGGAGCCGCACCCTGTGGAGCCGGACGCGGGGGATTCCGCCCCCCACCGCGCGCTCGAGCCGGAGGCGAATACCGACCCGCGCGCCATGTCGCTCCTCATTATTGACGACGTCGAGGCGCAAGGCGTGCTCCTCAAGGGCATACTCCAGCGCGCGGGCTACCGCCACGTTCATTACCTCCGCGAGCCCTTGGAGGTGGCGGCCTACGCGCAGCAAAACCCGCCCGACCTGGTGCTGTTGGATTTGGTGATGCCCCACATGAGCGGGTTTCAGGTGATGGCGGTGCTTCAGGAGCTTTTTCCGGACGGGTATTTGCCTATTTTGATGCTCACATCCGACGACCGCAGGGAGGTTCGGCAAAAGGCGCTCGAGCTCGGCGCGACCGACTTTTTGCCCAAACCCTTCGACGCCGCCGAGGTGAGCTTGCGCGTGGCAAACCTTCTCAAGACGCGCGGGCTTTACGCGCAACTTCAGGAGCAAAACCGCACGCTAGAAGCCAAGATTGAAGAGAGGACTAAGCTGCTCGAGACGAGCCACATGGAAATGCTCACGCGCTTAGCGCGCGCCGCCGAATACCGCGATGAAGAGTCTAAAGAACACATTTGGCGCGTGGCCCGCACCGCCGAACTTATCGCGCGCGAACTCGGGCTGCCTGATGAACAGGCCGAGGTGCTCCTGCGCGCGGCGCGGCTTCACGACGTGGGCAAAATAGGCGTACCCGAGGGCATTTTGTATAAACCCGGCAAGCTTAGCGCCGCCGAGTTCGAAGTGGTCAAGGCGCACACCACGGTGGGCGCGCAACTCCTCTCGGGCGGTCAGTCCGCCATTCTCAAAATGGCGGAAACGATCGCGCTCACGCACCACGAACGCTGGGACGGCTCCGGTTATCCGCAGGGCCTTGAGGGTACGGCCATCCCCACCGAAGGCCGCATCATGGCGGTGGCGGACGCCTACGACGCCTTGACCCACGACCGCACCCACCGCCGCGCCTGGTCGGTTCAAGAGGCCGTGACCGAAATTAGTTTACAAAGCGGCAAGGCGTTCGACCCGGGGGTGGTCGAGGCTTTTTTGAGCCTTTACGAGCGCGGCGTATTGGCCTTTTAGTCCGACCTCGTCTGACCGTCAGCGTCCAAATATGTTTTCAAGGCATATTAAAACCTATCTTTGACGCATAGGCTCGAGGCGCTTCTCAAGCCACAACCGTATCGGTTCGGATAAAGAGCTCGTTCTTATGTACTTTTGTAGACCCTCACTCCTATGGGGGATGGCTGCGCAGCCATCCTCTTCGGTAGGCGCAAGCAACACCACCTTCACATCGCCGCCTCTACTGCACCCTCACCTGAAACCTGGCCTCGCCCGCGGCGTTCGGGGCCAGCACACCGGGACTAGCCAGGCTGCACGGAGAGGCGACGGCTGCGTTCTTAAAGTCCACCCTGACCTCGCCCGCGCCCGCCTCCAAATACACGAGCGTTCCGTTCGGACATACCAGGCGCACCTCGCTGGCGTTCGGGTACACGTCTCGCACCAGAGCGGTATAAGAGGGCACGGTGTCAGACAGCACCGCGTCGGAAATGGAGGGGCCGAAGAGCTTATAGGCCACGCGGTAAACGAGCACCTCGCCGGGCGAGACGCTCAAGGCTTGGCTGGCGGTGTCGCTAAAGGCCGCGGCGGCGTCGCAAGCGCCCTCGCTGGTGAGTCTGCAAACCGACTTGGACAGCTTGAGGCCGCTGATGGTGACGCCCAGAGACTTCTGGTCGTCCTCGGTCGCCACGTTGTTGTTGGGCGTTGAGTTCGGGTCGGGCTGGTCGGCGGCGGTCACTTGCGCGGTATTGCTAACGGTCACGCCGAACAAGTCGCGGTTGTACGTGATGTCGAGAGGGACTTTGAGCGTTTCGGGTGCGCCCACGGCCACCGCGCCCAGGGTGCAGGTCACGTTCACGCCACTCACCGCACACGCTTCGCTGCCGTCGCCGCCCGAGACGCTTACGTTGGCCGCGTCTACCGTCACGCCCGCGGGGAGGCTCGAGAACACGTCTCCCACTTTCACGCCCGTCGCCCCGAGGGGTCCCGCGTTGGTGACCGTGACGCCATAAACGACCCTTGTTGTGGCTCCTACTTTGGGGACAGGATAGGGCTTATCCACCGTTTTGGTGAGTGAGAGGTCGGCGTTTACCGCCACGGGATTAACGGCGGCGTTGCTGCTCTTGGAGGCGGTTTGGTCGCTCGCAGCGGAGGCGACGTTCTCTATCTGCGTGACCGTCGGGGACGGGTTCACTTTTGCCTGAAAAGTCACCTTGGCCGACGCGCCCACGGCCAGGTAGAGGCCGCTCGCCACCGCGGGGGGCGCACCCCCCGCGGTGGCGGCAGGCGTTTGGGGTTTTTTGAACGAGACCTGAATGTCGTCGATAAACATTTGCCTGGTCACGCTGCTCGGCACGCCGCTCGAGGAGCCCTGGCCGATAAAACGGATTTGGGTGGCGCTCGAGGCGTACGCCCCAAGGTCAAAACTCTGCGTTATTTGCGCGCCGTCGTCGGCGTTGAGCGGATAGGCGGCCAGGCGCTGCCAGCTCGAGCCGCCGTTTGAAGAGACCTCTAAGTAAACGAGGCCCGTCGCGCCCGTCGCGCGGCGGCGGTAGGTAAAACTCAGGGTTGCCGATGACGCCCCGCTAAGGTCCACGCCGCGCCGCAGGCCTTTGTTACCCAAAGGCACGTTTTGCGCGTCAAAGGTTAAGCAGGTGCCCGCCGCGCAAAGCGCGCTCGAGCCCACCCGCACCACGCCCGCACTCACCCCGTCGGATTCGCCCAGCTCGGTCCACGCGCCGCTCCAGTTCGCGGTGCCGTTGTTGCCGCCGTAACTCGCCGTGGTAAATTCGTCGCGCACGGTGCCCGACTGAACGGGCGGCGCGCTCACCTGGGCGCTGTTGGCGACGTAGGTGGTGCCTGCCGGAAGCGCGTCTTTGACGTTCACGTTTGAGAGCGGCACGTTGCCCGTGTTGCTCACGTTGACGGTGTAGGTAAGCGTGTCACCGGGCGCGACCGCGCCGCTCTTGTCGGCGGTTTTAGAAACCGAGAGCGACGGGTTGGGCGGGGCGACGGGCCTTACGCTCGCCAAAGCGCGGTTGTTGGCGGTGTTTCTGTCGTTACCGTTAAAAGTGACGAGCGCGCTGTTGGTGATGGTTGACCCGGCGGTTCCGCCATTAACGCGCGCGCGAACCGTAAAGCTCTTCGAACCCCCCGGCGCGAGGGTGCCCAAAAAGCAACTCGGCACGCCCGTTGTCCCCTCGCAACCGCTCGTACTAAGAACGGTAAGCCCCGCGGGAAACGCGTCTTTGACGGTGACGCTCGGTGCGGTGCCGGGGCCTGTGTTGGTCACGGTCATCGTGTAAAGAACTTCGGAACCCTCCACCGGCGTCGCCTTGTCGACCGATTTGGCGAGCGACACGTCGGCCACGTCCATAAACACGAGCGGCAATCGGTTGCCCGCGCCGTCATTGGCCTCGACAACGAGCTGATTGCCCGCGGTGAGGTTCGTTAGGCGCATCGTCCACCAGCCGTACGAGTTATTGATCGCTACACTGTCCGCGCCACTGTTGACGGTGCCTCCGCCGTTCCAGGTTCCGTTACCTGACGCCGCGCCGTTCACAGCGGTGCCGTCGGGGCGGATGTACATGACAGAGGCGTTACCGTCAACATCAAAGTTTCTGAGCTGAAGGGGACTTGCAGCGCCCACGGGAACAAGAAAATAAAGGTTGATGGTCTGCTGAACCGACTGCTGGATGGAGCTTTGGTACTGCCCGACAACCAGCGGGAAAGAGCCCGAGGACATCGTAAAGGTAAAAGAATTGTCGTCGTCGTTGAGGTTTGCTGTGGTCACACCGCTAATCGGAAACGCGCCCGTTTCGCTCGTGAGCTGATAGGTGCCCGCCGCGGTGAAGGTGTAGGTGAAAGTCGCGGTGTCGGGCGAGCTCGAGTCGAACGTCTGCCTTTTGAGAAGGGCGGGGTCGGACGCGCTGCCGGGATTACAGCGCGCGCTGCATAGAGCAAACCGCGTGGGGTCGCTCGCGCCGCCGCCCACTTCGTCAGCGCCTCCGGTGCGGCTCTTCGGGTCGTTGACCGTCAGCGTGACCGCGCCGCCCGCGTCGGTCAATTGCTCCTGGGTCACCTCAATAACGAAGCGGTGAACCCGGTCCGTGCTGCTGCTGTCTTTGGTTGTGTACCAGTCGCCAATGGTCGCCGGACGTTCGCGCCCGCTCGTCTGAAAGTAGAGGTTGGGCGTTGAGGGGACGGTCTGCGCGTGGGCGGCAGTCCCTAGACACAGCGCCAGCATGAGCCACGCCAAAAGGTGACCAAAAGGCGGAACACAGGCTGCGAGGTGTTTAGAGGGACTTAAAGCCTTCACTCCGCCCCCTCCCGGACGAGCCCCGCGTCCACCGCCTCGGTTGCCGCCCCGGCCTCTAAGCGGTACAAACCTGTCCGGGCCGTGTGCGGGTCTACATCGGCGTCTCGAGCCGCGTCGTCGCCGCGCCCGTAGGGGGAAAAGCGGTAACCCGCGGGTGGGTTGAACTCGAGGAAGTACGCACCCGGCTCCAAACGCCGGAACTGATAGCGCCCGCGCGCGTCGGTTCGGGTTGTGGCGACGCGTTGCGCGTTGCTGTCAAGGTCTTGGCCGTTCACGCTTTTGCCGTGAGGAACCATGTAAAGCGTGACGGTGACGTCACCCACACCCGCCTCACTCTCGCCCTGCACCCCGTCAGCGTTACTATCCAAAAAGACGCGGTCGCCAATCGAACCGCCGCCGCAACTCCACTCCTCGTCAAAAGCAAAGTCCAGACGTAACGAGAAACCGGGTTTGGCGCTCAGGGCCGCCGTGGGCGCGGCTAAACCCTCGCCCGCGGTGTACCCGCCGACGCCGTAGAGGCCGCAGCCGAGCTTTTGGGACACCTCCAGGGTCGCGCCCAGCCCCACGTCGCCCGCCGTTACGTCGTGATAGAGGTGACCAAAGCCGCTCACCCCGCCGCCGCGCCAGGGGTAGGCGCTCGCGCCGAGGATAAACATCTGGCTAAAGCCGCCCTTGTAGCGGTAGAGGTAGCCTCCCTGGAGCGCCCACGCGTCGCCCACGGGCACGGTGAGGCGGGAGTCACCCTCTAAGCTGGCGACTCCCTCGGGGGCGAGTGAGCCGAACGCGCCCGTGTGGTTGGCAAGGATGCTCAAGTTCTCGCCGCGGTAAGCCGCGGCCAAGCCTAACCGGAAGCCTTGGTCGGCACCCTCACCCCTGCTTTCTGAGAGATAGTCTAGTGTCATACTGCCAAACAGGTCTTCGTTGAGCGCGAACACCGCGCTGCTTGTTAGCACATGTTTAACGCCCTCGCCAAAACGGAGCTCGTAACGGGCGTCCGCGTTGTAGTCGCGTTCGTTGTACGTCGCGCCGAGCGAAAGCACGGTGGTGTCCTCGCCGCCCCCGTTTTCGTCTCCGCCGAACTCGAGCGTCTGGTCGATGGACCCTTCTATGCTCAGCCGGTCGTTGACCGGATAGAGGCTGCTGACCCCCACCCGGACGCGACCCGCCTCGCCCGACACGCCCCCGGCGAGCTCGTACTGGGCGGTCACGGTGGTGGTGCCCAAGTCCGTCGTTGGGTCGGGACGCCTGCACACGCCGATCTGGCAAACCGCGCTCAAGAGATCGTTTGTCTCAAACCCGGACTCTAAACCCAGAAAGAGCGCGTTGCCCTCGCCCCACACTAAGCGGTCGGTGAGGCGCAAGGCGAGGCTGCCGCTTATCTGGTAGGCCACGCTAAAGTCCGTCGAAGAGGCGTCGCCCGCGAGCCCTTGACGGTGCGTAATGGCGACTTCGGTGCCCGCCAGACCCGCTAGGTCGCGCAGGCCCAGCGAGCCGACGAGTTGCAGCGTCCCATTTTGGACGCCTAAACCAAAGCCCACGCTGGGTTTCTCGCCTAAGCGCGCGCCGCCCAAGAAGAGCGCGCCGCGCCCGCTATACGCGCCGTAGAGCGTGCCGTTATAGCTCAGTCCGGCGCTCCCGCGCCCAAAAGCGCCGCTCAGCGCCACCGCGACCTCGGGCGAAACCGCAAAGGCCACGTCGGCCTGGAGGAAGTGTCCCGCCGCGCGCTCCCCGTCGGTCTCGGTCTGGACGGTTGCCGAGCGGTAGCCCTCGCCCTGGTAGCGGTAGCGGCCCTCGGCGGCGACGGGACCGCGTTCAAAACGAACCCCGGCGCTCGCGCCCACGCCGCCCTCACTGCCTTTGCGTCCGTACGCCACCTCGGCGTCGCCGCGCAGGGTGTCGGTGCCCGCGACCACCCCGGCGCTCGCCACCCGCACAGGAGAAGCGCCCGCGCGGCCCTCCTCGTACGCGCCCACGCGCACCACCACGCCGCCCAAGTCATACGCCACGCCCACGCCGAACTGAAGCGCCCTGGGCGCTCCGGCCTCGTCCAGTACGCGGTAACTCAGCACCAGCACGTAGGGATAGCCGTTAAGGTCTGCAAGCGGCAGAGGCCGCGCGAGTTGCAGCACGCCCGTCACCTCATCCAAGGTGTAGTCGATGAGCGGCGTCAAGTAACCCAAAAGAGCATCATCAACACCCGCTTCCGTCTCGTCTAGTACGCTGTTGTCAAAGGGGTCGCGCTTGACCACGCGCACGGTGAGCGAGCCCGGCTCAACGGGCGCGCGCGGCAGCCGGTACAAAGAGGTCCCGTCCGAAGGAAGGATAAGCTCCACGAAGTTAGCGAGATTTTCATAGGCCAGGTAACCGCGCGCGGTGAGGCCGCCCGCGACGTAAGCGCCGCTCAGACCCGTGTAAGGGCGCGCGAGGTCTAAGAATGCGCCGTCCAGCACGGTGACAAAGTCGCCGTACTGGAGGTAAGACAAGTCGCGCTCGAGCCTCAAAAAGAGCCCGTCCCGGCTCGTTGCGTCCGAGGTGAGGGGGCCGCTCGAGCCGGTAATGGGGAAACGTTCATAGGGATTGCCGACTAAGCCTAACTGACCCCGCTCGCCGCCCACGGTGCTGTCCACCGTACTATCTGCTGCGACTGTCAATAAGTAGTCGTCAAACACGGTGCCGCGCACAAAAAAGCTCGTTTGCAAACCGAAATGCGCGCCTTCGCCCGGCGTGAGGGTCAGCCCAGCGCTACCCGAGCCGCTCGCGATCCACGGGCGCAGGCCGCTGCCTATCACAAAACGCGTCACAAGCGGCTCGCGGCCCAGCACGGCGGTGATGCTCAGGTCGCCGGGGACGGGGGGAGAAAGGAGCGCCAAGCGCCCCACGCCGTCCGTGTAGCGGAGCTGATAGCCCACCGCCTGCGGGTCGGCGTCCATAATGGCGGGGAGCGCGCCCGCGAACTCGAGCGTTACAAAGCCGTCCATCGGCGCTTTGCCCCACGCGTCAGTCACTTCCACGTCAAACAAAAGGGGCGTCGCGGCGTCGGCGACGAGGTCGCCCACGGGGGTGATGACGGTCTCTGCGGGCGACCCTGCCAAAAAGACGGTCACCTCGTCTTCTAAAAGCTCGCCTGTGGGAGCGCGGCTCTCGAGCACCACCTCGTTAGGCCCCGCCGCGAGTCTGACGCCGACGAAAGAAAAAGTCTGACGCCCGCGGCCCTCGTCGTAGCGGCGCGTGCCGAGCGTGTCGGCGGCGACGGGCGCGCCGTTGACGCTGAGCGTCACCTCGTCACTGAGGGGCGTGTCCACGGTCACCGTAATCGCGTCGCGGGTGCGGAGCGCGAGACCGTCTTCGGGCGAGAGGATGACGGCACCCTCATACGTAGCTTCAGTGTCATCCGGAGCCGCGGGGGACGCGTCAGGAGCAGACACGGCGGACACATCGGGAGCGGGGACTCCCGCCGCCTCGTCCGGCGCAAAGGGCACGTCCTGTTGGGTGATGAGGCCGGGGGCGAGACGCACGCGCCACAAGCCCGGCTTGTCCTCGTTGCGCGTCGGCAGGAGAAGCAGGGGCGGGGCGGTGGTCGTGTCAACGCGCAATGTGGTGAGGCCGGGGCCGAGGTCGGGAAAGGTGTAGCGGCCTTTCACGTCGGTAATGGTGGACAAGCCGTTCGAGAGGTAGAGCCTCAGACCCTCAACAGGCGTATCCGTCGCCTCGTCGAACCGGCGGTTTCCGTCCACGTCCACGAACGCGCGGCCCATGAGCACGGCTCGAGTCCTAAAAATCCCCGCCTCGACGGGCGTCACCACCGTGTCGCCGCGCTCCATCAGCGTTTCCCCCCGGAGACCGTTCGCGGTGAGCGCGGCGCGGTTCGTGAGGTCGTTTTTGGTGAGCGCGCCCCCGTCCACGCGCACCTCGAAGCGCACCGTCGCCTCCTCGAGAGGCTCCAAGGCGGCCAGGGTCCAGCGCAGCGTTTCGGTCCCGCCTGTGGGCTCCCGCTCGGGCTCGAGCCGCGTCTCGGTACCGTCGGGTTCTATGAGGCGGCTCGAGCCTTCCGCGTAAGTCACGCCCTCGGGCAAGTTGTCGCTAAGCTCTAAGTTGGTGAGCGGCACCTCGGCGGAAGGGTTGCGCGCGAGCAGGCTGTAGGAGAGCGTGTCGCCGACCGAGACCCGCGCGGGCGTGGCAGTTTTTTCTAAAAAGAGCTCGGGCGAGCCCAGCGTGTGGCGCAAGGTGGTGCTGCACGCCTCGTCGTGGAGGTCGGCAGCCACGCAAGCGCGGTTTTCTATGATGGCGTTAGCGTCAGCGTCCGCGCGCACCGAGGTTGTGACCTCGAGCCGCACCGTCATCCCCGCGGGCAACGCGCCAAAGCGCCAGGTCAGCGTAGCGCCCTCAAAGCTTGCGGCGACGTCCGCACGGAGCCCCGTCTCGGGGTCGGTGACGCTGCCGTCGGTATACGACACGGGCGCGTCGAGGTCAGAATCGAGCACGTCTGTCACCACCGCGCCCGCCAACGCGGTGCCCACCACCCTGAAAGAAATCTCGTAGCGAACTTCGGCACCAGGGTAAAGGGGCGTTTCGGCGGGAGGTTGGGAGGTCTTTTCGGGCGTAGAAAAACCCGTGAGCGGCACGGTGACTTGGGCAACGTTATCGGCGTCCACGCTCTCTATAGAACCAGCAGAACCGGCGCACGCGCCCACGAGGTTGATAAATATCTCACCGGAGCCGCGCGCGGGCTCCACTTCGGCAAAAAGCGTCACCGTCTCATCTGGGGCGAGCGCCTCGAGCCGCGTGACGGCAACGTCCGCGTCGTCTTTGGTTCCGTTGCGATTACCGTCTAAAAATAATTGCGTGCGCTTGGGCTCGAGCGTGCTCTCGCCCTCCACATCAATACGGAGGTCGTAGGTGTTAGCCGCGTTGCCCGTGTTGGTCAAGCCGTAAACCAGATAGACGGCCCCGCCCGGCGCGGCAGTCGCGCGCTGACCGGGTGAGGCCGCGCTACCGTTGGGTAAAATAGAGAGGCTGCAAAGCGACTGCACCACCGTGGTGACGCTGTTGGACGGGACGGATTCGCTCGAGCCGTCCGTCCGCACAAACGTGACCGTCGCCTGGTTGGTAATAGAGGTGCCCGCAGGCGTGCCCGCGGCGGGCGCGGACGAGACAACACATAAAATAAGAGTGAAAATAAGGGTCAGGAACGAGACCTGCGTGGCAAGGTGCCCCCTTGGCCCCCGCGTGGTTCGGTTCGTGGTGAAGTACAAAATGGCGCTCCTGTGAGGGTCTGCTCCGGCGTGAACCGGAGCAGACTGAGAGTAGGTGTGGGCTAAGCCGCTTACTTAACCTTTACGACAAACGTCACGGTGAGCGTCGCAGCTTGCGGCATCGTGTCGGCGTCCGTAATGGTGTTGTCGCCATTCGTGTCCACCGCCACGTAGACGGTTCCGCCCGCCGCGAGCGAGGAAAGCGAAGAGCGCCAAGTTACACTCGCGGGATTGGTGGAGGTGTAGTTGCTCGAGTAGAGCACCGCGCTGTTTGTCGCGTAGCCCGTGCCCACCGCGCTCACCGATTGGAAGTCGGTAAAGCCGCTTAGCGCGTCGCGCACGACGACTTGCTGAAGGGCGCTGTTGCCCTTGTTGTTGGCGACGATGGTGTAGCACAAGAAGTCGCCGGGGTTGGCGTCGTCGCCCTGGACGGTATTGTTATTGCGATCGACGCGGTTGACGGTGCTGCTGCACGTTGTCGGGGTGGGTTGCGCGCCGTCAAAGGTCACGGCGGATTTAGCGAGCTCTAACGACCCACCCACAACCTTTGTCACGTCCGTGACGCTGTCGGACGCGACTGCGCCGCTCGAGTAGGTCGCGGTTGCGGTGATGGTTGCCGTTTCAGTCTCACCCACACGCGCGTCGAAGGGTGTCGGCGCAGGCACCGTTACCCGCACCAGGAGGCCCCTGGAGCCGCCCGCGGGTACGGTCAAGTTGCTGATGCTGGCGCTATAGTTCGTGCCGCCGTCGACCGAATAGGCGTAAGTCCAGCCGTTGGCGCTCGTATAGGCGGGAATATTGACCGTCGCGTCGGTGTTGCCGCTATTGGTTAGCGTGTGGGTGTAGGTCACAGCGCCGCTATAAGTCACGTTCTGGCCGGGATTCTCGATGTTGTCGTAGTTGGGCGTGAACGAGAACTCGGTGACCTCATTGACAGTTACCGTTGTCGAGACCGTGTCGCTGCTCCGGGTCGAGTCTTTGTCGCTGGTCACCGCGAACGCAAGCGGGTAGGCGGCGGGAGACGCGCCCGCGGGTATGGTCACAACGGCGGCGTAACAGATAGTCTCGCCTACGTTGACGGTGCCCGAGTTGGTTTCCGCAGCACCGTTTGCGACGCCGTCGCAGTTGCTGTCGATCCTAAATACGACGCTCCAGCCTGCGGGAAGGGTCGGGGCGATCATCTCAAAGCTGTCCTTTTGCGCGCCGGTATTGGCAAGCTCGAGCGGGAAGACAATCGTCGTGCCCGGGTTTGCCGTGACGCCCGCGGGGTCGTCGTCTGTGGCGTCACCGTCGCCCGCCTGGCCGCCCCGCACGCCGTCGCTGTTCGTCGCCAAGTCCACGCTGTAGCCACCCTGCGGCGCAGGAATCTCGTCGAGCGTGACGTCGGACGGGTTGCCGGGGCCGTTTTGAGAGGTGGCGGTGAGCGTGGTGGTGCTCGCCACGCCTCCTACGGGCACATTGACCTTGACCACGACGTTGGCTGCGCCGCCTGCGACCACGCTCACTTGCGAATTCGTAAGCGGCGTTAAACCGTTGCTCTCGTAAAGCGTGACGGTATACCCTTGAGCGTTGGTGACGGCGAGCGTGTAGGTGTCGGTCGCGTTGCCGGGGTTCTTGATGGTGTTGACGAAAGCGACGGTGTCGCCTGTGTAGACGGAGCTGGTGACCGTTTGAGCGTCCGTTCGGGCGCTGTGAGAGCCTGAAAAGGAATAGGTCCAGGTTTTACCGTTGTCGGGGTCCGTATAGGTTACACCCGTTGTACTGAGAGTGTCGCCGCCCGTTTCCGTTGCCGAGGGCTGGCCCCGCGGGCCGACCGCCACGCCGTACGTTGCGTCTACGGTGCTCGTGACCGGCGGAGTAGTAAAGGTTTCGTCACCGTCGTTGGCGTCGCCGTCGCCGTTGGCGTCGTAGCGGAGCGTGGCGGCGTTAGCATAAGAAGTCGCAGCGGCGGCGTTGGACGGAACCCGCACGTTGAACGCGAGGCTGTAAGTCGCGCCCGCCGAGAAGAACTGACCCGTACCCTCAACAAGCAGGCCCAGCGCGTTCACGCCGCTCGCGGGCTGCGTCGCCGTCCAAGTCGTTCCCCCGTCAACCGAATAAAGCACGACGGCTGTTCCCGCCCCCGTCGTAGGCGTAACGCTACCCGCCGCGCTCCCGGCGTAGCTTAAGCCGCTCGGGATGACGTCGGTAACCAAGAAACCGGTTCTGGCCGCACCGTCCACCGTCACCACGTTGCTGAGCGCGTAGGCGGCGGTGCCCCCTAGGTTTTTGCCCGAAAGCGTGTAAGTCATCACGTCATTGGGAACGACGTTTGTCTTATTGGCGGTTTTTGAGAGCGTCACGTTGGGCGGCGTTTTGGCGACCACCTGCGACCAGTTGTTGACATCAGCCACGGTGGGCGCAGCATTAAAGGAACCCTCGAGGTTCAAGTTGCCGACTTGATTGTTGTTCGCTCCCGTCTGGTCGGGGATTTTCACCTTAACGACGATGTAGGCTTCTCCATCGGCACCGAGCGCGACGGAAGAAACGGTAGTATCGCCCGGTGCGGGCCGGTCACCGGGGGCGGCAACCTGGTAAAGCTCGAGCACCGTAAAGTTAAAGTCGTCAAACGCGCCCTGCTTACCGAAAAGGTTTATCAGGTCCGTTTCACCCGTTTTGGTGTTGCTCGTGTTCGTGACGGTGTACTCGAAAAAGAGTTCGCCTTGTAAAAGGCCCGTTTTTGTCTGCCCAAACGTCGCAACCTCGTCTTCAGTTGCGGTGGGGGCACCGTTGGCGTCCAAAGAGTTGGGCGCGATGGTTAAGCTGTAGACCTTTTGCACCACCGTCACGACTTCGTTGGACTGGGCGGTCTGGGTTTGACCGCTCGAGTCCACATAACTCGCTTGCGCGGTGTTCTTGATTTGTGTGTCGGCCTTCGTGCCCGCCGCAAACGCTGCGCCAAAAAGCAGCGTCAGCAAGAAGAGAGCTAGGGCGAGGGTTCGTTTCATATGGGTCTCCTAGAGAAAATAGGGGTGAGGTGGGGCGGGGCGGCGCGAGGTGGCAGTAGAACAAGTGCGCGTTCGGACTGCGGGGCGGATTCTGAGGTGGGCTGTGTGCCGGATGGGGGGGGCGGTACGGTGTGCGGAAGTTCGGATAACTACACGCAACCTAGCGAACGGTGACGCGGTAGCGAAAGTTCATACTCGCCTCGGGTGCCAAGGGCGTCAACAGGAGCCAGCGAACCGCGTTGTATTGCGACGGGTCGGCGACGACTTCCTCTTCTTCACCCTCTTCGTTGGTCACCATTATCATCACCGGGGGCTCCGCAAAGGTCTCGCCGCCGTCGGCGGAAAACTCTAAGCGCGCGGCTTCCGCGGGCGTGGCCGACGGGAAATACTGCACTTCGCTCGGCACGGGTCCGGTAAGCGCCAACCCCTCCGGCAGGGTTTCGCCGCTCTGGTTTTGGACCGCTAAGCGGTACTCCAGGACCTCACCGGGCGTGGCCGTTTCGGCTGACGAAAAGCGCTCCTCGGTGGTGCCATCGTCCAAGGTCACGGTGGTGACGAGGTAGGACTCGAGCGTGACCGCCACGGGCTCCACCTGGGCCTCTCCCTGCGCTCCAGCCCACAAGGGACACAGCGCCACAAACAGCGCCACAACAAGAACACACACATAACGTCTCATAAAATCTCCTGACACCCCTAAAATTTCCTCTGGTGGTTTCGACAGGCTGAGGCGGCCTCTCTTTGTGCCGCACACCCGTCAACCTTGACCATTGTTGCCGAACGCGCAAAAGCGCGTTATGAAAGATTCTGCCTCGGCCTTAAAGAGTGAACTTTTCGTCCGTTCTGGACGTAACATTCTCTACATCTCAGGGCGGTTGTCATCCTCTCGTAGACTTCTTCACGACCCCTTGTGGCCTATGCGGGTCCTCGCCCCCCACCCCCGGAGTATGGTGGAAGGGTGCGGGGTCTTGTTGAAAAGTTTGACCGTCCTAAACGTGCGGTGCGGACCGCGGTAACGGCCGAGCTGACGGCTGGGTCAACGGCTGGGTCAACGGCTGGGTCGGCGCGTTCAGGAAGCGGCGCAGCGTGACCGGGCTCGAGGAGGTGTCGCCGGGTGTCTTGTCTCTTCTGGGGCGCGTGCTGACGCTCCGGGAGGAACCCTTCGCGTGGGTGATGCGTGAACCCACCGGGCTCCGGCTGGCGCTCGCGGTGGTGGTGGTGGCCGGACTCTCCGAGGCTTTGGGGCAGAGTGTGGTGCTGTTCGCCAACCGCGTTAAACCGCGGCGCTTTGTCGCCTCGCTATTTTTGTCCGCCGGACTCTACACCGCGGGTTTCGTGCTCTGGGCGCTCTCCGTGTGGCTGGTCGGCGCTTATGTGTTTGATAGTCAGCAAAGTTTACGCACCGTCACCAAGGCCATCGGCCTCGCGTATACGCCCTACTTATTTTCTTTTTTCGTCCTCACGCCCTTCTTCGGCGACGGCGTCGCGGTGGCGCTTTCGCTGTGGAGCCTCCTGGCGGTGCTCGTGGCGGTGCAGGTGACGCTCGCCTTGACGCTTCCCCAGGCGCTCCTTTGCGGCGCGCTGGGCTGGGTGCTCTTGCAACTGGTGCGCCGCACCGTGGGTCGCCCCGTCATTTGGGGCGTGCTCTGGCTGCGGGGGCGCATCGCGGGGGTGCCGCTCATTACCGGGCGCGAGGCGTTGCAAGAACTCTTGCGTGAACACGACGAAACGAGGGGCTAGTGCCGCTGGGTGACGTTCTAACATTCGTGTTGGTCGTGCTGCTCGGGTTTTTCTTGGCGGGTGTGCTCTCGCCCTTGGAGGCGCTCGGCTGGTGGGCGGGCTGGTACAAAGGCGACCTAGACGCCCCCCAAGAAGGTTTGAAAGACGCCGCGGAGGATGCGGACGCCTACGTCATCTTCCTGTCGGGTATCCACAGCGTCTCGGGCGAGGCTTACGCGCCGCGCGAGGTTGCGTTTCTCGAGCGCCTGGAAGCGCGTTTGCCCAGGGTCGTCGTCGAGGACGTGTTTCCCTACTCGGTTCTCAACCGCGCGCTCACGGGCCAGCGCGTGTTCTCGTGGCTCTGGCGTTGGAACCTAAACCGCAAGCTGCACGGCCCCGGCCTGGCGGGTTTTATGATCAACGTGCGTAACCTCTGGCAGGTGGCCGTAAGCGCGGACAGGCGCTACGGTCCCATTTACAACCAGGGCACCACCGAGATCCTTTTAGCGGGCCTGGTGCATCATGGCTACAGGGTCGGCAGCGGCGTGCCGGTCACGCTGATTGGCTACAGCGGCGGCGGGCAGATCGCGGTCGGGGCGAGTCCCTACCTCAAAGAAGCCCTTGGCGGCGCGCCCATCAGCGTGATTACTTTAGGCGGCGTGATAAGCGCCGACCCCGGCATACTCTCGCTGGACGGCCTCTACTATCTCTACGGAAGCCGCGACGGCGTCCAGCGCATCGGCGCACTCCTGTCGGCGCGCCGCTGGCCCTTCGTCCCCTTTTCGCCCTGGAGCCGCGCCAAAGAGGCGGGCATCATCCGCCTCATCAAAACGGGCGCGCAAACGCACACGGGGCCGGGTTCGTACTTAGACGCCGAGGACTTTTTACCCGACGGGCGGAGCCAGTTGGACGCGACGTTGGACGTCGTCACGGACGTGGTGCGCGGCAGCCTTCGCAATCGGCGAAACATGAAAACGCCCGCACATATCCATCAAGCCTGAACATTGAAGGCGTCCCAAATTTTATGAGCAAGTGCCTTCGCGCCGGTGACGAAGCCCGTTCAGAGTCACACACTTTACTTGTTACACCGCCGAACGTTTAGAGTAGGAGCACCCAGGTTTGAGCGCGTATAGTTTTGACACCACCGTCGCTAGGCAGCGGACTGCACAACCAGGACGGGGTTTAGGTGATGGTATTTTTACCCTCGCTCAACCCACAAGCTCACGCCCAACGCGCCTCCGTCCACTTCCGCTCGCTCTGAGCGCTCTGAACGGTTTTCTCGATAAAGTAAACGCCCCTGGCCCCGTCGTAAACGGTCGGGAAGTCGGCCTCGAGCCCACTCGGTTCCCGCCCCTCTTGCTTGACTTGGATGGTGGCAGCGACGTTTTTATAAACGTTGGCGAACGCCTCAATAAACGCTTCTGGATGCCCCGCCGGAAGCCGACTCGCCCGCTGCGCCGCCTCGCAAAGATAGGGCTGACCGCGCGTGAGAATTTGCGCGGGTCCCTCGAGCGGTTTGTAAACGAGACGGTTGGGCTCCTCCTGCCGCCAGGAAAGACCGCCCTCGGAACCGTAAACCCGCAGGCGCAGGTCATTCTCCTCCCCCACTTCAATCTGTGAGGCGATAAGCACACCCTTGGCCCCGCCCTCGTAACGGAGCAGCAGATTGCCGTCATCGTCCAAGCGCCGCCCCTTGACAAAGGTGGTGAGGTCGGCGCAAATCGCCTCGATGTCCAGACCCGTCACGGTGGAGACCAGGTTTTCAGCGTGCGAGCCGATGTCGCCAATCGCGCCCGCCGCGCCCGAACGCGCGGGGTCGGTGCGCCAGTCAGCTTGTTTGGCACCGGTCTCCTCGAGCTTCGTCGCCAGCCAGCCCTGGTTATATTCGACAATCACCTTGCGAAGCTCACCCAGCCGCCCTTGCTTGACCAGGTGCCGCGCCTCTTTGACCATCGGATAACCCGTGTAGTTGTATGTGACCGCAAAAACGACACCCGTTTTTTCAACCACCTCGATAAGTTTGTTTGCCTGCTCAGAGGTGTGAACCATCGGCTTGTCCGACACCACGTTAAAGCCCGCCTCGGCGAACGCGTGCGCGACGGGGAAGTGCATGTGGTTGGGCGTCACGACGGAAACGAAGTCGATGCGCTCGCCTTCGGGCAGGGAGGATTCGCGCTCCAACATCTCCTCCCAAGTGCCGTAGTTGCGTGCGTCGGCGAGACCCAAATCTCGGCCCGAAGCCTTGGCCTTTTCCGGTGTCGAGGAGAGCGCCCCCGCGACGAAATCTATCTCACCATCCAAGGCGGCAGCGTGGCGGTGGACCGCGCCGATAAAGGCGTCACGCCCGCCGCCGACCATGCCCATTTTGAGTTTCTGCTTCATACGCACTCCTTATCTGATTGTTTACACACTCTAGGAATATATCAGCAAGAGGTTCATACTGCTCGAGGAAAGTCGCAAATCTTTTATCAACTTCTTCGACCGTACTGTACACACCGTTCTGAGCCAAAATGTAAGAACTATGAAAGTTGTCCACTGCCACAGCATCTTCGTTAGGGTCAAGCAACATCTCTTCTGAAGCTGGAAGCGTTGAGTATAGGCGATAAGCAACAGACGAACCTGACATGTTCCCATTCTTCAGTACCGTTGCGTAGAGACCTAACAAAACTTTGAACGCTTGCGCTATATACGCTTCTCCTGAAAGTTTTTTAAGCAGATGAGCAAGGTCTTGTTCGTTAAGCGTTCTACCCAGAGAAATATCAATGATAGCTTGTTCAGGATTGTCTTCTCGAGCAACTACGCCATCAGCCCACGCAATTACTTCATTTTTGGTGAAGTAGCCGCTGATGAGACCTAAACGGTAGACCTCTGCTTGACACCTCCAATCTGTCAGGTCGAGTTGTGGCAACTGCTCTTTCACTATCGACCAGAGCGCCTGTCATGACTCATTACTAGAGCTGCGTTTTGTGATAAGCCATTTCGAAAGTTATGGTTGTGTCGATACAAGGAATCGCCACTTCGTCTTCCGAGGTGTAAACGTGCTCCTCCCATCCGTTCTGCCCGCGGCGGAAGCCTGTTATGGCGCGCTTGCGGCTGTCAATAAGTAGGTAGAATTGTAGACTCTCCAGCTCGAGATAAGCAAAGCGCTTCTCTAAGTAGTCGTTGCGCCAGGTGGTCTTACTCGCTACTTCGACAACCACACAGGGCGCCGTTTCGTAATAGTCGTCGGCGGGCAGCGCACAAACGATCATGACATCCGGATAGTAGAAGAGCGCGTCGCCAACACGTACTTTCATATCGCTGGCATAGACGCGGCAGTCGCCAGCGGCGGCGGCGTTGCCGAACGCGCGCGAGACGTTGCCCGTGATCAAGTTGTGCGTCACGCTCGCCCCCGCCATTGCGAAGACTTCGCCGTAAACGTACTCGTGGCGCAGCCCGGCGTCCCTTTCGCCCGCGAGATAGTCCGCGACGCTGATCTTGGTTACGGGTCGCGAGAAGGCCATAATATCAGCTTACTTCTTCTCAAACGCCGCATCAAACGCCGCCCCCGACGGCGCAAAATCGAGCTGCCGGGTGAACGCCGCCGACTCGGTCGCGCCGTGAACGCGGTCCATACGCCCATCTTCCCACTCGATAGAGAGCGGCCCGTCATAGCCGATATCATTGAGCGCCACAATGATGCTTTCAAAATCCACATCGCCCCGCCCGACGCTCCTAAAATCCCAGTAGCGGCGTCTGTCGCCAAAGGTGGTGTGCCCGCCGAACACGCCCGCGTCGCCGTTGCCGCGGCCCCACCAGGCGTCTTTCATGTGCGCGTGGTAGATGCGCTCAGAGAAGGTGTAGATGAATTTGACGTAGTCCACGCCTTGATAACCCAAGTGCGAGGGGTCGTAGTTGAAGCCGAAGCGTTGGTGACCGTTTACCGCTTCCAAAGCCCGCTCCGCTGAGGCGATGTCAAAGGCAATTTCGGTGGGGTGGACCTCGAGCGCGAAATTCACGTCCACCTCGTCGAACACGTCCAAAATGGGGGTCCAACGGTCCGCAAAGTCCTTAAAACCCGCCTCCCAATAGTCCTGACTCGTCGGCGGGAACGCGTAAAGCGAACCCCAGATGGACGAACCCGTGAAGCCGGGGACGACTTTCACGCCAAACTTGGCGGCGGCTCTGGCGGTATCTTTCATCTCCTCAGCGGCGCGCTGCCGCACGCCCTCGGGGTCGCCGTCGCCCCAGACGTGTTCGGGCACGATGGCCTTGTGACGGTCGTCGATGGGGTCGCAGACGGCTTGGCCGATGAGGTGGTTGGAGATGGCGAAGCACTCGAGGCCGTTCTCTTCCAGAATGTCCCAGCGGCCTTGGACGTAAGCGTCATCCTTAAGCGCCTGTTGCACATCAAAGTGGTCGCCCCAGCAGGCGAGTTCTAAGCCGTCGTAGCCCATCTCCTTGGCTAACGGCGCGAGGTCTTTTAGGGGCATATCGGCCCATTGTCCGGTAAAGAGTGTTACAGGTCTTGCCACAGTGTCCTCCCCTTGTAAGCCGGACGGAAAACGGGTCAAGCCGCCTCACCTTCCGACCGGTTGAATGAGCCTATTTAACCACGTTGCTCGGAGGCGCGGCGAACTGCCCCTCATAAATCAGAATTTACGTCTGCCCAAAGAGCAAACAGTGAGCCGTTAGCAGCTACTCACCACTAACGGCTCATCCCTTTCATTTACCGTTGCTCGGCCTAACGCCTAGCCTTAGCTCATCCCGTTTAGTAAAGCGAGTCGGGAAAGTAATACTGCTCCGCGTTCTCCGGCGTGATGAGGGGCGCGTCGAGGATGTATTCGCCCAGAATCGGCGTTTCGCTGGCGTAGCGCAGCGCGGTCACTTCCATCGCGGTGCCGATCATCGCGGGCGGGTAGAGCACGTCCACGGGCACGAGCGGGTCGTTGTCCAGCACGCGCTTGATGATTTCCTTTTTGCCCGCGCCGCCGACGATGAAGAGTTCGTCCTCACGCCCGGCCTGCATGATGGCCTCGATGGCGCCTTCCGCCACGTCGTCGTCTTGCGCCCAGACCCCGTCGATGTCGGGGAAGCGCGCCAGAAAGTCCTGCATGATTTCAAAGCCCTTGTCGCGGTTCCAGTCGGCGTAGGCGCTATCCAACACGTTGATGCCGCTGCCTTGAATAGCCGCCATAAACGCGTCGAAGCGCTCCGTGTCGATAACGACGGGCAGCCCGCGCAAAATCACGATGTTGGCGTCTTGACCGCCCAAGCGCTCGGCGAAGTATTCGCCCGAAACGCGGCCCAAAGCGGGATTGTTGCCCGCCACGTACACGTCGGCGATGTCGTCACGGGCTAAGCCCCGGTCCACCACGGTCACGAACACGCCCTGGTTTTTGAGGTTGGCGACGGGGTCGGTGAGCGGGTCGGACTCGTAGGGGAGGATGACGAGCGCGTCGATCTGGTTGATGGCGACCAAGTCTTCTAGGTCGCTCGCCTGCTCAGAAGGATTGGCGGCGGTGGCGATGATGATGTCTAGGTTCGGGTAGGTGGCCTCGAGCCGCTCTTCGGTCTGCGCGGCCCAGTAGTTGATGCCGCCCGTCCAGCCGTGGTCGGCGGTGGGGATGGACACGCCGATGGTGATGGTTTCGTCACTTTGGGCGCTACTGGTTGAAAGGGCAATGAAAAAGGCAGTCAAAAGGATGGCGAGAAGAATGGTTGTACGTCGTTTCATAAAGTTCCTTTCTTTTTGTAAGTTTCCGTAAATATTATACATGAATTGCGTTCCGGCTTCTGGAGGCTCGGCACTTTGCGCTACATCATCTCTCACAAGAACTTTCACGGGAAATTTCATAGCGGCTCTCGCACCGTCCTCAGCGCCTGCCGCGCTGCAAGAGCACGGCCACGATGATGATGAGGCCCTGAACCGCGCCGTTGAGGTATTCGCTAATCACGTCGGTCAAGTTGAGCACATTGCCGATGGTGCTAAGTAAGATTGCGCCGACCACCGTGCCCCAGACCTGACCCGAACCGCCTTTGAGCGCGGTGCCGCCGATAATCACCGCGGCGATGGCCTCGAGCTCCCACAACACCCCCGTCGCCGCCGAGGCCGAACCCAGGCGCGGCACGTAGATAATCGTCGCCAGCGAGACGCAAATCCCTTGCAAGACGTAGGTGAGCGTCTTAATCCTATCTACCGGGATGGCCGAATAACGCGCCACGCTCTCGTTCGAGCCGATGGCGGAGCAGTAGCGCCCGAACGGGGTCAGGCGCAAGAGGAGCGCGCCCACAAGCGCGACCGCGGCAAAAACGAGCACGGGGTAGGGAATCCCCAAAAGCGAGCCGTAGTAAACGGGGCGGTAAACGCCCCTCACATCGAAGTCGAGCGACAGGGTGCCGCCGTTGGCAATGTAGGTGACCAGCGAGCGAAAAATCCCCAGCGTCCCCAGCGTCACGATAAAGGCTTCAATCTTGCCCCTCGTAATCGCCAGACCGTTGATAAGCCCCGCCACCAGGCCGAGCACAAGCGACACGCCGACGCCCAACAGAACCGTCGTCCAGCCCGCGCCGAGGTTGGAGACCGCCGCGTTCATCACGACAATCATCACCCCCGCGATAAAGGCCGCCATCGAGCCCACCGACAGGTCGATGCCGCCCGCGATAATCACGAAGGTCGCGCCGATGGCGATGATGCCGATAAACGACGAGCGCGTGAGCACGTTGAAGATGTTCGTGGGCGACAAGAAGGCAGGGCTGAGGAGCGCGCCCACGACGACGAGCGCCAGAAGCGCCAGAAGCGGTCCCAGAGTCAACAAGTCAAAGCGGGGACCACCCGCCCTTGTCTTTGCCCTGTCTTTTGCAGCGTCCGGCGGAACCCGGCCCTCAGGTGACCGCATCGCCCACGCCTTTTAAGCCCGTTGCATAACGCACAATTTCGTCCTCATTAATGTCTCGCCCCTCCAAAATACCACCCACGCGCCCGGAACGCATCACCACCACCCGGTGACAGAGGCCGATGAGTTCGGGCAGCTCCGAGGAGATGACGATACACGACTTGCCGCTCTTGGTCAAAGTCTGGATAAAGAGGTAGATTTGCCGCTTCGTGCCCACGTCGATGCCGCGGGTGGGTTCGTCCAAGATGATGATGTCGGGGTCAACGTCCATGATTTTGGCGAGCACGAGCTTTTGCTGGTTGCCGCCCGAGAGGGTGTCGGCTCGAGCCTCCAAACGCGGCACCCGGATGTCGAACTCGTCCACCGCACCCTCCAAGGCCGCCGTCTCCTGCTTGGTGTCAATGAACGGACGCGCGTACTTGCGGAGCGCCAGAAGCGTCACATTGGGCCGCAACCGCATACTGGTGATGAGCCCCTTGCCCTTGCGGTCCTCGCTCAAGTAAGCGATACCCAGCGCGGTGGCGTCACGTAAATTCTTGATATCCACCGGCTCCCCGTTGCGCGTGACTGTGCCGCTGCTCCGAGGTCTGAGACCCAAAAGACCCTCGAAAAGTTCGGTGCGCCCTGCCCCCACGAGCCCGGCAAAACCCAGAATCTCCCCCCGACGAAGCTCGAACGACGCGTTCTCGACGTGCCCGGGTACGGTGACGTTTTTGGCGCTAAACACGACCTCCTCAGCCGCCTCGTCCGTCAAGGGCCGCTTCGGGGGGTACATGTCGCTCAGTTCGCGCCCGACCATGAGGCTCGCCATCTCGTCTTGGGAGAGTTCGCTCGAGGGCTTAGTGGTGATGAGGTGGCCGTCGCGCAAGACCGTCACCCGGTCGGCGACCGCGCTCACCTCGCCGAGCTTGTGCGAGATATACACGACGGTGACGCCGTTCTTTTGCAAACGCCGGATGAGGTCGAACAGCACCTCCGTCTCGCGCCCGGTGAGCACGTCGGTGGGCTCGTCCATGATGAGGAGGCGCACGCTTCTCGAGACCGCCTTGGCAATCTCGACCATTTGCTTTTGCGACACGCTTAAGTCTCGCACGCGGGCGCGGGGGTCGACGGGCGTGCGGAGTTCTTCTAGGACCTCTCGAGCCTCCGCCACCATCGCGCGGCGGTCCAAAAAGAGCCCGCGGCGCTTCTCGCGGCCCAAAAAGATGTTCTCCTCCACCGTGAGGTCGTCGGCCAAATTGAATTCTTGATGGATAAGCACCACGCCGAGTGATTCGGCCTCGCTTGAGTTCCGAAAATGAACGGGCTTGCCAAAAAGCCGCAACTCGCCCTCGCTCGGGAGAAGGTAGCCCGACAAGATTTTCATCAGGGTGCTCTTGCCCGCGCCGTTTTCACCGATGAGCGCGTGAACCTCGCCCGCTTGGAGAGAAAAGGAAACGTCGTGAAGCACCCGGACGGGGCCGAAGTCTTTGCTCAAGTTTTTGGTCTCGAGGATGGGAGGCTCGAGTGTTGAGGGCTCGAGCCCTAAAGTTTCAGATACCGGCGTCTCAAATCCTTTAGGCACGCGCCGCCTCACTCTGCCCAGCCTGCCCCCCCAAAATAATCATCCCCAGCACCTCGTCTTTGGATACATCTTTCGTTTGCACCGTCTTCACCAAGCGCCCGTTGTGAAGCACGGTGATGCGGTCGCAGAGGTCGAACACGTCGTGGATGTCGTGGCTGATAAGAAAAATCCCGATGTTCTCCCGTTTGAGTTGCCCCACAAGCTCGCCCACCTTCTGCGTTTCCTGCGGCCCCAGCGCCGCAGTGGGCTCGTCCATCACCAGGATTTTGGCGTTGAAGTAGACCGCGCGGCCGATGGCGATGGCCTGCCGCTGCCCGCCCGAGAGGTTGCGGACGTTCTCGCGCAGGGACTTTATCTTGAGGTCCAAACGGTCCAAGATTTTGCGCGTCTCGGCCTCCATCCTGTCGTCATCTAAAGTGCCCACGGGCGTGGTGAGTTCGCGGCCGAGGAAGATATTGGCGGGCGCGGGCAGGTTGTCGGCCAAGGCGAGCGCCTGATAAATCGTCTCGATGCCGTGACTCTTGGCGTCGCGTGGGCTGCGAATCGTCGCCCGTTGCCCGTTGACTAGAATCTCGCCCGCGTCGGCGGCGTAGGCACCCGAAAGAATCTTAATCAGCGTTGATTTGCCCGCACCGTTGTGCCCGACGATGCCCATGACCTCGCCCGGTTGCAGGTCCACGCTCACGTCTTCTAACGCATGAACGCCGCCAAAATGTTTGGAGATGCCGCGCATCTCGACTAAAGGGGTTTTGGGTTCCACTTAGGGCCTCCCCTACTCCGCGCCGCTACGCCGACGGTACATCACGTCAATCCAGACCGCGATGATGAGAACCAAGCCAATAATCACCTGCTGCAACGCGCTCGTAAAGCCAATCAAGACCATCCCGCTTTGCAAACTCTGCATAATGACCGCGCCCAAAATGGCCCCGATAATCGTGCCCACGCCCCCCGCGAGCGAGGTGCCGCCGATGACCGCGGCGGCAATCACATAAAGCTCGACCAGCGTGCCCGTCGAGTTGACGCCCGAGTTGAGGCGCGCGGTCTGCACCGCCCCGGCGAGCGCGCTTAAGCTCCCGATAAGGATGAACACCCACAGCAGCATCCGCCGCGTGTCAATCCCCGCGAGCTGCGCCGCTTCGGGGGAGCCGCCCATCGCAAATACGTAGCGCCCGAACTTGGTGAGGCGCGTCAAGGCCGTCATCAACACAGCGACGCCGATGAGAATGAGGACCGGTATGGGGATGCCTCGAGCGATGTCCGTGCGGGGCAGCGTGTAGGCGTTCATCACCAGCACAAAGGCGATGACGAGCGCGACGGACGCGCCCAGCACGAGCGCTTCGGCCCAGAGGGGACGAACCGGAAAGCCGAGCCTGGCGCGTTTGGCCCTCGAGCCCAGCGATATAGCGATAATTCCAGCAATCGCCACCCCCCCCACCACCCAGCTCCAAAAACCACCAATCGAGCCGTTCAAGCCGCCGCCCAGGAGTTGAAAGGTGTCGTCCAGAGGTGCGACCGTCCGCCCCTGCGTCATGAGCCAGGCCCCGCCGCGAAACATCAGCAGCCCCGCCAGCGTCACGATAAAGGCGGGCACGCCGCGGTAGGCAATCCAGAAGCCCTGAAACGCCCCAATCGCGCCGCCCAAAAGGAGACCCAGCAGGAGCGTGAGGAGCCAACTAAGAGGCGCGTCCGCAAGAAAGGTCTCGGCTTGCAGCACCGCCATGACCATACCGGTAAAGCCCAAGACCGAGCCCACCGACAGGTCAATCTGCCGCATGACGATAACCAGCACCATCCCCGTGGCGATAATCCCGACGACGCTCGTCTGCACCGCCAAGTTCCAGAGGTTACGCGCGGATAAAAAGGTGCCGCCGGTCAAGATGTTAAAGCCCAGCCAAATCAAGATGAGCGCGCCCACCATGCCCAAGAGGCGCGTGTCCACCTCGAGCTTTTTGAAAAAGCCTCCAACCCCGCCCGCCGGGGTCCGCGTCTGTTCCGCCTGCCGCGTCGCCATGTGCGCCTTTCTTCGTCTAAACTGTCTCAAAATATCGTAAAAAGCGTGCCGCCCGCAAGGCGCAGGCGGCACGTTCAGCTACGTTATAAACTGCCTACCAACCCACCTACTGACAGGCTGCGGGCGCGTCCGCCGCGTCCACACCCGCGCAGAGTTCTTCTTGCGAAATCCAACCCGCGTCCACCACGACGTTCAGGTTGTCTTGGGTGATGGGCACGGGCTCGAGCAAAATCGCGTCCATCTCGACGCCTTGGGGGCCGCTGTTCCAGGTGGTGACGCCCTCGAGGGCGCTTGCATCCTCACCCTGCGCGAGCGCCACGGCGACTTCTGCGGCTTTCGCACCCAAAGCGCGGGCATCTTTCCACACATCCACCGTCTGCGTGCCTAATGCGACGCGGTTTAGGGCGGCGAAGTCGCCATCCTGACCCGACACGGGCACCTCGCCCGCCATGCCCTGCGCCGAGAGGGCCGCGACCACGCCGCCCGCGGTGCCGTCGTTAGACGCAACCACGGCGTCTACCTCGTTGTCGTTCGCGGTCAGG
The DNA here is from genome assembly GCA_965214405.1 of Trueperaceae bacterium. Classification (GTDB taxonomy): domain Bacteria; phylum Deinococcota; class Deinococci; order Deinococcales; family Trueperaceae; genus CBDCCT01. The sequence goes on from OZ243956.1 coordinate 1,502,589, forward strand.
ATTTGCTCCATGTTGCGCTGCGCGTTTTCGGGCAGCCAGCCATCGGTGTACTGGTCGCCCACCACGGTGATGGCACCCGAGTCGATGGCGGGTTGCAGGACCTCGAGCTGCCCCCCGTGCAAAAAGTCCGCGTTGGGGTCCGCGGGCGAGCCCTTGATAAACACGTAGTTGCCCTCGGGCTGCGCCTCTAAAATGGCCCGCGCCTGCATCCGGCCCACCTCGACGTTGTCAAACGTGAGGTAGAACGCGCCGGGCGACTCAATCAGCCGGTCGTAGGCCACCACCGGGATGCCCTCGGCTTCGGCGCGCGCGATGGCGGGCAGGATGGCCTCGTTGTCCTGGGCCAAGACGATGAGCACGTCCGCGCCGCGCGTGATTAGGCTCTCGATGTCCGAAAGCTGCTTCTCGACCGAACTCTGCGCGTCGGCGGAGATGTATTCGGCGCCGAGTTCCTCGAGCTTGGCTTGCATGGCCGCCTCGTCCGTTTTCCAGCGTTCTTCTTGAAAGTTCGACCACGACACGCCGACGGTGACGTCCTGGGCAAAGGCGAGGGTGGCGAGTAGGGCGAAAACGAGCAGCAAAACTTTTTTCATGAGTATCCTCCAGGGGAACAGGCACAGGTTACGACGGAGTCTTGATTGAGTACATCTGGTGTTCTAGCAAGCTGGACGAGGTTTGTGCAGGGTCGCCTCCTTTGGGCGTTCACGCGTGAGGCGCGCGGCTGCCTAAGCCCGGCGGCTCGAGACCCTACAGAGGGTGTATACTGCGAACGCTTTTTACTCAAATGTTAGTCTAATCACTCTACTTTAGCGGGTGCCAAACGTCAAGGGAGCGTGATGTGGGTGCGCTCGAGGAGTTCCATTAGGAGGCGGTCTGTGAAAAGATGGCTATTTTATCTGTTTATCCTGCTCTTTACGGCGAATCTCGCGTACGCCCAGGTGCCACAATTCGTTGAAGAAACGGCGTCGGGTATCGCGCACGCTTACGACGGCGGCTGGGAATTTTTTGTCGGGGGCGGCGTGGCGGTTTTTGACTGTGACGACGACATGTTGCCCGACCTCTTTTTCGCGGGCGGCGAGAATAGAAGCGCCCTCTACCACAATCAAAGTGAGGTCGGGGGACCTTTACGCTTTGAGGAGGTGGATAACAGCCTCTCCCTTACAAACGTCACGGGCGCGTATCCCTTGGATATTGACGGCGACGGCCTCACCGACGTGGCGGTCTTGCGGGTGGGCGAGAACGTCCTCTTCCGCGGCCTCGGCGACTGCCGCTTCGAGCGGGCGAACGACATGTGGGGTTTTGAGGGGGGCGAGAGCTGGACTACCGCCTTTGCCGCCACCTGGGAAGCGGGGCAGGCGTGGCCGACGCTGGCCTTTGGCAATTATGTCGACCGCGCCGCGCCGGGCGCACCTTTCGGCACCTGCGACGACAACCTCCTCTACCGCCCCGCCGAGGCCGGAAGTTTCGCGCCGCCCTCGCGTCTCACCCCCTCCTACTGCGCGCTGTCGATGCTCTTTACCGACTGGAACCGCTCAGGCACGCCGAGTTTGCGCGTCTCGAACGACCGGCAGTATTACCTCACCAACGACGACCGGACGGGCGGTGAGCAACTGTGGCACGTGCCGCCGGGGGAGTTGCCGCGACCCTATACCGAGGCGGAGGGCTGGGAAAAGGTGCAAATCTGGGGCATGGGCATCGCCAGCGCGGACCTAAACGGCGACGAACTGCCCGAATACTTTTTGACCAGTATGGCCGACAACAAACTCCGCACCCTCGCGCGTGGGGCGAGTATGCCAATGTACGACGATGTCGCCTTTGACCGCGGCGTCACCGCGCACCGGCCTTTTATAGGCGACGACACGAACCCCTCGACGGGCTGGCACGCGGCCTTTGAAGACGTGAACAACGACGGCCTGTGGGATTTGTTCGTCGCCAAGGGCAACGTGGACGCGATGCCGGACATGGCGCTAGAAGACCCCAATAATTTACTCCTGGGCAATGAGGACGGCACCTTTACCGAGGCCGCCGACAGAGCGGGTCTGCTCTCTTTTAAGAGAGGCCGGGGCGCGGCAGTAGTAGACCTCAACATGGACGGCTTACTCGACGTGGTGGTCGCCAACCGGGGCGACAATGCGCAGGTTTGGCGCAACGTGAGCGAGGAAAAGGGTGACTTTCTGGCGGTGCGTTTGCAAGACGAGGGCGGCAACCGGGACGGGGTGGGGAGTCTGCTCGAGCTCCGCACCCCCAATCGCACCCTCACCCGCGAGGTCACCGTGGGCGGCGGTCACGCGGGCGGGACGCTAGGCTTTACGCACTTCGGCTTAGGCGAGGCGACCGGGGCGGAACTGCGGGTAAGGTGGCCCGACGGCGAGGTGAGCCCGTGGCGGGAGGTGCCCGCGAACGCGTTTATCGCGGTGAGCCGTGAAGGAATCCAACGTGTGAACCCTTAACCCGACCTCAATTTGTTATACTGTCCAACAGTTGTACTTTGGAGGCCGCTATGTCCCTCGTCCGCGTAAAACGCAAGCATCAAGTCACGATTCCCGCCAAGGTGCGCGATGAACTCGAATTAGAAGAAGGGGATTGGCTCGAGGTTCAGGTGCAAGGAAACTGTATCGTCCTCACGCCGCAGGTTGTTGTCGACCGGGTGGATGTGAGGGCGGCGGTGCAGGAGGGGCTGAAGGCTTATCGTCGGGGGGATGTGAGCCCCAGCTTCGATAATTTAGAAGATTTGAAAGCTTACCTAGACGAAGCGTGAATGTCCGCTTTACCGACCCGGCCAAAAAGGATTACCGGAAGCTCGAGCCCGGCCTGCAAAAACGCCTCATCAAGCAGCTCGGCTTCCTTAGAGAGAATCTGCGTCATCCCTCCCTGAACGCCAAAAAGTATCCCGAAGGGGGTGAAGGCGTTTGGCAAGGCCGCGTAGACCGAAGTTACCGCTTCTACTTCCTTATCGAAGAGGATGTTTACGTAGTTCTGCGCGTCATCCCGCACCCCAAGTAATTTCACACTTGACGGTGTGAGCGCGTCAACCGTCAAGCACGCGCAACTTCTCCTCAAGCCTCCCCAACAGCGCGTCAAACTCCCAACTGAGCCCCGCGCGTTCAAAAGGCACAAAGCGGTGTTTGAGAACCATGCCCTTGTCCATGTCGCCCGCTGAGACGGTGTGGTCCCAGGCGTCGGGAGTGTTTGAGGGAGCTCTGAGCCAGAAGTAGTGGCGGCGTTCAAAAAGATGGCCAAACTCTGGAACGTGCGCCTCCCGGTGCTGTGTGCCTAAAAAGACGGGGCTGGATAGCGCAAGACCAGACTCTTCAAAAGCCTCACGCAACGTAGCGTCTTCCCAGCTTTCACCCTCATCTACACCGCCACCCACAACGAGCACACCTTCACACCCCTCGGTGTAACGTTCGGCGTATTCGTACACCAAAAGCTCCCAGCCTCTCGTGATGTAGCAGCAAACCCGGTCTCTGGTCCTCACTCCGCCACAGCGTCGCTGACAGCGTCGTCGTGCGTGACCGTCTGACGGTAGGGCGTGTCTGCGGCTTCCTCTTCGCCCAAGCGCCCGTAGAGCTGGGTCATATCGCGCAACGAGGGAGCGACCCAGTCGGCAAGCTGCCCTTGCGTGTAGCGCCAGCCCCAGTTGCCCGCCGCCGCGCCGGGTGTGTTCATGCGCGCGTCCGAACCCAGGCCGAGCACGTCTTGGAGGGGCACGACGGCAAAGTCGGCGACGGACGAGAAAGCGAGGCGGACCAAGGACCAAGCGGCGTTGGAGCCGTCTCGAGCCAAGTAACGGCGCACCATGTCCTGCTCTTTTTCGGGCGCGGTTTCGTACCAGCCTTGCGTGGTGTCGTTGTCGTGCGTGCCCGTGTAGACGACGCAGCCGCGCGGGTAGTTGTGGGGCAAATAGGGGTCGGCGGCCCCGTCGGCAAAGGCGAACTGCAAGACCTTCATGCCGGGGAGGTTGTTATCGTCGCGTAACGCTTCGACCTCCGGGGTAATGACGCCCAAGTCCTCGGCGATAATCGGCAGGTCGCCCAGGGCTTCTTTGACCGCGTCAAAAAAGGTCTGACCGGGTCCCTTGACCCAGCGCCCGTGGACGGCGGTGGGCTCGTCTGCGGGGATTTCCCAGTAGGCTTCGAAGCCGCGGAAGTGGTCGATGCGGACGAAGTCGAAAAACTCCAAGGTCGAGCGGATGCGGGAAATCCACCAGGCGAAGCCGTTCTTTTTCATCACGTCCCAGCGGTATAGGGGATTGCCCCAGCGCTGGCCCGTCTCGCTAAAGTAGTCGGGCGGCACCCCCGCCACCACGGTCGGGTTGCCCGATTCGTCAAAGTGAAAAAGCTCGGGGTTGGCCCAGGCGTCTGCGGAGTCGTAGGCGATAAAGATGGGGATGTCGCCGATGATGTTGACGTCTCGAGCGTTGGCGTAGGCGCGCAGCGAGAGCCACTGCTCGTAAAAGAACCACTGCCAGACTTTGTGTTTGTCGATTTCGTTTTCTAAGCGCGCGCCCCACGCTTCTAAAGCCTCCGGGTGCCGCGCGCGGATGCCCTCGTCCCAGGCGCTCCAGGAGCCGCCGCCGTGCGCCTCTTTGCAGGCCATAAAGAGCGCGTAGTCGTCTAACCATCCCGCTTGCGCCTCGCAAAACTTTCTAAACTGCGCCTGCTGCTTCCCTGTCTTGTTCTCCGTAAAGTGGCGGTACGCGCGGGTCAGGCGCTCCAACTTAAACGGAATCACCGCGCCGTAGTCCACCCGCTCGGCGGGAAAGTCGGGAACCTCGGACAGCGCGTCCGCGTCTAAAAAACCGTCCTCAACGAGGCGCTCGAGCGAAATCAAATAAGGGTTGCCCGCAAAGGCGCTGAAACATTGATAGGGCGAATCGCCGAAACCCGTGGGGCCTAAGGGCATAAGCTGCCACAGCCCCTGGCCCGCCTCGACCAGAAAATCCACCCAGCGGTACGCTTCCGCGCCCAGATCGCCGACGCCGTGGGGACCGGGTAGGGAGGTAGGGTGCAAAAGAAGACCTGAATCGCGCGTGAGTTCCATGTGTGCTCCTTAACTAAAAAAGGTTCGAACCGGCGGTGTTGTGTAAGGGGCACAAGGACGTGCTCGAGCCCCGCCCAAACGTCCTTTAGTTTATGCCATTCTTGGGCCGTTGTCGCGCCTTGGTAGAAATTATCTAGTGGGAGACGATTTCACCGGGTGGCGCTGTTTCGTGAAGTTCAGCGGGGGCGCGGGCGGGCAAGCGCACCGTGAACGTCGAGCCCACCCCCACCGCGCTCTGAACCGTGATGTCGCCGCCCAGAAGTTCGCACAAGCGTTTGCAAAGGGTGAGGCCGACGCCGGAGCCGCCGTAAGCGCGCGTGTTCGACGCGTCCACCTGGACAAAGGCGTCAAAAATAACGGGGAGGTGTTCGGCGGCGACGCCGATGCCGGTGTCAGCTACGGTGATAAGCACATGGTTTAACCCTGGCTCTAAGCCTGGGTTTAACTTCGGGTTTAACGCATCGTTTGGCTTATGCTCTCCCTGCGTTGGCAGGCCCTGCTCGACCTTGACCACAGACGCGCTTAAACGTACCTCGCCGCCCTCGGTAAACTTAGCCGCGTTTGAAAGAAGCTGCGCCACCACCTCGCGCAGCTTATCGGGGTCGGTGTAAAGCTCGCCCAGATCGTCCGCTAAATTCAGGTGAAAGCGGTTGCCGCGCGCGGTGATAGTTTTTTCGAACGTATCCGCCACCTCTTGTAAAAGCGCAGGGAGGCGGAAAGTTGTGGGCTCGAGCCTTAGTTCCTGCGTCTCGGTCAGCGCGAGCGTGAGCGCGCTGCTAATGCGCCCCAAAAGCTCTTCACCGGAGCGGAAAATGAGGTTCGCGTACTCCCGGTTTTTTTCATCAGGAAGCGTGAGGGTTAGGAGTTCCGAAAAGCCGATGATGGCGGTGAGGGGCGTGCGCAGTTCGTGGCTCATGTTGGCCAGAAACTGCGTCTTGGCGCGGTCGGCGGCCTCGGCCTCGACCTTGGCGCGGCGCAGCTCGCGCTCCCCTTCCACCCGCTCGGTCACGTCGCGCACGACCACGACCGTCGCGCCCGTTTCGCCGCCGCGCTTTAGGGGCGAGAGGTGGAGCTCGAACACGCGCCCGTCCACCATCATCACCTCCTGACGCGGCTCGGTGAGGTCGCGGTAGCGCGCCAAGGCCTCGGGACGGTCGCCAAACACTTCTGCCACATCGCAACCGACGAACGCCTGCTCGGTTCGCTGGACGATGCGTAAGATGGCGGGGTTGGCGTCGATGATGCGGCGGGAAGCGTCAACGACGAACACGCCGTCGCTCATGCTCTCGATGACCAGACCCCGCGCGACGGGCACGAGCTCGAAAAGCTTGTAGCGGAACATGCCCCAGGCGATGAGCGCGCTCGCCACCGCGAAGCCGAGGGGCGTGAGGTCGTACCCGTCCGACACGCCTATGAGGTAGAGCGTGCTCGTCACGAGAGGCGCCGTCACGCCGCCCAGCAAGACGACGCTCTGGCCGCGGTAGCGCCCCGGCGACCGCCACAAAAAGCGCGCCATGAGCGCCGTGCCTATGAGCATAAGCCCATAAGAATAGGCCGTGTGAAGCCAGAAAAAAACGCCGTGCTGCACCTCGAGCCTTGGCGGCGCCCCCCCCAAACCGACTTGCGACCAGATGAGACCGTGAGACGCAGCGTGAGGGAAGAAACCCTGGGGCGCGTTCGTCCACACCAGCGTGAGCGTGAGGGCGGGGAAGAGACAAAGGAACAAAAGGGCGCGGCGGGAGAAAGGTTTGGCGGTGTAGCTTCTCGCAAACGCCAGCCAGCACACGGGGATGAACACAATGCCCAGGTACTCGAGCCGCGCGTAAAAAAGCACCCGCTCGAGGCTCGTGCTGGCGAGTTCCAGCCCGTAAAAAAACGACCACCACCCCGCGCCGAGCGCGAGCAGCTCGAGGGGCACCACCCCCGCCGTGCGGCGGTAACGCCACATGGCGGCGGCGAGCACGAACGCGGCCACCGCCACCCCTCCAAGGAGGGGCGTGTAGGGCGTGGTCATCTCAATCATGGTCGTTGCTCTATCTTAAAAGAAATAGGGCGCGGAAAATCTTACTCTTTCCCGCCCCCGTCACGCTGTTCACCCCTTGAATAAGTGGCAGAACTCCGAATATCAACCTCAAATACCGCCTCTGTCTGCTCCCAGACCTCAGCGAGGTCATGCTCGTCCCAGTATTTCCCAGCTTCTTGGTATAACGTGGCCTGCGAGATGAACGTTTTACGCTTCGGCACTAACGCCATAGGTAAGTAAAGCACTTTCGATCTGCATCTGCTCAGTAGTCTCTGGATAAAGTCGGTAGCGCGGCGCAACAATTGGCTGGACCTCTTTCACTTCGATAGCGATAATCATGTGAATAGGGAACGCTTCTCCTGTTAACGCTTTTAGAGGTGAAACCCTCTGCGCGTACGCCTTTTCTTTTTTGTGAATAAGTGTAGCAGCACCTTTTACTTTGTAACCCTTCTGCACGAGTACATCAATGAAACTTACACAAACCTGCGGGTTACTCCTGATATTACGGACACTTTCAGGTGATGCGATGTTTGCGATAAGGATATGCGTGTCATCTTCTACAGCGAATATCTCTTTCGGAGACACATTGGGCGTACCGTCATCTGATACGGTAGCCAACCAGCAAAGAACACTCTTCTCCGCATACTTTTTGACATCCTCTGTCAGCATAGACATTGTTTCCTCATCTCGAAATACAGGCTTGGTTCGCTTTATAGTCTCTGCTTTGGCTTGGGCAATATATCACTTCTCAAAAGGCTTCCCGATCGCCTTGGGCGGGATCGCCCGCCCGATAAAGCCCGCGAGCACGAGCATCGTCAGGATAAAGGGCACGCTCTGGACCACGGTCGAGGGCATGATCTGCCGTCCGCCTAAAAGCGTCGCGGCGGCCTCGAACGCGCCAAAGAGGAGCGTCGCGCCGAGCACGCCCAGCGGGTGCCACTTGCCAAAGATAAGTGCCGCCAGGGCGACAAAGCCGCGCCCGCCCGACATCTCGGAGATAAACTGGTTGAGGTTGCCGATGCTCAAGTAGGCCCCGCCGAGCCCGCCCAAGACGCCCGACAGGATCACGCCGTAGTAGCGCATCCGCGCCACGCCCACCCCGACGCTGTCGGCAGCCTCCGGGTGCTCACCAACCGCGCGTAGTCGCAGGCCGAAGGGGGTTCTGAAAAGGACGAACCAGGCGACGGGCACGAGCAAAAACGCGAGGTAGACGAGCGGGGAAAAGCTCCACGCGCCGCGCCCCCATTCGGGCAAGCGGTTAACGACGGCTTGGGAGGTGCTCGAGTTGTTGTAAAGCCCCGTCAGCACAACCGCCGGGATGCCGATCGCCATGAGGTTAATCGCGGTGCCCGAGATGATCTGGTCGGCCTTGTAGCGGATACAGATAACCGCGTGCAAGGCCGCGATGAGCCCACCCGCCACCATCGCCGCGAGCACGCCCAGCCAGGGGGCGTAAAGAACGACCGCTCGAGGGTTCTCGGCCAAAAAGGGAGCCTCAACAAGCTGCGCGGTCACCGCGGCGGCGAGCGCGCCGAAGAGGATAATGCCCTCCAGAGCGATATTGACAACCCCCGCGCGCTCGCTAAACATCCCGCCCAGGGCCGCGAACAAGAGCGGCGTGGTGGCCCTAAGCGCGGAGCCTACAAGCGTAAAAAAGAGTAACAGGTCCACTACACACCTTCCCCAGGTTCCGACCGAACCGGGCGACCGGGCGGGTCGAGCGGCGCGGTGCGCTCGGGGTCGAGTTCGGCGTATTCGTCCTCGAGCGTTTTCCCGCGCCGCAACGGGTCGGTGAGTCTATCAGGCAGAAAGCCGCGCGCCGCGATAAAGAGCACGACCAGCGCCAAAATCATCGAGACCACGTCGCGGGTAAGGTCGCTAAAGGTGATGTTGAGAATCGAGCCGCCGTTTTTCAAGACGCCGAAAAGGAAGGCGGACAAAATTACGCCGAACGGGGTGTTACCGCCCAACAGCGCCACCGCGATGCCGTCGAAGCCGTCGCCCGTGGGGAGCGACTGGCGCAGGGCGTAGTCCTCGAGCGCCCCCCCCAACACGTAGTGCGTCGCGGAAAGCCCCGCGAACGCGCCGGAGACGCTCATCGCTAAGATGATGTTGCGCGCGATGCTCGCGCCCCCATACTCCGCCGCCTTGGGCGCGACCCCCACCGCGCGGAGTTCGTAGCCCCATTTGGTGCGCCACAGCAGCACGTACATGAGGAGCGCCGAGACGAGCGCGATAAGAAACGAGGTGTTGAGCTGCGTGGGCGGGATGGGCGTCGGCACGTTCAACAGTCCCCCAAGCGCGGCCACGCCGTAAGCCACCCCGCCCAGTACGAGCGACGCCACCAACCGCGGCACCCAAGGTCTGAGCCTCCTGTTTATTCTGGGTGCAAGCGCGAGCATGAGGAGGGCTATCAAGAGCGCGACGGGTAGAGCGTAATTCACCCCGACGACGTTGGTGCCGGGGTTTATGCTCGAGTCAATCCCAAACAGCGCGGGCACCTGCGAGAGCCGCGCTTCCGGCGTGAGCGGGTACGACTTGGGCTCCGAACCTGGCACCTTGAAGGGCAGCGCGAGCGTCACGGGCGCGTCCCCAGCCCTCGGCAACCCCGCCACGACCACACCCGCGAGGAGCAGCACGCCTCCTACTGCAAAGACGAGGCGGGTGCGGCGGGTGACAAAGCGGCGGAGCGGCGCGATGAGGTTGAGCAGGATGGCGAGCACCGCGAACGCGGCGATAACCCAGATGATACGCACCGCGGGCGCGGCAAAGGTTTGATTGGAGGAGAGAATAAAGAGCAAAAGCGAGGCCGCGATGTAGTTGAGCAAGATGGTGTTGATGACCTCGTTCGCCCCGAAGCGCGCCTTGAGCCAACCCGGCAGCGCCCCCCATAGCCCGCCCCCCAGCGCGGCGGCGAGCACGGCAAGGGGCAACACCAAAACCCGCGGCCCTGGCAAGTAAACCCCGGCGAGCATCGCAAAAATCGCGCCTAAGACCATCTGCCCCGGCGCGCCGATGTTAAAAAGCCCCGCCTGAAACGCGAAGGCCACCGACAAGCCCGTAAAAATGAGCGGCGTCGCAAATTTGAGCGCTTCTAAAAAGCCCGGCAGCGTCCCCAAAGAGCCCGCGAAAAGCGTCTCATAGGCGTACCAGACCGTGTCGAGCCGCCCCGCCAAGACCTCGCGCCAGCCTTCCAGCACGACGCCACTCCCCACAGGCGTAGGCTGCAACAGCAAAACGACCACCGCCGCCGCGAGGAGCGCCAGCAGGATCGAAACGGCGGGCACCGCGACCGCCGCCAAGAAACGGTCGATAAACGCCCCCGCTTTGCGGAACAGCCGCAACCCGAAAAGAAACGCCAGCGCGCCCGTCACCAGGGCCAAAAAAGCCGAAAGTCCAGCGCCCGCCCCTTCAAAAGGGAGCGTGCGAATCCTCACGCCCGCCCCCCGCACCGCGGCGAGCGTTGTTTCTAAAGATTCATTACCTTGGAGGACGGCCTCGAGCGCCGCCGTATCGGTTCGCGCGGAGGGCGACTCGAGCGCCCCTCGGGCCTCCGCGCGAACCGCGTCGAAATTCGCCCTGGCAACGGTGTTCTGGAGCGTCCCCAGCCCCACCGCCGTCGTGATGATGAGCGCTACCCCGGCAAAAAGCCACAGCCCGCAGCGCACCCGGCGCGGCGCGAGCGCGGCTGCGGCTACCAGCGCGAGCGCGAGAGCCGTGAGTACCAACATCACGCCCTGCCCCGGCACCACGGGTGCGGAGGTGCGCCCCGTCAAATCGAGCACGCGGTTGGGCAACAGCAGGAGCGCGCTGCGCCCGCCTATCTCGCGCGTTAGCGCCGCCCAGGGGGCCAGCCACACGCTCAAGAGGGTGAGGAGCGCGAGCGCGCCTACGGAAATTCGTTCGGTCACTCCGTTATTCTAACCCTGTTGATGTGATGTTGGTCACGTGCGTAGGGCTCGTCTGCGAAAGATTCGCGCGGTTCTGGTAAGCAAATTTTGCTCGAGAGCATTTCATGTAAGCATCTCGCACAGCCTCAACAACAGCCTCAACAACAGCCTCAACAGGAGTCGGCACACCCTTCAAAGAGCGTCTGCGGAAGGCGGGTGCTTCTCCTCCTGACGCACCGCCCGAAGGTCGCGCAGCACCTCCTCGGCGCACGAATGGCGCTCTTCCGGGTTTTTGCGAAAGAGCTGGTCAAAGAGCGCGTCATAGGGTGCCAGCGCCGCGCGGAACTGCGAGGGAGGTTTGGGCAGCGCGTGACGGTGTGCGCTCAGCACCGCCTCCACACTTCCCGTAAAAGGCACCTCGCCCGTTACGGCGCGGTAGAGGATGACCCCCGCCGCGTAGAGGTCGCTGCCCGGTAGGGTCCGTTCGCCGCGCGCGCCCTCCGGGCTCAAAAAGGCGGGCGTGCCCTTAAAGCCCCCTCCAGCCGCTCTCCGGTGAGGGTCGTCCGCGCGCACAGCCAGATCGAAGTCGATAAGGGTTGCGTGGCCGGACGCGTCCACGAGCACGTTCTCCGGCTTGACGTCCTGGTGGATGACGCCATGCGCGTGGAGGTAACCGAGCGCCTCCAAAAGTCCCGTAAAGGTATCTAAAAACGCGTTTGTCGCACCCTCCTCCGGCCAGGTGAGCGTGCAGCCCTTTACAAAAGGCGTCAGCACGCCCGGCAGCCCCGCCACCTCCACCTCCCGCAGGACCGGGTTGAGGTGCGGGTGCGTTAAACCTCGCCCCAGCGCCACTTCCCGCGCCGCGCGCCACCGCAAGGACGCCGGGAAAAGTTTGAGCACCCGCACCACGCGGCGGTCGCTCACCAGGTACACGCGCGTCTGCGCCCCCCGCGCCAGGCCGCGCAGGATGACGAAGCCGTCGTCAAAGGAGGTGCCGATCATAGTAATCTAGCCAGCGGTGTACCACGAATGGTGTGTGACTCTGCGTGGGTTTTGTCACCGACGCAAGAACACTCGCTCGTACACACCTTTTGGGACACCTTTTTATCCTACGCCCCGAGAGGCGGCAAGAGAGCGAAGACTGTTACTTCTGCTTGCGGCACGCTCCACAATTTTGTATCTTGATAGAACAACCGTGTGGCTAGGGTTCCGCTTTTAACCGGGGTCTGGACCGAGCGCCATTCAAAGTTGCTTCGAGCAACCACCATCTGAAGGATAAAAGCCTTGCAGTAGCGCTCTAGCACGGACCACCCGTGTCAATCACGACTGGAGGGCTATGTCATGTTAGGAGTCACGTTAAACAGCCTCACGCCCTCCGTCGCCAGGAGGTAGACGTGCAAATATCGCTAGCAACTCTCTCAATCGCCTTTGTAGGTGGGCTCGCCATTGCTCTTCAAGGAACCCTTAACAGTGTAGCCGGACGAGGTCTGGGCGCGGTAGCTACCGGCCTGTTAGTCAACGCCGCCGGAGGCCTACTCTCTATGCTCGTGCTATTTGCGCTCCGCGGACGCCTCGGCATGGAAGGTTCGTCGCTTCGCTCTTTGTGGCCTGTGGTAGTAGGTTCAGGTGCAATCGGCATCGGCATTATAACGGCATTATAACGGCGGTTGCCTACGCATTTCCGCGCACGGGACTAGCCGCGGGATTGGCGACCATCATTTTAGGACAAATGGGCTTCGCGGTCGTTATCGATGCGCTCGGCTGGACAGGCGTTAGTGTTGCAGTAGATGTCCGGCGCATCTTTGGACTTTTACTTCTCACTGCGGCATTGTGGTTCTTGCTACCCCAACCAAACTAGATGAGTGAAAAAGCTTGTGGCGGAGTTACAAACCTTCGCGGCGCTGCCGCAGCGCCTCATAAACGAGGAGCGCCCCGGCGGTCGCCACGTTGAGCGAGTCGGCGAGCCCGCGCATGGGGATGGCGACGCGCGTGGACGCAGCCCTCAACCATAAAGGCGACAGCCCCTCGTGCTCGGTCCCCAGCACAATCGCCGTGGCACCCTGGTAATTGGCGTCCCAAAAGCTCGCGTCGGCCCCCGGCGAGGCGGCCACGAGCTTGAAATCTCGCGCGCTCAGCCACTCGAGCAGCGTAGGCGCGGCAACCGTCCTTACCGGGCGGGAGAACACGCTGCCCATCGAGGCGCGAATCACGTTGGGGTTGGTGAGGTCGGTGCCCTCGCCGGTCAGGAATACGGCGTCAAGCCCCGCGCCGTCGGCGGTGCGCAGGAGCGCGCCCAGGTTGCCGGGTTTTTCGAGGCCGTCCAGCACCAGCACGAGCGCGTTTTGAGAAAGCTCGAGCCCGCCTAACTCACGCGGCTGCACCGCCGCGACCGCCAGCACGCCGTCGGGCGCGTCGCGGTAGCTCACGCGCGAGAAAGCGTCCTGGGAGAGTTCGACTGTGTCCACGCCCGCGCTCTCTAATTCAGTTGTGAGCGTGTCACCCTCGGGGCGCATAAAAACAGGGCAGACGTAGAGCGTCAGCAGGGGCACCCCCGCCTCCCGCGCCCGCCGCGTCTCGCGCGCCCCCTCGATAAGGTAGCGCCCTTCACGGTCGCGCACGCGCCGCTCTTTAAGGCGGACCAGGCCCTTGACCTCGGGATTTTTGGGGCTCTCGATGCGTTTACGCATGAGGCATCTTAACGGCAGGTTTAACGCGGCTCCCGCTCGTTGGACAACCTCGAGACGACCCGCAGAGGGTAAACTGGCGCATGAGCAACCTTATCAGCGCCCGAGACCTGCACGACCGCTTGAACAACCCCGACTTAGTCGTTATCGACACCCGCTTCGACTTGCAACATCCCGACAGAGGCCGCCAGGACTACGGGGCGGGCCACATCCCCGGCGCGGTTTATATGGACTTGGACAAAGACCTCGCCGCCCCGCCCGAAGCGCACGGCGGGCGTCACCCGCTGCCCGACATGCAGGGGTTTGCGAACACGCTCGAGTGCGCCGGGATAAGCAACAGCAGCGTTGTGGTCGTGTACGACGACAGCAGCGGCGTTTTTGCAGGCCGCCTCTGGTGGATGCTGCGCTACAGCGGTCACGACGCGGTAAAGGTTTTAGACGGGGGTCTCGGCGCTTGGCAGGAAGCGGGCTTTGAGACCTCGGCGGAGGTTCCGGTCGCGGAACAAGGCGTGTTTACCCTCGACCTCCGGCCCGAGATGGTCGCGGACATGCGCGAGGTGCGTTCAAAATTAGAAGACCCCAACACGCTTTTGGTGGACGCGCGCGGGGCCGAACGCTATCGCGGCGACAGCGAGCCGCTGGACAAAAAAGCCGGGCATATTCCCGGCGCGCTCAACCTGCCTTTTGCCGAAAACTTGCAAGAGGGCCGCTTCAAGAGCGCGGCGGCGCTTAGCGAGCGTTTTGAAGACCTGTCCGAGGCGGAAGACGTCATCGTCTACTGCGGCTCGGGCGTCTCGGCGGCGCACGACCTGTTGGCGATGGACGAGGCGGGGTTAAGGAACGCGCGCCTGTACGTCGGTTCCTGGAGCGACTGGAGTTCGTATGATGACGCGCCCGTGGCGACGGGCGAGGAGGCTTAAAGGTTGGGGGTCGAGGTTCCTGAAAATCAGACCGAGAACGGAGGCTCGAGCCCGTCCACTACCGAGATAAACATGAACGACTCCACTTCCGCAGATTTTGTCACGCGTCTGAACGCCCGTTTGCGCGAACCCGTCAACGCCCTCACGCACTTCGCGGGCATCCTGCTGAGCCTCGCCGGGCTGGTGCTCTTGCTGGTTTTGTCCAGGGGCGAGCCGTGGCGCACCGCGAGCTTTGCGGTGTACGGCTCGAGCCTTGTGCTGCTCTACACCGCCAGCACGCTCCTGCACGGTCTTAGAGTTAGTCCGCCTAAAGAGCGGATGCTCCGCACGCTCGACCACGCCGCCATTTTCGTACTTATCGCGGGGTCTTATACGCCCATCACGCTGGTGACGTTGCAGCGTGACAGCGCGGCCTGGGGCTGGGCGCTTTTCGGTGTCGTCTGGGGCGTCGCCGCTCTGGGCGTGGTGTTTAAGCTTTTTTGGCTCGCGGCCCCCCGCTGGCTCTCGACCGGGCTTTATCTGTCGATGGGCTGGATGGCGGTGTTTGCGATTGGCCCCGTGTCGCGTTCTCTCCCGCCCGGCGGCTTGTTCTGGCTGGCGCTGGGCGGGGCTTTTTATTCGGTCGGCGCGGTTGTCTACGCGCTCAAAAAGCCCAACCTGAAACCGGGCTTCGGCTACCACGAGCTCTGGCACCTGTTCGTGCTGGCGGGCTCCACGAGCCACTTTATGATGATGCTGTTCTACGTGCTGCCGTATTAAGGCGTGTCAGGGGGATTGACAGGGGGATTGAGTGGTGGGGAGGCAAGGGAAAATCCCCACTTCTCCTAGTCCTCGAGCCCCAACGCCGTCCGGTCGTAATACACCCGCTCGCCCGCGAACTTTTCGGCCTCCGGGTTCCAGGGAAAGTGGATGATGACGTCGAACTCCACGCGTTTGCCCGTTGCTTCGAGCCCCGCCCACGGCCCCTCATGCGTGCCCGTCAGCGTCGCCACCTCGAACACGCCCTGCGGCCCGATGACCACGTCGTACATGTCGAAATGTACGTCGGGAAACGCGCCCAAGAAGCTCGTGTAAAAGGCGCGCGCGCCGTCGTGACCCTCCCAGCGCTCGCCCGTCGGCGCGAGTTCGTACACGCAGTCGGGAGCGAGGGTGGCGATGAGCCCGTCTAAGTCGCGGGCGTCCTCGGCCTTGGAGTGCGCTATCCACAAGCGCCTGATCTTGTCGTAGAGTTCGGGCGTCACGTCCCGCTTGAGCCGTTCTTGGATGGTGCTGGACGGGTTGGCTACCGTTCGCATGGGTGCCTCCTTCGGGTACCCCTTATACCATCCGGGGCCGTCGCCGAAGGTTACGCTGTGCGGGCGGGTCGGTTGCGAGCATCTGTAACGCGAGGTTGGGAGGCGAGACGGCCCAGGGCCAGACCGGCGCAACAACGATGAAATTTTTCACAAAACGTAGCGAAGCACTAAAAGGTGAGAGGGCGCGCTCCTTTAGGATGAGGATGAACTTTCTACAAAAGTAGAAAACTTTTCAAAGGGGGAAACATGAAAAAACTACACGTTTTACTCATTGCTGCTCTTGCCATTCTCTTTGCAGCTTGCGCACCCGTCACGGACGCGGACGACAACGACGCGCTTATCGAGAGCGACGCTCCAGTCGCCGCCGCAGACTGCTCGGGACTTACAGGCGACTACACCGCCACCCGCTTTGGCTACACCAGCGTAAGCGACCCGGGCGTGACCAGCACGTTTGCCGATACCGGCGCGAGCTACCGGCTCGGGTTTAATGACGGCAATTTCAACTCGACTTTCGCCGACCCGCAGACGGGGGCGCTCGAGCAGACAGGCGCTTACGGTTACGAAGACGACGTGCTCACGCTCGGTGACGACGCGTCGGGGGCGTTCTTTCCGGGAGCCGCGGGCGGCGCGCAGCGTTACAGGTGCGAAGTGCGCGACGGCGGCTTCGTCCTCTCGAGCGATGAGCCCGTCGGTTACGACTTCGGCGCGGGCGTTGAAAACGCCGTGTTCGAGGGTGAATTCAGCAGGTTCTAAGTTAGCGCGTACAAATTGATGTTGGCGCCCTAACATTCAAAACCCCGCCCAAGCAGGCGGGGTTTTTCTGTTTCCAAGATTTTGTAAAACCCTAAAGCTTGTAGACAAATCCCGGCCCACCCCGGTACATGCCGCCGTCCACGTTGACGCAAAGCCCGTCCGCGTAAACCTCGGCTTCTGTCACCGCCTCGGCCTCCAAGGCCCGCCCCTTGCTGATGGGCGTGTGACCGTGGATGATTTTCTGCCCGCCGTAAAGCGATAAGAACCTTTTCGGCCCGCGCTTTTCCCTCTTCGTCCCGAAAGGCGTTGTGTTCGCCAAAGGCGTCTAGCAGATGGTGAAGCGCCTTTGCGTCGTCTCCTTTTAGAATGGTAGCGAAAGCGGTGTTTACCTCCTCCACCGTCGCGCCGTACGCTTCGTAAAGGCCCGCGTCGGCGTGGACGAGAAGGGTTTCACCCGCGCGCAGCATCGCGGGTAAGCTCTCCAACCAGGCGACGTGGCGGGGCGTGAGGTTCTCTAGGTCTTCCTCCGCGCCTCCGTCTTCTCGCCACCGCGCCAGAAAGTCAACCGGGCCGCCTTTTAGAGAAAGGTGACCGAAGCGCCGCGCCGCGAGTATGAGCACGTCGTGGTTGCCGAGCAGCGCCGCCACCTCTCCTCCCGCCGCCGCGGCCTCCGCCTCGAGCCGCATCGTCAGATCGACCGCGGCCAGACCGTGCGGGCCGGGCGTCGTGCTGTGACCGAAAAAGTCACCCATGAGAAAGAGCGCCGCGTCCTCGCCCGACCAGGCGAAGGTGCCGTCCACCAAACCCGCCCCCTGCAAGAGCCGACAAAAGGAGGCGAACTGACCGTGGACGTCGCCAATCACGTACTGAGCCACACCTTAAGCTTAGCAGACGAAGATGGTTCAGCCATGCGGACGGGTGAGCCGCGTCACACCCGCCGCCCGGCGAGAGTGACAGGCTGGGGGGAATGCTCGAGCCCTCTTCGCAAAGCCAAGCCGCCTATCGCCGCGTGTTCCGGTGAGACGTTTTCTTACCCAGTCTCTCGCGGTGGTCGCTGTCACGTACGCAGCGGGTATGCTCATACTGGCGCTGCTGTGGTCGTTTGGCCCCACGGATGTGGAGTGGCTCACGCTCTCAAGTATAGCCGCGCCTTTTTTGTTTTTGCCGCTCGTCGCGCTGCTGCCTCTGGCGCTCTTTGTGCGCTCGAGGGGGTTACGCGGCGCGGTACTCATCCTTTTGGGACTTTTCGCCGTTCTTTTCGGCGCGCGCTTTCTGCCGCCTCGAGCCGCGTCCGCGGAGGGTATGTTAACGCTTCGCGTCGTGACCTTTAATCAGCTTTACACGAATGAACGGGTGGAGGAGGTGCTGGACGCGCTTTCGGCTCAGGACGCCGACGTTATCGCTCTCCAGGAGCTTTCCCCCGCCGTGGCGGACGCTTTGCAGACGCGCCTCAAAGACATGTACCCGTACGCAGACTTTCGCCCCTCCAGGGAAACGGAGGGCGTCGGCCTCTTTAGCCGCTACCCCATCACCGACGTGATTTACAAGTGGAAGCCTCAGGTGCAGCGCGCGACCGTCAACGTGCGCGGCGCGGACGTGACTGTCCTTAACGTTCACGCGCCCGCCCCCTACCGCTCCGGCTCCACCGGGCCTTTGGCGGCTTACGACCCGCAGCAGCGCGAGCCGCGTTTTGAAGTGCTGCTGAGGCGCATCGACGAGGCGACGGGGCCGCTCGTGGTGCTGGGCGACTTTAACTTGAGCGACCGCGAGTGGCGCTACAACGATGTGAGCGCGCGGCTGACGGACGTGTTTCGGACGACGGCTCGAGGCTTCGGCTTCACCTACCCCAACTACACGCGCGTGCGCGGCGTGCCGGTGCCGCCTCTCGTCCGCATCGACTACGTGTGGGCGGGTGGCGGCGTCGTGCCAATAGACGCGAAAGTTGTATGTGAGGGCGGCTCGGACCACTGCATGGTTGTGGCGGAACTTGGCGTGCCTGATGAGGCGAGGGTAGCGAACGCCAACGCTGAGACATTTTCCGAGAACGTCGCAGAAAGCTCTACCGAAAGCCCCACCAAAAATCCCGCTGAAAATCCCACTGAGAAGCCTTTTACCATTACCGTCAACTTCACCGCCGCGCCCGCCCCGGACGCCACCGGAGGCGCGGTGGTGCGGACGCCTTAGGGTCTGTATTACCGAATCAACATCACGTGGACCACGCCCGGCCCGTGGACGCCCGTCGTCAGCGTGAGCTCGATGTCGGCGGTGCGGCTCGGCCCGGTGGCCTGCACCCAGGCGCTCGGCAAATTGTCGGACGTTCCATGCTCAAATGTGTGGCGCTCCAACGCCTCCGCCATCGTCGGCACGAGCTGCGACACGCGCAAAAGGGCGATGTGCGTCATCGGCAGGAGCGACGCCTTGCGGCCCGCGTCGCTCGTCAAAACGAGCGTGCCCGTGTTGGCGACGCCAAACGCCGCGCCCGTGAGGCCCACGTCCGCCAGCGCGGGGTCCTGGGCTTCGGGGATGGACACGGCGCTCATCACGTCGTCTACGATGGCGTCGCTGCTGCGGATGAACGTCTCTGCGCCAAGGTCGTTGAGCAGGACCTCGAGCCCCGCCCGCGCATCCTCCAGGGTGTCAACCACGTAAACATGACCGCCGACAAGTTCCAATTCCTCACAAAATTCCGCCACCAGCACCTCAGGGTCCCAAGCTTGGAGGGGCTCGAGGAGCGCGGGCGGCGCCTCCGTGGGCGCGCCCTTCTCGCGGTGCAGCGCGTCCCGCACGCGGCCTAAGAAGTCTTCGCGGGTCACGCGGCGTCCCCTTTCGGCTCGTCCTTATCTAACCCGTCACTCCAGAGGTCACGGAAAGACCTTTTGGCCGGGGCCGGAAAATCGCGCTCTCTCAGCCACTCTTTCAGGACGGGCAGCCAGTCGCCGCCCATGAAGCCGTCGCGGCTTAGGAAACTCCCGCCGAAGCGGCTTAGCTTGGTGCTCGAGTCCCACAGAGAAGGCCGCTGGGCGAGAAAAGCGAACGCGCCCATGCTCGCCCGCTCGCCTGGCGCGGTGAGCCCACGCGCGACGGCGCGGCGGCGGTGCTCAATGAGGAGTTCCGGTAACGGGATTTTGACCGGGCAAACCTCGCCGCACGCGCCGCAGAGCGAACTCGCTTGGGGGAGGTGGGTGGTGGTTTCTAAACCCAACAACCCCGGCCCCAGCACCGCCCCGATAGGCCCCGAATAGACCCAGCCGTACGCGTGCCCGCCCACCTGCTGATAGACCGGGCACGAGTTGAGACAGGCCCCGCAGCGGATGCAGCGCAGCGCGTCGCGCAGCTTCGGGTCGGCCAAAACCGCGCTCCGCCCGTTGTCGACCAACAGGAGGTGGAACTCTTCGGGACCCTCCGCCTCCTCATCCCGCTTGGCCCCCGTAATCATCGAGACGTACGACGAGGCCTTTTGTCCCGTGGCCGAGCGCGGCAGCACGGACAAAAAGGCGGGCAGGTCGCGCAGGCGCGGGATAACTTTTTCGAGGCCCATCATCGCCAGGTGGATTTTTGGCAGGGAGGTGGTAAAGCGGATATTGCCCTCGTTCTCGACCAGCACAATGGTGCCCGTTTCGGCCACCGCGAAGTTGGCCCCGCTGATGCCCATGTCGGCCTCTAGAAAGCCTTGGCGCAAGACCCGCCGCGCCGCCGCCGTTAAGGTCGGGATGTCCGCGTCGGGGGCGGTGCCGATCTTCTCGTGAAAAAGCGCGGTGATTTGCTCCTTGGTTTTGTGGATGGCCGGGCCGATGATGTGGCTCGGGAAATCCTCGTCGATTTGCAGGATGTATTCGCCTAAGTCGGTCTCGAGGGCCGTCACCCCCGCCTCTTCTAAAGCCTCGTTGAGGTGAACTTCTTCGGAGAGCATCGACTTGGACTTCACCACCGTCTTGACGCCCTTTTGCAGCGCCAGCTCCGTCACAATGCGGCTCGCCTCGGCGGCGTCGGCGGCGAAGTGGACGGTGCCGCCGCGCTCCTCAACCTTCTCGACAAGCCTCTCCAAATACACGTCCAGATACTCCAGCGTGTGCGCCTTGACCGCGCCGCAGTAGTCGCGGAGGGCTTCGAAGTTTTCCAGAGCCGCCACCGCGCTCTTGCGCTTGCCCACGAATGCGGTGGTGGCGCGTTTCATGGCGACTGCGAGCTGTTCGTCCCCCAGTGCCCGCGTGGCGTTGTCCTTAAACGTGTGGGTGGTGATTTGCATAGTTCCCGCCAATCTTTGTTACGCGTTCCCAAAGTCTTGCCGTTAAAAGAGATCTACGAACCGTCAAGCTGAACTGTCAAGCTGCGGCGCGGCGCGTGACCCCGTCCCAAAGAAGTTCGGCCACATGTTTGACGCGCACCCTTTCCATCCCGTCGCCCTCGCGGTGAAAGGCACCCTTGAGCTGCATCAAGCAGCCGCCGTCGGTCGAGGTGAGCGTCCGCGCGCCCGTGTCGCGGATGCCCGCGAATTTGGCCCTCGCCATCGCCGTGCTGATGTCGGGCATCTTGACGCTGAAAAGCCCGCCGAAGCCGCAGCACACGTCGTGCCCGTCTGCTTCAATAAGCTCGGCGCCCGCGGCCCTCAGCAGCGTGCGCGGCGCTTCCTTAACGCCGAGCAAGCGCATCGCGTGGCACGAGTCGTGGTAGGTCACGCGCTCGTTTGACAAGTCCGCGCCGACGTCGTCTCGTCCTAGGACTTCGGTGATAAAGGTGGTGAGTTCAAAGGTGCGTTCTGAGAGGTCTCGAGCCTCCCCATACTGCTTCGGCATCGTCTCAAAAAGGTCCGGATAATGGTGAACCATCCCGCCGCACGAGCCCGAGGGCAGCACGACGTAGTCGTAGCCCGCGAAAACCTCCAGATGATGCCCCGCAATCTCCTGCGCCTCCTTGTGGTAGCCCGCGTTGTAGGCGGGCTGACCGCAGCAGGTCTGCCGCTCAGGGAAATGAACGGTGACGCCCAGGTGTCTGAGCAGTCCCACCGACGCCACGGCGACGTCGGGAAAGAGTTGGTCGGCCAAACAGGTCGCAAAAAGGGCTACGCGCACCACAAACCGCCTTTCGGTAGGAGCATTATAGCGGGTTGAGGCTCGAGGTGTGTGGGTGCCCAGGGTTCATTCACATCAAAGGTTTCTGCGCTTTAACCGTCATCCGTTCAGCCAAGCACAGCTTTGAGAGTAAACTCGGAAGTCCCTTTCAAGAGTCAACATCAAGAACCGCCAGGGTGCAGCGCGAGGTGCAAACGAGCTTTCCCTCCTCGTCACGTATCTCGATACCCCAAACCTGCGTTTTCCGGCCCCGGTGGACGGGCGTGGCGACGGCGGTCAAAACGCCGTCCCGCACCGAGCGGAGGTGGTTGGCGTTGATTTCTAAGCCCACCGCCCGCTGACGTTCCATGTCCAAATTCACCGTCGCCCCGATGCTCGCCACCGTCTCGGCGAGCACCACCGACGCGCCGCCGTGGAGGATGCCGAAGGGTTGATGGACGCGCGGCGTCACGGGCATGGTGGCCGTGACGCGCTCGGGGGCGGCTTCGGTCACGGTAATCTCGAGGGTTTCTAAAAGCGTATCTTTGGGCGTGTCGAGAAAGCTGTCGGGAAAACCTTTGGGAGAATCTTTAGAGAGGGCCATGCAGAAGCATACCCAAAACGCAAACTTGCTATACTGACGCGCTGGCGGGAGGTGACATGACCGCCTTACATCGTGGCGCTCAACTGTACGAACAACTGTGCGAATGTACACAGGGCGCGTGTAAGGGACCTTCTGTGCAGAATCCTATCAAAAATCATCCTGCTATCTCTTACGTCCTGCTGACGCTGCTACCCACGGGCGTCTGTGCGCTCCTTTTACACCTTGCCGGAACGAGCGCGGGGGTGGCGGCAGGCACCGACCTACCCCTCAGCGTTATTTTCCTCGTCGGCGCGCTCTTTACAAGCGGCACCTACGCTTTAGGGAAAGCCGTCAGGGAGCAGAGCGGAAACTTACCGAGCGTCGTCATTCTTGCGGTGGCGCTCAACTTTGCTTTGAATTACGGGCTAATTCGGGGAATGGACGCTTCTCCGACGTTCATCCTTGCACTCTTGACGGCGATGATTCTAGGCGCGGTTTACCCACGCCTTTTCGGACGCCGCGCGCCCATGCTCGCCTCGATGACGGTTTACGTCGTTTGCACGCTATTAGCAAACTTTACTTTCGACTCCTTTTTGCGCCTGCCGGGCTACGGTCTCTTATCAGTCGGCACGCTTTTTTTCGGCGTTACCTTTACGCAGCGTGACCGGGTCCACGGCTACGGGCGAGGAAACGTCTACAGGATGATTCTCGCGGCGGCGGGGCTCAACCTCCTCTTGTCGGCGTCCTTGGGCATCCCGCTGCGCTTTCTCATGGCGGGCTTTCTCGCCATCATCGTGGCTGAAGCGGCGGATACGGAGGTGTATGGGCGGCTGCTCCAACGTTCGTGGCCGCTGCGGGTGGTGGCCTCCAACGCGGTGAGTATCCCGCTGGACTCGAGCATCTTTACGCTTCTAGCGTTCGCCGGGAACCCCGCCTTTCCGCCCGCCGTCCTCCTGCAAATCATCTTCGCCGACATCCTCGCCAAAACCGTCGTCGGGCTCCTCGCGGCGGTGCGCCTCTGGCGACCCCAACGCCTCGTGATGGAGAGCTGATAGAAGGCTAAAACGTCTCGACCGCCCGCGCGACGGAAAGCACCAGCGCCTCTTCAAAGGGTCGCGCGGCAATCATAAAGCCAATCGACAAGCCCTCGGGCGTGGTCGCGCAGGGAACGCTCACGGCGGGTACGCCCAGAAAGTTAAATATCATCGTGTTGCGTAAGCAGAGGCTGTTGAGCTTGAAGTAAGCCTCATCTTCCGCAAGGTCAGCCATCTTGGGCGGCAGCACGGCCACGGTGGGCGCGAGCACGGCGTCGAAGGGGGCGTAGCGCTCCCAAAAGGTCTGCTGGATGCGTGTGCGTTCAAACCCTAAGCGGATGTAGTCGGTGGCCCCTCTCCCCCGGTTTCGCAAGATGCGTGTAGACACGCGCGGGTCGACGCGGTCGCCGCTGCGTTCCAGCATCTCCTCGTAGAGCGCCAGCGACTCCAAGCCCGCGAAGGTGCCGTAACGGGCGTAAGCCTCGAGGATGTCGTTGAGGAGGGGCAGCTCGAGCGGTTCCACAGTCGCGCCCTCGGCCTCGAGCCGCGCACAGGTCTTTTCAAAGGCGTGGGCGACGGGGGGCTCGAGGCCTTCCTGAAGCAAAGTAACGGGCGCGAGCAGGCGCAACCCCGCCACCGGGCGCGGCTTAAAGGGCGCGTGTGGCGCGCCCAGAAGCCCCCGCAGGAGGTGCCAGGCGTCTTCGACGGTCTTGGTGGTAGGCCCCAGGGTATCGAGCGTGGTCGAGAGCGGCACGCAGCCGTCGGTGGGAATCAGGCCGTCGGTGGTCTTGAGACCTACCAGACCGTTAAACGCCGCCGGAATCCGCACCGAGCCGCCCGTGTCCGACCCCACCGCCGCGCAGGCCAGCCCCGAGGCCACCGCCACCGCCGAGCCCGACGACGAGCCGCCGGGAATCCGCGTGGCGTCGAGCGCGTTTCCCGGCGTACCGAAGTGCGGGTTGATGCCGAGCCCCGAAAAGGCGAGTTCGGTCATGTTTGTTTTGCCCAAAAATACCGCGCTCGCCGCGTCTAACCTGGCGGCAGCGGGGCAGTCGTCCGCGGCGGGAGGCGCGTCAGCAAACACCTTGGAGCCCGCCGCGCTCACGTCGCCGCGGGTGTCCATGAGGTCCTTGAGCGCCAGCGGAACGCCCTGAAGCGGCCCCAAATCGAGCCCCGCCCGGAAGTGCGCGTCGGCACGCCGCGCCTGGACTCTCGCCCGTTCAAGGGTCAGGAGGCGGTAAACGGGGCCAGGCTGCAGACGCGCCACATACGCCTCGACCACGTCCACCGCGCTTAAGTGCCCCGCCCGGTAGGCTGCGGCAAGTTGCGTGAGAGACAAGTCAGAAGGGTTCATGCTCACGAGTATAAGGGACAGGTGGAAGCTTCCTGCGACGGTTGGAACAAGCGCGAGCTTGGGCGAAACCGGCGATTTGCTCACAAAAGCGCGCTAAACCATTACGGGAGAACGTGAAAACCGCCAAATGTGACGTGCAGAACCCACGCGGTGTGACAACTGCGCTCGTGAAAGCCGGAACGCGCCTCTAAGATAAAAGTATTGAGAGGGCGATAACTGCCCCCTGAGCACCGCCCCCCAAGCACCGCCCCCTAAGCGACGTCGGCGTATGCATTCTCGCGCCGGTTATGTTCTTCAGGCGCAGCCAAGAGGCTCCGCAAGCACTGCTTTTTACAACCGGCTACATCAACACCGAAAGGACCTCTCACCTTGGGCAAACGTGGCAGAAATAAAGCGGGGTACTACCGGATGCTCCTCCACCTGCTCGAGCTCCAGTACGCCCTCGAGCGCCGCGCGCGGGGCGACGCTCCCGCGCGCTGGCGGCCCTCGCCGCGCAACCGGCCCGACCAGTTCTTGCGGTGGGTGCTCTCGAGCCTTCCGCCGCACGGGGCGGCTCCCGTCACCTTGAATCCCGTCACCTTGAATAATGTGTGCGTACGTCTCGAGCGGGAAAGGCTGCCCCACGTGGCCGCTCTTTTAGCCCACGTTGCGGGTGAGTGCGCGTCCGCTGGAAAAGCCACGGAAGAGGTTTTGAGTAGCCTCTCACAACATACGCCGGAGACCGAAGCGCACCCGCAGGCGCGCAAGTTTTCGGGCACGCTCTCCCGCTCCTTGGACGCGGCTTGGTTGGGAGCGCTTACAAAAACTGAGGCGCACGCCGCCTCACAGGGATGGCCCGCGTGCGCCACGCTGTTGGGCGGGCTCCCGCCGGGCTTCGGCACGCTTTACACGCTCCTCCACGCTGGTTTTGGCGCCGCCGACCCCATCGACACGCCCGCGGAACTCTCCGTTTTCCAATTCTACGGCCTCGCCACGGGCACGCTCCCCCCGCCGCCCGCGCCCTACGCGTGCGCTTTGGGGGCGCTGAGCTCTCTCACCTCAAAAGACGTCACGCTGCTGGGCAGCCTCAGCGCGGCGCAGGCGCGGCAACTCAGAAAGCTCGAGCCCAGGCTGCTCTTTGCGCGTAGCAGCGCGCTATGCACCAAAGATGCGCTTCACACCTCAGAGGGTTGCGAGCTCTCACCCAGCTCCGCGACGTGCGAGCGGCAGGTCGCCTCGACCTCAGATGAGTCTTTGGAGGCTCCCCTGGACGCGCCTCTGGACGCGCCCCTAGACGAGGAGCTGCGGCGGATGATTGCGCGCAAGGAGGTAACCGGGACGCTCGTCAAAGCGTTGCGGGGCGGTGACGAGGCGCTGTGGAGCGCGGCTCGAGCGTTACTCAACGAGGCCCCCTGGGCGACGCTCTACCTCGAAGACAGGCGCAGCTTACAAGAGCTCTTTAACGGACGAACCGCCGCCAAACTCAACCTCCGGGATGTGTTTCCCCGGACGGTCGCGTGGTTGGACGAGAAGCTAAAGGCGCGTATCGACGGCGCACTTTACCAAGAAACCGGCGGCGTAGCGCCTGCCGCACACGCCTACTCGTGCCACGTCCGGAAGCTCCTGCTAAACGCACGGTAGCCTCAGACGACGAACTCAGGTATGGACTCCGGTTTCAGGGTGGAGAATAACCAAGACTAGCAACCAAGTGTGCTCTTTTCCCCGCGCGCGCGGCGAGGCTGGGGTACACTAAACGCAACGTGGCGGTACCGGTCGCTCCGACTACACAACCACTACAGCAACCCCGACACTCTGAAATTATACAGGAGTACACATGGACAATCAGGAACCCTCCTTAAAGGACGTTTTTTATATTATCAGGCGCGGCCTGGTGCTCGCCCTGGTGGTCGCCGCGCTCATGGCGGTCGCCGCCTATTTTGTGAGTGAGCGGCTCGAGCCCACCTACAGCACGCGCGCCGAGCTGATTGCCTCGCAGTCCAATCCCGATTTGGGCCGCTTCGACATTTCCTTGACCACCGCGCCACCCATCGACTTTGACCTTTATGAAAATATCGCGCTTAGCAACTCCGTGCTCGCCGACGCGGCGCAGCAACTGGGTGGCGAAAGCGCGCTCGAGGGTATTGACTTTAACGTCAACGTCGACGACCGCCGCATCTCGAGCCTTGTTTACGTCAGAGCCGAGGGGTCCGACCCCACCGCCATCGCGGGCGCGGCCAACGCCTTGGCGCAAGCGCTGCTCTCCTGGGATAGGCGCCGCTCAGAACAGAGCAACAGTCAGGTTGTATCTATTATTGAAGAGCGGATAGCTGGCTACGATCAGCAAATTGAGGAACTCGAAGCGTCGCTCGGCCCAGCTACCCAAGAGCAGTACAACGAGCTCGTGGCTATTAGAGACGAACAGCGTACGCGGCTTAGCGAAGCCAGAGCGCAGCAGAGCACGTCGACCAAAGGTCGATTGGAAATTCTCGATCCGGCCCCCATTCCGACCGAACCCATCGCGCCCGACCCCGTACGCAACGCTGTGCTGGCGTTTGTGCTAGGCGTTTTCTTGAGCTACGGTCTGCTGCTCCTCCGCGACGCCCTCGACTCGCGCCTCAAGAGCAGCGAGGATCTGGCAAAACTTACCGGCCTGCCCATCCTGGCCGAATTCCAAAAGCAGCCCCCCGGCACGCGCCGCCTGCCCCGAGAGGCCGCCAACTATCTCAGGACCAACCTGCTGCTCTCCTCGGTGGAAACGGGCACCAAAATCATCCTCGTGACCAGCGCGACCCCCGGCGAGGGCAAGTCGAGCGTGGCCTTGAGTGTCGCCGAGTCTTTCGCGCGTAGTGACCGCCGCACGCTTCTCGTCGACGCGGACCTGCGCCGCCCGGTCATCGCCCAAAACTATGATTTGGACGAGATACACCATAAACCTTTGCGCGCCTATCTAGAGCAGCCCAACGAAACTTTTGAACCCGCCTACGTGGCGCTCAACCTCACGCACCATCTCGACGTCATCCCCACCTTTCAGGCGGAGCCCTCGCCGACCGAGCTGCTGAGTCGCAGCTTTCGGCAGCGTTTAGACGCGTGGCGGAATGCTTACGACGTGATCATCATCGACTCCGCGCCCCTCTTGAGCGTCGCGGACACGCTCACCATCGCGCCCCTTTGTACCGGCGTCATCCTGACCGCCAATTTACAGAGTTCGGATCGCCGGGGCGTCCGCGCGGCGGTTGACCTGTTGCGGCGCATCGGCGTCCGGCTCTTGGGCATCGCCGTGACCGGCGGCTCCCGCACCTTAGCGGGCGCAGGCGACTATACCTACACCGACGCGGAGCTCGAGCCCGACTTCCCCAGAGAACTTTCGCGCAGGGGCCGCAGAGGGGATAAAGAGCGGGCCTGAAGCTTACGACCACCATACGACCCCCAAGTGTTAAACCGAAACAGACCCCAAAATAGACCAAGGCGTCCTTCACAAAAGGACGCCTTTTATATGTTTTTTACTTGCAGAAACACATAGCAGGTATCATCTGATTTGAGACACACTTACCACACAAAGCACTGTCTGGCACGCAGTTTCGGTGACGATGTCTGCGTTCATTCGTCTCAGTATGTTACAGAACTGCTAACAGTAGAATAACTCCTGAAATTTTTGCAGCGGCGTTCCTACCGCTCGAGAGTGCCGTGGTCTAAACATAAGTAGTTGTGCGCGCCGTAAAAAGCGCAAGGTACCTCAAACAAAAAAATTACGCGCCCTCACCTCAGTATTGATTCACCGGACGCGGTGAAATCCCGGGCTGACCGTAGAGATGCTAAAGCGTTTTTTCGGCCAGCCGTGCATACCGGAATTCCAAAAAGCCTTGGGCCGTTCATGCAAGTGTAAAGCTCGAGCATCATCTGGCAGCGTGAAACCGAAGTACGCTTCCGTGTCGGCAAGCTCTTCGGTTAGCGAACGGAAGTAACGGTGCGGCTATGACCCTGTTGGCTTCCCCGTCCCGTCGTCAGGCAGCCTTACAAGCGTGTGAGCACCTCCGGAGCTCACTACGCCCAGGCGTTCCCGTTGGTGGACGCACTTTAGCAACATACCTACCCAAGTGGGAGTGGTGGAAGATTCTCTAACGACATAACGCGTCAGCCCCTCCATAGGTTCTTTCAGAATCTCCACAATCTTTCTTTGTGGCGAATTCTTTGCCCTCACCCTTCAGCGAACGCTAGCGTCAACCAAAAAAGTGCTGAGAACTCAGCCTCAGCACTTGCGCTACTTCAACTGGGTTAAAGGTAGTTAGTACGCGCCTCTTCCAAACAGCACAGCCCAGGGCGTGCGCGCGATGAGGTAAAGGTCTAGCCAGAGCGACCAGTTGCGGATGTAGTAACTGTCGAGCCTTTCTTGCACCTCTAAGTCGCCCTCGCTGCGCGACGACACCTGCCACATCCCCGTCAAACCCGGCACCACCTGGCAGCGCAACGCGCGAAACTCTTCGCTGAAGGGCTCTAGGTGATAGTAAGGAAAAGGCCGCGGCCCGACGATACTCATGTCGCCTTTAAGGATGTTCCACACCTGCGGAAGCTCGTCTAGACTCGTTTTACGTAGCGCCGCGCCGACGCCCGGCAGGATGCGCGGGTCGTTCTTGAGCTTGTAAAAGCGTTCCCACTCGCTTCTCGCTTCTGGATGCGTCTGCAAGTGCGTTTCTAAGAGAGCGTCCGCGTTCGCGTGCATCGTCCTAAGTTTCCAGACCCTGATCTTTTTGCCGCCGTACCCCTCACGCTCCTGAGCGTAAAAAGGATTACCCGGACTCACCGCCCTAATCCACAGCGCCGCCACGGCGACGATAGGAAGCGCGAGGAGCGCCAGGGGCAAGATGAGAAGCACATCCAGGCAGCGCTTTAACAGGCGGTTATGCGGCAAGAGCAGGTTCTGGCGCACCTGCAACCCGATCACGCCCGCCAAGTCTCTCACCGACAGCCCCAAACTCGGGAGACCGAAAAGGTCCGGCACGACGATGAGGTAGGGGAAAACGCCTGCGTAACGCTGCAAAAGGCGACCCAACGCCCCCGGCTCGACGCTCGGCATGGCGACCAGCAGGTGGCGGACGCCGAACGTTTTCGCCAGTTCGGGCGCCCTCGAGAGTGAATGAATCACCGGGACGCCGTGAACGCTGTCGCCCTTGCCGGTGTCGTCATCCAAACACGCCAGCACCTTGAA
This sequence comes from Trueperaceae bacterium, assembly GCA_965214405.1. Classification (GTDB taxonomy): domain Bacteria; phylum Deinococcota; class Deinococci; order Deinococcales; family Trueperaceae; genus CBDCCT01. The sequence continues at coordinate 1,532,398 of OZ243956.1, forward strand.
CCCCAGCCCCGGATTGTCTAGGAGGCGGCCTATAAGCACGTTGCTGGTGTTACCCGCCCCAAAAACGAGGACGGGCAGCCCCCACCACGCCTGCTTAGAGAAGAGTTCGCGCGTGGCGGCGCGCCCCAAGGGCAGCAGCAGGAGCGACAAAAGCCATGACGAAAGAAAAATGCCGCGCGACTGCATTTCTAAATCTTCGGCCAAAAAGAGCACCACGATGGCACCCAGATAGACGGCGGTAGACACGACGGAAAGGCGCCTGAGCTCCTCCACCGGTCCTAAACCCACTCCCGGGTAGAGTCCCGCCAGGGCGTAACCCAGCGCGAACAGGCACAGCGTCGGCCACAGCCCGAAAAAGAGCGCGAGATTGACCTCGGGGTTGATAAGCACCCAGACTTGCGCGGCCACGCCTGCCGATATGAACAGCGCCAGAAGGTCGGTGATGAGCAGCGTGAGGGTGGTCAGCCGCGGTTTGGGAGAGGACGACACGCGCCGCAAGGATTCGTCGCGCGCCGAGGAACGAGCCGGATAGACACCAAGTTTCATGCGTCTCCTTTACGCGGCGCGGAGGCGCGCACCCCGAAGTTAGGGAGGTTGGCGAGACAGCTCCACCACAGAACGTTCCGGCGCCCCTTTCGGTGCCGCGCAGGGTAGGTCATGCGGGTAACCTCTGCATCAGTCTCAACCGTACAGCACTTCGGCCTTGGGCGCCTCCGTATTGGTCACTTCAGGACGCCACAGCCCGAGCCACTGGAGCGTGAACAGCGTGACGAACTGCGTGTTAAGAATTAGGTAACGTTTCCACAGGCGGCGCGGATCTTGGAGCAACCGGTAGAACCACTGGAGCCCCGAGCGCTGCATCCACGCGGGCGGTTCCTCGAGCAGCCCCGCGTGATAGTCAAACGCGGCTCCCACGGCGATGACGGGCGTACGGAGCGCGTCTTTATATTCGTAAGCGAACACCTCTTGCCGCGGACACCCGAGCCCCACAAAGACGATTTGCGCGCCCGAGTCGCGGATGCGCTGGGCAATTTCATCCTTTTCCTGCGGGGTCGTCTGGCGGAACTTCGAGGGTTCGGAGCCAGCCACCTTGAAACCGGGGAAGCGCACCCCTAAGTTCTGCGTAAGCTTTTCCAACACCTCCGGGCGCGAGCCGTAAAAGTAGACGGGGACCCCCCGCGCCGCAGCCTCTTCGCACACTTTAAGCGTGAGCGTGGGGCCGTAGACGCGGTCGTCGAGTCCTGCGCCGTGGAGAAGGTTGAGACCCCAGCGCACGGGCTGGCCGTCCGAGGTCACCAGGTCAAACTCGTTGAGGCGGTGGCGGTGTTCGGCGTCCCCCACCCCCGTCATCACCCCGTGAACCGCCAAGGCCGTGACGGACAGACCGCGCCCCGCTTCGGCGGCGCTCATGATGCGCGCCACCGCCGCCTGGTAGGTGGTGGCGTCGATAAGCACACCCAAAAGGTTGAATTTACCCTCTTTTACACGGTTCTCTTTTACACGGTTTTCTTTCACTCTGTTCTCGTTCACTCTGTTCTCGTTCACGCAGCCCACCGCTCGAGGTTGGCCTCGTAAATCTCTCTCAAAATGCGCTCGATGTTGTACTGCTGGTCCCACTCGGGGTAGTGAGATTCAAATTTGCCGTTGTCGCCAATCCACCAGAGGTGGTCGCCCCGCCGGTTTTGTTCGGAATAAGACCAGTCGAGCTTCCGTCCGGCGATGGCCTCAGATTGTTGGATAGCCTCCAACACCGAGGCGTTGGAAAAGCGCCCCCCGCCGATGTTGTAGACTTCCGCCACCCGCGGCTTTTTGAAAACTTCATGAAAGGCGCGAATCAGGTCGTCGCTGTGAATTGCGTCTCGGACTTGCTTACCCTTGTAACCGAAAACCGTGTAGGGCGTGCCCGACATGGTGCAGCGCATCACGTAGGCCAAAAAGCCGTGGAGCTGCGTGGCGGAGTGCTGCGGCCCGGTCAGGGTGCCGCCGCGAAAGCACGAGGTGTACATATCGAAGTAGCGCCCGTACTCCTGGACCATCACGTCCGCCGCGACTTTTGACGCGCCGAAGAGGCTGTGAAGACACGTGTCAATCGACATGTCCTCGCTGATGCCGTCTCTGTAGGGGTGCGACGGGTCTATCTCATAGCGCGTTTCCTGCTCGATAAGCGGCAGGCTGTTGGGCGTGTCGCCGTAGACCTTGTTGGTCGAGGTAAAGATGAAGACGGCCTTGGGCGCGTGCTGCCGGGCGGCCTCCAACATATTGAGCGTCCCCACCGCGTTGATGTCGAAATCGGTAAAAGGCTCGCGCGCGGCCCAGTCATGCGAGGGTTGGGCGGCGGTGTGAATAACGAGCGCCACATCCCGACCATAATCTTCGAAAAGTTTGGCAATGCCCTCACGGTCACGAATATCCAGACTGCAGTGTTGATACCCCTTGCCGATGTCGCCTTTGAGCTTGTCCACGTTCCACGCTGTCGAGGCCTCGTCGCCAAAAAACACGCGGCGCATGTCGTTGTCGATGCCGACCACGTCTAAGCCCTGCTCGCTAAAGTAGCGGCACGCCGCCGAGCCGATGAGTCCCGCTGATCCCGTAATGATGGCTACACTCATAGTTCCTCTTTCATGGTCTTTTTATGGTTTTGATGTCGTCTGTCATGGTTGGTTAATCGTCGTTTGTCGTCTTGAGGCGTCGGCTCGAGTTCGCATTCACTGGAGGTCATCCAGGTCATCCAGGTCATCCAAGGTCGTCGACCGTCGCCTCACCACAACCCTCGCCCGATGATAACCGTTTCCTATGCGCGTCACGCCGCAACGTTCACATCAACCTTTCCGTCATCGGGTAGCAGCTTTACGGCTATGGCGACGCACGTCAAGACCGCTGTAGCAAAACTGCTCTATCAAAACCGCCGACCGAGTAAAACCGAATAAAGCTGTGTGGGTCGGTTGGGACGAGCGCCTTTGTAACGTCCGGCGCGGCCTCATCGCCACCTTATTCTATGCCATAACGCGGCGTGCGCTATGAGAGACTTAACGCTGACGCGAACCTCGCCCGGGAGGCGCGGACTTTAGAGACTTTTTGTGAAATTTTCCGCTCTCAGGTTGTTTTATCTCCCTTTCGTCTGTAGAGTTTCGTCTCTGGGGTAGTATGGTCGCGTGAGCATTCTTGCACAATGTCTACCGGGGGGCTGTGGTTAGCTCGAGCCCGACGAGAGGCGCACGCCCGTTATTTACATCATCCTATCCGGGGTGCTGTAGGGGTAAAAATCCTGGGGAGTGTGTTCACACTCGGGCGGCTGCAAGTAGAATCGGGGGATTAGGCGTGTCAAAAAAGACGTCGGTAAAGATGTTAAGAAAGGATAATAATATGCAGAACTCTATCCGCGCAGTTTTCGTGTTAGTCGCTGTTTTGTTCACCGCCGGGTTCGCTCTGGCGCAAGGCGGCGCTGGCGAGGTCGTGAGCCTCACCTTGTTTAATGCCGATACCGATCAGCCTATCGGTGAACTCACCGACGGCATGACCCTCGACTTTAGCGCGTTAGGAACAGGAAACTTAAGCGTCGTGGCGATGACGAACCCCGCCCTAGTCGGGAGCGTGCGCTTTGCCCTCGACGACCAGGAAAACTATCAAACGGAAAGCAATGCTCCCTACGCCATCGCCGGGGATGAGCCCGGACCCGACTACAACCCCTGGACGCCGACTGTGGGTGAACACACTCTCACCGTCACGCCTTACAGCGAGTCGGGCGGAAGCGGCGAAGCGGGCACGGCGCTCACGGTTCGGTTCAATGTTGTTAACGCGTCTGAAGGCGCTGCAACAGAGGACGGTGCAACAGAGGACGGTGCAGCAGAAGACGGTGCAGCAGAAGACGGTGCAGCAGAAGACAGTGCAACAGCCGAGCAACCGGAGCCTGCCCCAACGCCCCCTGCCACACCAGAGCCCGCCACGCCAGAGCCCGCTACGCCAGAGCCCGCCACGCCGGAAGTTACGCCTACAGAAACGACACCTGCCGAGACTACGCCCGCGGAAACCGCACCTGCCGAGACCACACCGGCAGAACCGGCTACCGACACGCAAAGCGCTACCCCCCAAACAGAACCGGCCCCAATCACAGTGACGCCGGAAGTACGCAGAACCCGCTACCAAGTTCTTCCGGTCGACGGGAGCGGCGTGCGAGGCTCCGTGCTCGTTTCCGATTACGGATTCGAGGGAGCCATCGTCGTCGTCTTGCTCAGCGGCACGCCGGTTGACGGGGTTCATCCCGCCCACTTCCACGCGGGTGACTGCGGCAGCGGCGGAGACATCGTGGTGCCCCTGGAAAATGTGAACGGCAGAAGCGGCCTCAGCGTCACGACCACGGACGCGCCTTATGACGACGTTGTCAACGGCAACTACTACCTGAATATCCACCTTTCGCCTGACAACATAGGCACTATCGTCGCCTGTGGTGAGGTTGGGGCGAACGCGCAGTAGCGTCAAGATCAAGGGGTAACCTTGAAGCGTGGCAGCGCGCACCGTTCCTAAGAAAAGTGGGTCCACCAGCCGAGTGGACCCGCTTTTCTTACCTTTACTGTCTGATACTGTCTAAATTTGTCGCTCCGCGCAACTTCGTACTCTCAGACCTTCGTTCTCTCAAACCAGAGTGTTACCTGCTATCACATGAGTGACAAGCTAGGTTCTGTTGACTTTTCAGATCTTTCGCCGCGAGTTTTATCGTGCTGTTTATCGTGCTGCGCGCGAGAAGTAAGAAGTAGAAAGGGTGCGGAGCATGGAGACTACTCGAGGTTAAGCAATCTTCTCAAAGGGCAAAGATCAATACAAACTAATCAAACACAACGCGGGAGACGCCGCCGGTTCCGCTCCAGACGCTTACCTCTCGGCCCAGGAGGTCGGAGGCCGCGCGGCTCGAGCGCTCATCTCTGGCTTCATCCTCCGCGCTTTGCACCAGCGCGGGGCGAGCGGCGAGCGCGACGCCGCTCACCTCAAGCCGCGTCATGAGCGTGTCGAACGACCAGTCGTCGGACCAGAGCGTTTTGAGCGCCAGCAGCGCGGGGCGACCCCTCGAGGCCTTATAGCCCGGAAGCCGCGCCTGATCCCCTTCTTGAGGACGACGCAGACGCACGCGCCCCGGCAGGCCTGCCAAACCCTCGTAAAAGAGGTCGACGAACTCGTCCAAAAGGTAGTGCGTCATCAGGAGCCGCTGCGCCTCCGGGGCGAGTTCCTCGATGTCGTCTTCGTCGGGGTCGCCCGGGTCCACCTCCGCGAAGAGCGCGTTGAGCCTTGTTGGCAGGTTGTTGAGCCGGTAGAAGCTCTCCTCGGCGGCGGCGGGCACGATGCGTAGCGGGGCCACCTTCAGCCCGGCTTCTTGCAACGCGTAGAGCGCCGCCACCTCGCCAGCGCCCGCGTCTCCCCTATTGCCACCCTCGTTGTTACCGTGAAGGGGCTCGAGTCTTCCTTCACGACCGGCGGCCTGGAGTTCACGGAGTCGGAGGTCCGGGTTAGGCAGACTCATAGGGGGCCTCATGAGCTGGCATCATAAACCATGACGACCCGGTGCTTTCGCCCGCCACTTTAGGTTTGCCCCGCATTTTGTGCCTTGTACTTAGTTCTTACGGTCACCTCTGCCCCCTACCCCGCCATTCTAACACCGTCCACCGTTGCGCTCCACCGTTGCGCTTCGGGGGGCAAGAACGGTACGATGGGTCAAGAGGGGCTTCACCGTGAGATTCGAGTCCTGCGAGATTCTTGAGCGACATGTAAAGAATCTTGCACCGTGACAAAGGAGTAGTCTCGATAATGAAGCACACGCCACAACCGCCCCCCGCTCGAGCCGAGCGCGCAGAAGGACTTCTATGACAAACCTCACAGCCGCCGATGTGACCGTTTGGGCGCTTCCTCTTCTCGTTGCCGCGGCCCTGGCGCTCACCGTTACACTCGCCGTGCGGCTGCGGCGTCGGGGGCGCGTGAGGGGCGTGAACGCGCGGGCGCGCCTGCTCGCGCGCGCCTCTCTCTTCGGCGCGCTCCGCCGTTTGCTGGGTGAAACGTACGTGGTGCTCAGCCGGGACGATATAGAGGACACAGAAGCTGACCCGGGAACCGGTTCAGAGGTTAAAGGCACGGTAACCACGCTTCAAAAGCTTCACCTTGACGCCGCGGCGTTCACACACGCGGCCGACGGGGTTGACTGCTTTCTCATCCGCAAGCGCGACCTCGCCCCCGTCTGCGCGGTGGCGCTTGGAGACGCACCTAAAACGCCTCTGAACATGCCCCCAAGCGTGCCTCCGAGTATGCCCGTGGTGACGCTTCCCTTAAAACGCGCCTACGCGCTGCAAGACGTTGACGCGGCGCTCTCTCCCGTCCTCGACGCGCCACCACCCGTCACGCCTGAGTCAGAGCCTCCCAACCCGGAAGCCGAGGGTGACGCAGGTAACGCAGGGATCACCCCCTCGGCGCACACACCCCAACGAGACGCGCCGCGGCTGCACGGCGCGCTCCCGACGAGCTAGGGGGCGTTTACATGGGAAGATGGGGAAGCATTCTCGCCAATCTGGGCTATCAGGTCGAGAGGCAAGTGGACGGCACCAAACACCGCTTTTGGGGACGCTACGGCCGCGACGCGCTTCTGATCGCGCCGTACCTCACCTACGGTGCGAAAGACAAGCTTCTTATTAAAGGTCGCGTGCTCGAGGACGAACGCTTAACCCCCGCGGGCGAAGGCGACACGGCGTGGGACAACCTGCGCAACACCTGGAAACGCTTCGAGAGCGACGAAATCCGCGGCGCACGGGTACGCGTAACGTTTGGAGAGGCGGTCACCGAGGCCGTCACGGACGAGGAGGGCTTCTTCGAGCTGTGGCTGCCTGTGTCTTTGCCCGAAGCGCACGATTATCTGCAAGAGGTCGCGTTGGAGCTGCTCGAGCCCCTGCGCCCCAGCCAAACCGAGGTCCACTTTCAGACGGAAGTCGTCGTACCACCCCCGAACGCCCGCTTCGGCGTCATCAGCGACGTGGACGATACCGTGCTGCAAACCGGGGCGACCGACCTTTTGAGCGCCGCCAAAAAAACGTTCTTGGGCAACGCCAGGACGCGCCTCCCCTTCGAGGGCGTGGCAGGCTTTTACAAGGCGCTTCACCAAGGTACTGACGGAAACACCAATCCGCTTTTTTATGTGTCTTCCTCCCCCTGGAACCTCTACGACGTGCTGGTCGAGTTTTTCGAACTCAACGACATCCCCCTGGGTCCGCTCATGCTCCGCGACTGGGGCCTCACCCCGGACGAACTCCTGCCGACCTCGCACGGGGCGCACAAGCTGGGGGCAATTCAAAAGATTCTTTCGACCTACCCCCAGCTCCCCTTTATTTTGATTGGCGACAGCGGCCAGGAGGACCCGGAAATTTACCACGAGATTGTCCACACCCACCCCGACCGCATCTTAGGGATTTACATCCGCGACGTGAGCGAAGAAGCCGGGCGCAAGGAGGCGGTTCAGGCGCTCGCGGAGGAGGTAAAGCGCGATAACGCCGAACTGGTGCTCGTCCCCGACACCGTCTCGGCGGCGCGGCACGCGGCGGCGCGGGGTTGGATTGCGGGAGACGCCGTCCCGCAAGTGCAGGCGGCCAAGGTGGAGGACGAACAGGCGGAGCCGCAGTAGCGTTTGCGTTTCTCTCTATTTCGCGGCGTCTTGTGGCGGGCTTACCGAGACGGTCGAGGTAGGCGGATATAGTGAAGCATGATTGAGACGCTTTATCTCGCCAAACCTCGAGGCTTCTGCGCGGGCGTGGTGATGGCTATTGAGGCAGTCGAGCGCGCCGCCGCCGAAAGTAGAAGGACGGGCGAGGGTGACTTGACCGTTTACCACGCCATCGTCCATAACGATACGGTGGTGGGAAGGCTTAGGGAGAACTACGGCGTCCACTTTGTCGAGGATTTGGGGGAGTTGGCGGGGCTCGAGGCGACGGGTGAACGCGCGCTCACCGACACGGTGGTTTTCTCCGCCCACGGCGTGTCCCCGGCGGTGCGTCAGGAGGCCGCCAGACGGGGCCTCGCCACCATCGACGCCACCTGTCCGCTCGTCACCAAGGTGCATTCCGAGGCCAAACGCTACGCCCGCGAGGGTTACCACATCCTGCTCATCGGTGACTCGACAAAGCATCAGGAGGTGATTGGCACGAAGGGCGAAGCGCCCGAGCATACGACCGTCGTGAGCGTCGTCGGCAACCGCAAGCACGACCCCGCGTTGGCCGACCCCCGCACCGTCAGCGTGCCCGACCCGGATAAAGTGGTGGTGCTCACCCAAACGACCCTCTCCGTGGACGACGTGGAAAAAACCATCGAGGTTCTGAAAACCCGCTTTCCAGAGCTCGTCATCCCGCCCTCCGACGACCTCTGCTACGCCACCAAAAACCGTCAGGACGCGGTGCGGGGTATTGCACCCCAGGTGGACCTCTTTTTGGTCGTCACCAGCGACTACTCTTCTAACGGGATGCGCCTCTTGGAACTCGCGGACGACCTCATGGGCAACGCCAAACGCGTTGAAAGTGTGGCGGACATCGAGGAAGGGTGGTTGGAGGACGTTCGCGCCGTCGGCGTCACCTCGGCGGCCTCGACGCCGGACGATTTGGTGGGGGACATCGTGGCGTTTTTTAGAACCAAAAACGCGGGACTTAACGTCGTTGAAGAGGGTGAGTGGGAGAATATTACGTTTAGACAGCCGAAGCGCGTGCCCGCGCCGGTTGGTTAAGCAGCCAAAACCGAAAGCTGCTCAACAGAGGTATCCAAGAAAAGACGGTTAGACTGCCCTGGATAAGGTTTGGATAAGGGGGCAGAATGACAAGCGTAGCGGCGCGTACCGACCGGCGTAGGATCTTATGGACGGGTGTTTTCTTGGGTGTGGGCGTGGTCGGCACGCTCGACGAGGTTGTATTTCATCAGCTTCTCCAGTGGCACTTTTTTTACGTTCACACGGACTCTTTTTGGCGCACCTTTAGCGACGGGGTGTTTCACATCTTTACAAGTGCCGCGCTCTTGATTGGGGCCTTGAGATTGTGGCGAGACCGGGGCCGCCTCAGCCACACTCGAGCCTCCGCCCTCACCTTTGGCGCGGGGCTCTTTTTCGGCGGGGGCGGCTTCAACCTCTTCGACGGCACCGTAGACCACAAGATTTTACGCATCCACCCGGTCCGTTTGGGGGTCGACAACCCGCTACCCTACGACCTCGCCTGGAACGGGGTGTCCGTCGCGCTGCTCCTGGTGGGCTGGTGGCTGTGGCGGCGTTCACGTCGCGTGTGAAAGGCCCTCGAGCCCCGCTACGACGAGATAACGCTGGAAAAAGCCAGCCCGCGACTCGCCACCGCCGCCGCGCCTATCACGCCCGCGTCCGTCCCCAATTTTGCCAACCGCAGCTTGACGGGCGGATACCCGACGCTGAATATATCCGCCGCCGCCTGAATTTTGTCCATATAAAAACTCCCCGCTTGGCTCATCCCGCCGCCAATCACGAAGCCGTCGGGGTCAAAGGCTTTTTGTAAGTTGGCGAGGCCGACGCCCGTATAGCGCGCCGCGTTGTCGATGATCTTGAGCGCGCGGCGCTCGCCCGCCTCGGCCCGCGCGAACACCTCCTCGGTGCGCATGGGCGCGTTGTAGGCGTAAGAGCCGTCACGGGCGATGGCGCGGCCCGCGGCGACCGCCTCCCAGCAGCCGTAGTGACCGCAGCCGCACAGGGGGCCGTCGGCCTGGAGGGTCATGTGACCGACCTCGCCCGCAATCCCGTTTGCGCCGTGCAAAACGCGGTCGTCCAAAAAGATGCCGCCGCCGATACCCGTCGAGATGGTCACGTAAATGCTCGAGTCCAAATCCACAGCCGCGCCGTAAAGGTGCTCGGCGTAGCCCGCGGCGTTGGCGTCGTTCTCTAAGACAACCTCGAGCCCCAGCATCTCCCTAAGCCCCGCCGTGATGCTGATGTTTTCCATGCCCGGAATGTTGGGCGCGAACAGAACTTTGCCCGCTTTGAGGTCGATGGGGCCGGGCGAGCCGACACCGACGCGCGTCACCTCTGGATACTTGTCAAGCAGCGCCCGCGCCATCTCTGCGAGCGCATAAATCACGCTGTCGCCGCCCGTTCGCGGCGTTTTTTGGCGGTGCTGGAGGAGAATCTTACCGTCTTCGACCACCGCGCCCGCGATTTTCGTGCCGCCCAAATCGAGCCCGATGGTTTTCATGCGGCCTCTTTGCGTTCGTTCTTGTAAATGTCTTTGAAGGTAGCGCTCATACCCTAGTTTAACGTGAGTTTCGCCCGGTCTAGGCGCGGAGCAGCTTGAGCGTCGCCCTCGCAATCTCGCCCTCCTCGTCGGTGGGGACGATGAACGTTTTTACAGAACTTCCCGCCGCACTCACGTCTCTGCCCGTGCCCCCTTCACCACCCGCGCGGTTTCTCTCCTCGTCGAGGGTGAGGCCCAGGAATCCGAGCCCCGCCACCGCCTCCTCACGCGTTTGGGCGTCATTTTCACCGATGCCGCCCGTAAAAATCACCGCGTCGAGGCCGCTCATCGCCGCCGCGTAAGTGCCGATGGTTTTGCGGATGCGGTAACAGAAAACCGCCACCGCCTCCCGCGCCGCTTTATTTCCCGCTTCCGCCGCGCGGCGCACGTCGCGCATATCGTTGGAGACGCCGGACAAACCCAAAAGCCCCGAGCGTTTGTTGAGGAGCGTGTCGAGTTTGCTCGCCTCCATCCCGTTTTGTAAAAGGTAGAGGAGTACGCCGGGGTCGATATCCCCGGTGCGCGTGCCCATGAGCAGGCCCGAGAGGGGCGTGAAGCCCATGCTCGTATCCACCGAGCGCCCCCCCGCCACCGCCGCCGCGCTCGAGCCGTTCCCCAAATGGAGCGAGACGAGGCGGAGGTCTGCGCGCGACTCCCCCAAAAGCTCCGCCGCCCGCCGGGTTACGTAGTCGTGCGAGGTGCCGTGAAAGCCGTAGCGCCGAATCCCCTGCTCGGTGTAGAACTCGAGCGGCAGCCCGTAAAGAAACGCGCTCGGCGGCAGCGTCGCGTGAAAGGCGGTGTCGAACACCGCCACCTGCGGCACATAGGGTAAAAGGCGACGCGCGGCGCGGACGCCCGCCAAGTTCGCCGGGTTGTGGAGCGGCGCGAGCGGGACGAGCGCCTCTAAATCGTCCACAACCTCGTCTGTTAAAAGCGTCGGCTCGGTGTAACGTTCGCCGCCGTGGACGACGCGGTGCCCGACGGCGGTCACGGTTTCCAAGGGAATGTGGGAGGAGAGGTGCCTCAACAGCACCCGAAAAGCGTCTTCGTGATTCTCGACAGCGTCGGAGGAAATATCAGCCGAATTCACTCTTACTTTCGCGTCACCGCCGATACGCTCGACTAAACCGGACCATCCCTGGGAGACGAGCTTGACCTTGAGGCTCGAGGAGCCCGCGTTGACGACCAGCACAGTAGACGGCGCGGCAGGCTCAGCCATGCTCGCCCGCCTTGCGTTTGGCGAAGCCTTCCAACCGCTCCCGCACCCGCGCCTCCCAGCCTTCGCCGTCGGCGTGATAATAACGTCGTGGGGTCATGGTGTCGGGAAAGTAGCTTTGCCTAAAACTGCCCTCCGGGTCGTCAAAATAGTAGGCGTAGCTCTGCCCGTAGCCGAGTCCTTTCATGAGCCCTGTGGGCGCGTTGCGTAGGTGCAGCGGCACGGGCGCGGCGCCGCGAGTTTCGGCGTCGCGCTTGGCCGCGCCCCAAGCGCGGTAGACCGCGTTGGATTTGGGGGCCAGGGCCAGGTAAACCGCAGCCTCGGCCAGCGCCAACTCGCCTTCGGGAAGACCCAAAAACGCGACCGCGTCTCTTGCCGCCAGCGTCAGCCGGAGCGCGTGCGGGTCGGCTAAGCCCACGTCCTCGCTCGCCACGCGCACCATGCGGCGCGCGATGTAAAGCGGGTCGGCCCCGCCCTCTAAGAGCCGCGCGAGCCAGTAGAGCGCCGCGTCAGGGTCGCAGCCGCGCAGGGATTTGTGGAGCGCGCTCGTCAGGTTGTAAAAATGTTCGCCGCCCTTGTCAAAGGCGAGGCCCTTGGCGGAGAGCGCCGCGCGCGCCGCCTCGACATCCAGCGTTCCGCTCTCCGCATAGGCCGCCGCCCCCTCGAGCGCCCCCAGTGCCCGCCGCGCGTCGCCGTCGGCCCAGGTGGCGAGGAGGTCTAGCGCGTCTTCGTCCACGCTCAAGGCACCGCCAAAGCCGTCGGGGTGCGTTAACGCCCGCGTCAGCACCGCCCGCACCGCTTCAAAGGAGAGGGGCTCGAGCACATAAAGCTGACTCCTCGAGCGCAGCGCCCCGTTCACCTCAAACGACGGGTTTTCGGTTGTCGCGCCGATAAACAGGAGCGTGCCGTCCTCGACAAAGGGCAAAAGCAAATCCTGCTGCGCCTTGTTAAAGCGGTGAACCTCGTCCAAAAAGAGAACGGTCCTCTCCCCCCTTTGCAGCCGCACCCGCGCCGCCTCGGCCACGCCCCGCACCTCCTTGACGCCCGAGGTGACCGCCGACAGTCCCACAAAGTGCGCGCCCAAATGCCCCGCGACGAGGCGCGCCAGCGTCGTTTTGCCAACGCCAGGGGGACCCCAGAGGAGCAGCGAGCGGGGCGCACCGCCAGAAAGTAGTACCCGCAAAGGCTTTCCCGCCCCCAGCAAATGCGTTTGCCCCGCCACCTCGTCTAACGTTTTCGGGCGGAGCCGTTCGGCCAAAGGTGCCGCAGGAGGAGTTTCCGTCATTTCTCGAGTGTACCAGCCTCCGCGCGGTACCAGAGGAGCCATCAGAGGTTGAAATAAGGACTGAGTACCTGGTACCGAGTTTAGAGTGAAATGCTCGGTACTCATCACTTTTCTCCCTTAACTTGATACACTCGCACTAAGATTTTGTATATAAGATGACACACAAGGCGCACGCCTCTGGATAAACTGTTCATAATAGAAAGGCTGGTGGACGATGTATAAACTGTTTACGTTAGAGGAAGCGACTGAACTCCTCCCGACCGTCGACCACACCCTCCGCGAGATGCAAAGCGCGGTCAAGGACGCGTTGGGTTTGCGCGACACCTTTGCCCGCACGCCGCAGGGCACGGTGAAAGCGCGCAACTTAGCCGAAGAAATCAACTTTTTGCTGCGCGGTTTGCAAGAGAGCAAGGGGGAACTCGACCGGCTCGGCGTACACCTCAAGGACATGGAAACGGGGCTTGTCGATTTCCCGAGCCAGCTAGGCGCAGAGGTCGTGTACCTCTGTTGGGAACAAGGGCAGGACGCGATTACGCACTTTCACCGGCTGAATGAAGCGGAGAGCGCGCGGCAGCCTCTGCCTGGTGCGCAAGCGGGTCACGTCGCAGCCTGATCATTGGGTAACAAAGTTTGTGAAGTTTAAGCTCGAGCGGGCTCGAGCTTTTTTGTGACTTTTCTCGCTACAGTTCTCTTGGGAACACGACACTCTCATAGTATCGTGTCTCTAGGAGGGTCATCATGAAAATCAGAACCGGCTTCACCCTGACCACGTTCTTATGCCTGTTCCTTTTGGGGATGGCGCAGGCGCAAACGCGGTTGCCCTACGGCGCGGTTCAGACCGCGCCCGCGCGTTACAGCGATGTGCCAGAGGGCCACTGGGCGAGCGAGGCGGTGGGGCGTCTCACCAGCTTAGGCATCCTCACGGGCTATCCCGATGGCACCTTTCGCGGCACCCAGCCCCTGACGCGCTACGAAATCGCGCTGGTGGGCGCGCGCTTGATTGACTACGTCAACACGCTGACCGGCCTCGTCGGGGACGACCCCGCGCTCATAGAAAGCCTGCGGGCGGCGGAGGCCGAACTCGGCGGGGAGCCGTTGGCGACGCGCACCGAGAGGCTCGAGCAGGGTCTCGAAAGAGCCGCCTCGCTCGAGTACGTGCGGAGTCTTGAAGCGCGCGTGGTGGCGCTCGAGAGGATGCTCAACGAGCAGATGGGCTCGAGCCTTCCCGGCACCATGACCGAAGCGGGGGACGTACCTCTTTCCGCCGCCGAAGCCGCGGGGAGCACGGGAGAGGGCGCGACGGGAGACGCAACGGGCGGCGCGTCCGGTTTCGGCGTAGCCGCGCCCCCCACACAAACGGGGGCACAGACGGAAACCGGCGTGAGAACCGGCACCGTCGCCCTGAGTCGCCGTAGCGCGTATCCGCTTTACGTCGGCGCTATGTCGGGTGTGGACTTTAGCTTGGACGGGGCTTATTTCGGTTTGCAAGCGGGTTACAACGGTCTCGTCGGCCCCGTCGGCGCGGGTCTGCGCCTCGCTTACAACCTCTCGACCCGTGAACTTCGCGCGTCTGCGGATGCGACGGTGCGCCTTACCGCGTTCGTCGACGGCCTCGAGTTCTACGGCGGTTTGGGCGTCGGCGGGAGCTTTCGCTCGGAGGGTGACGCGATTTTTCTCGAGGCCCCCCTCGGCGCGGAATACTTCGTCACCCCCCGCGTCGGTCTCTTTTTGCAAGCCGTTCCCGCCTACGATTTTGCACCCTTCAACGAGGTGGGCGCGACCGTGACGGCGGGGGTAAATCTGCGGTTTTAGGGTTCTACGGTGTATCAGGGTTCTTGAAAACATGTAAAGCAGGCGGCGGCCAGCCTAGACTGCGGGCACAGGCGGTGCGGTGAGAGACGCCCTGGTCCTATTCAAGAAGCCCGCGTCTTGCCAATACGCGTCAAGCGCCTGAAGCGCCGCCCCGAACGCCCCACCGTAGGGGGGCAGACTTGCGTAGCTCGCATTCACGTCTCCCGCCAGAACGGGCATGACCCGCCCTCTAAGCGCGCTGGTGAGGTCGTCCAGAAACGCTTGACCCGCGTGTTTGAGCGGCCCCCCAATCACGACGTTGGGCGTGCCCGTAATGTTGATGGTGCTGCCCAAAGCCCGCGCCACGTAGTGCGCCGTTTCTAGAAGCACCTCCTGCGCGCGCGCGTCGCCCTGTTGGGCGCGCTCACACACGCGTTCGAAAGTTGTGTCTCCAAAATTCATGGAACTTGAGCGCGCCCCCAACCGCCGAACTACCGCCGCGCCCGTGGCGACGGTGCATAAGCAGCCGCGGTTGCCGCAAACGCAACGCGCGCCGCCCTCATCGACCACCACGTGACCGACCTCGCCGCACACCCCCGAGGAGGGCTTGAGGAGGTGGTTGTTGGTAAAAATCCCCGAGCCGACGCCGTGGTTGCTTATAAAGAGGTAAATGGCGTCCACCACGCCGCGACTCTTACCAAAGCGGTGCTCCGCCTCGGCCAGGGCGCGCGAGTAGTCCTCGACCAGCACGAGTTTTCTGATACGCGTTTGCAACGCGCGCCTCACGGGTAGCGGCTCGAGCGGGACGAACGACCCCGGCTCCCAGGTGACCCAGTGACCGTCCGCCGTGACGACGTCGTGAAACGCCACGGTGAGCGCCACAACCCTTTTCCACGCGTGAGCGCGACGCTCGAGCGCTGTACGAACACTTCTGACAAGCGCGTTCAAAACAGCGAGCTCAGGGCGAAAGGGAACGGCCTCCGCCTCGCCGTGGTCCATAAGGTTGCCCACTGCGTCGAGGAGCGCCCAGCGCAGCACCCCGTCACCAAACTCCACACCCAACGCGGTGCCGTGCTCGGGATTGATACCCAGGACGTCCGAAGGACGACCTCGACCGTTCGCCTGAGCGTCATCTGCTTCCACGATAAGATTTGAGTCGCGCAGCTCCCCGACAAGCCGGTTGACGCTAGGCTGGCTCCAGTCGAGCAGGTCGCTCAGCGCCGCGCGGGTGGTGGGGCCGTGCTTGTAAAGCGTGGCGAGAAGCTGGGCGTAGCGGTCTAATTTTGCCTTTTGCGCCATATTCAACTTCAGTTTATCAGCATGTCACGTCCTGTCTCGACGGGACCTTTATCAAGCCGAAGCTCTATAAAGGGACTTGTATATTTAATCATTTTGAGTTAAAGTAGCGTCCATCTTAGCAGACGCCTTTTTCTGCGACGCCCGGAGAGGAAGCGCAGGAAAAAGCTGGAGGGAGAGACGATGACCACACTCGAGGCTGAAGCGCTCCTACCCTACGACTGGCCGGGGAGCGCCTTTATCGGCGAGGAAGAGGCGGCGGCGGTGGGGGCCGTGGTCGAGGCGCAAAGTCCGTTTCGCTACTACGGCCCGGACGTACAGGGGTATGCGGACGCGCTCGAGGCTGCCTACAGGGAGCGCTTCGACCAGCCCTACGCCCTGGCCGTCAACAGTTGCACGGCGGGTTTGTCCGTCGCCATGACCGCGCTCGGCATCGGGCCGGGGGATGAGGTCTTGGTGCCCGGCTTTTTTTGGGTGTCGTGCGCCGCCGCCGTCGTCAGGGCGGGCGCGGTGCCGCGCCTGGTCGAGATTGACGAGAGTTTCACGCTTCAGCCCAAAGATTTAGAAGCCAAAGTCACCCCGCACACCAAGGCGATTTTGGTCGTCCACATGAGCGGCGCGGCCGCCGACATGGACGCGGTGATGAGCGTGGCCGAGCGGCACGGGCTGCTGATCATTGAAGACGTGGCGCAGGCGAACGGCGGCGCGTACAAGGGTCGTCCGCTGGGCTCTTTTGGCGACGCGGCGGTCACGAGTTTTCAATTTAACAAAAACATCACCGCGGGCGAGGGGGGGCTGTTTGCATGTAGGGATGAAGGGGTATTTCGCCGCGCCTTTGCCGTACACGACCTCGGTTACGCCCGCAACGCCGAGGGCCGCTTGGACCCCGACGACCCCGACGTCCAGCTTTGGGGTCAGGGGAGCCGCATGGGCGAACTCTGCGCCGCGATGCTCGTGGCGCAAGAGCGCAAACTAGACACCATCACCGCACGGATGAGACGTCAAAACCATAAACTTTACGCGGGGCTTGAAGGGGTTGGGGGCTCGCGCAACCGCACGGTTCACGACCCCGCGGGCGACACGGGACCGTTCGTCATCCTCGTGTGGCCCTCGACTGAGGTCTGTAACGCGGTAGTCAAGGCGACCCGCGACGCGGGCGTTAAGACCGGACCCAAGTCGGGCGGCAACCTGCCACTCTCGCTCTTTGGGCTGCACCTCTACTACAACGTCCCGAGCTTGGTGAATAAACGTCCGCTCAACGGGAGCGGCTACCCCTGGAGCGCGCCCGAAAACGCGTTTGCCAAGCCCTACAGCTACACCAAAGGCACTCTGCCCGTCACGGACGGTTTGTTCGCGCGCTCGAGCCTCCTCTCGGTCTCCCCTATGCTGACGGACAGTGCCTGCGAGCAAATTATCGAGATTTTCTGGCGTAGCGCCGCGGCGTTGGGACTGTAGGGGCTAGCTTCTCCTTTACAACCCCCAAGGTGCAGAGGGCTGACGGCGGGGTCGGTTGAAAAGTAGCTCACCCTTTGAGCTTTGTCATGACGCGCACGGGCGACCCAAGCGTCCGGTGAACCGGGCAGCAGTTGGCGATGTTCAAAAGGCGTTCGCGTCGGGTTTGGTCGAGGGGACTCTCGAGCCGTAGCTCGCGGGTGAAATGGTCCAGCTTGGCACCCTTCTCGCAGTCCTCGCAGTCTTTGGCGTGAACCTTCCTGTATTTCACCGCGACCGTCGCGGCCTCCAGGGGCTAACCCTTGTGGTCGGCGTAGAGGCGCAGCGTCATCGAGATGCACGTTGCGGGAGAAGCCGTTCGCCAGCCCCTCCGTGCGCAACCCCTTTTTGGTTCGCGCGATGACGCGGTTGTCACGGTATCACCGCGCCGCGAGGGTTTTTCGCTCTCAAGTACCGCCCCGCCCACGCCGCAATGGTCGCGCCCGCGTAGCGTGAATCGCGCTCCTCCGACAAGAGGTGGTCGGCGTCATCTAAGGAGACAAAACTTTTGGGATGCCTGGCCGCCTTGAAAATGTCCGCCGCGTTCTCGACGCCCACAACCCTATCCACGGGCGAATGCAGCACGAGGAGCGCGCGGCGCAGCCCGCCAATCGTCTCCTCCATACGCGCCTCTTGAGGTTGTCTAGAAACGCTTTTTTGATGGTGAAGCGCCGCCCGCCCAGCACCACCTCCGCCTCGCCCTTTCTTTGAATCGTCTCGAGGTTACCCGCAAGCAGCTTGGTCAGGTGTTGGGGGCTGCTGGGCGCGCCCAGGGTCGTCATCGCCTTAACGCTATCCAACTTTGACGCAGCCTGCAACACCGCAGCGCCCCCGAGCGAGTGCCCGACGAGCAGCGCGGGGGCTTCATAAGCGTCTTCTAAAAAAGCGGCGGCGGCCACGAGGTCATCCACATTGGATGAAAACGTCGTGTCGGGATCCCCCTCGCTCTCGCCGAGCCCGGTAAAGTCGAAGCGGAGTAAGGCGATTCCCTCCTGCGTGAGCGCTCGAGCGATGTGGCGCGCCGCCCTGGAGTTTTTAGAGCAGGTAAATCAGTGGGCAAAAAGCGTGTAGGCGCGGGGCTCGCCGTCAACGGGGAGCTCGAGCCGCGCGGAGAGCGTTTCACCCCCCGCGTTCTTGAAGTAAACTTTAGTCGAGGGCACGGTTACCTCACGGCACAAGAAAGGGGTAGTGTGGCGGACAAAGCCTTGGAGGTATATCTGAACGACCACCTGGCCGGTTCGGAGGCGGCCCTGGCGGGCATCGAGCGTCACCTCCGGGAGGACGCGGGCGGCTTGGGTGCCGCGCGCTTGGCGCACCTCTTGCCGGAAATCCGCAAGGACCAGGCGCTTTTGAAAAAACTCATAAGCAGAATCGGCGGCGAGGAGAGCGCCGCCAAAAAAGCGGGAGCCTGGCTCGCGGAAAAGGCGAGCCGACTCAAGCTTGGGGGCAAGGCCGAGTCAAACCCCCTGCGCCTGGTGGAGGCGTTTGAAGCGCTCGCGCTCGGCGTCCACGGCAAGGGCTTGCTGTGGCGTCTCATGAACGCGCTGTACCGCGACGACGCGCGCTTCAGCGACGTCGATTTTGGCGAACTAGAGCGCCGCGCCGCGCGCCAG
This sequence comes from Trueperaceae bacterium, assembly GCA_965214405.1. GTDB lineage: Bacteria > Deinococcota > Deinococci > Deinococcales > Trueperaceae > CBDCCT01. The sequence goes on from OZ243956.1 coordinate 1,551,343, forward strand.
TACGACGAGGTGGAGGCGCTCAGGCTCGAGGCGGCCAGGCTGGCGTTCTCGAGCCCGTAACCCGGCCTGTAAGAGGCGCTAACTCTAGCAGGCAACACCCTTGAGCGAATATGTTCTATACGTTAACGTGCAGGACGTAGCTTAGAGCGTGATACTTGCGGTGATAGACGCTAGCGTCAATGAAAATCGCTATAACAACCCCCGCTAAAGCGTGAGCCAACGCGGAGCAGGTGTGCGTCTAAGAGAGCTAGTCCAGCAAGCGCTTGATGCGCCTCAGCGCCTTGTGGACGTTGTCCATACTCGTCGCGTAACTCAAGCGCGCGAGCCCCGGCGCGTAAAAGTCGGTGCCCGGCACCACGCCGACGTGCGCTTTTTCAAGGAGCACGATCGCCGCCTCCGTCTCATCCTCACGGATGGGCGTCACGTCGGTCATCACGTAAAACGCGCCCTGCGGCAGGGGCGTCTTTAACCCCAACTTGTTGAGCCCCTCGACCAGCACGTCGCGGCGCTCTTTGTACGCGCGTTTGGTCCGTTCGATAAACTTTTTGGTCTTTTCCTCTTCGTTGAGCGCCGCCGCCGCCGCGTGCTGCGCCACCGCGTTCGCGCCGCTCGTCACCTGGCCCTGAAGGCGGTTCATCGCCTTGATGAGCTCGACGGGTCCCGCGCCGTAGCCGATGCGCCAACCCGTGAGCGCGTAAGCCTTGCTTGCCCCGTGGATGACGAGCGTTTTCTCGGGCGCGTAGCTTGCGGCGGCGGTAAATTCACCCTCGTAAATCAGGTGCTCGTAAAGGTCATCAGTAAAAATCCAGATGTCGCGTTCGGCGGCCATCTCGACTAACGCTCTCACCACCTCGCGCGGATAAACCGCGCCCGTCGGGTTCGAGGGCGAATTGATGAGGATGACTTTGGTCCGCTCGGTGATGGCACCCCGCACCTCCTCGGGGTCGGGGACGAAGCCGTCCTCGAGCCGCGTCACCACCGGCACCGCCACCCCGCCCGCCAGCTCGACCTGCGCGGGATAAGAAACCCAGTAAGGCGCGGGAATGATGACCTCGTCGCCGGGGTTCAGGACCGACATGAACGCGTTGTAAAGGACTTGCTTGCCACCTGTCGAGACGATGATTTGGTCCGGGGTGTAGGTGAGGCTGTTTTCCCTTGCGAACTTGCCACAAACCGCCTCGCGCAGTTCAACCGTTCCCTCCGAGGCGGTGTACTTGGTCATCCCCAAGTCAATCGCCTCGTGCGCCGCCGCCAGCACGTGCTCGGGCGGCCCAAAGTCGGGCTCCCCCGCCGTCATCGCCACCACGTCCACCCCGCTACGCGCGAGTTCTTTGGCTTTGGTATTAAACGCAACCGTCGCAGAGGCTTTGAGGTTTCTTATCTTTTCAGAGAGTGGGGGCATAGGATTCCTCTGGAGGTGGAGTGGGGAGATAGGGAGCTGGGGAGTAAGCCGGGGAGTAGAGAGGTAGGAAAAAGGCTTTGACTTTACTCTTACCTTTCTACTTGGTACTCGGTACTTCTTTAACGTTTAAGCCAGCTCCTCAAAAAAAATACCAATCTCACGCTCCGCCGTTGCGGGCGCGTCGGAGCCGTGGGCGACGTTCTCGTCAATCGTGGTGGCGAAGTCGCCGCGGATGGTGCCGGGGGCGGCGTCTTCGGGGTTGGTCGCGCCCATCATCTTGCGCCATTCGGCAATCACGTTTTCGCCCTCCACGACCATCGCCACCACCGGGCCACCCGTAATAAAAGAGACGAGGCCTTCAAAAAAGGGCTTGCCCTCGTGCTCGCCGTAATGCCGTTCGGCGGTTTCGCGGGGAATTTGCATGAATTTCATGCCGACTAAGGTAAACCCTTTTTGCTCTATTCTGCGAATTACTTCACCCACCAGACCGCGCTTGACGCCGTCGGGTTTGACCATTGCAAAGGTGCGCTCGAGTGCCATAAGAAGGGAGTCTAACATGAACGCGGGCATGGTGCGTCCAGGAACGCTCGCCTTCAAAAGCGAGTTTATCCGTCCTCTCTTCCGCCTTTGTTAAAGTCTTCATGAAGCTCTTCTCTCATCCACGCCGCGCCGCTGTGAAGTATCTTACACGCATCTCAGGATGTTCTCATCGAAGGGGGTGAGAGGGGTGAACGCGGTCGCTACGACTCTGGTCTTTCTGGGGGTGCAAACGGGTGATGTGGTCATTAACTAACGGATGAGTCAGCTTCTATTCCGCTGGAACAACACTCAAACTTATAAGTATAACCAGGAGAGAACCAAATGAAACGTTTGTTTGCTTTACTGATGCTGTTAAGTTTGCTCGTGCTCGCGGCGTGTAGCGACACGACGCCCAACCTAGCGCCCACACCGGACAATCCTGAAACCAGCGTTACAGGTTTCCGCTTTGACGTCGACCCGAGTTCTCAGCAAGTTTCTGTAACCGCCATTGGGATGGACGGGAACGCGCTGAGGACGCAGCAGGCGGGCGGGGCGAGGCTGCTCGAGCCGGGAACCGAGCTTATCGCAAGCAATGTTCGCGCTGGCCGCGCATCCGAAAACGTGGCGACCATTACGGCCACGTTCGAAAATGTCACCACTGACGAAAGTTTCGGTCAGCCTTTCACCTTCCGGCCCGCGCTCGCGCCTCAACAGGGCAACTACCTGAGCTCCACCGAACCCACCGTCACGGATGCGGATTTAGGAGGAGACGGCGTGCTCTCGCCCGGTGAGTCAACCTCAACGCTCACTTTTACCGTCAGGTTTAAGAGCCGACCCTTCTCCTACTTCGTTAACGCCTACGCAGTTGAACAGCAAGCCACAAAAGGCTGCGGCGCTGACGGCGTCTTCCAAGGTGACGTGACGATTCGAGAACAAGCGGTTTTAGACACCCTCGAGGGCTGCACCACCATAAACGGAAGCTTGTCCATCAACACCGACGCGTCAACCCTCGACTTCTCGCCGCTCAACGGTTTAGAGACGGTCACGGGTGACCTTATTATAGGTAGCCTTAATGTTGACGACGACTCATCGCTCACCTCCGTCGCTGGCTTTGGGCAGCTTGAAACTGTCGGGGGCAGGTTATTCATAATACTCAGCAAAGCCCTCGTCTCCGTGTCAGGCTTTGGACAGCTTGAAACCGTTGGAGGCGACTTGTCGATCTTTGGCAATGACAGGCTCGTTTCTGTGGCGGGCTTTGAAAGTCTCAAAATCGTTGGCGACGACGTCTCAATAGACTTCAACGTTGTACTAGCCTCCATCCCAGAGTTTGGAGCGCTCGAGCAGGTTAGCGGCTTCTTGTCAATCGACCTCAGCGCCCTCACCTCCGTGACAGGCTTTGGGCAGCTCAAAACTGTTGGCGGATTGGTTATTTCTGAAAACGGCGCGCTCGTTTCTGTGGCGGGTTTTGAGCAGCTCGAAACAGTCGGCGTCCCTGGGTTCAGTTCACCCTTTAATATTGGTGAAAACGGCGCGCTCGTCTCCATCGTGGGCTTTGACAGCCTCAGCTCTGAGAACGTCTTCGCCACCAGCTCTATTTTCGATAACCGCAACTTCGACTGCTCCGTCCCGCCCCAGAGCAACCTACCCTTCTTACCCGTTGATAGGTCGTTTGGCAACCTCGTCGACTGCCCCACAAAGTAACGAAAGGAGACACAGCGGAATACAAACCCGAAACACAAGAACAGCGTGAGGACAAGAAGCCCTTTGAAGAGCCCAAGCTTACTTACCTCACCCCCACCCTCACCGAGCGAGGCAATGTGCAAGAGGTGACGCTCCAAGGCTTTTTCGGCTCGTTTTCTCCGTAACCGTTTAGCACCAGGACATGCACCCTCGGCTTTCATGGTCGGGGGTGCTCGCTTTATGTTTGGCAAGCACCGTCATGGCACCAACCCGGTACCAGACCGTGTCGCCCTTGCCGAACATGTGCCCTCACGCGTGGCTCGCAAAACCACATTGCGTGTTGGGGTAACCGAGGACGTACCGAGCGCCGAGTAGCGAGAGCGTCCGAAAGTTCGTATCCCCCGTTTCTTTAACGTCTTTAACGACGAACGGTTCGCCCAGAAGAGCGAACCGTTTTCGCAAGTGCTTCGTTGAGCAGTCCCTCTCAGCGTTCACACGCCAGCGCGTCACTGCGATTCACAGAATGTGCGGCAACCTTTTAGACGCGCGCCGCGAGCAGCGCGTGCTTTTCTAAAAAAGCTTCAAACTTGGCGCGGTTGAATCTCGAGAACGAGGCGGCGTCCTCACCATAAACAACCGTCGGCACGCTGCGCTTGCCGTTGTTGACGCGCATGACGTAGTCGGCGGCCTCGAGGTCGTGCTCGATGTTGACTTCTTGAAAGGGGATTGAGAGCTTTTCTAAGACTTTTTTGGCGACCTGGCAGTCGCCGCACCACGACGTTGAGTAAAGAGTAAGGGTGTCCGTCCTTCTGTCCATCGTTCCTCCAAAAAACGCCGCACGCGGCGGCACGGGGGAGCGTAACACGCACGTGCGAGAGGCTCTGTCGTGCTGAATGACGCGTCCCAACTATAAGAAATCCTTCAGTGCGCCTCGTCTGCCTTTCCCGCTCGGTTTGTCGCGTTTACGCCACGCCGCGCGCGCAGGGCGTGTATACTCGCATGAGAGAACGCAAGTTTGGTTTCCCATCCCCTTAGACTAATTTCTTACCAGAACAGGACACCCATGACATACCGCAACATCGCTATCGTCGCTCACGTTGACCACGGCAAAACCACGCTGGTCGACGGGATGCTCAAGCAGTCGCATATTTTCCGCGAGAACCAGGCCGTCGCCGAGCGCGTGATGGACTCCAACGACCAAGAACGCGAGCGCGGCATCACCATTTTGGCAAAAAATACTGCGGTCGAGTGGGAGGGCGTCAAAATCAACATCGTCGACACGCCCGGTCACGCCGACTTTGGCGGCGAGGTCGAGCGGGCCTTGGGGATGGTTGACGGCGTAATGCTCTTGGTCGACGCCGCCGAGGGTCCCATGCCGCAAACGCGCTTTGTGCTGCGTAAGGCGCTCGAGCGCGGCCTCAAGCCCATCGTGGTGGTGAATAAGATCGACCGCAAAGACGCGCGGCCCGACGAGGTTGTCGATCTCACCTTTGACTTGATGGTGGAGTTGGGCGCGAACAACGACCAGCTCGACTTTCCGATTCTTTACGCGGTGGCGCGCGAGGGGCGGGCCTGGACCGAGCTGGACGAGCCCGGCGACGACCTCGCGCCGCTCTTTGAGGCGATTCTCACCTACACCCCCGCCGCCGACGCCGATACCGACGCGCCTTTTCAACTTCAGGTCGCCAACTTGGATTACTCGGATTACCTGGGCCGCATCGCGGTCGGACGGGTGCGGCGGGGCAGCGCCCGCAAAGGCGACGCGGTGCTGCGTTTGGGCAGAAACAGCGAGTCGCGCGCGCGGCTCACCAAAATTTATACGCATTTGGGGCTCGAGCGCGTCGAGGTGGACGCGGTCGAAGCGGGGGACATCGTCGCGGTGGCGGGTCTCGACGAGGTGCAGATCGGCGACACGCTGGCGCACCCCGACGCGCCCGAGGCGCTCCCCACGCTCTCGGTCGACGACCCCACGGTTAGCGTGACCTTCTCGCCCAACACGAGCCCCTTCGCGGGTTTAGAGGGCAAATACGTGACCTCGCGCCACCTCAAAGACCGTCTGGACCGCGAACTCTTAACCAACGTGGCCTTGCGCGTCGAGGAGTTGGGCAGCGAGCAGTTCCGCGTCTCGGGCCGGGGCGAGCTGCACCTGTCGATTCTCATCGAGGGGATGCGCCGCGAAGGCTACGAGTTTTCGGTGTCGCGCCCCGAAGTGATTATGAAAGAAGTGGACGGCGTGCGCATGGAGCCCTACGAGCACGTCGTCGCCGACGTGCCCGAGGGCGCGATGGGCGCGGTGATGGAGTCCTTGTCGAGCCGCCGCGGCACGCTGGTCAACATGAGCCAGGAGAGCGGGCGGGCGCGGCTCGAGTTCTCCATCCCGTCGCGCGCGCTGTTCGGCTACCGCACCCAATTTTTGTCGATGACGCAGGGCGAGGGCCTGCTCAACCACACCTTTGACGGCTACGAGCCCGCGGTGGGCGACCTCAAAATCCGTCAGGGCGGCTCTATGGTGGCGATGGAGGCCGGGGACATCTTCGCCTACAGCCTTTTTAAGCTCCAAGACCGCGGCGTCTTTTTCGTCGACCCCGGCACCGAGGTTTACGTGGGGATGATCGTCGGCGCGAACGCGCGCGCGGGCGACCTCAACGTCAACGTGACCAAAAACAAAAAGCTCACCAACGTGCGCGCCTCGAGTTCCGACGACAACATCACCCTCACGCCGCCCAAGAGACTCACGCTCGAGGAAGCCCTCGAGTACATCGCCGACGACGAACTCGTCGAGGTGACGCCCAAGAGCGTCCGGTTGAGAAAGCGGATTTTGGAGCCCAATATGCGTAAGCGGGAGGAAAAGGCGGGGGTTAGTTAGGGTAAACACGCCTTTTACGGGCGTGCGCGAGTTCACCAGACCGTGTGAGAAACCCTGGGCCGCAGGAGTATCCTGCGGCCCAAAGTCATAAATTTGTCCTTGGTGATGTTTTCGTCAGCACGCTAATTAATTATCTTTTAGCTCGAGCGCGTAATCAACGGTTTCAAAGTAGGTCTCAAACCCCGCTGAACCGTAAAGCTTAAAGGCTGCTTCATTCGTGGGCTCATACCCCACGATAGCCGTCTCCATGCCCCCTTCTTTCATCCGGGCCATCCCTGCAAACATCAATGCTTTGGTTAAGTCGCGCCGTGTGAAATCACGGTGACAGCCTACGGGTTCAAAGTATCCTGTTAGGCTGATGGGGTCAAACCAGACCACCACAAAGGCGGCAAAGCGTCCGTCTGGTGCGACGACGACAAGCTCTCGCTCGGGGTCAAAGCCTGGGGTTCGCATCACTTGGAGATATTTAGCTTCGGTCCATTTAGGGCTAAAGGCTCCGTTATGTACGTTTGCCACAAGCTGCGCTTCGTGTTCTCCTGCCACAGGACGAATCGTAAAACCCTTAGGCAGATGAGCTTCAGGAATGGCGTCAAGGCTGCGCTTCGCCACGGTGTGGTCTGCTTTTTGCACTTTGAAGCCTAGCGGCTCGAGGCACTCCTTCGCTGCTTTGTCACCCTCTACAAAGTTGACTGTGACGGTCGTTTTCTCCCCTTGTTTCATCCGTTCACGCATCACCGTAAGGCAGGCGCGGTGAAACTCTTTTTCCCACGCACCCCCGCGTCTTCGCGCATCCATCACAGGAGCGTAACGCCCTAAGTCAGCGTCTAGCTCGACAACAGCGAGCATCTCCTTTTCTTCAACGATGTGAAAGTGGCGCTCGAGCCCTTCCCCACGGTAGCCACTACTCATCCAGTGGACAAAATCGCCAGGGTGATAGTTTGTATGTTTATCACGCCCCCAGCACTCGCCGATAAAGCGCGTTACTGCGGGCAAATCACTTGGATGATACGGACGTAACATCATGTCTACTCTCCTTGCGAGTTTCAGGCAGAGCGCCCCGGCATCCCCCGCGCCTCCTCTTTCAGAGGCATCTCGGCGCTCCCGCACGCGCCCCACTCGTCCACGCTGGTGTCTTCTCTATAGGGCTCGAGCCCGCGCAAATAGCCGCTCCGGGCGATCATATAAGCCGACAAGGGCGCGGTGAGAAAGAAAAAGGCGGCGATCAGCAGCACCCGCGTGGTGAGGTGCTGGGGGCCAAAGGCGACCGCCGCGCCGATAAAGATGCTCAGGCCGCCCAGGGTCACGAGCTTGGTCGAGGCGTGGAGGCGGGTATAGAAGTCGGGAAAGCGGAACACGCCGATGGCCGCCGCGAGCAAGAATACGCAGCCGAACATGATGAGCAGTTCCGCGGGCAGGTTGCCCTGAACTTCCGCCGCGGCTTCCGGAGCGGCGAACGCCAAAATGGCGATCACTTCATCACCTTGCCCTCGAGCAGATACCGCGTCAGCGCCACGGTACTCAAGAATCCCAAAATGGACACGATTAAAGCCGCGTCCAAAAAGGCCGCGTATCCCGTTTTGAGCGCCAGCACCACAATCAAGACCGCGATAATAACCCCCAAAAAGTCAAACGCGGTGATGCGGTCGCCCCACGACGGCCCCTTGAGGATGCGGTAGAGCGTCAAAACGATGGCCAACAAAAGGCAAACCAGCGCGATATCAATAACCATAAAGTCTCCCATTATGTCGCCTCAGCGTACGCACCTTTTTTAGAAGGTAGCAGATATGTAGTAACAAGCTTTTGCCTCTACTCATCACTCACCACTCATCACTCGGTACTTTTTTCACGTCATAAACCTCAAAATCAGCCGCTCGATGCGCGTAACGCTGTTTCTCGACTTTTCCACGTCCGCCTCGCCGATGGCGTGCGCGTAGAGGAGGCTGCGGTCTGCGGACACGCCCATCGCCACCGTGCCCGGTAGTAGCGTGATGGCCGCCGAGAGAAGCGTGATGGCGGCGTCGCTTTTGACGTTTAGAGGCACGGCGATGATGTGGGGATGCAGCCGCGGGCGAGGCTTGACGGCGAGAAGCGCCACGGCGATGTTGGAAATGAACAGTTCATAAAGAAACTGCGCGACAAAGCGGGCGAAGCCGACCAAGCGCGCCGGAAACGAACGCTCGCCCTCGCGCCGGACGACGCTCAGGAAAAGGAGGCCCAACAGCGCCCCGATAAAGAGGTTGTAGAGCGTTAAGTTGGCCGCCAAAAAAACCCAGAGGAGCGCGACGGCCAAGACGGTGAGAAGCTCGAGCACTATTCCCCCCCCGCATCCTGTGAATCCTGCGCCACCTCTTGCACAGCTTCTGGTTGTACAGGTTCTTGTTGCACAGGTTCTTGTTGTACAGCTTCTGGTTGTACAGCCTCTTGTTGTACAGCCTCTTGTTGTATAGCGTCTTGTGCCACCTGCGCAACATCCGGCAACACCTCGCTGATGTACTGAGCGTTCGTCAGAAGCTGCGCCGCCACCCGCTCGGACACTGCGTAGACGGGGCCGCTGGCCGCCGCCAACGCCACGAGCAAGACAACCGCCGCGGCGGTGGGCAGGACCATCCCTCGAGGCAAGCTCACGCTATGGACCGCGTCGGCGTCGCCCCAAAAGAAGCTCCGCCACACGAGCACGGTCGCGTATAAGAGCAGCCCGCCCGTGACCACCGCCGCCACGCCTACAAGAACCGCCAGCGCGTCCCCGCGCGCGAACAAGGCCCCGATGAGCGCGAATTTGCCGATAAAGCCGCTCGTGGGCGGCAGCCCGGCCAGGGTGAGCGCCGCGATAAAGTAGCCCACGCCCAGCCACGGGTAGTCGCGCAGGTGGCCCTCGCTGCGGTAGTCCTCGCCCGCTATTTTTTCGGCCAAACCCGCAATCAAAAAGAGCGTGAAAACGACGAGCACCGAGTTGACGAGATAGTACACCCCAGCCGCTAAGCCCCCCAACGTGCCCAAAAAAGCGCCCATCGCCAAGTAGCCGATGCTCGAGATGTTCGCAAACGCCAAGAGGTGCCGCCAGCGCTGCCTAGCAATCGCGCCAAAACCGCCTAGCAAAACGGTAAAACCCGCCAGCAAGAGCAGCCCCGAGAGCGCCTCCGTTTCCCCCGGGAACATCAGCGTAAAGGTGCGCAAAAGCGCGTAAATCCCGACCTTGGTTAACATCGCCGCGAAAAAGGCGCTCGTCGCGGCGGGCGGCGCGGGGTAGGCGTTGGGCAGCCAAAACCCGAGCGGAAAGAGCGCGGCCTTGGTCGCAAACACGAGCCCCAGGAGGAGCGCGACCATCGTCACGCGCGGGTCCGGGCCATGAACATTCACAACGTCGCGCAGCCTCACGGCGATGTCGGCCATGTTGAGCGTGCCGAAAAGCCCGTAAGCGAGCCCCGCCGTCACCACGAAAATCGCCGAGGCGACGAGGTTGATGACCACGTACTTGAAGCCTTCACGGAGCTGCGCCACCTCGCCGCCCAGGAGCAGGAGGCCGTAAGAGGCAATCAGCATCACCTCAAAGGCGACAAAAAGGTTGAACAGGTCACCCGTCAAGAAGCTCATGTTAACGCCCATAAAGAGAAACTGGAGAAGCGCGTGCGTGCCGAAAACCTCTCGAGCCCGGTTCAGCCGCGCCGACTGACCCCGCCGGGGGCTCGTTTGGAGGCTCGAGGACGCGAACAAGACCGTTAGTAGCCCCGTCACCCCGCCCAGCAGCAAGAGCAGCCCCGTGAGCCCGTCCGCCACCAAAGTAATACCGTAGGGCGCGGGCCAGGCCGCCATCTGCACCACCAGCACCTCGCCCGACAGGGTGCGCCAGGCGATAAACCCGTCTACCAGGAGCGTCAGAGTCGCCGCCGCCGCCGCAAAAAGCGCTCTCACCCGCGGCGTCCGCAAGAGCAAGAGCACCGCCCCCGCCACCAGGGGCAGGAGCACCGGCCAGGCAACAACGTTCACGCCGCCCCCCCTCGTCCCCGCTCGCCCCCTTCTCCCTTCCCTTTTCTCTCCCGCTTATCCTCTCTCCCCCGCTCCGGCGACACCGACGGGTGCTCCGGGTCAGCGTAGCCGCGCTCTTCGGTGCGCTCGTCGGGGCGGTCTAAGAGTTCTTGGATGTGGTCAGTGCCCGTTTCCTGGTACGCCCGCATCGCCAAAACCAAAAGAAGCGCGGTCGTCGCAAAACCGATCACAATCGCGGTGAGGATGAGCGCCTGCGGCAAGGGGTCCGCGTAAGGACCCGCGATGTTGAGAAGCGGCGGCGCGGCGAGCGTTTCGCCCGAGCCCGCCAGCAAGATACTCAGGTTGACCCCGTAAGAAATCATCGACAGGCCGATGATGAGCCGGATGATGGCCCTCGAGAGGAGCAGATACACGCCCGTCCCCACGAGTGTGGCGGCGAGCAGGGGCAAAAGCAGTTCCATCAGTCTTGCTCCTGGTTAGAAGATACTTGGTTAGAAGATACTTGGTTAGAAGATACTTGGTTGGAAGGTTCCTGGCTAGAAGATACGCGGGAGGCTCTACTCGTACCCATCTCGCCCATGTCCGCCAAGAGGTCGATAATCGTCAGCGTCGCGCCGATCACGACCAAAAAGACGCCGGTATCAAAAAAGACCGCCGTGGCCCATTCGAACTCGCCGATAAAGGGCCACTCGAGATAGCCAAAGGCGCTCGTCAAGAAGGGCTCGCCCAAAGCCATCGGCACCACGCCCGTAAGGAACGCGAGCAGCAGCCCCCAGGGGATGAGCGCCTTGGGCGCGAACGACAGGAGCGGCCTGTTGACCGCCATGCGCAGCAAGAGCGACGCCACCGCGATAACCAGCCCCGCGATAAAGCCGCCCCCCGGCGCGTTGTGACCACGCAAAAAGAGGTGGACCCCGAGCGCGATGAGCACAAACACCACGGGCCGCGCGAGCACGCGGAAAAAGATTTCGGGAGGCTGCGCGTGCTCCGGTACAGGAGAATGTGCAGCGGGATTTGCAGAGGATTTCGCAGCGGAATTAGAAACCGCAGGAGGCTCAGGAAGCGTGGGAGCCACGGAGACGCGCTTGCGAGAGTTCTCTGGGTTAGGGGCGGTTGCAGCGCTCGAGGGATAAACTTTGACCGCTTTGCTTATAGGTTTACTCATCGTCAGCATCCCTACTACCAATGTCTTTGTTGCTGGTGTCGGCGTTCGCCCGGAGCTTTAACAGCGCGTAGACCGCGACGCCGACCACCGCCAGCACAGTAATCTCGCCCATCGTATCGTAACCGCGGATATCGACCAAGATCACGTTGACGACGTTGTAGCCGCCGCCCTCGGTTTTACTGACCGTTAAAAAGTAGTCCTTGAGCCGCTCCCCGATAGGCGTCTGCACCGCGACGAGCAGCGTAAAAAGGGTGACGCCGACGCCGCCCGCGAGCACCGCGTCAAAGCCCGCCGCGCGGAGCGAGCGCCCGTAGCGCGACAAGAGGGGCAGGTAGCGGAACACCGACAAAAAGAGAATCACCGTGACCGTTTCGATTAAAAGCTGCGTCAAGGCCAGGTCGGGCGCGCGGAGGAGCACGAACAGCAAGGTCGAGGCGAACCCGGCCAGGCCCGTAAAAATGAGCGCGCTGAGGCGGGTTTTGGCGATGAGCACGCCGACGACGCTCGAGACCACCAAGAGCGCCGCCACCCAGAACTCTACGGGCACGGGCGTGAGCGCGTCCAAGGGAAGAAGCAGGTAACGCCAGCCCAGCCCCAACCCCACCGCCGCAAAGGGCAGCCAAATAAGCCGCACGTGCGCCGCAAACCCCGCCCCCTGCGTAAGCTGCGTGACGCCGTGGGAAAACCGCTCCAAACCGTTCACGAGCGCGTAGTACACGGTGTTGGCGTTCCAGTCCGGCGTCAGCGCCTCTTGGAATGCGGCGAAGCGGTCGCGCAGGAGGTGAAGGACCACCCCAAGCCCCCAGGTAAGGATGGACAACTGCAAGGCGGTGTTAAATCCGTGCCAGAGCGCCAAATATTCGCCCTCGTAGCCAAAGGTGGGCGCGGCGAGGCTTGTAAACCAGGTGGCCGTTAGGGGGAGAACGCCAAAAAGAACCGTCGCCACGCTCAAAGGCACCACCGGCAGCCACAGCGCGGGCGGCGCTTCGTGGACGTTGGGCCTGGCGCACACGTAAGGGCCGAAAAAAACCTTGAGAAAGCGCAGGCTGTAGGCAAAGGTCATGATGCTGCCTGCCACCGCGATGAGAATGGGCAGCGTGCCGTCGTGAAGCATCTCCTCGTAAAAGAGCTCTTTGGAGATAAAGCCTCCCAGCGGCGGTAAGCCCGCCATCGACAGCGCGGCGGGCACCGCCAGCAAACACGTGAGGGGCAGCTTGCGCCGCAGCCCCGAGAGTTTGGTGATGTCGCGGCTCCCGGTTTCGTGGTCGATGATGCCGACGACCATAAACAAGCACGCCTTGAAAGCTGCGTGGTTGATGAGGTGCGCGGTCGCCGCGAACGGGTGCCCCGCGCCGTAGAGCGCCATCATCAGGCCCAACTGCGACACGGTCGAGTAGGCGAGGAGCGCCTTGAGGTCGCTCTGTCTGATGGCTAAATACGAGCCCCAGAACATCGTCGCTAAGCCCACGTAGAGAATCACGCTCATCACGGGCGTGTCCGCCCACAAGAAGCCGAACTTGGCGACCAAAAACACCCCCGCCTTGACCATCGTCGCGGAGTGCAGATAGGCCGAGACGGGCGTGGGCGCTTCCATCGCGGTGGGCAGCCAGAGGTGAAAGGGGAGCTGCGCGGACTTGGTAAAGGCCGCGACGAGCAAGAGGACCACCGCGGGCCAAAAGTAAGAACTCGAGCGCAACGCCTCCACATCGAGCGTCGAGAGGTTAAGGCTGCCTCCGCCTAATGACAGGAGAATCACGCCCGCCAAGAGCGCGAGCCCGCCCACCGCGGTAATCACGAACGCCTTGAGCGCGCCGTCTTGCGAAGCTTTGCGAAAATCCCAAAAGCCGATGAGCAAAAACGAGCTGATCGAGGTGAGTTCCCAAAAGGCGAACAAGGCGACGAGGTTGTCCGCCAAGACGAGCCCCAGCATCGCCCCGCCGAAAAGGAGCAAATAGGTGTAAAAGCGTCCGTGCCGCTCCTCTTTGCCCAGATAAGCCGACGCGTAGAGCGTCACCAAAACGCCGATGCCCGACACGACGAGGGCAAAGGTGAGCGAGAAGCCGTCGCCGCGCAGGCCCAGCTCGAGCCCGATGCCCGGCACCCAGGAGAGGCTGGCGAGCGCGGGCAAGGCCGCTTTTGCCGCGTCCGTGAGGGTAAGGAGCATAAGCCCAGGCGCAAAAGCGAGCGCCAGAACGAGGCCCGCCTTGGCTCCCAGCCACCGCGCCAAAGGCCCCGCGAGAGGTGCCGCCACAAAGGGCGTCAAGACCGCGGCCAACAGAAGAAAGCTCACCACTTCACCGTCGGCCCGATCTTATAAACAGTAAACAAACAATCAACAGTTTCCTCATAAATGGTGATAAATGGTGTGACCTTTGCGGTTGATAGGGTTGGCTCGGCCTCTTCTGTTCAAGCAAAACGCGACTCACCCCTCCACTTTACCCGAGAAAAGCGCGGCAGGAGCACTCGCTCCTGCCAGATTTTCAGAACGTTTGGCTTGTAGCCCTTCCCTCAAAACCTCGCCTCAATTTTAGTTGGAGCCCCCGCCAGTACCTCCCCCAATACCTCCACTGTCGCCCCCGCCAGAAACTCCACCAGAACCTCCGTCAGAAAACGCGTCAACCAAGCTAAAGGCCCGCTCGTAACTCGCCGGGTCGTTAAAGTTCTCCACCCGAAAGCCGTTGACAAAAACCGACGGCGTGCCGCGTAACCCGAGCGTGACCGCCGCTTGATAGGCCGCCTCGATTTCGCTTGAAAAGGTGCGGTTCTGGATGCAGGCCTCGAGCCCGTCCGTCTCTAGACCCACGTCCTGCGCCAGACGCACAAAGTAGGCGGTGGGGTCGCTTAAGCCCGCCCACGCTTGTTGGCGTTCAAAAAGCGCGTCGTGATAGGTCCAAAAGGCGTCGGGCGTGTTCACGCTGGTCACGCATTCGGCGGCTTCGGCGGCGGGCACGGCGTTGGCGTGGATGCTCTGGAGCGGGAAGTCGTGGTATTCGAAACGCACGTCGCCGCGTGAGAGCAGCGTTTCTTTGAGGCCCGGCAGCGTCTGGGTGGCGTACTGCGCGCAAAAGGGGCACTGAAAATCGCTGAATTCACGAATCACGTAACGCGCGTCACTCGGCCCTACCGTGTGAGTGCCGACGGGAAAAAGGTCGGTCGGGACTTCTTGGAGCGCCAGAGAAAAAGTTGCCTGAAGACCGGACATAGCGCCACCAGACACAGCGCCACCGGATGCGGCCCCGCCTGACGCATCCCCACCCGACGTTCCAGGCGTTCCAGACACGTCCCCAGAGACGTCCAGCGTAAGCTCAAACTCTTGAACCGCCAGCTTGACCGGACCCTGCCCGACGAGTTCGCCCGCCCTGGCTCCCAAAAATTCCGCCAAGGGCGTGGCGATGCTCTCCCCGTAGCCCGTGGCCGCGCCGACGAGGGTGGCGAGGGATTGGGTGCCCACGTCCGTAAGCGCCGCTTGTCCCGAAACCTCGTAGAGCACGTTGTTGCGCGCCTCGAGCGTGAACCGCGCGCCGCCCATTTTGTACGCGTCTCCTTCTTGTACCGCCTGAGGAAGCGCCTGCAAGGTGTTTTCGGGCGGGAGGCCAATCTGCGCGTAAGCGCTAGCGCCTGCGCAAAAGACGAGCATAAGAGCTAAAAACCGTTTCATCGTTCCTCCGTTTTGGTGGGCATCAAGGAATGTCTATTTGAGCCCGTACAGCGCGCCGAATTTGGTGTTGAGGTAGCGAATGTAAGGCTTCGCGTCCAGCTCGCTGCCGGTGGCGCGCTTCAGGAGTTCGGCGGGTTCATATTTAGAACCGTGCTGGTGGACGTTCTCGCGGAGCCAGCCGAGGAGCGTGCCGAACTTCCCGCGCGCGGTCTCACTGTCGATCTCGGGATGCGCCCGTTTGGCGGCCTCGAAAAGCTGCACGCTCATGATGTTGCCTAGCGTGTAGGTCGGGAAGTAGCCGATGAGCCCGATGGACCAGTGGATGTCTTGCAAACAGCCCTCCGCGTCGTTTGGTGGGGTGACGCCCAGGTAGTCTTGATATTTGGCGTTCCAGGCTTCGGGTAGGTTTTCGACCTCGAGCGAGCCCTCGAGCAGCGCGAGCTCCAACTCGAAACGCACCATCACGTGCAGGTTATAGGTCACCTCGTCGGCCTCGACGCGAATCAAGCTCGGCTCGACCCGGTTGACCGCGCCGTAGAACGCGTCCAAGGAAACCTCGCCTAGCGCCTCCGGGAAGAGTTCTCGCAAGCGCGGGTACGCGTGGGTCCAGAAACCGTAGGAGCGGCCCACCAAGTTTTCCCAGAGCCGCGACTGCGACTCGTGAAGGCCCAGACTCACGGCGTGGCCCAGCGGGTCGCGCGCGTGCGCCTCGGGCAGGCCCTGCTCGTACATCGCGTGGCCCGCCTCGTGCATGGTGCCGAACAGGGCGGGGTTGAGAAAGTTCGGCTCGTAACGCGTGGTGATGCGCACGTCGCCGCGGCCAATCTGCGTGGCGAAGGGATGGACGGTGCGGTCCAAGCGGCCCTTTGAAAAGTCGTAACCAAAATCCTTGACCACCTCGACGCCGAACTGTTCTTGTTTACCCTCGTCAAAGGTTCGGTGGACGGGCGCGTCGCTCACTTTGGCGCTGCGCGCGGCGATGGCCTTGACCAAAGGCACGGTGGCGTCGCGGAGTTCGGCGAACACGGTCCTGACGCGTTCCACCGTCGAGCCGCGCTCATAGAGGTCGTGGAGCGCGTTGTAGGGGTGGTCATCAAAACCCAGATAGTCCGCGTAGCGGCGGCTGTGCTCGAGCACGCTTTTTAGCGCGGGCGCAAAAGGCGAAAAGTCCGACTTTGAGCGCGCCTCGGCCCAAATGCCTTGACTCTCGGAGGTCACGTGAGCAAACGACTCGACAAAGTCGCGGGGGAGCTTCGTCGCTTGGTCGTAGTTGCGCTTCGTCACGCGCGATAGCGCGGCCTCGTCGCTTCCCTCGTCGAAAGTACCCTGCAAGCTTTCTAAAAGCTCACCCACGCGGGGGTCCGCCAACCGCTCGTGATGAAGCCCGCTCAGCGTCGACATCACCTGCGCCCGCGCCGCCGCGCCGCCCGCGGGCATGTAGGTGTTCTGGTCCCACGACAGCAGGCTCACCGCGCCCCCGATGTCCGCCATCTCCGCCAGCCGCGCCTTAAGCTCCTCCAACGCCGCGTTTGCTGTTTCCTTCGCTTTATCATCCGTCAATGTGTCCATCACGCCCTCCTGACACGATAAAAAATGTTTGAACAAGTCGCGCAGTCACAAAAGCATACCGCGCAACCACGCGCCACATCGTTACCGAACGCGGGCGCAAGATTAAGAAACTTTATCAAAAAGGGCGGTCGCGCGTTTTTCCCCGCCTCAAGCTAGGGTCTGTCTGACAGAAGGGATGAAGATGGTTTAGGGTAGGCGTATGGCACGAACAGACCTAAAAGAGCAGCAGTGGCAAGCACTAAAACCGCATCTACCCCCCAATCCCCAACGGGGTCACAACTACCGCAACCACCGACAGGTCATCAACGGCATTTCGTGGCGCTTGAAAACAGGCGCTCCCTGGCGCGACGTTCCTGAACGCTACGGACCTTGGCAGACCTGCTGGGACCGCTTCACGAGGTGGGAGCGCAACGGTGTCTGGAAGCGCATCCTGCACAGGCTTCAAGCTCACGCCGATGCGGCGGGTGAGATTGATTGGGACGGCGCAGCGTTAGACAGCTCTCATATTAAAGCGCACCGCAGCGCCAGCGGGGCGAGGAAGCGGCCTGCTGAGGGTGAAAAAAGGGGACCTTAGCAGACGAGTGGCTGGGACACTCACGCGGAGGCCACACCAGCAAGGTGCATACCTGCGCGGACGGCAAAGTGCGACCCCTGTCCGTGGTCATCACGGCGGGACAGCGCAACGACGCCGCTTGGCTAGAGCCGGTCTTGGACGAGATTTATGTGCCCCGCCTTGGCAGAGGGCGACCGCGTAAGCGCCCCCCTCAGCTTAGACTCGACCGCGCTTATGGTTTCAACAAGCAGCGGAAGATACTAAGGCGCAGGGGCATCATCTGTATCAGCCCCGAGCGCGAAGATGCCAAGAAGTCTCGCTTGTCTAAGGGCACAAAAGGTGGACGACCTCCTGCTTTCGATAAGCAAGCCTACAAAGGACGTAACGTGGTCGAACGCTGCATCAACCGACTTAAAGACTTTCGCGCCGTTGCCACCCGCTACGACAAACGCGGCAGAAACTACCGTGCTGGTGTGCTCCTCGCCTCCATCATCCTCTGGCTTTGATTAGTCAGACAGACCCTAGCGTTAACCTCTGGTGTGCTCGCTGCAAATTTTCCCTCGGCCCCTGGGTGTATCATTCCGATAAAGTGCCCAGGAGTTCCCCTTGTCGACAACGCTGCGTAAGATTTTAGAGCTTTTGTCGCCGCGAGCAGCTTAGGTATGCCGCCACTCCGCTGGTTCACCAACGCCTCTTCACGAACGTTACAAGCTTTTTTTTCCTCGTTGGTGAAAACTGCGACCGACGACGCGTTTTCCCAAAACATCTTGAGCCCTCAAGAGTACAAACTTTATAAAAAGATGGACGTGCGCGACCGCCACCACGCGCGCCTCGTTGCCGAGGCGGTGCAGGCGCGCGCGCCGGACGCCTCGGCGGCCCTTTTGAGGGCGGCGCTGCTGCACGACGTGGGCAAGAGCGGCGCACCCTACCGCGCGTGGGAGCGCGTTCTCGTCCACCTTTACGCGCCCGACGTGCCCGCCGCCCCGCGCCTGACGGGAACAAAGGGCATGTGGCAGCGCCACCGCCACCACGCCCTTTACGGGGCCGAGATGATTCGGGGCGCGGGCGGGGACGAACGCGTCGCCGAGATTGTCGCGCGGCACCATCAGCCCGAGGGAGACCTCGAGGCCGCGCTCCTCAAAGAAGTGGACGAGATGTTCTAATCTATAAACCAAGAAGCGTGCGAGACTGACGCATGGACCTTCTCGAGTGGCTCTTCGCGCGGCAGCGTTTCGGCATGAAACCGGGCTTGGAAAGGGTAAGGGCGCTGCTCGAGCGTCTGGGCAATCCTCAAAAAAGTTTTCAAGGCGTGCTCGTGGGCGGCACCAACGGTAAAGGCAGCACCGCCGCCACGCTGGCGAGCATTCTCACCGCGTCGGGCGCGCGCACAGGACTCTTCATCAGCCCGCACTTGACAGAGTTTTCCGAACGTTTTGTGGTGGACGGGGAGCCGCTGGCGGATGAAGCCATAACGGCTGCTTTGGAAGGTATAAAGCCTGTTGCCGAGGCGCTAGAGGCGACCTTTTTCGAGATCGTCACCGCGCTGGGCTGCGCGCTTTTTGCCAAGGCCGATGTGGACACCGCCATCATCGAGGTGGGACTCGGCGGGCGCTTCGACGCGACGAACGCGCTCGAGCCCTCCCTAAGCCTCATCACGGGCGTCTCGCGCGACCACACCAAGATTTTGGGCGAGACTATTGAGGAGATTGCGCGCGACAAGGCGGGCATCATGCGCGCCGGGAAACTCTGCTTAACGGGCGCGCAGGGGGACGCGCTTAGGGTTTTACGCGAGGAGGCGGCGCGGGTCGGCGCGACCCTGTGGGCGGTGGGTGAAGAAGTTGGGTTCGAGGCGAATCATCTTGGCTGGCGGGGGCTCGAGCTAAAGGTCGAAGGTCCTCACGGAACATCTGAGCTTCACACCCCCCTCCTCGGCGCGCACCAAGCGCGTAATGTCGCGCTGGCCGCCGCGGCAGCGGCAGCGTTGGGCGCGGAGGCTGACGCCATCGAGCGAGGCGTCCGGGCGACGCGCTGGCCGGGGCGGCTCGAGCCCATCTCTTACCAAAACCGAACCTTTTTACTCGACGGCGCGCACAACCCCGAAGCGGCGGCGGCTCTCACGCGGGCGGTGCGGGACTTGGGCGTCGAACGCGCGCTCCTCATCTTTGGCGTCGGGGCGGACAAGGAGGTGGGGGAGGTAATAGCGGGGCTCGAGCCCGTTACCCGAGAAGTTATCCTCACGCGCGCGCGCTTGAGTCCGAGAGCGGCGACGCCGGAAGACCTTCAAGCTTACTGGCACGTGCCGACGGTTCTTACTCAGGGTCCCGAAGAGGCGGTTGAGAGGGCGCTCGAGAAGACCAGGCCCGGTGAGGTTGTCTTAGTCGCGGGAAGTCTCTACCTTATTGGGGAGGTGAGGCCGCGGCTGTTGGGCGGGGGGCTCGAGCCGTGGACGCGTCTGCAGTAGCTAGGTCGTCTCACCTTGCACCCGCAGCGCCCGCAGGTGCTTGACCGCGCTTATCCCGCTGATGACGATGACGCCGATGGTGACGCTTACGAGGCGCAGCCTGGCGCTACCCTGCGCCACAAGGATGAAAGCCGCGAGGAACGGGTAGAGCGCGATGGCGTAAACAGGCGCTAGCGGCGTGCGGCGAAAAAGTAGCATGAACGTAACGAGCAGCGCTAGACCGCCAAGACCCACGAGCGGATAAACGGGTAGAGCGACACCCAACGCCGTAGACAGCGCCTTGCCCCCCCGAAACCCCACAAAGGGCGACCACGCGTGACCCGCCACCGCGCCGCAGCCCGCCGCCACGCCAGCCGCCACACCAGCCGCCACACCCACGACCTCGCCGCCGAGAACGAGGCCCAACGCGCCCGCCGCGGCTCCCTTGGCAACATCCATAATCAGCACGAGCACTCCTAAGCCCCAGCCCAAGTGACGCGCCGTGTTCATCGCGCCCATGTTGCCCGAGCCGACCTCAAAGATGCGTTTTCCTTTGAGGCGAGCCGCCAAGGCCGCACTCGGCAGCCCACCGACGAGATAACCCACCAGCGCGGCGAGGAGAGGCGTTACCACCGTGGCTAAATTCAATGGTTAACTCACTTCATAGAGACTGAGCTGCGCGAGCGAGCGCACGTCGCCCACGTGAAAGGCGATGTAGCGTGACAGCAGCGCCCAGTGGCCGCGGCGCTCCGTCACGGGCTCTGCGAGGGCGTTTCGCACCGTGTCCAAAAGGATACTTTGGAGCTCCCCCAACAGCCCCGGCGAGAGCCGCATCCCTGTGACCCCGCACGCCTCACAGGTCATCCCGCCGCCCGCCACGTCAAAGGTGTGGGTCACCTCCGCCGCGCCGCAATGCACGCAGCGCTGCAGCCGCGGCGACAAGCCCGCCTGCTGCAACAGCTTCCAACTCAGCACCAGCGTGACCGCCTCCGGGTCGGCGTGCCCCGACAAGCCCCGCAAACCCGCTGCGAGATAGCCGTGCATCATTTCGCCAGGATTCACGTCCGCGGTGAGTTTGTCGGTGAGTTCCGCCAGCACGTGCGCGTAAGGGTAGCGCTCGGGCGCGCTGAGTCTGGGCAGCGCGCCGTTGAGCTGCACCTGCGTGATGAGCGACAAATCCTCGTCGCCCTTGCGGTAGTGCTGCACGGTCACGTCGTGAAAAAGGCTCAACTTGCCCACGTTGCCGCCCAAAAGTTTGCCCTTACGCGCGACGCCCCGCCACTTGCCTTCTTCGCCCAAAAGCGTCACCACCACGTCGCCGCTCGGCAGGGCGGTGCGGCGGATAACGATGCCCTCGGTGACGCTGTAGCGCTTGCTCACAGATTATTTTACCGTGGCAGGGGGAGCTCGAGCGTCGTCAGAGAGCAGTTAAAGGAAAGCCTCCAGATTGAACACTCCAGAACCCAGAGGGCTGGGCTATGATAGGTCATGACGCTGAACGTTGCCGATACGCTCGGAGGAACAACGCCCCTCGAGCCTACCCCGCTCACGTTGCGCCTGCCACCGACGAGGGGGCTGAGCGACGAGGCGCTGCTCGAGCTTGCCGCTTACAACAGAGAGCTGCGTTTGGAGCGCACCGCTCGAGGAGACCTCATCATCATGCCGCCCGCCGGAGGAAATTCGGGACGACGAAATGCCAACCTCACCTTGCAACTTGCGCGCTGGCAGGAGCAAAACGGTACGGGAGAGGTTTTCGACTCCTCCACAGGGTTTAGGCTCCCCAACAGCGCCATCCGCTCCCCTGACACCTCTTGGATAAATGAGGCGCAGCTTGCGGCCCTTCCCGCGGAAGCGTGGGAAAAGTGTCTGCCCCTATGCCCAGCGTTCGTGATTGAACTCCGCTCCTCTACCGATAGCTTGCGCGTTTTGAAGAGAAAAATGCAGGAGTATAGAGAGAACGGTACCGAGCTGGGTTGGCTCATTGACCCGCAGACGAGACGCGTTACGGTGTATACGCCGAGCGAAACGCAAGACCTGGAAAATCCGGAAACGCTCTCGGGTGAGCCGGTGCTGGCAGGCTTTGTTCTGGATTTGCGCAGAGTTTGGAATTAAAACAAGCCAGACAGCCAAAAGCCGCACCGTAAATCGTCGCTTTTTAAGGTTGCTTTACCCATCCGAAAAGCAGGAGCGCCGCTAGTCCGTTCCGACCGGACCCGCATTTGTACGCTCCCTCGCCCGCCGCAAATCCCGGCGGTGCGGGCGCAACCCGAGCGCCGCGCCGAGCCCCAACAGCCCGACGACGAGCAGCCCCGGCCTCGGCCCCAGATGCCCGACGAGCTGACTCACCAGGATCGCGCCAAAGGGCGTGAGGCCCGAAAAAACGAGCATGTAGACGCTCATGACGCGGCCCCGCAGCCTGTCGGGGACCATCAGTTGCACCGTGGCCTGCGCGTTGACCATCGTGAGAATCATGCCTAAGCCGCAGCCCACGAGCGCCAGCGCCGCCAGCCACAGCGTGGGGGCGAAAGTAAAGGCGATAAAGCAAACCGCCAGGAGCAGCACACCCCAGCGCATCAGCATGAGGCGGGCGTCGTCCCCGTAGAGCGAGTTGACGATAAAGGCGATGATCGCGCCCACGCCGAGGCTCGAGAGCAGCAGCCCCAAGCCCCCCACCGTCAGCCCTAACGCCTGCCGCGCGAATAGGGGCACGATCATCTGAAAGTTGACGATGGTTAGCGACAGCGAGCCCACCAGCAGCGTCGCCAGCCGCACCTCCGGGGTGCGGAAGGTGTAAAGGATGCCCTCGCGGATTTCGTCTACCACCCGGTGCGGCTTGAGTTCCCTGACGGGCAACGGAATGGTCATGATTGCGACAATCACCGCGCCGTAAGAAAGCGCGTTGAGCGCGAAGGCGGGGCCGTAGCGCAGCAGCGGGCCGCCCGTCAGAACGTGACCAAACGCCGCAATCGTCGCCGCGGCGATGGCGGGACCCACGAGCCGCGCCGCGTTAAAGGCGAGCGAGTTGAGCGCGACCGCGTTACGCACGTCCTCTTTGGGCACAAGGTCGGGCACCAGGCTCTGCCGCGCGGGCATGTCAAAGGCGTTGGCCATCCCGTTCAAAACCGCGATGACCAGCAGCAGCGGATAGGTGAGCGTGCCCGTTAAGGTAAGCACCGCCAGCGCGAGCGCGGATAAAGCCAGCGCGCCCTGAGAGGCGAGCAGGACGGAGCGCCTCGAGCGCGCGTCAATGACCACCCCCGCAAAAAGCCCCAGCACCAGCACGGGCGCGAACTGCACCGCGCTGATATACCCGAACTTGATGGCCGCCTCCGTTGGGTCCTTGATAAGGTCGAAGACCAGCCACGACTGCGCCGTGACCTGCATCCAGGAGCCGATAAGGGAAAAACCCTGCGAAAACCAGTAGCGGCGGTAGCTTGCGTGGCGGAGCGACTGAAAAGAGCGGGGAACGTGGCCTATCACCATAGACGCACCACCATACACCCTGAGGGCGGGCTGCAAGAGCGGGAACTTACATAGTCGTTAAAAACATGAATGTTAACTCACAGCTAGCCAAACACAGTTCAACGAACGCAGCCAATAAAAAAAGAGAGGCTTTCGCCTCCCTTCTGTTGAACTCGACTTGCCTACGTCACGCCCTGCGCCACAACATCTCACGCTTCAAATCTTCAATGGATTTCGTGACCGGGATGTCGCGCGGGCAGGCGTTGGTGCAGTTGTAGGCGGTGCGGCAGCGCCAGAGGCCGTTGGACTGGTTGAGCACCGCCAGACGCTCCGCCGCGCCCTGGTCGCGCGAGTCGAACACAAAACGGTGCGCGTTGACAATCGAGGCCGGACCCAAAAAGCGCCCGTTGGCCCAGAACACCGGGCACGAGGTGGTGCAGGCCGCGCAGAGGATGCACTTGGTGCTCGCGTCAAAAATCTCGCGCTCCTCGGGGCTTTGCAGCCTCTCGGCGGCGGGGGCGGGCTCGTCGTTGATGAAGTAGGGCAGGACCGCCTTGTAAGACTCGAAAAAGGGGTCCATATCGACAATCATGTCTTTGATGACGGGCAGCCCGCGAATGGGCTCGACGCTGATGCGCTCGCCCAAATCTCTCACCAGCACTTTGCAGGCAAGACGGTTCACGCCGTTAATAAGCATCGCGTCGGAGCCGCAAATGCCGTGCGCGCAGGAGCGGCGAAACGACAAGGTACCATCGGTTTCCCACTTGATTTCATGGAGCACGTCAAGGACGCGGTCTGTGCCCCTGGCCTCGACGTTATATTCCGCCCAGTAGGGGCGCTTGTCTTGTTCGGGGTTGTAGCGTTTAATTTTTATGTTGACTTGCATGGTCCTCCAGGGGAGTCGGGGTGAATCCCGCTCCCCATCCTCCTGGCTAGTAAACCCTCGGCTTCGGCTCGTACTTGCCTAAGGTTACAGGTTTGTAGTCGATGCGCACACCGTCGCCGTCTTTGTAGACGAGCGTGTGCTTGAGCCAGTCATCGTCATTGCGGTCTTTGTAGTCTTCGCGCGAGTGCGCGCCGCGCGACTCTTTGCGGTTTAGCGCGGCGTGGACGAGCTGCTCGGCGTTGTCTAAAAGAAAGCCCAGCTCAACGGTTTCCATCAGTTCGGTGTTGTACTGTTCACCCTTATCCTCGACGCCAACCTCTTTATAGCGCTGTTTAAGTTCCTTGATTTTTTCAACCTGGCCGCAGAGCGTCTCTTCGGTGCGAAAGACCGACGCGTTCTCCATCATCGTGTTCTGCATCTCCTTGCGGATGTGCGACACGCGTTCCTTGGAAGAACCGTTGAGCGCGCGGTCGAGGAGGTTGCGCGAAAAGTCCTCCGCATCTTTGGGTAGGCGGTTGAAAGAAGCCTTTGACGCATACTCCGCCGCGCTGATGCCCGCGCGGCGACCGAAAACGATGAGGTCTCCTAGCGAGTTCGTGCCCAGCCGGTTCGCGCCGTGCAGCGACACGCAGCCCACCTCGCCCGCGGCGTAGAGTCCCGGGATGATGGTGTTGTCGCCATCGATAATGACTTCGGTGTCGATCGTCGTCGGGATGCCGCCCATCGCGTAGTGCGCGGTCGGCTGAACGGGCACGGGCTCTTGGGTGGGGTCCACGCCAAGGTAGATGCGCGCGAACTCGGTGATGTCGGGCAGGCGCGACTCGATAATGTGCGCGTCGATGTGGGTAAGGTCCAGGAGGATGTAGTCTTTGTCGTCACCCGCGCCGCGGCCTTCGCGCATTTCTAAGTACATGGCGCGAGAGACCATGTCCCGCGGTGCCAAGTCTTTAATCGTCGGCGCGTAACGCTCCATAAAGCGCTCGCCCTCGTCGTTGCGCAAAATCCCGCCCTCGCCGCGCGCGCCTTCGGTCAAAAGCACGCCGATTTTGTAGAGCCCGGTGGGGTGAAACTGGTAGAACTCGGGGTCCTCGATGGGCACGCCGCGGCGGTACACGACGCTCATCATGTCGCCGGTAAGGGCGTGCGCGTTTGACGTAACCTTGAACATCCGACCGTTGCCGCCCGAGGCGATAACGGTGGATTTGGCCTGGAAGGTATGAAGCTCACCTGTGGCGAGTTCGTACGCGACCACGCCGCGGCACTCGCCATCCCCTAACAGCACGTCCAACACGTGAAACTCGTTAAAAAACGTGACGTTATCCTTGATCGACTGCTGGTAGAGCGTCTGTAAAATCATGTGCCCGGTGCGGTCTGCGGCGTAACAGGCGCGCTCGACCGCCGACTTGCCGAACTCGCGGGTGTGACCGCCGAACTTGCGCTGGGCGATGCGGCCTTCGGGGGTACGCGAAAAGGGCAGGCCCATGTGCTCGAGCTCGTACACCGCCTCGATGACTTCATGCGCGAACGCCTCGGCGACGTTCTGATCGGTCAAATAATCCCCGCCCTTGACCGTGTCAAACGCGTGCCACTCGGGGTGGTCCTCAGTCACGTTGCCCAGGGCCGCCCCCACGCCGCCCTGCGCCGCGCCCGTATGCGAGCGCGTCGGGTAGAGTTTGCTGATAACCGCGACCGACACCCCCGGATGCTGCGCCGCGTAGCGCGCCGCCATCAGGCCTGCGCCGCCCGCCCCTACCACAATTACGTCATATTTGTGTGCTCTCATCACGCCTCCTTAGTGCTCAACCGGGAGGGCGCGGATCGCGTCGCCCATTTCCGTATACGAGAAAGTCCAAAGCGTCATCACGCCGAGCACGAAGATAACCGCAGAGACGGAGTAGAGGATGACCTTGGCCCAGAAGCGGCGCGACGGCTGCCGGAAGTAATCCTCGACGCTGTAACGTAAACCGTTAATGCCGTGCAGTATAGAAAAGCCCAGAAGAAAAGAGTCATAGACCTTGACCCAAGGCTTAGAAAGACGTTGAGCCACATAGTTATAGTCAATCGTGCCCGCGTTGATGGCGATGTTATTGAAAAACACGTGCCCGAACACGAGAAATACAAGTATCAGACCCGACACCCGCATAAAGACCCACCAAGCAAGTTCGTTGTTCGTGCCGTAGGTCGCCCTCGCCTGACGTAAGGTTTTCGGTTTGACCGCCATTTAAGCCCCCCCAAAGATTTCGGGCAGAAGTTTCCAGAGAACGGGAATACCAATCAGCGTCGTGGAGATCATCACACCGTACCAAAGAGGCCGCTGAATCTTAACGCCCCACTCGGTAAAATCCATGATGATAATGCGTAAACCGTTGAGCGCGTGGTAGACCACCCCAGCAATCACCAAGATGAGGCCGATGCGAAAGGGCCACTGGTGATAAAACGCCAGAAATCTGTTGAACACACTTGGTCCGTACATCACCAAGCTGATGTCGAACACGTGGAGCAGCAAGTAGAGCGCGAGCGCCACGCCGGAAAGACGGTGTAAAATAAAGGCCCACTGGCCTTCCCTACCTCGGTACATACGAACCTCCAGAAACCCCTAAAAGTCTCTCCTATTTTATCATCACACAGCGCCCCACCTTGGTAAGCGACCTTGCGTTCGCGCCTCCCTTCACAAGCGTTCGTGGGGGGCTCGAGCCCTGTGAGAAAGCCCACACGCGTAGGATAAAAAACTGGCTCTTTTCACCCCCAATGAGCCCACATTTCAAATCGTTTTTAGAAACACGAAAAGAATCTGCCATGCTCTCCAGAAAGGGGAAACCATGCAGACGCCAGACACAATGCTGGGCGTGACGATTGAAAACAGAGAAGACGTCCTCACCTTGACGCTGACGCCGGTCGTGGTCACGATGCAGGCGACGCGCGCTCAAAGGGAAGCTCGAGCAGGAGCGAGCGGGTGACGCCAGTATAGAACGCCCAGGCTTGGCCGGACGCTTCGCGCGCTTTGTTGTGGGCGGGGTGAAGCGGCTGCTCGAGCAGACCATCGCCTACGACTTGAGCGACACCGAGTCGGCCTCGTACGACGGCTAAAAGATCGTCTTTAGCTACCACAACAAGCATTTATTATCTTTTGAGGGAGTTCACGTGAAAAACGAGCCCGCGCTAGCCTCTTTTTCAGAAGAGGACGCACGTAAGTTTGTGGCGGCGGTGAACGAACAAAAGGGCTCGAGCGCGCAGAGCTGACTAGGTTCTGTTAACTTTTCAGCTCACCTACTACGAATTTTGCCGTTTGGCGTGGGAGTATTCAGAAGTCAGTCATCAGAGGCTTGTGAACTGTTCTCAGTTAGCACGTCTGCCACCAGATTGAGTGATCTTTCCGAAGGACAAATGTCAACACAATCTAGACGACTAAGCCGCCTCGCGCGGTCTTACGTCTCTCGCTCGAGCATAAGGCTGGCGCTCGTCGCGCTCCTCGCGGAGTTCGAACAGCACCTCGTCCGCCTCGTCCAAGTCTTCAAACATCAAGGGACCCTGCAAATCGCGGAGGTGAAAAAACACCTTTTTGCCGTCGTCGGTGCGCAAAAAGCCAAAACCGCGGTCGGCGTTTTTCTCCTCGACCACGCCCGCAAGGGTGTGACCGGTGAGCTCGAGGATTTCGTCTTCGCTGTAGCGGTCGTTGCGCTCTATCCGCGCGCGCAGCTTCTCGACGGGCAGGTACTCGTCGGCGGCGTCGATAAGCAGGTCCGAGGCGCGGTAACCGTTGGTCTGCGCCACGCGGCTCTGGGTACTCACCACCGCCACCCGCACGCCCTTGGCGGCCACCGCGTTTACGAGCGGCACGAAGTCGCCGTCGCCCGAGACGAGGACGACTTTGTCCACGCGCTCGGCTAAATTGAGCATGTCGATGGCGAGTTCTAGGTCGACGTTGGCCTTGATGGACACGTCGCCCAGCGCGTCCCTAAAAATCCTCACGCCCTTGGTGACGACGTGGTAGCCGTTGCGGTTTAGGTAGCGGTGAAAGCCGCGGTCTCGAGCGAGCTTATTACGCATGTCCGAGCGCATCGCCTCGGGATAGGCGGGGTTGTGCAGATGCACGTAATGTTCGATGGCCTCCGCGTCAAATTCGCCCGTGTAGTAGTAGGCGCGCACCAGCACACCGGCCCCGGCGAGCACCGCGAGCAGCGCCTTGAAGTCGACTTGCATCCCCAGGCCCTCAAAGGTAGCCTTCTGAAAATTGGCACCGTCGATAAAGATGGCGACGCGCTGCGCGGTTCCTGTGTTCGTCTGCACCATAAGTCAGTCTACAGGCTACACCTTTGCGGGATTGTGGGGAGGTGATGCGGGTAAGGCGGGGGTAGGGTGCGGAGGAGATGGGGAGGTGGGGTGTAGAGGCGGTGGGGAGATAGGGACTTCCCTATCTCCCATCTCCCCTGCTCCCCATCACAAACTCGCCTACTGCGGCGCCACCACCCGCGCGGTGCCGCCGCCGCGCCGCTGGGCCTCGGCCACGGCGGTGAGCGTGTCGTCCATAAAGAAGATGCCGACCGCCGCGCCGATTTCGTCGGTGGTAGAGAAGCCTTGACCGCGCGCCCCCAGCGCCATGAGCAGCCCGGCGCTCACACGCGTTTCGACACGCGTATTGCTCGTGTTGCGCTGCGTGAAGCGGGGCGCTTCGACGGCCTCTTCTAGGGTCATGTCGAAGTCGACCACATTGAGGATAATCTGCATCACCGTGGTGATGATGGTCGAGCCGCCTGGCGAGCCGAGCGCCAGTCGCAGGTCGCCGCCTTCAAAGACGAAAGTGGGCGACATCGACGAGCGCGGGCGCTTGAAGGGCTCGGGCGCGTTGGGACCGACCGGGTCGGACGAGAAGTCGGTGAGTTCGTTGTTGAGGAGAAAGCCGCGTCCGGGTACCACGATGCCCGAGCCGCCGATGGACTCGATGGTGGTGGTAAAACTCACCGCGTTGCCCTGCGCGTCGGCGGTAACGATGTGCGTGGTCGAGGTGCCCTCGGTGTCGGCGGTCTCGGGCGGGCCTAAGGGCGGGCTCGGGTCGTCTTGATAAGCAAAGGGATTGCCGGGCGCGGGATCATCGCCCGCCTCGTCGCCAATTTCTTCGCGGCGCGTGTCGGCGTAGTCTTGCGACAAGAGGCCCTGGACGGGCACGTTGACAAAGTCGGCGTCGCCCATGTACGCGCCGCGGTCGCTGTAGGCCAGGCGGGAGGCCTCGAGCATCCTATGAATCGCCTCTTCTCGCGGCAAGGCTCCTAGGTCGTAGCCCTCGAGCGTGTTCAAAATCAGCCCGATGGTGAGCCCGCCGCTCGTGGGGGGTGCCATCCCAACCATCGTGTAACCGCGGTATTCGGCGCTGACGGGCTCGCGCATGGGCACGTCGTAGGCGTCGAGGTCGGCCATCGTCATGTTTTGCGCGCGCACCTCGAAGGGCGGGTTCTCGACCGTCGGCGGGTTCTGCACCGCCGCCACCAAGTCCTCCCCGATGGGGCCGCGGTAAAAGGCGTTGACGCCCTCGTCGGCAATCAAGCGGAAGGTCGCGGCCAAATCGGGATTGGTAAAGGTGCTGCCGACTTCGGGCGCTTCGCCGTTGGGGAGGTAAAGCGCAGAGGTGGAGGTAAAAGCAGCGAAACGCTCCCTATTGCCCTCCACCTGGTCGTGAAAAACTTGCGTGACTTCAAAACCGTTCTCGGCAATCTCTATGGCCGGTTGCAGCACGGTTCCCAAGTCCATCGTGCCGTAGCGCGCCAGCGCCTCCTGCCAGCCCGCCAGGGTGCCGGGCACGCCCACGGCGAGGCCGCTCGAGATGCGCTCCGGATAAAAAGAGATGGACTCACCCGTGGCAGGGTCCAAAAACATGTCGGGCGTCGCCGCCGCGGGGGCCATCTCGCGCGCGTCGATGCCGACCACGCGGTCCTCGTCGGCCAGATAGACGAGCATAAAGCCGCCCCCGCCGATGCCCGCGCTAAAAGGCTCGGTCACGTTGACCACCGCCGCGGCGGCGATAGCGGCGTCTACCGCGTTGCCGCCCGCCTCCAACACGCTGATGCCGGTTTGCGTCGCCAGTTCGCTCACCGTGGCGACCGCGCCGCCCGTCCCGGATTGCGCGCTCTGGGCGAGGGCCAAGGGCAAAACGAACAAGGCGAGAAGCGGGACGAAAGAACGTCTTAAAAATTTGTGCATGTATATCCTCTCTGCAAATTTGTTAACAACATTTCACCAGTGACGCCCACCAAAAAAGCTTTCTCACCTCCTTCACTTTGTGTGAAGCGCATTCTAACCGAGTGGGAGGGTGAGGGGGTCCTGCAAAGAAAAAGCCTTAATCCGACTGCTGCGTTACTTAACCTTGGCTGTTTCACCTAACAGCGCCGTTAGCCCCGCCACCGCCTCCTGACGAACAGACGCGTGGGCGACGGAACTTAGCGGCGTGGCTTCGGGATTGATTTCAATCACAAACGCGCCCCGCTGCGCCGCCAGCCGCCCCAAACTCGCGGCGGGCTCAACCAGCGCCGACGTGCCGATGACGAGCGCGACCTCCGCACTCGCAAAGGCGTCTACCGCTGCGGCGAACGTTTCCTGCGGCAGCGTTTCGCCAAACCAGACGACGTTGGGGCGCGCCCTCGAGCCACAACTCGAGCAGCGTGGGGGAACAGCAAAGTCAGTCTCGAGCCCCTCCACACGCCCACACGCCTCACAGCGACTTTTGGTGATATTGCCGTGAAGCTCGAGCACCCGCCCTGACCCCGCCCGTTCGTGGAGACCGTCAACGTTTTGTGTAACCAACGCAAAGCTGGGAGTTTTCGCTTCTAAGTCAGCAAGCAGCCGGTGCGCCTCGTTGGGCTCTGCCGCCGCAACGATGTCAAAGCGCATCTTGTACCATTCCCAGACGAGTTCCGGGTCCCTTGTATAGGCTTGCGGGGTCGCCAACTCTTCCGCGCGGTAGCGCCGCCACAAGCCGCCCGCGCCGCGAAAGGTTGGGATGCCCGAGGCCGCCGACACGCCCGAACCTGTCAAGACCGCCACACGTTCTGCGGCCTGGAGCCTTGCTCGAGCCTCCCTCACATCCATTCAGCGTTACTGACTTTCGCTTACCGTGTCCTCGCTCACCTCGAGGGGCATCTCGGCGGGGACGGGCGAGGCGACGATGGACAAGACGCGGCGCTCGTCGGCCTCCTCGACCGCGAAGCTGTAGCCGCCGTAGTCGTAGCTCTCGCCGGAGGTGGGGATGTAGCCGAATCTAGAAATAAGAAAGCCCGCCAGCGTGTCGTACTCGCCCTCTTCGTCAAAGGTGAGTTTGAGCGCGGTTTCGACCTCATCTAGGTGCGCCGAGCCGAGGATGCGGTAGCGGTCGCTCTCCAAAGGAAGAATCTCTTCTTCCCCCTCCTCGTCGGTCTCGTCGTAAATTTCGCCTGTGACCTCTTCGATAATGTCTTCCAAAGTCACCAACCCCGCGGTGCCGCCGAACTCGTCCACCACGATTGCCATGTGGTTTTTACGGATACGCATGTCGCGCAGCAGGGACAAAATATCGAGTGTTTCGGGCACGTACTGCGAGGGCGTCATGAGTTCCGAGACGCGCGTGTTTTGAATCGCGTCGGGGCGCTTGAGGTAGGCCAGGAGGTCTCGAGCGTAGACGATGCCCCGCACATTGTCAATCGTATCGGTGTAGACGGGAAAGCGGCTGTAGCCGTGCTCGGTCACGACCGTCAACAGGTCATTCAGCGTGGCCTCTTCGGGCACCGCCACCACGCCCACGCGCGGCGTCATCACCTCCCGTACGACGGTTTCTTCAAGCTCGATGATGCCCCGAATCATCTCCTGCTCTTGGGCCTCGATGACGCCCGACTCCTCGGCGCTGCGGAGCATTAAGCGGAGTTCGTTTTCGGTAATGAGCGGCATCGAGGCGGGCTCTAAGCGGAAAAGTCGCAGGATGGACGAGGCCACAAAGGTGAAAAATATGCCCACCGGGTAGAGCACCACCGAGAGCAGGTATACGGGCTTGATAATCACCCGCGACATCGCCACCGCGTTATGCACCGCGAACGATTTGGGCGTGATTTCGCCGAAGATGAGCACCAGAAGCGTCATCACGCCCGTCGCATAGGCGATTGCCGC
Organism: Trueperaceae bacterium; assembly: GCA_965214405.1. Classification (GTDB taxonomy): domain Bacteria; phylum Deinococcota; class Deinococci; order Deinococcales; family Trueperaceae; genus CBDCCT01. The sequence continues at coordinate 1,583,651 of OZ243956.1, forward strand.
CGCCTCGGAGGTGCCCAGCGAGGCGGCGAGTTGCAGCGTAATCTGCGTGACGAGCGCGGTCGCCGCGATGTTGACTAAGTTGTTGCCGATCAGCAGCGTGGTGATAAAGCGGGTGGGGTCCCTTTCCAAAAGCGCAAAGGCGCCCGTCGGGTCTTTGCCCTCCTCGCGGAGCTGGCGGATTTTCCAGTGGCCTACCGCGGTCAGCGCCGTTTCCGAGCCCGACATCAGGCCCGAGAGGATGAGCAGCACGACGAGCAGCACGATCTTGTAGGGCGATATGCCGCCCTCCCCGGAGGCCTGAGCGAACGCGAGCGAGAGGGGCAAAGAAAGGAGTAAGAGCCAGCCCGCCTTGGCGAGGCTCGAGGGAACTATGGCGGGTAAGAGGGTGGGTAAGAAACGTATTCGGTCCGGTGAGTTGTCTTCCATCGGTGCCTGAATTGTAGCACGCCCCGTGAGAGGCCAATGATAGGTCAAGTGCAAATTCCTTTATGTAGCTAAGCAGCTACGTCCAACTTTGTAAAGAGTATGGGGAGTTCGGTTCTTTCACGCTCTACAAAACGCCGCCCACCCCTGGCCTGAAGTATAGAGGAGCGCTCCCCCCACTGCAAGGCTTTGGAGAACGCTAAAGGGCGTTATACTCCCCCTCGAGGAGGCACCCCTTGGCTTATATCGTCGTCGAAGGCCCCATCGGTGGGGGAAAGACGAGCCTGAGCAGGCTCTTGTCCGCAGAACTCCAGGCGCGGCTCGTGTTAGAAGTCGTTGAAGAAAATCCCTTTCTGGCTCCCTTTTACGAGGACCCCGCGCGCTACGCGTTTAACGCGCAAGTCTTCTTTTTGCTGTCGCGCTACAAGCAGGTGCTCGAGCTCAACCAGGGTGCGCTCTTTCTCGAGCACACGGTGAGCGACTATCTGTTTGACAAAGATTTCGTCTTCGCCTCGCTCAACTTAGCGGGCGACGAGTGGGCGCTCTACGAAGAACTCTACGCGCAGCTCAAACCCAAGCTCTCCACGCCCGACCTCACCGTCTACTTGCGCGCGCGCCCCGAAGAGCTCTTGCAGCGCATCGCCAAACGGGGCCGCCCCTTTGAGAAAAACATCGAGGCGAGCTACCTCCGGCATCTGAGTGACGCTTATGAGGATTACTTTCACGCCTACCGCGGCCCGTTGCACGTCGTCGAGGCCGCCGACTACGACTTTGTCGAGCATGAGCGCGACCGCGAGAGAATCGTGGGAGACGTGATGCGCGCGGCGAGGGTGGCGTGATGGGTTCTGTATGTTCATAGCCGTCGCGGGCAATATCGGCGCGGGCAAGTCGAGTTTAACCGAGATTCTGGCGCGGCGCTACGCGCTTCTGCCTGTGTTTGAAGCCGTGGACGAAAACCCTTATCTGGAGGACTTTTACCGCGACATGCACAGGTACGCGTTTCATTCGCAAATGTTCTTTTTAGCGCGGCGGCTCGAGCAGCACCTTACAAAAGTCAACCCCGCAGGCCGCGTGATTCAAGACCGCACTATTTTTGAAGACGCCAACATTTTCGCCCGCAACTTGTTCGAGGAGGGTGTGATGGATAAGCGGGATTACGGGAGCTACTGCGGCATGTACGAAGCCATCCTCCACGCCTTGCGCCCGCCCGACCTGCTCATTTACCTGCGGGCGAGCCTGCCGACGCTGCGCGCGCACATCGCGCGGCGGGGTCGAAGCTTTGAAACCTCCATCGCGGAGGACTATTTAGCTCGCCTTAACCGCTTGTACGATGCGTGGATAAACACCTATGACCTCTCCCCCAAAGTCGTCATCGACACCGACGGCCTGGACTTTGTGGGGCGACCGGCGGATTTAGAGCGTGTGGCGGCGCGGCTCGAGCCCCACGGCCTGACCGTACCCATCCTGCCATGATGCTTAGCGAACTCTTTCAAAAAGCTCTTGGTGAAGCACCCGATAATCTGCCGAACGTAGACGCGCGGGGCGTGGCGCAGGACAACCGCCGCGTCGAACCCGGCTTTGTCTTTGTGGCTAGACGGGGCGAGATGGTGGACGGGCACCGCTTCGTCGAGGGGGCGATAGCGCGGGGCGCGGTAGCCGTCGTGGGTGAGGCGTCGGACGAGGAGCGTAGCGGGTTCTCCTGGCACGGGCGCGTCGCTTATCTTCAGGTGGAGAATGACAAAGTTGCTCTGGCAAAACTCGCCGCGACCTTTCACAGGCATCCTTCAAAAAGCCTTTTCACCATCGGCGTGACCGGCACCGACGGCAAAACGACGACCTCATACCTGCTGCACCACCTCCTTTCCGGCACCCATCCGACCGGCCTTTTGTCCACCGCAGGCGTCAAAGTGAGGGATGAGGCGTTGGGGCTTGAGGGCCACTTCACCACCCCCGAAGCGCCTGAGGTGCAAGGCCTCCTGGCCCGCTTCCGCGACGCGGGTTTAACACACGCGGTGGTTGAGTCGAGTTCGCACGGCTTTTCGCAGCACCGGCTGGACGGGGTGGATTATGACGTGGGCGTCCTGACCAACCTCAGCCCGGAACATTTAGACCACCATAAAACCTTTGAAGCTTACCGCGAGGCCAAAGGAACCTTGATGAAGCGCGCGCGCGTGAGCGTCCTCAACGCGGACGACCCGGCCTTTGATTATTTTGCGAGCGTGTCGAATGATGTGGTGAGTTATGGCGTCGAAACTCACGCCGACTGGCGCGCAACCGACGTAGAGGAAGTGCCGGGGCTTCTAAGGTGGACGCTTCGGATTGGGGATGACTCCTACCCCGCCGCCCTGCCGATGGTGGGCGCGTACAACGTCCACAACGCGCTCGCGGCGCTCGCGGCGGCGCATGGGGCGGGGCTCGAGCCTTCCGTCCTCCTCCAACGCCTCCGCACCTTCCCCGGCGTGCCGGGCCGGATGCAACTTGTCCAGGCCGAGCCCTTTTCCGTCGTGGTGGATTTTGCCCATACCGCCCCCGCGTTAAATAAAGCGTTGGGGGCGGTTCGTTCTCAAATTCAAGGAAAACTCATCGTCGTCATCGGCGCGGCGGGCGAACGCGACCCCGGCAAGCGCTCGCCTCTGGGCGAGGCTGCGGTGCGCGGCGCGGATGTGGCAATTTTTACAGAAGAGGATTCACGTTCCGAGGATGTCCACGCCATTCTCGCCGCGCTTGCTAGGGGTGCCGAACGCGCGGGAGGACGCGAAGGAGAAACGTTTTGGGCCATTCCTGACCGGCTCGAGGCCATTCATAAAGCTATAAATCTTGCCAAACCGGGTGACGGGGTGGTTCTGTGCGGGAAGGGTCACGAACGAACGTTAGAACGCGCCAACGAAACCCTTCAGTGGGATGAAGCCGAGGAGGCGCGGCGGGCGCTCGAGGCTCAAAAAGGCCAACAGGTGTGAAGCATTTCACGTAAATTTGCACATCCAGCCCCTTTCCGGGCGGGTATATGTCTTATGAACCTGGGGCTTTCCCACCCCGTTTCTCTTCCGAGAACGCCGCGCCTCCCACGCGGCGTTCGTTTTTGTGGGGGGGGTATCATCCCGTCTGAGACAAACTTGCTTAACGCTTGATTATCCACGCAGTTCCAAAGATGATACCTGCGGTGAAGGACTTGGTGAAGTTGCAAATCATCTTAATGAGAAAGCTCGAGCCCGCAAAGGCTCGAGCTTTCTCATTAAAACGTGTGGATATCAGATTATTTCGCGTCGACGCCGCCAGCCTGTAAGTGAGACTGTAAAAAGTAGAGTTCTTTATCAACCCCGCGCGAGATTTCAGTAAACATGTCCGCGGTCGTCGGGTCGCCCAAGCCTTCGGATTGTTCGATGGCGTCGCGGGTGCTTCTCGAGTAGGCCGCGACGCGGTCAACGACCGCCTCTAGGTGCTCGTGGCCCGCGACCGCGTCGGTCGGGTACTCGGGCTGGTTCGAGTTGGCCGCCGCCATTCGCACCGTGCCCATCGCGTAGCCGCCCAGCGCGGTCGCACGCTCGGCGATCATGTCTGAATAGGGCTGAATGGCTTCGGCTACGTGGTCAAAAAGTTCGTGGAGCTGGAAAAAGTGAATGCCCTTGACGTTCCAGTGCGCCTGCTTGACTTGCGTATAGAGATCGGTCGTGCTGGCAAGCTGCTGGTTGAGCAAGTGTACGAGCTTTTCACGGGTAGCTTCGTCAAAGCCGATTTGGGTATCGAACATGCGGTCTTTGGGTGCGGTCATCGCCATAGTAGAGGGTTCCTTTCCGGAATGGTCTTACTTCAAGAGATAACTTCGAGATTATCTCGGATGTGTGACCTCAAATATAAACGGAATAGTCCCGAAAAACTGCGTGCTAATCTCCCATTTTCACCGTTTCTCGGTAGGGGTGATGACACAAGCTCTCCTTTGGATGGACTCGAGCCCTGACACCCTCACTACACCCTCTGCCACTCACTTTTGTCATACACTTGGACCATGCGCGCCGCAGATTTTATCGCCCAAAAACGTGTGGGCGAAGAGCATTCTTTAGAAGATTTGAACGTGTTTGTCATGGGTTATGTCCGGGGCGAGGTGCCCGACTACCAAGCCGCCGCCTGGCTCATGGCGGTGTGCTGGCGGGGCATGAGCCCCCGCGAAACCGCCGACCTTACGCAAATTATGGCGGCGTCGGGTGACACGCTCGAGCTAAGTAGTTTCCCCCACACCGTTGACAAACACTCGACGGGCGGCGTGGGCGATAAAACGAGCCTGGTGCTCGCGCCGCTGCTCGCCTCCTGCGGCGCGACCGTCGCCAAGATGAGCGGGCGCGGGCTCGGGCACACGGGCGGCACGGTGGACAAACTAGAGAGCGTCCCCGGCTTTCGCGCGACTTTAAGCGAGCGCGAGTTTTTGGCGCAGGCTCGAGAGGTCGGCGTGGTCATAAGCGGCCAATCCAAAGACCTGGCCCCCGCCGACGGCCTCCTCTACGCCCTGCGCGACGCCACCGCCACCGTCGCCTCGCTCCCGCTCATCGCCAGTTCCATCATGAGTAAAAAGCTAGCGAGCGGCGCACAGTCCATTGTGCTGGACGTAAAAGTGGGGAGCGGCGCGTTTATGAAAACGCCTGACGAGGCGCGCGAGCTGGCCCAAGCGATGGTCGATATCGGCGCGCGCGCCGGACGCAATACTCGAGCGCTCATCAGCAGCATGGCGGAGCCTTTGGGGTACGCGGTGGGGCACGCGCTCGAGGTGCAAGAGGCGGTGCGCTGTCTCAAGGGCGAGGGGCCGGAGGATTTAGAAACGCTCTGCATCACGCTGGCGGCGGAGGTCTTAAACGCGTCCGGGCTTAACAGAAGCCGTGAGGACGTTGCCCGAAAGCTCTCAAATGGCGAGGCGTACGCAAAGTTTGAGGCGTGGATAGCCGCGCAAGGGGGCGAGGTGGCGCGGTTGGGGGGGCTTGAGCTTGCCCCGAGACAGCATCAAATAAAAGCGTCCCGAAGCGGTTATGTGCGCGAAGTCGAAGCGCTCAAGGTCGGGGAGGCGGTCAAAATCCTGGGCGGCGGGCGCAGCAAAAAGGGTGACGCCATAGATTTAGGCGTAGGCGTGATGCTGCACACCAAAGTCGGTGACGAGGTTGAAGCGGGTGCGCCACTCGTCACGGTTTATCACAACACGCGCGGGCTGGAGGAGGCGGTGCGGCTTCTCAAAGACGCTTTCACCTTTTCAGATGAGCCGGTGGAGGTGCCTCCTCTGATTCTCGAGACCCTGGCGTGAGCTTTTGCTTACCTGGACATTTGTTTGAAGGAATGCTTGAGCACGCGCGCCGTGAGTTCCCGCTCGAGTGCGTCGGTCTCCTTTTTGGTCTGGATAACGGTGTTCAACGGCGCGTTCCCTTCACGAACGTCTCTACACGTCCCGGAACACATTATTTTGCCTCCCCAGAAGAGATTTTGGCCGCGCTTCAAGAGGCAGACGAACGCGGTGAAATGCTGCTCGCGCTCTACCATTCGCACCCACACGGCCCGCCTACGCCCTCAGCAACCGACTTAAAAGACGCGCGTTATGAGGTGGTTCACCTTATTGTGGTGCCCTCGAGCGGTTCGATACGCGCGTTTGAGTTCTCGAGCGGGGGGTTTAGCGAACTCGAGCTAATTGTCTCGAGGGATTAGGGACGCTCTATAGAGAAGTCTTGACTGAAACCGGTAGCTCGAGCACTCACATCTTGAATTGCACCGTAGTATGAGGCGCTTTCGTGAGAAAGCGTGGTGTACAGCGTCCAGTGGAGGGTGCCGTCGGCGTCGAAGGCGTTAGCCTGAAATCCTGGGGGCGTTGGCGCGGCGTGAGCAGGTTTGATGTAGCGGTGTTCGTTACCGCCGTCGGCTATGCCGGTGAGCCTGTAGACGTCTCCAGCTTCTGTGATCAGCGTTCCCTCCACGTTGTAACTGTATTCGTTTGCGTAGGAGGCCTCGAGCGCCAAGCTCACCTTGAAGGGCTCGAGTTCGGGTAGGGTAGCAAGACGCCGCAAATCCGCAACCTTCCACACGTCAACCGTTCCGCTTGCGTTGCTTACAGCCACACGTAATCCGTCCGCGCTAAAGGCAGGAACGCTGTTACCGTCACTACTCCCTTGACACTCGAAAGTGCCCACTAAACCGCCGTCAAGGTTCCACAAATCGAGCGTTACAGGGTTGGTTACAGGGTCGGTTGTTGCGTCTACCCTTTCGCGTTCTGTGACCAACTGCGTACCGTCTGGACTAAAGGCAAAACTTCTTGCCACCTGAATCTCTTCGGAAATAGGCAGGAGTTTGCCCGACGCTATATCGACAAGAGAGAAGGTGGTTCTACATTCGCTAAAGGCGAGGGTTTTGCCATCGGGGCTAAAGGCCACTACATCAATGCTCGAGCAGGCGTCAGACTGCGGCCTAAACGTCTTTTCAAGCGCGCCCGTTTCTACGTTCCATAACCTCAAAGTGCTGACGTGGTGTTCTCGACCCAGAACGGTGTCCGCCACCGCCAGCGTGCCGCCATCGGGGCTAAAGGCTACAGCGTTGACTTGAGCGCTGAGCGCGTCGGCAACACCGTCCATCGTCACCTCAAAGGCGTTCAAAACCGTTTCTGTAGCCAAGTCCCAAACCTTGACCGTCATCTCCTGATAGGTACGCTCTACGGTGGCTCCCACTGCCAGGTCCTTAGAGAATGAGCGCACTTCCCCTACCGCCGTCAGCCTACGCAGGCGCTGCGTGCTCGAGGCGTCCCAAAAAGAAACGTTGGTGCCGGAGGTCGCTAACGTGTTGTCAGCGCCAAAAGCGAGAGAGTAGACGTATTCTTTCCCAAGGGGCAGCGTTCCGGCGGGCTCGAGCGTGTCGGCGTTGTAAAGAAACACGTTGCCGGGAGCGGCCAGAGCCAAAAATTGTCCGTCCGGGCTGAAAGCGAAAGAAGACACGCTGCCAGTTACGACCTCCCCAACCGTTCCCGTCCACGCGCCGCGCAAAATGCTCGGGTCACCCTCAAAGTCAATCTCTTCGGGTGCCGGTAAGCCGGGACAAGCTGTGAGCAGCGCCGACAGAGCCACAAAGAGTGCGGCGGCGAGTGAGCGAAAGGAGTAAAGCCGACCGGATTTGCAAACGGGGTTCGAGCGCATTCTCCATGCTAAACCGTAAAGCGCTCGTAAAGACATTGAAACTTTTCACACTTTTTTAATTGAACGACGCGCCCTTGTGTCTCAAATTCCTTCGGGCTACACCGGAAACCTACAGGAGGTTCTTTATGAAAGTTCTGGTTATCGGGGCAACGGGTAGAACAGGAAAAGACATTGTCCGCTTTCTGGTGGGCGAGCACGAGGTGCGGGCGACGGTGCGTAAGCAAGAGGACGCGCCCGCTCTCGAGGCGCTAGGCGCGGAAACCATTCTGGCGGACCTCACGAAAAAGGACACGCTTCTTCCCGCCTTACAAAGCTGCGACGCCGTCTTCTGCGCGGCGGGCGCGGGCATGGAGGGCGACCCGGAGGAGGTGGACAACGCGGGTACGGCTGACTTAGTCCACGCGGCTGAAGAAACAGGCGTCACGCGCTTTATTCTGATTTCTTCGATGGGTACGACTCATCCCGAAAAGATGCCGCCGATGTTGAAGCCATACCTCAAGGCCAAACGCAAGGCGGAGGAGGTGTTAGAAGGGAGCAGCCTCGAGTACACCATCATCCGGCCCGGCGGCCTGGTCGACGACGCAGGCACGGGCAAGGTGAGAGCGGGAACCTTTGGGGAGAGCGGGCGCGTCTCGAGGGAGGACGTGGCGCGGGTGGCGGTGGCGGCGTTGGAACTGCCCAGCACCTACGGCCAAGCCTTTGACCTTCTTTCCGGTGACACAAACGTTGAAGAGGCTTTACAAAAGCTCTAGGCACGCTTCCGAGATTTTCTTGCGAACACGTCCCAAACATGAAGAGAAACATCGGCGGCGTACACTAAACGCATGTTCAGCAAAGACCAACTCGACCGTTACGCGCGCCACATCATCCTGCCGGGGGTCGGGGCGGCGGGGCAGCGGAAGCTTCTTAACGCGCGCGTTCTGGTGATCGGCGCGGGCGGCCTGGGTTCGCCCGTGCTCCTCTATCTCGCCGCCGCCGGGGTCGGGACGCTCGGGGTGGCGGATTTTGACAGCGTGGATGTGAGCAATCTGCAGCGGCAGGTGCTGTATGGCGTCTCCGACTTAGGCATCCTCAAAACAGACGCGGCGGCGGCGCGGTTGGGCGACCTCAACCCGGAGGTGAGGGTGAGGCAGCACGGCAGGCTGACATCTAAGAACGCGCTCGAGACCATAACCAACTACGACCTCGTCATCGACGGCAGCGACAGCCTCCCCACCCGCTACTTGGTCAACGACGCTTGCGTGATGGCGGACAAACCGCTGCTCTACGGCGCGATGGCGCAGTTTGAAGGCCAGGTGAGCCTTTTTCATGCGCCCCTCAAAGGTGAACACGGCCCTTGCTACCGCTGCCTCTTTCCCAAGCCGCCTCTACCCGGCAGCGTCCCCACCTGCGCCGAGGCAGGCGTGTTCGGCGCGTTGCCGGGGGTCATCGGCAGTCTCATGGCGGTCGAGGCGGTTAAATATCTCGTGGGTTTGGGCGAAAGTCTTAGCGGACGCCTGCTGCACTACGACGCGCTCTGGAGCGAGTTCCGGGAGGTCAAGCTCGAGCGCAACCCCGACTGCGCCGTCTGCGGCGGCGCGCCCAGCATCCACACGCTTACGGATTACGAGAGTTTTTGTGGGCTCGAGCCCACAACCTAAAATTTACCGTCTAAAATTCACAGCCTAAAGCTCGAGCTAACCCCGCTGCGCCTTGGTGACCGCCTTGGTGACGGCCCTGGCAACCGCCGCCACATAGACGAAACTCGAGCCCGCATCCAAAAGCGCAAGACTGCATTCGGTGGTGGTCGCGCCGCTCGTCACCACGTCGTCCACGAGCAACACGCGCGCGCCTCTACACGGTGAGGCTGAAAACGCATCGGAGACGTTCTCGCCCCGCTCGCCCGCTGAAAGGCGCGCCTGCTGCCCCGTTACGCGCGTCCGCTTCAAGAGCGGCTTATAGGGTCGTCCCAAACACCGCGCGGTTTCCCTGGCGACGAGTTCGGCCTGGTTGTAACCGCGCTCGAGCCTGCGCGAGGCGTGAAGCGGCACCGCGCAGACCACGTGAACTCGCCAACCCTCGAGCGTCACCGCCTCCGCTAATCGCGTCCCAAAAAGTTTGGCAAGGCGGGTGGTGTGGTGAAACTTGAGGGCGCGCACGGCCCGCTCGAGCCCGCCCCCATACGCGCCGAGTGCGAGGGTGGTGCCGCTGACCGTCGGCTCGAAAAGCTCCTGGCTACAAACTGCGCAGCACCCCAGCGCCGACGAGGGCCGCGTGCGGCAGACCGGGCAGCGGGAGAGGCCGTAGAAGAACTCGTGGAGATGCACGCGCCATTTTATGACGGCGCTTTTCGCTACCGACGTGAAAATTACAGCTTGCGGTTAGCTAGGGACTCGAGCAACCCCGTTAACTCGTCCACCTCGCGCTTGCCTGGTAGGTCCTGCAACACCTCGTGCAACAGGGTCTGACCCTCGGCGGCGCTACGCTCCGCCACCTCCTGCGCGTAGAAAAGCGAGCCGTGGCGGGTAATGGCGGCGAGGATTTTTTGAACGTCCACCTCGGTTTTCTCGCCTCTGGGTTTGACAAGAAGCGTCTCCAGCTCCTCTTTATCCTCCGCGTGCGCGAACAGGTGCGCCAAAACGAGCGTCCGTTTGGCCTCGTAAAGGTCGCCCGCGAACTCTTTGCCGTAAGAAACCTCGGGAGAGAGGTTCAAGACGTCGTCCCGAATCTGAAACGCGATGCCAAGCTTTTTCCCCGCCTCGGTCAGCCGCGCGTCGGGCGTGGTCTCGGCGCAGAGCGCGCCAAAACGCAAGGGGCAGACGACCGTGTAATAGGCGGTTTTGAGGGTGACCATCTCGAGATACTCCGCCTCGGACACGTTAAAGCGCCCCACACTAATCCAGGAAAGGTCTAAATGCTGGCCCTCGGCAGTGCGCTGAATCATCCAAGCAAACTCTCTAAGAATCTCCTTCCACACGTTTGCAGGCCGCTCCATCTCGTGCAGCTTTTGCCACATGTACACGTGCAGCGCGTCACCGACGTTGAGCGCCACGGGCATCCCCACTTGCTTGTGGAGCGCGGGCGCGCCCCGCCGCTCTTCCGAATTGTCCTCGATGTCGTCGTGGATTAGGACCCAGTTTTGGAAGAGTTCCAAGGCCGCCGCCACCTCGAGCCCCCGCCGCCAGTCCGCCCCGTGTGCCCCCGTGGACAGGAGGACGAGGAGGCCGCGCAGCCCCTTACCGCCGCGCTCGGGGTAGTCGCGGATGAGACGGTAAAAAGTGTTAAGCACAGGCTTTTCGTGCGTCTGCGGGAGCCCCGCACGGATGGCGTCGTCAAGCGCCGCGCGCATGGTGGTAAGAGATGTCTGAGTCACCGGACGCTACTGACCGTTGAGCCCCGGCACGAATTCAGATAAGTCGGCGAAGTAGCGGGTGTGGGTCATGTCTAAGTACAGGGGCGTCACGGCGGCGTAACCCTGCACCACCGCGGTGTAATCGGTGTCGGGCTCCTCGTCGGCGGTGGGCGTGCCCGCCACCCAGTAGTAGGGCACGCCGCCGGGGTCCTCGCGCGTGACGATGGCGTCCTGGTAGACGTGCGTGGATTGTTTGGCTAAGCGCACGCCCTTGGGTTCGCCCACCGGAAAGTTGACGTTGAGGAGCGTGCGCGCTGGGAGCCCATGCTTGGCGACCTCGGGCACAAGGCGCGCCGCGTAGGCCGCGGCGTGGGAAAAGTCGAGGTCGCCCTCGCCCGTGCGGAGCGAAAAGGCAATCGACGGCACGCCCAGCGTGGTGCCCTCCATCGCCGCCGCGACCGTGCCCGAGTGGGTCACGTCGAAGCCTAAGTTTGAGCCCACGTTGATGCCCGAGACGATCACGTCGGGCTTGCCGCTGTTGTGGACGCCCAAGACCACGCAGTCGGCGGGGGTGCCGTCCACGCGGTAGGCCTCGAGCCCGTCCAACCCCCGGACGTTCGTGCGCTTGTAGCGCAGCGGACGGCGAACCGTAATCGCGTGGCCCGAGGCCGACTGTTCAACGTCGGGCGCGACGACAGTCACGTCGGCCACCTCGCGCAGCGCCGCGGCTAACGCCTGGATGCCGGGGGAAAAGATGCCGTCGTCGTTGGAAACGAGAATTTTCACGTTCTGGAGTATACCGTGCGGCTTTGTAAAAACCTTACCCCTCGAGCCCCTCACCAAGCACCACCGTCAGACCCGCCCACCGCTCCCGCAGGGTTCCCGCCAAGGCCCGCAGCCCCCACAGCTCACTCCGCCTGTGGCCCACCTCGAGCACGCTCAGCCCCGTCTCCTCTACCGCCTTCTCTGCGCTTTTGCGGTACTGGCCCGTGATGTAAACCCCCGCGCCGCGTTCCGAAGCCTCACGGATGAGGCCGGGGTTCATCGCGCCGACGACCGCCACGCGCGTCACATCGGTCGAGAGGCCAAGATGAGCACTCTCGAGCCCTCCAAAGATTTCCTCTACCTCTTCACGGATGTTTTCAGCACTCTTCCTACTCACGTCGCCAATCATGCCAATACGCCGCGCTTCTTTAACGCCCAAAACTTCAAGTTCACGCATCCCCAACACCTCACCCAAGCGCGGGTTGAAGCTCAGCGTCAGGTGGTCGTCAAAGGGCAGGTGATAAGCGAGCACGCCCACACCGTCGGGTAACGTTTTAGGCTCGAGCCGCCAAGGCCGGTGCAAAAAGAGCGCGTTCAGACGTTCGTGTTCCGCCCAGACCTGGAGATTTTTGGGGGGCTCGAGCGCCATCCCTAGCCGCCTAATCTCTCGCTCTGAAGGGAGATAAACCCCGGCTTGTTCATCCTCGTAAACGTTTACAGTGAGGGCGTGGTCAAGAAAAGCGGTGAGGTCGCGCAGGGTAGGCATAAAAGAACCTACTCCCTAGACGCGCAGGGGTCCGTAAGAACGGCGGTGTTTAGAGGCTTAAAGTCCTCCCTCGGCCATCTCGGTAAGCGCGGGCGCGTTGAGTTTGTAGGAGCCGCGGGTGCCCTCGAGCAGCCCCTCGTCGCGGAGTTCGGCCATCGCCATCGAGACTGAAACGCGGGTGGCGGTAATCATCGAGGCCAGCTCTTCGTGCTTGAGTTCGGTTTGTAAGGAGACCCAGGCGTCATCCCCAGGTTGGCCGAAGCGACGGGAAAGCTCGAGCAGCGCCTTGACCAGCCGCACCTTGACGGGCGCGTAGGAGGTCGAGAGCTGTTCGCGGCAGTGAAAAAGGTGGCCCGCCAAGATTTCAGCGAAGGTGAGCGCGAAGGTCGGCGCCTGCGTCGCCATCTGCACGAACTGCCCGCGGCTTACGGGGCAGGTGATGACCTTGGTGAGCGCCACCGCGTCAACCCGGTAGCGCGAGGCTTCTTCTAAAAAGGCCTCACCGATAAAGTCGCTCGGGCCGCACACGGCCAAAATGCGCTCGCTGCCGGAGGGGGTGGGCGTGACGAGCTTGATTTGGCCCTGCACGATGACGTGCAAGTCGGTCGCGGGGTCGCCCGCGTGAAACACCGCGCTCCCCTTGGGGTAACGGCGGTCGGGGCAGACGCGGCGAAACACCGCCATGTCCTCTTCGCTCACGCGTCCTGCGAAGTCGGTGTTTTTGACAAACCAGGGTTTAGCGATGTCGTTCATGAGCCTCCGTCACCTTGCCCCCCGCATTTACGTGGCGTTTCCTCAGGCGTTTAGAAAAGTTTACCCTTACCAAAACCTGAGCGGGGCGGGGAGGATTACGCTTTAGCGTAAGCGCGCCCGTCCCTTCTGAAGCGTCAAAGGCTTGACGGACGCTATGTTCGCTGACGGGCTACCTTGGAGCTGACGGGCTACCTTGGAATGGTGGAGGAACGATGGGCCAAATCGCTGTGTTCACCGCCTCTTTTCGGTTACGTTTAAGGGTGACCCGTTGTCGCCCACGGACGAACCGATGATTGATACCTTTTTGCGCGTTCCCAAAGAGCACCTGCTCGAGCCGCTCGCAACTCGTCTTGCGGGCGTGTCTCCCACCTGCGTGACCCTCGTGTCGCTGGGCGTCGGGCTGGGCGCGGCGGGGCTGGCGGGCGGGGGGTTTTACGGCTGGGGCCTCGGGTTGTGGCTTCTCAACAGGCTGCTCGACGGGCTCGACGGCGAGGTGGCGCGGCGCGGCGGGCGGCAGAGCGACCTGGGGGGCTATCTGGACATCCTCTGCGACTTCCTCGTCTACGCGCTCGTGCCCGTGGCGCTCGTTTTTTCCAACCCGTCGGAGCGCGCGTACCTGGCGCTGGCGCTCTTGCTGACGAGTTTTTACGTGAACGCGGGCTCGTGGACGCTTTTGTCGGCGCTGCTCGAGAAACGCCGCCACGGTGCGCTGGCAAAAGGCGAGCGCACGAGCGTGACGATGCCCGGCGGCCTCATCGAAGGGGCTGAGACGGTCGTGTTTTACAGCTTATTTTTTCTTTTCCCCCACGCCTTTACGCCCCTGGCGCTCTTTATGGCGGGGCTCGTCGCGCTGACCGCCGGGCAGCGGGTCGTGTGGGCGCGGCGGGTGCTCGAGCCTTCCAAACAATCCCGATAAGGAGTCGTTTTGAGTCAAACACACCCCCCTCACACCCCTTTTCACACCACCGTCATCGGCGCGGGCTCGGGCGGGCTCACCGTGGCGATAGGCTTGGCGCGTTTCGGCAAGCGGGTCGCGCTCGTCGAGCGCAAACACGTGGGCGGCGACTGCACCAACGTCGGCTGCGTGCCCTCGAAAACGCTCATCCATTTCGCTAAAGGGGGCGGTTTAGACGCGGGCGAGGTTCTGACGCGGGTGCAGGAAAAACGGAACGCGCTGCGCGAGGAGGAGACCGAGTGGGTCAAAGATATCGACAACCTCACTTTTTTTGAGGGTACGGCGCGATTAACAGGGGCGGGGCGGCTCGAGCTCTCCCTCGAAAACGGAGACGCACAGGAAATCTCGGCTCGAAACATCGTGGTTGCCACGGGCTCGAGCCCCATCCGCATCGACATTCCAGATTTGAGTAAAGCGCGCACGCTGACCAACGAGAGTCTGTTCGAGCTTGACAACCCGCCCGAACACATCGCAATGGTCGGCGGGGGCATCATCTCGTCGGAGATGGCTTTCGCGTTTCGCAACTTAGGGAGCCGCGTGACGGTGATTGACCGGGGGGAGCGGGTGCTGTCTAAGCTCGAGCCGGACGTGTCAGAGCTCATCCAAGAGGCGATGGCGGCGCGGGGTATCGAGGTTTGTTTGGAGTCCGAGGCCGCCCGCTACGACGAGGCGACGCGGACGCTCTTCATCAAACGCCGAGGCGGTGAGGAGGCGGTGCCGGAGGTGGACCGGGTGCTCCTGGCGCTGGGCCGGAAACCTAACGTTCAAGGGTTGGGGCTCGAGGCGCTGGGCGTCACCGTAAGCGAAAAGGGTCTGCCCGTCAACCGCTACGGCGAGACGAACGTGAGGGGGATTTACGCAGTGGGCGACGCGACCACCACCTCCGCCTTTACCCACTCCGCCAACGCGCAGGGGCGGCGGGTGGTGCAGCACCTGGCGTTCCCGTGGCTGCCCGTCCTGCGCGGCGAGCCCGAATACCCGGCCGCCGTTTTTACCGATCCCGAGGTGGCGACGGTGGGGCCGAGTCTAAAGGAGCTTCAGAAACGGATGCACCCCAAGCTCATCAAAACGGTGCGGGTGGACCTCAAAGACACCGACCGCGCCTACACAACGGGCCTAAAACGCGGCTTCGTCCTCCTCCACGCGCGGCGCTTGACGGGAAGCTTACTGGGCGCGACCATCACTGCGCCCGACGCCGCGGAGATGATTCCGCTGCTCACGCTCTCCGTTAACAAAGGCATGTCGGTGTACACGCTCACCAATCTCGTGTTTCCTTATCCGACGCTTTCAGAAGCCGTCAAAAAGGCGGCGGACGAGTTTTTGTTTGACACCCTGCCCAAACTCCCGCGCGAGGCGTGGGCGTACGCGCGTTACCGCTTCGCCTCCGGTAACGGTTAGAGGGGAAAGGACTGAGGTAAAAGAGGAAAGAGAAGGCGGCGGAAAACCAAGCGTCACTTTGGAACGTTGTAAACTGGACGTCTTGACACACGTTGAGATAAAACTTTAGGAAAGAGGTGAGATGTGAAGCGTAGGCTACTCTGTTTCAGTCTGCTACTTGTGCCCATGTTGACTCTGGTACACGCGCAGACCCTGGAGGACCAAGTTCACGAGTTCACGCTCGAGAACGGCCTGAAAGTCATTATGGTCGTGGACGACACCGCGCCCGTGATCAACTTTTCTTTGATGTTCGACGTGGGCGGGATTGACGAGCCCAATGGTCTGGGCGGCATTGCCCACATGGTCGAGCACATGGCCTTTAAGGGCACGCGTTCGGTGGGCAGCTTAGATATCGAAGAGGAGATGGACGCGCTAGGAAGGCTCGAGGTGGCGGCGATTGCGCTCGAGATTGCCGAGGAGGGCGGCGCGTCGGGGGAAGAATTGGCCGCTTTTCAAAGCCAGTTTGACGAGGCTCGAGCCGAGGCGCAGGCGCTGGGGGCGGACAACCCGCTGACCAACTTCTTGACCTCCAACGGCGGCGTGGGCTTAAACGCCTCGACGGGCTACGACCGGACCAACTACACCGTCTCGCTACCCGCCAACCGCCTGGAACTCTACGCCCGCCTCTACGCCGACGTGCTCGCCAACCCGGTGTTCCGCTCCTTTTACGAAGAGCGCGACGTGGTGCGCGAGGAGCGCCGCCAACGCTCCGAAGACTCGCCCGACGGCGTGCTCTACGAAGCGTTTTTAGGAGAAGCTTTTCAGGTTCATCCCTACGGCAGGCCGCTCATCGGCGCGCCCGAAGAGATTGAGTCTTACCGCGCAGACGAGGCGCGGGCCTTTTACAACGTCTACTACCAGCCCAACCGCGCGGTGCTGGTTTTGGTCGGCGACCTGGAGCCGGAGCGCGACATAGAGCTTATAGAGCGTTACTTCGACTTTGTGCCCGCCGGGCCGGACGTCGAGACCGTCATCCCCGAAGAGCCCGAGCAGACGGAGGAGCGCCGCGTCACCGTGCCTTTCGACGCCGAGCCGCAGGTTTTGGTGGGCTACCACAAGCCGACCTTGCCCGACCGCGACGCGTACGTGCTCGACGTGATTGATTATGTGCTGAGCAACGGCCGCACCTCGCGCCTCTTTAGGCGCATGGTGACGGGTGACGAACTCGCCTTGAGCGTTTCGACGAGCTCCGCCTCCCCCGGCATCCGCGACCCCAACCTGTTCGTCTTCGAGGGTCAGCCTCGAGCCCCCCACACCACGGAAGACTTAGAGGCCGCTTTGTACGACGAACTGGACCGCCTCAAGAACGAACCCGTGAGTGAGGACGAACTTCAAAAGGCCAAAAACAACCTCCGCGCGAACGTGCTCCGCAGCCTCGCTTCGGGAAGCGCGTTGGCGCAAAACTTAGCCTTTAACGAACTCTTCGCGGGTGGGTGGCAGAACCTGATTGACGACCTTGACCGCTACGACTCGGTCACGCCGGAAGAGATCATGACGGTGGCGGCGCGCTATTTCACCCCGGAAAACCGCACCGTGGCGACGCTCGAGCCCCTCAGTGAAGCTGTGGAAGGAGCTACCGGAGGAGACGCCGGGCAGACCGGGGGGAGTGGTGGAGAATGAATAAGTTTATAAAGCTGGCAACCGTCCTAACGCTTCTCGTCTGGAGCGTGAGTTTTGCGCAGACTCAAGCACCCACAGCAGCGCCGCCCGCACCCACCGAGACCCCCGTACCCGACACCTCCGTTCCCGCGGACTGGCCCGACCCGGCGGCGCTCGAGTTCTCACCCGTCGAGTACGAAGCGCCCGTCCCGACGCGGCATGAACTGTCCAACGGGATGGTGGTGTATCTGTTGGAAGACCACACCCTCCCGCTCATTAACGGCGCTGCTTACGTAAAAGCCGGAAGTTTTTACGACCCGGAGGACCAGGTGGGCTTGGCGAGCCTCACCGCCGACCTCATGCGGACGGGCGGCGCGGCGGGGCGGAGCGCGGACGAACTGGACGAAACGTTAGAAAGCCTCGCCGCCTCCGTCGAGGTGTCCGCCGCCGACCTCTACACCGCCGCGAGCTTTTCGGCGCTGCGCGAAAACATCGACGAGGTGCTGGGCGTGCTCGAAGACGTACTCACCGCGCCCGACTTCGAGCAGAGTCGCATCGAGATTGCGCGGGGCCGCGCGCTTGAAGCCATCCGCCGCCAGAACGACGACCCGGTGGGCATCGCCGTGCGCGAGTTTAACCGGCGTCTCGCCGAGGGCCACCCGGCGGGTTACGTGCCGACCGAGGAGACGGTCAACAACATCTCCCGCGAGGACATGGTGGCGTTTTACGAACGCTACTTCAAGCCCAACGCCACCGTGCTGGCCTTGAGCGGCGACTTTGATTCTGGGGCGATGCTGGAAACGCTCGAGACCACCTTCTCTGACTGGGAGTCCGCCGAGGTGGACTACCCCACGCTGCCGCCCTACAACCCGACGCCCGAACCCAAGGTTTACGTCGCCGACAGAGCTTTGGGCCAGAGCATCATCATCATGGGTCACCCCAGCGTCTTCGCCTACAGCCCGGCCTACAACGACCTGACGGTGGCAAATAACATCCTGGGCGGCGGGGGCTTCTCGAGCCGCCTGTTCACCGACATAAGAAGCAACCGCGGGCTGGCCTATTCGGTGGGGAGCCAGGTGGGGCAGGGCTTCGAGACGCCCGGCACCCTCCTACTCTTCTCCTTCACCCGCACCGAACGCACCGCCGAGGTGGTGGGGCTGCTTTTGGAAGGGCTCGAGCGCCTAGAAAGCGAACCCGTAAGCCCTGAAGAACTCACCACCCAGCGCGACGCGATCCTCAACCAGGCCATTTTCCGCTCCACCTCGCCCGCGGCGGTGGTGCAGCGTATCGCATTAGCAACCGAGATTTTGGGCCTGCCCACCGGCTACTACGACGACTACATCGCCCGCGTGAGCGCGGTCACGCCGGAGGACGTGCTTAGCGTCGCCCAGCAAGAACTGCGCCCCGAGGACATGATTATCCTCGTGGTGGGTGACGTGTCGGAGTTCGACGCGCCCTTGGACCAATTTGGTGAGGTTGTGCCTATCGAGCTCGAGTAAATCCTAAAGAGACAGGGCGTGAGGAGTATCAACCACCTCACGCCCTATTATGTGATGCTGGTTCAACTCTGAAAGCCACCAAATTTCCCATTAAATTTTGGAAAAGGAGAATTACTTCTTAGCTTTGTTGAGTTTCTAACACTCAACAATTGTCATAATCTTCTGCTATGAGCGTATTAGTTATACATCTAAGTGATATCCACTTCAACGCAACCAACAATCCCTTGCTAAACAGGTTGGCTTCCCTCATTAACGCGATTGGTAGTGTTGGCAAATCTGCCACTGGATGTGTTGTAGCTATTTCAGGTGATATCGCTTATTCCGGTGATTTAGAAGAATACATGATAGCACTAGTACCCCAACCAGGTAGCAAGTTAAGACAAAAGCTGCTATTTTTTCTTTCATGCCAGCAGCCATAAAGATAAGCTTACAAGCCGAAGAACGTACAGAGCTAGAAAAGTTAGCACGTGCGAATAAGCGCTCGCTACGAGAAAAGACCCGTGCCCGCATTCTGCTGTTGTCGGACACCAACCGTGAGGAAGGCGCGTGGAAAGTCGAGGCGATACGAACCAAGCTAAGGGTCAGTCCACCTACGGTAGTGCGAGTCAAGAAGGCGTTTTTAGAGCGAGGTGTAGAGTCGGTATTTCGTAAAGAGCAACAGCAGCGCAAGGTAAGAGTGCTGGGTGGCGAAGCAGAGGCGTTTCTGATTGCCAGCGTTTGCAGCGAAGCTCCCAAGGGACGAAAGCGCTGGACCCTGGAACTGCTGCAAGACAAAGTGATTGCGGCGGGCTACGTCGATGGCGTTGCGAAAGAGACCATCCGACAAACGCTTAAAAAAACGAACTCAAGCCTTGGTTAAAGAAGTGCTGGGTGATTCCACCCAAAGAGAACGCCCGCTTCGTCGCCCAAATGGAAGATGTACTGGAAGTCTACCAACGTCCGCACGACCCTAAGCGACCGGTGGTATGTTTGGACGAAGCGTGTAAACAACTTACAAGCAGCGTCCAGGAAGACCTGCCCTTAGAGCCGGGCAAGCCTCAGCGTGTGGATTACGAATACGAGCGCCACGGCCAGGCCAACCTGTTCATGCTTTTTGCGCCACTTGAGGCGTGGCGTGAGGTGCAAGTTCATAAAACGCGCACTGCCGACGATTACGCCCATGTCATCCGCTATTTAGTGGACGAGTGCTTCCCCGACGCAAGCAAGGTCGTGCTGGTGCAGGACAACCTGAGCACCCACCACGCCAGCAGCCTTTACCAAACCTTTGCTCCCCACGAGGCGCAACGGTTGGTCCAGAAGCTTGAAATCCACTACACACCTGTACACGGTTCGTGGTTGAACATGGCAGAAATCGAACTTTCCGTCTTGGCTAAACAGTGTTTGGCTGACCACGTAGCCTCCGTGGACACTCTCAAAGAAGACGTTCAAGTCTGGGCTGGGCAGCGTAACAATCGTAAAAATACTGTGGACTGGCGCTTCACCACAGACGATGCCCGCGTTAAACTTAAACGACTTTACCCCTCTGTTCTACCTGGTTAGGGTACTAGAGTTCGTAGAAAATGTGCAAAAGGGAATTGCTGAACGGCTAAATCTTGAAAAAGTGCATCTGGCAATAGTTCCGGGCAATCATGATTGCACGTTGGGATCTGAAAATGCAGCTCGCACTCGGATTATTGAGCTACTATCAAAAAATCACGAAGATGCTAAAGAGGACACTATAATAGACATTTGCATATCAGCTCAAGAAAACTTTTTTTACTTTATGCATTCGTTGGAAACTCAGTATCTTAATCAGAATGGCTACCTTTACTACGAATACAGTTTTCCTTTTGAATCAAATGAGGTTGTGTTTCGCTGTTTGAACACCGCCTGGGTATCACAGTTACATGAGCGCGAAGGAACAATGATTTATCCAGTAGATATTGTCCCTGTTAGAGCAGATCAAGAGGCTGCCGTGGTTATTACAATGCTACACCATCCATATAATTGGCTGGGCAACGAAAATGCTCGCGCTTTAAGAGATCGTCTTGAAAGTAACTCAGATATCATACTAACTGGGCACGAACATGTTGGTTCTCGCTATCAAAAAGTAACAGCACATGGACCACTTAATGAGTATCTTGAAGGCTGGGTGCTACAAGACAACTATAAAGATGAGAGTAGTCACTTTAGTGTCATTG
The DNA here is from genome assembly GCA_965214405.1 of Trueperaceae bacterium. Taxonomy (GTDB): domain Bacteria; phylum Deinococcota; class Deinococci; order Deinococcales; family Trueperaceae; genus CBDCCT01. Next base: position 1,604,507 of record OZ243956.1, read on the forward strand.
AGCTTGATTTAGAAGCTAAGAAACAAAAAATCACCCATTTTTCTTACCTTGATAATCTGTATCGACCCACAGACTCATCCGATACAGCTTGGGCAAGCCTACAGGTTAATCAATTACAAAGTCAAAGAAAGTTCAAATTTAATTTAAATTTTGAGCGTTACCTTGATGATCCAGAAGCTACATTTACTAGTTCTAAAGGTGATTTAGGTCTGAAAGACCTCTATGTACATCCAATGCTGCAAGAGCAGAACTTTGATAACAAAGGCAAAGAAACATTTCGCTCTCACGACCTGCCAATCAGGTTGTTAGATAGTCCCCATATTGTAATTAGTGGTTCAAATCATTCAGGCAAAACAGCACTAGCCAAAATTTTGTGTCAAAGCTGCCTTAATGAAGGCTTGGTCCCCATTCTATTGGAAGGCAATAACATTAGCGATCCAAACGAAAGTCGAATTATGAATCAGATCTATCGAACATTTTCAAGTCAATATGATGAAAGCGTCCTCGAAGAATTTAAGCAGTTGCCACCCAGTAAAAAAATAGTGATTTTAGATGACTATGCAAAACTGCGGCTTAACACTAAAGGGAGAAAAAAACTACTTGAAACCTTAAATAGAGAATTTACCTATATTGTTCTGTTCGCTGACGATTTCGCAATGCGTTTGGATGAAATAGTTCATCATAACGGCGATAGTCTAATGCGTTCGTTCAGCCGTTTCAGGATCCTCGAGTTTGGCTACAAACTAAGAGATGAAATGGCAATGCGTTGGCTGCGTCCGGAAGATGATTATACTACAGATTTACAACAACTTAGCCGCCGACTTAAGCACGTCAGAGACGTCCTTGATACAGTTCTGGGACGGAATTTTATCCCTTCTTATCCCTTTTTTCTCAGTACACGACAGATTTGAAATAAAGGGCTCTCCAGTGAAGAATGGATGTTGCGAGACACCACTTCAAGGGAGAGCATATGAAGCATACCGGGTTGCTGGCACAGTTGAAAGCGAGCGGCTTAAAGCTGCACCCGTCACGGCTTAAGTTCTTGAGCTTGTTGATGATCGCGATGGTGCAGGCAAAGACGGTGAACTTGGCGACGTTGGTAGGCATGATGGAGGGCAGAGCCCAGCCGGACTCGCTTTACAGACGGGCGCAACGGTTTTTCCAAGGCTTGCACTTGGCCGATGAGACAGTTTTCAGGTACGCGCTGAGTCTAGGTCCCAAGCGAAGCTACAGCCTGTGCCTAGACCGGACGAACTGGAAGTTTGGCAAACTCGACATCAACATCTTGACCCTGGCTTATGCGCATGAGGGCGTAGCGGTTCCCTTACTGTGGTGTCTTTTGCCCAAGGCTGGCAACTCCGCCACGCAAGAACGCATTACGCTTTTGGAGCGTTTGCTAAAACTTTTGCCCGTAGACCAGCTAGAGGTGCTGCTAGCCGATAGGGAGTTCATCGGGGGCGACTGGTTCGCTTATCTTGAGCGTAAGCACATCCCTTTCGTTATCCGCGTGCGTAAAGACGCTCTCGGTGATGGCTGGTTTCATCTGTTCGGCTTTTTCCAGCATCTACCTGTGGGTGAGCACAAGGTACTTAAACAGCGCTACACTGTCTTTGGTGTTGAGCTTGGGGTTGCAGGCGCGCGTTTAGAGGGTGGAGAATACATCATCGTCGTCACCAACCGCAATCCTAAGCAGGCCCTCGCAAGCTACGCGAAGCGCTGGCAGATAGAATGCTTGTTCAAAGCCTTGAAAAGCAGCGGCTTTGACTTTGAAGCTACGCATCTCAAGCACCTAGAGCGCATTAACACCTTACTTGTCGTTGTGACCCTGGCTTTCTTATGGGCCTTGAAAGTCGGAGCATTTGTTCACCGTCAGCTCAAACCTGTTCGAATGAAGTCGCACGGGCGCAAGCAGAAGTCTTTATTCCGGGCAGGCTTAGACCATCTCAGGCATCTGCTCACCAACTCGGCAACCAAAAAGCCTGACCTGGACCGCTGTTTTCGGCTTTTGTCGTGTACTTAGCCGAAAAGGTATATAAGGAGGAGTTTGCGAATATCTTACTGTTCCTGACGCATCTGTCGAAAGATCCATACATAATCAATGAATTGCTTAATAGATCCAAAGATTTATATAAGGATATGCCTCCAACAGACTTAGACAAAGACGTTGAGTTTCTAAATGATCTTCACAAAACCGTACCTAAATTTGTTTATGAGGATAAAGACCCTGAAGCTGTTAGAAACGAGTTAGCAGAGGAACTTGACAAGAATAGTAACCTTACAGGTCAAGAAATAGTTGAACCTGATTTGGATGAGCAGGAAGAGCAAGATCTCAAAGATATTTTAGAGGTAAATAAAGCTTATAAAATGATCCAAATTCTAGGTCAAATTTTGAAGAACTCGCCTGGTGCTATTAAAGGAGAACGGAAGTTAGAAGTTGCAAGCGAATGCTACAGTCTTAGTAGACGTCTATTATCTAAAATTTTTCATCTCATCAATGATAACCTTGATGATGTAGTTCAAGACATTGTTGCAAGGATAGATGAGAAACATCCAGAAATAAAACATGATGAACTTATTGATGGAGTTCGTAAGTTCCTATTTATGCTAACTGAAACTGTTGGCTATGGCATGATTAAATGGGTCACACACTCTGTTGGATCAGATAAACTTGAAGAAACGTATAAGCAAATTCGTGAAGAAGATAAGTCTGTGGCAACTGCTCTAATTGATGTCTCAATCAAGTTTGACCACATAACAACGTATCCATACGATGACGTGAAAGAACTCAAGAAACGACTGAAAAAGAATATCTACAGCTTTGGGCTCTTACAAATTCTTGCCTTGAGTCATATGGATTTGTACGCTGTCAACAGAGAAATGAAACAGCGCATGTGTCAATTGCTTGAAGTCGAATTTAGAGCCATACCTAGTCCAATCGCTATTGAACGAGGAGGTAATTAGATTTTCGCTTCTATGAGCTATAAGCAGGCGCTGCAAGGATCACTGAATCTTTCTGTTCAGATTCTGGAAGTCGTTCTAAATTATATCAAATTCATCCATTAACTGTTCAGCGCCCCTGAGCTTAATCTGTCAAGCGACACTTTCGTCCTTTTTAGGGTTTGCGCTAACATAAGTACACTTGGACCTTCACTTTTGTATCGGTAAAATGAAGATTTTACGAAGGGGCGGTAATGATAAAGCGGCGGACAAAAACGAAGTATGTACATGAAGGGCAATACGTAGCGGAGGTGGACGTCGCGTTAATTGAGGACGAGACCGAGTGGTCGCCCTACCTGAGCCTCGAGGACGCGTACAGATTGGACAACGTAAGAGAGGCACTTCGCCAAGGTGACCTGGGCGCGGCAGCTCAATATGACCGAATCTACGAGCTTCGACCTGTTGCACATCAGTGATTGCACAACAACAGCTTCCTCATCCAAAACCCGACCTTCCTTCAGAGCGTGGTATCCTCTTTGTAGATACTTTTGGGAGGTGAGGATGAAAACTAAAGTTCAAAAATGGGGGAACAGTCTAGCACTACGCATTCCCAAGTCATTCGCCGCTGAGACTTCTCTCGAGCCCGACACCGAGGTTGACCTGAGTCTAGTCGAGGGCAAACTTGTAGTAACGCCTCTTGCCGGGACCGACTACTCGCTCGAGGGGTTGCTCGAGGGCGTCACCGAAGAAAACATCCACGCTGAGGTAGACACAGGGGCTTCCGTCGGTCATGAGGCTTGGTAGTGGCTTACGTCCCTGAGCGTGGTGACGCCGTGTGGATTGACTTCAACCCTCAAGCAGGTCATGAACAAGCAGGCAGACGTCCGGCGCTGGTTCTGTCACCACTCTCCTACAACCAGAAGGTTCGTCTAGCGCTCCTTTGCCCAATCACCAACCAAATCAAGGGCTATCCCTTCGAGGTGCCCCTACCAAAAGGTGAGGTTTCAGGCGTTGTCCTTGCGGACCAAGTCAAAAGCTTGGACTGGCAAAGGCGTAAGGTTGAGCTTATCACCCGACTTCCGGACGATACGGTCACCGACGTTGTAAAGCGGCTCAGGGCACTTCTTCCCTAAGCCCTGCCGCCAGACTGTGCGCAGCAAGGAACGCCAAAGCGGCTTGCCAAGAGTCTGAAGTAGATTTGGGCGCAGGTCAACCCACACGCCCACGACGCCTAAACCCTCGAGCCTGCCTCGTTAGAACTTTGCTTATGTAGATACAGCAGCTTGATACTTACCACGCCGCGGCCTACCAAAGGATTCGCCTGCAAGCCCTGCGTGAGTACCCGACGGCGTTTAACTCGAGCTACGAGGAAGAAAGGGAGCGCCCTGTATCAGCGTTTGAGGCGTCGCTGGTGCCGAGTCCAACCCGCGTCATGTTTGGCGCTTTTGATGATGCCCACCTTGTAGGGACGGTAAGCGTTGGGCGAGACGGACGCCGCAAGGTCAAGCACAAAGGCAGTATCAGTAGCATGTACGTTTCGCCGGACTACCGTCACCGAGGGCTTGGCAAGGGATTATTGGCGCACGCGCTCGAGTTTGCGGATTCGCAAATGGGTTTGGTCCAGCTAACGCTCGTGGTGAACGCCGCCAACACATCGGCCATCTCACTCTACGAATCGTTTGGCTTCGAGTCGTTCGGCCTCGAGCCCGCCGCCGCGTTTATTGACGGCGTGTTTCATGATGAGATGCACATGGTGCGTCTCTCCTCAGTTCAAACTTTAGCCGCTAAGCCGTAAAGCAAGCCTTAAAACCAACCCTTGCGCCTAAAATAGGCCACCAGCCCCACCGTCACGAGAATCATCACGCCCCACACCGCCGCGTAGCCCCAGCGCCACCCCAGCTCGGGCATAGTCGCAAAGTTCATCCCGTAAACCCCGACGATAAAGGTCAGCGGGATAAAGATGGTGGCGATAATGGTCAAGACCTTCATCACCTCGTTCATGCGGTTGGACACGCTCGAGAGATAAACTTCTAAAAGGCTCGTCAAGAGGTCGCGGTAGGTCTCAACCGTGTCGATGACCTGGACCGTGTGATCGTAGACGTCGCGTAAGTAGGCGAGTACGGCGGGGGTAAAGAGCGAGTTTTCCTCGCGGTAGAGCGCGCTCAAGACCTCGCGGAGCGGCCACACCGACTTGCGCAGGAAAATCATCTCGCGCCGGTAGGTGTTGATGCGCCCCAGAAGCGCGGGGGTGGGCGCGTCAATGACCTCCTCTTCTAAGTCCTCGATAATCTCGCCGTAACGCTCGAGGATCAAAAAGTGCGTATCGACCACCATATCCATGAGCGCGTACGCGAGATAGTCCGCGCCCTGACGGCGAATCTTGCCCTTGCTCTTCGCTATCCTGTCGCGCACCGGGGGGTGCATCCTGCTCTAAGGTGAAAGTTAGGAAGCCAAAGCGAAGGCTGAGAAACGAAGGTCATCAAAGTCCAGTAGCGGATGTTTAGCACAAGTTTGTGCCCTGAGTGAGGCCATGCCCTTAGCGCCAGAAGGTGACCAGTGCATACCACTTCTTTTCATGCGGTGACCAATAACAGCCTTGTTCATCCCTTCAACCTGACCTGAACCAATGGGGTAGCGTTTGTTTTTGAAGCTGGGATAGTCCATAGAATCTAAGCGCTGCTCTAAGTAGTTAAGAGCCGATAAGGCGTTGTCTTGCCAGGTCATCCACAGCTCGGGCTCAGGGAGATACTGTTCTAACCAGTCTCGCGCACTGATGTCGCCCCTGTACCAGTCCCGCCTGTGCCGGGTTCGCTCGGCTTCATCCCAGTGCAGGGCCTGCATGACGACATTGAGGTAAGTCGCAGCGTGAAAGACATCGGTAATGCGCGTAGCCGCCAGGTGAGTAAAGATGGTGTCAATCCATTTCGCACCGTCGCCTAGGCCGATAAGGGTATCTTGGGCTGTGACACCCGCCTCTACAAGCAAGCCTAAAAGCAGGGGCAAAAAGTCCTCGGCTGAACATCTGTCTGCTAACATCCACCTTTCGCCGGGACCATTTTGAGAGTAAAGAACAGCGCTCTTTATTTCTAGCCCCGGACAACTCTTTGCTTCAGGACGACCCAGCACATAAACACCATCAACTTGTAGGACCATCACACGCCCCGGCTTAGCGCTTGGCTGAACCGGACACTCACGCGTTTGCCTTAGCTTTTCACTCACTGCCTGTTCACAGTGAAGCGCGTAGAGACTGGTTAAAGTCGCAAGGCTTGAACCGCTAATGTCGAGTCCAAACAGCTTGGCGAGATGACTGCCTTCTTCATAAGGCAGACGGCTACTGAGTTCGAGCAAGCGTTCCAAGGCTTCAGGGCTCCAGCCCGATTCATCCAAGCAGCCATCATAGTAGACCTGTTGACGCTCTCCCGTTCGAGCTTTCAACCTCTGGACTTTGACACGAACACTACCCCAGCACGTCTTGATATTGCCTGTACTCAGACCGTTACGCCAGTAGCCCTCAGGTGTCGCTTTGGCTTCGGGGGGAAAAAGCCTCGGCGTTCGCCAGGGCCTCGGCTGTTTTTCTCATCATCTCCGGCGAGAACTTTAGCATTGCCCTTTCTATATCTCTAAAGTTGGCGTCCGGCGCTAGCGTTGCCTTCAAATCGGCTAAGTAATGCTCGAATGCTTCTCTCGCCTTCTCTTCCCAGTCTGGCTTGTTCATGCGCCAGTCTACTTCCCTTTGCACCCTTTTTCTATCCCCTTATGCCAGGATGCACCCCGCACCGGGTCGAACACGTCGCCGTCGTCGCGCTCTTGGAACGACAAGACGTAGCCGGGACCCAAGATGAGGCTCACCTGCTCGTTGCGTAAAGTTTGGCTCTCGGAGTCGAGCGAGAGCATCCGCAGCACGATGTAGACGTAAGCGTCAAAAAACTCGACCTTGGGCCGCTGTCCGGTGGAGACGATGTCTTCCAACGTCAGCGGGTGGAGCGAAAAGTGCGCGCCCACCTTTTCGATAACGCCGACGTCATAAAGGCCGTTGACGTTAATCCAGTCGATGTGCGCAGGGTTCTCTGCGCTAAGCGCGTCGTCGATACTCAGGGGGTCGCGGACCTTGATGTCGTGCTCGTCGTAGGCGATGAGCGAAATGCGAACCGGGCCGGTGGTGGCCTCGCCCGTGTAGACAAGGCTGCCGGGGGCGAGGCCGGGCTGTTTGGGGGAGCGGCTGTACATCTTTTCTTTATATCAGGCGGTTGTGCTGGGTGTCGGTTGTGCCAAGTAGCAACCGTTACCCTCTTTTTAAGCCGTCACCAAAGCGGCCTGCTCGAGCGCCCCCTTCAGGTCCTCCACCAAATCCTCCGGGTCCTCAATGCCAATAGAAAGCCGCACCAGCCCGTCCGTGACGCCCTGGCGGGCGCGCGTCTGGGGGTCTAAAAGTTGATGCGTGGTGCTGGCGGGGTGGGTGGCGAGCGATTCCACGTCGCCTAAGGAAACGGCTTGCGTGAAAAGCGTCAGAGCGTCCAAAAAACGGGCGGCCTCTTCTTTGCTGGAAAGCTCGAGCGCCACCATCCCCCCAAAACGGCGCATCTGCTTCTTTGCCACCTCATGACCTGCGTGACTTTTTAGACCGGGATAATAAACCTTTCGAACTGCGGGATGGTTTTGCAAAAACGCCGCCACCCGCTCCGCCCCGTCGCAGTGCGCCTCCATGCGCAGCGCCAGGGTTTTCATCCCGCGTAAGAAAAGATACGCCTCAAACGGCCCCAGCGCGCCGCCCACGTGCCGCAGCCCCTCCATACGCACTTCGCTTATGAGCGCCGCCGGACCCGCCAGCACCCCGCCGATGGCGTCGCCGTGACCGCCCAAGTATTTTGTCGCGGAGTGAAGCGTCACGTCGAAGCCGTGCTCGAGGGGTTTCGTCAGATAAGGCGTCGAGAAGGTGTTGTCGGCAACCGTCAGGATGCCCCGCTCTTTAGCAAGGGTGCTGATGGCGCGTAAATCGCTGATGCGCAGCGTGGGGTTGGTGGGCGTCTCGACGTAGATGACGCGCGTGGCGGGGGAAAGCGCCCTCAAAAGGTCTTCGTTAAGGTTTTCGGCTCGAGCCACTTCCCTCATCCCTACCCCGAAGCGCCCCAGAATGTCACGGAAAAAGCCCTCGGTGCCGCCGTACAGGGGACCCACAAAGACCACCTCGTCGCCCGGCTCGAGCAGCGTCAGCATAAGCGCGCTGGTCGCGGCCATGCCGCTCGAGAACGCCACCGCGTCCTCCGCGCCCTCCAAGTCGGCCAGCTTTTCTTCAAAGGCGCGGGTTGTAGGGTTGCCAATGCGCGAGTAGACGAAGCCCGCCTCCTCGCCGCCGAAAAGGCGCTCGCCGCGCCCGAACGAGCCGTAGGCAAAGGTCGAGGTCTGGTAGATGGGGGCGACGTGCGCGCCCGTGTGGGGGTCGGGCCGCGCGCCGCTGTGGACGGCGCGGGTGCGAAAGCGTTGCTTGGTATTCACGGTATAGACTCCTCTATCCATTAAACCTCATACGGAAGGGCAGAGGGGTGGAGAAAATCTCAAGGAGTACACCGCGTTACGCTCTTCGGGCTTACCTCGCGCTAAACGTATCTAACATGGGTTGGGGAACAGGGGAGCGGACAAGAGAGGAAATGTTCTCCCCATCTCTCTACACCTCATCTCTCCATTTTCTTTCCACCTCCCGCAGCGCCTTCATCGCGGCGAGCGCCCGCGGGAAACCCAAAAACATGGCGGCGTGCAGGATGGTTTCTTTGAGTTCGACGAGGGTCGCGCCGCAGTTGAGCGCGCCGTGCAGGTGGGTCTTGAGTTCGCTCTCGCTGCCGACGCTCATGAGGTGGGCGACGGCTAAGAGTTCGCGCGTCTTTAGGTCCAAGCCGGGGCGGGCGAAGACGTTGTCGTAGGCTGTTTCCAACACCAGCGCGGCGAGGTCGGGGTCGAGCGCGCGGAGGCGTTCTTCGATAACGTCGGCTCTGCTTCCCCATATCTTTTGACGCGTTTCGTTCATGATGCACTCTAACGCGCCCCCACACATAACGTCGCACGGGGCGGGGCTGTTAGGATGGCTCGAGTAGGTTACAAGAAAGGTAGAGGTGACGCGTGAACTACAGAAAATTAGGCCGCACCGGCTTCGACGTTTCCGAAATCTCCTTTGGCGCCTGGGCCATCGGCGGCTCCTGGGGCGAGGTGAGCGACGAGGACTCCTTGGCCGCGCTCCACCGCGCGGTGGACGTGGGCATCAACTTTTTCGACACGGCGGACGTGTACGGCGACGGGCGCAGCGAAAAACTTCTGGCGCGGCTTAAAAAGGAGCGTTCCGAGTCTCTTTACGTTGCCACCAAGGCGGGGCGGCGGCTCAACCCGCACACGGCGGAGGGCTACAACCGCAAGAATCTGACCGGCTTTATTGACCGGAGCCTCAAGAACTTGGAGACCGACGCCCTCGACCTCGTCCAACTCCACTGCCCGCCGACCGACGTTTACTATCTGCCCGAAGCGTTTAGCGTGCTAGACGACCTCAAAAGGGAGGGCAAAGTCAAACACTACGGCGTCTCGGTCGAGAAAGTCGAGGAGGCGCTCAAGGCTATCGAATATCCGGGCGTCGAGACGGTGCAGATTATCTTTAACATCTTCCGTCAGCGGCCCGCGGGGCTCTTTTTCCGCGAGGCGAAAAGGCGCGAGGTGGGCATTTTGGCGCGTGTGCCCTTGGCGAGCGGTTTGTTAACGGGCAAGATGAGCCGCGACACGCACTTCGACGAGAACGACCACCGCAACTTTAACCGCCACGGCGAAGCGTTTGACCGGGGCGAAACCTTTGCGGGGGTGGATTTTGACACGGGTTTGGAGGCCGTGCGCGAACTCCAGACCCTCGTTCCCGAAGACGCCACCACGCCCCAGTTCGCGCTGCGCTGGATTCTCATGTTTGACGCGGTCACGTGCGCCATCCCTGGGGCCAAGCGCCCCGAGCAGGTGACCGACAACGCCCGCGCCGCCGACCTGCCGCCCCTGTCTGAGGAAACGATGGCGCGCGTTCGGGAGATTTACGATTCGCGCGTGAGAGAGCAGGTGCATCACCGCTGGTGATCTACCCAACCGTCACGATGAGGAGGCCCGCCTCGAGCCCAACCCCGAGCGGCACCCCGCTCACCTCGTTCGACACGCCCCGGCCAAGGCCGAAAGGGAGAGGGTAACGCGTGAGCGGGTACTTCGCGTTCTTTAGGGTGACCACGGAGGTTTCGCTAAGACTGAGGACGCTGAACCGTCGACCTGTGGCGAGGGGAAGCTCGAGCGCGTCCTCACCCGATAAGAAAAACACCTGCGCGTCACCCGAGTGGAGCCACACCCGCACGCCCTCCCGCGCGAGTTTGGCGGCGATGAGTACCGCCGCGAGCGTTTGGTCCAAGCGTCCGCCCAGGCTCCCGACGATGACGACCTCGTCCGCTCCAGCGTCTAGCGCGTGTTGGAGGGCCAGCTCGAGGTCTAAAGCATCTTTTTCGGAAGGATGCGCCCTTCTGGGGATATCGGGATAGCGGGCGAGAACTTCCTCTGTAACCGAGTCGAAGTCGCCCACAACCAACGCGGGCGTGACGCCCAGGGGCTCCGCGTGGCGCAGGCCCGAATCGGCGGCGACGACGAGGCCAGCGCGCGCCGCGAGTTCCTTTAGCTCGTCCGTCAGCCTAATAGCGCCCCCCGCCAGCACGAGCGCCCTCACGCGGGTTCCAGACCAGCGTCCAGACCAGTATCCAAACCGAGCACCGCGTCGGGCGGGATGTGGACGTTGACGGTGTCGCCCGGCCCCAGCCCCGCGGGCAGTTCACGAGAGAAGCCCGTCCAGTGCAAGGGAAGTCCCGTCGGGTGCAGCTCGAGCAGCAGCGTGTGCGCCGCCCCCGCGCGCTCAAGGCGCACAACCGTAGCCAAAATATCACCCCGGCCCAGACTCACGAGGTCGCTTCGCAAGAGGACGTGGGGCGCGTCCGGTAGGGGGTCGCGCAGCTTAAGCCCCCGCACCTGCGCCTTGCTAAACACGTTGGTATGACCCAAAAAGCGCGCCACCCAAACGGAAGCGGGCGCGGCGAAGAGCGCTGTGGGCGTATCCACCTGCTCGAGCCTTCCCAAACGCATCACCGCCACGCGGTCGGCGACGGTGAAAGCTTCGCTCTGGTCATGGGTGACAAAGAGGGCGCTCACCTCGAGCGCGCCTAAAATTTGCTCTAATTCCCGCTTGAGTTCGTCGCGCAGCGCCGCGTCTAGATTCGACAGGGGCTCGTCCAGGAGTAGCAGCGCGGGCCGCGGGGCGAGGGAGCGCGCCAGCGCCACGCGCTGCTGCTGGCCGCCGGAGAGTTCAAACACGCGCCGCTTCTCAAGGCCCTCGAGGCCGACGAGCTCTAACAGTTCGCCCACCCGCGCCCGCCGCGCCTCCCCCTTCCACTGCGCCTCGACGAGCCCAAAAGCGATATTTTTCTCGACATTCAGGTGCGGAAAGAGCGCGTAGTCCTGAAACACCATCCCGAAGCCCCGCCGCTGCGGCGGCAGCGCGGTGATGTCCCGGTCGCCAAGAAAGATGCGGCCCCGCGTGGGCGGCTCGAGCCCCGCCACGAGCCGCAGCAGGGTGCTCTTGCCGCAGCCGCTCGGTCCCAACAGCGCCACGGTTTCGCCGGGGCGAAGCGCCAACGTCACGCCGTCCACCGCGCGAATCTCGCCGTAGGTTTTGTGGAGATGCTCGAGCCTTAGCGTCAAGGGCGACTCACAGTAGAATAATCACGGCAGGTCGATGACGAGACCGTCGCGCGCGTAACGGACGCCCTCGGGCGCGGGTTTGCGCGCGTCTACGCCGTGACCCAGGTGCGTAAAAACGGTGCGTTTAGGTTTCAAAATTTTCAGAAGCTCCAGCGCCTCCCCCACGTCGTAGACGCTGCGCGTTTCTAGCGGCGCGTCCTCTTTGAAAAAGCTCGTGCCCAAGATGAGAAGATCCAACCCGCACCAGGGCGTTGTATCCTCGAGGCCCAGACAGTCGGGCAGGTAACCCCAGCTTCCCCCAGGTCCATCAAACCGAAAGGCGTAGGCCCAACCGTTGCGACCGTGGGGTACTCTGTGAGCCTTCAGCTCGTACTCCGTAGGCCGCACCTCCTCCACATCCCGAAAGGGCGTGAGGCGTCGGTAACCCCCCCGCGTCATGTAAGCGAAGCGTTCTTTGAGCTGTGGCAAAACCTCGGCGGGCGCGTAAACGGGTGTGGGAGAGCCCGTCCAGCGCGCCTGGTCGCCCACGTCGCTCAAGCCCAGCACGTGGTCGCTATGCGCGTGGGTGATGAGCACCACGTCAACATCTTTCACGCGCTCTCTGGACATTTGCAGCCGCAGTTCGGGCGCGGCGTCTATGAGGATGCGCTTTCGAGCCTCGATAAGCACCGACGGGCGCGTCCGGGCGTTCGCCCCACCCGCGCGCGCCTCCTCGCAGACCGCGCAGCCGCACCACCAGCGGGGCACGCCCTGAGAATCGGACGAGCCGAGAAAACGCAAGCGCGGGGTCATCACGCATCAGCATACCTGAAGGGAATTGTTTCACACTTGGGAGCGAGTAACGCACTCTCGAGCGGTTCAGGCACGCCCTCGAGGATTTCTGTTGTTTGCTGGGTAGAACTCTGGGTATCTTCATGAGGATTTCTTTATAACTCTTAGTAAAATTTACCACTATTGAGGCCGCTTGTTCGCATTACCCTCTAGAAGAGTTGCACAAAGTACGGTTCGCCTATTAGACTGGCTTTGCTGTAACCATGCTCATTACTCTTGGAAGGGGGTAATAAAAAGATGGATTTCAAACAAACCGGAAAACCGCTCGTTCTGTCGCTGATGGTGGGGCTTATGTTCCTACTGACCGCGTGCCCGGGTGATACTGTGCCTAGCACACCGCCCACAGCGGCTGACGACACCTACGACGTGGTCGAAGGACAACCGCGTACAGTGGCCGCGCCCGGCGTGCTCAGCAACGATGGGGGTGGGGACCTACAGGCGACACTCGTCACGGATGTGGCGGCGGGCACCCTGAACCTTGACACCAACGGTTCTTTCACCTACACGCCCACAGGTGCTGCGGGCACCACGGACCAGTTCACCTACACCGCATCGAACAGTGAAGGGACTTCCGAAGTTGCGACCGTGACTCTCAACATTACGCCTCCTGATAATGGCAACCCACCACCTCCACCCGTGCTCACAGCGAATCCTGACTCTTTCAACGTCACGCCTGGTGGAACCGTCGTTATCACCGAAGCCCAACTCACAGGTAACGACACCATTCCCACTGACGTGGACGTCGAGCTTGAAGTCAACGACGACCTCATGGGCGGAGGCACTTTAGAAGACAACGACGACGACACATACACCTATACTGCCCCGGATACCACTGGCACCGCCACCTTCACTTACACGCTCTCGGCAGATGACGCTGAGGATTCTACCGCGACTGTGACTATCAACATTGCTGAGGAAGTCATGCCTGGTGCGGGCCCTTACAACGTCAACTTCCAGAGCGAGCCGGGTACGAGTACTCCTACGGGTACTCCCCCCGCGCCCGCACCCCCAGCAACCTACTTTGCCGACTACGGACAGCCGTACGGCCCGCGCTCGGGTGAGAACCAGGGTACCGGCCAAACCTACGGTTGGGTCACGCTCGACGCCAACAACACGGCCACCTCGACGCCATGCAACATTGTCAGCAACGGTCGCTACCGCACCAACGCCAGCGGCGCAGGCATCGACGTTGGCGGTATCAGCGGCCCCAACGAACTTCTCTACCAAACCTTTATGCACATGGAGGGTGGAGACGCTGCGGCTATCAACACGCCAAGCAATTCATTTAGCGGCGTGCCGCAAAACTGCGCTTGGCAGATCGCGGTTCCTAACGGCACGTACAGCGTGACCCTCGCTTTAGGAGACGCCGCGAGAGACAACAACGAGACCGTTCGTCAGGGAACCATATATCAGGTGAGCGTCGAAGGCACCTCCTTTCCCGCTGAGCCGTACAACCTGGAAACGGAAACAGACGGCGGCGGCAACGACGGCAGTGAGTCGCTCTTTATCGAAACGTCGGAAGTGGGCACAGGCAACCCCCTCAGCATAACGGTGACTGACGGCCTCCTGACCATCACCCCCACGGGGACAAACACCAAAATCGCTTTTGTGACTATCACTGAAGCCACCACACCCACGCCGTAAGTTGATGTAAATTCAGCGTCAACGTTAGTAGAAAGGCCGACCTTTTGGGGTCGGCCTTTCTTCTTGCTGTCTGTCCGCACCGTCTGCATCTTTTGTGATAGAGACAAAATCGCTCACGCCGTGTTTAAGGCTTTATGTAATTGACATTGAGTGAATTCAACGCAGGCATCGTCCCTTAGACTGCGTCCTGCACGGCAACACCTTACCCTCTCCCAATATAAAGATACCTGCTATAAACGCGCCAACCCTCAAAACTCGCTCTTTCCGAAACGCTCGAGCAGCCCCATCGCCACCCCCGTAATCAGCATGAGCAAGACCGACAGCGCCAGAGCCGCGCCGTAGTTGGCCGCGCCGGGTCGGCCCAGGCGGTCAAAGATGGCGACGGGCAGCGTGGCGTATTCGGGGCGGGTGATGACGAGCGTCGCGCCAAACTCGCCCATCGACACCGCAAAGGCGAACGCGGCGGCGGCGACAAGCGCGGGGGCGAGGAGGGGCAGTTCGACGCGGGCGAGGACGCGCAGGGGGCTCGAGCCGAGCACCCGCGCGGCGTCGGGCAGACTTACGGGCAGCCCCCGCAGCGCGGGCAGGAGGCTCCGCGCCACAAAGGGAAAGGCGATGAGGGAGTGGGCGAGCGTGAGGCCCCAGGGACTCGTTGCGAGCCGCGGAAACACGAGCAGGTAGCCGAAGCCCAGGGTTACGGCGCTCGTCGCCAGCGGCAGCAGGCTTAAGTTATCGAGCCAGCGCAGACCGCCGCGCACCACCGCGTACGCAAAGGCGAGGCCGACGGTGAGGGAAAGGAGGGTGCTCGAGACCGCAAACCGCAGCGAATTAAACACCGCGCGACCCGCCCCCGCGAAGCCGGTAGACAAGGACGCCTCGCGGAGCCCTAAGAAGTTGTTCAAAGAAAACCCGTCGGACGTCCAAAAGGCTTGCACCGTGAGCGCCACGAGCGGCGAGAGGATGAGCAGCGCCGCCAGCGCCATGTTGAGCGCCAGCGCGAGGCGGGCGGCACCTTTGGCCCTGGGAAGGCGGCTGGGCGCGCCCAGCGGCACCGCGAGCCGCGCTTGCAAACGGGTATAGAGACCCGTAAAAAGCCCGACGACCAAGAGCTGCGTCAGCACGAGCACGGCGGCGGTGTCAAGTTGCAAGAGCCTCAACGTGAGGCGGTAGACCTCGACCTCGAGGGTTGCAAAGCGCGGCTGGGGCGCGAGAATAACAATCACGCCAAACGAGGTGAAAGAAAACACGAACACGAGCGTGGCGGCGGCCAGCACGGCGGGCGCGGACAGGGGCAAGGTGACGCGCAGGAGCGTGCGCCACGGCCCCGCGCCGAGCATCGCGGCGGCGTCGCGGAGCTTAGGGCCTACGGCCTCTAAGTACGCCCCCACAATCCGCACCACCACCGCGTAGTTGTAAAACACGTGCGCCGCTAAGATGATCCAAAGCGTGCCCCGCAGGTTGACAAAACCGCGCGGCCCCGCGAGCGCCAGAAAGCCGATGGCGGCGACTACCGTGGGCATCACAAAAGGGATGGTGAACGCGACCCGCAGGAGGCGCTTGCCGCGAAAGGCGTAGCGCGAAAAGAGCACCGCGTTGGGCAGCGCCAAACCCACGGTGAGCACGGTTGAAAGGAGCGCCTGCAGGGTGGTGAACCACACGCGCTCCCGGTAGTAGGGGTTGGTAAAAACCTCCCCAAAAACTCCCGGGCTCGAGACGCTCCGCGCCAAAATCACCCCGAGCGGGAGGAACAAAAACGTGCCCAAAAAGAGTGCGGCGACGGCTCCGGCCAGCCAGGTGAGGGGGGAACGCTGCACGCTCTAGTTTATAGGACTCGGTTTACAAGATGGTGTCAGGGCTTGTGCGCTCGAGACCTCTTCCGCTTTCAACTCCCTAAGCGCCGTTCAACCCCACAGGCTCCAAAACGAGCACCCGCGTCCTTTCGGGCAGGTCGGCGGGCGTCAGCTCCACCTCAGGCGACCCCGCGACTTCGACGTCGTCATCCTCAAAGAGTGAAAGAAACGCGCCTATGGAGAGCAGGTTGTCGAGTTTGTAAAGAGGCGTGTCGAAGTGCATCGGCACGACGAGTTTGGGTTTGAGTTCATCAACCGCGGCTTTGAGCGCGTCCAAGGGAATCGTCGGATGGCCCCCCGCGAGCGCGAGGAGGACGTCTACGCCCCTGAAGAACCCTAGCTGCGCCGCGCTAAGGGACGTGCCTACGTCGCCCATGTGGCCGACGCTGAGGTCGCCTAACGTAAAGCGGACCATGCCGTTGGCCTCGGGCTGACCACCGCGGTGGTCGAGGGCTTCCGACGCCTCGACGCCGTGAAACGTCACGTCTTGAACCGTGCGGCTTTTGCCGGAACGGGCGAGCTCTAAACTGTTGATAACCACGGGCGAGCCCGGCACCAAGTGCGCGTTGCAGTGAAACGAGTCGGTCGCTGAGGAGATGACGACGATGTCGGCGGGCTCTAAAACGGGTTTGTAGCCGGAGGTTGCCGGGTCGTAGGGGTCGGTGACGACGCTTGCGCCGCCCTTTGCCGCGACCCGGAAAGATGCGTGACCGTACCAGGTAAGTTTCATCCTCCCAGCATAGCGCGTTCGCGCGTCAGTGATGCTTTACGCTCTGTGGCTGACTGGTTCTGTGGCTGACTGTTCTGTGGTTGGTGGTTGGAGGCTCTGCGGCTGGTAGGACGGGCGTCACGGCTTAGTAAAGCGCGCAGGGTGTGTAATAGAGGGTATGGACAGCGTGTATTTAGCGAGAATTCGCCGGGGCGTGATGGCGAGAGCGCGGGTGCTGGCGCTCGAGCTTCACTTCGTCGAGCCGCGCAGAGAGAGCGACCTTTTGCTCATGTCATTGGGAGGGCGCAGACAAGGTGCCCTGAGAATCCCCAACTATCTGCTCGACTGCTTTAAGGAAGTGGACGTAGACTTGGTCCGCTCCGAAAGCGAGGGAGAAGATTACCGGCTGCTGGTCGCGGTGACGCCGAAGCTGGGGGCGCAGCCCAGCGCCTCCTTTGAGCAGCGCGGCAAGCTCCGTAAGCGCTAGATTCAAGGATTGGATTCAAAAACAAAAAAACGCCTCCGGGGAACCGAAGGCGTGTCCAAAAAACTTCGCGTTTTAGAAGTGGTAGTTGATCCCAAGCCGCGCGGCGAGGCGCGAGTCAACGTCGAAGCCGATAAAGGGTCCTATCTCAAAAAAGGCACCGCCGGGCTGAAAGCCAATGTTGGTAAAGCGGTATTCCGCGCCCGCGAGCGCGCTGATGCCGAAGCCGGAGTCGCCCCCAGAGGTGTCCCCGAAAATCAGCGTCGGACCGGCGGCCGCGTAAACGTCGAGCGGCAAAGCCGTATCAACAGCAAAGTCGAAAATGGCGTTCGCACCGAGCGCAACCTGATTGTTAGAAAAAGAAGCGTTAAAGCGCGTGTCGATGGCGTTACCCAGAAGGTCGTTGATGCCGAAATGCACCGACCCACCAAGGGGAGAGCCCAGTGAAATACCGATCCAGTAGCTGTCGATCACGGGATCGGTCAGGTCACCCGCGACCGTGACGGTCTGGTCGGTCTGGGCGAAAGTGGTGCCCGTGCTCAACAGAAGAGCGGCGAGCATTAATAAGGATAATCTACGCATGTTTTTCCCCTCCAAAAAAAACTATGAGAGTGTTGGCGGCTCTCACGATGTGGCCTTTATATCACGCACATCTCTCGCTAACAAGTGCATCCGGCTACAGCTTTGTGATTTCGTTTCACAATGGGTGAGGCTGTAGGAGCGTATGAGCAGGAATTGTGCCTCACGAGCGGCTGCGCTCTCCGTAACGCCGCGCCGCGTCGCGCGGTTTTGGCGTGGCCTGGTTGCAGGGCGGCAGGTCGCCGTGGCGGGCGCGGTAGCGCGCGATCAGGTCGGCCTCGGCAGCTTGGGGGACGCGGCTGTAGGCGTAGCGCCAGTAGAGGGCGCGGTTTGCAACGCAAGCGTTCTTGGTGAGGTGCTGCCGGATGCGGTTGGGTACGTCTCGAGCGGACTGACCGATATAGAGAACTCGTTTGTCGGCGTCGGCCAACTCGTAAACGCCCGGCATGGCGTCGCGCCCGCGCGGGTGGGGTAGGGTCTCGAGCGCGCGCCAGCGCGCGGCAATGGGCACGGCGCGCCCCTACTCGTAACCGAGTTCGCGCAAAGACTCTACGTCCTCGCGCCAGTCGCGGTGGATGGCGACCTCAAGGTCTAAATAAATGCGGTCGCCCAAGAAAATTTCCAACTGCTTACGCGCCGTCCGGCCGATTTCCCGAATCATCTTGCCCCCCTTGCCAAGCACGATCATACGGTGATTGGGCCGCTCCACCCAGATTTCCGCGCCGATATAGAGCGCGTCTCCCTCCTTTTCGGGCTCGCGCCACTCCAAGACCTGCACCGCCACGGCGTAGGGCAGTTCTTGACGGAGGTGGATCATCGCGCTCTCGCGGATGAGTTCGCCCGCCCACGCCTCGCGCGACTGGTCGCTGCGGATGTCCGGCGGGAAGTAAAAGGGGCCTTCACCCAACCGCTCAAAAAGCTCGTCGCGCAGCCTGTAGACCGCGTTGGGGTCGTCGAGGGCGCTCAACATGCGTACTTCGGTCACGCCTGGCAGCAGGTCGCGGTAGAGCGAGAGCGCCTCGTCCGGGTACTTGGCGACGTCTACTTTATTCCCAATAAGGTAAACGGGCGTCCGCGGGTCGATGCCGCCCACAAGGCGCGCCACGTCCTTGTCTTCGTCCCCGGGAGGACGGCGCAGGTCGACAACCCAGAGGGCGACGTCCACATCAACGAGCGCGCCCGTCACCTCGCGGTTCATGTACTGCCCCAGCGCGTCTTTGGCGCGGTGAAAACCGGGCGTATCGACAAAAACGAGCTGCTTGTCGTCTTGCGTATAGACGCCGCGCACCCCGCGGCGCGTGGTCTGCGGCTTCGGCGTGATGGGCGCGACTTTCACGCCCAGAAGCGTATTCAGGAGCGTTGACTTGCCGACGTTGGGTCGGCCTACGATAGCCACGAAACCCGAACGGGTTGTGTGTTGGTCCATGTTTCCGCCTTTTCGGCTCGAGCCTCGGCCGCTGTGTCCGTCACCTTTCGGCCACCTTCTAACGATTATGGGCCGCGCCCTCGTCCTTTACTGGTGGTCCCGTAGCTGCGCCCTTAAATGCCGCTGGAGCGCTCTGCCGTGGTGACGCCTTACAGCTCCACTGTAACAAGTATAGGGGTAGCTTTTCGTGCTCGAGCCGAAAGAGCGCCAAGAGGTTGGCTTCAACCAAAAATTCAGGGCGTCCCTGCGCGCTGCTCTTGTCTACCGTACGCCGCCGCGTAGGCGGGAGTAACCGTCCGGGGGTCGGGGAGGGCGCAAGGAGCGCTTCTTGAAACCTCCCCAGCCACTTCTACAGCCAGATAACCCGCGTGCGGGGTGTAACCCACCGAGAAGAGGTCCGCGCCGCACCGGGCGCTGTAGGCGCGCGCCCACGCCTCCGCGTAGCCTTCAGCGGGCTCGCAATAGTATTCACCGTAGGCGCAGCCCTCGTCGGCGAAGGCGTTATGGCTCAAGCCCAGCATGAGCCAGTCCACGCAGTGCCCCACCTCGTGCAGGGTGATGTCGGCCAGCACGCGCGGGTCATGGCGCGTGAGCCAGGTGTCGATATAGATGTGGCAGGTCTGCGTGCGCGCCTCGAGCCGCGCGTAGCCCAACGCGGGAAACCCGCGCAGATCGACCAAATGGTACTGAAGGCGCATCCCCGCAACTTCAGCCTCCCACACCTCGCCGTGAAGCGCCCCTAGCGCCTCTACCCGCGAAGGTCGAGGTTCACCGGCAAACGCCCGGAAAACGCCGCCGAACAGCACGATCAGCACGAAGAGGAGCGCCAAGCGGAGAAGCGGCGGCCTCACCGCTGCGCCTTCGTTCGCGCCGCTATCGCCCTCGCCAGACCCGACGTCGGCACCGAAAAGGTCTCCCGCGTCGTTTTTGTGGCGCAAGATGGCCCCGATCATCAGCGCGGTCGCGTAGTGGAATTGGGGCAGCCCCAAGCAAAAGGAAAGGACGAAAAGACCACCCACCACGAGCCCCCACATCACGTTCCGCTGCCCCGTCTTTTGCACAAGGGTCTCTTGCACGGTAGTCTCTTGTCCAGGGGTTTCTTGCACAGCTCGCATCACAGGCCGCATTCTTCGCCCTTTCCCGCTCGAGTGGTCACGTCACTGCTTACGTCGCCTACAGTTTGCCTTAAAGCGTAGGTAAAGTATTTCACACGGTGTGAGAAAAACCACAGGATGAGCGTCACATAGTCAGCGTAGGACGCGGGGCGTTCCGAGCGCGTTCCGCCAGAAACCGTGTGGCGTAGAGCTAGAGCAAGTGGGGGTCGGCTCGAGCGGGATTCAACGCTCGTCACGTCTGCGAAGGGATACTTTTTAATGGTCTTTGGCGGTTACAAAAGTTTTTTAGGTTCGACACCGTTGAGGCGTGAGCGTTGAGGCGCGACAGGACAAAGACCCACCGCGCCTCTTGCTCATCGCGCCGGGGTTCGCCACGCGACTGCCCCTCGGGCCGTACTAGCCGCCGCGGACGACGCCGCGGACGACGGCCTCACCAAAAAGAGCGAGACCGGTATTGGTCACGACCAGCGCCACCGTCCCCCACACCACCCAAACAAGGGTTGACGCGCCCTTGATCTTGACTTCTATGGCGTGGCCCAAAAAACTGAGCCCCATACCGACGAGCAGCAATCCTAATGCAGCGAGTGTGAACATACCCAACCTCCCCAACCGTGACGGTTATACGGTTCAACTTTGCACAGTTCAAGATACAGTCCAAAATACCGCCCCAGCCGTTTTCACAAAGCGGCAGAAAGAAATGTTTCAGGAGGCGTGAGAATCTACCCCGGCTTCCTTTATGTCAAGACTTGGAGACTACACCCCTAAACCATCTAGCTGAACCAGGGCTGACATGAGTAGGACAGGATAAAAGCGAACAGTTTGTAGCAATAAATCAGCCTGATTTCAGATTTCGTATTCCTTAACTATATTTATAAACCGTCCCCGCACCGGATTCGGGTCAAATGTTCGCCAATAACAAGACAGCCCAATGCTGTCAGTGGGTCGTATAGGCAGATAAGTTACTCCGGGGTGCGGCATGGTCTGCCAAGATTCCTGTACGAGGTGTACCCCGAACCCCGACGCGACAAGTCCCAAACGCATTTGGACGGAACTTGCCTGCTGAACAATATTAGGTGAATAACCGACCTTCTGACAAAGAGAAATGATGCGGTCATAGACGTCTGCCCCGTCGTCTCTGGGGAACATAACCCACGGCTCATCGGCCAGGTCGATCAGGTCAACGTGCTCACGGCTTGCGAGCGGGTGCCGCTTAGGAAGAACGATCCAGAAAGGTTCCTCCTCCAAATTCAGACATGTGTACGCCGCTGCGTTCGGAACAGGGGGGTGAGCGAACACGACGTCGGTGAGCCGCTCACTTAGCGCGTTCACCTCGCGGTTGGCTCTCAGCTCGAGCACGCTGAGGGTAACGTCAGGAAGCTCTACACGAAACCGTTTAAGAATCGTAGGTAAGACGCCCAGCATCGCCGAATGCACCAGGCTTATGGTTAGCCGCCCGCGCTTACCCTCGGCGCTTTGCCGCACGCGTTGCTTGGCGAGCTCGGCATTTTTCAAGAGTGACTTCGCCTCATCCAGAAAAAGCTCACCGGCCTCCGTCAGCCGGACGTTTCGCTTGTTTCGGTAGAAAAGGCGGACCCCAAGCTCTTCCTCGAGTTGCTGAATAAGGCGGCTGACGTGGGGCTGCGTTACCCCGAGAGCTTTGGCGGCATACCCGAAGTGCAGGTAAGTGGCGAGCGTTACAAAGGTATTGAGGTGCTTAAAGTCCACCTTCAAATAATACCAAATACGTATTAATCAATATAAAAAAGGAACGATTTGGTCTTATATGATCTAACCACAACAAATCTTGGATGGTTAAAGGATGGAACGGGATGCGCGAACAAACTGTTTGCAGTTTATGGATATGTAAGATTGCCCTCACTTTTACGGGCGGGTTTACGGCGTGCCGCTAGAGCTTGGCAGCGTGGCCGCTAGGCGACAACGTGGCGCGGGCAATCCTCTTGGCGTTGGCATCATAGGCGTCGGTTACCCCGGCGAACGTCACGCCGAAGGGTGTTTAGAGAGCGGGCTCACAAGGCTGATTGCCGCAAGCGACCTTGACGAAACGAAGCTGGCGGCTTTCTCTTCAGCTTATGGCGCTGAGCGCAGTTACGAGGACTATAGGCGTCTCTTAGCTAACGCCGACGTCGACATAGTCATCGTCGCCCTGCCGACATTTTTGCATCAGCCCGTTACATTGGCCGCGCTCAAAGCGGGCAAGCACGTGCTTTGCGAGAAACCGCCTGCTCGCTCCGCCGCCGAGGTAGAGGGCATGGAGCGAGCCGCTGAGGCGTCAGGGAAAGTTCTGGGGTACGCTTTGCAGCGGCGTTTCGGCGCGACCGCGCAAAAACTCAAAGAGCTACTCGCCAGGGATGAACTCGGCGAGGTTTATCACGCTCGAGCCATCTGGCGGCGCACCTGGGGTGTGCCCGCCGGGGTTGGGGGCGCCTCCTGGTTCACCGACCCGGTCAAAGCGGGCGGCGGCGCGCTCATGGACATTGGTGTTCACGTGCTCGACCTTGCCTGGTTCCTGCTCGGCTTACCTGGCGCGGCGAGCGTGTCGGGGAGAGTTTTCAACAAGTTCCCGGATGTGACAAAGACCGACGACAGCGCCTTTGCTTTCGTCCGCTTCGAGTCCGGGCAGACCTTGCAGCTCGAGACAAGTTGGGTGCTGGCGCAGGCGGAGGATGAGTTCGCCGTGCATCTTTACGGCACAAAAGCGGGGGCTCACTTGACAGAAGAGCGCCTTGACCTGTTCCCGGTGAGCCGCGAAGGGCGAATGAGGCGTTCGTTCGATGTAGCGGTCAACCCGCCCCTGAGGGTGACAGAACCTTTTGCTTCACAGCTACAAGACTTCGCGCGCGCCGTCTACACAGGAGCCGAACCGTGCATGTCAGCCTCTCAAGGTACGCAACTTATGCGGATGATCGCGGCCATTTATGAATCGTCTAAGTTGGGACAGGAGGTGACTTGCTCGCGCTGAAGATGCGGTTAGGCAGTGACAGCTTGAATCAAGCTGCACGTTCCCGAAAGCCTTCTTAAAGGAGAAAATTATGTCGAAAGCTAACCCTTTTCGTCTTGCGCTTGTTTCCTCAGTCTTACAAGTTTATCTGTTACGTTAACAATACTTCGGACAGGTATTGAAAAGAAGGAAGCCATCACGCTAGTTTGAATGTGTGATGAAACAAACAGATGATGGCTTGCTAGAGATTATAGACGAAGCGCTGATAAAGATGCCAGGGGTAGGCAAATGGCAACGAGATTTTCTAAGACAGTTGTTCAGTACCGTGCTGTTGGTGTACGGCAAGCTCAACTTCAGCAACTTAGCCAGACATAGCGAACTGGATGAGAAAACGTACCGCAGAGGTTTTAGACGAGACTTTGACTTCGAGATGTTCAACCTGCATTGTCTAGGGCAACGTACTACGAGCGGCGAACTGGTGGCAGCACTAGACGCGAGCTACTTAGCTAAAAGCGGGAAACAGACGTTTGGGCTGGGTAAATTTTACAGTGGCTGTATAGGTAGGGCAGTAAAAGGCTTAGAGATTAGTGAACTGGCTTTGATTGACCGTGACAGCCGTCAGGCATTTGCTTTTTCAACGAGGCAGACTGTGGCTAAGGCGGGGAAAAGCCGCGTTGAGCAGTATGCCGAACACGTAGAAGCCTGTGCTGAAACCTTGCCTAAAGAGGTCAACTATCTGCTGGTAGACGGCTATTACAGCAAGAAGGGGTTTGTTGACACAGTGTGTGCTCTAGGAAAGCTTGAGGTAGTGGGCAAACTACGCTGTGACGCCAACCTACGCTATCTCTACCGAGGAGCCTACTGTGGCAAAGGACGCCCTAAACGCTATGATGGCAAGGTTGATTTTGGAGACCTGAGCCGGTTTGTTTATGAGAGCGAAACTGAACCGCAGCTTCACATCTATACGCAAACCCTTTGGCATGTTGGTTTGAAACGTCTTCTTCGCGTTGTGCTACTGCTCGATACCAGCAAAGCCAAACCTCGTTACATCTTGCTCTTTTCGACAGACCTGAGTCTTACCGGCAAGGAGATACTAGACCTTTACAAGTTACGCTTCCAAATCGAATTCCTGTTTCGGGATGCTAAACAGTTTACAGGTCTTTGTGACTGCCAAGCCAGAGATGCAAAAGCACTTGCCTTTCATTTCAACACCGCTTTATCGGCTGTTAATCTTGCCAAGTTAGACCTTCTAAACCAGCAAGAGGGAGAGCAAGCTTTCGTCTTCTCTTTAAGCAGTTACATCCACCGTTCTTTCAGTCACCGACTGCTTTCTCGACTTTTTGCAAGCTTAGACTTTGACCTCAGTTGCAATAAAGTTCAGTCCGCTTTTAACCATGCCCTTGCCTTCGGGCTAGCTTGTCCTTAAATCTGTCCGGAGTATTGGTTAATGGCTGTGCCTCATGTTAACCGTTAAACACGAGTCAGAACTTATTAGGAGAACTTATGAAATTCGGAGCCGCCTCCTGGCCTTTCCAGTGGGACCCGCCTTACGAAAAAGCTATCCGGCGCATCTCGAGCCTCGGTTTCAAAGCTTTAGAGCTTATTGCCTGGGACGAAGACTTTTTAGAAAGTTATTACACGCCCGCGAAGGTCAAAGAACTGAGGGAGGTGCTAAAAGGTGAAGGCGTAGAACTCTCCCAGTTCGTTTACACGCATTTCGACCTGTCCCACCCTGACAAACCTAAGCGTCACAAAGCCGTTGAGGCGTTTCGTAAAGCTGTAGCGGTAGGCGCTGAACTCGGCAGCCCGCTTGTCAACAGCGTAGGTGCGTTGCCCTTCGGGATGCGTTATGGACAAGAGTTTCCCTGGTTCACGCAAAAGCCCCTCGTTCAGACGTTCAGCGCGCCCATGCCTCGGGGTCTTGACTGGGACGAGAATTACCGTCACTACGTTGAAGCTGTTAGGGCGTGCGCCAACGCCTGCGAAGAGGCGGGCGTCGTCTACACCGTCGAACCTCACCCTTACGGTTACACCGCCAGCACGTCCGGCTGCCTGCGCCTCATCGAGCAGGTGGGCTCGCCCGCGCTCGGGATAAACTTTGACCCGAGTCACACCTTCCCCGTGGGCGACTTTCCGAACGTATCCGTTTACCAGCTCGGCAGCCGCATCAAGCACATCCACGTGTCCGACAATGACGCCGTGACCAACGTTCATTGGCGACCGGGCGAGGGAAAGATCGACTGGAAGGCGATGTTCGGGGCGCTCAAAGAAGTAGGTTACGACGGGGTGGTGTCGATCGAACTCGAGGACGTACCCGGCGTGTCACGAGGCGGCGCGGACGCCCCCGGCGTGTACAGAAACGAGACCGCCACCGACGAATTCGTCGCAGAGAACTTGGCGGGCGTTCGTTACCTTAGGGGCGTGTGCGAGGAGGTAGGTATTGATGTTATATAGGCGGGTTTGTTGTAGGACGCCGTCCCGTTGAGGTGCGTTGTCGCCGTGGACCTCGGCACAAGCGGCGTGCGCGCCGTGGCGTTCACCGAGGAGCTTGAGGTAAAGGCTGAGGCCAGTGGCGTCTACAGTTTTGAGACCCTAGCGGGGGGCGGCGCAGAACAAGATGTGGGCGAGGTTATAAACGCCGCGCTTTCGTGTATAGCTAGTGTTACTACCTCGCTCGGTGGTGACGGAGTAGCCGCCTTATCCCTGTGCGGTACGGCAAGTTGTCTTGCGGCGTTTGGTCGCTCCGAGGATGGCTATGAGCCGCTCGGTTCAGCCTGGATCTGGGCAGACACGCGCGCCCGCAAAGAGGCGCTCAGTCTGAAACGCCAGTTCGGGCGCCGCGCCTACAGCCGCACCGGCTGCCCGGCGCACGCCAGCTACTGGCCCGCCAAGCTCAGGTGGGCTCGGGAGCACCGGGGCTTGTTTTTGGGGCGCGCTGACTTAATGCTTGCAGGCATTAAGGACTACCTGTATCAACTCCTCACAGGCGTGTGGTCAACGGACGAAGCGACCGCCGCTGCCACAGGACTTTACAACAGTCAGGACGGGCGCTGGGACGAGGAACTGCTCGAGTGGCTGGGATTGTCTGCTGGGGCGCTCCCGCAAGTGGAGGGGGCGACCACGCGGCGACCGCTGCTTTCGACCTGGCGAGCGCAGCTAGGGCTCGGCGAAGGCGTCCCGGTCGTGCTGGGCAGCCTCGACGGGGTGCTGGCCCATTTAGGCTTGGGTTGCGCCGGACCGGCAACGGCGAGCTGCATGATAGGAACGAGCGGGGCGGTCAGGCTGGGCGCGACAGAGAGGACGCTAGACACCAAGTCCCGCACCTGGAGCTACCCGCTGGCAGACGACTACTGGGTGGTAGGCGGCGCAAACAACAGCGGCGGCAACGTGCTGACGTGGCTTGGTCAGCTCCTCTCAGGCTTGAACGAAACGTCTGCCGCGTTCACGCCGGAAATTCTCCTTGACCACGCCGCCAAATCCCAAGCGGGCGCGAACGGGCTGCTTTTTCTACCTTACGTTTACGGGGAACGTAGCCCCCTGTGGCGCGAAGACCTGCAAGGAGCGTGGGTCGGTCTGTCACCCGTACACGCTACGGCTGACATGGCGCGCTCTGTCGTCGAGGGCATCAGCCTGAACCTCGCGGGACTACTAGAGGTTTTGAGTGACCAGGTCGCGCCCCCCCAAGAGATTCGGGCGACGGGCGGCTTCACCGCCTCAGAGCTGTGGCTGCAACTTCAGGCTGACGTATTCGGACGTCCAGTCTCGCTCGTTTCTGCCAAACAACCCACCTCGGCGGGCGCGGCGATGGTCGGCTGGCAGGCCCTGACGGGAGCCGACTACAAGGCGATGTCAGGTAAAGTATCCGTCGTTAAACAGATAACGCCTGATAATGGGTCACACCAGGCTTACCGAGAGAGTTACACAAATTTTGTTCGGGTTAGGGAGCGCCTCTTCGGGCTTTCATGCACACAGGAGGAATAAGTTTATGGCGACCAACGTTTTTTTTATAGGTACATACACCGAGCCCATTTTGTTCGGCACGGGTCAGGTCCTAGAGGGTAAAGGTGAAGGCATCTACGCCTACGCCCTTGACCCAGCAACAGGCACCGCTGAGCTACTGAACATCACTAAGGGGGTTCGTAACCCGTCCTACTTAGCGTTCGACCCGGCGCGCAAGTTCTGTATGCGGTGAACGAGTTCAAAGAATTTGAGGGAAGGGCGTCTGGCGGGGTCAGCGCGTTTGCCTTAGGCGAAAGTAGCGGCACGTTGACTTTTCTCAACGCGCAACCCAGCCACGGCACCGATCCTTGCCACCTCAGCGTGGATAAAACAGGTAAGTACGTGTTGGTGGCCAACTTTGCGAGCGGCAGCGTGAGCGTTTATCCCGTCCAGCCGGACGGCTCGCTCGGCGAAGCCAGCGACGTGATCCAGCACCAAGGCTCGAGCGTCGACCCGGTGCGACAAAGTGGACCCCACGCGCACGCCGTCACACTGGACAACCAGGGAAAGTTTGTTTACGTGCCGGACCTGGGGCTAGATCAGGTGGTTATCTACAAGCTCGATGTTGGGCGCGGCAAGCTCGAGTCGGTGGGGGCGGTACGCACCGAACCAGGAGCGGGACCGCGCCAGGTGGTCATGCACCCCAGCAAAAACTACGCTTATCTCATTAACGAGCTTAACTCGACCATGACCGCGTACGCCTACGACACGGACACCGGCGCGCTGAGCGAGCTACAGACCCTGTCAACCCTGCCCGCAGGGTTCAAAGAGGCGAGCACCTGCGCTGAAGTGCAAATAGCGCCGGACGGCACATACCTTTACGGTTCAAATCGGGGTCATAACAGCGTCGCCGTATACGAAATCAACGAGGACGGAACACTCAACCTCCGAGGCCACAAGGGCACGGGCGGGGAAATCCCTCGCAATTTCGTCGTCAGTCCTGCGGGTGACTACTTACTTGCTGCCAACCAGGACACGCAGAATCTCGTCGTCTTCAAGCTTGATAAGGCGACAGGTATGCCCGTGGCAACCGGAGAAACGCTCGACGTACCGACACCTGTATGCGTGAAATTCCTTTGATACGCCTTTGTGGTCTAAGTGGAGCTTCAGATGCGACAAGCCGTTCTTAAACATCCAGAGCGCAATGAGCTGATTGAGACGGCGGCACCGCCCTTTGGAGAAGATGATGTACTGGTCAGGGTGACAGCGTGCGGTGTATGCGCTTCGGAACTGACGCGGTGGCAAAACGGAACCGAGGTGCCTGCAAAGCTGGGACACGAGGTAGTAGGTGTTGTTGAGAACGTGGGCGAACGTGTGGAGAACTTAACGCCTGGTCAGCGGGTTACAGGGCTGTTTGAAGAAGGCTTCGCAGAGTACGTCGCGGCTCCAGCCGAACGTGTAATACCTCTACCTGACAAAATCGAAACCCCCTTTGCCCTGGGTGAACCCCTCGCCTGTGCAGTGAGTGCGGCGCGCCGAACCCAGGTTGAGCTGGGCGACCGCGTTGTCATTGTTGGACTGGGCTATATGGGTCTACTGATGATGACGTTGCTGCGCCTAAAAGGCGCAGCGCTTATCGTAGGCGTGGACCTCAGGGAGGACGCGTTAGCGTTTGCGCGGACGTTCGGAGCCGACGAAACGTTCCACCCCGACGAGCTCCCAACGCAACTGGCGCGTTCCAGCGAAGGATATAGCGCTGACGTCGTGGTTGAGGCAACAGGTACACAAGCAGGTCTTACACTTGCCGGAAGCATGGTAAGACCGCACGGCGTTTTGTCTATCCTAGGCTATCATCAAGGCAGCGGTAGGCGCGTAGATATGCAATTGTGGAATTACCGGGCGTTAAGTGTTCTGAACACCCACGAGCGGCGGGAAGATTACCAGATGACTTGTTTCCAAAGGCACATCTCGTCGCCGATACTAAAATTTGTGACGCGGGTGAGCGTACGGCAAGCGCAGCTTTCGCCGCAGGCGCTGACATCGTGACTGTAGTCGCGGCGGTGGCGGACGCCACTGGGTCGTTTGGCACGGTTGTCGCCATTCGAAATCCACTTTAGTGAGAACTGAAGGCCTCGAGCAGACATAAAATTTCCTCGAGATGTACAACGGTAAGGCTATATGCGTGACGGATGACTTACTAGCACATTGGCACACTATAGGCACACAAATAGCAAAACGCCGAAGGAATCAACTCCTTCGACGTTTCTTTCCGCCTGTGGCGGACTTTCTTCTGGTTGCGGGGACTGGATTTGAACCAATGACCTTCGGGTTATGAGCCCGACGAGCTACCAGACTGCTCCACCCCGCGGCGAAGCGTTAAGAAGTCTAACGCGGGGGCCGGACTCCTGTCAAGCGCGTACGCGACGTGCTTCTCTACATGCGCTTCGAGTACCGCAAAGTCCGCCTGCTCAGGATATGCCTCCAGCATCTCGTCCAGGGCTTGGCTATACAGCTCCAACAATTCCGCTTTTAGGGCTTCCTTGGCTTTGTTCATCCCTCAGTTTAGCAGCCACCTGCTTTGAGACGCACCCCGCGACGTGCGGGTCCGCGTTCACGTGTGTCCGCCGCGCAAGAAGCCCTCTAAAAGCCGAAGATGCGCCTCGTCTTTAGGGCGGTTCAACCTCTTCTTAAACGCGACCACGTCGGTAAGCCGCGCAAACGGTAAACCGTGCGTAAGCTCCGCGCCGTCAACGACGGCGTCCACATCTAAACCCAACCAGCCGTTGAAAATTTCGGCACCCCGCAGCCTCACCCTCTCGTCGCCACCGGGCGCGCGCTGAGGCGCACCAAGGGTTTTCGCCCGCTCCCAAGCCGCGCCTCTGGCGAGAATGTCCACATCTCTCACCTGTGTCACGAGGCCGTGCGCGAGAAGAGGGCCGCTACCGAAGACGGCGTAGTCTCGAGAGGGCAGCGCCAAGCTCTCGACGCGCTCCAGAAAGTCGGGAAGGGTAAAGTTAACCTCCGACAACGACCACCGTCCCCTTGACCGTGACCGTCAACATACTGCCCGAGTCGCCAAAAGTGATGTCTTTGTAGTCCAAATCCGCGCCAATCACGATGTTTACGCCGAGCTTTTCCACAAGTTTTCTCGCAGCCTCCTCCACCTCGCGCAGCGCGGTGCTCTTGGCCTCACTAGGCGCTCTCGTAAGCGCTAAAGGGCCTCCGACGGTGTCCAAGGTGGACGTGATAATCATAGGTTCCTCCTCACAAAGTGTAGCGTTTAGCCGCACCGAGGTGACGTGACATGTCCGGGTTTATGTGGATAAACCCTTAAAGACGAACGTGACGTAACCAGGACTCGAGCCCCCTCCTACCCCGGCGCGTTCAAAGCTTCAGGCTCAGCAATGTGGCGCTGCCGTCAAAAGGCGACACGCGCTCGCGCACCCTCTTTTTGAGTTCGTCCAAGGCGGCAAGCGCCGCCGCGCGGACGGGCGGCTCCAAAACCCGCGCCTCAAACTCGTCTTCGTCGAGCGTGATGAACGCTCGTTCGGGAGAAACGAAAAGGTCGAGCTCTAAGTCTTCTGAAACAACCGTCTCGCCCTCGAGCTGCGCTGGCTTGGTGACGTTGCAGTACCAGCCCTTGAGGTCGCCCTCGGCGCTCCGGATTTCGAAAATGTTGAACCACTCTTTTAGGTAGTAGTGCTCAAAAAAGTGGTCGCCCGTTTCAAAGGTGACGTAGGGAAGCCTTAGCGGGGGGCACTCCCACCGCGCGTGAATCAGCAGGTGCCCCGGCTCGCGCAGCAAGACCTCGCCTTCATAAGAGACGACCGCGTTTTTGCCCGGTTTGTGCAACCGGACGTTCACACGTTCCGTCACGACGTAAAGCGCGCGGGTCCCTGCGAAACGCGGCGCGGCACCTTCTCAAAACTGTTCAAGCGGGCGGCGAAGCGGACGTCCTCGCCGAACCCCAGCGAGTGCAAAAGAGCGCCGTGACGCGCTTCTAAGAGCCCTGCGGCCAAGTCGGGGGTACTCGAGAGCGCCTTGAGCGCCAGGTTGACGCTGTCGCTTTTCATAACGGCGGGCTCGAGCCTCGCCACCTCTCGCGCGATGCAGGCGGCCCCCAGAACGTCGTCTAACGAGCTTTCGCCATCCGTCCCCGCGCAGACGAGGCGAAGCTCCGCCTGGGCCGCAGAGAGCGCCGCCGCGGCCACTGCGGCGGCGTTGACAAGGCTTCCTAAAAACAAGTGACTTGCACCCGCCGCCGCCTCGACCGCGCTCGAGCCGTTGCTCGTGCAGAGCACCGCGCGCTGGGCGCTCAAGTCTTGGTTGAGGTACTCCAAAGGCGAGTTGCCCCCGTGAAATCCGGGGAGCTTGACGCCGCCGCGCTCACCCAACAGGAGCGCGCCCTCGGCGGCGGCGAGCACGCGGGCGTCGTCCACCGCGGCCACCACGGCGAGTTCCGAGAGCCCCTGTGAGAAGAGCACACAGGCGGTGGTCGTCATGCGCAGCACGTCGATGACGACGACGGTGTCAAGGGGGGTGGAGCTGTGCGTGGGAAGGAACTCGAGCGTGAGCCGCATGGTTCATCTTACGGGCGGTGTCGCACCATGCGTGTAGGGTCTCGAATTTCAAACCACAAACGTTACTTTGTGAACGTTATAATGCGTATAGCTTGACTTACAGCGCGCGGGTCTCATACACTTCCCTAAACCGCGTTCTCGCTTCGTGAGCGCTCGTGAAAACGCCTTTTCGGGAGCTTGAGAAAGGAATCATGATCAAAAAGCAGCACGTCAAGAGCCGCAACGTTTGCAAAATCACCTTTGAGCTACCCGCCGACCTCGACGGCGACGCCGTTCATCTCCACGCCGACTTTAACGACTGGGAGCCTGTTCCCTTCGAAAAGAAAAAAGACGGCACCTGGAAGCTCGTCCAGGAAGTCGAGCCCGGACGCGACTACGAGTTTCGTTACCGCGTCATCCACGGTGACCACGACCACTACTTTAACGACGACGAAGCCGACCGCACCGCCTATAACGCGCACGGCAGCGAGAACGCAGTGATTAGCTGTTAGAAAGGCGAGGAGCAGCCACAAAAGTTTCATTCACACAGCCTGACAGCCTCGAGAAGACGCCACGCCTGCAAACTGTAAAACGTCTGTTTTTTACTTTCCTTGCCCAAAACGGTGTGAGGAGACTTTTAGAGCAACGTCTCGCGCCGTCCGCATTTCTCTATAAAGTTCCTTGCAGACGGCGCGTGAGACCCTGCTCTGAAATTACCTGCTAGCAGCCAGCAGCGTTTGGCTCTCCTTGTGTACCCCCTCGAGCCACCCTCTAAAATCATCCAGCCCGCGCCGGTACGTCCTGACGCGGCGTTCGCGCTTGCCCTCGCCCTTGGTTTTGGGCAGGGTGGGCACCAAACCCCAGTTGGCGTTCATCGGCTGGAAGTTGTCGGCGTTGGCGGTCGCCAAAAAGCGGACCAAGCCGCCCAGCATCGAAGTCTCGGGGGGCAGCAGGGGGTCTAAACGGAGCGCAAAACGCGCCGCGTTCGTCCCGGCAAGCCAGCCCGTCGCGGAGGACTCGAGATAACCTTCGGTGCCCGCCAGCACGCCCGCGACAAAGAGCCGCGGGTGCTCGCGCACGTTGAGGTGGGGTCCTAGCAGCTTAGGCGCGTTTAGATAGGTGTTGCGGTGCATCACGCCGTAGCGGACGATGTCGGCGTCCTCGAGACCCGGCATAAGCCGAATGACTTCTTTCTGGTCGCCCCACTTGAGCCCCGTCTGGAAACCCACCAAGCTCCACATTCGGCCCCCTACGTCCTCCTGCCGGAGCTGCGCGACGGCGTAGGCGCGCGCGCCCGTCTGGGGGTGCTCGAGGCCGACGGGTTTCATCGGCCCGAAGCGCGGCGTGTCGGGACCGCGCCGCGCGAGTTCTTCGATGGGCATACAGCCCTCGAAAAACTTCAGCTTCTCCCAGTCATGCGGCGTGTGCGCTCGCGCGTTCTCGAGGGCGTCTAAAAAGCGCGCGTACTGTTCTTTCGTAAAGGGTAAATTGAGATAATCCGCCTCCTGGTCGTAGCGCCCTTTGCGGTAAGCAACGTCCATGTTGATGCTGTCAGCGTCAATCACAGGCGCCGCCGCGTCGTAAAAACCCAGAAAGTCCATGCCGACCGTTTTCTGAATGGCCTGCGCCAGCGCGTCCGAGGTGAGAGGTCCCGACGCAATCACGACGGTACCCTCAGGGATGCGGGTGAGTTCTTCACTATGGACGGTGACAAGCGGATGCTGCCGGACCGTTTCGGTCACGACGTCCCCGAAGCGCTCACGGTCCACGGCCAGCGCGCCCCCCGCGGGAACCCTCGTCCTTCGCGCGGTGCTCATCACCAGCCCTCCCGCCAGGAGCATTTCGGCCTGCAGGAGCCCCTTCGCGTTCGTTTCACCCTCGCCGCCAAAGGAGTTCGAGCAGACCATCTCGGCGAAGCGGTCGGTGTGATGCGCCGGGGTCATCTTGGCGGGGCGCATCTCATAAAGGTCGACCGCCACCCCGAGGCGCGCGGCAGCCAGCGCCGCGTCGCTCCCCGCCATCCCCGCGCCGATGACCGTTATACGCGGGGGGTGCTCTGGGATGCTGGTTGGGGTACGAGTTTTTGTGTCGTCTTTGTGCGTGAGCTCCATCATAGAGCGAGTGTAACAGGGCCTTCTAAAAAGTGCGTGATTCAGCAAAGACAAAAAAGAGGAACCCTCGAGAGGTTCCCCGTCATTTCTCTGGAGCCAATGGTCGGATTTGAACCGACGACCTATCGATTACGAATCGATTGCTCTACCTCTGAGCTACATTGGCGAGGTTAGAGGTATCATCTCTAATGCATTAGAGATGATACCTCTAATTGGTGGCCAGAGGCGGGCTTGAACCGCCGACACCACGATTTTCAGTCGTGTGCTCTACCGGCTGAGCTATCTGGCCTCGAGAGGTAACATTCGTCAACGAAAGCCGTGCATCTCAATTAAACGATACCTCTAGTTTCACGGAAAGTATCATCCTCTAACCGAAGATGATACCTCCGTCGTGGCGGAGCCGACGGGATTTGAACCCGCGACCTTCTGCGTGACAGGCAGATATGCTAACCGCTACACTACGGCTCCACGCAAACGGAGGGCATGATACCCAAGGGTCAGGGGTGTTGTCAATGTGTTTTAGAACCCTCAAGCATCTCTGAACCTGCGTCTATAAAACTAGTCCGTGGCCTCGAGCACCCGCGCTTTGGGAATGACGCCAAGTTCGTTTAGCGCCCGCCTGATGCCCTTGGGTCCAAAACCCAGCACCTCGTGTTGCGCTTTGGGGTCGCCGTGGGGCACCGCCTGGTCGGGGATGCCAAGGCGTTTGAGTTTAACAGACGCGCCGTGGTCGAGGAGCATTTCGGCCACGGCTGAGCCTAAGCCACCAGCGAGCGCGTGGTCTTCAACGGTGACGAGCGCGTCTGCCGAGGCGGCGAGCTCGAGCAGAAGCGCCTCGTCAAGAGGCTTCACAAAGCGCGCGTTGACCACGCCGACGTTAGGGAGGTCGCGGGTCGCGGCAAGGGCGTACTCGAGGGTCGGCCCGAGCGCCAAAACGTACGCGTCTTGACCCTCTCTGAGCACCTCCCAGCGTCCCCACTCGAGCTCCGGCCAGCTCTCGACCGACGTGTCAGGGGCGGGCTGGGTGCCGCCGCGCGGCCAGCGAATCGCCTTGGGGCCGCCCAGTTTGAGCGCGGTCTTGAGCATCGACTGCATCTCGGCGGCGTCTTTGGGCATGGCGACCGACATGTTGGGCAGCGCGCGCAAGTAGGAGATATCGTAGACACCCTGATGCGTCGCGCCGTCGCCGCCGACCAGACCCGCGCGGTCCACGGCGAAAACGACGTCAAGATTTTCCAAGCATACGTCGTGAACCACCTGGTCATAGCCGCGCTGCAAAAAGGTGCTGTAGATGGCGACAATGGGTTTTTCGCCCCGCAGCGCCAGCCCCGCCGCCGTGGTGACCGCCACGTCCTCGGCGATACCCACGTCCAAATAACGTTCCGGGTGACGCTTGCTGTAACTCACCAAACCGCTCCCCTCGCGCATGGCGGGCGTGATGACCCAGACGCGGTCGTCTTTGTCGGCAAGCTTGATGGCCGCGTCGCCAAAGGCGTCGAACCACTGGTAACTTTTGCCCGCATAGACGGGGTTGACGAGGTCGAACTTCGACGCGCCGTGCCAGGTGATGGGGTCGGACTCGGCGATTTTGTAGCCTTTGCCCTTTTTGGTGACGATGTGGAGCATGGTGGGGCCTTCGAGCTGGCGCACGTGCTCGAGGTAATAGAGAAGCTGGTCGACGTCGTGCCCGTCGATGGGACCCACATAACGCACCCCCATCGCGTGAAAGGGGTTCGCGCTCGCGGGGTCCAAAAAGCGCCGCGTCGCCTCTTTGGTGCGGCTGGCTAGGTCGCCCAGAGGTTTCCAAAGGCTGCTCAGCGCCTCTTTGCCGCTTCTCTCGGCCTGCTGGAACCAGGGCTGCACCTGCAGCGTACGCATATAATGGTTGAGCGCGCCCACGTTCTCGCTAATCGACATTTCGTTGTCGTTGAGAATGAGCGTCATCTTGGGCTTGACGTGGCCTATCTGGTTGAGCGCGGCGAGCGCCATGCCGCCCGTGAGCGCGCCGTCACCGATGATGGCGATGACCTCGTAGTCAGCTCCCCGCGCGTCACGCGCGAGCGCCATGCCAAAGGCCGCCGCGAGGCTCGTGCTGGCGTGGCCGACGGTGAGCGCGTCGTGGGGGGACTCGCTCGAGGCGGTAAAGCCCGCCAGCCCGCCCGGTTTGCGAATGGAGTCGATGCGGTCTTTGCGACCCGTCAGGATTTTGTGGCCGTAGGTCTGGTGGCCCACATCCCAGACGAAGCGGTCTCTCGCCGAGTCGTAGAGGTAGTGGAGCGCCACGGTGAGTTCGACCGAGCCTAAGCTCGAGGCCAAATGCCCGCCCCCGAGCGAACACACGCGAATCACTTCGCTCCTCAGTTCGTCCGCCAGGGTGTGCAGCTCGTCGCGTGAGAGGGCCTTAACGTCCTCCGGGCTGTTGACACCCCCTAAAACAGACATGCGCGCCGCATTTCGGAAAACGTAAGGTAGACCATGCTCAATGCTATCAGACCCACACCGCAGTTCTTTGTATGCTCCTGCGCGGTCAGGCGTCTCCTCTCTTATGCACGAATCTTGTGCGCGAAATGACTCGAGCCCCTTTGACGCAGCCTCTTTTACTCTCCGGCCGCTCGCGCCGCGAAGTTCGTCTCGACCAGAAAATACCCGAGTTCGGTGCGCACCTCGCCGACGAAGGGGGCGAACCAGAGTTCTTGACTGAGCGTCTCGAGGGGTTTACCCTCCGCGTCGCGCGTGCTGGATTCGAAATTGAGGACGAACACGTCCAGCGTTCCCGCCGCCACCGTCACGTTGCGCTTGTCCACCACCGCGTAACTATACTCGACGGTCAATGACGCGTTTTGGTCGTTCGCGGTGGCCTGGGGAAAGTAGAGGCTGGCGGTGGTCTCGCCGCCCCAGGTCGCGCCCACTTGCAACGCGTTAGGGGCGGGAAGCTCCTGGAGGGGCGGGTCGAAGGTGATTTGAGTGCCGGGCCTGAGTTCGCGCAGCAGATACACACCGTCGCCTCTATACTGCCGGAACGCGGTGATGTCGAGACCGCGCCCCACCGTGCGCCACGCGGTCCAAAGTTCGCCCTGGACGAGGGTCGGGCCGTCAACCTTTTGAAAAAGGCGTGTGGCGTTTAAGGGGTCGCCGTCCGGCAGATACTGCCACACCGCCCCCGTCTCGTGCGGATAAAAGGACACGGGTCCCGTAAGCTGCTCGACGGTCACGCGCCCCGGCTCGGCGGAGGGCGCGCAGGCGGCGAGGAAGCAAGCGAGCGCCACCAGCAGGAGCGGGAATTTTCGCAAGGTGTTCGGGGTGTTCATAGGGGCAATCTAACCCGAACGCCCCGCGCCCCGAGTGAGGTTTTTCAGATATGGCGTTTTTAGGTTTGGTTGACGTGACTGGTTTAGTCAAGCCTGTTCTCGAGAGACTGGAAAAAGGAGCAAATAAGGTAGAAGGAGGTTGCGAGACGCTGGTCTTGCTGCTTCTATAACGAAGATTACGAGGTTGGGTGCGTCCACAAACAGCAGAGATCAACACAGCCTAAACTTGTGACGGTTGCGAGACTTTTTGCTGTTCATACCCTTACGCCTACCCTTATGGCAGCCCTTGCACCTCGGCTCGAGTCTCGGCGAACGCCTCCTCGAGCGCGCTAATCTCGATCAAGGCGTCGTCTAAGTCTCGCTCGAGCCTGGGGTCGGCCTCGAGCCGCGAGGCGTCGGTCAGCACCGCATAGACCTTGCCGCGCAAGGTTTTGAGCGTGGCGACAAAACTCTGTAGCTCACTCTCGACCTCTTCCGCCGCCCGCTTGGTATTGGCGTACTGGGGGTCGGCGGGCTCGAGCTTGAGCAGGTAGCCTGCGAGCGCGGTGCCGTGGCGGGCGCGGGGCAACGCCCGCGTGACCAGGGTGCGCACCCGGTCGGCGACCTCGTTGAGTTCACGCGACAGGGCCTTGGGCGCGCCCGCCGCTTGGGCGGCTACGTCGTTGTAAACGGCCAGCGCCTCGCCCATGAGACTGCGGTAGGGCTGGGCGAGCGCGCTCAGCATGGGCGGCGTGACGGGCGCGCTCGCCTTGGAGCGGCTCGAGCGCACCCCCGAGACGATGCCCCAGACGCCCAGACCCAGCACGAGGAGCAAAAGTAGGGCGAGTTCTACGCTCAGGGCCATGAAGGTGGGAAACCGCGACTAGGCATTCGCGTCCGAAAGCTTGGCTTTGAGACCGGCGAGTTCCTCCTCAACGTCCGCGTCTAGGCTCAGCTCGGCGAACTCGTCGTCTAGAGTCCGCGAGGCCTCGAGTTCCTCCTCGGCGCTCAGCCGGTCCTCCATCGAGACGATCTTGCCTTCCATCCGGTCGAACGCCTCAAAGGCGGCGCGCGTGTCCGTTTTGGACAGGGCCGAACTCACCGACTCCTGCGCCTCCACGCGCCGCTGCCGCGCAATCAGCAGTTGCCGCTTGCGCTCGGCCTCGTCTATCTTGGCGTCGAGCGCGCGGAGCTGCGTCTTGAGCCGCTCGACCATCGCCTGGTGCGCGTCGAGCTGCTCTTTCAAACCTCCGGCCAAGTCCTGCGAGGTGTTTTTGCGCTTCAAAGCCTCGCGCGCCAGGTCCTCACGGTCCGACTGAAGCGCCTGCTCAGCTTTCTCGAGCCAGTTTCCCGCTTCTTTTTGGTTGGTTTGAAAGTCGCGCTCGAGCTTCTTGCCCTCGGCGATGGCGCGCGTGACCTCCATGCGCGCCTCGTACTGCGCCTCGCGCATGTCCATCAGGGTCTGGTTGATGATTTTCTCGGGGTCCTCCGCGCGGGTCAGCATATCGTTCAAGTTCGCGCGGATAATTGTGCTCATGCGTTCCAAAATACCCATGTGTCCTCCTTTTGCCCCCGCTTTAGCAACTTGTGTGTCTAGCTTACACCCTCAGGTAACATCCCGTAAGCTCCGTCCTGGAGGGTCAATATCTGTTGACTCTGTTTCTGTTGACTTCAGTTCAGACCAGATGCTACTCGCTACACCGCCCCCACCGCCCGGCTCACCTCACTATAAACGGAAGAGTCCTCGGGCGAAAGGCCGTGGAGCATCGCCAC
Organism: Trueperaceae bacterium; assembly: GCA_965214405.1. Classification (GTDB taxonomy): domain Bacteria; phylum Deinococcota; class Deinococci; order Deinococcales; family Trueperaceae; genus CBDCCT01. The sequence goes on from OZ243956.1 coordinate 1,643,458, forward strand.
ATAAGCCGCGACGTGGAGGCTGATGTACCAGAGCACCAGCGCTCGAGCGCCGGGGTCCGCGACGGCCTCGCCTATCCCGTCATCCGTCCCGCCACCCACACCGCCAAAGGGCAGCGACAGGCGCTCGACCTGCGCCACCCGCGTGTCCAAAATCTCGCTTGCGAGCCGCGTCTCCTCATCTTGGGGTCCGGCGATGAGCGCCACCACGTCGTCGCCCAGCATGTGCCGCCCCTCGAACGCGCCCGCGAGCATCCCCAGCGGGTGTTCGCCCGCGGTGAGCGCTAAAAGTTTGCCGACGCGGGCGAACACGTATTGCAGGAGTCCGGGCAGGCCGCTGTCGGCTCGAGCCGCCACAATCAGCGGCACCCGGTTCCAGAGCGTCCAGGCGAGGGCCTTGGCCGGATTCTCGTTCGTGTGAACCCTAGGGCCGAGCTTGTCGCGGAGGCTCAGCATCACCTTTTCGGCCTCTCCCAGCGCGTCACCGTGGCCCGTCGCGTGGGCGAGGTAACTCGCGTAGGTGTAGGGGCTCAGCACGCCCTGCTCCACGTGGAGGTCGGGCTTGTACGCGGCGTAACCCAGCACCACCACCTCCGCCTGAGTCATCTCGGCGTTGAGTTTGAGCGTGCCCAGTTCGCCGTAGTCAAAGCCCGACGCCAGCATAAACTGCGTGCCCGACACCACCAGAGGCGCGTCCACCCAGCTTTGCAACGCGCGGCTTAGGGGGGCCGTCTCACCAAACCCTGTCAAGCCGTAGGGTTCGGTGCGGCGTCCGTCGGGGCCGTCATAGGAGCCCGGTAAGGCCCACAGGCGCGCCAAAAAACCACTCTCATCCGCCGCGCTCAATTTGTCAAAGTCGTCTAACATAACCCGCAGTGTACGCCCGATTCTGTCCCTCATTTAGTAGCAACCAACGTTGTTATTTCATCTCCGCGGCTATTTCGTGAGGCCACGCCCAAGGTCACGCCGGTACTGCGCACCGGGAAAACCAATCTTCGCCACTCCGCCATACGCTTTATCCAGCGCCGCCCGGAGCCCCGCGCCCACCGCCGTCACGCCCAGCACGCGCCCACCCGAACTCACCAGCCGCCCGTCCTGCCAGCTCGTCCCCGCGTGAAAAGCCGTCACGTTGTCTGATTCTGGGATGTCCAACGGCACACCCTTTTCGTACGCGCCGGGGTAGCCGGGGGCGGCCATGACCACACAGGCGGCGCTCTCTTGTGACCACCGTAGCGTCATCTCGTGAAGCCGTCCGTCCAGAAGCGCCTCAAAAACATCCAATAAATCATTCTCCAGAAGCGGCAGCACCACCTGCGTCTCGGGGTCGCCCAGGCGGACGTTGTACTCGAGCACCCTCACCCCCGCCGCCGTGACCATGAGGCCGATGAAAAGAACTCCTTTGTAAAATAGTCCCTCCGCCTCCAATCCGCGCAAGGTCGGCGCGACAACCTCGTCCATCACCTCCGCCCACTGCGCCTCGTTAAAGGGTACCGGAGCCACCGTGCCCATGCCGCCCGTCATGGGGCCGGTATCACCCTCTAAAAGCCTCTTGTGGTCTTGCGCGAGGAGCATCGGTTTAGCGGTCGCACCGTCTAAAAGGAGTATCAGACTCAGTTCCCGACCTTCTAAAAAATCCTCGATGACGAGTTCGCCGCCCCGTGTTAGAACGCCCCGCACCGCCTCCTGCGCCTCTTGACGCGCCCGCGCCACCGTTACACCCTTGCCCGCCGCTAAGTTTGAATCTTTGACAACGATGGGCAGGGAGGCGTGCTCGAGATACGTAAGCGCCACCTCAAGCTCCGTAAACGCCTCGTAAGCCGCCGTGGGCACGCCGTGCCGGGTCATAAAGGCTTTGGCAAAGCGTTTGGAGCCCTCGAGCCGCGCCGCCTCCCTTCCGGGTCCAACGATGCGCAAACCCGCCGCCTCGAACAGGTCCACCACCCCCGCGACGAGGGGCGCTTCGGGGCCGACGACTGTTAAATCCACCCCCTCGGCTTCGGCAAGCGCCAGCAGCGCCTCCGGCGTGCTTACCTCCACACAACGCGCCAAGGGCGAGATACCCGCGTTGCCCGGTGCCGCCAGAATCTCACGCACGCGGGGCGATCGGGCGAGTTTCCAGGCGAGCGCGTGCTCCCGGCCCCCGCCGCCGACGATGAGCACTTTCATAAGCGCGTCTCAGGCTGCGGCATACCCGAAAGCACCCGCCGCACCGCCTCGGGATAAGCCTGGTGCTCCTCGGTGAGAATGCGCGCCCCCAACGCCTCCACGGTGTCGCCTTCATAAACAGGCACGCGCCGCTGCACGATGACGGAACCCGTGTCCACGCCCGCGTCGACAAAATGGACGGTGCAACCGGACTCGCTCACGCCCGCCTCGAGCGCCCGCTCCACTGCCCGCAGCCCCGGAAAGGCGGGCAGCAGCGAGGGATGAATGTTGAGGATGCGCCCTTCGTAGCGCGCGACGAACACGGGCGAGAGCACGCGCATAAAACCCGCTAAGCAGATGAGGTCGATGTTGGAGGACCCCAACGCCCTCACCGCCTCCCGCTCGAACCCTTCTCGGTCACGTCCAAAAGGGATGTGAACCGCCTCCACGCCCGCCGTTCGCGCCCGCTCGAGCGCCCCCGCCTCCGCGCGGTTGCTGACGACCAAACAAACCGACGCCAGGGAATGTTCGGGGGGGAAAGCCTCTAAGAGGGCCGCAAGGTTCGAGCCGCGCCCCGAGGCGAACACGGCCAGACGCGCGGGACGGGCGAGGGGAAAAGTCACGTTTGATTCTATCTTAGATTTTTGCTCTAGCCGAGAAGCGTTGGGCAAACGCGACTAAATCAAACCCCAAATTTTTAGCACGCTCAAAAGGGGCGGCAGAGGCTCCTGCCACAACCAAGCGACCTCGAGCCTCAACCCCTCCAGCACCACACTCTTAAACACACCCTCGTCAAGTAACGCGGCGCGAAATATACCGTCATCGCCCAGTACGTAGAACTCGGCCTGCTTACGCACGGGGTCAATCAGCCAGTACTCGCGCACGCCGCCGCCCTCATATTCGTAAAACTTGGCGCCACGGTCGCGGACGCGGCTTTCGGGGGAGATGATTTCTACCGCTAGATCGGCGGGGCCGTCTAAGCGGTTTTCTTTGAGGCGCTCGAGATGCTCCTTAGCAATAAAAAGAACGTCCGGCTCGCGTCCCGGCAGGTCCGGGCCTGTTTTCATCTGGAAGGGCGCGGGGATAATCACACCCGAGTCGTGAGTCTCAGCAAAAACTTGTAAAAGAGCGGCCAGGAACCTCACCAACAATTGATGTCTGCTGGACGGCGGACTCATGTAAACTACCTCACCGTCTACCCACTCGGCCCACGCAGCTTCGTCGGACTCGAGAAACGCCTCATATGTCATCCGGCGCAGCGCGGGGGAAAGCGTCACGGCGTTGAGCTTTTTTTCCTCCAGCTTCATACCGACTCCCACCAATCAGTTCCCACCAATCAATTTCCACCAAGCGGCGACTATTCCTCTAAAAACATCCCCACTGCGTGAAAACCCGCGTCTACGTAAATCGTCTCCCCGGTGATACCGCTGCCGAGTTCGTCCGCGACGAGCGTCAGGGCAAGGCCCGCCACCTCTTCTTGAGTGATGTTGCGCTTGAGCATCGACAGCGCGCCGCCGCGGCTATACATCTCGCTAAAGCCGGAAATGCTCCGCGCGGCAATCGTCCTTAAGGGTCCCGCGCTAATCGCGTTCACGCGCACGCCCTGGGGTCCTAAGTCGTAGGCGAGAAAACGCACGCTGGCCTCCAAGGCCGCCTTGGCGACGCCCATCATGTTGTAGTGGGGCACGACGCGCTCTGCCGCGAGATACGACAGCGTGAGGATGGAGCCGCCGTTCGTCATAAGCGGCTGCGCCCGTTGCGCTACCGCCACGAGCGAATAGGCGGACACGTCCATCGCGGTGCGCCAGTCCTCGCGCGAGACCCTGTAAAAAGGATTCTCAAAGGTCGCGGGGGGCGCAAAAGCCAGCGCGTGAACGACGAAGTCGAGCGTCCCGAACTGCGCCTTAACTTCCTCAAAAAGCGCGTCCAGCTCCTCGTCGTTGGTTACGTCGCAGGGGAAGAGCACGGGCTCGCTGAGGTCTTTGGTAAGCTTCTCGAGCGTACTCTCAAGCCGCTCCCCCTGATAGGAAAACGCCAGCCGCGCCCCCGCCTGCGCGACAGGCCCCGCGATGGCCCAGGCTATCGAGCGCGCGTTGGACACGCCTAAGATGAGACCCTTTTTGCCTTCGAGGTTGATGCTGTACATAAGTAGTCCCCTTTGCGGCTCGAGCATAACACCTCACCGGGGACAAAAGAAGCGTGAGCAAGCGTGGGCAAAGGAGGTGGGGCGGTGGGGAGAAACATTTAGCAGGTATCATCTGGTTTGAGACACACTCACCTTCCAAAGTGCCTTCTGTCACACATTTACGGTGATGATATCTGCGCTCGTTTGTCTCAATATGTGGAACTGCTAATCCAGAGCCTTTATTCCCTATCTTTCCTACCTCTTCATCTCTCGCCTCTCCCTCACCTCAAACCGTACCCTACAACCGTGGCCTATTTCACACCCAAACCCAGACGTGCCCTTCTTCGCACCGCTGTGACCTATGAGTGACGTTAGTATAAGAACGTATGCGACTCCTTCTCCTCTACGCGCTGCTGCTCGCGCTTCAGGGCTTTTTGGGGGGGCTCATGGCCCCCTTGAGCACGCCGGACTTGTTTTTGCTGGGCGTGCTCACGCTGCTGTGGCGCGTGAGCGCGCCGCAACTCGTGGTGCTGGGCTACGGGGTTGGGCTGTTACAAGACCTTCTCGGCTACGGGGCGCTCGGGGTTCACGCGCTGGGGCTTGCGGGCGGGGTGCTTTTGGCGACGCTGGTACGTTCGCAGGTGAGCCAGGCGGGGGTGTGGGAGCGCCTGTTCGTGCTCGTCGCGGCGCTCCTCGGCAAGTGGCTCGTGTTGACGGCGCTCCTCTTTTGGATGGGCGGCGCGGCGCCTTTTGAGGAGGTTTTGCGGGTTGCACCCTTAGAAGCGGCCTTCACCATTCTTTTGGGCCTATGGCTCTTGCCCTTTGCGGACCTCCTGAGAACGCGCGGGACGAACTTGCGTAGGGAATTCCGGTGAAAATTCGGCTGCGGCTGCTTTTGGGGACGCTTTTGGCCTTGCTGGCGGTCTTTACGGGCCGCCTCGCCGTGTTGCAGTTTGCCCAGGTCGAGCTGTACCGAACGTTAAGCGAGGAGAACGTGCTCGAGCCCCGCCACCTTACCCCGCCGCGGGGCCGCATCTTGGCTCGAGACGGCACCGTCTTGGCGGACAACCGCGTCGCCGTGGACCTGATGTATTGGGGTGGCGAGGTGGCGAACTGGGGCCGCCTCTCTTATATGTTGGGTCTCAGCGGGCCGCCGCGCGCGCCCGACCCCAACAACGTCGACGAGTCTCGGAACGGCGCGGTGGCCGCCTGGAGCATCCCCGACGCGCTCCTGCCCGCCGTCGAGGAGCTTGTGGCGGGGCAGCCCAACTTATCGCTGCGTTCCCGCGTCGAACGCACCTACCCCACGGGCTTGGCCGCGCACGTCGTGGGCTACACGACCGAGGCCGACCCGGAGCGCTTTCCGGGCTACCAACTGGGCGATCTGGTGGGACAAATGGGCATCGAGGCCGCCGACCAGGAGGCGCTTTTCGGCACACCCGGTATTGAATTAGCTCAAGTCGACAACCGCCACCGCACCATAAGCACCCGCGAAATGCTAGCACCGCAAGCGGGCGAGGACATCGTGCTGACCATCGACCCGCAGGCGCAGGCGACGGCGGAGCGCGTGCTGAGCGGGGCGCTCCTTTACGTCAACGACTATCGCAAATCCAAGGGCCTCCCCGAGGAGACGACGCTGCGGGGTGGGCTCATCGCGATGGACCCGCGCACGGGCGAGATTCTGGCGCTGGCGAGCGCGCCGTCATTCGACCCCAACGTGTTTACAGAGCGCCCGAGTTCGCCGAGCGAGATTAGCGCGCTTTTTAATGATTCCAACTTTCCGCTCTACAACCGCGCGGTGAGCGCCTTTCCGCCCGCTTCGACCTTTAAGCTCATCTCGAGTTCAGCCTTGCTCGAGGGCGGGTTTATCACCCCCGAGACGCGCTACGAGTGTTCGGGCGGCTTTTCCTTTGGCGGGCGCGTCTGGCATAACTGGACCGAACTCTACCGAGGCAACTACACCATCAGAGAGGCCATCGCTGACTCGTGTAACACCTTTTATTGGCGCGCCACCGCGGCCACGCCGAACCTCAGGGAGGGCTGGGGCGACTTCGCCAAGAGTTTGTCGGCGCGGGCGCTCGAGCTTGGCTACGGCGCGCCGCTGGGGGTCGGCTTGAACGAAGAGCAGGCGGGCCGCGTGCCCGACGACGCCTGGGTGCGCGAGACGTTCGGGCACCCCTGGTATCCCGGCTTCTCGCTCAACATGGCCATTGGTCAAGGAGATGTGCTCGCCACGCCCGTGCAGGTCTCGAGCCTCGCCGAGACGATTGCGATGAAAGGGCGGCAGGCGCAGCCTCACCTGGTCAAAAAAGTCGGCGACACGCCCGCCGTCACGCCCGTCCGGGAGGTGCCGGGGGAGTTTTGGGATACGATTGAAAGCGCTATGAGACTTATGATTACAGACTACGGCGGGCGGCACACCCTGGCCCCCAACCGCTTCCCGATTCCCGTGGCGGGCAAAACGGGCACCGCCCAAAATCCGAACGGCGTCGACCACGCCTGGTTCACGGGCTACGGCCCCGTGGGCGACCCCAACTTGGTCGTCACGGTGTTTATCCAGCACGGCGGCGGCAGCACGGCGGTCGCCACCCCCATCGCCCGCGACTTTATGGCGGCCTATTGGGGCGTGGACACGCAGGCCGAAGCGCCAACCCCGTGAGGGCGCGCGGCACGCGGGGCGGCGTCGTGCTGAGCTTGGACCCCACCGATACTGCAAGTTCGGTTGACAAGGGCGTGACGGACTACGCGGACCTGCTCAAGGGGCGGGTGTTTTTGGAGGTTCAAGGACACGTTCCTTGGGAGACGATTCAAGCGGCGAACGAGGGGGTCAAGCGGGTTGGCGGCGCGGTCGCCGACGTGCGCCCACCTAGCCCAGCGACGACCAAAACGCCCCACCCCCCTCTTCAAGCATCCCAAGCCGAACCAAAAGGAGAAACCGTCATCGTGCCGCGGACCGTCCGGGGCGGTGGCAGGATAGAGTCGTCGGCTTCAGTCGTCATCATCGGCGACGTGAACGCGGGGGCCGAGGTTGTTGCTGAGGACGACATCATCGTATTGGGCACCTTACGCGGTCTCGCGCACGCGGGCTCGAGCGGCAACGACAAGGCATTTATCTGGGCGCAGCACATCCTCTCGCCGCAACTCCGCATCGGCAACGCACTCGCTCAAGCGGGCGACGGCGCGCCGAGCGCCAACGGCCCCGAGATGGCGCAGCTTGTCAACGGGCAGATTGTGTTGAGACCCTGGGAGCATTAGACGTTTCAGTCAGCACTAAAGGATAGTGCGCCACGGGTAACGAACAAGGGGTTGCAACCCCTTGTTGCATCTCTTGTCATTTAGCTCTCCCCTCCCTCACACAAACAAAAACCTTTGACGGAGTACAATAGAGCATCTCAAGCCGTGCAGGTCTAAAAAGCCTGGAAAGGATGCTTATGTTGAACTCCGGTATGTTGAATCTCGGCCAGTTTGTCCGCGAGCACGCCGCCCACGCGCCCGAGCGCGTCGCCATGCGGATGGGTGAGGCGAGTTTTTCTTACGCGCAGCTCGAGGCCATGTCCAACCAAGTCGCCAACTACCTCGTCTCGCTGGGGGTCCAAAAAGGTGACAAGGTGGCGCTTTCGTGCCCCAACCTCCCGTACTTTCCTGTCGTGTATTACGGGATTCTCAAGGCGGGCGGGGTGGTAGTACCGCTCAACGTGCTCCTCAAGGGGAGAGAAATCGCCTATCACCTGCAAGATTCGGACGCCAAGGTTTATTTTGTCTTCGAGGGCACGAGTGAACTGCCGATGGCGGAACTCGGCAAAAAGGGCTTTGACGAGGCGGACGCGTGCGAGCATCTTGTCGTGATGACCGCCGACCCTGCCGACGCCGGGCCGATCAACGGGGCGATGACGCTGGGGCAGATTTTGTCCCAGCAACCCGAAGAGTTTGACCTCGTCATGACCGGCCCCACCGACACCGCCGTCATCCTCTACACCTCGGGCACGACGGGCAGGCCCAAGGGGGCGGAGCTGAGCCACTTCAATATGGTCATGAACGCGGTGGTCTCGAGCCGTCTCACCCAAGACGTGACGATGAGGCCCGAAGACGGCGTGTTCATGATGGTGCTGCCCCTCTTTCACTCCTTTGGTCAAACCTGCGGGATGAACGCGACCTTTTACGCGGGCGGGCAGATCACCCTGCTGCCCCGCTTCGAGCCCAAGGCGGCGCTAGAAACGATGCGCAACCACGGCGTCACCTACTTCGCGGGCGTGCCGACGATGTACTGGGCGCTGCTTAATGAGGTTGGGAAGATAGATGATGAAGATTTGAAGACCATCCGGGATACGCTGCGAATCTGCTCCTCCGGCGGCTCCGCCATGCCCGTCGAACTCCTCAAAAACTTTGAAAAGACGTTTCAGGTGCCCATTTTAGAGGGCTACGGCCTTTCCGAGACCGCGCCCGTCGCCTCGTTTAATCACCAGGGCCGCGAGCGCAAGGTGGGCAGCATCGGCCAGGCTATCTGGGGCGTCGAGATGAAAGTGGTAGACGCTGAGGATAACGCGGTACCCGCGGGCGAAACGGGCGAAATCGTCATCCGCGGCCACAACGTGATGAAGGGCTACTACAAGCGCCCCGACGCCACCGAAGAGGTCATGCGCGGCGGCTGGTTTCACTCGGGCGACGTGGGCACCAAGGACGACGAGGGTTACTTCACCATCGTCGACCGCGTCAAGGACATGATTCTGCGCGGCGGTTTCAACGTCTACCCGCGCGAGGTCGAGGAGGTCCTGATGACCCACCCGGCGGTGTCGTTGGCGGCGGTCGTGGGCGTGCCGAGTGAAGAATACGGCGAAGAAATCTGGGCCTACGTTGTGCTCAAAGAGGGTGAAAAAGCCAGACCTGAGGAGATTGTCGCCTGGAGTAAAGAGGAGATGGCGGCGTACAAGTACCCGCGCCGGGTCGAGGTGCGCGAGAGCCTGCCGATGAACGCGACGGGGAAGATTTTGCGGCGGGAGTTGCGAGCAGAAGCGGGTGAGGGCGTGGCGGCGGATTAGAATGAATGGCAGAGAACATCTTCATCTGCCTATTGGTGGCGTACCAGGTTTACAAGTTCATGACGTTAATCCGAAAGAGTAGATGACGATACATCTATGGGTCCTATAAAGGCAGAAATAGTGAAGGCCGCAGCTAAAGCGAACGCAGTGACTACTGAGCTAAATGCAGAAGAGTTTGCGGCCTTGAAGAAAAGCATAGAAGAAAAATACGTAGACAGAGCAGTCTACTCTAGGATAAAAAGGTTTCCTCTGATGTGGAAGGCATTTTCAGAGCCTTTGATTGCCATAAGAAGTCCCCTCGCGTGGACGTGGGTAGATGATTTTGTAAAAGGTAAAGAGAATGTTTTACTACTAATTGATGACGTAAAGGAGAGAGCGGCATTCAAGTTTGACAGTGGTCGAGACATCTTCCCAGTACTCGAGGACTGCTTTGGCTTTGAGTTCTATTTAACAAACGAAGCGACAAATTTTCTGCTGTGCAGTCAACGTGATGATTATCTTGTAGCTTTGGGCGACGCTACTGAGTGGCTGAAAGCCTATTTGATTTCGAAAAAGCTTTCACCAACTATCTTTTAGCAGTTCAGAACGACTTAACGAAACCTATTCGAGATTTATACTCGGTTCAAGAAAAGGAGCCAACCATGACCGAAGCCGTTATCGTCACCGCCGTCCGCACTCCCGTCGCGCGGGCGCACAAGGGAAAACTCAAAGACACGCGCCCGGATGATTTAGCGGGGTTCATCATCAAAGAGGCCCTGAAGTGTACGCCGGGACTCGAGAAGTCGCGCATCGACGACGTGATTTTGGGCAACGCGCACCCCGAGGGTGAGGCGGGCTATAACTTGGCGCGCATCGCGGTGGCGACGGCTGACTTGCAAGACACGACCGCCGGGGTGACCGTCAACCGCTTTTGCGCCTCGGGTTTGCAGACCCTCGTGCAGGGCTCGCACTCGGTCACGATGGGCATGACCGAGGTCGTCTTGGCGGGCGGCGCGGACTGCTCGAGCCGCGTGCCGATGGGCGGGCACACGATGTCGATCAACCGCGCTCTCTACAAGCGCTACCCGCAGGCGTATCACACGATGGGCCAGACCGCGGAGGCGGTGGCGCGCAAGTTTGGTATTTCCCGTGAGGAGCAAGACGCCTTTGCGCTCAAGTCGCATGAGAAGGCGGTGGCCGCGTGGGAGGCGGGGAAGTTTGAAAACCACGTGATTCCGGTGCCGACGCGGGTCAAGGATGAAGAAGATAATTGGCACGAGGTGGTGTTGGACCGCGACGAAGGGCCGCGCGCCGACACGAACCTTGACAAGCTCGCCTCGCTCAGGACGGTGTTCGCGGAGGACGAGGCGGCGACGGTCACGGCGGGGAACTCTAGCCCCCTGAACGACGGCGCGGCTTTGAGCGTCATCATGGGGATGGAGGAGGCGCGGGCGTTGGGCTTAAAGCCGCTGGCTAAGCTCGAGCAGGCCGCCGTCGCGGGCGTGCCGCCCGAAATTATGGGCGTCGGTCCCGTTCCCGCCATCCGCAAGCTTCTCAAAAAAATGGGCATGACGATTGATGACATCGACCTCATCGAAATCAACGAGGCCTTTGCGAGCCAGGTCTATTACTGCCAGCAAGAACTCGGCATCCCGGACGAAAAGTTTAATGTGAACGGCGGGGCCATCGCCATTGGGCACCCCTTAGGCGCGACGGGCGCGCGCATCGCCGCGGACCTTTTTGCCGAGATGGCGCGGCGCGACGCGGAGTGGGGTTTGGTCTCGATGTGCGTGGGCGGCGGTCAGGGGATGGCGGGACTGTTCCGGCGGATTTAGGGTGAGCCGTCCTTGGCGACGCTCGTTCGGTTTGACGGCGCTGGGCACGGCGACCGCGAGCGCGGGTGTGATGGTCCGCGAGGCTTACCAGACGCCCGAAGTGAGCCGCTACCGAGTGCCGTTAAAAAGACTCGCGCGTCCCTTACGCGTGGTGCAGATGAGCGACTTGCACACGGGGCTTTACATCCACGAGGAGACGCTAAAGCGCTGGGTGGCGCTCGCCAACGCGCAGCGCCCCGACCTGGTCGTCATCACGGGTGATTTTGTGGACCGCTTCTCTCTAAACCCGCTACCAGGGTTGGGACGCGCCCTCGCCAAACTCCGCGCGCCCCTCGGTGTTTGGGGCGTGTGGGGCAACCATGATCGCTGGCGCTTTAGGGACATTGGGCCGTTGTTGAGGACGCTTCAAAGCGCAAACATTCGCATCCTCAACAACGACGGGGTGAGGTTGCGTGATGACCTTTATCTGGCGGGGGTGGATGACGTGCTCGAGGGCTCACCCAACCTTCGAAGAGCCCTGCAAAATCTACCAGAGAACGCCTCGAGCCTCCTCATGCTCCACAACCCCGACTTTTTACCCCACGTGCCCACGCGCGTCGGCCTCACCCTAAGCGGCCACACGCACGGCGGGCAAATCAAAGCGCCCCTTTACGGCGCGATTTTTACCTCGTCGGATTACGGGAAACGCTACGCGGAAGGCTGGGTGAAAGAGAACGCTTACGTGTCGCGCGGCCTCGGTGTGACGGTGCTGCCTTTTCGTTTGGACTGCCCGCCCGAACTCGTGGTGATGGACTTAGAGTCCGTCTAACCCCCAATCGCCACCATCGTCCGCGGCCTCTCGACGGGCGTGGTGATACCCGACTTCACCTTGCGGTGGGCGGCGATGAGGAACACTTCTTGAATCGCGGGAACGGGGTCGGGGGCGCGCAGGGCCTCGCGCATGTCGAGTTCACGGTCGGTCATGAGGCAAGGCCGCACCTTGCCGTCACTCGTCAGGCGCATCCGGCTGCACGCGCCGCAGAAGGGCTCGGACACAGGGTTGATAAAGCCGATCGCCCCTTCCCAACTCGGCACCTTGAAAAGTTTGGCGGGCGCGCTCGGGTCGGTGGTGAGGGGCTCGAGCCCGCCCACCACCTCTTCTAAGTGCGCCTTGATTTCTTTGCCAGGTACGAACGATTCAAAATACGCGTCCCGGTCGGCATTATTCAAGTGCATGTACTCGATATAGCGCACGTGGATGGGCCGGTCGCGGGTGAGTTCGGCCAAGGGCAGGATTTCATCGTCGTTGATGCCGCGAATCACCACCGCGTTGAGCTTGACCGGCTCGAGCCCCGCCGCCATCACCGCCTCGATGCCCCGCCACACCTGGCGGATGTCGCCGCCGTTCGTCGCGCGCTTGAACGCGTCCGGGTCTACCGCGTCCAAGGAGATGTTCACCCGGTCCAGCCCCGCCGCCAGGAGGTCGGGCAGGCGGCGCTCTAAGAGACTCGCGTTGGTGGTAATCGCCACGTCGTGAACGCCCAGGCCCTTAGCGTGCGCGATCATCTCGGGAAGTTCCTTGCGCAAGAGCGGTTCGCCCCCGGTAAAGCGCACCGAGTCCATGCCCAAGCCTACGGCGGCCTCGAGCACGTTCGCCACGTCCTCAACGCTCACCGTGCCTGTTGGGTCCTTGCCGCCCGCGCCCAGGGGGTCGCAGTAGAAGCACTTGTAGTTGCAGCGCGGCGTCACGCTGATGCGGAGGTCTCTCACGACGCGCCCGTGCTGGTCAACGAGTGATTTCATACGCTCCCTTGGCTGAAACGGCGTTGCTCATAATTTTTCTATAGTACACGCTGGGCGGGACGGCTCGTGTTACCGCGACATGACGGGAGAAGCGCCTCATAACTTCTTGGACACTGTGGCTGGTAACGTATTTACTCGAGCCCCACCCTCACCCTCACCACCCCCGCCCGCTCATGCCGCGCCGTCAGCTCTACCTCTCCCCCGTTGGGCGCGTGGACGACCCACTCGAGCTTGACTCTCTCGCTCGTCTCGTCCGCGCCAAAAAAGGGATGCGGCACCGAAGACTTGTAGGCGCGCCCTTCTAACTGCCCGCGCTCCTCCCTACGTTCGCCGGAGACGAGGCTCGCTTCCCCAGCCAATTCAATCTCCGCCACCACGCCGCGCACCACCTTGTTTTCCAGCGCCTTTTTGGTGACGTATGTCGGCAGCCAGCCTGTGTTATGGACGACAAATCTGACGCGGTAGTGCTCGTTTCCGAGGGGCTCGACACTCACGTCGAAAAGCTCCAACTTGGGCGAGATTAAGAGGTGCCAGATTACCCATTTGGGAAAGCGCTCGAGTTCCCTCTCTAAAAGCTCCGGCGGCGGGTTCCGAAACGCGTAGAGCATGTTCCAGCCGCCAAGCTCCACCTCACCGAGTTGCGGATGCTCAAAGGCGTACCAGTCCACGTAACCCTTACCCTCCAAAACTTCATCGCTCCATTTCAAGAGCTTGAGGTCGTCCTCCACCGGATGCTCCCGGTACCACTCGATAAATTTGCGCCCTTCGATGCCCGCCTCTACTTGCGGGCTCCATATCTCCACCGTCCAGCCAAACACGCCCAGGTGGTCGAAAAGCCAATCGTCGAACGCGCCCGTCATCACCTCTTTGGGGTGGTAGCGGAAGTCGTGGTAGACGGAGACGTTGGGGTAGCCCGTCAGTTCGGTGCCCTTTTGCCCGATTTTTTGAAACGTCCAGAGGTCTTCGGCGGGCATCGCCTCGTCGGCTTGGTGCGACGAGGGGCGCAGGAGCACGCCGCCGTGCGTGTGAAAGGTGACGCCGCCCGTGATGTTCGGATGTTCGGCGACAAACGCGACAACGTTGCGCACCTCCGGCTCCGAGGTCGGGTAGAGCCCCGCGCCCTTCTGTTTACCCTCCTGCCGCCATTTGGAAGGAAAGTTACGGTTTAAGTCCAGGCCCTCCTTGACGGGTCTGAGGTTGAGCGTCACCCCGTCGTAATTTTCCAAAGTCCCTTCGGGCAGCACGCGGTAGTAGGTCCCGCCCGTTTCCGCAGGCTCGCGGCGCACCAGGAGGCGCGGGTCGTGTTCTGACACTTTCCAAGGGCCGTTCTCGTCACGAAAGCGCATCATCAGCATCCGCCCGTCGCCGTCTACGTCTTCGCGCATAAGGCCGCTCAGCGGTTCCTCATCGTAGGGATAAGGCCGGGTGGACGAGCGGATGATTTTGGGTTTATCGGCGAGCGCCCACTCCGCGCCGTCGGGGTTGACGCGGGGGCAGAGGTAAAAGGTGCGGGTGTCCAAACAGCGCGTAACGTCCTCATCTTCGCCGTAGCCGCCGACAAGCGTGTGGAGCAGGTAGAGGCACGCCATCGAGGGTGACACCTCGGTTGCGTGGATGTTGCCGTCTACCCACAAGGCAGGTTTTTCACCTGCCGCGCCCGTCTCCTTATTTGTGACGGTGAGGAGCCACACGTCGCGCCCTTCAAAACTTTTGCCGATGCTTTCTATTCCGACGAGGTGCGGGTATTCGGTGGCGTATTGGTGGAGGAGGCTCGAGAGCTCGCTGTAGCGGTAGTAGGTGTTAAAGCGGGGGGTGGGCATGAGGGTATCGTACCTGCTGAGTTTCGGGGGGTGAAGGGGCTCGAGAGGTTACTGGTGTTTATCCTGAAAGCTTCTCAACTTGGCCTCTGCTTACACTACCTCATGACTACCGTCACACTTCCCGACGACCTTGCCCAGTGGGTCGAAGCGTTTGGACAGTGGCTCCCGGCCTTTTTGGAAATCAGCTTGCTAAGACTTAAAACGCCAGTCCGCGAGATGGCAGACGCGCTTGTCGCTTTTCTCGTGACCAATCCCTCGGCTACGGAAGTGTGGGCCTATTACCTTCCCGACGCCCTGCAAGAACGTGTCGAGGCGCTGCTTAATGGGGAGCGCGAGAACGTTTTGAATGAGCATGAGCGTTCGGAATTAGATGAGTTTATGCGACTCGAGCAAGCCGTAAGGTTGATTAAGGCGCGTCTCGCAAACAGTGTTGCCCATAGGTGAGTCGTTCTCAACGGCAAAGGGTCGCAGAACGCGCCCAGCACCGCTGCGAATACTGCCGCTATCCCGAGAACGCTTCACTCATCGCCCATCAACTCGACCACATTATCCCCAGACAGCACGGCGGGGGCGATGAGCTAGGAAACCTCGCGCTGGCCTGCGCGTTGTGCAACCGGTCCAAAGGACCCAACCTCGCCTCGCTCGACTCGGAAACGGATGGGGTTGTACCGCTTTACAACCCACGTATGCAGGATTGGTCGGCGCACTTTCAGCTCGAGGCGGAGTGCATCATCGGTTTGACCTCTACGGGCCGCGCTACGGCGGCCCTGCTGCACTTTAACGATGAGGCGCGGATGCTCGAGCGTCGCCTTCTCATCCAGAGCGGATACGACTTGTAACACCTCAACTTTCAAAAAGGTGCTCAACCTGCTGCCAAGCGCCCCCCCCTCACCGCAGCCGCCAGCATCGCCGCGTCATCTTCGGTGAGCCGACTGCGCTGACGGACGGTTTCAAGCTCCAAATAGTCGAGCAGCTTAGCAAGTTGCGCCTCATCCGCTAGCGCCGCAGGTAAGCGAATGGTAATGCCGTCTTTGTCTCTGGTAATTTCGTAAGCTGCACCCACTAAACGCTCCGCCCCCTCGCTTCTGTGAGCACCTCGTTCACGTCGAGCGGCTTGTAATCGCCGCTGTCCTCACCTTTTTGGATTTCGGCGCGAAGATAAGAGAATCCGCTCTCATACTCCTGAATCAGCTTGAGCGACTGGCTGAGTACGGCGCGGTCATCTTCGTACCGTCCGGTTTCAATCAGCCCTTTGATAAGCCTCTCTTGCTCTTGCGTTAGTTCGACGGTCATAGGACTAGAATACGTGTTTTGAAGAGCCGAAGCAATCGCCTGCGCGAAGAGCAGAGCATAGAAGAACAAATCAGCTCCCAGGGGTAGGATAAAGAACCCGAAACCGCTCACAGCTTAGGAGCATGTCCTCGTTCACTTCGTAACCTTCTCCCTCTGCTTCACGGGAGAAGAAGTCCCAGTGCGCCTTTCGCCAGTATTCCAAGCTTAAATCACCTTCGCCCTCGGCTGCAGCAAACTCTGCGTCCACGTCGCGGTAACGCCGAACGGTGATTTCGTAAGTGTCGATAATGCAGAGGGGGTGCCCGTCGCCATCTAAGAGGATGCTCAAGCCTGCATCGTCGAGTGTGTTGTCACCCACGTACCGACTACACGTCGCGGTTTTGATTCCTTCTTTCACCAAATGACCCAGCTCGTTAGCCATCTGAGGCGTATCACCAAAACTCCAAATGCCGGGTAGGGTGGCGTGTTTGTACATGTGATGCTCAGGAAGTGTTATTAGATAAGCTTCCCAGAACTGATGAATTTCCTTTTCGCTTGTCATAACTTAGCCATGATAAGCTTTTACAGCGGAGCAGAACTTAAGTTGTCGGTAGCAGCCAGGTGATAAACAGGGTATCAAAGGGAGGTGAGGGTGCGGCCCAAAAGCAAAACCAAAAGCGTCGTTACAACCGTGACAAAGGGCGAGGCTAAAGAGCGGCGCGACACACTTGCGACCGAGGAGCCTTTAGAGTTGCGTTTGCTTAGCGGTACGGAACGCCGGACGGTGGCGGTGACCATGCGCACGCCCGGCAACGATTTCGAGCTCGCGGCGGGCTTTCTTTTTGGTGAGGGGGTCATCACTCGTGACGACATCTTGCACATCTCCTACTGTGTAGACGCGCCCTCCGAGCAGCGTTACAACATCGTCAACGTGACGTTGCGCGGGCCGCTGCCCGAGTTGCGGGGCCTCGAGCGCCACTTCACCACCACCTCGGCCTGCGGCGTCTGCGGCAAGGCGAGTCTGGAGGCCTTAGAGATTCGCGGCTGCGCGGCTCTGCCTGTTACCTTTGCCGTGTCACCCGAACTTATCACCTCGCTGCCCGACAAGCTGCGCCTCCAACAGGGGCTGTTTGAGGCGACGGGTGGGCTACACGCGGCGGCATTATTTAGCAAAGACGGTGAGTTAATCGCGCTCCGCGAGGACGTGGGGCGGCACAACGCGCTGGACAAGCTCATCGGCTGGGCGCTGTTGGAGGGCCTGCTGCCGCTGTCAGAGCACATCGTTCTTTTGAGTGGCCGGGCGAGTTTTGAACTCTTGCAAAAGTCGCTCTCGGCGGGGTTGGGCGTGGTTTGCGCGGTGTCCGCGCCTTCGTCTCTCGCTGTGTCGGTTGCAAAGAACTTTGGCATCACCCTCGTCGGGTTTTTGCGCGGCGAACGGTTTAATATTTATGCGGGTGAGGTGCGCGTGGCGCTGTCGTCTTCTCTACAACAGGCTTAACACAAGGCGAAGCGCGTTGAAGAGGCTCGAGCCCACTCTCACAGCTACACAACTTCAGGGAAGGTAGAACTCTTCGTTGTTGTAGATAACCCGCATCAAGCGCGCCGGGGCGTTGATGAGCTCGAGCAGCCTCCTACTCTGCCGCTCATGAGCTTTGGCGCTAGAATGGATAAACAAGAAGTGACCATTGCTAAGTTCTCTATACGCGCTGACCTCGTAAACATCCCCGTTAGCTTTGGTGCGCTCATTTACGTCACAGTTAACAAGTCCTGTTGACTTTAGTAACGGCTCCTTGTCCAACATTAGGAGGGTTTCGGCGATTCCGCAGGTCACGTCGCGCCAGGAAGACGCCTCTACCTCGTCATCCCCGACCCAGACTTTTATGTCGGAAGGCGCACCTTTTCTTTTGAGCGGTTTTGTGGAGGCTATGCCCGCCTTTAGCGCCTCGGTTAAATCCGCTGATTCTTTTGAAAGAGGTTGAGGGGATGGCGGGGTGTCGCCGGGAGCGCCCAAGAGTTTTCTGCTTAGCTCGAGCAAAGACTCGAGCGCCAGCTCTTTTTCGTTGGGCTCGAGCGTTAGCTGGATGGCTTTTTTAAGGCCCGCCTCGTCCTGGGTAAAGCCTTCTAGGAGTTCGCGCTCGAGTTTCTGGGCTATCTCGCTCAGCTTTGTCCGCTTTCTGATGTCGCTGGCAACCTCGTCTACTTTGATTGCGAGAACGTCGTCCGCGTTTTCGGGTTCCCAAGCGGAACGCGCGAGTAATTTGGCGAGGTAATTTGCAGCCTCGGGTTTTTGGATGTCAATGGTAGTCGCAAGCTTTTCGGCGGCGGGTTTAGAGATTTGATTGTCGAAAAAGTGCCACGCCTTGCCGTTTGTGAGGACGGCCCAGCGCCTGCCTTGCGCGTTGACGTAATTGACAGACTGTGCTTGGTCACCCGCCGAAAACTCTTTATTAAGCGCCTTGACCTCGATGATAAACCTTATTCTGTCGGCGAGGTTGACCGTGAAGTCCGGGTAATAGCCGTGGTTCGCGTTCTGCGGCACCACTTCATAAGGATTAAAAATATCGTAGCCGAGCGCCTGAAGAACGGGTAAGACGATGGCCTGAGAGGTCTGCGCCTCGTTCAGACCTCTCTCCGACCAGTCCTGAAGGTTCTCGCCAAGCCGTCGCAATGTTGCTTTAACAGACACCTTGAAGAGTTTAACATCTGTGACGCGTTTCTCATAAGAGACGTGCTTCTCATAAAAGTGTTGCTTCAGATAGGGCAGCATCCTCGAAACAAAACCCGTTATAGTACCGCATGACCTACCGCAACCTCGGCAGCAGCGGCCTAGAACTTTTCCCCCTCGCGCTCGGCACCATGCAGTTCGGCTGGACGGCGGACGAGGCGACCTCGTTTGGCGTCATGGACGCCTTTGTGGAGGCGGGGGGCAATCTTATCGACACGGCGGACATATACAGCATGTGGGCACCCGACAACCCCGGCGGCGTGTCCGAAGAAATCATCGGGCGCTGGTTGAAAGCGAGGGGCAACCGCGACCGGGTGCTCGTCGCCACCAAGGTGCGCGGCGCGATGGGCGCGAACGGCGCGGAGGGCCGCGAGCATCCCTTGCAGCGTGAAGGTTTGTCCCGGCGCTGGATTATGCAGGCTTGCGAGGACTCGCTAAGGCGTTTACAGGTTGACCACATCGACCTCTACCAGGTCCACTGGATAGACCCGAAGACGCCCATCGAAGAAACGCTGTCCGCCTTGACCGACCTCGTGCGCAAGGGGTATGTGCGTTATCTGGGCTGCTCGAACTTCTCGGCCTGGCGGCTCATGCAGGCGCTGTGGGCGAGTGATAGGCACGGTTATGAAAAGTTTATGTCAATCCAGCCCGAGTACAGCCTTACCCAGCCCACCAGGGCCGAGTTCGAGCGCGAGCTGGCTCCCGTCTGCGAGGCGTACGGCGTCGGCGTGCTGCCGTACAGCCCACTCGCGGGCGGCTTTTTGACGGGCAAGTATGAACGTAACGCGGCGCTGCCCGACAGCAAGCGGGCCGAGGGCATCGCCAACAAACGGTTTACGGAACAGAATTGGGCGATTTTGGACGAGGTGCGCAGGGTTGTCGGGGCGCACGGCGCGCACCCGGCGCAGGTCGCGCTCGCTTGGCTCCTTGCTAAACCCTACATGAGCGCGCCCATCATCGGGGCGAACAGCGTGGCGCAGCTTCAAGACCTCCTGCCCGCGGCGACGCTCGAGCTCTCCCCCGAGGAGGTCGCGGCGCTCGATGAAGTTTCGGACTGGGAGCGCTCGAGGACCGAGCAAGAAGTTTAGCGGTCGCGTTCACGGCTAAGGCTACACTGAGACTGGCTCCCAGTCAGGCCCTAAGAAATGAGGGGAAACGTGGACACAAAAGATGAAAAGACCAGAAAAGGTTACGACCCCACCAAGGCGAGCCGTTCCGAGGCGGTGGGCGCGCCCGACCATTATGAGGCGAAAGAAAATTTTGAGGGGGTGAGCGATACCACACCTGACCGCCCTCACAAAGAGGCGACGCGGGTCAAGGCGCAGCCGCCGGGCGCGTTTACCGGGCTCAAACGAACCGCGGTCAAACACCTTGCCGCCGGGCTGCCTGCGGTCTTCTCGAGCGCCAAACATGCTTTCGACGAGACCGGCCCCGTGCGCGGCGTCCGGATGCTCACCACCATGAACCAGCATGACGGCTTCGACTGCTCCTCCTGCGCCTGGCCCGACCCGGACGAGGGGCGCTCCGTCGCGGAGTTCTGCGAGAACGGCGCCAAGGCTGTTTTGGACGAGGGCACGAAGCGCCGCGTCACGCCCGAGTTTTTTAGGAAACACTCGGTCGAGGAGCTTGCCAAACGCTCCGACTACTGGCTCAACAGCCAGGGCCGCCTCACCCATCCGATGATTCTTCGTAAGGGGGCCACGCACTACGAGCCGATAAGCTGGGCTGAAGCGTTTGACAAGGTTGCGAAAGGGCTTAATGCCTTGGAATCTCCCGACGAGGCCGTGTTCTACACCTCCGGGCGCACCTCGAACGAGGCAGCCTTTTTGTATCAACTCTTCGTCCGCCTCTACGGCACCAACAACCTGCCCGACTGCTCGAACATGTGCCATGAATCGTCGGGCACGGCGCTGTCGGAAACCTTGGGCCTGGGCAAGGGCTCGGTCACGCTGAACGACTTTTACGAAACCGACCTCATCGTGATTATCGGCCAGAACCCCGGCACCAACCACCCGCGCATGTTGAGCGCCCTGGAGCGAGGCAAAAAGAACGGCGCAAAAATCGTCTCCATCAACCCGCTGCCCGAGGCGGGGCTGATGGCCTTTAAGAACCCGCAGGACTTCATGAACCCGCTCAAGGCCGTCCCGACCCTCTTCGGCCCCGGCACGCAGCTCTCCGACCTCTTTTTGCCCGTGCGCATCGGCGGGGACGTGCCGCTCCTCAAGGGCGTTATGAAAGAGCTTTTGGCGGAGGAAGAGAAGCGTCCGGGCGAGGTGTTCGACCACAAGTTTATCGAGGAGAAAACGGAAGGGTTCGACACCTTTTTGGACGACCTGCGCGCCGAGAGCTGGGACAAAATCGTCCAGGAGAGCGGCATCACCCGCGAGGGCATCCGCGCCGCGGCTGAACTCGTCATGGGAAATAAGCGCATGATTATCTGCTGGGCGATGGGCTTGACGCAGCACAAAAACGCGGTGGGCGCGATTCAGGAAGTTGTCAATTTACTCCTCTTGCGCGGCTCCATCGGCAAACCCGGCGCGGGCACCTGCCCGGTGCGCGGGCACTCAAACGTGCAGGGCGACAGGACGATGGGGATTTGGGAGCGACCCAAGGAGGGTTTCTTGGACGCGCTCGCTCAAGAATTTGACTTTGAACCCCCTCGAGCGCACGGCTACGACACCGTCGAAGCCATCAAGGCAATGTTTGAGGGCAAAGCCAAGGTCTTCTTTGCGATGGGCGGCAACTTCTTGTCCGCCACGCCTGACACCGAATACACTGCGGAGGCCCTGGAGCGTTGCCGCTTGACCGTCCACGTCTCGACCAAGCCCAACCGCGCGCACCTCGTCCACGGCGACGAGGCGCTGATTCTCCCCTGCTTAGTCCGCAGCGAGGTCGATGTGCAGGCGGCGGGGCCGCAGTTCGTCTCGGTCGAGAATTCGATGGGCGTCGTTCACGACTCGCAGGGCATCCTGCCGCCCGCGTCCGAGCACCTTTTAAGCGAACCCGCCATCGTCGCGGGACTTGCCAAGGCGACCCTGGGCGCGCGTTCGGCGGTGGATTGGGACGGTCTTGTCGCCGACTACGGGCGCATCCGCGACGCTATCGAGAGGACCATCCCCGGTTTTGACGATTACAATGCGAGGGTCCGCGGCGCGGGCTTCTATTTGCCCAACGGGCCGCGCGAGGGGGAGTTCACCACCGACACGGGCAAGGCGAAGTTTACCGTGCATGAGATTCCGGAGAGTAGCCTCGAGCCCGACCAGTTCGTGATGATGACCATCCGCTCGCACGACCAGTTCAACACGGTTGTCTACGGCTTAGATGATCGCTACCGCGGCATCAAGGGCGAGCGCCGCGTCGTTCTGATGAACCCGGAAGACATGAACGAAATGGGCGTCAAAGACGGCGACGTGCTCGACTTGACGAGCCACTTCGAAGGCGAAGAGCGCGTGGCAAAACGTTTTATCGCGCTGCCCTACGCCATCCCGCGCCGCTGCACCGCGACCTACTTCCCCGAGGCCAACGTGCTCGTGCCCATCGGCAGCGTGGCCGAGGGGAGCAATACGCCGGTCTCGAAGTACGTCGTGATTACCGTAGCGCCGTCGGCCTCTTCTGAAGTGTTCGACTACAACTTCAAGGACGGGCGGCAAGAGGAGCGCGCATCTACCGCTCGAGCACAAACCTAAGCGGTAAGCGTAACCCAAAAAACTGTCTTTTACGGCTGCGGATTTTGCCCCGCCACCCAACGCCCGTCCTCGCCTCCCGTCCAATAATGCTCGCCGCCGGGGTAGCTTTGGAGCGTCTCGAGCACCCGCTCCAGCGGGATGCGGTAGGCGAAGCGCGTTTTTAGGTACCAGGGCTCGAGCCCCACCCTCACCCCTTCCCTCTCTAAACCCAAGCGCCTTGAATAAACAAGCGCGCGGTTTACGGCCAGGTCAAAAAGGGGCGCGTGGGCCATACATTTTCATACCAGATTGGGAAAGGCAAGAGCTATACTCGGCGGGTGCTCACTGCTCTCAAGCACCGCGCCAAGGCGCTAAAACAGGAGGTGCTGGCGCTCTCTTTCGCCTATCGTCATCCCCAAACACCTTGGGTTGCCAGACTTGTGGTCGCGGGCGTGGTCGCCTATGCGCTCTCGCCCATTGACCTCATTCCCGACTTTATCCCCGTGCTGGGGCTTCTGGACGACCTCATCTTGTTGCCCGCCGGGATCGCGCTGGCGCTGCGGCTCATCCCGGCTTCTGTCATGGCCGAGAGCCGAGAGCAGGCGGCGGGGGCGGAGAAGTCACAGAGTTGGTTTGGGGCCGGGGTGGTTTTCGCCGTCTGGCTACTGGTGCTGTGGCTGCTGTGGCGTTTGGTCCGTAGACTCTTCCTGTAACGTCAGCCCATTCGCTCACCGGGGGCGGGCGTGCCCGCGACGAACTGCGCCGCCTCGCCGGAGAGGTGGTCGCACGCGGCCCAGCGAACAAGCGTGAGGTGGGGCTCGCCGTTTTGAAGCGTGGCGTCAAGTTCGCTCACTGCACAATTGTGGTGGGCGGCGCTGCGCAGGGTGTTGACATCTACGCCGTTGCATAAACTTTTGAGCGGGAGAGTCAGGCTGCCGCCGTGGGCGACGATGACCAGCGTTTGCCCGTCCCGGTCTCGTAATACTTCCTTGTAGCCCTCTCGCACCCGCTCGAGCAACCCCTCATAACTCTCCCCTTCAGGAAAACGCGAATGATGCTCACCTTCCCACCAACCCCGGACGATGTCGTTGTGGAGGAGCCAGTTTTCCGGCGTGGGCAGCTCCCTTTCCAAGCGTCCCACGTCCACCTCGCGGAAGGACTCGAGCACGCTCAACGGTGCCCCCGTCGCCGTAGCGATGGCCTCAGCGGTTTCGCGGGCGCGTTTGAGAGGGGAGGAAAACACGTGATGGACACCCTTGTCCAAGAAATAAGTGGCAGTCCCCCGCGCTTGCAGCACCCCCTTGGGTGTCAGCGAGTAGTCCACCAGCCGGTGCGAAAACTCCTTGGTGAGGTTCGCCCGGTTCTCGCCGTGCCGGACCAGAAAAAGCCGTGTCATGCTCTTAACCCCGCCCCCGCGCCTCATATCCCGCCTCGGTGAGCGCGCGCGTGCCCTCTCTGAGCTGCGCCTCGTCGTTAAAGGCGAGCCGCACCGCGCCCCCCGCCTCGCGGATGCCCAGGACCTCGATGTCTCTAATGTTGACGCCCGCCTCGCCCAAGGCTCTGGTGATTTTGGCGAGTTCGCCCGGCCTGTCGGGCACCGCAATCACGACCTCGAAGCGGGCGGGCAACAGCGAGCGCCGGACGATGGGGAAGGAGTCGCGGCTCCGTTTGGCGGTCTCGGCGTGCTCGAGCAGCCTCTCAGGCTCCTCCAACGCCCCCTCTAACACATCAAGCTGATGCCGAAGCCCGGCCAACGCCTCCCGCACCGCCGCCTTGTTGCCCGCCACCATGTCCCGGCTCATGCGCGGGCTCCCCGACGCCACGCGGGTAAGGTCACGAAAGCCCCCCGCCGCGAGCAGCATCATCGGGTCGCGGTCCTGGTCCCCCGCCACGAGCCGCGTGAGCGCCACCGCGGTGAGGTAGGGCACGTGGCTCACCGCGGCCACCAGGCGGTCGTGCTGCTCGGGGCTCGTCTGGATGGGCCGCGCGCCCAAGTGCTCGACAAAGGCGCGTACTTTTTCCAGCGCCTCCGGGTCCGTCGTCTCGTCCGGGGTGAGGACCCACACGGCGTTTTCTAGAAGCGCCGCGTCGGCGTTCTGCACCCCCACGCGCTCGCTGCCCGCCATCGGGTGACCCCCGACGAAGCGGAGGCCGACGAGCGACTTTACGACGCTCTCTTTCACGCCGCCCACGTCGGTGATGATGGTTTGCTCGTTCAGAAAAGGTTTCAAGCTTTCAGCGGAGGCCACGAGCGTTTGCGCGGGCGAGGCGAGCACGACGAGGTCTGCGCTTTCCAACCACGGACCGGGCCGGAGCTGCGCCTCGTCAATGACGCCCATGCCGACGGCGGCCTCCAAGGCCACCGGGTCTAAATCAAACCCGACAACTCGGTCGGCTAAAAAACGCTGCCGCACGCCCAGCCCAACGGAGCCGCCAATTAGCCCGACGCCCGCGATAACGATGGTGTTGAAAAGTGGAGAGGGTCGCATAAAAGATAGTGAGGCGGGGCCGTCTCGGCTCCCAATCCAAAGTTTAACTTACAACGTTTGGCCGGATACGCCAAGGGTGACGCGAATGATGCGACTGTGAAAATTCGTCCTCAACAGGGTCGAGTGACCCTACGAGATGATGAAAACAAGGGGATGTGACCGCCTCGAGCCCCACCCCCCCAACCCGTGCTAACGTCTAATGAATCAGACGCTGCACCAGACGAAAAAGTTGCCGGTCTCCCGAGCGCCAAAAGAAGTTTGAACCGCTAGTAAAGATTTTCACGCCCTTGACCCCATCCTCTACCCACCACTACAGCTTCCACGGCGTAACTATAAGTGTTTGCGCCAACGACGAAGGCCTGTTAGGGGCGTTGCGGGCGCGGCTCGAGCCCTTCGCCACCCCTCCCAAAACACCCACTCTCACCTTCGCCTTTACTTGCGTCACGGAGCATCACCGGGTGCAGAAGCCTTCCGGCCCCTCTCGGCCCGTTTACGACGCGCCGGAAGGTGACGTGCTCTATTTTGAGGGTGCTGAGGGTGGTGCGCTTTACATCGATGTGTGCGGACGGGTGCGGGTCCTATGCAAATCCTTGGGCGGTCACACAGAGGTTTCTTACCTGCCCTCACAGCGGGACAACCTCTGGCTTCTGTCGCGCCCCATGTTCACGCTGCCCTTTATCGAAACGCTCAAACGCCGCGGGCTCTACAACCTGCACGCCGCCGGACTCTGTAAAGGAAAACGGGCGCTGCTCTTGCCGGGCTCGAGCGGCTCCGGCAAATCCACTCTTACACTCGCGCTGCTCCGCGCCGGGTGGGGGTTGATGAGCGACGACATGGTGTTTTTGAAAGGAGGCTCGCGTGTGCTCGCTTTTCCCGACGAGATTGATTTCACCGAGAGAACGGCGCACCTGCTCGAGCTTTCACCCCAACGCAAACTTTCCGGCGGGGAGAAATATCAACTTTCCGCGGGAACGTTAGGGGCGGGCGTCATCCTGGAGAGCGAACCGGCGGCGCTCGTTTTTCCGCGTATTGCCCACACCGAGAAGAGCACGCTGCACCCTGTAACGCGAGACGAGGCGCTGCTCGAGCTCCTCCCCAACGTCTTGCTCACCGAAGCGAAGGCGTCGCAGGCCCACGTGGACGCGTTAGGGGCGCTCGTCGCGGCGTGCCCCGCTTACCGTTTAGAGACCGGGCGCGATTTTGAACGGCTGCCCACGCTGCTCGAGCAACTTATAACGTGAAGCAGGTTGTGATGCAGACACCCATCCTTGACACTCCCGCGTTTATTCGCAACGCCACCTTCCGTCCCGAAGAAACGCTGCTCATCCTCGGTGCGCGTACCCGTTTGGACGAGGCGAGCGCCGCGCATGTGAACGCGCTCTTGCATGAAGACTTAGATTGGGACTACCTGCTCCGCATGGCCTTTCAGCACTCCGTCGTGCCGCTTCTTCACAAAACCCTCCTGCCCGCCTATAAGGACCTCCTGCCCAAACCCTTTGCAGACGAACTCCGCGCCTACTTCCACGGCAACGCGCTACGCAACATGGTCTTGACGCGCGAACTGTTGGCGCTTGTGGGCGGGCTCGAGACCCTCGGCGTCCCCTCTCTGCCGTTCAAGGGTCCCGCGCTGGCCGTGACGGCCTACGGCGACCTGTCGCTGCGCCAGTTCGGCGATTTGGACCTGCTCGTTCAAAAGGAGCATCTGGAGAAAGCGGAGGCGTTTTTGTATGGCAGGGGCTACCGCTCGAGAGAAACGCACGGTAACGCGCTTCTCAAACGTGCGCGCGTCTTCTTGCGCGGCTACCACCTCAAGTTGGAAAAGGGGGACGGGCAAGTGTTGCTCGAGCCCCACTGGCACGTCGAGGGGCGGCATCTCGGGTTTCGCTTTGACATAGAAGATTTGTGGCGTCGTCTTCAGAGGGTGGAGTTAGGAGGCCGCGAGGTGAACGCCATACCGCCCGAAGACCTGCTCCTCATCCTTTGCGTTCACGGCTCGAGGCACCTGTGGCGGCGCTTGTCCTGGATGGCGGATGTGGCCGAACTCGTGCGCCAAACCGAATTTGATTGGGGCCGGGTTTTGGAAGAGGCCGAAAAGACGAGGAGCCGCCGGATGCTCTTTTTGGGCCTCCTGCTCGCGCAAGGCGTGCTCGGCGCGGCGCTCCCGCCGGACGTGACGGCGCGGGCGCAAGCCGACCCCGTGCGCGACCTCGTCCCCGGTATTCTTCGCGGCCTCTTCGCGCCGCCCGAGCCGACGCCGGAAGGCGAGAAGTACGCGTTTTACCTCCGGCTGCACGACCGCCCGCGCGACAAGGGCTTGCTTTATCTCTACTACTACACCCGCTGGCTGCCGGTGCGGTTGTAAGCCCTCTTCTGTGAGATATTTTGAGGCGCGCTTGGGCTCGAGCCCTCCCACACCGAGTTTTTACACACCGAGTTTTTACATCATGTCCTTGTTGAGATGGTTGCGCCGTTTCCTAAAAGGCGCGCGAGGCGGGGCCTTAAAAATTACGTTTGAGAAAAGTCACACCCTCAAAAGTACGAAATTTCATAGACAGCAACATCCAAAGTTGAACCGCGCGTGTAAGGCTTTCACAAGGGCCTTATGCCGAACCAGCCAGCGCCATACAAAGAGGATAGTGCCGCGCGGCTCTGTATGTGGCTACTGCGCACGCCGTCAGCCGCAGCGTCACAGAGAGCGTCAAGTGGCGCGACGTGCGCGTTAGCGAGGGGGTCCATCCGCCAAGGAGGTGAGACGCGGTTACAGGTTTGGGGAGTGCATCAGACGTTTTGGGAAGTCGATCGTCAGTCGGAAACTTAAAGAAAGTTTAGAGAGAAAGGAAACTATGGACCTGCAAAAGCTTATGAGTACCAGAGTCAACCGCCGGAGGCTGTTAAGCAATCTCGGCATGATGGGCGCGGGCGCGGCGCTGACCGCCTGCGGGCCGCAGCTTCTCGCGCAGCCGCCGGAAGTGGACCCCGTAGAAGTTGATTTAGCCATCCTCAACTTCGCGCTCAACCTAGAGTATTTAGAGGCCGAATACTACCTTCGCGGCGTGTTCGGGGAGGGCCTAGAGGAGCGCGGCGTGGACGTGGGCGGCGCGGCAGCCGGTCCGGTCACGGGCGGCAGGAAGCTCGACTTCAGGAGCCAAAGAAACCTCCAGAACGCCACCGAAATCGCGCTCGACGAGGAGGCGCACGTCAAGTTCTTGCAGGGCGTCATCAACTCGATTGACCCGAGCGCGCTGGCCCCTCGCCCCGCCATCAACTTCACCGACGCCTTTAACGCGGTGGGCGCGGCTGGAGGTCTATCCGCCTTCGACCCGTTCTCGAGCGACATCAACTTCATCCTCGGTGCCTTTGTCTTTGAAGACGTGGGCGTGACCGCCTACAACGGCGCGGCCCCGCTTATCTCCAACAAGGCGTACTTAGGCGCGGCGGCGAGCATCCTCGCGGTCGAGGCGTACCACGCAGGCGACGTTCGCAACGTGCTCTTTAACTTAGACGGCCCCACAGGCGACTTCGCGCGCACCGTCGCCGACGCCATCTCGGACGCCCGCGACGAGCTCGCCGGTCCCGACGACGACGACCAGCCCCCGGTCCACGAGAATCCCTTCGGCACGATTGCCAACGTGACCCCGACCGACGGCAACGCCCTCGTCTTTGCCCGCACGCCGCGCCAGGTGCTCAACATCGTTTACCTCTCGGCGGGTGCCAGCTCGGGCGGCTTCTTCCCCAACGGCGTCGCTGGCGACTTCTCGGCGCTCGGCCTCTAAGCCGTCATCAAGGTATTCTGGGGACGTTCGTAAAGCCAGTCTTACCAAGTTCTTGCCTGGAGGGTATGAATGAAAAAGGTCTACCGTAAGCCGCAACTCAAAAAGCTGGGTTTGTTGAGAAAGCTGACGAAGTTTTCCTTCTAATTTAGAAGACAATAACCGAACGGGAGACTGGTTTTGCTGGTCTCCCGTATTTATTTACCGCTGAGGCTGTTTTAGGCTCGAGCAGGAAAGCGGTAGATTTCCTCGAAGGTAAAACTGGAGGTTTTCTCGAGATACGGCTCGCCGTCCCTAGCAAGCCAGCAGTGTCCAGCAAATGCACCCTCGGGGCTGCCCGTCCCAAAGCAGAGCGCCACGTCCACCCCCGCGCGCCTGAGAAAATAGAAGAGCGTGAGCCCCCTCGCCAAACAGTCGCGGCGGGCCAGGGGTGCCCGCCCAAGCACCGCCTCCGCGTAACTCACGACTTTTTGCGCCCGTTCCGGACGGTGGGGCGCGTTTATTCGCGTGTCAAGCTTAGGGAGGAGCGTCGGCAGGGGCACCCGGCTGAGTAAGGGCACGGCGGCGGCGAAAAGATAGATACGCAGCAGCAAGAACGCGTCGCCCGGCGTGCGCAGCTTCTCGAGTTCCCTAAAGCGCCGCATCGACCAGGAGGTCCGCACCCGAAAGCTCCTCGAGAATCTCGGTCACGTCCGCCTCGAGCGTTTCGCGCGGCGCGTCGTATTCACTGCAAAGCACGGTGACGATGTCGTTCAAGGTTCTCGAGCCGTCGCACAGCTCCCACACCCGCCCCCCCACCTCGTTAAGCGCGTAATACTGCCCGTCTTTTAAGTTAAGGAGCACCACCGTCTCATCGGCGTCTTGCTTGAGGATGTCGTCTTTGCGTTTGGGGTGCGCGTCAGCGTTCACGTGAAGCCTCCAGCTACTTTTACCGTCTTCTCTCGAGTCTGGATGTGCAAAGTCTCACGAGGTTCGAGGGATGAACCCGCATCCGTTGGCGGTCACGGGTCATTTCGCATCATTAACGAGGTCGATAAGGAGCCGCGCCCGCGTGCCGCCCACCCAGGTGTCCTTTTTGAACTGCTTATGGTAAACGTCGATGGCGTGAGGGGAGGTCTCGACGGCTTTGTGCGCCCGCGCGAGCGAGTCGGCGCGCATGTACGAGAGCAGGTAGTCTTTGCCGTTAAGAGAAAGGTGGAACCAGGACTCGAGCTGAACGCCCTCATCTCGCAAGGTCGAAAGCGCCTCATCGATACGTTCGTTGATGGTTTGCGCCCACGCCTCAACCTTGTGAAGCGAATCGGGTTTTAGTTCGATAACGCCAGCGATAATTTCCATAATGACCTTCTCTAAAGGAGCAAAAACGCGCCGGAAACCTGGTTCAGACGACCCGCTCAAACGACAGGCAGCGTCATCAAGTTCTGAATACTGATCTGCCCCGCCAGCACCCGCGCCGCCTTCCGCAGCGCCTGCGCCTCCGGCGCGTCCGGTTCGGCCACGACGAGGGGCGCGCCCCGGTCGCCGCTCTCGCGCACGCGCCGCGTGATGGGGATTTCACCTAGAAGCGGTAGTCTTTCTTTTTCTGCAAAGGCCGCCGCGCCGCCCCTACCAAAAATATAGTCGCGCGAGCCGTCGGGGAGTGCGTAGTAGGACATGTTTTCAATGACGCCCAGGACGGGCACATGCGTTTTGCGCATCATCGTGTAGGCGCGCCGCACGTCTAAGAGCGCCACGTCCTGCGGCGTCGTCACCAGCACCGCGCCCGTAAGGGGCACGAGTTGGGACAAGGAGAGTTGTACGTCGCCCGTGCCGGGGGGCAGGTCCACAATCAGGTAATCAAGCTCGCCCCAGACCGTTTGCTTGAGAAGCTGCGTCAGCGTGCCGTGCAGAATCGGGCCGCGCCAGGTCAGGGCCTGACCGTCTTCGACTAAGTTGGCGATTGAAATCACCTTGACGCCGTGGTTGCGCAAAGGGATGATGTTTTTTTCGTCGTCGGCCATGAGACGTTTGCCCTCGACCGAGAACATTTTGGCCTGCGAGGGGCCGTAGATGTCGGCGTCTAGGAGGGCGACGTTGACGCCCTCGAGCGCCAGACTCGCCGCTAAGTTGGCCGCCACCGTGGACTTGCCCACCCCGCCCTTGCCCGAGCCCACCGCGACGATGTTTTTCACGCCCGGCAGCCCCTCTTGCGGCGCGCCCCTGACCTGCGAGCCAAAGGTGACGTCTATACTTTCGACGCCGGGCACCCGGCCCACCGCCGCCCTCACGTCGGCCTCAATTTTTCCTTTTAGGGGGCACGCGGGGGTGGTGAGGTCGATTTTAAGCGCGACCCGGCCCCCGTCGAGCGCGATGTCTTTGACCATCCCGAGGCTCACCAGATCTTTGTGAAGCTCGGGGTCGTTCACCGTCTTTAGCGCGTCCAAGACGGTTTTTTGGCTCGGAGTCGTCATAGGGACAAAATAACACGGCGCTACCGGGACGTATGTCGGGGCTGGGTGAGGGGTCGGCAGGTCTCGAGGGATATCACAAGGAGTCACTTGGGCTATACTCTTCTTTGTGGCGGTCTCTCTGGTGGTCTCTGTGATGCTCTTCGTGGTTGTGGACAAGTCAACGTCAGCCTTTGCGATGCTCATACCGGCGTCTCGAGTTCACACCTGGACGCGCGATGGATCATAGCCTGCGGTATCAGGCCAAAAAGCCCTTCGCCACCTCCGGCTCGGTCAAAACCTTTGAGGGCGTCGACCCGCTCACGGGGCTGCCCGTGCTCATCTACCGCTTTCCGGCCCGCCCGACGCTGGCGGTGGGCGACCTCGATTCGGAAAACGTTCCGGGCGTTCTGGCGAGTGCTTACGATGGCGAGGGGCGTTTGGTGGTCGCCTATTCGCGCGAGTACGCGCCGCTCAAGGGGCCGCTGCCCGTCGACACGCTCATGCCGCTCGCCCTGGGGAGCGCGCGCGCGCTTTTAGACGCGGCGGAGGCCGGGGTGGTCCACGGCGACATCCGGCCCGAGCGCTTTTTGGTCGCGGGAGGGGACTTGCTGCTTGAGGGCTACGGCGTCGTCTGGGACGCGCCGAGCGAACCATATCGCGCGCCCGAACTCGGTGACGGGCCGCCGTCGCCCGCGGGCGACGTGTACGCCTGGGCGGGGGCGCTGCGGGACGCGTTGGGGAGCGGGATACCGGAGCGGCTCGAGCAGCTTTTTGCCCACTGTTTGTCCGAGAGTCCAGAAGACCGGCCCAGCGCCGAGGCGATTCACCGGGGGCTCGAGCTCCAGGTCGAGAGTTTGGCGCGCGCGTCCGCGGCGAGCGTCGCCGCCTACGCGGGCGGGGACGCGTTGCCCGCGTCTCCCCCGTCCCCTCCAGAGAGCGGCGCACAAGACCCGGAAGACACCGAGCCCATCTTGATTCAGACCGGCTCGGGCACACCCTCGACGCAACCCGGCTCTCCGGCAGTCTACACAAGGGTGGATAAAGGGATGGGCGAGACTGTGAGCGAGAAGGGCGAAAAACCCGCTCGAGCCAGCAAGGGTGAGGAGGTCTTCGTTAGAGATTTACCCCCAGGCGGCGTCTACCGCGCGGGCTCCGAGGAGGGCGCAAATCCTCCCGCGCCCTTCGAACCGCCTCCCGATATCGTTTTGGAGGACGAGCGGCGGGGCGGCAGGCGTCTCATTTTGCTCGTGGCGCTCCTCGTCGGCGCGGCGCTCCTCGCGGTGCTCGCCTTTTTGGGGCGCGACACGGGCGTTACCGGACCCCGCAGCGCGGCGGCGCCTACCTACGCGCTGAGGGTGTCCGTCGAACCGCGCACCATCGCCAACGCGGTGCTCCTGGCTATCGTAAGCCCCGACGGGTCTTCGCTTAATACGGGCGACGAAATCGCCTACGTGCCGGGCCGCGCCTCGCTCGACGCCGCCGGGGTGTGGCGCTTGCAGGCACGGTACCAAGACCGCTTGTCCGCCCCCGTGAGCGTCCGCGTGCCCGAGGAGGATTCGGTGACGCTTGTATTTCCGGAGGTGCCGACGCAGTGAAAGGCAGGGGTGAGTGGGTAGTAAATAGTGGTGAGATGTTGTGGGGCGGACTCGAGTGAAGCTTCAGGTCTACGTGTGACTAGAGCAAGTTCCAAAGTGAGGGTGTAAAAGGTTATGTCAAGCATCACTCCCGGCACCGCCGCGCCCAACGCTCCATCCGGTTTGTCCAGCATCGCCGTCCTCGATTACGGCTCGCAGTACACCCGCCTCATCACGCGGCGGCTACGCGAGTTCGGCGTCTATTCGGTAATTTTGCCGGGGAGCGCGACGTTGGCGGAGATTGAGGCGGAGCGTCCCAGGGGGGTGATTCTGTCGGGAGGACCGGCGAGCGTTTACGACGCGGGGGCGCTCGGCCTGCCGGAGGGATTGTTGGAGTCCAAGCTCCCGCTCTTGGCGATTTGCTACGGGATGCAGCTCGTGGCGCTCGCCTCTGGGGGTGAGGTGACGCGCTCGCCGGTGCGGGAGTATGGCAAGGCGGTCCTAAAGGACTACGGCGGCGCATTGTTTGGGGGCGTCGAGGGCGAGTTTGTCGCCTGGATGAGCCACGGCGACGCGGTCGAGACGCTCCCGCCGGGCTTTGCGGTCGTCGCCGCCACCGACGACACGCCGGTCGCCGCGATGGAGGACGCGGAGCGGGGCATCTTCTGTTTGCAGTTTCACCCCGAGGTGCGCCACACGCCCAAGGGTGACCGGCTCATCGAGACGTTCATCGGGCGAACCGGGATTACGCGCGACTGGACGCCGCAAAGTATCGTCGACGCCCTCACCGAGGAGGTGCGCCGCGAGGTTGGGGCGGAGCGCGTGCTGTTGGGTATTTCGGGCGGGGTGGACTCGAGCACCCTGGGCCTCCTCTTGCACCACGCGCTGGGTGACCAGCTTTCCGCCGTATTCGTCGACCACGGCCTCTTACGGTTGGGTGAGGCCGAAGAGGTAGAGAGAGCGCTGCGTGACTTAGGCGTCAACCTCACGGTTATCAACGCGTCGGAGCGTTTTTTGGGGGCGCTGGTGTGTGTAACCGACCCGGAAGAAAAGCGCAAAATCATTGGCCGCGAGTTCATCGAAGTCTTCACCACCGAAGCGGCGGCGCAAGCGCAACGCGGCAAGATTAAATTCCTGGCCCAGGGCACGCTCTACCCCGACGTGATCGAGTCGGCGGGTGGGCACGGCGCGGCCAACATCAAGTCGCACCACAACGTCGGCGGGCTGCCCGAAAAGCTGGACTTTACGCTGCTCGAGCCCTTCCGCACCCTTTTCAAAGACGAGGTCCGCGAGATTGCGCACACGCTAGGGCTACCCCCGCACCTGCGCGACCGCCACCCCTTCCCCGGCCCCGGCCTGGCGATCCGCTGCCTCGGCGAGGTGACGCAGGAGCGCTTGGAGACGCTGCGCCAGGTGGACGACATTTTTATCAGCGCGCTGCGCGAGTTTGGACTATACGACGAAACCTGGCAGGCCTTGGCGGTTCTCACCCCGCTACGCTCGGTCGGGGTGATGGGCGACGGGCGCACCTATGAAAATACTGTGGCGCTGCGGGCGGTCTCGAGCGTGGACGGCATGACCGCCGACTGGACCCGTTTGCCGCACGACTTTTTAGCCACCGTCTCCAACCGCATCGTCAACAGCGTGGCGCGCGTGAACCGGGTGGTGTACGACATTACCAGCAAGCCGCCGGGGACGATTGAGTGGGAGTAAGCAGATGAGAGACGAGCGTTTCAGAGCAGTTCATCGCGGCGGTCCGCTGGGTCTTCAAGAGCATCGTCTGCTCGCTAGGTGGGCGGCAGCGTGTGCAGAGCACGTGCTCCCCCTGTTTAGCCGTTCGTATCCACAAGATGAGCGACCTCGGCAGGCCGTCGAGGCGGTAAGAGCCTGGTCTTATGGAAACCTCACCGTTGGTGAAGCGCGTGCCGCAGCCACTGAGGCACACGCCGCCGCACGAGAAGCGGCTGAGACTGAGGCGCGTTATGTTGCGCGCGCAGCAGCTCACGCGGTAGCGACGGCTCACATGGCCGACCACGCGTTAGAGGCGGCTATCTATGCGGTAAAAGCCGTTAAGGCAGCGACGAAAAACCAAGCTGGAACAGCCGTTGAGCAGGAGCGTAGCTGGCAGAAAGCACGTTTGCCGGAAGAGATTGGGAAGTTGGTGTTGTCTACGCTCGAGCAGAAGTAGGTTGTCTAAGCTTGTGAGTCGCCCAACTAAGCTCAGTCGCCGCCACCTTTTGCAGCAACTCCGTCACGCTTCTGACGCATCCCCTCCACCCAATTAAAACGTTACTCGGGCAATTTTCCCTGAGGGGGTTCCCCTTTTGACGAAAGCTACGCTCTGTCGTTGAACCTCTAGCATCCTTGATAACAGATGATTATTGGATTATAGTTGGTTTATGAATAGCATACTTGTAAATGCCAATCGCACTCCGTTTGCTAACCGGGCAGTAGCCGGAGAGGCAGTGGCTGTGTTTAGCCGAGCGGAAGCGATGGGTCTATTTTCTTCGGAAGCGTGCAGAGACTCCACTCTCGGCGCCGCCTGCTTTGACAGGCTGCTCGAGAGCCTTTCACAAGCGGGGGTGGCTCGAGCCGCCGTGGCCCAATATAGAGCAGCGCAAGATGCAGACCGAGAGTCCGATACGTCTTGGTCCGATACGTCTTGGCTCCGGGGCTGGTTTGGAAACCTTAGGGACGTTCTGGACGACTCGCCCATACCGGAATATGAGTGGACCTCCGCCAAACGTTACTTCGACAACGACGGGCTCGCCCGGCTGCTGGATATTTCTCCTGCGAGCGTCAACCGCTACGCCTCAGGCGAACGCGCCACACCTCAGGGCGTCGCCACCCGGCTCCACTGGCTCATGCTCGTCGTCGGCGATTTGCTGGGGTCTTATAACGCCTTTGGCGTGCGCCGCTGGTTCGCGCGGCCACGCACCGCTTTGGGGGGACATTCACCTGAGGATGTTCTCGTTAGCATCGAGGGCGGCTGGACACCGGAGCAGCCCGAGGTCGCAAAGGTCCGCGAGCTTGCGCGCGCGCTGACCGCTCAGGGCGCGACGTGATCGGCTACCGGCACGCGGACGCGCGTTACCCGTTTCTGTGGGAGGCTGTTGATCAGCCTGCCGCACGCTGGCACGCATGGGGCGAGGGACCCGCGCATTACTTTGCCAGCAGCCCGGACGGTGCCTGGGCGGAGTTTTTGCGTCACGAAGAGATTACCGACCCTGCCGACTTGGAGACGGTTCGGCGCGCCCTTTGGGTGGCAGATTTGGGGGAGGAAGCCGCCGTGACCCCAGACTTGCCGGAGGAGGTGCCGAGGGGGGGGCTCGAGAGCTACCCCGCGTGCCAGGACGCGGCGCGGGAGTTAAGAGGGCGCGGCGTCACCCACTTGGAAATACCCTCAGCCGCGTTGCAAGCTATGGGCGCGCTTGGTTGGGTGGTCGATAGAGGCCTCAAACCCGTTCCTCAAAATGGTAAGGTCATCGTCCTCTTTGGTCCGCAACCGAACCTTGTGGGCTGGCTCGCCGCTATAGGCGGGCCGCGGGCGGACCTGTTGGAGCGGGTGAGGTATTTGGGTAGCTAAGCTTATGAAATAGTTGTGCTCTTTTTTATCTTTAGGCTGGTCTTTATCTTTTTTACGCTTAGGAAGCAGCAAAATCAAACTGCTCGCTTGAACGGGTAAATGTCAAAACTTTGCCACACCCCCTCGAGCGTGTAGATATCGTTTTGTAGAAAAGTCTCGAGGGCTGCTCTCGAGTCTACCTCAACGATAAGCGCAGAGCCTATCATTGTCCCCTCGTCGTCTAATAACGCGCCGCCCGACTGCACCATCCCAGCTTCGACGGCGGGCTTAATGGCCTCTAAATGCGCGTCACGCACCCGCTGGCGGCGGGCGGGTGCGTCGGGGTCGGTGCCGTCTTTAATAATCACAAGGTACGTCACGGATTCCTCCTCTTCCTACTTTAAGGCGTGAAAGAGCTTCAGGCACGCCAAAACAAATTTGATACAACCTCACTCATATCTCTTGACATTACCACACCGCGTTGTTATACTCTCTCCTAGTGCAAGTGTCTTGCGTGGGGGCGCATGAATTTTTACAATATTACAGCCGAAACCCACCGCAAGAGCGACGCAAACCCATTAACCATTTAAGGAGACATCATGGCAAAAGCAGTCGGTATCGACTTAGGCACCACGAACAGCGTGATCGCGGTGATGGAGGGCGGCGAGCCCACCGTGCTCGTCAACAGCGAGGGCAACCGCACCACGCCGTCGGTGGTCGCGTTCAAAGACGATCAGCGTTTGGTCGGGCAGGTCGCCAAGCGGCAGGCGGTCTTGAACCCCGCGGGTACGCTTTTTGAGGTCAAGCGCTACATTGGCCGCACCTGGGACGAGGTCAAAGAAGAGGCCGAGCGTTCGCCCTACGAAGTCGTGCGCGGCGACGACGGCGGCGTGCGTTTTGTGGTGGGCAGCAAGAAGTACACCCCCGAAGAGGTCTCGGCGATGGTCTTGCGCAAGCTTGTGGACGACGCGTCCGCGACGCTGGGCGAGAAAATCACCAAGGCGGTCGTCACCGTGCCCGCGTACTTTAACAACTCGCAGCGCGAGGCGACCCAGAACGCGGGTAAGGTCGCAGGTTTGGACGTGCTGCGCATCGTCAACGAACCCACCGCGGCGGCGCTCGCGTACGGGCTCGACAAAAAAGGCAACGAGACGGTTTTGGTTTTTGACTTAGGCGGCGGCACCTTCGACGTGTCGGTCTTGGAAGTGGGCGACGGCGTGTTCGAAGTGCGCTCGACCTCGGGTGACACGCACCTGGGCGGCTCGGACTTTGACTACGCGATTGTCACCTGGCTCGCCGACGACTTCAAAAAGGAATACAACGTCGATCTGCGCAAAGACAAACAGGCGTTGCAGCGCCTCTTGGAAGCCGCGGAAAAGGCCAAAATCGAACTCTCCGGCCTCCCCGAGACGACCATCAGCTTGCCTTTCATTGCGATGGACCCCGGCTCGAACGCGCCCTTGTACTTGGAGAAAAAGCTCACCCGGAGCAAGTTAGAAGAACTCATCAGCCCGCTCCTCAACCGTATCCGCGGCCCCGTCGAGGCAGCCTTGAAAGACGCGAAGCTGTCGAAGAACGACATCAACGAGGTGCTCTTGGTGGGCGGCTCGACCCGCGTCCCGGCGGTCAAGAAAATCGTCAAGGACATGCTCGGCAAAGAGCCCAACCAGTCGGTCAACCCGGACGAGGTCGTGGCGCTGGGCGCGGCCATCCAGGCGGGCGTGCTGACGGGCGACGTGGAAGACATCGTGCTCCTCGACGTGACCCCGCTCTCGCTGGGTGTCGAGACGAAGGGCGGCGTGTTCACCAAGCTCATCGACCGCAACACCACCGTGCCTGTTCGCAAGGCCGAAACATTCACGACGGCTGAAAACAACCAGACGGGCGTCGAGGTCCACGTGCTCCAGGGCGAGCGCGCGATGGCGGGAGCGAACAAGTCGCTGGGCCGCTTTAAGCTGGAAGGCTTTCCGGCGATGCCCGCGGGAATGCCGCAGGTCGAAATCACTTACGACATCGACGCCAACGGCATCTTGCACGTAACCGCCAAGGAAAAGTCGACGGGCAAGGAAGCGTCCATCACCATCCAGAACACCACGACGCTCTCCGAAGACGAAGTCGAGCGCATGGTGCAAGACGCCGCCGCGCACTCCGAGGAGGACCGCCAGGCGCGCGAGTACGCCGAGGCCAAGAACACGCTCGACAGCCTCCGCGCGGGGGCGCGGAAACTGGTCGAGGACTCGAGCAGCGCCCCCGACGACGTCAAGCAGCCTGTCATCCAGGCCGCCGACGACGCGGAAAGCGCGATCAACAGCAACGCGCCCAAGGAGCGGCTCGAGGAACTCCAGCGCACCCTCACCGAACGGATGCAGGCGTTGCAGAGCGCCTCGCAAGCGGGTGACGACACAGAAACCGGGCAGCAACAGCCTCCCACCGAAGACGACGACGTGATCGACGCCGACTTCAAACCCGCGGGGTAAGTGATGAAGATTGACGACCTAAACCAAAATCCAGCGGATACGGACCCAACCGACATGGACTCAGCAAACATGGACCCAGCAGACATGGACAAGGTGCAGCAAACGGCGCGTAGCGAGGGGGAAACCCCCGCCGCGCCGTCCGGGGACGTTCAAGACGGTGACGTCGAGATTCTCCGCAGCGAACTCTCGACCATGCAGACGCGTTTAGACGAGGCCAAGACGCAGAGCGACGAGATGAAAAACCGTTACTTGCGGGCTCGGGCGGACTTAGAAAACTACCGCCGCCGCAGCGCGCAAGACCTCGAGCGCGCACGCGAGTCGGGGCAGGACAGCGCGGTTTTGACCGTTTTGACTGTTTACGACGACTTGGGTCGCGCGTTGGACGTGGTGGGCGACGACCCCGGCAAAATCATCCCCGGCGTCGAAGCGGTGCGAAGCGGGCTCAAGCGCAACCTGGCGGCCTTAGGGATAAAAGAAGTGGGCGCGAAGGACGACGCGTTCGACCCCGACTTGCACGAGGCGCTCTCGAGCCTCCCCGCTGCTGACGAGAGCCAAAAGGGCACCATTGCCGAGGTGTTTCAGGTGGGGTTTGTCAAAAACGACCGGTTGGTGCGGCCTGCGCGCGTCGTCGTGTACCAGTAAGGAGGCGCGGTGGCGGCTTACAAAGACTACTACACCACGCTCGGCGTGCCCAAAACGGCCACCCAAAAAGAGATCCGTTCGGCCTTTCGTAAGCTGGCCGCCAAGCACCACCCCGACCGCAACCCTGATGACGCAGGGGCCGAGGAGCGCTTCAAGGAAGTTAACGAGGCTTACACGGTTCTTTCGGACGAAGAGAAGCGGAAGTTTTACGACCAGTACGGCTCGACGGACGGACGTCCGCCGTTTGCGCCCGGCGCAGGAGGCGGTTTCGGCGGCGCGGGCGGGGTTAGTCCTGAAAACTTAGGCGACTTTAGCGACTTTTTCCAGACGCTTTTCGGCGGGGGCGGCGTTCGCTTTGGCGAGGGCGGGCGAGGGCGCACCATCTTTACGGGCGGCGCGGACCCGTTTGGCGGCTTCGCGCAGCGTCAGCCCCTCCAGCAAGACGTCGAGGGCACGGTGACGGTGGGCCTCGGTGAAGCCTACCGGGGCTCGAGCACCACCATTGAAGTGGACGGACGGCGCATTGAAGTCACCCTACCCAAGGGTGCCAGAGACGGCTCAAAGCTCCGGCTGCGCGGTCAGGCTCCGGGCGGCGGCGACCTCTACCTCACCATCAAGTTAGAGAAGCACCCGCGTTTTGAACTTGACGGCGACAACGTCCGCGTCACCGTGGACGTGCCCGACTACCGCGCCGTGTTGGGCGGCTCCGTGCGGGTGCCGACCCTGGACGGCGACGTGGAGATGACGCTTCCTGAAAACAGCCAGAGCGGGCGCGTGCTGAGACTGCGCGGTCAAGGTTGGCTCAGGCGCGACGGCGCGCGCGGCGACGAGTTGGCCGAGGTTCGCGTGACGGTTCCTCCCAAAGTCAGTCAGGAGCAGCTCGAGCTTTATCAGAAGTTAGAGGCGCTCGAGACCGCCCAACCCGAGGCCGCCGCGTGAAGGCGGCCTTTTTGCTTTTGCTTGCCATTGCTTGCCACTGGTAAAGAGGGTACACGCGTCCTCACCTATTTTTCCAAATAAGCCTTAGCGCGAAACTCTTCATCTTTGTTCATCCCGCCCCACACCCCTTCTCACCTCCCGCGTGATAACGTCAGCTCTGAAAGCGCGGCGTGGTGAAATTCACACGCGTCGGGCGCTCGAGAAAGAGAAGGGATTTTGTGATGAAACGTTTGACGGTGACGAGCCTCGCGCTCGTGCTTTTGACGCTATTAGGGTTGGGGACGGCCCAGGATACTCCGGCCTCGCTCGACCCCGTCGTGATTCAGGTGGGCGACACGACCGAGACGCTAAGCAACTTTAACCAACGTTTTGAGATTGCCCTGCGCAACGTGGCCGCGCAGCAGGGCGTGGGGCTAGACGCCGCCACCCGCGCCCAGTTCGAGGGCTTTAAGCCCGTATTTTTAGACCAGCGCGCCACCGAGCTCGCGCTGCTTGGGGAGGCGCAAGCGCGCGGCGTTACTGTGCCCGACGAAGACGTGGACGCGCGCGTCGCCGAGGCCCGGCAGAACTTCGATTCGGACGAGGCGTTTAACGAGGCGCTCCAGAGCGCAGGCTTCGCCGACGAGGCGCAGTTAAGGCAGATTATCCGCGAGACCGACACCATCCAGGCGGTCGTTGACGCGCTCCGCGAGGAGGTTGAGGTCAGCGACGCGGACGTTGAAGCCTACTACAATGAAAATCAGGCCCAGTTCGAGAGCCCCGAGCAGGTCTGCGCGCGCCACATTTTGGTGGCGACCGAAGAGGAGGCGCAGAGCATCTCTCAAGAACTTGAGGGCGGGGCCGACTTCGCCACGCTCGCCCAGGAACGCAGCACCGACCCCGGCAGCGGCGCGCAGGGCGGCGACTTGGGCTGCTTTACGCAAGACCGCATGGTCGCGCCTTTTGCCGAGGCCGCCTTTGGGGCTACCGTCGATGAGGTTGTAGGCCCCGTCCAGACGCAGTTCGGTTATCACCTCATCAAGGTGTACGAGCGCCGCGAGGCGGGCGTCCAACCGCTTGACGAGGTGCAAGAGGGCGTTCGTCAGCAGCTTCAAGAGCAGGGCTTGAGCGACAGCATCGCCGCGCTCCGCGAAACCTATAACGTTCAGACCTTTCCCGAAAATCTCGGCGTGGGCGCGACGGGCGGCGGGGCAGAAACAGGTGGCGCAGAAACAGACGGCGCAGAAACAGACGGCGCGGGTGACGTGGCTGTAACCGGCGGAGACGTTACGGGTGGTGTCATGACGGGCGGAGACGCTACGGGGGGCACACCAACGGGCGGCGCAGCGACGGGCGGAACCGACGTGACCGGCGGTGAAGGAATGACGGGTGGTACAGGCGGTCAGTAGCTTTTTGTGATGTTTGGCCGGTAGATGTTTGACTCGAGCAGAGACGGGATTTCACCTCCCGTCTCTTTTCGCTCGAGCCTTGTGAAATTACCCGAGACGGGGTTGAAGCAGGTCAGTCGTCGGAATCCAGAAACAGCATTCAGCCGATCCGGGACGTCCGTGCGACGATGAGGGCATGACTGACGCTGCGGCTCCCAAAGAAACTCACAGCGAGACCGGTAGCGGCCCCTATAGCGGCGTCGTGCTTGCGGGGGGGTGCTCGAGCCGCTTTGGTCGTGACAAGGCGCTGCACGTCTACCGCGGCAAGCCTCTGCTGCAATGGGTTTTGGATTCGCTCGCAGGCGCAGGTGAACGCCTGGTGATTGCTGAACGCGACTATCCCGACTTTGGCGTTCCCGTTCGTCCCGACCTGATAAGCGGGGGGAGCAGCCTGAGCGGTCTTCACGCGGCGCTCTCTTACGCGCGCCATGACTGGGTCGCGCTCGCCGCGTGCGACATGCCCTTCTTGACGCCTGCCTATTGGGAACAGCTTTGGGCGCGTCGGGGGGCGGCACCTCTCGTCGTCGCAACCAATCAGGCGGGGGGACCCGAGCCCCTCGCCGCCCTTTACCACCGCGCGCTCTTGCCGCTCGTGACGCAAAAGTTGGGGCAGGGCGACTTGAGGATGAGCGCGCTCGCCTCGCAAGCGGGCGCGTCTGTGGTGAGCTGGCGCGACCTGGCCCCCCACGTCGACGCGCGGCTTTTTCTCAACGTCAACACACCCGGCCAACTGCCCCCTTGAGGGTGCGTTTGAGCCGTATCACTTGATGGCAAAGCTTTTCATCCAGCGTTAAAGACTCAATATCAGCCTCGCATGAACCCGCTCGAGGGAACATTGTGAAAAGGTTCAAGCGCGGGCCGCCCAAAACTCGCTAGAGTAACCCTGTGGTTTTAGCCCCCGGGTCGTGGAAGGTACAGCGCCAGAAGGAGCGGTTGTTTGCGTTCAGCCTCGAGCGCCAGGCAGGCATGGTGAAGGCGGGAGGTTTGGGCGCACACCCCGCCATTCCTTCGCGCTCGAGCACGCTCCGAGGTGACCGCTGTCACCCGAAAATTGCCAGGTGGGGCGTTAAATGGTAGGGTTCGGGCAGCAGACGGTAGCGCTCAACACCCCCCCATCCAACCGAGGGATTCCAAAAGAGTGAGGTACGTATGAAAGTTGTGATTATCGGCACAGGCTATGTAGGACTTACGACGGGCGTCGCGCTCGCCTATCTCGGACACCGCGTCACGTGCGTGGATAAAAATCCGCAGATTATCGACACGCTCAGGTCGGGCCGCGCGACCATTCACGAGCCCGGACTCGACGAGCTTTTGCACGAGTCGAAGTCGCGCCTCACCTTTCAGACGGACATCCCTGCGCTAGAGGGCAAAGAGGTCGTCATCATCGCGGTGGGCACGCCCACCAAGCACAACGGCGACGCCGACCTTCAGTATGTGGACGCGGCGGCGCGCGAAGTCGCGGCGTGCATTAC
Source organism: Trueperaceae bacterium (assembly GCA_965214405.1). Classification (GTDB taxonomy): domain Bacteria; phylum Deinococcota; class Deinococci; order Deinococcales; family Trueperaceae; genus CBDCCT01. The sequence goes on from OZ243956.1 coordinate 1,686,623, forward strand.
CGACGGCGCGCAACTCGTCGTCGTCAACAAGTCCACCGTACCCGTGGGCAGCGCGCGCCACGTCGAGGGCATCATCCACCGCGAACTCGCCATGAAAGGCGTCAAGGCCGACGTGTGGGTCGCCTCGAACCCCGAATTTTTGGCCGAGGGCCGCGCGACGCACGACACGCTCTACCCCGACCGCATCGTGGTGGGGGCCGACAACCCCACCGCCATAGGGATGCTCCGCGAGCTCTATGCGCCCCTGTTAGAGCAAGACTTCGACGCGCCCACGCAGACGCCCCGCCCGGAGCGCTACCCCCTGCCCTCGCTCATCACCACCACCGCCACCAGCGCCGAGCTGACCAAATACGCCGCCAACTCCTTTTTGGCGACCAAAATCTCGTTTATCAACGAGTTCGCGCAGCTCGCCGAGCACATCGGCGCGGACATCACGCAGGTCGCGCGCGCTATCGGGCTAGACACCCGCATCGGCCCCAAATTTTTGCACGCGGGCCTCGGCTGGGGCGGCTCCTGCTTCGGCAAGGACACCCGGGCCATCGTGACGATGGCTAAGGGCTACGACCACACCATGTCGATTGTCGAGGCCGCCATCGACGTGAACCAGCGCCAGCGCCTCCACGTCATCGACCGCTTGCAGCAACACCTCAAGGTGCTGCGCGGCACGACCATCGGCATTTTGGGCTTGGCGTTCAAGGGCAACACCGACGATCTAAGAGACGCGCCCGCCCTGACCATTATCGAGAAGCTTCACGAGCGCGGGGCCATCATCCGCGTTCACGACCCCATCGCAATGGACAGCGCCAAAAAGCTCTACCCCGACCTGCCCGTCGAATACTGCGAAGACGCCATGTGTTTGGCGCTGGGGTGTGACGCGCTCGTCGTCGCAACCGACTGGCAAGAGTACAAGCACCTTCCCTTCGACGAGATGAAAAAGCGGATGAAGGGCGACCTCATCCTAGACGCCCGCAACCTGCTCAACGCCGCCGAGATTCAGGAAAAAGGCTTTACCTACGTCGGCGTCGGCCGTTAGGCGCGTAGGGCGTCGCCGATAGGCTTTTTACATATGCTTTGACGTACGATGACGCTGCACAAAGCAGCGTCATTTTTCTTGAAGCCCTCACCTCAACCTTGAGCCGGGGCTTGCGCGCATACCGTGAAGCTCCGCTAGCGCTCCCTTCTGTGAGGCTCTTATGAAAGTCTATTCGTTCGACGTGTTCGACACCTGCGTGGTGCGGTGCTACCCGCGCCCCACCGATCTCTTTTACCCGCTCGCCAGCGCGATGCTGACTCAGACGCGCGGCAAAGAGGCGTTTGCCGAGGCGGAGGTTTACGAGCTCGTCCGGGAACGAATCGCGGCTGAAAGGGAGGCGCAGCGGACGAAAACGCGGGGAGACGTCACGCTCGCCGACATCTACCGCGCGTTCTCTTCTCTTGACGTTTGGGGCATCAACCCACACGCCATGCAAGAGGCAGAGGTGGCGCTCGAGCTCCGCGCCGTGCGCCCCGTTCATGTAATCAAAAGGCGCATCGAGACGTTGCGGGCGGGGGGCGCACGTATTATTTATATTTCGGACATGTACCTGCCCCACGCAGTCATCTGGCAGATGCTCATTGACCAGGGTGTCGCGCAGGAGGGCGAAACGCTTTACGTGTCGGGCGACTTGGGCGTTACAAAACGTTCGGGAAGGCTTTTCGACCACGTTCTGAAAACCGAGGGGCTAAAGCCGGGTGAGCTCGAGCACGTCGGCGACAACGTCTACGGCGACTTTTTCGCCGCGCGCAAGCGGGGCGTCAAGGCGGAGCACTTTACCGCCTCGCACCCCAACCGTTTTGAGGACGCGCTTTTGCGCGGCGCGCCGAACGCCCCACAAGACGCCGCGCTCGTCGCGGGGCTGAGCCGCGCCACCAGGCTCTCCGCCCCCATGAGTGCCGCAGCGGAGGGGGGGCAAGCCAGGAGTGTAGACGATAGGTCTAGCTCAGACGGAGCCGTGAGGGACAGCGTCACGGCCTTGAGCGCAAACGTCTTGGCACCCCTTCTAAGCGGTTTCGCGCTCTGGATGCTAAGAGACGCGCAGGCCAGGGGGCTCGAGCGCCTCTACTTCACCGAGGGCAACGACCTTATGCTAAAGGTGACCCAAGCTCTCGCGCCAGCCGGTGCGCCCGAACTCCGTTATCTGCACGGTTCGGAAGATGCGTGGCGTCTAGCCTCCTTGACCGAGCACGACATACTGAGGCTTCAGGGTGACCCGGCGGGGACGCCGCAACACCACGCCAGGCTCGACATCATGCCCGACCTCGTCATGCCTAGCGCCCCTGCGTCCGGCGGCGGCGGGGCGTGGCGCGCGCTCGAGCAGAGCGCAGGGGCAGGCAACGTCAGCACACCCCAACGCGCGCTCGAGGACCCCAAAGCTTCTCAACAGGTGCTCGAGCGCGCCCTGAAAGCGAGGGAGGACGCGCTCGCCTATTTTAGACAAGAAGGTCTTTTGGACGACCAGGCGTGGGCGGTTGTAGACACGGGCTGGACGCTGGAGGCGCAGCAGTCACTCAAGAAGATATTGGGGGCGGGCGGGCAAAATCACATATTTGGTTACTACCTGGGGCTTTCTAAAACCCGCGTCCGAGCGCCCCAAAGCGGGCCGAGCCGCGCCTTTTTTCTCGAGGAGGCCGAGACCGCGCCGGGCGGGGGAAGCGCGCCCCTGTTTGAAAGCAAAAGGCTGATTGAACACCTCCTCAAGGCGGCGGGGCGCACCCAGGGCTACCGCTGCGAGGCCGGACGCGTCGTTCCCTATCCCGCAGCCCAGTCCACAGATCAGCCCGCCAAGCAGGAGCAGGCGCAAATGGAGGTGGTACGCATCCTCGAAGAAACCACCGTCGTCTTTGCTCGAGAACTTACGCAGAGCGACCTTATGCTACCGGATGGTTATGACGAGAATAGCTTTAGGAAAAATGCTTCTAAAGAGGACGTTTTCAAAGGAGCCGCGCGCGCCGCTGTAAACCTCTTTCTCTCGAAACCCACACGCCGCGAGGCTCGAGCCGTCACCGCCCTCCTTGACGCCGCTGCCCACCCCAAAACGCCGACGCCGCTCTTGCACCCCCTGCGCGCCAGCACCCTCTACCGTTTTGCCAGGGACGCCGGAGGTCTCTTCCGTTCACGTTCCCGCCGCCGCGCGCTCGCCAACCTCAAGGGGCTGCGTGAGAGTTTCCCTTGGCTCGAGGGGTCCGTGGCGCTCTCAGGCCCCTGGACTCGTCCCCTCTTGTGGGCGATCCAAGAGGCGCGGGGGCTTCGCAAGGCGCGAAAAGGCTGGGCGGTCAGGGCCGCGCGCGTGATGCAGGGGCGGCGCTAGCTCCTAAACCTCTGGCTGTGCTTCAGACCTCATGATGAACTCGCGTTACGCAGATATGAGTGTGAGGTAGGGTAATGGGGAGATAGGGGAAAACCAAAAGCTTACGCTCCCCATTTACCCCCCAACTCCCTAGTACACCAACCATTTTATATTGAGGGATAGAGCCACAACTCCCTGGTGTCGTTCACAGCAGCTTCCATTTGGCTTATCCATCAATACTTTATGGTCGGAGCACTAGTACCCTAACCAGGTAGAACAGAGGGGTAAAGTCGTTTAAGTTTAACGCGGGCATCGTCTGTGGTGAAGCGCCAGTCCACAGTATTTTTACGATTGTTACGCTGCCCAGCCCAGACTTGAACGTCTTCTTTGAGAGTGTCCACGGAGGCTACGTGGTCAGCCAAACACTGTTTAGCCAAGACGGAAAGTTCGATTTCTGCCATGTTCAACCACGAACCGTGTACAGGTGTGTAGTGGATTTCAAGCTTCTGGACCAACCGTTGCGCCTCGTGGGGAGCAAAGGTTTGGTAAAGGCTGCTGGCGTGGTGGGTGCTCAGGTTGTCCTGCACCAGCACGACCTTGCTTGCGTCGGGGAAGCACTCGTCCACTAAATAGCGGATGACATGGGCGTAATCGTCGGCAGTGCGCGTTTTATGAACTTGCACCTCACGCCACGCCTCAAGTGGCGCAAAAAGCATGAACAGGTTGGCCTGGCCGTGGCGCTCGTATTCGTAATCCACACGCTGAGGCTTGCCCGGCTCTAAGGGCAGGTCTTCCTGGACGCTGCTTGTAAGTTGTTTACACGCTTCGTCCAAACATACCACCGGTCGCTTAGGGTCGTGCGGACGTTGGTAGACTTCCAGTACATCTTCCATTTGGGCGACGAAGCGGGCGTTCTCTTTGGGTGGAATCACCCAGCACTTCTTTAACCAAGGCTTGAGTTCGTTTTTTTAAGCGTTTGTCGGATGGTCTCTTTCGCAACGCCATCGACGTAGCCCGCCGCAATCACTTTGTCTTGCAGCAGTTCCAGGGTCCAGCGCTTTCGTCCCTTGGGAGCTTCGCTGCAAACGCTGGCAATCAGAAACGCCTCTGCTTCGCCACCCAGCACTCTTACCTTGCGCTGCTGTTGCTCTTTACGAAATACCGACTCTACACCTCGCTCTAAAAACGCCTTCTTGACTCGCACTACCGTAGGTGGACTGACCCTTAGCTTGGTTCGTATCGCCTCGACTTTCCACGCGCCTTCCTCACGGTTGGTGTCCGACAACAGCAGAATGCGGGCACGGGTCTTTTCTCGTAGCGAGCGCTTATTCGCACGTGCTAACTTTTCTAGCTCTGTACGTTCTTCGGCTTGTAAGCTTATCTTTATGGCTGCTGGCATGAAAGAAAAAATAGCAGCTTTTGTCTTAACTTGCTACCTGGTTGGGGTACTAGTCTCCAAACGGCTTAAAAGACCACTGATTAGAGCGTAACGACGAGCGCGTGAAGTGAGTTATGAACGTGCGTACGCTTTTTCGCCCGCTTCTACAGCGCGCAGCCACCCGACAAATGCGGCCAGGCCCTCCTTCAGACCCGTTTTCGGGCTGTAACCCAGCAGGCGCTCCGCTTTAGAGATGTCGGCCCAGGTTTGGGGCACGTCGCCGGGTTGTTCGGGCAGCCGGTTGATGAGGGCCTCGACGCCGAGCGCTCCCTCGAGACCCTCAATAAGCTCGTTCAAGCTCACCGTTTGGTTGTTGCCCAGATTGATGGCCTCAAAAGGCGAACCGTCAAAGGAAAGCGCGGCCATGATGCCCTCGACCGTGTCGTTCACGAAGGTGTAGTCGCGCCGCGTCGTGCCGTCGCCGTAAACGGGAATGGCCTTACCGTCCAACATAAGACGGGCAAACTTGTGAATGGCTAGGTCGGGGCGCTGGCGCGGCCCATACACGGTAAAAAAGCGCAAGGCGATGAAGCGGATGCCGTAGAGGTGGCTGTAGACGTGACCCAGGAGTTCCGCGCTCATTTTGGTGCTCGCGTAGGGGCTGATGGGCTTTAAGAGATAGTCGTCTTCGCGCCAGGGAACGTTGGGATTCACGCCGTAGACGCTGCTCGAAGAGGCGAATACAAACTGCTTTACGCCCCACTCCTTGGCAAGTTCCAGCATGTTTTGGGTACCGCTCACGTTCACGCTCTGGTAACCCACCGGGTCCTGGATGCTGGGTCTCACGCCCGCCTTGGCGGCAATGTGGGCGATGACGTCGTAGTCGCCCGTCAACTGGGCGCGGAGCGCGCTCAAGTGGCGAACGTCCTCACGGACGAGCCGGTAGTTCGGGTGTTCTTGATGCGCGCAGGTATTTTGCTCCTTGACGCTTGCGTCGTAAAAGGGGTCGAAGTTGTCGACAACCGTGACGTCGCAGCCGCGCGCCAAAAGCTTGTCGACCAAGTGGCTGGCGATAAACCCAGCGCCTCCCGTAACCAGTACACGTTTCATCATCACCCTTTTTCCTCTACCGCACGCCGCTCGAGAGCGTATTGTGTGCATTTCAGTCGGTCTGCCCTGTTTTGACTCTACGCACTTTAATCTTACAAAAAGATAACTCTAGCAAGGATGCTGCGCCGCCTACTGCTATCATACCGTTTATACGCCATAACTCTTAGGCAGGATCCCAAGAGATTCACACTGAAATTTATACTGGGAATTCGCTCCGAAGTTCCATTGTCGGAGCCTTTTAGAGTTTACCGGTCTTTTATCATCAGGAGCCCACGCAGCAGAAATCCCCACCCTACACCCCCGCCAAACACAGAGTCCGCTTTGTAACGATGGGAGTCGTGTTTGCTATTTCTGAATAATACCACGCCCAACCGTGTGGGGGCGTGGTGGCGCATTGGCTCGAGGCGGTACCTGTTATAGTTGCCGCATGACGGAAACGCGTTCGGCGGCCATACCCGACATGGCAAGCTCTACTAGAGCAGCCCCTGAAGCGCCGCCGCTCCTCCACATGAAGGGCGTCACCAAACGTTTTCCCGGCGTTCTCGCCAACGACCATGTCGACCTCGTGGTCCGCGCGGGCGAGGTCCACGCGCTTCTGGGGGAAAACGGGGCGGGCAAAACAACGCTCATCAGCATCCTTTACGGCCTCTACACCCCCGACGAGGGTGAGATGCGTCTCTCGGGAAAGCCCACACGTTTTCGCTCGCCCAAAGACGCCATGCAGGCGGGTGTCGGGCTGGTGGCGCAGCACTTTACGCTCTCCAACCGCCACACCGTCGCCGAAAACATCGCGCTGGGTTTCCCGACGCCTTTCTTTTTTCCGGCTCGAGCGCTTTCTAAAACCGTAGCCGAGCTTAGCAAGCGCTACGGGCTCGCCGTGGACCCGCAGGCGGAAGTCTGGACGCTCTCGGCAGGCGAGAAGCAGCGCGTGGAGATTCTCAAGGCGCTGGTCCACGGCGCGAAAATGCTCATCCTTGACGAGCCGACGAGCGTGCTCACGCCGGGCGAGGCGGAGGGGCTGTTCGGGGTGTTAGAGGGAATGAAGCGTGAGGGCCAGGCGGTCATTTTTATCTCGCACAAGCTGGGCGAGGTGATGCGCGTGGCCGACAGGGTGACGGTGCTGCGTAAGGGTGCGGTGGTCGGCAACCTGCGCCGGGAGGAGGCGAGCGTGGAGGGCCTGGCCGAGCTTATGGTCGGGCGCAACGTCACCCCGGTGCGAAACACGCGCGCGGGCGCTTTCGGGAAGCCGGTGCTGCGCGTCCAAGATTTGCGGGTTACGGGCGACCGCGGCGGCGAGGCGCTGTCCAGGGTGTCTTTCGACCTTTATAAAGGAGAAATCCTCGGCGTCGCCGGGGTCGCGGGCAACGGTCAGCGCGAGCTTGTGGACGCGCTGACGGGGCTGCGGCGTCCGGTGGGCGGGACCGTCACCCTGTCGGGGCGTGACGTGACCCGTCTTTCGGCGGGAGACCTTTTCGGGGCCGGGGTCGCGCACATCCCCGAGGACCGCAACCGTGCGGGCGTCGTGCCCGCCTTTTCGGTCGTTGAAAACCTGATGCTGCGCGGCTACCGCGACCCGCCCCTGTCACGGGGGCCGCTGCTCGACTACAGGGTGGCCGAACGCGTCGCGCGTGAGGCCATCACCTCCTACGACGTCGCCACACCCTCGCCCAACACGCCGACGCGCCTTCTCTCGGGGGGCAACGTGCAAAAGGTTATCTTAGCCCGTGAACTCGCGGGCCAGCCCGTGCTCATCGTCGCCGCGCACCCTACCTACGGTCTCGACGTGGGGGCGGCTGAAAGAACGCACAGGGCGCTGCTCGAGAAACGCGCCGAGGGCGCGGGGGTGCTGCTCGTGTCCGAAGATTTAGAAGAGCTGCTGCTCTTGGCCGACCGCATCATGGTCCTTTTTGGAGGCCGCGTCATGGGCACCCTACCCGCCGAGGGGGCCGACAGAGAAAAACTCGGTTTAATGATGGCGGGCGTGACGTGAGGTGGGTATAACGTGAGGAAAACGTAACGTGAGACCTTTCCTGCGTTTTGAACCGAGACCCGATCCTTCGTGGCGGGTGATTCTCACCGTGTCCGTGGGAGCCGTTTTAGCCGCTTTTGTGGTGACGGGCTTTATCTTTTGGGGCTACGGCGTGTCTCCACTGGGCGCTTACGCAACCATTTTTCAGTTCACGCTGGGTGACTTTCAGGGTGTGGCGAACGTGCTCCTCAAAACCGTTCCCCTGCTTCTTTGCGGCGTCGGCTTGGTGCTGGCTTTTCGCGCGCAGTTTTACAACATCGGCGCGGAGGGTCAACTGCTGTTGGGCGCGGCGGCCGCCTCGGGCGTGGCGCTCTTCGCGCCGCTACCGGGGTTTCTGCTCTTGCCCGCCATGTTCGCCGCCGGTTTTTTGGCGGGCGCGCTCTGGGGTCTCTTGCCCGCGCTCCTCAAGGTCAAGTTGGGCGTCAACGAAATCATCACCACGCTGATGATGAACTACGTGGCGCTCTACCTCGTGCAGTTTCTTATCCACGGCCCCTGGCGCGGGGAGAGCATGATGGGCTTTGCCTATACCGACATGTTCGCGTCCGCCGCCTGGCTGCCGACTTTACCCGGCACGCGCCTTCACTGGCCCACGCTGCTCATCGGGCTCCTCCTCGCTCTTGTCACCGCCTGGCTACTCGCGCGCACCAAGCTCGGCTTTGAGATTCGGGTGATGGGCTCGAGTCCCGAAGCCGCGCGCTACGCTGGGATAAGCTTTTTGCGCGTGACGCTCCTCTTGGTGCTCGTCTCGGCGGGCGCGGCGGGGCTCGCGGGGGTGGGTGAGGTGGCGGGCATCCACCACCGCCTGTTGGACCCCGACCAGATTTCACTCGGCTACGGCTACACCGCCATTATCGTCGCGCTGCTCGCGCGCGGAAGCGTGCTGGCGACGCTGCCGACGGCCCTGCTCATGGGTTTCGTGTTCGCCGCGGGCGACGTCGCCAAGGCCTCGCTGGGACTGCCCGCGCAGATTACGGGCGTCATCAGCGGGCTCGTGCTGCTCTTTCTCATCGGCGCAGAACCGCTTATCCGCTACCGTTTACGCCGCGCACCGGCTGGTACGTCGGGCACTTTGTCGAAAACCGGCGTGCTAGCCAGAAACGCCTCACCCAAAAATCCTGAATTGAGCGAAGAGACTCCGTAGAAGAGACCCTGTAGAAGAGACCCTGTAAAAGAAACCTGTGGGAGTCGGGAGAGGAACTGTGGATATCGAGAGCTGGGTTGTTAGCACCGTCGGGCGGGCGCTCGCCTTTTCTACCCCTTTACTTTGGGCCGCGCTGGGCGAAATCTACGCCGAACGCGCGGGCGTGGTCAATCTGGGCGTCGAGGGGATGATGATTTTGGGGGCGCTCTCGAGCTTCGCCGCCGCCCAAACCACGGGTGACCCCTGGCTGGGCCTCCTCGTCGGCGCGTTGGTCGGAGGGCTGGCGGCCCTGCTGCACGCGTTTATGTCGATCACCCTCAAGGCCAACCAGTACATTTCAGGTCTGGCGCTGACTATCTTTGGTTTAGGCTTGGCCGGACTTTTCGGACGCGCCTGGGAGGGTCTGCCGCTGGCTAACGCGATGAAAGTCGTGAAACTTCCCCTCTTAGAGTCCATCCCGGTGCTCGGCCCGGCGCTCTTTTTGAGGCAGCACGCGCTCACCTATATGGGCTTGCTGGTGGCGCTCCTCTTGTGGTTCATTCTTTACTACACCCGCTTAGGCGTCACGCTGCGCTCGGTCGGCGAGTCTCCGGCGGCAGCCGACGCGGTGGGCGTCAACGTCTTTTTGGTGCGCTACTTGGCCGTCATATTCGGCGGCGTGATGGCCGGTATCGCGGGCGCATTCCTCTCGCTCGCCTACCGCCCCTCGTGGAACGACGGGATGACCGCGGGCATGGGCTGGATTGCGCTGGCGATTGCCATCTTTGCCGCCTGGAATCCCTTACGCGCGATTTTTGCCGCCTTTATTTTTGGCGCTTTTTTCCACCTCTCGCTGCGCTTGCAGGGCAGCCTGCCGCCCGAACTCCTGCTCTTGACACCCTACGCGGTGACTATTTTGGTTCTGACCTTGGCCGGGATGCGGCGTTCAGGTCGCGCGGGCGGGGCACCGGAGGCGCTGGGTTTGCCTTACGTACGTGGAGAACGGTAACTGGGCGCGTTGGCGGGTGACAGTTGGGTGGATTTGAGACGTAGGAGGGGGCTCGAGCCTCCACACCACGCCCCGCGAGATGGTATTTTGCGACAGGCAGCCGTGAAGGAGGAAGCTTTAGTTGGGCTCGGCAAAGGATACATCGTTAAGGCGAACCCCTATCAAGCCGTCTGGTCAGAACGTTGAGTCAAGGCATTTGGTGAAGCTGTGCAGGTACTGTGCAAATCAAGTAACGTCACAGGTAAAAACAAGGAATGACAAATTTTAAGGAGGCAAAGGATGCGGTTTTGGAAATTCGCAACACTGACACTTGGGTTGCTTTTGGGCTTGGCATTTGCCCAGGAAGACACGCTCAAAGCAGGCTTCATCTACGTCGGCCCCGTCGGCGACTACGGCTGGTCGCACGCGCACGACGAGGCGCGTCTGGCCGCCGAGGCGGCGCTCCCCTGGCTCGAAACGACCTTTGTCGAGTCGGTACCCGAGGGTCAAGAAGCAACCTTTATCGACCAGATGGTGCGCGGCGGCGCGGACGTGATTTTTACGACCTCGTTCGGCTTTATGGACGGCACGCTCGCAGCGGCGCAGCGGTACCCGGACGTGATTTTCGCGCACGCGAGCGGCTTTAAGCGCGCGCCCAACATGGCGACCTACATGGCCGACTTTTACCAGGTCTACTACCTCAACGGCCTCCTGGCGGGCGCGCTGACGAGCGCGAACAAAGCGGGTTACGTGGGCGCGTATCCCGTGCCCGAGGTGAAGCGGCACCTGAGCGCTTTTGCGCTGGGGATGCGCGAAGTCAACCCCGAGGCGACGGTTCAGCCGGTGTGGATCAACGCCTGGTTCGACCCCGCGAGAGCCGCCGAGGCGACGCAGGCGCTTATCGCGGAGGGCGCGGACATCTTCGCCTTTACCGAAGACACGCCGACGGTGATTCAGGTGGCGGCGCAGCAGGGCTTGCCCTCTTTCGCGCACTACTCGCCGATGCTCGAGTACGCCCCCGACGAGGTCGTCTCAGGCCAGCTCGTCGACTGGAGCAAAATCTACATCGACTTTTTGCAAAAAGTTCACGACGGCACCTATACGAATGAGAATCTAGAGAACGTCGACTACTGGTGGCTTTTGCCCGAAAACGCGGTCTCGGTGGGCGCGGCACCCGACGTGACCATCAACCCGGTTTTCGAAAGCGCGCTCAAAGAGAAGACCGTCAATCACCCCGAATTCGGCGAGATTTCGGTGTACGACCTTTTTTATGAGCGGCTCGAGCAGATGTCCGCCTCGCCCGTGGCCTTTGACCCCTTTACCGGCCCCCTGGAGGACCGCAACGGTAACGTCGTCGTGCCCGAGGGCCAAACGATGACCCAGGCTGAACTGACCACAATGGAGTGGGCGGCCCCCGGCGTGGAAGGGTCCTGGCCGAACGAGCCGTAAGCGCGGTTTTCGTACGTCTGCAAAGGAGAGAGGCGCGAATTCCGCGCCTCTCTCCTTTGGCTCCGCACACCTCTATGCGTCAAAAACTGAATTTACACAAGCAGCCTCGGCCTAACCTCGAGACCCCTCTTGCACCTCGGTGTCATAAAGGTCTTCGACCTCCTCGAGCAGCGCCTCGGTGCGCTCGAGGAGCCCTTCCACTTTCGCGCCTATACTGTCCGGATGCTCGGCCTTGGCCGCCTTTTTAATGTGTTTCGTTTGCGTCTGGATGTGCGCGAGAAGCGCGCGGATACGCTCGACCTCCTGTTCGTGCTCCTCGCGGGAGGCTCTTTCGGAGATGGACACGTGCATATCGTCTTCGGGGGGTCCGTCTACTTTGCGGTTCATAGCTCAAGTGTGGCGCAAGACGGAGGGGCTGACTCAGGCGTACCTCACGTTTAGGACATTTTTACCCGTGACCCTTAGCCTCTCGCGGCTAAGGGTTCACAGCTCGGCTGGGGCGGTTTAAGCCTGAGCCCTCCGGCCCCAAAAAAGGTGTGGTAAATTACTTGTGAGCGCGAAACCGCGTTGAACGGGGGGAAACGTGGCTGACGGTACATCAAAGATGCAAGAGGCGGTCGCGCGGCTTGCGCCCTGGTTTCACAACCTGCACCTGCCCGACGGCACCCAGACCGCGCCCGAGCACTTTCTGGGCGACTTTCCCGCGTTCAAGTGGCGCGCTCTCCATACTCATCTGCCCGAGGATTTGAGCGGCTGGACGGCGCTCGACATCGGCTGCAACGCGGGCTTCTATTCGTTCGAACTCGCGCGGCGGGGCGCGGCGGTGACAGGTATCGACGTGGACGCGCGTTATCTTGAACAGGCGCGCTGGGCCGCCTCTCAGTTCGGCTTAGCGGAGCGGATCACGTTCGAACAGATGCAAGTCTACGACCTCGCGCGCATGGACGCGCGCTTTGACCTCGTACTCTTTATGGGCGTGTTTTACCACCTGCGCTATCCCCTCCTTGGGCTCGACATCGTGGCGCAGAAGGTGGGGCGGCTGATGGTGTTTCAGTCTCTCACCGCGCCCGGTGACGAGGTGGTGGATAAACAAATTGACGACCTCCACCACCGCGCCCCCCTAAACGAACCCGGCTGGCCCAAGCTGACTTTTTTGGAGCACCCCTTCGCGGGCGACCCGACGAATTGGTGGGCACCCAACCACGCAGGCGTTGAGGCGTTGCTACGCTCGAGCGGCCTCAAAGTAACAGGTCGACCCGATCACGAGATGTACCTCTGCGAACCCGACCCGGCCAACCCCTCTGCCGTGAATACCTGGAACAAAGCCGAGCTGCTTTCAGCGACCGGCAGACCCTGGAAAGAGTAGCCGCACGGCTCCGATAAAGCTTCTCGGCGGGGCCACGTTACTCAGGCAGCTTCTTCTACTCTGTGGGGTGGTGCGAATTGTGACCTTCCACATTATTGTTAAGCTTTGGGCGTAGAGGCTCGAGAAACCACGGTTACGGCCTTGTAGGTACGCCTTGTAGGTACGCCTTGCAGGTACGACGTGTCCATACGACTTTCTGACGGGAGGGGTCATGAATAAGCAGGTCCTGATAACGGGCGGCGCGGGGTTTGTCGGCGCGCACGTGGCGGCGGAACTGTTGGGGGAAGGTTACCGCGTCCGCGTGCTCGACAGCCTTATCCCCCAGGTCCACAACACCGGGTCTCATCACACAGGCGAGCGGCCCGACTATTTAGACCCGGAGGTCGAACTCGTCCGGGGCGAGGTGCAAGACCCGGTGGCGGTGCGGCGGGCGCTCGCAGGCGTTGACGCGGTTTATCATTTTGCTTCGCTGGTGGGCGTCGGGCAGAGCATGTATAAGCTTGTTGAATATACAACGGTCAATAATGTGGGCACTGCGACCCTGCTCGAGGCCCTCATTGAAACCCCGGTCGAGCGGCTGGTGGTGGCCTCGAGCATGAGCATCTACGGCGAGGGTCTCTACCGCGACCCTGGAGGCGCGCTCCACAGTCATGTGTCTCGGACGCCCGCGCAGCTCAGGGCGGGCGACTGGGAACTGCGCAACGAAGCGGGCGAGGTTCTTACGCCTGTGCCCACCCCCGAAACAAAGCCGCCTACGCTCGCATCTGTCTACGCGCTCTCTAAATACGACCAAGAGCGCATGTGCTTGCTGGTCGCCCAAGCGTACGGGATTGAGGCGGTAGCGCTGCGCTTTTTTAACATCTACGGCCCCTACCAGGCGCTCTCGAACCCCTACACGGGCGTGCTCGCCATTTTTGCCGCGCGTTACCTCAACAACAAGCCGCCGCTCGTGTTCGAAGACGGCCTCCAGCGGCGCGACTTCGTCAACGTGCGCGACGTGGCGCGGGCGTGCCGTCTGGCCTTGGAAACACCGGATATTGCAGGCAAAAGCTTTAACATCGGCAGCGGTCACCCGCTCACCGTCTGCGAGGTGGCCGAGCGGATGGCCGCGACGCTGGGCAAAGAACACCTTCAACCCGAGGTGACGGGCGACTACCGCGTGGGCGACATCCGTCACTGTTTTGCCGACATCAGTAAGGCGCGCGCGCGGCTTGGCTACGCGCCGCAGATTTCTTTTGAGGAGGGGCTACGGGAGCTTGCGGGTTGGCTCGAGGGTCAAGTCGCCGTCGACAGCGTACCGCAGGCGCGCGCCGAACTCCTGTCGCGGGGCTTGGCGGTATGAGCGGGCGTGACGGACCCGTACTCATCACGGGCGGCGCGGGGTTTGTGGGAACGAATTTGGCGCACCGGCTGCTCGCGGCGGGTCGCCCGGTGCGGCTTCTCGACACGCTCGCGCGTGCGGGCGTGGAGAAGAACTTAGCGTGGCTCCGAAAAATGCACGGCGCGGGCGTCGAGCACGTCCACGCCGACGTCCGCGACGCAGACGCGTTATGTGAGGCTGTGAGGGGCGCGAGCGCGGTGTTTCACCTCGCCGCGCAGGTGGCGGTAACAAACTCGCTTGACCTTCCCCGTCACGATTTTGAGGTGAACGTAGGGGGGACCTTGAACGTGCTCGAGGCGCTGCGAGCCCTCCCCACGCCCGTCCCCCTCGTCTTCACCTCGACCAACAAGGTGTACGGAGACCTAAACGGCCTCGCCCTACGCGAAGAAGCGACGCGCTACCTCCCCGAAAACCCTACGGTCGCGGCGCGCGGCGTGAGTGAAGCCTGCCCGCTCGATTTTCATTCGCCCTACGGCTGCTCGAAGGGGGCCGCCGACCAGTACGTCCTCGACTACGCGCGCTCCTTTGGGCTGCCCACCGTCGTGTTTCGGATGAGCTGCGTGTACGGCCCGCACCAGTTCGGCACCGAGGACCAGGGCTGGGTCGCGCATTTTCTGCTGCGCGCGCTCTCAAACGAACCCATCACCCTTTTTGGCGACGGCAAACAGGTGCGCGATATTTTGTTCGTCGAAGACCTCGTTAGCGCCTTTGAAATCGCCGAACGCCACGCAAAAAGTTTAGCGGGACGCGCCTTTAACATCGGCGGAGGCCCGAAGAACACGGTGAGTCTGCTCGAGCTTCTCCGCTGCATCGGCGACCTCGAGGGCAAAACGCCCGCGGTGAGGTTTGGCGACGAACGCCCCGGCGACCAGCGCTACTACGTGTCGGACGTAAGCAAGTTTAGCGAGGCGACGGGCTGGACGCCGCGCGTAGGCGTGCGGGAAGGGTTGACAAAACTTCACGCGTGGCTGCTCGAGACGCGGGGCGAATCCGAAGTTAAATCTCAACTGGTGGCACGCGTATGACGGCCACGCCTGCCACTCGGACGATGCAAGCCGCTGTCATCGCGGGACCGCAGACGCTGACCGTCGAGCGCGTCGCCCTGCCCGAACCCGGTCCGGGAGAGGTGCGGCTTAAGCTCGAGGGCTGCGGCGTCTGCGGCTCGAATCTGCCGCCCTGGGAGGGCCGCCCCTGGTTTGAATATCCCTTCGAGCCCGGCGCGCCCGGTCACGAGGGCTGGGGACATGTTGACGCGTTGGGTGAGGGCGTCACAGGGTTGAAAGTGGGCGACCGCGTCACCGCCATCTCCTACCACGCCTACGCGACGCACGACCTCGTCGCGGCGGACGCGGTTGTGAAGCTACCCGAGGCTCTGGACAACACACCCTTTCCTGGCGAGCCGCTGGGCTGCGCGATGAACGTTTTTGAACGCAGCGATATTCAAGCGGGTCAGACGGTGGCGGTCGTCGGCGTCGGCTTCCTCGGCGGGCTGCTTGTGCAGCTCGCGGCGGGGGCGGGCGCTCGAGTCATTGCAGTGTCGCGGCGACCCTTTTCATTAGACCTCGCCAAAAGCGTGGGTGCTGCGGAGACCGTGCCGCTCACCGACCGCTACGAGGCGCTCCAGCGGGTGATGGACCTCACCGACGGCGAGGGCTGCGACCGCGTCATCGAGGCGGTGGGCACGCAGGAACCTCTAACGCTGGCGGGCGAACTCACCCGTGTGCGGGGCCGCCTCATCATCGCGGGCTATCACCAGGACGGCCCTCGAGAGGTCAACATGCAGCTCTGGAACTGGCGCGGCCTAGACGTTATCAACGCGCACGAGCGCGACCCCGCGCGTTACACCTCGGGGATGCGGCGCGCGGTAGAGGCAGTGGTGGCGGGCACGCTCGACCCGACGCCTTTGCTCACCCACACGTTCACGCTTGACGATTTGGGGAGCGCCTTTAAGGCGATGCAGACGCGGCCAGACGGGTTTCTCAAGGCGCTCGTGACGTTTTGATACGTTAATGTGAATCCTTCTCTGCAAGCTCGAGCCCACCCCCCATGAACCTGCTAATGACCGCGGACACCGTCGGTGGGGTCTGGACTTACGCGCTCGACCTCGCGGGTTCGCTCGAGCCTCACGGCGTCAAAACCACGCTGGCGACGATGGGCGCGCCCCTCTCCCCCGCGCAGCGTGAAGCCGCTGACAGCATCCAGACGCTCACCCTTTTTGAGAGTCGTTACGCGCTCGAGTGGACGCCCGACCCTTGGGACGACGTGGCGCGTGCGGGCGCGTGGTTGTTAGAGTTAGAGAAACAAATAAAACCCCATCTCATCCACCTCAACGGCTACGCCCACGGCGCGCTCCCCTGGTCCGCGCCCGTGCTCGTCGTCGGCCACTCCTGCGTGCTCTCGTGGTGGGAGGCAGTCAAAGGCGAGGCGGCCCCGCCCGAATGGGCGCGTTATCAACATGAAGTGAGGCGCGGCCTCCACGCCGCCGACCTCATCGTGGCCCCCACCGCGGCGATGTTGGGGGCGTTGGAGCGTCACTACGGCCCCCTGAGCCGTGCGCGCGTCATTCCCAACGGTCGAGACGCCGCCGCCTGGCCGCCCGCGCCCAAGGAACCTCTCATCTTGAGCGCGGGAAGGCTTTGGGACGAGGCGAAAAACGTGGCGATTCTCGCAGAAGCAGCGCCTCACGTTCCCTGGCCTATTTATCTCGCCGGAGACGCGAAGCACCCGAACGGCGGCGAAGCGCGCCCTGAGCACGTCCACCTCCTCGGCACCCTGCCACCCCAAGACCTCGCGCACTGGCTGGGCCGCGCGTCCATCTACGCGCTGCCCGCGCGTTACGAACCCTTTGGGCTGTCGGCGCTCGAGGCCGCCCTGGCTGGCTGCGCGCTTCTTTTGGGTGATATCCCCTCCCTGCGCGAGGTGTGGGGCGAGGCGGCTCTTTTTGTACCGCTCGACGACGTGGAAGCTTGGGTGGAGGCGCTAAATGGGCTTATCAAAAATCCCTTACAGCGTGAGACGCTTGCGGCTCGAGGACGCTCGAGGGCGCTCGAGCTGACCCCCACCCGCATGGCTGAGGCGTACTTGCAGGTTTATCAGAGCCTCATGAGTACAAAAGGCGCGGAGGAAGTTCCTGTATGAAAATCGTTCTCTTCTACCATTCGCTTCTGTCGGATTGGAACCACGGCAACGCCCATTTCCTGCGCGGCGTGGCGTCGGAGTTGAGAGCACGCGGCGCGGACGTGCGCGTGTATGAACCTCATGACGCGTGGAGTTTGCAGAATCTGCTCGAGGCGCACGGGGAGGAGCCGCTCGAGCGTTTTCGTGAGGTGTATCCAGCCTTGAAAAGCGTCCGCTACGATTTGGACGAACTCAATTTAGACGAAGCCCTGGCGGACGCCGACCTCGTTATCGTCCACGAGTGGAACGACCCCGAGCTGGTGGCGCGGCTGGGCGCACACCGGGCGCAGGGAGGACAGTACCGCCTCCTCTTTCACGACACGCACCACCGCGCCGTGACCGACCGAGACGCTATGGCCGCGTACGACTTAACTCACTACGACGGCGTGCTCGCTTACGGCGAGGTGATTCGCCGTTTGTACTTGCGCGAGGGCTGGGCGCGCCAAGCCTGGACCTGGCACGAGGCCGCCGACACGCGCGTGTTCCGGCCCCTGCCCGGTCCGAAACAAGGCGACCTCGTCTGGATTGGCAACTGGGGCGACGAGGAGCGAACCGAAGAGTTGCACGAATTTTTGTTGGAGCCGGTAAAAACTCTGGGGCTCAACGCCCTTGTTTGCGGCGTTCGTTATCCCGATAACGCTCTAAGCGCTCTCTCTGCGGCCCATATCACCTACGGCGGCTGGCTCCCCAATTTTGACGTGCCGGGCGTGTTCGCCCGCTTCCGCGTGACCGTCCACGTGCCGCGCCGCCCTTACGCGTCCGCCCTACCCGGCATCCCCACCATCCGCCCCTTCGAGGCTTTAGCCTGCGGCATCCCGCTCGTGAGCAGCCCCTGGGAGGATGCGGAGGGACTGTTTACGCCTGGGGAGGATTTTTTGGTGGCTCGAGACGGCGCAGAAATGAAGCATCATCTTAAAGCCATTTTGGATGACGAGGACCTGGCACGTTCGCTTGCCGAACACGGGCGGCGGACGATTCTTGCGCGTCACACCTGCGCCCACCGCGTGGACGAACTCTTGGGCATTTGCTACGAGTTGGGGCTGCAAACCGACCTCGAGCCTCAGAAGGTTCTTCATGCCTAAGGGCCTCAACATCGCTTTTTTCGGCTCGAGCCTCGTCTCGGCCTACTGGAACGGGGCCGCCACCTACTACCGCGGCATCGTGCGCGCGCTTCATGACCGCGGCCACCACGTGACTTTTTACGAACCCGACGCCTTTGAGCGCCAGCAGCACCGCGACCTCCCCGACCCCGACTGGGCGAAAGTGGTGGTGTACGAGGCAAGCGAGGAGGCGGTGCGCCACGTTTTAGAGAGCGCCAAGGGTGCTGACTTGGTCGTCAAGGCGAGCGGTGTGGGGGTGTTTGACGAGCTGCTCGAGGCCGCTGTCCTAGACCTCCAAACCCCCGCCACCCTCGTCGCCTTTTGGGACGTGGACGCCCCCGCCACCCTCGACCGCGTGAACGAAAACATGAACGACCCCTTCCGTCCCCTCGTCCCACGTTACGACCTTGTCCTCACCTACGGCGGCGGCGCGCCCGTGGTGGAGGCGTACGAAAAACTCGGCGCGCGGCGATGCGTGCCCATCTACAACGCGCTCGACCCCGCCACCCACCACCCGGCACCGCCCGACGACCGTTTCGCGGGTACGCTCGGCTTTCTGGGCAACCGCCTACCCGACCGGGAGAGGCGCGTCGAAGAGTTCTTCCTCCGCGCCGCCGAAACGTTACCCGACCGCTCCTTTCTTCTTGGTGGCAGCGGCTGGGGCGACAAGGCGATGCCCGGCAACGTGCGCTACCTCGGGCACGTTTACACGAGCGACCACAACGCCTTTAACTGCACGCCCCTGGCCGTTCTCAACATTTCGCGCGAGAGCATGGCGCGCTACGGCTTCTCGCCCGCCACCCGCGTGTTCGAGGCGGCGGGCGCGGGCGCGTGCCTGATAACCGACGCGTGGGAGGGGATTGAGGAGTTTCTCGAGCCCAACACCGAAGTCTTAGTCGCCCAAAACGGCGACGAGGTCGCCGAGCACCTGCGCGCGCTCACACCTGAAAGCGCGCGCGAGATGGGCGAGAGAGCCCGGCGGCGGATGCTCTCCGAACATACCTACGCCCACCGAGCGGAAGAATTAGAAAGCCTCCTCACCGGCCTCCGCGCCAAGGTCTCATGAGCACTTCACCACTCCGCCTCGTCTTTCTGGGCCTTTCCATCACCTCCTCGTGGGGCAACGGCCACGCGACGACCTACCGCGGTTTGTTACACGAACTCGCCGCGCAGGGTCACGAGGTGCTGTTTTTGGAGCGAGATGTGCCCTGGTACGGGTCTAACCGTGACCTTCCAAGGCCGCCCTATGGCCGAACGGAGCTTTATCAAAACCTCGAGGATTTAACACGCTTCGAAAATGAGGTGCGTGGCGCAGACGCCGTCATCGTCGGTTCCTACGTGCCCGAAGGCGTCAAAGTAGGCGAATGGGTCCTAAGCTTAGCGGAAGGCCTCACCGCCTTTTACGACATTGACACCCCCGTCACGCTCGCCAAACTCGCGCGCGGCGAGACCGACTACCTTTCCCCCGACCTCATCCCCCGCTACGACCTCTATTTGTCCTTTACAGGCGGGCCGACGCTTCAGACCGTAGAGCATCACTACGGCTCGCCTTGCGCCAGGCCCCTCTACTGCTCCGTGGACCCGGCGCTCTACTACCCGGAGGTGACGGATGTGTGCTGGGACGTGGGTTACCTGGGCACCTACAGCGAGGACCGGCAGGGGACGTTGGAGAGGTTGCTGCTCGAGCCCGCCCGCAGGTATCCAAAAGGAAAGTTTATCGTCGCAGGTCCGCTTTATCCCGACGCTATTGCGTGGCCCCACAACGTCACCCGCACCGAGCACCTGCCCCCCGCGCAGCACCGTCACTTTTACAACGCTCAACGCTTCACGCTCAACGTGACCCGCGCCGACATGATTCGCGCGGGCTACGCGCCCAGCGTGCGCCTCTTCGAAGCCGCCGCGTGCGGCGTGCCCATCATCAGCGACACCTGGGACGGACTCGAGACTTTTTTCGAGCCCGGCAAAGATATCCTACTCGCCCGTTCACCCGAAGACACACTCGCTTATCTGGAGATGGACGAGCCCGCGCGGCTCGAGGTGGGCGCGCGGGCGCGGGCGCGCGTGCTGGGGGCGCACACGGCGGCGCACCGGGCGGGGGAGCTTGTCAAGTACCTGCGAGAACTTCGGGGGTAGCCGTGCCCGAGGGTGGGGGAAGCTCGAGCACCCTTCGACTTCGCACATAGTTTGAATATAGCCGCCCAAAGAACAGTGCGCCGCCTTTTCGTCCCTCTCCGCACCGCCCTCCCTACACCGTCTTTGCGCTACGGAAAAGCGCCTCGAGCCCATCCGAAAGCCCGTAGCCCCGCCCGAAATCCTCCTCAGGTCCCGCCACGTTAGAATGGACCTCAGGAGGTCCTATGAACGACGAACAAACCCAGATTTTAGACCTGCTTAGGCGTGACCCGGCAAGCAACAAACTCGTACGAGATGGCGGCGACAACCGCTGGTATGTCTACGAATTGGGCGACAACCCGCCCACCATCACCGACGTGCGGGGAGACGTGGGGGACGCGCTGCTTACTGGAGGTCACGTCCGTTACGTTGAGGACGAGGTGAGGCGTACGGAGTTGCCCGATATCTACTCAGTTTATGAGTTGAGCAGCGAGGGCGGAAACGAGTAGCAAGTAACGCCCCAGTTTGGGACACACTCGCTATGTAGAACACCGTTCAGAACGTGCTTTCGGTGACGAAACCAGCGTTCATTTGTCTCAGTTTGTCGTGGTGCTAAAGTAAGGCTCGTTTAGCAGGCAAGGCTCGAGCCCACACAAACCAAAAAGGCGACCTCAAAGGCCGCCTTTTCACGTTTTGGGCTCTGCTTAGTATTCCAAAAAGTCCCGCAGCTTGTGCGCGCGCGATTCGTGGTACTTGAGCTTGCGCAGCGCCTTGTTTTCAATCTGGCGGATGCGCTCGCGGGTCACGCCGAAGTGTTCGCCCACTTCCTCCAAGGTGTACTCCTGCCCGTCCACGAGACCTTTGCGCATCTTGAGCACGGCGGCCTCGCGTTCGTTGAGTTTGCCCAGAACCTCGTCTAAGCTTTCGCTTAGGAGCGCCTTGCTGGCCTGGTCCACGGGCGACTCGATGCTCTCGTCGGGGATGAAGTCGCCGTAAAAGGAGTCGTCTTCCTCACCGATGGGCGTTTCTAAAGACACGGGCTCCTTGGCGACGCGAAACGCCTCCTCGACCTTGTCCGCGTCCCAACCGGGACCCATCGCGTCGGCGAGTTCTTCAAAGGTGGGTTCGCGCGAGTGCTCTTGGTGGAGTTCGCGTTTCAAGCGCGAGAGTTTATTAATCGTCTCGACCATGTGAACGGGGATGCGGATGGTGCGCGCCTGGTCGGCGATGGCGCGGTTGATGGCCTGGCGAATCCACCAGGTCGCGTAGGTGGAGAACTTGTAGCGGCGGCGGTACTCGAACTTTTCGACCGCGCGGATGAGGCCGCGGTTGCCCTCTTGCACGAGGTCCATAAAGCTCATCCCGCGACCGCGGTACTTTTTGGCGATCGACACGACCAGACGCAAGTTGGCCTCGATGAGCCCCTGCCGCGCCATCTCGCCGTCTTCGACCACGCGCTGCAAGCCGCGCTTGGTGCGCGCCTCGAGCGTGTCGCCCTCTTCCTCTAGGCGCTGCGCCGCCGCCTCGCCCTCCTCGATGCGCCGCGCGAGCGAGATTTCTTCCTCCAAGGTCAAGAGTTTGACGCGGCCAATTTCTTTGAGATACTGCCGCACCGGGTCCTGCGTCGAGGTGCCGCGGTCGGACATCTCCTCTAAGCGGGCTTCTAGCGCCTCGCGGTCTTCGTCTTCATCGTCGCCGTCTAAGAGCTCGTCGTCCTCTATATCCGCGCCCTCGTCCGCGGCGTCGTCGGTAATTTCGGCCACGTCGATGCCCTTGGCCTCGAGCACCTTCATCAGCGGCTCGAAGTACGCCTCCGCGTCCTCGCTTAGCGCGCTTTCCAAAGCCGTCCGGACTTCCTCAGTGTCCAGCCCTTCCGCCTGGCCGGTCTTGATAAGCGCCTGAAGGACAGGTGTTTGAAGCCACGCGGCTGAGTCTTGGATGTCAATGTCCGGCGCAGCTTCGGTTTGCGCCCCCGCGTTCTGAGGTGCTGCGTCCTTCTCCAGAACAGCTTGAGCCGCAGGTGAGGCTTCCGCCGCCGTTTTTTTGGTTTTCGATTTGGTTTTCGTAGCCATTGGGTCTCCTTGCTGATTCCCCCATGTTGCTGGTGTTGCTATCTGACTGTTAAAAGTTGTGGATTGTTTCTTTGCGGGTTTTCCCGTCAGTTTGTCTAATCGGTAAGGGGTGAGCGCCGAAAAGCTTCAGCCCTCGCCTTCGCGTCGTCATCGCCTAAATTATAGACCATGTGACGCGGCGCACACGTGGAGGTGCGTACATTCGGGGCGGACGCCGAAACGATGCACCGCTACGCCCGCCCCAGAAATATGCTTGAAGAGAAGCTTAAGGGTTAAAGAACCTGCATCACGTAGTTGTCGGTGGCCGCCTCGAGCCCCGCCGGGTTGGCGACGTACACGCCCCGCGTGCCCGAAAGCGCGCCCTCGTTACGAAGTTCGCCCAAAATGCGGGTGATGGTCACGCGCGACGAGCCGACGAGCGCGGCCAAATCTTCGTGCGTCAGCGCCAGAGGCAGCTTCACGCCCATCTGGTCATCCGCACCTTGCCCGAAGCGCTCGCTGAGGCGCAAGAAGGCGCGGGTCACGCGGGCACCCACGGGCAGCTCGGCGTCGTCCATCACTTCGCGGCCCCGGCGCAGTTGCAACGCGAGGCTCTGCAGGATGGCGTCGCGCAGCCTGCGGTCGTTCATCGACTGCGCAGGGTCGACCGGGACGAGCGTGGCGTCGTGGATGGCGACGACGGTCTCGGCGTGCGTTTCGCCGCTCAGCGCCGCCGTGCCGAGCACGTCGCCGGGGCCGTAGAGGTCGGCGATGCGGTCGCGGCCCACCGACGTGGGCACGATGGCCTTGAGCACGCCGCCGGTGACGATGTAAAGCGACGAGGCCTCACGGCCCGCTTCGTAAAGAACGTCGCCCGGCTCGAGCGTCCGCGTGGGCAAAGCCAGCGTCTGGGGCACGAGGTCCGGGGAAAATCGGGGCGAGTGGGTGGGGGTCATATGGGTCATACAATCACCTTTTTGGTTGACTAGAGGGTGACAAAAGGTTGCAAATTGGTCTGGTGGGGTTTGCGTGAAGCAACTTGTTTGAACTGTCTCGTCTGAACTGTTTTGTGGCTGGAAGTAATACTGATGTGACGATGGCGCGACAGTCAAGCGGCAACACAGGGCGGGAGTGACACTCCCTCAGTAAGGTATATTGTACCTGATTTTTTAAGGTTTGTCTAGTCCCTCTTCTCGCGCTACACGCGGTTTAAGAGAATGTATACAAGAATGAATGCTCATGGTTTACACGCACGTGCGCGCAGTCCTATAGTTATAGAGCTACGCGTGAGGAGTTTCTGCAAGCTGTGTGACAGTTTTCCGGGATAATGACGCTGGTACTCCGCTGAACCCCCTGACGTTTAGGAAGAGTGTAAAACGTTACTAAAATGCTTGAAACGTTCACACACCTCCCGGTGCCGCTCGGCAAGCGCCTCGAGCGAATCGATTCGGTAGCAACGCTCGAGCTCCACCACCACATCCCTTGGTAAATCTCTGTAGAGATCTTTCAATCCAAAGTCGGATTTGCGCGGCGTGTGGATGAGACGCAGGAGTTCAGTTAACGGCCCCAAGCTGTAAACGTGATATGCCCCCAACGCCTCTAAAAAGAGGCCCCTGCGAATGTTTTTCTCAACCCAGACCTGCCGCACCGGGAACGCCTTTATCAGCGCCTCCGCCCTCTCCTGTAACGCCTCTTCCGCCTCGTCCCACACCTGAAAGCGTATGACGTTCCCTTTGTCAAATAGAATCTCTACCGCGTCTATACCCTCACGAAACGTTCCGCTACGGCTGCGAGCTTGCACGCACAAGTCGAGGAGCAGAAATGGTGACGTACCCTCTAAGTGAAAGAAAACCTGCCTTAGGAGCGGGTGAGGGTGCGGCGTTTCATGCTCGAGCTCGAGCGGCGCAACCCTCTTCAATACTGTCCGCACAAGGTCCAGCACCGCGTCCTCTTCCCCGTCCGCCACGCTCAGCCACAAGTCGATGTCCGAATAGGCGTCAACCGTACAGAGTGCGTCGGCACCTTCTAGCCACATGGCGACGACGTGAGGGTGGGGTTCCAACGCTCTGCGGAGAGGCTCGAGGATGCGTTCTCGGTCTAAGTCACGCCTCGTCACCATTATTCCGGCTCAGTTGAACCTCAGAATCCGCCTCGCTCATCCGCGGTGGGGCCGTACATCGGCGGCACGGGCACGTCCAGCAGGCGCAGGTAGACGCCGAGCTGGCCGCGGTGGTGGATCATGTGGCTAAGGCCCATGCTTCGCAGCGCGGCGGCCTTGGGGCGGCTCATCATCACCTGTTCCCCACGCGTGAGCGTCCAGGTGCGCCCCAGCGCCTCTTCGTCGGTCTGTTCTAATGCGGCTTTAAGCGCCGCGGCGTTCTCGTCAAACGCATGTAAAATTTCGTCGCGGCTCGAGGGCGTCGCCTGCGGTCTTGGTGGCGGAGACGCAAAATCGAACGCGTCGCCCTCTAAGATGCCCCGCTGCCAAAAAACGAGGTTGGTGATGTGCGCTGCCAAGCCGCCCAAACTCATCGACTTTTCGTGCGGCTTCCAGTCGAAATGTTCGTCGGGCAGACGCTCCAACACGCGGCGGGTCGTGGCAAGCTCGTGCGTCAGGTCGCCGACGGCGAGGTCTTTGAGTGTAGGGGAAGGTTGGGTCATGACTGGCACAATAACACGAGGAAAAGGCGATTTTGGTGTGGCATCTCGAGGCAAACGTGCGGCTATTTCAGCCTAACTGGGACCGCCTACCAACCACAAAGAGCCCGGTTCTGAAAATTTGTTACGTGCTACGAATCCGCAAGAACCTGTTATGCTCTAAGCAGCACGCCGTTGTGTCTAGGGTTCCGCGTTTGTTCTCGCCTATGAAACTGCGTGGGTAAAGCAGAATAATAATGCGTGGGTAAAGCAGAATAATAAGAGGATGAACGGACCGTGACCAAGCGGCACCAAGTCGTTGGTATCTGGCGACTACACCTAAAGGGACAAAAGCCCGGAGGCTCGAGCCACCCCCATGCGGGTGGGAAGGAGCTTTTATGACGCTTTTTGCCTTGGGTCTCGTTTTATCAGCCGCGTTTATCCACGCCACCTGGAATCTGTTTGCCAAAAAGGTGGGCGGCGGCGCGCCTTTTGTGTGGCTCTTTAGCGCGCTGTCGACCTGTCTTTACGCCCCTCTCGCGCTGGGTGCGTTTCTCATTCAAAAACCGATGATTGACAGGGTCGGCCTCATATTCCTGGCGGGTAGCGCCGCGCTGCACCTGGTTTACTTTCTGGTGCTTCAGCGCGGCTACAAAGTCGGCGATTTGTCGCTGGTCTACCCGCTGGCAAGGGGCACCGGGCCAGCGCTGTCGACGGTCCTCGCCATCATCATCTTTGCAGAGCGTCCCTCGGCGCTCGCTTTGGCGGGGGCGGGACTCGTCATCTTCAGCGTTTTTTTGCTGGCGGGCGGCACCAAGCTGTTTAGCCGAGGGTTTCAGACGCAGACGGGGAACGCTATAGGTTTTGGCCTCCTCACGGGTACGCTCATTGCGGCTTACACCCTTTGGGACAAACAGGCGGTGAGCACCTTGCTGATACCTCCCCTCATCCTCGACTGGGCCACGGGCTTGGGGAGAACGACCCTTTTGGCTCCCGTCGCGTTTAGGAACTGGGGCGCGGTCAAAGCGCACTGGCGAGGTCAGCGCAAAGAAACGCTCATCGTCGCGGCGCTCAACCCGCTTTCTTACATCCTCATCCTCACGGCGCTCACGTTTTCGCCCGTGAGTTACGTTGCGCCTGCGAGGGAAATAAGCATCTTGATTGGGGCGGCGATGGGGGCAAAGTTTCTTCAAGAGGGGGATGTGAGGCGGAGGCTTACGGCGGCTTCTCTGATGGTCGTGGGGATTATCGCTTTGGCTTTGGGATGAAAGCGTCTGAAGTCTTGACCATTTCTCACGTTGAACGAGATGAACGCACCGCTCATCTCGTTCTAAACTGGAGTCCAGCCACCCGCTGACCGATACAGGTGCCTTGCCCTAAGCCATTCTCGACCGCAGCCCGGTAATGGATGCCGCCATACAAGCGAGATATGGCCGCCTCCTGCGCCGCCGCCATAAACGAGTCGTAGTGGCGGGGTCCAAAGCCCAAATTCTCGTGCGTGTGGTCGGTAAAAGGAACCTCGCCAAACAAGTCGGTCAGCACCTCCGCCGCCGCGCCCGACTGAACCGAGTGACCGGACGGGTACTCGGGAAAAGGCGGCGTGAGCACCGGGTCGGTGATATTAGACGCGTTCCAATCCGGGTCGATAACGCGCTGAATATAGGTGATGGGCCGGACCACGTTGTACTGGTATTTGGCGCTCCAGCAGGCGATAAACGCGTCCGCAAGCCCGACGCCGAGCGAGGCGTAAGCGACGCTCGCTTTTTCTAAGCTGTAGCCGCCTTCGCTCAAAAACCGCGTCAGGATATCTACCCAGTGACCGGGCGGCGTGGCAGTCTCGCCGGGGTCGTCAGCCCAGTAGCGGGCGGTGTCTCGCTGTTCGGGGGTGAGCGTCTGGACGGTCTCATAAACCTCGAGCGCGTCTGCATAAAAAGCCGAAGCGGGGCTTTCCGAATAGGCGAGCGGCGGCTGAACCCGGCAATCCTCCGGCGCGGCGATAAAAGGACGGTTGCGCCCCCAGGTGGGCAGGAGCGCGCCCGCGTAGGCGGGGGGCGTACTTACCCAAAGACCTGGTCCGGCGGGTGGTTTGTAGTCTGCTGGAAAGTTGTTCGCGTACCCTTCGGCCCCGCCGTCCTCTTGCGCCCACGCGTAAACGGCCTCGGCGACCGCGCGCCCTTGGGCGGCGGAGCGCTCGAGCGTCGCCGCGTCAGCGTCTCCCGCTAAGCGCCGCGCCAGGGTCGCCTCGAGCGCGTCTATCTTGCGCTGCGCCTCGGGCGAGGCGTCGCCGAAGAGGCGGCGGCTGACGCCAGCCAGCGCGCTGTTCGCCACGCTCGGCCAAGAATAGTGCGCGTCCGGGTCGGGGGCGGGGAGGGGTGGCAAGCCGCTGAGTTGCCCCGCCAGACTTGCGTAACCGTCCATGCCGGGAGCGACCGATTCGTAAAGGGTGACGCCCAAGTAAGCAAACGCGCGTGACGCCACGGGCGGCGTGAAGCCGGGGGTTTCTTTCACAAGGTCCAAGGCCAGCTCGAACCAGCGCGTCGCCACGTCAGCGTCCTCAGCGCCGTTGACGTAGGTGAGTGCTAAGATCTGGTCGCGCGCTACATCGTGAAAGGTCTGCTCGAGCCCGTCCGGCCACACCACCCTGAGCACGTCTACCCTCGCCTCACCCAAGCCGAAGTGGAGCCGGGGGTCGTGGCCTGCGCCAAGGCTCGAGCCCAGGATCACCTCGCGCATCTGCGTCACGCCGTCGCTGCCGGTCACGTAAACCCGCGCGCCCGCCGCGTCGCGGTTCACCGCGCCGCCGCCCGTGAGCGCGACCGTCAGCCAATGCTTCTCACCCGGACTTTCGTTGTGGAGGAGCGCGTAAGCCTTGTTCCAGTCTCCCCGCACGAAGTCCACGCGCCCGTCGTTGTCGTAGTCGGCGTAAGCGAAGCCCATCGTCGCACTGTCTTGAGCGTCCGCCTGGTCGTCCTGGGTTGTCTCAACATCTTCAAACGTGCCGTCACCCGAGTTGCGGTAGACGAGGTCGGGGTAAGGGTGGTGCATATCCTCCATGTCCGGCTGCCTTCCGCCGTACATGCCGGGCGGACCCGCCGCCACGCCGGAGGTCGCCACGTACAAGTCGAGCAGGCCGTCGTTGTCTAAGTCGACAAAGCCCGCGCCCCAGCCTACGGCCTCGCGGTGGCGGTCTATCACCATCACGCCCGCGCGCTCGCTCTCGTCTGCGAAGCGCCCGCCGCCCTCGTTGCGCGCCAAGAGCATCGGGCTCATCATGTTGGTGGCGAACAGGTCCTGACGCGCGTCGTTGTCGTAGTCGCCGACCGCGAGGCCCATCGCGTGCATCCTCATGTCCAGCCCCGCCTCGGCGGACGCTTCAGCCCAGCACCAGCCGCCGCAGCCGGGGCCGTCGTTGCGCCAAAAAACGTTGCCGACAGGGTTCGCCATCTTGTCGTTGACCACATAAAGGTCGGGGTCGCCGTCGTCATCGGCATCAAAAAAGGAGGCGGCAAACCCCGCGCCGAGCGTTTTGTCGGTGGTTGAACCCGCCTCGAGCAGCCCCGTCACGTCCTCAAAGGTGCCGTCGCCCAGGTTGTGATAGAGCGTGTCACGACTCCTGTTCACCTCTTCGGGCTCACACTCGGGCAGGCACGACCAGTTCACCACATAGAGGTCTAAAAACCCGTCACCGTCATAGTCGCCCCAGGTGGCGGAGGTGCCCTTGCCCGCGTCGCCAACGCCCGCAACGTCGGTCACATCGGTAAACTCTCCCCCGGCGTCGTTGTGAAAAAGGACGTTCGCCCCGTTATTCACCACGTAGAGGTCGCGCCAGCCGTCGTTGTCGTAGTCGGCCCAGAGCGCGCCGCCGCTTTTTATACTCGGCAAGCTCACGCTGCGGCTGAGAGGCGACACGCCAAAGGTGCCGTCACCCTCGTTGCGGTAGAGCACGTTATCCGCAAGGTTGCCCGTGACGTAGAGGTCCAAAAACCCGTCGTTGTCAACGTCGCCCCAGGCCTGACCGACCGCCAGGTAGCCCTCGCCCGTTCCCGCAGGGTCCCAAACGGCGCGGTGCGCGGCGCCGACCCCGCTGAGGACGCTCACATCACGAAGGACAATGCTTTGATTGGGTGTCTGGGCGAGGGCAAGAGAGGTCAGAGCGCCAAGGATGAGGAGATTAAGCGTTCGCATCGCAGTCCTTTAGGAAAGCTCGAGCACAAGCGCCGTAAACGAATGGGGCTCGAGCCTAGTCATAAAACGCTTGCCTTCTGTTTGGACAGTTGCTTCTGTTGTACCGACTTGATTGGGCGCGTCAAAGGTGTTGGTGGCCTTGATGTCGGGGCCGTTGACGACGTAAGCCTTGCCCGAGCCTGTGAAAGAGCCCAATTGCAGCTCGAGCCCCACCTCCTGCTCCTCTAACGAGCGGTTGACCAGGTAGACCGACAGTCTTCTGTCTTTAATCGTGGCTGACACGTCGAGCGTGCGCAAGCCCGTAAAGCCCGCCGCCGAAAAGGTGTCGCCCTCCCAATGCACGTCCAAAGCGGCGTCGCCGCAGGTTTTGCGGTAGACCTCGAACGGATAAAAGGTCGTTTGTAAAACTAGTCCACCGGGCCGCGTCACAATGGGGGCAATGACGTTGACGATTTGCGCGATGTTCGCCATCTTCACGTGACGAGCGTGGCGAATAAAGGCGTTGAAGTGCATGGCGACCACTAAAGCGTCTTCTAAGTTGTAGACCTCTTCCAGTTTCTCGTCGTTACCCGTGCGGTACCAGACGTTCCATTCGTCCACAGCGATGGGGATGTCTCTCGTAAGCTTAAGCTGCGAACGCATCGCCCGGATGATGCCTTCGGTGGCGCTCAAGTAGTCTTCTAAGCGTTCAGATATCGCCATATAGCTTGCAAAGTCGTCATCTGCAAAGCCGCGTTTGGCGTCGTTCCCGACGTACCAGTGAATCGCCATATAATCGAGCAGCGGCGGCGCGACGTTTTTGAAATACTGAGTCTGTTCCATGAGGAGCTGGATCCGCTCGATCCAGTCGCCTTGCCACAAAGACACCGCCGCCGCGAACAGCTTGATGCTGGGGTCGGTCCACTTCATCACCTTGGCGTATTCGGCGTAGGTTCTGGCATACTCCTCAGGCGTCTTCATGCCGATTTGCCAGGGGCCGTCGACTTCGTTGCCAATACCCCAGTACGGGATGTTGTGCGGCTGCTCATAACCGTGCTCTTTACGCAGCTTAACTAAACGGGTGTCCTTGGTGCCGTTGCAATACTCGAGCCAATCTCTCGCCTCGCGCATGTTCCCGTCCCCGGCGTTCACCGCAAAATAGGGCTCGGTCCCCAGTTTGCGGCAGAAGTTCACAAACTCGTTCGTGCCAAAGGTGTTGGGCTCCACGTCATGCCAGGCCAAGTCCATGCGGGCTTTGCGTTCTTCTTTGGGTCCAACCCCGTCGCGCCAGCGGTAGCCCGAGACGAAGTTGCCGCCGGGGTAGCGTATGACTGGCAGCTCGAGGCGTTTCAAGGCCGCCAGCACGTCCTGACGCAGTCCGTCTTCTCCGGCGTGGGGTGAATCAGGTTCATAGATGCCGCCGTAGATACAGCGGCCCAAGTGCTCGGCAAAACCACCAAAGATGTTGGGGTCAATGGGAGCCAAGGTGCGCTCAACGTCGATTTTAACCGTGGTTGTCAAAACGTCCTCCATAAGCCGAATTCAAGGGTTTATCGTGGGCGCGGGTTGCGGCGTGGAGCTTGGTCCCTTACCTTCATTGATGACGGGCCAGCCGTCCACCCAGGTGATACGCTCGAGCAGCGCCGGGCGGTGGTTGACGCCGTTGGGCAGCCGGGGTTCGGCAAGCGGAATGGCGTGGTAGACGAGCCAGTCCACCCCCGCGTCGTCGCGGATGACGCTGTTGTGGCCCGGCCCGACGAACACGTCGTTGCGGGCCAAGATGACGTCTCCGCCGCCCGAACGCAAGTCACGCCCTTGCGAATCCAGATAAGGACCCGTCAGCGTTTGCGACCGCCCCACGTAAACCTGATAGGTGCTGTCGGCACCCTCGCAACACGAACCGCCTGACAAGAACAGATAGTACGCGCCGTCGTGGGGATAAATATACGCGCCCTCGAAGCGGTCGTCGGCCAGTCTGACCTTTTCGCCTCGGACCTCCGTACCGTCAGCGCTGAGCGTTGCCGCGTAGATGCCGTGAAAGCTGCCCCACACGAGCGTGCGCGCCGCGCCATCGTCCCACACAAAGGGGTCAATCGAGTTGGCAACACCGACGTCATTAGAGCAGAACACGGCGCGCCCCAAGTCGGTCCAGGGTCCTTCGGGCTCTTCCGCCGTGGCGAGCGCGATGCAGGGGTTGGGGTCGCCCCAGAGCGAATAGGCGTAGTAGAGGTAATAAAGACCCTCGTAGTAAGAAATATCCGGTGCCCAGGTGAAACCGCCGCTTTCTTTCCAGTTAGGTGGCACGACGAACACGTCTTTGAGGTAGGTCCAGGTGACCAAGTCGTCGGACGTGAAAATGGGTAGATAATGACTTCCTTGCCCGTCGCCCCAATCGTCTTGGGTCGCGTAAAGATAAAAGCTCCCGTCCGGCGCGCGGATGATGCTCGGGTCGGCGGCGACGGGCGTGACGATGGGGTTGGTGTAGGTCGCGGTAGGAATTTGGGCCGCCCCGAACGTGCCAAGCACCCAGAAACACAAAACGAACAATCTTTTCATTCGCTCCCCCTTTTCAGGCTCAGTTGCTCAACGGTGTCATAAAGTCCGGCGTCGCAGTACGCACCGGGGCCGACGCGCTTGCAGTGAACGGCGAGCAGGTTGCGGCCCTCCCTGAAAGCGTCGCCATCCTCTAACGGCACGTCCACGTAGGTCATCGTGTAGTAAGGGAGCCTCTCGAGCCCCTCACCGTTCAAATAAATATCCGCGTCCTCGTCATGATGCACGCGCAAAAAGGGATTATGAGGAGGGTTATCCAGTTCAAAGCTGCGCCTCAGCCACACCTCGCGGCCCGTCCACTCGGTGCGGGTGACGCCGTTTCTGGTGTCGGGCAGGCCGAAACCGCCCGCGCCCTCCCTCCAGCTCGAGTCGTCAAAGTCGGGGCTCGTCCAGTCGCCTTGCGGTTCGCCAAAGGTGTAGCGCCAGAGGACGCCCTCGTCTTCAGAAGTCGGTGACAGCGCGGTGGTCACGGGCAGCGGGCGGTAGAGGATGCGGTTGGTCCATCTTGTCGAGGTGGGCTCGAGCTTGGCCAAGGAGCGGTCATAGGTCAGCGCGCCGTTCACCTCGACCTCAACATCGGTGGTTTGCGTATAGACGGCAGCCGACAGCCCTCGCTTTACAACAAGCGCTCTAAGCCCCGCCACCAAATCGGCGTAAGCCTCCATCAGCGCTACACGGTCAGAAAATTCTCGATATCCCCAGTTTGATTCGTCCTGCCAGGTGAGGCCCGGCAGCGCCAGCCCGAGGCCGCCGAACTCGCCCAGCACGAGGGCGCGGTTGGGGTCGGGCGGCGGCGCGTCGGGGCCGGGGTAGGCGTGGACGTCGTAAACGTCGCCCGTGCCGAGGTCGTTCCAGCCGCTCGCGCTGTCCACCAGGCGGGTCGGGTCGTATCCTTTCAGCCATTCGGTGAGGCGGGCCGTGTCGTACTGGCCCCAGCCTTCGTTGAAAAGGACCCACATGACCACCGACGGGTGATTGCGGAGGCTGTCGACCATTCTTTGAAGCTCGAGCTCGAACTGTTCTGCGGACGCTTCGGAGCGTTCTATCTCCCCCGCCCCCCGCTCCGCGAACGCGTCTCCGCTCGGCATATCCTGCCAGACGAGCAGCCCGAGCGTGTCCGCCCAGTAGTACCAGCGCGCGGGCTCGACCTTGACGTGCTTGCGCACCATATTGAAGCCCAGCGCCTTGGTTTGTTCCAAGTCGTACCTAAGCGCCTCATCGGTCGGCGCGGTGTAGAGTCCGTCAGGCCAGAAACCCTGGTCCAAAAACCCGTACTGAAACAGAGGTTCGCCGTTCAGCAAGAGCCGCGTGACGCCCCCTTCATCTTTGCCCAACGAAATCTCGCGCATCCCGAAGTAGCTAGAGACCGCGTCCACCGTCTCACCGTCTTTCATAAGGCTGACCTGCACATCGTAAAGAAAAGGCGTGTCCGGCGACCAGAGTTTAGTGTCTAAGAGGGGCAGCTCGAGCGTTTCGCCCGCCCCGCCCCGAACCTCGGCTACCCTCTCCCCTTCGGCAAGCGCGGTGGCGCTCACCTCGCCCGAATTCGCCTGTACCGTCAGCCTGAGCACGCCCGCCGCTACGTCCGGCGTCATCTCCAGACCTTTGATGTGGGTCTCGGGGACGGGCTCGAGCCACACCGTTTGCCAAATGCCGGTCGTGGGCGTATACCAGATGCCGCCGGGATGGAGGACCTGCTTACCGCGCGGCTGGGTGCCGGTGTCGGTCGGGTCAGTCACGCTCACGACGATTTCTTGTGTACCCGCCGTAAGCGAGTCGGTAATGTCGAAGCTAAAGGGGTCGTAGCCGCCCTGGTGAGAGCCGACCTCTTGACCGTTCACCCTCACGGTCGCGTCCCAATCCACCGCGCCAAAGTGCAGGAGCACCCGTTCCTCAGCCCAATCAGCGGGGAGGCTAAAGGTGCGCCGGTACCACACGCGCCGCCCGTCCACGCGCTCCGTCACGCCCGAGAGCGCCGATTCGACGGGGAAAGGGACGAGAATGGTTTGGTCAAATGCGTCGGGCTGCGCTTCATCCAATCCGCTGGTAGCAAACTCCCACAGACCATTCAGGTTGAGCCACGCGTCGCGGCGGAGTTGCGGGCGCGGGTATTCGGGGTGGACGTTTTCTGGGGACACGTCGGCGGCGAAGCGTGTAAAGAGCGGGCTTTCGCCGGGGGTCCAGGTTTGCGCCTGCGCTCCGCCCAGAGCCAGACAGCACAGCAGACAGACAACACGCTTCACGCTTCTAGCCTCATCCTTTAATGCCCGCCGTCGCCATGATGCCCTCGGTGACCTGCCGCTGGAATACGAGGTAGGCCACCGCCACCGGCAACCCGGCCAAGACCGCCACCGCCATCGTCCGGGCGTACTGCACCCCAAAGGCGTCATTCACCTGGGTAATGCCCACCGGAATCGTCATCATGTCGGACGACGTGGTGATAATAAAAGGCCAAAAAAAGGCGTTCCAGGCGCCGATAAAGGTCACGATCGCCAGCGCGATGGTGATGCCCCAGTTGATGGGCAAATACACGTTAAACAAGATGCGCGCCTCGTTCGCGCCGTCGATGACCGCCGAGTCGCGCAGCTCGCGCGGCACCGCGTCGAAAAATTGCTTGTAGATGATGATGACCACGGGCGCAATAAGCTGCGGCAGGATGATGCCCTGGTAGGAGTTAATCGAGTTGAGGTCGTTCATGAGGATAAAGAGCGGCACGATGAGCGCCTGGCCGGGAATCATAAAACCGGCCAGCAGAACCCAAAAGAGGAGGTTTTTGCCGGGGAACGAGAGCTGCGAGATGGCGTAGGCGCAGAGCATACAGAGCAGCACCACGAAAAATGTGATCACGACGGCCGTGAGGATGCTGTTGAAGTACCACCTCAACAGCCCGCTTTCAGTCAGCACGCGTCCGTAAGCGGCAAAGCTGACGGGGAGGGGCAGCCAGCTCGGCGGGTTGGCGAGCACGTCTTGCTCGCGCTTTAGCGAGGTGATGACCGCCCAGTAGAGCGGAAAAGCCCAAATGGCGGCCATCACCAGGGTGAAAAGCGTGCCGATGAGGCCGGGCACGTTGGGGCGGCGCGGCGTGGTGCGGGCTCGAGCCACTTCCTGGGTGCGGCTTGCGCTGGTGACCGAGCGGCTCATTTCGCCCCGCCTATCCGCAAGAAACGGTACTGCAACAGCGACGCCACCAAAATAATGACAAAGAGCGCCATCGCAATCGTCGAAGAATAGCCGCCGTCAAAGCGCTGAAACGCCTCGCGGTACATGTACTGCAAGGTGACGATGGTCGAGTTGAAAGGCCCCCCGCCGGTCAGCAGATAAACCTGGTCGAAAATCTTGAGCTGCGCGATGAGTTGCAGCGTCAAGACGAGCGCGGTGATGGGCCACAGCAGGGGCCAGGTGACGTAGCGAAAGATTTGCGTGCCGGTCGCCCCGTCGAGCGAGGCGGCTTCATAATACTCTTTCGAGATTCCCTGCAACCCGGCGATAAAGAGCAGCATGTTAAACCCAACCGTCCACCACACCGTGATAAAGGCGACGCTCGGCATCGCCCAGTTACGGTCCGTAAAGACGGCCAAGTTCTCACCCGTGAGCGCCACGAAAATGGGCTGGAGGATACCGAACTGCGTGTTCAAAAGCCACTGCCAGATGAGCGTGACGACGCTGACGGGCAGCATGTAGGGCAAAAAGAACGCGGCCAGCACGACGCTCTTGAGCCTTTTTAGGCGCACCACCATGAGCGCGAAAAGGAGGCCCAGCGCGGTATTGGGGATGACGGTCAGGAGCACGAAATAAAAGGTGTTTCTTAACGACTTCCAAAAGAGCGCGTCGCCGAAAAGCTCGCGGTAGTTTTCGAAGCCTATAAAGCTGCCTTCGCCGATGAGCGGCGCGTCGGTAAAAGAGAGCTGCACGACGCGAAACGTCGGATAGATAAAAAAGACAAGATAGAGCAAAACGAAGGGGCTGACGAGTAAAAAGGCGTCGCGCCACATCCGCCGCTTGCGCTTAGTCAACCTGCGCGTTCGCGCCACTGCCATAACGCCTCCCATCTGAATCGTTTTTATGAACTGCTCAAAACCGCCCCGCGCCAGTGTCGGCGCGGGGCAAAGGGTATGTGTCAGCGCATCTGCGACTGAAGGTCATCGGCAAACATCTGCAGCGCCTCCTCGGCGGAGAGCTGGCCGTTGACCGACGGTTCTATAAAATTGCCGACCGCGTCGTAAAGGGGCGAGCCAACGCCCGCCGCAGGGGAACGCGGATCGAACACCGTGCTGTTGGCTAAAATTGCGTAGGTCGCGTTGGGTTCCATCTCTTGGTACTCGGCACTGTCGGTGACCGGCACGTAGGCGGGGATGTGCCCGGCGGTCGCCCACATGATGCTGTTTTTGTTCATCCAGGCGATGACTTGCATGACCGCGGCGACTTTTTCGTCGCTGACGGGGTTGCTCGCCGAGGCGGGAATCGCAAAGGTGTGCGCGTCAGCCCAGGTGGCGGGGTTGTCGAAAAGGACGGGAATGGCAATCGCGCCCCAGTCGAACAGGTTGCCTGAAGCGGCCAAGTCCACCATCGTCGGCACTTCCCACACGCCGTTGATCATGAACGCCGCCTCGCCGCTCGTAAAGAGCGCGACCGAGGAGCCGTATTCGACGTCCTTGGTGGCGTAGCCGTTGTCGATCCAGTCTTTCATCGTCTGGAGAGCGGTTTGCGCTTGCTCGCCCACATTGACCTCACCGTCCGCAATCAGGGCCGGAACGCCCTCTTGCTGGTTGAGGAGGGTGTAGAAAATGCGGAAAACCGTGCCCGCGTCAGCCGAGCTGGCAAACGACAGGGGCAGGTGGCCCGCCTCGGCTATTTTTTGCAGGGCCGCGTTAAAGTTCTCGAGCCCAGTAAGGTCCGTCGGCAAGCCGTCATCCCCGATCAGTCCGACCTCGCTCAAAATGTCTTTGTTGTAATAGAGAACAACAGAGTGAACATCGAAGGGAACGCCGTAAAGCTGACCGTCGATGGTCGCGGCGTCGATAAGCCCGGCCTGGTACTCGTTTTTGGAGAGTCCTGCCGCCGTAAGTTCATCGTCGCTGATGGGGCGCATCACGCCCTGCTCCACGCCCAGCGGGTAACGCGACATGTGATACGTCATGATGTCGGGCTGCTCACCCACCGCCGCCGAGGTTTGAACTTTGGTGTAGAAGGGGACGCCCCACTCTAAGGTGGTCGCGTTAATCTGAATGTCGGGATGCGTGCTGTTAAACTCGTCAATCATCGCCTTCATGCGGACGCCGTCGCCGCCGGAGAGAAAGTCCCACCAGACGACCTCCGTTTGCGCCAGCGCCGCGCTCAGGAGGGTGAATAAAACCGTTAAGCCCAGAAGTTTCTTTAACATGGATGCTCCTTATTACTCATATGACTGCTATTTAGTGCCTACTCGCGCGGACCGTTTGCGACCTACCTTTTACTTCTTGTGGGTTACGTCACCGCTGGCACCTCACCCCCTCCCCTGTGTGGCTTTAGCGAGCGCGCCTAAATCCACCTTGGGACGGCGGTCCGAATACAACAGACCGTTCTGCTCCTGAAAGGTGTCCGCAAACTGCGTGTAACAAAAGCCCGCCAAGCCGGGGCCGGACACGGCGCGAATCATCGCGGCGTAGAGCGCTAGCAGCGCCTCCGCATTCTCGACTTGCTGATAGCCCCAGCCCTCTTCGGTTTCGGGATTGAAGCGAATACCGCCGAATTCGGACAAGAGTTTGGGTTCGCCTCCCGCCTGAGCACCCGGCAAAATCGTGAGGCGCTTGTGCTCGAGCCAAGTGTGAACCGTCTTTTCGCTCCTCTCGGGTGTGCCGTAGCGCTCCCCCAACGTGGCCGGGGCGCGGGTGTAGTCGTGGACGGTGAGCAGGTCGGTCACCACGTGCTCCCAGCCGTCGTTGCCGATGACGGGGCGGCTCGGATCGAGCGCCTTGGTGAGCCCATAAAGCCCCGCGACGAGGTGCCTTTGCGCCTCAGACGCAGGCAGGTCGGGCACGCCCCAGGACTCGTTAAAGCAAACCCAGGCGACGATGCAGGGGTGATTGTGGTCGCGGTTTATCACCTCGAGCCACTCCCGCGTCAACCGCTCCACCGTGTCGGAGCCAAAGGCGTAGGCGCTCGGCAACTCTTCCCAGACGAGCAAGCCCAGCTTGTCCGCCCAGGTAAGGTAGCGCGGGTCCTCTATTTTTTGATGCTTACGCACCCCGTTAAAGCCCATCGCCTTGGCGAGTTCGACGTCCTTACGAAGCGCGTCGCCGTTCGGGGCGGCCAGCAAGCTCTCGTCCCAATAGCCCTGGTCGAGCGCCAAGCGCAAAAAGTAGGGGCGACCGTTGAGGTGAAACGCGCCGTTTCGAGCCTCGACGGTGCGCAGCGCGGTGTAGCTTTCGACCTGGTCGAGCCTTCTTTCTCCCTCCAGCAGGTCGATAGTTACTCCAATCAAGTTTGGGGTTTCGGGCGTCCATAGGTAAGATTTGCGCGCGCTGTCGATGCCCGGGTCGGGGAAATGGACGAAACGTTTGACCTGCGTTCCCCTCAGCCTTAGCAAGTCCTCAGCGAGAATCTCTTCTTTCCCGTTACCGTCTTCCCGATAAAAGGTCAGCTCGAGATTCAACTCTTTTCCTGGACGCGACACCTCAACCTCGACGAGGACGCCGAAAGAATCAAGGTCGGGCGTAAAGCGCACCCGCGTGATATGGGTGGGGGGGACGGGCTCGAGCCAGACGGGCTGCCAGATGCCGGTCGTGCGCGGGTACCAAATGCCGTGCGGCTCCCTTTCCCAATCTTGTTTGCCGCGCGGCTTGTGCATGTCGAGCGGGTCGTCCTCGGCGCGCACCACCACGACCTGCTCCCCCGGCGAGAGTACGTCCGTGATATCGGCAGAAAAAGGTGTGTGCCCCCCTTCATGACTCACCACCAGCGACCCGTTCACCCACACGCGCGCCGCGTAATCGACCGCGCCAAAATGGAGGATGATGCGCTCTTTGCGCCAGTCCTCCGGGACGTCAAACGTGCGGCGATACCAGATGACAGGATGAAACGAGCCGTCGTTCACCCCCGAAAGCGAGGATTCGGGTGGATAGGGCACGCGGATGTCGCCTTCCCACGCAACGTCGCTTGCGCGCTCCGCTTCGCTAAAGGCGTAGTCCCAAAGGCCGTCTAAGCTCTCCCATTGAGAACGCACGTACTGAGGTCGTGGATAATCCGCCACCCGTTTCACCCCTTTCACCTGACCTGATATTCTGGCCCCTATTGAGGTTTTGCTCGAGACGCCCCCCAAGAAACACTTTCGTAGAGCCTCCCGCACAAAACGTATTGACCAACCGATTATCTTACAAATTACTACGGTTAAGTCGTTAAGTCAAGGCGGGTGGGCAGAAAAGAATCACCTCAGGTAAGAGTACAGCTCGCTCGAGGCGTTGCTCCTGGATTGGTTCAGAATTTGCTAAAGTAGAACGGTGGATGACGCTAAAGTGGGTGATAAAGATGCCAATGCTGTGTTGGGTAAGCTTGGAGGACGTTTTCAGGACCGGATCATCGAACTTGCGCTCGAGTCCGGAAGGCGCGACACCCTGGACAAGTTCAAGGCGCTGGCGTCGGAGCCGCGGCTTAAGATTCTCGAGCATCTGGCGCATCATCTTTGCAACTTAACCGAGTTGTCCGCGGCGCTCGAGATGAACTTAGCAACCGTCACCATGCACGTCAACATTTTGGAGCGCGCGGGGCTCGTTGTCTGCGAGCATCGGCCCGGCGAAAGGGGGACGCAGCGCGTCTGCGGCTGCTTGTTCGATTGGCTCAACTTG
This sequence comes from Trueperaceae bacterium, assembly GCA_965214405.1. GTDB lineage: Bacteria > Deinococcota > Deinococci > Deinococcales > Trueperaceae > CBDCCT01. The sequence continues at coordinate 1,726,387 of OZ243956.1, forward strand.
CACATGGTGCGGCGGCGGGAGGAGGTGGGGCGGGTGCTCGAGCTGCCCATCCGCGTCGGCGCCTACACCGACGTTCAGGTCACGCCCACCTGCGGGCTGGCGAGTGAGGGAGGGCTTATCGGCTTTCTGGACGATCCCGCGTCCTTTTATGAAGCAGGACGTTTCGAGGCGGAGTTACTCTGGTTTCACAGTGGTTACGTCGCGTACCGCCTGCCCAACCGGTTGCCGCCCGGCGCGCTCATAGAAAGTCTTTCCTTGAGTTTTGAAAGCTGCTCGGAAGCGCCCATGCACCGCCTCGACTGGCCCTCGGACATCAGCGTGTGGATTAACGGCGTTGAACTCGGCACCTGGACGAGCCCCGCGGACTTCGGCGGCGTGCGGGGTCGGCTCACGCCCGCGTGGCAGTGGGAGGCCGACTCTCAGTACGGCTTGCTCAAAGTCTGGCAGGTCACGGCTAACGAGAGCCGGGTGGACGGCCTCAAGGTATCGGACGTGACGCTAGACGACCTCAATCTCTACAGTGCTCCTTATACAGAAGTCCGTATCGGGGTTAAAGGAGACGCGCGGAACGTGGGCGGCGTCAACTTGTTCGGCGCGAAGTTCGGCAACTATCCGCAAGATATCTTGCTGCGGATGCGCTACCACTAAAATCTGTTGAGTTTACAGTCCAATAACCGTGCTGGCTGAAAGAAACAAAGATTAGGCATCGAGGGAACGTGTTCAGCGTGAAAAGAACTCGATAAGGGGCGTAAGGTGCTATAATCGAATGGTGTCTACAATCCGCTCCCGGAAGAGGTACGTGCAGAAATACCTATGCGGCTTAGGCGTCCTCGCATGTTTCTTCGTGTTTACGCCGTTTAGCACGGCGCTGGCGCAGGATGGCAGAGCCGAGGAACTCTTCAAGGCCGCGCAGGAACATTTGCGGGTGGGCGAGGTGACGACGGTCGACCAACTCCTCTTTACCACCCTACTTAACCCGGACGGCACCACGCTTTACGAGGCGAGAACGCACTTAGTGGCCGACCTCGTGGGCGGGCGGTTGCTAGAAGAGAGCTACTTCACCGACGAACCCATCCGCGTGTACTATCAAAACGGCGAGGCGACGGTGACCTTCGTGGAGACGGGCTCGAGCATGACCCTGCCCCCGCCCGAAGCCGAACGGTTGCGGCACCTTTTCAACCAACCGCAGAGCTTCTTTTCACCCGACACCACCATGCTGCGCCACAACGGTCGCAAGTCGTACGCGGGCCTCGTCGAGGGGGAGGAATTAGAAATAGAAACGCCCTACCGCAAGGTGCGGCTGCTGCTGGGCCAAGACGGGTCTTTACAGGGCGTCGTCAGCGAGGAGCCGGGCCTCGGGCCGACGCTGCTGGTGCCGGGCAAAACCGTCGACGTCGAGGGTTTCCCGATGTTTATTAAATACGGCATTTATGAGCTCGAGGGCGACCAGGCTATTCTTATTAAAGAGGTGCGCGTCGAAAATATTGTCGTCAACGCGCCGCTCGACGAGACGCTTTTCAGGTAGAGAGAAAGCAATTTTTCAGGTAGAGAGAAAGCAATGAGGAAGTATCGTCAATTCCAAGATGTGCTCATTGACGACCTGCGCGACGATCCAGAACAGGCTTACGCCTATTTACAGGTAGCCTTGGAAGAGTTTGGTCAGGACGGTGATACCGAGCACTTGACGCTGGCCCTGCGAAATGTTACCGAAGCGCGCGGCGGAGTCCCCGAGCTGGCGCGTCAGGTCGACATGGGAAAAACAAGTCTGTACAAAGCGCTATCTGAAAAGGGAAGTTCAACTCTTAGCGCCGTAGGACCCTTTTGCATGGATTTATTTGCATGGACTTGACTACCGGCTGGCGATAGCCCCGGCTGAGCCACACCGCTAAATGTAAGGACAGGAAGAAAGGAAAAGTTTCAGTGTAACGCAGCGAGACTAAAAGAACCCGACGCTTAGCTGGACTTTCGGCTTCGTAAATGGGAACATTGAGCGATGAGTCAACGTGATAAAAAGCGGGCGCCCCGCAACAGGACGATTACACTTACAGAAGAAGAGAAGCAGACCCTTGTTGACCGGTGCATTCGTGTATCAAATGAGGCAACGCTTCAAGAAGTTATCAACAAGACGATTTGTCAGGACGCCTTTGATGTGTTGAGCAGGCTACCGCCCGAGTCGGTCGATCTGATCTTTGCAGACCCGCCATATAATCTTACTAAAAGCTTTAACGGTCGCGCTTTTTCCTGGAAAACGCTTCAAGATTATGAAGATTATTTGGAGCAGTGGATTCCTGAACTCTTCCGGATTTTGAAGCCGCAGGGAAGCATTTACATTTGTGGAGACTGGCGCTCCTCTTCTGCAATTCACCGGGTGGCAGAGCGGCACTTTAGGGTGCAAAATCGCATCACCTGGGAAAGAGAAAAAGGGCGCGGCGCGAAAACGAATTGGAAGAACAGTTCAGAGGACATCTGGTTCTGTACAAAATCAAAAAATTACACCTTCAATGTTGAGGACGTAAAGTTGAAGCGCCGTGTTGTAGCACCTTACAAGGATACAAAAGGTAAACCGAAAGATTGGGAAACTACAGATTTGGGAAACTTTAGATTAACGCACCCCTCGAATCTTTGGACTGATCTAACCGTTCCCTTTTGGTCCATGCCCGAGAACACTGATCACCCCACACAAAAACCTGAGAAGCTGGTGGCCAAAATCATTTTGGCAAGCTCGCGTGAGGGAGACGTGGTGTTTGATCCGTTCTTGGGATCAGGAACTACTTCGGTAGTCGCCAAAAAGCTGAACCGAACATATATTGGTATAGAGATTGATGAACTGTACGCGGCCCTGGCAGAAAAACGGCTCGCAATGGCAGAAGAGGAAATGTCAATTCAGGGTTATCATGAAAGCGTGTTTTGGGAACGGAACACCCTAGCTCTTCAGATAGCTGAGTCTGGCCGGGTCCAAGGCAACGGGGATGAAGAGATTCGTACGGCTAAGGGTTCCGTCGCTGAAGAAATGCCGCTATTCTCTAGCTAATGTTACCTTCCCCTAGACCGAACCCTCTTTTCTACACTGACGCCTATAAGCTCATTGAAGAAAAGACGAAAACCATACTAAACGCTCAGGTTGACTACTTGACAGAGCGTACAGCGCGCAGCACACGAGCCGCCGGAGACGCCATTGAAAACATTCTCCAAGATGAATTTAGTGCGATCTTGGGTGGTGACATAGTCAAAGAGTACAGTTCTGACTTTGCACGGCGTGCGATGGGAGATTTGGCATTCGAAAGCAACGAGGGGTTTTATCATCTTGTGGACGTTAAAACTCATCGCAGCTCAACTGACTTCAATATGCCCAACCTCACTTCAGTGCAGAGACTGGCGAAGCTGTACGAAAATAACAGCAACTACTTCTGCCTCTTGTTGGTTGCTTACGATATTAACAACGTTACTGTGACTGTTCATGAGGTGACCTTTGTGCCGATCGAATTTCTGGATTGGTCGTGTTTGACGATTGGAGCGCTAGGATGGGGACAGATTCAAATTGCTAACTCGAACAGGATAACCATAGCCGACAAGAAACCGCGCAAAGACTGGATGCTCGAGCTTTGCGACCGGATCTTAGCGTTCTACCCCAAGGAAATCCTAAAGATCAACGAGCGTATAACCTATTTTGAGAGCATAAGAGAGTTCTGGCAAGCGAAATAGATGAGCTGAAACACGCTTAGCCAGACCGTTTCAACATCTATCCGGCTCGAGCCCCTCTCACCGCCTCGAGCCCATCATGAGCGGCACCACCAGCACCGTCCCCACAAACGTCGCCACCACCGACAGCCCCACCGACAGCATCACTTGGGTCACGCTCACCAAATACATCGTGGCGAAGAGGAAGAAGACGCTCGAGGTGGTGAGCACCGAAAAGAGCACCGCCTTACCAGTTCGCGCGTACACCCCCGCTTCCCCCTCTTCCGCGCCCAGCACGCCCAACACGAGATGCACCGCGTAGTCCGAGCCGATACTGACGATAAACACGACCGGGAAAATTAAGAAAACAGAAATGTAGATGTCGAACAGCGGCAGCAGCCCGAGCCACCACACGCCCGTGACGACCATGACCACGGCGACGGTGAGGACCGCGCGCAGGCTCCGGGTGAAGAGAAAGAGGAGCGTGCAGGCCCACAAAAGCGACGCGGCGAAGAGGACGCGCATCCAGAAGAGGCTCGTTTGGATGAAGAGGTAGGTAATCGTCCGGTAGCCCAAAAAGTGCGTCGTTACGCCGTCGGGCTGTGCGGCGCGGGTCGCTTCTACAGCTTGCTCGAGCTCCCCATAAAGCCTCCCCGCCGCCTCGAGCGAGGCGGTAGAACTTGTGGATGAAAGGGTAGAACCTGCGGATTCGGGCGGCCTGACGATAAGCACCGAAAGGTTTAGGTCGGGGCTCGAGAGCACGCTTACCAGGGGCGACCAGGCGGGGCTCGAGTGCATCGTGGTGAGCGCGCTCCCTATCTCCTCCCGCGTGCTCGGGGCCGCGCGGCTTAAGTCGCCGCCCGCTAAGAAAAAACGGCGCACGGCGGGTCCCACGCCGTCTTTGAGAACTTCGTAAGAGCCCAGGATGCGGTTTAGGCTCACCACCTCCGTTCCTTCGCCCAGGGTTTCTTGAAGCTCAGCCTCGAGCGCGCGCGTATAGTCCAGCAGCGCGGGGTCGGTTGCGTCACCCTCCAAAATGACGAACTCGGGGAACGCGCCCCCCAGCCTCTCCCCCGCCCGCGCAACCGCCTTGGCGACCGGGTCGGACGGGGGAAAATTGCCCTGAATCACGTCCAACTGGTAGACGGTGCGGCCTTGCATGAGGAGCGCGGCTAGGGTGAGACCGATAATAAAAAGCGCCACGGGCACCCGAAAGCGCGCCACGCCCAGCATGAGGCGGCGCATGAGGGCGGACGGCCTATAGGGAACAGTTTTTGTTTGTTTTCTGAGCGCGTAAAACGCGGGCGGCAGCGTCAGCACGAGGAGCGTGGAGGCGGCGAGGCCAAAGGCGGCGAAGAAGCCGAGCTGCACCATGCCGGGGATGCCCGATACAAGGAGCGACAGGAGCCCGCCGACGGTAATGAGCGAGGTGAGCACGAGCGCCGCGCCTGTACGGGAGGCTGCTCGAGAAACCGCCACGCCGGAGGCTGTCATATCAGAAACCGTCATATCAGAAGCTGTCATGCTAGAAGCTGTCACGTTAGAAGTCACGCCAGAGGACGCGTCTCCAGATTCCCCCGCCCTGTACGCGTTGAGCAAATGAATCGCGTAGTCGATGCCGCTGCCCAGCAAGAGCGGCACGAGCGCCACCGTGACGATGTTGAGCCCCACGCCCGTCAAGCCCATGAGGCCGTACGTCCACACGAGCCCCAAAATGAGACAGGCGACCGCAACTCCCACGGTTTGCAGGGAGCGAAACGCGAACCAGAGCAAAATCACGACGAAGAGCCCCGCCAGAGGCACCAGCAGGAGGCTTTCTTGTGAAAGTGTCCGGTCCACCCTCGCCAACCCAGAAGCGAGTCCGAGAGGCGTCATCAGGTCCTCGCGGAAGAGGTCGTGGCGTTTGCCGTCCCACGACTTGTACGCGTCAACCGCCGCCACGAGTTTTACGCCCAAGTCGCGCGAGGCGTTCGACAGGGGTTCGCCCTCGACCGTGAACCCCAAAAGCGTGGCCGCGCCGTCATTGGAGATGGTGGCGTCTAACAAGTCCCGCTGCGTGTTCCACAGCGCGCTCCAGAACACGCGAAAGGTCGCGGAGTCCTCGGGCAGCTTTAGCGCCGCGATATTTCCCGTGGCGTCCTCATCCGACGATACGTAGTTGGCGAGCGCCAGCCACTGCGGCAAGCCGAACACGCTCCTCACCTCGGGCACGCGGGCGCGCACGAACGAGGCGAACTCCGCCTGCGCCCGAATGGCCGCCTCGTCGGTAATCTGCGAGACGCCCGCGGCGGCGGCCTTGGCGGGCTCGAGCTCGAGCCACACCAGCTCCTGATTCGTCACGCCGTTGATATGGTCAATCACTCCCTCAAACGCCCTCACGTTGGGCTGGTCCGCGGGCAACCAGTCGATGAGGTTGGTGCGAAACTCTAAGCGAAAGAGCCCCAGACCCAAAAGGAGCGTTACCGTGAAAAGGAGCGCGAGCGTGAGCCGAGGGCGGCGCGCGGCGCTCTCCATAAAGGTGTGGAGGAGGGACTCGAGGCGGTTCACCCTTCTAGTGTAAGCGCGGCCCGACCTAAACATTAGGTGTAGCTTGTGCGTTGGTTAGTTAACGGGTGTCAACTCGGTGCTAAGATGCACCACCAGGAGGTCCGCATGGCTGACGGTCACGAGTACGGCTACACTGTCATTTTCGAAAAAGAGGGGGACGCCTATACCGCCACGGTGCCCGCCCTGAACTACAGCTCGACCTACGGCGAAACGTTGGACGAAGCCCGCGAGATGGTCAAAGAGATGATCGGGCTTTATCTGGAGAGTCTGAGGGCGGACGGGCTCGAGCTGCCCGAGCCGGACGCTTCTAAAGAAACATTCACCGAGCGTATCAGCGTCGCCTTAGTCTAATGCCTAAGCTGCCCGCTGTCTCCGGCAAGACCATGCTACGTTTTTTGGAAAAGCGCGGCTTTTACGTTCACCGCACCAGCGGCTCCCATTACATCTTAAAGAGCCTTGATAGACCCGAACTACGGGTGGTTGTCGCTGTACATGGCGCAAAATCCATTCCCACAGGCACGTTACGCGCGATTCTACGCCAGGCGGACGTCACCGTTGACGAGTTTGTCAAAGAATTTTGAGCGTACTCTGTCTCTACGAAATTTGTCTCCACCTCTATACTGATATACTGATAGTGTCGTCAGGAGGGACACATGAAAAAAACGCTCGCCGCATCGGGTGTTTTCCTACTTTTTCTCTTTTTCGGCGGCTTGTGGGTCAGCTTGTCGCGCATCATCCCCGACGGCGTCTCCCAGTCCATCAGCATCGTGGCCTTTGGCGCGGTTTTTGTGATGACCTTTGTGTGGCTGCTCGTCTCGAGAGTGCGCGCCATTCTGGGCGGCACCAAGCACTTTTTGCGCGAAGGGCTCCTCACCCTCTTTAACCTCTCGCTGCTCATTTTGGCCTTTGCCGCGATGTACCAGAAGCTGGGCATTATCGACAACACCACCGAGGGCTCGCCGACGATTTACGTTTTCTCGACCTGCATTTACTACTCTGTCATTACCTTTACCACGCTCGGCTACGGCGACTTTTACCCGACCGGCATCGGCAGGATTTTGGCGGCGATGGAGTCGTTTACGGGCTACATCATTTTAGGCGTGCTCGCCTCGACCGCCGCCTCGGTGCTCTCGCCGCAGGAGGAGCCGGGGTTCAGCGAGTAGGAAAAAGCGCCGCTTCTTCAAACTCTACCCGCCTTGTAAAGCTCGAGCCCTACGCGCGCGTTACCCCGTTGGCGTCGCGCATGATGTTCATGACCCGCGCGTGGTCGTCCTCTGACACCCGCGCCGTGACGAGCACGCCCTCGTCGTGAAGTTCTTCTTCATAAAATTCGGCCTCCTCGCGCGATAAACCCATCCGGGTAAGTTCGTTACTCACGGGGTCGTTCCCGCTGCTAAAGACGCTGGCGAAGCTCGAGAAGAGCCCGCCTCCGCCCGCGTCGCCCCGCCGTAAGACGCGGATGCTGTCCTCGGGCAAGCCCAGCGCGTCAAGCTCGTTCACCGCCTTTTCGGCGTCCACCTGACTGTCAAAAATGCCGACAACTGTTTCCATCACGCCCCCCTTTTGAACACGGATTTGAACATAGTACGGTGCTTAAACCGTTGAAGTCTAAAAAATGGTGGTGACGCCAAATATCAGCAGGACGAAAAAGATGACGGCGATAACCAGAAAGATGCCGAACAGCCAGCGCGCCGCCGTGGCCGCGCCCGCAGCCACGCCCGAAAAGCCCAGCGCCCCGGCGACGACGGCGATAACAACAGCAATGATGGCGAGTTCTAAAAGTCCCATATCGTCCCCCCTTTAGTTACGTGATTTTGTTACGCCGTCCACTATACTCCCTTTGCGCTTTAAGCGGTTACACTCCCGTCATAAAAGCAGCAAAACCGTGTATCCAGCCGCGCCCAGGGCAAAAGCCGAAAAGCGGCTCTGGCGCTCCTCAGGCAGCTCTTCTTTGAGCACGTTGAGGATGACCCCGCCCCCCAAAAAGGCGAAAAGGACCGCCAGCGCCGCCTCGTTTATCTCGGTAAGCACGCCCACGAGCCAGCCCAAGAGCACGGCGGCGGAGAGAATCCAGCGGCCCCAGCGGTCGTAAAGCCCCTTGTGGTCGTGGCGCAGGCCGATGTCGTTGACCAAAAAGTGCAGCGTCAGCGCGACGAAAAAGTACAAAAGCGATTCCAACCCCGGCGACTCGCGGTGGACGAGCAGGTAACCGATCAGCGCGTTGTACACTGTGAACGAGGCGATGTGGAGCCAGAACACGCCCCTATCGCGCCCGCCGTCCTCATCGTCGCGCTTGATAAGGCGCTCGAGCCCGTAAAAGGCGCTTAGGCCCACCAGCGCGACCAGGTAAACATGGTGCTCCACAAAGCTCAGGGGAGCGGCCTCGGCAAGCGCCTCCTGGTGCTCCGCTAAGTCGGGCAGGATGTGGACGAAAATGTAGGCGACCGACACGCCGCTCGCCGCCGAGAGCCAGCGGCTGCGGGGCATAACCGACAAGAAGCGCAGCCGCCGCGCCAAAAGGTGCGCTACGGCCATGCCCAGCGCCAGGACAAAGGTAATAAAGGTCATGGTGCTTTTAGCTTACATCACCGGAAGGGGTTTGAGCTCGTGTAAACGATTTTAGCGCGAAGTAAGATTTTGTCAGCACAGGTCGCGTCTCCTGCAGCGTGTAGTTAAGCGTGAACGAGGTTACAGAGTAAGTAAAAATTTGGTTAACAAAATTACCCGCCCATTCAACTCTGTAGATTCTCGAAATGTCGGGTGCTCTACGAACGAATGACGTAGCAAAACTTTTTGAGACGCGATGTTGTCAGAAGCCACTCGAGCAACCAGTCGTTTCAAGCGTAATTCTTTGAGCGCGAACTCTCTAAGATATGATAAGCCTTCAGCTCCGATACCCTGACCCAGATGATTCCGGCATACACGGTAGCCAACTTCGGCTTGCTCACCGTCAATGTCGGAAAAGTTAAAACGCCCCACGATGTCATCGCCTCGATACCTTACAAACATCAGGTAGGTAGCTTGGGACATTCCCAGAACCAACTGGGTAAGCATGTCAGGGAACGTCTCCTGGTCGAAATAGGAAGCAGGTCTGGGCGGAACCCACGATTCAAACCAGCTTTTGTTTCGACCTTCAAAATCAAAGAGGGCTTGGCTGTCTTCCAAAGTAAGGAGTTTCAAGTGAGCTTTCCTTCTCTTGTCAAAAGTTTTTTACAGAGGCCTTTTCTGCGCCGCTTCGGTCCAATAGTTCATAAGAACCCCCGCCGACCCCGGATGCTCTCAATGTGCCACCCCGGAGCGAGTCCAGAGGGCTAAGACGTTTTTTCTGCCTCAGCCCTCGTCACGTTCTCGATCCCAACTCGCACGACTGCTACGGGAGGGCTTTTTACGGTCGCCTACGCCAGCGGATAGCCGTTCGCCTCAAAGGCGTCCGCCGCCGCCTCGCGGCGCGCGCCGATAAGGTCCTCGCCGTGCTCGCTCAGGTAAGCGTTGAGCTTGCCGAGCATGGGCTGTCCGTTGGGGATGCGGCGCAGCGCCGTGGTGGCGTAGCCCCGAACGCGGTCCACCGCCTCAAAGGTGTAGAGCGCAGCGAGCCGCGCCGCGTGTTCGCCTTTGGGCGTACCCAGCAGCCGCTCGGCGCGCAGGAGCGCGGACTCGGAGAGGTAAGCCGCCGCGACCATGTCGGCCACGCGAGCCATGACTTCTTGCTCCTTCTCGAGCTCCTGCGCATACCCCATCGCCCCCAAACCCGCCACAAGCAGCGTCGCGCGCTTCATGTTTTCTACTGCTACGTACGCTTTTTTAAGCTCCTCCGGCGCGTCCACGTCCGTAAGGGGCTCCCCTTTGACCGCTCCCTGCGCCGCGCTCATCAAGTCGAGGCTGCCCTTCAGCGCTCTTTTCAAAAGCTGTCCCGTAGTGAGGAGCCGGTTGATCTCGTTCGTCCCCTCGAAAATCCGGTTGATGCGCGCGTTGCGGTAGGCGAGCTCGACGGGGTAGTCCGCGCTAAAGCCGATGCCGCCGTAGATTTGCAGCGTCTCGTCGATGGTGCTGCCCAAGATTTCCGACCCGGCCACCTTGATGAACGAGTATTCGACCACGTACTCGTCAATCGCCGCCAGCCGCGCAGCCTCATCCTCTTTGCCCACCAATCTTTCGTCTAACGCGCCCGTCATCCGGTAGACGGCGCTTTCTAACGCGTAAGTGTCGGCGGACATGTGGCCGACTTTTTCCTGGATGAGGCCGAACTTGCCGATGGACTGGCCGAACTGCTCGCGCTCGGTCGCGTGCGCGGCGGCGAGATGCACCATTTCTTTGCAGCCGCCAACGGCCCCTGCCGCGAGTTTGAGGCGGCCCACGTTGAGGATCTGGAAGGCGATGATGTGGCCCCGGCCGATCTCGCCCAAGAGGTTTTCTTTGGGGACGGACACGTCAGAAAGCACCACCTGCCGCGTCGAGGAGCCCTTGATGCCCATTTTCTTTTCTTCCGCGCCAAAACTCAGGCCCGGCGTATCCCGCTCGACCAAAAAGGCGCTAAATTTATTCCCGTCCACCTGCGCGAATACGGTAAAGAGGTCTGCGAAGCCCGCGTTGGAAATCCACATCTTGGAGCCGTTTAAGACGTAGTGCGTGCCCGCCTCGTTCAAAACCGCCTTGGTTTTCGCGGCGCGCGAGTCCGAGCCCGAGCCGGGTTCGGTGAGGCAGTAGGCCGCGATCATCTCGCCCGACGCGAGTTTGGGGAGGTACTTCTCTTTTTGCGCCTCAGTACCAAAATAAACGAGCGGCAAGGTGCCGATGCCCGTGTGCGCGTTGAAGGTCACGTTAAACGAGCCCGCGCCCGAAAGCTTTTCGGTGACGAGCATCGAGGCCGCCTTGGAAGCGTCGAGGCCGCCGTAGGCCTCGGGCACGTCCACGGCCAAGAGGCCCAGCTCGCCCGCCTTGTGCATCTTTTGGACGGAGAGCTCGTAGGACAGCGCCTCGAGCTCCTCCAACACAGGCGCAATCTCGCGCTCGACAAAGCGCTCGGCGGTCCCCCCCATCATTTTGAGTTCGTCGTCGAACGCCTCGGGGATGAGCACGTCCTCGGCGGCGTGGCGCTCAATGAGAAAACTCCCGCCCTTTTTGGGTGTAATGCTGCGGTCTGCAATTGCCATGATGGCCTCCTTTAGTTTGCGTTGGGCCAGTATACGCCAATGTTGGACCAAGTTCAAAAAGTGAGTTTCAGTTCTCGGCTGAAGAAACACAACCTTTTAAAAAGGCGAACTCACCACGCCCCCGTCCACCAGGAGCGTCTGCCCGGTGATGTACGCCGCGCCCGCCGACGCCAGAAAGGCTACCGCCGCCGCGATCTCCTCGGGCGTGGCGAAACGTTTGGCGGGGATGCTTTGGATAAGCTTGTCTTTCGCTCCCTCATCCTCAAAAAGTTCTTCCAGCCGCTCCGTGGCGGTGTAGCCGGGGGCCACGTTGTTGACGGTCACGCCCGCCGCGGCCACCTCCGTGGAGAGCGTTTTGGCGAAGCCCGTGACCGCCGCGCGAAAGGCGTTGGAAAGCGTGAGATTGGTGATGGGCTCGCGCACCGAGAGCGAGGTCACGTTGATGATGCGGCCCCAGCCTTGCGCGCGCATGTGGGGCAGCGCGGCCCGGCTGAGGCGCACCGCCGACATCAACGTAAGCTCAAAGCCGCGTGCCCAAGCCTCATCTCCCAAGTCGGTCGCAGTCCCCGCGGGAGGCCCGCCCGCGTTGACAACGAGGATGTCCGCGCCGCCGAAGCGGCGCGTCACGCGCTCGAGCAGCACCTCGATATTTTCCGGCTCGCTCACGTCGGCGGGAACGCCGAACGCCTCGCCGCCTCCGAGTCTAATAGCCTCCACGGTCTTATCAAGCTCCGCCTCGCCCCTGGCGCTCAGCACCACTCGAGCGCCCTCTTTGGCGAGTCCTGCGGCTACGGCGCGACCAATCCCTTGCGACGCGCCCGTCACGAGCGCGACTTTATTTTCAATATGTAGGTCCATAGCGCATCCTAACCCCCTGCGTATCAACTGCACCGCCCTCGTTTGAGACGTTTTAGTTTTGCATGAGCACCTTGGACACGCTGGGGCGTGCCTCGCCTTGGGGAGCCGTCCCACGGAACTCGGCGCGTTCTACATCGACTGCGACAACGCGACCTTGAGCGACCTGAGCATAAGGCTTGTTTCCCTGGCCGGTCCTGTCGCCAGCCTGCTGACCGGCATCGTGAGCTTTCTCGTTTTGCGCCGCCTGTCACCGGGTAAACCCGCGCTTTACTTTTTTGTTTGGTTGCTCGGCACGATTGGCTTTATGACCGCCACGGGCTATCTTTTCTTCTCCGGCGTGTCCGGCGTGGGCGACTTTGGCACCACCCGTGACGGCGTATTTTACGGGGCCTCACCGGCGTGGCTCTGGCGCACCCTTCTAACCGTCGCTGGCGCGGTTAGCTACTACGCGATTGCCAGGTTCGCCGCGCGCGAGATAGCGCCGCATGTTGAGGGTGTGGGCCGCGCGCGCATTACTTACGCGCGTCACCTCGTTTTGGTCACTTACGTCACGGGAGCCGTCGTCACGCTTGCGATTGGCTTGCTCCATCCTCAGGGATTATTCGTCAGTCTAACGTCTGCGGCCGCCGCCCTGGGTGGCACCTCCGGGTTTTTGTGGATGATGCAGTTTATCAACCCCGACGAACGAACCTCGAGGAGTCTGGCTTTTGGGCGGCGCTGGGGCTGGGTTGCGCTTGGCGGCGCCGTGACGGTCTTTTACGCGCTCGTTCTGGGGCCGACTCTGTATTTCTAAACCTGAGACTTCTCGATATCTCAAAACGTATTTGGGAGGAAGTTTCTTCTGCTCTCCCGCTCGTTTCTACCTTCTGGACTGAAGCTCGAGCCCTCTAAGCGCCCCCACATCTCCAGCGCCCGCGCAGTGCATCGCCACTTTAAGCTCCCACACGAAATTTTCTAGCCAGGCCATGACTGCCTCGGGAGACTCAGTGGCAGGTTCGAGTAAGGGCCGCGCCACCGCCACCACCCGCGCGCCCAGCGCGAGCGCCTTGGCCGCGTCCAGCCCGGTACGAATCCCGCCCGAGGCGATGAGCGGCATCTGTGGCAAAACCTCGCGCACTTCGCGCAGCGCCTGCGCGGTGGGAACGCCCCATTCCGCCAAATCCTTGTGCCGCACCTCGCCGTAGTTGACGTACTCCTCGACCTTGGCCCACGAGGTGCCGCCCGCGCCCGCCACGTCGAGCGCGGCAAAACCCACCTCCGCGACCGCCGCCGCCGCCGCGCCGCTCAAGCCGTGTCCGACTTCTTTGAGAAGAACGGGGTAGCCAGCGTCCGGCACCACCTCGAGCAGCTTCGGCACAAGGGTTGAAAAGTCCGTGTCGCCGCCCCTTTGCAAAGCTTCTTGCAAGGGATTGGTGTGAAGCGCGAGCGCGTCGGCACCCACTTGTTCAACCGCGCGGTGAAGATGACCCGCACCATAGCCCCTGTTAAGCTGCGCCACGCCTAAGTTGCCAATGAGGAGAATGTCGGGAGCGAAGGGGCGAACCTCAAACGAGGACAAGGCGTGGGGATGCTCGAGCATCACCCGCTGCGAGCCCAGCATCAGGCCCACCCCGAGTGCTTGCGCCGCGAGCGCCAAGTGTCGGTTAATGGTGCGTGAACGCTCCGCGCCCCCCGTCATCGCGCCGATGAGGAGCGGTGCGCGGAGGTCTTTACCCAGAAAGGTTGTGCGGGTGTCAATCGCTTTCAGGTCCGTACCGGGAAGCGCGCGGTAGGGCAGGTCGAAGGCTTCAAAGCCGGTGGTGCGGGTGGTGTACTCGACATTGTGGTGGAGACAGACCTCGACGTGCTTGAGCTTGCGCGCGCCTAGCGCGTCCTGCGCCTGAGAATCGGGGGCGGAAGATTTCACTTCGTTTAGCATAGCCCACCCCGTTTGGGGGGGTGGTAAGAGGTAGCTCACAGGGTCCGGGGGGCGGGGTCCCTACACTACGCTTCATGATTGGACGTTTCACAAAGAGCATACCGTTATCTTCCGAAGCCTTCACGTCCCTTTTACGTAAAGCCGTTCTCTCTGGGGCCATCGCCGCCCTGCTCGCCGCTTGCACCGCGCCCGCCGCCCCCCAGCTAGGCGTCTCGGACAAGAGCTTAGAACTCAGCTCCGCCTCGAGGCGGGACACGCTGACGATCAGCAACAAAGGAAAACCGGGGACGATGCTCGCCTGGAGCATCACGTCAAAGTCCGAACGCATTACCGTCACACCCTCCAAGGGCGTGCTCAAGGGGAATGACGAGGACACCGTCGTGATCGAGGTGAACCAAAAGGGCTTGAGCAAGGGTGACAGCATCCACGACACCCTCTTGCTCAATTCGGACTACGGCCCCAAGGGCGTCAACGTTAACTTCAGCATGACGGTGGAGGGGCTTGGCGCGTGCGGCGTTCCTATAGAAGAGGAAACGGCGGCGCCGGGCGTGACTCAGAAACCTGTCTCCCGCGCACCCAACCGCCCTAAAACCCCTTACGTTCCCGGCGAACTGCTGGTGCGCTACCGCGAGCCTGCCACGCTGGGCGTTGAGCAGGGTGCCATGCTTGACGCCCTCCAAAGAACCTCCAAGGCCGTTGCGAGCGACTTCGGGTTGCAGCCCCTCTATTTAGGCGGCCTTTACGCGCCCGATTTGGTGTGGGTGAGTGCGGATGAGGGCGGGGCTTTGAAGATCAACACTTTGGATGTGGAGGCTCTGGACATGGAAGCCTTGGCGAGGAGGCTCGAGGCCGACCCCCGCGTCCTCTATGCGGAGCCCAACTACTATCTCGAGCCCCTAGAAACGCGCCCTAATGACGAGGATTTAGCAGACCAGTGGAGCCTGCTTGACTTCGGCCTGCCGCAAGCCTGGGACATCGACACGGGCGAAAATAGCGTTGTCATTGCCGTTATCGACAGCGGCGTGGACACGAGGCATGAGGATTTGAGCGCCAAGATGCTCCCCGGCTGCGACTTTTACGATGGCGACAACGACCCCAACCCAGGTGCCGGGAGTAGCGCGTCGGAGCACGGCACGCACGTGGCGGGTATCGCGGCGGCGGTGGGCAACAACGGCTTGGGCGTCGCGGGCGTGGCTTACGGGCCGGGCGTCAAAATTCTGCCCATCAAGGTCTTTGATGACACGGGCTACGTCGCCACGACCGCCGAACTCATCCACGCAGTTCTTTGGGCCGCGGGGCTGCCCGTGGCGGGGGTCGCGCCGAATCCCAACAAAGCGGACATCATCAACATGAGTTTGGGCACGGGCAAGAAAGAGATTCAGAGCATCGACGAGGCCATGCAAGAAGCGGCGGCGGCGGGCGTGGTGCTCTTTGCCGCCGCGGGCAACGCGGGCGACTCGAGCGGCGCGGCCTCGGGTAACGGCATCATGTCGCCCGCCAACGCGCCCGGCGTGATCGCGGTGGGCGCGGTGAACGGCGACTACCGCCGCGCTGAGTTCTCCGACTACGCCGCCCTGGGACGCACGGTGGACGTGATGGCCCCTGGTGGTCGCGCCGTCCTGGCTGAAAGCGCAGGGGGGGGCGCTGGCGAGGCCGTCCTCAGCACCCTCCCCGACAACCGCTACAGCGCGCTCGAGGGCACCTCGATGGCCTCACCCTTTGCCGCCGGGGTCGCCGCGCTGGTGCTGAGCCAGAACCCTAATTTAAGCCCTCAGCAAGTTAAAGCGAAGCTTGTCAAGAGCGCCCGTTTTGACGCCGAGTTTATGACGAAGAGCGAATACGGGGCCGGGGTGCTCTGCGCGGACAAGGCGCTGGGCGCGCCCACCCGCTGCGGACGGTGAGTCTTCGGGAGGAGGGAATGATAGAAAAGCGGAGCGCAGACAATCGTCTCTTCTCTCAGTCTTCATAACTCGGTGCTCTACACTCATCACTCGCTACTTTCTCAACTAACCCTTGCCTCACGCGTCCACATAAAGAATGCGTGAGGCGAAAGGTCACGCGTCAAGGATTTTTCGGCAAGAGAGAGGTTATAAATAGGTATGAAGCGCCACAAAACATTTCTCTGGTTTAGCCTCTTGCTTTTTTTTGTCGCCTGTAACGGTTCTCCTCCCCAAAAAGAACAGCCCCAGGTGGCGCTGTCGCCCGCCTCGGTGACGCTTTTGCCGGGTGAAACGAGTGGTCCAGTTAGCGTCAGCTCGAGCGGCTTCAGCGGCCCCGTCACCTTTTCGGTAAGCGAGGTGGCCTCATTTACCGCAACCCTCTCCGCCGCCACGCCCACGGCTCCGGCCACGCTGACGGTCGCGCCTAAAGACGGCGCGGCGGACGGACCCTACAGCTTTATCGTCACGGGCGAGAGTGGGGACGAACGCGCCAGTATGGCGCTCTCGGTCACGCTCGAGACGGACCCCAAGGCGCAACTCTCGGTCCAAGACACGGTCACGACGGAAAGCGCCTACAGCCCTAATCTCTTTTTTGTGAAAAACACGGGCAGCCCCAGGTCAACGCTCGAGTGGCGCGTCTCCTCAAGTTCAAACGAAGTAACGCTCACGCCCACGAGCGGCTTTATAGAGGGCAACGGCACCACCGGGATTGCCGTCACGGTCGACGCGAGCGAGCTTAACGAGGGCGACACCGTCAGCGCCGCCCTCTCCTTTTCTTCAAACGCGGGCGACGCGACGGTAGCGTTCACCTACAAAAATACGACGCAGGGCTTAGAGCGCTGCGGCACCTACCCCTCGAGCTTTATGGGTGCCAACGGGACGGCTCCCGCGCGTGTGGCGGACACCCCCACAGTCATCCCCACAGTCAATACTCCGGTTCCTCAAACACCATATGTCCCCGGCGAGCTGTTGGTGCGCTACCGCGAACTTGTCACGCCGGGCATTAAACCAGGTGCGAAGGACGAGTTGGGGGCGCTTCAACACGTCGCCAGCGCCGTGCGGAGCGATTTTGGATTGACGCTCGAGGCGGCGGGCGGCACCTATGGCCCAGACTTGGTAAAAGTAGACGCGGCGGCTTTGGGAGTGAAGGCGCTGGATATGGAGGCGTTGGCGAGAAAGCTCGAGGCCGACCCCCGCGTCCTGTACGCCGAGCCCAACTACTACCTCGAGCTTTTAGAGACGCGGCCCAATGACGAGTATCTGCCGGACCAGTGGAGTCTGCTCAACTTTGGCTTGCCCCAAGCTTGGGACATTAGCACGGGCGAGAACGATGTGGTGGTTGCCGTTATTGATAGCGGCGTGGACATGAACCACGAAGACCTTAGGGGCAAGATGCTCCCCGGCTGCGACTTTCATGACGCCGACAACGACCCCAATCCGGGTCCCCGAAATGGCGCGTCGGAGCACGGCACGCACGTGGCGGGCATCGCGGCGGCGGTGGGCGATAACAGCCTGGGCGTCGCGGGCGTGGCTTACGGGCCGGGCGTCAAGATTCTGCCCATTAAGGTGTTTGACGATGCGGGTCGCCAGGCGACCACCGCCGAACTCATCAGGGCGGTGCGCTGGGCGGCGGGACTGCCTGTAGACGGCGTGGCCGTGAACCCCAACAAGGCGGACGTCATCAACATGAGTTTGGGCACGGGCAAAAATCAGATTCAGAGTGTGAATGAAGTCATGAAAGAGGCGACGGCGGCGGGCGTGGTGCTTTTCGCCTCGTCGGGTAACGCGGGGGACTCGAGCGGCGCGGCCTCGGGTAACGGCATTATGTCGCCCGCCAACGCGCCCGACGTGATCGCGGTGGGCGCGGTGAATAACGACTACCGCCGCGCGACCTTCTCCGACTACGCCGCCTCGGGGCCGACGGTCGACCTCATGGCCCCCGGCGGCACGTCGCCGCTCTCCCTGGGGTGCCAGAACATCCTCAGCACCTTTCCCAGAAATTCGTTTGGTGAGAGCGAGTATGGCTGCTTGCAGGGCACCTCGATGGCCTCACCCTTCGCCGCCGGGGTCGCCGCGCTGATGCTGAGCCAGAACCCGAACTTAAGCCCCCAACAAGTCAAAGCGAAGCTCACAGGGAGCGCCCAGTTCAGCGCCTTTATGAACCCCGCAGAGTACGGGGCCGGGGTGGTCTGCGCGGACAAGGCGCTGAGCGCGCTCACCCGCTGCGGACGTTAAGCTCGGGGTATCCCGCTGCCGAGAACTCTGTTGATGAAGCCTCTATGAACCCTCCCGCGCCCCTCTCAAAAGCGCGGGAGGAGGCTCACAGAGGTGCGTCCTGCTGATTGCGAGGTTTAAAAATAGCGCAATATGCCTCACACAAAGAGAAAAGTTTACGTTATAAAGGAGCATGACCAAGAACAGCGCCTCATATAAGACAGTTTTTTTGGTGAGTCTCCTCCTTTTTCTGGCCGCCTGTAACAACGACACCCTACCGCCTCCCGGAGGGGGAACGCAACCGCAGGTGACGCTGTCGCCCCCAAATCTTACTTTGAACCCAGGGCAAACGGGCAGCACGACGGTTAGCTCGAGCAATTTTAGCGGCGCTGTAACGCTCTCGTTCAGCCGTGGCGATGACGGCCTCCCCACCAATCAGCTCGATATCAGCGGCTCACCCACGACAATTTCGGGCACAGAAACGGCAACATTGCAAGTGACGCCCAAAAGTGGCGCTGCGCCAGGAACTTACCAAATTGTCGTGACAGGTAAAAGCGGCAGCCAAACGGACACCGCGACGCTTTCGGTTACTGTTCCGGGTGCGGGCGGTCCCGGCGACGGCACCATTAGCGGAACAGTTCAGACTGCCAACAATCTTGCGAGTTTTACCGTTCCCAATGACCCCAAACTTCCGACTCCCATGATGGCTCAGTCGGAGAAGCCTAAGTACGTCGAGGGTCAGTTGCTTGTCAAGCTCAACACAAACGGGCTAGCTAGCGAAAGTGATTCGAACATTTATGGACAGCTCGAGACGCTGCTCACGCTTGACTATCCCATTACCGTGTTGCGTTCTGGGGGCGCGGACATGCCCGCGCTTGTTGAGGTGTCTCCTGGACAAGACGTTCAAACGCTCACGGCGCTGCTCGAGCGCGACCCACGCGTGACCTACGCCGAGCCCAACTACTACATCTACTTGCAAGCTCTGCCCAACGACCCGCAAAACAACAAGCTGTGGCACCTGGCCGCCGACGGCTTGCCTGTGGCGTGGAACGCAAAAAATTCCTCAGCGGTGACGGTTGCCGTGATTGACTCCGGGATTGACCTCGATCACCCCGATTTGAAGGGTGTTTTTGCGAATGGTGGTTACGACTTTTGTGCGGCAACGACAGGTAGCGGCAACAAGCGCACCTGCTCGAAGCGGGATGATAACCCCCGTCCCGACTCCAACAGCGACACGCACGGTACCCACGTTACCGGGACCATCGCGGCGGTGGGCAATAACGACATAGGCGTGGCGGGTGTTCTCTACGACGGCGCGAGCATTGTACCTATCAAAGTTTTTTATCAAAACGATGCTACAGGAATTAAAGATTTTACCACAGCTTCCGCGCTTGCCGAGGCCATCCTATGGTCCGTAAATCGACTTAACGCCGCTGGCGTCCCTAAAAATCCCAATCCGGCAAAAGTTATTAATCTCAGCCTGGGATTTGAACTGACTCCCGGCGAGCAAAGTCAAACCGTACAGAACGCGGTTTCTACTGCTCAGGGTACGGGTGCGCTGCTTATTGCCGCGGCAGGGAATGGTGGCAATCAGGGCGTACTGGCACCCGCGCTTTACGACGGCGTTATCGGGGTCGGGTCGGTCAACTCAAAGTTTCGCCGTTCGTGTTTCTCTAACTATGGTGACGGTCTCGACATTGTGGCCGCGGCGGGAGACTACCCTATCAAAAGCGGTTGTCCCAAGGTTAGTGAGGCTGTTCTCAGCACCTTTCCAGGCGGGAATTATGGCGTTGAGACGGGAACCTCACACGCTACACCCATCGTCACAGGTGTTGCCGCGCTCGTTTGGGAGCAAATGGCGAGCCCAACGGCTGCCAAGGTGAGCCAGAAACTTAGCGACAGTGCTTACTTCGACTCGAGCTATATGAGCGCAGCCCAGTACGGCGCGGGCCTCCTGCGCGCCGACGTGGCGCTCGGGCTGCCGGGTCCGACGAGCAGCAGGAAAACGGTCCAAACGACCGTCTCAGCGAGTGGTGCAGGTGGCAGCGCGACGAAGATCGTGACGCTCGACCTCCTGCTAGGTGTATCCAACTCGTTCTCGCTCACCGGCCTCAGCGCGGGCACCTACACCTTGGAGGCCGCGACCTCCGGCGTGAGCCTTAGTGGTAAGACCACCGTCACGTTGCAGAGCGGGGGCGCGCAGAAAGACATTACCGTCACGCCCTAACGTTCAGAATCTCACAGACCCAAGCGCCCCTGTAACTCACACGTTATAGTGGCGCTGGGGTTTTTATGGTCTTAAATGTAAGTCACACAACCGAATACACATACACCAAAGCCGCCTGGGATTCGTTTAACGAACTCCGGCTGCGCCCGGCGGACGACCACCGCCAGACGATGCTCGAGTTCGACCTCTTCATCGAGCCCAAGGCGGTGGTGCGGAGCCAGCGCGACTTTTACGGCAACCTCATGCACCACTTTCACCTGCCGTTTGAACACACGCACCTGCTTATCAGGGCGACCTCCAGGGTCGTCACCTATCCGACGCCTGAGCCGCATCCCGTGTCGGCGAGGGCGCTGCCCGAACTCCGCCACCGCTTTTTCGACTTTCTGGCCCCCACGGCGCGCGTGCCCCTAAACCACAACTGGTTCGGCGCGTTTCACGCGCTGCCGCTGGGCAAGGACGACGAGTTGGTGACTTTTTTAGACAACATGACGCGGTACTTAAAGAATCACTTTATCTACCAGTCCAACGCGACCCACGTGGACACGCCGCTGCTCGAGTTCGCCGAGAACGGCCGGGGCGTCTGCCAGGACTACGCGCACGCGATGCTGGCGCTCTGCCGGAGCGCGGAGATTCCGGCGCGCTACGTGAGCGGCTATGTGCATAGTAGTCCGGGCGGGGACGAAGGGATGCTGGGCGCGGAGGGTTCACACGCGTGGGTCGAAGCTTACCTGCCGGGGAGCGGCTGGACGGGCTTCGATCCGACCAACGGCTGCCGCGCCACCGAGGCGCACGTTAAGATTGGCTTTGGCCGGGATTATGATGACGTACCGCCTGTGAAGGGGCTGCGGCGGGGCGGCAGCAAGGGTGGATTGGACGTGACAGTCAAGGTGCGCCGGGCGGAGGCGGCGTTTGGCGCGCTGGTGGAGCAGGAAAAGTGACGAGTGGAAAGTACCGAGTAACGAGGACTGAGTGAAAAGTAAAGCTTTTCTGCCTCATCTTCTCTACTTGCTCTTTCTCACGTAGATTTCAGAACGCGACCGTCGGCGTACTCGAGCGCCGTCAGCCCCGCGCGTTTGGTGAAGGCCATCTCGCCCGCGTAGGGTGCGTTAAATGAACCGGAGGTGGGGGCCACATCGTGATAATCGCGCCCGACGGCGACGGTGACGTAACTTAGATCGGGGGAGCGGTTGTTGGTTGGGTCAAAGGCAAGCGCCACCGTTTTCTCTACAGCCTCCCCTTTTTGATGCAGCAGCACCTCCACCCAGGCGTGTGAGCCGCCCTCGGCTAGCATATGCCCTGAGACGTAGCGCGCGCCCAAGCCCGCGGCGCGGCACAGGGCGAGCATGATGTGGGCGTAATCTTGACAGAGACCGCGTCCTGTAGTTAAAGCCTCCGCCGCGTTCGTTTTGACGCCTGTGGACCCGAAGCCGTAGCGCATGGCTTCGTAAACCCAGCGGCTTATACGGGAGGCCAAGTCACGTTCATCCACCGCCGCCTCTCTAAGCTCTTGCGCCACCTCTCGAATGCGCGCGTCCGCAGTGGTGAGGGGGGTAGGCTCGAGAAAATCCACGCTCAATGAACTTGAACCGGGCGCGGGCGTGACCGGCGGGTTGGGCTGAACAACCTCGCGCTCGATTTCGCTCACGACCTCGAAAGAAACATCCTTGGGCACGTGAGAGGCGCGGAACTCGAGCACGCAGTTCCCGAATGGGTCACTCAGCGAATGCACCTCGACCTCCGGCATGACCCGCACGTCGTGACGGCAGAGGAGTTGGTCGCCGTAGCGGGCGGCGGGCAGCACCACCAGGCGGTGGTGCAGGTCGCGGATGGGGCCGGGGTAGCGGTAGTGAAACCTTTGGTAGACGAGGTAACGCGCCCGCCGCACCTCGCCCCAGCGCACCGCGCTGTGGTCGAGGAAGGTGAGGGCGGGCGCAAGCGTATTCACCCGCGCACCGTCTCGCTGCTCGTCCGGTTGGGTTCGCCCTCCACCTTGTCCTGATGAATCTCCGGGAAAGACGGTGGGTGCGGGTCGTCTAAGGTATTGGCCTCGTCCACTTCGTCCGCCCAGACTTCCAAACGCGTGAGCTTCGTTGTCCCGTAGGACGTCGCAAAAGCGGCGTCCACCGCGTCGCGGCCGTAGGCGATGAGCGCGCGGCCGGTGCGCGGCTCGTTGTGGCGCGCGTCGAAGGTGCGCCAGTCGCCGTCTAAAAAGGCCTCGAACCAGGCGTGAAAGTCCATTGCAATGGGCGGCGGGGTGATGCCGATGTCGGGCAGATAGCCGCAGACGTAGCGCGCGGGGATGTTCAGCGCGCGGCAAAAGGCGACGCCAAGGTGCGCGAAGTCGCGGCAGACGCCGCGCTGGTCACGGTAGGCCTCGAAACTTGATGTGGCCGAGGTGCTGCCCGCCTCGTAGCGGATGTTCTCATGGAGCCAGTCGCAAATCGCCTGCACCTGCGCCCAACCGGGTGAGACGTCGCCAAACTTGTCCCAGGCATCCTGAATAAACAAATCCGTCTGACAGTAGCGGCTCGGGAGGGTGTAAATAATGGTGTCGTCGGGCAAGTCTTGCACAAGCGCCTTTTTGAGCCCCGGCAGCACCGGGTCGGGCTCGGACGGCACCTCGGCGATGGCGTCGTAGACGAGGCGCAGCTTGCCCGCAGGGGCATTCAGACGCCAGACGCGGTTGCCGAAGCTGTCAATATACTCGCGCAGCGGGATGTCGGGCTCGACAAAACGCCGCTCGGTGATGAGGTTATGGTAACGCCCCTCGCGGAGTCCCACAATGGTCATGATAGGCGCTCCGTAGGGCACCTCGTAGTGAAGTTCGCAACCAACTCGTACGCGCATGGTTCCCCCTAAATCTGCGTTTGTTCTTGAAATTGATGTGACGACTCGCTCGAGCCCGACTGACTTTGGTTCTGTGACTGTGACTGATTACCAGGAGATGTTTGACTCTGTGACTGACTTTGTGA
This sequence comes from Trueperaceae bacterium, assembly GCA_965214405.1. Taxonomy (GTDB): domain Bacteria; phylum Deinococcota; class Deinococci; order Deinococcales; family Trueperaceae; genus CBDCCT01. The sequence continues at coordinate 1,749,891 of OZ243956.1, forward strand.
TTGACCCGGCGATTGGGTTCTGATGGGCGCTTTTTCAAAGTAGGCCGCGCTGATTGCGCCCGAGAGCGTCGCCAGTTCGCCTAAGAGGTCTTCTAAACTCGGCTTCTCCTTGTCGATAATCTGCGCCGCGTCGGGCATGAACTCGAGCTGCGCCGCGAGCCAACCCGCCTGTCGCCTCGGCTCCATCCCCGTGCCGGGGTTGAGCGCGGCGATGTTCTCTAACGTTTCAAAAAGCATCTGAACGCTAAACCTTAATGAGCGCGGGAAGTCAGCGTCGAGGAGCAAAAACGAGGCGATGAGGCCGGGCTCCAAGGCGCTGTGATAGCACTTGCGAAACGCCTCGTAAGCGCTTACCGAACGGAGCAGGGCCATCCCCCGGTGCGTTTCGATGCCGCGCACCACCGGCTCTTGCCCGCGGTACTGGCGGTAGCGCACCATGAGGATGCGCAGCACGTTGTCCGCGCGCTCGATGTACTGGCCCGCCGTCAGGAAGTACCAGCCCAAGCTCCGGGGCAGCGTCGCGGAAGCGATGCCGAAAAAGAGGTGCGACGCCTCGCGCGCGCTCACGCAGTAGTCGTGAAGCGTGCCGTCGCCAAACGACGTTTCGTGACCGTCGCAGAGCGTCAGATAAGCGCGGTTGACCGACTCCCACATCTCCACCGAGATGCGGTCGCGCAGCGTGCGGGCGTTGTCGCGGGCGCGTTGGAGGCTCGAGCGGATGCTGCTCGGGTTGTCGGGATGAACCGCCAGCCATTCGGGGACGCTCGAGGCGTCCGCCCGCTCATAGTGGCGGCGAAAGCCCTCCTCGTCCCCGGTGATGCTTAGGAGGGGTGCCCACTGCTCGGAAACGAGCGCCCGCGCCCCCGGCACCAGCGGCGCTTCGATGAGCGCGTGATAGTTCACATCCAAAAGCCGCGCGGTATTTTCCGCGCGCTCGACGTAGCGGCCCATCCAGTAGAGGTTTTCGGCCAAACGGCTCAGCATCAGTCCACGTCGCTCTCGTCGGCCAAGACCCAAGTGTCCTTCGAGCCGCCCCCCTGCGACGAGTTGACCACCAGCGAGCCGCGTTTCAAAGCCACCCTTGTTAAGCCGCCCGGCACGAGCGTGATGTCTTCGCCTACCAAAAGGTAAGGCCGCAGGTCAATATGGCAGGGCTCGAAGCGGCCCGTGTCGGGGTAGTAGGTCGGGTGGCGCGAAATCTTGACGACGGGCTGGGCGATGTAATTCGCTGGGTTCGCTCTTACCTTGGTCAAAAAGGCGGCGATGGTCTCGTCGTCCGCCTCGGGGCCGATGAGCATTCCGTAGCCGCCCGCGGAGCCGACCTCTTTGATGACGAGGGAGGGGGCGTGCTCGAGCATCATCTCCAAGCCCTCAGGCACCGAACCCAGATAAGTAGGCACGTTGGGCAAAATCGGGTCCTCATTCAAATAGTACCGAATCATCTCGGGCACGAACGCGTAGACCGCCTTGTCGTCCGCCACCCCCGTGCCGATGGCGTTGGCGAGCGCCACGCGCCCCGCGCGGTAGACCTCGACGAGGCCCGGCACCCCCAGCGACGAATCTTTGCGAAACACCTGCGGGTCCAAAAAGTCATCGTCGATGCGGCGGTAAATCACGTCCACCTGCTGCCGCCCCCGTGTGGTGCGCATCCAGACGCGCCCGTCGTCCACGTAGAGGTCGCGGCCCTCGACGAGTTCAACCCCCATCTGCTGCGCCAAAAAGGCGTGCTCAAAGTAAGCGCTGTTGTAGGGGCCGGGCGTTAAGACGACGATGGTGGGGCTCTTATCGCGCGGCGAGAGACTGCGTAAACATTCCAGTAATGCTGTGCTGTAGTGCCGGATGGGCCTCACGCGCCCCCTCGCCATGAGCTGCGGGAAAGAGAGCGTCATCGCGTTGCGGTTGGCGAGCATGTACGACACGCCGCTCGGCACGCGCAGGTTGTCCTCCAGCACGCGGTAGCCCGTCTCGTCGCGCACCAGGTCACAGCCGACGACGTGGGTGTACGCGCCGTGGGGCGGGTCCACGCCGCGCATCACGTGGCGGTAGTTCGGGTTGTCGTGAACCAGACGCGCGGGCACGACGCCGTCTTTGAGAATGTTCTCGTCGTGATACACGTCGTACAAAAATAGGTTGAGGGCTTTCACGCGCTGTTTGAGGCCCCGCTCCAAGTGCCGCCACTCGTCCGCCGGAATCACCCTCGGAAAGGGGTCGAAGGGGAAGGTGCGCTCGGTACCCTTTTCATCGCCATAAACCGTAAAAGTAATGCCCTGATTGCGAAAGGTCAGGTCGATGAGCGAGCGCCGCCGCCCGAACTCGGTCTCGCCGTAGCCGCCGAAGCCCCCGATGACGTCTTGGTAGTGGGGTCGGCACGTTTTGCCACCCTCGAGCGTTTCCTCAAAGGTTTCGTCCCAAAAGGTGTCCAGGGGATAGCCGTCAAACATCGGGGTGCTTTCTAAGGGGGCGCGTGAAACCGTGCATGGGGGAGTTTATCACGAGGCGGTTGTCTAGCCAGGGGGTGAAACGCGCATCGGTGTAAGGCGTGGGGTGCGCAGGAGGCGGGCTCGAGCCTAACACCTTCACCTCCGCCTCACATCCCACTCGAAAACTACAGGTAGCGCACCGCCCAACTTCCGGCATTCGCAAGCGCATAAACGATGAGCGCGACGCTGAGCCCGCCCGCAACCCAGTCGATTCTCTTAGAAGTTGGCAGCCCCTGCCGCACAAACCCCCACAGCAGCCCGCCCACAAGCCCGCCCGCGTGCGCCCAGAGCGACACCCCCGGCAGGAGCGAAAAGAGCGCGATGAGGACGATCCACTGCAACAGCGCGCGGGTAAGAAGGCGGTCCTGGGCGTTAGGACTGCGCAGCGTATCCGCCAGCAGCGCCCCGGCCACGCCCAGCACGCCCCCCGACGCGCCCACCAACGGCACCCCGCCCGCTGTGGCGATGGTCGTAAAGTAAGCGCCCAAAACCGTCCCCACGACAAATGCGGCGAGCAGGTTTCCCCAATCGCGCCGCGCCTCGTAAAGCCGCCCGATGTCGAAGAGCACCCAGAGGTTAAAGCCGATGTGGACCAAGTTGCCGTGGACAAAGCCGTAGGAGAGAAAGCGCCAGGGCGCGTTCGCCTCTGGGATTTGCGGCAGATTGTGAAGAAAGGCGCCGGTGAGCGTCCCACCGCTCCCGCTGTAGCGTCCATCGAGCCAAAGCTGAGCGCCGTAACAAAGCGCGATGACCGCCATGAGCGCGAACGTCGCCACGCTCCACGACCTCTCGCGGGCGAGGGTCGGGAGAGGCTGACCGTAGTGCGTGAGCTTTTCTGCCAGGCTTGCCCGCTGACCCTCGGGGGCGACGCGGTAAGCCTGGGCGTAAAGTTTGGCGGCAGCCTCGAGCCGACCCGACCGCTCCGCCGCTCCGGCGAGGATACTGAGCACCGTGTAGGGCGGCACCCCCGGCAGCGGCTCCTGTAAAAGCATACGCGTTCCTTCAAAGTCTCCCCTGGCGGCAGCCAAACGCGCCTTGGTGAGGGTGACGGCGCGGTAACCCAGCGGACCCTGCCCCTGCCTCTCCCAACGCTGCTCCATCACGCTGAGTTCGTGCTCGGCTAGGTTTGTTTCGCCAAGTTCCGTATACGCTTGCGCCCGCGCGGCGTGAGCCAAGAACGCGTTGTCGCCCGTTTCAGGCGGCGTGAGTTCCAACAGGTCGTGCCAGCGCCCCTGCTGCGCGTAGGCTTGAGCGCGCAACAGGTCGCTCTCCGCGCGTTCGGGCAGGAGCGTAAGCGCCGCCTCGGCGTCGCCGCGTTGGAGCGCGACCTGCGCGAGAAGCCGCCTTACGGCCTCGCGGCCTCCCGGTGTCCAATAGAGCGCGTTGGCTAACGCAAACGCCCCGTCATAACGCCGCGCCCTGGCGAGCGCAATCAGCGCGAGCGGCCCAAAGATATAGAGCGGGACGAGCACGAGCGCAACGGTTACGAGCGCTTCAGGCAGGGCGAACGCGGCAAAAAATGCCCCCGCCACGAGCGCGCCGAGCGCGGTGGCGCCCACCGTCTTGAGGGGCAATTCGCTTCCTAGAGGTGCTAGGCGCAACGTCCAGCGGCTCGCGTAAACGCCGGAGAGCGCGACCACGAGAAGAAAAAGGATCGTCTGGGGCATGTCTAAAGCCTAACGCGAAAAGGGTTGCGTAAAGGACTTTTGGCTTTCTTATCATTCGGGCGCGGCGCGATTGGGTACAATCAGGGCGTGCGTCTCCTTAGTAGGAGAGAAACGGAGTGGACAAGGCCATGAGCGAACTTCTCTTCGCGCTCTGCTTGGTGATTGGTTACTTTTTAGGAACCGTGCCGACGGGGTATCTCGTTGCCAGGGCGCGCGGTGTAGACATTCAGAAGATAGGCTCGGGCAACATCGGCGCGACCAACGTGCTCCGCTCCGTCGGCACGCTGCCCGCGCTTATCGTGGTGGTCGCCGACCCGCTAAAGGGCGCACTGGCGGTTTCACTCCCCATCGCGCTTGGGGTGAGTTCATGGGGCGTGGCCTTGGTGGGTCTGGCGACGGTTTTGGGCAACAACTTCAACATTTTTTTGCACCTCAAGGGCGGCAAGGGCATCGCCACGAGCATGGGCGTTTTTCTGGTTCTCGCCCCCGCCGCCACGCTCGCGGCGGTTGCCATCGGGCTTTTTACGATGATTGTGGGCCGCTACGTGTCGCTGGGCTCGCTTGTCGGCATGGTCAGCGCGCCGCTTTTTCTCATCTCGGGCTCGTGGAGCCCCGCGTCGCTCTTTTTGGCGGTGGCGATGGCGCTCCTCGCGCTCTTTAGGCACCGCCAGAACCTCGTCCGGCTGGCGCAGGGGACCGAGCGGCGGCTGGGCGAAAAAGCCGCCGCCAAGACTCTCACCGTCCCGCCCGCTGTTGGCGGGCCGCATCCTCACGCGTCACGTCCTGATGTAAAGGCTGATGTAAAGGCGTACGCTGAGCCCGGCGGCGCGCCCGATTTAGAGGGCGTCAAGCGCAATGACTAACACTGCGACTAACGCGCCCGGCTTCTCGAGCGGTTTCCTCATAGATTTTCTCGTGGTGAGCCCCCACCCCGACGACGCCGAGTTGGGCATGGGCGGCACGCTGGCGCGCGCCAAAGCCGAAGGAAAAAGTACCGGCATCATCGACTTGACCCGCGGCGAGGCCGCGACCAAGGGCACGCCCGAGGAGCGCGCGCGCGAGACGGTGGCCGCGTCAAAGGTGCTCGGGCTCGACGTTCGCAAAAATTTGGGCTGGCCCGACTCACGCATCATGGACTCCGAGGACCGACGGCTGCAACTCGCCCGCACGCTGCGCGAACTCAGGCCCCGCGTGGTGGTCGCGCCCCACGGCAACGACCGCCACCCCGACCACGTGGCGAGCGCCGCGATTGTGCCCGCCGCGGTTCATTTGGCCGGACTCAAAAACAGCCCGCTCTCGGGTGAGCCCTTCAAGCCGCTCAACCTCTTCTTTTATATGGGCAATGGTCCCTTTGAGGCTACGCTGGTCGTCGATACGAGCGCCACTATCGAAGTCTGGGAGGCGGCGGTGCGCTGCTACAAAAGCCAGTTCACGGGCGAGGCCGCCTCTGAAACCGTCACGCCCGACGTGTACCGCCGCCGTCGGGGGCGCGCGGCCTACTGGGGCACGTTTGTTGGGGCCGAATATGGCGAGCCTTTGTGGACGCCGCGGCCTGTGGCGTACGCGCCTTTCTGACCCCCTTGACCAGCAACTGCGGCAAGCGGGTTTATGGCAGACACCCTCTAATTTGAGTGAGGAGGTGAAAAGTGGCGAGTCGCAACATCACACGGTCATTCACCCTGTCACTCCCCGAGGAGACGCTGCAAGAAATCAAGCTTATCGCGGTCAAGCGCAACACCTCGGTGTCCGCGCTGCTTGGTGGGCTACTCGAGGACCTGGTCGCCAAAGAGACCCGGTACCACCAGGCGCAACAAGAGTTTATGGCGTTAGCAGAAGAGGGTTGCGACCTGGGTACGGACGGCAAAGTTTTCTGGTCTCGGGATGAACTTCATGAGCGCTAACCCTCAATGGCTCGAGTGGGCGCGCCGCCTCCAGGCTCTCGCGCAGAGCGGCCTGCACTTCACCAAAGATCCCTTTGACAGAGAACGTTATGAGGAAATCCGCGCGCTCGCCGCGGAGATGATGGCTTCACGCTCGGACGCCAGCGAAGACTTCATCCGCGACCTCTTCGCTCAACAAACAGGTTACGCGACGCCCAAGGTGGACGTGCGCGGGGCGGTCTTTCAAGACGACAAGCTTTTGCTCGTGCGCGAGCGGAGTGACGGGCGCTGGACGCTGCCCGGTGGTTGGGCGGACGTGAATGAGCCGCCGAGCCTCGCCATTGAACGCGAGATTTTGGAGGAGTTGGGTTACAGCACGCGCGCAATAAAGCTGTGCATGGTTCTCGACCGTGCCCTTCAGGGTCATGAACCGCCCCGGCCTTTTCACGTCTACAAACTCTTTTTCCATTGCGATATTCTGAGCCACAAAAAAGCGGAAAATATCGAAACGGACGTGGTGGCTTTTTTTGCCAAGGACGCGCTGCCGGAACTTTCGCTCGAGCGCGTGACCCCTAGAGAAATCCACAGACTGTTCGAGCATCACCGCCACCCGGACCTGCCTACTGACTTTGACTGACTCAATCTTTATTGAGGCGGCTCGAGCACCGTCACCGTGACGAGCGGCGTCACGTTGAAACCTGCCTCCAAAAGACTTCTTTGCACCTCCTGCGTGAGCCGCTGGCTGATTTCATCGTCCGTCAGGGTGACGCCTGCGGCGCGCTGAACGTAAAGAACCGCGAGCAACGTATTTTGGTCCGCGATACTCGCGCGGGTAAAATTCACCTCGGCCTCAACGAGCTTCGCCACGTCGCTCTCGTTCACGATTCTTTGAATGTCGGCAGCGGCGCGTTGCGAGCGGCTCGAGCGCCGTAAGTCGGGCGTGCTCGAGAGTTGCAACAGGAGCAGCCCGCCGAGTAGTGCCACAGTCACCAAAAGCACCGCCGGAAACATCCAGCGCTTCCCGCGCTCGTAACGCGCGCCCCGCGCGGACAAGCCAAAGGCGCGGAACACGAGCGAGCCCGAAAAGTTGATGCCGACGAGCTGTAAAACCAAGACGAACAAACCGCTCCGCGCCATCGGCCAGTCGCCGATCACCCCGGCCATGCCGACCAACCCGGCGGGCGGCGCTAACGAGGCGGCCACGAGCATCCCCGTCGCCGCGCCCGACACCAAGGAGGAGCGGTCGGATTGGACGAGGTTCAAGGCCCCCGCCGCCCCGGCCACAAGGGGCAAGAGCACCGCCACCACCGAGAGCTGGCTCGTGCTGACCATCTGCGAGGTGGCGATGCGCTGCTGCATCACCAGGCTAAGAAGGGCCGCAACCGCGATGGTCACGGCGAGCGCGGCAAAGTAGCGCAGCAAGCTTCGCCTTAGCAGGTCCCCGTCGCCCCTGGCCGTCGACAGGGCCGCGTTCATGGCGGGACCCGCGAAGGGCGCAATCAGCATGGCGGCGACCAAGAGAAAGCTCGAGTTGGTAAAGAGACCAATCCACACGACCACCCCCGCCGCCGCCGCGTAACCCAGAAAGCCGCGCCAGGAGCCCACCTGCTGCAAGCCGCCCAGAAAAATTTCGATGGGGCTTCTTTCGGCCACGTCCATCACGCCCTCGGGCGCTCTGTTGGCGGGCGGGCGCATCGGGATGACCCCGCGCGGGACGAGGGTTACGTGTAGGTTTGGCAGCTCTTCCGCCGCTTTGAGCATCCCCTCGACTTGGCCGTTGTTGAGGTGGACGAACACAATGTCTAACGCGCCATCCGGCCCCGACCCCTCGACGCGCGCCAAGTTGACGCCGCCATGCTCTTGGGCAAGCTCGAGCACCCGCTCACCCTCCCCCCCTGGCACCTGAAACATAAGCTGACGCACCCTCTCCCCCGTTCTTGATCTTCCGACTCAATCTTTCGATAAGCGTTGCTATGGTTGCCATGAAGGCTGTTGTCGAGGCCTTTTTCGAAGCTGTTGTAGAAGCTTTGGGCTGGGCCTTGGCAACCTTGCCCTTCACCCTACCTGATAGTAAGCTATGTTTCAAAATTCACGTGACGCACATCCTAGTGTTAGAGGTAGGGTGGTCGGCTGCTTTGTCATGGGAACAGGTCTATAGAGACGGGTTGTAAAGACAAAGTAGGCTGGGGATATTTTTAGAGCGTTTTTAGACTCAATTTCGAAGCGCAACATTTCAGTGTGCAACGCAAGCTCAACCTTTGAGCGCCAAGCGAGAACGCAAAGTGAGGGGTCAATGGACAGAGACATAGGAACAGGAAACGAAACGAGCGACACGTCAGCGCCCTTCGGCGAGGTGAACGCGCAGGGCAGCACGCAAACCGCAGCGCGGGGGGCCGCCGAGGACGTAACGCAAGAGGCCAAAGAGAGAGCCCTGGAGGTCAGAGACGAGGCGCTGAGGCAGGCCAAGCGCGTGGGCGAGGACGTGCGGCGTCAGCTTTCGGGCAGCTTTGACGAGAGCAAAAATGAGATTTCCAGGCAGATAGACGGCGTGGCGCGGGGTATCCGGCGCTCGAGCTCATCTTTTCGGGGCGACAACCAGGCGCTTTTCGCCGACTACGGCGACAGACTGGCCGAGGGCATCGAGACCATGTCGGACTACTTAAGAGACCGCGACGCGGAAACGCTCTGGAGCGACGTGCAGGGTGCCGCGCGCAACAAACCGGGGCTCTTTTACGGGGGCCTGCTCGCCGTGGGTATCCTCGGCGCTCAACTTCTCAAAAGCGCAGCGAGAACGCGCGCCGCCTCGGCTTATCAAGGCGCATCAGATCCACGTTACGGGGCCACGGGCAGCGCGGCGGGGAGTGAGGGGCGCGTGACGGCCCCTAGAACCGGAACGTCGAGAAGCGGGACGTCAAGAAGCGGGGCGTCTGCGGAGTCGAGACCCGTAAGAAGCTACGACCGGAAAATCGTCACAGCCGACGACCTGGACAAATCATCCCCTACCCAGTCAGCCTCTACTCAGTCAGCCCGAGAAGGAGACCATGATGGCAAATAACAGAGAGCCGAACAAAAGCCAACCCGAAGTCCACGCGTACGACGCCGACCAGAGCAAACGGGCTGAGGGCGCGCCCAAGAGCGAACGCTCGCTCGGCGACATCTTCTCGGACCTGACGCAAAACTTTAGCGAGTTGGTCCGCGAGGAGGTCGCGCTCGCCAAAACGGAACTCAGCCAGAACGCGTCCAAGCTGGCGAAGGACGTGGTTTTTCTCGCCGTCGGCGGTTTTATCGCCTACGCGGGGCTGCTCGTACTCTTGGCCGCCGCCGTACTCGCGCTCGCCTTTTTGGTGCCCTTTTGGTTGTCGGCGCTTATCGTCGGCTTGGTGGTCGTGATTATCGGCTACGCGCTTATCCAGAAGGGGATTAGCGACCTCCGCAACGGCGCACTGATGCCCACGCAGACGGTCGAGTCGCTCAAGGAGGACCGCGAGTGGGCCAAGGAGCAGATTAATGAGCGATAGACCGCGCGACAGCTCGAGCGACAGGTTAAATGACCGGCTGAGCGACAAATCACCCAAGGAAATTCGCGCCGAGATAGAAGAAACGCGCGAAAAACTGAGCGAGGATCTAGACGAACTCTCCTACCGCTTTTCCCCGGAGGCTCTTAAAGACCGGGCTTCTGAAACCCTCGAGAGTGCCCAGGACGTATTCACCGGCGCGACGCAGGGCGTGGTTGACAGCTTGGGCGAGCGCGTCGAAGGGTTGAGCCGTTCGCTTTTGGGCCGCATCAAAGACAACCCGCTGCCCGCGACGCTGCTGGGTGCGGGGGTGAGCTGGCTCCTCATGCAGGGGTCGCAGGGGAACCCACCGGGCCGTGAGAAGCGCCACGAAAATCGTTATGGTCGCGCCGCCTCCTACGTAAGTGGTCCCCAAACGGGCGGGGCTGTACTGGACGGTTCGGGTGATCTGGTGTACCGCACCTCCTCGCAGGAAGCGGGCGGAGGCCGTCCGCTGCTCCTGGGTGCTGGCGTGCTCGTCGCGGGGCTCGCGGTGGGCCTGCTCATCCCGAACCGCCGCGACCGGACGCGCGGCGCGGGCCGAGGTCTCACAAGTAACGCGGGGGCGGCGGTAGGAGACGTTGGACGCAATCTGCAAAGAGCTGTGAAAGAAACCGCCGATGACGCCAAGCGCGCGGTAGATGAAGCGCGGGAGGGCTCGAGCGAAAAAGCGCGCAACGGAACAACGCAAAACGCCTACGATTTTGACGCCGACCGCGACTACTACCGGACGCACCACCAAAATACCTACACTGACACGGACTTTTCCTATGAGGATTTTGAGCCCGCCTACCGTTACGGCGCGGGGCTCGGCGGCGCGGGAGACGGCACCTGGGACGACGCGCGTGAGGCGGAGGTGCGTTCGCGCTGGGAGAACGAGCAGCGCGCCCCGTGGGACACGTTTGGCAGCGCGGTGCGTCGGGGCTTTGAGCGCGCCCGCGGGCGTTAGGGGGAATAATGAGCGACGATAGAGACAGAGTAGACAGAGACGGTGTGGAGGAGGTTCGGGCCTATGACGATAACGACGGCGGCTCGAGCCGCACAAACTCAAACAGCGCCCGCACGGGTAGCGCGAACGACCTCAGCAACAAGTCGCCCGACGAAATCAGAGACGAAATAGAGGACACGCGCGAAAGGCTGAGCGAGGACCTAGACGAACTCTCCTACCGCCTCTCCCCCGAACGGGCCAAAGAAGAGGTGCAAGAAAAGCTCGAGGACGTGCAAGAGGCCGTGTCGCAAACCGTCCGCAACCTCACCGACGCCGCGATTGGCAAGGCCGAAGAGCTGCTGCACGGCGCTGAAAAGCGGGGCCAAACCTTTCTTACTGAAGTTGAAGACCGCCCCGTCGCCTCATCGCTCACCGCGGCGAGCGTTGTGGCCGCGGGCGTCGGTTGGGTGATTTGGCAGCAGGTATCGGGTGACGAGCGCAACAAAACGCGCTCGAGCTACCGCGCCGACACCCGAACAGGCACCCGCACTTACGCAAGCTCTGAGGCGTCTTACGAGGGCAGCTCTTACGACAGCAGCTCTTACGGCACCTCGGAAACCGGCGAGGCCGCTCCGACGCCTTATTTGGCGGATGATGATGAAGAGGTCACTCGAGAGGCCACTCGAGACGCCGAGGCGCGCACCCCCTTCTGGTCCGCCGAAACGGACGCGGCGGTGGAAGCGCGCGCCAGAGCCCAACGCGCCAAACGTCAAAAAGGCGGCTTCCAAACCTTCGTCAAGGACAACGCGGTCCCGCTCGGCATCGGCGCGACGGTCGCGGGTGTTGCCGCCGCCTTTTTCGCCCTCCGCGACCGGCAGGCCGCCCAATCCAGGCCGCGCCGCCGCGCGCTGCCCCCTCCCGGCGCGTCCAGCTTTGAAGGAGAAGGCTCGAGCAGGTTCGCAAGCACAGCAGGCTCGAGCGGGAGCCGCACCACGCGCTCGGGTACGGAGAGCTACAGCCCGGACGCCGACGAGAAGTATTTCGAGACGCACTTCGAGACGCACTACAAAAGCGGCGGCTCCTTTAGCGACTACGAAGCGGCGTACTTGTTCGGCACCTCCTTGGCGGAAGACGACCGCTACCTAGACCTCCCCTGGGACGAAGTCGCGCCCGAGGCCAAACGCCGCTGGGAAGAGGAGTACATCGACCCCTGGGAAACGCGCAAAGAGGCCGTGCAGTACGCTTACGACCGCGGCAGGATGGACGCTTCGCAGGGCTGACGACTTGGCAAGTCAAGCAGGTTTCGGGGAGGCTCGAGTTCGTCCGAAAGCCCCTTGGCGAAACCGAAAATCCGCGCATTTTGAGCGAGCGCCTGTGCAGGCGCTCGCTCCTTCTCTTGGGTGCTCGAGTGCTCGCCACCCACGGTCCGCATTATCCATAAGTCTTGCTAAAAGGGGTTTGGGAGAGGGGTGAGGAAGAGACGCTGTGACAACGCTTAACGACACTGTGGGCTCCGAAAAGACGCAACACTGTAAGGATGCCTACGGGTGACATAGGGCCAACCGTATAGGCTCAAGATAGTGATCTAAAGTCACTAAGGTGTGGGCTGGCGGTGACTGTTGAGCTGTAGAGTTTTCGGTTTATCGTCATGCTAACGTAATTAGTGGCCAGGAGCGGGATCGCGCTCAAATAAGAGGGTGAGGGAATTGAGCTTTGGCTTCCGCAAGGTGACTTTTGAAAGGGGAAGTAGTGACGCAACAGAACGAGCGTATGCAGGACAGATTCATGAAAACTGAGTCTGGAGAGGGTAAACCCGGAGAGAGTGACGCTGCGGTCGCGGTGTATTACGGTGAGGCGCCGCAAGAGGCTGCGTCGGCTCTGGAAGCCGCGGTTATCATCCTGTCGGTCATGGCCGTTTTTATCTGGCTCGTGCTGCGGTGAGGACGGTTTAGAAGATGGACAGCAGACAAGTCACCATTACCGACAGTGACGGCGTGACCAAGCGCGGCGTGGTGCCGCCGCAACCGTCCGGCGAGGGCTTGCTCCTTAGGTTCGAGGACGGCGAGACGGTTTACGTGCCCAGAGACGCGGTTACCCAAAACGGCGACGCGTACAGGCTTCAGTTGCGGTTCGACGACCTCCGCAACGCGTCTATCGGGGCGTCGTCCGAATCTACAGAGTTTGGCGAGCTTTCTTCGGAGGATGAACGCTACGTTGTGCCGGTGCTCGAGGAGACAGTGAGCGTCCAAAAGCGCCGCGTCGAGCGGGGAAAGGTCCGGGTCCGTAAAACCGTCAGCGAGCACGAAGGTCTCATCGACGAGCCTCTTTTTAGCGAACGCGCTGAGGTTGAGAGGGTCGCCATCAACGAGTTTGTCGACCGCGCGCCGCCCGTGCGAGAAGAGGGTGACGTGACCGTCATTCCCCTTTTAGAAGAGGTACTGGTCGTCGAGAAGCGGCTGCTTCTCAAAGAAGAGATTCGCGTGAGCAAAAACCGGACCGAACGGCGCGAGCCGCAGCGTGTCACCCTGCGCCGCGAGGAGGCGGTGGTGGAGCGGCTCGAGGCAGACGAAGACGAACCGCGCTAAAGGGATTTCGCCCTCTTTCGCGCTCTGCGCAGTCCCGACAGCGGCCTGACTAAAGTCAACCAAGGGACGCCGCAGACGCCTCTAAAAGTGACCCACAGTCTCGGGTAAAAATCTGTAAGTCAGGGACAGGTTGTCAAGCGGTGGGCGAAGTAAAAATAGTGATGTAGTAGACAGATGCTCCTTTAGAGACTGTCTAAAAAACTTTCAAACCCCAGGGAGGGTATATCAATGGCAAATACAGTGGTAGGACTTTACAGCACCTCGTCCGTCGCGCAAGAAGTGATTGACGACCTCATCGACAACGGCTTCAACCGTAGCGACATCGACTTAGAGGAAACCGCTCGGGGCAATCTCGCAGGCGAGCTGACGCGGGGCGGCGTGCCGCAAGACGACGCCGACTACTACGCGGACGGCGTCAGTGACGGCGGTTCGCTCGTGGTGCTGCGCGCGCCCGAGGCCAAGACGAGTCAGGCCGTCGACATCATGGAACGTCACAGCACCCGTGACGCTGACTTTATCAACAACGCCAGCCGCGACACAGACACTATGGTTGACCGCGATACCGACCGTAACGCCACAGCGAGTGCGGCCCGGACAACCCGGAATGACGGCGACCAGAGCATCGACGTGGTTGAAGAGCGCCTGCGCGTCGGTAAGCGCATCGTCGAACGTGGCGGCGTGCGGGTTCGCACTTCGGTGACCGAAACGCCCGTCGAGCAAGACGTGACGCTGCGTGACGAGACCATCCACGTCGACCGTCGTCCGGTTGACCGCGCCGCGAGCGACGCCGACTTTGACGCGTTTGAAGAGCGCACCATCGAGGTGACCGAGACCGACGAAGAGGCCGTCGTGAGTAAAGAAGCGCGCGTGGTCGAAGAAGTCGTGATCGGCAAGACCGTCGAAGACCGTCACGAAACCGTGCGCGACACCGTGCGCCGCACCGACGTCGACGTTGAAGAGATCGGTGCCGACAGAAGCCGCGACAACGACTTCCGTAACTACGACGCCGACTTCCGCAAGCACTACGAAACGACCGGCTCCAAGAGCGACTATTCTTACGACCAGTCCGAGCCCGCCTACCGCTACGGCTATACGCTGGCGAACGATGACCGCTACAGTGGCCGCGACTGGAACGACGTCGAGCCCGACGCCCGCCGCGAGTGGGAGTCGCGCAACGAAGGCACCTGGGACAACTTCAAGGACTCCGTCCGCTATTCCTGGGAGCGCGCCCGCGGTCGCGCGTAAGTGAGTTAGCCGGATGTACCGTCCGGACGCCTGAAACTAAAAGAGTGCGGGACATAGATCCCGCACTCTTTTATTCGCTCTTCTTGCTCCGCGACTTTACGCTTCACACCTTTTATGTTGTAATTTTGTGTTGTAATTTGCGAGGTCGGGCCTCGCAGCGCGCGCACGAAGGGCGCTCCTCGAGCCTCAGCACACATAACAATTTAGTGAGTGAACGCGAGCAGTTTGCAAAACGGAAAGGAACTATTTATGGCACAAAGTTACCGTGACAACGACGTTACTGTTTACGACGACGACCGGGTCGCCAGACCCGTGCGGCGCATTTCCTGGGGGGCGGTGCTCGCGGGCACGCTCATCGCGCTCATGATTCTGCTGCTTATCAACCTGCTGGGCGTGGGGCTTGGTTTGGAGTCCATCGACCCGGCGACCGAAGCCGACCCGCTAGCGGGCGTGGGTACGGGCTTGAGCATTACCGTCATCATCGCCAACCTACTCGCGCTCTTTTTCGGCGGCTGGGCGGCGGGCCGTTTGGCGGGCAACCCGCGCACGACTGAGGGCGTGCTGCACGGCATTCTCGTCTGGGGTTTGCTGACGCTGCTCACCTTTTGGCTGCTCACAACCGCGGCGGGCCGTTTGGTAAGCGGCGCGGCGAGCGCGGTGGGTCAGGGCTTGTCGCTGGTGGGTCAGGGCGTGAGCGCCGTGGCGCCCGACGCAGCGGCGGCGGTGGAGAACGCGCTTTCCGCCCAGGGTGTGTCGCTCCAGAGCGTTCGTCAGGAGGCGCAGGGGCTGTTCAGTAATGTAGGCGCCGTAACGGGGGGCGCTGTTACTGGGGGCGGTATAGCAGGCGTTGACGTCGTCGAAGGCGAGGGCAGCGTCCAGGAAACCGTGGGCGACGCCGCGCAAAACGTGGAGAGCACCGCGCAGGACATCGCCCAGAATCCTCAGGCAGCTTCTGCGGAAATCGATCAGCTTATCAACCAGCTCACCGCCAGCGGCGAGAGCTTGGCCGACAGCGCCAACCGTCAGGACTTAGTTGAGGCGTTGGTGGCGAACACCAACCTGACTCAAGCGGAAGCCGAGGCCAGGGTAGACAACTGGATAAGCACGCTTCAAGACGCCGACGTGAACGTGCAGGGGGCGCGGCAAGACCTCGAGCAGGCGGCGCAAAACGCCTCCGACGCGCTCGGCCGAGCGGCGCTCTGGGCGTTTGTGGGTCTTCTGGTGGGTGCGCTTATCGCGGCTATCGGTGCCGCCGTCGGTAGCCCCAGTAATCCTAGACAGGCGCGGCGCGCTTAAAGCAAGAACCGCGAGGGTTTCTTACATCCATCTCACGCTGCAACGCAACCATGTTGCAGCGTGTTTGCTGTGGCTAAAGGCCCTCGTGATGAAGCCTCATGGCAAGTACGGTTGAGCAGGTACGGTTGAGCAGGTACGGTTGAGTCATGAATTGGCCAAGACTGCGCTCGAGCGGTTCTCACACGCGGTCGGCTCATCCGCAAGAACTATACGTTCCTTCGAAAATTTTATAGTAAGAAAGGGTGATTGATGAACTTTTGCTTGGCTCGAGCGTGTTGGCCCGTCCTATATATCAGCACCGGCCACCCCGACGAACTCCGACTTCACAGCAGGAACGTTTAAGGATAGCCTATGGGATTTTACTTCTGGTTTATCATCACAGGTTTTCTTCTTACCTTTATGGCGCTCGCTGGCTCGGTGCTCAAGCGGCTTCCCCTCTCGGCGTCGCTCCTCTACTTGGCGGCGGGACTGCTCGTGGGTCCGCTGGGTTTGGGGATGCTCACGCTCGACCCGCTCGGCGAGGGCGAGGTGAAATTTATCGAGCGGTTGTCCGAGACGGTCGTGGTGCTGTCGCTTTTTGCGGCGGGGCTCAAGATGCGTATTCCCTTCCGCGACCCCAGGTGGCGGCTGCCCCTGCTCCTGGCCTTTGGGTCGATGACGCTCACCGTGGCCTTTATTACGGGCATAGGCGTGTGGCTGCTCGGGCTGCCGCTCGGCGGCGCGGTGCTCTTGGGCGCGGTGCTCGCGCCCACCGACCCGGTGCTGGCCTCGGACGTGCAGGTCGAAAACGCCAGAGACGACGACCTGCTGCGCTTCACGCTCACCGGTGAGGCGGGCTTTAACGACGGCACGGCGTTCCCCTTTGTGATGCTGGGCCTGGGGCTGCTCGGGCTGCACGAACTCGGCGCGTACGGCTGGCGCTGGTTCGTGCTCGATGTCGGCTGGGCGATCGTGGGCGGGTTGGCGATAGGCGCGCTTTTGGGCGCGGCGACGGGGCGGCTCGTGGTTTACCTCCGCAAAGAGCACCGGGAGGCGGTGGGACTGGACGATTTTCTGGCGCTCGGCCTCGTTTTCTTGGCCTACGGTATCGCGCTGTGGGCGAACACCTACGCCTTTTTGGCCGCGTTCGCGGCGGGCTTGGCGCTGCGGGCGGTCGAGCGCCACCACACCCCCGACGGGACGGAAGAGCCCTCCGCGGAGGTTGCGGCGGCGGCGGAGCAGGGTGAAGGCGAGGAGGTCGCGGTAGACCCTGAAAAAGCCCCGGCCTATATGGCGTCGGCGGTCTTGGGCTTTACCGAGCAGTTCGAGCGCATCGGCGCGGTGGCGATGGTCGTCCTCGTCGGCGCGCTTCTATACTACGCCGAATGGAGCTGGGACGCTCTATGGTTCGTGCCTTTGACGTTTTTTGTGGTGCGCCCCCTCGCGGTGTGGTTGGGGCTCCTGGGCTCGCACACGGACGACCTAAGCGAAGGCTTTATCGCCTGGTTCGGGATTCGCGGCATCGGCTCGGTCTACTACCTCATGTTCGCCGCGAACCACGGGCTGCCCGACGATGTCGCCTACAAAATCTTGTCTCTCACCCTCATCACCATCGCCGCCAGCTCCTTTGTTCACGGCGTGTCGGTCACACCGTTTATGGCCTGGTACCGCAAAAGAACAGGGTGACGCGGGCTTTGGCGCAGGGTTTTGGCGCTCAGTTGAGCTTTCGCCGCTCACGGATTTACTCAAGCTCGAGCGCATCCCCAGCACCCACCCTTGAGCTTTCTTGATTCTCACTTTTCACTTCCTACTTCTCTTCGCCACAGCAAACCCCGTAGCAAACTCCACGGCGCAACCCAAACCTCAACAGCGAAAGGCCAGCCATGAGCCAAGAAGACCCGAACGCCTCAGAAGAACCCAAGGGGTTAGACGCCGACCTCGCCGAAGCGGCACCCTCGAAGGGAGAAGCGGTCGACGATTTTTTTAATACCAATGAAATTTTCAAGCGCGTGCTGGCGACGGCGGAAGAGGAACTCGAGCGCCCCTTATCAACCTTTTTTTGGGGCGCGCTGACCGCGGGTCTCGTTATCGGCTTTTCTTTTCTCGCGCGCGTCGTGGTGACCGCGGCGCTACCGGGTGAAGGCAACGAACTCGTCGGCAACCTGCTCTATCCGGTGGGGTTTATCTTCGTTATTTTGGGCCGCTACCCGCTCTACACCGAGAACACGCTCACGCCCGTGGCGCTCGCGCTCACGCGGTTTGCCTCCCTGCGCGACCTCTTGCAGGTGTGGGGCGTGTCACTTTTTGCCAACCTGTTGGGCGCGCTTCTCTTCGCGCTCCTTTTGGCCCGTACGGGCATCTTGATGGGCGACCAGATAGAGGTCGCCAAGGGCTTTGGCGAACACCTTATTCACACGAGCTGGTCAGACGCATTTTTCAAGGCGATCTTGGCCGGTTGGCTCCTCGCCAGCCTGGTGTGGCTCGTCCACGCCGCCAGAGACACCGTGGCGCGCCTCTTTCTCATCTGGTTGGTAATTTACTTACAAATTACCGCCGACCTCTTTCACTGCATCGTGGGTTCAGCCGAAGTATTCTACGTGATGTTGACCGGCGGCTCGAGCCTCTGGACCTACCTCTGGGGCTTTCTCGCGCCCTCCGTTTTAGGCAACACCATCGGCGGCGTGGTGTTCGTCGCCATTCTCAACTACGCGCAGTTTAACGAGAGTCACATTGCCGACCGCGGTAAGAGGCTCTCCTGGCGTGAGTGGTGGTTGGAGCGGGGGAAAACGGCTTAGTTCGTCCTGAGTTTACGCCGCGCGTTTTTGGGCTCGAGTCACATCTGGCTCCTGGCTCGCGTGGTGACTTTTTGGCTTCTAAACATACCCGCTCGAGCGCCAACGCTGGTGATACTGTGGGGTGTGCTCCTCGGGTTTATCAAAACGCTAGTCATAGGCTTGTTGCACATTCTTGCCGCCTACCTGCTCGTGTTTTGGGGCCTCGCTTTCCTCGTTAGGTGGACGGGCGTGCCGGAAGTCGCGCCTGTCGTGGCGCTCTTTTTCTCCCTTCCGATTTTAGTGATAGGCATTCTTCGCGCGTCGTTCGACTCCTACCGCAGGATTCCCGCGTTGGGCTGGGTCGGCGCGGGCATGATGGTGTCGGTCGGGACGGTGTTCTTGGTGGCAATCATTATCAGCAAACCTTAGAACTTCTTAGCCGCGGACACACCAACACGTAAAGCCGTTTCTGTACCGCATTCAGCACACCCTCTCACACAGCATGTGAATCAGCGTGCTCGAGTCACTCCCGCTTCGTCCGCTCATCGGCACCTTTACGTCGTTTTCTCTTCAACCATTCGTAGAAACTGACAAAGAAAGTCGAAGCACAGAGAAAAAAGGTGATGGCGCTCAAGAAATCCCCACCAGCACCCGGATTGGTAGGGGTGTAAAACAGAGAAAAAACTCCCAACACCAGCGAGAAAACGAACAGGATTGCCGTCACATAAAGCACGATTCTCACCTCATTAAGAGAGTATAAGAACCTGAACCCGCCTCGAGCCTCACTATAGCGCCCGCTCAACAAAAGGTGAACAAGGCTGGAGGCTTACATCTCCGCGCGCACCGCGTCTTTTGAGGGGACGATCCTCGAGCCCTCCTCCTTCGCGTACACCTGCGTAAATTCCGCGCCGAAAAAGAGGATTTGGGCGGAGTAGTAGATCCACAAGAGGAGAATCACGAGCGAACCCGCCGCGCCGTAAGTCGAGGCGACGCCGCCCCTCGAGAGGTACCAGCTAATCAAAAACTTGCCAATCACGAACAGGAGCGAGGTGACCGCCGCGCCTATCCACACGTCGCCCCAGCTTATTTTCACGTCTGGCAGATACTTGAAAATGAGCGCGAAAAGCAGCGTGATGACGCCAAAGGACACGACGATATTGACAATCTGCCAGATGAAATCCGCACCGGGCAGTACATCGGTAAAGTAGGCTCCCACAACCTCTAAAGCCGTACTCAGCACCAGCGACACGAGCAGCAAGAAAGCGATGACCAGAACCATCCCGAGCGAGAGTAGGCGGACCATAAGCAGGTGCAACACGCCGCCCTTGTCAGGATTGGGCTTGACCTCCCAAATGGTATTGAGCGCGGTCTGAAGCTGCGCGAACACGCCCGTCGCGCCCACGAGCAGCGTGATGGTGCCCAGAACCGTCGCCAGAACGCCGCCGCCCGACTCCGCCTGAGCGTCCAACACGCCCTTAATGGTCTCTGCAACATTGGGACTGGTGAGGCCCCCAATCTGGTCGATGATCTGCCCCTTCGCGTCACTCTGCCCATAGATAATGCCGAGAATGCCAACGATAATGACCAGCAAGGGCGCGAGCGAGAAGATGGTGTAGTAGGCCAAAGCGGCGGCGAACATGGGCGCTTTGTCGTCGCTCCACTCGGTGAAGGTTTGCTTGAGAAGGTTGAAAAGTCGCTTTGGATTCAAGGAAGTTCCCCCCATTTGGTTTGATACTGGGCTCGAGGCGGGTACGCCAACGTCGTTCTAATATATCCTAAGCTGCATGACAAAAGCTTCACGACAAAGGACGCGACCGCTTACCACGACGCGCTATCCGAACACGCCGAGAGGCACGAGCCTTCAGTCGCCCTCGTTAGGACCGACGGCTGGACCTGGCGCGACGCTAAGAAACCGCGATGCCAAAGGGTAGAGATGCGGAACGCGCCAAGACGTGGGTGGGGGGGTTGGCTCGAGCCGGGTACGTCGCCAAGGGCAGCGTTTACCTCCTTGTCGGCGTGCTCGCCGCCAGAGCGGCGCTGAGCGGCCCCGGTTCCAGCGCCGAGGGCAAGGGCGGCGCGCTCCGGGAGCTTGTGGCGCAACCCTTCGGGCGGGTGCTCCTCGTCGTCGTTGTTGTCGGGTTGGTGGGCTACACCCTCTGGCGCTTTGCCCAGGCGGCGCTGGACACGGAAGATGAGGGCTCGAGTTTGAACGGCGTCGTTTTCCGAGCAGGTTTCGCGCTGAGCGGCCTCATCTACGGGGCGTGGACTTATATCGCCCTGCGCGTACTTTTGCCCGGACGGAGCAGCCCCCAGAATCCTCAAGAGGATTGGACGGCGCGGCTCATGGCGCAGCCCTTCGGGCCGTGGCTGGTCGGCGCGTTCGGCCTGCTCATCGTCGCGGTGGGGCTTTACCAGGCGTACCGCGCGTATAGGGCCGACTTTCGAGAGAGCTTAAAGTTGAGCAAACAAGCAAAGCGCGAGACCTGGGTAACAAACGCGGGCCGGGTGGGGTTCACGGCCAAGGCGGTGGTTTACGGGCTCATCGGGATTTTTTTCGTCCAGGCGGCGCTGCGGCACAACCCGGAAGCGGCGGGGGGACTGGGCGAGGCGCTGCAAACCGTCGCGGCGAGACCCTACGGTCCCTACTTGCTGGGGCTGCTCGCGCTCGGCCTCGCCGCGTTTGGGGTTTTTTCGCTCCTGCTCGCGCGTTACCGGGCGCTTTTCGGGTCGGCGGATTAAGTTTGACGCTTACTTCGCCGCCGCCTCTGCCGCCACCTCTGCCGCCTTCCCCTTTTCTCTCGCAAGGATGCGGGCGGGGCGTCTCGAGCGGTTCACCATCACAATGCCCACAATCGCCACCGCGCCGCCCGCCAGGGTCACCCAGCTCGGCACTTCACCGATAAAGAGCCATGAGAAGAGAAGGGAAAAAACGGGTACTGTATACAAAAAGGTCGTCACCAGCGTGACGGGCGCTTGTGAGAGCGCGTAGGAGAAGATCGCGTACGCCAGCGCCGCCGGGAACACGCCGATGTAGACGGTCGCCCAGAAGGGCTCGAGCGCCGCGCCCGCCACCGCCGCCGGAAAACCCGGCAGGAACACGAGCAGCGGCAGCGTGCCCGCCCAGGTCGCAAAGGCGGTCACCTCGACCGCTTTATAGCGGGCAAACAGCGGCTTTTGCAGCACAAAATAAAAGGCCGTGGTCACCGACGAGAGCAAAATAAGCAGCGCGTAAGGATTAAACCCGAACGCCGCCTCCTCACCCCAGACGATCAGCGCCACGCCCAAAAAGGACACAGCGATGCCGCCCCAACCCAGAGGCGGTAAACGGTCACCGAGCATAAAAAACGCGACGACCGCGGTGATGGCGGGCGCGGTGGCGATGATGAGACTCGCCGCGCCCGCCGTGACGTACAGTTCACCGTAGTTGAGCGCCAAGTGATAAATGGTCACGCCCAAAAGTCCTAACAGAAAAAACATGGGCAGGTCGCGCCGCGCGGGCAGGAGGCGTTTTTTAGTCCCTGCCAAGTAGGGCGCAAAGCAGAGCGAGGCGACGAGAAAGCGGCCCAGCGTCAGGTGAGCCGCCGAAAAGCCTTCCAACCCCACCTTGATGAGCGGAAACGCCGAACCCCAAAGGACTGCCAACAGAAGCAGGCTGAGGAGGACTCTACGGCTCACCGCATCACCTTAACATTGAAGGCAGAGTTGCTAAGACCACGCCGCCCTTTTTGATTGAATCAACCTTGGGCTATTCGAAATCTTCAGGAACCTGCTCTAGCTGTCTCTCTAAGTTCCAAATTAACGGTTTTTTATCGTGCTCACGCCAAATGGCTCCTTGCCGCAACCACGCCTGTCTGTAACGCTTTGCCCCCCTTGGAGTAGCATCCTGATATCCAAACTCCACTCCGCAACAGGGACAATAGTCAAAGAGAGGTGTGCGACCGTCATCCCCCCATGAAGGGTCGTCTTGACGGAGTCCGCACACTCTACAGAACATGAAGCTTTCAATAGGCATTAAGGTAGGCCGGATCTAATAATCTCTGCCGCTCTTTTACGCGGGCAGCATGACCGGGCGACCGCAGGCGCAGAGTTCCTCGTCGCGGACCATCGTCGCCTGGCCTTCGCGGTACCAGAGCGTATCGCACTCGGGGCAGCGGATTTCGTTTTCGGAGATGCTGCGAATCGCCGGGGGCTCGATCCAGCGTTTTTCGCCGCACCAGTGACAGACGACCTCGGCCCCGCCGTCCTCTTCGATCATCGCCTCGCGCTCGCCCCGCGTAAAGTAAGCGAGGGCGTCAAGCGCTTTTTGGTCGCTACAGCGGCACTCGAAGCGTAGCGGCAGCGCGTCGGGGGTGAGGAGTTCGAACTCTAAGCCTTGGCAAAGCGCCTCGACAATCTCCAAGAGACTCATCCGGCCCATCGCGGCGGTGAGCTGGCCCAGCGCCGTGACGTTCTCACCCAAGCGCGTCAGCGTGTCCTCTTCAGCGCCCGGCAGCGCCTGCAACACGACGCCGCCCGACCGAGCAACCTTGCCGCCCTCAACGTACACGCCCAGCAGCACCGCCGAGGCGACCTGCTCGGACTGCGCCAAAAAGACGGTGATGTCGTCCGCAATCTCGCCCGAGGTGAGGGGCACGGACGAGCTATAGGGCTCGCCGTAGGGCGCGTGTGAGCGGATGACTTGAATGTCGCCCGCGCCCAAGGCCCCGCCCACGTCGAGCTTGCCGTCGGGCCGGAGGGGGAGGTGAACGTTCGGATTGGTGACGTAGCCGCGCACCGCGCCGTCCAACCCGGCCTCGGCGATCACGCCGCCCAGGGGGCCGTCGCCGCGCAGGCGCAACGTCACGCGGTCTTGCGGGTTTTTGAGGAGCACGTGCGACAGCAAGAGCGCTCCCGTAAGGGTGCGGCCCAGGGCCGCCGTCGCGGTGGGCAGGGTGTCGTGGCGCGCGCGCGCCTCTTCAACGAGCGCGGTGGTGTCGGCGGCAACCACACGAACGGAGCCGCGCGCCGCTAGGCCGCGAAGCAAGTAAGACATAAATTTTCCTCTCGTAGACGCTGACAGGGGCTGCTAAAGCAGCCGTGACAAGGTCGATGGGCGTCTCCACCATCAGTAGAAAGGAGTATAAATCCGGCTGCGTGAGCGTGCCGTAAGGCTCCTGACGAGGAAGCGAAAACGCCAACGGAAATTTGTTGACTCATCTTACGCACGAGTTGATGGTTTCTCAAACCGTCTGGTGAATAGGGTGATAGGGAGTAGAGAGGTGAGAAGCACAAGCTCTTGGCTTTGTTCCCATCACCCCACCTCCCTTGCTCCCCGCCTTGGCTCATACAAACATCCACGTGACGTGAACGATTAGGCAGGCTTGCGTACAGGACTCGAGCAGAGAACAGAGGAGCCTCCCCGACTTTACTTCTCGCTTATATTTTCTCACCTATGTTGAGGTTCTACGCCCCCTCGTAACGCTCGCGGTGACGCTTTTTCATCTCCTTGTAACGCGGGTTCTCTCTGGCCTCCACATATTTTTCGTAGAAGATAGCCGCCGACTCCGCTTTCTCCTCGTCTATCTCACGCGGCAATTGCTCGCGTCCGTGAGAGCCGCTCTGCCCCTTTTTATCCGCTGGCACAGGACCCTTGTATTTTTTGCCGCCCTTGTGGTTGGCGTAGCGGCGCGAGCGCGTCCAGCCCATCTGCAAAAACTTGCGCGCCATGTCCGCGCCCACAAAATCATCTTGCTCCAGATAGGCGTGAAACATCTCAAAAAGCTTGTCAGAAGATTCCCTGGCGACGTCGGGCGTCCGGAAGCGCCAGTGGGGCAGCAGTTCGCCCTTGTAGGGCTCGACCAAAAGCACACCCTGTTCGCCCTTGCCGACGCGGTAGAGGTCGGGGCGCTCGCGGAAGTTGACGGTTTTGAAGTCGAGGTCGTAGTCAAAGGCCATAGGTCATTTTATATTCTGCACCTTACCTATCTCACAGGGCTTCGCTCACGGTTTTATCTCACAGCATCTCATTTGACGGTTTTGACAGTTTCGACAGTGGCGAACCGCCCCACGTTGCGATAAGCTAAGCAGTGTTGCCGCGCGCTTCTGCTAAACGGGGGCGCGCTCGAGACGCGCGCCGCGCAAACCATCAAGACTCAGATCAAGACCCGGTCGGCGTGACGCGTCAGAGAAAAGACAAAGAACCAAGGAGATGGCATGACGGAAAATAAGCTCAACGACGGTTTGGTTTTTTACGGTCTCGCCTTTACCCAGCTCGGCGCGCTCGGCGTGCTCTTTTTTTGGGTCATCGGCACCGTGCTCGACGTCAATTTTGGGACGGTCGCGTACGCGCGGGCGGTCCAGCCTTTTAGCTTTTTCTACTACGCGTATCCCTTTGTGGTGGCGGCTTGTGTGGTGGTGGCGTGGGGGCTTTTCTGGTTTCGCTACTACCGGGCGGCGCTCGCGCTGAGCGGGCTGCCGCTGGCGGCGGTGGTGTTTTATTACCTTATCTTGGTTCAGCAAGGGGCGCAGGTGCTGCCCCAGGTGTAACGGGTGGTGCGGGACGAACCGTAAAGAAGTCGAGGCTGAGTTCTGTTGACGTTTGGGTTAGCCGAGCAAGTTCTTAGGGGGGTTGGAAAAAGTAAGGCGACCTTGAAGCGCTGGTCTTGATGTGTTCGTTGCGAAGCTGAACGCATTCGCAAACAGCAGACCTATACCCTTAATTGAGCAGCCGGGGGTGACCGCCTAAGCGCTCACGCGCCGCGTGGACGTGGCCGCGCAAGGTTAGCGCCCACTCGTCGGCGGGGTGGAGATGCTTGAGCGCGGCCTCGGCGTGGGAAATGACGCGCGCGGGCTCCTCGCCGGTTTGCGCGAGCACGTCGGCCAGCATCTCGTGGGCGGTGAGCCAGTCGGGTTCGCCCTCTTTAGAGGCGCTGACCGCTTTTTCAAACCAGTCGACGGCCTCCTCTAGACGGTAGTAGTCATTGGCGATGTTGCCCAGACAGATACAGGCGGGGGCAACCGCGCCCGCCTCGAGCGCCCCCCTCGCCCACGCGTCCGCCGCCCCGAAGTTGCCGAGCCGGTACTCGGTCTCGGCCAAGTCGGCCTTGGCCTCCCCCAAAAAGGCGTAGCGTTTGTCCTCGACGATTTCTAGAAGCACCTCTCTGGCCTCGAGCAGGTGGTCGGCCTCGAAAAGCGAAAACGCGTACTCGTGCCGCGCGAACGCCCGTTGCGAGGCTCCGGCCAAGCTGATGGCCTCCAGGTAATGGGGCGCGGCGCGCTCTAAACGGCCAAGCAGCGCGTACGTCTGCGCGAGCGCGAGGTGCAGGCTAAACGAGGGTTCGCCCGCCGCCGCTTCTAAGACGCTCGCCTGGAGAAAGTGCTCGAGCGCCCGGTTGGGGTTGTCCAAAAGCGTGTGGGCGCGGCCTGTGAGATAGTGCAGGACGGCGCGCTCGTCGGGCTCTAGAGTGTCGCCCTTGACCTCGGCCAGCACCTCTAAGCTCTCGGCGGCGTGGTCCGTTTCGATGAGGCTGCTCGCCAAGCTGAGGCGCTCGCCCTCTCTATCCGCGCCGCAAGACGTCGCCACCGCGTTTGCAAAGGCCTCGCGCGCGCCTTCAAAGTCGCTGCGTCCCTCGAGCGCCCGGCCAAGAAGCGACCAGCAGCGCCACACCAAGTAGCGCGGGAGCGAGGCTTTGGGGATACCCTCAAGGATTTTGATGGCCCGCCCGGACGCGCCCACGGTGAGGAGCGCGCGCGCCGCGTGAAAGGCCGCCACGGCGTCGCCCGCGCCCGCCACGGCCACCGCGCCCTTTTTGATGTCGGCCCTTAACGTCGCGGGCGCATTGCTATTACTGCCGCCACCGTCGCCACTACTGCCACTGTAGGCGGCGAACTCCCAGCGGAGCGCGCGGTAGAGCGGGTGCTCTACAAGCGTCGGCTCGGCCTCGAGGGCTTCTTGGAGGGCGTGCAAACCACCCTCCAGCCCGTCCTCCTCATAAAGCGCATAAACCGCCGCCAAAAGGAGCTTGAGCAGACCCGCGTCATGACCCCGTCGGCCCCGTCTGGCTGCGTTTTCCAAAAGAGCAAAGGCGACCTCATAGCGACCTTCAGAAAGCGCACGGTGCGCGGGCTCGACCTCGGCGAGAGGCGAACGGCGAAAGAACATAAAACAGGCTAACACGCTTCTGTCATGACTTCACCACAAAGTTCACAGACGAGAAGACACAAGGATGTCGCTGATGTTACGCAGAGGTCGGTTTGAGCTGGGATGGAGAGAAAAGTGAGGTAAGGAGCGGAGGAGGTAGAGAGACTTGGGATGGGAAACGGAGGAGGTGGGGAGAAAACCTATACTTTCACTCCTTGTCTCCCCAACTCCTTATTTCCCCACCACGTCAACTGCCGCGTTACGCCCGGTAAAGCACGGCGTCGTCACATCACAACTCGCTACAACCACGTCACCGTCCGCGGCCCCTCCCCCAAAGGGTAGTCGGGGACGGCTTGGTGGAACGACTCGACTAACAGGCGGCGCGGGAAGCGGCGCATAAAGGTGAGGACGCTTCTGGCCTGGGTTTCGTGCTGGCCCATCGCGCGCAGCTTGTTTTCGATGTAAGGCCCCACCTCAACATAGTGCGTGGGCGGCAGGTGCAGCGCGCGAATCTCTTCGGGGGAGGTGAAACCAGCGCGCGCTTCGCCGCTGTAGGGGCGTTCGGTGGCAAAGTAGTAGAGCCGGTCGGGGGTATGGCTGGCGCTCTCGAGCGCTCCTTTAACCCAGCGGTGAGTGACGATGTGGTCGGGATGACCGTTGGAGCCGTTGGGCGGAAAAGTAACGACGACGGTAGGTTTGAGAGCGTCCAGCAACTCGGTCACGCGCGCGACTCCCACCGCCTCGTCCACTCCGGCCAGACCCAAATTTTCCGCTATCCCGCGGTCGGCGGCGGGCACGAAGTCGGGTAGGTCGTCGATATAAACGTCCCTTACGCCGAGCGCGGCGAGCGACGCGCGCAACTCCGCCTCGCGCACCGCGGGCAGCGCCTCGCGGGTACACACGTCAAGCGTGCGCCCCGAACCGCCCCGCGTCAGCGTGAGCGTGGCGACGCGCTTTCCCGCGTCGGCCATGTGGCTAAAGAGCCCGCCGCAGCCGAACACTTCGTCGTCGGGGTGGGGAACGATGAGCATGAGGTTAACCATGAGAACTCCAAACGTGCATTTTATAGAAGCGGCGGCCTCTGCTTCAAGACCTTTGCTTCAAAACCTTATATTAGATATTAGGCCGTCCTTCACATGGGGCTGTTTCAGCACGTGATGCGCGCTCGAGCGTATCAAGAATCCAGGCTCGGGGGGGCGACTCACCAAACGGGCCGAGTGTGGTGACGCCTCCTGCGGTGAAACCGGTTCCCTTCCCAATTTTGAACGAGTCACCAGCCGGGGCAGCTCCGCCCAAGCCAGGGAAGGTAGACGGGCGTACTTTCACCTCCTCCTCTCTCTCGTAACCTAGAAGCGTCACATAAGGGGCGGGCAACTCTGTAGACGACGGCATTTCGCGTCACCTTCTGACAAATTTGGGTTTGGGGGAAACACATGAAAATTTTGCTGGTTTTGCTCTTACTGTCGCCCTTTGCCTTCGCGCAGGAAGCACAAGAGGACATTTTCAACATCTCGACGGTGTCGGAGACCTTTGGGCTTTTTACGGCGGGGTTGGAGCAGGTCACGGCGGAGGCGGCGGTCCAGAATATTGAGGGCTGGCAGGCGCGCTTAGAAGCGACGGGGGACGAAAATCTCGCAAGCCTCTCCGAAGATTTAGGAGCGTTCGCAGAGGCGTTACAGGCCTCCTCACCCGAGGGCGCAGCCATCGCTGAACAACTCGTCAATCTGGGCGAGCGCACAGGGGAAATCGCCTCGCGCGTGGAGGACGAGGATCTCGCCCGGCGTTTAACAACGCTCGCTTACGTGTTGCAAGAGGCGGGGCGCACGGTGCAAGAGGAGCCGCAGGCAGACCTTTCCAACGTCGTCCCGGTGGTGCCGCCCATCCTGGGCCGGACCGCGCAATTTTTGCAGGGCGACCTCGCCGATGCCTCGCTGGCGGCGGCGCTCCTCAACATCGAGGCGTGGCAGGGGCGCATCCTGACGAACGTCGAGAGCGACGCTGGCACGCAGTTGGTGGACGATCTAGAGCGTTTGCAAAACGCCTTGCAGATGGAAGAGGCCGATCAGGCCGAGCTGGGTGAGATTTTCGGCGCGCTCGCCCAGGACACCCGCGCGGTGGCCGAGACCGTGGACCCGGCGCTGCAAAACGCGCTCGAGCGCTTTGCCGGGCTGCTCGAGGGTGCGGGCGGGGGAAGCGCCAACTAGTTAGCAACGACGTTTGAGTGGCAGTTCCACAACATATCGAGACGAACGAGCGCAGATATCATCACCGTAAGCGTGTGACAAACAGCACCCTGTAAAGCAGGGTGTTGCCTGCTAAAGAAACGAGAGGGCGTGGGCTAGACCCACGCCTTTTTTATGTGCCAATTCTCAGAGAAACCTTTTTAGAGTCGAGCTTTGTCCCCCCGAAGTCCCTCAATTGATGTGAGGACGCTACAAGCACAAAAGGTCTCGAACTAACCTTGCTCCTCACGCTCCTATGCGCGAACTGCACCTTACACTGCGCAAATTTATACGCGTACCGGGTCAAATCACGGTAGATCTAAATCCTCACAGCCTACGCGCTCCTGAAGACAGCGGAACAGCGCGGCCTTTTCGGCGGCCCGCGCCGCCGCGTCCGGCTGCGTTAGTGTCGGGCGAACTGCGGGCGCAGGAGTGGGTGCGGGAGGACGTGCGGTTATGCGTGAGGCTCGAGCCGCGGCCTCAACCCGACCGATGCGTTCGGCTACCGCGGTGTTGTTGTAGGCGAGGGCTAAGTCTCGAGCCGTCTTCCCCTCCCCGTTGCGTGCCCCCGGTTTAGCCCCCGCGGTAAGAAGCGCCGCGGCAACGTTTGCGTCCGCGTCTCTGGCGGCGTACATCAGCGGCGTCCAACCCGCGCGGGAGCGGGCGTTCGCGTCTGCGCCCGCCGCAAGGAGCGCGCTCACGGCTTCCTTACGGTTTTTGTGGACGGCGTACATAAGCGGCGTTTGGCCGTAGGCGTCGCGGCCATCCACCACCGCGCCCGCTTCTAAGAGCGTGCGGAGGGTGTCGGCGGGTGCGGCCTCCGCGGCCCGGAAGAGTTTTTCGTTGAGCCAGTAGACGAAAGCCTGGTTACCGCTCGAGAGTGCCAAGTCCAGAGGCGTTTTCCCTTCATCATTTCTAAGGCTCGGGTCGCCGCCCGCCTCGAAAAGCGCTTCCGCAATTCTCGCGTCGGGGTTGTCCCGCGCGGCGTACATGAGCGCCGTCCAGCCTGCGCCGCTCCGCGCGTCTGCAAAAGCGCCCGCGTCCAAAAAGGCTTGCACCGCGTCCACGTTTCCGGCCCTGGCCGCGTACATCAGCGGCGTCTGGCCGTAGGCGTCGGTCGGGTCGGGGTCGGTATCCGCCAGCGCCTCCCGAAGCGCGGGTGCCGCGCCGGTAGCGAGTGCGAACAGAGAGGGAGTTTCCCTCACCGCCCCATCCGCCTCAGCTCCTGCGCCAGCTTCCACCGAGTTCCCCACTGTTCGTAACCTCTCGAGCGCCCCCGCGCCCCCTCCGCTCGCCTCCTCTGCCACGCCGACCGTATCGGGTGGCGGGGAGACGAGCGTTTCTACGGGCGTTTCTGTGAGAACCTGCGGGTTTTCCTGTACAGGAGGCGCAGAAGTGGCGTTGTCCGCGCCTTTGAAGAGGCTCGAGAGGTCAACCTGCGCGACGAGCGGCCCCACCGCGCTTAAAAGGAGGATGGCGAGGAGCGCGAGGCCCAGCTTTGGGTAGAGGCTGAAACCAGCAGAGACAGAGGATTTCTTACGGCCTAACTCAGCCTCGAGCCCCGCGCGCCGGAGCACTTTCAGCACTCGCCCCGCCTGCTTTTCAGGCATGACCAGCGAAAGAGGTCGCCGCTCCTGTGAAAGGAGCCGCGCGACGTCCTCAGGCTTCGAGCCGAGTACGTCGGAAAGTTCAAAAGCCAGCGCCTGCGCCTCACTTTTATAGACGGGCGTGTGGAGCGTGACCACGGCTTCACTCACGCGACGCGCGTCTCTCTACATGACGGTGCTTGTGTTGGGGCTGCGACATATTTCTCAGTATAGAAGACGCGCCCCCAGTGAGCTATGTTGCATTTCTCCCGCCTTCTTCACAGAAACTACACAAAAGCTTGCATAGTGGAGATGGGTGGGGATATGGAAGGCTTCTCCGCGGTGCGCCCTGTACAAGCCGTATGAACGGGCTCCATACGCTACACTCGTCTTCATGCGCGCTTCCAAACTCTTTTTTCACACCCTGCGAGACGCCCCGACCGAAGCGGACTTTGACTCCCATAAGCTCCTCCTACGCGGCGGTTTTATCAATGGACTCGCCGCCGGGATTTTTGACTACCTGCCGCTCGGTTTGCGGGTGAAGCGGAGGCTCGAGGCCGTCATGCGCGAAGAAATGGAGGCCGTCGGCTTTCAGGAGGTGCTCTTGCCCGTCGTGCAACCCGCCGAACTCTGGCAGCGGACGGGCCGTTGGGAGGCGATTGGCGACGACATGGCGCGCTTTCGTGACAGAAGCGAGCGCGAGCTTTGTCTAGCGATGACGCACGAGGAGGCGATGACCGACCTCGTGGGGAGCGTGGTCACCTCGTACCGGAGCCTGCCCGTCAAGCTTTACCAGCTCCAGACGAAGTTCCGCGACGAGCCCAGGGCCAGAGGCGGCCTCATCCGGGTGCGCGAATTTACCATGAAAGACGGCTACTCATTTCACGCGGATGAAGCCGGTTTAGACGCGTTTTACGAGGAGGTTTACGCGGCGTACGAGGCGATTTTTAGGCGCTGCGGCCTCCCCGTGGTCGCGGTCGAGAGCGACAACGGGATGATGGGCGGCTCCGGCTCGCACGAGTTTATGGCGCTCACCCCGGTCGGCGAGGACACGCTTCTCTTGTGCGAAAGGGGCGACTACCGCGCGAACCGGCAGGTGGCGACGTTCCAAAAATCCGTGCCGGAGGCGGAGACGCCCGGCACGTTGGAAAAGATCCATACGCCGGGAACCACCACCATCAAGAGCTTGGCGGCTTTTCTCGGCGTCCCCGAAAGCCGCACCGCCAAGGCCGTCTTTTTTATCGCGGATAGACCGGACGCAGAGAACGAGCCGGACGAGAAAGCGACACCGCCTTTTGTTTTCGCGGTTATACGCGGTGATATGGAACTCAACGAGACGAAGCTCGCCAACGCCGTCGGCGCGCGGGGTTTGCGTCCGGCGACCCCTGAGGAGATTCGCGCGGTGGGCGCGGAGCCCGGCTACGGCTCACCCTTGGGTGTGGACCGTAAGC
Source organism: Trueperaceae bacterium (assembly GCA_965214405.1). Classification (GTDB taxonomy): domain Bacteria; phylum Deinococcota; class Deinococci; order Deinococcales; family Trueperaceae; genus CBDCCT01. The sequence goes on from OZ243956.1 coordinate 1,781,657, forward strand.
GGATGGTCGTGGTGGTGGACGACCTCATCCCCCAAAGCCCCAACCTCGTCGCCGGAGCCAACGAGGCGGAGTACCATTACCAAAACGTCGTCTACGGGCGCGACTTCAGCGCGGATGTCGTGACCGACCTTGTGGCGGCCAGGGCGGGCGACCCCTGTCCGGTATGCGGCGCGCGTCTGCGGGCAGAACGGGGCGTCGAGGTCGGCAACATCTTCAAGCTCGGCACGCGTTACAGCGAACGGATGGGGGTGACCTTTTTGAGCTCGAGCGGCGACGCTCAGCCGATGGTGATGGGCTCCTACGGCATCGGCCCCGGTCGGCTCATGGCGAGCCTCGTCGAGGCGCATCACGACGAGGCGGGTATCATCTGGCCCGTGAGTGTCACGCCCTTTACCGTTATTCTGGTGAGCCTCGCCAACGACCGCGCGCCGGAAGTCTCGAGCGCCGCAGAGGCGCTTTACAAGACGCTGCGTGAAACGGGTATCGACGTCTTGTTTGACGACCGCGACGAGCGGCCCGGTGTCAAATTCAATGACGCGGACCTCCTGGGCATTCCCTTTAGGCTCACGCTGGGCGCGAAAAGCCTCGCTCGAGGCGTGGTCGAACTCAAAATGCGGCGCACCGGCGAGACGCAGGAGTTGCCCCTGGACGGCCTCGTCCCCAGCCTTCAAGAAATTTTAGCGGAGGCCTGGGAAGCCCTCGAGGCTCCCGCCCCAGCTCGAGCCTGACCCGCACCCTTCTACTCAGCCGACTCCTTCACTCCGCCGCACCGGGCGTAGCCGACACCCTCTTTTTCGGCTCCCGCAGGCTCTAAACTGGAGGGTGTGGAACATCTCAAGGAATATCAAGACTACTTACTCGCCTACCGGCTGCGCGCGCTCATAGGGGGAAGGCTGCGGCCCGTCGGGGGTTACTTATCGCTCGCGGACTACGCCAGAAAGCGCGTGGAGCGCCAGGAAATCGCCCGGACGCTGCTGAGCGAAACCGATTACCGCGAGGGCTTGCGGCGGGTTGAAAAGCTCACCAGCGAACTCAACTTTGGGTTCTGGCACAACCCGAGCGAGAGTATCGAGGTTTTGAAAGCGGTGATTGAAGGCGGCGGAAACCGGGCGCTCGAGTCCGCCGACGCGTTCGTCGAAGAACTCCTCACGCGTCAAGAACGCCTTTCTCTGAGCGCGGACGACGCGCGGCTAGTCGCGCTCTATTATCTGGGGCTCCTGCGCGCCTCGGCGGCGTACCTAGACGCCGAAGTCTTTACCCGCCTCCGCAGCGAGGTCGAACCGCTCCGCGACCGCCTGCCCGTGTTCGTGCTGCCGACCGATCAGGACGTGGCGTCTGCGTAAGCCTGCGTCACCAGTTTGTGTTGGTTTACGATGGTGAACTGAAGAGCGGGAAAATTCACGGTGAAGTCAGACCCCCCTTTCCTAAAGCAGTGAACCATGAGAGTGACTGAGCTCGAGCCGTGCGGAAAAGGAGATCTCCGGTTGAACGGGACAACTAAGACTTTTATTTTCGCATCGTGCTTCTTTCTCACCTCAGTTTTTGCCGCAGGCCAAGCAAAAGCAGACGCTGATATCACCGTCCAAGCAGCGGAGGGTAGCAGCGTCTTCCTCGACGGGTCGCTCGTCGGCCACACGGCGGCGGGTGAACTTGTTCTTTCAGAGGTCGCCGCGGGCGAGCACACCCTCTTGGTGACGCATCCCGATTCGCTTCCGCAGTCTCAAACGTTTATGCTAGCCGGTAGCCCGCTCACCGTTCAGTTTGGCGAGTCAGCCGCTCTGCCCCCACAGACTGTAAAATACGACCGCCGCGCCGGGCGTGATGTCGAGTCCGACTGGGAACCGAGTATGGGTTGGGCTTTGCTGGGCGTACTCGCCCTTTTTGTCGCTACCATTGTGATAAGTTCGGTCCTCTTCAAATCTGCGGAGCGGTAGTGTCGCGGCTACAGTTATAAGCTCAAGCAGATTAAGCTGTAGGGATGGGCACACGGAACGAGCAAGCTAGCAAGAACTGGACGTTTTGGTTATGGACAAGGTAAATTTACTCGAGCTCTCCCCCCACGCCTTCCCCTTCCCCGAGGGCGAGCGCTACCGCCAAAAGCAGCTCGCCAACTGGATTTTTGACCGGGGCGCGGGCGACTTTGGGGCGATGACGACCCTACCGGGGCGCTGGCGAGCGCGTTTGGAAGAAACCCACACGCTCCACCCCTTTGTCAAAACCGAACGCTTTCCCTCTAAAGACGGCTCGGTGCGTTACCTTTTCACGCTCTCTGACAATCGCGCGACCGAGGCCGTGTACATGCCCTACGCGGGGCGCAAAACGGTCTGCATCTCCTCGATGGTGGGCTGCCCCGCCGGGTGCGCCTTTTGCGCCACGGGCGCGCTCGGCTTTGGGCGCAACTTAACGCGCGGGGAGATTCTGGGGCAGATTTTGGGGGTGGCGCAGGGTGAGGGGCTGGCTCCCAAAGAGGTTCGCAACGTGGTCCTCATGGGCATGGGCGAGGCGCTCCTCAACTACGACAACGCGCTGAGCGCGATTCGCACAGCGGTTGACCCGCAGGGCTTGGACATGTCGCCGCGGCGCATCACGCTCTCGACGGTGGGGCTGCCCAACAAAATCCGCAAACTTGCGGGCGAGGGGCTGCCGCTGGTTCTGGCAGTCAGCCTCCACGCGCCCGACGAGGAGACGCGCAGGCGCATCATCCCGACCGCGCACGCGCACTCGATAGACGACATTATCGCCGCGCTGCACGCGTGGCAGGAGGCGGTGGGGCGGCGCGTCACGGTGGAATACACCATGCTGGACGGCGTGAATGACGCGCTCTGGCAGGCGGAGGCGTTGGCGGCGCGGCTCGAGGGCTTGACGGCGCACGTGAATCTCATCCCTTTTAACCCTTGGGGAAGTTCGGGGTTTTCCTCGAGCCCCCACGCCACCATCCTGCGCTTCGAAAAGACGCTCCTGAGAGCGGGTCTTTCCGTCTCGGTGCGCTTCTCGCGGGGCCGCGACGCGGGCGCGGCGTGTGGTCAGCTTGCGTTGCAGGGTAGAGAAGTACCCTCTCCCGCTCCGTAAAGCGTGAAAAAAAGAACACAGGCGCTTCTGTAACGCGTCCCGTGGAGGATTTCACAGGGCCTAAAATGCGCGCCAACTAAACTCATAAGCAGTAGCCCCAAAGGGGATAGGAACGTACCCGTACGTTTCAGGAGAGTTTAGCCAGCGCCGCATGGAGGCACGCATGAGCACCGTAGTCATTACAGTGGTAGTCATTACAGCGAGAGTCCGCCAATGAAAGTCCGTAGGGGTCGCCGTTTGGTCTTCGCCCTCCTTGTTACTGGCCTGCCATTAGCCACAGCCCAAACGGGCGGGATGTCCGGGGGAGCTTCGGGGACGCCGCTGAGCGTGCCCTCGAGCCCCATCACCAGTGCCACCACCAATCCTATAGCCACGCTCCGCAACAACACCCAGAGTGCGCCGGGCGACGCGAACGCCTGGGTGGATTTGGGGGAAGGGTATCTAGAAGCGGGCCGCCTGGACGACGCCAAAGAGAGCTTTTTAGAGGCGATTGCGGTTGATTACCTCTCGGGCAACGCGCACTTCGGGTTGGGCCTCACCGAATTCAAACGCGGCGACTTGCCCGCGGCACTGTTCGAATTTAGCGAGGTGACGCGCCTCTACCCTGAACGCTTCGACGGTCACTTCAACCGCGGAGTCACGCTCGTGCGGTTACGCCGCGCCGACGAGGCGGTAGACGCGTTTGCGGAGGCTGTCGCGCAGGGCGAAGAGGTCTCGGGCGACGACCTGGTGAACGCTTATTTGGGGCTCGCGGGGCAGCTCGAGGTGTTAGGGCGCTTTGACGAAGCCGCCGAAGCCTACGCCGCCGCCCTAACGATTCGCCCCAACGACGCCGACCTCATTTACGGACGGGCCAACGCACTCTACCGTGGGGGGCGCGGCCTAGAAGCGCTCCCCGAACTCACCGAACTCGAGGACGGCGGCGGCGACTACCGCGTGAGCGCGCTCGTGGCCGACATCTACGTCGAGGCGGGGCAAGTGGATTACGCGCTGCGCTCACTTGAGCGCGCCTTGCGCAAGGCCGCGGAAGAAACCGAAGGCTCGGCGGCGGCGCAAGCGGATATCCTCGTCAAGCTCGGCTTGCTGCAACGCGATTTAGGCCGAGACGAGGCGGCGGTGGCGACCTTTGAGCGCGCCGCGAGTACCGACCCGACCGCCTGGGAAGCGTTTTACAACTTGGGCGTTTCTCAGCTCGAGGCGGGCCGGACGCAAAATGCGCTTGACACCCTACAGAGCGCGCTCGCCCTCAACCCCGAGAGCGGCGAACTGCACCTGGCCATCGGCACTGTGTACGACCTTTTGGGCGAGTCCCAAAACGCGCTCGCGGAGGGTCAGGCTGCCCAGCAGCGCCTCAGCGACCCGCAAGCCCTAGCCGAAGCCGCCTTTTTAACGGGCCGCTCGCTCTACCGCCTCGGCGATTACGCGGGGGCGCTTACGAACCTCGAGGCCGCGCTCGCCGTGACGCCCGACTCCGCCGCCGCGCAACTCTGGGCGGGTCTCGCCGCGTACGGTTTAGAAGACTACGAGAGCGCCGCGGGCTATTACGAACGCGCCGTGCAGCTCGAGCCAAACAACATCGAAGCGCAGGTCAACTTAGGAGCCGCCTACCTCGTCACCGAACGCTACACCGACGCCGCGCTCGTATACGACCTGCTCATCCAACAAAATCCGGAAGACGCGGAGGCGCAGTACAACCTCGGCTGGGCGCTCTTCTCGCAGGGCAAGCGCGAGGAGGCGAAGACAGCCTGGCGCGAGTCCCTCACGCTCGGCTACGCCCCCGCGGGCACGGCGCTCAGCGAATACTTCTGAGTCTATACACGCTCTTGACGCACGGCTCTTGAGGTGACAAGGGAGTGGAGGGGAAGAGCTTTTATTCACTCTCCACTCGGTACTCGGCACTTCTCTACCCCCTCTCCGCCAGCCCCACCGCCTCCTACATCGTTCCCCCACAAGCGTCCCCTGGAGACCCCATGCGTTTAGCTCGCCCCTCTTCTACTCGTAAACGCGACCCGGCGATGATAAGTCTGGGGACATTCAGAATGCTGCTCGAGGGCCTCAAAAAACAACCCAAAATCAATGTATTTCTGGCTTCTTTTTCGCTCGTCGCGCTTATCGGGCTGTTTGACTACTTCATAAGCCCGGAGTTTTCTTTTTCGCTCTTTTACCTCTTGCCGGTGTTTCTGGTGGTCTGGTTTTTGGGCCGGGGCGCGGCGGAGCTTTTTGTCCTCGTGACGGCGGGCTTCTGGACCTTTTCCGAGTTTCTGTCCAACCCCGCGTTGCAGCATCCAGTGGCACCCTTTTGGAACCTATTTATGCGCATCGGGGTGCTCTACGCGTTCACCTTTCTCTTGCGCAGGCTCAGGCAAGAACGCGACAGAGAAGCGCAACTCTCGCGGACGGACCCCCTCACGGGCGCGGCCAACTCGAGGGCTTTTCAGGAAATTGCGCAGCGCGAGTTGGAGCGCTCACAGCGTTACGGGCGCGCCACGACGGTTTCTTATATCGATTTAGACAACTTCAAGCTCGTCAACGACCGTTACGGCCACCAGGTCGGCGACGAACTCCTGCAGGTCGTCGTCAGCACGCTCATGCGCAACGTGCGCGCGACCGACACCGTGACGCGCATCGGCGGCGACGAGTTCATCGTGCTCATGCCCGAGACGGACCACACGAGAGCCCAGCCCGCCGTCCAAAAGCTGCGCGCGCTTCTTTTGGGCGCGATGCGAGAGCGGGGCTGGCCGGTCACCTTTAGCATCGGCGTGATGACGTTTTGCACGCCGCCCGCTTCGGTCGAGGTGATGGTACAAAAAGTAGACGGGCTCATGTACGCGGTTAAAAACGGCAGCAAAGACGCCATCAAGTTTGAATTTGAGAATTGACGATAACGCCTAAAACCAGGATGATGTAAACTTCACTTTTGCTATAAGGCCGCGCCTGACATACTGAGTCATGCGCCGGACGTTTCTCCTCCTGACCCTTCTACTTGTTTGTACGTCCTTCCCGACTCTTGCGGCGGCCCAGAGCGTCCGTGTCGGCGTTGTGTTGTCCTCGAGCGGGAGCGCCGCGCGACTCGGCCGGGCGCAGCGGGACGCGCTCGAGACGTTTCAAAGGCAGTGGCGCAACGCGGGCGGCGTCTACAGCGACGCCGAAGTCGTATTTGTCGACGATATGAGCCTCACAACCAGGACCGCCACCGAGGTGAGGCGTCTCGCACAAGAAGGGGTTCACGCCGTTATCTGCTGCACGACGGACGAGGCCGCGCGCGCCGTGGCCGGAGTTGCCGCGGATTTGGGGCTGCCCGTCCTCTCGCTCAGCACCCCAAGCGAAATCGCTCGAGACGCCCCCTACTGGATGTTTAGCGTGGGTCCGAGCGATAAGATTTTGCTGCAACGCATGGTGTTGGATATCGCGGCGGGCGGAGGCGGTGTGGCACTTATGGCACCGCGAAACACTTCTGGCGACGCGGCCAAGGATGCGCTCACCATGCTCCTCGCGCCGGGAAGCGTAGAACTTGTTGAAGCGCGCTTTCTTATCGGCACCTCTGTACTGACCCCCGAGGCGCTGTGGGTGGCGGCGCAAGAACCCGGCGGGGTCATCGTCTGGGGCGACGCGCGTGAGAGCGCGGTGGCGGTGCGGGGACTGCGGCAACGCGGCTACGACGGCGCTGTTTATTTGGACCCCACGCTGCTAGGCCCCCTCGAGCCCCCCTTCAACCTCGCGCCCCTTGACGGCGCGCGCGTCGTCGTCTCCCCCGCCGAACTGCCCCGAAGCCTTGGTGAGACCGACGCGACGCTTGAAGAAACGCGCGCCTTTCTCGCCACCACCGGGCGCTTCCGTTTTGGCGCGTCTCTTCCCTACGCCGTTCGCGCCTCCGACGCGATGCTCCTCTTGGGGGAGGCGCTCGAGCAGACCACGCTCTACGGCGTCGTGCCAGGCGATCTCGGCTTCCGCCAGGCGCTGCGCGACGCGCTGGTGGGGCTTGGCCCAACCGCGGGTGCGGGCGCGGTCTACGACTTTTCCGAAACCGAACACGCGGGAGTTTTGGCGGCGTCTTTGAAGGTGGCGAGGCTCGAGGGTGGCAAGCCCGCGCCGGTGCAGTAGGGGAAAACTTGATAGGGGGATAGGGAGGAAATAGTGAGTAAGACGCTACCCCCCAGCCTCTCTACTCCCCTACCTCAACACCACCCGAGAACGCCTTTAACGGTACACTGTAACCAATGACCGATAAACTTGAAACTTTACAAAAGGAATTCGAGGCGCTCGAGCGCTCGCTCGCCGACCCGGCGCTGCTAAGCGACCAGCCGCGCTACCGGGCGGCGATGGAGCGCTACAGCGAACTGGCCGCCATCGTGAAAGTCTACCGGGAGTACCGGAACGTTCTGGACGGTATCAGCAACGCGGAAGAGGCGCTGGACGACCCTGAACTTGTTGAGATGGCTCGAGAGGAAATCGCGGCTCTGGAGCCCGAGCGGGAGAGGTTGGAGGGGCGGCTCGAGACCCTGCTCTTGCCCAAAGACCCCTTTGACGACAAAAACGTCATTATCGAACTCCGCGCGGCGGCGGGCGGCGACGAGGCCTCGCTCTTCGCCGCCGAGATGCTCAACGCCTACCTTCGCTACGCCGAAACTCTGGGTTTTAAGCCCGAAGTGCTCGACTCATACGAGAACTCTCTGGGCGGCCTCAGCAAGGTGTCTTTGGAGATTACCGGGCGGGGCGCGTACAGCAAATTCAAATTCGAATCCGGCGTGCATAGGGTCCAGCGCGTGCCCGCGACCGAGACGCAGGGGCGCATCCACACGAGCACCGTGACCGTGGCGGTCTTGCCCGAGGCCGAGGACGTTGACGTGGGTCTCTCGCCGAGTGACTACCGGGTGGACGTGTTCCGCTCGTCGGGTCCGGGCGGCCAGTCGGTCAACACGACCGACTCGGCGGTGCGCATCACCTATAAGCCGGGTACGGGTGACGAGATCGTGGTGAGCTGTCAGGACGGCAAATCGCAGATTAAGAACAAAGACAAAGCCTTGACCGTGCTCCGGGCCAGGCTCTTGGAGCGCGAGCGCGAACGCGCCGCCGCCGAGGCGCGCGAGGCGCGGCTCGTACAAATCGGCACGGGCGAGCGCTCCGAAAAGATTCGCACCTATAACTTCCCGCAGTCGCGCGTGACGGATCACCGCATCGGCTACACCACGCATAACCTTTCGGACATCATGCAGGGGAGCTTGGACGAGCTGACGGGGGCGCTCACCGAAGCGGAGCAGGGCCAGCGCCTGGACCAACTCGGTGGCGCGGCGTGAGTTTGTCGTTGCCGCCGCTATTTTGCTCGACGCGCGCGGTCGGGTGCTCCTGGTAGGCAACGACTGGCAAGGCTTTGGCAACGTCCGTTACACCCTCCCCGGCGGCGTGGTCGAGCGGGGCGAGCAGGCCCCCGACGCGCTCATCCGCGAGGTCAAGGAGGAAACGGGGCTCAAAATCACGCGCATCAAGCACCTCGCCTACGCGGTTCACGTCGAGGACATGCGGCGCAACGACCGCGCGGTGTCGTTCGCGTTTCTGGCGGAGTATGATGGGCTTCTCAACCCGCGCGACCCGGACGGCTTTATCGTCGAGGCGCGCTTCGTCCCGGTTGAGGAGGTCGCGCAGCTTATCCCCATCCCGCCGCTCCGCGACCCGCTCACCGCTTACTTGCGCGACGCGCAGGCGGGCCGCTTTTACTCCTACGCAGGCTGGGATGGACGAGGGGAGCACCACGTATGACTTATGCAGGCAACGCAGACTTTGGCCGCGCGCGTTACGGCAGCGCGGGCAACTATGGGCGGACACGCCCGGACCGCCGGAGCGATTTAGACGACATCCGCCGCTTGGCGCACCTTTTGGACGACGCGTTTCGCATCCCGGTCATCAACTACCGCTTCGGCCTCGACGCGGCCTTGGGCCTCATCCCGGTGGTGGGGGACGTGAGCGGGTTTGCCATCTCGAGCTACATCGTCTACAAAGCCGCCGCCCTGGGCGTGCCGCAGCGCACGCTCGCCCGGATGGTCTTTAACATCCTGCTCGACGCCGTGGTGGGCAGTATTCCCCTGTTGGGCTCGATTTTTGATATCTTTTGGAAGGCTAACTTGCGCAACATCCGGCTCATCGAGCGGCATTTGATGTCCTGATGGAACGGCCTGGGGGCGCATAGTTGCGCCCCTGCCTTTTTATGCGAAAACCCACGACTCGAGCAAAAACTGCCACCCTGACACGCCTGCGGCGTTTGAGCCGCCTCCTCGACAGCGCGTTTCACATCCCCATCATCAACTACCGGGTGGGTTTGGACGCCGTCGTCGGCCTCGTGCCCGGCGTCGGCGACGCGGTGATGCTTGTGCCCGCGGGCTACATTATCTTTGAAGCCTACCGGCTGGGCGCGCCCACGGGGACGCTCGCGCGAATGGTCTTTAACGTGGGTTTGGAAACTTTAATTGGCTCCGTACCAATCTTGGGTGACCTCTTTGATGCGACCTGGAAGGCTAATTTACGCAATTTGAGGCTGCTCGAGCAGCACCTTGGCCCCGGCACCACACCCACGTTTGACGCACCTTCAAACCGTGGGCTCGTCCTCCTGCTCGGCGCGCTTTTAGTTTTGGGTGGCGGGGTATTTTTCCTCGTTTGGGCGCTCTTTAGGCTTATCGGGCGGATTTTCTAGCTTTTGGCTCAGGACGACGCGCAGCAACCGTCCGAACGTCTCACAGGTGTGACGCTTTATCCAAAGAAGGCGCGATGAGCGTCACTGTCGGAAAGTAAGTTTTGTAACGTCTGGTATCTCGAGTGAGAAGCAACAACCCCTCAACCGCCGCGTGTGCGCCGATAAAAAAATCGGGCAGCGTCGAACGTTTCGTGCCGCCCCTCTTGCGGTAGTCCAGAAAAGCTTTGCCCGCTAAAAATAGGGCTTCTTTGGGCAGAGGAAGCACCGACAGACCCGCCTCCTATAGCACCTGCTCGAGCGTCTCAATCTGGGAGAAGCCCACGGACACCTCAGTATAGATAATCGGGTTGATATGTAAACGGTGCATTTTTCCGTAGCGCCCCAACGTCATTTCCGACCACGCGTACCAGACGGGGTCATTCTCAAAAACGTCCAGTAGAACGTTGCTGTCAACTAGCGCGGCAGGATTAACTGTCACCGCGCGTCAGCGCCATGATTTCGTCGGTTGTCATTTTGACCGTCGCAACGCCGCGCAGACGGCTGAAAGGATTATCATCCGCTTCTTTTTTGACCAGGATGACTTTGTCGCCCTCGAGCACAAACTCCACCTCGCTGTGCGGCGCTATGCCGAGCTTGTCGCGGATGTGCTGGGGGATGGTGACTTGACCCTCCGTTGTGACGCGCATATGAAACTCCCCAGTAACGCTCTTCGGGATGATAAATGCAAGTAAGAGGATTACTGGGGTTATTTTACCATGTCAGGCTCTAACCAAGCCGTGTACATCCGCCCGAACGTTTCAGAAAATTACATATTCTCGATAAGCGCGTCCCCAAACTCGCTCGCCTTGAGTAGCGTGGCCCCGTCCATGAGGCGGTGAAAATCGTACGTTACCCGTTTTTGCCCAATCGTCTTACCCACCGAGCCGATAATCAGGTCCGCCGCCTCGTCCCAGCCCAAGTGGCGGAGCATCATCTCGCCTGATAAGATGACCGAGGAGGGGTTGACTTTGTCCTGCCCCGCGTACTTGGGCGCGGTGCCGTGGGTCGCCTCAAAGACGGCGTGACCCGTGTTGTAGTTGATATTCGCCCCCGGCGCGATGCCGATGCCGCCGACCTGCGCGGCGAGTGCGTCTGAAATGTAGTCGCCGTTTAGGTTTAGGGTGGCGATGACGCTATATTCCGCCGGACGGGTCAGGATTTGCTGGAGCATGGCGTCGGCAATGACGTCTTTGACAGTGATTTCGGTACCGGTGCGCGGGTTCTCAAAGGTGAGCCAGGGACCACCGTCAAGCTCAGTCGCGCCGTACTCGCGTTTGGCGACCTCATAGCCCCAGTCACGAAACGCGCCCTCGGTAAACTTCATGATATTGCCCTTGTGGACGAGCGTGACCGAGGGGCGGTCGTTGGCGACCGCATAATCCATCGCAGCCTTGACCAAGCGCTCGGTGCCCTCCTGCGATACCGGCTTGATGCCGACGCCGCTCGAGTCCGGAAAACGAACCTTGGCGTAAGACTGGGGGAAGTTCTCCCTAAGCAGCCCCAAAAACTTCTCCGCCTCCTCCGTGCCCTGTTTGTACTCGATGCCCGCGTAAATATCTTCGGTGTTCTCGCGGAAGATCACCATGTCCACGTCTTCGGGCCGCTTGACGGGGCTCGGCACGCCGTTGAAATACTGCACCGGACGCACGCAGGCGTAGAGGTCCAAGCGCTGCCGCAGCGCCACGTTGATCGAGCGAATCCCGCCGCCGACGGGCGTGGTTAGGGGGCCTTTGATGCCGATGAGATATTCATCCAGCACGTCCACCGTCTCGTCGGGGAGCCACACCACCTCGCCGTAGACGTCGTTCGCCTTGTCGCCCGCGTAGACCTCCATCCAGGCGATGGACTTTTCTCCGCCGTAAGCTTTCTCAACCGCTGTATCTATCACGCGCTGCGACGCCGCCCAGATATCCGGGCCGGTGCCGTCGCCCTCAATGAAGGCGATGATGGGACGGTCTGAAACGTTGAGTTCGCCCCCCTGCACGGTGATTTTATCGCCGTCGGGTATGTTTATTTTTTGGTAAGCCATGTGAGACCCCTTTTCTCAAGTTTTAGTTTGCAAAGTCTAACATGCACGTTCACGAGAATTCTCAGTCACAAACGTTTCAATCCTTTGGGTAACGCGTTAAGTTGCTACAGTGACCTATGGACCACAAAACGCAAATAGGTTTAGAGGAAGCTATCAGCATCATTCAGGCGCAGGCCCGGGGGTTGGGGCTCGAGCGCGTCCCCCTAAGCGAAGCCTACGGGCGCACGCTTGCCCAAACTTTAACGAGTTTAGCCGACCACCCGAACTGCGACAACTCTGCGTTGGACGGTTACGCCTGCCGGGCGGCGGACACGCTTGGGGCAAGTCAGGACGCACCCGTGAGGCTCAACGTCGTGGGCGAGGTGCCCGCAGGTCGTCCCTTCACGGGCGCGGTGGGACCCGGCGAGGCGGTGAGCATCTACACGGGCGCGCCCGTTCCCGAGGGCGCGGACGCCATCATCGGGGTGGAGCGGACCAAAGAAGACGGTGACGGCGTGCTCCTGTACGCGCCCGCTTCCCCTGGCGACATCCGGCCCAGGGCGCAGGATTTGCGCGCGCGAGAGGTTTACTTGCGCGCGGGCACCCGCCTCACCCCGGCGGCGGTGGGCGTGGCGGCGGCGATGGGTTACGCGGACCTAGAGGTTGTCCGCGCGCCCCGCGTCGGCATCCTCTCGACGGGTGACGAGATTGTCGAGCCGGGCGCGCCCCTACAAAATGGCCAGGTCTACAACTCAAACGCCTACTCAGTCGCGGGACTCGTTAAGGAGGCGGGCGGCGTGCCGCTCATCCTCCCGCGCGCGCTGGATACTTTAGACGCGTTGCAAGAAGGTCTAAAAAATTTGGGCGGTGTGGACTTGCTCGTCACCTCGGGCGGGGTTTCGATGGGCAAATACGATTTCGTCCGGGATTTGCTCTTTGGTGAGGGGCGGGTGCATTTCTGGAAGGTCGCCATGCGTCCGGGCGGCCCGGCCTTGTTTGGCGAGTGGCGGGGCTTGAGCGTGTTCGGCCTGCCGGGCAACCCGGTCTCGAGCATGGTCGTCTTCCTCCTCCTCACTGAGGCCTGGTTTCACAAGTCGCTGGGCTCCACCGACCCTCTCCTCTACCACAGAAGAATCCACGCCACCGCCCGCTCGCCTTTTAAGGGCGCGGGCTTCAAGGAGGCTTTCTGGCGCTGCGTGCTCGAGTTCGGCCCCCACGGCCCCACGGTCCGCACGACGGGCAATCAGAGTTCGGGTATCTTGACCTCCATGCTCTTTGCGAACGCGCTCGCGGTGGTGCCGCCGCACGGGGAGGTAAGGGAGGGCGGGGGGCTTGAGGTCATCCCGCTCTCACTATAAGCGGGGCGAGAAAAATAATAAGCTAGAAATATGGCTCTGGCCGCACAACGGCGTCTCTTTACCCGTCAAGATGTTTATGCGATGGTGGACGCGGGCATCTTGCGCGAAGACGAGCGCACCGAACTGATTAACGGGGAGATAGTCTCCATGACGCCGTCCAGCCCCTCCCACAGCGCGACCATCATCGATTTGGCAGAACGGTTCCGCACGCATCCAGCAGCCTATAACGTCGTGGTGCGCGAGGAAAAAGATTTTTGGCTGGCGGACGGGGCGCAGCTTTACTTGCCCGACATCGCCGTGGTGAGACCCTTTGACCACCACGCGAGACACGCGGAGCCTTTAGACACCCACCTTGTCGTGGAGGTTGCGCACACTTCGCTGAGGGCGGACCTCGAGACCAAGCTCCCCCATTATCTCCGGGAAGGCGTGCCGGAAGTGTGGGTGGTCGACCTTGGCGCAAAGCGGACGCGCGTTTATAAGGCGCAGGGGGAAGGGCTCGAGCTGCCTTTTGGTGAGGCGTTCGCCCCAGCAGCGTTCCCAAAAGAGACACACGTTTGGTTGCCTTGACAGAATCGCTGGATTAAGCCGCGGTCTTCTCCAGTTCTCGAGCCCAAAACGGGTAGTTAATTCCCGTCGCCGCCTTTTGAGCCACCTCCGCGCCGTAAAGCGCCTCGACGACATCCAGCCCCGCGTCAATCCCCGCCGACACGCCGCCCGCGCACCAAACGCGCTCGTTTTTAACCACACGGGCGTCCACAATCTCCCCCACCCCGTAGTCAAGCAGCCGCTCGCGCTTGCCCGCCCAGGTGTTCGCGCGCAGGCCGCGCAGCAAACCGGCCTCGCCCAACAAAAATGCGCCCGTGCAGACGCTGACCAAGAGTTTGGCGCGTGGGGCGCGCTCGAGCACGTACCCCAGCACCGCCTCGTCGCGCGCCGTCCACGCCGCGCCCGCCGGGGACGATGAGCACGTCCGGCGGGGGCGCGCCCGCAAAGTCGTGGTGAGGCGTAAGGGTGAGCCCGCCCGAGGTCTGGAGCGGGTGACGCGATTTGGCGGCGGTGAAGAGGTTTAGCGCGTCTTCGGAGACAAAATGCCGCGCCGCGTTCACGGCGCTGTAGGGGCCGACTGCGTCGAGTTCATGAACCTCGGGAAAGAGCAAAACGGCGACGTTCGCATGTTCGTTCATACATCAGTTTAGCCTATAGGCGGTTAGACTTTATGGTGTGAAAGCTTTGTGCGCGTTCTTTCTGCTCGTGACGGCTACCGCTCTCGCGCAACCCTCTTGCGAATCGCTCCTGAGCGACTTGACCCGCGCTTTTGACGAGGCCGACTCGCTCGAGTCCATTACCGAGGTGACGCAGGGCGGGCGCGAACTGTCGTATCAGCACGTCAAACTCGTCCGGGACGAGGCGGGCACGCTGCAAGCCGAGGTCATCGAGTCGCGGGGGAGGCGCGCGCCCGAGGGTGAGGGCGCGGGTAGCGATTTTGAGTTTCACTGCGAAGGGAATACGTTGGAGCCTGCCGACGAACCTGGGGTCTGGAAACTGACGGTGCTCGAGCCCAACAAAGATATTCCTGTCAAGCGCTACGAGATCCTTTTTAGAGAAACGCCGGGCCGCTACCTGCCGGAGCACGTCGAGGCCGCCTTTAGCATAAAAGTTCTCGTTATACGCGTCCACGGCACCTTCGCCGTGACTTTAAGCGACTGGACGTTCCCGCCCCAAACGAATTGAAAAATGCTGCCCATAACCTTTTATGAGGCGGACGCTCAAACGGTCGCCAAGGCGCTGCTCGGTCAGGTCCTCGTCTGCGAGCTTGGGGCGGCGGCGCAGCGCGTCCGCGTCGTCGAGACGGAAGCCTACGTCGGCGTCCACGACCTCGCCTCTCACGCGTCAAAGGGTTTGACAAAGCGCACCGAGACGATGTTCGGACCTCCCGGCAGGCTCTACGTTTACCTCATCTACGGGATGTACACGATGCTCAACGTCGTCACGGGAGCCGAGGGAGACGCGCAGGCAGTGCTCATCCGGGCTGCGGAACCCTTGGAAAATGTGACCGGCAAAACCGACGGCCCCGGCAAGCTCACGCGGGCGCTGGGCGTGACGCGAGAGCACAACGCGCACCTGCTGACTCAGAAACCCTTTTACTTTGAATCCGGCCCCTCTCCCAAAAATATCGTAACCACCGCGCGCGTCGGCATCGACTACGCGGGCGAGTGGCGCGACGCGCCGTTACGTTTTTACGACGCGGACAGCCTGCACGTACCTAAGCGTTAGTCTTGGGCATTGGCATTTAGGAAAAATTAAGGAGGTGGGGGGTAGAGAAATGGGGAGAAAAAGGCTTCTGACCTTCTCTCTATCCCCCACTTCCCCCACTCCCTACCTCCACCAAGATACGTCGGCGAGGTGAGCGACTAAATCAAACTCAGCGCGGCACCCCTCAGCCCCGCCCGAACTCCTCGCGCGGCGGCGTGGCCCCCTCGCGCAGCCCGGCGACAAAGGGCTCGACGTGGAGCGTGGCGACGAGGCGGGGCAGCAGCGCGGCCAGGTCGCGCTCGAGGTCCGCCGCCACCTCGTGCGCCTCCAAAACGGTGAGTTCGGGCGCGACAAAGATGTCGATTTCGGCAAAGCGGCCCGTCCCGGCGCGTCTCGAGCGCAGCCGGTGGTAACCGAGCACCTGCGGGTGCTTATCCAACACCGCTAAAATTTTCGCCTCGTCCGCGTCGGGCAGGCGCGCGTCCAGGAGGTCCGAAAGCGCGCCCGCCATCACCCGCCAGCCCTCGCGCACGATGTTGAGCGCGACCAAAACCGCGATGACGGGGTCCAGCACGGTGCGACCGGAGAGCGCCACCAGCGCCACCGCGACGATGACGCCCACCGAGGTCCACACGTCGGTCAGGAGGTGCCGCGCGTTGGCGGCGAGCGCGACCGACTCAGTCTGCGCCGCCGTGCGCGCCAAAAACCAGGCCACCACGCCGTTGAGCAGCGTGGCGAGCAGCGCCACCCCCACGCCGTCCGCGACGCCCTCCAAAGGGGGCGGGTTGGTGATGCGGCCCAACGCCGTCACCAAAATCATCCCCGCGGCGAGCAGGATTAACGAGCCCTCAAAGGCGCTCGAGAGGTATTCCGCCTTTTGGTGACCGTAGGGGTGCTCGTAGTCGGGCGGGCGGAGCGCTAAGCGCAGCGAAAAAAGGAGCGCCAGGGCGGCGGCCACATTGGTAATCGACTCGGCGGCGTCTGAAAGCAGCGCCACGGAGCCGGTGAGGACGTAAGCGCCGAGTTTGAGCAGAAGCACGAGCAGCGCGACGCCGAGGCTGAGCAGGGCCGCGCGCTGGCGGAGGGTGTTGGCTAGAGATTCGCTGGGCGTCACAGGGGTTCAGGGGGAGGTTATGGGGCGGGGCGCTCAGAAGTCCTCGTCATCGCTGGATTCGTCGTCACCAAAGTCGCTCGAGCCTTCAGCAGCCATCTCTTCCAAAAGGGCCTCGAGTTCTTCACCCTCATAGTCCGTCACCGTGTCTTCGATAAGCCGAAGCGCGCGCGCGGCGTCCCGTTCGGGGACGAGCACGAACGTCGTGCCGATAAGCGCCGCGCCCAAGTGCGAAAACACGTCGTTGATAACGTCGTGACCGCGGGTGATGGCGACGAAGCCTTCATCCTCGAGCAAAGCCGCGACCATCTCGGCCAAAGGCCCGGCGGGCGCGACGTCTACGATGGTCCACATGTCGCCGTTGACGCGCAAGGTTTCGCCCTTCATGCGCGGCCTCCTTTTGAACTTAAAAAATCCTTAACGAGCGCCGCGTAGGCCTTACGCGCCAAGGGCAGGTGCGCCAGCGGCACGTTCTCGCGCGTTGTGTGCGCCAGTTCCTCCTCGCCGGGACCCAGGCCGATAACCACCGCGCCCGTGTTGGCGAGGTGCGGCGCGTCGGTGGCGAACCACCAGCAGGCCTCTTCAAAGGGATGCTCAGCCTCCGCGAAAAGGGGCCTGAGGACGCGGCGCGCCCGTTCCACCCAAGGATTTTCGCCGGGCGCGAGGTAGGCGGGCACGACGCGGGGGATGGTGTAGCCCACGCCCCCGCTCTCGCTCTCGAGCCGTTCATCGGGCACCTCTAGCACGCTTCCTTCCGGGGCGAGCGCGCGGAGCCGCTCGAGGACGTTCTCGGCCTCGTCACCGGGGATGTTGCGGTAGTCAATCACCAAGTCCGCCCTCCCCGGCACCACGTTGGCCCCGTCCGGCGGATAGGAGGTGAGGCGCGTGGGGGTGAGGCTCGAGCCGCCCAGCGGCCCGCCCGTGGGCAGGTCCAAGGTCTGAAGCTCCTTTAAGAAGTCCGCCGCGTGATAGAGCGCGTTATCGCCAAGCTCATTCTTGGCGGCGTGGGCGATTTTGCCGGGCAGCCGCGCGTGAACCTCCACCCGCCCCCGGTGCCCGAGCATGAGCCGCAGCTTGCTGGGCTCGCCCAGAATCACCACGTCGGCTTTTATGGATTCAGCCAGATAACGCGCGCCGAGCCCGCCTACCTCCTCCTGCACCACCGCCGTCACCATCAGCGTGCCCGTTATATCCCCCTCGACCGCGTCTTTGGCCGCGTAGGCCATGCAGGCCAGCGCCGACTTCATGTCGCAGGCCCCGCGCCCCCAGAGCCGCCCGTCTTCCACTTCACCCGAGAGCGGCGGGTGCGGCCAGAGGTCGGGGTCGCCTAAGGGAACCGTGTCGAGGTGACCGTTCAGCATCACCGTGGGACCGTCGCCTCGTTTGAAAATTCCGATGAGGTTGCCCGCGTCGTCCACAAACGCCTCGTCAAAACCGAGCGTCTTAAAGGCCCCCAGCATCACCTCCGCCGCCGGAGACTCACGCCCCGAGGGACTTGCCGCCCGAATGAGGCTCTGCGCCAGTTTCGCCTCGTCGGTCAGCGTCATAGAGTCTTTCCGCTTTTTTTGTCCAGGAAATTCGTAGCAAAATTCATAAAGCGCATCATAGTACACGCCGCCCCCCGGCACCCCGGTGCGCGAAACGGGTACGAAGGTGATGTCAAGAAGCCGCACATCGCCACCCTGGGATGCGGTAGATTGACCGCATGGACTCTTCTCAGCCCGCCGGACCGCCTTATAAGCGCGTTCTCACCATCATCAACCCCGTGTCGGGGCAGCACGACGCGGGGCGAATCCGCGAACTCGTCGAGCGCGAACTCTCAGCGCGAGATATCGAGGTCGACGTCCGCTTTACCGAGGGCGAGGGCGACGCGATGCGCTGGGCGCAGGGGGCGGCGGAAGAGGGTTTCGACTTGGTCATCGCCTCGGGGGGCGACGGCACGGTGATGGAGGCGATGAGCGGGCTTATCAAGTGCGGCTGCCCGGTGCCGTTGGCGCAGCTCCCGGCGGGCACGGCGAGCTTGGTCGCGCGGGCGCTCGATATCCCGCAGAATTTGGAAAAGGCGCTCGAGGTGGCCGTGACCGGCGAGGCGGTCCGGCTCGACGTGGGCTACCTACCCACCCACGACCGCTATTTCGCGCTCATCGCGGGGGCGGGTTGGGACGCGCGCTTAATCGAGGACGCGCCGCGCGGCTTAAAGCGCCGCATCGGGTTTGCCGCCTACGTTTTTACCGGGCTCAAAAATCTAGCCAACTTGCGCCGCACGACGATCGAGCTGGAAATCGACGGCAAAAAGCAAGTTCACAAGGCGCACACCGTCATGATTGCCAACATCGGCCAGATCGACTCGATGGGGTTCGCCCTGGGGCCCGACATCGGCCCGCACGATGGTAAGTTGGACGCGGTTATCGTCGCCTCCTCGACCGCGCGGAGCGTGGCCCGCCTCACCTACCGCCTCATCACCAGGCAGTTTTCCAACTACCACGACCTCGCCTACGTCAAGGCCGAACGCGTGAGCGTCAAAACGAGCGCGCCGCTGCCTTTAGAAATCGACGGTGAGCCCATCGGCGAAACGCCCTTCGTCGCCGAAATCGTGCCGGAGGGCGCGCTCGTCATCGTGCCGCAGGTCTATGTGGAGCGCGTCTTCAAGGACCGTCCGGCGTCCAGCCGACAAGACTGAGGTCGCAGCGCCCTTTCGGGTCAAACACGATGCCTTCGCTCTCCAAAAGCGCCCGCTGCAACTCGCCCGCGCCCACTTTGTAGGTCGAAATCGCGCCCTGCGCGTTGATGACGCGCTGCCAAGGAATGTTTTCATGTTCCTTTACGCCGTGCAAAATGTAGCCCACCTGCCGCGCCGCGCCCGGTTTGCCCGCCAGGAGCGCGACGTGGCCGTAGGTGGTCACTTTTCCTTTGGGAACAGCGCGCACGATGTTTAGAACCGCGTCTCGGAACACGCTTTTAGCCTAGCAGGTTGGACAAGAAGATCAAGCCCGAAAATCTGGGGGAAATTGTTGCTTCGCGTTCCCTTAGCCTTCTCACCGCTCGAGGGGTATACTTTGCAGCGATGAAAACAGTTCTTATGAAATATTTTATTGTCAGCCTTTTCGTTCTCACGCCCCTTTTCGCGGCTGCTCAGGGTGCCCAAACCGCCCAGAGAGCGCAAGACGTCACGCGCTTGGTCGTGCTGCCTTTCGATGTGTCGGGTCCCGCGGAGGTCTACCGGGCGGGGCTCGCTACCGCGCTCCAACGCGGTCTCAACGTGATAGACGGGGTTTACGTGCCGCCCGTCGGGGACGCGCTGCTGGTGTTCGGGCGGCTGAGCGACCAGAACAGCGTGAGCGCCGAGGCTGTGGCGGAGGCTTTCGGGGCCTCCACCATTGTGAGCGGACGAGTGACGTTAGCGGGCTCGCAGGCCACCGTGCTGCTGAGCTTCGCGGGACCCGCGTATCCGCAACCCGCCGAGCGCACACTCACGGTAGGCGCGGACGACCCGGCGGCGCTCGTAGGGGACGTGCTCGACGCGGTGGTAGACGGGCTGGGGCTGCGTTTGAGCGGCGGCGACCGGGGGGAACTCGACGCCGTGGCCGCGCAAACACCGTCCTTGCCGTCGCTGGGCGCGGTGGGCACGGCCTCGTTGCGGCTTCCGGCGTTTGACCCGGCGGCTTTGGCCGCGGCGGCGAGTCTGGACGGCGACTCGAGCTGGGTCCTCTCGGAACAGGCGCGCGCGCTCCTGTTGAGTGGCGATCAGGCGGGCGCGCTCACGACCTCGCAAGCGGCGATTGACGCCGCGCCTCAAGATATCGAAGCGCTCGTCACGCGCGGGCTCATCTTGCTCGCAACCGGAGACGCCGCCACCGCGCGGCAAGCCTTTGAGGCGGCGCAAACGCTCAACCCCGCGCACGCGCTCGCGTTGCAGGGCCTGGGCCGGACGGCGGCGGATCCGGCGGATTACGGGGCGGCGCTCAACGCGTATCCGCGTTTGGTGGAGGCGTATATCGACTTAGCGGCGCTCGAGGGCCAGAGCGACCCGCGCCGCGCGCTCCAGACGCTGCGGGGCGGCGCGGACCGGGTGCCCGATTCGCTGGGGCTCAAACGCGCCTTTATCGGCCTCGCCATCCAGCAGGGTGACCCCGCGGGCGCGCTCTCGTACCTCCAAACAGAAGTCCAGGACGAGGCGGCGCGCTCGCCTGACCTTTACGCGCTCGCGGCAGGTTTGCCGAGCGAATACGGAACGCAGGCGCTCGAGCTCGTGAGAGAGGGCCGCACCGCCTATCCGGACGACGCCACGCTGGCGCTCGCCGAAGCCTCGCTGCTGTCGCAAAGCGGCGACGCGGCGGGCGCGCAGAGCGTGCTTGCCGACGCCTACGCCAGGGACCCCCAAAACGCGGGGCTCGCCAACGAACTCGCCATCGCCCAGGCGCGCGCGGGCAATCTGGACGCGGCCAGGGCGACTTTGGAAACCGTGCCCGGCGTGTCGGGCGGCTCCAACGTGACGTTGGGCGTCAACTTGGCGCAAATCTACCTCCAAGCAGGTCAAGCGGATGCGGCGATTGGTACCTTAGAACCCCTTCTCACCCGCGCGCCGGACGACGCGGGGCTCTATGCGCTTTACGGCACCGCCTTGGGCCGCGCCGGGCGCTACGACCAGGCGCTCAACGCGCTCGACCGGGCGCTCGAGCTAGAGCCGAACAACGCGCAGGCCACGGCGGCGCGGAGCGCGGTCGAGCAGCAGCGCTCGCTCACCGGGGGCCAGCGCCTCGCCTACAGCGGCGAGACCGCGACCGCCGTTAACGAGGGCCTGAGCGCCGTTGAGGCAGGAAACTTTGCGGAGGCCGCCACCGCGTTTGGGCGCGCGAGGAATCTCGAGGGTGAAAACAGCAACGACGGCTTTATCCCCTTTTACGAGGCCTACGCGCTCCAGCGGACCAACCGCGTCCGCGAGGCGATTCCTCTGTACGAAAAAGCTCTGGAGACGTTTGCCGACAACGACACGGTGCTCAATAATCTGGGCTACGCCTACGTGCAGACGGGCCGTTACGACCGGGCGCTCGAGTACCTCACCCGCGCCACCGAGGCCAATCCCGACAATAGCCAGGCACAACTCAACTTGGGCGGTGTTTACTATCAGCTCAACCGTTACCCACAGGCCATCGCCGCCTGGGAACGCGCCGTCGCGCTCGACGCCAGCCTGACTGAAACTTTGAACCCACTGCTCGAGGACGCGCGCGGGCGAGTGAGCCAGTGACGCTCCATCCCCTGTCTCTTTGCCTCCTCCGCTCCTCACCCGAAAGGCGGAGGAGGTGACCCAAGCCAGCGGGTTAGACTAGCCTCATGAGCATTCGCACCGAGGTCCGCGCCGCGCCGCCGTACCACTTCACGGCGCGGCCTTATGCTGTCAAGCTCGACCAAAATGAGTCGCCTTACGACCTGCCGCCCGCGCTCAAAAAGCGTGCGGTTGAGCGGCTTTTAGACCTCCCCTTTCACCGCTACCCCGAGATGCAGGCCGAGAGTCTACGCGCCGCGCTCGCCGACTTTTATGGCTGGCCCGAGGCGGGCGTGCTCGTGAGTAGCGGCTCGAACGTTCTCATCCAGGCTATCGTCGCCGCTTGCGGCATCGGGCGGAGGGTGCTGACGGTCGCGCCGACCTTTTCGGTCTACAGCCTGCAAGCCCACCTTTTGGGGGCCGAACTGACTGAGGTGCCGCTGCTCGAGGATTTCTCGCTTCCTGTGGACAGCTTGCTGGAGGAGATGGAGCGCGGCGAAGGCGTTCTTTTTCTCGCTAATCCCGCCGCGCCGACGGGCAACCTTATTCCGGAAGCGCAACTCGTCACGCTTATCGAACGCGCCGCGCCGCGCTGGACCGTCGTCATTGACGAGGCATATCACCAGTTCTCACGTACGGACGCTCGAGGGCTTCTCAAACGCTACCCCCACGTGGTGAGTTTACGCACCTTTAGCAAAGCCTTTGGCTTGGGCGGCGTGAGGCTCGGCTACGCGCTCGCGCAGCCCGCGTTAACCGAACAAATCGGTAAGCTCCTGCTCCCCTTTTCCGTCTCGGCGCTCCAGATTGCGCTGGGGCTGACGGTGTTAGAAGATGCGGGATATTTAGAGCCGCGTATTGGGGAGGTTGAAGGGGAGCGCGCTCGAGTCTACGAGGCGCTGAACGCGCTTCGAAACGTCCACGTTTATCCGTCGGTCACAAATTTTCTACTTTTTCGCGTGGGGGACGCCGAATCGTTCTACAACGGCCTTCTCGCCCAGGGCGTCCTCATTCGCCGCCAGGACCATCTGCCGGGCCTTACCGGCTGCCTGCGCGTGTCCATCGGCACGCCGGAGGAGAATGGGGCTTTTTTAGAGGCGGCGCGGCGGGTGGCGCAAGAACGGGACGCTCGAGAACAGGAGGTCGCGCATGGCTAAAGGATCCTTGGAGGCTGTCGCCTTCCCTCCCAGAACCGCCACCATCAAACGCGACACGCGCGAGACGCAGCTCGAGGTCACCCTAGACCTTGAGGGCGCACCGGGCGGTGAGGCGCGAACCGGACACGGCTTTTTAGACCATATGTTGGAGCAGCTTATCCGTCACGGCAAGTTTAGGCTCGACGTGAGGGGCAAGGGTGACTTGGAAGTGGACGTTCACCACTTGGCCGAGGACACGGGCATCGTCTTGGGCCAAGCCTTCCGTGAGGCGCTGGGCGAGCGGCGCGGCGTGGAGCGCTACGCCGACGCCTGGGTGCCGATGGACGAAACGCTGGCGCACGTGGTTTTGGACCTTTCCGGTCGGCCCTACATCGCGTTCGAGCCGGGCGGGTTCGAGGGCTCGAGCAGAGGCTTCAACGTCCACCACCTCCGCGAATTCCTGCGCGGCTTCTGCAACCACGCGGGCGCGACGATGCACGTGCGCGTGCTTTCGGGCATTGAAACGCATCATGTAAATGAGGCAGTCATGAAAGCTTTCGCGCGCGCGCTCCACCAGGCCACCCGCGTCACGTCAGACGTGCTCCCCTCAACCAAAGGGATGCTGTGAGGTGCGTTGCGCAGAGGGTGAGCCAGAGCAAGAAGCCGGGAGTGAAAAGTACCGAGTGCTGAGTGGGAAGTAGATAGGAATTTTAAGTGAGAAGTTTCGAATGAAAAGCATCCTCATCGACTACGGCGCGGGCAATCTCCACAGCGTTCACAAGGCGCTCTTGGCGGCGGGGCTCGAAGCTAAACGCTCTGACGACCCGCTCGAGGCCGCCCATGCGGACGTGCTCATCCTCCCCGGTCAGGGTCACTTCCGACAGGTAATGGAGGCATTTCTTACGTCCGGTTTTGAGCCGGTGGTGCGGGCACATCTGGAAGCGCGCAAGCCGTTTTTGGGTATCTGTGTGGGCCTGCAACTGCTTATGGAAACGTCCGAAGAAGCGCCGGGGGTGCCGGGGCTGAGTTTACTAAAGGGCACCGTCAAACGCTTTGACGACCCCACCGTGAGCGTGCCGCAGATGGGCTGGAACGAGATTCGGCCCGTCGGCGAGCCCGCGCTGCTGGCGGGCCTGCCCAACCCCATGTTCGCCTACTTCGCCAACTCGTACTACGTCGAGTTTACCGATTTAGACACCGTCTCCGGCGCGGTGACCGAATACGGGCGCACGCGCTTCAAGAGCGCCGTGTCGCAGGGCCACCTGCACGCGACGCAGTTTCACCCCGAGAAGAGTCAGGCGGTGGGGCTGAATATTTTAGGAAATTTTCGCCGCATCGCTGAGGGGCTGTTGGTGCATTAATGAGGTGGGGAGAGAGGGAATTAGGGAGATGGGGTTAAAGCTTTTTCTCCCAATCTCCCGTGCCCCCTAATTCTCCCCCTCGAGCCAAACGTTTAGAGGATGCTAACGAGGTAACTCTCTTGGCCTGTAGGGCTGAAACCGACCGCCTCGAGCGCTTCCCTGGGGGCCAGCGAATCTTCAGTGGGCGAAAACGTCACCTCGCCGCAGCCCAGCGCCTGACACGCGCCGAGGGCCTGCTCGAGCAGCGCGTGCGGCACCGCGCCCCCCTCCCAACCGCGCCGGACGACGAGGCGGTCGATAAACCCGCTCGGCGCGTCGTCAAATAAACCCCAGCGGGTCCAGAGGGACACGCAGCCTAGGATTTGCCCCGCCCCTTCTCCTTCAGCCACCTCTTCAGCGACCAACAGCGCCGTTCCGGGTTGGGACAAGAGACGTAGCAAGTTGGTATTGAGCGCGCCCGTCAGCGCGCCCGTTAGCTCGGGTTGCCCCAGAAGCTCGGCCAGGAGTCCGGCCAGCGCCTTGTGGTCGGCGGGTCTGGCGGCTCTCACGGCAAAGGTCACCCGAGTAGCATATCCGACATTGTCATATTTAGAACCGTGCGGGGTTATGATGCCCTCGATGTTGCAGCGCGCTACGCTCTCCTTTTCCACCTTTTTCGTTGTTCTGACTTCCGTCACGCTGGCTTTTGTCACGCTGGCTTCCCTCACCTTAGCGTCGGCGCAGGCTGCGACAGGAGCCTGGACGGTGCAAACGGGTGCGTTCCGTGACCCCGCGGAGGCCGCCAAGCATGTGAGGAGCCTCGAGGGGCTCGGTCTAAACGCCTATACGGAAGCCGTGACGATAGGCCAAGACCCCTATCTGCGCGTGCGGGCGGGCTGCTTCTTAAACAAGGAGGGCGCGGACGCGGTCACCCTTCTGCTGCGTCAGCGCCCCGGAGAAGAGGCGGCGGTGACGGCCCCGCTAAGCCCGGACGCGCCCGCGAGGCTTTGCGCGGCTTATGAACTTGGCTTCCGCCCCCCCGAAGATTGGGAGGTCGTGTCGCGCACGCGAGACGGGATTCTCTTTCGGGTGGCGCGCGGGACCCACCGGGGTTTCGTCGCGTTTGACGGGGCGTCGGGCGCGTCTAGCGGGCGCTGGCGGGTGCTTCAGGAGAGCGAGCGGGCGCGTTGGGAAGCGGGCTTTGTCGCGGCACCCCAAGATTTGCGCAGCCAAGCTTTTGAGATGAGCGAAAGTGGCGGGTTTCTCAGGGCGCGCACCCTTCGCGGTGAAACGCTCATAGTGGGGGCGGGTACACTCCTCTGGCAGGGCGACCGCGTGGCCGTGGCGCAGCTTGAAGACATGGTGGTGGCGATTCGGCTCGAGGCGAGGCCATACCGATGAGGCCATACTGATGAGGCTGTGTTAGATGAGGGTATTGAGTGGGAATATTGTGAAAAGTCGTAAAAGCTCAAAGCAAAATCAAAAGAACCTTCGTGAGAACCCTGGCAGCTCGAGACGGCAGGTAAAGTGATGCGACAGGATGTAGAACAGGGCAGTAAAGGTCGAGAAGGGGTTCAAGACGAGGCTCGAGTGGACACGCAACAAAATACGTTACAGGATACAGGTCAAAATCCAGTACGGTTCGTGGTGCTCACGGGACTCAGCGGCGCGGGCAAAACCACGGCGCTTCACGCGCTGGAAGACCTGGGCTACTTTACGGTCGACAATTTGCCCCCCGCCCTCTGGCCTGAGCTCATCGCCTCCTTGCGGCTCGAGGGGCAGACGCGCGTGGTCGTCGGGGTTGACGTGCGGAGTCGGGCATTTTTAGATGGCGTGGAAAACACGTTACGCGTTCTTCAGGAAACAGGCGTGAAACCGGAAGTGGTATTTCTCGAGGCCTCCGACGACGTGCTGGTGGGGCGCTACAACTTCACCCGGCGCACGCATCCGCTGGGCGAGGCGTCCTTGTCCGAAGATATTATTTTTGAGCGGCGTACACTTTCGTCCTTGCGCGCGCTCGCCGACGTGGTCTTAGACACCTCCGCCTTTTCGGCGCGGCGGCTCACCGACGAGCTGCGCGAGCGTTACGGGGGTGAGAGGCAGTTTCACCTGCGGCTCGTGTCATTTGGCTTTAAGCGGGGCGTGCCCATCGACGCGGACAACGTGTTCGACCTGCGCGCGCTGCCTAATCCCTTTTACGACCCCGCGCTCCGGCCTTTGGACGGCCGGGACGCGGCGGTGCAGGCGTTTGTCTTCTCCCCCGAGGGGCTGGCCTTTTACAGCGAGCTTCGCAACTTTGTGAGGTTTTTAGCGCTGGGGGCCAGAAACACAGGCCGGGGAAGCTACACCGTCGCGGTCGGTTGCACGGGCGGCCAGCACCGCTCGGTGGCGGTGGCCGAGCGCCTGCACCGCGACCTGGCCGAGGCATTCGCCACCCACACCGACCACCGCGACGTTGACGAGGCGTTAGCAGAGCATAAGACAGAACATAAGACAGAACATAGGGCGGACCACAAGGTGACCGAGTCCGACGCGAAAGGACGGGGCGGGGCAGCAGGACCCAAGACCGTCACGCAAGGGCGGGAGGCGTGAACGTGGCGCACACGAGCCGCATGAGACACCTGCGCAACATGCGCTTCTGGCTCGTGCCCGGCATGGGCGTCAAACGTCACGTGGGACTTGCGGTGGTGGGCGCGCTGCTTTTTGTCGGGGGCGTGACCGGGCTCCTGCTTTGGGGCCTGCAGGACGAGCGGCGGGTGCTGTGGAGACCGCTCGAGACCTTCATGCTGAGTAGCCCCTGGGAACGCTTCGGCGGCTGGGGCTCGCTCCTCGTGGCCGTGATTGGCGTCGGCGTAGCGGTCGCCGCCCTGGGACGCCTCAACCGCTCCTTGTTGGCCCACTGGATGCCCCAGCCCCGCGAGGCCGCCGCGGTGCTCCACCACCGCTTGTCGCTCGCGCGGGGACCGCGCATCGTCGCGTTTGGCGGGGGCACGGGTTTATCCAACCTCTTACGGGGCTTACGCGACTATTCTTCAAACCTTACCGCGGTGGTGGCCGTGTCGGACGACGGCGGCTCCTCGGGCCGCTTGCGCGACGCCTTTGGGATGCCCGCCCCGGGTGACTTGACCGACTGCCTGGCCGCCCTGTCGGACCATGAATCGCAGGTGAGTCGGCTGCTCGAGTACCGCTTCGAGCGCGGCGGCGACCTTGCCGGGCACACCTTTGGCAACCTCCTTATCACGACCTTGACCGAGGTCGAGGGCGACTTTGCGGCGGCGATCCGCGCGCTCAACCGGCTCCTCAACTTGACCGGCGCCGTCTACCCGATGACCGCCGAGCCGGTCTCGCTGCGGGTGGTGAAGCGTTCGGGCGAGGAGATCGCGGGCGAGAGCCGCGTCCGCGAGGCCGCGGGCGCGAGTCAGCGGGTGGTGCTCGAGCCCCCCCGGCCCGCCGCCCTACGCGAGGTCTTGCGCGCGGTGGCCGCGGCCGACCTTATCGTGCTGGGTCCCGGTAGCTTATTCACAAGCACGCTGCCCCCCCTGCTCGTGCCCGGCACGCGGCGCGCGCTCCTCCAGACGAAAGCCCCGCTCGTCTACGTGTGCAACATCATGACCGAGGCGGGCGAAACGGACGGCTTTAGCGCCTGGGACCATATCGAAGGGTTGCGCGCTCACTTGGGCCGCTACCCCGACTGGGTGGTCGTCAACACGCGCCCGGTCGACGAGGCGCGCCTCGAGCGCTACCGGCAAGAAGGCGCGGAGGTCGTCACGTGGGACGCGGCCCCCTTCGCGCGAGCGGGCGTCAACGTGGCGCACCTAGACCTCTTGAGCGACGGCCCGCACGCCCAGCACGATTCCGCCGGGCTCGCCCGCTGGCTCGCGCGCCACGCGCAAAGGCAAGCTCAGACCAAGGCTCAAACCCAAACGCCAACCGACCTCCTGGAGACCGCATGACCGCCCCATCCCCCTTCAAACCTCTCATCTTTTTGGTCTTGCTGACGCTGCTGTGGGCACTTCCGTCAGTCGCTTTGGCGGTCACGCTGCCCGACCCCACGGGCGACGCCGTCGGCAACGGCAGCTTGGCCTTACCGACGGCCCCCGTGTACCGCAGAAACGCGTTCGACCTGCTTAGTGTGGCGGTGCCTGACGCGCCCGACCTGCTCCTCGACGTGACGATGGCGAGCCTTGACAATCCCTGGCGGCTGCCCAACGGTTTTTCGCTTCCCGTCATCGAAATTTATCTGGACACGGCTGATGACGCAGGACAAACCGAGCTTCTTTACGGCGAGGCGGGCTCGAGGATGAGCCTGCCCGCGGGCGTCGCTTGGGACTACGCGTTTTACGTTACCGGCGACGCCTTCCGGGTTTTCTCGGGCGAGACCGGGGAGCCTGTGGACGTGACTCGGAGCGTGGGCGCGACGGTAGCGCGCGAGGGCAACACGCTTCACCTCACCACCCGCCTGCCCCGTCCGGCTCGAGAGGATATATACGCCATAGTCGGCTCGTACGACCCGCTGACCGAGAGCGGCTGGCGGCCCGTGACCCGCACGCCCTCGCCCGGCACGCTCTCGAGCCCCACCCAGGTGGTGCGCGCGGTCGACGTGCTTGCCGAGACGCTCGAGGCGCAAGAGGGCGCGATAAGCAGCGGCGTGCTGCCCCGCCCCGCGCGGCGCGGGGCGCGAAACAGCGGCTGGCTTCTGCTGAGCGCCGCGGGCCTCTTGCTGAGCCTCGTGGGCATCGGCCTCCGCGTGCGGATGCGCGCGCCGCGAAAATCCGTGCTGCTTACAGAAGCACCCACCCGCGTGCGGGAGGAAAATTACACAGAAGAAATTGAAGCCGAAGAGGTTGAAGCCGCGCCCAAACGTGTACCCTACGAAGCCCCGCCCAAAAACCCTGCACCTCAGAGATATACGACGGTTCCCCTTGAAACGCCCGATCCTCCCGTCACGCCGCCCCCGCCAGCACCTGAACCTGCGAAGAGCATTCCGGTGCTCGAGCTTCCCCTCTACAAGCCGACGATTGTCGGCGCTTCCTCCGGAGCCTCTGCCAACGTCCCTGCCGAAGCTTCTCGGCAGTCGAATCCTACGCCCGTTGAGGATGCGTCACGAGAACAAGGTGAGGCGCCAGAGGCGTCTGAGTCACCCGCTGTGCATGTTCCTACGGCCCTCCATCTACCTCGCCACGACGCGCCGCCCGACCGCTTAGGCGCGTTTGGCGCGACGCTGGACGAGTCACCCGACAGCGACTGGCGTATCTGGTCCACCGGCCCCGGCGACGCCAAAGCGCGTGACAAATAAAGAAAAGAGTGAAGAAGGGGTGAAGCGTGCGTAAAATAGCAGACTGAACGCCGCGTGTGCTCTTCTATACTGGAGGCGTCAGAGCTCTTTATGAACATATCCACATTTGGCAACCTTAGCAAAGCGTATAAGAGAGTACAAAAAGCTGTTAATACCACAAGTGGGCACCACAACGCGTAGAAACCTACAAAGTAGAAACATAGAGAATGGAGGACGAGTATGAAAGTCAACAGGTGGACGGCAAGCGCGCTCGCAACACTCGCAATGGGTGTACTAATGCTCGTGGGCAGGACGTTTTTTACCGCGCCGCTACCCCCGGAAATGCTCTTCAACTTTACCGCGCGCTTTCTCGGGGTGCCCTGGGTTTTTAACCTTATCCACAGTTTACCCGGCGGCGTCGACGCTTACGCCAAATATGTTCTTTTTGGAACGACGGTCGTTATCTTTTTGGCAGCGTGGTTCGTTTTCGGCGGCTTCTATCCCGCGTTGCGCCGCAGGCTCGGCGCGTGGGGCGCGGACACGTTCTACGTCGTTGTAAACTCTCTTCTCACCGGGTTGGTGCTTTTACCGATCCAGGGCTTGGGGCTTTTTGGGCTTTCGCCCAACAATTACCAGTACCCGCCGCTCGCGTCAATCTTGTGGTCGGCGGCGTTCGGGCTCGTTTTTGCCGCCACGCTGCACCTGCTTCACGTTCGCCGGGCGCACGTCTACCGCCCCGAGCGGCGCGAGAGCTTACGCACCATCGCGGTGGGCGCGGCTTTGCTGGGCGGCGCGGCGGTTTTTGGTCGCACGCTGCTCGCCACGGCGGCGCGGGCGCAGAGTGCTGTGACCGGACTTGCCGACAAGTTTACCGCCGCCATCTCGCCGTACATCACGCCCGTACCGGCGCACTATGTTGTTTCTAAAAACGTGATTAACCCTTCTGTGCCCGAGGAGCGCTGGTCGCTCCAGATTACGGGCATGGTGGACAACCCGCTCACGCTCTCTCTATCAGACCTCCAAGCCTTGGAGACCGTCGAGCGCCCGAGCACGCTCATGTGCATTTCGAACCCCGTCGGGGGCGACCTTATTGGTAACAGCGTGTGGACCGGCGTCCAGTTGAGCACGCTGCTGGCGCAAGCGGGGGTTCAGGCGGGCGCGACCGAACTGATTCTACGCGCCGCCGACAACTACGCCGACTCTTTTCCCATCGAGGCCGCGATGGCCGACGGGACGATTGTCGCCTTTTTGCAAAACGGCGAGCCCCTGACGCGCGACCACGGCTTTCCGGCGCGCGTGCTCGTCCCCGGCATCTACGGCATGAAAAACGTGAAGTGGGTAACCGAGATTGAGCTCGTCAACACCGACTTTATGGGCTACTGGCAGACGCGCGGCTGGAGCGACACGGCCATTGTCCGCACGATGAGCCGCATCGACACCGGCGAGGCCGTTCGTTTGGACGACGGCACGGTGGCGGTCGGCGGGGTCGCGTTTGCGGGGCTGCGGGGCGTCCAGGGGGTTGAAGTTTCCGTGGACGGCGGTGACACCTGGCAAGAAGCGCAGGTCGCGCCCGCGGTCAACGGCCTCACCTGGAACCTCTGGGGCTTTTCCTGGAACGCCGAACCCGGCTCTTACGAGGTGCTGGTGCGCGCTACCGACGGCACCGGCGAGACCCAGACCGCCGAGCGCAGCCGCCCGCTGCCCGACGGCGCGTCGGGCTACCACAGCGTGACGGTGCGCGTAAGCGGCTAGTTTTTTCAGGCAATGAGCTAAAAGCTTAACCTCAAAATCTTAGTCAGAGAACGGCTCGAGCTTTCGACTCGAGCCGTTCCTTTCTATCCTTATAAACCCAACATATGACCCAGAGGTTGCGAGAGGCCGCCCGCCTGCAAAAGCCACGCTTATTCGCTGGTTACTTGCTGCGGCACCCGCCCCCGCTAGCTACCCTGGGCGTGCGTCAGCCTCTCGGACGCTGAGACTGAGAACTGAGGCTGTGGGAACGTCGGCTGTACGAACGTCATCTGCGTGAACTGTGTGGACGTCGGCACCCAGAGCGCAGAGGCGCTGGGCGATTCTCTCATAACCGCGCTCGATATATTCAACGCCGGTAATCGTCGAACTCCCCGAGGCCGCGAGCGCGGCGACTAGAAGCGCGCCCCCCGCGCGGATATCGGCGGCGTGCAGGTTAGCGCCCCGCAACGGGCCGCCTTCGATGGACAGCGTGCTGTCACAGAGCCCAAGACCCGCGCCCATTTTGGAGAGTTCGCTCACGTGGGTAAAGCGGTCGGGGTAAACGTGGTCCGACACGGTGGAGACGCCGGGAACGGTCGCCAAAAAAGCGCTAAAGGGAGCTTGTAAGTCGGTCGGGATGCCGGGGTAGGGGGTGGCGGTAAACTCGGTGGGCTTTAGAGGACCGGACGCGTCAACTAAAAGCGTGTGATGGTCGGTTTCCAAGACCGTCACGCCCGTTTCGACGAGCTTGCCGATCACCGCGCGCAGGTGGTCGGGGTTGACGCCTTGCAGCGTGACGCGGCCCCTGGTGGCCGCCGCCGCGAGCATCAGCGTGCCCGCTTCGATGCGGTCGGCCAGCGGGCGATAGACGACGCCGTGAAGGCGTTCCACGCCCCAAATCTCGATGGTGGCGCTTCCCGCGCCCGAGACTCTGGCCCCCATCTGGTTGAGCATGACGGCCAAGTCGGCGATTTCGGGCTCGAGCGCCGCCCCCTCGATGACCACATGCCCCTTGCCCAACGCGCTCGCCAGAATCACGTTTTGCGTGCCGCCGACGGTGGGGACGTCAAAGACCACCCGCCCCGAAAGAGGCCGGGCGCGGCAGGCGTAAAAGTCTCCGCCGGTTTCGCTCAATACGACGCCCAAGTCGCGGAACGCTTTGATGTGCCGGTCGACCGGGCGCGGCCCAAAGGCGCAGCCCCCCGGCATCGAGATGCGCGCCTCGCCGCAACGGCCCAAAAGCGCACCCATCGCCACGAAGCTCGCGCGCATCTTGCTCACTAAGCCGTAGGGCGCGTCGCAGTCGGTGAGTTCGCGCGCGTGAATGTGGAGGTCGTGACCCTCCCAAAAAACCTGCGCGCCAAAGTGCGTGAGCATCTCGCACATCACGCCCACGTCGCTGAGCCGCGGCACGTCCTGTAAGACGACCTCTTCATCGGTCAGGAGCGCCGCGAGGATGAGATAAAGCGCCGAATTTTTCGCGGTGTGGACCTCTAGGGCTCCTGCTAAGGGACGGCCGCCGGTAACGAAAAGCGCATCATGATGGGTCATAACTTCCTCTGTTCTACGGCAAATGGTGGCTGCTCACTGTGCAAGATTCGACAGCACCAAGGCGAATGTGTCTTTTCCAACGAGCCGCACGTTTATCTCGCGGTTCGGTCGCAAACCTGTTGCTCATAAAATATACTACATTTACACAACTTACACATCTTTAGTCTACGCATGTGGTAGAGTGTTGTCAAGTTCCGGCGTGTGAGGTGGTGTTCACCCAGTGTTAACGCGACACCGGGAACCACAAAAAGCTGAGAAAGCGTACCAAACCTACGCTCGAGCCGATGTACAGATAAGGATGTACAGATAAAAAAATAGGTAGAACAGCCGGTAGAGCGTCACAGGACACGGTCGGTAGGGTGAGTCTGAAACCAAAGGTGAGGCTAAAGGTGAGACTCGAGCACGGGAAACAGGGTTGAGCAAGACTGACTTATCAAAACCCAGAAAGCTTGTCAAAGCCAAAGGAGGCGTGCGGTGCCAAAACGCGAGAAGAGCAAAAGGTTACAGGTCGTCATCACCGAAGAGCAGGATTCTTTACTCACCAAAACGGCCTACCAGCTTTCCAACCCCGAACGCATCTATTCAAAGTCGGAGGTGGTGCGTATGGGCATTGAACTCCTCACTCGCGCCGTCGAGGAGGGAAAGTTGGACCCCAAGGTGCTCGAGTCGTTGGAGGAGTGAATCTGCGGAGTGAGCCCCCAAGGTTGCCCGCGCTTGCACCGTCGGAATTGCTTTGAAGGTGCAGCAAGGGTGCAGCAACCGAAGAAGAGAACATAGCTCCCGCAAAACCTCACCTAGAACATGGTCTACATGCGTTGACCTTTTTACGACAGTCTGTCATACTAAAAGAGTCAGATTGTCGAGGTGGGCTATGGCTGTTGTACAAAGTCAGGACTACGAACTTATCACCGAATTGAGTCAGGACCTCCAGGTGAGCGTCAAGCAGGTTGGGGAGCTCTTGTCCATTCACCCTCGCACCTTGCAACGCCGTCAGGAAGGCGGCAGGCTCGAGGAGGCTGAAAGGCTCAAGGCGCAGATGTTGCGTGAAGTTTTTACTTTTGCGACGACCGCCTTTGGAAGCGCGGAAAAAGCGAGAACGTGGCTGTTTTCAGAACTCGCCGCGCTCAAGTTTAGACGCCCCGTAGATTGTCTTGGCACCCTCGAGGGGTACGAGCGGGTCAAAACGATGTTGGGACACATCATCTTCGGCGTATATTAGGTGCGAGTTTGGCGACTGATTGACCCCAGAGCGAGTTACGCGTTACAGGCTGACTTTGACCCTTTAGACGGTAGGGGCGCGGCACTCTATCCGAGCCGCTGGAACCAACCAGGGGTGCATCTGGTCTACGCCTCACAGTCACCGGAACTGGCGATGCTCGAGCTTCTCACCAAGGTGACTCCGACAACTTTCGGACTGCGACTCGCGTTAGAAGTCGAGGTGCCGGAGGGGGCTGGGGTTCAAGACGCCGCACCCACAATGCTCAAGCATCTCTTACACGGTGAGATGAGCAGTACCCAGGCGTACGGAAGCCGCTGGGTCGCCGAGGGGCGCAACCTCGTTCTCGAGGTGCCTTCGGCGGTGTTACCTGTGTCTTCAAACTATCTCATCAACCCGCGCCACCCGCAAGCAAAGCAACTCAGGGTGGTTCGGCAGGTTGAGGTGAGCCTGGACCCAAGGCTGACAAGGTCGTTTTACGAGACCTAAACGCCCGCCTATGTGAAAGCGTCTACCGGCTCCCGCCAAAGGCGTTTGGCGCTCTCGAGCGCACCTGTTCAACACCGCACCGCGTCAGCTCGCTCACCGTTCGGTACGCGCCCAGTTTATACTCTAAGGGTGCATCTTTTTGAGGTTGGCGAGGTGGTTGACCAGCGTTACGAGATTTCGGGACCGCTGGGGCAGGGCGGGATGGCGCAGGTGTTTCGCGCCTATGACCGCATTTTAGAACGTTCGGTGGCGCTCAAAGTCCTGCGCCCGCACCTAACCGAAATGGACCGAGAGCGCTTCCGGCGCGAGATTAAAACCCTGGCGCGCTTGTCGCACCCCGGCATCGTCAGCATTTACGACCTCGGGCGCGGGGCGCACGTTTATTTTGCGATGGAGCTTGTGGAGGGCGGGTTGTTGACCGACGTGGGGCCGCTCGAGGCCGACGTGGGGCCGCTGGTCGCCTTTTTGGAAGCCGCCGCGACGGTGGCCGAAACGCTCGCCTACGTTCACGCGCAGGGCATGGTCCACCGCGACCTCACGCCGCGCAACATCCTCATGACGACGCAGGGCCAGCCCAAGGTGATGGACTTCGGACTCGTGCAACTTGCGGAGGTGAGCAGGCAGCTCACCCGCACGGGTTTTACCCTGGGCACGCCGCAGTACATGGCCCCCGAACAGGCCAAGGGCAACCCCATCGGCCCGCACACCGACCTCTACGCGCTCGGCGCGGTGCTCTACAAGGCCGCCACGGGCGAGGCTCCCTTCGAGGCGGAGAACGACCAGGCGGTGCTCTACCGGCACGTTTATGAAGACCTCACGCCGCCCCTGGACCTCAACCCGACCCTGCCGCCCGACTTGTCAACACTCATCACGCGGCTTCTCGCCAAGGAGCCCGGCGCGCGCCCCGCCTCGGGCTACGTGGTGGCGGAGGCGCTGGGAAGTGTGCGGGCGCAAGTCGAGCGCGGGGGCACGCACACCCGCCTCGGGGGTCCCGGCGGGCACGGCAGGGTTGCGCACGGTCCCGTCAACCCGCAGGGGCTGCGCAAAGTTTGGCAGACCGACCTTAGTAACGGCGGTCGGGGCGGGGGGCCGCAGTGGCCCGCCGCCGTCACCGCCGCCGAGGGTTTCGTGCTCTTAGGACTGCGAAGCGAGGAGGTCTGCGTGCTGCGCCCCGCCGACGGCGGCGTCCACGCGCGCTTCGCCGCCGACGATGAAGTGAACAGCGCCGTCACATTTCATCAGGGGAAGCTTTTTTTCACGAGCCGCGACGGCGCGCTTTACGCGCTCGCCTGGCCCTCGGGCCGTCGGCTCTGGAGTGATGAGGACGCCGCCGCCATCGGCGTATTGCCTTATGGCGCGGACCTGTTGGTGAGCACGCGTGGGGGGTTGGAGAGGCGCACGGCGGCGGGTGAAAAACGGTGGGAGCATCCCGCGGAAACCGCCTCGAGCCCCCCCACCCTGAGCCAGGGACAAGCCTGTTTTGTGACCCAGGACGGCTGGCTCCACTGCGTCGACCCCCACACGGGCGAGGGTCGCTTCAAGCTCGAGCTCGGCTCCGTCGCCGCGCCGCCCGCCGCCAGTGGCTCTCTGTTACTTCTACCCGAACGCTCAGGCGACCTGCACGCCTTTGACGTGAACACGCACGAGGTGCTCTGGACTTACGATATGGAAGGGCCTTTGTGGGCCTCGCCGCTCGTGTGGGAGGGGCGCGTGTTCGCGGTGTCCTGGGCCGGGGTGGTGCGCTGTTTGGACTTAAAGACCGGCAACGACCTGTGGGCGACCGAGGTGGAGGGCCGGGTGACCGCCTCGCCACTTGTCGCCAGCGGCGTGCTCTACGTCGTGACCGAAGAGGGCCGGGTGCTGGCGCTTGACGGCCGGAGCGGCCACACGCTCTTTTGCGACGAGGTGAGCATGAGTCCCGTCCAGGCGAGCCCTCTCGTCCTCAACGAGACACTCATCGTGGCCGCGCTTGACGGCACAGTTCACGCGTACCGTTAGGGTTTGTTGACGTTTTACGTTGGTGTACCGCCGTGCACCGCAAGGTTAGGCGTGCTGGAGGAAGTGAGGAGAGAGTGAGAAAGTAAAAAGGCTTTAAGACCCGAAAGTTGACGAGGCTAAGCTGACAAAGAGCTGACGTGAAACCGTAACGATAGGGGGCGGTAGAGGTGCAGGCAAGCGTGCTCGAGGGTTCCAGAGGACCCGCGGCAAATATGTTAAGCTCTACTGAACGCTCGAGAAACCACAAAATTAACCAAGGAGGCATGAATGAAACGCGTTTTTTTGCTTATTGTACTCACAATATTTGGTCTGGCTGGTTTGGCTGCGGCCCAGACCCAAATTGAATTCTGGCACGCCTTTGGCGACGAGGCCCGGAGCGGCTGGATAGAAGACCGCGCGCGCGAGTGGAGCGAGCAAAATCCCGACTTTGAGGTCGTGGTCGAGAGCCGCGGCTCCTACCGCGACACGCTCAACGCCGCCGTCTTGGCCGCGCGTCAGGGCGAGCCGCCCCACATCGTGCAGATTTTCGAGGTCGGCTCGCAGCAGGCGCTCGACTCGGGGCTGTTCGAGCCCATCGGCGACATCGGCACCTTTGAGACGAGCGACTACATCCAGCCCGTCCTTAACTACTACACCATCAACGGCACGACGAACTCGATTCCCTTCAACTCGTCCAACCCCATTCTTTACATGAACGAAGACATGATGACGGAAGCGGGGCTCGACCCGGCGAATCCGCCCGCGACGTACGAAGACGTCCTCGCAGCCTGCCAGACCGCTCAAGAAGCTGGGGTCGAGGGCTCCTGCATCGGCTTCAACCTGCACTCGTGGTTTTTCGAGCAGTGGATGGCCGAGCAGGGCGCGCTTTTGGCGAACAACAACAACGGGCGCGACGGTCGCGCGACCGAAGTTTTGTTAACGAGCGACGCCGCGAAAAATATCGTGAACTGGATCAAGACGCTCAACGATAACGGTTACTACACCTATACGGGCACCCTCGAGGACTGGTCGGGCTCGGACGCTATCTTTACGGAGGGCCGGGCGATGTTTCACATCACCTCGACCGCCGACATCGGCAACATCGTCGAGGCGGCGAGCGGCTTTACGGTAGACACCGCGCCCCTGCCCATCCCGGCGGACACCGAGCGCACGGGCGTCATCGTCGGCGGGGCGAGCGTTTGGGTCATGCAGGGCCACCCCGAGGACGAACTGACCGCCGCCCGCGACTTTATCCTCTACATGACCAACACCGAGAACATGGAGAGCTGGCACAAGCTGACCGGCTACTTCCCGGTGCGCACCTCGTCGGTCGACGCGCTCGAGCAACAAGGCTGGTTCACCGAGAACCCCCGCTTCGAGGTCGCTTTTGACCAGCTCCTCAACACCGAGACCGTCCCCGCCACCGCGGGCGCGCTTATGGGACCCTTTCCCGAAATTCGCACCATCATCGAAGAGTCCATCCAGAAAGTTTTGAACGGTCAAGACGTGGACGCGGCGCTGACCGAAGCCAAAACCCTGGCGGACAACGCGCTGGCGCAGTACAACAGCAACTTCTAAAGGTTTTTTAAGAGGTGTATAGGGGCGTAAAGTACGCCCCTATATTTTTTGCCCTGTAGCGGGTATTGTTCCTTTTAAGATTGAATTGGGTTGCGCTCGAGGGTTGTGACGCAGTCTCGGAAGTGAGCCGCCATTCCTGACATGACTGCGGTAAAATTCCGGCAAAGAGTTCAGTCTGCGAACGTTGTGAACTGCCCGTACGCCACTTTGGAGACACCCATGCAGGAAAGCCCCGTGTTCAAGAGCCGCTGGACCGCCCTGCTGCTCCTCGCCCCCTCCTTAGTCATCCTCACCGTTTTTCTCTACTATCCTGCTATTCAATCATTTGTCGTCAGTCTCTACCGGAGCAACCTCATTTTGGGGACGCGGCGCTTTATTGGTTTGGGCAACTTCGAGGCCCTGTTTACGGGGCCGCTCGCGGCCATGTACCGGCAGGTGGTGGTGCAGAGCCTCGTCTTTAGCGCGTCGGTGGTACTGCTGGGGTTGTCGGTGTCGCTTGCGCTCGCGCTGCTCGCCAATCAGCCCGTGCGCGGCGCGCGCGTATACCGCCTCCTGCTCATCTGGCCCTTCGCGCTCTCGCCCGCGGTCGCGGGCACTATTTTTTCATTTCTCTTTAACCCCGAAGTGGGTACGGTCAATCAAATTTTGGGCGCGACCTTAGGGATCCAACCCCGCTGGCTCGACACACCCGTCCTGACGTTCAGCTTGGCCGTGACCGCCGCCATCTGGAAAAATATTGGCTACAACGTGGTGTTTTATCTTGCCGCGCTCCAGACCATCCCCGGCGAACTCACCGAGGCCGCCGCCATCGACGGGGCGGGGGCGTGGGGGCGTTTTTGGTCCATCACGTTTCCCCTGCTGAGCCCGATGACTTTCTTTTTGGTTTTTACCAACCTCACCTACAGCTTTTTTGAAACGTTTGGGATGATCGACATCTTGACGGGCGGCGGACCCGTCGGCCCCGCGCCCCTAGACAACGCCGGGCTCACGACGACGATGATCTACCGGCTCTACACGGACGGCTTCGGGGGCTCGGGTAACTTGGGCTTCGCCGCCGCGCAGGGCGTGGTGCTGCTCATGACGGTCGCGGCGATTACTATGTTGCAGTTTCGCTACGGGGGCCGCAACGTCTACTACGGGGGCGCGTGATGCGGCGCAAAAACACTTGGCTTATCCACCTGCTCCTCATCATCGCGTGCTCGGTCGTGTGCGCGCCCATCTTGTTCGCGCTTATCAAAGCCACGCAGACGCGGGCGGTGGTGGTGTCGCCCAGCCTGGTGCCTGGTCCTGAACTGTGGAATAACGTCCGCGCGGTGTGGCAGGGGGCCAACCTGGGTATTTTCATGCGTAACTCGCTCCTTATCGCCGTCGCGGTGACGGTGGGTAAGACGGTGCTCTCGCTCACGGCGGGGATGGCGCTCGTGTTTTTCCGCGTGCCCTTTAAGCCGTTCGTCTTCGGCTTTATCTTGCTTACCCTGATGATGCCCACAGAAGTGCTCATCGTCGGGCTTTTTGACGTTGTGTCTAAACAGCCCCCCGAATCTCTGGGTGAACTCTGGACCTGGGTGCGTAATCCGCTGGCGCTCCTTACCCGGCCCACCGAGTACGGCCTGGGCTGGGCCAACACCTACTGGGCCATCATCGTGCCCTTTTTGGCCTCGGCGACGGGGACGTTCCTTTTTCGCCAGCACTTCATGTCCATCCCCAGAAGTTTGGCGGACGCGGCCAAGATGGACGGCGCGGGTCCCTTTCGCTTTCTCACAAGCATCCTCATCCCGATGAGCTGGAACACCATCGGCGCGTTGGCGGTGATTCAGTTTGTCTACGTGTGGGACCAGTATCTGTGGCCCTTGGTCATCATCCGCCGGACGAACAAGCAGGTGATTCAGGTGGGGCTCAACCTCATTATCAGCACGGGCGAGGGGACGCAGTGGGGATACGTGATGGCGGGCGCGTTATTAGCGCTCCTGCCGCCCCTGGTGGTGTTTATCTTTTTGCAAGAGCAGTTTACGCGGGGGTTTGCGCTGTCGCAAGAGAAATAGAAGCGTGGGAACAGGAGCGGGAGCAAGAGACGCGAGAGAGAAACCGACCTTACGCTCGAGCCCTCAACACCCCCGTCACGGTCCCTAACAGCCCCCCCAAACTCAGCGGCTTGCTCAAATAACCGTCGAACCCCGCCGCCAGCAGCGCCGCCTCGTCACCCGACAGGGCTCGAGCCGTGACCGCAACGATAGGTGCAGTCACCCCCGTCTCACGAAGTCTGTAGAGCGTTTCAGCGCCACTCACCCCCGGCAGTTGCACGTCCAGCAAAACGAGGTCAAAGCGCTCCTTTTGCGCCTTCTTAAGCGCCTCCTCCCCGCTCACCGCCGTGTGAACCGTGAAGTCGTGAAGCTCGAGCGCGTCCCCTATGAGCCGCAAAGTTTTTTCGTTGTCGTCTACCACCAAAACGCTGCCCACGTACGCCTCCGCCGCCTTCTACCTGTTATACCGACTTTCCAAGCGTCGGCGCGGGCTCCGAGAGCCCTTCGTCACCCGACGCCGGAGGCGCATCTTCGGTAGCCACGCGTCTCGAGCTTCCTTTGTTGAGCCCTCGAGGGAGCACAAACGAGAAGGTGCTGCCTTTGCCGGGAGCGCTTCTGACCCGCAGTTCGCCACCGTGGAGTTCAACGAGGGTTTTGCTGAGCGCGAGTCCTAGGCCCGCGCCCCCCAACCGCTCCGACACCTGCACAAAAGGTTCGAAAAGCCCCTCCACATCCTCTTCGGCGATGCCGACGCCCGTGTCCGCCACTGTAAAGGTGACGGCGTCGGCGTCAGCCCCTAAAGAGAGCGTGACGCGGCCCCCCGGCGGCGTGAACGCAACCGCATTGGCGAGCAGGTTGAGGAGCACCTGTTTGAGCTTGAGCGGGTCGGCGAAGAGCAGGGGGGCGGGCTCGGGCAAGGCAACGTTCAGAAGAACCCCCCGCTTGGTCGCGCCTTCCCGGAGCAGCGTGAGCGCCCCCGCCGCCACCACGGACGCGTCCGTGACGCGTCTGGAGAGCGTCAGCTTACCGGCCTCGAGCTTTGACAAGTCCAACAGGTCATTCGCAAGCAAAAGAAGATGCTCACCCGATTCTCTGATGTCGCGGACGTAGCCTCGCTGCTTAGGGTTAAGAGGTCCCACCCGCTCGTCTTGCAAGAGTTCGGCAAAGCCGATCACCGCGCTCAGCGGCGTGCGGAGTTCGTGCGATAAAAATGCCAGTGCGTCCGTTTTGGGTTGGCCAGCCTCTCTGAACGCGTTGGCGTCGCGCTCGTTCTTTTTCTCCAACCATAGGGGTCCTTTGACACTGCCAGTTACACGCCCCAGCACCCGGTAGCCCGTCCAAACGAACACACCCCCCAGCAAAAACCCCCCGAGAAAACCGGCGAACAGCAGGCTGGCAACGCCCGCCAGCGTCAGGACGAGCAACGCCGTTAGAGCCGCGACGACAAAGAGGAACGCGAGATCTGCTCGGTTCCTCGAGAACGTTTGTCCACTAAAGGCGCGCCCCCACGCCTCTTGACTACTCTTTTTCATCCGTGCCCCCATCGAGCTCCCGTACTCTACCTACGCTCGGTGTTTGGTGCCTCTATCCAGTATGAACGCCGTGACCCGCACGCCTGGTCAAATGGTTGACGCGGGTTTTCCATAGTCTCTCTATAGTCTGCGTGCGGCCTACGCAGGTCCGGATGGTGCCTGCGTCGCCTCGGCGCGCACGACCTCGAGCGCCGCCTCCTCAAACCTTGTACCGGATTTCATGGTAGGTTCCTCCGTTGTCTCCTCACTTCCTGGGTGGGGCGCGACTTTCCAAAAGAGAGGCAAAGCTTGCGACCAGGACTCGAGCAGCGCGCGCGCCCGCGGGCTGCCCGTCAGCGCGAGGTGGCGCTCTACCATCGTCTTGAGGAGCGTCTTGTCAATGTCTGCGTCTACGCGATCTAAACTCACCATACCCCCATTTACATGGGCCGCGAAGCTCTCGTCTTCATCCCACACGAACGCCGCCCCGCCCGACATGCCCGCGCCGAAGTTGCGCCCGGTGGTGCCCAAGACCACCGCGACGCCCCCCGTCATGTATTCGCAGCCGTGGTCGCCGCAGCCCTCGACGACGGCGAGCGCGCCCGAGTTGCGCACGCAGAGACGTTCGCCCGCGCGGCCCGCCGCGTAAAGACTTCCCCCGGTCGCGCCGTAAAGCACCGTGTTGCCGACCACCGCGTTCCGGTGCGGTTCGCGCACATCCGGCCCCGGCTTGACCACGATTTCGCCGCCGTACATGCCCTTGCCCACGTAGTCTTGCGCCTCGCCCTCTAAGTGAAGCGTCACGCCGCGGTTGTTAAAAACGCCGAAAGATTGACCAGCAGTACCCGTCAACCGCAGCGTCAGCGTGCCCGGCGGCAGCCCCGCGGCGTGATGGCGGCGCGCAATCTCCCCCGAAAGCCGCGCGCCTATAGAGCGCTCGCGGTTGGTGACGGGGTAGCGCTTCTCGAGCACCTCCCCCCTCTCAACCGCCCCCCCAAAGTCGCGCCAGATGATTTCGTCTAGGGGCGGATTCTCTTCAGGACGGTCGTTGTGGCGCGCTTGCGACCTACGCGCCTGCGTTCCGCTCGGGTCGGGATCGTTGAGCACCGCCGAGAGGTCGAGCGGGGCTTTGGGGAGGGTGAGGGGTCTGGGCTCGAGCAAATCCACCCGCCCAATCACCTCGTCCAAGCTCCTGTACCCCAGCTCAGCCAGAATCATCCGCACCTGCTGCGCCACGTAGACCATAAAGTTCACCACGTGCTCGGGCCGCCCCGGATACTTCGCGCGCAGGTCCTCGCGCTGCGTCGCCACGCCTACCGGACAGGTGTTGAGGTGGCACTGCCGAATCATCGCGCAGCCCGCCGCCACCAAGGCCGCCGTGCCGAAGCCGAACGCCTCGGCACCAAGAAGCGCCCCTATCATCACGTCGTGGCCCGTTTTCATGCCGCCGTCCACGCGCAAGGTCACGCGGCCCCGGAGCCCGTTCTCCACGAGCACCCGCTGCGTCTCGGCGAGCCC
The DNA here is from genome assembly GCA_965214405.1 of Trueperaceae bacterium. GTDB lineage: Bacteria > Deinococcota > Deinococci > Deinococcales > Trueperaceae > CBDCCT01. The sequence continues at coordinate 1,824,780 of OZ243956.1, forward strand.
GAGTTCCCAGGGCACCCCAGCGTGCTTCACCGACGATAAGGGCGACGCGCCCGTGCCGCCGTCATAGCCCGAAATCTGGATGTTATCGGCGTAGCCCTTCGCAACCCCCGCCGCGATGGTCCCGACCCCCGCCGTGGCGACGAGCTTGACCCCGACGCGCGCGGTTTTGTTCACACGCTTTAAGTCATAAATGAGCTGTGACAGGTCTTCAATCGAATAAATATCGTGGTGCGGCGGCGGCGAAATGAGCGTGACGCCGGGGACCGAGCGGCGGATGCGCGCGATGTCTTCGGACACCTTGTGGCCCGGAATCTGCCCGCCCTCACCCGGTTTGGAGCCCTGCGCCATCTTGATCTCCAGCTCGTCCGCCGATACTAAATAGTCGGGCGTGACGCCAAAACGCCCCGAGGCAATTTGCTTGATGGCGCTGTTAGCCAGGTCGCCCGCCTCGGGGTGCCAGGGTGCCTGACTCAGGTCGGGCCGGTCGGTTTCATAAGGGTGAAACCGCACCGGGTCCTCGCCGCCCTCGCCCGAATTGCTCTTGGCGCCAAGGCGGTTCATCGCCACCGCGAACGTTTCGTGCGCCTCGCGCGAGACCGAGCCGTGGCTCATCGCCTGGGTGGAGAAGCGCGTGACGATAGCCTCGACGGGTTCGATTTTGTCCAAAGGCAGCGGCGTTTTGGCGCGTTTGAGTTGCAAGAGGTCGCGCAAGTTGCACGGCGTGCGTTCGTCTACGAGTTTCGAATACTCCCCGTACGCCTCAAAGCTCTCCGTCCGCACCGCCTTGTGAAGCGCCTTGAAGACTAACGGGTTGAGCGCGTGGTACTCGCCCGCTTTGCGAAAGCGGTACAAGCCCCGGTCTTGTAAGGTGGCGTTTTCACCGTAAGCCTCAGCGTGGAAGCGCAACGCGTCCGTCCCAAACACCTCCAGACCCGCCCCACCGATGCGGCTCGGGGTGCCGACGAAGTAACGGTCAATCACGCTTTCATCGATGCCGACCGCTTCAAAAATCTGCGCGCCGCGGTAGCTCGACAAGGCCGAAATGCCCATCTTGGACATGATTTTGAGCAACCCTTTTTCGACCGCCTTGCGGTAGTGCAATACCGCCGCCTCGGGCGTGACAGGCTCGCCCCGCCGGGAGGCCTGGGGCACGTCTCGAGCTGTCGCCAGGGCCAAGTAAGGGTGAACGAGCGCCGCGCCGTAACCGATTAGGCAGGCATAATGATGATCTTCGCGCGGCTCACCCGTGTCGCAGACGATGGCCGCGCGCGTCCGCAACCCCGCGTGCAAAAGGCGGTGGTGAACCGCCGCGGTCGCCAGGAGCATGGGCAGGGGTGCCCACGCCTCATCTACATCGCGGTCGGACAGGATGAGAAGACCCGCGCCCGCGCGCACGGCACGCTCGGCGGTGTCGGCCAAGGTCTCGAGCGCCCCTTCAAGCCCCTCCGGCCCCGCCGCCACCGGGAAACGCACCTCTAAGGTTTGCGCCTTGAACTGCGCTTGCGCCTCCAACCAGTCCAGCTCCCCCTGCGTAATAAGCGGCGCAGCGAACTTCATCACCGCGGCGGAGGCTTCAGTTTCCTCCAACAGACTTCCGCGCGGCCCCACGACCGTCTCTAAAGACATCACCAGCCGCTCGCGCAGCGGATCGATGGGCGGGTTCGTCACCTGCGCGAAACGCTGCTTGAAATAGCGGTAGAGGCTCTGCGGAAGTTCGGACAAAACCGCCAGCGGCGTGTCGTCGCCCATCGACCCCACCGGAACGGCGCTGTCAAAGACCATCGGCTCAAAGATGCGGTCGTAATCCTCGGAGGTGTAGCCGAACATCTTTTGGGTGCGCAGAAGCGTCTCGGCTTCCCACACATCCGGCGCTCTTTCGAAGTGGGGAGGCCGCAGCGTGCGCGTGTCCATCCACTCCCTATAAGGCCGCCGCGCCGCGTAGCGCGCCTTGATTTCGTCGTTATATAAAAGCCGCCCTTCCACCGTGTCCACCGCCAGCATCATGCCGGGACCGAGCCGCCCGCGCTCGATGACCTCTTCCTCTAGGGGCACGATGCCCGCTTCCGAGCCCACCACCACCGTACCGTCCTTGCCGATCCAGTAGCGCTGAGGCCTCAACCCGTTGCGGTCTAAACCAGCCACCGCCACGCGCCCGTCGGTGAGGGCCAACGCCGCGGGGCCGTCCCAGGGCTCCATCAGCGTGGCGTGGTAGTCGTAAAAGCCGCGCAGGTCGGGGTCTAAGTCGCCCGTCTCCTCGAAAGCCTCGGGCACGAGCATCATGAGCGCGTGCGCGGGGTCGCGGCCCGACAAGACGAGAAGTTCGAACGCGTTGTCGAGCGCCGCCGAGTCGGAGCCGCCTGGTTCGATGACGGGCAAAATCTCTTGCAGCGCGTCACCCCAGACTGGGCTCGAGAGCACCGGCTCGCGCCCCCGCATAAAGTTGACGTTGCCCTGGAGCGTGTTGATTTCGCCGTTGTGGGCCAGAAACCGAAAGGGCTGCGCCAACGACCAGCGCGGCATCGTGTTGGTGCTGTAGCGCTGGTGGAACACGGCGATGGACGTTTCATAAACCGGGTCGGCCAAGTCGAGGTAAAAGGCTGACAACTGCGGCGCGACCATCAGTCCCTTGTAGGAAAGCGTACGGTGCGAGAAAGAAGGAATGTAAAAGCGGCCCAGGTCGGCGTCCCACAACGCGTTCTCAATGCGCTTGCGGGTGAGGTAGAGAAGCCTTTCAAACGCGTCACCGTCCAACCCCGCCGGACGCTTTAAGAGCACGTGCCGCAGGATGGGCCGCCGCCGCCGCGCCTCCTCGCCAAGGGCGTCGTCGTTGATGGGCACGTCGCGCCAGCCCAGGACCTCGAGCGCCGACCTCGTAATCGCCTCATCAATAAGCGCGTACATCCTTTCGACCGGGGCCTCATTGGACACAAAAAAGACGCCGACGCCCAGGTCCTCATCGCGCTCCAACGTCACCCCCCGCGCCGCCAGCTCATGCCGAAAAAGCCCATGCGGTATCCCCGTAAGCACCCCCGCCCCGTCCCCCGTGAGGCCGTCCGCGCTCACCGCCCCGCGGTGCGAGAGGTTTTGCAGTGCGGTGAGCGCACGTTGAAGCGTCTTGTGGCTCTTGCGCCCCCGAATGTCGGCGACAAAACCCACCCCGCAGGCGTCGCGCTCTTCGGGCCAGGCGAGCGTTCCAACGTCGGAATATCTCACGGCACGTTTCGTGTCGACTCTTGTCTGAGTTTTTACCCCAGCCTGCTCACTCGTTCTCTCATCGTTCATGGTGTGGACCCTCTCTCGCACGCGTTTGGAGGAAACAAGACAGCGCGTCGCTCTCTTCGCGGTTACTCCCCAAGCCCCCACACCTGACTACCCTGGTGTGCTACCGCAAGAGCATACAGCGCATCGCAATCTTTAACGGGACGGTCTCGCCAAAGCGTCAACCGTGACGCTCAGTATAGCGTCTCCAGCGGCACCATGTCAATTTTAGAGGGTCCGCTTAACAACGCCTATGACAACTTTTCCTTCTTCGGGAAAAGCGTCGTTGGAGTTTTCTAACGTTTGTCTTTATGCCCAAAGACCTTCAACCCATAGGCGAAGAAGGCGTATAGATATGCAAAACTGTATGCGGTTGGCAGGTAGGTCAGCTCGAGCCCATCACCGCCCGCGCCACCTGCGGCACCACCTCGTCCTTGACGAGCTTGTATTCGAGCGCGTCAATCAGCGCTTCATACGACGCGTCGATGATGTTGGTGCTCGCGCCCACCGTGCCCCAGGTGTCGCGCCCGTCGGTCACCTCGACGAGCACCCGCACCACGCTGGCGGTGCCCGTTTCGGGTCCTGAAAGCACGCGCACCTTGTAATCGGTCAGCTTGAGCGTTTCCAAACTCGGATAAAAACGCCCCAGCGCCTTGAGGAGCGCCGCGTCGAGCGCGTTCACGGGTCCGTCGCCGGTGGCGGCGGTATGTTCCAAGCGCCCTCCCACCTCGACCTTGATGGTCGCTTCGCACACAGGTTCACTGTCCGTGTCGCGTTTGTCGATATAGACGCGGTAGCCGTGCAGCACAAAATAAGGCTGAGCCGCGCCGCGCACCCGCCTATTCATAAGCCTGAAACTCGCCTCGGCTCCCTCGAAAGCGTAACCGCGGTTCTCGAGCTCTTTAAGCCTCTCCAGCACCTCCCGCACCGCCGGGTCTTTCGTATGGACCACCTCGCCAAACTCGCCCGCCTTGGCGAGTAAGTTGGCGCGCCCTGAAAGGTCCGACAGGAGCACGCGGCGCTGGTTGCCGACGCTCGAGGGGTCGATGTGTTCGTACGTCTTGGGGTCCTTATTGACCGCCGACACGTGGATGCCGCCCTTGTGCGCGAAGGCGGTATCGCCCACGAACGCGGCGCGCAGGTTCGGCTGCAAGTTGGCCCGCTCGTCCACATAGCGCGACAGCTCGCGTAGGCCGCTCAGGTCTTGGGGCTGCTCGAGGCCCAGTTTGAGCACCAGGTTGGGGAGGATGCTGACTAAGTTCGCGTTACCACACCGCTCCCCGTAGCCGTTCACCGTTCCCTGCACGTGCGTCGCCCCCACCCGTACACCCGCGAGCGAATTCGCTACCGCCAGTTCGCTGTCATTGTGCATGTGCACCCCGACGGGCACGCCGAAGCGCTCACAAACCTCCGCCACACGTTCAGCGACGACGTCAGGCAATGAGCCGCCGTTGGTGTCGCAAAGAACGAGCCTGTCCGCCCCGCCCTTGACCGCGGCCTCGAGGGTCGACAACGCGTAAACCGGATTCGCCCGGTAGCCGTCGAAAAAGTGCTCGGCGTCGTGAATGACCATTTTCCCCTGCTGTTTAAGATAACGCACGGAGTCTTCAATCATCTCTAAGTTCTGCGCCAACGTCGCCCCCAACGCCTCGAGCACGTGAAAATCCCACGATTTGGCGACGAGCGTCACCACGGGCGTCTCGGCCTCGAGGAGCGCCCGGAGGTTGGCGTCCTCTTCGACCGCGCTGTTCTTGTGCCGCGTCGAGCCAAAGGCGGCGAGCCGCGCGTGCGCCAGAGGCACGCCTTTCATCAGTTCGAAAAACTTAACGTCTTTGGGGTTCGAGCCCGGCCAGCCGCCCTCGATAAAGTCCACGCCGAACGCGTCCAGACGCTTGGCGATGGCGACTTTGTCCTCGCTCATTAGGGTGAAGTCTTGGCCCTGGGTGCCGTCGCGGAGGGTGGTGTCGTAGATTTCGATGGTCTTCAATGTGCTCAACCCCTGGGTCTAAACGTAACGGGTTCAAAAACAAGGCTAAACAGATTCAACGCTCCATTCACCCGTTGCAAACTCTGTAAACGCCCGGTGAGCGGGTTCGTAATAGGCAAGCACGATAGCCGCTTTTGGAACGCCCAGCGCCACCAAATCGTTAGCAACACCGTGCTCCGTTCCGTCGTACTGAATCCAAACCTGCTCGCCAATTAAGTCTATGTGAATCAAGCTTCCGCAATAACGCTTGTCGCCAATCCAACCGACCTGTACAAGATGATAATGGTCGCGCACCTCATCGAAAACGAGTTGGTAGTCAAGTGGCTTGACCGCTTTGGTGTGTTCCAACTGCTCGGTCAACACCTGCTTGACAAGCTGACGATAGTTTTCTAGCTCTGCCATGACACGATTTCCTTTCGCTCGATATGATAAACGATCAGGTTGAGCCTTTCCGTTTTCACGATGGTCTGCGTCAAGCTGCGGTCGAAGAAACTGTTGTAAACCCCGCTCGGCACCGCTAAATAGAGAACGCGCTCGGGGTCCTCGAGCGCCAACGCCGTCCTATAGGCGACAAACTGCCCGAGGGCTCCGTAAAAATCGTGCAGGAACGATGGGCTGATAAAGCTTTTGACCTCCACAGCAATCCGCTGCTTCTCTTTCTGCGCCGCCAGCACCTTTTCCGCCCCTAAGTCAATCTGCAACGGATTGAATTCAGGGATTATCAGCCTGTACGGGTCGTGGGTTATTTCCCAACCATCCTTGATAAGCGCTTCTTTTACAGTGTCGTGAAACTTGTCTCTCGCCATCAGCGTGACATTAGCCTCATAAAAATTTGTGGGTGTCATAGATTTCAATACTCATGTGCAGCTCGCCACCTTGCCTTGCGTCACCATCAACTCTTGCAAGAACTCGGGGGCGAAGTCCGCGCCGTCTTCCCAACTCAAGGTGTAACCGCGCAAGGAAAAGTTTTTGAAATAGTCGCTGTTTTTGAGAGATCTAAACACTTTGCCGTCCAACTCACCCGACAAATCGACTTCGCCCGCCGAGCCGTCATTGAACTCGAGCCAAACGCGGTACTCACCAAGATAAATTGCTTTGCCTACGTGCAAAAACATAAGTTACTCCAGGGGAAGAAGGAGTTGAATAGAGCGGCTAATCTCGGGCACTTACCGACTGGACTCGAGCGCCTCTTCAAGAACCACTTTGAGGCTATTTAGCAACTCTTCTTGAGTCCGCTCCTGCGCGTTGACGGCGGAAACTTCTTCAACCCAGCCAATCCACCACTCCCCACGTTCCTCAACGATGGCCGTGTAGGTGTTCATTTTTTGTTTCGCCCCTCACTCGCGGTACGAAAATTTGGGTTGAGGTCGAAGACGACATCAGGCGCATCCGTGTCAAACTCGGTGAAGTCGTGTTCATCCCAAAACTCACCCATTTTCTCGAGCGTCTGAGCTTTTGAGATGCCCGTTTTACCTTCCGCCATATCTTCTCACGGCGTCACCATGCCGGGCTGACTCACCTTCACCCGCCCCACGCCCGCCGCGAGCTTATTCAGCACGTCCACATACGCCAGCACCGACGCGTGAACCACGTCCGTCGAAATCGCGCGCCCGTGGACGATTTGCCCCTCGCTGTTGACGCGAATCGAGACCTCGCCCAGCGCGTCGGTGCCCGAGCCGATGGCCTTGAGGTCGTAGGACTCCAACACAAACGGTATCGGCGTGATTTTTTTGAGCGCCTTGAAACTCGCGTCCACCGGGCCGTCGCCGAGCGCGGTCTCCTCCATCGTGCCTTCGGGGGTGCTGAGCCGCACCAAGGCCGAGGGCGTCATCCCGCCCGTGCCGGACTGGAACTGGACGTGCTCGAGCCTATACACCTCGTCAATCCGCGTCGTCTCCGCGTCGATAAGCGCGCGGATGTCGTCGTTGGTAATCCGCTGCTTGAGGTCGGCCAAGTCCTTGAACTGCTTGAAGAGCGCGTTGAGCTGTTCGTTCTCCAGATCGGTATAGCCGAGTTCGGTCAGCCGCTGCCGAAAGGCGTTGCGGCCCGAGTGCTTGCCCATCACCAACACGCCCGCCTCGCGCCCGACGGTGGCGGCGTTCATGATTTCGTAGGTGTCTTTGTGCTTCAAGACGCCGTCCTGATGGATGCCCGCCTCGTGCGCAAAGGCGTTGTCGCCGACAATCGCCTTGTTGGGCGGCACCACCATGCCGGTGCGCCTCGAGACGAGCTGCGACACAAAATAAAGCTCGCGCGTATTTGTGCCGACTTCCGCCCCGTAGTAATCGCGCCGCGTGTAGAGCGCCATCACACACTCTTCTAACGAGGTGTTGCCCGCACGCTCGCCAATGCCGTTGATGGTGCATTCAATCTGCGTCGCGCCGTTCTCAACCGCCGCCAAGCTGTTGGCAACCGCCAAACCCAAGTCGTCGTGGCAGTGGGTCGAGATGGTGACGTTCTTGGCTTCCGGGACGTTTTCAAAGATGTTCTTGATTAAAGTGCCATACTCCAAGGGCGAACCGTAGCCCGTCGTATCGGGGATATTCACCGTCGTCGCGCCCGCTGCGATGGCCGTGCGGACGAGCTGGTAAACGAACGCGGGGTCAGCCCTCATACAGTCTTGCGCGGAAAATTCCACGTCGTCGGTAAATGTCTTGGCAAAGCGCACCATCTCGTCAGACGTCTCCAGCACCTCCGCCTCGGTCTTTTTGAGCATGTACTCGAGGTGAACCTTCGACGCGCTTGTAAAGGTATGGATGCGCCCCTTCTCAGCCGGTTCAATCGCCTGCGCCGCCCGCTCGATGTCCGCCTTGTGCGTGCGCGCCAAACCGCAGATGACCGGCCCCTTAACCTCACGCGCAATCTGCCGCACGCAGTCAAAGTCGCCGTCGCTCGCAATCGGGAAACCCGCCTCGATGATGTCGACGTTGAGACGCGCCAAGGCGTGCGCAATCTCGAGCTTCTGGAGCGTGTTCAGCGCAATACCCGGCGCTTGCTCGCCGTCGCGGAGGGTGGTATCAAAAATTTTGATGTAAGCCATGAGAGAGTCCTTTCGGAGAATAGAGAGCTTTTTTAACCGTCAGTCACAGGAACCAAAACCTAACGTAGTCGCTGGTTGTTACCGAGCCTGCGGTTCAGATTGAGGTGTTTTTGCGGGCGCTCGAGCCTCATCTCCCAGCCTCCTAAAAGGTCTCTAAAAGCTTTTCTCTAACCACTACCCACTAATCACTAACTTTTCCCCGAAATGAACGGCATCATCTTCCGCAACCTCCGCCCCGTCTGGCTAATCTGGTGTGCGTCGGTATTCTTGCGCCCCGCCTTGAGCCGCGGCTGGCCCACCACGTTCTCGGTCAAAAAGTCTTTGGCAAACTCGCCCGACTGGATTTCCGAGAGCAGGCGCTTCATCTCAGCCTTCGTCTCGTCGGTGATGATGCGCGGCCCCGCGCGGTAGTCGCCGTATTCGGCGGTATTGGAAATGGAGTAGCGCATCCGCTCGAGCCCGCCCTCATAAATTAAATCCACAATCAACTTCATCTCGTGGAGGCATTCAAAATAGGCGATTTCGGGGTCGTAACCAGCGTCTACCAGCGTCTCAAAACCCGCCTGCATGAGCGCGGTTACGCCGCCGCAGAGGACCGCCTGTTCGCCGAAGAGGTCGGTCTCGGTCTCCTCTTTGAAGGTGGTCTCTAAGACCCCCGCCCGCGCCCCACCAATCGCCTTGGCGTAGGCGAGCGCGGTTTGCTTGGCCGTGCCCGTGGCGTCTTGATAAATCGCCATCAAACAGGGCACGCCGCCGCCCTCGGTGTAGACGCGGCGAACCAGGTGACCGGGACCCTTGGGCGCGACCATGAACACGTCTACGTTACTAGAGGGCGCAATCTGGCCGAAGTGGATGTTGAAGCCGTGGGCGAAGAGGAGCGCATTGCCGGGCTCCAAATTCGGCGCAATCTGCTCCCGGTACACTTGCCCTTGCACCTCGTCGGGCAGGAGAATCATCACCAGGTCACCCGCCTTGGCGGCGTCGGGAACTTCCGTGACTTTGAGGCCCGCTTCTTCGGCTTCGGCCCAACTCGAGGAGCCCTTCCGCAACCCCACCACCACGTCCATACCGGATTCTTTAGCGTTAAGCGCGTGCGCGTGCCCCTGCGAGCCGTAGCCGATGACCGCAATCGTCTTGCCTTGCAAATGTTCTAAGTTCGCGTCGCTGTCGTAATAGATGTTTGCCATGTAAAGGGTGTCTCCTTGGAAGAATTGAGAATGAAGAGAAAATGTATCGGTAAAACGCTTACGCTACCTTGACCGTTACCGGCTTCCTCACCTTCGCGTCCACCGCGCTCCTCGTGAGCGCCACACGGCCCGTGCGGATGAGTTCGATGATGCCGAAGGGGCGCATCTGCTCGACAAAGGCGTTCATCTTGCCCTCGTCGCCCGTGACCTCGAACACGAGCGCGCCTCTGTGAACGTCCACGATGCGGGCGCGGAAGTCCTGGGCGATTTGGCGGATTTCGACGCGGTCGTCGGGGGAGCTTACCGCCACTTTGAGAAGCATCAACTCGCGGTCTACAAAGGCGGCTTCACTGTGGTCAATCACTTTAATCACGTCTACGAGCTTCTGGAGTTGTTTTTGGACCTGCTCGAGCGTCCTGTCTTCCCCCGAGACGACGAAGGTGGTTCTCGAGATGCCGGGCATTTCCGACTGCGCCACCGACAGCGATTCAATGTTAAAGCCACGCCGTGCGAAGAGCCCCGCAATTCGCACCAACACGCCCGGTTGGTCGCGGACAGTCACGCTCACGACGTGTTTATGGCCGTTATTTTTGGACCCGGTGTGCATACCGCTCACGCGGGTTCCTTGTCACTCTGCACTTCGCCGTAGATAACTGCATCATAATCGGCCTCGGGCTCCTGGTCGCCGATCATCATCTGGTCCACGCCCGCGCCCGCCGGGATCATCGGGAACACTTTGTCGGCTTCGTAGACAAAGAAATTCATCACCGCGGGCTTGCCCTTCGCCAGTACCTCCGGGACGAGCGCGCGCGCCTCCTCGCGGGAGTGGACGTTGTAGCCGTCGATCCCGTAGGCCTCCGCGAGTTTGGCGAAGTCGGGGTTGGAGTCGGCCAGATAGACCTCGCTGTAACGCTCCTCGTGAAACATCTCCTGCCACTGGCGCACCATGCCCAAAACACCGTTGTTGCAAATCGCTATCAAAATGGGGAGCTGGTGCTTGTAAATCGTCGCCAACTCCTGAATGTTCATCTGCACCGAGCCGTCGCCCGCCACGCACACCACCTGCTCGTCGGGTCGCGCAAAGGCCGCGCCGATGGCGGCGGGCAGGCCGAAGCCCATTGTCCCTAAGCCCCCCGAGGTGAGCCAGGTGCGCGGCTTGTTGGTCGGGAAGAGGCGCGCGGCGAACATCTGGTGCTGGCCGACTTCGGTGGTGACGATGCAGTCGCCGTTTGTGGCGTCGCGGAGGAGTTCGATGACCTCTTGGGTGACTAATGGCTTGTCGCGTTTGTAACGTTCGGGGTAGCGCGTTTTCCAGGCGTTGAGCTGCGCCCACCAGTCGTCCAGTTGGAGGGGCTCGAGCGCCTCCCCCAACCGCGGCAGCACGTCGCGCAAGTCGCCCACCACGGGCACGTGCGCTTTCACGAGTTTGGAAATCTCGGCGGGGTCAACGTCGATATGAACAATCGTCGCCTCGGGCGCAAAACGCCGCACATTGCCCGTGACCCGGTCGTCGAAGCGCAGCCCCGCGCCGATGATGAGGTCGCAGTGACTTATCGCGTGGTTCGCGGTGACCGTGCCGTGCATCCCCGGCATCCCCAGCGCGTTGGGCAAACCCGCCGGATACGCGCCGATGCCCATGAGCGTGGTGATAATCGGGACGCCCGTCCGCTCAGCAAAGGCCATCACCTGCTGCGCGGCCACCTGCCCGCCGCCCCCCACCATCATCACGGGCCGCTCCGCCTTGCGGATGGCCTCGGCGGCGCGTTTAATCTGCCCCGCGTGCCCCGTCACGGTGGGTTTGTAACCGGGGAGGTCGATTTCTACATCAAAGGTGCCCGTAAAGGTCTCGTTCTGAATGTCCTTGGGAATGTCGATGAGCACGGGGCCGGGTCGGCCTGTCGAGGCAATGTGAAAGGCTTCTTTGACGACGCGCGGGATGTCGTTTACGTGTTTGACGAGGTAATTATGCTTCGTCACCGGCCCGGTGATGCCGTACACGTCCGCCTCCTGAAAGGCGTCGGTGCCAATTAACGACGAGGGCACGTTGCCCGTGACTGCCACCAAGGCCGAGGAGTCCATGTGGGCAGTGGCGAGACCCGTGACCAGGTTTGTCGCGCCGGGGCCGCTCGTCGCAAAGACCACGCCCGGCCTGCCGCTCGCGCGGTAGTAGGCATCGGCGGCGTGCGCCCCGGCCTGCTCGTGGCGCACCAGGATGTGTTTGATGGGCGAATCATAAAGGGCGTCGTAAACGGGCATAATCGCGCCGCCGGGGTGACCGAACACCAGGGTGACGCCTTCGCGCTCGAGCGCCTTGAGCAGAACTTCAGAACCTTTCACAGTAGCCTCCACTTTCCTTACGCGCCTCTTTGCATCATTCTTTGCTTAACACACAAAAAACCCCGCCAATGGGTTTGGCGGGGTGTGTGAACGAACCTTTGTCAGCCTAGCCGACGACACCCCTGCAAGGTAGAATTAGAACTTCTAGCGCGAACGTAAAAAACGTAGGCGTGTGAACAGGGGCGCTCATTAAGCGTGAGTATACGAGAGGGTGCGCGGGGTGTCAAGCCGCTCGAGCCCGCGAGCCCGCCAACAACTACGCTCGACTCAGCAACCTCTTCACATCTTCACAAGACTTACAACCTCTTGACATTCGTACGTTAGCTTGCGCGTGAGGTTTTTTACAAATAGGGTCCGGTCGGGGGAGGCTCGAGCGGGCACACTCAACCTCGGAGGAGAAACTATGCTGACGGAAAGATTGATAAGGCGCTTTGGTCTCATTGCGCTGAGCTGCACCCTGGGAGCGGGTATCAGCTTGGCCCAAACGGGCGGCGCTCAAACGGGCGGTATTACGGGCGGCGCAACAGGCGGCAGCCCCGCCATGTCACAGACCAGCGACCCCTACTACGCGCAGGGGCAGCAGACCTTGCAGCAGATGTTGGAGATTCAGCCCAACACCAACGAGGCAAGAAACATCATCATCTTTATCGCGGACGGCGCGGGTCCCACGACGGTCACCGCGACGCGCATTTTGGCGGGGCAAATCAAGGGGATGCAGGGCGAAGAGAACATCCTGCCTTACGACACTTTCCCGAACGTCGCGCTTATCAAGACCTACAACACCAACGCGCAGGTGGCTGATTCGGCGGGGACCGCGACCGCCTGGAGCACGGGCATCAAGACCAAGCAGGGCGTGCTGAGCGTTGGCCCGGACACGCTGCGCGGCGACTGCATCTCGGCGCAGGCGAACCGCCTCACCACGCTTTTCGAGCTTGCCGAAACCGCGGGCATGGCGACGGGCACGGTGAGCACGGCGCGCATCACCCACGCGACGCCCGCCGCGAACTACGCGCACTCCGCCGACCGCAATTGGGAGGACGACAGCGCCCTCTCCGAATCGGCCCAGGTGTATAACGCGGCGCTGCAATTGGCTTCTGAAGTCTACGGCATCGACACGTCGGGGCTCGAGTGCGTTGACATCGCCCGGCAGCTTATCGAGTTTCCTTATGGCGACGGTTTAGACGTCGCGCTGGGGGGCGGTCGCCGCCACTTTTTACCCGAGACGGCCACCGACCCCGAAGACGCGGAGGGAACGGGCAGCCGCACCGACGAGCGCGACCTCACCCAGGCGTGGGTGGACGGGCGCGACGGCGCGGTCTACATCTGGAATCAGGAGGGGTTCGACGCGATTGACCCCGCCACAACGGGTCCGGTGCTGGGCCTCTTTAACGCGTCGCATATGGAATACGAAGCGGACCGCGCCGAAGACGTGGGCGGCGAGCCTTCTTTGAGCGAGATGGTCTCAAAAGCCATCGACATCTTGTCTCAAAACGAACAGGGTTACATTCTTCAAGTCGAGTCGGGCCGCGTGGACCACGCCTCGCACGGCACCAACGCTTTTCGCACGCTCACCGACAACATCGAGTTTGGCAACGCGGTCCAGACCGCGCTCGACAAGGTAAATTTAGACGACACGCTCATCATCGTGACCGCCGACCACGCGCACACGATGGACATGGCGGGCTATCCGCAGCGCGGCAACCCAATTTTGGGTCTTGTCAAGGGACTCGACGACCAGGGCTTGCCTGTCGACGAACTCACCCTCGCGGCGGACGAGAAACCCTACACCACGCTCGGCTACCTCAACGGCCCCGGCGCGTTTATCGGCGAGCGTCCCGATCTAACGGGTGTCGACACCGAGGCCAAGGATTTCTTCCAGCAAGCGGCCATCCCGCTTAGCAGCGAGACGCACGACGGCACAGACATCGCGGCCTACGCGATTGGCCCGCGCGCGTACTTGGTGCGCGGCACCGCCGAACAAAATTACCTCTTTCACGTGATGAACTACGCGCTCGGCGATTTGGCGGCGCAGGCGGGCGCGGACTCGAGCCCCCAAACCGAAGCCCCCACCATCAGCGGCGGGATGACCGACCTTTCAAATATCAGCGACACCTTCTCGAGCGCGACCGGCGGCGGCATGACCGGCGGTGATATGACGGGCGGTGACATGACCGGTGGGACGACGGGCGGCGAAGCGATTGACGCGCCCTCGGGCGACTCGACCGCCGTCGAACCGAACGTCGAGGGAACGATTGCGGTGCTCGAGGGCGGCCTAGTCAACATCCCCGTGGAAGCCGCGATTGCCAACATCGAGGGCTGGAAGCAGCGCCTGATTAGCTTGGACGACCCCGACCTGACGCCGGTGGTAACGACGCTCGAGGCGCTCGCCGGAACCCTCCAGAGCGGCAGCGGCGACGCGGCGGGCCTCGTGGCTCAGCTCGGTCAGCAGACCAGCGAAGTGGCGCAGGGCTTAGAGTTCGCCCCCCAGCGGGACATGCTCACGCGCCTCGCCGAACTGCTCTCGCAAGCGGGCAGCAACTAAGAAGTAGCCACTCGGCGAAGTAGCTTTAGAACCTGGGAGCCTTTGCGCTCTCAGGTTTTTGCTGTCGTCCGTCCCGAAGTGCCCATGACCAAACCCTTGCCCCGTTCCTCTATAGTAAAGCTCGAGGTGACTCCCATGCTAAAAAGCCTGTTCACACTCTTGGCCCTAACGTTTTCTCTTTCTCTCGCCCAACCCCAATTTACCTTTGGCGACCTCTACGCCGACGCGGCGACGTTAGAGTTTAGCAGCGCGTTGGAGGCGGCCTTGGGCCAGACCGTCACCATGCTCGGCTACGCCGCGCCGCCCCTAAAACCGGGCGCGGACTTTTTCGTCTTGACCAAATACCCGATGGCGGTCTGCCCCTTTTGCGAGACCGAGGCCGAGTGGCCGCCCGACATCGTCTACGTCAAACTGCCCAAAAACGGCACCGACACCATCATCTTCGGCGCGCTCAAGGTGACGGGCACCCTAGAACTCGGCACGGCCAAAGACCCCGACACGGGCTTCGTCTCAAAAATCCGCATCCAGGCCAACAAGGTCGAGCGTGCAGGTTAGCGCCGAACGCCGCGCCGAAGAGCAAAACGAGCCCAGTATAAGAGTGAGGGCGCGGGGTTTAGAGGTCCGCTACGCGGAGGACGCCCATATCACGCTGCCCGACCTGACGCTTGGGGCGGGGGAAGAACTCGCGCTGGTGGGTCCCAGCGGTTCGGGCAAGACGACGCTGCTTCACGTGTTAACCGGACTTCTCAGACCCACCAAGGGCGAGGTTGAGATTGCGGGCGAGGTGCTTACCACCATGCCGCAAGGACGCTTGGAACGCTTTCGCGCTCGGCACATCGGCCTAGTTTTTCAAGACTTGCACCTCATCGACGGCTACACCGCCCTGGAAAACGTCGTCGTGGCGCTCGCCGCCGCGGGGGTTCCCATCGGCGAAGCGAACGGGCGGGCGCGTCACCTGCTGGGCGACTTGGGGCTCAGTCACCGCCTCAACCACCTCCCCAAGCGCCTCTCGACGGGCGAGCGGCAGCGCGTGGCGATTGCCAGAGCGACGGCGGCGAACCCCGTGGTGCTCTTGGCCGACGAACCCACCGCCAACTTGGACCGCGCGCGGGGCGAGGGAGCGCTCGAGCTTTTACGCGACGTGGCGCGTCGCGCCGACGCCGCGCTGATTGTGTCGACGCATGACTCGGCGGTGAAAGCAACGTTTGATGAGACAGTCGAGCTTGCCTAGCGCTTTGGTGGTACCTTGTTATTTGAGGGATAGGGTGAGCCGTTCAATTATCAACCGAGACCCAGACATCCTTGGGGGAACACCTGTTTTTATGGGGACGCGCGTGCCCTTAAAGGC
The DNA here is from genome assembly GCA_965214405.1 of Trueperaceae bacterium. Lineage (GTDB taxonomy): Bacteria > Deinococcota > Deinococci > Deinococcales > Trueperaceae > CBDCCT01. The sequence continues at coordinate 1,840,479 of OZ243956.1, forward strand.
GCTATTTGACTACCTCGAAGCGGGCGACAGCTTGAACGAATTTTTAGATGACTTCCCAAGTGTAAAAAGGGAGCAGGCGCTTGGGCTGCTCGAGCTGGCGCGTCTTTATGTAGCGGGCGCGGATGAAGCTGCTGCTTGACGAGCAGATGCCGAGGAAGATTTATGTTCTCCATTAACTTTGAGAAAGCCAAATATATACTGCTCAGTTCGGCGATGGAGGATTACACCGGGCTCTATGAAGCAGTATGGGAATTGAACGGCATTTTTCCCGGTAGCTCTCTGAGTGAGAAATACAGGGTGGCTGAATCCGTCATTGAAGAGTTTTTTGTAAAAGGTTATATAGAGTTCCATAAATGGGTGTTTACCAGCGACTATAAAGACTATTCTGTTGAACCCCTTACCCTCAGCGACATAAGTGAACTACTCAGAGACCCAACGGCTTGGTACCCTGACTACAACCACGTACGCATTGTTTTTAGCTCCACGGAGCTTGGTGAACAAGCCTATTTTTCTGGTGCAGTACCTCTTGTTGAGTAATGAGTCATAAGTCTGGCAGTACAACTCACGCATCCTCGAGTGAAGAAAACGCCCTTCATGCTCGACCATTACTGACTTCTCTTCTGACGCCCCACTGACACAGAAACGTTACTTTTTAGCTTATGCCCCGCCCCGCCACCGGCCCCAAGCGCCTGCGCCTCACCCTCTGGGTCCTCGTCCGCTCCCTGCGAATGCGCCTCTTCGCCAACCTGCTCACCGTCGTCGCGGTGCTCTTGGGCGTCGGTTTGGCGCTCGTGGTGCCCTTGAGCCTCCGCGCGTTTCAGCAAGGCGCGACCGAGGCGGCGCAGATTTTTGACCTCCTGGTGACGGCGGAGGGCTCGCAGACGCAGGCGGTGCTGAGCACGATTTATTACCAAGACGTGCCCGTGGGCAACATCCCTTACCGCGTTTACGCCGCTTTGCGGGATGACCCGCGCACCGCGCGCGCGGTGCCGCTGGGTTTTGGTGACAATCTTCAGGGCTATCCGCTCGTCGGCACGACGCCCGCCTATTTTGATTTGCGCAACGGGCCGCAAGCGCCGCCCTACTATAGCCTCGAGCAAGGGGCGGTCTTTTCCGGGGCGTACGGGGCGGTTTTAGGCGCGGGGGTGGCGCGGGAGCTGGGGCTAAGGCTGGGCGACACGTTTCAAACGGCGCACGGGTTTATAGAGACGTTCGAGCCCACTATGCACGCGGACGACTACCGCGTCGTCGGCATTCTGAAGCCCACGGGCGGACCCTCGGACCGCGCGGTGTATACTGCCCTCGAGTCCATTTGGGACTCGCACGGACAGTTTTCACCCGAGGAGGGCAGCGTCGACGCGGAGCACGCTTGCCTTCACATGACGGGCGGTTCTGGAGAAGCGCGGGCTGCGGGGCGTGAGGACGCGGCTTTGAGCACGTTGGCTGGAGTTGACGAAACGCACACCCGTTACGAGATAAGTCTCTCCCAAGGGGCGGGCGCAGCGTGGGGCGGGCGGTTGCGCTTCACGGCCAAGGAAGCGGCGGATTATGCCTTTTTTGCCGACCAGAGCGTCGTCCTCGGCCTTTCGGGCGAGAAGGGCGCGGCAAATCCCGAACTCGTGGCCGGGGAAGACGATATCGAGGGTTGCTTGGACATTTTTTCGGCCCACGTTTTTCACCTAGACCCAGGCGATTACCTTCTCCAGCTCAACGCGGCGGAGCGGGAAACGCTCCGTCTGGTTGTTGAGGAGGTGGGACACGAGCACGCGGGTGAGGCCGCAGGCGAAGCCAATGCCATCCCGCTCGAGTCCCTCGCTTCGACGCCCCCCAGCGAGGACGACACGCGGGAGGTCACGGCGGTGCTCTACGCCAGCGATGACATTTCCGCGCTCTACCGGGTAGCGGGAACCTTAGACGAGCTTCCGGGCGTGCAGGCGGTGTTTCCGGGGGGCGTCATCAACGGCCTGCTCAACTTACTCGGGCAGGGCAGGCAGACGTACGGGCTCTTAGCCAACATCATCTTGGCCTTGGGCGGCATTACAGTGGCGCTCAACGCGTATGCGAACGCGGCGCAGGCGCAGAAGAGTCTGGCGGTCCTGCGGGCGGTGGGGGTGCCGTGGGGCGTGGTGGCGGGGAGCGTGCTGCTCGAGGCCGCGCTACTGAGTTTTATCGGCATCCTTTTGGGCGTGGTGGCCGCCTACCTCGGGGTCGCCCTGGTGAGCCGAATCGTCGAGGCGCGCGCCAGCCTCACGCTGTCCACGCCCGACTTGAGCCGCGCCGACTGGTGGCGCGGCCTCGTCCTCTTGCCGGTGGCGGTGCTTTTCGCGCTTCTGCCCGCGTTAAGAGCGGCGCGGCGGAGCCCGCTCGAGCGGCTTTAGGGAAGTTTCAATTTGAACATATAAGGCTCGAGGCACTAAGCCATTCTCTCAACCAAAACCGTGAAACTTACGCAAGCGTATTTTCCGGAATGATTAGGGCGAGCTTAGGGAATGCAAAAGGGTAACAAAAGGGCATTCTGTATTTTTATCCCTCTCAACAAATTTTCTGTACCTCGAGACCCTTGCGTGAGCGTGTAAGAAACTTGTAAACGCGCGTAAGCGCCTCGTGACAGCCTCTCCTTTAAGCTTCTTTTAGGCGGGCACCCTGCATCACACTCTCCCACTCCCGCCTCTCTCCTTTAGCCGCACCCACCCCCGGACGCCCAAGCCGGGGGTGCCCTTTTTCTCATCGTCTCTCTCATCTTACTTCTCGCACCCCTCACCCCAACAAAAGAGTAGTATGAGAAGTGAGCTGTGGGGGAGCCTTTACTTTCTTCTTTTCCGCGCACATTCCTTTCCGATACCTTGTATGCTACAACCCGTGTGTAAGAAAGCGAAAGCGCACGACCGGGCACGGTGACCCTTTCATCAACGCCTTACAAATACGCAACAGGCGGCTTTCGCTTTAGGAGGTGCATCATCGAAACATTACGTGTCTCGGGAAGTTCCCGGCCCAACTCGGTTGCGGGCGCGATTGCCGCGCTCTTAAGGAGCGAGAGCGAGGTTGAGGTTCAGGCCATCGGGCCGCAGGCGGTCAACCAGGCTGTCAAGGCAATTGCGATTGCCAGGAGTTATATCGAGGGAGACGGGTTGGACTTGTCCACGCAACCCGCGTTTGTCAAGCTGGAGCTTCAGAATGAAGAGCGCACCGCCGTGCGTTTTACCGTACGGTCCCAGGCGCTCGAGCCGGGCCACGATGAATACTACAGTGACGAGGACGATAACGAGGTTGATGATTAGCACATGACCCACTTCTAAAGCGCGCATAAAGAAGGCGCGTTGTCCCCCCAACACCATTTCTCATAAAACCTGAGTATACTTGAGTCAGATATGAAGCTTCCGATGTAGTGTTTAGTAAACCCTTCCGCTTCGGCGTTACACTTACAGAAGAATGTGGGCGCGGAACATCGGCACTGCCGCGCGTACGTTAAACTAAATCAACTCACCTACGGAGGTTACAGGAGTCAATATGGGAATCTACGGGTACTACTTTATCGGCATCATCGCTTTTGTCGCCAGCATGGCGATTCAGAGCTGGCTCAAGGGCACCTACAACAAGTGGATGAAAGTCCGCAACACCTCGGGGCTAACCGGGGCGGAAACGGCGCGGGCGATCCTCGAGGCCAACGGCATCCACGACGTTAAGGTCGAGGCGGTCAAAGGAATGCTCTCGGACCACTACGACCCGCGCACCAAGACGGTGAGGCTGTCCGAAGGCAACTACGGTCACGCCAACGTGTCGGGCATGGCCGTGGCCGCGCACGAGGTCGGGCACGCCATCCAACACGCCAAGGCCTACGCGCCCTTGAAAATCAGGACGGCTATTCTGCCGGTTGCCAACCTCGGCTCGCAGTTCGGCCCGATGCTGGCGATTTTTGGCGTGATTATCGGGATAGCCAGTTCGGCGGGCGCGCTGATGCTCAACATCGGCATCGCCCTCTTCGCCGCCGCCGTGCTCTTTCAACTCGTCACGCTGCCCGTCGAGTTCGACGCGAGCCGCCGCGCGCTGGTGCAACTCAACAAGCTCGAGCTGGCGACCTCGGCGGATTCGGGCGGGGCGCGCAAAGTCTTGACCGCCGCCGCGATGACCTATGTGGCCGCCGCCGCGACCTCGATTGCTTACCTTCTTTACTTCATTGGCCTGAGCCGCGACTAACGCTCGAGACGCCATCAGCCAGGCCCGAAAAACTGCTCTAGACGTTCTGCGCCGCGTTCACCGCGGCGCTTTTTCTGCTCCGGCACTGAGTGGCGCGTTAAACCGGAGCGACCTAACGGGACAAGACCGCGCCTTTGTCACCGACCTCATATACGGCGCGCTGCGCTACGAAATCCTTTTAGACGCCTGCTTGCGCCCCCTCCTAAAACGCCCCGACAAACTCCCCCCGGAGGTTCTGGACACGCTCCGGCTGGGCGCATATGACGTTCTCCTACGCGGCACGCCCCGCCACGCCGCGGTTCACGAGTGGGTGGAGGTGGTCAAGGGAACGCATAAGAAGCTCGCCGGACTCGCCAACGCGGTGCTGCGGCGGGTGGTGGTGCCTGACGCCCTCAGCGAAGCCGAGCGATTGAGCTTGCCGGAATGGCTTTTGAAGGAGTGGCGGGGGCTTTTTGGGGAAGCCAGGGCCGCCGAGGTCGGCGCGGCGCTCAACGAACCCGAACCGCTCTGGCTGCTCTCGTACCACCCGCAGGCGTCGCATAGCCTCTTAGGAGAGGGCTGCGAGGTGCGGCTGGGGCCTATACAGGACACGCTGGCGGTGCGGCCCGCCAAGCCGCTGGGAGAGTTGGAAGCGTTCAAGCGCGGTTGGGTGCAACCGCAGAACCCGGCTTCGACGCTGCCGGTAAGACTGCTGGAGCCCGAGCCGGGCGAGCGCGTCCTCGACCTAGCCAGCGGGAGCGGCGTCAAGGCGGCGCAACTCGCGGCGGCGGGCGCGCGGCCCCTGAGTATCGAGCTGTACGGGGAAAAGTTAGAACGCGCCGCGCGTAACCTAGAGCGGCTAAACCTCACCGCTGAGGGCATGATTCACGACCTCACCACGCTGCCGGACGTGCCCCCCGCCGCCAAAGTTCTCCTCGACGCGCCCTGCACGGGCACGGGCACGCTGCGCGGCAACCCGGAGATTCGGGCACGCGTCCTTCCTGAAACCGTCGGGGCGCTCTCAACGCTCCAGCGGTCGCTGCTGGACACCGCTGCCGCGCTCACCGCGCCGGGGGGCACGCTCCTTTACGCAGTCTGCGCGCTCACCCACGCCGAGGGCGTGGGGATGATGCGCTGGTTTTTGGAGGCGCACCCGGACTTTGAGGCGGAACCTTTTTTGCTCGAGCTGCCCGCCGCCAACACGCCCGAGGGTTCATACGTGTTGCCGCTGGATGGCTTAGACGGATTTTTTATCGCCAGGTTGCAAAGGGCGAGTGACTAGTGATTAGATCGCTGCTAAGCTGAGGTTATGGCGGATTTACAAGAGTTGAGCAGTAACATCTACTACCTTCCCGGCGGCGTCAACGCGGCGGTGGTGGTCAATGATGACAAAGAAGCTTTGTTAGTCGACACGGGCGGCGATAAAGACCACGGACGGCGCATTAAAAAGGCCTGTGACGCGCTCCTTGTCAAACCCGTCGCCATTCTCAATACGCATTCGCACGCGGACCACTACGGCGGCAACGAGTATTTGGTGAGAAACTTCGGGCTGCCCGTGTACGCGCCGCCCTTCGAGGCGAGCATCATGCGGAGCCCGCTGCTCGAGCCCGTCTACCTCTTTAACGGCGCGCAGCCTCCCCAAGAGATGCTGTCTAAATGGCTGCTCGCCAAGCCGTCGCCGGTGGACGCGCTGCTGAGTCCGGGGCGGCTCGAGCTTTACGGCCTCACCCTGGAGATTTTTGACACCTCCGGCCACGCGCATACCCATTATTCGGTGGGTGTGGGCGACATGTTGCTGGCGGCGGACGCGGTTTTTGGCGAGAGCGTGCTGGACAAGTACCCGCTACCTTTCGGGCAGAATATCGGGCGGCAGAGGGAGAGCGCGGCGCGGGTGGGAGACCTGGGGGCAAGGGTTGCCCTACCCGGTCACGGCGACCCCACCGAGGATGTGGCGGGACTTGTCGAGGCTAACCTAGCCGCGTTTGAACGAGCCGCGAACGCCGTTGCCGAGGCTGCAACGGGTGTAGACACAGCCACGGTGCTCACCCAAACGTGCGACGCGCTGGGCGTCGTCATGACCGACCTGCCGCGCTACACCCTCAACCTCTGCACAGTCATGGCTTACTTGAGCCGTCTGCGCGAACAGGGACGGGTCACGCTCACCCTGGAGCACAACGCGCTGCGCTGGTCTCAGGCATGAATCTCGAGTGTGAAATTTGATACATCCCATAGAGGTTTTTGGATGAATTTGGGCGCGTCTCACTGTTTTTTGGCTCCTTCATTCCTAAAGTGGGGTTGAAAAGGGGTAGATTATGAAACTTACATCTTTACAAGACGTTTTCGAAGAACAGCTTAAAGACCTCTACAGCGCTGAGGACCAACTCTCCCAGGCGCTACCCAAGATGGCTGAGGCGGCCTCCTCGCAAGAACTCAAGAGCGCTTTTCAGCAGCACTTGCAGGAAACAAAGAACCAACGCGACCGTTTGGAGCAAATCGGTCAAATGGCGAGCATCAACCTCCGCGGTGTCAAGTGCAAGGCAATGGAGGGGCTTATCAAAGAGGCGCAGGATTTGCTTTCCGAGAATGAGCCCAGTGACGCTCTAGACGTCGCGCTCATCGCGTCCGCGCAGCGCATCGAGCATTATGAGATTGCGGGTTACGGCTCCACGCGGACCTACGCGAAGCGTCTGGGTCACTCCGACGCCGAAAAGCTCCTTCAAGAGACGCTCGATGAAGAGGGCGCGACTGACAAGAAGCTTACGCAAATTGCGGAGAGCACGGTGAATAAAGAGGCGATGGTTAGCTAGCTTCAACTCAGTCAAAGCTTTAACGACGAAGTCCGGCTCAGGTCGGGCTTTTTCTCTGGAATTCAGCATTGAATTGAGAAGCAGGGTTTTCGGGGGAGAGTGTGAGTGCGCACTCGAGCTCCTCCAAAACCTCCCCAAACAGCTCGCCCCGGATGCGCCTCGTCTCACGAAAACCCAGGTGCTCGTAAAAACCGCGCGCCTTGTGATTGTCTGCGGCCACGGTAAGGCGCACGTCCCGAAGGCTGCGCGCGCGAAACCAGCTCTCGGCCCCCTCCCACAGACGCCGCCCGTATCCCCTACCCTGCGCCTCGGGTAATAGGTAAATCGCGTTCAGATACCCCACCTTGCCGCGCTCCCTAAGCCGCACGTAGCCGAGCACCCGCCCGGCCACCTCGAGCACCCACAGCCCGCCCTCTTCGCATGTGCGCTCGAGCGACCCTTCGCTATACGCCTGCTTCAAGAACGCGTCGATGGCACCCTCGCTTAAGATAGTGCGGTAGGTGTCATGCCAGGCCGCGCGCGCCACCGCCTGCACCGCCGGTAAGTCCGCGCATGTGGCTTCGCGGAAGAGGGGCTCGAGGCTTCGCTGAAGTGATTGCGTCATACGTCACTTTATCTTACGAGTGCGACTCGAGCACGTCTAAAATTCGGCGAGCAGAAGCCTTATCTAACCCACCCGCAGTTCGTCTTCAGGACTCCCGTTAAGACTCGCAACCATAGCCTCCGCGACCTCACCGGGTGAGAGTGCGTCTTTGGGCGGCTTGCCGACGCCCTCCCAAAAAGCGGTATCCACCGCCTTGGGCAGCACCAGGGTGAGGGCGGCCTTGCGCTTTAGCTCGAGCGCCGCCACCCTAACGAGCGCCGCCGTCGCCGCCTTGCTCGCCGCGTAAGCGCCCAGCCCGCGCGTGGTGACGAGTTCGGGCCGCGCACCCAAGACGAAAACGCGCGCACCGTCCTCAAACTTGTCCGCGGCGTACTTGAGGGTGTAAAAGAGCCCCGTCAGGTTGGCGTCTACGACCCTCCGCCAGCTCTCCCCCGTCGTCGCGCTTAGGGGTCCGGGATCGATAGCGCCCGCCGCGTAAACGAGGAGGTCGAGAGGCGGCAGCGACGCGAACAGCGCCTCCACCTCGAGCTCGCTCGAGACGTCTGTGGGCACGACCGCCCCGCGTCCCTTGAGCGCGCGAAGCTTGGGTCCGTCGCGGCCCACGAGGGTCATGGTGTAACTCTCTAGGCGTTCGCTAAGCGCCGAGCCGATGCCCCCGGTTGCGCCGATGATAAGAGCGTGTTTCATGGGGCAAGGTAACGCGCGCTTCCGATTTCTGCCGTAGTGCAGCTTGAATTTAAGTAGTTAGTGGTTGGTGATTAGTAGTTAGTTGTGAGCAAATAGGTATGCTTATGAGGTGACTGATGTTGACAGGCTCCGGGCGCGGCTGAGGGAAGCTCGAGCCGCCCACGCCACGCCCTACGCTGAGATTGTCCGGGAGGCCGAACATCATCCCGAATTGTTTGCCGAGGTGGCGGGCGCGTTTTGGGAGGCGGGGAGGCTGCGTGAGGCGCTGTTGTGGCTCGAGCGGGCACTTTTCAGGGCTTCAGCCGACGAACACGCACGCTTGCTCGTGCGTGTGGGAGCGGCGCGTATCCGGCTGGGCGAGCTTAGGGAGGCGGTGGACACGCTGGGAGCTTTCGAACCTGACGACGCCTACGGCGCGTTGCAACTCGGCAACGCGCTACGCTACTTGGGCAGGTACGAGGAGGCTCAAGGATATCTCGAGCGCGCCTGGGCGCGTGCCAAGGCCACCGGCGACGGCGCGCTCGCCGCGGCGGTTCTGTGTGCTCAGGGCGAGGGGGTGCTGGACCAGGGTAAGGGGCAGGCGGCAGCGGAGCTTTTTGGCCGGGCGTTGGGGTTAACCGAGTTCTCGAGCGACGAACGTCTCACCGTCTCGCCTCTGGCAGGTTTGGGCCACGCTCACGCGGTCTGGGGCTATCCGGCCAAGGGGCAGGAGGTAGCGCGGCGGGCCTTGGAACGCGCAGAGCGCGCGAACGACGCCGTGGGCGCGGCTCGAGCCCTCCTCGCCCTGGGTGTGGCGAGTGAGGACGCCGCTGTGTTAGAACGCGCTGAACGAGAAGCGCAGGCCGCGCCCCACGCGCCGCTCCGGCTGCGGGCGTGGGTGGCGAGGCTCGAGCTTCGGCCCAACAAAGAGGTAGAAGACGCTCTGGCATTTGCGAAAGAACTCGAGATGAGTTCAGATGTGGCGAGGCTCGAGCGTATCAAGACAAATTACGAACTCAACAAGAAGGCTACTCATGTCTGAACCTAAAATCGTCACTCCCAAGGTCATCGCCGTTTTTGGCGCGTCTACAGCGGAACCGGGCAGCCTCGAGTGGCGGGAGGCTGAGACCCTGGGAGCCGCGCTCGCTGAGGCTGGCTTCGCGCTGGCGACGGGCGGTTACGGTGGCCTTATGGAGGCGGTGAGCAAAGGTTACGCGGAGGCCGGGGGTAAGCATGACGTCATCGGGGTGAGCGCGCCCAGGGTGTTTCCCAAACGCGCGGGGATTAATTCGTACGTGGCTCGAGAGGTTGCGGCGGAGAGTCTGGTGGAGCGCATTCACCAAATTACCGACCTCTCAGCGGCGGCGGTCGCGCTACCTGGCGCGATTGGCACGCTGACCGAAATCATGGTGGCCTGGAACTTAGCCGTGGTCGCGCCTTTTTCGGATACGGTTCCAAAACCGCTTCTCACCGTCGGTGAACGTTGGAAGCGCGTCGTGAACTTTCTTGCGGAAGAACTTCACATCCCGCTCGAGAGTGTTTATAGGGTGGCGGGCTCGAGCGCCGTCGTTCCCCTGCTCCACACGCTTTTGCGCGCCCCCTAAAACCTCTACTCCCCATCCCCCGACATCCTCCCGCCTCCCGTCAGCCACCTTACGGTGGAGGAGCCCCTTTTGCAGTTTACTTAGGACTATGGATTGGGAACTGCCAGTAATCGCACTCCGAACGCAAGTCGTGCTGCCCCGGACACTTGAAAACGTGGACGTGGGTCGCCCGAAATCGAAACGTGCGCTTGAAGAAGCGCAGGCCGCGGACAACCGCGTGCTCCTCCTCACTCAGCGCGAACCCCGCATTGACGACCCCACCGGCGAAGACTTATACGATGTCGGGACCTTGGGCGTCGTTAAGCAAGTCATCCGTCTGCCCGACGATACGCTGCAAGTGCTTGTCGAGGGCCGTGAGCGGGCGCAAGTCACCTCGTATGTGCCCGGCGGCTCTTTACGCGCGAACGTCCGCACGCTGCCCGAGACGAACGCGGGCGAGAGTGAGCGCACCAAGGCACTGCTCGAGCAGACCAAAACCGCTTTCGCCCAGTACACCCAGCAGAACAAAAATCTGCGCTTGGATTCGTTTCACCTAGAGAACCTGCGCGGCCTCAAAGACGCGGGCGCGTTGGCCGACATGGTCGCCAAATACAGCACCTGGTCGGTTGAGGACAAGCAAGCCGCCCTGGAAGAAACGGACGCGGTCAAGCGTTTGGAACTCGCCTACGGCTTCTTGTCACGCGACTTGGAGCGCTTCGACACAGAGAAGCAAATCTCGGCTCGAGTCAAGCAGCAGATGGACTCGAACCAGCGCGAATACTACCTGCGCGAGCAGATGAAGGCCATCCAAAAAGAGTTGGGCGGCGAAGAAGGTGTGGCCGAAACCGAAGAGCTGCGCAACAAGGTCGACGAAAAGAATATGCCCGAAGAGGCCAAGAAGCGCGCGCTCAAAGAGATTGACCGTCTGGAAAAAATGCCCGGCGGCTCACCCGAGGCGACCGTAGTTCGTACTTACCTCGACGTCATGCTAGAACTTCCCTGGTCCGAGATGGATGAGGAGCATCTGGACGTCGCACACACCGAGACGATTCTCGATGAGGACCACTACGCGTTGGAAGAACCCAAAGAGCGAATTTTGGAGTTCTTAGCGGTGCGTCAGCTCACCAAAGACATCGAAGGCGCAGACTACAAAGCCCCCATCCTCTGCCTCGTCGGCCCGCCCGGCGTCGGTAAGACGAGCTTGGGCAAGTCCATTGCGAGAAGCCTCAACCGCGAGTTTGTCCGCATGAGCCTGGGCGGCGTTCGTGACGAGGCCGAAATCCGCGGTCACCGTCGCACCTACATCGGTTCTCTGCCGGGTCGCATTATTCAGGGGATGCGCACCGCGGGCAAGGTCAATCCAGTGTTCTTGCTCGACGAAATCGACAAGATGACCGCCGACTTTCGCGGCGACCCTTCCTCGGCGCTTCTAGAAGTTCTGGACCCCGAGCAGAACAATACCTTTGCGGACCATTACCTGGAAGTCCCTTACGACCTCTCCAAGGTGATGTTCATTACAACCGCCAACACGCTCCAGACGATTCCGCGGCCCCTCTTGGACCGCATGGAAGTCATCCAGATTTCGGGCTACACGCTGGACGAGAAGGTCGAAATCGCCAAGCGTTACCGCCTGCCGCGCCAGCTCAAGGACCACGGGCTCAAGGATAAGCTCAAAGTTTCTGACGAGGCGCTGCGTAAGATTATCACCGAGTACACCCGCGAGGCGGGCGTGCGTAACCTAGACCGCACCATCGCCAAGCTCGCGCGCAAGTCGGCCAAGGAATACCTCGACACGCCTTGGGAGGGCGTGCGTACGCTGGACGAGCGCGCGATTCGTGACCTCTTGGGTGTGCCCCCGTTCCGCGACGACAAAGCCGAGAAGGAGCCGCAGGTGGGTCTCTCGCACGGCCTCGCGTGGACCTCGATTGGCGGCGTTACGCTCGATATCGAAGCGGTGGCGGTGCCCGGTAAGGGCAAACTCTCGCTCACGGGTCAGTTGGGCGACGTGATGAAGGAGTCCGCGCAGGCGGGGATTGCCTACTTGCGTAAGCACAGCGCGCACTTCAATATTCCCGAAGACTTTTACGAGAACCGCGACCTGCATATTCACGTGCTCGAGGGTGCCACCCCCAAAGACGGCCCCTCGGCGGGCATCGCAATGGCGACCGCGGTGGTCTCGGCCCTCACAGGCCGCCCGGTCCGCGGCGACATCGCCATGACGGGCGAGATTACCCTGCGCGGGCGCGTCTTACCCATCGGCGGAGTAAAAGAGAAGCTTCTGGCGGCGCACCAGGCGGGCATCCAGCACGTCATCATCCCCGACGCCAACGAGGCCAATCTGGAGGACGTGCCCGACGCCATCATGGACGAACTTACCGTCACGACGGTCAAGAACTTTACCGAGGTCTTGAACATCATGTTGGAGGAAGCCGCGGCGAGCGACTTTGTGCCGCCCCCCAGCGACGACGTGACCGGCGCTTCACCGTCCGCGCAAGCCTAAACCTCACGAGCATTAGAGCTATGAAAAACCCCCGGCCTTTCCGCCGGGGGTCTTGTTATGGTGAGGCATGAAACGCCTCTTCCCTTTCGCGCTTTTGCTCCTCGTTACCGCCTGTTCGTTTGCGCCCATACGCATCAACATCCAAGACGTTGTTTTGCCCGCGCAGAGCAGCGGCGGGGATGTGTGTTACGTCAGGAGCGACGAAAGTGCGCCCGCGAACTTTCGCCGCGCCACTTATAAGGCAGACGCGGTTTACGAAGCGGACGCGCTTATCGGTTCCCCCGGCCCCGTCACCTTCCGCGTGTACGGTCGCGTCGTCGCGCCCGTGGGCGAAGAAGGCAGCGACACCTTTTGCACGACGGCGGACGCGGGCGACACGGTGCTGTCGGACGCGATCACGCTCGAGCCCAACGAGTCAAAACCCATCGAAATCGGCGGGCGCGACTACGGCGGCGAGTTGGCCGACCTTGTTGCCAATCCCAGTTATTACTTGGGGGCAGCGTTGGGGGGCGGCAGCGTGCTTAACAGCGGCGAAACGATTACGCTAACAAACGGCGTGGTGAGCGTAAGCTTCTAAAAGGGCTCATGAACATGTCGCCCAACTCGGCACTCGAGCAAAGCCGCCATATTTTTATGCAGTTCTTCCCCTGAACAAGGGATTTTTTCGTACAGAAGAAGTTGAAAAGTCGTCCGCGTCAATCTTGACGCGGACGCTCTTGTAACCGTACTCCCTTGCGAGAACGGTGAAAAAAGGCTTCGGGAATGACGCTACACTACTTTAGACGTTTGGCTCGAGCCAAACGTTACCCAACAAAAAAGAGCGACCCGGAGGCCGCTCTTCAAACTTGACAAATTTAGGCGTTTAGAAATCCATCCCGCCCATGCCGCCCATGCCGCCCATGTCGCCGCCCATACCGGGAGCGCCAGCGCCGCCTTTGTCCTTCTCAGGCTGGTCGGCAATCACGGCTTCGGTGGTCAGCAGCAAGGAGCCGATCGAGGCCGCGTTTTGCAGCGCGGTGCGCGTGACCTTGGCGGGGTCGACGATGCCCGCTTTGATCATGTCGTCGACGAACTCGCCCGTTTCGGCGTTGAAGCCGTAGCGGCCGTCGTTTTTGTTCTTGATGGCGTTGACGATGACGCTGCCTTCAGCGCCCGCGTTGGCGGCAATCTGGCGGGCGGGCTCTTCAAGCGCGCGCATGAGGATCATCGCGCCCGTGCGCTCGTCGCCTTCTAAGCTCTGGGCCACGTTTTTCACGGCGCTGATCGCGTGGATGAGCGTGACGCCGCCGCCCGCGACGATGCCCTCTTCAACCGCGGAGCGGGCGGTCGAAAGCGCGTCCTCGAAGCGGTGCTTTTTCTCCTTGAGTTCGGTTTCGGTCGCCGCGCCTACGCGGATGACCGCGACGCCACCGGCGAGCTTGGCAAGGCGCTCCTGGAGCTTTTCGCGGGCGTAGTCCGAGTCGGTGTTGTCGATCTCGGTGCGTATCGCCTTGACGCGCGCTTCAATCGCTTTCTGGTCGCCCTGGCCCTCGATGATGGTGGTTTCGTCCTTGGAGATGCGGACGCGGTTGGCGCGGCCCAGTTGGTTGATGCGGGTGTTCTCGAGCTTAAGCCCCATCTCTTCCGAAATGAGTTCGCCACCCGTGACCGCAGCCAAGTCTTTGAGCATCTCTTTGCGGCGGTCGCCAAAGCCGGGTGCTTTGACCGCGGCGATGTTGAGCGTGCCGCGAAGCTTGTTCACGACCAGAGTCGCCAGGGCTTCGCCCTCTAAGTCCTCGGCGATAATCAAGAACGGCTTGCCGGTCTGGACGACTTGCTCCAACACGGGCAAAAGGTCTTTCAAGGCCGAGATTTTCTTCTCGTGGATGAGGATGTACGCGTCTTCCAAAACCGCTTCCATCGTGTCGGCGTCGGTAATGAAGTAGGGGCTCAAGTAGCCCTTGTCAAACTGCATCCCCTCGACCACGTCGAGGTCGGTGTCGAGCGTGCGGGACTCCTCAACGGTGATGACGCCGTCACGGCCCACTTTATCCATCGCCTCGGCGATGAGGTTGCCGATTTCTTTGTCGTTCGCAGAAATCGCGGCGACTTCGGCGACGCTCTTGGAGTCCTCGACGGACTGCGCCATGTTGTGAACCTCTTGGACCGCCGCCTCGACCGCTTTGTCGATACCGCGCTTTAGGGCCAGCGGGTTCGCGCCCGCCGCCACGTTACGCAGGCCCTCGCGGACGATGGCCTGACCCAACACGGTCGCGGTGGTGGTGCCGTCGCCCGTGATGTCGTTCGTTTTGGAGGCGATTTCGATAAGGAGTTTCGCACCGATGTTCTCGAGCCCGTTACCGAGTTCGATGTCCTTGGCTACCGTGACACCGTCTTTGGTGATGGTTGGGGAGCCGAACTTCTTCTCCAAGACGACGTTGCGACCACGCGGCCCGAGCGTCACTTTAACCGCATTAGCAACGGCGTTGACGCCGCGCTCTAGGCTGCGACGCGCTTCTTCTTTGAAAATTAGGTCTTTCGCCATGTTTTTACCTCAGTCTCTCTGGTTTTCTTTTGGTTTTGCTTGGGTCTTGTCTGGGTGTAAACGTGCTAAGAACTTACGCGATGATCGCGTGGATGTCGCGCTCGCTCAAAATCATCAGGTCTTTGCCTTCTAAGGAAAGCTCGGTGCCGCCGTACTTGGCGAACATGACCGTGTCGCCTTCTTTGACTTCTAAAGCGATACGCTCGCCGTTGTCCATCACTTTGCCGGTGCCTACCGCGACGACTTTACCGCGCTGGCTCTTCTCTTTGGCGGTGTCGGGCAGGACGATTCCGCTCGAGGTGGTCTGCGGCTCGTCGATGACTTCGACGACGACTTTGTCTCCTAAGGGTTTGAGTGTCATGTATTACCTCCGTGACATTTGGTTTACATATTTTTAGCACTCACACCAGGCGAGTGCTAACTGCCTTCATCGTACGTTAACAAGCGCGACATGTCAAGTCCCTTGAGTCGTGTCGACTCAGGTTTTTATCAAAATACGTCTAAGGAGGCAGGAGCGCATCTTTATACAGAGTTTCACAGGGTGCCTACACAAGCTGGGCGCGGATTCATGCAGCTTTATGTAGAGCAAACAAATCTACACGGACGCGTCAGCCGCGCTTAAGCCCGAAAAGAAGACCGGGAACGAACGAGACGGCGAAGGTGATGTTGTAGGTCAGAATGTTCATGAGGCCCTGCCAGAGCGCGCGGAGCGAATCCTCCCCCAAAAGCGGGTCCACCCGCTCTTGCACCTGCGCCCAGTTGACGGTCACGAAACCGTAGTAGGCGAGCACTTGCAGGGCGATAAAAAGCAACCCCAAGGCGACGGCGAGCAGTTTGCCCACTTTTTTGAGCGCGTAGCCCGCGGCAAAACCGGCGAGCAGACCGAACGAAATCTGTTGCAGATAGGGCGCGAGCGTGATGAGGTCGGGCGCGTTCACGGTGAGAGCGTATCACGAGGGGGTGAGGCGTGAGGTGCGAGGGGCTTGTTATGAGATGGGGAGCTGGGGAGTAGAAAGGTGGGGAGAAAAAACCAGAACGATTCCCGAACTCTCCGTATCCCCCGCTCCCCATTTCACTCAAGACCTGCACAACTTACACACGAGTACGGTACTATAGAGAGGTGATTCGCATTCGTCCGCGCGTTGAGCGCGCGCTCCAAAAGGGTGAGGCGGTGGTGGCTTTGGAGTCCACCGTCGTCACGCACGGTTTGCCCCGCCCGGACAATTTGGCGCTTGCGGAGCGGCTCGAGAGAGTCGTCGAAGCCGCGGGCGCGGTTCCCGCCACGGTCGGTCTTATCCAAGGAAAACTTGTGGTGGGCCTCAACCGAGACGAACTCGAGCACCTCGCCACACATGACGTAGAGAAAGCGTCTCTCTGGAACCTCGCCGCGTTGGCGGCGGCGGGCGCGGACGCGGGCACGACCGTGGCGACCACGCTTCACGCGGCGGCGGGGGTTGGGATAAAGGTGTTTGCAACGGGCGGCATTGGCGGGGTTCATAAAGGCGAGCACGGCCAAACCTTTGACGAATCCGCCGACTTAGGGGCGCTCGCGCGCTATAGCGTCGTGACCGTCTGCGCCGGGCCGAAGTCGATCTTGGACGTGAGCGCGACGGTGGAGCGGCTCGAGAGCTTAGGCGTCCCCGTTCTCGGCTATCAAACGGACTTTTTGGCGGGCTTTCACGTGCCCGCGACGCGGTTGCCCGTGGCGGCGCGTTGCGAGAGCCCGGAGGAGGTCGCAAGACTTTTTTATGCGGGACGCGCGCTTGGTCTGCCTAGCGCGGCACTCGTTTGTAAACCCGTGTCGGAGGGTCTGGACGCCGACGAACTGAGCGGATGGCTCGCTCAAGCCCAACATGAGGCTGCCGCGGAGAGGCTAAGCGGCAAGGACCTGACGCCCTACCTCCTAGCCAGGCTCGCCGAACTCTCTTACGGGCGCAGCGTCGAGGTCAACCGCAGGTTGTTAGAAGAAAACGCCCGCTTAGGGGCCGAGATAGCTCGAGCGCTCGCCCAGGAACCCACAGAAGTCACCACAGAAATCACCACAGAAATCACCCTAAAAACCACAGCGGAGCCCGCGCCAACGCGCCAAGCCTCCACATCACCCGACCTCACCGCCAAGTCCGCAAGAGAGTATCAGAAGATAGGTGACGTACCATGAGCGATGCCCCCCTGACCAATCCCCTAGAACCCGCCGCCTCGCCTCCCAGACCCCAGAGCCTCGGCGACGTGCTGCGAGAGGCGCGCGAGGGCAAGGACCTGAGCCTAAACGATGTCGCCGACATCACACATATCCGTAAAGAGTACCTGCGGGCGCTCGACGAGGGGCGCTATGACGACCTGCCCGAGGAGGTCTATACCCGCAACTTCATCAAGCTCTATGCGGGGGCGGTTGGGCTGGACGATGCGCGGCTGCTCGAGCGCTACAGCCGCGAGCGCGAGCACCGCGCGCAACCGGAGCCGGAACCGCTCACCGTCCCCGCGTCACGACCCACCACGTCTTCCGCTGCGCCCCCGCGCAAGAAAGTGAGGGCGGCGCGTGGGAACCAGGGCGGGGGTATCGTCACCACGCTGCTTAGCCTCATTTTCGTCGGGATGCTTGTCGGGGTGGCGGTTTGGGGCTTTAACGAGCTTTTCTTGGCCCAGCGTTCGCCGTCCACTCAGGTCGCCGGGGACACAGGTGCTCTTCCTGGCGCACAAACTGGGGCGGAAGCCGGGATAGCTGAAGCTGGGACAGATGAAACGGGCTCGAGTGCCCCCACCACCGGCTTTGAAGCCGCCGCGAGCCAATCAGCCGTCCAGAACGCGTCCACCACGGGCGCAGGCGCGGGCACGGGGGTAAGCACAGGGGACACGGTTTTCTTGACCCTCACGTCGGTACCCCCCAACGCGGAGGTGAGCATCGACAACTACGACTTTCCCGGCACCACGCCGCTCGAGCGCGTCCCCATGACGCCGGGCGAAGACCGCGTGCTGCGGGTGAGCCGCGAAGGCTATGAGACCTTTGAAGCGCCCATCGACCTGAGCGAAGACCGCGACCTCTCGGTGGTGCTGACGCCTCTTGACAGCACAACAGGAGGAACGGGCACGCTCATTACCGGCGCGGGCGCGGAGACGGACACCGTGGTGGACGGTGAGGTGGTGGACACAGCGGGGACGAGCGCTCTCACGGGCGGCGCGGGCACGCTCAGCGTCACCGTCGCGGCGACCTCGTGGTTGGAGGCCTACACGGGCGCGGCGAGGGGCGAGGGCGAAACGCTCCTCTACCGCAATGTTGAGCCCGGTGAAACGCTCACCTTTGACGAGCCCGTCTACCTTTTCGCGGGCAACGCGGGCGGCGTGCTCGTCGCCCAGTCGGGCGGCGCGCCCGCGCCTTTAGGGAATAGTGGTCAGGTGCTGGGCCGCGCTTTTGGCAACTGAGATGTTTTATAAAGTGGTCCGGTAGTATGGTCTGGTTTCTCGCCTCCCGCTCGCTCCGTGGGCGTCCGCTCCGCACCTTTTTGACCGCGCTGGGTATCGCCGTGGCGGTGGGCTCGATGGTCATGTTTCTCTCACTGGGCGAGGGCTTACGAAAAGTGTTCGCTGAAGGCCTCGGCAACGTCGGCCCCGATTTGCAGGTGAGCTACGGTCCCTTCGACGCGGCCTCGCTCACCGCGGTGCCCGAGCTGCCGCTCTCGTATTTGGATGACTTGCAAAGAGACGCGGAGGCGTACGGGATAGAAAAAGTCACGCCCCTGCTCCTCTACGTCCGCGGGGGCTTAAGTCTCAGCAACTCATTTATTTTTGAGGGGCTGCCGCCGGAAGAAGATATCAGCAGCATCTACTATGGCTACACGCTACAGGGGGGCCGCACCCTCCAGCCGAGCGACGAAGAGGCGCGCGTCGCGGTTGTCGGGTCGCAGACCGCAGAGCGGAGCGGCTTGGGCTTGGGCGACACGTTGCGCCTCAACCCGGAAGCGAGTTTTGAGATCGTCGGCATCGCCAAGTCCGAGGGCGGTCTGGCCGACAACACCATTTTTGTGCCCCTCAAACCCCTCCAGGAGGCCATCGGCATCCGCGACCGCGTCACCTTTTTTGCGCTCGAGTTGGCGGACAGCTCGAGCGCCGCCGCGACCGCCACCGAGCTCGCCACGGCCTTTCCCAAACTCGGCTTCCAGACCCGCGGCGACGTGCTGGGCGTGATCGAGCAGGGCGTCCGCGTGACCGACGTGGTGAGGCTGGGCATTTCCGCGATTTCGCTCATCGTCGGGGCCATCGCGGTAGCGAACACGATGCTGATGAGCGTGTTCGAGCGCACCAAGGAGTTCGGGGTGGTGCGGGCGCTGGGGGCGAAGCCGCGCTTTCTCTTCGGGTTGGTGCTGGTCGAGTCGGTGCTGTTAAGCCTCGTCGGCGCGGTTTTCGGGGTAGCCTTCGGAAGGCTCGGCATCGTGATTATCAACCGCGTGACCGAAGGGCTTATCGGGCTCGACGTGGCCGCGCTGACGGTGCGGCTGGTGCTGTTCGCGGTGGCGGTGGCGGTGGCGATGGGGCTCGGCTCGGGGCTGTTGCCCGCGGCCAGGGCCGCGCGTATTCCTGTGGCGGTGGCGATGTCGCGGGAATGAGAGGAGCAAAGAATCACCATCCTCATCGTCAACCGCTGTACATCAGAAGATGGCTCTCATTTTAATTTTGCTATAGCAAGCATTTTATTTGATGTGCGACTGCAAGTTTTCGAGTAGCAATGAGTAAGAAGGTTGAGGAGTGATATGGAAAACTCGTTTCCGCTCCAACCCGCTGAAAATACGTTGGCTGCTTCATGGCTGATAAGCGGTTGGAAAGGTTTCTTTGAGACTGTAGAGTCCCTTATTCCTGCGGGTTACGAAGCGTACGCGCGTATCTACCACCCGGTTTGGCTCGAGGTAGGCGGTCTAAGGACACGTTTAACATGGCAAGATATTGCCAAAGAGAATAACCGGACGGTTCATAGAGAGATGCAGTGGTACGGCGTTGGCGGTGGGCATCCTCTGCTAGATAGTGATGGTTATCGCTTATCCGATATTACTGAGGCCGAGCTATCTGATAAAAGCCTCGAAATTCCTGCTATGGGTACGGTACCCCTTGAAGTTGTTCAACCGCTGTGGCGTATCCTCACCAACTACACGACAACCGCGGGGAAGTGCTGGTTTGCTGTGTGGGAAGGTTTCGATTATCCAGGTCCCAACTCTCGGCCAGTGGCACCAAGATTCGGAATTCCAGAGCGTAACTACTACCTCTTTAATGCTCCCCTAAAGGCTATAGAACAGTCATTCAACATAGCACCCATTCATCAAGGCTCTTGGCGTTTTCATCAAACCGCTAACGTCTGGTGGCCTGACGACCGAGCTTGGTGTGTCGCTACGGAAATAGATTTTATGACTACTTATATAGGTGGTACAAAAGAGGCTATGGCTGCAATCGTTGCAAGTCCAGCTTTTGAGGCTGATCTTGTGGAACTGTCGGACAGTGTGAACCTCGATATGCTCAATCTCCTCCCAAATAAACAGCTCAACAGGCCTTTGGAAGCCCGTTAAGCTCTTCTAACGGTATGATTCTCAGTTACAGGTGCTTGCAGAGAATGTTGTCGAGACGGCTGGATTTACTATTACCTTTGGCAGTGACGGCGACTTTATGTTGTGATGGTGCGGCTTCTCCCCCAACAGCCGAGTTCTCCGCCTTTTGGACAAAAGTAGCCTAATCAGTCGAGGGCTGCTAAAGCCAGTTCTACAATACCCTCGAGCGTACCTCCGTCAGAATTCTTCCGCGCCCTGACCTGCAGGCCAATCACGACGTTGTAAAGAAAGGCGGCGAGCGCTCGAGAGTTTTTACTCTCGGCAATCTCGCCGCGCGCCTGCCCACGCCGAATCGCCTCAGCGAACACCGCCTCGTTCTCTCTCTCGGCGTTATCGACTATTTCACGAACCGCCGGGTCGGCGGCGGCGAGTTCGGTCATCGCGTTGACCATCATGCAACCCTTACACTCAGCATCGTCTACGGCCTCGCGGATGATGCAGGCAAATAAGTGGTCGAATCCTTTTCTGACCGGACCCTCGCTCAAGCAGGCGAGCAAACCCTCGGCCCGCAAGGTTCGGTAATGCCCAAGCGCCTCGAGGTATAAGCTGTGTTTGTCGCCAAAGCTGTTGTAGAGGCTCTGGCGCTTGATATTCATCGCCGTCGTGAGATCGTCTAACGTCGTGGCCTCGTAACCTTGACGCCAAAACACGATCATCGCTTCGATCAAAACTTTGCTACGGTCAAACTCGCGCGGGCGGGCCATGCTGCCTCCTAGAGGAGAGTTTATACGTTTTTTACTTTTTGGTCAACAACTTGCCATAGTGCCTTTATGAACCACACAGGACTCATCCCCAAACGTTTTGAGATTGTCGTGTTCTCTTTTTTTCTCTCGCTGTTTATGACCTTTATCGTCTCGGGAATCTCGACCTTAAGAACGCTCGGGTTTAGCGAAATTTTTGCGACGGCTTGGGTGTCCAACTTTATCTCTTCATGGCCGGTGGCCTTTCCGGCTGTAACTCGTCGTCGCGCCCGTTGTGCGTAAGCTTGTCGCTCGGCTCATCAAGCCGGATGACGGTAGGCGGCTCCGGTGAGGCAGACGTTTTGGTAGGACCCCAAAGCCATCCTTTAGTCTACCGATAATCTACCGAACGCGAGCCGAGAAATGGTCCGTCACAACGGTTGCAGTGTGGGCCGCCCCCACAGGATATGCTGACCCGTGCTCCACGCGCGACACCTCTCCAAAATCTACCGCGACCCCTCGGGCGAGGTGGCCGCCCTCACCGACTTTAGCCACGCCTTTGCGGTGGGTAAGCTTACCGCCATCATGGGACCCTCCGGCTCGGGCAAGTCCACGCTCCTTAATGTGCTCGCGGGGTTGGACGCGCCTTCACACGGCACCCTCCACTTTCACGACGTTCTGATGAACACGCTTTCCGAAAGCGCGCGCGCCGAACTCAGGCTGCGCAAGTTCGGTTTTGTGTTTCAGTCGTTCAATTTGGTCTCGGTGCTGAACGCTCAGCAAAACGTCGCCTTCCCGATGGGGCTGGCCGGGGTTGCCTTTGGAGAGCGGCGCGCGCGGAGTTTGGAACTTTTAGAGCGCTTCGGCTTAGGCAAGCGCGCGGGCCACCTCCCCTATAAGCTTTCCGGCGGCGAACGCCAGCGCGTCGCGGTGGCGAGGGCACTGGCGAACGACCCCGAGGTGGTGTTCGCTGACGAGCCGACGGGTAATTTGGACTCCAAAAGCGGCGAGGGTGTCTTGTCCGTTTTGCAAGAGGTGGCGAGGGAGGGACGTTGCGTCATCGTGGTGACGCACGACCCCAAGATTGCCGAGCGGGCGGACGAGGTGCTCGAGCTAGAAGACGGACTGTTGCAGGCTCACCGGCACCATGTCAAAGGTAGGGGGAGAGACGTGCGGCTCGAGGCCAAAAAACTCACAAAGGAACCCGCGTGACCCGACTTAGGGCCGCGCAATTGGGGGCGCTGCTCGCCTTTTTGGGTGTGGCGTTGGGCGCATTCGGGACGCACAGCCTCACAGGGGTGCTCACGCCTGAGCGGCTTGGCACTTACCAGACGGGTATTCGCTACCAGATGTATCACGCACTGGGTTTGCTCGCAGTGGGTGCATTGCCGTTACGCACCTACCGCCCCGCACTCCTCCTCTTTACAGGTAGCGTCATCTTTTCGGGTTCCCTCTACGTTCTTGCATTAAGCGGCGTGTCCTGGTTCGGCGCGGTAGCGCCCGTGGGGGGCCTTTTACAACTCGCGGGTTGGGCCTGGCTCTTTTTTGCCTTGCGAAAATAGAATAGACGCGCCAGCAAAAAGACGGGCCGGAGCCCGCCTCAGCCTCCTCTACGAGAACAGCACTCTAGCCGTTGTTGCCCTCTTCACCGCTCCCCTGCCCGCTACTTTTGGACGTGTTTACGTTTATTTTGCGCGGCTTGGTGCTTTCAGAACGGGGAATGAGGAGATTCAGCACACCGTTGTCGTAACTCGCCTCCACCTTGCTCAGGTCGTAGGTGTTGGGAATGTTAAAGGAGCGGCTAAATTCGCCTTTGGGACGGCCCTGATAATGAACCGTCTGCGACTCGCTCTTTTTGTAGTGCCGCGTCGCCTTGACGGTGAGGCTGCTCTGCTCGGTCGTCACATCTAGGCTGCCCTCGTCTACGTCGGGCAGATCAAGGTAGATAAACAGCCCCTCGGTGTCCTCTACAATGTCGGTTGCGGGTGCCCAGGTGCTCACCGCTCGCTCCCCTCTCACCGCGCGGTCAACGCGGCGCTGCACGTCTTCTAGTTCTTCCCACGGATTCCAGCTTTGTAACATTGCACTACCTCCCTGGATGATAGTAGGGCCTGGGCTCGAGCCCGCAAAGTGAAGCGACCTACAAATTTCTCACAAATCTCTGTGGGTGACCGCTCAGGGCGCTATTCCGCTACTCCTCTAAGGATGGGATGCGGTGAGTCCGAATGACCTCCTGAAACCACTCGAACGAACGTTTGGGTGTGCGGCGTTGCGTCGCGTAGTCTACATAAATGAGCCCAAAACGCTTCGTGTACCCCTCCGCCCACTCAAAATTGTCGAGGAGCGACCAGGCGAAGTAGCCCCTGACGTTCGCGCCCTCTGAAAGTGCGCGGTGGAGCGCTTCTAAATACTGCGTAAAAAAAGCGACGCGGTCGTCGTCCTCTACGCGGCCGCCGGGCGTCGGCACGTCGGGAAAGGCCGCGCCGTTTTCGGTAACAAAGACGGTGGGGTTATCGTAGTGTTGCGCGAGGTCCATAAGCTGTTCGTAAAGCGCGTCCGGGTAGACTTCCCAGCCCATGTCGGTGAGCGTGGCGTCCGGGGACGGCGGCGCTTGCGTCACGCCCAGAACGGTATCCTTGTCGGCCCGGACGCGCGTGCGCGTGTAGAGGTTTAGGCCCAGGAAATCTACGGGCTGCTCTATGAGGTCTAGGTCGCCGCCTTGGATGTGGGGCTCGAGCACTCCCTGCACACCCTCCGGGTAACGCCCGCGAAAAAGGGGGTCCAAAAAGGCGCGGTTGCTCCACGCGTCGAAAAACTCCGCCGCCCGCGCGTCCTCTTCGGAATCCGTCGCAGGATGAACGGGCTGCAAGTTGAATACGGTGCCGAGCTTCCAGCGTTCACTGGTCTCCCGCAGCATCTTTAGCGCCGACCCCTGCGCTAGGTTTTGATGGTGGATGGCCGCGGCGTAGGCGTCTTTACTCTTTATTCCCGGCGCGTGCAGGCCCAGCAGGTGACCCAAAAGCGCCGTAATGTGCGGCTCGTTGAACATGACGAAGTGCTCCACCCGGTCGCCGTAGCGTTCGGCCACATGGGCCGCGTAGTCGGCAAACCAGTGAGCGATATCGCGGTTTTGCCAGCCGCCTTTGTCCTGGAGCGCCTGCGGCAAGTCCCAATGGTACAAGCAGAGCCAGGGCGCGATGCTCGCCCCCAAAAGCGTGTCGATAAGCCGGTCGTAGAAGTCGCCGCCTTTGGGGTTGGGCCGCCCGCGCCCCTCGGGGAGGAGGCGGCTCCAGGAGGTCGAAAAGCGGTAAGCGTCCAGACCCAAGTCGCTCATCAGCGCGACGTCCTCGGCGTAACGGTGGTAGTGGTCGCAGGCTGTGTCGCCGGTGTCGCCGTTTTTGATCCGACCCGGCGTGTGGCTAAAGGTGTCCCAGATGCTCCGCCCCCGACCGTCTTCGTTTACCGCGCCCTCGATCTGATAACTCGCGGTCGAAGCGCCCCACATGAAACTTTCTGGAAACTCAACTGAAGAATTAGGCATAGCGTCAGTGTAAGAGCCTCGAGGGCGAACTATTGCAAGGGTGCTTGCAAAGCCGGTCGAGCCTCCAATCTCGAGCCTCCACACGTATCATTCATCCGCGCAATCCGTACGCCGTCCCCACCCCGTGACGTTCAACTCACAGAACGACGGGCACGCCTTGTGTAAAGCTTTTAAGGAAATCCGTCGTGAACGCAAAAGCCACTTCATCTACCGGGGAAGCAACGGCAAAAGGAAAAACCCCAGATGAGCTTAAATCGTGAGCAGATAAAGCAACCTTTTTTGATGAAGTCTTGGCGTAAGCCAGAGTGCATTAACGGGGGGTGAGGAGTCGATATATTGGACTCTTCGGGCGCGCTTGCGCCTTTAGGGTGTCCACATGCTTGCGCCGACCAGTCACGGTGGCACATTTTTAGTGTGCATCACGCGCCTTCCCGCCCGCTACGCAGTCTTTTTTCATCGCCAAGGGGGCGTGCTATAGTGGCTGAGCACGTTTATGTGCCATGCTGATATGCACCCTGTTGACGCCTTGCGTGAGCTCTATACGCCCTGTGGAGGACCTTTTGTCAGACGCTGTCGAAAACACCCTGTTGACCCGCGACCGGACGCGAACCGGCGTTGCCGAGCCGAGCGAGCCCTCTATCGGCGTTCCCAAAGCCGAGGACGTGTTCGGCAAGGCGTTCGCCTTTACCAGAGCCGACGAGGCGGCGGCGGCGGGGATGCACCCCTACTTTAAGCCCATCGCCGCGCAGCACGGGGGCTCGGTCAAGGTCAACGGGCGAGAAATGGTCATCACGGGCTCGAACGATTATCTGGGACTCACCCAGGACGCGCGTCTCAAGGAAGCCTCCAAAGACGCGCTCAACATTTTTGGCACCTCCTGCACCGGGTCGCGCTTTTTGACCGGCACGCTGACGCTCCACGAAACGCTCGAGCACCGCCTCGCGGACTTTTTGGAAACCGAAGCGGCCTTGACCTTTAGCGCGGGGTATTTAGGCTCGCTCGCGGTGCTGAGCGCCCTGGCGGGCCGCCACGACGTGCTCTACTTCGACCGCGAGAACCACGCGTGTCTTTACGACGGGGCCAGGCTCTCGTTCGGCACGCTCCGCAAGTTTGAACATAACGACCTGGGTGATTTGGAGCGGCTGCTCGAGAAAGACAAGGGCAAACCGGGTGGCCGCATGATCGTTACCGACGGCGTTTTCTCGATGAGCGGCCACATCGCCAACCTGCCCGGTCTGGTCGAGCTGGCGCGGGCTTACGGGGCCAGAATCGTCGTGGACGACGCGCACGCGACGGGCGTGTTGGGCGCGCACGGGCGCGGGACGGCGGAGTATTTCGGGCTCGAGGATGAAGTTGACTTGATTATCGGCACCTTTTCAAAGTCGTTCGCCTCGGTGGGCGGTTTCATGGCGGGCCAGCGCGCGGTGGTCAATTTTGTCAAACATAAAGCGCGGCCCTTTATCTTTACCGCGGCCCTGCCCGCCATGCAGATGGCCGCCGCGTTAGAAGCGCTCACCATTATGGAGAGCGAGCCCTGGCACCGCGAACGCTTATGGGAAAACGTCGACCGCTTTCGCGGCGGCGTGGACGCGCTCGGCTTCAACACGTTGGGCTCCGAAACGCCCATTATCCCCGTGCTCGTCGGCCCCG
The DNA here is from genome assembly GCA_965214405.1 of Trueperaceae bacterium. GTDB lineage: Bacteria > Deinococcota > Deinococci > Deinococcales > Trueperaceae > CBDCCT01. The sequence goes on from OZ243956.1 coordinate 1,866,792, forward strand.
ACGACCTCACCATGATGTTCTGGCGCGGGTTGTGGGACGAGGGCGTCTTTACCACGCCCGCGCTGCCGCCCGGCGTGCCCGTGGGCCAGAGCATCATTCGCACCTCGGTCAATGCCAACCACACCGAAGCGCAGCTCGACAGGCTTTTGGGCGCATTCTCCACCGTCGGCAAACGGCTGGGCGTTATAAGCTAAGCGCGCACCTTTACAGTTGACGCTTACGGCTAACATCTATGGTTGAAACACGAGTTGAAGCACAGGGGGAGTACGACCCAACGCGCGGCGCTGAGGAAGGCTGGGGCAGCGTTCGGATATGTGGGGTGGGCTCGAGGGCCGACCTCAGACGTTTCATCAACTACCCGTACCAAAAATACAAGAATGACCCTCGCTGGGTGCCGCCGCTTCGCATAAGCGAGTGGGAGCGGTTCAATCCCAAGAAAAACCCCTTTTACGCGCACGCCCGCATGGACCTCCTTTTGGCAGAGCGTAACGGTGAGGTCGTCGGGCGCGTCGCGGCCATTGACGACGACCTTCATAACCAGACGCACGGGGACAATTTAGCGTTTTTCGGCTTTCTCGAGGCGGCGGACGAAGCGGTCGCGGGGGCGCTCCTGACGCACGTCGAGGCCTGGGCCAAAGACTTAGGCAGAAGCGCCCTGCGCGGCCCCGCCAACCCCTCGATGAACGACGGCGCGGGTTTCCAGATTGACGCCTTTGACACCGACCCTTACGTGATGATGCCCAGCAACCCGCCCGAGTATCCGCAGTACGTCGAGCACCTGGGCTATCACAAAGCCAAAGACCTCTACGCCTGGATGTTCGACCACTATAAGAGCGACTTTGCAAGATTGCACCGCCTCGCCGAGCGGGCGAAAAAGCGCTATCCGCTTACCGTACGCACCCCCGACGTCAAACGGCACTTCGAGGAGGAACTGGGCGTCGTCAAGCATTTTTACAACGAGGTCTGGGAAAATAACTGGGGCTTCGTCAAATATACGGACGCTGAGTTTGACCAGCTCGCGGCGGAACTTAAACTCATCGTCGACCCCGACGTAGTGATTTTTTTGGAAATCGGGGGCGAGGTGGCGGGTTTGGCGCTCGTCTTGCCCAACCTCAATCAGGTGTTCAAAAAGATGAACGGGCGGCTCTTGCCCTTTGGCTTCGCCCATTACCTAAACCGAAAGAGGATTATCAGCGAAGCTCGCTTGCCGATTCTCGGGGTGGTCCCTGAGCACCGGCGCAAGGGATTAGAGCTCGTCCTTATCGACGAGGTGATTAAGCGCACTCGGGCCAAGGGTTACATGCGCGGCGAATGCTCGTGGATTTTGGAAGACAACAGCGAGATGAATAAGGGCATCGCCGCGGCGGGCGCGGAGTTATACAAAAAGTACCGCATCTATCAAAAGGAGCTTTAGCCCTTCTTACGTGAACTTCCTCGAGCCTATTCCCCTTTCGCATCCCCCTCTGTGAAACGTTCCCGTCCCTCTCACACAGCGACACGAATAGCACAGCTTCCCCTTTTGCGAGATGTTCGCGCGCTCCTTAGCCAACGTCACAACACCCTAGAGGGCACCTCCACTTTCAAGCTGAGCGCGTACTTTTTGGCAGCACTCCTCTTACAGATTGCCTACTGGTACCTCGCGGTTCCCGGTCCTCATTTGTTGGGGGACGCGCCGCGTACATTAGCGAGCGCGCTGTCAATCGTCGGCTGGACCTTTGGGCTCTTTTTCGTGGTGCCCCTCCTGCTCATGGCGCTCTTTAGAGACGCGCCGCGGCGGGTGGTCTGGGGGCTCGGCGACGTGCGCTTCGGCGTGCTCCTCACGCTCATTGGCGGAACCGTCGCCGCGGGGCTCATGTATATCGGCGCGACCGACGCGGCGCTTCAGGCGACCTATCCGTGGGCGGGGGCCTGGCCGGGGCGTTCGGGCGGCACGCTCGCGGCGTGGTTCGGGTTGCGGCTGGTCTACTACGTGTCGTTCGAGTTCTTTTTTCGCGGCTTTATGCTGCGCGGGCTCGCGCCCTTTTGGGGTCTCGGCACCGCGCTGTGGGTGCAGGCGCTCTCGTCGGTGCTGATTCACGTCGGCAGCCCCCTGCCCGAACTCTTGGGCGCGATTCCCGCGGGGCTTCTTTTCGGCGTGGTGGCGGTGCGCGGGCGTTCGCTCTTGTGGCCCATCCTGCTCCACCTGATTATCGGCTTTTCAACCGATATCTTTTCGCTGCTGCATCAGGGGCTCTTGCTACAGTGAAGCGCGTGAGCATTAGAAAGCCGATTTTTATGCCTGGTCGACAAGTTGGTTTGTGCTGCACTCCGAGATCCCCCCTGGCCCCCCTTGTTAAGGGGGGAACTGCGTGCGTTCAAGTCCCCCTTAACAAGGGGGATTTAGGGGGAGCCACACACCGAAAAGCAAAGAGCCTCAGGATTCATCAGCGTGAGTAGAAAAGGCAGTTGGTGAACATGATCTCGAGAACCGCGACACTCAAAACCTTGTGAAGGCGCTCGTCACGGGCGCGCACGGCTTTATCGGCTCCCATCTCTGCGAGCGGTTGCTGGCGGCGGGCTTTGAGTCCAAGGCGCTGGTGAGCCCCTGGGGAAGCGTGGAGAATCTGGCGGCGGTGCGGGACAAGCTCGAGCTCCTCCGCGCCGACATCACCGACGAAAATCAACTGAAGGGCGTTTGTGACGGTGTAGACGTCGTGTTTCACGCGGCGGCGAGGGTGGCCGACTGGGGACCGTGGGAGGCGTTTTATAAAACCAACGTGCTGGGCACGCAAAACCTGCTGCGCGAGGCCGAGCGGGCCGGGGTGGGGCGCTTTGTGCTCGTCTCGAGCGTGGCCGTCTTCCCCTACACGGGCTTCCGCAACGCCGACGCGCGCCTCCTGAAGCGCAAAGTTATGGCTGATGACAACAACCTTTATGGTGGTGAGGCCTACGCCCGTTCGAAAATCGCCGCCGAGGATAGGGTGATGGGGGCGGGGCGTGAGGGGAGGCTCGAGGGCGTCGTCGTCCGCCCCGGCCTCCTGCCCTTCGGCCCGCGCGACGCCAACTTTGCGCGGGTGGTGGGGGCCTTGAAGCGTGGGCTGCTTCCGCTGATTGACGGCGGGCGGGCGGTCATAAACACGGCGTATGTGGAAAATCTGTTTGAAGGACTCCTTTTGGCGGGCACGGTGCCGGAGGCCGCTGGAAAGTCTTACGTCATTGCGGACGCGGGCGGCGCAAGCTGGCGTGACTTCTTCGGGGCGCTCGCCGAACTTCTGGACGTCCCTAAGCCGCGCCTTGGCTTACTTGGCGCGTTGCCGAGCGCCGCCGCGCGTCCTGTAGAAGCCCTATGGGCGGGACTGGCGCCCAAAACCGAGCCTCCCTTAACGCGCTACCGCGCGGACCTGATGCGGCGGGACGTGCACTTTTCGCTTCAACACGCGTGTGACGAGCTGGGATATAGGCCGCGGGTCGCGTGGCGAGAGGGCTTAGCGCGCACAGTCGCGGCGTTGGGGGCGTGAGACTGGGGTTTTTATTTACAACCAAGCGTCGTCTGAAGGGCTCGCGCGAACAAGTCCATACGGTGTGACACCATGTGGCGACCTCACGCGCGTTCTACAGCGGGTCGCGTAAATGAGGGCACAGAGCGCGGATAGCACGTCCTAAACTCCCTCTCACACAGGCGTTTATAAACCATATTTACTCAAAAGGGAGGCTACATACTATGAGTCCTGAACAGAAGCGCGTTGGCTGAACCTCGCTCACAGGGATGACAAGGGCTGTACCTGCTACAATTGTGCGCTATGACCGCTCGAGCCGCCCCAGCCCACAATCCCAAGATTCTCTTTGCGACCATCGCCGCGGGCGGCTCGCACGTGAGCAGCGCGGAGGCGATGAAAGAGGCGTTGGGGGCGCATTATCCTGAGCGGTTTGGGCTCGAGCTTTACGAACCCATGAAGGCTTACGGTTTCGACGCGCTCGACACCCGCCACAAGGAGTCGTGGCGCTGGGCGCTCGCGCACCCCTGGACGGTGGTCTGGGGCCAGCGCGTCATCGACCGCGCGCCGCGCTTGTCCTTGGCGTTTCACCGCCGGATGCTGCGCCCCTTTGCGGCTCGAGCCGCCGAGGCGTTACGTCAAAACCCTCCCAACCTCATCGTCGTCAACCACGGCTGGCTCACCGTGGCCCTGACGATAAGCCAGCGTGATTTCGGCCTGCACGTGCCCGTGCTTACCTTTCAAACCTCGACCCTGGACGTGACCGCGCTGTGGGCCGACCCCGACGCGGAGCGCTTTTTGGTGGGCTCGCCGGTCGCCAGAAACGGGCTCATCAAACTGGGTGTAAGCGGCGACAAAATCGACGTGGTCGGCTACCCGGTCCGCCAATCTTTTCTAAACGCTCCCGGTAAATCCGAGGCGCGGGCCAAACTGGGCCTCGCCGACACCTTTACCTGCCTCGTCTCGCTCGGCGGCGAGGGCGTCGGCGGCAACCCGGAGGAGGTCGTGGCGGCGCTCCGCACGCTGCCCTTTGTGCAGGTGGTGGTGATTGCGGGTCGCAACGAGGCGCTCAAAGCGGCGCTCCAGACCTGGTCGGCCGACCCGCTGGTGCGCGTGGAGGGCTTTGTCGACAATATGGCCGACTTCGTCGCCGCCTGCGACTTAGTGATTGGCAAAACGGGTCCCGCCGCGGTGTTTGAAACCCTGGCGGTGGGCCGTCCTATGCTGGCGACCCGCAAGTCGGGCGGTGTCGAGAATTTATTTATTCGTTTTTTGGAGGACAAGGGGCTGGGGCACTACACCCCGACGATGGGCGCGCTTTTGGAGACGGTGCGCCTTTACCATGCGGCACCCGAAAAACTTGAAGAGGTGGCCTCGAGCGCCGCCGCGCTCGACTTTCCCGGCATGAACGCGCGCGTCGCCGACTACCTCGCCCACTACGCGGTGACCGGCGAACCCGACCTCTCGCTGCGGGGCAAGGGTATCGTCTGGACATGACGCAACCGTCTTCTAGACGTACGTTGATAAAGTATGACGCAGCCTTTTAGCTTTGACTCGGCGCAAGTCAACCCAACCATGAAGAGCCGCGCGTGAATAGGCGCGTCTGGGGCGCGCTTCTCCTCTCGACCGCGCTGGGCCTCGGGAGTCTCTGGCTGGTGTTGCCCAGCGCCTTTAGCGCGAGCGCGCTGAACTCGCTTCGGGGCTTGCGCTGGGGCTATCTGGGATTGGCGGTGGGCCTCATCCTCGTGTGGTGGGGGGTGTCCGGCTGGCGTATGGCGCTGCTCGTACGGACGTTGGGGTCAGAAATTACGCTCTGGCAGGGCGTACAAACGCACCTCATCGGCACCTTTTCCGCCGCCGTGAGCCCGTCGGGGGGGGGCAACTCGGTCGGCATCTCCTGGCTCCTCACGCGCTTTGGCGTGCCGCTCCAGCGCGCGGTGGTCGTGTCGGTGCTGCTCGCGGTGCTCGATATGGCGTTTTTTGCGCTGGCGGTGCCTCTTTCGTTTTTGTACCTGCTCACGCAGGGCGTCCGCATTCCGATTGACAACGCGGGCGCTTTTGTCATTCCCTTTTCGCTCGCCGCGCTCGGCCTCTCTTACGTGCTCGTGTTTCGGCTGCGCTACGTGACGAGTTTTCTCAAGACACTCCTGCGGCTGCCCCTCCTGACGCGTTTCGAGGCGACCCTCAGCGGGTTTTTGGACGACCTCGAGCTTGCCAGTCGCTCGTTTGCCGCCACCTCCCTCACGCTCCACGCGAGCCTCTACGCCCTGACCATCGCCGTAAGGGTACTCTTTTTCGCGCTGCTCAACGTCACGCTGGTCGCCGTACATGTAGACGTCAACCAGGGCGCGGTTTTCGCGCTGCAAATGGTCGTCCACGCTTTCGCCTTTTTGGTGCCGACGCCGGGCGCGAGCGGCTATCAGGAGGCCGCCTATTCGCTGCTCCTCAAGGGAAGCGGCAACGTGGGCGCGCTCTCGCTCGGCATCTTGCTGTGGCGGTTTCTCACCTTTTATATCTACTTTGTGTTGGGTCCCCCCATCGGCGGCTCCGCCCTCTTCCGGCCCCGCCCCAAAGCCCCGACGCCTCCGGGAGACGCGCTGTAACTGAAGCTTAGGCGTCCTCGAGCCCTGCCAGATACCGGTCCGGCCTTACGCTTGACCCAACAGCAGGGTAAAAGCAGCGTTTTAGGTCGTGCTGACATCCGCCCTTTGAGAAAATTGTTCAAGCTCGAGACGCGGCCAATCCGCGCTCCGCAGACCTTCCTAATCCTCATGTCTTGCATTTATACAAAACCGCGCGAGAAACGGGTTTTCTTACTCCGGATAGCTGAGGCGGTTTTCTCCGTTTTCTCGTGTGTGACGTTTGAATCACAAGTTTCTCAGGAGTCGCAGCACACGTTTTCTGCATAAAGTCTGGCCTCTTGAATAGTTGCAAGACATAAGTAATCCTTACTTCTCCACTCTCACTTCTCGCGCACAGTGCAATAAGATTCGTGGCGGAAGGTTTGAAAAGTCAACAAAACCCGGTTGCGCGGCGCTCATCTCTATCAAACGCTCCCAAAAAGACTTGATAATAAAAGCCTGGCGCAGGGTATAACATCTTAGATGCCCGCAGACACACCTTTTAGCCTGATTGGCCTGACGACCTGTGAAAGGACCCGTATGAAAGCGCGTGGTTGGGAACCGGAACGTCCAGCACTCGAGCAGATCGTCCCAACGACCCCGACGCCGGGGTTTCGAAGACGGCTCGAGCCCTCCAGATGAACACCCAGGCGTTGCGAGAGCGGTTTTCCTTGGAGGGCAAGCGCGCGCTGGTTACGGGCGGCTCCAAGGGCATCGGCGCGGTCACGGCGCGGGTGCTCGCCGAAGCGGGGGCCGACGTAGCGGTGGTGGGCCGTGACCGTGAGGGATTAGCAGCCAGCGCCGAGAGGGTGAGAGAAACCGGTAGAACGTGCCTCACCATTGAAGCCGACTTGAGCACGGTGGACGGTCCCGAAAAAACGGCCCAGGCGGCTCTCAACGAATTCGGTCGCGTGGACATCCTCGTGAACAACGCCGGGATTGCGCTCCTTGCGCCGCTGCTCGAGCTCTCCACCCAAGAGTGGGACGAGACGCTGGCCGTCAACTTACGCAGCCCCTTTTTGCTGGCTAAGCTTCTCGCGCCCGCCATGATCGAGGGCGGCGGCGGGAAGATTGTCAACGTCTCCTCGCAGGCGGGGTTCGGCGCGTTAGAAGGTCACGCGGCCTACTCGGCCTCGAAAGGCGGGCTGAACATGCTCACCAAAACGATGGCCCTAGAATGGGGGCCTCACAACATCAACACCAACGCCGTCGCCCCCACCGTCATCCTTACGCCGATGGGCGAGAAAAACTGGGGCGACCCCGCCAAAAGCGAGCCCATGCTCGCAAAAATACCGCTGGGCCGCTTTGGGACGCCCACCAACGTCGCCGACCTCATCTTGTTCTTGGCGTCGCCCGCTGCGGACATGATCTGCGGCGAGGTTGTTTATATCGACGGCGGCTATACAGCGCTGTAAGTGTTATAGCAGGCTCACCCCCCAGCCCACGTCCCAGTGACGCAGTTAATTATGCAGTCCGTTGTCTAGCGGCGGTCACGTACAGACTGAACTTCTCTCAAACTGGATGATGCCCGTTAAAGGAGATAGAAATGCAAGAGATACTCGAGCAGGGCGAGGGCATTTTAAGACTCGTGCCCACCTGGGTGCCGCGGTCGTTTTGCGTTCCGGGCGGGCGGCTCAAGCTTCACCCGGACGACCTCTACGCCTTTGGCGCGAACCGCGGCGGCGTCGACGAGCGCTGGCTCGCCTCCACCACAAAAGCCGACAACGGCCCGCTGACCACCCCCGACGAAGGTCTCTCCTACGTCGTTTATGGAGACGCGGCGCGCCCCGAACGCGCGCTCCTACGTGACGTGATTGCCGAACTCGGGGCCGAACTCTTAGGGAATGCCCTCTGGGACGCGTACGGCGGCCTGCCCATGTACGCCAAATTCTTCGACAACCAGGGCGCGCTGCCGCACCACCTTCACCAGCGGCCCGAACACGCCGCCGCCGTGGGGCAAAAGTCCAAGCCCGAGGCGTACTACTACCCGCCGCAACTCAACCATCATAAGGGCGACTTCCCCTTGACGTTTTTCGGCCTCGAGCCCGGCACCACCCAAGACGACGTCAAGGCCTGTCTCGAGCGCTGGAACGAGGGCGACAATCACATTACGGGCTTGTCTCGAGCCTACACGCTTAGGCCCGGCGAAGGCTGGTACGTCCCGGCGGGCTTGCTCCACGCGCCGGGCAGCCTCTGCACCTACGAACCGCAGGGCTCGAGCGACGTTTTTGCGATGTTCGAGTCTTTGGTCAACGACCGGCCGGTCGACTGGTCGATGCTCGTCAGAAACGTTCCCGAGGCGCAACACCACGACCTCGACTACATCGTCTCGCTCATCGACTGGGAGGCCAACGTGGTGCCCAACGTGAAAGAGGTTTACCACCGCCCGCCCCTGCCTACGTCGTCCCCCGACGCGGTGCCCGACGCCGGTTTTCTAGAGCGGTGGGTGGTTTACGGAAACGCGCACGTGGCGGCCAAAGAACTCACCGTCCTGCCGGGAAGACGCGTCACCGTCAAGGACAACGGTCCCTACGGCGTCATCGTCATGCAAGGCCGGGGCCGCGTTGGACGCTGGGACGCCGAAGCCCCCGCGCTCATCCGTTTTGGCGAACTCACCCAGGACGAATTTTTTGTGTCCGAGCGCGCGGCGCGTGCGGGGGTGGAGGTCAGGAACTCGAGTAGGACCGAGCCCCTGGTGCTGCTCAAACACTTCGGCCCGACCGAAAACGCCCCTGCCAAAAGCGTCCGCTTCTAGCCCTTAGCCTCATCCACAGGTACAAATCTCACCTGCGTAAGCCCTACCGCCCAGCACCAAGCTTTACGAGCATTACAAAGAAAGCTATAGCACGCGTTTCTGCTTCCCTAAAGACGAAAGTACCGAGTACAAAGTACCGGATTCAGAGTGTCTCACTCGGTACTTTCCACTCGGTACTCACTCTTCTGAACGCTCCCGAAGAGAATTAAAGCCTAGCCCGGCATTGGTCCACGCCTCCTTTTCACCTCCCGTTCTGGTAGGCTAGACCCTTATGGCAACCAAGGGCCTCACCCCCCAATCCGAAGACTTTAGCGCCTGGTACAACGAGATCGTCTACAAGGCCGATTTGGCCGACCTCTCGCCCGTGCGCGGGAGCATGGTCATCAAGCCCTACGGCTACGCGCTCTGGGAAAACATCCAGCGCAATCTTGACGACATGTTCAAGGCCACCGGCCACCAGAACCTCTACTTCCCGCTCCTTATCCCCGTGAGCTTTTTCGAGCGCGAGGCGAACCACGTCGAAGGGTTTTCGCCCGAATTGGCCGTCGTCACCCACGCGGGCGGCAAGGAGTTGGAGGAGCCGCTGGCGATTCGCCCGACCTCCGAGACCATCATCGGCGAGATGTACAGCAAGTGGGTCCAGTCCTACCGCGATTTGCCCCTGCTTTACAACCAGTGGTGCAACGTGGTGCGCTGGGAACTGCGGACCCGGCCCTTTTTGCGCACCACCGAGTTCCTGTGGCAAGAGGGCCACACCGCCCACGCGACCGCCGAGGAAGCGCTGGCTGAGACGACGCAGATGATTGACGTCTACGCCGACTTCGCCGAAAACTTCGCGGCTCTGCCCGTTATCAAGGGCGAAAAAACCGAGGGCGAACGTTTCGCGGGGGCCAAAATCACCTACACCATCGAGGCGATGATGCGCGACACCAAGGCGCTCCAGTCGGGCACGAGTCACTATATGGGCACGAACTTCGCCGAAGCCTTTAACATAAGCTTTAACGACGTGAACAACGAGCAGGCCTTTGCCCACACGACCTCGTGGGGCTTCTCGACGCGCTCCATCGGGGCCGTCATTATGGCGCACGGTGACGACAAGGGCCTGGTGATGCCGCCCAAACTCGCGCCGCACCAGGTCGTCATCGTGCCAATTTACCGCAAAAACGACGACGCGGCGCGGCAGGAGGTGATGGCGGCGGTGGACGGCTTGGCGTCTGAGTTGAGAGATGAGGCGGTGCGCGTCACGGTCGACGACCGCGAGGGGATGAGTCCGGGTTGGAAGTTTAACGACTGGGAGCAGAAGGGGGTGCCTTTAAGGCTCGAGCTCGGCCCCAAAGACCTACAAAAGGGCGAGGTGGTGGTCTCAAACCGCCTAAAAGAGGGAAAAGAAACGGTCAAGCTTGCCGAAGCCGGGGTGTTCGTCACGGCGGCGCTTGCAGCGTTCCACACCGACCTTTTTGCGCGCGCCAAAGCTTTCCGCGATGAGCACACCTTTGTGGTGGATGACTACGAAGCGTTCAAAGAAAAAGTCGAGCAGGGTTTTGTCTACGCCGCGCACTGCGGACGCCCGGAATGCGAAAACGCGGTTCAGGATGAGACCAAGGCCACCCCGCGCTGCATCCCCTTCGAGGGTCCGGCGGCGGCGGGCGCGTGCGTGCGCTGCGGTGAGGCGAGCGCTTACCCGCGGCGGGTGGTGTTTGCGAGGGCTTACTAAAGGGTCCGGTCAGCGTTTGTGCTAAACTGGCGCGGATGCAGCACATGGAAAGAACCGCCGAGCCGCCCGTTACCCTCTATGAGAGCGTCCTCGAGGACATCCGCGCCATCGCCGCCGAACTCGACCTTGCTGTGGGGTTTGCGACGGGGCGGCGCGAGACGGACCTGTTTTTCGTCAAGGTGACGGGGGACAAGTTTCGCGCGCTGCAAATTCCTTCCTATATCCTCGACCACCGGCCCGAGGTGGACGTCGAACTCTTGTCGTCGCGCTTTGAAACTACCGACTACCAGGTGACGCTGGTGGTGACCCAAAAGCTCTCTGAGCAGCCCGCGCTGCCGCTCGAGCGCCGCGCCAAGCTCAAGCGGCGTAAGGGCTCCAAAGCGCTGCGCCTCTAGCTCCTTACCCGTAAGCGCTACAGCGCCCGCAAAAGCCAGAAGCTCGCCATCCCCACCAAAATCCCCAACCACAGGCTCCTGACGCGCCACAGCACGAGCCCCGCCAGCGCAGCCGCCAAGAGCCTCACGCCCCCCTCGCCGCGGCTCCCCGGCAGCGCCGGAAGGGTGAGCGCCGCGAACACCGCGACGGGGACGAAGTGCAAAAAGCGCCGCCAGAACTCGCCCAGTTCCCGCCCCGCCAGCACGAACCCCAAAAGGCGCGGCCCGTAGGTCACGAGCGCCATGAGCACGATGAGCGTGACCATCACCCGTCCCCCCGCGTCCATAACGCCCCGAGGAGCGCGCCCGCCACGCCCGTCACGAGCACGGCCACGCCGCTGCTTAAAGTCTGCGAGAGCCCCAGCGCGGCGAGCCCCGCGAAAAGCGCGACGCCCACCTCTTTGAGGCTTTTTAGCAGGGGGATGAGCAGCGCCAAAAAAGCGAGCGGAAACACGAAGTCGATGCCCAGACGTTCGGGCGCGGGCACGGCGCTACTCAATAAACTTCCGACCAGCGTGGAGAGGTTCCACACGACGAATACGCTCAGCTCCGCGCCGAACAAGTAGCCCATGCGCCTCTCGCCACTCACAACCGTCACCCCGAAAGCCTCGTCGGTCAGAAAGTAAGCGGCAATGAGTTTTTTAGGTCCACTAAGCTTCACCCTTTGCCCCAGCGAGAGACCGTAAAGGAGGTGGCGGAGGTTAATCAAAAAGGTGGTGAGCACGATTCCGACACCGCTCGCTCCGGCGGCGAGGAGCCCCGCCGCGCTAAACTGCGCGCCGCCCGAGAAGACGATGAGGCTCATCAGTTGCGTCTCAAAGGGGGTGAGCCCCGCGCCTCGAGCCGTGACCGCGTAGGCGAGGCCGAAGGGAATCATGCCGAGCCAGAGGGGAATCACGGCCCTAAAGCCGCGCCAAAAGGTGCTCACCTCATTTAGCTTAGGTTCAAAGCTAGGGTGACGCTAGGAAGATATTGCTTTCGGTTTAATGCGCGCTCATTGCAGCGCGGACGTATTCACCCGGCGTCACGCCGACGAGCCTTTTGAAACTCCCGCCGAAGTGACTTTGGTCGAAAAAGCCGGTCTGGACAGCAACCTGAGCAACGGTCTGACCCTCAGCGAGCTTGGTTTTCGCCCTCCGGACGCGAACCTGTAATCCGTAAGCGTGGGGGGTGAGGCCGGTCTCGAGCCTGAACGCCCGGAGGAGGTGGTGGGGGCTCCAGTCCACAAGCGTGGCAAGTGTTTCTAAAGAAACTCTCTCATGGGGATGCGCGTCCAGATACTCTCTGGCGCTCCTTACCTTGGTGGGTTCGCGGCCCGCGTCCTTTAACCTAAAGGAGCCGTCGGCGTAACGTGTGAGGAGTTTAGCGAGGGGTCTAAGCAGCGCCTCCGTCTCTCCCCACCGCATCACCGCGTCGTGCGCGCGTGCTAAATCTGCCGCGAGCGCTGGGTCGTGAATAACGGCGTGAGAGAAAAAGGGTAGCGTGGCCCGTCCGGTGACCGCCTCGGCCACTCGCGTCATAAACGCGCCCGACGGGTAAAGCACGCGGTAGCGCCAGCCCGCGTCACCGGCGGCGGCGCCCGTGTGCATCTCGCCGGGGTTCACGATGACCAAGTGTCGGGGTGGCGCAAGGTAACGCGCGCCGCGGTAGCGAAACGTCTCTGCGCCCCCTTCAATCACACCAATTACATAACCCTCATGGGTGTGCGGCGAAAAGGTGTGGGTGAGGTAGCGCGCGTGAAGAAGCTCCAACTCGGGACCTTGCCAGAAGGTCGCCCACTCGAGCGGTTTAGCCGTCATAAAACAGGCTAACACCTCCCGCGTTGTTTGGCGGCTCGAGGGGCCAGAGCAACTGTAGGCGCGACTTATCAGGCGCGCCCTGCCGGGTTCTAAAATGTGAAGTGATAAAACTCATGGGGGTGCATAAAATGGCAGACCAGAAAAAAGATTACGAAGAGACCACAACCATCCAGGCGTCACCGCAAGAGGTTTACGATTTTGTCTCGGACGTGAGCAACTTGCCCAAGTACCTACCGACGACCAAGAGCGCCCAGCAGCAGTCGGGCGAGCGGGTACGCGTGCAAGGCGAGGCGGAGGGCCATCAGTACGACTCGGACGGCTACTTCCGCACGAACGGCGCGAACCAGCGCCTCACCTGGGGGGCCGACGAGGATTATTATTCGGGCTGGCTCGACATCAACAGCCAGGGTGACAACAGCTCGGAGGTCACGGTTCACATTACCTTTACGGGTGGCCCGCCCGCGGGTCGGGGCGACCCTCCCGGTGATGAACAGTCGCGCGGTCCTGACGACAGCGAAGTTCAAGAAGGACTGGTCAAGGCGCTCGAGTCCATCAAAAATTATGTCGAAGAAGGTCGTAGCGGCGGCAAAGAGGAGCCGAGCGCGGCGACGTAAAAACGTAGGTTTTAAGCCAAGCAGCTTAAAGAGGATGGCTTTTGACCATCCTCTTTTTATGTTGCCCAGCTAAGCACTTTCAGATGCACGACCTCTTATACGCTTTATACGCTCAGGCAACCTCTACGACTACCTTGCCGCGCAGACCCTCGCCACCCTGCTCGACGCGGCTATGCGCCTCGCCGAGCTTTTCTAGCGGGTAAGTCGCGCCGACGACGGACTTAATTTGACCCCGTTCGAAAAGGGTGCGGAGCTGCTCGAGCTTTTCTTGCGCGTCTTCTAAATGCACAAAGTGAACTGTGATGTTTTTACGCATGGCTGGGTTGAGGTCGCCCTGCGCGCCCGTGATGGTCGCAATTTGACCGCCCATCTTGACCGCGTTGATGCTCTCGGCAGAGAGTTTGCCCCCGGCGGCGTCCAAGGCCACGTCCACGCCCTCGCCGCCCGTCTCGCCGTTCACGACCTCCACAAAGTTTTCGTTGCGGTAGTCGATCACCCGGTCCGCGCCGAGTGACTTGACAAAGTCGGCGTCATAACCGCCGCAAGTGGCGAACACGTACGCGCCCGCCGCCTTGGCGAGCTGCACCGCGTAGTGACCCACGCCGCCCGCGCCGCCGTGGATGAGCACGCTTTGACCGAGCCGCACGTCCGCCGCACTCACGAGCGCCGCGTAGGCGGTGCCCCCGGCCACGGGTACCGCCGCGGCCTCCGCAAAGGAGAGGTTTTTGGGTTTTTTAGCGACCCTGCCCACATGCGTGAGGTGATACTCGGCGTCCGCGCCGCCACGCCGGTCCATCAAATCAACGGCGTAGTAGACCTCGTCGCCCGGCGCAAAGCCTTCTACGCCCGCGCCGACCTCCTCGACGGTGCCCGCCACGTCGTAGCCGAGCACGACCGGCGTCTGCATCATCGGCCCGAACATCCCTGAACGCACGCCCGCGTCGGCGGGGTTGACCGAGGTGGCGTGGACCTTGACCAGCACGTCGTTGGGGCCGGGGGTGGGCCGCTCGCGCTCTTGCATCTCGAACCCCTCGGGGCCGCCAAACTTTGTCAGGACCATTGCCTTCATAAGCTCACCTTTTCGTCTTGTGCCGCGTTTTGTAAATCAGCTTGGATTGTGTCAAAAGCTTGTAAGAAAAGTTCGGGCGGTTGTGCGCCCGACACGCCGTACTGGTTGTTTAGGACGTAGAAGGGGACGCTCGAGACCCCCAGCCGCTGCGCCCGCTCTTGGCTCGCCCAGACCTCCGCGCTGAGTGCGTCAGTCCCTAAAAGCGCGCGCACCGCGTCCTCTTCTAAACCCACGCGCGTCGCCACCTCCACAAGGTCGTCAAGGCTGTTGAGGTCGCGGCCCTCGCCGAAGTACGCCTTAAAAAGCGCCTTGGCCGTTTCCATTTCCTTGCCAAACTCCGCCGCCAGCAGAATCAGCCGGTGCGCGTCTACGGTGTTGGGCGCGCTCGCTACCTCTTCAAAGTTGAACTCGAGTCCCGCCCGCTCACCAACCTCTGCCACATGCGCGAACGCGCTTTGCGCCCTCGCCCAGCCGCCGAACTTTTCTTCGGCAAACGCGCGCCAGGGCTCGCCCCCTGCGGGCATCTCGGGCCGCAGTTGAAAGGGCCGCCAGCGCAACGTCATGCCTAAGTCGGGCCGCGCGGCGAGCGCCGCCTCTAAATGCGCCTCGCCGACGTAACACCAGGGGCAGACCACATCTGCATAGACGTCAATTTCTATCACGTCTGTTTTAGTGTTCATGCTCATCATTCTAAGAACTCACCATCGGGGCCTCTTGCAAGTAGCGGTTGTCGGTGAGCTGCTTGAGCATAAAGTCGGCCACGTCCGCCCTCGAGACGCGCGTCCCGCTGTCCTTGCCGATATAGCCGACTTTATATTTGCCCGTGTGCGGGCCGTTCGTCAGCATGGGGCCGCGCACGATGACCCAGTCTAAGCCGCTCCGGCGGAGCACGTCGGCGTGGTTTTCGGCGTCCTCCAAAACGCTCTTTTGCAGGGTCTTGAGCAAAAACTTGATGACGCGGTCCGCGATCTTGGGCCGGTCTTGCGGGTCGCTCACGCCCGCACCCGTAAGGCTGACGATGCGCTCGACCTCGTGCCGCTTCATCGCCGCGACGATGTTGCGCGTGGCGACCGTCTGCACGTCGTCGGGCGACCCCTTGGTGTGACCCAAGGCGCTTAGCACCGCGTCCACCCCCTCGAGCGCCCGCTCGACCGCCTTGGGGTCGGTGGCGTCGCCCTGAACGAGTTCCAGGCGTTCGTGCGTGACGGGCATCTTGTCGGGCGAGCGGACGAACGCCTTGACCTCGTGACCCGCCTCCAAGGCCTGCTTCACCAGCGGAATCCCCGTTTTACCCGTGGCCCCAAAAATAGCCAGCTTCACGCGCCCACCTCCGCCGGGTTCCGGGAGAACGCCTCTTGGTGCTCGCGGACCCACGCTTCTAACCTTGTGAGTTCTACGGGCATCTTCTCCAGCGCGGCGTCAACGTCGACGTTGAAAGAGAACATCTCAGGGTTCTCGTACGCCATCGCGTAACCCTGCGCGGCGGGCTCGCCCATGCCGGGAAATACCGCGTCGAGCTTTTCGCCAAATTCGGCGGCGGGCATCGGGCGGAAGGTGATGTCGCGGCCCAAGGCGCGGCTCATGCGCTGGGCGACCTCTTCACCGTTAAGGCGTTCGGGTCCGGCGACCTTGATGTTTAGGGGAGCCAACTCAGGATGCGTAAGCGCGTAGACCGCAAACGCGGCCACGTCGTCGGTGGCGACCCACTGCATCTTGACCGTGTTGGGCGTCGGGTAGGCGTAGGTGTCCGCCTCGGCGAGTTCGCCCAGCGTCCAGGGTCCCAAAAAGTTTTCCATATAGGCGGTGGGCTGGATGACCACGTAAGGCACGCCGCTCTCTTGAAGGTGCTCTAAGAGGTCAATGCGGCTGTCAAAGCCGGGATTGCCGCTCCTACCGGGCGGAATCTCACCCGAGGCGTTCCACACCAGCAGCTCGACCCCCGCCTCCTTGGCGGCGTTTATCGCGTTTTTGCCGTAGCGCCCGCCGTCGGTCGGGTTTTCAGTAAAAAAGGGCACAAGCAAGAAAACCGCGTCGACGCCCTCACCGGCGCTACGCAGGCTCTCAGGGTCGCCCAAGTCACCCTCGACAATCTCGGCTCCTTTATCAGCCAGCGCCCTGGCCCCCTCCGGTTTCCGCGTCAGCACGCGGACGTGGTGCCCCGCCTCGAGCAACTTCCGAGCCACAGGATTCCCCTGTGAGCCCGTCGCGCCGTAAACAAGAATGTGTGACATAATTTGCTCCTCTGTACGTTTGCTAGCTTCTACGTGGACCACAGTCGCGCATTACGCTCGAGCCGTCTCCCACCGTTTCTTCACTATACGCGAGTCAGGAAACGCGGACCGTTCCCTGCGCCGGTTCTCCTAAAGAGGCTATCATTTATAGTTTTACTTGTGAAGTAGTATCTAAAAAGTGAACTACTTACCAAAGATGAAGCTTTAGCCTTGTCTCCAGACCGTTTAGCTTTATAATTCAAAACATGAATTACGACGTAAGCGTAAAGACCAAAGGGCAGTGCGTGGTGGAGCGCACCGTGGACATCATCGGCGGCAAGTGGACGACGCTCATTTTGCGCGAGCTTCTGGGCGGCACCAAACGCTTTGGCGAGATACGCTCGAGCCTAGAAGGCATCTCGCCCAAAACCCTGACGGACCGGTTGAGAGAGCTCGAGGCCCACGAAATTCTGGAGCGCACCGTCTACCCCGAGGTGCCGCCCAGGGTCGAATACACGCTGACCGAACGCGGCGAGGCGCTGAGGCCCGTGATCGAGGCGATGGGGGCGTGGGGGGCGAAGTGGACGTAAAAACAGGAGGAGACGGGTTATGAAGCTGGCGGAGCGCATTGAGATAAATCCGGAAGTGATGGTGGGAAAGCCCGTTATCAAAGGAACGCGCGTTCCGATCGAACTGCTCTTGCGAAAACTTTCCGAGGGTGCGAGTGTGGCCGAGCTTTTGGACGCTTACCCTCATCTGGTTGAGGAAGATGTCTACGCGGCGCTGACCTACGCAGCCGCGGCGGTCGCTCTTGATGAGACTGTGCTGGCTTGAGGACGAGGCGAAGGGGCTTGTGGTGATGCAGCTCAGGTAAACGTAAAAAAACATCGTCTCCTATTTCTATCTAACAACTCATCTACCCAAAACAAGGGGTTGCAACCCCTTGTTACTCGTGTTGTTACTCGTGGCGCGTCAGGGAGACAATGTTTGCACCGCCACCAAGAGGTACCTATAGGAAACTTCCCAAGCCCAAAAAGGGACCAACAAACAAGGCCTGAACACGTACAATAAAGACATGCCGATTTACACCAAACCCGTTCACCCAAACAGCCTCACATGAAAATCCTCCACACCGCCGACTGGCACGCCGGGCGCAGCCTGCACGGCGTGAACCGCACCCCCGAAATCCGCGCCGTGCTGCAAGAGATCGCGGCGCTGGCGGTTGAAGAGCAAGTTGATTTGATTCTGGTCGCGGGCGACCTCTATGACAATAAAAATCCGGGGGCCGAGGCCGAGGCGGCGGTGTATGAATTCTTTTTGACCACGGGCCGCGCGGGGATTCCGAGTGTGGCAATAGCGGGCAATCACGACGCGCCCAACCGCCTCGACGCGGTGGGCGGGCTCCTCAACCTCGTCAACGTGCGCGCGTTTGGCGAGGCCAGGGTGGCGGGGCAAGGGGGGAGCTTCAGGATGCGCTTCGGGAATGAAACCGCGCAGATTGCGGCGCTGCCTTTTGTGTCGGAGCGCCGCATCGTCAAGGTGTTGGAGCTTTTGGAGGGCGACGCCGGGAGGTGGCGCGAGCGCTATCAGGCGGGGATGCGGGGGCTTATTCAGAACCTCACCAAGCCCTTTAGCGCGGACACGGTCAACCTGCTTCTCATGCACACGACGATGAACGGCGCGACGCTGTCGAACTCCGAATACAGCTTTCACTGCACCGAAAACTACAGTCTGAGCCCCGACATCTTCCCCGAGGGCGTGTCGTACGTGGCGCTCGGACACATCCACAAGCCGCAGTCCGTCAAAGATTTTCCCGACTACGCCGCGCGTTACGTGGGCTCGCCCTTGCAGCTCGACTTCGGCGAACAGGGGACGACAAAATATGTAGACATCGTCGAGGCGCGGGCGGGTCGGCCTACCGAACTCGTCAAGCGGCATGAAGTGAGAGCGGGCCGGAGGCTCAAGCGCGTGAAGCTGGGCCGGGAGGAGGTGGAGCGGCGGGTGCTCGAGCTCGCCTCCTTTGACGGCTGGCTCAAAGTGGTGCTCGAGCTTTCCCACCCCGAGCCGGGCCTCAAAGACCGCGTCAAGGCGAGTTTGCCCAACGTGCTCCACGTCGAGCTGAGCCTGCCCGAGATGGAGCGCGCGCGGTTAGGCGGGGTGGATTTGGAAAAGGTCGAACTGGTGGACGCCTACGCGCAGTATTACGAAGAAGCGCGCGCGGACGCGCTGCCGGACCCGTTGCGCGAGGCGTTTGCGGGACTTTATAAGACGGTCCAGGAGGGTGAAGCTGAAGACGCAGGAGGAGCCGTGGCTGTAGGGGGCGCTGTAGGAGACGTAGCGTTAGAGGAAGCCGTATCTAAGAAAGGCGCGTCGGAGGGAACATCTGAGGAAACCATGCCGGAGGAGGTCGCGTGAAGCCGCTCAAACTCTCCCTGGGCGGCTTTACCTGTTTCCGCGAAGCCACCGACATCAGTTTTGAAGATTTGGAGCTTTTCGCCATTTCCGGCCCCACCGGGGCGGGCAAATCGACGCTTTTAGACGCCATCACCTACGCGCTTTACGGGCGGACGGCGCGCTTGGGCTCGACGGGGCTGGACGCGCTCATCTCGCCGGGTCTGAAAAACATGTTCGTGACGCTCGAGTTCCGCACCGACCGTGACACCACCTACCGCGTCACGCGCGTGTCGGAGCGCAAGGGGAGCCGGAGCCCGGACAACCAGACGCGCATTGAGAAGCTGCAACCGGACGCGACCTGGCGGCAGCTTCCCGACAGCGAAAAAATCAAGGAGGCCAACGCCAAACTCTCCCAAATCATCGGCCTCGACTACGAAGGCTTTACCCGCGCGGTCTTGCTGCCGCAGGGGGCCTTTGACGAGTTTTTGCGCGGCAACCCGTCCGAGCGGCGCAGGCTCCTCGTGAGTCTCTTAAACCTCGGCACGGTCGAGCAAATCGGGCGGCTCGCGGGCGAGCGAGCGCGGGCCGCGCAGGGCGAGGCGGCGGGGATTCGGACGCGGCTCGACCAGGACTACGCCGGAGCCACCCCCGCGCGGCGGCGCGAACTCAAAGATGAGCTAGAAAATCTCAAGGCGCAGAAAACCAGGTGTGAAGAGGAGCGCGAGGCGGTGGCGCAGACGCTAAAGGAGCTCGAGGCGGTGGCGGCGCTCCTTGAGGAGCAAGCGGGGGTGGCGCGGCAGCTTGCCACGCTAAAGGCGCAAGAGGGGGAGGTTGAGGCGGCGCGGAAGACTCTCACGCTGGCGCAGGAGGCGGCGCGGGTGACGCCTCACTTGACTGTTTTGGACGACCGCCAGCGCAAGTTGGACGCGGCGCGGTTCGAGCAAGAGGCGGTCCATAAAGCTTCTCACGCGGCGCAAGAAGCGGCGCACGTCGCCGAAACGCGCTTCGCCGAGGCGGAAGGGAACGCGGCGAGGATACCCGAACTTGGGGAGAGGCTCGAGGCCCTGGCCGAACTCCGGCCCCTCGTCCGGCTGCTCCGGTCTCGAGGGGGGGACTTGTCGCTGGCCGACGGAGCGAGCACGGCTGACGCTTACGACGAGCGCGCCTGGGACGCGCTTCAGGCGCTGATGGCGGGCTTGCCCACGCTCAAACGCGCGCGGCGGGAGGCGGGGGAGGCGCAACAGGCTTTAGAGGGCGCAAAGGCGACGGTGCAAAAGGGCGAGGCGGACGCCGCGGCGCTCCGCAGCAAAGTTGAGAGCATCAAAGAACGGGGCCGCACCGCCAGAGAGCGCAAGACCGGGGCGGAAGAAGCGTACAAACGCGCTGAAGTCGAAAACCGCGCCGCCGCGCTCCGCACGCACCTCCACGTGGGCGAGCCCTGTCCGGTCTGCACGCAGCAGGTGAAAAGGCTCCCGCCGGAAACGCACACCGATTTGCCCCGTTTGGAACGCGAAAGAGACGCCGCTAACGAGGCGCTTGAAAGGCTTCTGGACGAACACCGTGACGTGAGCGGCAAACTGGACACCCTAAAGGCGCGTTTGGAGGACTGGCGGGGCGAGGTCGCCAAAACCGAGGCGGCGTTGGGGCGGTCGCAGCAGGGTTTGGCGGAGGCGGGCGCGGGTTTCGCGCGTTTCCGTACGGACGAGCCGGAGGCGTTGGAGAAACTTCTGGAGGGTCAACGTAAGGGACTTCTCACCCGCCTCGCCCAAACCATCCGCGCCCGCGCTCACGGCCTCGACCCGGAGCGCGCCCACGCGCAGCTCACGGCGGAGCGCAAGGGGCTGCAAGAGGCGTTTGAGGCCGCGCGTACGAAGCGAGAAGCTGCGCGGCGCGCCCTCGAGACCCACCAGACCAAACTCGAGCTGCTCTCCGCGCGGCTCTCTGAACGCGTTGAAGAAACCGAAAGCGCCGCCCGAACCTTTGAGGAGGCCCTAACGCGTACGGACTTTCAAAACGCCGCCGAGGTGCGCGCGGCGGCGTTGGCCGAGGCCAGAATGGGGGTGCTCGAGACGCGCGTCAAGAGCTTCCAAACCCAACGCGACGCCGCCGAACGTAAAGCGGTCGAACTCGAGGCGGCGCTCGCGGGGCGAACGCTGGACGAGGGGACGCTGGCGGACGCGAGAGCGAGGCACAAGGACCTTGAAACCCTGCTCGGAGAGGTGCAGCGGCGTTCGGGCGGGGCGGCGGAGGAGTTGGACGGGCTCGAGCGCCTCTTAACGCGCGCCAAAGGGTTACGCGAACGCGAGACCGCGCTCCACGGCGAGCACGCCCTCTACCGTCAGCTCGCCCTCGACCTGCGCTCGAACGCGTTCCCCGACTTTCTCATGACGCGGGTGCAGGCGACGCTGGCCGCGCGCGCCTCGCAGATTATCCGCGAGGTGACCGAGGGCCGCTACGACCTGCTCTTCACCGAGGGCGACTACCACGTCTTGGACACCTGGAACACGGGCGAACTGCGGAGCGCCAAGACGCTCTCGGGCGGCGAATCGTTTGTTACCAGCCTCGCGCTCGCGCTCGCGCTGTCGGACATCTTAGCGGGCAGCAAGGCGCTGGGCGCGCTTTTTCTCGACGAAGGCTTCGGCACCTTGGACGCGGAAACGCTCCATTCGGTCACCGAGGTGTTGCAGGCGCTTACCGCCCAGGGCCGCATGGTCGGCGTGATTACCCACGTCACTGCGCTCTCCCAAAGCCTCCCCAACCGCCTCATGGTTCAAAAGGGGCCGGGGGGGTCATCTGTGTCTTGGGACGGCTGAACGCGGCCCCTTTCCCTTTCACGCCTCCTTTGCGCCCCCTTTGGCCGCACCTCCCGCTAAAAGGGTTAAGATACGGGTCTTGTGAGAATAACGCCGACACTTCGTAGAGCCAGCGTGAAGAGGTGCGTCATGAAGCGCGACGAGAACGGCAAGTTGAGACGTGTAAAAGCGGATACGTCACCCCCGGGAACGGTACCGGTAGCACCCGCGCCGAAAGGTCACGTCTCTCACGCTCATAGAAATCATGAGAACCACACGTGTAAAGACTGTGGGACGCTCGAGCGTCAGCCGATGCAAAAAAGTTGCAGACTTTATAGCCGCGCATCCAGACGCACATCCAGATGGTGCGGTAGAGGTGTAACGCTTTAATGGAGTTTAGGGACACCGACGAGTTGCTGGTCCGGCGGATGGCCGCGCACAACGAGGACGCGGAGGCCGCGCTGGTCGAGCTTCACAAGCGCTACGCGCCCTATCTGGCGGCGGTCGCCCGGCGGATGCTCCGCGACCCCGACGAGGTGCAGCAGAGCGTTCAGGACGCCTTTGTACGCGCCTGGGAGGCGGCGGACCGGTTCGACCCGGAGCAGGCGAGCGCCAAAACCTGGCTGGTGACCATCGCGCACCGCCTGGTTTTGAACCGGATAAGGGGCACCAAGCTCGTGCTGATGCCGCTCGAGACCTGGGACGCGCCGACTAAGCCGCCCGACCACTTGGAGCGCATCGAGCTCGAGGGGGCGCTGTCAGAGCTCGAGGAGGAGGAGCGCGAACTTATCGAACTGGCCTTTTACGAGGGGCACTCGCACCGCCAGCTCGCCGAACTGACGGGCAAGCCCCTGGGCACCGTCAAGACGAAACTTCGCACCGCGCTGGGCAAGCTGCGCGAGACTTTGGGAGGAGAGCTGTGACCGTAGACCAAGACATCCTTGTCGCCTACGTTTTGGGCGGCCTCTCCCCCAGCGAAGAGGCGGCGGTGGCGCAGCACCTCAGGGCGCATCCGGACGAGGCGGCGTGGGTGCGAAGGTCTTTCGAAACGCTCGCAGCTTACGCGCTCTCCAACGCACCCGAAGCCGTGCCCGATGACGCCGAAACGAAGCTGCTGGCGCGGATTCAGAGAGCGCCCGCCAGCGTAGCCAAAAACCCAGCCAAAAACCCAGCAGCCAGGGTTACGGTAGGGAGGAGCGTTGTATCTGACGACACCGTGGCCGACGGAGCTTTGGAGGGTGAGTCTAAAAGCGGCGAACCCACCATCAGTAAATCTATAAACGGCGAACCTGTAGCCACCAAAGTAGCCACCAAAGCCGAATCAAGCGGCGCAACGGGGGCTGAACGAGAACCAGAAGCAGTAGAAGAGCCGGGAGGGACGCGGAACGCGCCGCCGTGGACGTCACGGACGCTGTGGTTGGGGCTCGCAACCGCCGCGGCCATCCTTGTTTTGGTCTGGCTCAGCGTGTTCGAGCCGCGGAGTCAAAACGCGCAGATTGCGAGGGAGTTAGAAACCCTCTGCGCGAACCAAACCAGCACCTGTCAAACCTTGACCAACAGCCAGAGCGAACCCATCGGCACCGTTGCGCGCCGCGCCGACAACAGCTTTTTGGTCGTGTTTGATAACGACCCGCCGTCTGATAACGTCTATCAGGCTTGGGAAATTGTGGGAGACACACCCACGTCTTTAGGAACCTTTGACAGCCGCGTCGTCAACGTCACGGCCTCGTTGCCCGCGGGAAGTACGTTCGGGGTGACGCTCGAGCCCTCCGGCGGCTCCCCGCAGCCGACGAGTACACCTATCGCCCTGTACCCACTGCCGGGATGAACGCGGCATGAACGCGGTGGTTTTATACGCCCGCCAGCCCCTTCATCATTCCTTGGTTGATGCCCCCGGACGCGTGTACAATAGTCCAAATTACGTTTCCTCGACGATGCACCGCGCTACACTCAACATGGTTCAAATGTGTGTTAAGGAAGGTTCGACATCTCTTTACCACACGAATGTGTAAAAACTTTTAGAAGGACTTGCTTGAAGAAAGACCAAATCGAAAGGGAGTGTGCAACATGAAACGAATGCTTTTAGTTTTAGGCCTCATGGTTTCGCTTATGGCCTACGCCCAAGATACCGGCGGGATGACCGGCGGCATGGACATGACGGGTGGCGACATGGGCATGACCGGCGGGATGGATATGACCGGTGGTGATATGGGTATGGACATGACCGGCGGGATGGATATGATGACGGGCGGTATGACGGGTGGGATGGACATGATGACCGGTGGCATGGGCATGATGGGCATGAACATGGTGGAGGTAACGCTGTCCGGTTCGCAGCAAGTTCCCCCTGTTGAAACGTCCGCCACGGGCTCCGCGACGGTTAGCTTGGACGGCAGCACGCTCACGGTCCAGGGCGACTTCTCCGACCTGAGCAGCCCGCTTGTCGAGATTGCGGGCACGCCCGCGCACATCCACATGGCACCCGCGGGCGAAAACGGCCCCGTCATCATTCCGCTCAACGTGAGCGCGGACGCGGACGGCTCGAGCGGCATCTTTAGCGTTGATGCCGATCTTACGCCCGAACAAGTGACGGCCTATGAAGAGGGTAACCTCTACATCAACGTTCACACCGAGATGCACGAGAGCGGCGAACTCCGCGGCCAGATTACCCCCGGAATGATGGGCGACATGAACATGACGGGTGGGATGGACATGACCGGCGGCGAAGACATGATGGACATGACCGGCGGTGACATGGACATGGATATGACCGGCGGGATGGACATGACGGGTGGCGATATGGGCATGACCGGCGGGATGGATATGACGGGCGGCATGACCGGCGGCACCGGCGGCAACTAACGTAATCAACATTCAGGTTTGAGTAAGGGCATCTCAGAGGTGCCCTTACTTTTTGCTTTTTTCCCTGCTGTCTCTGGTTTCTTTCTCTGCGGGGTCGCCCAACTGCTTGATCTCGTCGATAAAGCGGTCTACCGAGTCGAAGTCGCGGTAGACGCTCAAAAAACGGATGTACGCCACGTCGTCGAGGCTTTTGAGAAAGCGGAGCGCGCGCATCCCGATCTCTTCCGAGGCCACCTCGGGCACCTGCACCTCGTCTTCAAAGGCGTACGCGAACTCGCGCAGTTGCTTTTCGGTCACGGGCCGCTTGTTGCTCGCAATGCGCAGCTTGTTGAGAAGCTTGTCGGGGTTGAACGCCTCGAGCCGACCCGAGCGCTTTTTGACCATCAAGACTTCGAACTGCGCGCGTTCATAGGTGGTAAAGCGGCGTCCGCAGTTCGAGCACTCGCGCCGCCTGCGGATCGCGCTGTTTTCGTCCGAGGGCCGCGAATTGACCACGCGGGTGTCAGAAGACGAGCAAAAGGGACATTTCACGCCTCACCCTAAGCCTTAGCGGGTGTTTTCGGAGCGCTCGAGCCTCGAGGGCAGCGCGTTGTAGCGCTCGGCCTCGTCGTCTTCAGTGGGGTCGCCTTCGTCCTCGAGGCCGTACTCGGAGTCATAATCGTCCTCGCCTTCCACATCCTCGTCTAGCTCCCCGTCCTCCCCCAACATCAGCTCGCCTTCCATATCCTCGTCGTAAAGGCTCGCCTCCAGATCGTCCTGCCGGACGTTTTCATCCAGCGCAGCGCGGACTTCGGGCAAGAGCGATTCGATGATGCGGGGCGGGGGCGGCAGCGTCACGTAGAAGCGGTGACCGGAGAGCCCGACCGCCTCGTCCGAGCCCAGGTAGCGCACGCTTTTGACCAGCGGCGCGTCGTGCAGGGGGTCCGACGCGGGGCGCGAGGGCACCACCACGTTGACGCGCAGCGTGTCGTAACGCGCCTCGAAGCCCGCGGCCATCCGGGTGATGGCGCCCCGCACCGCGACCATGTGGGGTTCGGTGGCGCTTTTGGGCGGGCTCACCAGCACCAACCAGGCGTTGTTAAGGAGGCGCGCCGCCGTTTTGAGGGTCAGGAACGTGCTCCGCACGTTCTCGTCCAGAAGCTCGCCGAACTCGTTCTCGCTGAGGTCGCGGAAGCGGGTGTGGCTTTCGAACGAGGCCACATGGACCACACCCGAGATGTCGCCGAAAATCTCGAACACCTTTTCAAAGGCGTTTTGTACGTCCATCTGGGTGGTCATGTCGGCCTGAATGGGAATGGCCTGGCCGCCCCCCTCTTCGATTTCCGCGGCGGTCTTCGAGGCCAGATCCACGTCTCTGTCGGCGCAGACCACGTCGTAGTCGGCCTGGCCGTAGGCGAGCGCGATGGCCCGACCGAAGCCCTGGCCGACGTTGGTCACCAGAACTACGCTGACCGTGCTTTGGGGCGTCATCGTCATAACTTGACAGCATACTGGTCGCGCGCCTCCTTCACAAGGGCGTAACGCGGATTGTGAGGTGAGGCTGGCGGAGAAGTGTTGATGGTGATGAGATAAAGGAGCGGGTGCAGAGCGGTAAAACAGAGCGGTGAAAGCGCCTCCCCGTCTCCCCTGCGCCTCATCTCCCTCGGGCTCTTTGTGAGTTCGCTCGAGCCCCGCACCCTCACCGATAACCTTATCCATGAGAAGAGCAGGTTACAATGGCTGCGATTTGGTTGGTTTGGCTTTGGGCACCGTTTTATGCGCAATGATTGACGCGGCGCGCTCGAAGAGGAGACGCTATGACTTTGGAACGTTGGTTTCGGCGCAAAAAGCCGACGCGCAGCGATGACGACAACAGCCCCGCCGGGCTCTGGCTCAAGTGCGACGCGTGCAGCGCCCAGATTTACCGTAAGGATCTGGTCGCCAATCTTTATTTGTGCCCCGAGTGCGGCTTTCATTACCGGATGCCCGCGGACGCGCGCGTGGACCTTCTGGTGGACGAGGGTTCATTCGAACGGTGGTCGGGCGGCTTCGGCCCGCAAGACCCTTTGGGGTTCGTGGATACCGAACCCTATTTGGAGCGTATGGAACGCGTGCAGACGAGCCAGGGGCGGCCCGACGCGATTCTGACGGGCGGGGCGCTACTTGAAGGGCAGCGCGTGGCGCTCGCCGTGATGGACTTTTTCTTTCTGGGCGGCTCGATGGGCTCGGTGGTCGGCGAGGAGATCGCGGGGGCCGCCGAGCGGGCCGCCGACGAGGACCGGGCCTTTATCGCGGTGACCGCCTCGGGGGGCGCGCGGATGCAAGAGGGCGCGCTGTCGCTCATGCAGATGGCGAAAACGACGGTCGCCTTAGAGCGCCTTGGCGAAAAGCGCCTGCCCTTTATCACCCTCCTGACCGACCCGACCACGGGAGGCGTGACCGCGAGTTTTGCCACACTGGGCGACGTGATTATCGCCGAGCCGGACGCGCTCATCTGTTTCGCGGGGCCCAGGGTCATCCAGCAGACCATCAAGCAAGACCTGCCCGAGGGCTTTCAGCGCGCGGAATTTTTGCTCAAGAAGGGGATGCTCGACGACGTGGTGCCGCGCCCCAAACTCAAAGAAACGCTCGCGCGCACCCTAAAGCTCCTGCGCGGGCGGCACCTGGAGGCGCTCAATGCCCCTGGCTTTTGAAAAGCCGATTGACGAGTTGGAAGCGCGCATCAACGACATGCGCCTCTACGCCGCCGAGCAGGGCGTCGACGTGGGCGAGGAGATCGCGCTCCTAGAAAAGCGTTTGGAGCGGCTTCAGGAAGAAACCTTCGCTACGCTCACGCGCTGGCAGCGGGTGCAGGTGGCGCGGGCGCCGGGGCGGCCCACCGCGCTCGACTATATCGGGCACATCTTTAGCGACTTTACCGAACTCCACGGCGACCGCACCTTAGGCGACGACCCGGCGATGGTCACGGGGATGGCGAGCTTCGGGGGTCGGACGGTCGTCATCGCGGCCCAACAGAAGGGGCGCGACACCAAGGAGAACATCCACCGTAACTTCGGCATGGCGCATCCCAGCGGCTACCGCAAGGCGATGCGGATGTTCGACTTAGCCGACAAATTCGCCCTACCCGTGGTGACGCTGATCGACACGCCCGGCGCGTATCCCGGCATCGCCGCCGAGGAGCAGGGGCAAGCCTGGGTTATCGCCGAGAGCATCCAGCGGATGAGCCGTCTTAAAGTACCCGCGGTGAGCATCGTGATTGGCGAGGGCGGCTCGGGTGGGGCCTTGGCGATCGGCGTCGCCAACCGCGTGCTCATTTTGGAGAACGCCATCTACTCGGTGATTTCGCCCGAATCCTGCGCGGCGATCCGCTGGCGCGACGCGGGCGAGGCGCCCAAGGCGGCGGAGGCGCTTAAGTTGACCGCTCGGGACTTGCTCGAGCTAGGCGTCGTCGACAAAGTCATCGAAGAACCCAGCGGCGGCGCGCACCGCGACCCCGTCACCGCGATGAACTGCGTGGCCGAGACTTTGCGCTGCGAACTCGACGGTCTCGCCGGGATGTCCGAAAAGGAAGTTCTGGCAAACCGCCACGACCGCTTTCGCAAGCTTGGCCGGGTGGCGGTACTGTAGACCGCCACGCCGTTTGGGTTGTATATCTCAGCTATACACCGTCAATACTTCGGACAGGTTTTGACGCGAAATCTAATTTATCTCGTCTATGACGCAAATCTTCTGAACAGAAGTCATATTAAGGAATAACGTCCCTGACGCGCTTTTTACACAAGTGTCCGAAGTATCGTATCGGAAAAGTTGCACGTTATAAGTTAGGCATTATCAGAACCAAAAAATCAAGGCTGGAAAAACGTCGTTTCACCGTCCAAACGCCCAATAAACGCGGCGATGAGCGCGATGACGTTTTCCAAATCTTTGGGGTCGATCATCTCGTTGGGCGAGTGCATGTAGCGGTTGGGAATCGACACCACCGCCGTCGGCACGCCGCCCTGGTTTTTGGCGATGTCGTCGGCGTCGGTGTAGGTGTTGCGCGGCGCGGTCTCGATGGTGTAGGGAATTCCTTCAGCCTCGGCGGTGTCAATGAGCCTATTGAACACGCCCCGGTGGACGTACGAGCCAACCGACAACGAAGGCCCCGAACCGAACGCCACGTCGCCCTCGCGCTTTTTGTCGACGCCGGGCCGGTCGGTCGCGTGGGTCACGTCTACAGCGATGGCGACCTGGGGCTCCAAGGTGTGCGAGGCTACGTACGCCCCGATGCCCCCGATCTCCTCTTGCACCGTCGCCACCGCGACCACCTCGGCCTGAGCACCCGCCTCGGCGGCGCGTTTGGCGGCCTCGAGCACGATAAACGCCCCGATGCGGTTGTCTATCGCCTTGCTGACCAACCGCCCGTTCAAAAGTTCCACAAAAGGCTGCTCAATCACCGCAAAGTCACCCGCGCGCACGTGTTTTTTGGCTTCTTTGTCGTCTTTCGCGCCGAGGTCTATCCACATATCTTCTAACTTGGAGACCTTGTTGCGCTCGTCTTGCGTCATCAGGTGAATGGGCTTCTTGCCGATGACGCCCACCAACTCACCCTTATAGCCCACCACCCGCACGCGCTGCCCGATGAGCTGCTGCGGGTCCCAACCGCCGACGCCCTTAAAGTAAAGCAGGCCGTTATCGTCGATGTAGGTAATGATGAGGCCGATCTCATCAATGTGCCCCGCCAGCATGACGCGCGGCCCGCCGCCCTCATTAAAAGTAGCAAAGGTGTTGCCGTAAGCGTCGGTACGCATCGCCGCACCGTAACCCTGCGCCTGCTCGCGCCACGCGCCCGCCGGGCGAGATTCGAACGAGGAGGTGCCGGGGGCACAGAGAAGGCGTTTGAGAAAGTCTTTTTGAGGTTTTTTCACGGGCTACTGTACCACCCCTAAAGCTCTCCTTTTGGAGACGCAGACCCAAACGCCAGGCTCAATCCGCCTCGAGCCCCGCCCCACCAAACTCGGCCCTGAACGCGACCCCCTGGTCTTGTCCCTCGGTATAAACAAGCGCCAGATTGTCCAGCGTCAGCTCCCAATCGAAAGAGCGTTGGCTAAGGTGTTGCAACACGTTTCCTACACGTGCGTGCGTGAGGTCGCCGTAGGCGAGGGTGATGTGGGGCGCCCAGCGCTCCGGCAAGTAATGCGGGTTTTCTCCCGTGGCGAGGGACGAAAGCGCATCTAGTAGTCTCGAGTGAAGCGTCATGAGCGCGGGAGTTTTGACGACGGGCAGATAGAGGATGGGACGCTCACCCGTAAAAAGCCCGAGTCCTGTGGTTCTGACCGTCAGGGGCTTGAGCCCCGCCGCAGTTTGCGCCAGCAGCGCCTCCACCTTTTCATCATCAAAGTTGCGCGCGCCGTGGTACGACAGGTGCGGGAAGGGCGCGCCGTAGATGCCGCGCAACCCGAAGCGCGTTTCTAGCTCCGCCCAAAGCTCACGTACCAGCGCGTCGTGCGTGGCGTCTAAAAAGGACACGACCGCCACGAGCCCGTCGTCCCTTCTACCTTGGGGGGCGCGGAGTGCTCGAGCTGGATTCATTCTCGCACTTTGTCCCTGCTTTGTCTGGGGGTCTAGGCGGGCACGGGCTCGAGTTGAGTATCGGTTTCTACGTCCGCCCCAATCTTCTCAGCCTCGACTTTTCCTACGATATCCGCCAAAGCGCGCTGCGCATGGACAAGACCATTCTCGATAAACACGTCGCTGGTGCGCGTGCCGAAACCCGCCGAGCCGATCAGGTAGAGGCCGGGCACGGTGCTCTCGAAAGTGTCTTCGTTGAGTTCCGCCGCGTAGGTATCGGGGTCTAACTCCGCCCCGATACTTTCTAAAAGCGTCGGTGAGGCGTAGTAGCCGGTCAAGGCAAAGGTGAAGTCGGTGGGGATGCGCAACGTCTCCTCCCCCCGCTCGGCAACGACTTCCGTCTCGGTAATTTCTTTGACCACCGTGTTGAAGTAGGCTTTGATGCCGCCCTCCTTGACGCGGTTTTCTAAATTGGGCCGAATCCAGTATTTGAGCGAGTGGCGGAAATCCTCTCCGCGGTGAATCATCGTGACGTGCGCCCCGCCCCGGTAGAGGTCTAAGGCAGTGTCCGCGGCGGAACTCCCCGCACCGACAATGGTGACGTTGCGCCGCCAAAAGGGGTGCGCCTCGGTGTAGTAGTGCGAGACGTTGTCGCGTTCTTCACCGGGTACGCCCAGCCATTTGGGGTTGTCGAAATAGCCCGTGGCGAGCGCGACTTTGCGGGCGCGCAATGTCTCAGCGGGTCCCTTATCGGGTTGCACTGTGAGTTCGAAACCCTCTGGCGCACGCGTCAATCCTGTAACTGCCGTGTAGATCCGAACGTTCAGGTCCTCGTTTTGCGTCACCTTGCGGTAGTAGTCGAGCGCTTCCTTGCGGGTCGCCTTGTCGGTCGCGGTCACGAAGGGATGGTTGCCAATCTCGAGCCGCTCCGCCGTCGTAAAAAAAGTCATATAGGTTGGGTACTCAAAAATCGCGTTGACCAAGCAGCCCTTCTCGAGCACCGCGTAATCGAGCCCCGCGCGTTTAGCTAAGATGGCGGCTTCGAGGCCGATAGGACCCGCGCCGACAATGATGAGGTCATACATAAGGGGGATGGTAGCAAAGGGGGGGTCGGGGAGCGATAGCAAGGCTTACAGAAGGGTTGAAAAGCGGGTTTTTAGACGAGACTGCTGGGGCAAAGCGTACGGAGTGCGCAGCCTTCGCAGTTCGGACGGCGCGCGAAGCAGACGCGGCGACCGTGCAAGATGAGCGCGTGGTGGAGAAAAATCCAGTGCGACCGGGGGAAAAGCTTCTCCAAATCCGCTTCGACTTTATCGGGATTTTTGTGCTTTGAAAACTCGAGCCGCCGCGCAAGCCTTCCTACGTGCGTGTCCACCGCGATGGCGGGCCGACCAAAGGCGTTAGACAGCACCACGTTGGCGGTTTTGCGCCCGACGCCGGGCAGCGTGAGGAGCGCGTCAAAGGCGTTGGGCACCGCGCCGCCGTAGGCCTCGGTAAGCCGTTGGGCCGTGGCGACGATGTTTTTGGCTTTGGTTTTGTAGAGTCCGATGCTCTTGACGAAGGGCTCGAGCGCCTCCGGCGTGGCCGCGGCCAAGGTTGAAGCGTCCGGGTAACGCGCGAACAAGGCGGGGGTCGCGGCGTTTACGCTCACGTCGGTGGCCTGGGCGGACAGAATGGTGGCGATGAGGAGTTCAAAAGGATTCGTGTGCTCGAGTTCGGTTTTGGCGTCGGGGTAGAGGTGCTCGAGACCTTGCAGCACCGCCTCGGCTCGCTTTTGAAGGTCTTCGCTTTCATCTACTGACCTGAGTTCTGGAGACATACGCTATTGTACCGAGCCAGAGCGCGCCTCACGCGGTTAGAAGGCTCGAGGGGACAAGTAACAAATTTTTCAGCAGGCGCGCTCTATGGCCGCTAAACTTAGCTCTATATTAGCGCCAGTCAAGGCCTTAATCCGGAGGAAAAGATGCCAGTATACGAGTACAAAGCGAGGGACCGTAGCGGCAAATTGGTCACCGCCACGATGGAGGCGGGCTCGCAGCGCGACGTCGCCTCCTCACTACGCGAAAAAGGCTACTTTATTAGCGAAATCAAAGCGCCCAAAACGGGGCTCAACGCCGACCTCAAGCTGCCCGCGTGGCTCGACATCGGCGGCAAGGTGACCCCGCGCGACATCACCGTGTTTAGCCGCCAGTTCGCCACGGTGATTAACGCGGGTTTGCCCGTGGTGCAGTCGCTCGCCATTTTGCAACGTCAGGCCGAAAAGCCGAGTCTAAAAAACGCGCTCAAAAAAGTTCGTGAGGACGTCGAGACGGGGCTTCCCCTCAGTGAAGCGCTCGCCAAATTTCCCAACATCTTTAACCGCCTCTACATCTACTTGGTGCGCGCGGGCGAGGTCTCGGGTAATTTAGACGGCATCTTGGAACGTATCGCCTCGTATCAGGAAAAGCAGGCGGCGCTCCGCGGCAAGATCAAGAGCGCCTTGACCTACCCCGTGGTGGTGCTCGTCATCGCCCTGGGTGTGACCTACTTCTTGCTCACGGCCATCGTGCCGCAGTTTGCAAGCATCTTAGAAGGCCTTGGCGGTGACCTACCCCTTATCACTCGTATGCTCATGAATATAAGTGACTTTCTACGCTATCAGTGGTGGCTGCTCGCGCTCCTGAGCGTTGGGTCGTTTATGGGCGTAGGCTTTTTCTACCGCACACCGCAGGGCCATCATATGATCGACGGCCTCCTGCTCAAAGCGCCCGTTTTGGGTACTTTGCTCCAAAAAACCGCCATCGCCAGTTTTTCGAACACTTTCGGTTTGCTCCTAAAGAGCGGCGTCAACATTATCGAATCCATCGAAATCACCAAGGGCACCTCGGGCAACGTGATTGTCGAAAACGTGCTCGACGAGGCCAAAGACGGGGTGCAACGCGGCGAGCAAATTAGCACCACACTGATCGAGCACCCGCGCGTGTTCCCGCCGCTGGTAAGTTCGATGATCGCCATCGGCGAGGAGACGGGCGCGGTGGACGGGATGTTGGAAAAAATCGCCATCTTTTACGAGCGCGAGGTAAACGAGGCGGTCGAAGGACTCACCGCGGCTTTAGAGCCCCTGCTTATCGTGTTCTTGGGTGGCGTGGTCGGGTTTATCGTGGCCGGGATGTTCCTGCCGATGTTTGCGATTATCGGGCAGTTGAGCGGCTAATTGTAGGGAACAGGGTCTTCTTTGCAATTATAAATTCAACTTTGCATTAACTTTGCAATTTGTGATAAGCTATCTTTGCAACAGAGGTAGCTTATCACTTCTTGTGTAGCTTGACATCCGCCTTCACTTCTACTTAGTAGGAGCTATGCGCCCGAACGGAGCTAGAAGATGCAGGGTTACTCCCTCACTTACTTGGACCGCAGAAATGTACTTCATCTTAAGCGGCAGTTCGACTCGCTAACAATGACGCAGGTGAAAGAGTTCTCCCAAATAAGGGAGATTAAAGCGTACAAGGGTCAGAAGCACATGCCGGGCCATTTTTACATGACGAAGACGGATAGCTTGGTCGCTTACGAGAGCAGGCTCGAGATGTTCGTCCTCATGCAGCTCGACTTTAATCCGACTACGG
The DNA here is from genome assembly GCA_965214405.1 of Trueperaceae bacterium. Taxonomy (GTDB): domain Bacteria; phylum Deinococcota; class Deinococci; order Deinococcales; family Trueperaceae; genus CBDCCT01. Next base: position 1,900,660 of record OZ243956.1, read on the forward strand.
TGAGCGTCGTCTCACAACCTTTTATTATTCACGTTACTGACGGCAAAAACAGCTTTAAACATATTCCGGATTTTCTCGCGGTCTCAGCCGTGGAGGAAGTCACTGTTATAGACGTCAAGCCAAAAAAGTTTGCGGACAAAACAGAGAATAAACGTAAATTCGGGGCTACAGCAGCCGCGTGCGAGTTAGCGGGATGGAGCTACTCCGTTCAGAGTGAGCCTGATCGCCTATTTATAGAAAATCTACAATGGCTAGCAGGCTACCGCCGACACCTCCCGACAGTTGGCACTTACGCAGAGCAGTTAATTGAAGCTTGTGAGAAGAAGTCATTGCCGTTACAGGAACTTGTATCGGAAGTAGGGCCGTCTACTCTGGTACGGCCCGTCCTCTTTCACCTCTTGTGGCACCGGCTGCTCGAGATTGACATGTGTGCGCAGCTTAACAACAAGTCGCTGGTCGATTTTCCTAAGGAGGCCTTCCGCAGTGGCGTTTAGAACGAGACTCACTTATGGGGACCGCGTTTGGTACGACGGAAACGCACACGAAGTCAAAGGATTTGAGGGTGGCAACGTCAAACTTCGCTCCCAGGCTGGGCGCCTCTTGAATATTTCACTCAACGTCCTTCTGTCTGCTGAAGACTACAAGCTTTTAGACAAAGGAGATTACGAGCAGCAGGACTTGGTGACGTTCCCCGACAATTTACCAGAGGCTGCGCTCAAGCAAGCAGAGAAGCTGTTAGCGCACCTGCTCGAGGCGAGGACCGGGTACAGGTCAGGAAATCCTCTGACTGCTGAGGAGCACGAGCCGAGGGATGCTTACGACCCTACGCTCGTAAATATGACTCAGCGGATGAAGTCCAAAGCCAAGGAACTAGGCATGGGTGTCCGCAACTTTTATAACTGTTCGAAGGCGTATGAGATGTACGGTCTCGTAGGTCTGGTTGACCAGAGGTCACTGAGAGGAAAAGGCACATCCTGGCGCGTCAACCCAAGAATCCGCGAGGGGATACTCAAGCTATTCGCAGAGCTAGAGCAGGGTTCGAATATCAGCATGATGACGATGATGCGCAAAGTCGAGCGGTGGACAAAGACAGAGTATCCGGAGGAAGAGATTGAGATGCCCTCTCAGCCGACTTTCAATGCTCTTCTTAAATCTCTTGATCAGGGTCGCGGCATCTTCGGCTCGACTAAGAACAGACAGAGCGCAGCTAACCGTCCTGAAACACCTTACAGGCAGTTCACCGCCTCACGTCCGGGTGAGGTCGTCATCGTTGACTCTACACCCCTAGACGCCTTTGCTATTGACCCCGTCACCTTCAAGTGGGTTCAAGTTCAGCTCACCTTAGCGTACGACCTCTACACCCGCTCAATGCTCGATTGGCGCTTCACACCATATAGCGTTAAAGGCATCGACGCCGCTTTACTGCTGTTCGGAATCATTAAGCCCAAGATGATGAGAGAGGGTTGGCCTGAGAACGCGCGGTGGCCTTACGTCGGTGTACCGGAGAACGTCGTCATTGAGTTGCTCCGAGCTGACGCGCCGGATGGCTTGGCGAACGGGCCGATCGTCAACCCCGAAGCCGTCGTCATCGACAACGGAAAGGTTTTCCTTTCTCAAGCGTTCACGCATGGCTGTAAGCGCTTAGGCATTAGCATCCGGCTCGCCCGCCCCTACACACCTACCGACAAAGCGCATATCGAAAGTGTGTTCAAAACCATTCGGCTAAAATTTGTTGAGAGCCTGAAAGGTTATAAGGGACCTGATCTATTCTCTCGGGGCAAAAATGTTGAGGCAGACGCGTTCTACTTCATCGACGAGATGGAGCGCTATTTCGCGGAGTGGGTCGCCACCTTCTGGCACAAGCGTCACCACCGTGGGTTACTGTTCCCCGAGGTGCCGCGCCTGCACCTCAGCCCTAACGACCTGTACGAGGAAGGAATAGCCAAGGCGGGTTTTATGTATGTCGTTCCCGACCAGCGCCTTTACTACGAGTTGCTCCCTACAGAATGGCGGACCGTCCAGCATTACGGCGTCGAAGTCTCGACGCTTGTTTACGACGGCGACATCCTTAATGATTACCGTGACGCGAAGTCACCCTACCTGGGCAAGCCGGAAAATGAGGGCAAATGGCCTATCCGGTATGACCCCAGAGACAAGTCGGAAGTATACTTTTACGATCCGTCCTTAGATAAGTGGCACACGCTCTACTGGACGGGCGCGCTCTACCCGAACCGCCCCTTTGATGACTCTACGCTAGCCTTCGCTAAGCTCAAGGTCAAAGAGCGGGGGGGTAACCCTGGCAACCAGAGGGAAGTAGAGGCCACCTTGAATGAGCTACTGAACCGTATGGACGATCACGTATTCGAGAACGAGAAGGAGCGCAAGCTGGCCGCCAAGCGCGCCATCCAAGCTCAATTGTCCAGGAGTGAGCGCCCGAACACCGCTTCGTACTCGCTACTCGGCCCTGACGACGAAGCGCGTTTTGGCGGGGTGACCCTGACGGGCAAGGCTGATCTTGAAGTTGAGGATGACCCGACGATAACCGAAGAGGACCTGCGGGGGACGCTCGCGCTTTTTGAAGCGGTGAGCGACTTCGACGACGATGACGACCTAGGTTTTTGAGGGGACAGCCGTGCTTGATATATACGAGGTAGACACCGACGAGATTTATCTTGACGAGCTAGATGATATCGACCTCCCCTTCGCGCAGCCTCAGCCTGTCATCTATGAGGACTGGAAGGCGTTCGTGGACCGGCCGCAACCGGTCAAACCCGAAACGCCCACGGCGGCAGGGTTCGCGAAGATGTCCGAAAGGGAGAAGCACGAGTCACGCAAGAACAGGATGCTTTATCATGCTGCGTTCGGCCCTCTAAAAATCGACTCTCACATGAAGATTAGCGGTGACCTCCTCCTGCTTTCGAACAACAACCTGCGTGCTAGCCCCGGCGCGAGAGTAGGGGGGGTGATTGACGGTGAAGGTACGTTGGGTAAGACGACCATCGTGCTCCAGATAGGCCGGAAGTACGAGAAAGCGAGACGCAAGCAAATGCGCGACCGGTTAGGCGAAGATGATCTGATGCCGAACGGTTGGGTGTTCATTCCGGTGGTTTATATCGTGCTGCCCGGCGAGACAACGCCGAAAAGCCTTTACGAGGCGCTGGCTAATTACTACGGGGTTCCCCTACCCGCAAGATATACGTTGTCCTGGTTGAAGCAGAAGGTGAGGGAGTTCGCCAGGAACTGCGGAACGTCACTGATCATCGTGGACGAAATTCACTATCTGCAGATGAGAAACCGCAACGATAAGGACGTCAATAACCACCTGAAAGAGCTCGCCAACATTGTCTCGGCGACGCTCGTGTATGCGGGCATTGACTGTGACGGTGCCAACCTCTTTAACGAAGGGCGCTCGGAAGACACAAAGCGCTTTTCCCAAACTCGCCGCCGCTTTAAAGAATATAAAGTGACAGCTTACACCCTCAAAACTGAGATCCAGAAGAATCGGTGGCTGAGCCTCATCAACTCCTTCGAGGCCCATATGTGTTTGGTGAAGCATGAACCGGGCTCTTTAGTTGGGCTCGGCGAGTACATCTTCTACCGTACGGGCGGATCAGTAGGTGCAGTAAGTACGCTTGTCAGGCAGGGCGCTAACTTGGCTATCAAAGAGGGAGGCGAAAAATTCACGAAAACACTGCTTAACAGGGTGAGGCTTGACAAGGGATCGGAGGAGTATCATAAGGAATATCTCGCCCGTCAACGTGAGAGGAAAAAGGCATCGAGCTAAGAGCTACAACTTCTCCGGTCAGGCGTCTGCCGTTTCGGCTCGAGCCCGTTAAGGGAGAATCCTTCCTAAGCTATATTGAGCGTCTTGCTGCACACTGCGATCTTCAAACCCCAGAACTTTTGCGTTATTTACACGTCACTGATCAACCTAAGCTTCACGCCGTCCACACCCGCATCTTGTTCCACTTACCGAATCCCATCCTACAAAATCTCGCGCACATCACTCGCCTAGATGTGCGGGTTCTAGAGCGTATGTTTCTAGATGTCTATACAGACAAGGTTTTCGACAAGATGGTTCCTGGGTCCCGGTTGGAATCATCAGGCGGTATCGCCGCCAAAAGTTTTTGGGTAAACACTCGATCTGCATGCGCATGTCCTGAATGCATCGCTGAAGACCGAGGTGCCTGGCAACTACAATGGTTACTGCCATGGTCGTTTGCGTGTTTGCGGCACAATCTCGTTTTGCCACAGCACTGTCCAAAATGCCGTCAGCCTTTACGGAGCAACATTTCTGCGAGACCAAATGCTTTCTCATTAGCATCAGGGATACCAGTTACAGGATGCTGTGAAAACAGGTTGGGGTTTGGCGAGAAGGTAGAATCGACGGATTCAAAATGTGGTTTTGAGCTAGCACAAATGCAGGCAATTTCATTGGTCGAATGGTCAGCCTTGATTGCAGCACAACAGCGGTTAAATGACGCTATGGAAGGAAAAACGATGAAGGTGGGTGGCCAGGCAGTATCATCCGTCGATTATCTTAAGGATATTAGGGTGATATCAAAACTTTTACTCTTCGCTAGTGATATGAAACTGCTCGAAAATCTGCCCGGAGAGATGGCGAACTATATTGAAATGCTTTTTGCTGATTATCAGCTTCAGTACAGCAAGAGTCAAGTCACACCGGACTTCAAACGAGGCGGACAGCTGTGTGAGCCGTACCTTGCCTACCGTGATAACGCTGTTATGGCAGCTATTCTTCCTACAGCCACGCATATAGCTGCTAGCTCAGATTCGTCAGAACTTGCCGCACATTTAGATGAATTACTCTCTTATGTATACAGACGTTCGAGACCGTATTCAACACGTGCAAAAAGCTTGTTGGCCAGCAAGATTTTCTCAAACCGCCTACGCCTTTTAATCTTAAAAGCTATAGGTGTGTCTGTAGTTGCTGAAGAAATCCACCTCAGATTGAAACTAGGGTCTGTCTGACAGAAGGGATGAAGATGGTTTAGGGTAGGCGTATGGCACGAACAGACCTAAAAGAGCAGCAGTGGCAAGCACTAAAACCGCATCTACCCCCCAATCCCCAACGGGGTCACAACTACCGCAACCACCGACAGGTCATCAACGGCATTTCGTGGCGCTTGAAAACAGGCGCTCCCTGGCGCGACGTTCCTGAACGCTACGGACCTTGGCAGACCTGCTGGGACCGCTTCACGAGGTGGGAGCGCAACGGTGTCTGGAAGCGCATCCTGCACAGGCTTCAAGCTCACGCCGATGCGGCGGGTGAGATTGATTGGGACGGCGCAGCGTTAGACAGCTCTCATATTAAAGCGCACCGCAGCGCCAGCGGGGCGAGGAAGCGGCCTGCTGAGGGTGAAAAAAGGGGACCTTAGCAGACGAGTGGCTGGGACACTCACGCGGAGGCCACACCAGCAAGGTGCATACCTGCGCGGACGGCAAAGTGCGACCCCTGTCCGTGGTCATCACGGCGGGACAGCGCAACGACGCCGCTTGGCTAGAGCCGGTCTTGGACGAGATTTATGTGCCCCGCCTTGGCAGAGGGCGACCGCGTAAGCGCCCCCCTCAGCTTAGACTCGACCGCGCTTATGGTTTCAACAAGCAGCGGAAGATACTAAGGCGCAGGGGCATCATCTGTATCAGCCCCGAGCGCGAAGATGCCAAGAAGTCTCGCTTGTCTAAGGGCACAAAAGGTGGACGACCTCCTGCTTTCGATAAGCAAGCCTACAAAGGACGTAACGTGGTCGAACGCTGCATCAACCGACTTAAAGACTTTCGCGCCGTTGCCACCCGCTACGACAAACGCGGCAGAAACTACCGTGCTGGTGTGCTCCTCGCCTCCATCATCCTCTGGCTTTGATTAGTCAGACAGACCCTAGCTGAGTTTGACGCCTTGTTGAAAAGACTCGCAAAACGGATAACGGAGCTGAGGCTAGAGCGCCAGCTCACCTTAGATGAGGTGGCGAGAATGACATATATAAGTTTGCCCGTGCTCACCGCTATCGAGGCAGCCAAGCACAACATGACGATCATCGAGCTTTATCGCTTGGCTCGTATATTCGATATGTGGCCTAATGAGCTCGTTGCAGAGGCGGAGGAAACTGGGTAACAATGAAAAAATGGCAAACATCAAAAGAGAACCCGATCCTCAGTTCGAAATCTTTAAGGCTGCTGTGGGAGAGCGCATTCGGAACCTTAGAGAAATCAACCATCTAACACAAGCCGAACTATCAGAAAAGACCAATATCAACCGTACGCACATCAGCATGATCGAGAATGGCCGCAAAGATATCAACCTTTCGACCCTCTATAGACTGGCGAACGAGTTTAAGCTACGCCCAAGTAACTTGATGGATGTCGACCTGTGAATCCATCACTTTACTGAAGTAGATTCCAAGCAGCTTTTGCGCTAGAAGGCATCCTGACGCTACTTATGCTTTTGCCGCTTCACCCTCTCCGACCACGCCTCCGTCTCGAGAGAGCGTATCTCTTCTTCATCCGGCTCCTTCACGAACTCCCCTGGGTCAACCCCTATCGCCCTCGCCACCGCCAGCAGGCTAAAGAGCGTGGGGTTGAAAGGACGCTTTTCGTCTCGAGCCTCGAAGCGCTGGTAGCTGCGTAGAGGTAGATGCGTCCTCTCGGCCACGTCTTCTTGCTTGAGGTTCCGGGCGAGCCGGGCCTTGCGAATGCGCATCCGCATCACCGAAAGAAAAACGTCGTCGCGCACATTGCCATCATGGCGAGCCCCGCGTGTCTTTTGAACGAGTAATATCTCGTGTTAAGCTAGACGAGATATTACTCGTGTTAGGAGGCGCAAGATTGGTAAGGGAAGTAGGCAGATCTCTTGAGCGTCGGGTTTCAGGACGCAACTAAGACTCTCTACGGAGGATTCATGGTTAGAAAAACTGCTTTGTTACTACTCATCCTGCTCTCCGCCTGCGCCCCCACGCTCGAGCCCCAAACGCAGAGCCAGGTGGACGCGAGCCCAGTTCCTCGAGCCAACGTCCTCTGGACCGCGCAGGTGAGTGGCGTCGAGCGTTATGCCGGGGCTTATCAGGGCGAGCGGGGTGAGGCCACTGTGCAAGACGGACAGGTGTTGGAACTTGAACTCAGCAACAACGTCTTTTTCGACCTGGCCCGCTTCACTGACGGGAGCGTCGAGAGCCCGCCTATGAACCTCACCTACCGCGGCGGCGGTCTGCTCTCGGGCACCGCCTCGGTCGTTTTCGAAGGCGTGGGCAGCCTGGGGGAGCGGCGCTTCTTCAGCGGCGAGGCTGAGACGAACTTCGTGCTCGAGGGGGACTACGTCACCGGCTCTTTACGCTTGAGCGGCCAAGACAACGTGGGACAGGTCGTGAATGTGGTGGTCGAGAATCTACGGGTGCCTTATTGAGCGGGTCTTATGTTTGTTCTTTTATGGGAGAAGGCGTTGGCGCGGTTGCAAGTTCGGGTTTAGAGACCATAAAACAGAAAGGAAGAGAGGACAGAGCATGAAACAAGGGCAAGGGAAAGAAAGAGCGGCAGGAGTTAAGCGTTTGTTCGGTTGTGTTGGGGTATCTTCAGTGCGCCGTTTCTCTATAAGAGGCACGTTTGGGGTGATGGGCCTTCTCAGCCTCTGTTTCTTGTTGAGCGCGTGTTCAGACACCATCCTGCCCCCACCCATTACCGACACCGACACCGGCAGCTTGCAGGTGACGATTACCGGCTTGCCGCCTGAAGCCAAAGCCAACGTCACCGTCACCGGCCCCGATGATTACGAGCAGAGGGTCGAGAGGAGCGGAACCCTTACCGGTCTGCCCACAGGCCGCTACACCGTGAGTGTCGACAGCATAGTCTATGCAGGCGAGACCTATCCCGGCTCTCTACCCGGCAGCCGCGACCAACGGGAGCTGGACGTGACCCGGCAGGCGGTGGGTGAGGTGACGGTGTCGTACGCCTCGGTGGGTGTCGTGGGCGAGGGTGACATAGCTCCGGGTGTGACCCGCACCGGCACGCTTTCTACAGGGGCGTTTCGCGACTACACCTTTACCGGCGTCGAGGGGGTGCCGCTCGCTTTCTCCTTTGCGGGCACGCGAGAAGCGGGTTCGGCTACCTATAACGTAAGCATCTTCCGTCCTGACAACTTAGAGACGCCCCTCCAAACCGAACGCTTCGGCACCGCCAACAGCTACCCCTACGCGGGCGGCAACCCCACCGTCGGCTTTACGCCGTCCGAGGGCGGGCCTTACGTGCTGCGCGCCGCGGTCAACGGGGGTGAACTCTCCTACACCGTCAGGGCGAGCTACCTGAGCGGCACGCCAGAAGAGCATCAAGAGGTCACGCCCTTGGAAGCGGGCAAGCTTGTTCTGGGGGCGGTAACAGAGAACTCGGTGGACCGCTACCGCTTTAGCGCCACCGCAGATGAAGCGCTCACGCTGGCGTTCGATTATGAAGAAGGGGGTGCCATCTATTTAGTCGAAGTCTTGGATGAGGACGGCACGGAGCCGCTCTACAGCAAGCGCGTTGGCACTGCCAACGGGATGCGCAGGCTCGAGTTCATTCCACCTATGACGGGTGACTATCTGCTGCGGGTCACCGGGGAGAACAACGTGCTGCGCTACAGCCTGGTGTTGGAGAAGTAAGGGGGCTCTAGTCTTTAGAAGAGGGGTTGAGATCACCCCTCTCGGCTCAACACTTATGAGGATTTGTCAGAATTGGGGCGGCGTAGCGACTGAGCCGCGCTCCCGCCCGGAAAAGGAGCAAAACATGAAAGAAGCTAAAAATCCGTCGGCCCCCTACGAGCGAGCACGGGAGGCTTTTCCTGCCGACGCTACGCCTGCCCCACCCGACCTTTACCCTAAGCTCGAGGCCTACTTCCGAAGGTTGCTTGAGGAGCACGCCAAAGGGGTTCCGGACGTACCCGCACAACCCAACGCACCTGTTGAAGCTAAGACGCTGACGGAACCGGAGGCTCTGGCGGCGGAGACCACGGAAGGAGCAAACTCGGGTTACGCACTGCTGTCGCGGCGGGTGAGGCGGGTGACTCCCACCTGGTCTCCCGATAAACATCTGCTCGCGCACCACCACGACACCCTCACCGACCCCGCGCTCTCGTGGCACGAGTGGGGGCTGCTGGCTTATTTGAGTCTGTTTGGCGGCTACAGCATCCCGGTCGTCACCCTTATCGAGCGGAGCAAGGGCGAGCAAGGGGAGGTTCTAGTAGCGCTCGAGCATCTACTGGAACGGGGCGACATCGAACTCGACCCGCACGAGCTGAGTGAGGCGGAGATGCAAGCGGCGCAGCGGCGGCTGGATGACGAGGTGGCGGCGCACCGGGCGCAGGCACAGGCGCAAACGTGAGACCGGTGCTTTACGCTTCTGGAGCCGGTCTATGTGGCACCTTGCCGGTGCAGCTCAACGACCCCCAACCCTTCGTGAGGCTAGGGTGAACGAAGTAGAGACGTTCGAGGCGCAGGAAAGCAATAGTGCGACGCTGGTACTCCTCGACTCAGCGAGCTGCCGCGTCTCACTACTGAGCCCCACACCCCTTACGCTCGAGCAAGCCGAGTTACTGCGCTACCTCCTCAAGGCCGCGCTGCTCGCTGGCGGCAAGACCCGCCTGTTGAGAGACCGCTACGCCCAACTCTTTCCCCACCTCACCTTCTCGAGCGCACTTCTGACACTCTTTTCGACCCTGCGGCTGCGGCTCGAGTTCGACAAGGAATCGAACTGCAAACAGCTCGTGGGGCCGCTCTTCGCCTTTGTGGCGGAGCTTGGGGAATGGAACACCCTCCACGTCGAACTCTCCAAATTTGGTAGCGAAACGTTGGCTCGGCTGTCGCGGGGTTTGCCCCTGGCCTTCGCGCTGCCCCGCCCGCATCTAGCGGACGCGGGGGCGCAACCCTACAGCGACGCCGAGGACCTTGCCGCTTGGCGCGACACGCTCGACCTGTTTCCTGCGGCTGATGAGGTGTTGGGCGCGCGGCTCGAGCTTTACGGTCACCTGGTGCGCGCTTTTTATGGGGACGCGGCGGGGCTCGAGCTGGGGTCTAGCCCTGAGCCTCACAGCGTCACGCTGCCGAGTCGGCTCGTGCGGAAGCTGGCGGAGAACAAGAAAGCGGCGAGTGAGACGATGCTGGCGTTGGTGGGGGGCTTTGTGAGGAACTTTCCGTCTCGGGTCAGGCTGAATGGGCAGGAGCCGGAGCGGGTGGTGGAGAGGCTGTTGGTGTCGAGCGCCCTTACGGTTGAGGTCACGGTTGTTCCTTTTGCCTTCGACGGGTACGAGCGTTACGCCAGGAATGAGGGGGCGTAGTAGGTGAGAAGCGCCTGCTACGCTCTAGAGCCGAGTGGAGGACAGGAAATTTAGCATTTGAAAATGGGCGGGGGCCTAAAAATGCTGCTCAATGCCTTCTCCTTCATCATATTTGAGCAGATGCTGGAGGTACTTACAGATGCGAGGCCTAAGCTGGAGGCGCGGGTGCGTTCTTATCTACTCAAAATATGCCAGTAGCGAGCTTAATCTGTGTCCGTAGCATTCTCACAGGCAGCAGCGTCTTCGATGTTAAATCATTTATGCACCCTCACTAACAGGTAGTGCAAAAGCATACAGCACTTACAGTCCGCGCTCTCCCGCGTTACCTCCCCCCTATACCTGGCGAGACGTTTGCTAGCTACCTCGACCGCTTAGCTCATGCCCTTGGCGTCCCCATTATCACAGCTTTACGCGCTACTGGCATCATTAGTGAAGAGTCAGAAAAAGAAATTGGCCCAGGCTATGGCGTCACACTTTCTTCTACTCAGCTCAGAACCTTTGCCCACGCCACACATCTTGACGGTGATTGCGTTGCAGAGATGCTGCTCGAGCACTACCACGGCAGGGTGATTAACCTCTTTGGTCTCGAGCCAGATGACCCAACCTCCTTTCGTATGGTCGCGCTGCGCGAGTGGGCGTACTTTTCGGGGTCACACCTCTGCCCCAAATGCGCCGAAGAAGATAAGGGCGCTTGGCAACTCGCTTGGAAGCTTCCTTGGTCGTTCGCCTGCGTTAAGCACCGTACCCTCCTTATTGACACCTGTCCCCGTTGCAGACGGCGCACCGGGCTCAGCCGACAAGATGGAGCGAGCCGCCCCCGTTTCGTCTCCAAGGTTCCACTACCAGGCTGTTGCATGAATGCTGAGCCAGCGGGTATGGCTTTAGCGGGGCGCTCGTCCTCCCCCTGCGGTCAGCCACTCGCTCTCATTTCTACCGAATCACTCGCGGCTTGGTCAACTCTCCTCGCCGCGCAACATAAGGTCAACGATGCTTTAGAAAATGAGTTTGTTTTCGCTGGAGGTGTGAAGACGTCCACCCTGACCTACTTTGCCGAGCTGCGCTCGTTAGCCGCTCTACTTCTCTACGCAGCAAAGACTCAAGATTTGAAGGGCCTGCCTCCTTTCGTTAAGGAGGCGTTTGCGACCTTGGAAGCTGAGAGAGATGCACGCGTTGAAGAACGCCGTCAGTTAGGGAATCAGCGCGAGGGTCCGCATACGAGGGTGTTCTCCAGCGCGCCACAGTCCGCGGCGGTGATGGCGGCCATCCTACCTACTGCTGTCAATATTCTCGCCGCACCTTCACCGGATGGTTTGGCCGCTCACCTCGACTGGCTCGTCGAGCGAGGCGCAGAACGCAAGCGTAACAAGGTACGTCAGCTCGCGGACTACCTCTCCTTCTCGCCGCGCCTGCGGGAGGCTCTCGAGCAGTGTCTCGAGCCACGCAAGACCTTCGTGCGACGGCTTGAGGAAAGTAGACGGCAACTTGATCAAGCAGACGGAGCGAACTCGTACAGTTTTACATCCGACCACGTGCCGCAACTGCTCTGGCAAGAAACCTACCGACAGCACTTTGCCGAACTTATACCAGGCGTAGGAGAAGATTATGCGCGGCGGGCATGTGCGATGGCACTGGTGCGACTCTCCGGAAACTACACCTGGCGTGAGGCGGCTGAGGTGCTCGAGCTTCCTCCCGAGCCTGCGTACGGTATGGCGAACAAGGTCGTCGGCGTGCTCAACAGGACCAGCACAGCCGACCTGTTCGCAGAACAGCTTCGTGAACTCGCCGCGAAGCTCAGCGAGGACGCGAGCCGCACCGACTACGGCTTCCGTCGGCGTGTCTTCGCCGACTTCATTGAAATAGAGTGGCGGGCGTGGTGTTTACTCTGCCAGCGTGCCGGGGTCCCTCCAGGCTCGTCAGGCGGGCGTCAGCGCTATGCGGCGGTTTGGGTGTGGTGTTACCTCACGGGAGGAGACTATAGGCTCGCGCCGGGGCTTCAGGGTAAGAACGCTCATAATTTTAGAGAGGTCTATAGGCGCTTTCTTAAGGGAGAACAGCCAAATTTAGAGAGGGAGCTAATCCTACATGCGAATAATTTGCTGCGCTCAATGACCAGCTGAACTGCCACCCGCACCATTGGGGCAGATATTTGGCTTCACAACCTCTGCCTGCTCTTCACGCCCACTAATGAACGGCGTACCTGACTCTGTCAACACTTCACTTAGGAGGCGGTTCGTCGACCGCTGTTCTTGTCGCTCCCCCGTGACTCGTTATCCTGGGTCTACATCTAACCTTAATCGCACCCCTCGAAAAGGCGCCATCAGTAGCTCTGCTCGACCAAACATAAGCTTCCCCAGGTTCAAGATGTGCCATCTTTTCCGGGGTCAGGTCTTTCAGCGCGGCATTCGCTTTTTGGATGTGTTTTAGCCACTGGGGCGAGTTGAACTTGTGAAGAACGACCTGACTTGACAGTTCGATAAGGGCGACGGGAACGGATGGAGGATCTTGGCTAGCGACCATGATGCTAGTCCCCTTGTGCCTCATCTCCCTTACCACCTCGATAAGACCCGCGGTCAGGTCTGGGCTTTCGATGTACTTATGAGCCTCGTCGAAAACCACCAGCTTATTGAAAGGCTCGCCGTTGTGTTTAGCATCGGCAAAAAGTTGAAGGATGACGATGAAAAGTCCGAGCGCCTCGTCTTTTTCTATGAACTCGTCGCGGATGTCAACGATGACCATCCGACCCGGGCTGACAGCTTCTGCAAGCGAAACATTATCCTCAACATACTGCGCCGCCAAGTTAAGGCGCATGTTGGCCATAGCTTTCAGATGATCTTGTAGTGCCGAGCTGTCGATGCCGGTACGTAACGCCTCGACGGATAGATTATTGCGGTTCTGGCGCATAACCATGTTGACTTGCCTCATGTACGTCGCTTGGTTGCCGACAGCGCCCATCAGGAACCGCCAGTGCCCCGCTTGCAACTCGTGCGCGCCGAACTTGAGAGGCCGCACGTCGAGGTCAGGGTATTCATCCTGACGTTCGGCCACTTTGTCCTCGGGCACGAGCAAGACGATATCTCTTAACGCTTTGGGCTCAGCGCCGTAACGCTCCCTAAGCACCTTCAGCTGCTTTTCCTCAGCGTTCGGTAAGGCCATCGTAGTGAACTCGGGCTTGTAGTCTTGGGTCTGACTGTAATGAAAAATGACTGTTGCCAACGGATGAGGTAGCACGTTGATATTGGGGATGGGCAGCGAGGCCATCTCCGCTATCGTCCCGAGGGTATAACTTTTCCCGCCACCTTGGACACCGAATAGACTGATCGTATGCGTCTGGTTGAGGTCGAGGGCGATCTTCCTGCCTGACGCTTCCCCGAGCAAGCCGTACTGAGGGGAGTCTTGATCTGCGCCGAGCAGGATGTCAAAAGCGGCCTGAGGTTGAACCGTCCCGGTGACCTGTTCCACCTTAAGAGGTTCGTCCACCAGCTCTACCCCGTCTTTTGTGCCTGTCTCGACACTCCCTCCGACGTCCTCACTCACAGTACGATCTGCGTTGTCAAGTGAAAGCGGCTCATCCCGGACGGTGATTCTCTTCTCAGTTGGGTCCGTCTCGGACGGTTCTTGAACGAGTTCTGGCTCGGCAACCGCGCGCCCGAGCGTGTGATCGGTTCGGAGGCCCTCCCACGCGACACTGCGGTCGCGGTCTTTGACTATAAAAGTTGCTTCCTCGAGCTTGGGTATAGAAGAACCGCGCTCTTGATCTTCCTCAGGCGTTTCGGAGGTGCCGCGCGTTTCGAGCCTACCTGCTAACACTTTTGTTCTACCCGCGGCCAGACGGACTAACTCTTGGGCAAGGTCACGGCCTATGCGGTGGTACTCCACGCCGTTCTCTCGCTCGGGCGGGTCCGTGCCCGGTTTCTCGAAGTCGAAGATGAGGGCGCTGCGCGAGAAGGCGAGCGTGTAACCTCGCTCGAGACTCCGCAGAAAGAACTTAGCTTCGTCCTGCGCCAGCTCATCGAACAGCCCATGCCTGACGCCGCGGTCCAGGTAGAACTCCAGAAGCTTCGCCAGCTCTCTCGTCCTGAGCAGGCGATCCGGGCGGTCCGGGGAAGCGAGGTCGGCCCCGAAGTGGTGCCGCAGAACCTGCTCGCTTCGCTCGATCTGAGCGGCGATGGTTCCCCTCAACTGGTTGTAGCTCGCGAGACCGCCGACCTGTCTGTAGCACTTGACCTCGACGAGGTTGCAAGTGATGGTCCGGCTGCTCGCGTCCAGATCGAACAGCGCGAGGTCGGTTCGCTTGAAACCCATCTCCTCCCCCGACTGCTCGGCGCTTCTCTTCACAGCCTCATAAAGGTCGAGGTGCGCGTCTAGGGGGACGACGATCTGGTTGGCAAAAACCCCCTGATGTTCTAAGTACATCCTGGCTAGGGCTAGGCCTAAAGCCTCCGCTCGCTGGGCAGAGGCGGACAGAAGTTTGAGCGCCATCCGTCCCGAGAGCGACTTGAGCTGATTCAAGACGGCAACGGTATGAGTCCTCGCCGCGCTTAGCCCGTAGTCCTTCAGGATAGGGCCGATCATCGCCTCTAATTCTGTCAGCGAGCGGGACGTCACGGTGTAGCGGTAATCTTGCGCCGCCATCTCGGGGGAATGGTCTATCAGATACTCGGGACGCTCGCGTCGCCCGCCGTGGTCGAAAAACTCTACCCCGATGTTGCGATCGATAGAGATGACCCAGTCGCTGAACTCGTGTACCTGGTGTAGCAGGGCGCGGTCGCCGGACGTCAAGGCGAGGGTGATCTGCGGCCTGAGCTCCAGGCCGGTTTGTCCCGTCGCCAGGGTGGCGGTCGCGCCCGAGAGGGCCGTCGA
The DNA here is from genome assembly GCA_965214405.1 of Trueperaceae bacterium. GTDB lineage: Bacteria > Deinococcota > Deinococci > Deinococcales > Trueperaceae > CBDCCT01. The sequence goes on from OZ243956.1 coordinate 1,915,835, forward strand.
GAGGCTGGCGAGAAGCTCGGATAGGTAGTCGCCGTCGCCGATAGGCTGGGCCTGGCCGTGACGTGGCCGACGCTGCCACGCCACCAACGCGTCGTCGTCGGTGTAGGTCACGTCGAAATCCTGGACGAGCCCGTGAACCGGCGCGATCATCTCGCCCTCCGCCGCCTCCGCGACCCCTACCTGGGCGCCGGGAAACACGTCGAAGAGGAGGCTCAGGTGCGCGCGGTACTGGCTCGGGTTTCGCCTGAACGCGCCCGCGCCAAGGACGGAAAGCCTCAGTTTCGGGAACAGGTGGCTGCCCGAAGGTGTCGAAAAGGCGTCAGCTTCGGCGCTGGCCGGGCTGTTCGTGGGCGAAAGCAGCGCCCTGAGCGCCTCCCCGACGCCTACCGCGTCGGGGTCGGGCACGAAAAGTCTTAGGTCGTAGGTCAGATCGGCGAAGGCTTTATTTTTCTGGAGCGTGAGCAGCGTGGCGGCGAGCGCTCGAGCCCGCCCTGGGTTAAAGGCGTTGATGGTCAGGGTCTGCACGTAAGGGTGCTGCCACAAGTACCTCTGTATGCGCTGCGCCAGGTAACCTGTGTTTGCCGCGCCGCCGCCTGAGGCAGGCTCGGGGACTCTGAGGGCCGCGCAAACGTCACCCAAGAGCCCCCGTGGGTTCTGCTCATCAGCGGTGGCGTAGAACCCCCAAAACGGGTTGAGGTTATCGAGGGAGGTGTAGAGGCGTCCGCCGTCCGCGGGCAGGACGGGGGGGAAATTGGTGGGCAGGAGCCGGTGGAGGAGCGCTTCTCTGAGGTCGGGGACGAGGGTTCTATGGTCGGCCGTCTGGTTCAGCCACGAGTCGCCGAGCTTGGCCCAGGTCGCCAGCCATAGAGCGCGCAGCGGATGCGTGGGCGAGACGAGCGCGGCCACGCGCCGTCCGCCGCGAAAGTCGACGAGCGTGAGGTGTACCGTGTCGACGCTGAGGAGCGTCCGCAGCCCCGCCCGTTCCTTCTCAGAAGCCGTGTCTGCCGCGACGTTCCGTTGTGAAGCGCGGACGGCCTCTAGATAACTTTCCGCGTAGTCCGCGGCGGCCTGCTGCAGGTCGGTCAAGTCGGCGGCTTGGCTGATCAGTCCTCCTTCACTCTTCACCGCCTCGAAGTAGCGTGACCGGGCGCGGATGAACGTTTGTGTGGCGGCGCCGCTTGACCAGCGGGCGATCTCAGGTGTCGGCTCGTTGACCTTGCCCCGGCGGATCTCCAGCCGCCAGCTTGCTGCCCGGTCGGCCGAGCCGAGCATCGCCTGCTCGAGCCTCTTCAGCGTCGGGGACACGGGTATCTGGACGGCGCCCTCGCGCGAGAACACCGCCTCCAGAGAGGACCCTTCGGCGCCCTTGTCTTGCCTCCAGGAGAGGCTCTTCAGGTTAATGTCCTCGCGGCCCCTGTCTTCTTGTATGGCGTCGAGCTTCAGGCCGAGCCGCGCGTGGGTGAGGCTCGGCCACTCGGGCACGGCGCGCTTCGGCGGCGGCTCTTCGAGCTCGCCCTCGGGGACCACATAGAACAGGTCACTCTCGTTCGGCTGCTGTGGTAGGCTTTCGCCGCCGTGGTTGGGTGAGGCGAGGGGTTGCCCGTTCTGGTCGACGAGCGGGACCGGGACATCGTCTTTGGTCAGCGCCTGGACCTGCACGTAGTACCAGCCCTCGTCCCAGTCCTCCTGCCTCAGCTTCGTGAAGGAGATCTTAGCGCTCTTCCTGGGCGGCTTCCACACCTTTTTGCTTCGCATGATCCCGGTCGGCCCTTGATCCCGAGAGACGACCCTGATGAGGAACCTGTCCAGCCCTTGCACCCTTGATGGGTGCGGGTCCGCCTGTAACGTGACGCTCAGCGTGTTCAGCCCCCCTTTCCCGATAGGCAGATACTTCTGGCCCACTAGGGAGTGGAGCCGCTCGTCTTGCCCTTCGCCGCTGACGACGGGGAGGTCGAGGTCGGTCACCTCGACGAAAAGGCTCTCAGGCACGCCGCCGTCCTCGAACGCCCACTTGTCGAACGACAGAGGCCAGTTGGCGCGGTCGGTCACGATCTGCCTTGTCCACTCTAGGGGGTCTTCGAGCCCGGCGTGGGCGAGGAAGGTGCCCAGCCTGGACCGGAAGGCGCGGTCGCTCAGCTTGAGCTCGAGCACGCGGACCCGCTCGGACTTGCTAGAGGAGGTGAGATTTTTAACGCACTCGATGTTTCTGCCGAGCCTCGTCGGCAGGTAAACGGCGTGCTCCGCCAAGCCGAAGTCCGGGACCAGACCCAGCTCGTAGAGCGCCGCCCCGAGAACGTCCTCCTCGCCGCCGTTAATCCTCAGGGTGAGGAGGAACCTGATCACGTTCAGGGGGCTCGCGTAGGTCCAGCCTGACTCTCCGGCGGCGCGGACGACCTCCTGGGCGAGGCTGCGCACGCCCCCGGGGAGGGCGTCTAGGAGCGCTGAGCGCAGGCGGTCATAGGTGCGGCTCACGTCGATCTGCTCGAACGTGGCGACCCCGAAAGAGTCCTCAGCCGCCGCCCGGCTTTCGCTGGGAACGAAAACGAGGAGCGGAGAGCGCAGGGAGCCGTCAGGGAGCGGGTTGCGCAGCTCGACGAGCTTCGTGCTGCTCACGCGGTAGGCGTCGGGCGCGCCGTCTGTGTCCTCGCTCAGCATGTAGACGTGGCTTCCCGGCATCGCCTCCCGGAGGGCTTTCGCCAGGCGCGACATCAGCGGCGCGTCGAGGTCCAAGACCTTCATGCAGTGGCCCTCGCCTCGCGAAGCCAGAAACGCCGACAGGTAGGGCACCAGCACCTCTACTAGCGCCGCCTGCACGTCTGAGTTGCGGACCACACGGAGCCCTTGCGACACCTAAATCCCCTTCACTTCTGTAGGCTCACCTTTGGGGATCACGTAGCGCGGCGTGACCGTCTGGGTGACGTAGGCGTCCGACAGGTCCCGGTAGAAGCCGATCTCGCGCAGGCGCCCCTTGAACGCCTCGAGGTTGCCCCTCAGCGCCTCGCGGTCGTTGATCCCCGTGCTGGAGAAGCCGTCCCCCTGCGGCAGCCTGTCAATGTAAAGCCCGTAGCGCTCGCGCAGGAAGGTCAGGAGCTTGTCCACCCGGACCTCTTCCGTGTGGTAGCCGAGCGCCCCGTCAGGCTGTAAGACGGCGATCTGTAAAAGCACCTCGAGCAGCTGGCTGTCCAGCATAAAGCGCCGACGAGCGCTCCCCCCGCGCGGCTGCGCCACGAACGCGCCGGGGTCGTTCTTCATGAAAAGGGAGTCGAGGGTCTGGGTGATGTAGTGGCGGTGAAAATCCCCGCGCAGCGTCATCAGAATCTCTATGAAGGTTTCGAAGTTCGCCAGCTTCATTTCCAGGATTGCTCTCACCTCTGGATCAACGGCCTCGTCCTCGCCCGCCCCGCTCTCGTCAAGCACGCTCACCAGACGCTGGTAGAAGTAATTCTCTCTGTCCGTGTCGTGCGGCGGCTCGAGCAGACTTAAGATGTCCCCGACGCCGAAATAGCCCTCCGGCGGCTTGCCGAGCTTGTTGAGCTTGACGAGCACCTCGGCAAGCTGGTCGAGCTTGTTCACCGTAAATGTCGCTTTGACGAACCCCGGGATGCGCCGGTAGTGCGCCTCGGCGCTCCGCTCGGCGAGCGCCGCCATCGGCGTTTTGGGGACGTTGGCGATGTCGAGGACCAGGGCGACGCGGTAAGGGCAGTCCCCTTGGGGGTCTCCGAATGACTCGGGCTTTATGGGGCAGAGTTTCGGGTCGCACGTCGGGTCTGCGCCTCTGCGGCGCACCAGGGCGGGCAGGAGCTTGAGTAAACGTACATGGTAGAGCGCCAGGTGGAACGAGAACAGGATCTTCAGGTAGTCGACCATGACCGTCCGCGGCACGAACGGCTCGTAGGCCAGCAGCCTGAGGACGTCGTCCGCCAGCAGGTCGGCCGCCCCGACACAGAGCGGCTGGAACCGCTCGCGCTTGGTGTCCCTGGCGTCTTGTGTCTGCTCGGTGAACTTGAAGACCGCCTGCGTCTCGACGTCGATCGCCGAAGACATCTCCGTCTTACCGGTGAGCTTATCTTCCCCGGGGAAGAAAAAGCGCTCGAGCTGATCAAGCGCCCTCTGGCCTCTGCCGTGCCGCGCGTGATAGAACAGCTCGTAGAGGTGCTGGTCGGCCCCGTACGAGCGCGAGTGCTTCGGGTTCCTGAAGCGGTACGTGTAACCGTGGAGGGGCCTCGGCGCGGCCACCGCCTGGTTGGGTTTCCCTCTGTTGACGACGTCCATGAGGTGCGTCTCCACCCAGCGGCGCACGACGTCCCGGTGACTGCCGAAACCCTGAAAGCTTTCCGCGTCTTCGACGAGCTCACTGGTGAACCCGTCCACGGACAGGTCGAATTTCCGCTGAAGTCGGCTCGTGAAGCCTTTGTGGTTCAGGCGCATGAGGAACGATGTGAGGACGCGGTCCATCTCTAATTGCTTGAACTCCAGGTAGGTCGTTTTCAGACTTCTGAACTCTTTGTCGGACTTTTTAAGCTTCACCGTTCACCCCTGCTGTTGTCCTGTCGTGAGCTGCTCCATGCGTAAGATCCCCCCGGCGAGCCGCTCGATGCGGTAGAAGTCGTAGCCCGCCTCGGTGAGGAGGACCTCCTGGTACGGCGCGGAGGCGAGGACGTTCTTGAACACGGCCAGGCTGAGGTAGTAGCCCTGGGTCTCTTCGATCGTCGGCAGGTACCCCTCGTTCAGACGCCGCAACATCTCGAAAACGTCGAGGTTGATAGGCAGCTCGGCGCTCAGCGCGTGTTCGCCGTGTCTGTCCCGGTAGGTCAGCGTGAGGCCTATCGGCATGTGCTCGACGAAGGGCGCGCGCGCCGCCTCGTTTCTCACCTCGAGCCTGAACCGCTCCGAGGGGAAAACCCGGTAGCTCTGGATGCTCCCGTTCTCGACGTGGCGGACCTTGATCGCGAGCCTGCCCTGCAGACGATCAGGGTCGGCGAGCCCTTCGCCTCGGTTGACGGCCCTGATCAGGGTGTCGCGCACTTCCGTTAAGGCCCCCTCGCCGACGATCAGCGACAGCATATCGCTGGCGCTTTTGTAAGGCAACATCTGCCACCAGCCCTCGTCGCGCCGCTCAAAATAGGCGCGCCGCCGCATGAACGCGACGTAGCGCTGGTGCGCCTTCAACCGCTCCTCGTAGGTCAGATCGCCGGGGCGCGGCAGGTCGGCGTGCTGTTTGCTCAGCATGTCTTGGTCATAGGTGCCGCGCCGCTCGAAGGGTTGCAGGGCGACCCCTTCGCCCGGCCCCAGGAAGTCGAGCATCCGGTCCAGCCTCGCGTCGTCGGCCCTTGCCACGTCCACGTCCCGCAGCTCGCTGAGCAGCCGGTCCTCCGAGCCCGCCTCGCCCCCCATCCAGCTGTTGAAGTAGAACCCGTTCATGACCTGCGCCCAGTCGCCGCCAGCGTAGAGCTCGTGGATGGCGTCGCAGTCTCTGGTGCCGACTATCGTGAAGGCGAGCGCCGAACGCAGATCGCGCAGGGTGACGTGGAGACGTCCCCGCAGGTGGACGAGCGTGTACAGAGTTTTGAGGCGCTCGGCGACCTTCGGGCCCGAGACGGCGTCTTGCAGCGTCCGGGCGTTATGGAACGCGTAGCACCTGCTCTTCAGGTCGCAGCGCTCGCAGGGCGACCAGAAGCGTTCGTCCGCGAGGCGCTGCAGCTGACGCTCGAAGATCGAGGGCGCGCCGCTAGCGCCCGCGGCCACGACGCTGCGGAGGTTCAGGTTGACGACCGCCACGCCGTCCTCGGGCACGCCGGTCGAGAGCCCCCGCCCCACAACCTCCCTGAGGCGGGAGAAGCGCCCCTCGAAGCTCGAGAGGAAGTCCACCAGCCGACCCTCGTTGATGGCGATGAGCCGCGTCTCGGCCCCGCTCTCGCCCCACGCCTCGTCGGCGAAGGGCGCGAAGAAGTCCCCTAAGACCTCGTCGTTGCCGCGCTCGCCCTCGTCCTGGCTGCCGTCGTAGTTGCTGAGGAAGGCCCGTCCCCCGAGATCGAAGGCGCCGCCGTTGGGCCGCCGCGCCACGTCGGCACCGAGCTTCCCCGCGCTCGCCTCGAGCTTCTGCAAGAACGCCGTCTTGCCGTCCCCCGCGTTGCCGGTGATGACGACGAGCCGGTAGTCCCCCTCCAGCACGGCCGGGAGCAGCTCGTCGTCCAGCGCCGTAGGGACGTAGGTGAGGTCGCCGATGGCGTCGAGCCCGCGCGTGCCGCTGTTGCTGTACCGGCTCTGGCTGTAGAGCGTCAGCAGGTGGCTGACGAAGGGGTTGGTGTTCGGCCTGATCGGCTCGTCGCCCGTCAGGCGAGCCAGAGACCAGGTCGACGTGCCGGTCTCCGGCTCGCGCACGACCCGCCTCGCCCGCTTCACGTTTTGTAAGGCTTCGAGAAAGGCTTCGGCCGAGTCGAAGCGCTCCCCGCGTTTCGGCGAGAGCGCCTTGAGCAAGACGTCAGCGAATTCCGGCGAGACGTCCTGGGACGCTGACAGCCGACGCGGGTCGGTCGCGGGTCGGCCCGGGGGCGGCAGCTTCGCATCCCACGGGTAGCGCCCCGTCAACACCTGGTACACCGTGAGGGCGAGCGCGTAGACGTCCCGGTCGGCCAGCTCGGCCTCGGTCGGCGCGACGTTCACGTCCAGGTCGGGCGGCAGGTAGGCCCGCGTGCCGCCCCCGTTGCGCACGCCCTCCGCCGCCATGACCGAGACGTTGAAGTCGAGGAGCCGCGCCCCTTCGTCCGTCCAGAGCAGGTTGCGGGGCTTGACGTCGCAGTGGTAGACGCCGTGCCGGTGCAGGTGTACGAGCCCCTCCGCGGACTGGCGCCCCAGCTCGAGCGCCTCGCCCGCGGTGAGCACTTTGGCGTCGATCAGCTCGCCCACGTCCAGCCCGTCGACGTACTCGAACACGACAAAGGGCACCTCGCCCTGCGGCAAGAAATCCGCGTCCAGCACCTTGACGACGCGCGGGTGGTCCGGCAGCCCGAGCAGCGTCTTGTACTCCTTCTTGAGCCGCGCCGTGGTCGAGTGGCGGTCCCGGGTGATGAGCTTGACGACCTTGCTCCGGTCCGCCAGGGTGTCGATCACCTTATAAACGACGCCGAACGACCCCGGCTTGCCCAGCCGCTCCTCGACCACGTACCTCCTCGTCAGCTCGTGTTGGGGAGGGAGGTCCGTGTAGTCGAGGTCGGCGTGGCCGGTTTCAGGTTCAGAGGGCGCAGGGTTTGCCTCGGCCAGCGGCGTCAGGACCGCCTCCAGAGCTGCCGAGGCCTCCTTGGCTGAGGGACGCTCGTCGGGTCTGAACGCGCACAGCCCCTGAAGCCACGCGTCCAGACCCTCCGGCAGCAGCCCGTCGTGCTCTGAAGGCTTGAGGGCGAACATGGCGGTGTGGTCGAAAAGCTCCGCCGCGTCCCTGAAGGGGCGCTCGCCCGTGAACATCTCGTAGAAGATGAGCCCCGCCGAGAAGACGTCCGAGGCGCTCCCGAGCCGCGCCGGGTCGTCCCACCACTCGGGCGCCAGGTACGCCTCGTCCGCCGCGCGCGTCAGCTCGCCCAGCACCGTCGAGGTGCGCGGCGCGCCCGCCCTGGCGAAGTCGAAGTTCGTGAGGCGGGCGCGCCCGTCCAGCCGCACCAGGATGTTCGCGGGCGTCAGGTTGCGGTGGGCCACCCCGTGGAGGTGCGCGTGCGCGAGTCCGCCCAGCACGTCTTTGGCTATCTGCAGCTTCTGGTCGAGCGTCAGCGCGCGGCTCGCCTTCTCGAGCCGCGCCCGGAGCGGCTCGCCCCGGACGTCCTCCGTCACCAGCACGAGCTCGTCCTCCGCCTCCGTCGGGAAGAAGGTCTTCACGCCCGGGACGGCCGGGTGGCTCGGCAGGCCCTCCAGCGCCTTGTACGCGTTCGCGATGCGCGACCACGCCGCCTTTCGCTCCGCGTCGGGCAGGTACGGGTCCACCCGGTACGCCCGCAGCCGCACCGGCCCGCCCCCGGCGAAGGCGTTGTGGGCGCGGTACTCGGTGTAGTCCTCCGTGCCGCCCAGCCTCTCGTCGACGACCCAGTCGCCGTACCGCTTAGGCCCCTCCTTCGCCCGCGCCACGCCCGTGATAGCCTTCCGCACCGCGGCGTAGAGCGGCTGCGCCCGCGTGTCGCGCCCCGAGAGCCGCGACACGTCCTGAAAAAACCGGACGCACCCGTCCAGCGTCACCACGTCCGGCGCGTCCCGCCCCGCCGGGTCCGAGAGGCCCGCGTCCGGGGCGCTCAGCAGCACCACCGCGTCTACATAGAGCTTGCCCAGGTCGCGGCGCGAGCGGTCGCTCTCGACGATGAGCCCCTTGAGCGCCCTGGCGTGCGAGCGCAGCTTCAGGAGCGGCGAAGCGAACGGCTGCCGCCCCGCCGGGTGCCACTCCTGCCCGTACACGTCGATGTGCCCCCGCGTGCCCTTCACGTCCACCAGGTACACCGCGTGCGGCGCGAGCAGCGCGATGTCCACCTCGAACACCTCGTTGCGTATGTGCAGCTCGAAGTTGTGTAGAAGCTCAAAGGAGTCCGGCAGGCCGTCTCGCAAGACCCTGATCGCCTCGCGCTCGGCGTCGTTGACGGGCTGACCGATGGGGATGACTTTAGCCATTAAGCCGCCCTCTGTTCGATTTCCGCCTCAACCGTTTTGATAGCCGCATTTTCATCAAGTAACGCTTCTGCAATCTGCTTGTGTGCTTCAATAATAGGCTTAGCAATCTCTTTACGAGTTTCCTCATCGGGCCACGGAACAAGAATATCCGAAACATGCGGGTCCCAAACTCTCGGGATGCTGTTGCCTGATGCTTGCCGCTTGACAAGAGCTTCGCCATACTCGGTTCTAAAGAACGTGTACAGATAAGCTCCATCCTCTTCATTCTCTGGCACAACGCGATAAACATCATCAGCACAAAAAATACCTTCAAGCCAGCCAGATACGAACAGTGGTTGACCGAAAAGACCATAAATCTGACCAGCCGCTTGAAAAACAACCCAGCCGCGCTTCAAAATAAACTGATCGAAATTTGGCGTTTTGAAGCTCACAAACCTTGGATTCTCAGCCTGAAAACGGTACGCATCACTTCCGCTAATAAATTGTTTGCCATACTTGGGATTATCAACCCACAAACGCTTAAAGATCGGTGGCTTGAAAAGACGTTTGGCAACTTCTTTGAGCTTAAACGAAGGGTGCGGACCCTCTTGAATGGCCGCCTCAGCATCGAGAGCGGTTTGAGAATGATACGCAGCATCAAGACGCATGTTGAGATTCGCAGATTGTACAACTGATGTACCAAAAGAGCTGACACCATTCATACTTAGTGGCTTAAGTTTGAGCCTCTCTTTTAACATCTTTTCAGCTCCCGCTATAAGCTTTGCGGCGTTGAAACGCGCTTCTGCTGCACCTTGAACTAGCTCATGGACTCGGCGCTCGAGCCCCTCCCCCAGCCTCGGCACCGGCAAGTCCGCGATGTGCTCCGGCTCGATGTGCTGGATGATCGCGCCGTACGTGCCCGAGGTGATGATGGAGACGCCGTACCTGCTGCTGAGGTAGGCGTAGAGATAGCCGGGGGGTATTTTACCTTTCTTGGGCACGACTCTCAAAACATGCTCAGAACAAGCTAGACCGTCCATGTCGGCACGGACGTAAGCAGTTCTCCCGATTGTTCCCGAGCGTGTAATGAGCGTCCAGCCTTCACGAACGCGAAAGCGAGGGTTTCGAGAGACTTGCTTTTTCGATATGAGAGGGAGTCGGGATAAATCCGCAGCAAGAATATCTGTGCTACCCATAAACGGCATACCGTATTCGGGGTCGTCAACCCAAGTCCGACTCTCGCGCCCGGCGTGGTAGATGCTCTCTGTAACTTCTTCTAAAGCGTCTTTACGTGCAGACAGCTCCTCTAGCGCAACTTTTGCCTCAACCGCGCCCGACAAGAACGGGTTCGCGTCCAATCTGTTCCCTTGCTTGTGCAGCCACTCAGACGTGACGGGGTTCTCGAAGTCAACAAGCTTCATGCGGACGCGAACCCTGTATAAGTGTTAAGCGCGTTCAAGTCCCTGGCTCCTCGTAGCGCTCCCTGAACTCGCCGTATTTGGCGGCGATGACGGGGAGGTCGTCGTCTACTATCTTCTGCCTGCGCTGCAGGGTGCGCCTGACCACCTCCCCGCCGATGCGTATGCGCTCCTCTTCGGTCACCTCTTCCAGGAGCTCCTCGCCGTCGGGGCTGCGTTTGTAGAGCGTGTTGCCGCGCCGGTCGAAGCCGACCTTCTCGGCGACCGCCATGAACACGGGGTACGCCTTGGCGCCGCTCACGGCCTCCGCGCGGAGTTCCGCCTCGGTCTTTTTCTTCAAAACCAAAATGCTGGTGAGGATGTTGACGTTCGCCTCGACGATGAAGACCTCGACGGGCAGGTCGACGCTGGCGAGCACCCAGGCGCGGCGCAGGACCCACCAGCGGATGTACTCGTCGCCGGGGTTGCCGAGGATGCCGTCGGGCAGGACGATAGCCATGCGGCCGCCGGGCTTGAGCCACGCCAGGCAGCGCTCGATGAAGAGCACCTCCGGCGCGACGCTCCCCTGGACGTTGCCCGTGTTGCGGAAGCCGCCGTCGGCGCGCTCCCAGACGTGGGCGAGCTCGTACCGGCTCAGGATGGTGGGGTCGGAGACGGGGATGTCCGAGCCGAAGGGCGGGTTGGTCGCCAGGACGTCCACGGTGCCCAGGTCGGCCTTCTGCCGCGCCTCGGCGAGCCCGCTCATGTGCCCGGCGGGGTACTCCAGGGAGTTCAGGTGGAAGAGGTTGGTGGTCGCGCCGCTCGCCATCACGACGTTCATCTGCGCGGCGCGGACGAGGAACGGGTCGAAGTCAGCGCCGAAGAGGTTCGCCCGGGCGTACTCGCCCAGACGCCCCTGGATGGAGAGGACGTCGTCGGTGCTCTCGAGGCCCGACTTCAGGCCCTTCTCTTGGCGAAACCCGTCGGCGAGGTGCGCTATGGCCTGGACGAGAAACCCGCCCGTGCCGCAGGCGGGGTCCAGGAAGCGCTCGCCGGGTTTGGGGTCGAGCATGTCAATGGCGAGCTTGATGGCCCCGCGCGGCGTGAAGTATTGGCCCCTGTCCCCCCGGAGGTTGGTGCCCACGATCTCCTGATAGGCGGCCCCCTTCGCGTCCACGTCCGTGCGGGCGAAGTCGTACTTGGCGAGCTCCGAGACCATAAAGGCGAGCGCCCGGTCGGACAGGCTGATCTCCTCGCTGCCCCTGAAGATGCTCGTGTACTCGGACTTCACCTCGTCGAAGAGCGGGATGACGCGCTTCCTGATCGCCTCGCGGCCCTCCTCGTCGAACTGCTCGGTGGGGTGGGCGTAAAAGCGGCGCTGGTCGCGCGACCGGGTGTCCTCCTCGTCGTGGAGCTTGGCGAAGATGAGGTAGAGGAACTGCCAGAAGGCGGCGTCTTTGGGCATACCCTCGTTGCCGTGAATAAAATTGTGACAGCGCCGGAAGGCGACGCGGAGCATTTCCGCGTCGGCGCGGCGGGCGCGGGCGGCGGAGACCACGTCGCGGGTGCCGATCGTCTCGTCCGCCAAGGGCCAGTCGCCGATGGGCTCGAAACGCGTGTCGAAGCGGGTCTGGCGCTTTTTGAGGAAGAACAGGTCGAGGCCGTTGGTCCACAAGCCGTAAGTGCAACCCTCGGCAGCCGCCATGATGTCTCGGAGTTCGTCTAAGTCTTTGGTGGCCTGCTCGTGATCGCGCAGCTTGAAGGTGCCTCTTTTGCCGACCTTCGGCTCAGGTTTGCAGACGACAACACGCCTGAGGTGCTCCGGCTCGTGAGGCTGTTTATGTTCGAAGACGGCGACGTCCACCTTCTTGTTGCGCCCGTCCACCTTCATGCGGAAGTCCGGCTCCATGTCGTCTACGTCTACGCCGTACTCATGAAAGAGCGCCCTCGCGATGTGCTGGCGCACCCTCTCTTTCGGTGTCTCCTTCACGGCCTCGCGCGAAATATAGTCGATGATCATCCCGTCGCCGATGGCGGACTCGGCGCTCGGTCCGTTTTTTGGTTCTTGCACTGTGTCTTCTATAAGCATCAAATCTTCCTCGCGGGAATTCCGCAGTCTACGTTTTTTATTAACCCTTGGCGGGCAGCGTGACAATGATACCCTGTCGCCGGAGCCGGGGACCCCATTTTTTTCATCACGTCTTGCGTTCGTACATCCACGCGTCCTAGCAGTTACGGGCAACGCCGGGAGCAACGCGCCGGTTGATCATGAGGTGCAGAGGCTGATGCCAGATAGAGGATGGAGGACGCGTCGTGCTGTCCTGATCAGGGCAAGGACTGTGGACCGAGGCTGCCTCCTTCGGACAACTCTTTGCCTCACCCGCGGGCGCGCTTACGCTCCCCGGTCCGCCGACCGTAGCCGCATGACGTATAGTAGATCACGACCCAGCCTCTACAAAGTTTTCCTTCTTCTCCCTTTCGACATCTTCGCGCAGCCCCTGGATTTTATACTCGATGAACCTCCTGTGCTCGAGGAGCCGGACCGTGTTGAGAAGCGGGAGGAGCGACTCGAAGAAGTCGATGCGCGCCTGAAGGACCGAAACTCGGCTGCCCGACCAGTCCCAGTGGTTAGGCTCGAGCCGTAAGCCCCTGAAAGCCTCGAAGCTGGCGTTACGCGCTAAGAAGAGGCTTATGAGCGGCCTGCGCCTTCCCTCAGAAAAGTTGCTGATCACTTCGAAGAGGTGTCGCATGAACGTCACGTCAGCGTGGCGGAACTCGACGAGTTCGCCGAGGAGCTGCTCTTGCCTTTTTCTGATCAAGTCAGCGCCCTGCTTACCCTGCTCCAGGATGAAAAACGCCTTTAGGTAGGTGCCGGGCAGGCGGAAGGGTGCCGTCTCATGCTGATGCACCCGCTCAACAGCGCGAGTCATCAACTGTTCATAGTCCTCCCTGAGCCACAGAAAGGAGAAGTCGCGCTGACCGTCGTGGCGGCTCACGTGGCCTTCATCTTTGTACACGTCGTCTATGTACTCGAGAAAAAAGTTTTGGTCAACGTCCAACATGTACGAGAACACTGTGCCGTCATAGTCACAGTGTCTTTCAACCCCGTCCAGCGTGAGATATGCCCTTTTCAGCACTTCAACATCGTTCTCAAAAATCTCCATCAGGTTTTTACTGATTTCCGAGAGTCCGTCTACCAGATGTTCTAAGACGAAGCTGCATCTCGAGTCGAACTCAACCCTCTCGACAACAATTTCCACCACCTTAGGCACGACCCGCACGTCAACAGCTTGATACTCTAAGAGATAATCCAAATCATCCACGTTCACCATGTCTTCTGGCCTAGCGTCGCGGTACAAAACGTACAAATGCTCTACGTGCTGCTCTTCGATCTGCTCAGACGCCAAGTTCTGGTAGAAGCTGAGTAGCCACCTCGGCTTCGTCGGGTAGTCGAACTCTTGCAACAGGGCTAAAGCCCCCTCGGCACCGTGGCTCTGGATAAGGTGCCGGGTGATCCGGGAAATCCAGGTTAGTCCTAAGGGGTCGCCTAGCTGAAGATAGCGGCCTAAAACCGTTTTGAACAGCGCCTGGTCACGCTCTGCCAGGGCGGTAAAAACGTCCCCGACACCCCGGTCGACCTGGAACCGGTGGATGTGTTCGCTCTGTTTCGTTCTAGGGGAGATCTGGATTTCCCTGCTCTGCCGGAAAAAGGTGTCGTAATCAGCGGTTGTGTACGGTGAGAAGTGAGCCTTAATGCGCCCGTACCTATACTCCTCGAGCGTCCCGTCTCCCTCGCGGAACTTGCTCCTCTCGCGTGGGTCATGAATGAACAGTTTGGAGAGGACGTAGATCTCGCTCGAGAAGCGCTCCCGAAGGCTGGCGTCGAAGGGAATGTGGCGCCTTCCCAGCAGGCCCAAAAATTCGTGGACGGCCACGCAATGACTGTAATTTTCGGGGTCGAGCCTTCTTTCGAGGAACGGCAGCACCAAAGCCGCGTCGCTCTCGATGATTTCTTTGGCGGTCGTTTTGTTACTTTCGATGACGTAGATGTTGATCACGTCAAGCGCTTTGTCCAGTAAGGGCGGGTCGCCGTAGAGCCTGAACAGCTGCCCCCAAAGTTTCCCTCGCAGCCCGAACAGCTCCGGCGTCGCGGGGGGCTCGAAGTCGGTCGCCTGGAAGGTGTGGCGGCCCTTGGATTCCAGCATGTGAAAACGGGTCCGTAGGTAGTTGCCGACCACAGCAAGAAACAGTCTCGAGAAGAGTCGGCTTTCGTCACCCTCTGCTTGTATTTGACGCTGAAGTTCATCGACTACTGCTTCTTGAACGGCGAACCCGTTAGTGTACGAGTAATAATTGAAGCCGAACTCCTCAGTAAGCAAGTAGAGCACTTTAAAAAAATCTTTCGGCCTTTTCTTCACATACTCAAACAGAAGTTCCAAGGCCATCTTGAAATTGTCCAAGCTCGCATACACGAACGCCCCTAGCACGCTTAGGACAGACGGGCTGGGGATGCCGGAGTCGGCTTTAGCCTCGAGCCTCGAGAGGTCTACGGCTTCTGGCTCCATACCGCTTATGTGCTCGCGCAGATACAGGAGCGTGTCTATTTCTTTTAGAAACCAAAAGGTGTTCATGAGGTAAAGCAGACCTTCCTGATCCCCGGCCTTTACGGTCGCCCGCCAAGCTTCATCAACGTAGGGGCGCATGACGTCCGTGACAGCTCCGTTATCAAAGGCGTCCAGAACAGGAAAAACCGCGTCGGCGAGTTTACGCTCCTGTTGGGGGAAGAAGTGCTTCAGGAGTGTCGAGAAGTCGAGTGTGCGTTCCTTAAAAAAGGCGAGGTAGAAGAGGTACGTGGAGAGCACCTGGTCTGAGAACTTAACAACCTCGTTCTCGTACATGTCCAACACCTCTAGCTCATGGAGCCGCCGCGCTGCTTGCCAAAACGCCCCCGGGGTGACACCAAACGCTGTGGTGACGCTGTTCATCTGCTCTTCATTTGATCTGTCTACAGCCCGGAAGAAGCTAATGATTCCCGCAGTTCTTAAAAGGTCCTGGTTGCCCAAATCCTCGAGATCTCCGCGTATGGAGCTGAAATACTCGTTGTAGAGCGCCGAAACATCGCGGATACTTTTCAGCGTGCCTTCATGCTTGGCTACCCGCGCGGCCATGACAGCTAGGCGGGGGTTGCCTTTGGCGATGGCGGCGATGCGGTCGAGGTATAGGTCGTTCCTGATCTCGTACTCATCCTCGAGGAGCCCTCTGATCTCTTTCTCCTCGAGAGGATTAAGCTTTACTTCCGCTTGTCCGCCGTACGGTTTCACGGATTCGCGGACCTTCTCGAGGGCGTAATCGCGTACCGTGACGACGATCTTGAACGCCTGGTCTTCCCGTTTGGTGTGGAGCAGTTGGAGGATGTAAGTGAAGCCGCTCACGCGGTTCGCGTCGTCGACGAAGATGAGGTACTTGCCAGAGTCGGAGAAGTGGACCCTCACGTCTTCGAAAAGGTCCGCCCCCCGATTGAGGATGCACCGCTCGCTGTACTCCGGGTGCGCCGCCGCGAACCTGGCGCAAGCTTCCAGGGCGAGCCGCGACTTCCCCACCCCCGCCGGGCCCGAGACGATGACGACGTCCTCTACGCCGAGCGCGTCTAAAACCCCCTGTAACTCCGCCTCCCTGAAGTAGAAGCTCGTGTCGAGCGGCGTGGCGAGGGGGCTCTTGTCGTAAGCGCTGACGAACTCGCCGGGCCCGACGATCTGCCCTGTGTCCACCTTGACGCCCAGGAAGTCGCGGGCGAGGCCCGGGTACTTCTGGTAGAGGTCGAAGGCTATGGGTCCGGGGCCATAAAGGTTTGGGTTGACGCCGCGCTCTCGGCACCGCTTCGTCAGACCGGCGTGTTCTTCCGGACTGAGGTCGGAGGTGTAGCAGAAGACGACCTCCGCGATTTCCGCGACGGGGACGCCCGTCTTCTCTTCGTCGAAACACTTTTCCAGGTCGCCGCTAAGCTTCCTGTAGAGGCCTCTCTTCTCGGTCGTGTGCTCCGCGAAGGCGAACCTGCCGTCGGCGAGCCTGACCAGCGTGTCGGGCGTGCCTACCCTCACCTTGTCCGCCCCGACGACGGAGCCGAGCGGGTTGAGGTTTTCGTAGCCCCGCCTGGAGAGATACGTGTCGGCGAGCTTTTGGAACGCGCCCCCGTTGAGCTCTGACAGGGCGCGCTGAATCTGGTTGAATTTCGACATATGTATTAATCATACCTACCACGTCATTCGCCGCCCGGAAAGGTGGTTGATATAGGTGCTGTGCTTGGCACAAGTCTTCAGGACTTGCCGACCCGTTATACCCTAAATTGTGGGGTATGATGCCGGGCGTGATCTACACGCCAGAACCCCCGGCCGTTCCCCCTTTCCGCGCCGTCTACGGCGTCGACTTCAGCGGGGCCAGGCTGGCGGGCAGGACCACCTGGGTCGCCCGGCTCGAGCCTAAGTCGGGGGAAGGGCCGCCCTTCGCCCTGACGGCGCTGCGACCCCTCGAGCGGCTCTGCGGGACGGCCGAGCGCGCCCCCGCGCTGGCGGCCTTGGTCGAGATGGCGCGGGTTTCCGAGGACTGCCTCTGGGGGCTGGGCTTCCCCTTCGGCTTCCCCGCCGAGGTCGCCGGGCCCTGGGGCGGGCAGCTCGAGCTCGTGAAAGCTTGGGGCGACGACGCCTACGGCCTGGGGCTCGAGCTGGTGCGCCGCGCCGAGGAGGGCTTCGGGCGCAAGCACCTGCGGCGGCTGACCGACCTGGAGCACAGGGCGCCGCACGACCCCTACCACTACCGGGTCATCTACCAGACCTTCTTCGGGATGCGCGACGTGCTGGACCCGCTGCTGCTGGTCCCCGGCACGGCGGTCTTGCCCTTCCGATACCGCTGCCTGCCGGAGGCGCGCCGCGTCATCGTCGAGGCCTGCCCGGCCACGACGCTCGACCGGCTGGGGCTGCCGAGGCGCAACTACAAGAGGCCGCAGGGCGGGGCGCTCGACGCCAAGCAGCGGAAGGCCAGGAGGCAGGTCCTGCGCGGCCTCCGCGGGCACGTCGCGTATAGCGAGCACCGGCGGCGGGTGATGGCCCGTGACCCGGGCGGGGACGCGCTGGACGCGGTGCTGGCGGGCCTGGGCGCGGCGCTGGCCTTCGGGGAGGCGGACCACGCGGCGATAGCTGCTCATCCTCGCTACAGGCTCGAGGGCAGGCACTTCGCCTAGCGGGGGCGCGGCGGCTGGGCGGCGCGGAGCTTTATGCGCGTGTTGCGCGTAGCTCACGCACAAAGACCTGTCACAAAGACCGAAAGCGTCTCCAGTCACCCCTACTCAAACCATCCAGGCTGCCCCTTATATGGCTCGAGCTGTCGTTAGCCAGCGTCGCACCTTTTATCTCATTAAAAAAACTTCCTCAAGTGTTATTGAGGAAGCAACGGTCTCTTTGTCGGCAACTACTTCATGAAAAAAATGGATAGCTCTATGGGACTCCTTCTGTAGCCACGCTCCTCTGACTGCCGCTTACGCTGACGTCCCCACGCATACTCCCGGTATGCACGCCGCAGTTGTAGCGCTGCAACTCTGCTGCAAGCGCCGCTGTGAGCGTAAACGTAACGGCGTCATCCTCCGCCTTAAAGTTCACCGCCTCGTCATCCTCAAAGCTGCCTGTCAGCGCGTTCTGGGCGAGCAGCAGGTTCTCGTCCCCCTCGCCGTTCAGTTCAAAGGGATGCACGTCGCTGTTGACGCCGCTCAGGTCGAACCGGTAGCGCTTACCGACCTCGAGCCTCAGCGCCGCGTTGTCCTCGCCCGTAGCGGCGAAGTCGTCCGCCCCCTCGACCGACGTCACCTGCCACGCCGTCGTCCCGATGTTAGTGAATTTGGCGGTGACGTCCGCCGCTCTATCCTCGCCCTCGTCCGGCTCGCCGGGCTCGTTCGGCTCGCTCGGCGGCGTTTTGCTCAGTTGGGCGCGTATCTCGCCGTCTTGGTAAGTCTCGGTGTGAACGTTGAGGTAGTAGCCGCCCGCCCGGAAGACCGCCTGCTCGTCGGTGGAGAGCCGCTGGGTGAGCGAGAAACTGCCGCCTTGCGCGTCGTCATCGGCGGAGACCTCTAAAGGAAAGGCGATAGGACCGTTTTCGCCCGCGTCGCCCACGTGGATATGCGCGGGGCTACCGTCCACGTCGTAGAGGTCGCTCGAGAGGTTGTCAAAGTCGCCCGTCACGGTGAGGGTGTCGCCCTCCAGGGTCGCCGTGGCGCTGCCGCTCGCGTCCGTGTCCACCGGGGGAACCTCAAAGCGCCCCGCCAGCTCGACCTTATAGGTCACATCTTCTTCGCCCGGTTGCTCGTCGCTGATCTGCCCGCGCAGCTCGCCGCCGTTATAGGCTTCCGTGTGGATGTTGATGTAGTAGCCGCCCGCCTCGAGCGTCGCGATCTCGTCGGTGGTGAGCGTCTGCTCGCCCGTGAACGAGCCGCTGCGCCGGTCCTCGTCCAGCTCGACTTTGAGCGAGAAGAAAATGTCGCCGTTTTTGCCCGCCTTGCCGAAATGCACGTGCGAGGGGCTGCCGTTGATGGGGTAGGGGTCGCCGGAAAGGTCGTAAAAGTTGCCGTTCACGGTGAGCCGATCGCCGATGAGCGTGGCGCTCGCCGCGCCGTAGGCGCCCGTCTCGATGGGCGGCACTTCGTTCTCGCCCGAGAGGACGATGTTTTTGTACGTCAGCGTCTTTTCGGCGGGCTCTTCGCCCCCACCGCTCACCTCGATGACCAGGGAGCGGTTGCGCGTGCCCCGGTTGTTGTTGGCGATGAGCATGTACTCGGTGGTTTCTGTGGGGTTCACCGTGACGCTGCTGCGCCCGGTCACGTCGCCGACGCCCGGTAGCAGCGTCAAGGTGATGGGGCTCGAGCCGCTCACCTGCCAGGTCAAGGTCGTGTTCTCGCCCGCGCTGATGACGTTCTCCGAGGCGGTAAAGGTCGCAATCGTGGGCGCGGTAAAGCGCGGCAGCGCGTCACCCAGTCCCAGGTCGCAGGCGGTCAGGAACAGAGCGAGCAAGGTCAGACTGTAGAGCGTCCGTTTCATTTCATCCTTTCTTTGCGCTTGTCTTCGCTTGGGGTTGGTCTTGACACCAAAGTAGAAGAGGGCGCGGGGAAGCCGCGCGCCCTCTCTAACTGCCCAGCGTTTAGTCGTTTTCAGCCGTTATCGTTATCGTGACCTTTGCCGTCGCGCTGTAGTTCCCGTAGTAGAAGGTGTACTCGTACTCGTCTTGCGGGTAGTACGTGTCGTCGTTCGGCTCGTACTCGATGTAGTCATAGCCGTCTGAGATGTCGACCTTGCCGTAGCGCGGCGCTTTGGTCACCTCTAGGCGAAGCTCGCTCCTCGAGACGTAGTACTCGTCGTTCGCCAGCACGTCGGTCTTGACGGATTCGTCCTGCCCCGTTTGGGCGCTGTCGTCATAAGCCTGGGGCTTTTTCTCCTCGTCGGCTTGGCTGATTTTGACCGTCACCTTCGCGGTCGCGCTGTACTCACCGTAATAGAGCGTGTACTCGTAAGAATCCTCCGAATAGTAAGTCTCGCTCGGCGTGTAGGTGATGTACTGGTAGCTGTTGTAAACCTCGGCTTTGCCGTACCGGGGCGCTTTCGTGACCTCCAAGCGGATTTGGCTTTTATCGACGTAGTACTCATCGTTGGCAAGCACGTCTGTGTTGACAGGCTTGCCCTGCTTGGTTTCGGCGTAGTCGTCGTTCGCTTTGGGTTCTTTTTTCTCCTCGACCTTATTGATAACGACGGTCACCTTCGCGGTCACGCTGTATTCGCCGTAGTAGAAGGTGTACTCGAACGAATCTTCGGGGTAGTACGTTTCAGCGGGCGTGTAGGTCACGTACTCGTAGCGGTTGTAGACTTCCGCCTCGCCGTACCGGGGTGCTTTGGTGATCTCGACGCGAATCTCTTCTTTGGAGACGTAGTAACTGTCGTTGGAGAGCACGTCGATGTTGACGGATTTGCCCTGGTCGGTCATGGCGCGGTCGTCGCGGGCCTCGGGCTTTTGCTCCTCGCCCTGCCGCTTGATGGTCACGGTGACGGTGGCGCTGACGGCGTACTCGCCGTAGTAGAGCGTGTATTCGTAGGAGTCTTGAGGCTGATAGCTGCCTCTCGGGGTGTAGGTGATGTATTCGTAGCCGCCGACGACCTCCGCGCTGCCGTACCGCGGCGCTTTCGTGACCTCTAGGCGGACTTGGCTCTTATCGACGTAGTATTCATCATTCGCGAGCACGTCCGTGTTGACGGGGCTGCCCTCCTGGGTGGTCGCGGTGTCGTCGAAGGCTTTAGGCTCTTCAGGGTCCGGCTGTTGGTTCTCCTCGCTCACAGTGACGGTGACGCTCTGCTCGCGCGTGCCCCGGTTGTTGTTCGCGGTGAGCTTGTAGGTCGTCGTCTCGGCTGGGCTGACCGTGACGCTGCTGCGCCCGGTCACGTCGCCCGGCTCCGGCGTGAGGGTCAGGGTTACGGGGCTCGAGCCGCTCACCTGCCAGGTCAGCACGGTGCTCTTGCCGGGCGTGATGGTGTCGTCCGAAGCGGTCAAGGTCGCTATCGTAGGCGCTTCAAAGCGCGGCAGGGCGTCGCCGAGACCCAAGTCACAGGCGGTCAGGAAAATTAACAGGACGGGTACAAGGATGCTAAGGGTGCGTTTCATCGACTCTCCTCTTTTTGAACTGGCGCGTGTTTACAAGACGTCTTCTTTGGCTGTGATGATGTTCACATCAAACCTCACCTCCCCCTTCCATATGAAGAAACGCACAAAAGCGCCAAGGATATGCGTCCGCCACCGCGGCGCGGCGAGACTCGCGCATGTATACACAGAAAGCGCGTCAGAGACGCGAATTTTGTTTTGATAATGCGCTTAGTGATAGACAGCTCGGTGATAGAGGTGCGTCGGGCAAGCCCAACGAACGGAGGTCCGACCAGCGAAGCGGGGCGGCAAAAAAGAACGCCGCAGGCGATCTGCGGCGTTTCTTGAAACTCGCTTTTAGGTTAACTCAGGGCGTCTCGCCCAGCATCAGCAGGGACTCGGGCTTGATGACGGTGAGCGCGCCCGTCGGGGCGGGGTCAACGGCTCCCGTGAGACTCAGCACGTCGTCAAAGCGCAGCACCGCGTCGAGCACCTTGTCGCCGACGTACAGGGCCGAGCCGTCAAAGGCTAAGTCGGACGGGTTGCCGAGACCTGTGTTTGGTCCGGCGAGTTGCGCCTTGACTTCCGTTTCGCCGTCGGCGCGGCTCGCGTTCTCGAGCACGAAGAGCTTGCCGTCGGTATCAAAACCTGGCTCGTCGGAATCCTTGGCGGGACCGAAGTCCGCCACGACGAGCGTGTCTTGCTCGCTCAGGTAGAGTATCCCGTGCAGGTTGGCGGAAACGGGCTCGCCCTCCAACGTCGGGACGATGACGCGGTCGGGTCCGCCTTGTCCGCGCTCCAGCAGATAATCGTCGTAGACGAGAACGGTTCCGTCGGTTGCCGCGACGTAGAGACGCTGCTGCGCCGAGTCGACCTCGACGGCCCAGGGCTGGCGCGGCTCGCCCGCAGCGGTCTGCCCCAAGTCGGTGATGTCAAAGAGCGGAGCGACGTCGCCGCTGGCTTGCGTATCAAAACCCTTGACGGTGTTCGTGCCGAAGTCCGCCACGACGACCACGCCGAGACCGCTGTCTACCGCTAAACCTTTGGGTTCGTCGAGCCCCGTCGCCGCGCCGCTGATGCGCCGGTCGCGCTCGGGGTCGAAGCCGCCGGGCTGTTCCGTAAAGCGCGGCATGGCTAAGATGCCGCCGGGGGCGTCGGCGTCCGCGCCCACGTCGAAGCTGAGAAAGGCGGTGTCGGTGTCGGTGAGGCGCAGGTATTCGAAGCTCAGCACCTCGCCCCCGGCGTGAAAGAGGTCGGCTGAGGTCGAGAGGTCGGACTCGAGCCAAACCACGGCCGAAACGGGGTCGGATTCGAGGACGGCCAAAGGCGGCTTGCTCACCGCGAGAATCAACCCCGACTCCAAGCTCGTGACGCTCGAGCCGCCCGTGTCCGAACTTGCCGTATCCTGCGCCCAACTCGAGGCAGAGAGCAGCAGAAGTCCGGCTAGAAGCGGCGTGGCGAAAAAAGACAGCGTGAAGTGCGAGGCTAAGCGGTTGTGTGAAAACATAGATTCCCCCTCGGTTGGTTTGTACTCGGCTCATTCTATCTGTCTAAATCTTAGAAGAATATGAGCGTCGCTGCGCATTACCTGGTCTTTTCCTTTACCTCCTCGGCTCAGCGCCTTGCTTACTCATCCGGCACGTAGCGTAGAATCAGAGACTGCGTCACCACGTCGCCATTCACAGTCGTCGCTTGCACCTCCAGACGGTTTTCCCCGCGCTCCAGCCCCGATACTGTAAACATGAACCGCCCCGCCGAGAAGGGCGCGGCGGTGAACTCTCCGCCGCCGAGTCGGTAGCGCAGCTCGCGCACCTCGCTTCTCACGCTGCCGCGCACCACGGCGCTGCTCGTACTCAGCGTCGCGCCGTCTTCCGGGCTCAGTAGCTCGATAGGGCTTGCCGCCTGGACGTCGTTGAGGGGAACGCTGCTCAGCGGGTCGGTCGGTTGGGGGCTGCCGCCGGGAGGCTCCACGCTCAAATAGAGCGACGCGAACCCGTCTGTTGACACTTGAAACACGGCGTCCCGAGAGACCTCCAAGGAGGTCAGTTGTTCGCCGCTCTGCGGGCTCCAGTCGTCGCTGGTGTGGCCCCAGGCTTGGTAGACGCGCCCAGGCGGCGGCGGCGCGGCGAGCACGAACAGCGCGTCGCCGGGGCGTGCGAGCGCTGTACCGAGGCGCTCATCAGCTTCGCTGTAGAGCGTGAGGGTGCCTACGTCGGGCGCGGCGAGAAAGCGCGTAAGGAGAGCCTGGTCGGTCTGTAGCCGCTCGAAGGCGAGCTGCGTGCGGTAGCTCTGAAAAAATCCCGCACCCGCTAAAACGAGGCACGCGGCGACGAGCCAACGTGGAATGCGAGGGCGTCTATCCTGAATAACGTTACGTGGTGCTCGACGTGATGACGAAGCCGAGGGTGTGGGTAAACGCGTAACCCCATCCTCACCCCTGACGGCGGCGCGGTCAGAGTCTCGAGTTTCGTCCGGACCCTCACCGAGTCGCCCCGCCTGTGGAGCGGTCTCGGCTGTTTCCGCCCGCTTCGCGCTCCCGATGCGGCTCATCAACCCAGCTTTAGCGCCTTTAGGCGGCGGGACTTCGGGTAGCGCGTCCACCCAACCCAGCAACACCCGGTCAAATTGACGCACCTCTTCTTGGCACGTTTCGCACTCCCTGAGGTGCGCTTCGACCGCCGCAGCCTCGTCAGGGCCTAAAAGCCCCAGGGCGTAGTCGGGTAACAGCGCTTTAGGGTGCTTCATGATGCTCCATGATCTCCCGCAACTTAAGCAGCGCCCGCCTAATCTTACTCCGCACCGTGCCCAGCGGTTTCTCCTCGAGTTCGGCGATTTCCGCGTAACTGTAGCCTAAGAAGTAAGCGTGCTCGAGCAGCCCGCGCTCCTCGTCGCTCAGGCGGGCCAGGCCGCGCTCGAGCCAGAGCCGCGTCGTCACGTCCCTTTCCGCCGCCTCAAAAGGCACGCCAGGGTCGTGAACGTCCCAGGCGTCCGCCTTGACGGGGCGCGACTGGCGCTTGCGGAGCCGGGAGTACGCCTCGTTGCGAGCCAGCGTATAGATAAACGCCCGCGGCGAGCGCTCCCAGGTGTGATAGCCCGTGTCCATGTTGAAAAGTTTGTAAAAGGTCTCTTGCAAGACCTCTTCAGCCTCCTCGCGGCTACCCATGAGCTGAAAGACCAAGGTATACACCTTGGTGCTCAGGCGGTCGTAAAGTTCACTTAGGGCTGCTTCGTCGCCCTGAGAAGCGCGGGCGAGCAGCGCGGCTTCGGGGTCCATGAGCCTCGCTTATCGGTACACTTTATAAGTTGAGCATAGCAAGTGGCTGTTCGGTTCGTCCGCTTCGCGCTTCACGCAGACAAAAGCGCTAGGCTCAGTCGTTCAGAATACAGGCGAACTCCTGCCAAAACCGCTTGCGACATGCGGACGGGTTGAGAGGTTCATACGGACCCAAATCAAATAGATATGGATTAACAGTGAGCAAAGCGACCTCCAGCGTGAAATGGGTAAGATGATGTCGGGTGCTGCCTAACCTATGAAACGCAGCTTCACGATATTTGTATGCAAAACGCCGTGGACACTTTGGGTTTTATGATATTGGCTTCTGGCGGTCGTAGCAGCGGCTGGCGGCGGAACAGGAAGAGATTTGCCCGTAAACGACTCCGCCCGTACCATCTCACCACAGCGGGCAGCAGAAACACCCCCAGGAGCGGGAACGGCGCGCAGTCCAAGTAGCCCACCAAGGCAGTTGGCCCGAGCGCTTTAGAAAAAACCACCGACACAAGGACAAGACAGCAGAGCGTGGTCAGGATTACGCCGATGATGCCGATGTGGAGGGGGCGGTTGCTTCTCTTTTTTGATTTTTCCAGCGTTTTCACTTGAGTTTGCTGTAGCAAATTCAAGTGCGAGCGGATGCAAGTAGAGATGGACGCAACCGGTTGTGTAGCAGTGAAGTAACCTATGATAGCGCTTTTCATATCAGTACATGTTCCCCACGACCAGCCCTTGGCCCCGTTCTCCTCTGAGGGGCGTAACCCGAAGGCAATCCCAACTTAGGCCACAACGCCGCTGAAAAAGGAACGAGAACCTGTTCGGTTTATGTGTGACTACGGGCCGTCTCACGCATAAGCAAATTGGCGAGGTAGTCAGAAGCTCTGTCCGACCCACTTCCGCTGCAGTGCTCAAACCTCGCTATAGGAACTGTGTAAGCATATCCGTATAACTGTATTCGAAACTCGACTATTTTAGGAAATTGCAGAGATGGTTTTACCATTTCACTGCAAACTGGATTTTACGCACCTTCAATAAAGCGTTTGTCACGCACCACCGTTGCAGGGTTGAGCTTGATCCCTACAACATTGTTGTAGGGGGTAAGTTCATTCCTGCAATAGTAAATTTAACTTCAAACCTCGGGTGCTAGGGGATAGAGACAAAGGTAAACACAAAAAAAGTGGAAAATGGAGGAGTGTCTAAGCCCACCATTTTCCACTTTTCTGCCTAACTTGACCGAGCTGTTCACGCTCGTGTATGTGTTTGTCGATGATTACCTCCTGGCCGCCCAACGAGCAGGGCTTTGCGAGTTACCCAAGTCGCACAACCAAAAAGGGAGCTATAGCGAACTGATGACGATTGGGCTGGTGGGGGAGCTGTTGAAGCAACGCTACAGCGGAGACTGGTTCGAGTTCGTTAAGAGCGAGTACCGCGCTTTGTTTCCCGAGTTGCCCGCGACCTTCCCGACGTGCCCAACGTGGAACTGACCGGTCTCATCTACGCCTCGGTTCATGGGCTCATCGACCTTCAGATGGTTGGACGGATGCGTCAAGAGAAGGGGCTGGCGGACGCCCATAAAGGTGCAGAACTGCTTGTAAAACTTTTGCAGCCCATACGGGGCTCTGCTGAACCGATGAACAGAGTTCAGTAAGGCTTTGTGTACATACAAGCTCATGATCTCCGCCTTTTCCCAGGCCGCTTCCTGGACGTTACAGGAGACCGCTACCCCAACCACAGGCAAGCATCCCAATATTTTGAGGCGCTGTATGAATACTGGTGTGCGATGTTGTGCGTGATTCCGGACCTTCTCACGCATAAGAGAGTAGTGTTCTTCTAGCTCCAACTAATTGAGCAACGGTATCCAGAGCGGGTACTGTTGCTCAATTAACTGGCTAGTCTGGCAAAGCGCGACACATAAACTTCAGAGATTTTGGACAGAACCCCGAAAGGCTTTAAGGCCGACGGATAGTCAAACCTACCGCATAACGCGTGGGTAAACTTAGTGTGACTTCGGGGCGGCTCGAGGAGCCGAGGCTCGAGCCCGCAAACTTGACCACGCTTCCCGGCCCCGCGCCCGTGGCGTCCGTCTGATTAACGACCCACACGTTGCCGGTCGCGTCAAAAGCCAGACCGTCGGGGTCGTACACGCCTTGGCTGAGCGTTACATCCACCAAACCATCCGCTGCAACGGCGAACGCGCCTCGGCGAGGTTGACGAGCGGCGCATCATAACTTTTGTTGACGCCCACGAACCAGCCGTCCGCCTGGTGCTGGTCGATGATGGTTTGCCCCCGCACGGGCCTACCGTCCACATAGTAGATGTTGTTCGGCCCGATTTCGCCGATGGCTAAGTAAACCACGGCGCGACCTATCGTCTGGATGGTGCGTACCTGGGTAGGCGACAGCGCGCCCGGCTGGATGATCGCCAGGTCGCGGCGCGCGAGTTCGTCTACGGTCGCCTGGTCGGGGTTGAACGCGTAATAGGTGGCGTAGGTACGGACGTCGCTTAGGAGCGAAGACCGCGCGGCGTTGGGTGTGAGCGGCGCGTTTGCTCCCTGCGGCGCCGGGGTCGTTTGACAAGCGGCAAGCAGAATAAGGGTGGTTAGGGCGGCCATAAGGCGTCCGAAACGGTGAGTCGGCATGGGTTGTCCTCCTACGTCGCCGCTCGAGCCAACAGCTCAGCAACTCGGTTTACGGCTTATAGGCGAGGTTAGGCTTCTCGCTCCCGTTTGTAAAGCCAGCCTTGAGCGAGCCGTCCGAACTCGAGCAAACCCAAGCCTACGCCGCTCGCCCCGCGCTCCCGAGCAGCCGGATGAGTTCGCGCGCCCGCTCCCTAAAAGCGTCTCTCGCCCCGCCCAGATAGACGCGCGGGTCGTGAAGCGTCTCATCCTTTAGACTTTCGCGCACGCTTTGGGTAAAAACCGCCATCAGCTCGGTGGCGACGTTGACTTTGGCGACCCCGCGCGCCACCGCCCCGGCGAGGTCGGCCTCGGTCACGCCGGACGAGCCGTGTAAGACGAGCGGATGAGGAACGAGTTGGGCGACGGCCTCGAGCCTTACCAAGTCCAAACTTGCGGACTTGCGCGTCATCTTGTGCTTGCTGCCGATGTCGATAGCCACCGCGTCACAGCCCGACGCCTCGGCCAGGTCACGAACCATTTCCGGCGTCAACGTTTCCCCCTCACGCCCCTCCTTACTGACGATCTCGAACTCGCCCTCGACCACCACGCCGCGTTCATGGGCGGCGTCGCTCAGTATCTTGAGTTGGCGCGCGTTCTCCTCCGGGCCGAGATCGGCCCCCTCCACCATCACCGAGTCAAAGCCGAGATGAAGGGCGCGTAGCGCGCTCCCCAAGGTTTCGGCGTGATCAAAGTGCAAGATGACGGGCACGCTCGCCGCCTCCTTGAGCGTCTTGCCAATGGCGAAGAGGCTGGTCAAACCACCGTAGCGCGCGGCATTCTCCGAAATTTGTAAGATGACGGGAGCGCGTTCCTCTTCCGCCGCCCCTACGATGGCCTGAGCGGTTTCTAAGTTCACAGCGTTAAACGCGGCTAGCGCGTAACGCCCTGCGCGCGCCGCACGGAGCAAGGAGCCGGGGTGAGAGGGGTTCATAGGAGCTACTTTAAGAGCAATGGGCCGCCGTTCCAAGGGCTTTTTGAGCGAGTTTGGCGGATTCGCTCATGAGAGGCTGAAAAAGGGCGCATCCACGCTTTAGACTCAACGCACGTTTATGACCCCCTCAGCCCCCAACAGCCGCGAGCGTCAGCAAAGGATTCACGATTCCGTTTTGCGTAGCGGCGAACTCAGCGTCACCCACATCGCCGACCTGCTCGGCGTGTCGATCGCCACCGTCCGGCGCGACTTAGCCGCCCTGGAGCGGCGCGGTCTCATCGAGCGCAGGTGGGGCAGGGCGCGGGTGCGCTCTCCCATCGACTATCTGGACGACTTCAAGACCGTCGCCGCAAGGGAGGTCGCCGCCAAACGCGCCATCGCGGCGGCGGCGAGCGCACACGTAGAAGAAGGGATGGTCGTCGGTCTCTCGGGCGGCACCACCTGCACCGAGCTGGCGCGCTGGCTGCGCGGGAAGCCCATCACCGTCGTGACCAACGCCATCAACGTCGCTACGGAACTCTATAACCACAGCTTGACCAAGGTCATTGTCACCGGGGGCGCGCTCAACACCTACTCATATGAACTTGTCGGCGAGATGGTGGGCTACACCTTGCAAGAGTACCGGCTCGACCTCTCTTTTGTGGGTTGCAGCGGCGTCACGCCGGACTTCGGTTTTTCGATGCGCGATAGCCTGG
This sequence comes from Trueperaceae bacterium, assembly GCA_965214405.1. GTDB lineage: Bacteria > Deinococcota > Deinococci > Deinococcales > Trueperaceae > CBDCCT01. The sequence continues at coordinate 1,944,087 of OZ243956.1, forward strand.
AAAGCGCCGTCGCGCGCGCTTTTCTGAGCGTGTCGGAGCGCGCCATCGTGATTGCCGACCCGAGCAAAGTGGGGCAGAAAACGCTCGCCAAGTTTGCGCCCTTGTCCGCGATCGACCGCCTCATTACCGGGGAAGGGCTCAGCCCCGAGTGGCGGGGCCTCCTCGAGGGAGCGGGCCTCACCGTCGAGCTCGCCCTCAGCTTAGGCCCCGCGGAAGATGTTCAAAGCTGACATGGCCTTTATCACCCTCACACCCAACTTGGCGCTCGACCGCACGCTTACGCTCTCCCACCCCCTCACCCCCGAAGCCCTCCACCGCGTCAGAAAAGTGCGCGAGGCCGCGGGCGGCAAAGGCGTCAACGTGGCGCGGGTGCTTGAAGTCTTGGGTGCAGACGTCACGGTAGCAGGCTTTTTGGGCGGCTTTAACGGGCAAAAGTTTCGTCACTTGCTAGGGCAAGAAGGCTTAACCGGCCTTTTCGAAACGGTCGGGGGCGAAACGCGCGAGTGTCATATTCTTTTAGACGCGCACGCTCACCCGACTGAGGTGTATGAGAAGGGTCCAGTCGTCACGCCAGAAGACTGGCGCAACTTAGTCGAGCGCTTTCCTGTAGGTCAGGTCATCGTTTCCGGCAGCCTCCCCCCAGGGATTTCGCCCGCAGACTTTAGAGAGCTTTTGCAGGAGTTGCAGCAACCTGTGGTGGACTCGAGCGGCGACGCGCTCCGGGCCGCGCTGGACGCAGGTGTCGCGCTCGTCAAACCCAACCGCGCCGAACTCGAGAGCCTTGTTCCCGTGACCGGCAACGGCGTGAGCGAAGCCCAAACGCTCTATGAACGGTGCGGCGTGCCGATTCTCCTGACTTTGGGCGCGGACGGGGCCGCTTACGTCGGTGAAGAGGTGCAGGTTTGCCCCGCGCCACAAGTCGAGGTGGTCAATCCCGTCGCCTCGGGTGACAGCTTGCTGGCCGCGTTTTTGTGGGCGCGCGCCGAGGGCTGGAGTGTGAAGCGGGCGCTTAAGCTCGGCGTGGCTGCCGGGGCGGAAAACGCGGCCTGCGGCGGCGGGGCGAGGCTGTCAAGGGAGGGGGTAATGCGGCGGCTCGAGAATGTAGGATGAGACTGGGCTCGAGCCCTTACAAAAGCCCCCTTAAAGAGGGTCCGAACGAAGTGAGAGCGGTAAAGGGTCGGGGGGATTTCCTCAATTGACTCTGCGGCAAACTTAAAGAGGCAAATCCCCCCAACCCCCCTTGTTAAGGGGGGCTTTTTAGTGAACGCCCTCGAGCGCCTTTAGCTTCCCCCCTTAACAAGGGGAACCGAGGGAGGATCTGCCCTTGGGCTAGAAGACACCCAACACCCCCATTACCCTTATCGCCTCACGCAAGAACTCCAACCCACGCCTAACGGAAAAGCTAGCCGACTTGAGCGATTCAATGAAATTCGCTCAAAAGTGCCCTTGCCTTGTTCCACCATCCCGCTTAGGATGGTGAGAGCGAAACAAACAGTCTTTGTGAGTAAGGACGCCTCGAGCACGAAAGGATGACCTGGGGTTTGTGACCATACTGTCTTCGAACGTATCATCTTCAAAACGAGACCTTTATTTGAGCGAGTTCAAGCCGAAAACGAAGCTCGTGGTCAAAGAGACGCGTATTGAGCGCCCACGCTTTCCCGTGGTCGACGCGCACATCCACCTGGGGCCGCCCTTCGGGGGGAGTTGGGCGGAGCAACCGGTGGAGACGTTACTGGACGCAATGGACGCCGCGCACGTGACCTCCGTCGTGGATTTGGATGGCGGGTGGGGCGAGAACGTTCTGGACGAGCACTTAAAGCACTTCAAGGAGAGAGCCCCCGAGCGCTTTGTGCATTTCGGCGGGGTGGATTGGTCGGGGTGGCCGGAGCACGGCGACGCCTTTGGCGAGTGGGCGGCGGAGCGTTTTCGGCAGCAGGTCGCACGCGGCGCGGGCGGGCTCAAAATCTGGAAACCGTTCGGGCTGCACGTGACTGACCAGCGCGGTGCGTTGGTGGCGGTGGACGACGAACGGCTTACACCCCTTTGGGAGACGGTGGGCGAGCTGAACGTCCCCGTCATCATCCACGTCGCCGACCCCGCCGCCTTTTTCGACCCGCTGGACGAGACGAACGAACGCTGGGAGGAACTGCACAATCATCCCGACTGGCAGTTCACAAGCCCACCCTTTCCGAGCTTTATGACGATTATGGAGGATTTCGCCAACCTCGTGAGGCGTCACCCGAACACGACCTTTATCGGCGCGCACGTGGGCTGTTACGCGGAAAACCTCGGCTGGGTCGGTAATCTTTTGAACGAATGCTCGAACTTTTATGTGGATATTAGCGCGCGCCTGGGCGAACTCGGGCGGCAGCCTTACACGGCGCGCAAATTTTTCGTAAAGCACGCCGACCGGATTTTGTTTGGAACGGACGCGGACGCACAGCTCGAGACTTACAGGCTCTACTACCGCTTTTTAGAAACCGACGACGAATATTTTAGTTACAACACCTACGACCCGCCGGGGCAAGGGCGCTGGTACGTTTGCGGCCTCCATTTACCGGATGAGGTTGTGAAAAAGGTTTATCACCAAAATGCCGAGCGCCTGATTTTGCGCGCCGGGGGGGAATCATAATGCCGGGAGAACACACCTTTAAGGAAATCATGTCGCAGCCCGATGCGTGGAGGGCGGCGCTCGAGCTTCTGCGCGCGCACTCGAGCGAGATCGCGGCCCTCCGTCCCCGCGACTTCGACGAAGTCATCTTCACGGGCTGCGGCTCGACCTACTATCTGGCGCTCGCGGCGGCGGCGCTCTTTAGAGAACTCGACGGCGTATACGCCCGCGGCTTGCCCGCCTCTGAAATCTGGCTTTATCCCAAAGCGGCGTATAACGCGGAGCGCAAAACCTTACTGGTGGCGGTCAGCCGCTCGGGCACGACGACCGAGACGGTGCGGGCGGTGGAGAGTTTCAAAAGACACGCGAACGGCAGGGTCGTCACCCTCACCTGCTATCCGCAGAGCGTATTGGCGCGGTTAGGGGACCTGAACTTGGTCTTTAAGTCCGGGCAAGAAGAGAGCGTCGCGCAAACGCGGGCTTTCAGCGTGCTCTACTTGGCGACCACTTTTCTCTCTCACATGTGGGCGGAGGAGTCGCTCGAGGCGCTCAACGTTTTGCCCGATGTGTGTGGGAGGCTGCTCGAGACGCACGCCCCCCTCGCCAAACGTTTGGGGCAAAACCGTCAGTTTGACCGCTTTTACTTTCTGGGCTCCGGGCCGCGCTACGGCCTGGCCTGCGAACTGAGCCTCAAGATGAAAGAGATGACTCTAAGCCACTCCGAGCCCTTTCACTTTTTAGAGTTCCGGCATGGCCCGCAGTCGATGGTGAGTGACATGACGCTTCTTATCGGGCTCGTGTCCGAGGCTAACGGTGATAAAGAGCGCGCCGTGCTGAGCGAGATGAAAGCGCGCGGCGCGCAGGTCTTGAGTTTGGCCGAAAAAAATGCCGACATCACGTTCGGTTCAGGACTGCCCGAAAGCTTACGCAACCTCCTTTACCTGCCCGTGGTTCAGCTTCTGGCTTTTGAACGCTCGCTTTCGAAGGGTCTCGATCCCGATAGACCTCATAACTTGGAGGCGGTGGTTATGCTCGAGTAGCCACTTATCTTCCGGTCCGCTTCGTCAACCCTCACACCCCCATTCTCAGGAGGTCACACGTGAAACGGTTTCTCGTACTCTGCACTTTTCTAGGCTGCTTCTCGGCTGCGCTCGCGCAGACCACCATCAGCTACGCCATCTGGGACAACAACCAGCTCCCGGCGCACGAGCAAATCGTCGCCGCTTTCGAAGAGGAACACCCGGACATCAACGTCGACATCCAGGTGGTGCCCTGGGGCAACTACTGGGACAAGCTCCAAACCGCCGTCGCGGGCGGCGAGGCTTACGACGTGTTCTGGATGAACGGCCCGAACTTCCCCGTCTACGCGTCCAACGGCGTCCTGATGAACCTGCAAGACCGCGCGTCTGCGGAAGACCTGGACACGAGCGTCTACCCGCAAGCCCTGGTCGACCTGTATAGTTTTGAAGGCGACGTTTACGGCCTGCCCAAAGACTTCGACACCATCGCGCTCTACTACAACAAAGACATGTTCGACGCGGCCGGGGTGGACTACCCGAACGCCGACTGGACCTGGGATGATTTGAAGAGCACCGCGCAAGCCCTCACCAAAGACGGCAACTGGGGCTTCGCCTCGACCACGGCGGACCAGGCGGGCTACTGGAACTTCATCTTTGAAAACGGCGGCCAGGTCCTTAGCGAGGACGGCACGCAGGTTCTGATCGGCGAGCCCGCCGCTTGCGACGCCATCGACTACCTCTACAGCTTCGTGCAAGACGGCCTCTCGCCGGACGGCGCGACCATGTCCTCGGTCGACCCCTGGACGCAACTTTTCCCCGGCGGGCGGGTCGGCATGGTGGTGGGCGGTTCGTGGTTGGCACGCACCTACGCCGACGCCGAGCCGACCATCGACGTTGCCCCCTTGCCCCGAGCGCGAGAGCGCGCCAGCATCATCCACGGCCTCGCCAACGTCGTGTGGTCGAGAACCGAAAATCCCGACGCGGCCTGGGAATTCGCCAAGTTTTTGGGTGGCGACCAGGCGGCGACCATTCTGGCGCAGTCCGGCACGGTCATCCCGGCCTACAACGGCTTTCAGGACGCCTGGGTCGAGTCGGTTCCCGACATGAACTTACGCGTTTTCATGGACGCCACCGAGTACGCCGTGCCCTACCCGACGGCGGCGCAGGGCATGGAGTGGAACGTCAAGATTGCCGAGGTCTTGGGCGAAGTCTGGAACGGCAACGAGCCCATCGAAGGGGCGTGTCAAGAAGCTGCCAGCGCTGCCAACGCGGTGCTAAGTCAGTAGGACAGGATAAAGCGAAAAGGTGAAGGAAAGAGACAGCGGCCTTTTGGCTGACTCACGGTGCTTTCTTTCACCTCAGTCCCCATCTCTTCTAAATCTTCTATAAGGAGTCGTGTAGTGGCGCTTAACGTCAGAAGAAGTCGAAAGGCCCGCCTCGAGGCCATGTGGGGCTACCTGATGATCGCCCCGATGCTGGTAGGTCTCGGCGTGTTCTTTTATCTGGCGTTGGGCGCTTCGTTCTTTGTCAGCCTGACCGAGTGGGACGTGCTGACCGCGCCCGAGTGGGTCGGCTTTGAAAACTACCGCACCCTCTTCGCCGACGCTACCTTCCGGCGGGCGCTGTGGAACACCACCTACTACACCCTGCTGAGCGTTCCCATCGGCGTCCTCGTGTCGTTGGTGCTGGCGGTCGCGCTCAACACCAACCTGCGCTTTCGCAACCTCTACCGCCTCATTTTCTTCTTGCCCGTTTTGACAATGCCCGTCGCCATCGGGGTGGTGTGGAACTGGATTTACAACCCGGACTTCGGACTTTTCAACCAGGTGATAGGGCTTGTGGGCGGCCCCCGCATCAAATGGCTTACCGACCCGAACTTCGCCATGCCCGCGCTTGTCATTTTGGCGGTCTGGCAGGGGTCGGGTTACGGCATGATTATCTTTTTAGCGGGGCTGCAAAATATCCCCAAAGAGTATTACGAGGCGGCGCAAATCGACGGGGCGACCGGCTGGCACCGCTTTCGCTTTGTCACGCTGCCCCTACTCAGCCCGACGATGTTTTTCGTGACGGTCACGTCGCTGATTAGCGCATTTCAAGTGTTCGACATCGTTTACGCGATGACCGCGGGGCGCGCCTCGGACACGCTGCGCACCGTCGTCTATATGATTTACGAGGAAGGGTTTAGATATTTCCGCATGGGTCAGGCCACCGCCGTCGCCTGGATTCTCTTCGCCATTATTTTGGTCGTCACCGCCGTGCAGTTGCGGTTGCAGCGGCGCTGGGTTCACTATGAATAGATTTGTGAATAGCTTTAAGAATAGGAGGTGAAGGATGCAAAAATCGGTTCGGAAGGTGAACGCTAGACCCAAGAGAGACTCAGACGGCGCGCGCCGTCACTTCGGCAACCACGCCCGCTTCGGCCTCCTGCACCTCGTTTTAATTGTCGCAGGCGTTACCGCGCTCGTCCCGTTTATTTGGATGATTTCGACCTCGCTCAAGGGGCAGATGGAAGTCTTGAGCGCCACGCCCACCTTTTGGCCCGAGGCGTGGCGCTGGCAGAACTATAAAGAAGTGTTTGAGCAGGTTCCCTTCGGGCGCTTTTACCTCAACACCGTTATCGTGACGGTGGCGAGGGTGATAGGCCAAGTTTTTTTCGCCGCGCTGGCCGCCTTTGCCTTTGCACGCCTCAAGTTTCCCGGTCGCAACCTTCTTTTTTTTGGTGTACTCGCGGTGATGATGGTGCCGGGGCAGGTCACGCTCGTGCCCAACTACGTCATCTTGAAGTATTTGGGCTGGCTCGACTCCTACCAGGGTTTAATCGTGCCGAGCTTGTTCAGCGCCTTTGGCACCTTTTTGCTGCGGCAGTTTTACCTGTCGCTGCCGCAAAACCTCATCGACGCGGCTATTTTGGAGGGCTGCAACCCGCTGCAGGTTTTCTGGCACGTGGCCTTGCCGCTCTCGCGCTCGATCATGGTCGCCTTCGGCGTGCTCGTCACGCTCTGGTCGTGGAACGACTTTTTGTGGCCGCTGATTATCACCAACTCGACCGACATGCAGATGCTCTCGGTCGGCATCGCCTACTTCCAGGGGCAGTTCGTCAGCAACTTCGCCGTGATGATGGCGGCGGCGACGCTGGCGACCTTGCCGATGGTGATTGTTTTTATCTTCGCGCAGCGTTATCTGATTGAGGGCATCACTATGAGCGGGATGAAGTTGTGAGGGGAAGAAGTTAGTGGTTGGTGATGGGTGGTTAGAGAATGCGGGGTGAGTTGACATGAAGTAAGTGGCAACCGGGAAAACGTCTAAAAGCTCATTTTCCAAGGAGGAAAGCATGAGAAAAGCTCTTATTACACTCTCCCTCTCCCTGCTGTTCAGCGTTTCGCTGGCGCAGACCGACATCACCTTTATGGCCTGGGGTTCGCCCGAAGAACTCACCGTCTGGCAGACCATCGCCGACGAATTCAGCGCGTCTCACCCCGACATCAACGTCACGGTGGACGTGAGCGACTGGGAAGCGTATTTCAACAAGCTCCAAACGCTCTTCGCGGGCGGCACACCGCCGGACGTGTTTGCGATGGACGCGCCCCTCTATCCCGACTGGCAGTCTAGGGGCGTTCTAAAGAACTTGCAGCCCTACCTGGACGCCGAGCCGGGGCTCTTGGACGGGTTTTATCCGGTGACGCTGCAAGCTTATGAGACCGAAGACGGGTATTACGGCTTACCGAGGGATTTCCAGACCATCGTCCTCTACTACAACAAAGACATGTTCGACGCGGCGGGTGTGGACTACCCGACGAACGACTGGACGCTTCAAGACTTGCGCGACGCCGCCAAGGCCCTCACCCAAGACACCGACGGCGACGGCCAAACCGACCAGTGGGGCTTTTGGGCCGACTTCTACGACCTGGAACTCTTCTGGGGCGGGGCGATCTGGGGCTCCGGCGGGCAAGTCATCAGCGACGACCACACCGAGACGTTGCTGGCCGAGGGTCCGGCAAGGGACGTGTGGCACATGATGAGCGACATGATATTTGAAGACGGCTCGGTGCCCACCACGGGCGAGGCCGAACAGTACGGTTACGATATCTTCTTGGCCGAGCGCGCCGCCATGACGACCATCGGTCACTGGGTGGTGCCCGAGTACACCGCGCAGGGCATCGACTTCGGCGTGGCCGCTTTCCCGGCGGGTCCGGAGGAGCGGGCGACGGTCGTCAACAGCGCGGGCTTCGTGATAGCCGACGCCTCGCCGAACGCCGACGCCGCCTGGGAATTTATCAAGTACGCGGTCGGCCCGAGTGGGCAGACGCGCTTAGCCGAACTCGGCTTCGCCGCGCCCGTCTTGCAGTCGGTCGCGGAGAGCCCGGTGTTTTTGGAGCAAGGGGCCGACATCGACCAGCAGGTCTATCTGGACGCGTTGGCGTACGCCCAGCCCAAGCCCTCCTTTAGGGGCTACGGCGAGTGGTCGGGCGTGGTGGGGGACACCCTCTCGCTGGTCTGGTCGGGCGATATGACGGTGGACGAGGCGTTAGACGAACTCGTGCCCTTGGCTAACGACGTTTTGGAAGCCAATCAGTAATTACGCCTCGAGGGGCGGCTCAGGCCGCCCCCTTTTTCAAGAAAGCCGCCCATGCAAACAGGCATCAAACCCCTAGGACGCGAGCGCTTTTGGCTCCTCTTGCTCCTCGCCCCGACGCTGCTAGGGCTTCTCTTCGGCGCGTTCGGCTCGGTGCTGGCGAGCGTCTTTATCAGCCTGACGAGCTGGGACCTCTTGACGCCCCCCGAATGGGTCGGAATTCAAAACTACATAAACCTCATAGACGACGCTATGTTCTTAAGGTCGCTCCGCATCACCACGCAGTTCGCCGCGATGTACGTGCCGGGCGTCATCATTTTGTCTTTAATCGTGGCGCTCTTGTTAAACCGCAAGATTCGCGGGGTGAGCTTTTTTCGGGTGGCTTTTTTCCTGCCGGTCATCTCGTCGTCGGTCGCGGTCGGGCTTTTGTGGACCTGGATATACGCGCAGAACAATGGGCTCCTAAACTACATCATCACCTTTTTCGGCGGCGCGGAGGTGCGCTGGCTGAGCCGCGACCTAGCGCTTTACTCAGTCACGGTCGTGAACATCTGGGGCGCGGTGGGCGAGGGGATGATCATCTTTTTGGCGGGGCTGCAAGCGGTGCCGCGCGACTATTACGAGGCGGCGAAGCTCGACGGGGCGAGCGGCTTCCAGCGGCTTGTCAACATCACCTTGCCCTTGATCGTGCCGAGCATCTTTTTTCAGGCGGTGATTTCGACCATCAACGCGTTTCAGGTGTTCGAGTACATCTATATTTTGACGCGGACCTCGAGCGGCGGCTCCACCACCCCGACCCTCGTCTTTACCATCTACCGCAACGGCTTCAACTACTTCCGCATGGGCCAAGCGAGCGCGCAAGCCATCGTCTTGGCGGTAATTATCTTCGTTTTGACGCTTCTCTACTTCCGCATCCAGCGGCGTTGGGTGGTGTGACGTGGGCGTCAAGGCTCGAGACCGCCTCTTAGATGGGCTCGCCTACGCGCTCTTGATTCTGGGCGCGCTGGTGATGGTCGGGCCGTTCGTGTGGATGGTCTCGACCTCACTCAAAGAGCCCGCCGACCAGTTCACCCGCGCCCTCGTCCCCGACCCTGTGACGTTCGAAAATTACGCCCGCCTCTGGGACGCGTTGCCCTTTACCCGGCTCATCTGGAACAGCTTCAAAATCGCTTCGATTGCCACCATCGGGCAACTCCTGACCTGCTCGATGGCCGGGTTCGCCTTTGCGGTGGTTCGGTTCCGGGGGCGAAACGTGCTGTTCGTCATGCTCCTCATCACCCTGATGATTCCTTTTCAGGTGACGCTGATTCCCAACTTCATCGTCTACCGCTGGCTGGGGCTTTACGGCACGCAAGTTCCGCTCTACCTACCCGCCTTTCTGGGGGGCGCGTTCGGCACGTTTTTGCTGCGGCAGTATTTTTTGACTATCCCCGACGAACTCGCCGAGGCGGCGCGCATCGACGGGGCCTCGCTCTGGACGATTTACTGGCGCATCTATTTGCCGCTGGCGCGGCCTGCCCTGGGCGCGCTGGCGATTTTCACCTTTTTATTTTCTTGGAACGACCTGTTCGGGCCTTTGATTTATCTGCCGAGCGACTTGGAAAAGACCACCCTGCCCGTCGGCTTGGCCCTTTTTCAGGCGCAGTACAGCGGGCGCTGGACGGTGATGATGGCGGGGGTCTTGGTCAGCATCGCGCCGATCATCACCGTGTTTTTCTTTGCGCAGCGGCAGTTTATTGAGGGCATCGCGCTGTCAGGGGGGAAGTGAGGGTATTGAATAGTGATGAGTGGTTAGTGGCTTCGAGACGGGTGATTAGGAAGGGAGCGGTATGAGGCGCTTATCTGTCGGTGGTTTGACATTTGCTTTGATTTTAACGGGGCTCAGCTTGGCGCAGGAGGGGCCGAGGGGCGCGGTTCACGATATCGAAGACTACGTGGTGTATTACGGAAAAGGCGAGTTGGAGGCGCTGAGTACCTTCGACCTCGCCATCATCCAACCCAATACGCTTTCCGAAGAAGAGCTTGCCAAGCTGAAGGCGGCGGGAACGCTCGTCGTGGCGTATCTGAGCGTGGGCGAGGCCGAACCCGCGCGGCCTTGGTATTCGGCTGGGCGGGTGGACCCGCGCTGGCTTTTGAGCAAGAACGAGAACTGGGGTTCGTATCGGGTGGACGCTAACCAAGAGGGCTGGCGGAAGCTCATGGGTGAACTGACCGGCGAGTTTTTAGACGAGGGTTTCGACGGGGTGTTTTTGGACACGGTGGATACGGTGGACGCCTACCCCGAGACCATTCCCGGCATGGTTGAACTGATTAGAGGCTTGCGCGAAGCGTATCCGGAGGCGCTCTTGGTGCAGAACCGGGGCTTTACGGTGCTTGATGACGTTGCCGAATTCATTGACGCGCTGATGTTCGAAAGTCTGACGGGGTCCTACGACTTTAGCAACGACACATACATCTACGCTGACAACAGCTTTACCGCCGAGCAGTTGGTAGAGCTAAGAGAACGCACCGACTTGGTCATTTTGGCGCTCGACTACGCCGACACCCCGGCGATGGCCTACCGCGCGGTGGAAGCGGCTAAGGAGTACGATTTCGTGCCCGCCGTCTCGACGATTCTGTTGGATGAGATTCCGGATTACGGCCTAGACGAAGGCGGCCCCGACGACATCCGTATCAGCGACATCTCGGTGCAAACCGCCGGGACGCAAACCGCCATCGTGGTCAAAGTCGAGAACATTGGCCTGAGCCCGTCAAAGCGAGTGCCGGTCAGCTTGACGGTGGAAGGCGAGCAGGTTGCCACGCAAACGTATGAGAGTTTGGGCATCGGCGAGCAAAAAATCTGGCGTGTGCCCTGGGAGAGTGCATCGGAAACGGCCTCGATACGCGCCACCGCGTTCTCGCTGAGCGACAAAAAGGCGGGCAACAATAACCTGAGCCTCCAGTACGCCGCCGAAAGGGTCGCGGAAGAGCCCGTCTTGCCACCCGAAGAGCAAAAGCGCCGCCCCGCCGCAAACGGTCCCGACTTAGTGGCGACGGCGCTCACCGAACGCCTAACGATAGACGGCGACCTCGCCGACTGGGGTGACATGCCTTGTGCGGAGGTGAACACGGGTGAGCAAGTTATCTTGGGTCTTCCCTCAGATTGGGCAGGACCCGCCGACCTCGGCAGCCGCGTCTGTTACGCCTGGGACGAAAACAACCTTTACGTCGGGCTCGAGGTCACGGACGACACCATCGTCCAAAGGCACACCGGCTCGTCCTTGTGGCGCGGCGACCACGTGGAGCTGTGGTTCGACACGCAGCTCCAGCTCGACTTTGGTTCGGCGGAGGCGGGCAGCGACGACTTTCAAATCGGCCTGAGTCCGGGTGACTGTACGGGGAGTGTGGAGCCGGACATCTTCATCTGGACGCCGCCCCGCTTGCGTGAGGAGTATGACGGGCTCATCGAGTACGCCGTCGTCTGCACCGACAGCGGCTACCGCGCCGAGATGCGTTTGCCCGCAAGTGTTTTAACCGGGCTCAAGCTCGCCAGCGGGGGGGCCATCGGCGCGACCTTCGACCCGAGCGACACCGATACGCCCGGCAGCAGCGAGCAGGAGATGATGTTGTCAACCGCGCCCAACACGCAGTGGGGCGTGCCGACCTTGTGGAACAATCTTGTGCTCGAGGGGGAACCAACGGTGAGCGTAGAGGTTTCTGAAGGGGCGGACGAAGATTCAGGCCAAGCCGAGGTTGATCGAGACCTTTCATCCCTCCAAGCCTTGAACACCTCCAACGTCCCCTCCGACGTGACCGCCGTTATCGGCTACGCCTTTAGCCCCGGCGACGTGTCGCAGCCGATTACCGACGACGCTCTTGAAGAGGTGCGCGCCATCGTCCAGCGTGCCGCCAGCGAAGGCGCGCTCTGGCTGGACGCCGACACGGGCATTACCAACTTCGCGGACAACTTCCTCTACGACCCCGCTATCAGCTATTACCCGCTGGTCGAGGCAATTGTAGACGAAGCGCATAAACACGGCGTCAAGGCCTTTTTCTACTTCAGCGGCTCCGAAATCGAGACGCTCGACTATTCAGAGAGCCCCGATACCTCTATCGACAAGGTGTACCCCGAATGGATGCAAGTCGACCAGTTCGGCGATCCGATGGCCTTTCTACCGGGCGAGGTTGAAGCGTTTTGGCTGGGGCCGGACACGGGCGACGCCTGGGCGAACCCGCTGGCGCCGGGCTACCGCGAGGCCATCATGACGCGAGCCGAAGGGGTGGCGGCGGCGGGCGCGGACGGGATTTTTGTCGATGTGCCCTACTACTTTACCTTTGAAAACCGCTGGGCAGACTTTAGCGACGAGAGCGCGGCGGCGTTCAAGGCGGCGACGGGCTATGACCTGCCGCGCAACTTAGCGAACGACGGTCGGGCGTTTTACGAATGGCTCGAGTGGCGGCACACCGTCTGGCGCGATTACCTGGGCGAGATGAACGACCGCGCCAAGGCGGTCAATCCCGACATCCACATCATCGCCGAGGAGTGGCCCGCCGCCTCGTTCGACGGGATTCTCTCGACGGGCTACGACACCTCGGTCGCCGACCCCGCCATCGACATCGCCGCGCACGAGTACGGGCACAAGCAGGATGAAGGGGGCGCAATCGCCTACAACCTCGCCGACTGGCAGCACACCCGCGACATGTACAAGTGGTATCAGGGCATGAACCGCACCAACTGGTGCCTCTGCTACGCGACCGAAGCCGCCGACTCCAAGGCGATAGCCGCCATCACCTACGCGCACCACTTGTCTTTTTGGGAGACCAAAGCGCCGACCATGTTAGACGAGTCGGCGGGGCGAACCTGGCGTAAAGAGCTGCTGGCCTGGGTGTCTGACCACGCCGAGATCTTTAACGGCGCACAACCCGTCGCCGAGGTCGCTCTGGTTTACTCTAATAGAACACGTAACTTGACGTTTGGCTCGAGCCTCGCGTCCTTGATCGAAACTCAACACCTGCTCGACGCCAAGGGCGTCCCCTACGTCGTTATTCCCGAACCGAACATCGAGCGCATCCACAACTTCCCCTACGTTATCCTTCCCGAAGTCACCTACGCCACCGACGAGGTGCAAAACGCTGTCGAGACGTATGAGGGGACCTTACTGTTGGTCGGTAATTCGCTGACCAGGGACGGCTGGGACGAAAACGATTTAACCCCGCCTACCGAGGCTGTTGACGCGTCTCGCGCCGTTGCCGCCATCAAAACCACGCCCCTGAAAGTCGAAAACGGCGAAGGCGTATTTGTCGAACTTTTCAAAAGGGGCGACGCCACACAAGTCCGCCTGTTCGACCCGAACTTGACCGAAGACTTCCAGGCCCTTCCCCGCACCGTGACGCTCAAGTTTGCCTGGGATGGCGAGAGGCCGAAGGTGTCGGCGCTGCCCTTTATGGGTGAGGTGCGGGGGCTCGAGCCGGTGCAAGAGGACGGAATGGTGAAGGTCGAGGTGCCGGTAGACATGTTTACGACGGTAACGATAAACATTAGTCGGTAGCCCCGAGCTATGCCAACTTTCAACCACCCCACAAAATCCCCATAAACCCACCTTAAAGGAGAATCCCATGCCCAAAATTACCCTCATCGGCGCAGGCAGCGCGGTGTTTGCCGCTGAAATTATGAAAGACGTTCTCGCCACACCGGGCCTAGAAACCGGCACGTTTGCCCTAGTCGACATTGACGAGGGGCGGCTCGAGGTCGCTCACAAAATGGCCGAGTGGCTGGTCGATAAGAGCGGGCGCAATTGGTCGGTCGAAGCCACAACCGATAGGACGAAAGTGCTCGCCGGAACGGATTACCTCGTCAACTCGATTGAAGTCGCCGGGCTCGCCAACGTCCGGCACGACTACGACATCCCGATGAAGTACGGCGTGGACCAGTGCATCGGTGACACGATTGGGCCGGGGGGACTTTTCAAGGCTTTGCGAACGCTGCCCGCGTGGCTCGACATCCTCAAAGACACCGAACGCCTCGCGCCGAACGCGCTGGTCATGAACTACACCAACCCGATGTCGCTGACCGTTTTGACGGGAATACGCGCCTCGAAATTGTCTATTGTTGGACTGTGCCACTCCATCCAGCACACCACACATCAGCTCGCGGAGTATCTGGACATGCCTTATGAAGAGATTGACTGGCAAGGCGCGGGCATCAATCACCTCGCCTGGATTGTGAAGCTCGAGCGTGCCGGACGAGACCTCTACCCCGTTTTACAGGAACGTATAGAAAAACACCCTGAAATCTACGAGCGAGACCCCGTCCGCTTTGAGATGATGAAGCACTTGGGCGCGTTCGTCACCGAGTCGAGCGGGCACACCTCGGAGTACACGGCGTACTTTCGCAAACGCCCCGACCTGATTGACAAGTACATGCGGAGCGGCTATCGGGGCGAGAGCGGTTACTACGCGAACAACTGGCCCGAGTGGCGCGAGGAGCATATGCAAGCGCTGCGCGACGTTATGGCAGGAAAAGAAGAGTACGAGTTAAACCGCGGCCCCGAATACGCCTCGCGCATTATCGAGGCGGTGGAGACGGGCGCGCCGCAAGTCATCTACGGCAATGTTACCAACACCGGGCTGATCGACAACCTGCCGCAAAACGGTGTGGTTGAGGTCGCGTGTTTGGTCGATAGAAAGGGCGTGCAACCGACGCACTTCGGCACCCTGCCGACGCAGTTGGCGAACCTAGACCAGCAGCACATGGCCTTTCACGACCTCGTGGCGACGGCTGTTTTAGAAGAGGACCGCGAGGCCGCCGTTCACGCACTGATGACGGACCCCCTGACGGCGGCGGTCTGTTCGTTGGGGGAAATCCGGCAGATGTTTGACGAGATGGCGGCGGCGCAAGAGGCTTATTTGCCTGCGTTTGTGAATCCCGGTGCCAAGGAAGCGGTGAAGGCTTGAGGCTCGAGGCCGTTCCGGAACGCTGTCCCTCTTATTCTCAAGGCGACTTTATGCTAAGACATAAGCTGTGCCGAGACATAACCCGTGCTAAGACCTAAACTCCTCTACTTCCTCTACTACGCCGCTGCCGCCGCGCTGCTGCCCTTTCTGGTGCTTTACTATGAACACCTCGGCCTGTCCGGGCGGCAGGTGGGCGTGCTGAGTGCGCTCTTGCCGCTGATGACGCTGCTCGGCGTACCAGTGTGGAGCACGGCTGCCGACACGTTGCAACGTCACAAGGTTTTCATCGTCATAACCGTCGGAGGCGCGCTCGCTTTCACGCTTCCGCCCCTCTTGACGACGAATTACCTAACTTTGCTCGCGCTGGTCGGTGTGCTGTCGCTTTTCACCGCGCCGATCATGCCGCTCGTTGACCACCTGACCCTGACGCTGCTCCCGGAAAAGAGCCGCTACGGCGCCCTGCGCCTCTGGGGCGCGGTCGGCTGGGGACTGGCGGCACCCTTGACGGGACTTTTGACCGAACAAGGGGGGCTGCGCTGGGCGTTTTTTGTCGCCTTTGGTTTGCTGGGTTTGCTGTGGGGCGTAAGCTTCACGCTTCCCGAAGTAGCGGCGGAGCGGAAGAGCGAGGTTGTCAGGGGCATTCGGCAGTTCGTCTCTCCCGCCTGGTTGAGCTTTCTGCTGGCGGCGTTTACAGGCGGCGTGGGTTTGGCGGTGAGCAGCTCCTTTCTGTACCTTCACATGGCCGACTTAGGCGTTAGCGGGACGCTCGTCGGTCTCGCGCTAACGGTTGCGACGGTGAGCGAGCTGCCGGTGTTCTGGTTCTCGGGTTCTCTGCTAAGGCGCTACGCCGCCCCGACGCTCCTCGCCGTCGCACTCTTTACTTTCGCCCTGAGGCTGCTTCTTTACGCGTTCTTGCTCGAGCCTCTGCTCCTCGTGACGGTTCAACTGCTCCACGGCCCGACGTTCTCGCTGCTATGGGTCGCGGGCGTTGCTTACGCCGACGCTCTGGCCCCCACCGGCTTGGGCGCGACCGCGCAGGGTCTATTCACCGCCACGGTTCTGGGGCTGGGCGGCGCGGTCGGCGCGCTCGTCGGCGGCGTGCTCTACGACGCGGTGGGGGCCGCCGGTATGTTTCAGTGGACGGCCGTCGGCACACTGGCTGTAGGGGCTTATCTCACCGTCACGCTTTACAACCGCCACGTCGCCAAAAAGGAGCTTCACTGACCGTGTTACCTGAACATGACCTACTCGTCATCGGCGAAATCAACCCCGACCTCGTCTTGCAGGGTGAAGACGTAACACCGGCTTTCGGGCAAGCCGAAAAACTCGTGGACAGGGCGGCGCTGACCATCGGCTCGTCGTCGGTCATCGTCGCCTGCGGCGCGGCCAGACTGGGGCTCAAAACGGCCTTTATCGGCCTCGTCGGGGACGACCTGTTCGGGCGCTTTATGTTGGGGGCGATGCAGGATAGGGGCGTCGACACGTCCGGCTGCACCGTGACCAAGGCGCACCAAACCGGCTTCAGCGTCATTCTGTCCGGGCCGAACGACCGCGCCATCCTGACTTTTCCGGGCACCATCGCCGAGTTGCGCCACAGCGATATCGACCTTGGCTACTTGAAACGTGCTAAGCACCTGCACCTGAGCAGTTTTTTCTTGCTGGACAATTTGCGTCCGGACGTCCCCAAGCTTTTTAGAAAAGCCAAAGACTTGGGCCTCACGACCTCGCTGGACACCAACTGGGACCCGCGAGAAAGCTGGAGCGGACTGACCGAGACGCTTCGATACACCGACGTGCTGTTACCCAACGAACAAGAGGCGCTTCATCTCACGGGGCAAGGGAGGCTCGAGCCCGCCCTCGCCGTTTTGGCTAAACACGTGCCGACAGTGGCGGTTAAATTAGGAGCCGAGGGCGCTGTGGCGAGGCGCGAGGGTCAAGAGGTGCGCGCGCCCGTCGTGCCGGTCGAAGTTAAAGACACGACGGGCGCCGGGGACTCATTCGATGCGGGCTTTCTCTACGGTTATCTTCAGGAGTGGTCGTTAGAAAAGTCCCTGCGGTTCGCCAGCGCCTGCGGTTCGCTGTCGACCAGAGGTGTGGGGGGCACGGACCATCAGGCAACACAACAAGAAGCCCTGGAGGCTTTGGCATAAGCGTTATATGTTGTAAGGGCGACTCTGGGTAGCCAGCAAGGAGCTGGAAAACATCACGCCCTACGCCCTACACCTAATCATAGTCGTTAATACAGGAGACTCGGTTTGGTGAAGCAACTCCAGGCTGTGAGGTGACGCTACTGAAGGTGTTCCGTCTGCCAAGTCGATTATCGTTTGGATCAGGTCCGTAAGGGTTTGAATCGGATTGCGGACCGTCTCAGGCATGAGCAAAGTGGTAAGGCAGTTCGAAATTCTGTCCAGTTTGCTTTGGCTGAATCCCTCAAACTTTCGGTATGAGGGATTCTGTAAGCACCCCTAGGCGTATATGAAATCGTGTCATTTTAGGAAATGGCAAAGATGGCTTTACCATTTCACTACAAACCGTGTTTTATATAACTTCAAAAAGAGTGTCTGCCACGCATTACTGTTGCAGAATTGAACTTGATCCCTGCAAGTTGTAGGGGATAACGTCTTTTTTGCAATTATAAATTCAACTTTGCGGTAACTTTGCAATTCATGATAAGCCACCTTTGCTCCCGAGTACTAGGATGGTCGTCAGGCGCGTTCTGAAAGCAATAGGTCAGCGCGCGCCCTCCGGGGGAACGTACCGGGTGTCCCCCACCTCATCTTGCAAGGCGTACAGCCGGTGGGTCAGCTCCGTCACAACGTCCGCGTAGGCGGGGTCCGCGTAGACGTTATTTAGCTCGTACGGGTCTCCTTCTAAGTCGAACAGCTCCCACTCGGGCTCGTAACTCTCGTCTATCGTGCCCGCCTGACCCAGCGCGTCGGCGTAGTAGTAGATGAGCTTAAAGCGGTGCGTCCGGACGCCGTAGTGTGCGTAGACGTTGTGGTGCGTTTTGTGCATCCAGTAGCGGTAGTACATCGCCTCGCGCCAGTCGTCGGGCGTGTTTTGGTTGAGGAGGGGGCGAAGGCTGCGACCCTGCATGTCCTCTGGAACGGGCACGCCCGCCAGGTCCAAAAACAGCGGCGCGAAGTCGACGTTCAAAATCATGTCTTTGTTGACGGTGCCCGCCTCGACCTCTTTCGGATAGCGCAGGATGAAAGGCATCCGCAAAGATTCTTCATACATAAAGCGTTTGTCGTACCAGCCGTGGTCGCCCAAGAAAAAACCCTGGTCCGAGGTGTAAATGACGAGCGTGTTTTCGGTTAGCCCCTGTTCGTCCAGATAGTCCAGCACGCGCCCCACGTTGTCGTCGATGCTGGCGACGACCCGCAGGTAATCTTTGATGTAGCGCTGATAGGCCCATTTGCGGAGTTCCATCTCGGGGAGGGCGTGGTTGACTGCTACTTTGAGGTCTTTGGTTTCCATATGGACGCCCACACGCATCTCGGCAGCCTCGGCGGCAGCGGCGCGGTTGCTGTAGTCGTCAAAAAGGGTCTCGGGTTCGGGGATGGTCTCGTTCAGGTACATATGCGCGTGTTTCTCGTCCGGTTCCCACTCGCGGTGAGGGGCTTTGTGGTGATACATGAGGCAGAAGGGTTTGTCCGTATCGCGGTTTTTGAGCCAGTCCAGACTCATATCCGTAATCAGGTCGGTCACGTAGCCCCGCACGGTCTCTCGGCGACCCCCCGGAACCGCGTCGTCCTTAAAGATAAAGTCGGGGTTGTGATATAGGCCCTGCCCCGGTAACACCGCCCAGTCGTCGAAGCCCGTCGGGCAGTGCTCCGGCCCCTGCCCGAGGTGCCACTTGCCATAAATCGCCGTTTGATACCCCTGTTCTTGCAAAAGCTTGGGGAAGGTTTGCAGGCGGTTGTCCATCGGGGTCGCTAAGGTGGTCACGCCGTTGACGTGGTTGTGGGTTCCCGTCAGGATGGCGGCGCGGCTGGGCGTGCAAATTGAATTCGTGCAGAAGCAGTTGTCGAACCTCATACCGCCCTCAGCGATGCGGTCTAAGTTGGGCGTCTCGTTAATCTTGCTGCCGTAGCAACCGAGTGCGTGCGAGGCGTGGTCGTCGGACATGATGAACAAGATGTTGGGTTGTGGGTCAGCCATGTTCAGCCGCTCTCTCTGGTGATTTCACAGTGCCAGCTTTCAAAAGCAGCACATTGACTACCAGCGTTACGCGATTTTATCACCGTATCGCGTACAGGTAACCGTCGTCGGACAGCACCAGGGCTTTGCCGTTGATGATGGCGGGCGTCGACTCCTCCACCTTGTTGGTGAGGTTGAATTTCCACCTGAGCTTGGCTTCGCCGTCCGGACCCGGCTCTCGGCCGACGCAGTAGAAGAAAGGCGACGAGGTCGAGCCGAAGTAGACTGAATCGCCCGCCACAGCCGCGCCGGGAAGCCCGCCCCCCTCATGTTCCCAAACGAGTTCGCCCGTTTCGGCGTCCAAGCAGCAGATGGTCGAGTAGATCCAGACGCCGCCCAGACCGCGCCCGCGGTTGATGGATATATAGACGTATTTTCCGTCAAAGGCGGGCGTGGCATTGAAGTTGGTCGAGGCTCGAGGAAACTCCCACAACAGCTCCCCCGTTTTGCCGCCCAAACACTTGAAGGAGTCCGCGCCGCCGCTCGGCAAATAAATGCGCCCGTCTTTCGCCACCGCCGTCCCTGAGTCGCAGCCGCCGTCCACGTGGTACTTCCACAAGAGCTTGCCGCTGTGCATGTCAAAGGCGTAAAAGTAGTGGTCCCAGCCGCCGAAGTATACGGTGTCGCCGTCGATGATGGGCTCGGAACACGTCGAGCGGGAGGTGCGGTAGCGCCAGAGGATAGCTCCGGTGTCGGCGTCCAGACAGTTCACCATGCCGTCGATACCGGGGACGAAGATGCGGCCCTGCGCCGCGTTCGCCGAGCCCCACACCCAGCCGGTCGCCTGTTTCCAGACAAGCCTCCCCGTTTCCGCGTCAATGCAGTAAAAATAGTCTTCGCCGCCCTGCTGCCCGAAGTAGATGCGCCCCTCATAGTAAGTCGGCGCGGCGGAGATGGCCGCCCCGCACTCGAAGCGCCACACCTCCTCCCCCGTCCTCTCATTGATGGCCTGGACAAAGCCCGAGGGCGTCCCGATAAACGCCAAATCGCCTACCGCGGTGGGTTTGGATTGGTAGTAAGCCCCCCCGGCAATCTGGTCAGTCTGGACGCGCACCCCGTCCATCTCGACGGACTCTATGAGCGACTCTTTCCACTTGTGCTCGCCCCGCGCGCTGACGCAGTGGAGGTAGAGATCTGAACTGGTGAGGTAGACGTTGCTCTCCGACGCGACTAAGTCCGACAGGAGGTGATGCTCTGAGACTTTGGTCTTCCACAGCTTTTCCGCCCCCGCGTTTCCAAGGCCGAGGCCGTGAAGGTTGCCGTCTAAGGTGGCGACGACTAACACATCATCAACCAAAACAGGGGCTGCCCGGACCCACTCACCGAGCTCGAGCTCCCAATTGAGCTCACCCGTTTCTGCGTTCAGACCGTACATAAACCCGTCCGCCGACCCCACAAAAAGCTTGTCCTGGTCCAGCACGGGTTTGCTGTAGAGGCGAAACGCCCGCGCCTCTTCCCTATCGGGTTTCCAACGCCAGCGTTCTTCACCAGAATCCAGGTCGAGCGCGTAGATATTGCCGTCGTTGGACGCCACATAGAGCGTGTCGCCATCCAGCGTCGGCGTGGTGTTGACCGCGGCGTCCGCCTTGAAGTGCCAGCGGATGCGCCCCGCCTTGTGGTGAGTCCAGTCGCCCTCGAGCTTTAGGCAAAACACGTCGCCGTGTAAGGTGCCGACGAAAACCGAGTCGTCCGTCAACACGGGCTCGCTGAACTGCGGGCCGACGAAGTAGTCCCATAGCTTCTCACCCGTCTGGTAATCTTTGCAGACCACCATGTCGAGGGCGGCGGCGACCGGCGGGGTCCGCTCGATGTCGTGAACGCCGAACGGGTAAACCAGTTTCTCCTCGTTCGCGGCGAACGGCGCGTAGGCGGCGCGGTAGTCGATGTGACAGGCCTCAACTTTACGCAGCTCTTCGCCGGTCCGCTTGTCAATAAACACCAGGTGCCGCGCCCAGCCGCTGTTGCCCCGGCTGCCGATTTCGCGCACGACTATCTCGTCACCAACGATGATGGGGCTCGCCGCGATGCTCGGCGTGTGATAGAGCTGGTCGCCGATGACGCCGACCTCCCGGCGGCACTTCCAGTTCACCGCGCCCGTGGCTTTGTCAAAGCTGTACATCGACACGCGCATCCCCGGCGAAGCTGCGTAGACGCTGTTTCCCTCGACCACGGGCCGCGCCCGCCAGCCCAGGCTGATGGGGAACTTCCAGGCGTAAGCCCCCTCGGTCGGCCCCGGCTCGGCCGTGTAGCCCGTGTGGTGCATGTCTTTCTGGTAGGTTGTCCAGTTGTCACCAGACGTGTTTGGGCTTCCGGTAGGCGCTTCCGACTTCTTTTGTGCGGGTGGTAGGACAAACCCGTGCTCAGCCAGCAACTCCTCCAACAAGGCAAAGCCCTCGTCCACCGCATTGAAGTACGCCTGGTTGACCTTGGTCTCTTCATAATCGACCAGGATGCTGCTCGACCAGCGCGCGGCCAGAACGTCGTCGATGGGGATGTAGGGCTCGAGGTCGATGCCCAACTGCTGCAACGTCGCCGCCCAGATTTTCAAGGCAACGGCCCGCTCCTGAAAATTCTCTTTGGTGGTCTTGCTACGAGCAACGGCGGTGCGAAGGTCATCTAAGTAGTCGTCGCCAGACGGAACCAGGGTCGGGGCACTTGCCATAGTTTCACTCCTAAAGCTAACTCGGACGTTCAAACGTCAGAAACCGACGTTCTCTAGAAATCAACGCTTATCAAAACGCTTATCAAGTTGTTAAATCGATCTAGCAACGTGTCCCCAATCGTAAATGGAACACGGGCACTTGTCAATAGTTCGGTGGTTACGCGTCCACAAGCCCCTCTGCCCTGACCGGCGCTACTCAGGAGCGAATGTCGCGCCACGGTTTTTCCCGCCACTCCCTTTCCAAACGCTTCAAGTCCCCGACGATGACCTTGCGCGTCTCAGGCCCGTCGACCATCGGGGTGGCCTCGAAATACCGCGTCAAGCTGCGCACGCGCTGCAGCGCGTAGAGCTTGGCGACGTAAGGCCCCAGATGGGTGAAAGGGTGCTTTCGCCAATTCGGCGGCGCTTTTCGGGTCGCCAGGATCATCTCGGCGTCCCGGTGCCTCGTCTCCACAAACAGTCTTACGAGCGAGGTGGAAAACCAGATGAGAAAGTAGAACAGGACGACGAGTAGCCCTATCATGGCGATGATAAAAATGACGAACGTGCTCACTCAGACCCGACTCCTTGGCTTACTCCTACACCTTTACACCTTAGCTTCTAGGCTTTCGGCCTCGAGCATAGTGCATCTCAAACGAAAGATAAAGACATAAGAGCGTCGTTATCCCTAAAAATATTTGACCCGAGCCTCGATGTGGGTCTATAATCGGTTGGTAGATCGTTCTAACAAACGGGAGTTTCCATGAGCATGGCGACAGCTTTACCGAAAACGCAGCCGGGTGCAGATACAAATGCAGACCTGGGTGAAGACACCGCGATATCGGTTCGCAACCTCAAAACCCACTTTTTTCTCGAGGAGGGCACGCTCAAAGCCGTCGACAACGTCTCATTCGATGTCAAGAACGGCGCGACTGTGGGCATCATCGGCGAAAGCGGGTCGGGCAAGAGCGTGACGGCCCGGTCTATTTTGCGCATCGTACCCAAACCGGGCAGGATCGTGGGGGGCGAAATCCTCGCCAGGTCCTCTACTTTAGGCGTCGTTGACATGGCTAAACTCAAAGAGTCCGGCGAGAAGATACGTTCCGTAAGGGGCAAGGACGTCGCCATGATCTTCCAGGAGCCCATGACGAGCCTGTCGCCCGTCCACACGGTCGGCAACCAGATCGTCGAGGCCATCCTCATCCACAGCGACAGGAGCAGCAAAGAGGCTCGAGCCTACGCCATCGACATGCTCGCCCAGGTGGGCATTTCGGCCCCCCGGCAGCGGATCGACGAGTACCCGTTTCAACTGTCGGGCGGGATGCGCCAGCGGGTCATGATTGCGATGGCGCTCTCCTGTAACCCGCGCGTGCTCATCGCGGACGAGCCCACCACGGCGCTCGACGTGACCGTGCAGGCCCAGATTCTCGACCTCATGGAAGATTTGCAAGAAAAGTTCGGCATGGCGATCATGTACATTACCCACGACCTCGGCGTCATCGCGGGCATCGCCGACGAGATCAACGTCATGTACTTGGGCAAGGTGGTCGAGAAGGCGACGGCGACCGAGCTTTTCAAAAACCCGCAGCACCCCTACACCAAGGGCCTGTTAAAGTCCATCCCCGACTTTAACAGCGTCAAAGGCAGCCGCTTGAACCCCATCGAGGGCAACGTGCCCGTCCCCCTCAACCTGCCCGTGCGCTGCGGGTTTTACGGCCGCTGCCCGGTAGCCATCGAGGGACTATGTGACCGGGCGCTGCCCGCCCTGGTGAGCGACGGCTCGGGTCACGCCGCCCGCTGCTTCCAGGTCCACGACGAGGTGGAAGAGAGCCAGGATGAGTGACGCCACAATAAATAATCCAGTGAGTAACACTGGCAAAAACAGTACCGGTAAATCCCCCGCCAAAAAATGCATGTTGGAGGTGCGCGGCCTCAGCAAGTTCTTCCCCATCGAAAAGGGCATCTTGAAAAGGGTCACCGGCCACGTGCGGGCGGTCGACGAGGTCAGCTTTCATATCGACCAGGGGGAGACCCTGGGGCTGGTCGGCGAGTCGGGCTCCGGCAAGACCACGCTGGGCAGGATGATCGTCAAAGTTATCGACGCAACTGATGGAGATATTTTGTTGACGCTTCCTGACGGTGAGGTCATCAACGTGGCGGCCATGTCGGAAAAAGACCTTTTCCCTTACCGCAAGCATATCCATATGATCTTCCAGGACCCCTACGGCTCGCTCAACCCGCGGCTGACGGTGCTGGACATCATCGCCGAGCCGCTCATTTATAACAACATCGCTACTGGCTCCGACTTGGTAGACCGCGTCAAGGAACTCATGGAACTCGTCGGGCTGCAACCGAGTCACCTGCGGCGCTACCCGCACGCGTTTTCCGGCGGGCAGCGGCAGCGCATCGGCATCGCCCGCTCGCTGGCCCCCAACCCCAGGCTCATCGTCTGCGACGAGGCCGTGTCGGCTTTGGACATTTCGGTGCAGGCGCAAGTTATCAACCTGCTCCAGGAGTTGCAGGAGAAATTAGGGCTCACCTACTTGTTCATCGCCCACGACCTGTCCGTCGTGCAGCACATCTCGGACCGGGTCGCCGTCATGTACGTCGGCAAATTCGCCGAACTCGCGCCCACCGAGCAACTCTTCGAGTCGCCCAAACACCCTTACACCGAGGCCCTGCTCGCCGCCGTGCCCAAGCCCGACCCCACCATCGAACGAAAACGCAGCGCCCTTTCGGGCGAAATCGCCAACCCCGCCGACCCGCCCTCGGGCTGTTACTTTCACCCGCGCTGTAAATACGCAGTTGATAAATGCAAAGTTGATACGCCCCTTTGGGAGGAGGTAGCGCCTGAGCACTTCGTCGCCTGCCACCGCGTACACGAACTCGACCTCGTCGGCATCAAAGGACGCCCCCGCAGCGCCGCCGCGGTGACTTGACGGGGGTCACTCTCTCACGCCCTACAGACGAGTCAGGATACCCGTCAGACCTCTTACAAAAGTCCGCACACAGCACCGCTTTGCAGCGCGGCTTAAAGAACATACATCTCTCGAACGCAGCTTTTTGTTTAGCAAGCTAAGGAGAAACGATGGAAAAACGGACTTTAGGCAAAACCGGGCTCGAGGTCGGCATCTTAGGCTTCGGCGCGATGGCAATCCGCAACGACGGACAGGGCCGAAGGACTGAAAAGATTGCGGAAGAACAAATCGACTTATTACTCAACACCGTGCTCGACTCGGGCGTAAACTTTATCGACACCGCGCCCGACTACGGTTATAGCGAACGCTATATTGGCGACTTCATCTCGTCTCGCCGAGAAGAGTTTTTCTTGGCAACAAAATGTGGCTGCGCCCCGACCCCCGACCAGCCCTGGCGTCACGTCTGGACGAAAGACCAGCTTATGAAAAATATTGAGGCGAGCCTGAAAGCGCTCAAGACCGATTATGTGGACGTGCTGCAACTGCACAACCCCGGCGAGATGTCCGACGCTCAGGGTGCGGCTATGGATTTAGGCGAACTGGTCGAGGTGTTGGAGGAGATAAGGGCCAACGGTTGGGCACGCTATATAGGCGTTTCGGACGAGCCGCCCTACCTGCCGGACGCGCTAACAACAGGCACTTTCGACACGGTGCAGATGGCGTACGGCCTGTACCTGCCCCGGCACAAGGAGATGCTCGAGAGGGTCGAGGCCGCAGGGATGGGAACCATCATCAGGAACGCGATCACGCAGGGGTTTAGCAACAGCATCACCCAGAACGAGCAGCGTAGAGATGAACTGGACGAAATAACGGCTTCGACAGGTTTAACCAGAGGTGAACTGATCGTTCGCTACGCCCTATCGGACAAGATGATTGACACGGTTATCATCGGTACTGCGAATGTAGAGCATTTTCGCGTCAACCTGAGTTATGCCGAAAGGGGTGTTCTGCCAGAAGACATCGTGGCTCAACTGGAAAAGAGTAGAGATGCGACAACAACGTAGACACCAACCTGGATTCGCGATTATCGTTCACGGATACATATCATGCTGAAACCCGACTTTTCCAAGGCGCGCTGGTTAAACGAACCCGAACAATTTCACATAACCGAGCAGCATATCTCCATCGTCACAAAACCCTATACCGACCTCTGGCAGCGGACCTATTACGGGTTTAGGAGGGACGACGCAGCAGCGCTCTTGCTCGAGACCAAAGTTAACTTCACATTTACCCTCAAAGCATCTTTTGAATACCGAGAAAGATTCGACCAGTGCGGCATCATCATCTACTTGGGTCGTGAGGATTGGTTCAAAGCATCTACCGAGTACGAAACCGAAAGCTTCTCTCGCCTGGGAAGCGTCGTCACCAACGGCGCGTATTCCGATTGGGCAACAGTAGACATACCCACGACGACGCACATGTGGTATCGCCTTCATCGGCGCGGACCGGACTTTCTGGTCGAGTCGTCATTGGACGGAACAGCGTTTAAGCAGATGCGAATTTTCCATTTGCACCGGTTGGGAGAAACGTCTAGCGAAATGGGCACGCTCGACCCCCCGGCACCCGCTGAGCGTAGCTGCACATTCGGCTTGTACGCTTGTAGCCCGGCGAATTCGTCTTTCAAGGCTGACTTTAGCGACTTTACGCTCGAAGACTGTTTGTGGAAAGCGCACGTTTGACAAGGGACGCTCTAACCCTGGACAAAAACACCCTGCTGATGCTCATCGACCTGCAAAAAGCTATCGACTTGCCGCAGTGGGGCGAACCCAATAACCCCGAAGCTGATAAGCAGATAGTAAAACTCTTAGTGGCTTGGCGTCAGCGTCACATGCCGATTCTGCATGTTAAACACATGTCGCCGGACCCAAACTCGTTTCACCACCCTGGACGACCCGGTAATGCTTTCAAAGATATCGCTTTACCTTTGGCTCATGAAAAGGTGCTCGAGAAGAGAGTGAACAGCGCCTTTATCGGGACGGGGTTGGGGGGGTGGCTCGAGCAAAAAGCCATAAAACATATCGTGATGGCGGGTGTTATTACCAACGCCTCCGTCGAGGCGACCGCGCGCATGTCGGGCAATTTAGGCTATGACACGACCGTCGTGGCCGACGCCTGCTACACCTTCGGTCGGCATGACTTTAACGGCAAGTGGTGGGACGCGGAGGACGTTCACGCGCTGTCTCTAGCCAACTTACGGGACGACTACGCCAGCATCCGCCACACAGCCGAGCTGCTTCGGCGCTTACCGGCATAGCTTCTAGCCTGAGCGCACAGCGGTAGCCACCGCCGGTGACAACATGAACAAACTCCATATGAACAAACCCCATCATTATCAAGTTGTTTGACAAGTGAGTAGCGAATCATCTAAACTCTCTTTAAGAACGCCATAGCTGAAAAGTTCGCCTTTCTCGGAGGAACCTGTGGTTGACGCTGTTGCAACGGCTCCGCAAAAAGAAGTTTTGTCTTTGTCGGGACGCTGGGCGTTTGCGCTCGATCCCTTTAGGCTCGGGAAGTACCTTTGGCTGCAGGATACGGAATGGATCAACCTACCCGGCTCCACGGACGAAGCGGGCAAGGGCTACGAGACGACCACCAAGAACCTGGTGAATTTAACGAGGACGCACGCTTACGTTGGACCCGCGTACTATAAGCGTAGCTTCATTGTTCCCGAAAGTTGGCGGGGTAAACGCATCGTTTTTTATCTGGAGCGCCCCCACTGGGAAACCAGAGTTTGGCTGAACCAGACCTATATGGACATTCAAAATAGCCTCAGTGCGCCCCATCAGTATGAACTGGGCTCTCTTGAACCCGGCACTCACGAGCTGATTTTGCGTATCGACAACACGGTAAAGCTTCCTGTTGGAGACGCCACCGACACGCAAATCGGCGACTACAGCCTGGCGCATTCGGTCACCGACCATACCCAGACGAACTGGAACGGCGTGGTCGGCAGGCTCGAGCTGCAAACGACCGACCTCGTCTGGGTTGACGACGTGCAGGTCTACCCGGATGTTGCCCGCAAGGTCGCCCGCCTTTCCGCAATTTTAGGAAACGCCAGCGGGAGTCCCGTCGAAGGCGAGCTGACGGTTGAAGCGGCGAGTACCAACACGGACAGAGTTCACAGGTGTTCGCCTCTTTCTGCACCCTTTTCCGCGCCGCCTCTCACCGGGGCGTCGCGTCACCGCTTTGAGCTCGAGTACCCGCTCGGCGACGACATGCTGGCCTGGGGCGAGTTCTCGCCTGCTCTTTACACCCTGAACGTGAGCTTAAAGGCTCGAGGAGACGGACGCTCGTTTAGCGACCAGACCACCGTCACCTTTGGGATGCGCGACTTTGCTAGGCGCGGCACGCAGTTCGTGCTCAACGGCAAACCCGTTTTTCTAAGGGGCACCCTCGAGTGCTGCATCTTCCCGCTTACAGGTTACCCGCCGACGGACGCCAAACCCTGGCGGCGCATCATGGACATCATCAAGGCGCACGGGCTTAACCATTTGCGCTTTCACTCCTGGTGCCCGCCCGAGGCGGCTTTCACGGCGGCGGACGAAGCAAGCGTGATGATGCAGGTTGAGGGACCTTTTTGGGCCGAGTTCGGCAGCAACTCGGAACTCGACGCGTTTGCCTACGCCGAAGGCGACCGCATCTTACAAACCTACGGCAACCACCCCTCTTTTTGTCTTTTGGCGCTGTCGAACGAGCCGAGCGGCGAGCACAAAGAGGCTTTTCTCGCCCAGATTTTAGCGCACTGGCGCGAGCGGGACCCCCGGAGGCTCTACACGAGCGGCGCGGGCTGGCCCATCATCCCAGAGAACGATTACCACTGCGCGATAGCGCCGCGTAGCTACGCGTGGGGGGACGGCCTCGAGGCGCGTTTCAACGCTCAACCGCTGTCCACCCGTGTAGATTACCGAGACTTCATCAACCAGTACGACGTCCCGGTGGTCTCGCACGAGATCGGCGAGTGGACGGCCTACCCGAATTTTGAGGGGTTGGGTAAATATAGGGGAGTGCTAAAGCCTTACGACCTCGAGGCCGTCCGCGATTCTCTCGCCGCCAACGGTCTGGCGGAACAAGCCAAGGCTTTCGTCATGGCCTCGGGCAGGTTGCAAACCCTCCTATACAAAGAGGAAATCGAAGCGGCCTTGCGGACGCCCGGTTTCGGCGGCTTCCAACTGCTCGATTTGCACGACTACCCCGGCATGGGACCGGCGTTGGTGGGTGTGCTCGACGCTTTTTGGGAGGGTAAGGGTTACGTGACGCCGGAGGAATTCAGGACCTTTTGCTCGGAGACGGTGCTCCTGTTACGCACCGACAAAGTGGTCTGGCAGCAACACGAGACGTTCGAGGCAGCGTTCGAGGTCGCGCACTTCGGCCCCGCAATCTTAGAGGATGCGACGCTCGAGTGGTCCCTGGTCGACGGGGAAAGCGTTCTTGCGAGCGGCGACGTCGCCAACCTCACCATCCCCTACGGCTCGGGCGTTCCCCTGGGGAGAACGCAGATTCCGCTCGCCGACTTTCGCGCGCCTAGTCAACTGAGCTTACGCGCCAAGCTAAAGAATACCCCGTATTACAACACCTGGGCTCTTTGGCTCTACCCTCAAACGCTCGAGTTGCCAACCGGGATTTATCAAAGCGACCAACTCGACGCGGCGAGCTTGCAAGTTTTACAAGAGGGCGGCAACGTGCTGCTGACACCGCGCCCCGAAACGAGCACCAATGACATCCCGCTGGGGTTCACCACTCCTTTTTGGAACACCCGCTGGACCGCCGGACAACCCCCGCACACGATGGGCATCCTCTGCGACCCGGAACATCCGGCGTTGCGAAATTTCCCCACCGAGTTTCACAGCAACTGGCAGTGGTGGGAGGTGTTGCGCGAAAGCAAGTGCTTTGTCCTGGAGGGTCCGCTGGGGAGCGTCACGCCCTTTATTCAGGTGATCGACGACTACCTGACCAACCGTAAACTCGCGCTCGCCTTTGAAGCGCAAGTCGGTAACGGCAAGCTTTTGGTGTGTGGCGCCGACCTGGGCACGAATTTGGGCGAACGCGTCGTTGCAAAACAACTTCTGTACAGCCTTCTAACTTATATGCAAGGAGAGGAGTTTGAACCGGCCACCAACCTTGACCCCTCGAGCCTGAGCACATTATGGACCTCCGCCGCACCTCCACCCTGAGAAATCACCCAAGAAATCGCCTGAGAAACCCCTGTAAAAGTTCCTCGGAGATACAACCTTTAGTCAGGTAGTCAGAAAGGACGTAAAATCATGAAACGATTGTTCATACTCATGACTCTGCTGGGCGGCTTGTTGGGTGGCAGCGTTTTGGCGCAGCAAGACGTCACCCTTAGCCTGTTGACGAGTGACCAACTCTATATCGACTTTCTTAGTGAGTTTGTCAAAGAGTGGGAGCTTCAGTGGCCCGAATACACCATCACCTACGACTTTCAGCAGAATCCCGATCCGGAAACCGCAGTGCTGACCGCGCTCGCCGCGGGCGAACCCATTCCCGACCTGTTGGGCATCGAGGTGGCCCAGTTTCCGCGCTTTATGCAAAACGGCATTATCGCCGAGCATTTTGTCGACTTGACGGACTTGCTCGACGACCGGGGTGCGTTTATCGAAGGGCGCCTCATACCCTATACCTATGAGGGCGGACTCTACGGGGCGGAAACCGCACTGTCTGCCAGCGCGTACTACTACCAGCCCGCCATTTTCGAGGAGAACGGCGTGAGCGTTCCGACCACCTGGGACGAGTTTCTCAAGGTCGGCGCGCAACTGGGCGAAAGAGATATCGCCATGACGGCCATAACCGACGACCCGCAGGGCTTTTTCGGTATGCTGTTTTTGCAGCGCGGTGGGGTGGTTTTTGACGAGAACGGCGCGTTTGTCTTTGGCGAAGAACCCAACCGGCAGATTGCCCTTGAAGTCCTGGATATCATGCGGCGAGGCATCGATAGCGGCGCGATCTTCTTGACCGAAGACTTTTGGGGCGCGACGATTCCCACGGCTTTTCGTGACGGACGCTTAGCGGGCATCGTGATGCCCGACTGGTACTCGGAGTGCTGTCTCAAACCGGGAGCCGAGGACATGGCGGGGCAGTGGTCGGTCGCCCCGATGCCCGTTTTTGCCGACGGTCAGGGACACACCACCACGGTGCGGGGCGGTACAGGCTTCGCCGTTGCCAAATCTTCAGAAAACGTCGAATTAGCCAAAGACCTTGTGCATGACGCCTTTTTGACGGTTGAAGGGCAAATCGAAAGATACGAAATCATTGGCTTTTATCCCACGATGTTTGACGCTTTAGAGGACCCCCGGGTGACGAGCGTCACCGATCCCTTTTATAGCGACCAGGCGATAGGCGCGACCTTTGCCGAGGTCGCCCTGGACACGCCCGGCTATTATCAGAGCCCTAACCGCCCCTACTTCCTTCAGGCGGTCGCCGCCACCTTGCCGCTTTTTTTCGACGGCACGGTTTCGCCGGAGGAATTTATCGACCAGGTCGTCCAAACCACGCAAGATGAGATCGACTTCAACCAGTAAACCGGAACCTGATGGGGGCATTCACGCCCCCATCAACGGGACCCCTTCTGCTAAGACCATGTCAGGACCACGCCATGATACGCGCTAAACCCGCTGCTGTCGCCAAAGCGCCCCAACGCAGGCGCGGTTCGGTCACGCCTTACCTTTTCATCTCGCCCTTCTACCTGCTTTTCGGGGTGTTTTTTCTCCTTCCTACCTTGGCCGCGCTCGTCCTGAGCTTTTTTCGCTGGAGCTCTATGGGAGCGCCCAGCTTCTTCGGGGTCAGCAACTACGAGCGCCTGTTTCTGAACGACCCCGTTTTCTGGCAAGCCATCAGCAACACGCTCGTCTACTCGGCGGCGAGCATCTTTATCATTTGCCCTTTGGCGTTGCTTTTAGCCTTAGCTCTTAACTCGGAAGACTTGTGGTTCAAGACGTTTTGGCGCACGGTGTATTTTGCGCCCATCGTTACCTCAACGGTCGCCGTATCGCTGGTCTTTTTGATGTTTTACAATAAGGATTATGGGCTTTTCAACGGGGTGCTCGGTTTCTTCGGGCTCGAGCCCGTCAACTGGTTGGGCGACCGCAGCAAAGTAAAGCTCGCGGTTATCGGGGTGGTCATGTGGCGCTGGACGGGGCTGACCAGCATCTACTTTTTGGCGGGACTTCAGGGTATCGCCAGGGTGCTTTACGAGGCTGCCAAAATAGACGGCGCGAACACCTGGCAGCGCTTTTGGCACATCACGCTGCCCCAACTGCGCCCGGTCACGCTATTCGTCATTATTATTGTCGTGATCGGCTCGCTGCAAACGTTTGACGAGCCGCAGATTTTGACCGAGGGCGGCCCGGCCAACGCCAGCCTCAGCGTGGTGCAGTATCTTTACAGCCGGGGCATCGAGCAGCTCAGGTTCGGCTACGCTTCCGCCATCGGCGTCTTATTGTTTATCAGCATTTTCGTGTTGTCGTTCTTGCAGTTCCGGCTTTTCCGGGTTGGAAACGGTTAGGTGCGTATGTGGCGAGCACAGCGGTTTACCGGTCGGCTCCTTCTCAATCTCGCCGTCGCGTTGGGGGGCGTGGTAACCGCCCTACCTTTTTTGTGGATGGTGTCGTCGTCTTTCAAATCGACGCGGGAGATTCTCTCGTTCCCGCCGTCTCTCGTGCCCGAAACGCTGCGGCTGGACAACGTCGCGCGCCTTTTTGACGAGTGGCCCTTTTTGACCTGGTACGGCAACAGTTTGCTCGTGGCTTTTTTTAGCACCCTCGGCGTGCTCTTTTTTTGCTCGCTCGCGGGCTTCGCCTTTGCCAAATACCGCTTCCGCGGCAAGACAGCCTTGTTCGCGCTTATGCTGGGCTCGAGCATGATCCCTTTCCCCATTATTCTGGTGCCCCTATTCATCTTGACCAGCCGTATCGGGTGGACCAACTCGAATTTAGCGCTTATCGTGCCTTTTTTGGCCCCCGCCATCGGCATCTTTCTGATGCGCCAGTTTATCTCCACCATCGAGGATGAGCTTATCGACGCGGCGCGCATCGACGGCGCGTCAGCTTTCCGCATCTACTGGCAGATCATCCTGCCGCTGGTCCGGCCCGGCTTGGCAACCCTGGCGATCCTCACGTTTCTTGGCTCCTGGAACAGTTTCTTGTGGCCGCTGGTGGTGTTGCGCGACAGCTCGAGCATGACCCTGCCGGTGGGGATGGCGAACATTTTGTCGGGGGTGTCGGCGGGGTCGGCCCCTCCCTACGGCCCGGCAATGGTCGCCGCAACGTTTGTTTCAATTCCCGTCATCGCGCTGTTCGTGTGGTTGCAGCGTTATTACATTGAGGGTTTAACCGCCGGGGCGCTCAACCAGTGAACCGTGTTGAGCGTCATGGTGGGTGCGCTGGGCCACTCAAAAAGAAAAGGGGAGACTGAACGATGACGCAACCCTTGAATCCGCCCGACTTCGCGGGACTTTACGTCGCCGCCGTGAGCGACGTGTTAGACGAGCTGGGTTACCGAAACCAGGTCATGCACCGCCGCCTGCGTCCGCTACTGCCGGACAGAGCCGCCTGCGGGTTCGTCGGCAGGGCGCGCACGTTCCGCTGGATGGAGGTCGATTATCTCGACGAAAAAGACCCCTACGGGCTCGAGATCGAAGCGGTGGACTCCCTCGGCAAGGGTGACGTCGTGGTTCACTCGACCGACCACGGGGGTACAAACGCGCCCTGGGGCGAACTGATGTCCACCGTTTCCAAACGTAACGGCGCGGTCGGGTGTGTTTGTGACAGCCAGATTCGGGACTGCGTAAAGATTATCGAGATGGGCTTCCCCGTGTTTTACGCGGGCATCCAGGCGCTCGATTCACAGGGGCGCGGGCGCTTGATGGCTTACGACGTGCCCGTACGCTGCGGCGACGTCGTCGTCCACCCCGGTAGTGTGGTTTTTGCCGACTTTGACGGCGTGGTGGTCGTTCCGCAGGAGCTCGAGGACGAGGTGGTCGCGCGGGCGCGTGAGAAGGTGCAGAGCGAGTCGGACTCGAGAAGGGAGCTCCTAGCGGGAAAAACGTTGCGCGAAGTGTACGACAAGTACGGTGTTTTGTAGGGCATTCACCGACCATAGAGCTTCAACCAGAGCCGGAGCAGCGCGTGACCGGTAAAGCCACCCAGAACCAGCATTAGGGGTAGCGGATGGATATCCTAGGTAGATATAGGTAGATAAACATCTTACTCACCTTCCACGAGGTTGTTTTTGAAAGCGAATTTAGGACGAGTTTAAGAAATGGAGAAGGCAGAAGGGAGAATAGAAAGGACATATAGAAAGGACATCCTGTATTCTCCTTTCAAGCTTTTGGGTGAACCTGCTACACCTTTGGTTCTCGTGCGTAAAATGAGTATTACTGAACGCTTGTAAAATGTTGCTTCAGCACTAGATTTCGGATGGGGCGTGACGTGTGACGACAAAGGAATCCGTGGTGAAATCGCCTGTTCGGGTGCAGGCTGCCAAGGAATCGAGGCCGGAAGCGGTCGCTCTGACCCTGGCTCAGCTCATCGTCGGTGGCAAAATGGCGGTGGGTGACTACCTGGTTTCCGAAAACGAGCTGAGCACTCTCTACGAGATCAGCAGGCCCGTCGTGCGTCAAGCCATCCAGCGTTTGGCGACTGCGGGCCTGGTGGAAACGAGGCACGGCGTCGGCACGTTCGTCACCTCGAGCGACCACTGGAACCTGTTCGACCCCCTTATTTTGACCGCCTTTATAGAGAGCGACAATCTGGCCGCCATCGCCCCGGAACTCGTCGAGCTCCGCGTCATGGTCGAAATCGAATGTATAGGCTTAGCCGCCGAGCGCATATCGGCAGGTGAGTTGGAGCAGCTTGAACAGTGGCTTCAGCGTATGGAAAGGTATACCGACGATATCGAGAGGATAACCCAGGCGGATTTGGCTTTCCACGCCATCATCATCGGCGCGAGCCACAACCGCTTTTTGCAGGGCATCATGACCTACCTCAGCGAACCTCTCTACCGGGCGCGCTTTCTCAACATGCAGCTCGGGGGGACCGAGGGACGGCAGCGGGCGCAGCGCGCACACCGGGCCATCTACACGGCGCTCGCGGCGCGCGACAGAGCGGCCGCTCGAGCCGCGATGGCCGCCCACATGCAACAACTCGAAAAGGATATGAAAGCCGCCCTGTCTTCTTTGTAAGTTTGCTTGTGGAACCTAAGAAGCTACGCTCGACGCCGCCTATATTGACGCTTATATTTTAGACATTTTGTGTTCTAGTCCTGTAACTTAAAAGCGGCGCTTGAAAGTGAGGAGCTGTGAGATGAGGAGCTGTGAGATGAGGAACCGCTTGTGAAACTCCGCCGTATCGAAACCTTTCAGGTCCCCCCGCGCTGGCTGTTTGTGCGCGTCGAGACCGACGACGGGCTTGTGGGCTGGGGTGAGGCGAGCTTAGAAGGCTACGCCGAAGCCGTGGCGGGCGCGTTTGAAGCCCTTAAAGACCGCTTCCTGGGCCGCGACCCCGCCCGCATCGAAGACCTCTGGCAGCTCGCCTATAGGGGCGGCTTTTACCGGGGCGGGCCGGTGCTGATGAGCGCCCTTTCGGGTTTTGACCAGGCGCTCTGGGACCTCAAGGGCAAAAGTTTAGGGCGGCCCGTGTGGGACCTTTTGGGCGGCAGGGTGCGCGACCGCGTCCAGGCGTACGGCTGGATAGGCGGCGACCGACCCGCCGATGTGGCCGCCGCCGCGCGCGCGAGAAGAGCGCAGGGCTTTAACGTCGTCAAAATGAACGGCACGGCGGAGTTGGGTTACATCGAGGGAGACGGAGCGCTGCGCGAGGTTGTCAAGCGGGTCGCGGCGGTCAAGGCCGAGGGATTGGAGGTCGGCGTCGATTTTCACGGGCGGGTCCACGGGGGCATGGCGAAAAGGCTCGTTAACAAGCTCGAGCCCCTAGAACCCCTCTTCATCGAAGAGCCCGTTTTGAGCGAAAACCGCGAGGCGCTCGAAAGCATCGTCCGGTCCACCTCCTTGTCCATCGCTTTAGGCGAACGGCTCTACAGCCGCTGGGACGTCAAGCCCTTTTTGCAGGGCGGCTTGGTCGACATTTTGCAGCCCGACGTGTCGCACGCGGGGGGCATCTCCGAAACGAGGCGCATCGCGGCGATGGCCGAAGCCTACGACGTGGCGGTCGCGCCCCACTGCCCGCTCGGGCCGCTCGCGCTGGCCGCGTGTTTGCAGGTCGCGGCTTGTACGCCGAACGTGGTGTTGCAAGAGATGTCATTAGGCATCCACTATCACGAGGGCTCGGACCTCCTCACGTACTTGCGAGACCCCGAGG
This sequence comes from Trueperaceae bacterium, assembly GCA_965214405.1. GTDB lineage: Bacteria > Deinococcota > Deinococci > Deinococcales > Trueperaceae > CBDCCT01. Next base: position 1,980,375 of record OZ243956.1, read on the forward strand.
TGCTCGCGCCCCGCGAAGGGTATTTAGAAATTCCTGACGCGCCGGGCCTGGGTGTCGAAATCGACGAGGCGCGCGTCCGCGAGGCTAATCGTGAGCCGCACCGCTGGCGCAATCCCATCTGGCGGCTCGCCGACGGGGGCTTTGCGGAATGGTAGCCGAACCCTTTCCTAAAGCTCTAAAAGGCAAACGCGTCATCGTCACGGGAGGAACCAGCGGCATCGGCGCGGAGACGGTGCGGCAGCTCCTCACGAGGGGCGCGCACGTGGCTTTCTGCGGGCTGACCGAAGATGGCGCCGCTCCCCTTCAGGCGTTGGCGGCGAGCGCGAACACGCCAAGCTACTTCGAGGCCTTTGATTTGAGCGACCAGAGCCGGACGCGGGCTTTCGCGCGGGCCGCCATCACGCACTTAGGTGGTTTGGACGGCCTCGTCAGCAACGCGGGCACAAACTTTTTTCGGGGCGTGGCCGGGAGCACCCGGAGCGACCTCGAGGCCTGCTTCGCCCTCAACTTTTACCCGGCCTGGGCGCTGGCGTAAGAGGCGTACAGTAGCCTCAAGGCGTCGCGTGGCATTATTGTCACGATTTCGTCCGTTCACGCGGAAAAAACCACGGCGGGCAGCTTTCCCTACAACGCCGCCAAGGCCGCCTTGAGCGCGCTGACCAAGTCGCTGGCGCTCGAGTGGGGCCGGACGGCGTCCGGGCCGTCGCCGTCGCCCCGGCCCTCATCCTGACGCCGCTGGCGGACGCGTATTTTGGCGCGCACGAAGACCCCGACGCCGAGCGCGAGCGGCTGAGCAAAGACCACCCGGTCGGTCACGCCGGGCGTCCGGAGGATATCGCCTCGCTGGTGCTCTACCTGCTGAGCGGCGAGAACACGTTTATCAGCGGCGCGACGCTCACTGTCGACGGCGGGATGAGCGCCCGGCTGTAGGCGCGGTTCATATGGGGGCGCGTATGGGTATAAAAGCAGAGGGTTTAGCTCAGCTCTACACCCAGCCTGCGGTAAATTAGGAACCTTGACCAGAGCCGACGCGCAGGCGGTACTGATGAGGAGATTGCCCGACGTGTTTTTTGAAAACGGCGTAGAACCGACTTGTCGAGGCGAATCCCGCGTCGAACGCGACGTCCAAAAGGTTCTTGTCGCTGTTAATGAGTAACTGTTGAGCTTGACCCACACGGTACTGGCTAAGGTAGGTCATTACGCTCACGCCGTAATGTCGTTTAAAGGCCTTCATTAAGGAGTTGGGTTTTGCGCCTACCGCCTCGGCGATTGCGCTGAGAGTAAGGTCTTGGTCGCTGTAGCTCGCCGCGATAAAGCGCGTGACGTGCTCGAGGCTGTTGCTTGCGTTCGGCTTTTCCCATACGGTCGTTTGCTGCTGACTACTTAACACCAACCGCCTCAAGCAAACTTGTAAGTCGGCGAGGGCCAGGCTGTGAAGTGCGGGATTCGGCCCCTGAATGTCTTCGCTGATTTTGGTAAAGATATAGTAGTGATAGGGCTCTTGGGTCGTAAACTGGATGAACTCGCCTTGCAGGATGCCGTCGTTAAAGGGTAAGTGCCAAGAAAGGAACTCCGAAACGGGCAGATGGTACCAGTATTGCAGGGTGTTTTTGGACGTATGTTTGGCGATATGTGGTACCGCCGCCCAGAAGACGATGAGCCTGGGGGCGGTCAGGTTGATTGTTTTATCCGCGAACACCCAGCGTATAGAACCGTACGCAAGGTAATTCAACTCGACCTCGCTGTGTCGGTGAAGATTCGCCTGACCTGTATTAAAGTGGCGACCCGCCAGCAGACCTGTGGTGTAGATTCTGTTTTGCGCGTCTAAAGTACAGGTGTCCATAATTTGGGAATTTTCTTCACAATACAGGAAGAAATTCTTTACTCTTTCCAATATACTACACAAGCTACCAATCCAGGCAGGGAGCAGTTGAGTCACAGGTGTTCGGGCGTATTCAGTTGTATTTGGTGCGTTTGTCCTACTTGTAAGGGAGGTAAGGATACATGAAATGCTTACGGTTAGCGCTTCTGGTTTTCGTGAGTGGCTTGTTTTGTACGAGCCTCGCTCAAACGCTAAACTTCATCGTCAATGCCGACGACTACAACGAGGCGATCGCGGGTTTCTACGATGAGGTCGCCCAGATGTTCATGGAGATGCACCCTGGTACGACCGTTAACTTTGATGTTTTCCCCAACGGTCAGTTGGCGGACCAGATTCGTATCGAGGGCTTTGGCGGCGGCGGATTGCACGACGCAGCCGTGACCTTCGACGCCCCCGCGCTGGCCGCCGACGGCGTTTTGGAAGACGTCACCGAAGAGATCACCGCCTGGCCCGGTTGGGAGGGGTACACCGAGGGACAAAAAAGTCGCGTCAGTTTTGACGGTCGCGTTTACGGCGTTACCCTAAGCAACAACACCAACGGTCTTTACTACAACAGAGCCATGCTAGAAGAGGCGGGGGTCGACCCCGCGAGTTTAACCACGATGGACGGGTTTATAGCGGCGCTCGAGCAGGTCCGCGACGCAGGCCTGACCAGCGCAGACGGTGACGCTGTTTTCCCGCTCAGCATCAACGCCAGCCGCAGCGACTGGTTCACGTCCAACTTCATTTACGGCGCGGGCGGCAACCTGACCGACGCCGAGCGCACCGAGATCACGGTCGACACGCCGGAGTTTGCCGAGGGCTTCTCGCTGTTGCGGCGGCTTTTCGAAGACGATCTGGCGGCGCTGCCCGACGGCGATTACGGCATCAACCGGGGTCTCTTTGAGCAGGGGAAAGCCGCCTTTTGGATTTCGGGCGAGTGGGACGCGAGCGTTTTGCGTGACGCCCTGGGAGACGAGCTTGGTTTCATAGCGCAGCCCGTCTGGAAGCGCGGCGCTGTGCCCTTAGGCGGCGCGGAGTGGGTCGTTCCCATCGGCTCACCCAACCGCGAGCTCGCCACCGACTGGCTCTTACTGCTCGTTTCAAAGCCCGTACAGCAGCTCGCTTTTGAAAAGTACGGGCGCGTGCCCGTCGAACTGGAAGGTGCGGTCGTGGGCGCGGAAGACGACCCCATCTTGAGCGTCATCCTCGAGTCTGTAAAGAACAACGCCGTGCTCCTGGATTCAAACCGTTTTCCCGACGCGCCTGAAGTGAGCAACTTATGGTTCGAGCTTATCGATGAGGTGATCTATTCGGATACCCCGATTGAGGAGCTGCTTTCGGACTACCAAAGCCGTATCGACGCAGCGTTTGCAGCAACCCAGTAGGGGTTGAAACCAAAGGTGAGGGTCAGGTCAACTCCTGACCCTTATTGCGATTGGCGAGATCATCCATGAAAAGTCTTTGGCTGTTACTAAACAAACGCAGCGTCGCGCCCTATATTTTTCTTTTGCCGCTGTTTATTTACATCCTGGTTGTGTGGTTTTATCCCGTCGTGATGAACCTTTACATGTCTTTTTTCGACTGGGACTTTATCAGAGAGTCACAGTTTGTCGGGCTCGACAATTACGAGAAGATGTTTGCCGACCCGAACTTTTTCAAAGGGCTTAGAAACTCGGTTGTCTACACGCTTTTCTTGCCGCTTACGCTGATTCCCGCTTTTCTCGTCGCGGTCGTTTTGCAGGAGGTAAACTTTGCTCGCGGCTTTTTCAGAAGTGCCTACTACCTAACCAGCATCATCTCTTTGTACGGTTTAGCGCTCATCTTCAGGTTTTTGTTCGCCGACCAGGTGGGTCTCGTCAACAACACGCTTGTCGGGCTCGGCTTTGAGCGCGTGTCTTGGCTGAGCGACTCCACGAGCCTCATCGTCATCATAGGCGTGCTCACCGTGTTTAAAGGCGTCGGCTGGAACATGCTGGTTTACGTCGGCGGTTTACAGGCGCTAGACACGACGCTCTATGAAAGCGCCCGCATCGACGGGGCGAACTGGTGGCAGGTCGTAACGCGCATCACGGTTCCGCTCATGCGCCCCGTAATTACGTTCACCGCGATCATGGCGTTCGTCTACCTTTTTCAACTTTTCTCCCCCATCATCTTGATTGCCAGCCGCGGCAGGTTTACGAACGTGCCGACAGGGGTACGGACACCCGTGGTGGAGGCTTACATTCAGTCTTTCGGTTTGAACAATCCGGGGTACGGCAGCGCGATCATGCTCGTCATGAGCGTTCTGGCGCTCTGTGCCGCGGCCTTTATTCTCTGGAGGTCGGCGCGTGCGGACTAAAGCGTCCAGTGTTGAAGCGCCTCGAGCCCAAACGCCTAGCTGGAGCGGCTGGTATCGGCGGCTCAAACCCTTTCATTACCTGTTCTTGAGCGCTTTTTTGCTGCTCCTACTTTTCCCCCTGATCTTCTTGCTGTCGTCATCGTTCAAGGAGTCACGCTACATTTTCGAGTATCCGTTTCGCCTGATCGCGGGAACGCCCACGCTCGACAATTTCGCCAAGGCCTGGGACAGCGCGATCAGCAGCTTTTTGTGGAACAGCGTGGTTGTCGCGGTGGGTACGACCCTCACCAACATCCTCTTTTGTACGATGGCGGGTTACGCGCTCGCCAAGTTCCGCTTTCCGGGACGCGCTTTCGTGTTGGGCGTCGTGCTGCTGACCACCATCATCCCTATAGACTTTAATATCATCCCCCTGTTCGTGTTGGCGAGAGAGCTGGGCCTCGTAGGGACCTACCTGGGCATCGCGCTGCCGGGCATCATCTATACCTTCGGCGCCTTTATGATGATGCAGTTTGCTCAGGCTGTGCCCGACGAACTGCTCGAGGCTGCGAGGCTGGACGGCTGTTCGGAGTACGGCATCTTTTTCAGAATCGCGTTTCCCTTGCTGGGGCCTCCGGTGACCGTGCTGGGGGTGTTCAGTTTCTTTAACAGTTGGGACAACTTCTTGTGGCCCGCCATCGTCGCCATCCGCGACGAGAAATTCACAGTGCCTGTCGGCTTAGCCAGCTTGATAGGCAACCGCGACTACAACGTGCCGGTCATTTTGGCGGGCATAACTCTCTCCATCATTCCCGTGCTCATCCTTTTCGCCTTTTTTCAGCGCCGTATCGTCGAGAATTCTCTCAGCGCAGGAATCAAGTAGGGATGTTTTTTACAAAGCTAGCTACTCAGCCCAAACCTGACGCCCCGCGCACCTCCCAACAACACGTATCGCTTTCACGTGATGAGGTGGGGTCTCTTTATGACTGATTCACCCGCTAAACACGCGCCGCCCTACGCTATGGGCCGTCCGCTGGGCGCATTCTCCAGCCTCTTGCCCTTGACTCAACTCGAGCAGTTCAAGCATTACGGACTGGACTGCGTGCAGTGGGAACCGAGCCCCGCCGCCATGCAAAATGACGGGGACGCCTACAAAGAAATTCAAATGTTTAGGGATGCCGGACTGGCTATCGTGGCGCTGGTGGGGTACAGGAACATCGTGACACCTGACAGGACAAAAAAGGCGGCTGTCGTTAAAGACATGCAGCGCCTGTTCGAGCTTGCCGCGATGGTAGGCGCTGGCACCGGGGTGGCGACCGAAACGGGCACAAAAAATGCCGAAAACCAGTGGCTGTTTCATCCCGACAACCTGAGCGAGGCGAGCTGGCAGGAACTGCTCGAGACTGTGAAAGCGTTTCTTGAAATGGCGGAAGGTTTGGACGTGAAGCTGTTACTCGAGGGCTACGTAGAAAACGTGCTCCGCACCGCCGACGATATCCGGCGGTTCCGGAAAGCGGTTCAGTCGCCCGCCCTCGGCTTTGTCATGGACCCCTTTAATCTCCTGCTCGAAGAGCACGTCCCCCAGCAAGAAGGCGAACAGAGCAAGATATTTGAGACCGTCGCCGATCTTTCACCGATTGCCCATGCCAAAGACGTGCTCTACACCGACGGCGTCGTCGGCACACCGCGCTCCGGGAAGGGTGTTTTTAACTTTACGCCTTACTTTAGGCTGCTCGAGCAGCAGCTACCCGGCGTGCCCTTGATCGTCGAACACCTGAGCGCCGAAGAGATTCCCGAAGTCCTGAGCTTTTTGCAGCGCGCCTACGATGAGGCTTCCGTAGAGGACAAGGCGTCATGAACAGCGCGCCCCAGCACCGCCCCAGGTTTCCCGAAGGACCGCTGCCGGGGGTAGGGATTGTCGGCTCCGGCAACATCGTGCGCAATATTCACCTAGCGGCGTACAAAGCCTACAACGTACCCGTCGTTGCCGTGTATGACATCGTTCCTGAAAACGCTGCACTCGCAGCGGAGATTATGCCCGGTATCCACGTCTGTAACTCGTTAGAAGAGCTCCTGGCCGACCCTGAGGTTCAGATCGTCGATATCGGTACGTTCCCGCCCCAACGCGTGCCCATCATGCACGAAGCCCTAAAAGCAGGGAAACATATCCTGGCACAAAAGCCGCTAGCGCCCAGTTTGGCAGACGCAGCGGCGGTCGTGAAAGAAGCCCAGCGCCTCGGGCTCAAACTTGCGGTCAACCAAAATGGTCGCTGGGCACCCCCCTGGCGCGTTGCTACTTTGCTCATAGAACAGGGTGACATAGGCGATGTGCTCGGTATCGAACATTTCTTCGACATTAGCTTTTCGTGGATCGTGGGGACGAGGTTTGACGACATCAAGCATTTTGCCGTTTATGATTACGCCGTTCACTGGATTGACATCACGCGCTGCTGGCTGGGGAGTCTCCAGCCCTTCGAGGTAAGGGCGCGCGAATGGCGCACACCTAATCAGCCGAGCGAATCGGAACAACCCTGGGGCTTTGACCTGTCCATAGCGTCTAAGGGCGGGGTAACGGCAAACATAAGCACGCACGGGTCGGGTCTAAGTACGCAGGGCCATCCCTTTTACATTTTTGGTAGCAAAGGAACGATTCGCGGGTCAGCGCTGGGTAATGATTTTGTCGAACTAGAAACCCCTGCGGGACGGTTTCGCTACAAGCTCGAGGGCGAGTGGTTCAACGACGGGTTTGCGGGCGTGATGGGTGAACTCATGTGCGCCCTGGCTGAAGACCGCGAACCCTACAATTCGGGAAGACACAATTTGCTTTCGTTAGAACTCACCTTCGCGGCGGTCGCGTCCGCTGAAAAGGAGGGTCGGGTGGTTGGAACCGGATGACATGACAACAAATACTTTGAGTCGACTTTTCCTGAATGTGCTGCTGGAAAACGTCTACACCGCCCCAGCTCGCGGCTACCTCGCCTCTTTGCGGGCTATCGAAACGCTACGGAAGGTGTGGCTGCATCACTTCTGGTTTGATAAGGGCGAGCCACGCTACCGCGACGCGAAAGACCTCGCGCCCGCTAACGTCCGCCTTAACTCGCCCTACGACCCGGAAGCGGCGTTCGGCAAGAAGGGTACCTTTACCTGGACGGGCTATAAGGTCTTCGTCACCAAGACCTGTGACGCCGCTGCGCCTCGCATCATTACCCACGTCGTGACGACTGGCGCGGGCGCGTCGGACGTAGACCAAACGGCTAAGGTTCACGAAGCCTTAAGAGACAAGCACCTTCTCCCCAAGATGCACCTCGCCGACGGCGGTTTTGTCGACGCCGACCTTCTGCTCGAGCCCCTCCCACAAGCGAGCAGGAAAGACCGTCACCTGATGTCAGTTGCTCGCATAGGGGTCAGCCGCGTCCCTCAGCCCGTCACCGACGAAGTTAAACGCGAGCACGGTAATGATGATAAAGACCACGGGCACGAGCAGCCAGGGTGCCTGCGAGATGGCGTGAATGTCCCTGGCTTCGTAAAGGAGCGAGCCCCAACTCACGACGGGCGAACGCAACCCTAAGCCGATAAAGGTGAGCGCGGTTTCGCCGAGAATCATCTGCGGCACCGTCAGCGTCAGGCTGACGATGATGTAGCTTAAAAAAGACGGGATGAGGTGCTTGGCGACGATGACCCGCGTCGGCGCGGCCGACACCCTGGCCGCCAGCACGAAGTCCGCGTCGCGGATGCTGAGCAGTTGGCTGCGGACGACCCTCGCCAGCCCCGTCCAGCCGATAAACGAAAGAATGATGGTGATGCCGAAGTAGATCCGCAGCGCGGGCCACTGCGGCGGCAGCGCCGCGGCTAACGCCATCCACAGCGGCAGCACGGGGATCGACCGGAGAAACTCGATGACGCGCTGGGAAATCAGGTCGAAGGTGCCGCCCAAGTAGCCCGACAAGCCGCCGATGGCGAGGCCGAAAAAGAAGGTCATGAGCACGCCGATAAGCCCGACCGACAGCGAGATGCGCGCGCCGTAAAAGGCGCGGCTCAACAGGTCCCGGCCCAGGCCGTCGGTGCCGAGCAGGTGCATCGGGCCGTCCTCTACGCCGAACAGGTGGCGGTCGGCCTCAAAAAGGTTCCAGAACCTGTAGTCGTCCCCCCTGACGAACAACGACAGGTTGTACTTTTTCTCGGGGTCCGCCACAAACTCCTGCGCCAGGGTTTCGGGGTTTCGCTCGGCGCTGTAGCCGTAGACGAAGGGGCGCAACTGAAACTTGCCCTCGTGCACGAAGCGAATCGTCTGGGGCGGCGCGTAAATCAGGCTGCTGTTCCGCGCCTGGGGCGTGTAGGGCGACAAAAACTCGCAGAACATACCGATCGTGTAGAGGATGACGAGCGCCGCGACGCCTATCAGCGCGAGCTTGTGCTTTTTGAACTTGGCCCAGATGAGTTGAGCCTGGGAAGCGTTGAGGTAGGCGTCCTCTGAGGGCTTTTTTACGCGTCGGTCGCGCCAAAAGGCCAGCCTGCGTACGGGGTTCATTTCTCCATCCTTATGCGGGGGTCGAGGGCGGCCAAGAGGATGTCGGACACGAACGTCCCGATCACCGTGAGGACGCTGAGCAGCAGCAGGAACGAGCCCGCCAGGTACATGTCTTGCCCCAACAGCGCCCGGAGCAGCAGCGGCCCCGTGGTGGGCAGGTTGAGCACCAATTCGACGATGGGCGCGCCCGAGATGATGGCGGCGAGCTGCCAGCCCATCGTGGACACCACGGGGTTCAGGGCCAGCCGGACCGGGTACTTGAACACCAGGCGGGTCTCAGACACGCCCTTGGCCCGCGCCGTGACCACGTACTGCTGTGCCAGCTCGTCTAACAACATGCCCCGCATCACGCGGGTGAGGCCCGCCACGCCCGCCACGCCGAGCACAAAAACGGCGATCCAGGCGTGCTCTAAGGTGTCAATGAACTTCGCCCAGCTCATCGGCTGGTTCAAGAACTCGGGCGAGTTGAGGCCGCCCACGCTGTTGCCCATGAGGTGACTTACGTAGAGCACCCCAAAGGCCAGGATGAAGCCGGGCAGCGCCAGACCTATATAACTCAACGTGGTGATGATAAAATCTCCGACGGAGTATTTTCGCAAGGCCGAGTAGATCCCTATGGGAATAGCCAGGAGGTAGGTAAAAATAAGCGTCGCCACGCCCAACGCGACCGTCAGCCCGAGCCGTTCCCACAAGAGTTCGCTGACGGGCTGCTCCCACTGAAAGGAGCGCCCGAAATCCCCTTTCGTGACGATGTTGGTAATCCAGATCCAGTATTGGGTCACGGCGGACTGGTCGAGCCCGTAGGACCTACGTAGGCTGTCGATTTCGGCCTGGTTGGTCTGGCCGCCGGTCGCTTCTAGCTGCAATAAATAGGACGATAAAAAGTCACCCGGCGGCAACTGGATGAGAAAAAACGACACCACCGACACCAGGAAGATGGTGAGCAGCATAAAAAGCAAGCGTCTGACGATGTAGTTCAGCATTTTTCAGAATCTCCCTCGCCGACAAACCTAACGAACCGCATAGAGATACCCGTCACAGCATAAGACGAACGCCCGCCCCTCATAAACAGCCGGGGTCGCCTCTTCGACTTTGTTGCCCAGGCGGAGCTTCCACAACGTTCGAGGGGTTTTATGATCATTGTTGTCCTCAATATCAAGGCGAAAGCCGTACATATAAGGAGACGCCGTAGACGCGATGATGCCGTGGCCGCCCGCGATCACAGGTCCCGTCAGGCCGCCGCCAGGATGCTCCCACAAAAACTCACCTGTACGGGCGTCAAAGCAAGAAACCGATGTGTTTAGCGCCACGCCACCCAAGCCCCGACCCTGTGAGGTGGAGACGAGCAAGCGCTTACCTTTGAGCGCAGGCGTCGCGTTAAAGCCTGTTTTGGCTCGGCTCGTTTCCCAGAGTACGTCACCCGTCTCGAGGTCGAAACACCGCACCCAGCCGTCCCCCTTGACATCCCCTGGTTGGCTGGTGTCGGTGTGGTTGCCTAAATACATCCGGTTGTCGTGAACCACCTGCGCGCCCGAGTCGGAGCGGTTGCCGATGTGGTGCTTCCATAAAAGCTTGCCCGAGGTAACGTCCAGCGCGTAAAGGTAGCGGTCCCAACTGCCGAAAATGACCGTATCCCCATACAAAACAGGTTCCGTACAGGTCGAGCGGCCCGTCCGGTAGCGCCACAAGATAGCGCCCGTGTCGGCGTCCAGACCGTTGGCGAACCCGTCGATACCCGGCACGAACACCCGCCCGCCCTTTAGGTTGGCCGACCCCCAAACCCAGCCCAAAGCTTGCGTCCACAAGGGCCGTCCCGTCGCGGCTTCGAGACAGTAAAAGGTGTCGTCCCCGCCCTGTTGCCCAAAAAATAGTTTTCCACCGTCAACAGCAGGTGCTGCTGACACGGCCCCGCTGCTTTCAAACTTCCAGCGTTCCTCGCCCGTCTTTACGTCAACGGCGTGAACGAACCCCGACGGCGCGCCGATATACGCCAGGCCGTTATCCGCCGTCGCCTTGGACTGGTAAAACGCGCCCCCCGCGAGCTGGTCCGTTTGTATGCGGGTCCCGCCCTCGTAAAAGCTTTCGATAAGGTCGCGCTGCCAGAGGCGGTCCCCCGACGCACCGAAGCAGTGCAACTTCAGGTCGGCGGAAGAGAGATAGACGTTTTGCCCCGCTCCGGCCAGGTCGGCGTAAACAGGATGGTCGCTTACGCGCTCCTTCCAGCGCAGTCGCGCTTCCCCGTCGGTTCGAAGGGACACGCTGTAGAGGTAGCCTTTCAGGTCGGCGAATACGAGGCTGTCGCCCAGCAGGACCGGCTTCGCCCGCACCCAGTCCTCCGCCTCAAAACGCCAGCGCAGCCGCCCCGTGCTCGCCTCGAGACAAAGTATCTCTGAGGAAGCCGCGCCGACATAGAGATGACCATCCGCAACGAGGGGGGTAGAAAAGAGCCGCAGGGCTCGAGCCTCGTTACACCCGGTGTCTTTCGTCCACTGAACAGTCCCGCTCGAGGCTTCAAGACAGTGAACATAACCGTCGTTACTGCCGAAGTACAGCTTGCCGTCTTTTAAGAGTGGGCTCGAGTTGACCGCCCCGCCGCACTGGTACTGCCAAGCGATACGCCGGTCCGAGTTGGCGGGAAAGTCGCCCTCGAGTTGCAAGGCCATCACGACCCCGTCGTCCGTCGTCACAAAGGCCAGGCCGTCACTGACGAGGGGGTCACAGAGGATGGTTCCCGTCTGAAACTGCCAGAGGAGCTCGCCGGTGTCAGGGCGGCGGCACGCGAGCTGGTTGAGGGGCGTGGCAATGGCGGGGACTTGCTCGATTTCATGTTCGCCCGCCGGGTAGACCAGGTAGTCCTGAGAAACCTCCAAAGGCGCGTAGCCCGCGCGGTAGTCTACGTGGCAAGCGGGTAGTTTTTGGCTCAAGGAGCCGTTTGCCTTGTTGAACTTCAAAATTTTTGGCGCTTCCAGCACACCTCTGTCTTTGTTGCCCCGGCTGCCCATCTGTCTCACCCAGACAGCGTCCTGGGTCAGGCGCGGCGTCGAGCTGGCACCGGGCGTGCTGTAAAGCTGACCTGCGGTGAGCGCGGGCTGCATCCGAGAGGTCCAGACGGCTTCGCCGGTACTACCGTCAAAGCAGTAGAGCGCCACCCGCAACCCTGGTGAGGTCGCGTATACCCTGTCACCTTCGACGACGGGGGCGGAGCGCCAGCCGAGCCCGACCGGGAAACGCCAGTCGACGCGTCCTTCGGTGGGGCCGAGAGCTTCAGTTGAACCCGTGTGTTGAGGGTTGCCGTGGTACAGGGGCCACGCTTTCCCGAATTTCACATCGCTACCTGGGGCAGCCGTTAAAGACGTCGTCGCTGTCTTCTCTTTTGAACCCGCCTTCTCTTTTAGATTCTCTTTTTTACGTGGCGAGCCCTCAAAATCTTGCCAAAGGTCTTCGAGAACCGCGTAAGCATCGTCAATAAGGGTATAAACCTTGACTTCGTCTTCGCCCAACGCTTCAGGATTTTCGGTCGTGTCCGTGAGCTTGGTCAGGTCGTGATCGAGCTCTAACAAGGCGTCCACCCCAAGCCCCTGCTGCTGCAACGCGCAAACCCAGGTCTTCATGACGATGGCTCGCTCGCGGTAGTCCCCTCGCCCCGTCGGCGATGTGGCGACAGCCGCCCGCACCGTGTCGATAAAACCGTCTCCGGAAGGTTTTGGTATCATTATCCGCCCCAAACAGCGCGCGGGGGTTGGTAAATGTGCTCACAACCCCTGCCGCGCTTCACGAGCCGAGCCTTACTTAAAGAACCAGGTGTCGGCGGCGTAAGGACGGAAGAAGATCGCGTCCGTCGTAAAGATGCCGGACCTCGGCGTGTTACCCAGCCTGTTGCTGAAGACGACCGGGTAAGGGACGAGACCCACCGTGCCAATCTGAGAGAGGTTTTCTACATTATAAGTGGCAATTTGCCTTGAAAGCTCCAGGTACTCCTCGCTGCCGATAAGCGTTTGCAACCGCTGCTCGTTCCAATCCCAAAGCTCTTTGATCTCCTCAGGAGGCTCGGTACCTTCAGCGCCGTCCTCTTCGAACCACGTTTCCCAGGGGTACATGATACCGACCTGATAAGGCGGCCTGGACCACTCGCTGTCTGTATAAAGCCTGAGTTCGGTCTGGTTGTCGCCGCCCCAGGTGACAATCGGGAGTTCGTTGGAGGTCCGGCGGGTGAAAAAGAGGCTGGGCTCGAGCTCTTTGGAGTCGATTTTGACCCCGATGTCGGCCCAGTATTCGGTCACCAGTTCGACGATTTTGGCGACGTCGTCGCCCCAGCGCCAGTATTCCAGCGGGATGGCGAGGGTTTCGCCGTTGGGGCGCAGGCGGAACTCCTCGTTGGCGTCCCACTCGAGGCCCATCTCGTCAAGCAGCGCGTTGGCCCCTTCCACGTCGTATTCGGCGTAGTAGTTCTCCATCCAGTCCTCGTGGTAAGACGTGCCAGGGATGGGGGCGACCTGGCGAGGTACGCCCTGACCGAGAAACACCACTTCGTTAATCTCGTCGCGGTTCAGCGCCAGCGACAGTGCCTGGCGGAAACGGACGTCGCTATAAATGTCGAGCAGCGCCGGGTCACCCTCCCAGGTCTCGTTAAAGCCGAAAACGAGGAACGAGCCTTTAGAACCGTCGCCCAAAAAGGCCGTGTAGTTCCCGTCCGCCTCGCCCTGCTTGTAAAGCGGGAAGTCGGTAAGCGCCAAGTCCTTCGAAGCAAAGTCGACGTCACCACCCAGGACGGCCAGTTTTTTGGTGTCGACGTTTTGGATGAGCAGGCGGTGCGCTTCGTCTACGTAGGGTAGCTGGTTGCCCGCCGTATCGACCTTCCAGTAGTAGGGGTTGCGCTCGAAAAACCTGTTGCCCGCGTTGTCGATGCCCACCCACACCCAGGGATTGAGCACCGGAAGCTCCATGTTCTCTTGCTCCTGGCCGAGCGAGTTGCGGGTCGAGCGGCTGGTGAACATGTCCGCCCAGTCGGTGTAGCCTCCAGCCTGCGCGTCCGCCTCAGCGTTTTCGTTGTAGTCGATGTGAAACTGTCTTAGGTAGTGGGCGGGCGCAAAGGGGGCCAGGTAGGCAAAGGGTGTCGCCAGGGTCGCCGTAATAGTCGGGTTTGGCGACGCAAAGTCCAAGACGACTTCGTAGTCACCGACCTTGGTCAGCTTCAAGGGTTCTCCCCCGGCCAGGTAAATCTGAGGAACGGTGGGGGTTAACGCTTCGTTCAGGAGGATGTCTTCGTACCAAAAGACGAAGTCGTCCGCGGTAAAGGGTTCGCCGTCGCTCCACTTCATCCCCTCGCGCAGGAAGAGCCTCAGACTCGTGTTGTCTTCGTTGAATTCGGAACCCCTGACGATGCTCGGGATGATGGTCAGGTCGGGTGTAAGACTAAAGAGCGTTTGGTCCGAAGCGGTCGCCAACTCCCATCCTTCCGTGTCGGGGCCTGTCGCGGGGGCTCGCAAAATACCGCCGTACCGCCCGATTTCGTCCAGGGGCTCGAGAACCATCGGCTCTTGCCCGACGCGCTCCGTGACCGGGGGCAGCTCGCCCGCCGCCACCCGCTCGGCTAAGGACGGGGCCTCGCCCGCGATGGTCAGCGCGTCGCCCGTCGCGGCCGCGTACTCGGCGGGCGTCTGGAAAACCTGATAGCTTTCGCCTTGACCCTGCGCGAGCGTGGCAAGCGCGAAGCCGACCAACAGAAGTAATGTGTCCACCCTGACTAGTTTTTTCACCTATGCACCTCCTAATGCTTTTCTAATATTTTTGCTGAATCGATCTACCAATCCATCGACTAAAAGTAGAGTTAGCGGCCAAACGCGTATGCTTCTCCAAATTTTTACTTACGCAGTCATATTAATCTCTCTAAAGGTTATTTGTCAACAAGGACGGTCGAACAATTTGTTTGGTGGGCCTCGGCGGTCTAGATCGGCCCCAAGGCTTTCAGGCCAGCCAACAGCCTTCCTTGACAAAAAACTCGAGAATAACTATGATTTCAGTTAAACCGATCTACTAAAGAAGTGAGGTTTAGGTGGTACCATCCGTGCATATGGATCAAATAAAGAAGCAGTCGCGGGTCACCCTTCAGGACGTCGCCAAGGACGCCGAAGTGTCCAGATCGACGGCCTCTCTCGTCCTCAACGACAGCGACCGCATTCCCGAAGGGACCAAGCGGCGGGTGCGGGCCTCCATCGAAAAACTCGGCTACATCTATAACCATAAGGCCGCCAGCCTGCGCACGCAGCGCTCGCAGACGGTCGGGGTTATCGTCACCGACTTGAGCAATCCCTTTTACGCCGAGCTGATCCGCGGCATCAACCGCGGGCTCCAGGCGAACGGGTACGCGGCCCTCCTGGGCGATTCCGACGACCTCCTGGCGACCCAAAACGCCATCACCATGAAGATGCTCGAGCGGATGGTCGACGGCCTCATCATCGTCCCCGCCGAGGGCACGTCGGCCGAAAACCTGCGAACCCTCGTCGCGGGCACCCCCACCGTCACAGTCGCCCGCTACGTTTCGGGTGCCGACCTCGACTACGTCGGCATCGACAACGAACTGGGCGCGAGGCGGGCGGTCGAGCGGCTCGTCGAGAAGGGTCACGAGCGCATCGCTTTTATAGGGGGCTCGCTCAGCTCGTCCGCGCGGCGCGACCGGCTTAAGGGGTACAAGAGTATTCTGGAGGGTCGCGGGCTGGTTGTCGACGACGCCCTGACGGTCACGAGTCCTGTCACGCGTCAAGGGGGGTTCGACGCCGTCCAGCCCCTGCTCGAGCTGCCCACACCCCCGACGGCGGCGCTCTGTTACAACGACGTCGTGGCCTTTGGCGTCATGCTCGGGCTGCGCAAGCGGGGAGTGGAGCCGGGTCGAGACTTTGCGGTGATCGGCTTTGACGACGTGGCGGAGACGGCGCTGTGGTCGCCCCCCCTCGCCACCGTCGCGCCGAACCAGCCGATGGGCGAAGCCGCGGCGCGGCTGATCTTAGAGCGCATCGACAAGCCCACGGACGAAACGCGCCAGGTCATCATGCCCTCCACCCTGATTTTAAGAGAGTCGGCCGGTCTACGTGGCTAGACCGGCACGGACTCCTCGCCCACGGCGTAACCCGCACATGAGACTGGAGACACCATGAAACCTGTGAAGAGTCCGGCCGAAGCCGCCGCCCTCATCCCCGACGGGGCCACCCTGTCGATTAGCTCCTCGAGCGGTCTCGGTTGCCCCGACGCCGTGCTCAAGGCCATCGGCGAGCGCTTCGAGGAACAGGGGCTGCCGCGCGGGCTCACCGTCATAAGCCCAATCGCAGCCGGTGACATGTACGGCATCAAGGGCGTCGACCACCTCGCGCAACGGGGACTGCTCAAACGCATCATCGCGGGGTCTTACCCGAGCGGCCCCTCCTCGATGCCCTCGCCCAGAATCTGGGAGATGATCTACGCAGACGAGGTCGAGGCGTACAACATCCCCAGCGGCATCTTGTTCCACCTGCACCGCGAGCTCTCGGCCAAGCGCCCCGGGCTGCTGACCCACGTGGGCATGGACACCTATTTAGACCCCTGCCAGCACGGCGGGCGCATGAACGGCGTCACGCCCGACGGCGTCGTGCGGCGGGTCGAGTTCGAGGGCCAGACCTGGCTCTTTTTCCCCGTCATCCCGGTGGACGTCGCCATCATCAGGGGCACCAGCGCCGACGAAGACGGCAACCTTTCGATGGAGCACGAGGGGGCCTATCTCGGTGCCTATGACCAGGCGCTCGCAGCGCACAATAGCGGCGGCGTGGTCATTGCGCAGGTTAAACGGGTAGTAGAAAAAGGCTCGCTCAACCCACAGATGGTGCGCGTACCCGGCATCCTGGTCGACTACGTCACCGTCGACCCCGAGCAGATGCAAACGACCCAGACGAGCTTCGACCCCGCCATCAGCGGCGCGATAAAAAGACCGGCGGGAAGTTTTGAAGACGTCCCCTGGAGCGTCGACAAGATGATCGCGCGGCGGGCGGCGCAGGAACTAAAAAGGGGCGAGGCCGTGAACTTGGGCTTCGGGATTTCGGCCCTGGTGCCGCGCATCCTCTTAGAAGCGGGCGAGGCGGACGCGGTCACCTGGGCGATAGAGCAGGGGGCGGTGGGGGGCGTGCCGCTGCTCGGCTTTCAGTTCGGTTGCGCCGCCAACGCCGCCGCCATCGTGCCCTCGCCCGACCAGTTCAGCTATTTTCAGGGCGGTGGTTTTGACAGAACCATGCTGTCCTTTATGCAAGTGGACAAAGTGGGCAACGTCAACGTCTCGAGGCTCAACGCCAAACCCCACGTCACCGCCGGGGTGGGCGGCTTCGTCGACATCACCGCGCACGCCAAGCGCATCGTCTTTAGCGGTTACTTTACGGCGGGCGGGCTCAAGCTGAGCTTAGAAGACGGCGGGTTGAAAATCTTAAAAGAGGGCAAGGTGAGCAAGTTCGTCGGCGAGGTCGAGCACGTCACCTTCAGCGGCAAGCGGGCGCTCGAGGGGGGGCAAGAAGTCGTTTACATCACCGAACGCTGCGTTATCAAACTTCTGCCCGAAGGATTGACGGTGACGGAAGTCGCACCCGGCGTGAGCCTGGAAAAAGACATCCTGGCAAGAGCCGAATTTGAACTTAAAGTAAGCCCGAACCTGAAAGTGATGGATGAACGCCTATTCATCGAAAGCAGCGACGGTCTGCTTTTCCAGGCATAGCGTTGAGTCTTTTCGTTCACCTCAGCCCGCGCGAGGGAAAACTGGCAAGCGCGATTTTTGAGCGCCTCTTCCCTACTGACGATGTACCAGGTGCCACCGAGATAGGTGTTGCCGACTACCTCGACAGAGCGCTGGGCGGCGCTTACAGGTCTGAACGCGAAACGTACCGGCTTGGTTTAGCGGCTCTCGACAGAGCGGCGCGCAACTTAAAAGGGAACGGCTTTGCCGAGTGCGGCGATGAGGGTCAGGACGACCTACTCACTGGGCTCGAGCACGGCACCCTACCAGACTTTCACTCACCCGACCAACTTGAGTTCTTCGAGCTGCTACGCGCTCATTTGCAAGAGGGTTTGTTCGCCGACCCCGCCTACGGCGGCAACCGGGACAAGTTGGGCTGGCAGGTACTCGGGCACCCCGGCGTCTACTTAGAGAACAGCGCCGAGGAGAACCTGAGCGACGCGCCTGTTACCAAGGGGGGCAAGATTCAGTCGTTGGGGGACGTCATGCCCACGCTACAGGAGGGGATGACACCCGTGCCCGGCTACGACCCCCAACTCGGTAGCCGCGCACCCGAGGGGGAAGCGGACGTGGTCATCGTGGGCATGGGCGCGGTGGGCGGCCTCATCGCGCCCGTTCTGGCCGGGGCGGGGCTCAAAGTGGTGGGGCTCGAGGCGGGGCCGTACCGCAGCAAGCGAGACTTTTTACCCGACGAACTGGGGCACAGCTATTACGCCCGCGCAAGCATGGGACCGAAGTTCTTGCAGGAAATCCCGCAGTGGCGGCGGAGCGGAGACGAACCTACACGGGAAGCAACCTTCTCGCTTGGCAAGATGATGAACAGCGTCGGGGGGTCGGTCATCCACTACGGCGCGTGGCTGCGGCGCTTTCACCCGCATCATTTCATGTCCCTGAGCCGGGTGCGCGAACGCTGGGGTGAGGACGTTTTACCTTCGGGCTGCACCCTCGCCGACTGGCCTGTGACCTACGCCGACTTGGAACCCTATTACGATAGGCTCGAGCGCACCATAGGCGTCGCCGGTCCCGACGAGACGCCCTATATACCGCGCAGAGGGCCGCACCCCATGCCGCCCCTGAGAGACTTCAGGCTGGGTCAAGCTTTCAGCGCCGCCGCCCGCGAGCTGGGCCTGCACCCCTACCCCGTGCCCGCCGGGATGAACAGCGTGCCCTACGGCGGACGCCCCGCCACGACCTACACCGCCTGGAGCAACGGCTTCGGGTCTTATAACGACGCCAAGTGGCACCCCGGCCTCAGCTCGGTGCCGGAGGCGCTGGCGACGGGCCGTTTGCAGCTAAAGACGCACTGCCGCGTCCTGAACGTCCTCACCGACAGCGAGGGTCACGCGTGCGGCGTGACGTACCTCGACGCCAACGGTAAAGAGCGGGTGCAGAGGGCGCGTCGCGTTATCTTGTCGAGCTACACCTTTGAAAACGTCCGGCTGATGCTCCTGTCGGGTAGCACCAGGCATCCCGACGGTTTGGGTCATACAAACGGTCAGCTCGGCAAACACTTCATGACAAAAATGTTCGCCCACGTCGATGGCTTTTGCCCCGACCAGATTTTCAACCGGCACACCGGACCCGCCGCGCAGGGCGTTATTGTGGACGACTACCTAGCTGAGGGCTTCGATTCCGTTGAGCACGGCTTTATCGGCGGCGCGACCCTGGGCGCTGAGCAGCAGTTTTTGCCCTTGCAGATAAGCCGTGAAGCCCTACCCGACGACGTACCGCGCTGGGGCAAAGGCTACAAAGACCATCTGAGGCAGTGGCAACGCTTCGGCGTGGTGCGTATTCAACCCGATACCCTGCCTTATGAACACAACTACCTCGACCTCGACCCTGTGCGTAAGGACACGTCGGGGCTCGGCTTGCCCGTCGTCCGCATCACCTACGACATGCAGGCGAATGAGTCTAACCTTGCAGATTGGATGGAGGGTAAAGCTGAGGAGATTTTAAGACACATGGGGGCGACGAAGACCTGGCGTGGCCCGCGCTTCACGGGCGTGGGCAGCAGTCACGACCTCGGCGGCTGCCGCGCGGGAGACGACCCCGGCCTCAACGTGTTAGGCCGCGATTTGCAGGTACACGACACCCCCGGGCTTTACGTTTTCGGCGGCGCAGCCTTCGCGTCTTGTCCCGGCATCAACCCGACCCTGACCATCTGGGCCATGTGCTTACGCGCGGCTGAACGGCTGGTGCAGACGGCCAAGGAGACCCTATGAAGGAAACCGTATGAGGGAGACTGTATGAGGAAGGCTGTGTGATAGACCTCGAGACGAACGGCGCGCTGGCGACCTTGACCCTGAACCGTCCCGACAAACTCAACGCGCTTACCCTCGAGATGCTCGAGACCCTGGAGGCCCACTGCGCCACCTTGGAAACCAACCGTGAGGTTCGCGTCGTCCTGCTGGGGGCGGAGGGCAAAGCCTTTTGCGTGGGCGCAGACATTCACGCCTGGACAGCCCTGACACCCCTGGAAATGTACAGCCGCTGGATCCGGACGGGACACCGGGTGTTCGACCGCTTGGCGGCGCTGCCCCAACCCGTTATTGCGCTGTTGCAGGGTTATACCTTTGGGGGCGGGCTCGAGCTGGCGCTGGCGGCGGACATTCGCTTAGCAGCGGAGGGTGTAAAACTCGCCATGCCCGAGGTCAAGCTGTCCACCATACCCGGCTGGGCGGGCACCCGCAGGCTGCCTGAATTAATTGGCCCCGCCAGAGCAAAGCAGATGATTTTTAGTGGCGAGCAGATTTCCGCACATCAAGCCGACGCTTGGGGGCTTGTAAACGAGGTTGTACCCGCTCGAGACCTGACTAAACGTGGAGGGCAACTGGCAGAGACCATCGCCGCGAATGCGCCTCTGTCCGTTCGTATCGCCAAGCAAGTTGTCAATAACGATACGGTCACGCTCGAGGCTTTAGCAGGCGCACTTACCGCCACCACCAACGACGCCAAAGAAGGATTAAACGCCTTCCGCGAGAAACGCAGTCCAAACTTTAAGGGAGAGTGATAATGGTAGCAGACTTGAAAAAACAAACGTTTGACATGCTGATTGATGGGCGGTGGCAGCCTTCAGCGGCGTCCGAATCCTACACCCGGGAGAGTCCCTCGCACGACGTCTCCGTCGGTGAGTACCCTTTGGGCACAGCGGAAGACGTCGACCACGCGGTCGAGGCGGCGCGGCGTGCCTTTGACGACGGCCCCTGGCCCCGGATGCGCGGCGCGGAACGGGCCAGATGCCTGACGAAAGTAGCTGAGCTCGTCAGGGAGAACTCAGAAGACTTAGCCGTCACAGAAGTTTTGGAGAGCGGCAAGCCCATCTCACAAGCGCGTGGCGAGATGGAGGGCGTCGCGGGGCTGTGGGAGTACGCGGCGACGCTCGCCCGTCACAGTCACGGGGACAGCTACAACAGCCTCGGCGACGACATGCTGGGCTTTGTTTTTAGGGAACCCGTGGGCGTCGTCGGCATGATTACCCCCTGGAACTTCCCGCTGCTTATCGTCAGCCAGAAGCTGCCCTTCGCCCTGGCGGTGGGCTGCACGAGCGTCGTCAAACCGAGCGAGCTGACGCCGGGTACGACGCTCATGCTGGGTAAGTTCATTCAAGAGGCAGGCGTCCCCGAGGGCGTCGTCAACATCGTGACGGGCTACGGTCAGCCCGTGGGGGCGCGGCTGGCGAGCCACCCCGACGTGGACATGATTTCTTTTACGGGCTCGACGGCGGTGGGCAAAAGGATTGTCGAGGCGTCGGCGGGCAATCTCAAAAAGGTGTCGCTCGAGCTGGGCGGCAAAAATCCCCAAATTATCTTTGCCGATGCCGACTTAGACGCCGCCCTTGACGCCGCCGTGTTCGGCGTGTACTTCAACATGGGCGAGTGCTGCAACAGCGGCAGCCGCCTGCTGTTACAGCGCGACATCGCCGAAGACTTCCAAAAAGCTCTGGTGGGGCGCGCCGCCACCGTTCCCGTCGGCGACCCGCTGGACGAAGCCACCAAGGTCGGCGCGATCATCAACGAAACGCAGCAGAGCAAAATCACCCGGCTCATCGGCTCAGGACAACAGCAGGGCGCGAACCTGGCGCTGGGCGGTAAGCCTATCAAGAGCGAAAAGGGACGCTACATCGAGGCCACGGTGTTTACCGGCGTTGAGCCCGAGATGGACATTGCTAAAGAAGAGATTTTCGGCCCCGTCCTTTCGGTCCTCACCTTCGACACGGCTGAAGAAGCCGTCCGCATCGCCAACAACACGCTCTACGGGCTGTCCGCAGGTGTGTGGACTAAAGACATCGACACGGCCTTCAAGCTGACCAAAACGATTCGGGCGGGCACGGTCTGGGTCAACACCTTTATGGACGGCTACCCCGAACTGCCCTTCGGCGGCTACCGAGAGAGCGGGCTGGGGCGCGAATTGGGCAGGTTCGCCGCCGACGAGTTCAGCGAACTCAAAACCGTGCAGCTCCACTTAGGCGAACGCACCAATTGGTGGCACAAGTTATGACGACGCTGCCCAAGCGTTTAGAAGATAAAGGCAACAAAGCGCTGGATTTTGCCGAGGGGCAAGTCAAAACCCTCATCACCAAGCATCCCGATTACTTTCCTCTTTTTACCGAAGGAGGCAAGTGGCAGCACGACAAGGAGCCGTGGACGCATTGGTGCGACGGCTTTTTAGCGGGCCTCATCTGGATGATGGCGCGGCGCACCGGCGACCCCTGGTGGCGCGAGCGGGCGGAGCACTACAGCCTCCTGTTAGAAGAGAGGCAGTTCGACCGGAACGTTCACGACCTCGGCTTCGTCTTCTGGTCGAGCTGGAAAAAATGGCTCGAGATGACCGAAGATGCAGAAGAAAGAGAACGCATCAACAAGGTCATCGTGCAGGCGGGCAAGACGATGGGGCTCCGCTACAACGAGAAAGG
The DNA here is from genome assembly GCA_965214405.1 of Trueperaceae bacterium. GTDB lineage: Bacteria > Deinococcota > Deinococci > Deinococcales > Trueperaceae > CBDCCT01. The sequence continues at coordinate 2,002,739 of OZ243956.1, forward strand.
CAAGTACCTGCGCTCTTTTGTCGCGCCCGAAAGTTGCTTTATCGACATCATGATGAACGTGGGTATCATCTTTTACGCCGCCCAGCAGAGTGGGGATGAGGCGCTCTACGAGAATGTGCTCGAGCACTGCCTGACCACCAGACGCTATCTGGTGCGGGGCGACGGCAGCACCGCCCACGAAGGGATATTCGATTTGGAGACGGGGCAGTTTTTGCGCCAGACCACCCACCAGGGTTGGCGCGATGACTCATCCTGGGCGCGGGGGCAGAGCTGGGCTCTGTACGGCTTCGGCACCGTGTACACCTATACCGGGGACGAACGCTTTTTGGACACCGCCGAGCGCTGCGCGGACTTCTATATGTCGCGCACGCCGGAAGGCATCCCCCCCAATGACTGGGAAGAGCCGAACCCCAAAGAAGCCTACGAGTCTTCAGCCGCCGCGATCGCCGCGGGTGGTTTCCGGCAGCTCGCCAAGCTCACCAAAGACGCCGACAAGGCCGCCCGCTACGAGGCCTACGCGCTCAAAATTTTAGAGCGGCTGTGCAGCCCCGAATTCTTGGCAATAGACACACCGGGCTGGGAAGGTATTTTGATGAAAGGCTCGTACCACGAAACCCTGGGCTTGGGCGTTTCCGAGAGTGTCATGTGGGGCGAATACTTCTTTATCAACAGCCTGGACACGGTTTTGCGCGAACCGAGCGTATAAGTTAAACTCAGACCATTCATGAAGGCGCTCTTACCGACCACCGTAGACTTCACGCCCCCGGAGGTAAGCGGCGTCACCTTCGCCCCTTTTGAGCCCGACCGTCCTTTCCAGTCCCCACCGAAAGCCAAATAACCCAGAAACTGCGCCACCTGACCCGTGGGCGGGACACGAGGATAATCTGCTTGCTGGACCTCGGAGCGACCAGCAAGCGCGTGAGCTGCGTTGCCATATGGGGCGTTATAGCGCTTCGGAAGGTCTTCGGATTTTATAGCGGTGAACAAATTGCTTTTCGTTCAAGGTAACGACTTCAGGTCGAGTAGGCGTGCGCGAACTCAGCGTACGAAGCCTGAAATGAGAGATATGCTCCCCTTTTTGAATCGAGCCCCTTGACAACGCGCTCGGCATCTGTCAGGTTAAGAGGATGTCAACCGTCGCCGCTCAGCTTTGACTGGGTGAACGCTAAAAGAAGACGATGAACCACTCGAGTAACCAGCGCGAGTCTTTTGCTCTGGCTCTTACGCTGACTCTTGTGCCGTCGTACGTCTTTTTCGTGGTGGTTTTTCGGCGCGTTTTTTCGTTGTGCGCCTCTCTGCGTCACCCTCCTACAGTTCAACCTTGACTGCGTGAGACCCCCTCTCACGGTTTGGACGGTGACGTTTGTTTCCCCTCTTGCCCCACCGCTTTTCCCCCTACCAGGTCTATCTGGTCTTCTCAGGCGTGAGCGCGTTTTCCTTTACGCTTTTCGGCCTGCTCTCGTCGGTTTACCGCTTCGAAACCGCCGGGCTCGGCCCGCTCCAACTCATTTTGGTAGGCACCGTGCTCGAGCTTTCGGTGTTTCTCTTTGAAGTCCCTACCGGGGTGGTCGCAGACGTTTACGGCCGCCGCCGCAGCGTCATCACCGGAACACTGCTTATCGGTTTGGGCTTCGCGCTCGAGGGGGCGCTGCCTTTTTTCGTTACCGTCCTCCTAGCTCAGGCCGTCTGGGGCATCGGCAGCACCTTTGAAAGCGGCGCGTTGGAAGCTTGGGTCGCGGACGAAATAGGAGAACAAAGGGTGGGCGAGGCGTTTTTGCGCGGCGCTCAAGTGGCGCAAGTCTCCGCGTTCGTCGCGGTTCCTGTCGGGACGGCGCTCGGCAGCGTTTACTTGGGGTTTCCCATGCGGATGGCGGGCGGGGTCTACTTCCTTCTCGCCCTGTTTCTCGTTTTATACATGCGAGAACGCGCCTTTACACCTGAGCCCGGCGCCGCGCGGCGCCCTATCAAGACGATGCACGGTACCCTTAACCGAGGGCTTAAGGTGGCGAGGCGTACGCCCTTTATCCTCACCATCTTTTTGATTAGCGCCATTTTGGGCGCATCCTCGGAGACGTTCGATAGACTCTGGGAAGCGCACTTTTTGGCGAACGTCGGCTTTCCGGAGCCGTTCACCCCCGTTGTCTGGTTCGGCCTCATCAACGCCGTGCTCATGCTCGTCACGCTCGCCGTAACGGAGAGCTTGCGGCGGCGCGTCGACACGAACGCCCACGTCGCGGTGGCGCGGGCTCTGCTCGTGATCAATCTGTTCTTGACGCTCAGCGTCGTTCTTTTTGGGCTTGCTGGCAACTTCTGGTTGGCGCTCACCTTTTACGGCGCGTCGGTGGTTTTGAGAACGACCCACCGTCCCCTTTACCGCGCCTGGTTAAACCAGCGGCTCGAGCGTAAAACCAGGGCCACCGTCTTTAGCCTGAACGCGCAGATGGACGCGCTCGGGCAGATTGCAGGTGGGCCGCTACTCGGGCTCGCGGCGGCTCTTTACGGTATGCCTTGGGCGCTGGTGCTCTCGGGACTTCTTCTACTCCCGGCGAGCTATCTATACGTCTCTACTTTACGGCGCGCCACGCTTTCAGAAGAGAAGCCGGTGGGTTAGGACCCGCGGGAGGGTGAACTGCAACTGACCGAAAAGGGGAAGTGACATGAAATGCCGGGTGGGCTGTTAAGAGACTGTCGCGCGTGAGTCGCACAGTGAGCGCGCCCCGCTCACGCCGTAGACGAGTCGAGCAACAAGAGCAGTCCCCCTCTGAAAAAGCGCGGTCCCATCCGTCCCGCCCAAGCGTGCTGCGGCAGGGCGCGCCGGACGAGGGTCGTCACCGCCGACACGACGCTCAAGAAAGCGCCTCCGAAAAGCACCCCGAACGCGAAAAGGCCCAGCAGCGAACTCGAGGCCAGCGGGCGTCGCCGCGCCCACCGCCACGATGGCTAAGATGACTAAGAGCAAAGCGAGCGCCCGGCCGCCACGCGTTCCCCCGAGCAAACGGCCCCACAAAAAAGCGGAGAAAAAGGTACTTGCTCCTAAAGCTAACCCAAAGACACCTGCCCTGCGCCCGCTCCCTGGTCTCGCAGAATCGCCACCACAGAGGTTATGTAGGTGACGTAACCGAGCCCGAACAGAAAACCCACCACGAGCGAGGGGAGTAGAGCTGCGCCAAAAATCTCTCCCGGACTTCCCGGTGGTTGCTCAGCCGGTTCCGGCAGCGCTCGCGCCGCGCGCCCGCCGGTGAGGGTGGCGGTGAAGGAGAAGCCGCCGCTGACGAGCCAAGCCAGCGGCCAGGCCGCGGCGCTACGCTCGAGCACCGCTCCAACAAAACGCGCTTCGCCAAGAAAATACTTGTCAAAGGTCACGCGCGAGACGCCGGAGCACTCGAAGAGTTTGTTGACGCCCAAATGCGTCCCGTGCCGGTAGAAAAGCTCGGCAGCGGTGCTGAGGAGGCGTTCGCGGCCGGACGAAGAGGTTTCACTGTCCGTCACAGAACGAGTATAAGCATGGTCTTTCCTACTGTTAGCGTTGCCTTTGGCTGGATTCACTGCTCCGAGCCTTTCGCGGCTCCTAAAGGTGTTAATGGCCCGTCAAATGCGCAAGTGCAAAGCAGCAAACGCGCGCAACAGCCGCATTGCCACTGCCGCCTCTCAAAAGCGTTTTGGCATCAACCTCCGTGCAGACTACAGCTCGGAGGTTCTTTATGGACGAGCAAAAAATCCTTACGTTGGCAAGCTGTATTTCTGCCTATCTCAAAGCCCGCAAGCTAGACGGCTATAGCGACAAGACACTCTATTCCTACAAACTGCATCTGAAACGTTTGGCTTCAGGTCTGGGCGATGGCACTCCTGTTGACGCCATCAGGCTCGAGCACCTGCGCGCCCACCTCGCAAGCCTGACGCACCTACAGACGTCGAGCCTGGCGAACAAAGTCCGCTCCCTCAAAGCCTTCTTCAAGTGGCTCTACAAAGAGGAAATTCTGGAGCGCAACCCCGCGCTGAAACTCCGAGAACCGCGCCTGCCCGCGAGGATACCGAAAGCACTCTCAGTTGAAGAAGTAGAGCTATTACGTGACGCTTGTGAGAGCCTGCTGGAGCATGCCCTCATCGAGTTCTTCTTCGCCACCGGCTGCCGCGTCAGCGAGATCCATCAGCTCGACCGCATCGACCTCGACTGGGTGCGCCGAAGTGCAGTTGTGCTCGGCAAAGGCAGTAAAGAGCGCGAGGTCTACTTTGGCGCAAAGGCGGCGCTGTGGCTGAAGCGCTACTTAGACAGCCGCTCCGATAGCTGCCTCGCCCTGTTTGTGACGAAGCGCCGAAGACGACAGAAGGACGGTGCGCTGCAGCATCAGCGCCTAAGCACCTCGCAGATGCAGCGTACATTCAAGAAGGTAGCGGAGCGCTGCGGCTTGGAGGAGAAGGTGACGCCGCACGTGCTGCGACATACGCTCGCCACGCTATTACTCAATCAGGGTGCACCTATCGCCGCTGTGCAGTCGATCCTTGGTCATGCCTCGCCGAATACCACGCAGCTCTACGTCAACCTCTCCGGGGAGTCCCGGCAGATGCTCTATAGAAGGCACTTTCCGCAGTAGGTACAAGGACCGCTTTTTACGGTTAGGGCAGCCGAGTGTCGATGATCCCGGAGTCGTCGAATACGCGCAGAGAGCTACCCTCAAGTAGCCTGTCCGGGAACACTGCGAGGTTTAGGGTTGCAGGGTTTTTCGCAGAGGGCACGAGCAACGCTTCTACGTCGCCGCGCTCGAAGCTGACGCGTCCGATCACGTGCGTAACTGGCGTCTGGTTGCGCCGCAGGTCTTCGCGCCAGGGTGCGATAACTTCTTCTACCGTCAAACCTAGCGTTCGCAAAGCCTTGTCGCGCAACTGGAGTACACGCTGAAGCGTGCATTCGACCGACAACACAATCCTTGGCGGCCCTTTGACACCTTGGAGGTCGCTGTCAGTTCGTAGCAGCGCTTCGACCTCTTCCAAGGCAGTCACAGGGCTGTCGGCTAGATAGAGGACCTCGAACGCGTCCGCAGGATTGTAGCGTCCACCGAAATGGTACGACCCGACTGCAGACAGCGCTGTAGCGGCATATTTCGCGTGGATAACGCGGAAGAAGGTTTGTTCTAAAGATGTTGGTTCGAGGGACTGAAGCGCGGACGCAAGCTCCGTCGCGTCCGCCACTAATCGGGCTGCCCAATCTCAATCGCGTAGACAAGGCTCTCGACGAGGTCCAGGCGGCCTTCCGCCAGGTAGTCTAGCGGCTTCGCGTTCCCTAATGCCGGATGGGGCGCTTTAAGCCAGACACGGACTAAGCTCATATCTCCGTCAAGAAGCTCGCGTAGCGTCGTAATAAGCTTGACCAACCGCTCTAGTTGAGGTTGTAGATGGGGCGAAGCAGGATTCTTTCCTAAACCTCTAGGAGTATAGCTCACCACGCCCGCCATTTCCTTTTGAGAAATAGAGAGAATATCCGCTAATCGCTTAGCGTCGTAGCGCCCCGTGGCGGGGTCATGTGCGCTGAGTAAGGTGTGGTCGAGCAAGCTTGTTGCCATAGCTCAGTATAAACTGTGCGCTTGCATGGGTCAATGATCGTTCACTATCTGTTCTTCTAGTTGAGTGCATGTAGGCTCCTTCTGCGCCAAACGCGCGCGTTCGTTGCACAAAGCGAGGCATTTAACCTCCAGAGCGCCTGCACGAGCGGCGCACCCCAGGCGAGGAGGCGCGCTTTATCTGTGGACGCCAGTGGTTCGCTCTGGATCATGTGGGGTCATCTTCTGCCATCTCTCGTTGAGGCTGGTTAAAGCAAGGGTGACATCACCGCTTCGCTACCCAGAAAGTAACGCGTCCCGCCCACGTCGACAAATAGCAGCCGCTGGTTACGGTGCTCCCCCACAAAAGCTGCCGCCACATCGCCGTCTCGAAGCCCTTCCGAAAGGATGCGCCCGTCAAACTCATCCGGACCTGCTAAATCCAGCAATGTGCTCACCGTCGGGGCGATATCGGTGGTGCCGCTCGGCTGCTCGCTCACAACGCCAGCTCTAAAACTCGGGCCGTAAGCGAGGCAAAAGGCGCGCAGGTCGTAGGGCGACGCGCTCCCGTGCGTGGCTTTAAGCGACGCCAAAGACGTGAGCGCGTCGACTGTACCGGGCACGCCAAAGGCGTTAGGCGCGTCTGACCAGGCGGCGCTCACCGCAAAGAGCGGCTGGCGACCCAAGGAACACACGCCTTGCACCGCCTCGAGCGCGACCGTACCGGGTACCGACGCGTCACTTGCGAAGACCACGTCGCACCAGGGCTGCGCGTTTAGCCACGACGCGAGCGCCGTTAGGTCTGGCTCGCTTGGCACGGTTCCGGGCGGGCTGTAGATCGCGTCTCCCACAGCCATAAATCGGGAATTCAGCTTTAGATGTTCATGCGCTGGACCCAAATACTCTCCAAGTGAGCGGTGCGCTTTGACGCTCGAGTGCCCGTGGTCGCTCACCAAAAACAGGTCGGTGTCGTCTGCAAACCCTCTATCTTCCAAGGCCTCGAGCACACGCGCGATGCACCCGTCGACCACGCGCAGCGCCTCCCCAGCCTCGGGCGAGCCGAGGCCGTAAAAGTGTTGGCTTGAGTCGGGCTCGGACAACCACAACACCATGACCTGGTTGGCGGGGTCGTCGAGCAGCACGTCGACAAGCACCTCGGTTGCCCAACGCGCGCGCTCGAGTTTACTTCGGCCCCTTTCTTCCGGCACCGGGCCGAGCTTTTCATGGAGCGCCAGCAGGTCGGGCTCGCCAAAGTGCGACGACGGGTTGAGGACGCGGCTCGGGTGCCGCGGGTTCCAGAGCAAGGACGCGCCGGGGGAGCTCGAGGCCGCCACCGCCAGCCGCGCCCCCCGCGCGTGGAGCCGGTCACCCAAGGTCGGCGCTGCGACAAAGGGACCGAGCTGAGCCTCGAAGCTTCGAAGATGCCTGTCGTTAGAGGTGTCGATAAGCCCGTCCTCGCCCGCGCCGGGCACGACCATGAGGTTGGCTAGCACCCCGTGCTTGCCCGGCTTTACGCCCGTCGTGAACGTCGTCATGTTGACGCGCGTGTGGGGCGGGTAAGCGGCATAAAAGGCGTTAAAAAGGGTGCCTTCCTTAGCGAGGCGGGTGTAGGTCGGCATGAGGTCGGGGCTCACCAAGTCCGGCCTCAGCCCGTCCGCGCCGATGATAATGACGCGCTTCTGGTTAGCGGGCATGAACGCTCCTCATGGGCACTCCTAAAGAAAAGCCCCGCTTGTGGCGGGGCCGAAGCTTACTCGAAACTCAGGTTGTCGGCGCGTAGGTCCATAAAGTAGAAGCTGTAGAGTTGCCACTGGATATCCTTACGGACGCCGTAGGACTCGAGCGGCTGGTAGAGCACCGTACCGGGCGCCTCGTCCTCCCAGACGTCGAGCATCCGCTGGTAAGCGTCGTAGCGCGCGTTCACGTCGAGCGTGGCGCGAGCCATATTACCGAGGTCGTTATATTCCGCGGGCGGCGTCCAGTAGCCCCCAGCCTGGGGCGTGCCCTGGGGTCCCCAGGAGCGGAAGAGGCTGCCGTCGAAGTCGGGATAAATGGCCGAGTTCGACCAGTTCACCACCATCGAATCGGAGTCGTCTGCGGGCAGGCTCGGCTGGTCGGCGGTCTGCACCTCGGCGTTGATGCCCACGCCGCGCCACATCTCCACGATCGCCTGTGCCGCCTGGAGGCCGTTCGTGTAGTAAGTGGGGCTGGTCCTGAAGACGATGGTCTCGCCCCCGTAGCCGGACGCTTCAACGAGGGCGCGCGCCCTTTCGGGGTCGTACGCGGGCTGGGACCGGTCGGGGTTGTACAGCGCGCCGTACTCGGGATATTGATGCCCCCGCGGCACGACGGCCTCTCCACCCCAGAGCGCGTCCGAGAGGAGTTGGCGGTCGATCGCTAGGTTCATCGCCTGGCGCAGACGCTCGTCTTGCAACACCGGGTGGCTCGTGTTGTAGCGCAGCACGTGCGTGTTCGCCAGCACGACACCGCGCGTCTCATAGTCGTCATAGCGGTTGATGGTCGCTAGCTGGTCGGGCGGGATGTTGGTCACGATACCCGCCTCGCCGTTGACGAGCGCGGTGATGCGGGCCGACACCTCCGGGATGACCCTAAAAGTGACCTCAGCCACGGGGGGCGTCTCGCCCCAATAGGCGTCAAAGGCCCCTAACACGATGCGGTCGTCCGCGCGCATCTGGGCAAATTCGTAGGGGCCGGTGCCCACCGGGTTTTGCGCAAACCCGTCGAAGCCGACCTCCTCAAAGTAATTCTTGGGAACGATTTGCGCCGCCCACGAGGCGAGGCGCTGCTCGAGCAACGGGTCAGGCTCCTTGGTGATGATGCGGATCGTGGCGTCGTCGGGTGTTTCGATGCGGTCAAAGGTCGCAAAGTAGCCCTTGGCCTCGATGTAGGGGGAGTCGGGGTCGAGAATCCGCTCAAAGGTAAATTTAACGTCCGCGCTGGTCAAGGGGTCGCCATTATGAAAGGTCACGTCGTCGCGCAGTTTAAGTTCTAACTCCGTGTCCGACAGGCGCTGCCAACTCGTTGCCAGCATGGGGACCAGTTCGTTGCCCCCGCCCTGACCGTCCGAGAGAAAGTTGCGTTCGATCAACGTGTCGTAAATATTATAAATCACGCGGGTGCCGACGTTGCTCAGCTCGGTGGCGGGGTCCAAACCTCCGGGGTTGCCGGCGACCCCGACGACAAGGTTCGGACGATCTGCATTCTGCGCGAACGCGAGCGGGGAGAAGAGCGTAAAGAACAGGATGAGAAACAGAGTAAAAAACAGAGTAAAAAACGGGGTTGAGCGTAATAGGGTGAGATGTATGGGTGCGCTTTTCATGCTGCCTCCAGAGAGAAGATTCGAACGGTGAATGTGTCGGCCTTGCCAAACAGCTGCGGGTGTCTTACTCATCTCCTCTCGCTTTCAGCGTTCAAGGTTGGGGTCGAGCACGTCGCGGAGCCAGTCGCCGATGAGCGAGATGAGCATCGTTAAGACGACGATGAGCGCGCCCGGGATGGCGGCCACCCACGGGGCGGAAATCAGGTAGTCGCGCCCCTCGCCAAGCAGGAGGCCGAGCGAGGTGTGGGGCGGCTGGATGCCCAGGCCCAAAAAGGAGAGGGCGGACTCGAGCAAGATGATGCCGCTAAAGTTCATGGTCGCCAGCACGATGAGGGGCGAGGCGATGTTGGGGAGCACGTGCCGCAAGGCGACACGCCAGCCCGACGCGCCGAGCGCGCGCGAGGCCTCGACATAGGGAAGCGTGCGCGCGAGCAGGACCTGACCGCGCACCACGCGGGCGTACTTGTCCCAGCCCGCCAGGCCGATGATGACGATAAGGACCAAGGGCGCGGTGCCGAAAAGGGCGACGGCGGTGAGCGCGAGCAGCGTAAAGGGCAGAGCGGATTGCGTGTCCACCAGAAACATGACCAGGGCGTCTAGCCCCCTGCCGACCAGCCCGCTGGCGAGGCCCAAGCTTGTTCCTAGCGTCAAACCGATGACCATGCCTAAAGAAGCCACCCCCAAGGACGTTCTGAGCGCGAACAGAAGCCTCGAGAAGACGTCCCGACCGAGCCCGTCGGTGCCGAGGGGGTGCTCGAGCGTCCCGCCCATCAAAAGGGGCGGTTTGAGGCGCGCCAGCAGACTCTGTTCACGGATGTCGAAGGGCGCCAACAGGGGGGCGGCGAGCGCGACGAAGAGAAGCAGCGCCGCCAGCCCGAAACAAACGAGGATGAGTGGCGGGGTTACGGCCAGAAACCGGCTCACCCGCCGCGCCGCTTTTCTCTTTGGTTGTGCGTTTTGAGAGCGCGTAGATGAAAGCAGCGACATGCGCTAAAGCTCCCGGATGCGCGGGTCGAACAGGCCGTAAAGCACGTCGACCAATGTATTGGCGAACACCACCGTCGCGGCGATGACGAGCACGCTAAACTGCAACACGGGAAAGTCCCGCTCGGCCACCGCCGTCACCACCAGGCGGCCCATGCCAGGCCAGGCGAAAACGGTCTCGACGATGACCGAGCCGCCTATCAAGGTGCCGACTTGCAAGCCGAGCACGGTCAGCACGGGCAGGCAGCCGTTACGGAGCCCGTGTTTCAAGACGATCTGGACCCGCTTAAGGCCCTTGGCCCGCGCCGTGCGCATGTAGTCTTGCTGCAACACGTCCAACATGCCGCTCCTGGTGAGGCGCGCGATGCCCGCCGCCGACGCGGCGCCCAGCGTCAGGACGGGCATGAGGTAGTGTCGCCAGTCCCCCTGCCCGCCGCTCGGCAGCCACCTCAAGAACAGGCTGAAAACGAGGATGAGGGCAATACCGAGCACGAAGTTTGGGAGCGCCTGCCCGAGAAACGCGAGAGACATAACGAAGCGGTCGAGCGGGCCGTTGCGGGAGAGGGCCGCCACGACCCCCACGGGAACGCCGATCAAGAGAGACACGCCGAGCGCCAGACCCGCGAGTTTGAGCGTGGCGGGGATGCGCTCGAGAAACAGCTCAACCACGGGTCGGCGGTCCATGTAGCTCGCGCCGAACTCGCCCTGAGCGAGACTGTGCAGGTAGCGGACGTACTGTTCCGTGATGGATTGGTCGAGCCCGAGGTAGCTGCGCAGATCGCGCTTTTGAGCCGCCGAGGCGTCATCAGGCAGCAGCCACATGATGGGGTCGCCGCTCAAGCGGCCCGCAACAAAGACCGCGCTGACCACCACCCAGAGGGTAAGCAGGCCGCGTAAGAAGCGCCGGACCGCGAACGCCGTCATAGCAGAGGTGCTCCCGCCGGGCGGGCATCTAACGCGCTTCGCACATACGTCTCCATCCGGGCCAATCTATTGCACGGACGTCACCCCGTTGTCAGCCCCCGCTCGCGGTTCCCGCTTTCTTAGGGCTGGCGTAGTAGATCGTGTTTTACGGAATTGCCCGGACCACACTTGTACGCTTTTGTATAAACACGCCTCTTTTGCAGCGAAATGGGCCGAAGCTTGCATAACCACCCACGCCCCTTGTCAGGGTCACCACGAAATATGAAGATAGTCGTGCTATTTCCGGAATAAGCATTCTGCAAGAGACGCGCGCGTCTGCCGCGTAAAACCGCTTATTCATGACCGGGCTTACGACGCGAGTCTCGGGTCGAACACGAAAGGCTCAGCCTCGTAGACCTTGACCTGCGGCCAGTCAGGATGTAGGGAGTTAAGCAGCACGTTGAGCTGTCCACGAATGACGACACTCGGCACCCTCAAAGCGACGCTTACCTGCTGATCAAACCAGGCGTCACCAATGCCTGTACTCGCTGTTGTCTCTTCTGGGGCATCCCACCCTTTGGGTAGCGCGTCTAAATCGAGGCTGCGGACGAGCGCATCCGGCACCTCGGCGGTAATGACGCTGTAATGGTCGCGCAGGAGCTGCGCCCGCTTTACATGCACGAGAATCTCTAGCGCCGCCGTCGCCGGGTGCTCGCTTGCGTAAACTACAGCGCGTCCTGACGTATTCCAGCGACCGCCTGCGCGTTTGCTGCCAATCCCGTCGAACGCGGTAGCAGCGTAAATGGTCTTCGTTAACCTGTAAATTCTCAGCTAAATACACCGTATTCAATGCGCGTCAGGAGGGCTTCTACGCGCTTAGCGCCCGCCTCATTACGAGCATACTCGAGTGGGGTGCGGTCGTTCAGAGCGACCGCAGGACTCGTCATCCACTCGTCGGCGGCTTCGACGCTCTCGAGCACGTCTGCAGCGCGCGCGTAGAGGTCGACCAGACGATAAAAGCGGTCACTCTCCGCTGGGGAGAGCTGCCCTTCGCTGCGACGCCGCGTGAGGGTGCGGTCGCTCATTTTGAGCACCGCTTTGATTTCGGAAGCCGCGTCGGGGGCTAGCCGCAAGAAGGCCTCGAGCACATCAACGTTAAACCCGGTCTCGATGTGTTCAAAGACGTTCTCATGGTCAGCTGTTGAACCGAACACACGGCTCAGCAGATGCCTGCCCGGGCTCGTTTGAATGTTATCCAGTTTCGGCGTCCAGACTGTCATCACTGTACCTCCGCGCCATTTCTGTTGTTTATATTACCACAATGGCGAATATGATGACAAGTGTCGATCACGGGAAAGGCTGAGTCTTCTACGACTGTGCAGAGTGAAGGGGTGGCCAGAACGACAGCTCACTCAAAGTCTTGTGCGACAAACGCGCGCGTCTGTTGCAGAAGGGCGTACGCACCTTACACATCAAAGTCGGCGCTTCAGCAGCCAGGTCTCTGCCACACTCTAGGCGGCTACTATGGCTACGGCGTCGCCCTCACCAACCCCCTCTCAACCAACGAGCCGATAACCTCGTCAACGAGCTCGCCGACCCTCCGCCCGTCCGACTCGAGCACCCGCCACCCGTTCAGCGACTCGAGAGCGCGCTCGAAACGTGCTTGATCCTTACGCAACCACTCCGGATCGCGCGACAACCCACGCCCCTCATCACCCTGAACACGCCGTAAAGCTTCCTCATATGAGACCCGCAAAGCGAGCAGAAGCGTCTCGGGGTCCGAACACACCTGCTCCACAAAGTCGGTCCACGCCTCGTACCACACCCCGGCATCCCCGCCAACCATATAGCTTGACCAAACATCCCCCTCGAGCACGACCAGGTCCACGCCAGCCTCGAAGAAGCCGTCCACCAACCCTGCCGCCGCCCGCCGCGCCCCCGACCACGCCTCATGGGTGACCGGGAATCCTTCATGTCCACACGCCATCTCGACGACGAGGTCCAGATCAACAGCCACCGTGCGTACCCCGCCCGCCGCGAGGCGATCACCCAGAGCACGCGCAAAGGTAGATTTCCCGGCCCCGCTGCACCCGACCACAACGACCAAGATTCGACCCTCGGCCACACTCACCTCCACATCACCCCCGTTCTCTCCTTCCAAGCGTACAAGCCGTCTCGGCAACTGATCGTTACATCAAGAGATTATGCGCGAAACCTTCTGTGGGACGATCTACTGTAGGTAAGAACCGTAGAAGCGCGCACCAACGCGAACGTCCTTCTTCTGCGACTTTACGGGCCGTTCGCCGCATAGGCAAATTGGCGAGGCGGTTCGAAGTTCTATTTAGGTTGCTTTGGCTGAAGCGCTCAACCTTTCGGCCGTGTGTTAGGGGTTCAACCCCCCTCGAGCGCCCCCGCCAAATCCTCAATGAGGTCGTCCGCCCCCTCGAGCCCGACCGACACCCGCAGCAAGTTCTGCGGCGTCTGAGAATTGGGGCCTTCGATAGAGGCGCGGTGCTCGAGCAAGCTCTCCACCCCGCCCAAACTCGTCGCGCGGGTAAAAAGTTGGACTCTCGAGGCCACCCGCATCGCGGCCTCGGCCCCACCTTTCACGCCGAACGAGAGCATCCCGCCGAAGCCGTGCATCTGCTTTGCGGCGACCTCGTGACCGGGGTGAGAGGCCAAACCGGGGTAGTAGACGCGCTCGACGTTGGGATGCTCACTCAAAAAATGCGCGACCTTAGCCGCGTTGTCGCAGTGACCGCGCATCCGGTAGGGCAGCGTGCGGACGCCGCGCAGCGTGAGCCAGCAGTCGAAGGGCGAGGGCACCGCGCCCTCCATCGTCTGAACGAAACGGACGCGCTCAAAAAACGCGTCGTTCTCCCGCGCCACAACCGCGCCGCCCAACACGTCGCTATGCCCCGCCAAATATTTGGTCGTCGCGTGCATGACGAGGTCGGCCCCCAGCGCAAAAACGGGCTGCAAGCGCGGCGGGGTCCAGGTGTTGTCGCAGGCGACGCGCGCTCCAGCTTCATGCGCGATGTTAGCCACGGCGGCGACGTCGGTAATTTTTAGAAGCGGGTTGGAAGGGGTTTCAATCCAGACGAGCTTGGTGTTTGGTCTTAGGGCAGCTTTGAGGGCGTCTAGGTTGGACAGGTCTACAAAAGAAAGCTCTAAACCCCACGGCACAAACACCTCTTGCAAAAGTTTGCGAATCCCGTGGTACATGTCGTCAGGGACAATGGCGTGCTCACCCGGCCTCAGCGCGCGAAAAATACTCCCCGCCGCCGCCGACCCCGACGAAAAAGCCGCCGCCGCCGCGCCCTCTTCGAGGAGCGTGAGGCAGCGCTCGAGCGCCTCCCGGTTCGGGTTCGCCGAACGCGTGTACACATAGCTCTGCGGATAACTCCCGTCGGCGTCACGTTCAAAGGTCGTCGAGAGGTGGATGGGCGGCACCACCGCGCCCGTGGCGGGGTCAACCTCCGCCCCGGCGTGAACGGCGAGCGTGGCGAACTCAAAGGTTTCCTTTTTCACCCTGTCTCCTACACGGTTACTCATGTCAGCCTCACATAAACCCCGTCCGCGGCGAGCGTTTTCTTAACCTCGCCCACGGTGGTCTGCCCACTGTGAAAGATTCCGGCGGCGAGCGCCGCGTCCGCTTCGCCCTCTTTAAGCACGTCGCGCAGGTGCGCCGCCTCGCCTGCGCCGCCCGAGGCGACCACGGGGAGGTCTACAGCCCTGGCGACGGCTCGAGTGGCCGCCAAGTCATACCCCGTTTTCATGCCGTCGGCGTCAATGCTATTGAGCACAATTTCCCCCGCGCCGAGTTCTTGGCCCCGCACCGCCCAGGCGACGAGCTCGAGCCCCGCCCGCTTACGCCCACCCGCCACAAACACGTCCCAGCCGGAGCCATCTTCGCAGCGTTTGGCGTCAATCGACAGCACCACCGCCTGCGCGCCGTAATGGTCCGAGGCCTCACGGATAAGCTGCGGATGAGCAACCGCGCCCGAGTTGATGGACACCTTGTCGGCACCCGCCAAAAAGAGCGCGCGAAAGTCGGAAAGCGTCCGCACGCCGCCGCCGACGGTCAAAGGCATAAAGCAACGTTCGGCCACCCTTGTGGCGACCTCGAGTATCCCCTTACGCCCCTCCGCGGTGGCCGTAATGTCATAAAACACGAGTTCGTCCGCGCCTTGCGCGTTGTAGAGCTCGGCCAGCGCGACAGGGTCGCCCACGTCGCGCAGTTCGCCCCGTTCGGCTCGTCCAAATTGCTGCCCGCGGGTGGTGCGACCGTTGTGGACGTCTAGGCAGGGGATGATCCGTTTGGCTAACACCCAGTCAGCATACAACAGGCGTTTATGGGGACAGACTGACGCTCGTCTTCACGCAGGCTTTTATCGTGAGCATCATCGAGAAAGCTATAGGCGTTTTTACTTTCCCAAAGATGAACGCACCGAGCACCCAGGACTGAGTTCAGAGGGTCTCACCCGGGACTTTCCGCTCGGCACTCACGTCTCTGAACGCTCCTCAAGAGACGTGATGATAAAAGCCTGGGCTTCACGTATGAGACAAGACGTAGGGGCGGTCGCGGTTTCGGCATCTTGCCCGCAGCTTGTACAAACGTCATTCATCCTGCCGCCTTGCCCTCACGCGTACTCGCTCGTTCAGCCCCGCCCGCCTTTGGGCCGCCGAAGGTCAGTAAGCCGACGCCCAGCGCAATCAGCGCGCCGCCCACGACCAAGCCCTGCGGCACCGCCTCACCGAGCAGGAGAACGGCGATAGGAACCCCCACGGTTGCGCCCACCGAGCCGAGCAGACTCAGGTAGACCGGCCCGCCGCGGTCTTGCAGCCTGAAGAACAGCACATTCTGAACCGAGAACGTGGCTATCTGCGCGAGGATGATGAGTACGGGCCCCAAGCGGTCCACCGGCACGGCGAGGGAAAAGTCGGGCGGAGCTGCCGGAAAGAGCGCGGCAACGCCTCCCGCAAGAAGCAGAATGATCGCGCCCGCCGCGAGCATCCCGGGCGCGAGCTGGTCGGCCTCGGCACCTTCCGGCCAGCGGGCCGTCCGGTAGAGGTTACCCACCGCCAGCAGCACCGGTCCCAGCAGGGTGGCGACGATCCAAAAGGCGTCGGCGTCCGGCGCGGAGAGTTTATACGCGGCCAAGAGGGCAGCCCCGCCCAGCGCAAACGCGACCCCCGCCGCGCGGCGAACCCCGAAGCTCTCCATGCCGAGCAGCAGCGCGCCCAGGTAGGTAAAGAGGGGCGGGAAAGCGATGGCGAGCGCCACGAAACTCGCCCCGACGCGGGGCACGGCGGCGGTAAACAGCAGTTGCGGCGCGGCGACGGTGACAAACCCGGCAATCATAAAGTACGCCAGCGTCCGCGCGTTGAGTTTTAGCAGCCGCCCACGAAGGATCTCGACAGCGCTCAGGACGAGAGCGGCCCCCACGACCGACCAGGTAAGGAAGGCCAGGGGCTCGAGCCCAGCGTCGGCAGCCAACTTAGCCAAGTTGGTCGAGACGCCCAGCAGCGCGCCGGTAACGAGCAAAAGTAAGAACGGGACGAGCCAAGTGTGACCCCCCTGCGGATCGACATTCCAGGTTTTCATGCTTTTCTCCTTTTACCCAAAGCCAAATAAAGCTTTATGTAAAGATACTTTATATAAACCTTTATGTCAAGTTTTTCTTGTTCAGGATAAACTGGAAGCATGGCGAATGACCGTGTAGAAACGATCCTCGAGCAGTGGCAAAGAGAGCGACCCGACCTAGACGCGTCGCCGATGGGTATTTTCGGACGGCTGTTGCGGCTGAACAAGTACGCGCAGGGGCGGCTGGAGATTAACTTCAAACGTTACGGCTTGCTGGGCGGCACCTTTGACCTGCTCGCCACGCTGCGCCGCAACGGCGAACCCTTCTCCCTCAACCCCACGCAACTGCAGAACGAGATGATGCTGACGTCGGGCGCGACGACGCACCGCATCGATTGGCTCGAGAAACGGGGCCTGATTGAGCGCCTGCCCGACCCCGACGACCGGCGCGGCACGCTCGTCCGGCTCACCGGAGAGGGTAAAAGGTTGATTGACGAAGCCGTCGTAGCCCACGTGGAGCTGGAAAGCGAACTCCTGAGCCATCTAACGCAAGAACAGAGGCGCGAGCTCGCCGAGTTGCTGGGCGCTTTAGCAGAGGGGATGGGGCTCTGAACGAAATTCGGTTGGGCGCGGTGGCCGTGGCGAGGGTCTGACGGCGGCGCAACCGTTTTTAGGACCCGCGGCTTAGTACAAAATAGCGAGCTCTAAGGTGGCCGGTCCGCTCGTATACACCGTGTCTGTGGCGACCAAGCCGATCACAACCGGACCCGAAAGCCGCGAGAGAAGGGCGCTAAAGGTTTCTTCGGAGGTCGTGAGTTCGGGGCGTCCGCCCTCGAAAAGCCCCAGGCGCTGCAAGGTCGTCGTCGCGTCGCCGTAAAGACCCGAGAGCGCGCCCAGCAGGTCCGTCTGGCTGATGGGCCGCTCTACCGAGCCCAGGTGAATCTGGCGACTGGCGACGAGTTGCCCTTTCTCCAAAAGCTTTTGGTTCTCGACCGCGGTGACTTCGACCCGGATTTCGCCGCCGAACTGGCTCGAGGGTGAAGACAGCACCACGAGGTCCGGCCCCGGCGTTTGCGCGACCGCCCCGATAAGCCCGTTGACCTGGTCGCTACTTAGCGTCACCGCGCCCGCGCCGCGCCTAAAGGTGGCGCTGTTGGCCTCTTGTACAAGGCTGGCGAGCGCGCCCCGCACCGCGGCGGGTTCAGACGCTTCAACAACGCCGCTATAGACGATCTCCCCGCGCTGATAGACGGGCGCGGCACCTCCGCTAGCTCCCTGCTGCGCCTCGCTCACCCGCTGCGCCTGCGTTTCGACCTGCGCTTGGAGGTCTGCCACTTGTCCTTCTAGGCCCCTGACCTGGTCGTTGAGCGCGGCCATGTTGCCCGTCAGTTCCTCGTTACTGCCGCTCAAGAGTTCGGAGTCTTTTTGTAAGCGGCTGTTCTCCCCTACCAGCGCAGTGTTTTCGGCCTCGAGCATCCCGTTGCGCTCGCGCAACCTTTGCGCCTGGGCCTGAAGGTCTTTAACCTCCGTGGTGAGTTCTTCGGTCGTCTCGGTGAGATTGATCGCCGCCTCCAAGGCCTCGTCCCGGCCCGCCTCGGCCTCCTCTAGCGCGGCGTCCGCGCGCTCCAACTCAGCGCGCGCCGCCGCCAATTCTTCGCTTCCCGCCGCCAACTGCGCCCGAAGGGTGGAGAGGTCGCTCTGCAAAACGAGCCTTTCGCTGCGGAGCCCCTCCAACTCCAAAGACGTTCGCTGCGCCTGCAAAAGGACCGCCGCCGCGCCGCGAAACGCCACCGCCAAGGTGCTCAGCGTCGTGAGCATAATCAAAATACCCGCCGCGACGCCCACCACCTGCCCCGTGCGCCGGGGCCGCCAGCCGAACAAGCTCAGCCGCCGTTTGCCGACGGTCGTCCCCAACACGTCCCCCGCGTAAGCAATCACGCCCGCGAGGACAATGAGAAGAGACACCAGCGAAACTACGTACAGCACAGCCTAAAAGACCCTCCGCGCGGACCGCCCGCCGACGCATCCACCCCTAGTGTGCCACCCCGACATAAACGCCTATGTTAACGCCAGCTTCAACGTTAACACCGCTACCGACATGAGCGCCAACATGAGCAGCCTCAAAGCTGAAAGTCGCTCCCCAAATAATAAGCCCGCACGTTCTCGTCCTCCGCAAACTCCTGCGGCGACCCCTCAAAACTCACCCTGCCGTCGAACATCAGGTAGACCCGGTCGGCGATGGCGAGCGTTTCGCGCACGCTGTGGTCGGTCAGCAGCACGCCCAGCCCGCGCCGCTCGCGCAGCTCGGCAATCAGAAGTTGGATTTCGCGGATGGACTTGGGATCCACGCCGGTAAAGGGTTCGTCGAGCAAAATAAACGCCGGGTCGATGGTGAGGCTCCGGGCGATTTCTAAGCGACGGCGCTCGCCCCCCGAAAGCGTGTCCGCGCGGCTCTTCGCCAGCCCCGTGAGGCCAAACTCGGCTAAAAGTTCGTCCGCGCGCGTTTCGCGCTCCTCTTGGTTGGGGGTGTGGAACTCGAGCACTGCCAAGAGATTGTCCCGCACGCTCATCTTGCGAAAGGCCGAGGGCTCTTGCGGCAAATACCCCAGCCCCCGCCGCGCCCGCTTGTACATGGGCCAGCGGGTGATGTTGTCGTCACCCAGATAAATGCGCCCGGCGTTGGGCTTGACAAAACCCACCATCATGTAAAAGCTCGTCGTCTTGCCCGCGCCGTTGTGGCCCAAGAGCGCGACGATCTCGCCGGGCTCGAGCCGAAAGTCCACCCCGTCCACCACCGTGCGCCCCCCGTAACGTTTCTTGAGCCCTTCCGCGCGGAGGCTCGAGGTTTTCTCCGGAGGCGTGGGCTGGGACGTGGGCGGCGGCGCGTCGGTAACGAGTGACATATAAAAGGACTTTATCACGCGAGGGGTGAGAAGGTTTTGCGCAACCTCACGCGGGGCGGTGGCGCGGCTATGGCTGTGTGGGAGGCTCGAGCCTTTGTAGACAAATTCAAGAGTAAGGAGAAAAGGGTCGAGGTAAATGTCACTTTCACCCCAACCCTTCTCTCCCTAACCCCCTACGCTTCTTAGCCCAGCGCCATCAAGAACGGGTCCTCGATGGCCGCGCAAATCCACCGCAAAAACCGCGCCGCCGCCGCGCCGTCGATCAAACGGTGGTCGTAGGTGACCGACAGCGGCATCATCATCCGGGGGTCGAACGCGCCCGTCTCGCGGTTGTAAACGGGCTCAAACGCGCCGCGCGACACGCCCAGAATCGCCACGTTGGGCGGGTTGACGATGGGCGTAAAGCCCGTCCCGCCGATGCCGCCCAAGTTCGAGACGCTAAAGTTGCCGCCCTGCATGTCCTCGGGTCCGAGCTTGCGTGCGCGAGCCTTTTCGGCTAAATCGCCGAGTTCCTTGGAAAGCTCGATAATCCCCTTTTGGTCCGCGTTCTTGATGACCGGGACGAGGAGCCCGCGCTCGGTATCGACCGCCACGCCGACGTTGACGTACTTTTTGTAGACGATTTCGCTACTCTGCGTGTCGATAGACGCGTTGAAGTCCGGAAACTGGCGGAGCGCGCCCGCGACCACCTTGATAATCATTGCGGTGGGCGTGAGTTTGGCACCGACCGCCTCGGCCCTTGGCGCGTACTTTTTGCGCAACGCGTCGAACTCAGTCGTGTCCGCCTTGTCAAACTGCGTAACCATCGGCACCGTGGCCCAGGCTTGGGTCATCGAGCGGACCGTGGCCTTGCGGATGCCGCTCATCGGCTCGCGGGTGGTCTCGCCCCACTTGCTGAAGTCGGGCAGGGACACGGCGGGAGCCTGGGGTGCGGGCGTCTGAGCAGGTTTTTGGGAGGCAGGCGCGGGAGCCTCCGCGGGTGCGCCGCCCTCGGCGTAACGCATCACGTCCTCCGCCGAGATGCGGCCCAGGGCTCCGGTTCCCTGAATTTGGCTCAGATCCACGCCCTTCTCGCGGGCCAAGCGGCGCACGGAGGGCGCGGCGGGGACGAGTTTGCCCGTGTTGCCTTCGTAAGAACCGGGGGCCTCCTGCGCTTTTTCGGCGGTTTTCGCGTTGGCGGCCTCGTCGGTTTCTTTCTCAATCTCTTCCTCTTCCTCCTCGAGCTCTTCCTCGGCCTTCACCTCCGCGTCGGCAGCCTGGTTGCGCGCCTCGTCAGCCTCTTCGGAGGTTTCGGCGGAGAGGTCTTCGGCCACTTCCTCAACCTCTCCCCCAGCCTCTCCCGCAGAAGCTGCTGTTTCTTCGCTCGCTTCTCCGCCCGTTTCTTCTGTCTTTTCTTCAGAAGCCGCGTCCGCCCCCTCATCCCCTACTGTGAGAATGACCTGGCCGACCTTGGCCTCCTCGTTTTCTTTTACGTTGATGGCCTCCACCACGCCCGCCACCGACGAAGGCACCTCGACCACCGCCTTGTCGGTTTCTAATTCCAGCACCGGCTGGTCTTTTTCGACGGTGTCCCCCACCGCCACGAGAATGCCCACGACCGTCCCCGACTCGATGCCCTCGCCCACCTCGGGCAGCTTGAATTCCGTTGGCACAGATAACGTCCTTTCATTCTTAGCTTGTTTAAGAAAGAGAGGGAAGCTGGCTACGCTTCCCTCTCGCCTTCACCGTTCAGTTCTTGTACGGGTTGAGCTTGTCGGGGTCGAGCTCGAGCTCCCCCACCGCTTTACTGACTATTTCTTTATCCAACTCCCCCGCTTGAGAGAGCGCGTAGAGCGTCGCCAATGTAATGTAACGCGCGTCCACCTCAAAAAAGTCGCGGAGCTCGGCCCTAGCTTCAGAGCGCCCGAAGCCGTCGGTGCCCAAGGAAATCATGGGCTTAGGCAAATGCCGGGCGAGCGCGTCGGGGAGGATTTTCATGTAGTCCGAGGCGGCGACGAAGACGCCTTGTTCGTCCTCCAAAGCAGAGCGCACATAGGGCACGCGCGGCTCCTCGCTCGGGTGCAGGCGGTTCCAGCGTTCGGCCTCTAGCGCGTCGTAGTGAAGCTCTTTGTACGAAGTCACGCTCCACACGTCGGCGGCCACGCCGTAGTCTGCCAGCATCTCTTGCGCCCGCAGCACCTCGTTCATGATGGCCCCGCTCCCAAAAAGCTGGGCTTTGGCCTTCGCCTTCTTCTCAGCGGGCTTGAACTTGTACATCCCCTTCAAAACGCCCTCTTTGAGCGCGTCCAGCTCCAAATGCTCAGGCACCGCGGGCATTGCGTAGTTGTCGTTTTCCACGGTGAGGTAGTAGAAGATGTCCTCTCGCTCCTCGTACATCCGGCGGATGCCCTCGCGGATGATGACGGCCATCTCAAAGGCGAAACACGGGTCGTAAGCCTTGAGGTTGGGCACAGGGTAAGCGAGCACGTGCGAGTGACCGTCCTGGTGCTGCAACCCCTCGCCCGCCAAAGTCGTGCGCCCCGCGGTTGCGCCCACAAGGAAGCCTTTGGTGCGCATGTCGGCGGCAGCCCAGATGAGGTCGCCGATGCGCTGAAAACCGAACATCGAGTAGTAGATGAAAAAGGGCAGCGTGTTAACGCCCTGCGTCGCATACGCCGTGCCCGCCGCGATAAACGACGACATCGAGCCCGCCTCGGTGATGCCCTCTTCTAATATTTGCCCGTCCTTGGACTCTTTGTAGTAGAGCAGGTTGTCCGAGTCCACCGGGTCGTAAAGCTGGCCCACGTGCGAATAGATGCCGATCTGCCTAAAAAGCGCCTCCATCCCAAAAGTGCGCGCCTCGTCGGGGATGATGGGCACGACTAAATCGCCCCAGGTTTTATCACGCAAGAGCTTGCGAAGAATCGTCACAAACACCATCGTGGTCGAGACTTCACGGCCCTCGGTGCCATTGTAAAACTCCTCGAACAGGCTCTCGTCGGGAACGGAAAGCGCCTCGCTCTTCACAACGCGCTGCGGGACGAAACCGCCCAACGCCTTGCGGCGTTCGACTAGGTACTTGTGCTCCTCGCTATCCTCGTCGGGCTTGTAAAAGGGGAAGTTGCCGATGTCCTCGTCCGTGATGGGGATGTTGAAGCGGTCACGGAAGCGTTTGAGCTCGTCCTCGTTAAGTTTCTTCTGCTGGTGCGTGACGTTCTTGCCCTCGCCCGACTCGCCTAAGCCGTAGCCCTTGACGGTGCGGGCCAAAATGACCGTCGGCGAGCCCTCGTACTCGGTGGCGCGTTTGTAGGCAGCATAGACTTTTACGGGATCGTGCCCGCCGCGGTTGAGTTTGGCGATGTCCGCGTCGCTCCAGCCCTCTATGAGCTTCTTCAACTCGGGTGTGTCGAAGAAGTGCTCGCGCAGTTCGGGCGCGCCAAAGGCGGCGTAGCGTTGCGATTCACCGTCCACAAGGCGGTGGAAGCGGTCTACGAGGACGCCCTCGGTATCCTTCTCGAGCAGCCTGTCCCACCCCGAACCCCACGCCACCTTGATAACGTTCCAGCCCGCGCCCCGGAAGATGCCCTCGAGCTCCTGGATAATCTGCCCGTTGCCGTACACAGGACCGTCGAGACGCTGCAAGTTGCAGTTGATGACCCAGATGAGGTTGTCCAACTTTTCCCGCGCGGCAAACTTGATCGCGCCCAGCGTCTCGGGCTCGTCCGTCTCGCCGTCGCCCAAAAAGGCCCAGACCTTGCCGTCGCCGGGTTCCTTGAGCTTGCGGTCTTCTAAATAACGGTTAAAGCGCGCCTGATAGATGGACATGATGGGTGCTAGACCCATCGACACCGTCGGGAACGTCCAGTAATCGGGCATGAGCCACGGGTGCGGGTAGCTTGACAAACCCTGCTCGTCTTGAAGTTCGCGGCGGAAGTTGCGGAGCCGTTCGACGGGGAAGCGGCGCTCTAAATACGACCGTGCATAGATGCCGGGGCTCGCGTGACCCTGGATGTAAAGCATATCCGCGTCCACCCCCGCCTCGGGGCCGCGAAAAAAGTGGTTGAAACCGACCTCGTATAAAGTCGCCGCCGAGGCGTACGTGCTTATGTGCCCGCCGATGCCGTCGGAGAGTTTGTTGGCGCGCACCACCATCGCCAGCGCGTTCCAGCGTAAAAGGTTGCGGATGCGCCGCTCCACGTCCAGATCGCCCGGATACTCGGGCTCCTCGTCCGCAGGGATGGTGTTGATGTAGGGTGTCTGCGCGGTAAAGGGGATGGTGACGCCCTGAGAATGCGCGTGGGTCTCGAGCCGCTCCAAAATCTCTTTGACCCGCTCCGGCCCGGCGCTCGCCAAAACGTAGTCTAGGGACTCGAGCCATTCTCGCAGTTCGGTGGTGTTGAGTTCTTTGCGCTCGTCCGGCGTGAGCTGCGAACGGTCCGCGTTTAGTAGGTCGTCGAGTACGCTTGCCATGAATGCTCCTTCCAGTCTGCCCGCCTGTTCCCTTGGTCCGCTCGCGTGCTTGCGCTTATATAAAAGTCGGCTTAGGAAACTCCTCTGTTGTTCTCATCCTACTACCGACGCCCCACCCCGCGCCAAGCCCAGCTTGCAATCGTGAACGTGATTGTGTGAGCTAGACTTGGAGTCATGCTCCTTCTCCACCTCGCCGCGACGCTCTTTATGACCGGCCTCATCTGGTTCGTGCAGGTGGTCCACTACCCGCTCTTCGCAGGCGTACCCGGCGAGGCGTTTGTACCCTACGCCGCGCGGCATCAACGGCTCACGGGCTTTGTGGTGGGGCCGGTGATGGGGCTCGAGCTCGCCACCGCCGTGGGGCTTTTCTGGTCACATGATATTCCGCGCCTCGAGCTGTGGGTGAGCCTGGGGCTTCTCGGGATTATCTGGCTTTCAACCGCGCTTGTACAGGTGCCGCGGCATTCACGGTTAGGCCGAGGCTACGACGCCAAAGTAATTGGCGAGCTTGTCAACAGCAACTGGGTACGCACCGCCGCCTGGACGCTGCGCGCCGGGCTGGTGCTGCTGTGGGCGGGGAGGCTGATGAATTGAGATAGGGGGCGGGGGAGATGGGGGGATAGGGAGCAGGACCAGAAACCCTTGCTCCCCACCTCCTCTACTCCCTTTATGCCCTTTGGATACTCCCCATTTGACCCGGATGGCCTAACCCGGACTCAATTAAACCTGTTGGTGAGACGCCCGCAGCGGCACCCTGACGCTCACAGTGGTGCCCGCGTCGGGCTTTGACAACACGGTGAGGGTGCCGCCCACCATCGTCACCTGCTCCTCGAGGCCGATAAGGCCGAAGTGATTCTTTTGGGCGAACTCCCCCAACCGCTCGGGCACCGTGAAGCCGCGCCCGTCGTCTTGGACGGCCAGCTCGAGCGCGCCCGGCTCTCCCGCCTGGACGCACAGGCGCAGCATGACGGTGTCCGCTCCCGCGTGCCTAAGCGCGTTGCGCAAAGCTTCTTGCGCGGCGCGGAAAAGGCAGAGCGAGACCATTGGCGGCAAGTCCAGCCCGTCGGTTTCGACGTCGCTCGAGATGACGGGCTTGGCCCCCCGCCCGTCACCGAGCGAGGCGACGTAGTTTTCCAGCGTCACGCTGAGGCCGAACTCGTCCAGACCCGCGGGGCGCAAGCCGCGGATAAGGCCGCGGAGGCCGCTCACGATGTCCAGGACCGTGTCGCGCTGACCCTCCAACATCTCTTTGAGCACGCCGTCTACGCCCTGCCTGGCCGCCTGCTTCTGGATTTCGACCAAGCCGTAGGAGATGCCCAAGAGCCCCTGCACCGCGTGGTCGTGGAGTTCCCTGGCGAAATGGCGGCGCTCCTCCTCGCGGACCTCGACCAAGCGGAGGCGCGCCTTGGAGAGTTCGGCGGTGCGCGCCGTAACGCGGGCCTCGAGCTCGTCATAAGCCCTGCGCAGCGCCTCCTCGGCGGCGCGGCGGGCGCGGCGCATCTCGACCTCGCGCAGCGCGCGGCTCACGGCGGGCGCGAGGCGGCCCAAATTACCCTTGTTTACATAATCGACCGCGCCGCTCCGCATTAGGGACACCGCCGCCTCCTCGCCGATGGTCCCCGACACGACGATGCAGGGCGCGTCCAGCGAGCGCTCATTCAGGAGCCTGACCACGTCCAGCGCGTCGAGAGACGGCATGGCGTGGTCGCTCAGAATCACGTCCCAGGGCTCGGCGAGCGCGTCCAGCAACGCCTCGCCCGTGTCCACGCGTTTGGTCACGGGCGCGAAACCGCCGCGGCGGAGCTCGAGCGCTATTAAAGCGGCGTCGTCCGCCGAGTCTTCGATGAGGAGCGCGCGTAGGGGTGTCAAACCCGCGCGTGCCACGGCGTTTCGTTGAGCATGAGCCAGTAGACGCCCAATTGCCTCACGGCCTCTGTAAAAGCGGCGAAGTCCACGGGTTTTTGCACGTACGAGTTGGCCCCGTTGGCGTAGCTCTCGGCCACGTCGCGCTCTTCGCGCGAGGTCGTCAGCATCACCACGGGCAGGAGTTTGGTGCGCGCGTCCTGTCTAAGTTGCTTGAGCACCTCTAAGCCGCTCAACTTGGGCAGGTTGACGTCCAAAAGCACAAGTTGGGGCACCTCCTCGGGGTTTCGACTTTTGTAGGAACCGCGCGCGAACAAGTAGTCCAGAGCCTCAGCGCCGTCTTTCACGACCACGACCTCGCTAATCAGCTTGTGCTGACGAAGCGCGCGCAAAGTCAGGTCGATATCGTCCTGGTTGTCTTCGACCAGCAGGATATGGGTACCCTCTCGAGTCATCCGTCTTTACTCCTCCTTAGGTTGGGCGAGGTTTGGCCCGCGTATCAAATCCGGCGGCCAAAACCCGCGTGGTCAGGCCAGCGTAAAGAAAAAGGTCGCGCCCGCCCCCACCTCGCCCTCGGCCCAGACCTTGCCCCCGTGCCGGTGGATGATGCGCTGCACCGTCGCCAAGCCGATGCCTGTGCCCTCAAACTCCCCTTGCGAGTGGAGGCGCTGGAAGGCGGTAAAAAGCTTGTTCGCGTACGCCATGTTAAAGCCCGCCCCGTTGTCCTGCACAAAGTATACCGGAATTTCGCCCGCTTGCACCCCAAAATGAACACGCGCGACAGCCTCGCACGAGGTGAACTTCCAGGCGTTCTCGAGCAGGTTCTCCAACACCACGGTGAGGAGCCGCGCGTCGCCCTCGGCTGTCACGTTTTTCTGGATGTCGAAGCTCGCTTTGCGTTTGGGGTCGCGCTCCACGAGCCTTTGGGCAACTTCTTCAACGATGGCGCTCAAATCCACCGCCTGCCGCTTCATCTCGCTCCTCGAGAGGCGCGACAAGAGGAGCAGGTCGTCGATAAGTTCGCCCATGCGCTGCGCGCCCGCGCGCACGCGCCCCAGATAATGCCGCGCGGTCTCGTCCAGACCCTCGCTATAGTCTTCTAGCAGCGCCTGCGAAAAGCCGTCGATGCCGCGCAGCGGCGCGCGCAGGTCGTGACTCACCGAATAGGAAAAAGCTTCCAGCTCTTTGTTGGCGCTCTCCAGTTGCGCGGTACGCTGCGCGACGCGCTCCTCCAGGGCCTCGTTTAGCTCCTGCGCCTGCGCGTAAAGGAGCGCGTTCTCCACGGCGATGGCGGCGCGGCGGCCCAGCTCCTCGGCCAGCGCCAAGTCAACCTCGGTGTAGCGCCGCCCCCCTTCCGCCGACACGAACAGGAGGACGCCCAGGGTCTTATCGTGGACGTTGAGCGGCACGACCATCATCGAGCGAAAGCCCACCGCCCGGAGCAGGTCCAGGTGCGCGTCGTCGTGGGCGGCGGCTTTGAGGAGCGCGTCCGGGACCTCCGGGCGGAGCACCGCTTTACCCGTGCGCAGCACCTCGTAAAAGCCGCCGGGGGTATGGGGCGCGGGAGGGTAGCGGCGGTTGAGCTCGAGCGCCCAAGAGACCTTGTCCGGGTCTTTGTGCGCTACCGCCAGGCGCTCGAGCCGCCCCTCGTCGTTCACCAGGTCCACCGTACACCAGTCGGCCACGCCCGGCACGGCGAGCTTCGCCACGTTGGCGAGCGTTTCTTCGTAGTCCAAAGACGAGGCCAAAAGCGTACTCGCCTCGGCCAAAAAGGTGAGGCGTTGGCCCGCCCTTTCGGCCTCGTCGCGGGCGGAGCGCTCGAGTTCCAACAACCTCAAGCGCTCCCTTTCGGCCTCCTTGCGCTTTGAGATGTCCTCGACCACCGAGATGCAGTATTCCGGCTCGCCCGCCGGGTCGCGCTGCAACGCGGCGGTGAGGTCTATCCAGACGATGTGCCCGTCGGAGTGGAAGTAGCGCTTCTCCATCGTGTAGGAGTCTATTTCACCCTTCATAAGCTCTGCGAATCTCACCACATCGGCGTCTAAGTCGTCCGGGTGGGTAAGGTCTTGAAAGGTCATCTTTAGGAGTTCATCTTTGCTGTAGCCGGTAATTTTACAGAGCGTCTCATTCACGCGCAGCCACTCGCCGCCCATCCCGACGTGACCGATGCCCACCGCCGCATTTTCAAAGGTGCCCCGGAAGCGCGCCTCGGACTCGCGTAAGGCCGTCTCGGCCATTTTACGTTCGGTCACGTCGGTAAAAACCAGCGCGACCCTGCGATTCTCTCTGTTACCCACGGGGGCGGCGTAGACGTCAAAAGAGCGCCCCATCACCTCCGACTCACCTTCAAAACGTAGCGGCTCGCCGGTCGTGGCAACTTTGTTGTAGCGCTCGACCCAGTGTCGCTCGATGCCCGGCACGAGCTCGCGCACCGTTTTGCCCGCTGCGTCCGTCAGGCCCGTCTGCTTCTCGAACGCCGGGTTCGTCTCCAGAAAGCGGTAATCTTTCGGTTCGCCGTCCGCGCCGTAGATCATTTCTATAACGGAAAAACCCTCGTCGATGGTGTTAAAGAGCGTGCGGTAACGCTCTTCGGACTTTCGCAGCGCCTCCTCCGCGAGTTCGCGCTCGGTGGAGTCGCGCAGCACCTTGGCGAAACCGCGTAAATTCCCCGCGTCGTCGCGCAAGGCGGTCATCACGCCGTCGGCGAAAAAGCGCGCGCCGTCCTTTTTGAGGTGCCAGCGCTGGTCCTTGGCCTCGCCTGTGGCCTCGGCCTCGAGCAGCTCGCGCTCGGGCGCGCCCGCCGCACGGTCTTCGGGGGTAAAGATGAGGTCGGCCTTGGCGCCCAGCACCTCCTCTTGCGCGTAGCCTATGATCCGCTCCGCGCCGGGGTTCCACTCGAGCACCCGCCCCTCGGTATCGGTCATGATAATGGCGTACTCTTTGGCGCTCTCGACCAAGAGCCTGAGCCGCTCGGTCGCCTCTTGCAGCGCCTCCTCGGCGAGTTTGCGTTCAGAAATGTTCTCGTGCGCGACCACCACCCGCACCGGGCCGGGGCCGGAAAAGCGGCTCACGGTGAGCGCGAACCAGCGCTTCTGGGTGGGGGAGTGGCAGGGGTACTCGAGCCTGAAAGCGTCCCTTTCGCCCCCTATCACCGCCCGGATGCCCGCCGCCACGTCCAGACCTTCGTTCGAACTTACTATGGTGTCCTGTGCAGTGTCTTGTGCAGTGTCCTGTGTGACATCTTCTGCAGGTTTTGTATCGGCGTCCGGTGACACCCCGCACACCGCCAGATAGTTCGTGCCCAGGTCGTCCGGGTTGCCGCCGTTCTCTTCCGCAAAACGCCGCCAGGCCGCGTTGGTGGCGATGATGGTGCCTTCTTCGTCCAACACCGCGATGTGCGCGCCCAGCGCGTCTAAGGTCGAGCGCAAAAAACGTTGCGACTCCGAAAGCGCCCCCTCGGCGCGTTTACGCTCGGTAATGTCCACCGCCGACGCGGTGAGGCGCGTGACGCGGCCCGCCTCGTCGGTCATGGGCGCGAGCATAAAGTCCAGGGTCGCTTCTCGGCCCTCGCCCACCCACACCCGCGCGTCAAAACGCAGCGTCTCGCCCGAGGCGGCCCTCTGGAGCGCCCGGCGCAGCCTCGCCTGCGCCGCCGGGTCGTGCCGCCACCAAGGCGTCTCAGCGAAAGGCTCGCCCAGAACCTCGTCCAGCGTGACGTCCGAGGCGGAGAGCGCGGTGTGGTTCACGTAGCGCAGCCTGCCCTCCGGGCTCAGCACCGCCACAAAGGTGAGGAGGTGGTCGAGCACGTCTTGCAGCCGCTCTTCAGAGGCGCGCACCTCCTTTTCCGCCCGCCGCCGCTCGCCGACCTCGTGCTCCAGACTCTCGTTGGAGGTATTAAGCTCCCGCGTGCGCTCCTTGACGCGCGCCTCGAGCCCATCACGCGCGCGGCGCAGCTCCTCCAAGGCTTCTACGCGTTCTGTAACGTCGTTCTGGACGCCCAAGAAGAGCACGGGCTTTCCCTCGTCGTCGTGTACGGGCGAAAGGTAAAGCTCGTTATAAAACAGCGAGCCGTCCTTGCGGTAGTTGCGCAGCTCCACCTGCACCGCGTGACCCTTTTCGACCGCCTCGCGGAGTTTTGCAACCGCGGGCTGGTCGCGGTCTTCGCCTTGCAAAAAGCGGCAGTTGCGCCCCATCACCTCCTCCGGGGCGTAGCCCGTGAGCTTTTCGAAGCCGCGGTTGATGTAGATGATGGGGTTGTCCGGCGTGTTCGGGTCGGTGACGACCAACGTATTGTCAAAGGCGTCAAGGAGGGACTCGAGCAGCCTCACCCGGTCCGACGAACCGTAGAGCGCGGCCAAGTGGGCCTCGAGGGCGCGGACGCGGCTGGACGCGCCCGACGGACGCAAGACTTCGGTAGAGCCGTCGCTCATCTCGCCAACTCCCGCCACGTCTCCGGAACGACCACGGGGGATGCCGACGGTGCGCCAGCATCCCCTGCACACACCAAAACGAGAGAAAAAAGGAGCATGTTCATGCCCCCCACCCTACTCGATTCCGCCGTCAGGATAGGAAGAGAAGCCTACGGAGTCCACAAAAAGACCGAAAAGCCACAAAATGTTCGAAAGTTCACAGCAGATTTGGGGGCCGATTTGGGTGCCCGTGCGGGTGAGACGCAAAAGCGGGTGAAAACTCTCCCGACCACCAATAAATCTATAAACAAAAAAGAGCCGCTAACTTTTACCCCCCGTTAGCGACTCTCCTCTGCTGCCCTCTTCGCTGCTCCTGAAGTAGGATAAAACAAAGCCTCCTCGCCGGTAAGAGCTGGCTGTACCAGGTAGTTGAGTACAAACGTCATCTTAGCGTTCACCTGTTTACTATCCGCCTGTTCAGCGTTGACCCGGCTAAGTGATGGCAGGCGGAGATGCCGGAGAGGGCTCGAGAAAACGCAGCGCCAGTTGCGACCAACCCTCGAGCTTGACCCTCTCCTCAGCCACCTCGGCCCAGGGGACAAAGCCGCCGGAGAGCTTGTGCGTTTCCCGAACCTCTATGTCGCCAGGGGCGCGCACGCGGTACAGGACGCCAGTATGAACCCTGTCAACTAATGTTTCGGCGGTGTGAATCAGCCCCACCGCCTCGGCAAAAAAAGCGCGGATATGGAGTTCTTCGCGCAGCTCCCTCGTCAGCGCGCCCTCGAGCACGTCGCGCGCGTTCACGTGATCAAGCGGGTTGATGTGGCCGCCGATCCCGATGGAGAGCCGTTCGTGGAGCCGCGCCTCGGTGCCCGCCTTGAGGCGTTTGACTAAAAACACGCTGCCAGCGCGCTCGAGCACCGCGTAGGGGATAATCTGCCGCCAGCGCGGGTCCTCCTCGACGTCCGCACGGGGCAAAAACTGCCCTTCTGTAGCGAGGCGTCTGTAAAGCTCCTGTGAAAGCGGCAAGACGTCACGCTGCGGCTCCGGCAGGGCGTCGGCGGGAAGGCAGTAGACATGCTCAGGCACACGCTACGGTAGCATATAGCCTTTACTGCTCTTGCCCGTACAAAAGAAAACGCGCCGACACGGTCACGGTCACCGCCAACTGCCCGCCCGACACGGGAGCCTCGCCCATTGAGTCCGCCGTCGCCATTACGCCGCGGTTATAAAAGGGTTCGCCACCAGACCCGCTCTCGCTGATGCTCACCGCGGGACCCAAGGTTGCGCCTGCGAGCGAGGCGAGTTGCTGCGCTTTACTCTGCGCGTCCGTAAAGGCGAGTTCGCGCGCTTGGCGCTCGAGCGTGTCTGCATCAGAAAAGGTGTACTGGACGCCGTTGACCACGTTCGCCCCCGCGTCAACCGCGCTGCTCAACACCTCACCCGCCCGTCCAACCTCGCGCACCGTGACCTGCACGACGTTCGTCACGTGATAAAAGGGCGTGGCGGGTTCGCTACGCGGGCTCGAGTCGTACGCGTAGAGCTGTTCGCGCCAGATATTAAAGGTGAGCGTCCTGATATCCTTTGCGTCTACGCCCGCGGCAAGTAGCGCGTCCCTAACGCGCGTCATCGTCTCGTTTGCCTCGCTACTCGCCGCGTTCAAGTCTTCGTTGGTGACGTCGACGCCAAGCTCGAGCAGCGCCACATCCGGCTCGCCGTAGACGGTGCCGCTGCCGGAGACGGAGATGCGAAAATCGCCCGTATTCTGCGCTGTGTTTTGCGCTGTGGCGGCTCCCAACATCAACAATGTAAGGGTGAAAAGGCTTAGCCATTTGTACATTTTCATTTTGCTTCCTTTCTCAACTTCTTTATGGTGACGCGGCTCGAGCCTAGCGTCCTGGAATCCAGAATGGGTGAGAAGGGAGGAAAGCCGCGTTCATTCTGACGAACCCAAACAAAAAAGCAGCCCGAAGGCTGCCTCACATCACTTGAACAAGGGGTTGCAACCCCTTGTTTGTTTATGGCGCATCAGGGAGCTACTATCCGACGCTTAGTTAACCATCTTCGTGCGCCGCGACTGAAAGTCCATCAGCACGTAGCGCCCGATGGTGTGGGGCGTGGTGAAGTAGGCCTTGCCTTGCGTCATCGCCGACACGCGCTGCACAAAGGCCATGAGTTCGGGGTCGCGCGCCAGCATAAAGGTGTTGACCTGGATGCCCGCGCGGCGACAAGAGCCGACCTCGCGCAGCGTCTCGCCCAACACCACGGGGTCTAAACCGTAAGCGTTCTTGTAGACGCGCCCGTTGGGCAGGGTGATGGCCGAGGGCTTGCCGTCGGTAATCATCACGATTTGCTTCATGTCCTTGTTCTGCCGCTTGAGAAGCTTTTGGGCCAGCCGCAAGCCCTCGGCGGTGTTGGTGTGGTACGGCCCCACCTGCGCCTGCGCGAGCTTTTCCAGAGGAATTTCCTCAGCGGAATTGTGGAAGAGCACGAACTTGATGGTGTCGCCGCGGTACTGGGTGCGGATAAGGTGCGCCAGCGCCAGCGCGACTTGCTTGGCGGGGGTGAAGCGGTCCTCGCCGTAAAGAATCATCGAGTGCGAGCAGTCGAGCATGACCACCGTCGCCGCCGACGAATTGTACTCGGTCTGCATCACTTCCAGGTCGCCATAGTCGAGCGAGAGCTTACCGTCATCAAACCCGTGACCCGCCGCGTTCTTAAACGTTTCGGACACGTTGAGATTCATCGTGTCGCCAAACTCATAAGGCTTGGACTCGGCGCTGGCTTCGACGCCCGTCGTCTGAAACTTGGTGTCGTGCGCGCCGATGCTCGACTTGCCCGCGCCGCCCAGCACATCTCGAAGCGTGCGGTATCCCAAAAAGTCAATCGCCTTGTTGGTGAGTTCGAATTTGGCCTTGCCGGGGTCCTGGTCGGGACCCATGCCGCCGCCCTGACCCGGCTGGTTGGGGTCGTTGCCCTCCTCGCCGCCCTGGGGCTTGAGGTAACCTTCTTGCTCGAGCCGCTGCGCCAACTCCTTGACCGTCTCGCCAAGTTCAGACTGCATCCAATCCTCGGCATTCATCGCGTTTTCGATCATCTCTTCGGAGACGAGTTCGTTGTTAATCAAGGCCTCGGCGATGGCGTCGTAGAGGTCTTGCATCGTCTGCTGATAGTTAGGGTCGGGGTCGTAGGGGTTACGCCCGAAGCCCGACTCTAAAATGCGGTCCTGAATCATCTTCATCAGTTCCGACATGTCCAAATCGTCTAGGGTGGATTCATATTTAGAATAGCGGGTGGTAGGCATGGGCCTCCTAAAAAAGCTTTGAAAAGAGGCTAAAGTCGGAGGTCGCACATTTTGCATCCAACCTTTGACTTCGGATATGTGGCGGGGCGGGTATCATCCCTCTATAACGGGATGATACCCCCAGCCCTTAGTTCCAGCGTCTCCGGGTCACCTGATTCATGTCGGGCTCGGCGGCGGTATAACCGCGCTCCTCGCTGCGCGCGACCTGCTTGCGGGCGTAGAGGCCCTCCAACACAAACTCGGCGGCGGCGGCCAAGTCGTCGGCACCGCGGCCCTCGGCGAGCGCTTGCGCTGCGCCGCGCAAACCCGGAACCTTGAACAGGACCTCGGGAAGCTGTTCAGTCTTGAGCGTGTCGGGGACTTTGAGCGAGTTATCGTTCTCGAAATAGTCCACCACGTCGCCCGTGTTGAGGTTGACGCCGCGACGCCCGAACACCTGGCCGATGGCGCGGCGCACGATGTCCTTGGCGACCGACTCGCCGCCCTTGAGTTCGCCTTCGTACTCGAGTTCCAACTTACCCGTGACCGCCGAAAGCCCCGCATAGAGGTCGGTCACGCGCACGATTGGGGTGCTTTCGCCCAAACTGTAGGCGCGCTGCTCGGCGTTGGAGACGACGTTTTCCATCAAAGAGATGGGCAAACGCTGCGAGACGCCGGAGTGCTTGTCTACGCGTGAATCGTCACGCGCCTGAAACGCCACTTCCTCGACGATTTCGGCCACATAAGAGGGGATTTTCACTTCGCCCTCGCGCTCCGCCCAGGCCTCTTGTTGGGTGATCGCCATGCCCTCTTCGACCGTCGTGGGGTAGTGCGTGCGGATTTCGGAACCGACGCGGTCTTTTAGAGGTGTGATGATTTTGCCGCGCGCTGTGTAGTCTTCGGGGTTGGCCGAGAACACGAGCATCACGTCAAGCTCGAGCCTGATGGGGTAGCCCTTAATCTGCACGTCGCCCTCTTGCATGATGTTAAACAGCGCGACTTGCACCTTGCCCGAGAGGTCGGGAAGCTCGTTCATCGAAAAGATGCCGCGGTTGGCTCTAGGCAGGAGGCCGTAGTGGACGCTTCTGGGGTCGCCCAACTGCGTGCCCAAGCGCGCCGCCTTGATGGGATCGATGTCGCCGATGATGTCGGCCACCGTCACGTCGGGCGTGGCGAGTTTTTCGACGTAGCGTGCCTCTCTGGGGAGCCAGTCAATCGGCGTGGCGTCGCCCTCCTCGGCCACCCGCTGCACCGCGTCGGCGCTCACGGGGTTGAAGGGGTCGTCGTTGAGTTCGCTGCCCGCGACGATGGGAATTTCGTCATCCAATAATTCGGTCAGTTGACGTAAAATGCGCGTTTTGGCCTGACCCCGCAGGCCCAGCAAAATAAAATTATGGCGGCTCAGCACCGCGTTGACGATTTGCGGCGTGACGCTTCCCTCGTAACCGACGATGCCCGGAAAGATAGGGCGGTTTTCCTTGAGACGGCAGATGAGGTTGTCGCGGAGTTCTTGCTTAACGGTGCGTCCCGCTTTGTTGGCCCAGGCGGTGGCGCGTAAATCACCCAGTGTCGTAGCTTTCATCCTTCTCCTTTGTGGCGTGTTTGGTGAGAGGCGAGGGTAACGTGAACGTGTATAGTTATGCTAGCACCAAAGGTAGCGGGGTTTATGTGTTTGGGCGCTGCATTCCTGCCGCATTCTTAACGCGCCGTTCAGCTTTCCATGTTCAGCGCGGTGTTACAAAAGCTGTTTTGGATACTGCCAGAGAATGAGTAAGCCTTCTTCGTCCTGACGTTCACCCGTGCGCTCGAATCCTACCTTCTCGAGCACCCGCAGGGACCCAAGATTATCAGACATTCCGCCACAACGTGTTCCACTCGAGGTTGCTTAGAGGCCCAAAGAATGAGCGCTTTCACCCCTTCCGTCGCGCAGCCGCGCCCCTCATAAGAGGCGTTAATCCCGTACCCGATTTCGACGCGACCCTTCTCGTCGGGCGGTTCCTTGAATCCCATCTGGCCCACCGCCACGCCCGTGGCGCGCTCGAGCACCATCACGCTCCAGTCGTCCGTTTCGGGATTCGCCTCGAGCGCGGCAACCGTTCGGGGAAAAAGAACGAGGGCGTCACCGGGCCATTCGGGAGGGAAGGTGACTTGTACACTTTTACCCTCTATGCTTAGAACATCGGTGAAGCTCTCCTGCTCGAGCCGCCTTTTCAGAACCCGCAGCGGGGTTTGAACGAGGGTGAGGCGTGGTGTCTGTAACGTTTTTGTCATAAAAAGCCAGTGTACCCTCGCACGCGCGCTCCGTTGCCAAGTTGACGCCCGCGTTTGAGACGCCCTCGAGCTTTCCCAGCGTCCGCTCGACGCGCACGGAGCGGTTCGCGCAGGTCATGCCCCCGACGCTGGTTTGTATGTGCTTCAAGTTCAAACTCCGTTCTGGAGGTATCATCTTCTTGTACCCCACCCCTGGTGGGACCAATGGTTAAAGCACAACAAGTCTCTCAAGTTGCGTCAAGCAGATTAGATGCCGTGTTTAATGACTCAGCTTCAACCCACATATGTTCATAATAACTTGACGCAAAAGGCACTGCGCTCTATTGTGGTGCTTGCCCACCCCACCTGGGGTGCAAAACCCACAAAGGATGGAGACCATTATGGCCGAACGCAAAATAGAACTCAACGTTGAGGGGATGACCTGTGACCACTGCCAGAGCGCGGTCAAGGGGGCGCTCGAGAAGGTGCCGGGCGTCCGTAACGCGACGGTGGATTTGGAAAAGGGGCACGCTTTCGTCGAGGGCTCGGCGGACGTGCAAGTTCTCATTAGCGCCGTCGAGGACGAAGGCTACCGCGCCACGCTCGACACGCAGCGCGCGCTTTAGATAACGGGTCTAGTGGACGCCGCACCAGCCGCCACATCACTATCCACAACATGCTTGCACCTAGACCCCGACACGCGCCGCGACGCCATTTTGAGACTCAAGAGCGCCAAGGGACACTTGGAGGGCGTGTTGCGGATGCTCGAGGACGAGAGCGTCTACTGCGTGGACGTGCTCAAGCAAGTCAAGGCGGTGCAGGGCGCGCTGAGCAAAGTGGGCGATAAGGTCTTAAAAGCGCACATCCGCGACCACGTCGCTACCGCGGCGGGGCGCGGCGATACGGACAAGATAGTGGATGAACTGATGGAAGCATTGAAGTACCAGGCTCGAGTCTAAACTCGAGCCTGCTCGTTTTTTAGGCTCTTCTCTACACCAGACGCTTTACGCCAAACCGTGCGCCGCCGCGCCCTCTTTCAAAAACTTTAGCCCCTCCCCCGCCAGCACCGCCGACGACTGGTTGGGAGGCCGCCACAAGCAGGTGGCCGCGGCCAAGTCGGGGTTGATGGCGGCAAAGGACTCCAATACTAAGCTTCCCCCAAACCCCGCATCTTTGAGCCCGCGCCAAACCTCATCCCACTTCACCGTGCCGCTGCCGACGAGCCCGCGGTGGCTCTCGCTCATGTGAACGTAGTCGAGCACGTCCGCCGTCTCTATAAAAGGGGTGTAAAAGCCCTCCTCCTCGATATTCATGTGATAGGTGTCGGCGTGGAGCTTGAGGTTGTCTGCGCCCACAGCCAGAATAGTGTCGCGGGTGTCGGCGAGCGTGTTGTAGAGGTAGGTCTCGTAACGGTTGCAGGCCTCGAGCGCCAGCGTAATCCCGCGCGCACGGGCGTCCTCCGCGACCTCGCCCAACACCCCAACCACCGTGTCCCGCTCCTCTTCAGTGGGCGGATATCCTGTGAGCGTCCCCAAAGAATAAGCGAGGCAGCCGCCCAAATAGGTGCTGCCCAGGGCCTCGACCTGCTCGAGCGCCCCCGTCAAAAACGCCTTGGCCTTTTCGGGATGCGCGGGCATGTGTACGTCTTTAGGCAGGACGAGCGAACAAGTCGCGCCGATACCCACGTTTTGAAGCGCCTCGCGGTGCGCTTTCGCGTCGAAGCTTTTCGGTTTCAGGAGAGGGATTTCGATAAAGTCAAAGCCCGTCTCCCCCGCCTGCTCTATCGCGTGGTTTCCCGACGAGAGCGTCCAGTCACCAATCCAGACAAATGCGTGTGCGCCGTACCGTATCAAAGGAGCCTCCTACACTCTTCTTAGTTTTCCTTACGCGTGCTGCTCGAGCTTAGAACGGCGACAAATCTCTGTCAAGAAGCCCCACCAAGAAGTCCCTGTGTTACAAACGGTTTATGCTGACAGTAGGAGGAACAGTGGTGAGTGGCTAGTGGTTAGAAAAACTGACCCCTCGTCACTCACTACTCACCACTTATGCCTGAAGTCGTCGTCGCTGGACACCTCTGCTTAGATATCATCCCCGCGCTCCCCGGTCCCGTTGCGCTTCGCCCCGGCACGCTGACCGAGGTGGGCGCGGCGAGCTTCGCGGCGGGGGGCGGGGTGTCCAACGTGGGCTTGAGCCTTCTCAAGCTGGGCGTCCGTACCAAGCTGATGGGCCGAATCGGGCGCGACGCGTTCGGGGAGACTCTACGGGCGCTCCTCACGGCGCACGCGCCGGACGCCGCCGATACGCTCCAAACGGGCGAGGAAAGCACCTCCTACACGCTCGTGATAAGTCCGCCCGACACCGACCGCTCATTTTTGCACTATCCCGGTCCCAACGCCCTGTTCGCCCCTTCCGATATTGACTTAAAAGTGGTCGAGGCGGCCAAAATTTTCTACTTCGGCTATCCGCCCCTGATGAAACGTTTTTACGAGGATGGGGGCGAGGGTTTGGCAAAATTATTCGAAAAAGTAAAAGCATCGGGCGTCACCACCGCGCTCGACATGACGCTGCCCGACCCCAAAGCAGCCTCGGGGCGGGTGGACTGGGGGGCGTTCTTGGCGCGGGTGTTGCCGTTTGTGGATGTTTTTTTGCCCAGCTTAGACGAGACGCTGTTTATGCTCGAGCCCACACATTTCCTAAAACCCCTCGAGCCCATGCCTGCCCCCTTTCTTGGCGACTTAGCTAAGCGGGTGCTGGAGCTCGGCGCGGGCGTGGTGGGGTTTAAGCTGGGTGAAGACGGTTTTTACATTAGGACGGGGGACGAAGCGCGGCTTTCTAAGTTGGGCCATGTAGCGCCTACACCAGAAAGCTGGGCGAACCGCGAGCTTTGGTCACCCGTGTTCGAAACGACGCCAAAAGGCACCGTCGGCGCGGGCGACGCGACCTTTGCGGGGTTTCTCGCGGCGCTGCTGCGCGGTTCGGGACCCGAGGAGGCGACCACGATGGCGACCGCGGTGGGCGCGTGCAGCGTCGAGGCGGCGGACGCGACGAGCGGCGTACAGACCTGGGTGGAGACCGTGACGCGTGTTAAGAACTGGCCCCGCGCATCCCACCGAGCCCTCGAGGGTTGGGAACGGGGCGCTCACGGCGTGTATCTTGGCAAGGGGGACGGCTCGAGCCTCTAAAGGAGACCACATGGAACCCATCACGCTACCTACACTTCCCGCACCCTTAACCTGGCTCGGCGACCCCGCCGACTGGCGCGTGGACGGTGCAGAGCTCACGCTGACGGCGGGCCGAGAAACCGACCTTTTTTGTGACCCAGGCGGCAAACCCCCACGCCGGGACGCGCCCGCGCTCCTCTTCGGAACGGAGGGAGATTTCGTGCTGAGCGCGAAGGTAGCAGTTGACTTTAAGGCCACCTTTGACGCGGGTGTGCTCCTCATTTTTGAGGACGACTCGAGCTGGGCCAAGCTCTGTTTTGAGCGTTCCCCGCAGGGAGAGCC
Source organism: Trueperaceae bacterium (assembly GCA_965214405.1). Taxonomy (GTDB): domain Bacteria; phylum Deinococcota; class Deinococci; order Deinococcales; family Trueperaceae; genus CBDCCT01. Next base: position 2,041,747 of record OZ243956.1, read on the forward strand.
GACCATCGTCTCGGTCGTGACCAAAACGTTGTCAGACGACGCCAACGCCATGACGAAACCCGGCCCCGTCTACCTCCGCGTCGCCCGGTTGGGCCGGGCCTACGCGTTTCACGCGTCGGACACGGGGGAGCAGTGGGAACTCATCCGCCACTTCTCACTTTCGGCGAGCGCAAACCCCAGCGTGGGCTTTTTGGCGCAGTCGCCCACGGGTGAGGGCTGCACCGCGACCTTTTCGGACGTGAATTTTCAAAGGAGAACGTTAGAGGACATCCGCTCCGGTGAGTAGGCGTTCCCGCAGACCCAGACCAAAAAGCTTTCTCGGCTCGAGCAACAAGAAGCGCAAAAAAGAGTTTTTGACCCTACTCTCCACTTTTAACTCGGTACTTCTACGCTCTAGGCAATTAAGCCTCTGCAAAACGCACCTTCGTGAGCCCCTTGGTGTACCCCAGCTTTTAGGGTACAGTAGGAGCCATGAAACCCCGTCCTCTCTCCCCCCAACAGGCCAAAATCCTCCGCAAGTTGCAGCGGGTGAGGCGGCAGGGCGAGCTTCCGCAGCTTTCGGAGTTAGCTCGAGACTTAGGTCTCCACTACACCACCCTGCGCCAGCACCTAGAGGCGCTCGCCACAAAGGGTTACGTGAGGTTCCAGAGCCGCGGAACAGGACGCTCGCCGCAGCTCGAGCTTTTGGGCTTCCGTACCGGCGTGCCCGTCGTCGGCGACATCCCGGCGGGCGCGCTGAGCGAGGCCATCGAATCAGCCGACGGCTACCTGGCGCTCTCGGGTGACGCGGGCTATTTCGCGCTCCAGGTGCGCGGCGACTCGATGGCCGACCTTATTCAGGATGGCGACCTGGTGCTTTTGGACAAAGACGCCCCACCCCGCCCCGGCGAAATCTGCGCGGTGCGGCTCGAGGACGACGTGACCCTGAAGTATCTCGAGTGGTCGGAGAGCGCCCCCCAATGGCGCGTGCTGCGCCCGCACAACCCGTTTTTCCCGACGATGCAAGTCGAGGCCAAAAGCGTCCACGTCGAGGGCGTCTACCGCGGCCTGCTGCGCGGCAGCGTGATTCAGACGCTTCTCAAATAGTGGCTAGTGGTGAGTGATGAGTGGTTAGTTTTTCTGATCACTAGTCACTAACCACTCATCACTTCTCTCCGACACATAGGAAACGAAACCTCCAAACCTTGTGCGGTACAAGAGTCTATGGACACGCACCTTTTTAGCCCGCTCACCCTGCGCGGCGTCACCTTGCGCAACCGCGTCGCCGTTTCGCCCATGTGCCAGTATTCGTCAGACGACGGGTTTGCGAACGACTGGCACCTCGTGCATTTGGGCTCGAGGGCCGTCGGCGGCGCGGGGCTCGTTTTGAGCGAGGCCGCCGCGGTCGAGGCGAGGGGGCGCATCAGCCCGCAGGATTTAGGCATCTGGAAAGACGAACACATAGATTTTTTAAGTCGCGTCACGCGTTTTGTGAGCGAGCACGGCGCGGTGCCCGGCATCCAACTCGCGCACGCGGGGCGCAAGGCCAGCACCCACCGCCCCTGGGCCGAGGGGCGCGGTACGGTGCCTCCCGACGAGGGCGGCTGGCCCGTGGTCGGGCCGAGCGCGGAGCCTTTTGTGGACGCTTATCCTCAGCCCACCGCGCTGGGAGAAGAGGAGCTTGGGGAGATTGTGGAGGCGTTTGCCGATGCGGCGGGGCGGGCATTAAAGGCTGGTTTTAAGGTGGCCGAACTCCACGCCGCCCACGGCTACTTGCTCCACTCCTTTTTGTCGCCGCTGGTCAACAAACGCGCCGACCGTTACGGCGGCTCCTTTGAAAATCGCGTGAGGTTGGTGCTCGAGGTCACCGACGCCGTCCGCGCAGTCTGGCCCCAAGACCTGCCGCTGTTCGTCCGCATCTCCGCGTCCGACTGGACGAAAGGCGGTTGGACGGTTGACGATTCCGTGGCGCTGGCACGCCTCCTCAAAGCGCGCGGCGTCGACCTCATCGACTGCTCGTCGGGCGGCGCGGTGCCCGGTGTAGACATCCCGGTGGGTCCCGGCTATCAACTTCCTTTTGCCGCGCAAGTCAAGCGTGAGGCGGGCGTCCCCACGGGCGCGGTCGGGCTGATTACCGAGGCCGCCCAGGCCGACCGCATCATCCGCGAGGGCGAGGCCGATGTGGTCTTGCTAGGGCGCGAACTCCTGCGCGACCCCTACTGGCCGCTCCACGCGGCGCGGGAGTTAGGACTCGAGGTGGAGCCTCTGTGGGAGCCGCAGTACCAGTGGGCGGTGTAAAGGGGTGGAGGGGCGCGCGTCGTTCCTGTGGTCAGGTAGTCAAGAAGCGTTTCTTGGCGAACCTTCCGTTGTTTCTCTTCACGACGTCGTGATAGGTCGCTACGGCGGGAACCGGGCGGCGGGCGCGCATAAAAACGAGGACGCCGCGCTCGTCTGGCGCGACCCCGAACAGGATTGGACGTTCGCCGCGCTTCTCGACGCGCACGCCGGGAGTGAGAGCGCGGAGGCGGTGCTCGAGCTTATCCAGAGTCAAGAAACCCAACTGCTGGACCTTTTGGCTCAACCCATAGAAACCGCGTTTAGCGAAATTCAAGAGATGCTGCTAAAAGCCCTCTCCTCCCCCGCTTTCAAAAAGGCATGTAGGAGAATAGCGGGTGAAACAGCCCTGCTCGTCTGCGTGCAAAAGGGCGGTTTCGTGTGGTGGCTGTCCGTCGGCGACTGCGTGCTCTACCTCCTGCACCCCGACCTCATCAAGCTCGGCCAATACGCGCTCAACCAGCGGCAGTTTTTCGAGTGGGTGGGGCGGGTGAATACGTTCAGCCTTCCCGTACCCGCTTACACCACGGGCGTGCGCGAACTCAGAGGCGGGCTCAACCATCTCCTCCTCGTCACCGATGGACTATTAGAGTTTGGCGCGCGGCCTTTTGAGGAGGCTCGAGCCCTCGCCGACATCATCATGGGTAACGGCGCTGAAAAGGCTATCAGAACACTACTCGAGCGCGTTCATGAGGATAAAGGGCGGGACAGCGCGACCCTCCTTCACTGGAGATTTCACAACGCCTCGAGTGTCGCTTATCCTTCGCGTTGAGGCTCGAGCCTACGTCACGCCGAACGATTTGAATAAGGCGCGGCTATACCACCCCTCACCCTCTCAGCCCCTGCGCCAGCGCGTAATAAAGGTCATTCTGCCGCAGCTCGTTTTTCAGCTCGCGCAGTTCGGTGTCTTTGTCAATGACGACGAGTTCGACCCCGGCCATCTCCGCAAAATCTTCTATGAATTCGCTCCTCACCGGATAGCTATAAACCGTGTGGTGCGCCCCGCCCGCATAAATCCAGGCGGCGATTGCGGTCTTGAAGTCGGGCTGGCACTCCCAGACGGCCCTCGCCACCGGCAAGTTCGGCAGGTCTGGATGTTCAACGGCGGTCACCTCGTTGACAATCAAGCGAAAGCGGTTACCCATGTCGATGAGCGAGACGTTGACGGCGGGACCGGGCGGCGCGCCAAACACCAAGCGCACCGGGTCGTCTTTGCCGCCGATGCCCAGGGGATGAAGCTCGAGCCTCGGCTTGCCCGCCGCGATGCTCGGGCAGACTTCCAGCATGTGCGCGCCCAAGACCTGAAGGTTACCGGGTTCCAAATGATAGGTGTAGTCCTCCATAAACGAGGTGCCGCCCGTCAAGCCCTGCCCCATCACCTTGAGCGCGCGCAGCAGCGCCGCCGTTTTCCAGTCGCCCTCCGCGCCGAAGCCGTAGCCGTCGGCCATCAGTCGCTGCACGGCGAGGCCGGGGAGTTGGGTGAGGCCGTGCAAGTTCTCAAAAGTGGTGGTAAAGCCTTTGAAATGCCCGTCCTCGAGAAACGCCCGCAGCCCCAACTCCTGCCGCGCCCCGTCGCGTAAAGAGGCGTGACGCTCGCCGTCCTTTTGCAGATTTTCGGCGACCTCATAAAGCTCGTTATATTCCTCGACGAGCTTGGTTACTGCCGCGTCGTCTACGGCCTCAATCCGCGCGACCAAATCCCCCACGCCGTAGCCGTTGACCGAAAACCCGAAGCGCATCTCCGCCGCGACCTTGTCGCCCTCGGTCACCGCGACCTCTCGCATGTTGTCGCCGAAGCGGGCAAACTTCGCGCCTTGTAAATCAAACCAGGCGTGCGCGACTCTTGCCCAGGTGCCGAGTCGTTCTTGCACCTCGGGGTCGCTGTAGTGCCCGACGACCACCTTGCGCTTTAGCCCCATGCGAGTGTGCAAGAACCCCGCCTCACGGTCGCCGTGCGCCGCCTGGTTGAGGTTCATAAAGTCCATGTCGATACTTTCCCAGGGCAGTTCGCGGTTGTACTGAGTGTGGAGGTGGCAAAAGGGTTTGGTGAGGACGGACAGGCCGCCAATCCACATCCTCGAGGGCGAAAACGTGTGCATCCATAACACCAGCCCGGCGCAAGTCGGGTCGGCGTTGGCCTCGAGCATTAGCCTACGAATCTCGTCCGCCGTGGTGAGCAGGCCCTTGAAAACAACGGGCAAAGGTACAGCGTCCGCGTCGTTTAGAGCGTTGGCGACGGCTCGAGCGTTGCTCTCAACCTGCCGCAACAGCTCCGCCCCGTAGAGATGCTGCGAACCACAGACAAACCAAATATCGGGATGGGTGAGTTCTTTCATGGGCCTCCTTTAGGCGATGGGTAGTAGTAAGTGGCTAGTGATTAGAAAAACTAACCACTCACCACTCATCACTGCCTCTACTGTCCGTAAACGTTTGTATAACGCTCGTGAAGCTTGGCAATATCTTGTTCCGACACGGGCTCGGGCGTGCCGAGTTGGACGGCTAGAAAGCTTGTTCTGGCGACGTCCTCGCACATGATGGCGGCTTTCACAGCGTCTTTGGGCGTTTTGCCGACGGTGAAGACGCCGTGGTTTTGCAAGATGATGGCGGGTGAACGGTGGCCTTTGAGGACGCGCACCACCTCCCGGCCTATCTCCTCGCCGCCGATGAGCGCGAAGCCGCCGCAGGGGATGGGGCCGCCGAACTCGTCGGCCATCGCGGTCAGGAAACAGGGGATGTCTTTGCCGACCGCCGCCCACGCGGTCGCGTAGGGAGAGTGGGTGTGGACGACGCCGCCGATGTCGGGCAGGTGTTTGTAAATGTAAGCGTGCGTGGCGGTGTCGGACGAGAATTTGTAGTCGCCGCGGTTCTCTAGGGTCTCGATATCCACCTCACACATGCTCTCGGGCGTCAGGTCTTCAAACATCACGCCCGAGGGTTTAATGACCATGCGGTTCTCGCCCGGCACCCGTCCGCTGATGTTGCCGCTCGTCCAGCTCACCAAGTTGTTGGCGGGCAGACGCGCGTGGAGGTCGCAGACTTGTTTTTGCATCTCCCCAATGGTCACTCGCTCCCCCTCGCCTCACGGACGCCCGCCTCGACCTCGTCGGCCTCGGGAGGTTCAGGTGTGGTCTCAGACGGAGTCTCGGCGTGGGTGTTGCTTTTGGCCTCGAGCCGAATCCGCTTCAACGTCTTCATCACGTTGTTCTCGCCGCGCCCAAAGGTGTCGTAAAGCCGTTTGTACTCCCCGTAGAGCTTGTCATAAACCGCCCTATTTTCAGGAATAGGCGAGACGACCTCGTCTTTGAGCTTGCCCATCGCCTCAGACGCGGCGTGGATGTCCGGGTAAACCCCCGCCGCGACCGCCGCGAAGATGGCCGAGCCCAGCGCGGGCGCTTGCGCCGAGCCCGCCAGCTTTAAGGGGCGTCCGGTCACGTCGGCGTAAATCTGGCACAACATCCGGTTTTTTTCGGGCAGGCCGCCCGCCGCCACGAGTTCTTTCACCTCGACGCCGCTCGCCTCAAAGGCTTCGATAATCTCGCGCTTGCCGAAGGCGGTCGCCTCGATGAGCGCGCGGTAGATGTCGGGCGCCCTGGTCGCCAGCGTCAGGCCAACGATTAAACCGGAGAGATCAACGTCGACCAGGGTCGAGCGGTTGCCATTCCACCAGTCGAGCGCCAACAGGCCGTGCTCACCCACCTTTTGCGCCGCGGCTTCACGCTCGAGGTACGCGTAAATATCGAGCCCCGCCCCTTCCGCCGCGTCATAATCCTCCCGCGGCACCGCGCGCTCCACGAACCACGCGAAAATGTCGCCCACCCCGCTCTGCCCGGACTCGTAGCCGTAGAGACCCGGAACGACGCCGTTTTCCACCACGCCGCACATCCCCTCGACCTCTTGCAGACTCTCCGACGACATGATGTCGCAAGTCGAGGTGCCTATGATCATCACCATGACGCCGGGGCCGGTCGCGCGCACGGCGGGCGCGGTCACGTGCGCGTCCACGTTGGCGACCGCCACCGCTATACCTTCTTCTAAACCCGTCGCCTCGGCCCAGCTTTGGGTAAGGCCCCCGGCCTTTTCCCCAAGCTGCACAAACTCGCGGCTCATCTTTTCATCCACGATGTTGGCGAAGTCGGGGTGGAGCGCCGCGAAAAAGTCGTTTGACGGGAACTCGCCACCCTGCACCAGCGCCTTGTACCCGGCGGTGCAGGCGTTTCTCGTTTCGACCCCGGTGAGTTGCCACACGGTCCAGTCGGCAGCCTCGAGTATCCTCTCGGCAGCCCTGTACACCTCGGGCGCGTCTTCTAAAATTTGCAGCGCCTTGGAAAAAAACCACTCCGAAGAATACTTGCCGCCGTAGCGGGCCAGCCAGGGCTCATTGCGCGCTCGAGCCGTCTCGTTAATCTTGTCCGCCTGCGGCTGCGCGGCGTGGTGTTTCCAGAGCTTGACCCAGGCGTGCGGGTGGTCTTGCCACTCGTCCAGCGCCATAAGCGGCGTGCCGTCCTTTAGGGTCGGCAGGATGGTGCAGCTTGTAAAGTCGATACCCAGACCGATAATTTCCTCCGGACTAACGCCGCTCTTCTCTAGCACCGCCGGGACGGTCTGACGGATGGTCTCGAGATAGTCCAGCGGGTTTTGCAGCGCCCATTCGGGCGGCAGCCGTTTACCAGAGGTGGGCAGCGCGCTGTCGATAACCCCGTGCGGATAGCTAAAGACCGCCGTGGCGACCTCGCGCCCGTCGGCGGTGTCGACCAGCAGCGCGCGCCCCGAGAGCGTGCCGAAGTCGATTCCGATGGTATATGGCATAATTCTCTCCTTTCGTTGAATGCTTGGGAGGTTCACAGAGCGTTACTCGTTCGTTTTTAATCTAACCCCTCACCACTACCCACTCACCCCTCTCTTCACCAGGCAGGTGCTCGAGCCCACCAGCGTGGGGTGAGGAGGGTGCCAAGCACTTTTTCTCACGTAAGATTTTTCCACCATGCAGATTCATGTTACTTTGAATTTAGCGTAAGGAGTGAACAATGACGATTCGTTGGGGCATTATCGGTGTCGGCGACGTGACCGAAAAAAAGAGCGGTCCCGGCTTTCAAAAAGCTGAGCGTTCAGCCCTCGTCGCGGTGATGCGGCGCAGCGGTGACAAGGCCGCCGATTACGCGAAGCGGCACGGCGTGCCCAAGTGGTTCGATGACGCAGACGCGCTCATTCATGACCCCGAGGTCGACGCGGTCTACATCGCGACCCCGCCCGACTCGCACCGCGACTACACGCTCCGCGTCGCCGCGGCGGGCAAGCCCGTGTACGTCGAAAAACCGATGGCGCGCACCGCCGCCGAGTGCGAGGCGATGATTGCCGCGTGTCAGGCGGCGGGGGTGCCTCTGTTTGTCGCCTACTACCGCCGCGCCATGCCCCGGTTTCTCAACATCAAGGAACTTATCGAGGGTGGCGCGATTGGCGAACCCAGGGCGGTGGAGGTGCGCTTGGAGCGCTCAGGTTCCGCCGCCGACGTCGGCGACGTTCCCTGGCGCGTGCGCCCCGAGATGTCGGGGGGCGGCTACTTTATCGATATGGGCTCGCACACCCTGGACTTTCTCGACTGGCTGTTGGGACCTATCACCCACGTCATGGGGTCAGCCGTCAATCAGGCGGGGCGTTATCCGGCGGAAGACCTCGTGACGGGCGCGTTTACTTTCGCGTCTGGCGTCCAGGGCGTCGGCCTGTGGTGTTTTAGCGGCGCTGAAGAGCGCGACCAGGTCGACATCATCGGCTCGAAAGGCTCCTTGCGCTTCACCTCGTTTGACGGCAGCCCGCTGCGTCTCACGACGGATGCCGGAGAAAGAATGATTGACGCGCCCTACCCGGAGACGGTGCAACAGCCTCTTATCCAGAACGTGGTGGACGAACTTACCGGTCATGGGAGGTGCTCGAGCACGGGCGAAAGCGCCCTGCGAACCGCTAAGGTGGTTGACGCGCTGCTCGAGAGTTACCGCCAAAAGCACGGGATTCATTTCTAGGCCGTTGGCCCGTCCACCTCCTAAACTCGAGAAGACGCGCGAACCTCACTCGAGGCCGAACGCGCCGCGAACAGACGTTTGTAGTGCGTTATCCACCGGCCGAGCAGCAGCCCGCCGATAAGACCGGGCAAGGCCCAGACGGTCCACTCGAGGCTTTCCGGCAAATGCGGACCCACGTTTTGCACCATGAACGCCGTGACCGCCGCCAAATAGCCGCCAGTCATCCGCTCCATGTGGTGGTACCACCACCAGTTGCGGTCTGGCGAGGGCGTGACGAAACTGCGCACATCCACCACCGCCGTCTGTGCGAGGAAATAGCCGAAGGCAATCCCCAAGATTGAGAAGCTTACCGAGTCGCTTTGCGTAAGCCCAAGTAGGGGCAACGCGCCCCAGAGGATGAAGCCGAGACCCGCGACGAGGGCGACGCCCGCACCCGTCCAGTCGAGCCAGGTTGCCCTTTGCCCCCGCTCGGGGCGCTTGCGGTGCAGCGCGCGCGTGCCCGAAAAAACCAAATAGAAGCTCAGAATCGAGATAATGAAGAGAAACACATTGGGTCGAAAGGCCAGCAAGGCGAGGGCACTCACAAAAATGGCGAACATCGCCCAGAAGAAAACCCACCCCCAGAGGCGGTGCGCTTTGCCGCCTTTGCGAACCGCCATCGCCACGGGCGCGACGACGAGCGCGGTTGTTCCCACCGTGATGTGGAAGATAGTAAGCAGAAGGTGCATGGTTACGCCTCCCGCTTTGCGAGTGGTCGCGCGCTAAAGCTCATGGGTGAACTTAGGTGGAAAGTGTGGACGCTCGAGCCGCGTAGCAATCCAGAGCATAGGGTTTCAAATTGTTTGCTTAGTAGACCTTTGCAGGATGTGTCGGTATAGCGTGTCACGGTAAACCTCCTGTAAGAAGCGTAGCCGCGCCGCGCCGGTTCACGCATGTGCGAGAGGTCATGCCCGTGAAGCGTGACTTTTGGCAGGGGTCAAAAGATTGGCGACGGTCTATACTTGGGTCATTATGTCCGCCACGACGCCCGCAAAAAGGCAGCCTCTCCCCAGTTGGTTTTTGTCGCAGGTCGCCGGGTTTGTGACCTGGGCGGCGGTCGGCGTGCCGATGCTGTTAGAGCGTCCGCAGCACCTCATCACCGAACCCCCTGTCACGGCCGCGTTCGCGCTCTGGCTCGTCTGCTACTTTGGCTTTGGGTTTCTCTTCGCGCTCATCACCCAGCCGCGGCTCGACCCCGTCGTCCACCGCTACCACCTCTTGCCGCTCACGCTGCTGACGCTTTTTACCTTTGGCGTGATGGGCCTGGTGCCGGGTTACTGGCTGGGCGGCATCTTGCTGATTATCGTGACGAGCTACGCGCCGCACGTGCTCTCTTTTCGCGCCGCGACGCTCTGGACCCTCGGCCAGACGCTTGTGATGACGGGGCTTTTTTTATCCACAGGCGAGGCGGGCCAGGCGCTCGTCCAGGCGGCGCTGTACTTAGGGTTTCAGGTTTTCGCGCTCTTTACCACCCACGCAGCGCTCAGCGAGGCGCGGGCGCGGGCGGAACTCGCCAACGTCAACGCCGAACTCCGCGCGACTCAGGCGCTCTTGAGTGAGAGCAGCCGCGTGGCCGAGCGGGTGAGAATCGCTCGAGACCTCCACGACCTCATCGGCCACCACCTCACCGCGCTGAGCCTCAACTTAGAGGTCGCCTCTCACGTGAGCGAGGGCAAGGCTCTGGTACACGTGCAAAAAGCGCAGACGCTGACCAAACTCCTGCTGAGCGACGTGCGCGAAACGGTGAGCGCCATGCGCGAAGACGCTACTCTCAACTTGTCAAACGCTTTAGAAACGCTCACGTGCGACATCCCCAACCTAAAGATTCACCTGACGCTGCCCCACGACTTACGGCTGGACGACCCGCACCGCGCCCAGGCCCTTTTGCGTTGCGTGCAAGAAGTGCTGACCAATACGGTGAAACACGCGGGCGCGGCGAACCTCTGGTTGGACCTCGTCAGGACGGAAGGGGGGCTCGAGCTCCGCGCCAGAGACGACGGGCGCGGCGCGGGGAGCGTCACCGCGGGTCACGGGCTCAGTGGCATGAAAGAGCGTTTCGTCTCGTTGGGCGGCGACGTGTCGCTCACCTCCACCCCCGGCCAGGGTTTCTCGTTACGCGCCCGCTTGCCCACATGATTCGCGCCCGTATAATTCGTGTTTGCTTGATTGACGACCAGACGCTGGTGCGGCAGGGCGTCAAGAGTTTGTTGGGGCTCGCCGAGGGAATAGAGGTCGTCGCGGAAGCGTCGGACGGGGCGGAGGGTCTAGCAGTCATCGCCCGAACAGAACCCGACGTGGTGCTTTTAGATTTGCGGATGCCCAAACTTGACGGCCTGGGTGTGTTGAAGGCCTTGCGAGACGCCGAGCACGCCCCGCCCACGCTGATTCTGACCACCTTTGATGATGACGCCCTCCTTTTAGAAGCCCTCAAACTCGGCGCCAGGGGTTATCTTCTCAAAGACGTGTCTCTAGAGCAACTCGTCAACGCCGTTCACACGCTGCACGAAGGCAAAACGCTCATCCAGCCCGCGGTGACCGAGCGCATTTTGCGCAGCCTCGGCAACCTCAAAACAGATTACTCGGGTCTCGACGCGCCCGACCCCCTGACCGTGCGCGAGCGGGAGGTGCTGCGGCTCATGGCGGGGGGCTACACGAACCGCACCATCGCCGAGGCGCTGGGCGTGTCCGAAGGCACGGTAAAAAATCACGTGTCCGCGGTGCTGTCCAAGTTCGGCGTCACCGACCGCACGCGGGCGGTGTTGAAGGGGCTCGAGCAGGGCCTGGTTTAACTCCTTACATAGCAGCGCTGTTCGCGTCAGGCATAATTCCATGAACGCGCTACAATAGCTTCACCTATGAGAACACCTCAAATAACCCTCCACGCCCTCCACATCGGTCGCCCCGAAACCCTTTCTGACGAAAGCGGCACCTGGCGTTCATCCATTTTCCGGGAGCGGGTAGACGGCCCCATCGCCCTGGGTGAGCGCGGTTTGGCGGGCGACAAGGTGGCCGACACCCGCAACCACGGCTCACCCGACCAGGCGGTCTGCGCGCACTCGCTGGCGCATTACGACTACTGGAACGAGCTTTACGGCCTTACGGGAGACGCAGCGCTGGGACCGGGCGGCGTCGGTGAAAACTGGACGGTTGACGGGGCGCTCGAGGCCGATCTCTGCATCGGCGACATTTTCAAAGTAGGCAGCGCGCGGGTCCAGGTGAGCGGGCCGCGCTTTCCTTGTACGAAGCAAAACCGCAAGCTGGGGTTGTCCGACCTCCAAGCGCGCACAGCGGAAACGCTGCGAACGGGCTTCTATCTGCGCGTGCTCTCACCGGGCGTGGTCGAGGCGGGAGACAGGTGGACTTTGGAGAGCCGCCCGCAGCCTGAACTGACCCTTTACGACGCCAACGCCTACGTGCATCACACGATTAACCCTGAGTTTGCAGCGCGCCTCTTGAACGCGCCTGAACTCGCGGAGGGGTGGAAGCACATCATCAGGCTCAAACTGAAGAAGCGGTAGGGAGCGAGAACCAACAAGTGAGAGTGCAGCGGTGACGGCGTCTGCTTATAAGGGCGTTTACCTCGAGCCCAAATCACAAACAAATTGTGGGGTGCGCCGACGCCGGGCGGCGCGTCCTCGCCTTAAAGTATTCATGAAACGATTGGGGGAAAATGAACCTTATAGTTGGAATTTTTACCTTACTTTTAACCCTCGGCACCCTGGCGTTCGCCCAAGACACGGGCGGCGCGTCGCCCTCGGCGGTGGCAAACAAGGTGGCGACCGCGCAACTCATCGGTAGGGACGGCAACGTGATTGGCGACGTGAACTTTACCGAACCCGCTGAAGGTGAGAACCGCTTTGTAACCGTTCAGGTGGGGATTGAGCAAGCAACGGGCCTCGAGCCCGGCGAGTACGGCTTTCACATCCACGAGACGGGCCGCTGCGACGCGCCCGAGTTCGAAACCGCGGGGGGCCACTTCAACCCGACCGGGGCTTCTCATGGTCTGTTCAACCTCGAGGGACCTCACGCGGGCGACCTCATCAACCTCAACGTCGGCGAGGACGGTGCCGTAACTTACGTCGTGAGCACCGAGCGCATCACCCTGACCGAAGGTGAACGCGCCATCCTCGACAGTGACGGCAGCGCGGTTATCATTCACGCCCAGGCCGACAACTACCTGACCGATCCGGGGGGCAGCAGCGGCGACCGCATCGCGTGCGGGGTGATCGAGCAGGAGTAGGGGGGGCTCGAGCGGGTGAGGAGCGGGTAAAGGCTGTCTTCTGCGCCCGCTCCTCATTTGCATATGAAGTGCCAGAAGCAGGAAGTACCGGGTGAGCCACTAGACCTTTTACTTCCGTTGTAAAATTAGGAGATGTCGCTTAGAGAAAATGTGGTTGAGGAGCTTAGGCGAAGTCCACTTACGCTGACTTTAACAGTGATTGGTCTCGTGATTGCTGCGCTTGCTTCGATCCCTGCTTGGCTTCCATACATAAGTCAAGCGTCGGCTCCAACAACAAGCTCAAGTGTTACAGCAACCCCCGATTCTCTTAATTTAAGAAATTTGTCTATTTTGATATCTTTCTTCCTTGCCTCAACTTTTTCTGCTGCGTCGTTGATTCGGCTAACCGCTCATCTTCATAGCTTTGCTGCCTTTGTCCTATCAATTCCTGCCGCTGTTCTCACAAGCTTCTTTTCACTTGTTATTCTTAATTCAGTTCCACTAAAAGCGATGAATGAGACGGAGTATGCAGCAGCCATAGATTCTGTACTCTATGGTACTGTTGCTATCTTTGTCGCCGTAAATGGTCTTTCTGTCTTGAGGGGCTTGTTTTTAGATTCTTCTCCCAGTACCTCTAAAATGAATGAATCTAGTAGCTCGACAAATTCGGGAACCGAAGGCGTAGCTTTTTTGCTTCTTTCCCTTCTTTTACTCGTTATTTGGAGTAACTTAGTTTCAACTGGGCTTTCGAAGCTTGTCACGGCATTTCTCACTTCGTAGATTCAATGCTGAACGCAAGGGACAGATTTGGGTTTCTTTACAAGGGTTAGCTCGAGCCTATGCTGACGACGAAAGTTACGACCTAAGCAACATCAAAGTCCTTAATCTTGCTTGTGACCGAGGGTGATATCGCTTTGGTTCCGTTGCCAGAAGCTGATGATCAGCTAAAAGTTCGCCCCAGTCTAGTTTTACGGTTTATTACGTTGAGTATACGGTACGCTCCAGCCATTATTTTCAAAGCCTTATCCGAGACCGACCACGCCAAGGTATTATGACAAGGTATTTTGCAGTCCCCTCGGTCTCGAGAGATGGAGAATGATGAAGAAAACCTACCGCATCAGCATCTGGTCAGTCGTCGTCCTGGCGTTGTTAGTAGGCGGACTCTCCCTTTTCGCGCTCTACTCCTGGAGCCGCGTAGCGCAGATCAACGAGGCGAGCACGGAGATCGAGCGCAACTGGCTGCCCAGCACGCAACTCCTCGGGCAAATGGAGGCGGACATGCTCTCCTACCGAGTGGCCGCCATGCAGCACGTGCTCTCCTTGAGAGACGAAGATATGCGGCGCTACGAAGAAGAGATGGCCTCGGCGCTCGCTTCGCTAAACGAGGCGCAACGGCGTTACGAACCGCTCATCGTTTCTGAAGAGGAACGGAACTTGTACGGGGCCTTTGGAAGCGCCTGGGCGTCGCATCTCGAGGAGAGTCGGGCCGCCCTCGAGCTGTCGAGAGAAAACCGAAATGAGGAGGCTATCACGGTGCTCCGGCAGAGGTCGCAGCCGCTGTTCGATGAGGCAAGGGGGCAGTTGGGAGACCTCACCACGCTGAACGTCGAGACGGCCACGTCAATCTCGCGTGAGGGAGACGACATCCTTGGGGAGTTCCAGCTTGCCCTCGTTATCGCATTAGTTTTGGGCGGGGTTCTTCTCTTGCTCGTTTTCGCCGACCTGTTCAGTGACGCCCGAAAGTCAGGCGCGGGTCGTCTGCCCTGAGCGAGCCCCCGCCCCACCATGCTAAAATTCCTTTACTGTCACGGCTTTAATTGTACAAAGTCGCTAATTTTTCACCGGCCCACGTCAGTGGTTTTTTAGGAACTAATATGAGAGCGCACGTCTTAACTTACGGCTGTCAGATGAACGAATACGACACCCACACGATCCAGTCTGAACTCGCGTCGGGCGGGCACCAGATTGTCGACTCGCCCGCCGACGCCAACTTGATTCTGCTCAACACCTGCGCGGTGCGCGGTAAACCTGTGGAAAAGGTCGTCACGCTGTTGGGCGAACTCCGCAAGGAGAAACGGGCGGGGCGCGAGCTCACGGTGGGGCTGATGGGCTGTTTGGCGCAGCTCGAGGAGGGCCAGGACATCGCCAAAAAGTTTGAGGTCGATATCCTCATTGGCCCCGGCGCAATCACCGACATCCTGCCCGCCGTCGAGGCGGTGGCGCGGGAGGGGGAGGCGTTTGAGAGTTTGGCGTTCAAAGACGACTTGGCAGACTATATCACCCCGGCCCCGGACGCGCTCACGGGCTTTTTGACCATCATGCGGGGCTGCAACCACCACTGCACCTACTGCATCGTGCCGCAGACGCGCGGGCCGGAGGTCTCGAGGCCGCCCAAAGCCATTATGGAAGAAGCCCACGCAATGAGGGCGCGGGGCGTCCAGGAAATTTATCTGCTGGGGCAAAACGTCAACTCTTACGGCCTCAACATGCCAGGTCTGCCGTCTTTTGCCGAACTCTTGCGTATGGTCGCGGCGACGGGCATCCCCAGGGTGAAATTCACCACCTCGCATCCGATGAACTTTACGTCCGACATTGTTGACGCGATTGCTGAGACTGAAAATATCTGCTCGTACGTTCACCTGCCCGTGCAGTCGGGCTCGGACCGGGTGCTTAGGCGGATGGCTCGAGAATACAAGCGCGAGCGCTACTTAGACATCGTCCGCGAAATTCGGGCGAAAATTCCCGACGTGGTCTTGTCAACCGACATCATCGTGGGTTTTCCCGGCGAGACCGAAGAAGACTTCGAGGCGACACTGGCGCTTTACGAGGAAGTCCGTTACGACCAGGCTTACATGTTTATGTACTCCGCGCGCCCCGGCACGCCGTCATACAAGCATTTTGACGATTTGCCTCGAGAGATCAAGAGCGAACGCATGGGGCGGCTTATCGAGCGTCAAAAGCATTGGGCTTATACCCAGAATCAGCGCTGGGTGGGGCGCGAGCTGCGCGTGCTCATCAAAGAGATTGCCTCGCACGATGGCGACTTTGTGGTGGGTCACTCCGACCAAAACCACACCGTGTTGGTGCCCAAGGTGCAAATAGACGGGATGGGACTCTATACAGTGCGGATTGACACGGCCACGCCGCACACGCTCTACGGTACGGCGGCAGGTTGTAAAACCGAAACTGTTCCGCTGATGATGGCTTTGTAAGACAACCTCGTGAATGGCGAACGAAACGAAATGGTGAGCAGCGCGAACATCGTGCGGACGTTTTGGCAGGTCATGCAAACCAACGACTTTGAAGCCGCGAGCGCCCTCTTAGCCGAAAACTATGAACTCCACTGGCCTCAGTCGTCCGAGCGGATTTTGGGGCGGGCCAATTTCGTCGCCGTTAACAAGCACTATCCGGCTAACGGCCCCTGGCGGTTCACGGTTGACAGACTCCTCGCCGACGGCGACGAGGTTGTTACGGATGTTAGCGTGACGGACGGGGTGGTGGAGGCCAGAGCTGTCACCTTCTCGACGGTCAAGGACGGGCTGATTGTGCGGCAGCTCGAGTATTGGCCCGACGCGTTCGAGCCACCCGCGTGGAGACGTGAATGGGTTGAGCAGGATGGCTAATGAAGGACTCTTGAGCGTCTCACTCACACTCGCCAAGCAATTTCTAGGGTGCGAAGTTGAGGTCGTGATGGACCGGCCTTTGGGCTCGAAGCATCCCAGATGGGATTTCATTTATGAAGTCAACTACGGCTACGTTCCGGGCACCCTTGCACCCGACGGGGAGGCACTTGACGCTTACTTTCTAGGCGCGGATGAGCCGGTAGTGCGGGCCAGAGGAGTCTGCATCGCCATCATCCACAGGCGCAACGACGATGACGACAAACTTGTCGTTGTGCCCGCGGGCGTGACGCTCTCGGACGAAGAGATTCGGCAACAGGTGAGTTTTCAGGAACACTATTTCGATGCGGTACTCCTGCGGAAATGAGCGGGACGACTCGAGACTTCACCGCCACCACCTTCGTCGTGTGGCAAAACCGGGTGCTGCTGCACAAGCACAAAAAGCTCGGGCATTGGTTTCCCCCCGGCGGTCACATCGACCCGCACGAACTCCCCGACGACGCGGCGGTGCGCGAGGTGTTGGAGGAGTCGGGCGTGCGGGTTGAACTTATAGGTGAGCGGGCGCTGCCGATTGAGGAGCCGCGTCAGCTTGTCCGGCCACGGGGCGTGCAGCTCGAGACCATCTCGCCCGGTCACGAGCACATTGACTTCATTTATTTTGCGAGACCTCTACCGGGTTATGCGGGGTATTTGCTCGAGACCGACCCCTCGCTCGGCTGGTACGACCGGAAGGCGCTAGGAGAGTTGGGGCTCACTGAGGAGATTAAACACTGGGTCGCGCTGGCGCTAAAAGAACTCGCCTGAGCTCGACTGAATCAAAAGCCCTTGCGCCTTGGGGGCCGCTTCTGTATACTTCATAACGCTGCTGTAAGCGGCCACGGGGCGTAGCGCAGTCTGGTAGCGCACCTGCTTTGGGAGCAGGGGGTCGTAAGTTCGAATCTTGCCGCCCCGACCAAAAGGTTATTGGTATCATCAATAATTTATTATTGATGATACCAATAACTCCTGCGGGAGTAACTCAGTTGGTAGAGTGACAGCCTTCCAAGCTGTATGTCGCGAGTTCGAATCTCGTCTCCCGCTCCACCAGAGGTATCATCTATGGTAGTCACCAAAGGTATCATCTATGGTGCAAGCCGTAGATGATACTCTGCAAATCATTCCTTCAGCGCATCATGCAGAAGAGGTTTAGCGCAGGGCTTACTCAGCAAGCTAGATGCAGGGGTAGCGTAATAGCGTTTGTTGATGGATGATACCCACCTTGCACCAGTAGCTCAGCCGGATAGAGCAGTCGCCTTCTAAGCGATAGGTCGAGGGTTCGAGTCCTTCCTGGTGCGCCACTACAAAAGCCGTCTAGGACGGGAAAAAGAAGCGCGACCAGGTTAGTAGAGGTTGCGCTTCTTGCTATTTGCACCTTGTTTTGCACCTACAGGATTTTAATTTACCTCTCTCGGCGCGAGAAGCTGTGAAAGCGGAATCGCGGCGGCGCGGCGGCGGTCATCCAAAACGTGTGCGTAGCGCTTGAGGGTGAAGCTCGGGTCGGTATGCCCCACCCGGTCGGCAATGGCGCGCAGTTCTACCCCCGCTTTATGTAAGAGCGATACGTGCATGTGTCGGAGGTCATGAAAGCGGATGCGGCGTACCTGTGCCGCATCCTGTAGCGCGTACCAAGTGCGGTCAAAGTTGCGAGGGTGAATAGGGCCGCCCCCCTCGGTTGTAAAGATGAGGTCGTCATACTCAGGTGAGGGTGCCCCCCATTCCCCTCCCGCCTTGCGTTTCTCTGCCTCTTGCAAAGCGCGGCGCGTCTCGAGCACCGCTAGCGTCTCGGCGTCCAACACAACGCGGCGCACACCCCTTAGCGTCTTAGGGGTGCTGATGGCGTACATGCCCCTAAGATTTATCAGGGATTGCCGAACGTGCAGCGTGTCGCCCTCTACATCCTGCCAGCGCAAGCCCAAAACTTCACCATGCCTAAGTCCCGTTGTTAAGGCAAGATAAAAGGCGGCGAAAAGCCGGTGGGGGCGCGCGGTGTCGAGAAAACGCAGCGTTTCGGCGGCTTCCCAAGCCGGGTCTTTTTTTGTAGCCTGAACCTTGAACGGCGCAACGCTCTCCACCGGGTTGCGCGGCACAAGCCCATCGCGCACAGCCTGCTTCATGGCTCGCAAAAGCACGGCGCGGGTCTTGTTCGCGCAATCGGCGCTAACCTTTTCCTTGGCCGCTAGGAGGGTGCGGCGCACATCGGCGGTCGTGAGCTTGGCGAGTTTGACCCCGCCGATATGGGGGCGTAGGTACAGCTTGGCGTACTTTTCATAGTATTCATGCGTGCGCGGTTTGACCTCGTGCTGCTTATGCCCTAACCACAGCGTCAGATACTTCCCCACAGTTAGAGTTGTGTCCGCTAACGTCCCGGTCACAAGCTGCTGCTTCAGCTCCGCAACCTTCGCCAGCACCTCCGCTTGCGTTTTACCCGATACCCATCTAAAGCGCTGCTTACCATCTTCGGAGTAACCCACCGTGACCTTACCCCGCCAGGTGCCGTTAGCCTGCTCAAATACAGAACCCTCACCTTTGCCGCGTCTCGTGTTACGTCGTCTTGCCATGCTTAGCCCTCCTCTTGATACTCGAGCAAATCAGCCACTTGCAAATCTTTACCTGTACGCTTTCTTAGCGCCTCCAACACACTCATAAGCAGCGCCACATCCAACGTGTCCGGGAGTTCGTTGGACCACCTGTAAATGGTGTTACGTGACGCCTTACCCTCTGCGCTCTCCTCTATATCTCTGTGCAATCGGTAGGGCGTTACACCTTCACGCTCGAGTAGTTCGGGAAGTTTCCATCTGGCTCTATTTTTCACGCTTTGTAGTGTAGTGCTTTGTAGTACCATGCGTCTATTATACTACAAAGCACAAGTTATTACAAGGCACTTGACACATTACAAAGCATTTGGTACTATATAGGTACTAAAGGGTTAGGCCCTGAGAAAGCAACCCTTTAGGAATCCAGTTAAGGAGATTCACATGCAAGACTACCAGAAAGTTTTCGAGAACCAAAACGGCTACATCAAACCCAGCGGCGGCTTCTTTTTCGCGTTCCTGAGTGAGCGTGAAGAGATGGACCTGTTCGACACCGTAGAAGAGGCTAAGAGCTACTTAGAGAAGGGCGCGGGTAACACGCCCGCCCTTCCCGCCTCCTGGGTGCTCATCCCTTCGGGCGCTGATGTCGAGGTCATGGCCGACCGTGAAGAGGAACTGCAAGCCCTCTTTACCGAGTTAGCAGACGAAGAACTCGAGCAAGAATGGAAGGTAGCGGCGTGATAGCCGCTCCTTCTCTCTCCCTCGAATTAGAGACGGCGGCGCACAACCTGAATGATGCCAAGGTGCATCACTTGGGTGCGGTGGTCGCCCACGCAGAAGCTAAGCGGGCCTTGGAGCTTGCACAGGCTCGGATGCTTTGCGACGGGGTAGAGGGTAAGAACACAGAGCAGCGTAACGCGGTGATGAGGCTCGAGCTTGACGAGCTACACAACGCTTTAGCCACGGCTGAGGACGCTTTAGCAGAGGCTAGGTGCTCCCTCGAGTGCGCCCAACTGGAATGGGATTTGGCGCGTTATATCGTGCGGACTTTAGAAGCTGTGGGAGGGATGACCTAACGGCGGCCCTTTTTCCGCACTCATGTTGTCGCTGTGAGGGGGACTTTAGTCCCCCTTGATGATTTAAGCCCGGTGAGCCTTTTTCATCGTGAGCTACAAGTTAGCAACTTGACATAATGGTACATTATAGTCAAGTATAAGAAAGATGACAAATTTGCACACTTTGGAGATGCCAAAGTTGTGTAAACTTAGCATCTATTGTGACGGTGATTAGCCGTTACTAGAAAGGTAATGATATGGCGACAAGTTTTGTAGGAAAGCCGCCGTTCAACGAAGTCAAAAGGGACGTAAGGAAGTCTCACGTGCCCGTGAAGTTTTCAAGCCAAGGTACACCATATGTAGACACTGCCGTGGCGGCAATCTCACCTAAGCAGCTTGAGCAGCTCGTACAGGAGCAGATGAACCGCCGCGACAAAGATAAAGACTAGTGCCAACTGTTAACATCTTTTTGCCGCCGCTACTTGGCGGCTTTCTTTTGGTCAGCTTGTGGTATCCGCTACGCTATTGGATACAGCGTCAAGAGGGTTACCGGCTAGTGCTAGCAGCTTCAATAGCAGGTGGCTTTCTCTTATTTTCTTCTCAACTACTGCTGTACTTCTTGGGAGACACATCCTTCTTTGCGCCTATTTTGACATGGTGGCAGTCTTTCTTACCTGTTCCAAACTCCGCCGTGGGCGTTTTGGCCTTTCTGCTCTCGTTCGTCTTCTGGGGTGTGCTCGAGGCTTTCTGCCGCTCAATTCCAGCTTTGAGACCTTACAGAATTAGAAGACGTTACATTAACGCTTCGGGAGATGCGTTTGAGCAAGCTCTACTCAAGGCGATAGAAAAGCAAGACACTGTGTCTGTCACACTCAAATCAAACAAGGTATATGTTGGGCGTCTGGCTACCTCGTTCAATCCTGTTCGGGGCGTTGAAAGCATTGGTCTCTTTTTGGAAAAAAGTGGCTACCGGGACCCTGTTACCCATGAACTGAACCTCAATGTTGACTACGCCGACACGCATCGCAAACTAAACGAACGCATTAGCGAAATTTACAGGCAGATCATTCAGCAAGTTGTAAAAGAGCAGCCAAAAGCTGATGAAGCCAAAGTCATTCGGATAGTTTATGAGCGAGCTGAAAGCAACATAGAAATAAAGGCACTGGCACGTAACTTTGAAGTTACCATACTGGCTTCCGAAATCGTTTCTGTTGCGCCCTTTGAACCCACCATTTTCGCGTCTTATTTTGAGAAACGAGAGAAGCCCAAATAGTTCAAATCTGTTTGAAATCTAACGCCTAACTACGCGCCTCATAAAAGTAAGCACCACTTGGTATGACAGAATGGGAAACGTAGGTATCACCCTAGTCGCATCAAATTACGCTACCGTTAAACCTCTAAGATTCGCCAGAGCTTCCGCCACCTCGAGCCCCTTCATCTCAATAATTTCTAGCAGCTCTTCAGGGGTGCGTGTGTCCTCTTCCACCACGGCGTTAGGGTTGACCGCCTTGAGGTCATAAACCGCGTCTTCAATCGCCCTTGCTTTGTTCCGTAGGTCTCTCGCCTCACGCCCAAGCTTTACGATTTGCTCGTTAAGCGTGGCGACCTTATTTGCATTCCCCTCACCCTTAACCAGTCCCGACAAGGTTTGTGCTTCCTGCTCGAGCCGTTGCGCTTTGCCGTACAGCGTTCTGGCTTCCTTCTCCGCCTTTTCGCGTCTGGCCTTGAAGTTGACGGTCCAACTCCTGTCACCCTCGGCGCGTTCGGGCAAAAGGTCCAAAAACTCGTCAAACTTCTTGAGGGTCAGGGGCGACTTCTTACCCACCTTGATATCCGACAGGTCGTAATACCAGATGGTTTCGGTAGGCTTGCCTTCTCTGAAAAAGAGGATGTTCGTCTTGACGCCCGCGCCCGTGCTGCTAAACGCCCCGCCCGGAAGACTGAGAACCGCGTACAGGTCGAACTCGTTAAGCAGCTTTGTTTTGGTCTGGACAAAGGCATTTTCATTGGTTCGGAACAGTACCCCCTCGTCAAGCACGATGCCGCAGCGCCCACCGGGGCCTAAGCTGCTCATCACGTGCTGTAAGAAAAGTACCTGTGTCGCGCTCGTCTGATAGTCGAAGTCGGTTTGTGCTTGCTTAGACTCTTTACCGCCGAACGGGGGGTTGGTAAGCACGACCTCATAGCGGTCTGGGCTGCTCTGAAAAAGCCCTTCATAAACGCCGTACCCGGTGAGGGTGTTACCGTGCCACAAGTTAGGCTGATCAATCCCGTGAAGGACGAGGTTAGCTAGCGCGATGGGAAACACGACGTTCTCTTTTTCCCGCCCATAAAAGGTGAAGTTCTTGAGCTTGGTACGCGCTTCACTCTTTAGCTCGAGCCTCGCTATGTGTTCATAAGCTTGGGCCAAGAATCCCCCTGTACCGCAACAAGGGTCATAAATAGTTTCACCCGGTCGGGGGTCAATCGCCTTGACGACGGCGCGGATGACCTCACGCGGGGTAAAGAACTGTCCCCCGTCGTTGCCCTTCTCACCCATCTTGAGAAGCAAGCCTTCGTAAACCTGAGAGAGCGGGAACTGGTGGGTCGCGTCTATGCGTTGTTCGCTTATCGCGTCTACCATGTCGAGCACGTCTAACAGGTTCTTCTCTGTGTCTACCCGTGTGCGCTCAGTACTCGAGATGATTTCGCTAATAATCTTTTGCCGGGGTGTGGCGTTCGGTTGGTCGCGCAATTCATGAAGGTGGGCTCAGTACACGACAGATTTGAAATAAAGGGCTCTCCAGTGAAGAATGGATGTTGCGAGACACCACTTCAAGGGAGAGCATATGAAGCATACCGGGTTGCTGGCACAGTTGAAAGCGAGCGGCTTAAAGCTGCACCCGTCACGGCTTAAGTTCTTGAGCTTGTTGATGATCGCGATGGTGCAGGCAAAGACGGTGAACTTGGCGACGTTGGTAGGCATGATGGAGGGCAGAGCCCAGCCGGACTCGCTTTACAGACGGGCGCAACGGTTTTTCCAAGGCTTGCACTTGGCCGATGAGACAGTTTTCAGGTACGCGCTGAGTCTAGGTCCCAAGCGAAGCTACAGCCTGTGCCTAGACCGGACGAACTGGAAGTTTGGCAAACTCGACATCAACATCTTGACCCTGGCTTATGCGCATGAGGGCGTAGCGGTTCCCTTACTGTGGTGTCTTTTGCCCAAGGCTGGCAACTCCGCCACGCAAGAACGCATTACGCTTTTGGAGCGTTTGCTAAAACTTTTGCCCGTAGACCAGCTAGAGGTGCTGCTAGCCGATAGGGAGTTCATCGGGGGCGACTGGTTCGCTTATCTTGAGCGTAAGCACATCCCTTTCGTTATCCGCGTGCGTAAAGACGCTCTCGGTGATGGCTGGTTTCATCTGTTCGGCTTTTTCCAGCATCTACCTGTGGGTGAGCACAAGGTACTTAAACAGCGCTACACTGTCTTTGGTGTTGAGCTTGGGGTTGCAGGCGCGCGTTTAGAGGGTGGAGAATACATCATCGTCGTCACCAACCGCAATCCTAAGCAGGCCCTCGCAAGCTACGCGAAGCGCTGGCAGATAGAATGCTTGTTCAAAGCCTTGAAAAGCAGCGGCTTTGACTTTGAAGCTACGCATCTCAAGCACCTAGAGCGCATTAACACCTTACTTGTCGTTGTGACCCTGGCTTTCTTATGGGCCTTGAAAGTCGGAGCATTTGTTCACCGTCAGCTCAAACCTGTTCGAATGAAGTCGCACGGGCGCAAGCAGAAGTCTTTATTCCGGGCAGGCTTAGACCATCTCAGGCATCTGCTCACCAACTCGGCAACCAAAAAGCCTGACCTGGACCGCTGTTTTCGGCTTTTGTCGTGTACTTAGGAAGGTGGGGCAAAAGCTTAGTGTTCACAAAGTCGAAAAAAGCACCCATCGCGCCGTTCGTCAGCTCGCGCCGTTTCCAGCCTCGAGGCTTTTCCCCCTCTACACCAAACGCTTCAGCCGGTAGCTTTTCGTCATAGGGTGCCGCCCAATCGCGCCAGCGGTAGGGGGACTCGAGCGACGGTTCGTAAGCGCCGCCCAGTAACGCTTCCTCTTCCGCTTCTACTGACTCGCGTTCGTCAAGGATGCGTAAGAAGAGAATCCAGGTGAGTTCAGGCACGTACTGGAGCGCCCCGGCGCAGTTAGAGCGGCGTAGCACGTCGCAGATGCTCCAAACGTAGCTGTTCAGGGCTTGGGGTGTGGACAGGTTTAACTCGTTAGCTTTAGGCGGCATGGTTTAACCTCGTTGATTGGCCGGTGCCTGTGGGGATGTAACCTAACTCTTTTAGCTGAGCAAGATGAATTGAAAGCTCACCCCGTAGGAAGTTTTCGGCTTTACCAGGCCAACGCTCGAGTACCTCAGCAAGAATCTCTTTATCTGTCGGGGTCTGACCATCCAAGAGTAAGTCATTCCAAGCCGCGTAAAGTGTTGCTACTGCCTCGAGCATCTTCGTATCCATGCCTGAGACCTCACTTAAAAACTTGACAAAACTTGATTTTTTATCACCTAAAAATTTTTCAGCTTCACCGAGTTGCGCTGAAATATCCTCTAGGACCTCATAACGCGGCTTACGCTCTTCATGCGCCTCAAACCATCCGTTTTGCTCAGCTTGCGCCTCGAGGTCGTAAACAGCTTTGTCAAATGGTCCATATTGACCCCGCCCAAAAGTATAGGCTAGGTTTAGACCAAAGTACACTTGAGCCATGTAAAGAACTTTCATAAGCTGAGTGACGCCGAAGGTGGGGCGGTTGTGAAGGTGATGGACGATGTAGCTACCGATAAAACCGCGCAAATCTGAAGCTGAAGAATTGCCTTCTTGATTGGCAAGTTGACCACTAAAGGCTTGACGAAGTAGAGCGGCGGGTAGACTATTTATCGCCTTGAGCTGTGCTTCTGTAGCGGCTCGAGCCTTATCCACTTCGGCCATTTGCTGATTAACTGCCTCAAGAACTGTGTATTGCTCTTCAAGCGGCGGCAGAGGTATTTCAAGTTCACTCAAAAAGTCTTTAGGGACTCGCTGCTGTCCTGCCGAACCTGTGAAGGCTAGCTCAGCACGGTTGAGCACAGAAGGTTGCCGCACAAAATAATGAATCCATTCCGCTGCAATTTTTGGACCCGGCTTGATTACATGGAACTCAGTTGAGCCAAAAGCAATACCATCAATTAACCCCTTTGCGATAGCGTGTTTCCCGTTTTGCATACAAGGGGTAATTTTTGCGAAGATTACGTCTCCCTCTTCAAAATAGGTATAACCCTTCTTTACTTCAGCAAACTTTCTTGTTTCTGGCGTTGTGATAGCACCTGTTGAATCATCCACCGCTGGCATGGGGACGAAGGTTGTTATAGCCTTGTCATTTCGCTCAAGACCGCTTGGCCTACGTGGGTTAATTTCGGCCACGTCAGCCAGTCTTACCCACTTCCACCCTTTTGGCAATTCGACTCGAGCCCCACTCACGCCGTAAACACCCGCCGCTTGGCCTCACGTATCACGTCAGCCGCGTTACCCAAATCCTTTAGCGCCGCCCTTCCTCCCGCCTTGATAATTTCAGAGGTGCGCCACACCTCACGGTTTTCAAAAGCGTCCGTTCCCGAATCGCCAAACTGCGCCACAAACGCTTTAAGCACATTGCCCGCCCGCTCGGGTAAACCGTCCAGCCACTCCCTGTTATCGTCAAAAAAGCGGTTCACCCGGTCTTGGCGGGTGAGGGGTGAGCGTTCGTAAGCGATTTGTGAAAGCACGTCGAACAGGTCATAGTCATTCATCTTTTCAACCTCTTGCACAAGCAAGGCAGAGAACCCGGCTCGAGTGAGGTTGTCCATAAGCACCTGCCGCGCGTTCGGGTTGACCCACTCATCCGTAAAGGCGTCTAGGTTGGCGGCCTCTTCTTTAAGCTTCGCGGCCAGCAGGCGCTTATACTCCGCTACCGACACCAACACCTCTTTACCGTCTCGTTCTATCGGTATCTCCGCCCCCTGCGGGGTAATGGCGTACTCGAACCCTTCGACTTCTATGATTTGCTGGGGCACGCTTGGCCCTTCGCCCTTCGCGCTGCTTTCACGCGGCGGCTTCGTCTTGAACTCTTGCCCGAACAGCTTACGCACGTTCGTATAGTCAAGCACGTTAAACATGAGTTTGCTAGTGGCGGGGTTTAGCCGCGTGCCGCGCCCTAGCATCTGGTAGAAGCGTATGGGGCTCTTCATGTAGGCAAAGAACACGATGTTTTGGACGTTCGGCACGTCCACACCCGTGCTGAGTAGGTCAACGGTGGTGGCGACAAAGTAACTGTGATTGCTCCCCCTCAAATCCGGCACAAGCTCGTTACCGTCGCTTTCAGAGGTGCATTTGAAGGCGTAGCGGGGCTTGGGGTCAATCTCTTGTTCCCGGCACCACTCCTGATAGATGTTCTCGAGTTTGTTGGCGACCATCTGCGCGTGTGGGTCGCTGGCACAGAAGATGATGGTTTTTTGCTCGGGATTGCCCGACTCTAAAAAGAAGCTGAACAGGTCACGGCACATGGTATCTACGCGGTCGGGTAACATGATGCGGTTTTCAAAACTGGTGTTCACATAAGACTCGAGCACCTCCTCATGGGAAAGCTCGCGCCCCGTCCGGGCGTCTTTCCGCTTGCGCTCGAGGACTTCTTTGCGAAGTATCGCCATCTCATCGGGCGTTTCGCCCCGGTTGACGTAGCGCCCGATGATGTAGGGAAGCGCCAGATAGCCGTCTTCTACCCCTTGGGTAATGGTGTACTCATAAACGGGCTCGCCAAAGTACGCGTAGTTGTCGGCGGTTATCTTGTCGTCCTTTGCCGCTTCGGGCGTGTCTACTGCCGTTTTAATCTGCCGGGGGGTCGCGGTGAGCCCAACCTGTACCGCCTTGCTGTTGTGCGTCAGCACCTTTGACCACTTGCCAAACGCCGAACGGTGGCACTCGTCAATGATGATGTGCGAAAAATAGTTTTCGGGATAGTTGTTTTCTAAGAAGGTCGTGCTCACCTCACCCTCGTCACCGCCGCCTAAGCCGAGCGTTTGATAGGTGGCGATGAGAATACGCGCGTTCTTTTGGGGTTCGGAACTGCTTACGATGTCGGCGTCCGCGCCGAAGTAGTTTCTAAACGCTTTAGAGGCTTGAAGGCGTAGGGTCTCGCGGTCACAGATGAACAGGGCTCGAGTGAGTTTGCCCGCGTCGGCAATGCGCTTCAAAAGGTTCACCGCGATAAAGGTTTTACCGGCCCCGGTGGCAAGGGCTAAGAGGGCGCGGGGGTCGTTGCCGCTTCTCTTGTCTTGGGCGATCTTCTCGAGGGTGGCGCGTATCGCCGCGTCTTGGTAGTAGCGGCGTATGCCTTCGCCGTCGCTGTAGGGCGTGAGAAGCGGCGCGGCCTCGGGGTCCGACAGCTTGTAACCTTTCCCCTTCTCGTAGCGTTGTCTTAGCTCTTGAGGGGTGGGGAACTCTGTCATTGGCCTAGCGTCGCTTATCATCCCGGTAAAGGCGTCAAACTCGACAAATTGATGACCGTTGCTCGAGAACACAAACGGCACGTTAAGGCGCTTGGCTTCAGCGTAGGCCCGCCCCTGGTCAAGCCCGTGCGCCGGGTGGAACTTGGCCCGCTTCGCTTCGATGAGCGCCAGCGCCACGGGTTGCGTTTCTATGTGGACAGACACGCGTAGAGTGTAATCAGCTTTCCCTCTACCCTTACGGCGTGCCTTGCGGCCTACCATTTCGATAGCCCCGGCGGTCACTTCGCGGCGGATGTGGTCCTCTTTCCAGCCGCGTTTATATAGTGCCGGGTCAATGAGCTTGGCTCGAGTGTCGGCTTCGGATAGTGTCAGGTCATCGCTGGGAACACTCATGGTTCTCTTTAGATTACTATGCTCTGCTCCTTAAAAACCGCCGATTGTAAAAAACCCCTCTTACGACCCCGCGCCCCTCCTCTCGCGGGGTCCGTTCTTTGCTACTCTTTTTTATGTGTAAAAAATTGTAAAAGCAACTTTCTAGCTAGCATCTCCATGAGGTCTCACCATTTTCGACATCTCCATGAGGTCTCAAGTTTTTCATAACCCCATGACAAATGCGCTTTGACTGGCACCCTATGACAAAGGCCCGAACCGCCTCTATAAAATTCGTTCTTTGGTGCTCTTTTTTAGGTGTGGAAAAACCGAATAATGATGCCCCTCTAACTTCCTTCCATATGTGCGGGTTGTGCGGTTTGGGTTTTGCTTCCCATGTGTACGAGTTGTAAGGGTTGGGAGTTACTCGAGTCCTCTGTGACAAAGTAAAGAACCCCCAGCACGAGAGCCGGGGGCGTCTTGGAAGAGGGGCGGGGGTGTGAGGTCGTGATGCACAGCGCCCGCCCAAAAAGAGTGTAGAGGAAGGGCTGTCACAGAACCCTTACCGCTTTTTACAGTTTTCTTACTCCCCTTTTTTATGGTCTCTAAATACTCCAAATACTCTCCACCGTTCATCCCCCACATCCCCCACTTCCATGAGGTATCAGCGCCTCGAGTAGGTACATGGGCTACCAACGGCTCTATATCTGCATAGGGTATCAGCCGTTCCCGTATCTGCATAGGGTATCGTGTCGCTCCCTCGTGCAGTGGGGCGTTCAGCCCAGCAGCGCCTCGACCTCTTCACACAGCCTGAACGCGCACAGGACATGACGCGCCCGCTCGAGCAGGGGGGCCTCGAGCTTATCCAGGCGCGTTTTCAGGCTCACCGCTACACATCCCTCGGGTCTACGCCGATGATGACCTTAGCGCCTCTCGGCGCACCCTCTACGGGTCGGTTCTGAACGTCGCGCAAGCCGCCCCCGGTCAAGAAGAGTAGGGCCGGGCGGGGTGTCGTGGGTACAGCTTCGCGCTCGAGCTTGCGTAACCTCGTGCTGAGCCTCACCCTTTAACCTCCCTCACCGCCCGCGCCAGATGAAGCGAGAACAGCATCATCGCGGCGGCGTCACCCCTTACCCCCTCTTCTTGAAATGCTTTCAGGTAGCGCTCGAGCACCTCCGGCGGCTCCTCCGGGGGCGGGGGGATGCTGGCGGGGGTGAGGTGGTACTCGCGGTGGTCTAAGTCGGGTATGGTCCAGGACTCGGACCAGGCTGTGACGCCCCAGGTGTCGAGCCTTTTCATCTCGGCTTCCACTGCGGCGGCGGTAACGGGGTCGGCCTCCTCCAGGAGCATCACGCGCTCCCAGACCCCGGCGGGTAGCCCCTCCTCCCAGGCGTCGGCGTGGGCGAACCAGGCCGCCTCCCATGCCTCGCGCACCGGGGCCTCGAGCCGGTCCAAGCGGCGGCTAAGCCTCACGGGCCAGGGCGTCCAGCGCTTCATCCGAAAGGCTCATGAGGTAGGCGTACCTCTGGGGGTCGCGCCGTTTGAAGTCTTCCGCAAAAGCCTCGAGCGCGTCGTCGGGCCACTCACGCGGGGGTGTGTTGGCGAGGTGCGCCAGGTGCGGGGGGAGTAGGGCGCGCGCTTCTAAAGTCTTGAGACGTTTGTTAAGTCTCATGATGTTCAACCCCGCTCGCAGAAACGAGGATGCCCGTGATGCCCGGACCCCCGTGGGGGAGCGCGTCTAACGCTTCTCGGGTGAGGGTGCGCCCGTCGTCCATATGGAAGAGCCCCGGCGTGTGGGCGTCCTCGGTGGCTATCCAGACCTTCGTCACCTGTCGGCCTTGGGCGGTGCTCTCTAACCTTCGCAAACGTCTGGGCAGACTCACGCGGCCCGCCTCGCGGTGTAGGGAGTGTAGGCGTCGGGCGGGGTCAGGGTGCCTTCTAGGGCTTCGAGACGCGCCTCGAATTCGCCCACCTCTACCGCTTTCAGGTAGACGCTGGCGCTTTGGGAGAGGGCGTGGGTGAGTTTGCAGAGTTCGGCGGTGTCTACCTCTTCGGCGTCGCTTACTTTACTTAGATGATGCTCGAGCTTGGTGATGGCGCTCCATAGCACCTTGGTTAAGTCGTTGACGGTGCCCGGCTTGGGGCGGCGTTTGTTCTTTTTGGCTTGTCTCGCTTTATAGGGTTTGGTGTCTCCGGGCATCTCCTACCCCCCCCTTTCTGTTGACATGAGCTTTAACAGGTCGGAAAGTCTAAAGACGGCTAACGGTTCTTTGCGGTCGCCTTTCAGGATGAGCCCATCACGATGCTCGAGCCAGCCGTATAGGGTCTTGAAGTCGGCTCTAGCTTTGCACTCTAGGCACACCTCACCTAAGCCGGGTAACTCTGCTACCACGTCGCCGGGGTAGTCCTTGGCGGCTCCTGAGAGGGGTACGCGTTTGGCGTGTACCCCTCCCTCGGTAAGGCGCTTGACGATTTCGCGCTCGAGGCGGTCCCCCTTACGTTTGGGGGCTCTACCGCTCATGGTCGTCATCCTCCCGCGCGGGTAACGCACAGTGCAGTTCGTCAAAAGCAGACGCGGGCGGCTCACCCCATGAGGTGAGGTAACGCTTAGCTTTGGTCGTGACGACGCCCCACGGGTAGGCACGCACAGCGGCGGTGATGTGGTTTTCTTTGGCGTTCACAATCATGTACTCCCCCATGTCGAGAGAAACGGGCGCGTACTTCTTTACCAGTTGCGCGGCTACGGCTTTAGTCTGTGCGGGGTCGGTGCTCCAATGGTCTTGTGAGGGTGAAAAGTTTTGAGTATTCCCTACTAGCGAACCGACAAAACCGACAAAAGGGGGGGTGAGGGGACTTCTGTCGGTGGTGTCGGTTCGTTTCTTGGGTACATCTAAAACTTTTGGGGTGTCGTCTTGGTTTCTGGCTTGTGCTTGTGAGAGAGAAAAGTTTTGATTTTCCCCCGTTAGGGAACTGACAAAACTGACAGAAGGGGTGGTACGGGGGCTTTCGTCAGTTTTGTCAGTTCGTTCTTGGGGAGTATCCAAAACTTTTTTCTGTTCGTCCTCCGGTTGCCAGGTCGCCCAACGGCTTGTGAACGTCGTCATTTCTCCCCCCTCAGTTCGGGATGTAGCCGTATCTTTAGGGTCGGGCGTCCCCCGGTGCTTTCTTCCTCCGTGCGGATGTAGTGGTGCTCGGCTAAAACCTCGAGCCCTTGCATGACAAGCTCTTTCGTGTCGAGCCCTTCCCATTCCTTGCGGTAGATGTCCCTTACCGTGGTGCCGTCTTTAAGTGCCCCGTCGTCTATCTTCTCGAGTAGTGCTCTCGCGGCAATGAGGTGCGCGCTTATCTCTTTGCTGTAAAGCTTGACAGCGTGCGCTTCCAGGTACTCGCACCAGGCGGCGGCACATCTAGCCGCGTCTAAGGACACCGGGCCGGGCGGGGCACCGTCTACAATCGCCACGAGGTGAAAGACGAGAGCCAAGGCGGGCATCAGTGAACGATACTTACTGAGGTGCGATTCAAAGGCGGGTTTGTGCGAGAGGTCGTCACTTCTTAAACGGTGCTCGAGTTCTTCCCGCCACTCGTCAAACAGTTCTTGGGCGTCGTCAGAGAAGCGCAACGCCGGGATGTCGCCCTCTTGGGCGTCTAACCCCAACGTCGCGGTGTCGAGGTTGTCGAGGGCTTCAAAGACGGCGTAGGCGCGGCGTTTCGCTTCGCCGTCGGGCCAGCGGTCTACGTTGACGAACGCGCCCACCCGGTCGGGCCACACGACAAGCTGAAAGCGTTGCAAGAGCCCGTCAGCGCCCCCGCCGCCTGCGATGGCTTCGTAGGTAGCGTTCTAACTTACCGGGCTGGATGCCGCCCAAGATGCTTACACAGAGCCCCGGTATATGGACAGTGCCGCGTCCTATCCGGTCAACGGTATAGCTACCTGTACCGTTCCAGGCTTCCAGGTAAAACTCGCGGTCGCCCTCCCTACCAGGACGTTCTAAGGTGCCTAGCCAGCCCGCTAGCTCATCGCGCAGAACAAGCAAGCCGCGCGGGTTTTCTCGCAAGAGTTCGCCTAGCTTTTCGGTGGTCGGGTCTTGAGTCATGTAACGGCGTTCGGTAACGGTTGCCTCTTCTAGCTGTGCGTTTAGGTCACGCAACACCTCGGTGAAGTTGGCATGGATGCCGCCGTTCTTGGCGTCCTTTTTGGCCTTTTCTTTCAGGGCGGACACCTCTAGCTCGAGCCGGGTGCGCTCGGCTTGCGCTTGTGCTTCCTCCTCTTGGTAACGCTCACGCGCCTTAATAGCGAGGGCGCGTACAGGCTTTGTGGCCTCGCTTATCGCGGTGGTCTTCATCAGGCCGGGCCTGCCGACGACGCCGCCCCAGAAATTTGCTGTTGCCAACCAATCGTCAAAACGTTTGGGGTGGATGCCGACGCCCCGCCCAATGACCGCGCCTAGAGCGACCAAAGCAGGACAGGCAACGAACTCTAAGGGGAGTGAGGTACGTTCGGCTATGTCTATCAGCCAAGCGCGTAAAGGGTCGGGTAGTAGCTCGGGAGGTAACGAGGGAACGGGCGGGTGAAGGGCGGGAATATCGCCTAGCGGCTCCCAAGGTTCTTCATCGGCGGGTGCGTCTTTATCTTCGGGTGTGGAGGTACTCGAGCCAACGGACGCGGCCCGCCCATCTTTGTCGTAGCCCATGCCCAACCCTTCGGCGGCCTCTTTCACCGCCGCCTTGATATCGCCGCCGTGCGCGAGCATGAGCCAAGCACTAAAGGCGTCGTGCGCGTGCCCGTCGGCTAAGGGGTCGCTCGCGTGGTGACTGTAGGCGCGTTCTACGCCGTCGTCACCTTTTAGGATAGTCACGCCCGCTAAGCCGGTGCTGCTGTGCGGGCTCAAGTAGCGGTCATGTCCTTTAGAGATGTAACTGTTATCGTCAAGCACATTTTGTAGGTGCGCGGGGGAGGTGGGGCGTTCCAGGGTTGCGCTTTGTCGAGTACGGGTTTGAGGACTCCCCAGTTCTCCCAAAGTGCCAGTAGGCCACCCGGTAGCTCGGGGATGTCGTCACGGCTTAGCGGCGGCTCAGGCTCCCAGGTGTAGGGCTTGCCTGTGTCGGGATGGATTGAAGGGGGTAGCACGTCCTGTACCAGCCCGGCCCGTAGCTCGAGCACCGTTATAGCCTTGTCTGCGTCGGGCGGTTTCCAGGAAAGTGCTTTACGGTTTAGCTCTACCCCTTCAGGCAGACGGTACACGGGCTTCAAACCTTTTGCGCCGCGTATCTTGGGGCCGGGTGCGGTTAGCAGCTCGTCTAAGCTGATACCTACGGACGCCAAAGCCAGCGCGGCCCATTCAGGATGGTCAATATCCAACACGGCGGTTCTGCTCGCGCCGTGGTGTAAGCCGACGCCGCCGCCGTACTCCCAGACGTGCGCGGCCTCGGCTGGGGTGGTCACGGGCTTGTCCTGCCAGCCGTTTGTGCGTGGTCCTTTGGTACCGGGCGGGATGTGGACGAGGCCAAAGCGTAGGGTCTCGAGGTAGTGCTCGAGGTTGGGTGCTAAGGCAGGAGAAGAGGGGGCGGTCATGCCCGCCCCTTGCTTATTCCGTTGTTGGGCTTATACCCGTAGCCGTAGCGGGCGATTTTTAGCGCCTCCCGTATTGTCAAATACGCGACGTGTCGCGCATTTATAAAAGCTTCAATCATCGGCCAGCGGCTTGCTATCCTCATGTAATCTTGCGCGGTCCGCACACCACCGTCAAAGTTGTCATCGAGCCAAGGTAGCCACTCACCGTGGCGGACAGTAGTCTTAGCCTCGAGCAAGAGTTCGCCAGCAGCGCGGGCGTAAAACAAGGCTTGGCGGGCGTGGCTTTCAGCGGCGTGGTGGTTCTCGTTGATACGACCTGCTAAACTAGAGCTAGCGCCCCCCGCGCCGCCCCGGTCATCGAATCGGGGCGTTCCCATTTACGCCACCTCTCTTTCGTCGTGCCCTTCAAGCCACCTGTCGAGAGCTTCACGCCGGATGAGCACGCGCGCCCCAGCGCGGCGGTGGGGGATGGTGGGTAACATCTTGCGGAGCGTGACACGGCTTAAACCGGCGTAACGCGCGGCTTGGGCAGTGTTCATTACTTCGGGTTCGGCTTTCTTTGCTGTCATTCTGTGACCTCCTGAAACTAGAGTTAGAGCGCTCTGTTCTTAGGATGCCGTAGAATGTCCTCCATGAAAACGGACGAAAACCGCTCACAAACTCTTATGTTTTTTTGGGTCGCTCAGAGTTATGAAGCGCGTTGGGCCGAATCCCCTGAAGAGGTGCCTATTTACGATGTATCGCGGGGCTTTCCCCTTAGCGCAGGGGCTGACCTTGTACATAAAAAGGCGCTAGCAGACCCCAATGATATAAATGAGTTACGGCCTTTGCTGCGTGGTGATGCACGTTACAGCCACCTAATAGATACATGGGAGCCGAACCCGCCGCCCACAGAGGGCTACCCGCGTCTCGTGCGGGAGGATGTAGCGCGGCATGTGTGGGGGACTAGCTGTACTGATGCGGATGTCGTCGGGGACGTTAACAAACTCGCAAGGCACATATCTGCATGGCTTGCGGGAAAACCCGTAGAAGTGCTGAAACGAGAAATTTTAGAGCTGAATGCGAAATACGGCGCTCCGTACAGTGCCGAAGATAATACTCTCGAGGCTTGGTTAAAGCTTGCAGTCGAAACAAAGGTGCATATCGCAGCCATGCGCGAACTGCGCTCCAGTTACAAAGAGATGTGTACTTGGCTTGAAACTGAGTACGAAAATCTGGCTAATAAACAAGTTTTTGATGAAAGAGGGTTCGAGCTAGCAACAGAGAAGGCAGAGCTTAGCCCTAGAGGACCTAGAGGCATCGTGCAGCCTGCTAATCCGTTCGCCCACATGATTGCAGACTTTGATAACCCCCTCGACTCCTGGGAGCTAAACGTGTTGGGGAAGCTTGCGGACGCGGCACGAAACGCCAACGGTTCAATTAAGGTGCTCAGGGTAAGTTTAGCTGACGCGTTCAA
This sequence comes from Trueperaceae bacterium, assembly GCA_965214405.1. Lineage (GTDB taxonomy): Bacteria > Deinococcota > Deinococci > Deinococcales > Trueperaceae > CBDCCT01. The sequence goes on from OZ243956.1 coordinate 2,076,468, forward strand.
GGCGTTTGCCAATTCTAACGTCACCATTGCCGAGGTTGTAAGGTCAAGAGGCGCTACATGGCTCCCTGAGAAAGACGACTACCGAGACGAGGCGCATAAGTTCAGGCTAAGGGTAGAAGATTACCTCATCGGCTCAAAAAACGTAACGGTGACCGTCCAGTCTAACGGCATTTTATGTTATGAGCCTATCGTCTTTTTTTTACGGCGGGAGCTTGCTAAGAAGTGGCGACACGGGGCGGAGGTGCGCCTGTGCAAAAAGTGTGGCCTTCCCTTTCCTCCCTCGAGGTCAAACATCAAATACTGTAACGCACACGCTTACGTATCCTCCCGATGATGAAAAAAGCCGGTGCCACACAGCCTTAACGCTTAAGGTGCTTTGCACCTTAACTGCACCTACAAGCCCCGTTAACCCTCTGTTTCCGCCCCTTACCCGCTATAAACAGAACAAAGGTTTATACCGTTCTGCACGCTATATCTACATTTCCCTGTATATACCTGTTTTGCCCTTGCGCCCACCTTCTAAGCGATAGGTCGAGGGTTCGAGTCCTTCCTGGTGCGCCAAATCATAGAGGCAAAAGCGCACCTCTTGACACGTTGTGACAGAGGGCGCTTCTGCTTTTCGCGTATATGCGTTTCCTTAGAAACCAGCTCTACTCGTGACCACGCTCTTGGTCCTTTTCCAGACCCTCCTGCCGGTTTTCAGAAGAGCGCTCGTCGGTGCTGCCGCTCGAGCCCGTGTCCGCGTCCTCGCTGGGGCCGGGTAAGTCTTCGTGTTTGTCGTCACGTGCGGTTTTGTCATTTGTAACCATTGTTTGCCTCCCTCTCCTTTATGAAGCAAAAGAGAGAGTCGTCATAGTGCGTTCGCTACGATGTTTGGACTCGAGCCGGGCCTCAAACCCCTCTTTCTCGGTAGCGTGAGGCGCGTAGACACTGTGTTCTTCCGTTTGAAGGCTGTTGCAGTCAACCTTTCTCACGTCGTGCTGATTTTGAGTAGACTGTAGGGGGCTGAAGATGTCTCGAGCACTACCCCAAACCGCAAAAGTCTGTTAAACTTACAAGGCTGGCGTGATGAGCGCGGCGTTGCTAGGTAAAACATGGTGGATGTAGCTCAGTAGGTTAGAGCACCGGATTGTGGTTCCGGGGGTCGTGGGTTCAAATCCCATCATCCACCCCAACTTTTTTAGGGGTATAAAAGACCAGAGTACGTTTTAGCCAGACGTATCCTCAGTTACGCATCATAGATGCTACCTCTGACTGCATCACAGATGTTACCTCTGATCCTGCGAGGATGGCGGAATTGGTAGACGCGCTAGACTTAGGATCTAGTCCCTTCGGGGGTGTGGGTTCAAGTCCCATTCCTCGCACCAAAGAAAATGCGCCCCGTTCGACGGTTTTTTGTCGCGGGGCGTTACCTTTTTTCTGTACCTTGTTTTCCGTTTTCGGGTGCGCCCCTCTAATCTCCTCTCCAGACCGACAGGCCGCCCTCGAGCGTTCCCTGCGCTTTCACTCTGTACATCGCCTCGTCTGCGCGGCGCAGCAGCAGGTCGATTTTGTCGTTGGGCTCGCCCAGAGCGATCCCGACGCTCGCGCCGACCCTTACGGTCGCGTTTCCCAAAGCGTAAGGTTGGGAGAGAGCGGCGACGACGCGCTCGGCGACTCGAGCTGCGTCCGCTTCGTCAACATCGGACAAGAGAAGCGCGAACTCGTCGCCGCCCATGCGCGCGAAGGGTTCCTCGCCCCGCACGACGCCCCGTAGCCGCGCGGCCACCTCTTTGATAAGCCTGTCGCCCACTTCGTGACCCTGGGTGTCGTTCACAGCCTTGAAGCCGTTGATATCGACGAACAGAAGCGCGATCGTCCAACCCCTGCGCTGCGCGAGCGCTTGCAGCGTCGCCGCGCGCTCGAAAAAGGCGCGGCGGTTGGGTAGCCCGGCCAGCTCGTCGTAGTAGGCGAGGCGGCGCATGTTTTCTTCGGCGTTTTTGTGCTCGGTCACGTCCGCGTAGGTCACCACCAGCCCGTCGCCGAGTTGCGCCGCCGAGAGGGCGTACCAGGCATCGGTCCCGTGTAAGCTGCTCTCCGCGGGCATAAAAAAGGTGTCTGTATAGGGCTCGCCGGTATCCACGACCGTGCTGTAGTTCCTAAAGAGGCTGCTGCCCACGAGGTGCGGGAGGATGTCTCCTAAGCGCTTACCCAGAAGGTCCTTTTCAGGACGCCTCAGGATAATCTCGGTCACCGGGTTGGCTTTCAAAAAGGCAAAGTCAGTCACGTTAGCCTCCTCGTCGCGCACCGCTTCGTAGGCGATCACGCCCATCGGGGCGGTGGCTAGCACGCGGTTGAGGAGCGCCTCGCTCCGCCTGAGCGCGTTCTCGGTCTGTTGACGCTCCAGGATCGCGCCCACCCACTGACCGAGCAAACGGACGAACTCTCTGTCTTCGTCACCAAAGGCTTTGGCGCGCGGCGTGGCGCTCGAGAAGTTGAGCGTGCCGTAGCGCTCCCCGTTGACAAACAAGGGCACGCCGATATAGGTTTCCAGGGCAAAAGCCGCATAACACGGATGGTGACGGTGTGCCGAATCCGCCATGTGATCGATGCTGAGGACGTCGTCCGCTTCCAGGGTGATGGCGCAGCAGGTGTTGCCCAAAGAAAACCGGTCACCCGGTTGGGGTGCCGCGCCGGGCGCGTAGCAGTGGGTCACGGTGTAACGGTCGCCCTCGACGCGGCTAATGATGCCCAGGTCGAGCTCCAAAAACCCGGTCACCAGCGCCAGCGCCTCGCTTAGTTGCACCCCCAGGTCATCCTGGCGGCGGGTAAGCACCTTGTAAAGCAGCCGCAGTCGCTCGACGTACTTGTGCTGGGCGTCGCGCCGGGTGGAGGGTACGGGCGCATTCACGCGTGTAAAACCATTTCTGTACTCTCTCTCGGTATAGGTTCTTCAACGTGTGACGCACACCCCAGTCAGGCCGCGTCGACTTCTAAAACGTGGCGATAGGGCTTCTGGTCGCCCCAAACGCGTCAGCCAGCGCCGCACGAAGATGTTGCTTTCACATCCGGTAGAAATTCCAGAACGAAAAGCGCGACGTGGGCCTCGTTGGATCATCAGAACACTTTGAGCGCGTCTTAAGCTGTAAAATTTTCCAAATGTGGCGGCTCTACGCCGTGACAGGCTTTTATCATCACGTCTTTCCAGGAGCGTTCGGAAGGTCGGGACCTGAGAAAACGTCAGACTCGGTACCCGGTATTTTTTTGCTAAAGCCAAAGAAGCGTTTAATAGCTTCCGTGATGCTCATGACGGAAGCTTGTATGTATCAGAGGGGTTGGGTGTGCGTCGCTTGCAATCCTGTAGACTAAAGCGTTACGCCCTCAGGGTTGTGAGACTCATAAAGATTTGGGTGGGGCAAAGGCAACCAAAAACCTGTGCGGCTCGAGCCCCAGAACTCCACATGAACTGATGAGCACCCCACGAACTGATGGGCACCCAAGGAGAAGCTATGCAAACGCAGATGTTGGAAAAAGAATCAATCAGGGCCAAGTTTAGTGTAACCGTGCCCGCGGACGACGTGAACAAGGCCTACGGCGTGATGCTGCAAAGCTTGGGCCGACAGGTCAAGATTCCCGGCTTTCGCCCCGGCAAAGCGCCGCGCGGCGTGGTCGAGGCCAAAATCGGCAAAGACGCGCTCGCGCAGGAGGTGCGTGACGCGCTGGTCGAGACCTACTACCCGCAGGCGGTGCGCGAATTAGAGCTCGTCCCCGTCCACGCCCACTTCCACGCGCACGAGCCCGTCGAGGGGGAGGATTATTCGTTCGAGGTCGAGGTGGACCTCTACCCCGAGGTCGAGCTTCCAAACTTAGGTGAAATCGTCATTGACAACGAAGCGCCGCAGGTGAGTGATGAGATGATTGCGGAGACCGTCGAGGGACTCCGCCGCGAGAACGCGGTGCTCATCCCCGTGGACCGGCCCGCCGAACCCGGTGACTACGTGCTGGTCGAGTCGCAGGGGACGGGCAGCACCTTGCCCATCGACCTAGAAACCGTGTCCCCGAGCCTGGCCGAGCAGTTTCTGGGCCGGTCCATCGGCGACGCGCTCACGCTCGAGCTTGGCTCTCCGGGTGAAGACGAGGACGACGAGGACACTAAAGACGCTGGGGCGCTCGAGGCGCAATCTGAAACGTCCGAGAACGTAGCTGAAACCGAAGAAGCCGGAGTAGCCGAGACTGAAGAAGTCGAAGCTGGGGCAGAGGTTTCAGAAGACAGGCTCGAGGACTCCGAAAACGACGAAGACGCTATCAACCCGCTCGCCATCGACGTCGTCATCCGCGACATCAAAGCCAAGGAAAAGCCCGAGGTGGGCGACGAGTTCGCTCAGACACTGGGTTTCGACTCCTGGGCGGAGACCGAAACGCAAATTCGCCGGAGCTTGCAAGCGCAGCTCAACGAAGAAGCCTTTGAGGCGCAGCGCGAAGAGTTTATGGACAAACTTACCGCCGAGAGCGACTTCGACCTGCCCGCAAGCCTCGTGAACCGCCGCAAACGCGGGTTGTTGGAGAACTTAGCGCGCGACTTGGACGCGCGCGGGATTGCTCTTAGGAACTATTTGGAAGAATTGGACGAAAAGGGTAACCGGGACGCGTTCGAGGTCGAACTCGACGAGGCGGCGCGCAACGCGGTCAAGCGCGACCTCGTGTTGGAAAAGCTCATGGAGGTGCGCGGCACAGCCCTCTCTGACGAAGAATTCTCCGCGGCCCTTCGCGCGCTCGCGCAGTACCGGGAAACGGACGCAACCAAACTGCGGCGTGACCTTGGCGAGGATGGCCTGACCAACTACCGCTTCATGCTCACTAGAGACAAAGCGGTGCGTGAGACGGTGCTCGAGCTTTTGGGGGCGGGGCTTGAGGCGAACGACGGAGCTACGGATGAGACTTCCGCCCAGCCGGACGCCGCAGACGCAGCGGACGACGCCATGACGGATACAAATATGGAGGACGCAAACACAGAGAACACGAACGCCGCCGCAGAAGAACCACGGGGCGCGTGAGTTCTATAACGTTACGACGGGGTATAGCGCGTCATACTTGGGCTTGCAAGGAGGATTAACAACATGTCACTTGTACCTTATGTGATCGAACAGACGGGCCGCGGCGAGAGGATGTACGACGTCTACAGCCGCTTGCTCAAGGAGCGCATTATTTTCTTGGGCACGCCCATTAACTCAGACGTCGCCAACGTGCTCGTCGCGCAGCTCCTGCTGCTCGATTCGCAGTCCAACGAGCAGCCCATCCAAATTTATATCAACTGCCCGGGCGGCGAGGTTTACGCAGGTTTAGCTATCTACGACACCATGCAGCACATCAACGCGCCCATCAGCACCATCTGTGTAGGCATGGCGATGTCGTTTGGCTCGGTTATCCTGATGGCGGGCGACAAGGGACGGCGCTTCGCGCTGCCGCACTCGCGCGTGATGATCCACCAGGGCTCCTCGGGCTTTCGCGGCAACACGCCCGACGTCGAGATTCAGGCGCGCGAAATCCTCCACCTGCGCGACGTGATGGCCGAACTCTACGAAAAACACACCACCCAAGACCGCGACAAGGTCTTAAAAGACATGGAGCGCGACTATTTCATGGCCCCCAATGAAGCGCGCGACTACGGCATCATCGACGAAGTGATCAGCCCCCGGCAGACGCTGCCGCTGCCCCCGCTTAGCGAGGGGTCGGACGAGGACTTTTAGGTGCCCTTACCCCGCTGTAACTTTTGTGGTCGCACGCACCACGAGGTCAAACATTTGGTCGCCGCGGAAAACGGCGTGACGCATATCTGCAACGACTGCGTCGGGCGCATCGCCGAGGTGCTGGACAGAACCAGGGCCAAGGTCCCCACCCCCACGCGGCTGCCCAGCCCGCGCGAAATCAAGGCGCACTTAGACGCCTACGTCATCGAGCAAGACGAGGCCAAACGCACGCTCGCGGTCGCGGTTTTTAACCATTACCGCCGCCTCCAGTACCCCCACGCAGAGCTGCAAAAGGCCAACATCTTGCTCGTCGGGCCGTCAGGCACCGGCAAGACGCTGCTGGCTCAGACGCTCGCCGGATTTCTCGACGTGCCCTTCGCCATCGCCGACGCCACCACCCTGACCGAAGCGGGGTATGTGGGCGACGACGTCGAAAACATCATCTTGCGCCTCCTCCAAACCGCCGACTACGACGTGGCGAACGCCGAGCGCGGCATCATCTACATCGACGAAATCGACAAGATCGCGCGCAAGGCCGAGGGCGTGTCCATTACCCGCGACGTGTCGGGCGAGGGCGTGCAGCAGGCGCTTCTGAAGATGATCGAGGGCACGGTCACGCACGTGCCGCCGCAAGGGGGGCGCAAGCACCCGCACCAGGAACTCATCGCGGTGGACACCTCGAACATTCTCTTTATCTGCGGCGGCGCGTTTGAGGGGATTGGCGACATCGTCCGCAACCGCGTGGACGTGTCCAAAGTCGGCTTTCACCACGCCGCCTACCAAAATGGCGCGGCGGACGCGGAGCGCGCGGACATCCTCCCCGAGGATTTGATGAAGTTCGGCCTCATCCCCGAACTCATCGGGCGGCTCGCGGTCACGGTGCGGCTGCACGACCTCAGCTTAGAGGCGCTTGTGGACGTGCTGACCGAGCCCAAAAACGCGCTCGTCAAGCAGTACCAAACGCTCTTTTCATTGGAAGGCGTGACGCTCTCGTTTGAGGAAGCCGCGCTTTACGAGGTGGCGCGGCGCGCGCAGACGCGTAAGACAGGGGCGCGGGGCTTAAGGTCGGTGTTGGAGAAGACGCTGCTCGAGCTCATGTTCGAGGTGCCCGGCAGCGACGTGAGCAATATGGTCATCAGCCCCGACGTTTTAGACGAGCCGCTTTTGGCCTTGGAGCGCGCAGCAAGGCGTAAAACAGCTTAGAGTAGGTCTGGACTTGTGGTCTTTGGGCGAACAGCTCAGAGGCTTTTTTGTGCATTTGTAAGCGTTACACGAAGACGCATTACGCGGCGTAGAGGCGGCAGCGTTCTACTACTTCGGCAAAGCTCGAGGCCGCGTAGTCGAGCGCCTCCCTGGTCAAGCCGCGACCGAGGGAGAAGCGGACGCTCGAGCGCGCCCTTTCCTCACTCAAACCCATCGCCAGGAGCACATGAGAGGGCTCCAGGGTGCCCGCGGCGCAAGCCGAGCCCGCGCTCGCCGCTACGCCCGCGCGGTCCAGACCCATGAGCAGCGCCTCGCCGTCCACGCCCGCGACCGAGACGTTGAGGTGCTTGGGGCCTCGCGGCGCGCCCGCGCCGTTGACGGTAACGTCGCCGACCTTGAGGAGTTGGGTTTCTAAATAATCACGATTGGCGGCAATCTCCACCGCGTCCTCTTCTAAACGTGCGTGAGCGAGTTCGGCGGCGGCCCCCATACCGACGATGGCAGGTACGTTGAGCGTCCCCGCGCGGCGTCCCCGCTCCTGCTCGCCGCCCAAAAGGAAGGGGGGTAACGTAAGCCCTTCGCGCACGTAGAGCACGCCAACCCCCTTGGGACCGTAGACTTTATGACCTGACAAACTCAGCATGTCCACCTCGAGCGCCCGCACGTCCACCTTCAGCGTCCCAAACGCCTGCACCGCGTCGCAAAAAAGGAGCGCGCCCGCCTCGTGAACGATGTTGCTGATAGCGGGAATATCGTTCACGACGCCCGTTTCATTGTTGACAAGCATGAGTGAGGCGAGTTGAGTATCAGGCTGTAAAGCTTCCCGCACGGCCTCCGGCCTAACCTCTCCCCTATGGTTGGGCTGCACGTAAGAAACCGCGTGACCTAAACTTTCTAGATACTTCGCCGTCGTCAGCACGGCGGCGTGCTCCAAGAGACTCGTTAGGAGGGGACCCGCGTGCGCGCGCAACGCGTGGTTGTCCGCCTCAGTTGCGCCCGAAGTGAAAATAACCTCTTGTGGGAGCGCCCCAATGGCCGCCGCCACCCGCTCGCGCGCCTCCTCGACCGCCCGCCGCGCCCGCTGGCCCGCCGCGTGCAGGCTCGAGGGGTTGCCAAACCCATCCGTCAAATGGGGCATCATCGCCTCCAGTACGAGCGGCTCGAGCGGCGTCGTGGCTGCGTAATCTAGATAAACATGGTCGAAATGGGCGGGCACGGCAAAACCTCATTAAGACTAGAGAGCATTAAAGCTGGGCTGCATTTGTTGCTAGGTAACGTGACTAATTTGAGAGACACCGCCCCTCACGCTTTAAGATTAGATGCTACGTTCAGTATTCTTGCGTTACTGCGCAGAGGCGAGAACCCAATGCCAACAAAAATTACAATGAAACCTAATTGGAGGACGCGAAGTGGCTCGGCAGGGGCTCGAGCTGCAAAAGGTGCCGTTCAGCGACCAAGTCGGCCAGGGTGGTCTCGCGGAGTACGCTCCTGACCGCCTCGTCCACGCGTCGCCAGAGCGCTTCGGTCGAGCAGTTGCCGGTCCGGTCGCAGGCGTCGGCGGAGTCGATACAGTCCACCGGGGCGACGCTGCCTTCCATAAGTTCGACCACCTCGAGCGCGCTCACCTCGTGCGGGGGCCGCGCCAGACGGTAGCCGCCGTAGGCTCCTCGCACCGACTCGACGATGTCCGCGCGGCGTAGCGGGGCAACGATCTGCTCGAGGTAGTGCTGAGAGATGTTCTGCCGCTCCGCCACCACCTTGAGGCTAGTGGGCTCATCGCCACCCAAAGCGATTTCGACCAGTGCCCGCATCCCGTACTGTGCTCTCGTTGACACCCACATAAAAACTCCTTTAACCCAAGCGGCTAAGCCGGGCTTTCTAGGGGATTATAGCAGCTTTCAGGCCGGGGTCAAGAAAACTAGGAATGATTCCGAGATGAGTTTAGCTTCTCGGGGCCGTGCTCGGAAGTTTGTGGAGGACGACCTGATAAAGGTTTTCTCGAGGTATACGACTGCTCCGTTACCAACGAGAGCGAAGGGGAAACCGGGCTTGAACCCGGCGCGTGCGTGTCCCTAGAGCTGCGTGCGCGCCAGCGCGACGAGGTGGCTTGGCCGGAACGGCTTGTGGAGTTGTGTAACGCCTGCGCCGCCCCCCGAACCGCCCTCCGCGCTATCCGCCGAAGCGTCGTCTCTGGCCCGGAGCACAATAAGGGGGATGCCCGCCGTGCGCGCGTCGCTATTGAGGCGGGCCACGACGCCCTCTTCGCCCGACTTGGTCATCCGTTCGTCGATAATAATGAGGTTGGGAGGACACTCGAGGGCCGCCGCGACGCCCCCCTCCAAGGTGGCCGCCGTGCAGACCTCCAGGCCCTCTCGAGCGAACTTCTGCTCGAGCAGCCCTAAAAGGGTCGGTTCATCGTCGATAATCAGCACCCTACGCATTTGTAAGAGTTTACTCGAGGCGCGCGGAACCGTCTGTGCGCGTTGCCCGGCGAGTGGAAAAGTTCACGAGCACCCCGTTTGAACGCGCGAAATTAGAAACTTCCTCTTCAAGTGTGAGGGGGGAGCGGAGGCGACGGGGAGGTGGGGGAAAACCAAAAGCCTCTGTTCTCTATCTCCCGCCTCCCCAATCCGTCAAAACCGGATGAACCACCGATCCAAGATGAATCACGGCAGGTACCCCAGCGGGTCCACCACGCGCCCATCAAAGCGTAACTCGAAATGTAGGTGCGGCCCCGTCGAAGCGCCCGTGCTACCGACCCTACCTACGGGGTCGCCCTGCTGAACGCGCACGCCGGGGACGACGAGAACCTGGCTCAAGTGCGCGTAGCGCGTGCTGCTCCCGTCGCCGTGGTCGATGAAAACCGCGTTTCCGTACACGCGACCGGCCGGACCCGCGCGCGTGACCACGCCGTCTCTCGCCGCCGCGACGGGCGTACCGGGGGGCGCGGCGAGGTCTAGGCCTGTATGAAAGGTGTTGCCCAAAACGGATACGTTGCGGGGACCGAAGCGTGACGAGATGCGCGCGCCGCTGAGCGGCCACGCGTAACCCTGGAGGGCGGGTTTGAAGGTCTCGAGCAGCACCGGCGCGCGCGCCAGCAGCGCTTTTTGTTGGGTCAAGAGACTCGCGCGGCGTTGCTCCAGGGTCGGCGTTGTTGCCTGGGAGGTGGGGGGCTCGAGCCCATTTGTGGATACGAGGTAAAGGGCGCGTCCCTCCGCCACATCTTTGGGGTCATCAAGGCCGTTCACTTGCATGAGCGTCGAGGGCGAGAGGCCGTGAGAGAGCGCCAAGGTCAGAACGGTGTCCCCCGGCCCCATCACCACGACCTCCCCTCCGGCGGGAGGAATCCGCAGCGTCGCCCCCGGCGGGATGGGCGCGTCGTAAAACGCGGGATTGACCGCGCGCAGCGCCGCCTCGCTCACCCCAAAGCGGTTGGCGATACCGGAAAGCGTGTCGCCCGCGGCCACGGTGTAACGCTCAAAGCTTTCCGGCAACGCGTCTTCACGCGCCCCCACGCGCAGCACCTGACCGGCGCGGATGTTTGTTCCCGTCAGTGCATTCAGCGTTTGAAGCGTTTCCACCGTCACGTCAAAACGCGCGGCAATGCGGGTAAGCGTGTCGCCCGAGACCACCGTGTAAGTCTGGGGTGTCTGGGCTAAGCTCGAGCCCAAAAACAAGAAAAGGGCGGCGAGACTCGCCGCCCTCAGCGTTATGCTTGTTCTGGTTAACGCTGCGCCGGGCACAGCCCTACGCTAGCATCACCCCTGACCCAGCGTGGACAAAAATTCCGCATTGGTCTTCGTGCGGTTTAAGCGCGACAAGAGCATGTCCATCGCCTCGGCGGGGTCCATGTCGGAAATGACTTTGCGCAAGAGCCACATCTTGGCTAAGACCTCTTCGCCCAGGAGCAGGTCCTCGCGGCGCGTGCCCGATTTGAGGATGTCGATGGCGGGGAAGATGCGCTTTTCTTCCAAGCGTCTGGACAAGTGCAGCTCCATGTTGCCCGTGCCCTTGAACTCCTCGAAAATCACGTCGTCCATTCTCGAGCCCGTCTCAACCAGCGCGGTCGCCAGAATCGACAAGGAGCCCCCGCCCCGGATGTTTCGCGCCGCGCCCAAAAAGCGCTTGGGCCAGTGCAGCGCGCTACTGTCGAGACCGCCCGAGAGCGTGCGACCGGTGGGCGGCGTGACGAGGTTGTTTGCCCGCGCAAGTCGGGTAATCGAGTCGAGCAGAATCATCACGTGACCGCCGTCCTCGACGATGCGACGCGCGCGCTCGTGGACGAATTCGGCCACGCGGATGTGGTTGGCGGGCGGCTCGTCAAAGGTGCTCGCCACCACCTCGACCCCGGAAACCGACTCGCGGAAGTCGGTCACTTCCTCGGGGCGCTCGTCCACTAAAAGCACAATCACTTTGATGTCGGGCTCGTTGGTGATGACCGCGTTGGCGACCTTTTTGAGGAGCGTCGTTTTACCCGCCTTGGGCGGCGCGACAATAAGACCGCGCTGACCCCGGCCGATGGGGGCCAAGAGGTCGATGACGCGGCTCGAGACCTCATTGGGTTTGGTCTCCAACTTAATGCGCTCTTCCGGGAAGGTCGGCACGAGGTCGTCAAAGCGCGGGCGCTTGGCGGCCTGAAAGGGGTCAACGCCGTTAACCGCCTCCACCCGAATGAGCGTGCCGTAGCGCTCATTGTCGCGCGGCTTGCGCGCTTTACCCAAAATAAAGTCGCCCGTTCGCAGCCTGAACTGTTTAATGAGCCCCGCCGAGACGATGACCGAACGTGTGTCGTTTTGCAGCATCGACTCCTGCAAAAAGCCGTAGCCGTCCGAAGAAATCTCTAGGTAGCCGCGCACGAGCCGCAGGCCCTCGCTCTCCGAGGCGCGCTCCAGAACGGCGACCGAGAGCTCTTCTTTGCTCATCTGCCGGTAGTCCGACAGCCCCACCTCTTTGGCTAGCAAGTGGAGTTCGGGCAGGATTTTGGACTGTAAATCCCGGTAGTTGAGGCTGCCGCGCCGCCCGTTGTTGCGCCGACCTTGCGAACGGCCTCGCCCCCGCGTGGTGGCGTTCTCGGGCGCGTCTTCGCCTTCGTCCTCGTCCGCTTCCTCGCTGACGCGTCCCGTCTCACGCACGGGCTGCACCTCGGCGGCTTGGGCGTCGGCTTCTAATGCGTCGTCTCCACCGTCACCTCCGCTGTCATCTCTACCGCTATCCTCACGAGAAGATTTGCGACGCCTCGAGGTCTTGCGCCCGCCCTTTTCTCCGGTTTGAGAGTCTTGAGGCTGGGCGTCCTGGGTGCTGGCACCGTCAATATTGGGGTCAATTTTGGGGTCAACCTTGGGTTTGCGACCGCTGCCCTTGGGCCGACCTCGCCGTTTGGGCTTCTCGCCCGCGTCGGTGTCGGTTGCCCCGGCGAAGACCTCGGCGTCCGCCGCCTTGGCGCTCACGCGCTCGCCCCCGCTTTGGCGTTAGCCTCCACCGTGACCTCTACCGTGACTCGAGAAAAAACGATACGAAAAATCATAAAAACGCTCCTGACGTTGTTGTAATGGACCTGTGCTGCCCCGGATAGTTACGTGTTTCTTTAGGATAACTCATTACCAGCCTTTAGGGTAGAGGGTAAAAGTCCCAGAGACCCCGTGACCCTCGTTTGTGCTTTGGCCCCCTCTAACATGCACGGGGTGCAACCTGCGCGCCGCACTCGCCTAAACCTTGCCGCCCTCTAAGGTTCTGCTATAAAGTTTCACATAGCCAAATATAGGGTCACGCGTGGCGGATTGTTAGCGGGAGTGCAGCAAAGACCTTGGTTAGCAAGTCTCTTGACTCTCTTATGGCCTGCTGCTAGTCTCTAGTATATGCAGGTTTGCAAGGAGATGTAAAGCAGCCCTGCGACAAAAGCTCAAAGGCTATGACGGGAACGAGTAACCCAGGCCCCAGTGCATCAGCGAGTCGAGGACGGTGAGAGCTCGGCCCCATGACCAGGGCGAACATCCTCCTCGAGCCGCGTTGCCAAAGGTTCTAGAGAACCCAGTAGACAACGCCGCGCGCCGCGCGTGACAGCGGCAGGCTATCTCGGAAGTTGTGTAAGCCCGATGTAGCCAAGAGGTCAGCCCCGCGAGGCGCTGATGAAATTGGGTGGTACCACGCTTTAGCGTCCCAATGCCTAACGTTGGGGCGTTTTTTGTTGGCCCCAGGAGGGTTCATCTCGTCACAAAAAGATGAGCCTCCAGGATGGAGGGTGACGATGTTTGAAGAGGTGGGTAACGCAAACTTTCCGGAGCTCGAGCGCGCCGTCGCCGCGTTTTGGGCGGAGCGGGAGATTTTTAAGAAGTCGCTCCAGAAACCCGCTCCGGCGGGCGACTATATCTTTTACGAGGGGCCGCCCACGGCCAATGGTTCTCCCCATATCGGTCACGTTTTGACAAGAGCTTTCAAGGACGTTTTCCCGCGTTACAAGACGATGCAGGGTTACCACGTCGGGCGCAAGGGCGGCTGGGACACGCACGGGCTGCCGGTCGAGTTGGAGATAGAGAAAAAACTTGGCTTTAGCGGCAAGGGGGACATCGAAAACTTCGGCATCGCCGAATTTAACAAACTCGCCAAGGAGTCCGTGTTTCAGTACATCCAAGAGTGGGACGCCATGACCGAGCGGACTGCTTTCTGGCTGGATTTAGAAGACCCGTACGTCACCTATGAAAATCCCTATATCGAGTCGTGCTGGTGGGTGATGAAGTCCTTGTGGGACCGCGGGCTGCTTTTTGAAGACTACAAAGTCACCATGCACTGCCCGCGCTGCAACACCTCGCTGGCCGACCACGAGGTCTCGCAGGGCTTTAAGGACGACGTGGACGACCCCTCGGTGTGGCCTAAGTTCCCAGTGCATCGGGGGGGGCTGCTCGAGCAGGACCTTATAACCTCCGACGAAACCCGCTCTGTCTACGTGATGGCCTGGACCACAACGCCCTGGACGTTGGCTGCTAACACTGCTTTAGCCGTGAAGGGCGACGCCGAGTATGGCCTTTTTGAAGCGCCCGCCGCGTACGGCGAACCCTACGGTGAAGGCGACACGGAACTCTACATCATGGCGACGGCGCTGGCCGAACGCGTTTTTGGCGAGGGCAACTTTCAAACGCTCCGTACGTTTAGCGGCGACACGCTCGTCGGCCTCACCTACGACCCTGTCCTGCGGGGGCGGGTGCCGGGGGGGGAGGACGTGTCCACGGGCTTCCGCGTCATCGCTGACGATTTTGTGAGTTTGGACGACGGCACGGGCGTCGTCCACATCGCGCCCGCCTACGGGGATTTGGACGTCGGCAGAACGCACGGGTTGCCCACGCTCTTTTCGGTGGATTTGACGGGCGAGGTTTTTCCTGAAGTCAAGCCTTTGGACGCGCTCGAGGGCGAGGGGCCTTATACCGGGCAGTTTTTCAAAAAGGCGGACCGGGCCATCTCAGAGGACCTCACGGCGCGCGGCCTTCTTTTCCGCGAGGCGCGCGTGAAACACGCTTACCCCTTCTGCTGGCGCTGCGACACGCCTTTGTTGTACTACGCCAAGTCCTCGTGGTACATCCGCACGACGGCGGTCAAGGACAAGCTGCTTACGAACAACCAGAAAATAAACTGGTACCCCGAGCACGTCAAAAACGGGCGCTTCGGCAGGTGGTTGGAAAACAATGTGGACTGGGCTCTCTCCCGCGAACGCTACTGGGGCGCGCCGCTGCCTGTTTGGGTCTCGGAGGACGGGCAGGGCGCGGTTTGTGTGGGGAGCGTGAAAGAACTCGAGGAACTTACGGGGGAGGATTTGAGCGGGCTCGAGCTGCACCGCCCCTACGTTGACGAGGTCACGTTTGAGAAAGACGGGCGCACCTACCGCCGTCTCCCCTACACCGTGGACGTATGGTTCGAGACAGGCGCAATGCCCTACGCGCAACTGCATTACCCGTTTGAAAACGAGGGGGAACTCAAAAACAACTTCCCCGCCGACTTTATCTGTGAGGCCATCGACCAGACGCGCGGCTGGTTCTACTCGCTGCACGCTCTGGCGACGCTGTTAACTGATTCGGGGGATGACGCGGGCGCGCGGCAGCCGGGGGTCTTGGCGGAGGTTGCGCCGAACTCCCCCGCGTTCAAAAACGTCATTGTCTTGGGTCACATCACCGACGAAAAGGGCGAGAAGATGTCCAAGTCGCGCGGCAACGCGGTGGACCCCTGGGACGTGCTCGACGCGCAGGGGGCCGACGCGCTGCGCTGGTATCTCTACGCCTCGTCGCCGCCGGGCGCGTCCAAGCGCTTTTCGCAAGCCTTGGTCGAGGAGACGCTGCGCGACTTTTTCATGACGCTCTGGAACACGTACAGCTTTTTCGTGCTCTACGCGAACCTCGACAAACCGGATTTGACAAAAAAGGTCCCGGTAAGCGAACGTCCCGAAATCGACCGCTGGCTCGTCGCCAAACGTCACGCGCTGGTTCGGGAGGTGACGGACAAACTCGAGGGCTACGACCCTACGGGGGCCAGCCGCGCGGTGCGCGATTTTGTCGTGGATGACCTGTCAAACTGGTACGTCCGCCGCAACCGCCGCCGCTTCTGGAAATCCGAGAGCGATACGGACAAGCTCGCCGCCTACAAAACCCTCCACGAAGCCCTCGTCACCGCCTCCCAACTCATGGCCCCGATGGCACCCTTTTTGAGCGAGCATCTTTACCAAAGTCTCGTTGTGACCCTTCAACCGGACGCACCCGAGTCGGTGCATCTCACCGATTGGCCCCTTTACGACGCGGCTTTGATTGACGAGGCGCTGCTGCGCGATATGAACGCGCTGCAAAGGGTGGTCGAACTCGGGCGCGGGGCGCGGGCCGCGTCGGGCCTGAAAACGCGCCAGCCGCTGCCCGAGGTGCTGGTGCGAGTGCGCAGCGAAGAGGAGTTGGCGGGGCTCAAACGGTTGGAGGACCAGCTTACAGAAGAACTCAACGTCAAGGTGGTGAATTATTTGGACGTTCACGCCGACTTTGTGGACTACACCGTCAAACCCAACCTGCCGCGCGTCGGCAAAAGGCTCGGCAAGCTCGTGCCCGAACTCAAGCGCGCCCTTGCCGAGGTGGATGGGCGCGAGATTGCGCGTAACATCCGCGAGGGGCGGGAGACGGTGCTCGAGCTGAGCGGCGAACCCCACGTGTTCGAGCCCGAAGCGTTTCTCACCGAAGCCAAGAGTCCGGAAGGCTACGCGGCCTTAGAAGAGCGGGGTTATTTGGCAGCGCTCAACACGCAGCTCACGCCCGAACTCATCCAAGAGGGACTGGTGCGCGACGCGGTGCGGCTCGTGCAGAACGCGCGGAAGAACGCGGGGCTCGAGGTTTCGGACTATATAACCTTGGACCTGCAAGCGTCGGGCGCGCTGCGTGAGGCTTTGGAAAGGCACCGCGACACGCTTCAAAACGAGGTGCTTGCGAAGGAGCTAAGCTTTGAAGGGCTTAATGATGCCTCTCACAGCGAACAGGCCGAGGTGGAGGGTGACGCCTTGACTATCTCTCTCAAAAAAGTTGAGGCTGCTAAAGAAGTCGTTTAGGGCATTCAGACATCACGGCGGAGGTGCGACAAACGCGCGCGATATCTCCGTCGTGATGTCGTCCATTAAAGGCTTCCAAGAGGGGTGGTAGACGATGCGGAAACTGGCGAGGGCGCGGGACGTCTCGAGCGTCTTCTGGTAAAAGACGACCCCGTTTTTATAGCCTGACACGACGAACCAGCCCGCCCCGGACGCTCTATAAGTAACCGTCTGGTCCGTTGCGGCGAGTTCTTGCTCGTACGCCGCCTCGAGTACCCCCTCCCCCAAAGGCACACCGGAAACGGCGAGCGCCGCGCTGCCGTCAGGAGAAAGGAAAAACTGCCCCAGCCCATCCGGCAGGCGGTCCGCCGGAAGGAGGATGTCAGCGGGATAAAGAGCAGAAAAGCCGAAGCGTTCGTTTTCATAAACCCCGTAAGTCACCCCGCCAATCACGCGCGGTTGGGACTGCCCGCCCGTTTGAGCGCCCATCAGAAGCAGTGCTGTGAGTACCCACCCCGCTTTCACACCCATGCTCGCCCTCCCAGACTCGGCTTTATTTTTCGATCTTTACCTCCTGAAGCTTACTCGAGTTGAACCTATAAAGCAGCGTTCCGCATCGCATTAACACGTGTGCGTCGCCCGCACCCACCAGCCGGTATGTGCGCGGGCAAGTTCTGAGGCAACCTCCTGAGCGTGCGCGGCGTTCTGGGCCAGCCCAAAACAGGTCGAGCCGGAGCCCGACATCATCACGCCCTTGAGGTCTGTGGCGCGTAGGGCGGTTACTACGTCGCGGAGGGAGGGCTCGAGCAGCATCACCCCCGGTTGCAGCGCGTTGAGGTAGCCCGGCTCCTCTCCCCCGTTCAACTTTTCTAACAGCCTCTCTACATTGAGCCTCGGGCTAAAGTTTTGCAGGTTCGCGTAGGCGTCGCCCGCGCTCACCGCAATGCCGGGATTGACGAGGACGAGGTGGAGCGTAGGGAGTGGCAGGGACTCGAGCTTTTCCCCCCGCCCCCGCGCCCGCGCCGCAGGGGTGTTGAGGAGAAAAAAGGGCACGTCGGAACCGAGAACTTTGGCGAGCGCCTCGAGGTCTACCTCCGACGGATAGAGTTCTGCCAAGCCCCGCAGCACCGCCGCCGCATTTGATGAGCCGCCGCCCAGACCCGCCGCGACGGGGATGCGCTTGTCCAAGCTCAGCCGAATCCCACGCGTCTCCCCCGCCGCCTCAAGATACTGCTGCGCCGCCCGGTAAGCCAGATTGGACGCGTCCTCGGGCAAGTCAGCCCCGCTGACGCTCAGGGTGACGCTCTGTACGACGCTATTGTCGGTAGGCTCGAGCGTCACAACATCGTGAAGCTTAAGCCGCGCCATCAGCGTGTCTATTTCGTGGTAGCCGTCGCCGCGTTTGGCGACGATGTTGAGGCCCAGATTGACTTTCGCGTGAGCTTTAACTATCACGTTCGCCTCACCTTTTCGTCCCAGGTTGGGGCCAGGGCGCGGGCCAGCTCGAGGTCGGCGGGCGTCGTAATTTTCACCAGCCAGCCGCTCCCCTCGACCAAGGCGACGGGGTGGCCCAAGAGGCGCACCAGCCCCGCGTCGTCGGTGGCCTCGGTGTTCGTGGATAACGCCTGCTGATGGGCTTCTAGAATGAGCGCGCGCCGGAAACCTTGTGGCGTCTGGACAGCCCGCAGCCGTTGCCGGTCTGTTGGGTGGCCCGTCTCAAGTTCAATAAGCGTGTCCGCAACAGGCGTCACCACCGAGACCGCGCCCGCGCGCTCCGTTTCGGTCACGACGGCCTTAATGATATCGGGATGCAAAAAGGGTCGCGCCGCGTCGTGAACGAGGACGACATCGGCGTCTGTGGCGGTTAGCAGATTCAAAACGCTCGCCTGCCGCGTTGCGCCGCCCAAGACCAGTTTGACGCGCCCTTCAAAAGCTTGGGCGGCGTCTCGCATCGCGCTGGAAACGGCCACCACAATTTCGTCCACGCGCCCTTCAAAGGTTTCGACGGCGCGCTCGAGCAGACTCTTCCCGCCAACGTCCAAAAGCGCCTTGGGACCCCGCCCGAGCCGCGCCCCCTCGCCCGCAGCGGGGATGAGCGCCGCAACTTTAGGCTTCACGCCTCCTCTTTCCAGCGTTTTGAACGCGTGTTGTCAATCCCCAACAGGTCGAGCGCCCGCGCGGTCACGGTGCCCACTAAGTCGGTGACGCTCTGGGGGCGGCTGTAAAAACCGGGGGAGGCGGGCAAGATGGTTGCACCTGCGTCGTAGGCCTCCAACATATTTTTGAGCATGGGTCTCGAGAAAGGCGCCTCGCGCACGACCAGCACGAGCGGACGCCGCTCCTTGAGCGTCACGTGGGCGGCGCGGGACACAAGGTTGTCCGTCATCCCCAAAGCCACCTTGGCGAGCGTCCCGGCGGAGCAGGGGACGACAACCATCCCAAGCGTCCGGTATGACCCCGAGGCGATGACCGCGCCCAAGTCGCTGTCTTTGTAGGTCACGTCGGCCAAGGCCTCGAGCTCCAACACACTCTCGTCCAACTCCGTCGGTATCACCTGCTTAGCGCCGTTGGTCACGACGACGTGCGTCTCAAACGGGAGCGGGCGCAGGGTTTGGAGCAAATCGCGCGCGTAGATCATCCCGCTCCCGCCCGATACGCCGATAACGAGGCGCGGTTTTGCAGGTTGAGGGGTGCTCGAGTCCGTCACTCCCCCACGATACCGCAGCCTGGTCGCGGGGTTTATAGTTTGGTTATGTTAGACCATCTGCTGTGGGAGGAGTTTCACCTAGAAGAGGGCGAAAA
Organism: Trueperaceae bacterium; assembly: GCA_965214405.1. GTDB lineage: Bacteria > Deinococcota > Deinococci > Deinococcales > Trueperaceae > CBDCCT01. Next base: position 2,095,740 of record OZ243956.1, read on the forward strand.
ACGCTTTGCCGACCTTACCGGGGTAAGCCCTGCCTTTGGCGGCGCGCATTTTGATAGGGGCACGCACAACAGCCTTTTGTCGTTGGATGAGGGTGTTTATTTAGAAATTATCGCGCCCAACCCGGCCCAAGCCGAGGCGTTTGGGTTTTCTGAGGAGGCCCCGCCGGGCTTTGAGCCTGGCCTGTTCGCGTTTGGCATGAGGGGCGATAATTTAGAACATGTCAGACACCTGGTTGAAAGAGCCGAGCTTAGCGTCTCGAGCCTCCAAGACATCTCACGAGAACAGCCCGATGGCAGGGTGCTGCGGTGGCAAACCCTCATCATAGGCGGTCATGATTTCGGTCACGCAGTACCTTTCTTTACCCGTTCGGATGGCGCGCCGCATCCTTCGGGAACGTCACCCAAGGGGTGTGAGCTGCTCGAGTTCTCCGTGGGCCATCCTGAGAACGAAAAACTCTCCCGCCTTTACGACGCGTTGGAGGTCAATGTGCCTGTTTTCCCGTCTGAGCAGCCTCGACTACGGGCGGTTTTAGCCACACCCAAAGGTGAGGTGACGCTGAACAGCCACGCAAAATTTCGCTAGGGGGAGCACGGTTTGTAACGCGTGGGTTCCCGGGATGTCTGACGCCTCAAATCACGCGCCTCTCCTGTAAGCGCGGGCGCTTAACAGGTTCCGGCAAACCTTCATAATGGGCGTTATGACTTACGAAAGATTCAAAGAAACCGTTGAAAGCATGGTCGAGGAAATTCCCGAAGAGTTTCTAGAAGGTCTGCAAGGCGTTCACGTGCTCCCGCAGACGAGGCGCGAAGAGGGCTTTGAGGACGTATACCGTTTGGGCGAATATATGGACCCCGGCCCCGAGAGCTTTTTGGGCGGCAGCGGCGGGCTGGGGCGGCAGGTCGCGCTTTATTACGGTTCGTTCGAGCGGATAGCGGCGGGCGACCCCGCGTTCGATTGGGAGGCAGAGACCTGGGAAACGCTGACGCACGAACTGCGGCACCACGTGGAGTCCTTGGCGGGCGACGTGAGCCTGGTTGAAGAGGACCGGCAGCGCACGGAGGGGTTCAAACGGCGCGCGAAGTAGGGTGGGGCGTTCACTCATATGTCAAGCGAGGGCGCGCTCGAGTTCCCGCCGCACCCGCTCGAGCGAATCTTCCGTCCAGCTTCCCGTTCGGTTCGCGTGGATTGGGACCCAAAGTCGGCGCTTAGCGGGCCAGAGGGTGAGCTCGAGCACCCCCTTTTCCTCCTCCCTTTTGAAGTGCCAGTGGACGCTCCCCGGAAAACTCGCCAGACTGGTTTTTGAAGCGGCCGTAAGCCCCTCGGTCTGACAAACCTTTTCGACAAGCGCCTCGAGCCGCTCTAGGTTGGCGTGAGGGGGCACAGTAATTTCCAGGTTAGTCACTCCTCGGCATCCTCGAGGATAAGCACGTCATGTTTGGCTATTTTCTCTCCAAAAGAATGCAAGGTGGGGGGAAGCTCGAGCCCTTCCGCATCGAAATTCATAAGGTACTGGCGCGCCCCGCGGCGGCTCAGACGCAGGCCCTCGGGGAGTTCTAAGAGCGTAAGCCCCGCCTCCTCCAGAATCTCGCGGAAGAGCGCCTGGTGGAGCGCCAGACTCCCCCACATCCCCAGCGTGGTGCAGGTGCCCGCCCCCACCTCCTGCCGCGTCACCGCCGCGGTGCCCTCGTAGGCAGGTGTCCGGTACGTCGCCCGCACCTCCGCCGTGATAGGCGTCAGCAGGTCCGCCCAGGTGGCGTAGGCGTAGTGTTCGCCGCTATATTCGACTTCGCCGTTCACACCGGGCCGGAGCGCGTCCACGTGGTCGATGCGCACGCCCATGAGTTCACCCAGCGGTCCGGGCGCGGGAGCCTGCGCGATGTCGGCGCGCGTTTTAGCACCGCTCCGGGGGCCGACGATAAGCCGTCCGCCACTCTGAACATAAGCCGTCAGGTGCTCGGCCAGCGCGTCATCGACGAGGTGGAGCGCGGGGGCGAACACGGCTTTGTAAGGTTTCAAATCACGTTGCGGAGGCACGATGTCCACGTCCAGCCCAAAGCCGCGTAGCGCCGTGTAGGTGTCCCAGAGCAGCGCCCAGTAGTTCCAGCCCTGCGCGTGCGGCTGGAGGTTGGTGGCCCAAAGGTTCTCGTAGTCGAAAAGCAGCGCCACAGGGGCGCGAACCGCGCCGCCTTCCCTCTCCCCAGCCTTTAGCTCCCCAGCCTCCAACGCTTCAGCCACTCTCCGCGCCTCTTCCGCGGCGCGGTCGGGCGAGCCGTCGTGCAAGTTCAGCCCCGCGTGCATGAGTTCTTGCGCGCCCCGTGCGGCCCGCCAGCGAAAATAGGCCACCACGTCGGCCCCGTGCGCGAACGCCTGGTGCGACCAGAGCCGCACCATCCCCGGCGCGGGCAGGGGGTTGGACGGTGCCCAGTTCACCGGCCCCGGCTGCTGCTCCATCACCCAAAAGGGTTTGTCTTTTGCGCCCCGGTAGAGGTCGTGCATAAACGAGATGAGGTCGGGGTGACCGGAGCGCATAAAGCGGGTTTTGATCTCAGCGGGCAGCCAGCTCCCCTCGAGCATCCCCAGCGGATACGAATCCCAGGTGAGGATGTCCAAGTCCTCCGCGAGCGCGAACGCGTCGTAGTCGCCAAAGAAAATCATCGCGTTGTGCGTCACGGGCCGGTCGGAACGGTCGCGGATGGTATCGACCTGAAGACGGTTATAAGCCACCACGGAGTCTGAGGAGAAGCGGCAAAAGTCGAGGCTGTGGCTTGGGTTGGGCTCGGTGACGGTGAGGTTGGGAAGCTCGACATCGTCAAAAGAGCGGTACTCCATGCTCCAGAAGACGTTCCACCAGGCCTCGTTGAGCGCGTCCACGGTGCCGTATTTTTCTTCCAACCACGCCCGAAACGCGCCTCGGCAGTTGTCGCAGTAGCAGCGCACGGTGTCGTGACAGCCGTACTCGTTGTCGGTTTGCCACGCCCCCACCGCCTCATGCTGGCCGTAACGCTCGGCTAACAAGGTGACGATGCGCGTCGTTTCTTCGCGGTAACTTTGCGAGTTGTAACAATAATGCCTGCGCGAGCCGAAGCCGCGCGTGTGACCGTCCGCGCCCACCTGTAATACATCGTCATAACGGTCAATAAGCCACTTGGGAGGAGTTGCGGTGGGAGTGCCCAGCACAACTTTTAGGTCTTCGCTGCCCAGGGTATCAATCGCGCGGTCGAGCCAAGCGAACTCGAGCCGCCCCGGTTCGGGCTCCAAACGGCTCCAGGCGAATTCACCCACGCGCACCCAGGTGAGGCCCAAGGCTTTCATGCGCGCGGCGTCGGGTTGCCAGGTCTTTTCGCTCCAGTGTTCGGGGTAGTAGCAAACGCCTAAGTTCATGTTGCTCATGCTAACAGGTTCGACCAGACGCGCTACCCTTCTTCCGACGCACCCCGCAACGCGCGGATTTCTTCACGCAGCGCCGCGATTTCCGCGCCCAAAGCGGCGATATCCGCGCTGCCCGCCACCTCGCCCTCGTTATTCTCGGCGTCTCGACCGATAAAAAAGCTCGCCAGCGTCGCGGCCACGTAGCCGAACACGCCAAAGGCGTAGAGCGCCAAGACGAACGTGAGGATGCGGCCCTCAGCCGTCTGCGGCCAATACTCCGAGCCCAACGTCGTCATGAGCATCGCGGTCCACCAGAGCGCGGTCCCGTAGGAATCGAGCCCCAGGCCGTTCTCAAAGGCGTACATGCCCGCCGCGCCCGCGAACGTGACGAGCGTGGTTAACAAGACCACATAGCCAAAACCGCGGCGGCTCATGGTCGCGCTCAAGGCGCGCATCCCGCGGTTGATGGACGTCACCACGCGCACCAAGCGCAGCCCACGCGCGGCCCTGGCCGCGCGCAACACCCTGACGACGCGCGCCACTCTAAACACGCGCAGCGCGGGCACGAGCAGCGACACCGCGGTGAGCCAGTTGCGGCGCAAGTAACGCCCCTTGGCGGGCGCGAGCGTAAATTTGAGCGTAAAATCGAGGACGAACAGAATCCAGATCATCGTGCCGACGCCCGTAAACAAGCTGTTCTCGCCCCAAACGAACTCTAAAACGAGCAGCGCCAGCCACACGAAACCCAAAATCAGCATGGGCAGCTCGAGCCAGTCTTCCAACCGGGACAGGATTTCCCAGCGTTCATGCTCGAGGGCGCGCTCTACTTCGTTCGTTTCCGCTCCGCTCACATCAAAAAGCGTACCGCACAAGGCTGTTTGATATTGCCGATTTTGTGGAACTAGCGTGGATTGCTTGGATACCGAAACTTTAACGCCATAGTCTCAATCCAAGATTTACTGCCAAGACACGCCACAAAAACGCCCACGTCGCGTCAACAACGATGTGGGCTACGCAAGCTTCGGTTTAGCTTAGCGCGTCGGCAAATCCAGCTTATGCGCCGCGAACTTTTCTTCCAAAAACCTGCCGTGGACGAGGAGCCCTTGTGCGTCCTCCTGGTACACGCTCGCCATGAGGTTTTGCATGGTGCTGTCTAGCAGCTCGAGCTGCTCCAGCAAGGTTTCCTTGGCGGTCTTGCCGTTACGCAACTTTTTCGTTTCGGCGAAGCCTTTGGGCAGCGCGGCGTAGCGTTCGACCGCGTCGGGTAGATACTCCAGGGCCGTTTGCCGCACATTGTAAACGTCTTGGGTGAGCCCGCTCCCGCGCTCTAATTGAGGCAGCACCGCCAGCACCGCCACTTTGATGCTCCGCACCCTCGTCAGCGCCTCGTCAGGTAGACTCGCCTGCGCGTGCGCCTCGGTCTCCTCCAATTTGCGCCGCACCTCGCGGGTGGGGTCGCCGCCGAAATGCGCTGCTAAGTCCTGCAAGCGCTCCGACGAGCGGGAGATGGTGTTTTCGTAGAGGTCGCCGACGGCGCGCTCTAGGGAGGTCTCGAGCAGGCTCAGGTCGTCCAAAAGTTTCTGCTCGGGCGTCATGCCGCCGCCCAACCGGTGCGTCTCGGCGTAGGTTTTGGGTAGCGTCAGGTAGCTCTCTAAGGTATCGGGAAAATAGGTGAGCGTCGCTTCTTTGAGCGTCGCCAATTCGGGGTCGCGCTTGGCGCTCACCTCTTTTAGCTTGGGCAGGAGCGCTTCAGCGTTTTCATACACGCTGTTGACTTTCGTTAAAACGGGCGGCGATACCCTGCCGCGCGCGGCGCTGACCACTTCGCGCAGCCGCACCTCGCCCACGGACACGCGCCCCCTTTTGGGCTGACGCGGCTCGACGGGAATCACAAACATGAGTAGGAAGTAGAGCGGCACGGCGATCCCGCTCGTAAAGAAAAAGGTGGCGACAAAAAGGAGGCGAATGAGTTTGCTGGACACGCCGAAGTAGTCGGCAATACCCCCACAGACCCCGGCCACTTTGCGGTCGCTGCGGCTACGCTCGAGCTTTTTAGAACGCACCATCGTCATCATGCCCGCATTCTAGCAAGAAAGCCTCCCGGAAAACGTCATCCGAAAGGAGGATGTTGAACCTGGTTTGAATATTCAGGCCTTACATTGGGTCAGCGTTTAGGCAAATTTGAGGTGAAACAACGGTACTTGTATGTTGTTCTTGGGTTAAGAATAAGGCCGAATCGGTACTTAAGCATTCCTGGCTCGTTGCTGAGAGTGGCCTGCTCCCACCCACCATCAGGACTTGGGAGCTCAAGATTAGGCGAGCTCCCACGGTTTCTCGAGCCTGAGCTGCGTACTCTCGAAAAGTTCGCGCACGTCCTCAACCACGAGTTGCAGTGTCTGGGGTTCGCCCCGCGTCATGGCGAGCTCGAAGTCGAGCTGGAGCGCCCGAAGATAGTTTTTGATAAAGGCGGCCATCTCTCCGTCCAAAGAGACACTGTGGCGGCCCAAGAGGTCGCTGAGTGACCCCGACGTTTCCTCGAGGGACCGCCTGAGTTCGTTGAATGGATGACTCCTTCTCATGTTGTTCCCCCAGAGAGCTACAGTGGGTTTCGAGACGCTGGTACATAACGCGGGGAGTGCCGCAGCGCGGACCTCATTTGTACTCAATGTTATGTGAACCGTTTTTATGGTCGTCGAGGGTCGGCGGCGTCGGACCAAAACCGACGAAGCCCTAAATTTTTGGGTACCAAATGCTCCCGTTCATTTATCATATAATAGGCAAACGATGAGGCAAAGGGAAGTCACCCGTGTACTTGACATCCTGGTATTTGTGTATATCAGCACCGGTCACGGCGTCTTATAAAACCTTCACTTTCGCGCTGCGCCTTAGAACTACGTTTGAAGCTACGGCTCAGACGGCTCCCTTGCAACCGAGGTAGACGCAGGTTTCCAGGCTGACGGTGGTCTAAGTCGGTCGGGTCACGCAGGCCAGCACCTGTACCCTATACTATCCTTGTACTGTTACGGTTACGACGTAATGAGCGGCTCGAGCCGCCCCCAGGAGGTCATCATGACGACACCATCACGAGAAGACAACCGTAGAGACCGGAGCAGCGTGTGGGGCTTCGCCGTGGGCATAGGCGCGTGCGCGGTCGCCATCGTCGCTATTCCCCTCACCTTTTGGTTTGGCACCGTGAACCACTGGCTGATTTTCGCCCTCGCCTTTGTGGGCGGCGCGCTCCTGGGCGCGCTCTTTGCGCCGCGGGCCTTGACGCCCCCAAAAGCGTCTCGCCCGCCCGCCGACACTTGAGGGATGACGAGAGAACGCGCTCCGGCCCTCGTCGCGGTCGCCCTCGCGGGGCTGGTGGTCCTTTTGACGGGCCGCCTCGCCGCGGGTTTGCTGGTCGGGGCGGCGCTGTGGGTGGGGCTGCGTTATGTTTGGCCCGGAGCGGGATTCGAAGACGACTTCCCAGCGCCCGACATACGAGGGGGAGGCTCGAGCCCCCGCGCCACCCCCACCCCCATCGAGGTCGTCTGCAAAACGGTCACCCCCATGCGGCAGGAGTGGGCGTCGGCCAAGACAGGACGCTTGTACGACGTGCTGAGCGTCAACGGCCTACCGAACGCCGCGCCGGGCGACAGAGGCTACGTGACCCTGACGCCGACGGGCTGGCGCATCACCAAATATAAAAACGTTTCTGAAAGAGGCTGAGTAGGGAGGGGAAGTCTTCTCTCGAGACTCCGCTTACGCACCCATCTCTAGCAGATAAGGGTAGCCTAAAGAACGAGCTTTCGACTTCACTTTTTACTCGGTACTCAGCACTTTTTTACTCTCCACCTCGGTCAATCCAACGGCTGCTTAACCGCGTTCAGAATGTCCGGCTCCACGCCTTAGGCCAGCGCTCGACCACCACTTTCGTCTCCGTATAAAACTCGACCCCGTGCCGCCCCTGCGCGTGCAGGTCGCCAAAAAACGAATCACCCCAACCCGAGAATGGATAGAACGCCATCGGCGCGGCCACGCCCAAATTGATGCCGACGTTGCCCGAGCGCACCCCGTAGCGAAAGGCCCGTGCCGCCGCGCCCGACGAGGTAAACAAACACGCCTGATTGCCGAAGCCGCGGTTGTTGACCATCTCAATGGCTTCGTCAATGTTAGCAGCGTGCATCATCGACAAGACGGGGCCAAAGATTTCGGTGTGGGCAAAGTCGCTTTTGGGATTCACGTCACCCAGCACCGTCGGATGAACGAAGTAGCCGTTGCTAAAGCCGTCGACTTCCTTGCCGCGACCGTCTAATAGGAGGTCGGCTCCCTCTCGAGCGCCCCTGTCGATCAGCCCCTCGATGCGCGCCTTGCTCTCCGCGCTAATCACGGGTCCCATCGCCACGTCATCATTTAGGCCATAGCCGACTCGGCGCGTCCCCGCGTCCTCCAAAATCCGCTCGGTAAAAGGCTCCTTGGCCTCCCCCACCGTGATCGCCACCGAGGTTGCCAAACAGCGCTGACCCGCGCAGCCGAAAGCGGAGTCGGCGAGGATGCGCGTCGCCATCTCCATGTCGGCGTCGGGGAGGACGACCGCCGGGTTTTTCGCGCCCCCCTGACACTGCGCCCTTTTGCCGTTGGCGGTCGCGCGGCTGTAGATGTAGCGGGCCACGGGCGTCGAGCCAACGAACGACACCGCTCGTACGAGAGGATGGTCTAACAGCGCGTCCACCGCCTCTTTACCGCCGTTCACCAGGCCGACGACGCCCTTGGGAAAGCCCGCGCGCTCCAAGAGCCCATAAAGCTTCTGCGTCGTCAGGGGTACTTTTTCGCTCGGCTTGAGGATGAACGCGTTGCCCGTCGCCACCGCGTAGGGCAAAAACCAGAGCGGGATCATCGCGGGAAAGTTGAAAGGCGTGATCGCCGCGACCACGCCCAGGGGCTGCCGGAACATGTGCTCGTCGATGCCACGCGCGATATCCTCGTTGTTGTAGCCCTGCATCATCAGGGGCGTCCCGCAGGCCACCTCGACATTTTCGATGCCGCGGCGGATTTCTCCCAAGGATTCTTTGAACGTTTTGCCGCACTCGAGCGTGAGCGTGCGCGCCAAGTCGTCAAGATTCTCTTCAAGTAAGTTTTTGAGCTTGAAAAGCGGCTGGATGCGGTCGGTCACGGGCGTCATGCGCCAGTCCTCGAACGCTTTTGCCGCCGCCCGGACCGCCTCGTCCACCTCGTCTTTGGCGCTTAAGGGCACCGCCGCGATCACTTCCGCCGTCGCGGGGTTGTGAACGTCCTGGTAATCACTCGTCTTGGAACGCGTCCACTCGCCGCCGATAAAGTTGAGCAACGCTTCTTTGCCTGCCGCTACGGTCATGGTGTCTCCTCCAGAAATTAACTTAGCGCCATCTTACCCGACGCGGGTGTTGTGACTCCAAAATCGCTATGGTCAGCTCGAGCCCCACCCGCTTCCCAACAACCTTTTGCAGCGTCACAACAGAAGGTAAACTAAGCCCGAAAAGGAGTTGAGTTACCATAAAAACACACATCTTTAATCCACAAGAGGCAACCGACGCCGACTTTAGGGCCATTAACAAGCACTTCAACCTCTTGCGCGCCGAGACGCACCCGGACGACCCGCCGCGCTCGCTCGAGTACACCGTCAAAAATCTCAAGAGTTGGGAAAAGCTTGACGACGTAGACGTAATGTTATGGGTTGTATGGGAGGACAAGAACGAAAGCAAAGATAGAACAGTCGTGGCGCACGCGCTGACGGACGTCGCACACATGAACGAAAACAAACACCTGATGGGTGCTGAAATCGCCGTTTTACCCGAGTACAGACGTCAGGGTTTGACAAATGGGCTGCTACACAAGGTGCTGGAGGTTGCCCAGGCGGAGAACCGCACCCTAATGATAGGTGTCACAAACACCCGCGTTCCGGCTGGTGCTGCTTTTGTCAAAAAACTGAACGCTCGAACGGGCATCGAGGCACATATAAATCAACTGGTTCTGGCCGACCTCGAGCCCGATCTCCTCCGCCGCTGGCAGAAAGATGCAAAAACGACGGCAAGCGATTTTGAGCTGGGGCTGTGGACGATACCCTATCCAGAAGAAGAAATTGGAGCCATCGCGGCCATGTACGAGGTGATGAATACCGAACCGAGAGGCGACCTGGAGATTGAGGACCACACCGTCGCCCCCAAGGATTTGCGCCAGGACGAAGCCTATTTTGCGGCTCGAGGGGTCGAACGCTGGACGCTCTACGCAAGACATCAACCTTCGGGGGAGCTTGCGGGCTACACCGAAGTCTTTTGGGACGCGGAGGAGCCGGAGAATGTTCGGCAGGGCGACACGGGCGTCTTGCCCAAGTACCGGGGTCACGGCCTCGGCAAGTGGCTCAAGGCGGCGATGTTGGAAAAAGTTTTGCGCGAGCGCCCCCAGGTCAAACGCGTCCGCACCGGCAACGCCGACTCGAACGCGCCGATGCTCGCCATCAACCGCGCATTAGGGTTTAAGCCTTATTTATCGGAAACGGTATGGCAGTTGGGGCGGGAGGCGTTAGAGGCGTATTTGACAGCTAAGCCAGCGAACAAGGTTTAGCGCCCTGCGACTCTACACTGGAAAGCGTGAAGCGCGTAGGGCAATCCGTAGGCGGCGGCGTGGTCGCTCTCGCCGTCCTTTTGGGGCTTGGGGCGCTGGTCGCATCACCGGGTTTGGTCGAGCGGGACTACTCGAGATTCCTCTACCCCCAGGTCACGCGCCTCGTCGTGCCCCTCACCTCTCCCCTGCCGTTTTCGCTAGGCGCGCTCATGCTCATGCTACTGCCGCTCTCTCTCCTCACGTGGCTGGTCACAAGCTGGCGACGCCGCGAACGCGCCGCCCCGTGGCTCAGAACCTGGGCGTGGCGCGGGCTCGTCATCGCCGCCCTTGTTTACGGCTGGTTTCTGGTCGCGTGGGGCGCGAATTACGGACGCGAACCTGTGACGGCGCTACTGGGGCTGACGCAAACGGACGCCCTTCAAAGGCCCGTCAACGAAGGTGAGGTGGAGGCGCTGGCGCGTTTCTTCGGTGAGGTGGTATGGGAGAATGTCGGTAGCGACCGGGACGAGGCGCTGGCTCTGGCGTCCGTGCGGACGTCTTTGGTCCGGCTCCTCGAGACCTACGATTTGACCGATTTAGACGTTCCCGCGCGCGTCAAGAGCTTGCCGCCCGGCACGCTGCTCACCTTTGGCTACGCGGGCATCGCGTCGCCGTTTACGCTCGAGGCCCACATAGACGGCGGCTTGACAAGCGTGTCCAAAGTCGCGGTGGCCGCGCACGAACTCACGCATACGGCGGGGTTTGCGCGGGAGGCCGACACGGATTTCTTATCGGCCTTGGCCGGACTCCGCGCGGACGACCCTTACGCGCGCTACGCGGTGGCGCTGAGTTTTTTTGCGAAAACCGCGGGAGCGTTACCCGGAGAGGCGTACAACGCGCTTTACGGTTCGCTCCCCGAGGAGGCCAAACGAGACTTGGCCGAGATGCGGGAGGTGGCTATCCGTTACTACAAACCTGCACTCGCGCGGCCTCTCTCGAGCCTCTACGACCGCTATTTGCGCTCGCAGGGTGTGGAGGCTGGCATAAGAGATTACGACCGCGTGGTGACGCTGCTCGTTTACGCGCGGCAGCGCGGGCTTTTGGAGGACTAGCTGATGATGCCCCTTATCCACCTCACCGGAACACCTTTTGAGCAGGGCGTGCAGCACGGGCAACAGCTCAGGGAGGGAATCGCGCAAAACCTCGAGGTGTACATGAAGCGCTTCAAGGAGGAGGTGAAGCTCTCTCGAGACGAAGTCTTGCGCCGCGCGACCGCCTATGCGGAGGCTATTCAAGCTCAAAACGCCGATTACTACGAGACGATGCAGGGCGTCGCCCAAGGTTCTGGCTTCGGCCTCGCCGAAATTGCCGCGCTCAACGTCCGCTACGAAATTCTCTACTACGAGTTTGGCGTGGGAGGCGCGGCCAACCTTCCCGACGGCTGCACCGCCTTTGCTTTGGCACCCTCAGCGACCGCCACCAAGCACCTGCTCATGGGTCAAAACTGGGACTGGATTCCGCAGGTGGCGGGGGCGGTGCTGCGTACAGACCATTCAAACGGCCCCGCCACCCTCGCCTTTACCGAAGCGGGCATCGTGGGCGGCAAAATCGGCCTGAACAGCGCGGGGCTGGGCCTCGCCATCAACGGCATGACGACCCTGGATGACGATTGGGAAACGCTGCGCAAACCTTTTCACGTGCGCTGCTACGAAATCCTGCGGCAGGAGAATTTTGAGGCGACCAAGGGGGTGGTGACGGAGGAGGCTCGAGCCTGCACCGCAAACTTTATCCTCGCAGGAACGCCCGACCAGATAGTGGATTTAGAGGCTGCACCGGAGCGGGTGAACGCGCTTAGCGCTACCCAAGGCCTCCTCGTCCACGCCAACCACTTCGCCGACCCTGAGAGGATGCGCGAGGCCCCGAGCGAACGCCGCGAGTATTCGTGCCACCGCGAGGCGCGCCTGCACGCGCTCCTGAGCCCTGGGCAAGCCCTGAGCATCCCCCAAATCAAGGAGGCGCTGCGCGACCACGACGGCCACCCCAACTCGGTCTGCCGCCACGAAGACCCCGACTACGGCCCGGAGGAGCATTACATCACCGTGACGTCAGTGCTGATGGATTTGGATACCAAGACGATGTGGCTGAGTGACGGTCCGCCTTGTGAAAATGCGTATGAGGAAGTTAGTCTTTAAGACCCTCAACTCGAGAGTGGGTGCAAGCTTATGTTAGCGACATCTTCAAAATCTCGAGCGTTAAATGTGACGAGCGTAATGTTGTGAATCAAGGCGGTTGCAGCGATGATGGCGTCAGGAACAAGAATGGGTTTATTTGATTCCTTACCGTGAAGGATAATCTCACCCGCTTTGTCAGCAACGGCAACGTCTACGTCGAAACTAACGAAGCGCGAGAGTAACTTTTTAGTGCTGGCCTGTTCATCTGGGTGAGCCCCCGCTTTAATCTCGAGCCTCGTTACGGTTGAGATACAGAGGCGGTTAGTTTTACCCAAAGCTCGCAGCAACTGCACCGTACTTTTTTGCCCCCGCAAATGGCGGATTAACAAACCCGTATCCAGTAAGTAACGCAAAAGCTATCCCCAGCTTTGGCGGGACTCTTTAAGCCACTCGTTTATACCTTCATCATCTCCCATGTCCGGGTGATGTTCCAAAGACCATGCGCCCGCGGTTTCCTCGAGGGCGGCTACTTGCTCAACGAGGGAAAGGTGCTCCTCGATGGCCTCTTTTATGAAAAGGCTACGTTTACGGCTGGGTACGGTTTTATTTAGGCGCTCGAGCAGCCCCTTGGGTAGGGTGACGGTAACCTTTTGATGGTCTAAAGACATCTAGCTGGACCTCCTGTCAAACATCTAGTTTATTATAGGGTACCTCAGTACACGACAGATTTGAAATAAAGGGCTCTCCAGTGAAGAATGGATGTTGCGAGACACCACTTCAAGGGAGAGCATATGAAGCATACCGGGTTGCTGGCACAGTTGAAAGCGAGCGGCTTAAAGCTGCACCCGTCACGGCTTAAGTTCTTGAGCTTGTTGATGATCGCGATGGTGCAGGCAAAGACGGTGAACTTGGCGACGTTGGTAGGCATGATGGAGGGCAGAGCCCAGCCGGACTCGCTTTACAGACGGGCGCAACGGTTTTTCCAAGGCTTGCACTTGGCCGATGAGACAGTTTTCAGGTACGCGCTGAGTCTAGGTCCCAAGCGAAGCTACAGCCTGTGCCTAGACCGGACGAACTGGAAGTTTGGCAAACTCGACATCAACATCTTGACCCTGGCTTATGCGCATGAGGGCGTAGCGGTTCCCTTACTGTGGTGTCTTTTGCCCAAGGCTGGCAACTCCGCCACGCAAGAACGCATTACGCTTTTGGAGCGTTTGCTAAAACTTTTGCCCGTAGACCAGCTAGAGGTGCTGCTAGCCGATAGGGAGTTCATCGGGGGCGACTGGTTCGCTTATCTTGAGCGTAAGCACATCCCTTTCGTTATCCGCGTGCGTAAAGACGCTCTCGGTGATGGCTGGTTTCATCTGTTCGGCTTTTTCCAGCATCTACCTGTGGGTGAGCACAAGGTACTTAAACAGCGCTACACTGTCTTTGGTGTTGAGCTTGGGGTTGCAGGCGCGCGTTTAGAGGGTGGAGAATACATCATCGTCGTCACCAACCGCAATCCTAAGCAGGCCCTCGCAAGCTACGCGAAGCGCTGGCAGATAGAATGCTTGTTCAAAGCCTTGAAAAGCAGCGGCTTTGACTTTGAAGCTACGCATCTCAAGCACCTAGAGCGCATTAACACCTTACTTGTCGTTGTGACCCTGGCTTTCTTATGGGCCTTGAAAGTCGGAGCATTTGTTCACCGTCAGCTCAAACCTGTTCGAATGAAGTCGCACGGGCGCAAGCAGAAGTCTTTATTCCGGGCAGGCTTAGACCATCTCAGGCATCTGCTCACCAACTCGGCAACCAAAAAGCCTGACCTGGACCGCTGTTTTCGGCTTTTGTCGTGTACTTAGATAGGGTACTACACTCCTGGAACCTTCTTTCGCCCTATAGCAGGGCTTACGCATGTGAGTCTAAAATGAGCTTCTGAGCTTTGCTCGTTAAGCTTCTTTGGTGACACAACATTGCCGAGAGAATAACAAGTTCCCCTTTCACTGCATAAAGTTCTATAACTTTTTGGCGGGAGACTTTCGGAACTCAGGTAATATGTGCCGTCTAAGTTCCACATGCGTAAGCCCTGCCGCCCTATGGCAAGCGTCTACTCACCCACCAATCCCTCTAAGCGCTCCACCAACCCAGCCAGCACCTCAAACGTCGCCTCGACAGGCGCAGAACTCGAGAGGTCCACCCCCGCCACTTTAAGCGCGTCCAGCGGGTACAACGAACCCCCGGCTTTAAGAAACGTCAAGTAATTTCCCGCCGCGTCCGCTTTTCCGTCCAAAATCCCCTGCGCCAGCGCGTGCGCGCCCGAAATCCCGGTGGCGTACTGGAACACATAAAAGCGGCTGTAAAGGTGCGTGTGAAACTGCGCCCAGGTGATACCGACGCGCGCGCGGTCCATCGTCACTTCGTCACCATAGCCCTCGGCAAAAAGGTCGGCCATGAGGGTGTTGAGGCCGTCGGCGCTTAGAGCTTCACCCCTTGCCACCCGCTCGTGAATCTCCAGCTCAAAACGCGCAAGCGTCGGCATCACGAAGAAGTAGCGGTAAAAATTCGCCATCGCCTCTTCGATGAGCGCAATCTGAAAGTCTCGGTCAGAGTTTTTATCAAAGAGGTAAGCGCGGAGCATCGCCTGGTTGAAGTTCGAGGCGACCTCGGCGACGAAGAGGCTGTAGGAGCTGTAGATGGGCGGCTGCGTCCTCCAGCTTAGGTACGAGTGCAGCGAGTGGCCGAACTCGTGGGCCAGCGTGCTCATGCCCGCGACGTCGTCAGTATAGCTCATCATGATGAAGGGGTGGGTGCCTTGAACGCCGCTCGAGAACGCCCCCATCCGCTTGCCCCGATTTAGCGCGCGGTCCACCCAGCGCTCCTCGAGCGCTCCCCGCCGCAACGCTTCGGTGTACTCATCCCCGAGAGGCGCTAACGCTTCGGTAAGCCAATCGACCGATTGTTCATAAGGAATCTCGGGAGAATTTTTCGTGAGGGGCGCGAAGGTATCAAACGGGTGGAGCGTATCGACGCCCAGCATCTTCCGCCGCGCGCGCCAGTAGCGGTGCCAGGTGGGCAGGTTGGCCTTGAAGGTGTCCAGCAGGGTGTAGAACACGGACGTCGGGATGTTTTCGGGTGAGAGCGAGGCTTCTAAAACTGAGTCGTAGGCGCGGGCCTGGGCCACCAGCGTATTCTGCTTCACGCCTGCGGAGAGAGAAGTCGCCATCGTGTTCTTGAAGGTTAAATGCGCGTCGGCATAGTTTTCATAGGCGCTCTTGCGAAGCGCGCGGTCGGGGGAGCCGAGAAGCTTGCGGATGTTGCCCTGGGTGATTTCGACCGTTTCACCGTCCGCGCCCTCGGCGGGCGTAAAGGGGAGGTCGGTGTTGGCGAGCACGCCGTGGACCGAGGCGGCGGTGCCGAAGGGGTCGGCGAGCGCGCCCAAAAGTTCTTCGACCTCGGCGGAGCGCAGGTGGGGGGCCTTATGCTCGAGCCTCTCCAAATAATGCCCGTACACCGTGAGCCTCGAGTCCCGTACGAGCCAACTCCGCAGGGTGTCAAAGCCGATAGCGACGAGTTCGGGTTCGGCAAAGGCGGTGGCGGCACCCAGCCGCGCGCCTAAGCCGCGGACCCGGTCATAGCGCGCGGCGGCCTCCTCATCGTTCGTGTCTACGCTGTAGGCCATGCCCGCGTAGACAGCGAGTTTGTAGTACACCCTGTAAAGGGCGCTGCGGAACTCGAGCCAGTCCGCCAGCCTCTCAGAGCCTTGGGAGAGCGTGCCTTTATATGACTGGACCCCCTCGAGCCGCCCTCCCATCGCCTCAAAGGCTTCGTCCCAGGCGGCGGGGGTGGGGAAGACGCTCGAGTCGTTCCAGCGTTCTTCCGCCGGTACATCTTTACGGTCTAAAACGCCCGCCATCAGTCCGCCGCCGAGTTTGCCGCCAAGGGCGCAGGCTCCGCGCCCAGGTTGCGCCTTAACAGCGCGTTCATATCGGGGTCGCGGCCCATAAACTCGCGGTAGAGCGCGTCGGGGTCTTCGGCGTCGCCGCGCGAGAGGATGGCGTCTACGTAGTCGCGGCCCGTCTCGCGGTTAAAGATGCCCTCGCGCTGAAAGCGCGTGAACGCGTCCGCGTCCAAAACTTCGGACCACTTATAGGAGTAGTAGCCCGCCGCGTAGCCGCCCGCGAAGATGTGGGAAAAGGCGTTGATAAAGCCGTTGTGCGCGAACTCGGGGCGAATCGAAAAGGGCTCCATCGTGCGTTGGGCGTAGCTCACCACGTCGCCGTCCTCGCCTGGCTGATAGTTGATGTGAAGCTCCAAATCCACCGTCCCGAACGAAAGCTGGCGCATCTGCGCGTTCGCGGCCATAAAGGTGCGCGCGGCGAGCATCTTTTGAAAAAGCTCCTCCGGAAGCCTCTCGCCCGTCTCGAAGTGGCGGGCGAAGAGGTCAAGCGCCTCACGCTCCCAGCACCAGTTCTCCATGATTTGCGAGGGTAATTCGACCCAGTCGCGGGGCACGTTGGTCCCGGCCCTCTCGGGCACCTCGACGCGCGATAAGAGGTGGTGGAGGAGGTGGCCGAACTCGTGAAAGGTCGTCTCGACCTCGCGGTGGGTGAGGAGCGCGGGCTTACCCTCCTGCGGCGGCGTGAAGTTGCCGACCATCAATCCTAAGTGGGGCGCAAAACTCTCCCCACGCGGGCCGCCCGTAATAAAGTGGTTCATCCAGGCCCCGCCGCGCTTCGACTCGCGCGGGAACCAGTCGGCGTAAAACGAGCCCAAATGCGTGCCGTCCTCGCCGTGAAGGTCGTAAAAGGTCACCTCGGGGTGCCACAATTCTTTGATGTCGCGCTCGCTGACGGTCACGCCGAAAAGCCGGTGGGCGATGTTAAAAAGTCCCGAGAGCACCCGGTCGAGGGGGAAGTAGGGGCGCAGTTCCTCTTCATCCAAGTCGAACCTAGCCTTGCGCAACTTTTCGGTCACGTAGGCGACGTCCCAGGGCTCGAGCCCTTCCAGCCCCAGCTCATCCCTCACAAACGCGGTCAGTGCTTCTATTTCCTCTTGCCAATACGGCTCCGTACGCTCCGCCAACCCCTGCACAAACGCGAGCGCCGCCGCGCCCGTTTTGACCATGTTTTCTTCCAGGCGGTAGTCGGCGAAATCTTGATAACCCAGCAGATCGGCCAGCTCCCGCCGTAAATCCAAAATCCTGACAATCAGAGGCTGGTTGTCGAACTCGCCACCAGAGGCGCGACTCACGTACGCCTTGTACATCTTCTCGCGCAGGTCTCGAGCGTCGGCGTATTTCATGAAGGGCACATAGGAGGGAGCTTGCAGCGTAAAGCGGTAGCCCTCTTTGTCCTTGGATTTGGCGTTCTCTCTCGCCCCCGCCTTGGCGGACTCGGGCAGGCCCGACAGCTCCGCCTCGTGGGTGATGAGGAGTTCAAAGGCGTTGGTCGCGTCTAACACGTGGTTAGAAAACTCGTTCTGGAGCTCCGACAACTCGACGCTCAGCGCCTCGGCCTTGGCCTTTTGGTCGGGCGGCAGGTCGGCCCCGGCGCGGACAAAAGCGCGCATGGTTTTTTCTAAATGGCGCTTCTTCACGCCCGCGAGCGCGTGCGCCTCGTCGGTTTCTGAAAACTCCTTGACCGCCCGCCACAGGCCATCATTCAAAGGCAGCTTGGCGTAAAAGGCGGAAAACTCAGGCAGAACCGCGTTAAATGCCTCGCGCAACTCGGGCGAGTTCATGACCGACATGAGGTGGTAGCCGAGGCCGACGGCGCGGTCTAGGCGCTCCTCGAGCCTCGAGAGCGCCCCCAACGTGTTGTCATAGGTGCGCGCGCCCGTCTCTTTGATGATGGCGTCAAGCTCGGTTTGCGCGTTCGTGAGCGCCTCACGAACGCCCGGTTCGACGTGTTCAGCCCGGATGTCGTCAAAGGGAATCAGGAATTCTTGGGATAAAAGTGGGTTCATGGGGGTCCTTTCAACCCTTACACCTTACTAAACGCGCCGCGACAAGAACAGCCCGCAGCCTACGCTAAAAGGTCCCTTGAGACGGCTTTCTGTTCCTTTGAATGTCGTCCCACTCTGGTTCAGCCTCTCGACCCACGCCTCCTCCTTTCGTCGGTGGTTGAGCGTTGAGAGGTGTAGTTATAGTTAAGGCGTAATCTTCGAGACGACAACCGCCACGTAGAGAGAATTCGGTGGCGCAAATTCAGGGTCACCGTTCCGACCTCTCTAGCGGCTCGGTTTGGGTAAGCAGCACGGAAAGGATTAGCGATGAAAAAACTTCTCATGTTCAGCCTCTGCCTCACGTTGCTGGTCGCTTGCGACTTCCGTACGGAGGCGGACGTCACCGTAAACACGGGGGCAACCGCCTCGGCAGACGGTCTCATCACCGAAGAACGCGAGGTGAGCGGCTTTAACCGCGTGCGCTTGGAAACCCTGGGCGAGTTGAACATCACGCAGGGCAACGAGGCGCGGGTGGTGCTCGAGTTCTCCCCCAAATACGAAGGGGCCATCACCACCGAAGTGCGGGGCGACACGCTTGTGATCGCCGACAACAGAACCACGATGACGCAAATCAACCGTGACGTGCTTCGCTACACCGTGACGCTGCCAGGGCTTGAAGAAGTCGCGCTTAACGGGTCGGGCGACGTGAACGTGGGGGCCTTTGGCGCAGACGCGCTCACCTTTGACCTGAGCGGCTCGGGCGACGTGACGGCTGAGGGGTTGGACGTTGGGCGGCTCGAGCTTTATCTAAGCGGCTCGGGCAATATAAGCACCACGGGCCGCGCGGACGCGCTGACGGTCGGTGTGGCGGGCTCCGGTAAGGTAGACGCGCGGGGGCTCCGCGCCGACACGGGGAACGTTACTTTGGCGGGCTCGGGCGACGTGAGCGTCTGCGCGGCGGAAGGGCTCGAGGTGAGCCTCGCGGGTAGCGGCAACGTGACCTACTACGGCGAACCGGCAAATCCCGACACTCGCGTGTCAGGTTCGGGAAATGTGAGGGCGGGCGGCGCGTGTCCGTAAAATATAACTTCCTGAACTCGAGGCCCGCCAACGCTCTGTAAATACTCGTGAGGTAAAGTGAGGGCGAGATTTTAGAGGCGAACACCGATTTCTGGGGCGGCGTTGCGCCTCTACCGGACGCGCTGCCCCCCATGCCGGAGTTTGAACGGGCGCTTGCGTCGTCGCTAACGTTCTGGCGGGAGCAGGGTCTCAAAGTGGCGTGGCTCAAACTGCCTTTAGAGCAAGCCTCCCTCATCCCCGTCGCCGTAGCCGCCGGATTCCGCTTTCACCACAGCCAGGAGTATTTGATGCTCACGCTGCCGCTACAAGAGGGCGCGTTTGTTCCTCCCTATGCAGATCACTACATCGGCGCGGGCGGCGCAGTGCTGAATGAGCGGCGCGAGTTGTTGGTTGTGTTGGAGCAGTACCACGCAAAAACCCGCCCACAGGCTTACAAACTTCCGGGCGGGCTGCTCGAGCCCGGTGAGGCCATGACCGAGGGCGTCATGCGCGAAGTTTATGAGGAGACGAGCGTCCGCACCCGCTTCCAATCGCTGGCGTGTTTCGGTCACATGCACAGCTACCACTTCGGCAAATCCACGCTCTACTTCGTCTGCCGTTTGGAGCCGCTTACAGAAGAAATCACCGTAGACGAGACCGAGATTGCCGAGGCCCTGTGGATGCCGGTAGAAACGTTTTTAGAAAGCGAGCACATCAACGAATTTGAGAAGCGCATTGTGCAGGCGGTTGTGGGAGGCGGAGGGATGACGGTCTCTTTCTTAGAGGGTGACGGAACTGTTCCCGCCATTCTTAAACGACCACCACCAAAGGTGGTGGAATTGAGAAGTGACTCTAAAAGAGGAAGTCCTGGCGGCTCCTTTCCTCTTGCTTCTCCTGCTCTTCTTGATACTTTACGTAGCGCCTGATGAGGTCTTCGTTCATCCCTACCGTGTTCACGAAGTAGCCGCGTGACCAGAAGTGGTTGCCCCAATAAGGCTTTTGCTTTAGCGCCGGGTAACTCTTGAACAGCTTTATCGCCAGCTTCCCTTTCAGAAACCCCATCAGTGACGAGATAGACAGCTTGGGCGGGACAGAACACACCAGATGTACGTGGTCTGCCTGTACGCTCAGCTCTAGCACCTCCACCTCTTTCCACTCGCATAGTGTCCTGATGTCCTTCTCGACCATGTCCTTGACCGCTCCCGTCAGCACTCGGTAACGGTACTTCGGTGCCCACACGATGTGGTAGTCGCATTGGTAAACAACGTGCGTTAGCTTGCGGTACTTCGGCACACAGTAGAATACGGCACAGCCGAACAGACATCACCACCGTCATAGACGGTGGGTTCCCACGAGGGACTGAACTTTTCACGCCTTTTGAGGTTAAGTGAGGGGCTCGAGCCTTGAAAAGGTAGGACGTCAAAAAGTGTAGGATAAGGGTTTACAGGAGGTAAAGATGCCCGAACCCACCACGCTCGCTCTATTCGCCCTCGCCTCGTTCGTGCTTATCATCGTGCCGGGACCCGCGGTGCTCTACGTTGTCGCGCGGAGTTTGGAGCAGGGCCGCGTCGCAGGGCTCGCGTCGGTGCTCGGTGTGGGTGTGGGCGCGCTTGCTCACTTTATCGGCGCGGCCTTGGGCCTTTCGGCGCTTCTGGCAACCTCCGCGGTGGCCTTTTCGGCGGTTAAGTTTCTCGGGGCCGGTTACCTCATTTATCTGGGACTGCGCACCCTCTTTTCAAACTCGGCGGCGCACGGACCAAAGACGCTGCCGCGGCTTCCGCTTCACAAGATTTTTGGGCAGGGCGTCGTGGTCAACGTGCTCAACCCCAAAACCGCACTCTTCGCGCTCGCTTTTTTGCCGCAGTTTTTAGACCCCACACGCGGCGCGGTCGCGTTTCAGGCGCTCATCCTGGGCGTCATTTTCGTGGCTATCGCGTTCGTGAGCGACGGCCTTTATGCGCTACTTGCGGGCAGTCTCGGGGTGTGGTTGAGGCAGCGCCCCAGCTTTGTAAATGCGCAGCGTTATGTGTCGGGAACCATTTATCTAGCATTGGGCGTGGCGACGGCGTTTACGGGCTCGAGCAGAAAGTAAGGTTTCTAAGAAATTCTTTGAGCCCCAGCCAACCTTTCTAATCACCCGCGCTATAGTTGTGACATGGAAGAGCGCATCGCTGTTGACCCAGCCATCTGCAACGGACGCCCGACGATTCAGGGAACGCGCATTACGGTGCAGACCATCCTCGAGTTTTTAGGGGCAGGCGACTCCATTGATGATATCCTCAGTGAATACCCAAGCCTCACGCGCGAGGATATCCTGGCAAGCCTGCGCTATTCTTCCCGCTTGATGGCAAACCATTTCACGCTGGAAAGGGTGGCGTGACGGGTTTTTTATTTGACGAGAATCTGCCCCACAAGCTTCACTTTACACCTTCACTCCCCGTCACCCACGCTCGAGCCTTGGGGAAAAACCCCAGCGACACCGACCTGTGGCGCTACGCAAAAATAAAAGACCTCATTATCGTCACCAAAGATGCAGATTTTTCGGTTCGTATTCTGATGACAGAGCCACCGCCGAAAATCGTACATCTGCGTTTTGGCAACTTGCGCTTAGCAGCGTTTCATACGCACTTGGCTCACGTTTGGCCGCGTGTCGAGACACTTCTGGAAACTAACAAACTTGTGAGCGTTTATTTAGACCGCTTGGAGGCAGTGGCTTGAGGGCTCGAGCCCTGAGCTGGGTGAGGAAGCTCGAGGAACAAGAGCTTTAGGTCCCTTCTCGAGCCGTCCTTTAGGCATCTCGGGCAGCCAACACTCGAGTCACTCCTTTGCAGTAGCATCACCTTTACTGCTTTGCCGCATCATCAGTGCATCACCTGTGCTACACTGATGCTCAGGAGGAAGCTATGCCTAACACCAACGGTCAACCCAAAGACACCATCCGCCTCACCCTGAGCCTCTCACCGGAGATGTACGAGAAGCTCGAGCAGCTAGCCAACGACGCCCGCACCAGCAAAAGCGAGGTGATGCGGCGCAGCCTGGGAATCTACGACATCGCGGTAGAGGGCAAGGGAGAAGGTTATCACTTGGGTCTCGCCAAAGACCGCTCGAGGTTAGAGCGCGAAATCGTCAACTACTAGCGTGCCCCAAAACCTCGACGCGGGCAGCCGCTTAAAGGGCACCTTCGAGCTGGTTCCGCCCGAGAGCGAGGTCGAGACCTCGGCGCGGCTCGAAGACGACGCCGAGCGACGCCGCCACGCGCTGTGGCGTGAACGCGTCACCTTTATGGGTGCCCTCTTTACCCTGGCGCTGCTTTTGGTCTTCAGCCTCATCAGTATCAGCCTGCCGAGCGCCACGCCCGAAGCGCGTGAGTTGGCTTCGCAGGTCCTACCCGCGCTGTTCACAGGCCTCTTGGGCTATTTCGTGGGTCGCCGGGGGACGAATTGAGGAGACCCCTTGTCCGAAGCGCAGGGGAATGTCTCGAGAAATTCCGCTAAGGATGAGTGACGGCTAGCAGGGCAAAACGAAAACGTAAAAAAGACGTTGCACAACGTCGTCTGCAAAGGATGGCTAATCCAGAACACCCTAGAATTTTGTTGGAACTTTATCAGTATTTGAACCCACAGCCGAATACGTATCCTGAAAGCCTAACCACAAGTTTTATCGGCAACTGGGTGAAACATCGTACGCTTCTTACCAGGAGCTTTTCAGTGAAGTTGAGCAGCAGGCGGGGTCTACGCTCAACCCAAAGACAACTTCAAGCATCCCCGTCTCTGGTCGCCCGCCTTTGCTTGGGTACGCAAAACCGTCGAGACCGTCTACTCCTCTTTAGTTCGCTCCCGTAACCTGGCGCTGGTTCAGCTCAACTCCTTCCGCTCCGTCAGAACCGCCATCTGCCGCAAAGTAGCCGCTCACAACCTCACCTGGTTCTCTCTTCGCTAACATCTCCTGGCCGTCGAGGTTTTTTAAGAGCGAACCACATAGTTCGCCCTCAAAACATCTTCAACCTTCAACTTTGACCTACTTCTGCCCCAACAACTTCTCCACCACGCTTTTATCTTCCAACGTACTAGTATCCCCCGCCGCTTCCTCCCCCGCCGCGATGTTTCGCAGCAAACGGCGCATGATTTTGCCGCTCCGGGTCTTGGGCAGGGCGTCGGCAAAGCGGATTTCGTCGGGCTTGGCGATCGCGCCGATTTCCTTGGCGACGTGGTCGCGGAGTTCTTTGCGGAGGTCGTCGGAGCCTTGACGGGTGCCCTCGAGCGTCACAAACGCCACAATCCCCTGACCCTTGACTTCGTCGGGCCGCCCCACCACCGCGGCCTCCGCGACGGTGGGGTGCGAGACGAGCGCCGACTCGACCTCCATCGTGCCCAAACGGTGGCCCGAGACGTTCACCACGTCGTCCACGCGTCCCATAATCCAGAAGTAGCCGTCCTCGTCGCGGCGCGCGCCGTCGCCCGCGAAGTAGACGTGCGGGACCTCCGACCAGTATTGCGCGCGGTAGCGGTCATCGTCGCCGTAAACCGTCCTGAGCATCGAGGGCCAGGGGCGTTTTAGGACCAAGTAGCCGCCGTCGTTCGCCGCCTGCTCGTTACCTTCCACGTCCACGATGGCGGGCTCCACGCCGAAAAAGGGCAGCCCCGCCGATCCCGGTTTGGCCGCGTGCGCGCCGGGAAGCGTGGTAATCATGATGCCGCCCGTTTCGGTCTGCCACCAGGTGTCCACCACCGGGCAGCGGTCCCCGCCGATGACGCGGCGGTACCACATCCAGGCCTCGGGGTTGATGGGCTCGCCGACGGTGCCTAGTAAGCGCAGGGAGGACAGGTTGTGCTTCTGCGGATGCTCGTCACCCTGCTTCATAAAAGCGCGAATCGCGGTGGGGGCGGTGTAGAAAACCGTCACCTTGTACTTGTTGACGAGGTCCCAGAGGCGGTCGGGGCCAGGGTAGGTGGGCGCGCCCTCGTACATCACCTGCGTCGCGCCGTTGAGCATCGGCCCGTAAACGATGTAGGAGTGCCCAGTAATCCAGCCCACGTCGGCGGTACACCAAAACACGTCGTCGTCGCGGAGGTCGAACACGTATTTGGTCGTGAGGTAGGTGTAGACCATATAGCCGCCGGTGGTGTGCAGCACGCCCTTGGGTTTGCCCGTCGAGCCGGAGGTGTAGAGGATAAACAGGGGGTCCTCGGCGTCCATCGGCTCGGCGGGGCAGTTGTCGGAGGCGTCCGCCACCGCCTCGTGATACCAGAGGTCGCGGCCCTCTTTCATCGTTACGTCGGTGTCGGTGCGTTTGACGACGAAAACGGTTTTGACGCTCTCGCAGCTCTCGAGCGCCTCGTCCACCGCGGGCTTGAGCGGCAGAACGCTCCCGCGCCGGTTGCCGCCGTCGGCGGTGATGACGGCGACGGCCTCCGCGTCGAGGATGCGGTCACGCAGCGCCGCCGCGCTAAAGCCGCCAAAGACAACCGAATGCACCGCGCCGATGCGCGCGCAGGCGAGCATGGCGACGGCGGCTTGGGGGACCATCGGCATGTAAATCGCTATTTTGTCGCCCTTGCCGATGCCCTTGGCTTTAAGCGCGTTGGCGAATTTGGACACCTCGGTGAGGAGTTCGCGGTACGTCAGCGTGCGTGCGTCGCCTGGCTCGCCCTCCCAGAGGACGGCGGTCTTGTCGCCGTGTCCCTGCTCAATCTGATAGTCCAGCGCGTTGTAAGCGAGGTTGGTTTTGCCGCCGACGAACCATTTGACGAAGGGCTCGTTCCACTCCTGCACCCTTTGCCACGACTCAAACCAATGGAGTTCGTTGGCGACCTCGCTCCAGAACGCGTCGGGGTGCTCGAGCGACCGCTTGTAGAGCCGCTCATACTCCCCCGCGTCACTTATCTTAGCCTGCGCCTTAAAATTTTCCGGCGGCTCAAAGGAGCGCGCCTCTTGCAAAACCGATTCGATGCGTTCGGACATCCTGCCTCCTCGCTAAAGCTTGTACCCTCGTTTGGCGCTAGTTTACCCCATACCCACCTCGTAAGTGCCCCTTCAAGCGGCGACCATGTAGAGCGCGCCGTGGGCAAAATGGGCAAAGGGCATTGGCGACGTGACGGGGGGAGCAGGCTCGAGTACACTCACCCATGACCCGCAGACGCCGCGTCTTCATCTGGTTTGCCGCCCTATTCGCCATCTGGCTCACCGTCGCCCTTGGCTTATTCGTTGCCGACAACGTCCAAACCGAAGTGAAGCTCTCGCCCGCCGAAGCCTCCGCCGAGGCGACGCTCGGCGACCTCAGTTGCCGCAAAACGCTGAGCCGTTCGTTTCCCTTTTTTGAGCTGGCGTGCCAAGAGGTTGGAGCTGCGCCCTAGGGAGAGCTTTCCATAGGTTCTATAGGGTTCTGCAGGGTTTTACCCCCCTTACACCGTTAGTACGGATGCACCATAAAAAACACCACACCGTGCCACAATCCGGTTACGTCCTTCTTGACTACATCTACTTATGACAAAGGTTTTCGTTTCCTCAACCCACCGCGTGGTGCAGACCTCGCTCGAGCACGCCTTGGCGTCTTTGGGCTACGTCATCGTCGGCGAGGCGGCGGCCGACGTGGTCTTGCAAGATTTGCGCTATGAGGCGAGCATCCAGACAAAACCTGGGGCCGCGCCGACCGTTGCGCTCACCGTTCGGGAGAGAGAATTCAACGTTCGCCTCCTCAAATGGGGCTATAAGGGTTACCTCAAAGCGGACGCGAGCATCGAGGACATGAAAAAGGCGCTCGACGCAGTGGCAAGGGGGGAAAACTGGGCCTCGCGCGAGGTGGTCGCCCGAGCTTTGGATGAGACGCTGCGGCAGCCTGAATCTTCAATAGACATTCGGGCCTTGGAGCTTACGCCCCGTGAGCGAGAGGTGGCGGACCTTATTTTGTTAGAGCTATCGAACTTAGAAATCGCCAAAAAACTGGGCGTGTCAGAGAAAACCGTCAAAGGCTATGCCACATCTATTTACAGCAAGTTGGGCGTCACCAGCCGCAGAGACCTCATCATCGCCGTGGCGGCCTCTCACGATCCGTAAAAAGACCCCACAAACCCTAAACGAGCCACCGGTGCGTGGGCGGCGCACCACGTAAAAGCGCGTACGGCTTGGTACCAGTTGCGCCACTAACACAAAGATAACCGCTCACCCACGCGACTTAAGACGTCTTCATGGGTGAGGCGCTTTCGGAGATAGGTTGCGTCTGCTCGAGGCGCGCGCGCTGCGTCATCACGCGTTACCGAACTCTGAAACAGCGAGTCTCAAATCTCAAAGTCTCGAGACCCTGGTCTTAGGTCAGACCCAAGACCAAGTCTCTTTCTTTTGTGCGAAATTTCATCTACACTTCAAGCTGTTTGTGCTTATCCGTCTTGTGCTTATCCGTTTACGCCACGCCGTCATCTTTTACGTCATCCAGGGAGGCTAAACACCGCGTCCGCACTTTCTCGAGCTTGAACCTTATTTCAACGGTCCATCCAGGCCGGGTCAGCAGTAAGGATGTTGCTTTACGCGCCGAATTTTTGGTTACCAAATCTGTCGCAACCGGCTTTCGCTTACCCAACTTCAACCGAACTTTCTTCGTTCATGTTGCGTCCCGCAGCATTGAACACCCTTAGGAGTGCCTTTTGTCTTCCCATCCTTTTCCTACCGTAAGCGTGATTATTCCCGCACTCAACGAGGCCGACAACCTGCCGCACGTTTTGCCCCATATCCCCTCTTGGGTTCATGAGGTCATCCTCGTTGACGACCATTCGACGGACGGCACGGCGGACGCGGCAAAGAAGTTACTGCCGAGCGTCCGCGTCGTCCTTAACTTGGGCGCGCCCGGCAAAGGCGCGGCGATGCAGCGGGGTTTTGACGCGGCCACGGGCGAGATCGTCGTCATCATCGACGCCGACGGCTCCGAACACCCGCGCGAGATAGCCGCGTTCGTCGGCGCGCTCATGTCCGGCGCGGACTACGCCAAGGGCACGCGGTTTATCCAGGGCGGCGGCACGACCGACATGAGCCTGCACCGCCAGCTCGGCAACGCGGTCTTTGTCGGCATGGTCAGGCTTTTGTTCGGGGGTCAGTTTTCCGACCTCTGCTACGGCTATAACGCCATGTGGACGCGGGTCCTGCCTCACCT
Organism: Trueperaceae bacterium; assembly: GCA_965214405.1. Classification (GTDB taxonomy): domain Bacteria; phylum Deinococcota; class Deinococci; order Deinococcales; family Trueperaceae; genus CBDCCT01. The sequence continues at coordinate 2,122,963 of OZ243956.1, forward strand.
CAAGCTCGACGGGGACGGCTTTGAAATCGAAACGATGATGAACATCCGCGCGTTGCAGGCGGGCCTAAAAATCGTGGAAGTGCCGAGCTTCGAAGCGCCGCGCGTCCACGGGGTGGGCCGCCTCCGCACGATTCCGGACGGCTGGCGCGTGCTCAAGACGATATTCCGGGAGAAACTCCGCCCGGTCGCCGTGCGCGACTCCGCGCTCATTCAGAGTTAGCGTTAACTCAGAAGCTAAAAACTAGAACCCGAATGAATTAGAACCCAAAGTCAGACCTCGACTTAGGAGTTGATGAAGTTGGATACCGTTGTCTCTCCCTCTCAAGAAGCCAACCAGGACGTCAACCGTAAAGGAAGAACGAAGACTGCCGCAACCAGCCCAAACATCGCGCCGCTGAGCGTGGCGGACGCGCTGAGACGCTGGATAGGCGCGGGCGCGTGCCAGAGTCCCTCGGGGGCCTTTTGCGCGTGGCGCGACACCCAGGCGAACACCTTGGCGTTCGAGTACCCCGAAATCACGGGTTACGCGCTCACCTATTTAGCGGGGCGAAAAAATCTGACCGCCAAAGAAGCCGAGGTCGGCAAGAGGGCGGCGGACTGGCTTATCGCCAGGCTGCAAGCGGACAACTACTCGGCGCACGACGGCTGGGACAACGGCGCGGTGTATAACTTTGACTTGGCGATGATCGCCAACGGGCTGATGCTGTTTGGCGAGCGCTTAAAGATCAGGCGCTACACAAAGTGGGGTATCGGGCTTGTCAACTACTTGCGCGAGCAGATCGACTTTGAAGGAAACCTTCCGGCGGTAAGTCAGAAACATCCCGTTGCGTCTCTTCGCCCGTCGTCCTGGTCTACGACGGGGCAAGCCCACCTGCTCAAGGCGGCCCAGTGCCTCCTGTTGGCCGAGCACCTGACCCTCCGGCGCGCCGCCGAGACGGCGGAACTGCTCGTCGAGAACTCGAAGCGCCTTCAGCTTTACAACGGGCGCTTCATCACGCAGCCTGAGGATTCGCTAACGATGCTCCACCCACACCTTTACGCGTTGGAGGGGCTGTGGATTTTCGGTACGGCCAGGCGCGACGCCGAGGCCTTGGAGCGCGCCCGGACCGGACTCAGGTGGCTCTGGTCGCACCAGTTGGAGTCAGGCGGCTTCCCGCGCGCCGTCGCCGTGGCGGGGGGCGCCGAGTCGACCGAGGGGTTCCCCGAGCAGTTCGACGTGACCTCGCAAGCGGTGCGCATGGCGCTGGCGCTGGGCCTGAGACTGCCGCGGCTGGACGAGGCCATCGCGCGCCTCCAAGCGATTGCCCATACGGGCGCGTCGGGCACCGCGCTCGTCTACCACGTTGACAGCCCGACGCTGCACCAAAACATGTGGGTCACGATGTTCGGGGTGCAGGCGCTCGAGCTGGCCTCGTCTTACACCCCGCTTATGTCCTGGGAGGAACTGGTCTAGCCTCGTCAAACTCGCTGGCGTTTGGTTTGTGGCAGCTCAACAAGGGGTTGCAACCCCTTGTTCGTAACTTGGTGAGCAAGTTGAGAAACACAGTGTCGCGCTTTTGCGAAGCGAGTTTGGATCTGGTTCTAACACTCATGGTCAATACTTCCCCCACCCGCCGGGTTTGTGTGGTCGGCTCCGGCACCCGCTTTTTGAGCGGTATCTCCTACTACACGCACCGTCTGGCGCACGCGCTCAACGCGCAGCACCCGACCTCGGCCATCCTCATGCGGCAGCTCGTCCCGACGCGCTTTTATCCGGGCAAGAGCCGCGTCGGCAAAAACTTAGCCCCGCTGGACTACGGCGGCATGGCGGTGTTTGACGGCGTGGACTGGTTCGCGCTGCCCAGCCTCGCCGGGGCGATCCGGGCGCTGCGCGCGCAGCGCCCGGAGATCGTCGTGTTTCAGTGGTGGACGGGCGCGGTGCTCCACAACTACATCGCGCTTGCGACCGCCGCCAAACGTTTGGGGGCCAAGGTCGTGCTCGAGTTCCACGAAATCCAAGATGTTGGTGAGAGCACCTTGCCTCTTGCCAGCATGTATGTGAACACGCTGTCGCCGCTCCTTCTAAAGCAAGTGGACGGATTTATCGTCCACTCCCGCTACGATTTACCCGAAGTGGTCAAGCGCTACCGCGTGTCCGAGAGCCGCGTCGCCGTGATTCCGCACGGGCCTTATGACCAGTACGACGGGCACAAGTCCAATGCGAACGCAAACGTAGTCGGGTCAGATACCTCGGATTCAGATATCACCCGTCTCCTGTTTTTCGGCGTGATACGGCCTTACAAGGGGCTCGAGCACCTCATCCGCGCCTTTGATAGTCTCACCGACGACGAGGCTGAACGCTTTCACTTAACCGTGGTCGGTGAGACCTGGGAAGACTGGACGCTCCCGGGCGAGCTTATTGCCAAGAGCCGTCACAAGGAGCGCATCACTTTCGTCAACCGCTACGTCCCCGACGAGGAGGTCCAAGGTTATTTCAAACACGCCGACGCGGTTGTGCTGCCTTACCTCCGCTCTTCGGCGAGCGGGCCGCTCAATATTGCGATGAGCTTGGGGTTACCCGTCGTCATCACCGAGGTGGGCGGGCTTACTGAGGCAGTAGAGAACTACGGCGGGGCCGTCACGATTCCGCCGGGCGACGAAGCCGCGCTGCGCGCCGCGCTGTTTAGGGCGGCGGAGCTTAAGGGCAGCAGATTCGGCGCGCCCCACTCTTGGGAGGAGACGACGAGCCTTTACAGCGCGCTCTTCAACCGCCTTTTCGACCGCGCCCTCTCCCCCCGTCACGCCTAGTCATCCAGAGTCATCCAGCGCGCTCGCCGTTCGCGCAAGGACCCCGCACCCCGCGCAAGAACGCGGTTCAGGGTAAAAGATACAGCTAACCATAAGCAATAGAGGTATAAGTAGAGGACCTACTGACATGTCGAACCCTTCCGCGCCCACAGTTTCGTCCCAAACTCCGCCCGAGTCCGCGTTTCGTCCCGTTCGCATCCTCGAGCTCGAGCTAAGCCAGCCAATCCCGAATCTAGAACCCGTCAAAATCGAGGACGCGCGCACGCCCTATGAACGCGCGCTCCTCCTCGTCAGGTTGCACAGTTATCCGCTGGGCATGGTGGAGCTCGAGCTCCCCGGCGGCACCTTGCCCGCGCCCGCCGTGGCGCGAGCGGTTTGGGATACGCTCGCACCGGAAATCAGGCAGCATCTGGCTGAGGACGGCTTGACCGATATCAGCGCGCTTCCTCTGGAGGGTCTCACCTCGAAAGGCGAACCTTTGTGCCTGGCAAAACGTCGGGAGTTTTTGGCGTCTGCCCCGTCGTTTAGCGTCATCGTGCCGACGAGGGACCGCGCGGGGCTGCTGGGGCGCTGCCTCGACTCGATTCTGGATATGGACTATCCTTCAGCACGTTACGAGATTATCGTGGTCGACAACGCGCCCAACACCTCGGAGACCAAAACGCTGGTCGAGACGTACGCGCGCACCCAACCCGTGCGCTACCTTCGGGAAGACGCGCCCGGCAGCGCGAGCGCCAGAAACTTCGGCCTGAAGCGCGCGACAGGTGAGCTAGTGGCCTTTACCGATGACGACGTCGTGGTCGATACGCACTGGCTCACCGAGCTGGCGCGGGGCTTCTCCAGGGCCGACAACGTGGCGTGCGTGACCGGGCTCGTCGTACCGATGGAACTGGAAACGCAGGCGCAGGAATGGTTCGAGCATTACGGCGGCTTTACCGTGGGCGGCATGAAGAGGCGCGTGTACGATTTAGAAAACAATAGACCCGAACACGCCCCGCTGTTTCCGTACGCGGCGGGCATCTACGGGACGGGCAACAGCATGGCCTTCAGGAGAACGGCGCTAAACGACATCGGCGGCTTCGACCCCGCCCTCGGCAACGGCACGCCCGCGCTGGGCGGCGTCGACAGCGAGGTCTTGCTGCGCACCGTGTTGAGCGGCCTCACGCTGAGCTGTGAGCCCGACGCCGTCGTGTACCACAAGCACCGCCGGGACTACGGCGCGTTAAAGAGGCAAATTTATTACTACGGCGTGGGGCTGACCGCCTACATGCTCAAAACCGTGCTCGCCAAACCCGCCTCGGCGTTTGACCTGCTCTCCAAGGTGCCCTTAGGTCTCCGCTACGCGCTCGACCCGAAGTCCGCAAAGAACAGCAAGAAGCAGGAGAGTTTTCCGGGAGAGCTCTTGTGGCTCGAGCTGCGGGGCATGGCCTACGGCCCCCTCGCCTACGCGCGCAGCCGCCTCAAGTACGGGCGACACCGCGTGTACCAAACGGGAGACAAAACCCGCAAGTCCCAGGCTAAACAGACTAAGCAAGCGTCGGCTGTGAGAAACAAACGTTAATTCTTATGAGCTCGAGCGTGTTTTCCCCCACCAAAAAAGACGCCACAGAAAACAGGGCGGAAGGCTTTGCCAACGACGCGGGCGCCAGCTCTCGTCAAGGCGGTTGGGGCTGGCTGCTGGGTTTGGGGTTAACGACCTCGGTGGGCCTCGTGATGTTGGCCTTTGCCAATCAACTAGCCTGGAGCGGGTCGCCCTGGTCGCCTCGTCTTTACTGGCTGAGCCTGGGCGTGACGGCCTTTCCCGTTGCGCTGCGCCTGGCGAGCGCCAGCGCGTCGCGCAAAGAGCGCGTGGGCCTGCTCGTCATGCTCACCGTGGCGCTTTATCTCGTCAAGATTTTTGCCAGCCCGTTGGGGTTTACGCTGCATGACGAATTGGGGCACTGGCGCACCGCGGACGACGTCGTGCAAACGGGCCATTTTTTTCACGACAACTGGATTGTCAAGTATTATCCGTCTTATCCGGGGCTCGAGACCGTCACCAACGCCCTCGTGACGCTGGGCGACCTCAGCATCTTTCAGGCGGGCGTCTTCATTATCGGGCTCGCCAGGCTCCTTTTCGTGGGCGCGCTTTTTTTATTTTTCGAGCAGGTGGGCCGGTCCTCGCGGGTGGCGGGGTTGGCCACTTTACTTTATACCGCCAACCCCAACTTCGTTTATTTTACCGCGCAGTACGCGCACGAATCTTTGGCCTTGCCCTTGGCCGCTTTTTGTCTGCTGATGCTGGCGCGGCGAAAAAACACGGTTCCCGAGAGGCGCGCGCCCTACAGCGTAGCTTTTGCGCTCGTTTTCGTGGCGCTCGTCGTGACGCACCACATCACGCCGCTGGCGTTCACGTGCTTTTTAATCTTGTGGGGCGTCACGGCGCGCCTCTCGTGGTGGGCTCAGCGCGAACGAACGGACGAGGGTCACCCCTGGCTCGTCGCAATCTTCACGCTCGACGTGATGCTCGCGTGGCTCATCTACGTCAGGTACACGGTGGTTACGTCGCTCAGCCCCATCCTTAGGGACGTCGTGACGCAGTCTCTCAACTTAATAACGGGCGCAACCGAGAGCAAGACCTTGTTTCAGTCGGGGACGGGCGAGGTTCAGCCCCTCTTGGAGCGACTGCTGGGTTTCGGGTCGGTGGGGCTGCTCCTGCTCGCGCTGCCCTTTGGCCTGTGGGCGGTGTGGCGCTACTACCGCCACCGGGGCGAGGCGCTGGCGCTGGCCGGGGTCGCGCTCGTTTATCCGCTGAGTTTGGCCCTGCGGCTCACGCAGGCCGGGACGGAAACCTCGAGCCGGGCCTCGGAGTTCGTGTTTTTGGGGCTCGTCTTTGTGGTCGCGGTTTTTTTCGTGAGGGTGTGGCCCTTGGGGCCCGCGTGGCGCCAACCGCTACGCAGGTGGGTGGGGCCTGTGTTCATCGCGGGCTATTTTGCGGTGGTGTTTACCGGCGGCATCATCGTGGGGTGGCCGCCCTACGCACGGACCGTCGGACCTTTTCTCCTGTCGGCCGATTCTCGCTCGGTGACCGAACAAGGCGTCAGCGCCGCCCTGTGGGCGCGGGAGCACCTTCAACCCTACAGTTTTGTTTTGGCGGACACGACCAACGGGCTCCTCATGGGCTCCTACGGCAGGCAGAACCCTCAGGCCGGGAGCGTCAACGGCACCTCCGTCTGGAACGTTTTTTTCTCCCGCTCGCTCGGCGACGTTGAGCGTTCGGTTCTGCAAACGAACAAGGTGAGATACGTGGTGGTCGACGAGAGGCTGAGCGAAAGTTTGCCCTACAACGGGCGTTACTTCGGGCGAGACGAGCCGGGGGCAAATCGGCACAGAGAGCCTATAAGCAAAGAAGTCCTCGCAAAGTTCAACGATGTTGCGGAGGCCGACCGCGTCTATGACAGCGGAAACATCATCATTTACGATTTTCAGAAGCTGCTCGAGGCGGAGAGGTAGTCATGCCCAAAGTAAGTATCATTATCATTAACTATAACTACGCGCGCTATCTACCCGACGCGATTGGCAGCGCCCTCGGGCAGTCCTACGCCGACTGTGAAATTGTCGTGGTGGACGATGGGTCAACCGACCATTCGCGTGAGGTTATCGAAAAATACGGAACCGAGATCGAGGCGATTTTCAAAGAGAACGGGGGCGGCAATTCGGCGCTCAACGCCGGGCTCGAGGCGAGTACCGGGGATATCATCTGCCTCCTCGACGCCGACGACGTTTTCGCGCCCAGCAAGGTTAAACAGGTGGTCGAGGTTTTTGAGGCCCATCCCGACATCGGCTCGTGTTTTCATTCTCTCGACATGATGGATAAGGAGGGTGTCCGCTTCCCCGCTACGCCCCTCCGCCCGAGCGGCGAGCACGACTTTCGCGCGCGCGCGAGGCGTGGGGCGATGCCCGTCGTTGCGTCGGCAACCTCGGCATTATGTTTTAGGCGAGACCTGTTGGACCGTATGCTGCCGCTGCCCCAGGACAAGCGCCTCCCGTCCATGCCGGATCATTATCTCAAGTGGGTCGCGTTGGCTTTGGCTCCCACTTTTTTTGACGGTGCCGCCCTGAGCGTTCAGCGGGTTCACGACAGCAACCAATACACGGGCAAAACTAACGAAAGCTACGTCACAGTCCATACGATTATTATCTCGAGTTGGATGAAGAACAGATTTCCGAAAGTGTTAAGCACGTGGGCTGACCGCGTGTTTGCCGACGGGCTCGGTCGCTACTGGCGCGCGGGTGAGAAACCGGAGACGCTTCGCCAGACGATACGCGACTACCGCCAGGGTTTATCTCCGGCAAAGTCGGCGCAGGTTACCGCCCAGGCGCTGGCGAGCCAGTGGCAGCTCGAGAAACACGCGAAATCCTTTTTGGGTGCTTTCAAAGGTTCGACCAAAGGCACCTGATGCGCATCTTTTTAACCTCCGACTCCTATCCGCCGCTTATCGGCGGCGCAACCAGGGCCACGCAACTGCTCGCGCATGAGCTTGTCAAGCGCGGTCACACGGTCATGGTGGCGACCGCCTGGCAGAAGAATTTCCCGAGTCGAGAGATGGACGGCGAGGTCGAGGTGGCGCGCCTGCGCGACCTAACGAGTCGGGCGGGCTGGGCCTCGAGCGACGCCCACCGCCACACCCCGCCGCCCTTTCCCGACCCGGAAGCCACCCCGCGGCTGCGGCGGCTCATCACGCGTTTTCGTCCCGACGTCGTTCACGCCTACGGGTGGCTCGCCTATTCGGCGGCGGCGGCGTTGGAAGGCTTGAACGTCCCGATGCTGCTCTCGGCGCGCGACTACGGCAACATCTGCGCGTTGCGGACGCTTGTTAAGCACGGTAAGCACGCGGGCGAAAACTGTAGCGGCCCCGCGCCCGCGAAGTGTATGGGGTGCGCGACCTCTTTTTATGGGCGTCCCAAAGGCGTCACCGCCGTGGCGGGGGTGCTGGGGGGCCGCGCCCTTTTGCGGCGAAGGGTAACGGGGTTACACAGTTGCAGCACCTACGTCGAAACGCTCATGATGCAAAGTCTGTTTGGCGACGACGCGACGCTGCCCAAAGCCGTCTTGCCGGACTTTCGGGTGGAGGGCTCAGATACTTCAGCCACTCTCGAGCATGAAGTCACGGCGCGCTTGCCCAAAGAGCCGTTTATCATGTTCGTGGGGGCGCTGAGGCTTATCAAGGGGATCGTCCCGCTGCTTGACGCTTACGCCCAGCTCGACGCTCCGCCCCCGCTCGTCCTCATCGGCACGCCCGCGCCCGACACGCCCGCCTCGTTCCCGCCGGGCGTGACGGTCATCCGAAGCGTGCCGCACGCAACGGTCATGGCCGCCTGGGAACGCGCGCTGTTCGGGGTGGCCCCTTCTATTCTGGCCGAACCTCTGGGCAACGTGATTCACGAGGCAATGAGCCGGGGGAAAACGGTCATAGGCACCACGCCGGGTGGGCACAGCGACATTATTCATGACGGGGAGAACGGGCTTTTGGTCCCGTCGGGCGACGTTCCCGCTCTACGAAACGCCATGAAACGGCTTATTGACGATGAAGCTTTTCGGGAAGCCTTGGGGGGCGCGGCCCTCGAGACCTCGCAACGCTTCACCGCAGAAGCGGTGATGCCGGGTTTCGAAAGGCTGTACGAACGCGTCGTCGCCGCCCACCTGTCTACCCTGCCGGGGTCTAAGCATGGGGTTTAGGATGTCGCACCGTCCAGGACGAGTCTTGCCATGATTGCTCTAAGCCTAACCATCCTCATCGCCTCAGCCAGCGCGCTGCTGACGTTCGTGTGGCCTCACTCGCTTTTGGCGTCCTTGCTGGCCGTGCCCGCCGTTTTAATCTTGCCGGGTTACGCCCTGACCAGCGTGGTGTTGCGAAGAAAAAGCTTTGGGTGGATAGAACGCGCCGCGGCGAGCGTGGCGCTGAGTTTCGCCCTCGTCGTCATCATGGGCGTCGCGCTCAACCTCACCCCGTGGGGACTCCGGGCGTCGTCCTGGGCGCTGCTCCTCAACGGCGTGACCGTCGTGACGGCTGGCTTTTCTCTTTCTTATAGACGAGACCAACTGCCTGAAATGCACCTGCCCGCGCTTTCAGCCAAAGCCGCAGTGGTTCTCACCATCATGACGGCGCTGAGCTTGCTGTCGTTTCGCGTCGCCGCTCCAAACGACGCCGTTCGGGAGGGCGGCTTTACCGAACTCTGGGTGACGCATAACGCGCCCGGCCCCGTGACTGTTGGCGTGGACAACCAGGAGAGCGAACCTCAGACGTACAGGCTGAGCGTCCGCGAAGGAAACCGGCTCATCAAAGAGTGGCCGGTCCTCGCGCTGTCAGCGCAGGAAACCTGGACGACCGACTTGCCCGGCGTAGATTACGCGTCACTGCAAGTTCTCCTCTACCGCTCGGACGCGCCGAGCACCGTTTACAGAGAAGTCTCAATGACCAAAGGGGATGATGTTGCGCACGATTAGCCCGAAAGAACTGCTTTTTCTCCTTACCGCGAGTCTCCTTTTCGTCTTGACGCTCGTTCAGGGGAGCGTGACCGCCGAGAGGGTGGCGCTGGGGGTCCGGCTGCTAGAAGCCCCCGGCAACCCTCGGCAAATAGACGAGTTCGCCGATTTGGTCGGCAAGTCCCCGGCCATCATCATGTGGTATAAGGGCTGGACCAACGCTAAAGAAGACAGGTTTAACGCCGAAGAGATGGACGCGGTGCGCGGGCGCGGCGCAGCGCCGCTCATCACCTGGGAACCGTGGGCGGGGCCGGACGAGGACGAGTCAGCCTTCGCGCTCAGGACGATTGTTAACGGCGACCACGACGCGTTTCTCCGCGAGTGGGCCGAGAGCGCCGCGCGCTGGGGCAAGCCCTTCTATTTGAGGTTCGCGCACGAGATGAACGGCGACTGGTATCCGTGGTCACCCCGTGTCAACGGCAACTCGAGCGAAGAGTACGTGGCGGCGTGGCGTCACGTCGTCACCATCTTTAGAGACGCGGGCGCGGACAACGTCTTGTGGGTCTGGTCGCCCAACATCATCTATCCGGAAGCCGGGGTTACTTATCAAGAGGTCTATCCGGGTGACGACTACGTCGATTGGCTGGGTCTCGACGGGTATAACTGGGGCGGGGACGACTGGATGAGTTTTAGAGAGGTTTTTTCAGACTCCTACGACGCCATCACGCAGCTCAGCCAAAAGCCTCTGATGATCGCGGAAACGGCGTCGGCGGAGGCGGGGGGCGACAAGGCGTCGTGGATTGTGGAGGGGCTGCTCGAGGACGTCCCAGAACGTTTTCCACGCGTCAAGGCCGTCGTGTGGTTTAACCGCGACAAAGAAACGGACTGGCGCGTGGAGTCCTCAAAAGAATCTTTGGAGGCCTTTCGCAAGGTTGCCGCCTCCCCGCTTTACCAGTAACTGTGAGGGTGAAAGGCGCTTCTCATGCGTGAAAAGCTAGACGTCTGGCTGCGGGCCAACCTCACGATTTTGAGCAATACGAGCTCCCTGATTGGCTCGACCGTCGTCACCTCGGGCTTGGGGTTTGTCTACTGGTGGGCGGCGGCGCGCCTCTTTCCGCAAGAGTCGGTGGGCTTAGCGTCCGCGGGCGTTTCCGCCATGATGCTTTTGGGTGCGGTGAGCGTATTGGGGTTGGGCACGCTGCTCATTACCGAGCTTCCCAGGCAGCCCCAGTTAGCCGGTTCTCTCATTTCCGCCTCGCTCCTCACCGTGGGGGCCGTGGCGACGGGGCTGGGCTTTGCGTTTACGCTTTTGGCTCCCCTGATTTCTCCCGAGCTCTCGCCGTTCTCGCACAGTTTTTTTGGCGCGGCGACCTACGCCGTAGGCGTTGGGGTCACGGCGGTGACGCTTGTCCTCGACAACGCGCTGATTGGGCTCTTGCTGGGCGGGCTCCAGTTCTGGCGCAACCTGGCGTTCGCCGTGCTCAAGCTCGCCGTCTTGGTCGGCATCGGCTTCCTGAGCGCGAGAACCGGCGTCGGCATCTACGCGTCGTGGGTCGCTGGGAACGTGGCGTCATTGCTCGTGCTCGCCGTGCTTGTGGGGGCGACCGGCCACCGCCTGCTGCACCCGCCGCGGTGGCGGGTCCTTGGCCGCCTGGGCGTGCCCGCGCTCAAGCACCACGCGCTCAACTTGGCGGTGCAGGCCCCCTCGCTCGCGCTGCCCCTGCTCGTCGTCGCCATTTTGTCAACGGACAAGAACGCGAGCTTTTACACCGCGTGGCTGCTGGTGAGTTTCTCGTTTATGATCCCGAGTCACCTCTCGAGGGTCTTACACGCCGTAAGCGCCGCTGACGCGTCGGCGCTGGCGGGCAAGCTCCGCACCACCTTGCAGCTTTCTTTTTACGTAGGCGTTCTCAGTTGCCTTTTTTTCCTCCTCACCGCCCATCCCCTGCTGAGCTTGTTTGGGGAAGGCTACGCGGACCAGGCCTCGAGCACCCTGCGCGTGCTCGCTCTAGGCATCTTCGCCAACACCATTAAGTCTCATTACATGACCATCGCCAGGGTGGAGGGCCGCATCACGGTCGCCGCGGTGGTGATGGCGGTGGCCGGAGTGCTGGAGATTGCGGCGGCGGCGGTCGGGGCGACGGTGGGAGGACTCATGGGCCTAAGCATCGGCCTCACGGCGGCGTTTTACGTTGAGGCCCTCTTTTTGCTGCCGACGGTGGCTCGAGCCGCCGACATCACGCTTTTTCGCGGTCCCAAAGTTCAGCCCGGTGACCAGAATGCCTGACTGGCGCTCCGCCATGACGTTGACTCACGCATGATTTTCAGCAGCTTGTGTCGATTGCGGCGTGAGGAGCGCAAGAAGCTGATACGCTAAGGCGAGGCGATAAGTTTAGGTCAAGTTCAAGTCAGCGTCCTAAAAACCCCATCGGCACCCACATTAACAACAGAATGGATGGGCAAAATGAAATACCTGCTAGTCACGGCGTTAGCCGCGTTCAGTATCGGTTTCGCTCAAGAGGCCGCCTGGCGTCTACAAGGCGACGCTTTTACATCTGCAGAAACCATCACAGAAACCTCCGCAGAAACCACTGTAGAAACCACTGTAGAAACCCCCGCAGAAATCATCATCCTCACGCCCGATGAGCCGAACAGCGGGGGCGCAGCCTGGTATTCTGAGAGGGTCAATTTAGCAGAGAACTTCTGGTTGTCTTTCTCGCTCTATTTTGGCACCAAAGATGCTGGCGGTGCCGACGGCGTAGCGTTCGTCCTGAGCCCTTCGCCCGACTACGGCGGCGAGACCGGGGGGACGTTGGGCTATCAGGGGACGGAACCCTTTGTGGCAGTAAGGTTTGATACGTATCGAGGAGACGACGGCGAAGATGCGGACGCGCTGAACGTGACCTCCCCCTCGGCGGTGGAAACGTGGGGTTTTTCCGCCCTCCCGCCCAATTTCGAAGACGGTCAGCAGCACCCCGTGGTGATTGCCTGGAACGCGTATACGCGCCTCTTGTCGGTCTACTTCGGCGCGTCTACGCGCTCGAGACCAAACCTGCAAACTTACCTGCCGGTTGATACGTTTGGAGACGAGTCTAGCCTGACGTTCGGCCTCACCGGAGGAACCGGGGGAGCGTCGAATCTGCAATATTTTGTTCCAGGCGTCAACGTTGTCGGGGGCCGTCCCCGGGCCGCCCTTATGTCACAGACCCAAGACGCCCAAACCCGAAACACCCTACAGGACGATTGTCAGGTCGCCCTACCCGACCCCAACTTAGAAGCGGGTCTACGTCAGGTCTTGTCCAAACCCGCCGAGCCCATCACCTGCGACGACATGGCGCGGCTCGAGTCGTTCTCGTTCCCTAACGCGGGTATCAGAAGCGTCGAAGGGCTCCAGTATGCGACGAACCTGCGCACGCTCGAGCTGGACGGCAACCAGATAGACGACCTCACGCCGCTCGAGGGCCTTACCGCGCTCAGCACGCTCAACCTAAACGCCAACTGGATTAGCGACCTAGCGCCGCTCGCCGGGTTGACAAACTTGCAAAGCTTGGGGCTCGCGCGAAACTATACGATTGGTGTTTTGGAACCCCTCGCCGGGTTGGCGAAGCTGCAAACTTTGAGCCTTTCCGAAAACTCCGTAATGGACGTGTCCCCGCTCGAGTCCCTTGTTAACCTGACGTTCCTCGACTTGTCACGCAATACAATAAACAGCTTCGCGCCTCTCGTCGGCAACGCCGGTTTGGGAGAAAACGACCTCTTGCTGCTCGGTCACAACTGCTTTGCCCCCACGGGTTCAGAAGCAAATGTGCTGGACGCGCTGACAGGGCGGACCAACATTCAGTACGAGCCGCAAACACCTGACGACTGCGCGTCGCCGGACTGGATTTCAAGAACGCCGGAGGGGTGAACTATTCTCGAGCGAAAAGTTCATGTTAACCACCTGCCAATTTCGTTTGAAGCGGGAACAGAGGCTAAACCTGTTCCCGCCTTCTTTACGTTTGGCTGAGCCAGGATAGCGCGTGAATCGACCGTTACCTTCCGGCGGATTGCGACTCCTCGAGCACGTACAACCCGCCGTTCCTGTCCGACGCATAGATGTAGGGGCTGCCGGGTTCTTTGTAAATGCCCCAGATTTCCTGAATGCCGCCGTTAGCCGCCTCAAACGCTTCCCCGGCACCGTGGTAACGCGCCACCTCGACGGGGTTGTAAGGGTCGGAGATATCCACCACCAGCACGCCCTCGGCGTACCAGGAGACGTAAGCTTTGTTGCCGTCGACGATGACGTTGTGCGACGAATAGACGCCGCGCGGGTCGCAGCTTGGGTCGTTGGGATGCGCGCTGCACAGGGTGTTAAAGGTGCTCGCCAAGACGGGCTTGGCGGGGTCGGAAAAGTCCCAGATGCGCAGCCCGCTCCAGCCGTCCACTTCGGCCCCGACGCTTACCTTTTGGCCGGGGGTGCCGGGCGTGAGCGCTCCCTCGTCCTCGACTCCGGCGATGGCGAGTCCTGTGGTGTGGCCCACAAGTACACCCGGAATGCGTAATCCCGACGCGCCGCCCATCGGGCTGAGCGCGTCGCCCTGCGCTGCGTCGTTAAAGACAATCATGCCCGCGTAACCCGCCGCGACCACGTTCTCGCCTTTTTGCGTAAAAGTACAGGCCCCACGCGTCACGAGAGCGATTTTATCGTCAGTTACGACCTCGGGAAGCGTGGTGGAAAGCGCGCCGCAGGCGTCGCCGACGTAGACCGTCCCGCCCGCCATACGTCCCTCCGGCTGGCTGGATAAGGGCGCGGTGAAGTTTCCTTCGGTCGCGCCGTAAACGCCCGCGTTAGGGCCTTCGGTGATGCGAAAAACGGTGCCGTAGGGGGAGAAATCCTCTTCGCCCTCGACCACCACGCGCCCGTCGGCGGTGGGCCAGACCGAGTGGGAGTTGACCTCGCCATCTTCGCTCGTGGGCTCGAGCGCCACCGACACGACTTTGGGATTCGCAAGGTCGCTTAGGTCCAGCGTGATGAGCCCCGCGTCCCAATGCGCCAGGTACACGGTCTTACCGTCCGGCGTCACGGTGTGGTCATGCAGGATGCGGTTCGCCATCGCACCATAACCGGAGAACATATAATTTTGAGCCGCTTCTAAAAGCTCCGGGTCAGCCTCGGTTTCCCAATCCACCTCCGGCCATTCCAAACGCTCAGGACCGAACCAGCCCACGCGCGTGACGTTCTGCGAGTCGGTGATGTCGAAAATCTGAAAGTTACCCAGCGTGGTCGAAACCTGCGCCGCAGCGTAGTCGTGACCGTCCCTGGAAAAGAGGAAAAGGTTGTGGACGCCTTCGTCCGTATCACCGGAGTCGCGTAAGGAGGCGTTGACAGAATCCGTTTGAACGTGCGCCAAGTGAACGGGCTCGCGGGGGTCGTCCACATTGTAAATCTCAAAACCGCCCGACCCGCGACCGCACCGCTCGTTTGAATGCACGAGGACGTCGCCCTGAACGCCCGACATCACCTTGATATCGTTGACGCGGCTACCCGCGACCGACGGGAGCGAGCCCACCGCGCGCACCCGCGTGGGAAGACGCGCGTCAAAGATGCGCACCCCGGCCTCGTCGCGTTCGCCCGTGCCGCAAGGCGTATTGAAGGTGCCCAGATAGGCGTAACCTCTATGCACCCACACGTCGGTGGTCGCGCCCGCTAAACGCCGCGCGCCGCGGCCTACGGGCTCGAGCACCCCCCCGCCCACCGGACCCTCGCTCACCACGCCAAAGGTCACCGCAGGATTCACGACGAAACTGCTCATATTGCCCAGCGCGTGCGCGAGCGCGTGCCCGCCCCTCAGCTTGTCGTGCGTGTCGTGGGCACCCGCAAAAGGGAGCGCCAACAGAGCCACAAGGGATACCGTGAAAAACCATCTTGTAAAATGTTTCATGTAACGTCATTGTAGCGGAAATTTTTACGTAACAACGTTCCTTGTCCTCACAGAGCCAGGGCTGACGCATCTTAATCGGGGATGAGGCCCCTGAGGATGCGCGCACGAAAGGCGTCATCCCAAGCAGCCCTTTTGCGCTTGCCTTTGAGCGAGCCTTCAGAACCCTCTTGTCTAAGCAGGTTTAAGGCAAACTGTCTCAAGACGGACATGTTTTCCGCACCACGGCGGTCTGTATAGGAGTGAGCATCCTCAGCAAAAACAACGTCCAAGGTCCAATGCAGTTTGTTTTCGACCCCCCAATGAGCACGAACGGTTGCTAAGAGCTTTTCAGCATCAGCCTTAAAGCTGCACAAGTAGTAGCGCGCTTCTTTAGTGGTTTGGCCTTTGAGGGTACGTTTTGAAGTAACTTTGGCGACACTTTCCAGTCCAGGCCATTGATGAGCCTCTAGGTAAGCGAGTTCAGATGAGTCGGCTAAGACGGTGCAGCGCCTAAGCTCGTCACGCCCGCGGCTACGCTCATGGGTCTCGAAGGAGTTGCTGAAAAGCTCAGCATCAACATTTTCAAACAGCCACACGACATCTTCATGGAGCTTGGGGTGGTTTTGTTTGAGCGCCATGATGTACTCGGCTTTATGTTCTTTGACTTTGACGGCGATAGCACGCTGCGTGTTAAGCGCGTCCACGCTCACGGTGCAGCCTGCTAAGCTAAGCAGCGACAGCGTGTCGAGCAAGTCTGGCATACAGCTAATCTCACTACTCTTGCCGTCTACTGCTGTTGATGTTAAACATAGACCGTGCGCGTGTGACCAAACGTTAAGCATGTGTACAGCCCTGACATGTTCGCTTACCGAACCGCGTAGCTGCTTGCCGTCAATCGCCAGCACATCCTCGGCGCTGAGGCGACCACCTATGGCTGCTCGCACCCAAGAGAGCGCGCAACTCTGGAACTGGGCAGGGTCCAGTAGCGAAAACACTCTGTCGAACGTGTCGTGTGAGGGGATGCCGTTCTTCAACTCAAGAAACCCCTCCAGCCACTCCCTTTTCGTCCCTCCAAACGTCTCTATCTCATAAAAGCTATCCGCCCCCGCCAGCACCGCGCTTAATGCTACAGCCACGATGCTAACCAGCGAATGCTGTTTGCTCCTTTCTATTCTCGGATCCGGCAAGGCTGCAAAGTGCAAAACTGCTAAGCGTAACTGCTCCGTTGCTAGCTCTTCATCCATTCCAGAAGCTTAGCCCCTTTTTGATGCGTCAGCCCTGCTCACAGAGCGCCCGTTAAGCTTATAACCTCACCCGGACCTGGCAGAGCAGGCTGCAAGGCGGGGTAAACTCGGGCATGAAAGCGCCTTTTAAGCCCCTCGAGGGCTGGTACGTTTACGTCTTGCGCTGCGCCGATAACACGCTCTATACGGGCATCACCACGGACGTAACGCGGCGTTTAGGTGAGCACAACCGGGGCGAGGGGGCCAAATACACGCGCTGCCGAACGCCGGTGACGCTTCTTTTTGTCGAGAAGGCTGAAGACCGCTCGAGCGCGTCGCGCCGCGAGCGGGACATCAAAAGGTTGACGAGACGGCGAAAGCTCGAGCTCGTCCGCGCCGCTTCATCCGTTGCCTCCTCAGGGTTTACCGAACATGTACCGGACACCTCAAGGCCGTCTGACGTGAAGCTGTGAACAACACGTTATCCAGACTCTTCAACCGGAACGCGCACCGCCTCGTTCTGGGCTTAATTTTCGTCGGCGCGGGCGTCCTTCACTTTGTCGCGCCCGACTTCTACCTCAAGATTATGCCGCCTTTTCTGCCCGCGCCGCATTTTCTTGTGTTGGCGAGCGGGGGGCTCGAGCTTCTGGGCGGTCTGGGCCTGCTCACGCCCCTGCTGTTTCGCCCCGCCGCCGCAGGGCTGGCGCTCCTCTTGGTGTCGTTTTTTCCCGTTCACGTTTACATGCTCGTCAACCCCGCGGCGGTGAACGCCGGAAGCGTCTCGCCCCTCCTGCTGTGGCTGCGCTTGGGGTTTCAGTTCGTGCTGATTGCGTGGGTGCTGTGGTCGGCCGGGCTGCTGGGTGACGTAAGCAGAGGACCGAGGCGGCGCGAAAGTTGACGTTCTAGACATCCTGTAAACCTTTTGGTATTCGTTTTTGGACGGTAGACTGACGCATGGACATTGTATGAACACCGCGGTGCAGGACTTGGACCTCGTCACCGCTCCCAACTTAGAAGTTCCCCACGGCTTTACCACTCGAGCGGGCGGGGTGAGCGAGGGGGATTTCTCTAGCCTCAACTTAGGGCTCAGCAGCGGTGACGCGCCCGAACGCGTGGCGGCGAACCGGGCGCGGGTGCTTGGCATGTTCGGCAAAACGCAGGGCCAGGTCTGCGCTTTTAACCAGATACACAGCGCCAGGGTCATCGAAGCCCGCCCCACCTGGTTCGAAGAGGACGCGGACGGCGCGGTTACAGACAATCCTAATCTCCTCCTCGTGGTCAGCGCGGCGGACTGCGCGCCGCTGCTTTTTCACGACCCCGTTCAGAACGCGGTGGGCGCGGCGCATAGCGGCTGGCGCGGGACGGTGGCGGGCATCGCGCGGGAGGTGGTGGGGCGGATGGGGGAGCTTTACGGCTCTAAGCCCGCTAATGTCCGCGCCGCCATCGGTCCCTGCATCAGCGGCGAAAACTATCAGGTTGGCGAGGAAGTCGTTGAGGCTTTTCAAAACACTGGCTTTCCCGAACATATCTACCGACCAGACGACGAAGGACGCTTCCGCCTCGATTTGGTCGCCGCCAACCGCTGGCTTTTGCAGGAGGCGGGGCTTAACGAGGAACACGTTTGGGATTCGGGCCTCTGCACGGTTGCCGACCCGCGCTTCTTTTCCCACCGCCGCGACGCAGGAAGAACGGGGCGGGGCTGGGGCGTGATAAGTTCAGGACGTCTAGACTCATAACCTTTACCCGCTCACGCTTGCGTTACACTTGACGCTATGCAAAAACTCCTGCAAACCATGCGCCGCCTCCGCGCACCTGACGGCTGTCCTTGGGACCGCGAGCAGACGCACGAGAGCCTGCGGCCCTACCTGCTCGAGGAGGCCGCCGAGGCCGCCGACGCGCTCCACGGCGACAACCCCGCCGAGATGGCCGACGAACTCGGCGACGTGCTCTTGCAGGTCGCCTTTCACGCGGTGATTGCTGAGGAAGCGGGAACGTTTTCTTACGAGGATATCGAGGGGGCCATTGTCGCTAAGCTCGAGCGCCGTCACCCGCACGTGTTTGGTGAGGTGCGTGTAGAGAACGCCGCGCAGGTGGTGGCGAATTGGCAAGCCATCAAGGCGACCGAGCGGGGTGAGAGAGCGCCCGCCGAAAGGGTGCCGCGGAGCCTGCCCGCCTTGATGCGTGCGTCGGAGTTGGGGCGGAAGCTCGAGTGGCCGGAAGGGTCCATTAAAGAAGTAGACGCGGCGCTTCATGCTGTGGGCGAGACGGAAAACTATACAGAAGGTGATGCGGCGGAGCGCGTTGGGCGCTTGCTTCTTACGGTGGCGGACTGGGCTCGAGCCCTGGGCGTCAATCCCGAACTCGCCCTGCGCGGCGCGGCGGACGCGCGGGCCAAGGGTCAATAGCATTAAGCCGCCTCCTGTGCCGCCGGACGAGACGCAAACGCTGCTAACGGGTTTGCGCGACAAGCTCTTAACGCGAGAGCGTGAAAGGATGCGCATCTCGGGTTTCCGGCCCGCGGCGGTGTTGGTGCCGCTACTTAAAGGTGAGGGAGGGCTCGAGCTTCTCTTCACGGTGCGCTCACACGGTTTGTCGAACCACGCGGGGCAAATCGCTTTTCCCGGCGGGCGGCTCGATGCGGGGGAAACGCTCGAGGAGGCCGCAGTGCGCGAGACCGCCGAGGAAACGGGGCTGGTGGTGGAGCCGCGCGGCTTACTGGGCCGTTTAGACGACCATCCCTCACCCGCCGGTTACATCGTCACGCCCGTGGTGGGCGTGCCTCTATGGCCGCAGCCCCTCACCCTCAATCCCGCTGAAGTCGCCGAAGCCTTCTGTGTGCCCTTGGCGAACTTACGCGCCCTCACCCCCCGCAGCGAGGAGCGGCGGCTCGAGCACTACCGCCGCCGCCTCCATTTCTACACCTGGGAGGAACGGCTGATCTGGGGCGTGACGGGGAATATTCTCAAGAATTTGCTAGACGTAGTAGAGCAGTGATGAGTGGTGAGTGACTAGTTTTTCTAACCACCAGCCACTCACCACTCACCACTATGAAATTCCTCACTATCCAACCTCCTGGTTATCTGCGCACATGCTAGCCTAGAAGGGTGAAACGCCGCGATTTGCGCGTGGTCCGCGGGGACGTCAAGTTCAATTTTTCAACCGGGGCGATTGTCGAGTCGCTTCAGGGGGCGGGTGTGCCGACGGACGAGGCCATCGCCATCGCCAGGAGTGCAGAAAAACACTACCGGGGCGGGAGCAAGAAAAATATCCCCTTGGACAAGCTGGTTGAATACCTTACTGGAATGATTGAGAAAGAAGTGAACGAGGGGACGGCGGCGCGTTTCGAACATCAGACGCCGCCCTTTGTGTCCCTGACGGTCGAGTCAAAAGGCGAGGACGCGCCCTTTTCGCGGCGGACGCTGGCGGCGTCGCTGGAAAAGCTCGAGCTGCCCTTCAAGGAAGCGCACGCGTTTGCGCAGGGGGTCGAGCAAAGCTTGCGCACCGAGGGTTTAGAGAGGATGAGCAAGCGCGACCTCGTGCTCCGGGTGGCGCTGGGCTTAGAAGCGCGCTTTGGCCGCGACTTGCGCCGCCGCTACGAGGCGCAGACGCTCCAGCAGGCCGACCTGGTCGTGACCGAGCCCGGCGGGGTAAGTTTTCCGTACTCGAGGGGCATCTTAGCGCAGTCTCTCATGGCCATCGGCTTGGGTCCCGAACTCTCGCACAACCTCGCCAAACGCGTCGAGGACGCCTTTTGGCGCAGCGGCAGGCGCAGCGTGGACCGCGCCGAGGTGCGGAGCGCCGTCCGCGCGCTCCTGCTGGAGGAGGCGGGCGAGGAGTTCGCGCGCCGCTACGACCTCATGCGGAGCGTGCGCCGCCCCGAAAGGCCCATCATGGTGCTTATTGGCGGCGCGCCGGGGGTGGGCAAGTCGACGCTGGCGTCCGAGCTGGGTTACCGGCTGGGCGTTCCGCGCGTCGTCTCGTCGGATTCGGTGCGGCAGGCGCTCCGCTCGCTCATTTCCGCCGAGCTGAGTCCCGCACTCCACGCCTCCTCCTTTTCCGCCTGGCGCGCCGAACTCTTGCCCGGCGAGGGGGGCAACGCCAAACCGAAGCGCAAGCGCGTCGTACGCGGGTTTCAGCGTCAGGTGCAGCAGCTCGGCACCGCGCTCTCGGCGGTCGTGCGCCGCAACATCGACGAGTACACCTCAGTGATTGTCGAGGGCATCCACTTGGTGCCCGGTTTCTTGCCTACCGACGAGTTTAGCGACGCCACCGTGGTCGAGTTCGTGCTCGCGGTCAAAGACGAGGACGCGCACCGGGGTCACTTCAGCCAGCGCGAGGCGCAGACCCACCGCCGCCGCCCCCGCGAAACCTACCTGGCGCACTTCGAAGAGATCCGCATCCTCCAAACCTTTATTGTCTCGCGCGCCGAAGAGGAGGGCGTCCCCGTCATCGAAGCGGGCGACTTCGACAGCGCCGTCGAGGGGGCGATTGAGCTTGTGCTCAACGCTGTTTTGGTCGAGTCTTTGGAAGAGCACGCTGAGACAGTGGTGAGTGATTAGTGGTTAGTTTTTTCTCATCACTCACCACTGCTTGACCTATAGCGATTTTTATCCGCACTAGGTGAGTTCAACGCAGATACCATCACCGTAACTACGTCCTGAACGGTAACGTATGGACTGAATCCTGCTGAGACCAGATGTTACCTGCTACAAACGAGAAGAATTCCATACCGGCCTCTCCCCCGGCTCTATAGACTGGCGTAGCTTTGCGCCTACGCAAGGTTGGTGAGGGGAAGATGGTGAGCGCAGTAAACAGAGCAGCCCTCGAGGCGAACAAACTGACCAAGGTCTACGCGGGCAGGCCGGTGGTGCGTGGGCTCTCCTTTTCTGTGAATCCCGGTGAGGTGTACGCGCTCGTTGGTCCCAACGGCGCGGGCAAAACGACGGTGATTCGGCTGCTTACCGGGCTGGCCTTTCCGACGAGTGGACAGGTGCGGATGTTGGGTGTTGACCCTACCGAAAAACCCGGGGTGCGCCGCCGCTTGGGCGCGGTGGTCGAAGCGCCCGCCGCTTTCTATCCCTACCTGACGGGGCGGGCCAACCTGCGCCTGCACGCGGCCCTCTCGGGGGGCGTGGCGGAAAAGCGCATTGGCGAGGTGCTCGAGCTCATGGAACTCGGCAACGCCGGGGAGCGGCGCGTGGGCGTCTACAGCTTGGGGATGCGCCAGCGCTTGGGCGTCGCCGCGGCGCTCCTCACCGAGCCCGAGGTGCTCATCTTGGACGAGCCCGCGAGCGGGATGGACCCCTTGAGCCTCCACCTGGTCCACGGCGTGCTGCGCGGGGCCGCGGAGGGGGGCGCGGCGGTCTTGCTCTCGACGCATCATTTAGAAGAAGTGGTGGCCTACTGCTCGCGCGTCGCCATTATGGAGGAGGGCGCGCTGCTCGACGAGGTGAGCTTGGAAAGCAGGCGCGACCGCTACCGGATGCGCGTGTCGGACAAGAGCGCCGCGCTCGTCGCGTTGCAGATGCAGCCCTTTGTCCGGCACGTCACGACGCGCGGCGGCGAGGTGGTGTTCTCGCTCTCGGACCCCGACGCGCTCGGCGGGGTAGGTGTGGCGCTGGCGGAGGCCGGGGTGGGGCTTTTTGAACTCGCGCAAGATATCTTCGACCTGCGCGCCTACTACCGCGAGCGCCTGTCAGAGGGCCGCGTGCAGGGAAGCGAGGGTCAGCCGGAAGCTCGAGAGAATCAAAGCTTTACGGAAAATGAGAAGCAAACGAGTAGGGAGCAAACGGGTGTGGGGGCGGAAGTAGGGGAAGAGGGAGTCCGTCACAGGGTGGGCAGGCCGTGAGGGGGAGGTCACGGTGAGACGTCTTTTCGGCCTCGAGCTTACGAAACTTTGGCACCTCTCGAGCCTGCGCGTGACCGTCCTGCTCCTCGTGGTGTTCCCCCTGGTCTGGGCCTACGCGCCCGGCGTGTTTAATACCTACGGCTTTTACATGGTCTCGGCCTATCAGGTGCCCGCCCTGAGCCTTTTGTCGAGCATGGAGTTTTTGCTGCCCCTCCTCATCGCCATCGCCAGCGCCGAACTGCTCGGACTAGAAGTCGCCTTTGGCACGCTGCCGACGGTGCTCTTGCGCCCGGTGACCCGCTCGAGATGGCTTATCGCCAAGCTCGGGGTGGTCGCGCTCTATCCTTTTTTGCTGCTCGGGTTTCTCCTGCTCGTCTCGCTGCTTATCGGGCTCCCTTTCGGTTACGGCGCGTTCGTGGGCGGCACCGGCCTCGGCGCGGCGGGGCTCTTGGGTGAGGGGCTGATGACGCCCCCTGCGGCCTTAGCCGAACTCGGTCGCGCCTACTTAACGGCGGCTTGTGCGCTGGTTCCGGTGAGCGTTTTGTCAGTCCTTTTCACCGTCGTCTTTATGAACGCGGCGGGCGGGGCCTTGGCGACGCTCGCCGTACTCATCGTGATGAAACTTCTGGTGGTGTTTCCGGGGCTCGAGCCCTTTTTACTCACCACCCAGCTCAACGCGTATACCGCGCCCGTGGCGGGCGTGCTCTGGGTTTTTGCGCTCCTGGCGCTCTACAGCGCGCTTTTTGCCGCCGCCGCGGTGGTGATGTTTGAGCGCAGAGATTTTTAGCGTTCCATAAATAGTAGTGGGGCAGGTATAGCTGACAAAACAGTATAGATGAAACATTAAGTGTCAAAATTCAAAAACTTGATACGGAAACATTACCGATTTCGCTGAAGGAAATCGTCTCTCGAAAGTTTTTGCTTTACACCAGGTTTCTGCTTTTCCAGAAAGCCACACGTAAAGTACGATATGATCATGTTCAAGTGACACGACTTCCGCAACAGCTTACTTATCCTCGTCCAACATGAGCAAGAATCCTACCCAAACCTGCTTTGTCATCTCACCAATAGGGCGTGAAGGTACTGAAACTCACCGGGATTTCCGTGAGGTTCTAGACTACGTCATTGTTCCTGCGGTCAGACGATCCGGATATACACTTGAAGTCTTACGGGCAGATGATATTGAGAGACCAGGCTCGTTTATTAAAGACATCCTGCAGCAGTTGCTTAACTCCTTCGTCGTTATTGCGGACCTCACAAATCAAAATCCGAATGTCTTTTACGAACTGGGTGTTCGCCACGCCCTTAGCCCTCGGACGATCCTCATTGCACAATCGGTGGATGACATCCCGTCAGATTTACGTGAGTATCGAACTATCGTTTACGACACTTCAGCGCGCGGCGCAGCTCAATTCCGTGAGCGGTTGCAGAAGTTTCTTAATGACATTTTTTCCGACCCACGGCAGGCAGATAATCCCGTGTTAGATAGGCTCGGCAGCGTGATAGAGCAGCAGCTCGTGTCAGCTCGAGAGGAAATAACTACCCTGCGTAGGGAACTTGACAAAGTGTATCGTAGAGGTCTTACTCAAAACGAATTCGCGCCTAATAAAGGTGCATCGAATGAGTCAGTTATCCGACGCGCTGATCGGATTTTGCAGCTATATGGTGCTAAACGTGAATTCGTTGGAGAAATCGTTTATGGTTCGGGTGAGGAGAGGAGGTGTGCCAACCTCCCAGCAAATGAAGGCGAGTTTCGCCTTTACTTCCTCGAAAATCATACTCAGGTCGAGAGTTGTCTATACTTTGCGACCCTTGGTACCAGAGAGACAATCAATAGACATCTATCGGACGCTCGTGTAATCATGGGCGTCACCTCTTCAGCCCTAGAGACCAAATGTACCTTTGTGACCGCGACGAGCGCAGTGGTTTCAGAGGAGGTGAAGCAGGAAACCGACGCGGTTTTCAATAGAATGAAGGAATTTCTGCCTGCCGAAAAAAGAAACTTATACTCTTTTGAAGTGTGGGACACCACACGCCTCACCGTCATAGAGGAGGAGCTAGGCGTCATAGTGCCTCAGCTTCAGCCACCAGATAAGGGGGCTTGACGGCCACCTAGCGAACGTTTGTTGAAGCAGGCATGGAATTGTGCGCCGCTCAGGTCAGAGGCTAGCTGCCACAGCACATCACGGGTTGTTTTTGGTAACTTTGAGGCGTATGGTTCTCACATCCAACCGCCGCTACGCGCGCGCGCTTTTCACACTGTTTTTGCTCGTCCCCGCCATTTCCTTCACCTTGGCGCAAGGGCTCACCTATACGGTGCAGGTGGCGGCGCTTTCGGACCAGGGCGCGGCGCAGGCGTTGCAGCGCGAACTGCTTGCGGAGGGTTATCCGGTCTATCTGGTGGGCGTGCCGACCGAGGGGGGCCGCGTTTACAGGCTGCGGGTCGGGGCCTTTGGCGACCGGGGCGCGGCGCTGGCCTACGCCAATGCGATGCGGCGGGCTGGGCGGGGCGCGCCGGTGCCCGCGCTCGCCGAGGATGTTCCGGCGGGACTCATCCCGCTTGAGCCCACGCTGCTAGAGAGCTACCCCTACCTGCCCGGTATAACCCGCCTCACCGTGGTGCCGTGGGGCGAGGCCTACGCGCTGCGTTTTCAGGGCACGTTCGAGGGCGAGCCCTTGGAGGCGGAATACCGCATCTTACAGGAGGGCGCGTCGCCCTTTCGCGCCTGGCGCGCGGCACCGTTCGGGAATGAGGGCGGGCTCGAGCGCGTTTACACCTTCCCGCTCTGGCCGCCCGACTGGGAAACGCTGAGCGCGCCCCAGCGAAACGCCTACCAACAAGGCGTGCTGGAAACGCTCGCCGGAACTTACGGTTTAGATGTGAGGGCACTTACCGACTACCGCTCGTTCGAACCCGGCTCGGGGTTGCCCTACCTGGTACGCGCCGAACGTCGCAACCTCTCTACGGGAGAAGGAGAGTATTATCCGGCGCTCGGGGTTTCTCAAACAGAAAACAACCCTGCGGGTCCCCCTTTGCGCTGGTTCGGCAGAGAGGAGCCCGAAGGCTTTTTGCGCGGTTTGCCGGAGGCCGTATTTGACGCCTCTTTGGTTTTAGGTGAAGCGTCAGGCGGCGTCACGCTACCCCCACCCGACTCCCGCAAGCTCTCAGGCACCGACTGGACCGCCTCGCCCGACGACGCCTACGTCCGCCTGCGGTTAGAGCCGACAGGCCGCAACTGGCGCGCGGTTGCGGGCTATCCACTTTGGGCACAAGACGACTTTTTGCTTGTCTATGACGATGAGCAGATACAGCTCTACCGCTTTACTAAACGCTGAAACCCCAGTGGCGAGTGATTAGAAAAACTAACCACTAGCCACTTTCTAAACAGACGCAGGAACGGCGGGCGCGTCGGTGATGGCTGCGGCGGCTTCCGGGTCGCCCGCGAGCAGCGCCTCCCTTTCAGCCAGCCAGCGCTCGGCGGCCATCGCCGCGCGGGTGCCCGCGCCGACGCTCGTCCCGAGTTGGCGGTAGGTTTCGTCCGCCACGTCGCCCGCGGCAAATACGCCCTCCAAGCTTGTGTAGATTTCGCCCCGCACGTCGACGTAGCCAGAATCGCGCAGCGCGATCAAGTCTTCCAGGTAAGCCGTGTTCGGCACGTGACCGATATAGATAAACACGCCGTCGGTAGGCAGGAGCGTCTTTTCGTTCGTAACGACGTCTTGGACTTTGACGCCTGTAACTTGGCCCCCTTCGCCCACGACCTCGGTCACGACCGCGTTCCAGACCCAGTGCATCTTGGGGTTGGCGAACGCGCGGCGCTGCGCCTCTTTGTTGGCGCGCAGTTCGTCGCGGCGGTGGACGACGGTTACCTTGTCGGCAAATTTGGTTAAAAACAGCCCCTCTTCAACCGCGGCGTCGCCGCCGCCGACGACCACGACCTCTTTGCCGCGGTAGAAAAAGCCGTCGCAGGTCGCGCAGGTCGAGACGCCGCGACCGTAGTATTCGTCCTCGCCGGGTA
Source organism: Trueperaceae bacterium (assembly GCA_965214405.1). Taxonomy (GTDB): domain Bacteria; phylum Deinococcota; class Deinococci; order Deinococcales; family Trueperaceae; genus CBDCCT01. The sequence goes on from OZ243956.1 coordinate 2,149,206, forward strand.
CGCCCAACCGGCGCGGGTTGGCCCCTGTGGCGATGATGACGGCCTTGGCGAAGTAAGTTTTATCGTAGCCCCTCACAAGGAAGCCCGCGCCTTGCTTCTTAATCTCCAGAACCTCTTCCATCACGATTTTCGCGCCGAACTTTTCCGCCTGGCGGACCATGCGCTGTGAAAGCTCGGGGCCGCTGATGGCCTCGTCAAAGCCCGGATAATTCTCGACCTCTTCGGTTTGGGCGATTTGCCCGCCGGGTAAGCCCTTTTCCAAAATGACGGTGCTCAGTTGCCCCCGTCCGGCGTAGATGCCCGCGGTGAGACCCGCGGGTCCGCCGCCGATAATCAGCACGTCGGTGTATTCATCAGGAGTATTAACGGTATGTTCGTCAGCTCGAGTCATTACGTCCTCCAACATTGCTTAAATCATAACATTCTGCGGTCGGTTTTCCTGTACAGCACTGTACTTGCACGTGTCAAATTCAACTAAGGTGTTTCCGAAAGCGTCCTCTTCTTTTATCTTAGCGGTTGCGTTAGTCAGAAACTGTTGACCATGTTCAAAACGGCTTGCGCGGCTTGTTAAGATAATCTCAAGGAGGGTGAAATGAATACGGAACTGGTTGAAACGTTGCAGCGGACGCAGAGCACGCTGGAACCCCGCGTCAAGGCCTTGCGCGACGCCTCGAGCGCGCTCAAAAGTGCCATCAAACTTGCCAACGAAGAGCGGGCCGACGCGCTGCCCATGCAGCGGGCGCTCGTCAAGTTGCAAAGGGCCAACGAGACGGTGGACGACGAAACGCTGAATGAACCTCTGGAAGCCGCGACCACGCGATTCCGAGAGGAAACCGAACGCGCGCTGGACGCGCTCGCTTTTGAGTTTGCTCGAGAACTCCGGGCCGCCTTTGCAGAGCGCGGCGTCGAGGTGACGGGCCGCCCGCCTACGCTCGCCGCGGATGAGCTGGTCCTCAACATGGACACCGCGGCGCGCAAGGCGGGCTGGTTCTACGGCAAAGAAGCGCTCACCAAGCCCCTGCCGCTCTCGCTCAACGCGGTCTTAAAGGCGTTCGAAGGGCAGAAGCGGGAGATTTTGGGGCGTGAGCTGGACATCGAGGCGTTCTTAGGGGAGCTTCACGGAACCTGGCGGGAGCTGCTCGAGACCCGCGCGCGCAAACCCCAGGGTGGACGCCTCAACCTCATCGAGACCTACAGCAAACTCGTCTTGAACCGGCAGTCGGCGAGATTTTGGAACGCGCCCTCGAGGAGCACCTTCCGCGACTACCCGCGCCCCCTCTTCGTGCGTGACTTGGTATTGGCGGGACGTTCGCCCGTCATCACGGTGGACGGTGCCAGACGGCGTCTCTTTTTGGGCGTCGCCACCAAAAGCCAGGCGGAGAGCGCCAGCCGCAGCCTGTGGCTGCCGCAGGGACCCTTTGAGGGTTCGTACTATTCGGACGTTACCTTTGAACCGGCCTAAGTTTGCCGTTCTTACGGTAACGCCCTCCCCGACGAGGGGCGGCTCGAGCCGTTATGATAAAGCTCTATGGCGCTGAACCCGGTTTTAGCCCGCATGATTGTCGAGACGCTCGGCGCGTCCGGCACGCCGCCCAACCGCGGGGTGCAGCACTTCAACGTGGGCAACGGTTCGCTCGTCGAGGCGCTCGACACCTACTACTTTTCGTCGTACCTCCAAGACGGCGGCGCGGCCTTTAAGATGGTCGTAGGCGACTACGGGAGCGGCAAGTCGCACTTTCTCTACCTCTTGCGCGATATCGCCTGGGAGCGCGGCTTCGCGGTCGCCAAGGTGGATTTGAGCCCCACCGAGACGCCCTATAACGACCAGAAACTCGTCTACAGCGCGGTGGCGCGCAACCTCATCTTGCACGAGGGCGAGGGCGTCTCGGACGAGTCGGGTTTGCCGCGCTTTTTGGAGGGCACGCTGGCGCGCATTCTGGGGGAGGAGCCCGGCCCGGAGGCGCTCGCCCATCCCAACTACCGAGGTTTGGTGGATACGCTGGAGGCCACGCCCGTCGACAGCCCCGTCTACCGGGCCGCGGTGCTCGCTTACTTTGACGCGCTCGTCCACGACCAGGGGGAGCGTCTGGCACCCCTCTCGCGCTGGCTTCTGGCCGAGGACACCACCCCGGACGACACCAAAGTCTTGCGCGGGCTCGGCGTCACGGGCAAAATCACCCGTACGAACGCGTTCCGGATGCTCCGCTCGCTCACCCAAATCGTGCGCGCCCTGTCCTACAGCGGCTTGCTGCTTCTGTTTGACGAGGTGGACCGGATGAGCAGCATCGGCGGCAAGGCTGAAAAGCTCGCCACCGACACGCTCCGCGAGGTGATTGACCGCTGCCGCGACGACCTCCCCGGCGCGATGTTTGTCTACGCGGTGCCGCCGCCCTTTATCAGCGACGTGGTGCCGCGCTACCCCGCGTTGCAGCAGCGGCTCCGCACGCCGGGGCGCTTTTCCAAGAGCAACCACTTTAGCCCGCAGATAAGCCTCGAGCGCTTAGACCTAGCCGAGGACGCGCTGATGCTCGCCATCGGCGAAAAGCTCGTGCCCATTTTCGAGGTTGCCTTTGGTGCCGAACTTGATGAGCGCATCCAGCACGCCAACGCCGCCATCCTCGCCAACGTTGCCAGGGACGTGTTTTTGGACGTGAGCCACCGCCGCTTGTTCGTCAAAACATTCGTGACCGAACTCGCGCGCCAGCACGCGGAGGGGGAGCGGGTGCTCACCGAGGGGGAGGCCGCTGCGAGGCTGCGCGGTGGAGCAGAAGATTTAGGGAGCGGCGAGACGCCGCCTTATTAGCCGTGCAAACGAATAGTTCAACCAATGGTACAGCCCCCGCGCAACCCATGATTGGCGAACAGGTCGAGCACCCGCAGTACGGCCGCGGTCAGGTCATGGCGGTCTACAAGGGCGGCGGCGAGTGGCTGGTGCGCTTCGAGAGCGGCTTGCGCTTTCGGCGACCTAGGGGAGAATTCGAGGGAGAAAGCTCATCCTCCCCCACCTCTTCCTTAGCCCCGTCTACACCTACCATGACAGCACCTGTGACCGCGCCCATGCCCCGCACCCAGTTTGAAGCTCGAGAACTCGTCGAGGCCTTGCGTTTGGGTATCGCCCCCGCGCAAAAGGCGCAGGCACTGACTATCGGTTTGGAGAGGGAGCGCTCGAGCCTCGTCACAGGTCTGAACCAAGCGCAGACGCAAGGCGGCGCGGTGCGCGCGGTGGTGGGCGACTATGGGGGCGGCAAGAGTCACCTTGTCGAGCTGAGCGCGCAGGAGGCGCTGGCGCGGGGCTTTTTGGTGGCGAATACGAGTCTGGATTTGTTAGAGCTTCCCCCGCACCGCGCGTTCAACATCTACGCGAGTCTGGTGGGGAGCCTCCGCTACCCCGACACCGACGAGCGGGGGCTGGGGCCGCTGCTGGAGCGCTCGAGCGAGAAACACCTGGCGGGCGCGTTGGCGGAGGCGGCGGGGCTCGAGCAAGACCCCCTGCAACTCACGCTCAAGGCGCTCGCCACCACCGCCTCGTCGCGCCAGCGCCTCGCCTGGGAACGCTGGCTCATGGGGGGCCGCCGGACCAAGGCGATGGGAGGCGCGCTCAAGCAAGTGTTGCCCAGAGGCAACCGCTTTCCGAGCCTCTACAAGGTCGGTCACAACGCCCGCCAGGTGGCCTACCTGCTGAGCGGCGTGAGCGTCCTCGCCAAACTCGCGGGCTACAGCGGCTTGTGCGTGCTCATCGACGAGGCCGAAAGCTATTCGCTCCTGAGCGCGCAGCAGCGCCCCAAGGCAGGGCTCTTTTTTAGCGCGATGATCCTTGCGGCCTCGCGTGGCCCTCATCCCAACCTGTCGGAGGAGAGTTTTCCGCAGCACCGCTTCTGGGATTATCCGCTCCGCTACGGGAACCCCGCCGCCCTCTTTTTCCTCTTTACCGTGACGCGCAGCGACAACCGTTTGCCCTTAGAGGAATGGCTAGAACCCGAAGAGGTCCTGACGCTCGACCCTCACCCCGCTCCGCAGGAAATCGCGCAGTTCTTAAAGGTCTTGGAAGGCTTTCACGCCCAGGCCTACACCTACGAACCCGCTGAGCGTCACGGGCAAGTGCGCCGCGCCGCCGCCGAGCATTTAGCGTTGGCGTTGCGCAACCACATCTTTGGCGTCCGCGGGATGGTGCGCCTCAGCGTCGAGCTCTTTGACCTTCTTTATCTTCATCCGGGGCTCGAGGTGGTCGAGGTGCTCGACGAGTTGCGCGCCCAGGTGCGTTAGACTAAGAGAAAAGAGGAGCGATAAGGGGAGCGCTGAAGGCGGCGCGGTTTATTGATCCCCCTAAATCCCCCTTGTTAAGGGGGACTTTTGTCCTGTTCCCCCCTTAACAAGGGGGGCCAGGGGGGATCAGTTTTGAGCACAACTCACCCCGTCATTCGCTGAACCTGAGGACCATGCACACTGGACACAAAACATTCAACTCTATCCTGCTGCACTTTTATGGATAAACAACTCAAAGCCCAACTCCCCCACACCTGGCGCGCTTTTTTCGCGGGCCACGGCTCTTTTACCGAGGTGCAGCGGCGGGCCATGCCCGTGATTCTGTCGGGGTCGGACGCGCTGGTCGCCGCCGCCACCGCCTCGGGCAAGACGGAGGCGGCGCTCGCGCCTCTTTTGGAGCGGCGTGTGTTGGGTGGAGGCGCAGGGCTGCGTTTGCTCTACCTCTGCCCGACGCGGGCGCTGGTGCGGGATTTGTACGGGCGGCTCGAGCCCCCCTTCCGCGCGCTCAACGTGTCTTTGGGCATGAAAAGCGGCGACACCGGCCCCGTCCCCACGCGCCGCCCGCCGAGCGTGCTCCTCACCACGCCCGAGTCCACCGACTCGCTCCTCACCCGCGCGCCGCGCCTTTTTGAGACGCTGGAAGCTATCATTTTGGATGAGATTCACCTTTTCGACGACGGCCCCAGAGGCGACCAGGTGCGCTGTCTATTGGAGCGCATCGAGACCATCCGCACCTGGGGGCGTCCCGAACGCGCGCCCACGCAGCGCGTCGCGCTCTCGGCCACCGTGGACGCGCCCGGCGAGGTGGCGGCGCGTTATCTGCATGACGCGACGGTCGTTCAGGTGGCGGGCAACCGCGCGCTTTCGGCAGAACTTTTTCCGGTCCACAGCCTAGACGACGTGGTGGCGGTCCTCGCGGCTCGAGGAACCAAAAAAACCCTCCTCTTTTGCAACACCCGCCACGAGGTCGAGGAGGTCGCCGCTTACTTGCGCCGCGCGCTTCCTTTCGAGGCCGCCGTGCTGGTGCATTACTCGAACCTGGATACAGCGATGCGCCACGAGGTCGAGACGCGCTTCGCGGAGGCGAGCGTCGCGGTCTGCGTGAGCAGTTCGACCTTGGAGCTGGGCGTCGACATCGGCAGCATCGACGAGGTGGCGCTGCTCGGGCCGCCCGCCAGCCTCGCGTCGTTTTTGCAGCGCGTGGGGCGCGGCGGGCGGCGGCGAGGCGAGGCGCGGGTGGTGTGCGGGGCGCGCTCGGTGCTCGAGTGGCGGCAGTTTGAAGCGCTACTCGGGATGGCGCATGGGCAGCTTCCCATACTGCCTAACGGAACCTATCACTTCAAACTCTCGGTGCTGGTACAGCAAACATTCAGCCTCCTCAAGCAGAGCCCCACGGGCGGACTCCGACTGGCCGACTTGCGCCGCAGCGTGCCGGAAGCCCTCGCGGCGTCCTTGAGCAACGACATAATCCGCCATCTGCTCGGTTACTTGAGCGCGGAGGGTTACCTCACGCCGGGGCGGCCCGGCGAGTGGCGCGCCGGGGTGGGCCTTAACGAACTCGCCGACGAGCACGAGATTTATAGCAACATCGGCGGGGAACTCTTGGCGGCGACCGTCGTGGACGCCTACAGCGGGCGGGCCATCGCGCAGACCGACCGGCCCCGCATGAAGGGCGAAACGCTCCTCATGGGCGGTCGCCCGGTCGAGGTCGTGTGGCGCGACCGGCGCACCTTTGCCGTCAAGGAGGGCGACCGCCGCATGGCGAAAGAGTCTTTGCGCCTCCACACCTCGCCGCAGGCGCTGCCGTTGGGGACCGCCCAGGGTATCGCTCTGACGCTGGGGGTCCCCCAGGGCGCCCTGCCCCTCGTCACGGCGCCTCGAGGCGTCCTGCTCTACCACTTTTGGGGCGACCTCTACGGCGAATGGCTCGCCGCGATATTGAGGGTTTACTTTTCTCCTGCCGACCCTGCTGATAATGATACAGGCGGCGCGCTCATCACGCCCCACAGCGCGCTGTCGCTCCTCCTCACCTTTTCGCTCCCCGCGCTGCCGCCGTGGGACGAAGGTGTGGCGCTGGACACACTCAAGGAGCTCGAGCCCCTCTTCGAAACCTGGCTCGAGCTGGGCCGTTTCCACCCGCTCCTGCCTCCTGATTTGGCCTTACAAAGCGTGCGGGAGGGCTGCAACTTAAAACGTTTTGAAATGCTCTACCGGAGCGCAAGAATCATTTCACCCACACCGGAACTCCGCGCCGGGCTTACAGAACTGTTCTAAACTTAGTTAAGCACGCGCGTCTCGGGCAACGTCTCACCCTCCAACAGCCGCAGCCAGTACCCGAGCGCGTAGACGCTCACGTTGAGCACGCTCTCGAGACTTTTTAAGTGCGCGTTGGTGGAGAGCGCCGAACGCGTTTCAGAGGGTAGACAAGCTCTTGACAGGATGACGAGCCGCCAGCCTTCCATTGCGACGTGGCTCGAGCGCATGATGCCCGCCTCCGCCGCCGCATAATCGCGCAGGATGTGCGCGTAGTTTTCATGCGTCGTCACCGCGTGTTTGACGGCCTCATACTCTAGGAGAAGCTTTTCTAAATGCTCGAGGTCGCAGGAGTCAACATCCTTGGCGGTTTCGCGGGTTTCACAGAGTTTTTCATGAGCTCGCATGGGTCGCAGCGTAGCGACAGAGGCGTTTCACACGCGTTCCGGTAGGAAGTTAAGTCGTGGTGAGTGATTAGCGGTTAGAGCGGTGGGAGCGTTTCAGTGAAGAGGCTGTGACGGCTCGACGTAGCACTAAAGCGGGTTTGGACGTATCTCGTTAAAGAAGCCGCAGCGCGCCCGCCATCACAGCGCCTGTCAAACTGACAACGCTCACGCTGAGGGCTCCTACCGCGTGGGCTTTGGCGGGGGTGAGCTCGAGCGCCGCCGCGAGCGCCCTTACCGCCCAGCCCCAGAGCCTGAGCGCGAGCGCGAAAAGCGCGGGCAGGCCGATGAGGATAAAGCAGCCCACAACCACGCCGTTCACCTCCGCAGGTACCAAGGCCGTAAACAGAGCGGCAAGGAGCGCGAGCAGCACGGTCGGGAGGAGCGAAAGAGCGAGGACCGCGCGCACGCCTCCTTGTGTGCCCCGCCCGCCAAAGGACCGCCCCAACGACCAGAGCAGCGCGCCGCCCGCGTAAAGCGCGGCGATACCCAGACCGGGACCCATCATCACGCCCAAGAGGGCCGTACCGGGACCGCCCGTACCAAAAACGGCGAGCCCGCTGAGGCCGCCGACCATAGCCGCCGCGACCGACGCGGGTTGAGGTTCGCCAACCATGCCAATATTGAGCTGGTCAATAACCGATTCAGGGTGGGTAAGTAAGGTGCGCCAGGAGGGAGACGGAGTCATCATGCCCGTAAGCGTAGCCGCGCCGCTCTTACAAAAAACTTAATCATTCGGCCTTTAGATAAGGGTAGATAAGGAAGAAGAACTTTTAACGTTACGTTCCACTTTTCACTCGGCACTCACCACCCGGTACTTCCTTACGCGGTGCGCTCGAGCAGCATCTCGTCTGGAGACGTGACCGCGCCCACACACAAGAGGTGTTAAAAACCGCTCAGATTCTCATAGCGGCTCCGTTATACTGGCTCGGTGCCCCGTTTTCGCCTCTCTTCGTACCTGCTTTTAGAGACCGCCGGGCTTTTCGCGCTGGGCGTGGCGGCCTTTATTTTGCTCTTGTCCATCGATATGCTCGCGTCGTGGGCAAGTTATCTGATTAACTACAACGCCACGCCGGAGGTGGTGGGGCGGCTCATGGTTCTCTCGGTGCCGCGGTTTTTGCACCTGTCGCTGCCCATCGCGGTGGTGTTCGCGGCGCTTTTGGCGACGGGCAGGCTCGCCAAGGATTCCGAACTCAAGGCCGCCTATTCGCTCGGCGTGCCGCCCCTGTCGCTGCTCTGGCCGCTGCTGCTGTTCGGGGTGCTGGTGAGCGGGTTCGCGGTTGTAAATAACGGTTACTTGGAGCCTCGAGGCGAGGTCGCCACGGACAATTTGGTCGCCACCTTTCTCACCCAGCGGCCTCCGACCGAGTCGCAGACTGATGTATCTTACGCGCTCGACGAGGGTATCTATTTCGCGGGCCGCATCCGCACGCAAGAGGGCGACCGGAGCCGCGCGGACTTGAGCGGGGTCACGGTCCTCGAGCCCGGTGGCGTGACCTTGAGCGCGCCCTCCGGGATTTGGGACAGCCGCGAAAGAACCTGGACTTTAGAGGGTGCCGAACGCACCACGCCGGAGGGCGCGCCGACGGTGGTGGGAACGGTGACGCTGCCCTTTAACACCGAGGGCGACGCGGGCACGACCTTAGCCCGCTCGGCGACGCTGACGCTGAGCGAACTCTGGACGCGTTACGGCGCGGCTCGAGCCTCCGGGGGCGAAACGCGCGCGCTGCTGTTCGACTTTCACCGCCGCCTGGCGGACGCCTCGAGCGCCTTTATCTTCGTCATCATCGCCGGGGCGCTCGGGCTGACGCTCAAAAACCGCGCGGCGGGCTTTGGCTGGACCATCGTGCTCTTGGCGCTCTTTTACTTCCTGTGGACGCTCTCCGAAAACCTGTTTTCGCAAAACGTGCTCCCGCCCCTCTCTGCCGCCTGGTTTACGAGCGCGGTGGTCGGCCTTTTGGGTGTGGTGCTAGCCGCCATAAGGCTCAGGTGAGGCTTGTACAGGTGAAGCCTACACAAGTTGAGGGTGCGCGGGCTCGAGCGTTTGGCGGAGAAGTGACCGGGAGACGCACTAGAGAGAGTTGGTTAAAAAAGTCTCATCCGAGTCAAAAGGAAAGTTTTCAAACACTGTGAATAGCCATGAATATCAAGTTAAACCTCAACAACAGAGCAACCCTCCCTTATGACCCGACGCTTTAGCCTCTACCTCGTCCGCGAGATCGCGCCCCTCTACGCCGCCGGGTTGGCCGTCTTGGTGCTGCTGCTGCTGGGGCTTTTTTTGCAGGGCGTGTTGGCGCAGGTGCTCGCGCGCGGGGTGAGCCCGGTGCTGGTGGCGCAGTTTTTACTTTTCAAGCTGCCCGACGCGGCGGGCTACGGCGTCCCGCTGGCGCTCCTTTTTGCCGCGCTTTTGGGCCTCACCCGGCTGGGGCAAGACAGCGAAATCAAGGCGGCGCTGCTTTTGGGGCTCTCGCCCAAGGCGTTTGCCGCGCCCCTGCTGCTCTTAGGTCTCGCGGTGAGCGCGCTCTCGTTTATCAACAACGAACTTGTGATTCCCTGGAGCGAAAATAGGGCGTTGGAGGTGCAAAAGGACATCCTCATCCAGAGTCCCGAGACGGTGCTCCAGGAGGGGAGTTTTTTTACCGACGCGCTGGGGCGGAGCGTGTATATCGAGTCGCTCGAGCGTAGCGAAGAGGGCGTCGGGGTCAATAACATTACCGTCATCCAGGCGGGGGGCTCGGCGGGCGCGCGCTACACCGCCCGCGCGGAGCGCGGCGTGCTTGACGACGCGGAAGGGGTGTTTAGGCTCGAGAACGTACGCTTTTTAAGTTTCCGCGACAGCCGGGTGGTGCTCGACATGGTTTCGCCCTCGATGACCCTGCCCGTGCGCGGGCTCGCCGCGGGCGGCACCGAAGTGCCCGACCTCACCAAGCTGCCCCTGCGCGAGCTTCTTTCGCGCTTGCGGGCCGCTCCGCAGGGCATGGCGGCGGCGGAGTGGACCGCGCTCAACCGCAAGTTTGCCGAGCCCCTGGCGGCCACCGCCTTTGCGCTTTTTGCGCTCGCGGTGGGTCTCTACTCGTTTCGGACGGGGGCGGGGCTGGGTTTTGTGTCGGTTTTATTCCTCACATTTTTGTACTACGCGACCTGGAGCGTGTCGAAACTCTTGGGCGCGCAGGGGGCGGTCCCGGCCTGGGTCGCGGGCTGGGCACCCGTGGCGCTCTACGCGGGCGCGGGCGTGGTGCTCTTGGCGCTCTCCTGGAGGCGCTGAGTGCGCTTTATTTTTACCGTCCTTTTCATCCTCCTGCTGAGCCTTTTGAGTTTGAGTTTCGCCGTCCGCATCGAAATTACGACCAACAATGACGACCCCAATACGCGGCTCGAGTTCCGCCCCATCACCCTGCCCGACGGGAGCGAGACCGAGCTTATCGTCATTCAGAGCACACCCGTACGCGTCACGGTTGACGAGGACGTGATTACCGCCGACTATATCGAGTTCGACCGCGAGAACGGCCTGGTGCGGGTGGTGGGTCCCGGCACCTACACCTCGGGTGAAGAGGTCTTGGAGGGCGAGGACTTCACCGTCAACTTGGATAATGAGACGTTGCAGGGTCAGGATGTGTTTATTATCACGGGCGCGATTGATGTGGTGGGGGCGGGCGCGACGCGGCTGCCGGGGCAGATTAGCGTGACCTCGGGGGCGTTTAGTCCGTGCAGCCGTTGCGACCAGACGCGCGAGGACTACGGGTTTCGGGCGCAGCGGCTCGAGCTCTACCCCGGCGACCGGCTCATCGCCTTTGACGTGACCGTGCTCATCCGGGAGCGCGCCGCGTTCTCGCTGCCCTTTCTCATCGTGCCTTTGGGACCCGAGGACCGGAGGCCGCGCCTCGCCATTACCCGCGGTACAAGCACCGAACGCGCCGCGGTCGCGGTCGATTGGCCCTACGTGGTGGGGGCGACCGCCTTTGGCGTGACCTCGCTGCGCTACTACGCCGACGTGACGCCGGGCGCGGGCGGTCCCTTCGCCAACGCGCTTTTGGGCGGACGCGCGCGGGTGAGCTACTTTGGCGGGGGCTTTACGCACACCTTTTTTACCCGCAGTGGGCAGGGTCAAGTTGAATTTGCCTACTTGCCCTCGTTTATCGACAGAGACTTGGACGGGGACATCATCGGCGAGGGCAAAACGCCCGACGAGTTTACCGTGCGGTTTTCCTACGACACTTTAGAGGAAACGCTGCCCGAAATCAACGTGCTGATTGACGAGGACGACGGACGTAACCAGCGCATTATCGAATACAGCGCGAGCGCAGCCAACAGCTTTGGCGGCCTCGACGCGCGCATCCTGACGCAGGGCTTTTTCGATTTAGACCGCGAGGACGAGGTGCTGACGCCCTCCTACGCGGGGTCGGACACGCCGCTGCGAACTTACATAGAAGGAACGCTCGCCCTGGATGACGCGCTGAGTTTTAGCGTGGGGCCGTTTGTGCTGTCAAACGCGCTACTCAATATCGGCTTTTTTGAGGATTTCAGCAACCCGATCAACCGTAGCGCCGCGCTGGACCGGACCGTGAGGGCGGCGCGGCTCTTGGAGGGTCACAGCCTCGCTCTGCAACCCCTCACGCTCTGGTCGGGTCTGGTGCTGGAAGGCAACACGGACTTTTTGGGCCGCTACTACACGACGCGCGAAAGGCTTATCGACTGGGACAGCGCGCTGACGCTGCGGCAGAGTTTTGGCGACGCCGGGGGGCTCGAGCTGAGTTTCGTCCGCAACATTTCAGAGGGCGAGACGCCTTTTTCTTTCGACCGCGTCACGCTCTTTAACGAAACCTACGCGGACGCGACGCTCTTCTTGACGCCGCTGCCCTGGCTGAGTTTTTCCGCGAACGAGCGCTACACCTTTATCAACACCCGCCGCCGCACCGAGGTGGGTCCCGGCATTTTGAACCTGTCGTTAGAGTTTTTCGACAACCTCTCTTGGCTCGACATCACCCTGCAAGAGAGCTACAACTTTGAAGAGCGCGACCCGGGCGAGCTCACGGTGGACGCGGTGCTGTCCGTTCCCTTTAACGACGACTTTGACGGCAGCTTAGAAGTCAACCACGTTGAAGACCTCAAATACGCGCCCGACCGCCTTTCTCCGCGGCTCAGGAATGACTCGAACACCGAGTTCAGCGCCGCTTTGGACTACCGCAACGTACTGCGGTTTGGCCTAGACGGCGGCTACACCTACGACCCCGTGCCCGTGGAGGGCGAGGTGCTGGATTACTGGATGCCGCTCGAGCTGAGCTTAGAGGCCGGTACGCTCGACCAGGAGGACGCGCTGCCCGGCGCTCGGTTCACTTTCGTCCGCGACTTGAACGAGGAGATGACGCGGGAGCTGGGGCTCGAGGCGTCAGCGCGCGTGAGCTTTCTCGAGGCCAACTTCGAGCAGCGGCTCGACTTTCTCGATGGGGAGGTCTCGAGGAGCCTCTACGGCCTCACCTGGCGCGGCGTGGCGACCTTTGAAGCGTCGGGCTTCGCGCTCTTGCCCGCGTCGCTATTCGGCTTGACCCTCGACCCGGAGGGGAGCGACACCTATATTTTCGACCTCAAAGACGCCAGCCAGCCTTCGGGCGAGGAGCTGTGGCGTCTTTCGTACCGCGTTCAGAGCGACCGCACGCCCTTTACGGGACCCCTTGGCGAGGGGCGCGTCAGGAGCCGGACGCTCCAGGCGTTCGCCGACACCGAGCCGACGACCTTAGGCGGCGTGGATTTCGGCGTCCGCTTCGTCGCCGACCTCGTGTTCCCCGACGACTTGGGCGTCACGCGCACCTACCTCAACACCTTTGGCTTGACGCTCAGCGCCGACTTCTTCGGCACCGTGGGTCTTCAAGGAGACGTGGCTTACCGCGCCACCTACAACACCGCCTTGGACGAAATTACCCAGGCGCTCCTCACCTTTGACAACCTCGCGCTGACCGTCCGCGTCCGCGAAGACCTGTTCGTGTCCGCCGCGTTTAACGACACCTGGGACCTCACGGGGAATCTCCCCAACGCGAGCCCCTTTAACTTTCAGCCCACGCTCTACGTGATCTGGGACCGCTGCTGCTGGGCGCTCTACGGGAGCCTGGACACCGAAACGGGCGCGGTCACCCTGTCGCTAACGACGCCGGGCGGCACCCAGGGCGTGTCCCAGGAGTTCGGCACCTTCCTCCGTCTGCCCGGACGCGCGCCCGTGACAGGGATTACAGAGACTAATGTAGAGGCTAATGCAGAGGCCGATGACGCACCGAAAGAGGATAATCCGTGAGGTACAGTGATTTTATAGAAAAGGGTTTTATGAACAGGGGCACGATGAAAAGACCTACTTGGCTACTCCTCCTCGCCCTCCTGCTGGGCGGCTGCACCGGCACGCAGGAACCGAGCGTCTCCACGCTCTTGCTCGTGGGGTATGGAGACGCCGCAAGCGGAGGCGTGCTCGCGCTGGTTGAGGATTTGGGCGATATAGAACAGGGTTTCAACTTTATAGAAGATAGTGTACGCCCCCTTCCCAGTGGCCTTGCCATCGACTACGATATCATCGACCGCACCAACACTCGGCGTCAACTCGTCGTGTTGAGCCGCGACGACACCGTAGAGGGCAGCCCCGCCGCGCTCAACTTTTTCAACATCGGCAGCATCGACCCGAACGCCCCCGACGCCTTTGCCCCCGCGCCGCCCTTTGCCGCCCCCAGCTTAGGCGCGGTCTTGCCTATAAGCGCGGTGGACACCTCGGACTTTCCGGGCGGCGTGACCTTTTGCCCCACCGCCGTCGCCACGAGCACCAACGGGCGTTTTATCGCGCTTCTCAACGACCAGAGCGTGTGTAACGACGTTGCGAACGCTCGAGACGCCGTGGACGTGATCGACCTCCAGGCGACGGGCGGCCCGACGCTGATTGCCCGCGTCGACATCGCGGTGGTCTCCAGCGCCTTTTATTTGTCGCAAGGGCCAAACGACCGCGACCGCTTGTACTACTTTATTAACACCGCGGGCGGCGCAAGGTTGCAGTATCTGCTACTCGACCCGCTCGGCCCTAACGACAACCTCTTGCCCGTCGACACGGGCGTCACCCTCGACTTGCGCGCCAACGACGTGATAAGGGACCTGGGTCCCGTCAACCTGCTTGCCAATCCGAGCGACGTCGCCCTCGTCGCGCTGCTCAACACCTCTTTTTTTCCCATCCTCGGTCTCAGCGCGACGCCCGCACCCGTCGCCACCGCCTACAACAACCGCGAACTTATTTTGGACGACTACGGAGAAACGAACCAGCTTCTCATTCTCAATAACGACCGGCTCACCGTTTTTGCGGGCGAAGAGGCGGACGGACGGGTGACCTACGGCGAGGACAGCGTGCTCCTCAATTCCTATGTGTCCGACCCGGTAGACGGTACTGTAGAATCGTTCAACCAGTTTGCTTACATCGTGGGTGAAGAGGGCATCGCCAAGTTCGATGTGCTCGCCGCGGATTCTACGGACAACCTCAATACGCTCATCGGCGGGGCCAGCGTGACCGAGATTACCAACCCCGTATTTATCACCTGGGTTCGCGCGGTTACCTTTGCGGACACGCCCCAACCCTGATTTGAGTTTGCGAGACCTCGAGACGAGAGATTAAACAGGTTGCATTAACGTTAGACACAGAGTCTTAAGATTTGAAGAGACGTTGGCCTGCCAAAAAAGTAGCGCCGAGATTGTTAGAAGAACCCTCCCCTGACGACCTCGGCGCTGTTTGTCTTCTGCCTACTCTTGCTTACTGGGCGGTAGCAGCTCCGAGACCCGTCAGGAGGCGCTGGACCACTTCGGCCATAAAGGCGTTGGCGACGCGCTGGTCGTAGGTGTCGGTGGCGGTGCTCGAGTAGACGAGTGACGCCGAGCCCTCCCCGGCGGGGCGCACCACGACGGAAATGATGGCCTGGTCGGTCTGCGCGTTCACACCTGAGTAACCCGACGAATAACCAGGCGTGATGGTTATCCCGCCGCGCCGGGAGCCTGAACCGAAGGAGAAGCCCGTCCGGACCCCGACGCCCAAACCCGACGTCCGGGTTCTACCCAAACGCACCGCAGTGATGAGACCCGTTTCGCGGTCCGCCTCGGCCACCACGAAACCCGCTTGCCTAAAGTTGGTCGAGATTCGCGTGGACGCGACCGTTTGCAGCGTGGCGTCAAAGAGCGTGTCATAATCCACCGAAAAAACGAAGGGTTGGGGTGACGGTAAGTCCTGCACCGACGGGGCGCAGGCTCCCAGCACCAACAGCAGACTCAAAAGCGCGGCTATCCTCATACAAACCTCCCCAGGGTTTCTGCCTCGAGCAGACACGGTCGCGTAACGACGTTGGCCTTCTATGGTAACGGCGCGGGACCCGGCCCTTTGTGAAGCGCACCTTCATTCAGGCTTCATCCTGCGTGTTTACCCAAGCCTTCCCGCAAAAACCGTGAGCCTTCTTGTAGTGTAGACCGCTAGCGCCCGCTCAGTTCCCGCTCCCGCGGCTCACGCTGGGCCGCGCTCATCTGATTTGGCATCCCCGGCATTTGTCCCTCGCCCCAGTAGAGCATGGTGTGCGGGAAGGGGATTTCGATGTCCTCACGGTCAAAACGCGCCTTGATGCGCTTGCGGAACTCGCGCCCGACGCCCCACTGCTCTTTGGGTAGCGTCTTAAACATGAGCCGCAGCACGACGCCCGAATCGCCAAAGGCGTCGACGCCCAGCACGTCGGGGGGGTCGATAAGCCGCCAGCGCCACTCGCGGTCGCGGTAAAAGACCATCGCCTCGTCTTTGAGCACGTCCAGGGCGCGCGTTAAGTCGGTGCGGTAGGCCACCTCAACGTCAATAACCGAGCGCGACCACTCTTTACTGAGGACCGTCACGCGGTCGATGGTGCCGTTGGGGATGATGTGGACGCGGCCCTCCAAGTCTCGCAAGGTGGTGATGCGCAAATTGATCGACTCCACCCCGCCCGTGAGCCCCGCCAGCGTCACCACGTCGCCGACGCCGAACTGGTTCTCGACGAGGATGAAAAATCCGCTAATCAAATCCTTGACGAGCGACTGCGCGCCAAACGAGATCGCCAAACCCAAAATCCCGACGCCCGCCAGAAGCGCCCCGATGTTCGCGCCAAACTCGCTGAGCACGAAGAGCACAAAAATGGTGAGGAGCGTGACCTGCATACTCGACTCGATCACGCTGCGAATCGTCGCGGCTCGAGCGATCTGCCGCTCAAAACGCTGACCGCTCGTGGGCGTGAGGGCTCGCGCGGTTTTGCGCACCACGACCAGCAGCGCGTTGATGGCTAAACCCACGACGATGATGCGCACGATGCTGGCGATACCCCCGCCCACCAGCCAGTCGCGCGCGCCCAGGGCGGCGGGCTCGAGCACGGGCACGTGATAGTCGAGCACGAAGAGGCTCACGAAAACGAAAACCGCCAGCAGCGCCGCTAAATTACGCAGGTACTTCGCCAAGACGCCTACCCTGGTGCGCTCGCCCTCTTTACGCTCCTCGTCCCAAAGTTCGCGCGCGCTGATGCCCCGCAAGGACGCGCTAACGTAGCGCGACAGCACGAACCAGAGAAACAAAAAAACGAGCGCGCCCGTGAGCGCGTCCCAGCCCACCGATATGAGAAACGGAATGGGAGCCTCGCGCACGGACGTTATCAGCGCCTGGAACCAGGGCGCTAGAACCTGAAGTTCGATTCTGGCGGCGGTCGTCTCGAGCATCGTTTGCAAGTCTACCAGGGGATTGGTCATTACGTTCCTTACCGCGCGGGCGGGAGCCCGTACGGCGTTTACCCTAGCAAAGAGGTTTTGAGGATGGTGTGACCTTACGCAACTCCGTGAACGTTTGGTGAAAGGTGTAGGATTCTTGGCAGAAAATGGGAAGGCTTACCGTTTTCCTTCCTTTGGTCGCCTTTATGCCAGTCGCCTTCTCGCGGAGACTAAAACGCGCTTGGTGGGCTCAGCTCGAGACGGTCTTCCCAAGTTGACTTTCTCGACTTGTAGGAACGTCCAGCCCTTCCGCAATCCGCTCGACCAGCCGCGCTTCCACCGCGCGTTTGGCGGTGCGGAGCGCGTTGCGCACCGCCACCGCGTCCGCCGAGCCGTGACCGATAAAGGCGGGGCCGTTCACGCCCAAAAGCGGCTGCGCCCCGTATTCTGCGGGGTCGAGCTTGGCCGCGATGCCCCTAAATGCGTTTCTAACGAGCGCGCCGCCCAGCTTGGTCCGGAGGCCTCCTTGGGTAAGCGCGTCCTTGATCCAGCCGAAAATCACTTTCGCCTCGCCCTCGGCGAGTTTCAACACCACGTTGCCGGTAAAGCCGTCGGTCACGAACACGTCCGTCGTGCCCCGAAAGAGGTCGCGCCCCTCGACGTTGCCGTAAAAGGTGATGGGGGCGTCGCGCAGAAGCTTGTGCGCCTCGCGGACCAGTTCGTTGCCCTTGCCCGGTTCCTCACCGATGGACATGAGCCCGACGGTCGGGTCCTTTTTGCCGTAAAACACGCGCGCGTAAACGGAGCCCATCACGGCGAACTGCGCCAAGTGAACGGGACGGCAGTCGGCGTTGGCCCCCGCGTCGAGCAGCGCCACGTAACCGTCCGTCACGGGGATGTTGGCGAGAATCGCGGGCCGCTCGACGCCCTTGAGACGCCCCAGCACGAGCAGCGCCGCCGCCATCGTCGCGCCGGAGTGACCCATCGACACGCACGCGGACGCCGAACCGTTTTTAACCAGGGTCATGGCCTGCATGATGCTCGAGTCCCGCCGCCGCCTCACCTCGCTCGCCCCGTCGTCCATCGTGATGACGTCGGACGCGTGGTGGATAGGTAGCTCTCCGCCAAGCGCGTTAAGTTCCGCCCGCAGTGCGTCCTCGTCCCCCACGAGCACAACCGGAACTCCTTCGAGCGCGGCCTCGAGCGCCCCCTCCACCGCGGCCCGCGGCATCGCGTCGCCGCCCGCTGCGTCTAAAGAAATGGGTTTCATCGGCTCGAGTATAGCGGTTTTTATCTGCACTGAGAGAGTAAAGAGCAACCGTTCCTTGAACTTATGTTGTCGGCGGTAACGCGTGGGGTGAACGTCGCTCAAACCGGGGCGTTCTCGCTATCCACGGCTTTTTGCCCTGTCCAGAGGAAATCCGGAGGAAGCGGGGGCAACCGCTCCTCTTCCCTCCTCACACAAACCGCCCGTGTTATCCTCCTCCCATGACGCAGCCGCTGACGACCGTTGGACTCCTGGGCGCGGGCACGGTCGGGTCCGCCTTTTTAGAGCTTTTGGAGGGGCGGGAAGACGTGGCCGCGGAGGTTTCCAGGGTGCTCGTGCGTGACCCTGAGAAACCGCGCCGGGTCGCTCGAGACCACCTCTGCACCGATCCTGAAGAAGCGCTCCGTGCAGACATCGTGGTCGAACTCATGGGCGGCACCGGGCTCGCGGGCGACCTCACGCTGCGCGCGTTGTCGCAAGGCAAGCGCGTCGTCACGGCCAACAAGGCGGTGCTGGCTGAACGGTGGGACGAGTTTGTACCCTTTTTGGCGGAAGGTCGCCTCTACTTCGAGGCCGCGGTCATGGCGGGCACGCCCGCGGTCGGGCCGCTGACGACCGTGTTGCGCGGCTCCAAACCCTTAGAGCTCCACGCCATTTTGAACGGCACCTGTAACTACATTCTGGGCGCGCTCGAGGGGGGTGCCGATTATCACGAGGCCCTGGCGGAGGCGCAGCGCTTGGGCTACGCCGAGCCCGACCCGAGTTTGGACGTCGAGGGTATCGACGCCGCGCACAAACTCACTTTGCTCGCGCGGCTCGTTTTTGACCCCCAAATTTCTTGGGACGCGGTGCGCGCCGACACGCACGGCATCCGCGAGCTGACTCCGGCGCTGGTCATGGAGGCGATGGAGGACGGGGGCCGCATCCGTTTGGTCGGCAGCGTCTACCCCGAAGCAGGCCGCTGGCACGTGAGCGTACGCCCCGTCTATTTACCCGCCACGCACGCGTTAGCGGGCGCGGCGAGCAACCGCAACGGCCTCGTGTTCCGCGGCGACGCGGTGGGCGAGGTGATGATCGCGGGCGCGGGCGCGGGCGCGGCCTCGACGGCGAGCGCGGTGTTGGCTGACCTCATCGGCGCGCTCGCCGGACGACCCGGTCCCGCGCCGCTATCCCGCGCCGCCACGCCCCCGGCGGACTACCGCGCGCCCAAGCTGGGCGAAATCAGGCTAAAAAGTGACGCCGCGAAAAATGCGACCGTCTAGGGGGCGCTGGTGAACAAGTGGGAGTACCTATCCATCCGCTTTGACTACAAAGGCCGCGGCATCACCCAGGAGTTCAACCTTTTTGATATGGACGGGCAAAGACTCACCGGCTGGACGAGCGAGGGCGGGAACACGGCCAAAACCCTGCCGCAGTTTCTGGCGCTCGTCGGGGAAGAAGGCTGGGAGCTTGCGAGCCACGTTGTCAATCAGGACATGCAAGCAAACAGCGTAACCTGGCATTACATGCACTTTAAGCGCCTCCTGAGCGCCACCCAAAATGACGGTTAGAGTACGCTACTACAGCACCCGCGACCCCGGCAAACGCCTGGTGAGCTTTGATGACGCGCTTCTAAGTGGCTTGGCCCCCGATGGCGGGCTCTATGTACCGAACTTTGTCCCGACCGTTGAGCCCATCCACCAAGCCGACACCTTCCCGGACCTGGCTGTTGATGTTTTGCAACGCTGGTTGGGAGAGGACGACGCGCTAGCCGAAACAGTTAGAGATGCGCTCTCTTTTCCTGTGCCCCTTGTCGCACTCGGTGATGATATATACGTACTCGAGCTTTTCCGCGGCCCCACCCGCTCGTTCAAAGACTTCGGCGCGCGCACGATGGCCCGCCTCATGAGCCGCGCGCTTGCAGAACGCGGCGAGCGCGTGACCATCCTGGTGGCGACCTCGGGCGACACGGGAGGCGCGGTCGCGGACGGGTTTGCGGGGCGGGACCATATCGACGTGGTGCTGCTTTATCCCAAAAACAAGGTGAGCGCGGTGCAGGAGCGGCAGCTCATCGTCTCGAGGCCGGGCGTGCGGGCCTACGCGGTGGAGGGCGCGTTCGACGATTGCCAGCGCCTTGTTAAAGAGGCGTTTATGGACCCGGAACTAAAAAATGTGCCTTTATCGTCCGCCAACTCGATCAACATCGGTCGTTTGTTGCCGCAGTCGCTTTATTACTTGTGGGCTGCCCTGGAGGTCGCATCTCGTCAAGATTTGGAGGTCGTATCTCGTCAAGGCTTAGAATCCTACGGAAAGGAGGCGACCCCTCCGGTGTTCTGCGTCCCCAGCGGCAACTTGGGCAACCTCACGGGGGGCGTGCTGGCGGCGAAAATGGGCCTCAGCGTGCGCCGCTTTATCGCCGCGCACAATGCCAACGACTTTTTCCCCGCTTACTTAGAGCGGCTGAGAGACGCGTACGCCTTTCATCCCACGGTGGCGACGGTGTCCAACGCGATGGACGTGGGCGCGCCCAGCAACTTCGAGCGGCTTTATACCCTTCTGGGTCAAGAAGACCTCGAGACGCGGTTGTGGGGCTCGAGCGTGTCCGACGACGCGACTAGCGCGCGCATGAAAGAGGTTTACGAGCGCACGGGCTACGTCGCTTGTCCGCACACGGCGGTGGGGCTCGAGGCCGCCGCGCGTTACCGCGAGAAAACGGGTGACGCCAATCCCATCATCACGCTCGCCACGGCGCACCCCGCCAAGTTCCCGGAGGTGGTGGGGGAAACGCTGGGTATCCCCGCGCCCAAGGACGAGAGTTTAGAGGCGCTGTGGGAGCAAGAAACGCGGGTGGAGGCGCTGGCCCCGACGTTGGAGGCGTTGCGAGAGGCGCTGTTATACAGCAGCTAATTGGATTGAGTGAGATTTGATCTACGCGTTACCGTCCAGGACCCGGTTTAAGAGATGACACCCGCGCCGACAGACGCCAATATCAATAACCGCTACGGTACGTCGCGTTCCGCAGAAAACGGGCGGGTTCGGCGTAGGCACCGTTCCTTAATCTATGTTACAGTTCGCTGCCTGGCAACGGGCACGACATACATTCAATCTCGATAAGGCTGGGTGTTGACTTTTCAGACTTTTAAGGTTTAGCGTGCTGCACACAAGAAGCAAGAATGAAAAAGCAAGGGGTAAAGGTTTGCGGGGCGCGGATTAGCCGCGCCTCGAGGTTAAAAGGTTTTCTCAAAGGGCAAGTGTCAACACAACCCGGATGGGTCCTACCGTACGTTGCGGCCCCGAATACGGTCGTCAGATGAAAGGCTGACGCATGACGTAACTTTCGGAAGCTAATGAGACTGCTTCAAGACGGCAAAGCCGTAAACAGCACCTCAAAATTTGCACGAAAGAGCATTTCAAATCCAAAGTCGGTCTTCTCAAGACTTTGGGTTCGTTTGAAGGTGCGTCAGCCCTGGGCGCGCGTTCCGACCGCGCCACGCCCCGGCAGTTTTGGGTTATAATGACCTCGTCACACAATAGTTCCACGTAGTCTCAATAGCTTTACGCACCACTTTTTAAGGAGGAATCATGCGAACCGTCACGTTGCTCGCCCTCATGCTAAGTCTAAGCACCTCTCTGGCGCAGGTCGTCATCGGCTGGTCGGGCGCGGTCACCGGGCCGACCTCGGACGCCGGTCAGTTCGTCGTGCAGGGCGTCGAGGATTACTGCCGCTACGCCAACGAGGAAGGGCTTATCCCCGACACCACCCTCACCTGCTTGACCCGCGACGACCAGTACAACAACGACAACACGCTGCGTAACTTTGAGGCCTATCTGGACGAGGACATGGACGCTTTTTTATCTTATGCAACGGGCGCGACGCTGCAACTCAAGCTCAACGCGGTCGAGGAGCAAATGCCGGTGATTTCGTCCTCGCTCCATATCGGCGTTATTGACCCGCCCGACAATGAATATAACTTTTTGCCGCTCACGTCGTACAGCGAACAGGTGGTGGCGCTGCTCGAATGGATCGCCGAAAACCACGCCGAAAATCAGCAGGGCGACGCTGCGCCCAAAGTGGCGATGCTGGTTCACCCGAGCCCCTTCGGGCGCGCGCCCGTCGAGGACGCGCAGGCCGCCGCCGAAATCTTAGGCGTCGAGATTGTCGACGTGCAAGAGCACGGCGACGGCACCGA
This sequence comes from Trueperaceae bacterium, assembly GCA_965214405.1. Taxonomy (GTDB): domain Bacteria; phylum Deinococcota; class Deinococci; order Deinococcales; family Trueperaceae; genus CBDCCT01. The sequence continues at coordinate 2,171,318 of OZ243956.1, forward strand.
CTACACCGCCCTGCTCCAGCGCTGGAGCAACGACGGCGTCGAGTACGTGATCAGCCAGACCGTGCAGTCGCCCATCGCCGCGATGCTCAACGCCGCGCAGGCGTTGGGGCTTTTAGACACCATGACCTTTATGGGCGCGCACTACACGGGCGGCAACACGCTCGTGTCATTAGCAGGCGAGGCCGCCGACGGCTTCTTGTGGGCCACCTCCGTCCCGCTCCCCGAGCAGGTCCCCTTGCAAGCCGAACTCGGCGCGCGTTACGGACGTCCCGAGGCGACCATCGCCGACGACAACTACACCTCCGGCGCGCTCCAAGCCTCCATCTTTATCGAGGCGGCGCGGCGCGCGGTCGAAGCGGGTGAGGACGTCAACCCTGAGACCATCTACGCACAGCTTTTAGCCATGAACGAGGCGGGAAACGGTGTGTTTGATTCTCCCCTGGGCCTCGCGCCGGTTTCTTACAGCGAGACCGACCGCGTTGGCGTCGGCGCGCTCCACCTCCTCCAGGTCCAAAACGGCGCGTTTGTCGAGACGACCGAGCCCTTTACTTCGGAGACGTTCGCTCAGGTTCACGAGGCGAACGAGTAGACAAGCAGTGGGAAGATAGGGCGTTCATCCTATCTTCCCGCTAAGCTTCCTATGACCCAGGCTACCTCCCCCACCCGTCCGCAAGATTTAGGCGAGATTCAGCTCGAGGTCAACAATATCGAGGTGGTCTACCACGACATCGTCCAGGTGCTGCGCGGCGTGAGTCTGGCGGTTCCCAGGGGAAAAATCGTCGCGCTCTTGGGCACCAACGGCGCGGGCAAGACGACCACCTTACGGGCCATCTCGGGCCTGCTCAAACCCGAAAACGGCGCGGTGCGCGAGGGCTACGTCCGCTTTAACGGCGAGACGATTCACGACAAACCGGGCCAAACCATCGTCAAGGCGGGCATCGTGCAGGTGCCCGAGGGGCGGCGCGTCTTCAAGCACCTCACCGTCGAGGAAAACCTCCGCGTCGGTTTTATTACGCAGCGGGGAAGCGTCAAGGCGAGCTTGGCGCATATTTACGACATTTTTCCGCGCTTGGCCGACTTGCGGACGCGTCAGGCGGGCTACACGAGCGGGGGCGAACAGCAGATGATCGCCATCGGGCGCGCGCTCATGGCGCGGCCCAAACTTTTGTTATTGGATGAACCCAGCCTCGGCTTAGCGCCCCTTTTGGTCCGCGACATTTTCGAGCGGGTGAGGGCGGTGAACGAAGAGGGCACGACGATTTTGGTAGTGGAGCAAAACGCCTCTATCGCGCTCGGCGTGGCCGACTACGGTTACGTGATGGAGGGCGGGCGCGTCGTTTTAGAAGGCCCCGCCCGCGACCTCAGCACCAACCCGGACGTCAAAGAGTTCTATATGGGCAAGTCCGAGGGTGGGGAGCGCAAGTCGTTCAAAAATATCAAGTCGTACAAAAGGCGCAAACGCTGGATGTAAAGTTATGGCAACAGAGACCATGTCAGTCTCGAGGATCCGTCGCTGTGTGCGCCGCACTGTCTATGGGCAAACGCTTGGCGAGCTCTAACTGACACTCCACATAGTCGTTGATATCTTCCGGCGTCGCGGTGCCCGCGATGATGCTGCATTCGTAGCGGTACACCTTTTGGAGCAGGGTGCCGTTGGAGGGGCGCGGAAAGGCGGCGTAAGGTTCTCTGAACATGTTTTTTAGTGTAGCAAGCCTCCTCTTACAAAACTTTCACAGCTCCTTTATCTTCAAAAAGTACGTGTGGGACATTTCGTATGAGTTATAAAGGGTGCGCTCGAGAGCGAGAAACGCAAGGCTCACCGAATTCTTACTCAGGGCTAAAACCGCTCATCAACAACTAAATCCCCCTCAACCTTCTCTTCCACCCGAATCTCGTTCATCCCTACGCCCAAAGCGCTGCGAATTCGTTTGGCAAGCTCTTGTGTGTTGATTGCGGGGTCACCCTCAACGCGCAAGACGGCGCGGTCGGTGCCGCCCTCGCCGCGTTGGAGCACGAGCTGGTAGTGGCGGAAATTGAGCCCAGGGGTGCCCGCCAGCAAAAAGAGGAGTTCTTTAGGATAAACCTTGACGCCCTTGACCTTGACCATCGCGTCGGTGCGGCCAAACACGCCGCGCGGCAGCGTCAGAAGGCCACCCTCGGTACTTTTGAGCGTCAAATCGCCCGTGCGAAAGCGCAGGACGGGCATCCCTTCGCGGGTGAGGCTGGTCACGACCAGTTCGCCCTTTTCGCCGCCCTTTACAGGTTGAAGCGTGGTGGGCTCGAGCACCTCCAATACGCACGCCGCCTCCCACACGTGCAGCCCGTCCTTGTCAAAAGTTTCCGCCGCCAGCACGCCCGTTTCGCTGAGGCCGTAGGCGTCGAAAGCTTGACACTGGAGGAGTTGCTCGAGCCCTTCCCGGTAGCCCGGCACCGCCGTAAAAGGCTCACCCGCCGCGACGAGCGTTTTAAACCGCCCCCCCGCCTCACCGATTTTGCGCGCGAAACTCGGGTTGCTCACCAAGACGTTAAAGCCGTAGGTGTCGGCGATGTCCGCGACGCTCGAAGCGTCGGCGGGTCCCAGGGCCAAAACCTTGGCCTCGAGCTTCGTCAGCCCCTCGTGAAAGAGCCAGCCGCCCGCGAGCATATGGTAGGAAAAAACGACCAGACACCTGTCTTCGCTGCTCAGACCGCAGCGCTTAAGCCCCTCCGCCACCGCGTCGGCCTGCCACTCGACATCGTTTCTCGTTAAATACTCCGGCATTCGCCCGATGTCGGGCGCGGGCGTCAGGTGCATCTGCACCACGTCGTCCGTTAAGAAACCGCCGTGAGGAGGATGGGCTTTGAAGTGTTTGGTGAGGTCGTCTCTGGTCACAAAGGGAAGCGCGCTGACATCGTCGGCGGTTACGGAGGATGGGTCAACGTTAGCCAGGCGGTCTTTGTGAAAGGGTAAACCTTTGGCCTTTAAGACGATGTGCTGCAAGCGTTTGGTGCGGTCCATGCGTGCCTCCTCATTACATCTTGAATAGCTTAAGGATACGCGAGCTCAAAGCTATATTATTTGAGTTATACTGTTCATCAGACACTGAGAGTGAGAGGTGAGATTCAAGGTAAACAGTTATGCGGCTCTGCCATGAGATTTATCTTGGTAGATTCTTGGCAAAAGGTTCATCTTGTATTGGTAACCAAAGATAACTCATAGAGGATTAAGTACATGAAACGTTTCACTCTGTACTACCGTGGTGAACTAAAGTCGAATGGTGACGCGGAGCATAAACACAAAATTCGTAGTGTTTTTCATCCACAAGTGGAACGAGCGTGGAAGCAGTCAGAGTTGTTCCAAACTATTGAGAGTGAGAAAACTGAGCTGTCACACAAGGACTACCTCAATAAAGAAAGTGTAAAACGTAGTGAATTTCGTTTTATTCCCTTATTAACCGAGGGCACTGTAGAACTTGAGGTGACCCTCCTAAGACCAGGACCACTCGGATACATCATTTCGGGTGGAGGAGATATAGACAACCGTCTTAAGACCGTTTTTGATGCACTGCAAATTCCAGACGAAAATCAGGTAAAAAATTTGATGTCGTCTTATAAGCCTGACCCATTCCACTGTGTTATGCGAGACGACAAGATGGTTAGCCATGTAAGTGTCAAGACTGCACAGTTTCTCGAAGTTCCTGATAATTCTAAAGAGGTTGTGCTTGTTATTAATGTGACGCACGATGGCCCTCTCGTGTACCTACATAAGGGAGCACATTTCATAGGAAATTCGTAACCTTTGAAGAAGTACGGCTGATTTGGATAACGCCATTGCTCATTTGCTAAACTGACCGCTGCTCGAGCCTTACCCCTCACCAAAAGTACCCAAAGTCAGGTGTAGATGTCAGGTGTAAATCCGGCTGCCCTCATCCCCTGAAAGCGCCCGCTCGAGCCCATCCCCCCGCCGCCCATCAGCAATCACCGCAAAGGCCGCGCCGCGCGAGAGCGCCTCCAACGCCGCCTCGACTTTGGGAATCATCCCGCCCGCGATGCGCCCGTCCCGAATGCGTTCTTCGATGTCCGCTGCGCTGAGTTCTGACAAAAGACTGGCGGGGTTTCGCGGATCGTCCAGCACCCCCGGCACGTCGGTCAGAAAGACGACGGGCGCTTCTAACGCTCCCGCCACCGCGCCCGCCACGCTGTCGGCGTTGACGTTGAGCACACCCTCACGGTTTTCGGCCTCAGCCAAGCAGGCAATGACGGGGGTAACGTTGACGCTCAGCAGCGCCTCTAAAAAGGTTCGGTTCACGCGGACCATCTCGCCGACGAAACCCAAGGCCGGGTCTAGGGGACGGGCGACGAGGAGGCTCGAGTCCCGCCCCGTCAATCCCACTGCAAAACTCGTGTGCTCACCTATCTCCTGCGCCAAGACTTTGCCGAGTCCCGTCAGGGCCGTCTCGACCACGGGCAAACTTTCGGCGCTGGTCACGCGCAGGCCGCGTACAAAGGAACTCTCGAGTCCTGCCATTTTTAGAGCCTGGGCGATAAAAGGCCCGCCGCCATGCACCACCAAGGGCTCCTCTCCCTTCTGGGCAAGGGCGCGGAGGGCCGAGGCTACCTCTCTACGCACGTTGGGCTCGGTCATGGCGCTGCCGCCGTATTTGACAACCAAGGACATAGGGTAATCTTGACATATGGACAGACTTGTTTTCGGCACCGACGGCTGGCGCGATATTATCGGCGACCGCTTTACCTTTGACAATGTGGCGCGGGTCGCGCAGGCCTACGCCGAGTATCTGCAAGCGCAGGGGGCGACGCGCGTGGTGGTCGGTTTCGACACCCGCTTTAACGGCGAACTGTACGCGCGGCGCGTGGCGGAGGTGATGGCGGCCAACGGGCTCCACACGCTCCTGTCAGACGCCTACCTGCCGACCCCCGCGCTCTCGTTCGCGGTCAAACATTATGGGGCGGGCGGCGGCGTCATGCTCACGGCCTCGCACAATCCTCCTCCTTACAACGGCTTCAAGCTTAAAGGTTCTTACGGCGGCACCGCCACCCAAGACATCTACCAAGCGGTGAGCGAGCGGGTCGAGACTCTAACGGACGACGAGGTGGGCGTCTTTGACGAGAAAGCGCACACCATAGAAACGTTTAACATCCGCAAAGCCTATTTCGAGGCGCTAACAGCGCTTGTGGACGTGGAGGCGCTGCGCACTTTTTCGGGCACGCTGGTTCACGACGCGATGGGCGGGGCGGGCGCGGGCTGGCTCACGGGATTCCTAAAGCACGCAAAACTCAAGATTCCCGTTCACGAGGTTCACGCAGTTCCCAACCCGACGTTTTACGGCGTGTCTCCCGAGCCCATCGCGCAGAATTTGGCCTCCACGGTAGCAGTGATGAACGAAAGCGACGCGGCGTTTGCCACCGCCACCGACGGCGACGGCGACCGCTTGGGGCTGGTGCTGCCGGGCGGCGACTACTTCAACTCGCACCAGATTTTTGCGGTGCTGCTAGACCTGATGAGCCAGAAGGGCTACAGCGGGAAAGTGGTTAAGACGTTTACCGTCTCGCGCATTATCGAGCGTCTGGCTCAGGCGCGCGGCCTCGAGGTCCAGGAGACGCCCGTCGGCTTCAAATACATTGTCGACGCCATGCTCTCAGAAAGCGTGCTCATCGGCGGTGAGGAGTCGGGCGGCATCGGGGTGGCGGGCTGGCTGCCCGAACGTGACGGGATTGCCAACAGTCTGCTGATGCTCGAGGCCGTCGTCAAGGCTGGCAAGCCGCTCCGGGAGATTTTTGCGGAGCTTGAGCGGGAGGCCAGTTGGCGGCACGCCTACAACCGTCTCGACCTTCACCTCCACGGCAACGATTTGAAAGAAGCGGTCATGCACTCTCTGGACATGCCCCCCGAACGCTTCGCCGACCGCGACATAACCTCGGTCGAGCGGCGCGACGGCGTCAAGCTCAACCTGGGCGAGGACGCTTGGCTCCTGTTCAGGCCGAGCGGCACCGAGCCCGTGCTGCGCGTTTACTGCGAAGCGCCGGATGATGAGGCGGTAAAGGAGATTTTGGGGAGGGCGCGAGCCTTCGTGGAGGGTCTAAAGCCGTAGGAGCGGATAGTAACCTGTGGCGTAGCAACTTAACAGGGGGAGACAAGATACACTTCAGCTATCTGGTGTTGTTTAATCTTGTTGGAAGTCACCCTGGTAGACAGAAACTAGGCGCTGCAAGGGATTTTGGCTTGTTATGTCAAAAATCTAGAAAGTAGTTGGAGATGTCGAACTTAACTATAAGTACGCCGAAATTCCTGAGCTTGGGTCATTGGGTATTGTGAACAAGAAACTTGCACTTGTGGCTTGGCTCATCGGCGTTTCTGCTGCGGCGCTGGCCGGGTTGCAGCCGGACCCTTACCTCGCAAGCGTGCGCGCGTCTCCACCGCCGCACCCGTACCCCGCAGAGACCGTCGGCTGGGTGGTATTGCTCATCTCCGCCCACGTCCTGCTTCTGCTCGCCGTCCTCCGGCCCAGCACGTACCGACGTTCGTGGGGCCGAGCCTTAGCCGCCTCTATACTGTCGGCGGCATTCTTGAGCTTGGGCGTGCTCGGCGCCATGCACTCGCCGCCCCCCTGGGTCGCGTACCTGCTGTGGCTAGTGGTCGTGCTCGCTGGCGCGCTGTTACTTTTAGCTTATTCGGTCGTTGCTGCCGCGAAAGCACAAGCCAGCACCTAAAAATTTGTTCAAACTGTTTGCCCAAACTGACGACTCTTCAGTGCGCTAAACCTGTTGTTAGCGGGAGGAGACCTCTACCCAATGTTAAAAATGTTAAAGTTGCAAAAACTCCTTGGGACTCTCGGATAAACGTTCGTAACCCCCTTCGGTAATGACCGTCAAATCCTCAATACGTACGCCCGCCTCACCGGGTTCGTACACCCCCGGCTCGACGGTCACGGTCATGCCGGGCTCGAGCCGCTCGTCTTGGTCACGCGCCAAGCGCGGTCCCTCGTGAATCTCTAGGCCCACCCCGTGACCGAGGCTGTGAGTGAAATTTTCTCCCAGACCCGCTTCTGTCAAACTTTCTCGAGCCACGGCGTCCATCTCGCCCCCGGTTTTGCCCGGTGCAAGCGCGCGGAGTGCCCCTTCCTGCGCTCTCAAAACAGCGTCATACATCTCACGGAGTTTGCCGTTCACGCTTTCCACCGCCACCGTGCGCGTCATGTCGGCGTGATAGCCGTCCAGCTTAGCGCCGAAGTCGAGGGTAACCAAATCGCCTCTTTCGATGATTTTGTTCGACGCCACCCCGTGCGGCATCGCGCTCCGAACGCCGCTCGCCACGATGGTCTCGAAACTCATACCCTCAGCGCCGGAGAGGCGGAGGAAGCGCTCGAGTTCCAGCGCCACCTCGACCTCGCGCGCCCCAGCTTTGATAAAACCTAAAATGTGCGTAAACCCCGCGTCGGTGAGCCGCGCCGCCTCGCGCAAAGTCTCAATCTCCTGGGTCGTCTTGCGGAGGCGCAGTTCATTCACGAGTCCTTTGGTGGGGACGGGCGCGGTGGGCAGTTTGTCGGCAAGCGTTTCAAAAAGGTCGTAATTCACGCTGTCGGATTCAAAAGCCAAGCGCCGCGACCCCACCCGCTCGGCGACAAAAGCGGGCCAATCTTTGGGGACGATTTCTACGGCCAACCGCGACTCTTCGCCCGCCTGGGCGGTGTAGCGCCCGTCGGTCACGAGCCACGCGTCAGTAAGGGTCACGAGCACCCGCCCGTCCTGAGGGCTCCGAAAGCCGGATAGATAACGCACGTTGGCGGGCCGGGTCACGAGCAGCGCCTCAGCGCCCGCGCTACTTAACTTTTCCCTCAGCCGCTCAAGCATGGGCGGTCCCGGCGGCTTTGGTAAGCGCCAAGAGGGAGTCGACCTCGAGGCTGGCGGACCCAATCAGGCCCCCGTTGACGTCGGGCTGCGCAAGGAGTTCCGCCGCATTCCCCGGTTTCATCGAGCCGCCGTAGAGGATGCGTATCGTGTCCGCCTCGGGAAAACGCGCTTTCAAGGCCTCACGGATGTCGCTGCACATCTCGCCCGCGTCGTCCGCGGTCGCGGTTTCGCCCGTGCCGATGGCCCAGACGGGTTCGTAGGCGATAACCAAAGATGCAGCGTTTTCTACACCCTTTAATCCCGCTTCGAGCTGCGCCAGCACGACCTCTTTGGCGCCCCCCGCGTTGCGCTGCTCGAGCGTTTCCCCTATACAAAGGATGGGGCGCATCCCGTGTTCCAAAACTCTCTTGAGCTTTTCATTCACCACCGCGTCGTCCTCATGATGATACGCGCGGCGCTCCGAATGGCCGACGATCACGTAAGACACGCCCAGGTCCGCCAGCATCCCCGCCGACACCTCGCCCGTATACGCGCCCTCGTCGCGTGCGCTCACGTCTTGTGCGCCCAGAGCCACGGGGCTGTCCGACAAAATAGTGCGTAGCGCCGGAAGGTGAACGAAGGGCGCGCATAGGAGCACCTCAGCGGCGTCTCTGGCGTTCGTGCTGGTGTTCGTGGGGATGTGGGTCAGGCGGTCTTTGAAGACGTTCGCCCAGGTTTCGGCCTCGGAGGGGGTTTTGTGCATTTTCCAGTTCGCGGCAATCAAGGGTTGAGGGGTCATGCGTCAGAATAACCCAGGTAACAGTTACGCACCTCTTTTTATTCTGCGGGGAATAGGCTACCCTGATACTCACACAGCAGGCACCACCTCTGTTTTGAGGCTCACGTTAACCTGTGGCACGACGAAACGACGGGCCACGTTTGGAGGCATTTTGAGACCCACGGCGTTTATAACCTACCTTGCTCGCTTTGCTCGACTCCAACCGGACCTGCTTTGCGCCCTCTCGAGCACGTTTGCGGACGGGGCAAACCCGCTATGAAAGCCTTCCGCCTCACCGACTTTTCCCCCCGAAGCGCCGAGCTTAACGACCTGCCCGACCCTCAACCCGCTCCGGGTAGCGTGCTCGTCGAGGTTGCGGCGTGCGGGGTCTGCGGCTCCGACCTGCACGCGTACAGGGCCGACCGCGGGTACGAGTGGATAAGCACTCCCGTCGTGCTCGGTCACGAGTTTTCCGGGACCGTTAAGGCGCTCGGCGAGGGCGTAGAGCGTTTACAAGTCGGAGACAGGGTTGCCGCCGTCGCCATTCAAGGTTGCTTGAGCTGTTCGGCGTGCCTGGCGGGCGACACCCACCTTTGCGCGGCGCGCCGGGTTATCGGGCTGAGCTACGACGGCGGCATGGCTGAACTCGTTACGGTCAATGCGGCTTACTTGGTAAAGATTCCCGACGGGCTCGAGCTTCCCTTAGCCGCCCTTATCGAACCTCTCTCGGTCGCCGTTCACGCGGTCTTGGTGCGCGCGCGGGTCTCTCCGGGTGACCGCGTCGTCGTCTCCGGCCCCGGCCCCATCGGCCTCCTCAGCGGCTTTGTCGCCAAGCTGGCGGGCGCGCAGGTGACGATACTCGGCACTCGAGCGGACGCGCAAACGCGGCTTCCGGCAGCCGCGGCGCTCGGTTTGGAGACTACACAGGACGTTGGGGTTTTAGAGTCTCCCGACCTCTGGGTCGAGGCCTCGGGCGCGACCGCGGCCTTTGACGCGGCGGTCAAAACGGTGCGGCGGGGCGGGGCGCTTTCGGTCGTCGGCATGTACGCCCAGGCGACCGAGTTTTTCCCGACCGTCGCCGTACGCGCCGAGCTCACGCTGTCGTTTTCTTACGCGTCAAACTACCAAGATTATGAAACTGCGGCGAGGATTCTCGAGGGGCACGCCTCTGAACTCAAAACCCTGACCACGCCTTTTCCGCTCGAGCACGCTCCGGAAGCCTTTGACCAAGCGTTAGCGGGCGGGGTGGTTAAAGCGCTTCTTATTCCGTGAACATCCTTTTTTAACCTGATTCGTTTACGCACGCCGGACTTCCTCAAAACACCTCCGCTGGACACCCGCCACGCGCCCTCCGTGGTACCCTAAATTTTATGGAAGGTGACACGACTTTACGGCCCCGCACGCTTCAAGATTACGTCGGGCAAAAACGGCTCAAGGAAAAGTTCGGCATCTATCTCGAGGCCACCCGGAGCCGCGGCGAGCCCTTAGACCACGTGCTGCTCTACGGGCCGCCGGGCTTGGGCAAAACGACCCTGTCGCACATCATCGCCAACGAACTCGGCGTCGGCATCCGCGTGACGAGCGGACCCGCCATCGAAAAACCGGGCGACCTGGCCGCGATTCTTACCAACGCGCTTGATGAGGGCGACGTGCTCTTTATCGACGAGATCCACCGCCTGGGCCGCGTGGCCGAGGAGCACCTGTATCCGGCGATGGAGGATTTCAAGATCGACATCATCCTGGGTCAGGGACCCGCGGCGCGCACCATCCGGCTCGACCTGCCGCGCTTTACGCTTATCGGCGCGACCACCCGGCCGGGGCTCATCACCCAGCCCATGCGGAGCCGGTTCGGGATTATCGAGCACTTAGAGTATTACACCGACGAGGAACTCTCGGGCGGCGTCCTGCGCGACGCTAAGCTCCTGGGTTTTGGCTTAGACCCCGACGCGGCCCTGGAGATTGGCCGCCGGGCGCGCGGCACCATGCGCATCGCCAAGCGCCTCTTGCGCCGCGTGCGCGACTACGCGGAGGTCGCGGGCGAGGAGACGGTGAGTTTGGCGCGGGCGAAACACGCGCTCAACGAACTCGGCATCGACGAACTTGGCCTGGACGCGCGCGACCGGACCATTCTCGAGGCCGTCATCTGCAAATTCGCGGGCGGCCCGGTAGGCGTGGGCACGCTCGCCACCTCCGTGGGCGAGGACGGGGCCACCCTAGAAGAGGTCTACGAGCCCTACCTCATCCAGCGCGGCTTTATCAAAAGGACGCAGCGCGGGCGCGTCGCCACGGAGCACGCGTACCATCACCTGGGCTACGTCTACCGGGGGAGCGCCCAGGAGGCGCTCTTTGATGATGGTTTTGACGGAACTTTCGGCGGTGCGTTGGACGACTCGGACGAGGCCGCGTAAACCGCGCTGCAAGCAGTCTGTGTGGAGCAATCCATGTGGGGCGTCGGACGGGAAAACAACGGCTAAGAAGTCCTGTTGACTCAAGCACCCTTCGAGAACTTCAAATCACGATTTTCACAAGCATTTTCTCAAGAATCTTTACAGGACGACGCGCTGATGAGGCGTCTTCAACACCCTAGCGGGCGCGTCTTCTCTATACTGCTGGTGATAGCGTCATGACTCATCTCATTCGAATTCTTCTCAGCAGGGTCCGGTGGCTGGGGTCCTCCCGAGCCCGCCCCGCCCGCCCGACGAGACGCACCCCGTGATTCAGGGGAGCCTGCACGACGCGCCCATCTCCGACGTGTTCCAAATCATTGTGAGCGGGCTCAAGTCGGGCGTGCTGACGGTCGTGAAAAAGGAGAGCCGCGCGCGTCTTTATTTCGAGGGAGGGCGGCTGCAATACGCGCACCTTTCGCCCGGCCCCCACTTAGGCGAAATTTTGGTGCGTTTAGACCTCCTGAGCGCGTTTGAAGTTCAGATGATGCTTCTCAAACAGTCCTCGGTGGAACTGGGTGCAAGCGGCAAAAGCGTGCCCCTCGGGCTTCTGGCGGTGCGCGAGGGGCTGATGGACGAAGGAGACCTCAAGCGGGCGCTCAGGGCGCAAGTGCTCGAGGTCATGACCGAACTCATCACCTGGAAGAGCGGCGCGTTTTCTTTTGTGGAGCGTTCGCCCGAGGTCGCGCAGCACCTCAACGAACACGCGCTCGACGCGGTGCAACTCCTTATGGAAACCGCCCAGCGCCTCCACGAGTGGGAGAGCGCCGTTCCCGCGCGCGCCGTGTTCGAAAAGTCGGGCGACCCCACCAAGGTAAGCCTCCTCAAGGGCAGTTGGGAGGTGCTCGGTTACGTGGACAGCAAGCGCAGCGCGCGCTCTATCGCCGCGGAACTCGACGTGCCCGAAAAGCAGGTCTACCGCATCCTCGCCGAATTAGAAGCCAAGGGCGTGATTCAGGCCCTATCGTTTGCGCCCGAAACGCCGCTGGTGCTGTTCGTGTCGCCCTCGTCGGCGCTCCAGCGGCTCGTGCGCTTGACCTTGCAGCGCGCTAGGCTCGAGGTCCTTTTGGCCGACGACCCCGCAGGAGGTCTGGACGCGCTCGCCGCAGCGCGTCCTCAAGCCGTCGTGGTAGACGACGCGGGTGACGGCGGTGCGGGCGCGGCCTGGACATTTGTCAAGGAACTGCGCAAACACTCCGGCGGGGGCCACCTGCCTGTTCTCGTCCTCACCGGGGTGAAGGGTAGTCTGTTGGAGCGCCTGAGGCGTCCCAAGGCGCTCACCCTGGAAAAGCCCTTTCACGAGATTGACTTACAGCAAAGCGTCGTCAAGATGGTTGGACAGCCGCTCGCTTAGTATCAACCACATAAGTCTTTGCCAGAGAACGAACGTGCAGGACACCGTAAACCGGTTACGTCTCCTCGAAAAACTGTGGGCTGAGCACATCCATACAACATTCAAAGTGATAAGATTAGAGCTAAGAAATCTGAGTGCTTACCTATCAACCTCTGTGCAAATCTTAACCTCGATATTCGCCCCAGCAAATGACGCAGTGAGAATGAAAAGCAGGAGGAGACGGCGTTGATTACAGAACCTATCCGTCCTACGAGTTCACCCCTTGAAAGACCCATACGCGAAACCAAACCCAAACTGTGGACGCCCAAACGGGTGCTGTTTACGCCGGACGCGCTCGAGCAGCCCTTCGGCCAGGCCATCCACGCGCGCATGACTGCGCTCGGCCTCGACATCACTGAACTCCCCAGCAACCGCGTCACGGGCTTGCGCGGCAAAGACGAACGTGAGACCTACCGCTTAGCCAAACAAACTTTGGCTGTCGTCAACGCGCCCCCCAGCCTGATGAAGCTTCAGCCCATCCCCCCGTCAGCCGACTGGCAGTTTCACCTCGCTAAGGGCTGCCCCGCGCACTGCCAATACTGCTACCTCGCGGGCTCGCTCTCGGGGCCGCCCGTCACGCGCGTCTACGCGAACCTGCCTGAGATTTTGTCGCATCTGGCCCCTTACGAGAGACCGGGCGAGGCGACCACCTTTGAGGTGTCGTGCTACACCGACCCGCTCGGCTTAGAACACCTTACCGGCAGCCTCTCCGAGTGCATCCGCTACTTTGGCACGCGCACCGACGGTTATTTACGTTTTGTGAGCAAGTTCGACGCGGTGGACGGTCTGCTGGACCTGCCGCATAACGGGCAAACCAGGGCTCGAGCCTCGGTCAACGCTGAACCCATTAGCACACGCATGGAGGGCGGCACCGCGCCCGTGTCGGCGCGTCTGGGCGCGCTTCGCAAGCTCGCGGCGGCGGGTTACCCGGTGGGGTTGGTGATTGCCCCTATCATGCCCATAGCGGATTGGCTCGAGCATTACACCGCCCTTTTTGACGAGATCGAAAGGACGCTCGATCTCCCCTGTGACCTTACCTTTGAACTTATCAGCCACCGCTTTACCCCCGGCTCTAAGGAGGTGTTGGAGGGCTGGTATCCTAACTCGGCGCTCGAGATGGATGAGTCGCAACGCAGCGTCAAGCGCAACAAGTTTGGCGGCCTCAAGTACGTGTACGACAAAGAAACGATGGGCCAACTTCGCGCCTTTTTCGAGACGGAAATCTCGTTGCGGTTCCCGGAGGCCAAGCTTTTGTACTGGACCTAAACGCCGTAATATAATCCAGAGAAGGCCAAATTCGAGACGCCGCCACATAGACGGCGTCTTCTTTTATTGGTGCATACTCTCCCCTTTTATTGGTGCATACTCTCCCCACCAACGTTAAACTTTGATGATAGGCCCTCATGAAAAGTGAGAGCCAGCACCCTTGTAAGTGAGAAATACCCCTGCTATAGTCGAGACATCAAACAACCGCAAGCGGCGCTTCTAAGCTTGCCTACAACCTTGATAAGTTTTTGTACCCGGCTCGAGGCCCCCGTGTGGTTGGTTTGACAAACATTGTGGAGCAGCAGAAAAAGTACAGAAAGGGTGAAAGATGAAGAAATTTCTACTCCCGCTCGTGCTCGCCTTTGGAATGGTGGCTTTTGCACAGCAAGACGCCACCATCACCTGGCTCACGGGCAACTCGGGTCAGGCCATCGAGTACGCCAATGATGCAGCGCAGCGTTACATGGACGCCAACCCGCACACCATCGGTGGCGAGGACTACAACGTCACCATTAACGTCTTGCAGGGTCCTGAGTCCGCGACCGACCGCTACGCCCAGTACCTCCAGTACTTCCAGGCGCAGTCGGGTGAGGCCGATCTGCTCGAGATCGACGTAATCTGGCCCGGCGACTTGGCCGAGCACTTGGTAGACTTGTACCAGTATGACGGGATGCAAGAAGCCGTTGCCGATATGTTCCCCGCCATCGTCGAGAACAACACGGTGGACGGCGCACTCGTCGGCATCCCTGCGTATACCGACGCCGGACTCTTATACTACCGTTCGGACCTGCTCGAGAAGTACGGCTTTAGCGGGCCTCCCGCCACCTGGGCTGAAATGGCCGAGATGGCCCAAACGATCCAGGATGGCGAACGCGGCGAGGGCAACCAAGACTTTCATGGCTTTGTGTGGCAGGGCGCGGCCTACGAGGGGCTGACTTGCGACGCGCTCGAGTGGGTTGCTTCGAACGACGGCGGCACCATCATCTCCCCGGACGGCACCATCACCATCAACAACGAGAACGCCATCGACATCGTGCAGCAGGCTGCCGATTGGGTCGGCACCATCTCGCCGAGCGGCGTCACGGGTTTCCAAGAAGAGGACGCCCGTCGCATCTGGACGGCTGGTAACGCCGCCTTTATGCGCAACTGGCCCTACGCCTACTCCTTGAGTGTGGGTGAAGAGAGCGCCATCACGATTGACCAGTTCGGCGTTATGCCTCTTCCCGCCGGGAGCGTCGAGGGCGGCTCCCCCGCAGCGACGCTGGGCGGCTGGCAGTACGGTGTGTCCCAATACAGCGCCAACCCGGCGGCGGCGGCTGACTTTGCGATGTTTCTCGCTTCTTACGACGAGCAGCTCACGCGCGCCATCAACCTTAGCAACCTGCCCACCATCCAAGGAATTTACAACGACGAGCAACTTCTCTCTTCGGACGTAGCCTGGTTCAACGCGCTGCTGCCCGTGTTCCAGAACGCCGTGGCCCGTCCCTCGACCGCCACCGCGCCCAACTATAACGAGGTCTCGCGCGCCTTTTATACGACCGTTCACGACGTGCTGACCGGCACGGCGAACGCCGAAGACGCCTTTGCGGAACTCGAGCTCGACTTAGAAGACCTCACCGGCCTCCCGACCGGCACGCCTTAATCCTGCTAGGGCGGTGAGACCCGCGTAACGCGTGGGCAATCGTCATTACCTAAACGCACAAGTATCACTAAAGACCAAAGCCGGGCTGGAATAAATCAGCCCGGCTTTTACGCGTCCGTGCTTACGCAGACGCGGTCAACCTGATATAGTTTATTAATTTCATAAGGAGGTAACGCTGTGGCTCAACCGCAAGCGCAACGCACCACGCCTGGGGCCAGGGGCCGTTCCGACCTCGCCAAGGCCGAGGAACGCACCGCTCTTTGGCTTCTCGCGCCCACATTCATTGTTCTCCTCGTTCTCGCTATCTATCCCTTGGGTCAGGTGTTCGTCCAGAGCTTTACCAACGCCCGCTTTGCGAGCGACACCCCCGTCAGCTACGTCGGCTTTCAAAACTACCGCCAGCTCCTCAGCATGACCGTCCGCGAGCTGCCCGCCCAACGCGACGCGGAGGGCAACGTGGTCGTCGAGGACGGCCGGGTGCAGTACGAAAGCTGGGTCAGGGTTTTGCCGCGCGAGCCCTTGCGTTACCGGCAGGTAGCCGAGTTTAGCTTTGCGGGTAACCGCTATGTATTTGGCGCGACCTCCGCCGACTTTATCAGGGCGGTTGGGGACACGCTAGTCTTTACCTTTTTCTGCGTGGTTCTCGAAACGCTTTTCGGTATGATTATTGCCCTCACCCTATTTACCAAATTTATCGGTCGCGGCGTCATGCGCGCCGCCATGCTCGTGCCCTGGGCGATTGTCACCGTGGTGTCCGCGCGCATCTGGGAATGGATGCTCCAGTCTACGCGCCTGGGCTTTTTCAACTCCTTTTTGCTGGACCTGGGCATCATCAACCGCCCGCTGGTCTTTCTCGCCAACAGCTCGGCCAACATTTCTTTGCAGCTTCCCAGCGCCATCGCCATCGACGTTTGGAAGACCACGCCGTTTATGGCGCTCTTGCTCTTGGCAGGTCTCGCCACCATTCCGGGCGAACTCTACGAGGCGGCGGAGATAGACGGGGCCAACAAGATACGCCAGTTTTTCTCCATCACGCTGCCCTTACTTACGCCCACGCTGGCGGTCGCGCTTATTTTCCGCACGCTCGACACGCTCCGCGTTTTTGACCTTTTCCAGGTGGTCTTTGGCGAGGAGCGGATGTCGATGGCGAGTTACGCCTATTTCGAGCTTATTTCGGCCAGGGACGTCGGCATGAGTTCGGCGGCCAGCGTGGTGATTTTTATCCTTTTGTTCGGTTTCGCGTTTATGTACATTCGCGTGTTGGGAGTTGAGACGGAATGACGGCAAATACGGCTCGGTCAAACAGTTCTTACCGCTCGAGCAAGCGCACCCGCCAGATTATCGGCAGGATTTTCTTCTGGCTTCTCATCGTCATCATCTTCATCTACTTGATGTTTCCCTTCTATTGGGCGCTCATTTCGGCGCTCAAGACGGGCTCTGAACTTAACCAGCCGCCCGTGACCTATTTTCCTCACAACCCGAGCTTCAAAAACTTCGCGTCGGTGTTTCGTAACACGGTCTTTTTGAGAGGATTGCTAAACAGCGCCATCGTCGCCACCGCGACCACCGTCCTGAGTTTGTTGGTGGGGTCGTTCGCGGGCTACGCGCTCGGCAAGCTGCGCTTTCGCGGCAAATCCCCCTCGCTCTACGTCATTTTGGCGATGACCATGTTTCCGCAAGTTGCCATTCTCGCGGGGCTCTACGCGGTGATTCGCTTTTTGGGTTTGCCGACGCTCGTCTCCATCACGCTTTCCTACTTGCTCTTCAGCGTGCCCTTTACCGCCTGGGTGCTGACGTCGTTTTTCAAGGGCCTGCCCGACTCGCTCTTGCAGTCCGCGCAGGTGGACGGGGCCAACATGATGCAGACCTTTTGGCTCATCTTGTTACCCCTCACCGGACCCGCGCTCGTCACCACCGGGCTCTTGACCTTTATCGGGGCCTGGAACGAGTATTTGTTCGCGCTCACCTTTACCTCGTTCGACCCGAGCGCGCAAACGGTGCCCGTCGCCATCGCCAAGTTCGCGGGGCAGATACCAAGGCAAGAGCCCTTCGGCGAGATTATGGCGGCGGCGATTATCGTGACCGTTCCTTTGGTCGCGCTCGTGCTTGTTTTCCAGGGTCGCATCGTCGAGGGGCTGACGGCGGGGGCGGTGAAAGGGTAGAAGCTGGCATCTGTAAAGGGGTTAAGCACAACCTTGTTGACACCCCCTTACGCGCCGCGTATACTCCCTCCATGCGCCTACGCCGTCGTCTCCAGATTGTTAGAAAGCTTCACGAGAGGCTATACCTAGAGGTTGGGGCTGCCGCGTAGCATCTTTGAACGGTTCATTGGCACCCCCTGGTCTAAAAAGCCAGGGGGTTTTTCTTACTTTGAGAGAGGTGTCAGGATGGAAAGAGGAGAGGGCTCGAGCCCCAACATAACTAATCCACAAAATCTTTTCAATAAGGTTTGGGACGCGCACACGGTCGGCACGCTCCGCAACGGCCAGACACAACTGCTTATCGGCACGCACCTCATCCACGAGGTCACGAGCCCGCAGGCTTTCGGGATGCTCCGCGACCTAAATTTAAGCGTCCGCTACCCCGAACGCACCTTTGCGACGGTTGACCACATCGTCCCCACCGACAACCGCGAGGAACCCTTTAGCGACCCCCTGGCCGACGAGATGATTAAGGAGTTGCGTAAAAACGCACAAACGTACGGCATTACCATGTTTGATTTAGAGAGCGGCAAGCAGGGCATCGTCCATATGGTCGGCCCCGAGCAGGGCATCACCCAGCCGGGCACGACGATCGCCTGCGGTGACTCGCACACCGCTACGCACGGCGCGTTCGGCGCGGTCGCGTTTGGCATCGGGACAAGTCAAGTGCGCGACGTGCTGGCGACGCAAACGCTCGCCATGAGCAAACCCAGGGTGCGGCGCATCAATGTGGACGGCGCGCTCGGCCCCGGCGTCTACGCCAAAGACGTGATTTTGCACATCATCCGCGTCTTGGGTGTTAAAGGCGGCCTCGGCTACGCCTACGAGTACGGCGGCGAAGTCTTCGACCGGATGAGCATGGAAGAGCGGATGACGGTGTGCAACATGTCCATCGAGGGCGGCGCGCGCTGCGGCTACGTCAACCCAGACGAAACGACGTTTGAGTACCTGAAAGGTCGCCCCTACGCGCCCAAGGAAACCGAGTGGGACGAGGCGGTGGCGAGCTGGCGATCTTTCGCCTCGGACGAGGGCTGCCGTTACGACGACGTGGTGGACATCCGCGCGCAAGACATCGCGCCAACGGTCACCTGGGGCATCAATCCGGGGCAAGCTATTTTTATAGACGAGCGCGTGCCGACGGTCGAGGACGCGCTCGAGGGTGACAAGGCCGCGGTCGCCGAGGCGCTAGAGCACATGAAGCTCACGCCGGGCGCGCCCATCCAGGGCACCCCCATCGACGTGGCGTTTTTCGGCTCCTGCACCAACGCGCGACTGTCGGACTTTCTCGAGGTTGCCAAATACCTCAAGGGCCACAAAGTTCACCCCCACGTCAAGGCCATCGCCGTGCCGGGGTCGCAAATCGTCAAATACCACTGTGAAGAACTGGGTATTGACCAGGTGTTCAGAGACGCAGGCTTTGAATGGCGCGAGGCGGGCTGCTCGATGTGTTTGGCGATGAACCCGGACAAGCTTGTGGGGGATCAGCTTTGTGCGTCCTCGAGCAATCGCAACTTCAAAGGCCGACAGGGCAGCGTCACGGGTAGAACGGTCTTAATGAGCCCGGTGATGGTCGCGGCGGCAGCGGTTACGGGAGAAATCAGTGATGCAAGGAAAGTTTTCGGGGTGAAGGAAGTAGTTAGCTTTTGAAGTTCACTATACTCTCTTTCAGTTCAGCTTGGATGGGGCAATGTTCTTCTCGCAAGTCCTAAATACAAAATGCTCTGCCAGTTCTCTGCCGGAGATAGAAACACCGCTAGGCAACATTGCTTTCTCTGTTAAGTTAAATGAGAGTGACGTAACTGCCAAGTTTAGTGGCTGTTTCGATTTGGGACGCGGAGAAAAGCTGTTTCGGTATGAGTTGCCAGAAGCGTTCTTTGAGCTGCTTATCTTTCGAAACAACTTCAAACTCTTGCCTCATCAAAGGATAAAAGACTGTCTAACATGCGCTATACGTCTGGCTGCAAAGCGTGATGTTCAACTGCGCTTTGCAGGCGCTTGGTCGGGAAACAGCTACCCTGATGGTGGGGGTGAGCCAGGCGAACGCTTAATGGCAATGACTTGGGAAAGTTCTCAGTTTGTTGTCTCTTTGGGTACCGGAGATATCGAGTGGCACTATCCTTATGCGGGCAAGTCTTTTCCTCTTCGCTGGAAGCAGTTTCTGCCTGAATACGAACTGCCGGAATATATGAACGAACAGACTATTCACTTTATTGAACAGGTAGGCCAACGAGGTTTGATGTTTGAACCACCGGGCCTAATGAGCGGTGAAGCTTGTCAGTTGGCTTTTGCTGTCGCTTGGGCAGATTTTGCTGAAAATGACATTTCAACGTGGCTTTCTGTTGATTATGCCCATGAAATCAAACGCGACGACTTTTTACCCTTTAGACCCTTCCGCCGCGACGAAGCCAGTACATAACGACCAAAAGCTAAAGGTTGGCTACCCAAATCTTATTTATCTTGGAGGTTCGCAATGGCCTTAGAAAAAATCACCCACCTCACCGGCAGAGGCGTCTACATCCCCGGTAACGACCTTGACACCGACCGCATCATCCCCGCGCGCTACCTCAAATGCGTGACCTTTGACGGCCTGGGCGAGTCGCTCTTTTACGACGTGCGCTTTTTTGAGGACGGCGCGCCTCGAGAGCATCCCCTCAACGACCCGCGCTTCGAGGGGGCCACCGTCATGCTCGCGGACGCCAATTTCGGCTGCGGCTCCTCACGCGAGCACGCGCCGCAGGCCATCCACCGCCACGGCTTTCGGGCGGTCGTCGCCGAGAGCTTCGCGGAAATCTTTTACGGCAACGCCGTGACCCTCGGGCTGGTTTGTGTGGAGGCCGACAGGGAGCAAATTCGGATGATGGTCGAGACTATTGAGCAGAACCCGCGCACGGAAATTGCTATTGACATAGGGAACGAGCGCGTAACATTTGCCGACAAAACGCTTCCGGTGACCATCAAGCAGAGCGCCAAAGACGCGCTTGTTGATGGGCGTTGGGACCCGATTGCAGAACTTTTGGAGGCCGACCAGAGCATCACCGAAACGGCTCAGCGCCTGCCTTACATTTGAGAAGGAGCTAAACTAGTGGCTATGATCACGCTTAAACGCAGCCCCGTCCATTCCGACCCGGATGTTTTGGGGGGCACGCTCGTTTTTCACGGTACGCGGGTGCCCGCCCAAACGCTGCTTGACTACTTAGGTGACGGGTACAGCGTGGCGGTGTTTTTGGAGAACTTTCCGTCGGTGACGCCTGAAGATGCTACGGCGTTCCTCGAGCTTGCCCGTCCCAGTTGACTATCCTCTTAGATGAAAATATTCCTCACCTCTTGAAGCGCTTTCTGAGTGAGTTCGAGGTCGCAACGGTTCAGGAGATAGGTCTGGCGGGAACCAAAAACGGCGCACTCATCTCCTTTATCGATGGCAAGTACGATGTTTTCATCACCGCAGACAAAAATCTCAAGTACCAGCAGAATCTGGCGGAGCGGAGCGTTGCGATTGTAGAGCTTTACAGCAACCGCTTACCTGAGATAGAGCGCATGAAGGAGAGGATACGGATGGTGTTAGCCAATGTTGTAAAAGGTGATTTTGTAACTGTAGGGCCGCCTGAGAGAGACGCGTGAGCGTTCAGCAAACCGCCGACGCCTGGTCGCAACGCGGCGCGGACTACGCCGAGAGCGCGCGCCACAAGTTTGGGCCTTCGCTGCCAAAACTGCTCGAGTTAACCCGCCCCTTCCCGACAGATGTTTGTCTCGACGTCGGCACAGGAACGGGCCACACCGCCGCCGCGCTCGCCCCACGGGTCAAAAAAGTGTACGGCCTGGACCCCGCCGAGGGCATGGTGGCGGCGGCTCGAGCCGCCTACGGGCATCTGGACAATCTCGAGTTCGTCTCCGGCACGAGTGAAGACACGGGCTTTGAAAATGACACGTTCGACCTCATCACCGCCCGCCACACGCTGCATCATCACCCGAGTATGCCCAAAACGTTGGCCGAACTGGGGCGCGTCTTAAAACCCGGCGGCAGGATCGTCATTGTTGACGAAGTCACGCCGGACGCGTCGGTCGAGGCGTGGTATCACGCGTTGGAAGTCGCCCGCGACCCCACGCACGGGCGCGCTTATCTTATGGAGGAGTGGCGGGTGTTTGTGAGGGAGGCGGGGCTCGAGTGGGTCGTCGGCGACGCCCACACCGTCTACACGCTGGACGTTGAGAGCTGGATAACTCGGATGAAGCCTACGCTCGAGGCGGCGGAGGCGGTTCGCACGCTTTTTAGAGAGGCAAGCGAGGAGGCCAGGACGCGTTTTAGCATCGTTTATAAAAACGACAACGCGGTAACTTTCGACATGCCGATGGCGCTGATTCTCGCCGTCAAACCACGCCGCGCGGCGTGAGTTGCAACCCTTAACCCTTTGGTTTGCTGTGTGAAGTTTGGGTGAGGCGGCTCGAGCCCTTTGCAGTGGGGGGCTCGAGTCCTTGTTCTATTTGTTTTTGTCTACGCGTTTTAAGAATTTTGTCATAAAGCTTGAGTTAGTGTCTTTTTAAGCGTGGTATCCCCCCATTTGGACCCCCCTGTCTGGGGGAGAAAAAAGCGATAAAAGCGCCCTCTGAGACGACAAAACTAAGAACTTTGTAAGAGTTTTTTTCCTATAGTCAACTTCATAAGCTTTTACGCAGGTCGGTGTGGACCCCTTGCGCAAGAGCGCTAGGAGTTGATGAGATTGAGAAAGCAAACACAACGAAGGATAAGAGGGTTTACCCTGATTGAGTTGCTCATCACGGTGAGCATTATGGGCATCGTGCTGAGTATTGGCGCGCTCAATCTCAAACCGGTCAATAACGACGCGCAGGACGCGGCGAATCGGCTAAGCGGCCTTTTCAAGCAAACGCGGGCCAAGGCGATGGCGACCACTTCCGCTTACCGCATTTGGGCCGACCTTGGAAGCCAGCCGGTTCACCTCTACGCCCAAAGGGCGAAAAGTTGTAGCGCGCCCAACAACGAATGGGTTACCGATAAGAAGTTACAAACAGAGCTACCCGAGGGTGTTTCTTTAGGCGTTGACTACTCTAATTGGGATTGGCGACTGCCCTGCTTTAACAGCCGCGGGCTCTCGAGCAATTATATAACGCTCAACATCACGGACGACCGTGAGCGCGTCCGGACAGTCGAACTACTCTTGGGCGGCGCGGTGAGGGTCAAGTGAAAAAACTTCAGGGTTTTGGCATCCTCGAGGCAGTTTTGGCGGTGGCGCTTCTCGGTATTACCTTAGCGGGCATCGTGCCGGTTTTTGTAAATTACGCGAACGCTAACAAAAACGCCGAGGTGAGAACGGGCGCGGTCACCGTCGCGGAGCGCCTTTTGGACGAGCTGCGCCAGCGTCCCTTTGGAACTTGGGAAGATTTTAGAGCGACCGTCGCAACTCATAAGATGGAAACGGGCTTGCGCGCCTACGACGCCGCTATCAAGTGGGACACGCCGGACTTGCCGCTCGGCAACGGCAGCACAATCAGGCACGTAAGGGTGGAGGTGAGGTTTAATGGTCAGTCGTACTACGCAGTCGAAACAGTTTTCACGCAGTTTCAGAAATAAAGGCTTCACAATTTTAGAGCTTCTTATCGCCCTTGCGGTTGGCGGGCTTGTTCTCAGTATGGCCCTGGCTCTCACCCTCGCCAACCGCGACCTTATGTCAGCGGACGAGGCGCGCACCGCGCTCAACCAAAACCTGCGTAGCGGCGCGGACATTATTGGCGACGACATCCGCATCGCGGGCGAGCGTTTGCGCGGTTCACCGCCCACGCTCATGCCTATTGTCATCAGGAACAATACAATTACGCTGCGCAACAATGAAGAAGACACTGTGATGACGCTCTGCCAAGACCTACTTAGAGCCAGTGACACCAAAATCTATATCTCTCGAGAGGGTAGCGGTACATCAACACACTCAGGCTGCCAATCCAGTCCCGAAAAATTTCAAGTTTGGAAAGACCGCCGCACGGGTAAAGAAAACAGTAACCCCAGGGGTAGCGTACCCGTTTACATACACAAACCGAATACCAGTGGTAATCCCAACAACGATGACAGCCAAGGCGAATTCTTCCAATACAAGGATGATGGCAAAGATTCGAGCGGGTTCTTTATCGTTAGGCCGTCGGGGGGATCGGGCAAAGAGTACACAGCGTCCACCAGCCCCTCAGCCAACCCGAAGTTCCAGCCTAAAATGTACTTTTTGGAAGAGCGAAACTACAGTCTCCAAAACGGTGATATAGAGCTTTTCATCAATGGTTCCAGAAAAGGCGTTGTAATTGATAATGTCTCCAAGTTTTCAATCGTGGCTGTTATGAACGATGACACCAGGCAATCTACCTTGGATAAACCGAGCGACTGGCTCAAGCTTCGCGCGATAGAGATTACCCTCGAGGGTACCGTCACCGTCCGCGGAAAGCCTGTCACGCGCAAACTGGTTTCTCAAATTTTCCCAAGAAATGTGCTTTCCAAATAGGAGCGTCTGATGAACAGAAACAGAAGTCAACAACATTACCAGGGTCAACCTCAACAGGGTCAACCAGGCCAACAGGGCTTCGCGCTTATTACCGCTCTACTCATGGTGGTGGTGCTGGGCGCGATGGCGACCGCGTACTTTTTTCTTACCCAAATTGAGGTGGCGACCACGGCGTCCTCGGCCAAAAGCACCACGGGCTTTTACGCCGCCGAAGCGGGGCTTAACCTGCGGGGCAACCTAATCGAGAAGAAGTTCAAAGGCTATAACCAGCCGGAGGGTAATAGCCCCGAAGAAGCCACATCCACTGCTTGCGCCGTTGCCACTCAGGATTTTAAGTGCGTGTCTTATCAGCTTGACGGTCGCACCGTCAATACCTACGCCATCAAAAAAAATAACGGCAACGCCACCATCATAGACTCGATTCCTGACGGTGACTATGCCGGGCTGAGCGCCCAAGAGTACCGCTATGAGGTTGTTTCAGAGGCCAAGAACGCGCAGGGTGACACGGAAGCGCAGCTCAGCATGGTGTTTCGCAGCCGCTTGGTACCCATGTTCCAGTTTGCCGCCTTTTTTCAAGACGATCTGGAGGTCGGTCCGGGGCCGGAAATGAATTTGAGCGGTCGCTTACACAGCAACAAAGATATCTACTTTGCGCCGCAGGAAAAACTAAAGGTTGACGGTAACGTTACCGCCGGTAACAAGATATATAACGGTCGCGCGAACGGTGACAGAGAACAAAAGGACAATTCTTGTATAGGCGAAATCAATATCAAAAAGGCTGACGGAACGAACTACAAAAATCTTGACCAGGCTCAACAGTCGTGCAAACCTCTGGGGTTTACGGACGCTCAACTAGCCGAGTGGGGCGGGACGGTGCAGCAAAGCGTCGGCAGCATCACCATTCCCGATCCAGGCGTGCTCGACCCGGACACCAGCTCCGACCCCGAAAAGGGCACCTACTGGAAAAAGGCCGACCTGCGCGTCGTGCTCAAGCTAGACGCCGACGGCAAAGAAAAGGGCATCGAGATTCAGGACATGGAAGGGAATAAAAACGCTGTACAGACCGCGCTCTTCGAGGGCTGCAACGGCGTTCTTGGGGGTAAGGAAAACGGTAATAACAAGGGTAAGGTTTTAGACACCTCGGACACGTTTTACAACAACCGTGAAAAGAAAAACATCAAGATGCTCGAGGTGGACATGGGGGGGCTGCTCGAGTGCTTTGATCAGGGAAAAACCAAGGGTCTACCCTCTCTAAACGACAGCACCGACGGCGGCTTGGTTTTTCACTTTAGCGTTGACGGTCCCCAAAAGGGCGGCGTGAATAACTACGGCGTGCGTATCAGAAACGGCAAAGAACTGGCCGTCAAAGACGCCCCTCCCGTCAAAGGCTTGACGGTTGTGACCAACCAGGCCCTCTACGTTCAGGGTGACTACAACAGCAAAAACAAAAAGCCCGCCTCATTTTTGTCCGACTCGATCAACGTGCTTTCCAGCAGTTGGTGCGACGTCGAAGACGGTGAGGGCAACTGCAACTCCAAAGTCACCTCCAAAGACGAGGTAAAGAAGAATGAAAAGAAGTGTGAGGACGCCAAAAAGAACAACAAAAAAGACAAAGACTGCCTCAGAGATGCAGACAGCAAAGGTAAATATGGCCGCGTAGTCGATGACCGCAAGGCGAGCGACACCGAAATCAACGCCGCCATGCTCGCTGGGGTTGACAAAACCGGAGCGCCCGGTAAAGAAGGTAACGGCGGCCTGCATAACTTCCCGCGGATGCACGAACATTGGAGGGGTAAAACGCTCAAAATCCGCGGCTCTTTCGTGAGTTTGGGCTCGCCCAAACACGTGAACGGCAAATGGTCTACGACGGACCAGTACGCCCCGCCCAACCGTAACTGGGACTACGACACCGACTTTAATGATGCCGGAAAGCTGCCCCCCCTGAGCCCGCGCTTCGTGTACCTGGTGCAAGAACTCTTCTTGCGAGACTTTAGAGACGGTTCCAACTAACCCTGCTTATACGACTAAGCCTTCTTTTCGTGAGTCCGGTACGCCGGACTCACGCTTTATAGGCTTAGCGGCCCTCTAGCTCCGCCCCCACAGGCCGCGCACTACCCCGCCGCAAATACGCCATCACCTGCCACGCCACCGCAGGAAACGAGAGCAGCGACAAGAGCCAGTAGGCGAAAAGCGTGTAGCCAATCCCTACCAGCGTCGCCTGCGCTTGCGACATTTGCGAACCCAAGAGCGCCACAAACGCGGCGTCGCGCGTGCCGATACCGCTGACGGTCACGGGCACGAGGCCCGCGAGGATGGCGAGCGGAAAGATGGCGTAGGCGAAGCCCAGCCCCAGACCCGTGCCGAACGCTTGCGCGAGGGCAAATACGGTCAAGCCACCCAACGACCAGGTCAGGATAGACCCTGTGAGCGTTTGCGCGACGGCGGCGGGCATCTTGACCCAGGCACGAAACACGTCGCGCAGGCTCACGAGAATCCGGGTAATTTTTTTGGGCAGGGGCAGCTTGTGAAGGGGAAAAAATAGGACGACCACAAAAACGACCAGTACCCCGCCCAAAAGCGCGCCCCCGGCGACGAGACCCCAGAGCGTGCCGTTGACCAGGAGGCCCAAAAGTCCGAGCGCGCCCAAAACGCCCAAGTCTACGAGGCGCTCTAAAATCACCGTCCCCGTTCCCTTGGCGAGACCGCCGTGCTTGCGCAAATAGGTCGCCTTGGCGATGTCGCCCGTTTTGGAAGGCAAGAAGCTGTTGAGCACGTTCGCCATCATCACCGCGCGCAGGGCTATTCCGAAGGGCAGCCGGATATGCTGCGCTTTTAGAACGCCCAGCCAGCGGAACACGCTTGTGAAAGGCAGCGCGAGGGTCAAGAGGGTTGCCAGAACGAGCCAGCCCCAGTTGGCTTGGGCCAAGAGCTCGAGCGTATGTTCCATATCAATCCGCGAGAGCAGCCAGTAGATAAGCCCCGCCGAGACGAGCACGCTCAGTACGCCCAGCGCAGCGCGTTTCGGATTACCCACCGGCCTGACCCCCACGGGTTGGATCATGAAGCCCGTTAATGTAGCGGGCAAAAAACACGCCGATGCCAGCGGCAAAGGCGAGAGATAGAGCGGCGTTCATTTCTAAAACCTCCTCCAGTAACACCCATTTACGGGGAACATACCCCCGGCTGTCGACAAAAAGAGCGACCACGGCCAAACCTGCGGCCAACGCGACGTAGAGCCAAACCGAGCGCGGTTCCGACACCGCCTGGCTGATAGCAGGTAGTCTGCGGCGCAAGAGCAAAGCCGCCACACCCGTTACCAAGAGAGCGCTGAATAAAAATCCGGCGTACCAGGGTACGCCCAGTGCTTCAAATCCTTTGACCACGATGCGACCGGAGTCGTGGAGCGCGTCGAACGTCATGCCGCTGGGCAGCGTCGGGAAAACGAGGCCGGGGAAAAGCCTCTGGCCGTAGCTTATTTCCTCCAGAACCCCGAGGGTACAAAGTGCGATCAAGACCTTTATTCCCCTGAAGCGGTGCGAACGGCTAGCGAGGGCAAATACCGATATGGCGACGCCCAACAAGTAAAAAGCGATGCTGAGGTTTTCTATCACACCGTCCTCGATGACGAGCTGGGGCCTAAGCTCGGGAAAAAACGCGTAAGCCGCTCCGCAGAGGCCGAAACTGAGCATGAGAAGCGCCATGTAGAGCGCGAGCGGTCCCCAACTTAGGTACAATACCGGTTCACGTTGAGTGGGGCGTGTTGAGTTCAAAGCAAAACCTCGTTTCTTGTTTCATGACGTTGCCCTGACCCAACACGCGTAAGCTCTCCAAAAGGTTACATATTAAGAAGCCTCACTCTGAGACGCCACATCTCGAGAGGCCGCATAGGTAGGAGCCACAGAAGTGCTCTTGCGGGCGGTGTTCTCACTGGTTTCGCCGGGTTTTCTGTCCGTGTTTTCGCCGATCTTCCCGTTGAGGTGAACCGCCCGCTCGAGCACAAACTGCCGGGTCTCATTGAGTGTAGCGATTTGCTCACACGTGAGCGTGACACCCGACACACCCAATTCTTGGCTCTGAAAATAGCGCGACTGCGGCACGTAACGCACGAAAAACTCGTCACCAATCGCCAACGCGTCAACCTTGGTATCGCCCTCTAAGCGCACCTCATCTTCAACGGTAACGATATCTCCCTCAAAATTCACGCGCCTGCGGAAGGTGAGCGGCGCGGGGCGCTGACCCAACATCAGGGTTTTGCGAATTTGCCCCTTGAGCAGGTGCGAGAGCCGGGGCGACCAGCCTGTGAGCAGGAGCACGCCGCGAAAGGCTAAATTTTTGGTGAGGTTAAAAACTTTGTGCGAGGGCACCCATTGGCAGTTGCCGGAGACCTCGAGCCCCCCCTCATCCTGCGTTACCCTAAAGCTCGGGTCAATCCACTGGCTCGTGAACGTTTTACCACCCGCTTCGCCGATAAGCCCGCAGTCGTTAAAGATGAGTTCACCGTCCTGCGCCTTGTCAAACACCTTGAGCACGCCTCCCTTGGCGAGGTTGGCGATGGCGTAGTAGGCGGGTTCGTTCTTGACGTAAACCCTGGCACCAGGAAAAAACTCGGTGTAAGGCTCCCGCTGAAACGGAAGCTTGGGCAGCGGGTCGGGGCGCGGTGTGTAGTCCAGGTAAGCGAGCAAAAATTCGGGCACCCGGTAAACGAGGTAACGGTCCGAGATAATCTCGGGCGGCACGAGTTTATCGTCGGCGAGGCCCTCGAGGAGGTGCTCGGCGATCGCGCCCGCTAAAGGCACCTCGTCGGCCATGACTTCAAAACCGTGACAGTAGAAGTGAAGCGTGTTGCGGCTGCCCATGCTCCCGGCATAAAAGCCGTTGGGATAGGCGAAGGGGGCGCACATCTCGATAGACGCGCGAATCACTTTTAAGATTCTCGGGTCGGGGTTGGTCTGGTAGATTTTGGCGAAAAAAGACACCGTCGCCGACAGGTAACCGGGGTCGATGCCGTCGTACTCGACCGACCAACCCTCGTCGGTTTGGTAGGTCAGAAAGTCGCGGAACACCTTTTCAAAACCCTCTTTAAGCGCCGCGTCCCCCAACAGCTCGTAAGACTTCCACACCGCCAAACAGGCCATCGCGTGGTGGTTCGCTAAGTGATCCTCTTCGGACTCGCCCGCCGCGATAAAGTGCGCCGCCTTGCGCACCGCCTCGGTGACCCGCGTTCGCACGCCTTCCGGCACCTCGTCGCCGAGCAAATTGAGCGCTTCGATGATGGTGTAGCTCGTAAAGGCGGTGGGACCCACCCAGCCGCGCTCGTAGGGGTAGAACTCGTCAAACGAGCCGTCGCTGTGCTGGATGGACGCCCAAAAATCGAGCGCCGCCACCGTCCAGTCGCGCACTTTCGGGGATTGGTAGTAGATGTTGCCCGGCATCTCATAGGTGTACACGAGCGCGAGCGCGTGGACCGCGAACTGACGCACCGCGTCGGGAAAGTCCGACGTTTTGTCCAACCAGTAGTCGCGGTGTAAACAGCCGTAGGTCGGCGAGGAGGGGGTGCGGTCTTGGTTGCTGAGGATTCTGGGAACCTGGCTCAGCGCCTTTTGCGCGTATACGTCTCTTAGATTTTTAGCGTCTTCACCCGCTTTCCCACGCGCTTTGAACGCATTTTGGGAATCTTTCGAACCATTTTTGGGGCTGTTTTTCACGCCTGTGTCTTTGACTGCTGCGTCTTTTACTGCTGCATCTGTCTTCATTCGGGCTCCCTGTATCTGGCTTGAGTCTTGTCGATAAGGTCGGCCAACATCCCTGTGGTAAGCACCTGAATCGCCGAAACAAACAGGATGATGCTCAGCACGAGCAGCCCTTCGCCGCTGATAAGCCGGTATACGAGCATAATCAGGGCGAGCAAAAAGAGCGTCAGGCTGATGGGGATAAAGACGCGCAAGGGGTTGAAATACATCACGGTGCGCACCACAAGTTGCGTAAAGCGGATGGTGTCTTTGATGGGGTTGATTTTTGACGAGCCCGCGCGGTGGAAGTAGTCAATCGGCACGTACTTGACCCGGTAGCCGTCCGAGAGCATGGCGAGCGTGATGGTGGTGGTAAACGAGAAGCTGTCGGGCAAGATGTGCATAAACTTTTCGACGACCTTTTTACGCATCACCCGCATTCCTGAGTTGAGGTCGGGGATTTTGGTTTGGGACAGACTGTTGGCGAGCTCGTTAAGCGCGCGTTTGGCGGGTTTTCTGATGGCGGGGATGTTGACGTTTTGCCCCGTGCGCGC
This sequence comes from Trueperaceae bacterium, assembly GCA_965214405.1. GTDB lineage: Bacteria > Deinococcota > Deinococci > Deinococcales > Trueperaceae > CBDCCT01. The sequence goes on from OZ243956.1 coordinate 2,201,646, forward strand.
GCCGACCAACATGTCGTTGTCGCCTAAGAGGTCGATAAGTTCGGGTAGCCGTTCGTTGGGGTAGGTGCCATCGGCGTCGGTAATCGCCATAAGGTCGTAGCGGGCGTTTTTGAGCCCCGTTTTGAGCGCCGCGCCGTAGCCGCGGTTGACCGCGTGCGCCACCTTTTTAACGTTGGGTAGGGAGATAGTTTGGATGATGTCGCTCGAGCCGTCCGTTGAGCCGTCATCGACCAAAATGATCTCAAAGGTGTGTTCTGAACGTTCCATCGTGGCGCAAAGGTCGCGCACGGTCTCCTCGACGGCACCTCTCTCGTTGTAAACCGGAATGACAATAGAGATTTCACTGCCCACACGCGCCTCCAACCTTTTACGCTTAGTGACAATCAACCAGTGTTTACGGGCGCCAGCCCCCGCTACACTTTAACGCCCGCGCGAGTTCGCGTAGCGACGGGCAGAATAACCGCTGGCGAGTATACCGTGTGCAGAAGCTCACAGCGTCAGGTTTGTCACTTGTATAGCCCCAGGCGGGAAGCGGTCTCGGCCCTCGAGCGTGAGCCCAGAGTGAACATAACAAGCCTCTACATGAATGGTTTGAGGAGAAAGCTCGTGCGGGCGAACCCCCACATCCCACCTTGGCCCTGCAAGCCAACCTGTGTCATTCGCATGAGTAGAAGATGTGACGAACGAGTGACAGCGATCCTCTTCACATGCTAACCTTAACTCACCTCGAGGGGGACACGCCGCAGGTGGGGAGTGCTCGAGAGAACGGCAGCCTTATCTCGTAAGGCCTGCGACCAATCGCTCATTCTGACGTTCTGAAGCTGTAAGGAGCCTTGTGACCCTTGCTGCTCACGCAGGTGCGTTGGCGTATTTCCCCCTCAAAACTAAACCCGCTGTAGAGTCTTGCTGTAGAGTAAGGATGGTATCCAAAGATGCTCGAGCCCGACACGCTTTCGCAACCACGTTCAAAATTCATGAGGTTGTTTAGAGACCGTTTTCCGCTCACAACGTTTGCGTGGATTCTGCTCGCCCTGTCCGTTACGCTCCTCTTTATGGGTTCGCTCAACCGATTTTTCGACCACGATGAGTTCGAGGCCATGCACACCTCCTGGTATATCTTCCAGGGCGAGAAAATTTACGAAGACTTTATCCAGCATCATTTCCCGCTTTTGCACTACCTTTTGCTGCCGCTCTACACGATCTTCGGGAGCACGACGGAAACGATTATCGCGGCCAGGGTGGTGATGTTCTTTAACGTTTTGGGGATGTTGACTGCCACTTACCTGATTGCTCTGGAGGTCTACCGCAAACACCTCGTCGCCGTAGTGGGCACGCTCTTTCTCACGCTCATTACGCTTTTCACCGCCAAAGCCATCGAGATTCGCCCCGACACGCCGCAAAGTTTATTCGTGCTGGTGGGCACCTATCTGGTGCTGCGCGCCTTTCGCACCCGCTCGCGCTGGAGTTTCATCCTGGGCGGCGTGTGCTTCGGCGTCGCGTTTTTGTTCCTGCAAAAGGCCATCATCTTTTTGGGGCTCATCGGCCTTGTGATGTTGGCGCGCGTGTGGAGCCGTGAGCTAAAGCTTCAAGAGGTGGTGATATTCTCGGCGGCGGCGGTTGCCACCGTGTCGCCCTTCGCGCTCTACTTTTTCGCCACCAAAACGTTGGACACCTTTATCTTTTGGAACTTTACCTACAACTCGTTTTACTACACCCTGCGCGGTTGGGAATATGAAAAGCTTTTGCGCAACCTTAGTATTCTCTACAGGCAAGACGGGCTCATCATCCTGCTTTTTATCGCAACGCTCTTTTTCCTGCCAAAGAAACGGCTCGAGTGGGAGATGATCTTCCTGGTTGCCGGGGTCGCCGGTTTCACGCTGCTGTCGGGTAGGCACAACCCGCAATACTACATGCTCGCCTTTCCTTTTGTCGCCGTTCTCGCCGCGAGGGGGCTCGCTACCGGCTTGGAACACCAGAGAGCCCTGGCCGCACTCGTGCTGATTTTCGCCCTTTTGGGTCCTTTTGAAGAGGCGGTGCCCCGCGTTATCACGCCCTCAAACGCGGGGCAACTCGCCAAAATCCAGTACGTCATGGACCTCACCGACCAGGACGACTACGTCTACGACGGCAACATCAGGTTTAACGTGTTCCGGCCCGACGTCGACTTTATCTGGTATATGGCGGGGCCACCCTACAAAGCGCGTGAAACTCTGGCAGCGCTGCTCGACTACCAATACAATATCTACGAGGCCATCGACCGTTATGAACCCAAGGTCATCTCCGACTTTGCCATCGAGGATATGGGTGACCCGCGTATCGCCAACCACTACGTCCGCTCGCCCGTTTATGACGACCTCTACATCCGCACGCCCGCGCAGGCAAGTGTCGAAAACAGTCAGTAACGCTAACCAATACCAAGTGCCTTTTCAAACGCCGGGCGTTTGAAAAGTGCGCGTGAGCGCATACCCTCAGACCCATTCAGTTCATGGTGCTTCAAGGGGCAAGTGGTATAAGGTTCAGTACACTTCTCACCCGCGCCTTAGCCCTCGTACGGTTTTTTAGCCCGTTATAGTAGACCTAAGGAGGCGGTATGCCAGAAGACAAGGCACAACAGCAGGAGCAGGACGCGGCACCCGGTGCCGGTCACCGCGATCTCGACTACGGTCACGCTTTCGGTACGCAGCGCGACCGTAGTAGCGGGAACGAAACTGACTACGTCGAAGACTATAGCGAGAGCTGGATCGACGCCTTGCCGGACGCGGGGCTCGAGCGAGACGTCAGAGCGCGCCTGCTCGAGGTGCTTGGCGAGACTCTGAACGTGAACACCCTCGACATTACCGTTAAAGAGGGCGTAGTGACGTTGCGAGGAAGGGTGGAGGATGCGGGCGTCAGCAGCAAGGTGGAACGCGTTGTTAAAGAAGTAACGGGAGTGAAAACGGTTCACAACCGTTTGCAGACGCGCTAGGTAGACTTTCTTGTGCTCCTCGCTTTTCGAAGCACCATAAGTTGGATAGGCCCGCGCGTCGCGGTACTTCGTGAGCGCGGGCATTTCTTAAGTGTAAAAGCGGCACCTGAAAAAGCGCTCGGTCTCACGCTCTAGACAACGTTTTTTGGGGCGAGGTAAAGCTTTCACCGCTCACTTTGTCCATGACGCAGAGCTTAACTTTTGTTAGCAGGCAGTACCAGCGGCGTGAGCTCGAGCACCGCAACTTCAGCCCGGCTCAAAAACCTGACAGGCATGATGCCGAAGCCCAAACCCCGAGACACGAACGCGGTCACGGGGTCTTGAAACCACCCTTCAACAAAACGCCTGCCGTACCTCGAGGCCGTCATGACCGCGCCATATAGGGGCAGCTTGACCTGTCCGCCATGCGTGTGACCGCACAGGGTCAGGTCCACGTCTTTCGGAACCACGGGGAGCAGATCGGGGATGTGAATCATGAGGAGACAAGCCTGGTCGTTGGGTCGCTCGGCCAACGTTTGGGCCAAATCCGGTCGACCCCCCCACAAGTCGTCCGTTCCTGCCAAAAAGAGGTCGTCGCGTAAGCTTATCCCTTCATTGACGAGCAGAGTGACGCCTGAACGCTCTAAGCCCTCTTTCAAACCCTCGAGAAAAGCTTCCCCCAGATCGTAGTCGTGGTTGCCCAAAACGCCGTACACACCCAGCGGCGCTTCCAGACGCCGCAACTGCTCGAGCAAAGGCGCGACGTCTGTTGTTGTGTAGTCGATAAAATCACCCGTAAGGAGGATGAGATCGGGACGCTCAGCGAGGGTGGCGTCCACCCACTGTTTAAGCGTACGCTCACCGACCCAGCGCCCGAAATGCAGGTCGCTCAAATGAGCGACTTTCAGGGGCGCTGTAAGGTGCGCGAGCGCTCTTTGGTGATGCGTTACAGCAAAGCGGTAGCTATCGGCGTATAGGCCCGTTCCTACCACCACCCCGGCAGCGGACGCGCCGCCAAATTTCAGACCGAGTCTTAGAAAACCTCGTCTCGAGAGAAGTGAAAAAGGTTTCACAGGGCTGTTGCCTCCGGTGTCGTTTTCGCCAGCCGGATTAGCGCCGGTTTATGATGCACCCCTAGTTAAAGCTCGGCCAGTTAAACGTCCGCTGAAAAGTCTCCTTCGTATAACTCGTGTCGTTTTTGATAACTTTGTTGCTCGTCGTGTTGTTCGTCCAGGCGATGGCGTTCTGCTTGATACTTTTGATGTCGTCGTCGGAGATGTGCTCGAAGTAGGTGTAGTCGTACCTGTTGCCCTGGACCTGAAAGCCCTTGGATTCCGGGTGGTAGTTTCGCCTCATTCTAAAAGGACTGTCCGACCCTCTAATGACGCGTTCGGACTGCACAACGCGAAAAACGCCGTCCATGTCGTTGTTGGTAATCATACACTCGTCCACCGTCGAGCAGGTCACGTCGTACTTATTGTTGCGAAACACGTTGTTGTAGACCCTAAAGGGGCCTTGGCTAAGCTCGAGGTGGAGCCCGTTTTCTCTGTTACCCTCGATGGTGTTGCCGTAGATCTCCACATTTTCGCAGTTGGTGTCACACCACCAGCCGTTGCTCTTATTGTCTTTAATAAGGTTGCCGCGCAACGTCAGGCCCCGAACATGAAGGATTTTATTGCCCGTGTCCCAGGTGTAGTGGTCCCACCAGTCACCGCGCCAGTTGTTGCGCGACCACTCGCTGTTCTCGACGAGGCCGTTTTTTATCCCGTAGCCGATAAGACCCGAGAAGCCGTTGTCGTTCATGCGGCTGTTGCGGACGACCGGATTGGTGCCGTGAAGGTGAATCCCCGATTGCGAGTTCCAGTTTACGGTTACCCCGTCAAAAGTTTGGTTGCCCCAAACGTAGACCGCCGATTCGTCCCAGGCGGACGCAGCGTGCTGAAAGGTGAGGCCCTCGACACGCAGGTTTTGGGTGCGCTTGGTTCTCCACAGCTCGGCGCGCTTACATACTTCGACGGTACCGAGGTCTGCCACGTTGATAAAGAGTGTGTCGCGCTTTTCGTCAACAAAAAAGGTGTCGCCGCTGAGGCCGTCTTTACTCTTGACTTGCCTGAGCAACTTGCCGTCATTAAACACGCACTCTTTACGCGCGACCATAGGGTCGATCTTTTCGAAGGGGCTGGTCGGTTTGGCGGGAAAACCCCAATCGTTCTTCCAGGAGTGAGAATAGAGATTTTCTCCTTCGGCTTTCCACTCTGTAAAAACGTCGCTACCCGACACCACCGCCTCGGGCCCTCTGACGATGATGGGTGGGCCGTCAGACGAGGTCCAGTTCTCGACGCTCTGGCGGTAGGTGCCGGGCGCGACGTTGATCAGGGTTCCGCCGCCCTCTTCGCGCCGTGCCTGCGCAACTTTGAAAGCGTGCTCGAGCGTGGCGAACGCACTCTCAAGCGTGTCCCCCTCGTTTTCGTCCGAGCCGGTGGTGGACACGTAAAGGGTGCTGCTCGCGGTGGGCAAGACGTCGCTGACCGGGGAAGGAACGCTAAAGGTCACCTGCGGCACCTGCGCCGCGCAGGCCGCCAGCACGAATAACAAAAGGGGAGAACACACCAGGTGCAGGTGTTGAAGTAGAGTTTTCTTACGTAATGCGTCTGTGGTCATAATTCACCAATCTCTTGTTGAGCGAGGGACGGAGTCGAGAAGGAGAAGTTTGTAGAGGGTGTCCTATACAGCCTGCATAACAGTCTGCATAAAGGAACGTTTGCGTTCAGGGCGAATGTTCTAAGGGCTGCACATCATTTTGCTGCGTTTAGTGATGCACCGCGAGGGCGGTATACCGTCGTTCGTGTAGTCAGGACGCCGCTGCGGTTCCCTTAGAAAGTACACCACCCTCTTGAATCCGAAAGATGAAGATTCCATCTATATAGGTTAATCGGGTGCATATCATGGCGCGCATCATAGGGTGAGCCAGACAAGAAGTTTACATCCTGCCTGACTCCATCATAATGGCTTTTTCCTCAAGACAATGTTCCGTACTCACCCCTACACAGGGTGCTGGACGCTGCACGCATCCGGCTTCAAGCTCCCGCGGTTTTACGTGCCCTACTCGTTTTGTAAGGCCTGCGGGGGCAGGAGGTCGGAGGTTAGAGGCCGTCCCGCCCCCTCGAGCCTCATGTCAACCCCGCCCCCTCCCGCACCACCCGCGCGATGTTCGACACGTCCTCGTCGCCCAAGCCGCGCCCGACCAAGCCCGTCTCGAGCTGCTCCACATAGGCCGCGACGGGGATGGGCACGCCCAGGGCTCGAGCCGTTTCTAAGGCAATTCCCAAATCTTTGCGGTGGAGCCTGGTGCGAAACCCCAGTGGATAGGTGTTGTGAATCATGTTGTCCGCGCGGTTGCTCAAGACCCACGATCCCGCCGCGCCGCCCGACACGGCTCTGTGAGCGGCTTCAACGTCCACGCCCGCCGCCAGCGCGATCGCCAGCCCCTCGGCGACCGCCGCGTAGGTGCCCGCGATAATGGTCTGATTAACCGCTTTGGTCACCTGACCGCTGCCGATGGGACCGACCAGGGTGATGGTCTTGCCGAGGGGCTCGAGCACTTCCCTAACCCGTTCCAGCACCTCTTCTTTGCCGCCCACCATAACCGACAAGGTGCCCTTTTCGGCCCCCTCGGAACCGCCCGACACGGGCGCGTCGAGCATCTCCAAGCCCTTTTCGCCAAGTTTCGCCGCGATATCGCGGGTGACGCTAGGGGAAATGGTGCTCATGTCAATGAGGACGCTTCCCGCTTTCATGCCGTGAAGTGCGCCCTCCTCGCCTAAAACCACCGCCTCCACGTCGGGCGTGTCGCTCACCATCGTGATGACCACGTCCGCGCCCGCCGCGGCCTCCCGCGGACTCCCCGCCCGCGCCGCGCCCGCGTCCGCTGGCCCCTCTTCGCGCTCGCGGGTGCGGTTATGAACCGTCACGTCGAATCCTGCCTCGACCAGGCGCGTCGCCATCGGTGCGCCCATCGTGCCCATGCCGATAAAAGCTACTTTCATAAAAACCTCCTAAAGCCATTATGCCCTCTTTCGTGGCCCGCTCGAGGGGGTGTTATGCTCTTCTCATGCCGTCCCCCGACGTGGTCCCAGGCCATCATTACCCGGACACCATCGCCGTCCGCCCCAGAACCTTTGTCAACGCGTCTCTGAATGTGCCCGGCTCCAAAAGCCTCACCAACCGGGCGCTCATCATCGCCGCGCTCGCCGAGGGCACGTCGTCGCTAAGCGGCGGGCTCGTCGCGGAGGATTCGGAGGTGATGGCGCGGGCACTTGTCAAACTTGGCATTCCCGTAGAGCTTGACGGTACGACGTTTACGGTGCGGGGGCAGGGGGGGCGGATTCCTGCGCCTCATGCGGATTTAAACCTGCGTCTCTCGGGCACCTCGATCCGCTTTCTTACCGCGCTGGTCGCGTTGGGGCGGGGCCGCTACCGTTTGGACGGCTCCGCCAGGATGCGCGAGCGGCCCATCCAGGACCTTATCTCGGCGCTCCGTGCGCTCGGTGTGAGGGCGGAAACAGCGTTTGAAACGGGCTGTCCACCTCTCATCGTTGAGGCTAAGGGGCTCGAGGGCGGTGCGGCCGACATCGCCGGAGACCGCTCCTCGCAGTATTTGTCGGCGCTCCTCATGGTCGCGCCTTACGCGCTAGACACAGTCACGCTTTCGGTCAAGGGCGAGCTTCAGTCAAAGCCCTTTACCGACATGACGGTGTCGCTGATGGAGGATTTTGGCGTGGGGGTGGCTCGAGAGGGCTACGAAAAATTCACCATCAATCCTTCCCGTTATAAAGCGCAAGACTACGCCATCGAAGGAGACGCGATGGCGGCGGGTTACTTTTGGGCGGCGGCGGCCATCGCGGGGGGTTCTGTCAAGGTCGAGAACGTGGGCCGCGACTCCGTCCAAGGAGACCGGCGTCTGGCCGACGTGCTGGGGCGAATGGGCTGCGAGGTGAAGTGGGAGGCCGCAAGCTGCGAGGTCACCTCCCCACCCGATGGCGTTCTGCGGGGCGGCACCTTTGACCTAAACGACATGCCCGACCAGGCGCAGACGCTCGCGGTGGTGGCGCTTTTCGCCGACCGGGCGGTGCGCATCGAAAACGTGTGGAACATGCGCATCAAGGAGACCGACCGCCTAAAGGCGGTGGCGACCGAGTTGCGTAAATGTGGGGCCAGGGTCGAAGAGGAGCAAGACGCGTTGGTGGTGCATCCTCTGGAGGCTCGAGCCGCCAATCTCCATAAAGACACCGTTCACAAAGACACCGTTCACAAAAATATCTATATCGACACCTACGGCGACCACCGTATGGCGATGGCCTTTGCGCTCGCCGGGCTGCGCCTTCCCGGCGTGGTCATCCGCGACCCCGGCTGCGTCGCCAAGACGTTCCCTGCGTTTTTCGAGGTGCTTTCGGCTTTATGACTCAACCTGCTTTGTGACCAGTCAAGGTGCGTTTGCTGCGCTATAGTGGGGCCGATGTGCGCGGAAGCAGCAGTACATGTGAGGGTGCCAAGCGTAGTAGTAAAACGAGTAGTAGTAAAACAATTGTGACGATGCCTGAAGATGGGGTGAATATGATAACGGGACGACTATGACGCAAACGGCGGAGCGGGAGACGGACGTGGGTGGCGCGGCGAGGGGAGCGAAAGGTAAAGACGCGCCTGTCACAACCGTCGTCACCATCGACGGTCCGGCGGCTTCGGGTAAGTCGAGCGTGGCGCGGCTCGTGGCGGGGCTGTTGGGGATCCCTTACGTCTCGAGCGGCCTCTTGTACCGCGCGGCGACCTATCTGGTGTTGCGTGAAGGTGTAGACGCAGGCGACGAAGCGGCGGTGCTGGCACTCCTTGAAGCTCACGACGTTCTCTTAGAGGCTCGCCTGAACGCGCCCAACCGCATCTTGTTGGACGGTCAAGACGTCTCACACGAACTTCATACCGATCAGGTGGACGCGTTCGTCTCGAGCGTCGCCCGTCACCCCGGCGTGCGCGTGTGGGTCTACCGGCGTCTGCGCGAGATTCGCGGGGCCTTTGTGATTGAAGGGCGCGACATGGGCCGGGTGGTTTTTCCGGACGTGCGGCACAAGTTTTACTTGACCGCCACACCCGAGGTGCGCGCCGCGCGGCGGGTGGGGGAAAGGCTCGGCGGGCTCGCCGAAGTGACCGACGCGCTTAAAAAGCGCGACCTGCTCGACACGAAGCAACTCGAGCCCGCCCCCGATGCTCTTCACCTCGACACGAGCGGCTTGACGATTGACGAGGTGGTGGCGCGGGTGCTCGAGGGGGTGCGCGAAAAAGCTTGAGCTGCGGCGCGTCCCAAAACCCGCTTGAACACCCCTTGAGTCACCCCGCATACGCTATGGTCTCAATCTTTGCGTTTTCTACTTCCTGCTCAAACCCGCACCCGTGAACACCGCCCGCTTTACCACCCCCGCCCGCGCCCTGGGCCACGTGATGGTGACGACCACCCGTTACAAACCGGAGGCGCATCCCCTGGCTGAAGCGAGCGCCGCGCGGCTGCGCTCGCTAGGGGTGCGCGTGACGTTGGACTTAGCAGGTGACCTCGCTCTGGCGGAGGAAGCGAACACGGAGCCGAAGATTGATTTAGTCATCGCCATCGGCGGGGACGGCACGATTCTTTCGACCGCGCGGCGGCTCGTCGGCACGTCCCTGCCGACCTTGGGCGTCAATTTGGGCAAGCTGGGGTTTTTGGCCGAGCACAGCCCCGAGGAACTGCGGGCCTATCTTGAGGGCGCAACCCCAAACGGCTGGCAACTGAGCCCCAAAATGATGCTCCAGGTGAACCTGCACACCGCCGAGGGAGACACCGTCCGCTACGCGCTCAACGAGTTTTTCGTGTCACAGGGGGTGATGACGCGGCTCGTCAACATCGACATGGCCGTGGACGGCTTTCACGCCTCGCAGTACCGCGCCGACGGGCTGGTGATTTCTTCGCCGGTGGGCTCGACGGGCTACTCGCTCTCGCTGGGCGGCCCCATCCTGAGTCAGGGCTTACGCGCCTTTGTGGTCACGCCTATCGCGCCGCACGCGCTGACGAACCGGCCCATCATCATCGAGGGCTCATCAAGCGTGCGTTTCGAAGTGCATGGCCCGGCGGGCGAACTCGCGCTCATCGGGGACTCGCATGAGAGACTCGAGCTCCGCGAGGGGAGCGCCTTTACCGTCTCGAGCGCGCCCACCGATTTTGTCTTGGTGTCGTCAGGCACGCGCACCTATTTTGACATCTTGCGCCACAAACTCGCCTGGAGCGAGACACCCCGGCTACGTGGCGCGTAACTTCGCACCCTCACATCAGCCTGCGTCTGTCTCCCCCTTTCTTGACCCGGTAGTTCTGAAGTTTAGGTGAACACAGTTTATGAAAGACGTCACAGCGGCGTGTTCTTTGTAGCCTGGACTCACAAAACGGCTCCACCACACCTTAAAACGTGACTTAGCTTGCTGCCAAACATTCTCCTGCGCGTCACGCTACACTCATGTCAAGACTGAGACCGGAGTTTTTTAGGCGCGAGGACGAGAGCCCGGACGGGCAGTTCTACCGGCAGCCGCGCCTCGTCAACCACATCGACGACGCCGCGCTGAAGCGGGTCGAGGCGCTTTATGACGAGCTTTTGCCTGCGGGTGGACACATTTTGGACCTCATGGCGAGTTATGAATCGCACTTGTCAAACAAAGTGGGTCGCGTGACGGGGTTGGGGCTCAATGAGGCGGAGCTCGAGCACAACCGCCGCCTGAGCGATTACCTTGTCTTCGACCTCAACCGCTCCGAAAGCTTGCCCTTCGAGACGGCCACCTTTGACGGCGCCGTCTGCACCGTGAGCGTGCAGTACATGACGCGCCCTTCGGAGACCTTCGCCGAGGTGGCGCGCACGCTCCGAGAGGGTGCGCCCTTCGTCATCACCTTCTCCAACCGGATGTTCCCCACCAAGGCGGTGCTGGTCTGGCGCTCGAGCGACGACGAGGCGCATATCCGGCTTGTCAGGCAATACTTTGGGGAGACGGCGGCCTTTGGTAAGGTTCATGTGCGCCGCTCCGTGCCGAGAAGGGGCGACCCCATTTACGCGTTATGGGCGTTTAAGGAGAGGGAGCCGCAACCCGGTTTTAACTAGGGTCTGTCTGACTAATCAAAGCCAGAGGATGATGGAGGCGAGGAGCACACCAGCACGGTAGTTTCTGCCGCGTTTGTCGTAGCGGGTGGCAACGGCGCGAAAGCCTTTAAGTCGGTTGATGCAGCGTTCGACCACGTTACGTCCTTTGTAGGCTTGCTTATCGAAAGCAGGAGGTCGTCCACCTTTTGTGCCCTTAGACAAGCGAGACTTCTTGGCATCTTCGCGCTCGGGGCTGATACAGATGATGCCCCTGCGCCTTAGTATCTTCCGCTGCTTGTTGAAACCATAAGCGCGGTCGAGTCTAAGCTGAGGGGGGCGCTTACGCGGTCGCCCTCTGCCAAGGCGGGGCACATAAATCTCGTCCAAGACCGGCTCTAGCCAAGCGGCGTCGTTGCGCTGTCCCGCCGTGATGACCACGGACAGGGGTCGCACTTTGCCGTCCGCGCAGGTATGCACCTTGCTGGTGTGGCCTCCGCGTGAGTGTCCCAGCCACTCGTCTGCTAAGGTCCCCTTTTTTCACCCTCAGCAGGCCGCTTCCTCGCCCCGCTGGCGCTGCGGTGCGCTTTAATATGAGAGCTGTCTAACGCTGCGCCGTCCCAATCAATCTCACCCGCCGCATCGGCGTGAGCTTGAAGCCTGTGCAGGATGCGCTTCCAGACACCGTTGCGCTCCCACCTCGTGAAGCGGTCCCAGCAGGTCTGCCAAGGTCCGTAGCGTTCAGGAACGTCGCGCCAGGGAGCGCCTGTTTTCAAGCGCCACGAAATGCCGTTGATGACCTGTCGGTGGTTGCGGTAGTTGTGACCCCGTTGGGGATTGGGGGGTAGATGCGGTTTTAGTGCTTGCCACTGCTGCTCTTTTAGGTCTGTTCGTGCCATACGCCTACCCTAAACCATCTTCATCCCTTCTGTCAGACAGACCCTAGCCCACTTCTTAGCATTCTCGCACGTCAGAAGAAGCCTATGGGAGCCATAAGTAAGACTGATGGTGGCTAAGAAGGCTCGAACCTCCCAGATACCTCACGTTAAAGTGGCGAAGCTGAAGCGAGTAAAGCGTCATGGAAGCAGTAAGGTATTTATAACGTGAACCTCTACCTAATCAGACATGGCGAATGTCTAGGACAGACAGACCCAGACTATCACTCTGACCCTGACAGCTCACTGTCTTCTTTGGGCCAGCAGCAAGCACAGCTCACGGCGAAGTTTTTGGCTCGAGTCAACTTCACACAGGTGATTAGCAGCCCGCTCGTTCGCTCTCTCGAGACGGCTCAAGCCCTCGCAGAGCCGCAAGGGCTTCCTGTGGAGGTCTGGACCGATTTACGTGAAGGCTTCAGCCGTTATTACCGGGGTCGCGCTCTGGCAGAACTTCAAGATAAATTTGCAAATGCGCGGTTTCCGCAAGAAGTTGATGAACAAGGTTGGCATCACGGCAACGATGTTTACGATGACTGGCAACCCCGCTGTGAACGCATCCTCAAAAAGATTGGCACGCTTCCTGCCGACAGTCACGTTGCTTTGGTGAGTCACGGAGGTTTGGGGAACTATCTTCTACATTCAGCCCTCGGTCTCGACTTCAAAAAACCGCATTGGTTCGAGCTTGCCAACGGCAGCGTCAGCAGACTTCGTTTTGTGCCCCATCCTGAAGCCGAACGTCCCAATTGGCCTTTGTATCCGCCGGTCAGGCTAGAAGTTCATTCCATCAACGAGGCGGCGCACCTGAGTGAGCTTGCATAAGCACTGCAAAGGTTATGCTGCCCTTGTGCGCGTTCTTTTTATCGGAGACATCTTTAGCACCCCCGGCGTGAGGGTCATGCAGGACTTTTTGAGGGCCTTCCGCGACGACTATGACTTTGTCATCGCTAACGGCGAGAACGCGGCGGGGGGCGCTGGTCTAACCCGCAAGCATTTTAAGCAGATGCTCGACGCCGGGGTGGACGTGGTCACGCTCGGCAACCACGCGTGGGACAAGCGGGAGGCGCTGGAACTAGTCGAGGAGACGCCGCGGCTGCTCAGGCCCTTGAACTACCCACCGGGCACGCCGGGACTCGGGCACGCCTCTTTCGAGGCGCGTAACGGCGAGCGCATCACGGTGGCGCAGGCGATGGGACGGATTTTTTTGGACCCGCTGGATTGTCCCTTTCGGGCGGTGGACGGGGTGCTCGAGACCCTCCCCGCTAACGAACCCCTCATCCTCGACTTCCACGCCGAGGCCACGAGCGAAAAGCGGGCGATGGGCTACCACCTGCGCGGGCGCGCCGCGGCGATGGTGGGCACGCACACGCACGTCCAGACCGCCGACGAGCGGGTAGCAAACGGCACCGCGACCATCACCGACGTGGGCATGACGGGGGTGCAGGATTCGGCCATCGGGATGCGCTTTGAGGAGGTTCACTACCGCTTTACCACCCGCTTGCCGCAGCGTTACAAACCCGCCGAGGGCTCGGGCGAGGTGCGGGCGGTGAGCCTCGAGCTTTCGGGCAACCGGGCGACCAAGATTGAACGTATTCAGTGGGCGGCCTCGGAGTAATCACGAAGAGAGATGGGCTTGGGAGGAACGCATGAGTAGCGCGTCCGTAAAGAAGACAGAAGCAGAAGTCCGCGAACGGTTTAGGGGGCTGCGCGATGATGTAGATTTCTTAGGCAGCGCCTTGGGAACGGTGATGCGAGAACTCGAGGGCGAAAGGTTCTTCAACCTTGTCGAGCGGGTGCGCGCGCTTACCAAGGGTCTAAGGGCCGAACCCGATGCGGAGGGGCGCGAGGAGTTGAAAGACCTGCTCTCGAGCCTCAGCCTAAACGAAGCCGAAAAACTCCTCCGGGCCTTTACCGTCTACTTCCAACTCATCAACCTGGCCGAAGAAATCCACCGCGTGCGCGTGAACAGGTTGCGCGAAGGGGAGGCGACCTTAGAGCACCCACGTTCCGAGTCGGTGGCGGCGGCGGTCAAGTCGCTTAAAAGTGGCGGCTGGTCTTTCGAGGAGGCGCGGCGCTTTATCGAGACCCTGGACATCCAGCTCACCCTGACCGCACACCCCACCGAGGTCAAGCGCACCACGGTCCGGCTCAAGCTCGAGCGCGTCGCCTCCGCCTTACGCCAGCGCGGCGAGCGCGACCTCTCGCCCGGGGCGTTAGGGAGGCTCGAGGAGGAAATCCTGGCCGAAATCGCCACGCTGTGGGAGACGCGCGAGCTTTTCTCGCAAAAACCGAGCGTGGTGGACGAGGTCAAGGGGGCGCTTTACTACTTCCGGCGCTCCCTGCTCGAGGCGGTGCCGACGCTCATGCTCGATTTGGAGGGCGCGCTGGCGCTCTATTACAAAGACGAATCTGAGAACGGGCGCGCGCCGCTGCCGCCCGTGGTTCGCTTCCGCTCCTGGATAGGCGGCGACCGCGACGGTAACCCCTTTGTGACCCCACCGACCACCGCCGAGGCGTACCGTTTGCAATCGCTCCTGGCGTTGGAGCGGCATATATTAGATGTAGACGCGCTCGTGCAAAGGCTGTCGCAGTGGGAAGCTCGAGTAGAACTGACGGAAGCTTTTAAGGAGGATTTGGCGGCATTAGAAGCCGAGCAGGGCGGGCCTGAACGTTTTGCGGAGGAACCCTACCGCCAGAAGCTTTTTTACATGCACCGCGCCTTGACTCATGAACGCGAGAACGGCGCGGGCGAGTACACGGCGGAGGATTACCTGCGCGACCTGTCGCTTATTGAGGAGACGCTGCGGGGGGGTGGGGACGCTCGCGCGGCGGCCTTCGTGCGCCCGGACCGCTACCGGGTGGCGGCCTTTGGCTTTCACTTGGCGGCCTTGGATTTGCGCGAGCATTCCGAGGTTCACGAGGCGGCGATGGCCGACCTTCTGCGCTACGCGGGTGTGTGTGAAGACTACGCGGCGCTCTCAGAGCCTGAGCGGGTGGAACTGCTGGCGGCGGAACTCGCCTCCAAACGTCCCCTCGCCCCACCCGACGCGCCTTTAGAGGAACCCACGCGGCGGGCGCTCGCGGCCCTCGCCGTATTCCGGCGCGTGAGAGCGCACTACGGTCCGGAGGCCACGGGTAGCTACATCGTCTCGATGACGGAAGGGGTGTCGGACGTGCTCGAGCCCCTCGTCCTTGCCAAGCAGGCGGGCTTGAGCGACATCGACGCGACGCCCCTTTTTGAGACGGTGGCGGATTTGGAGGCCGCGCCGGGAGTCTTGCGCGAACTCTTCGCCCTGCCCGTCTACCGTGAACACCTCGAGCGGCGCGGCGTTCAAGAGGTGATGATTGGCTATTCTGACTCGAACAAGGACGCGGGCTTTTTGGCCGCCAACTGGGCGCTTTATGAGGCGCAGGAGGGCGTGGCGGCGACTTGCCGCGAGGCGGGGGTGCCGCTGCGGCTCTTTCACGGGCGCGGCACCTCGATTGGGCGCGGCGGCGGACCCACGGGTCAGGCGATTCTGGCGCAGCCCCCCGGCTCGCTGGGCGGGCGGATGCGGCTGACCGAGCAGGGCGAGGCGATGAGCGACCGCTACGCCGACCCCGATTTGGCGCACCGGCATTTGGAACAAGTTGCACACGCCTTCATCCTCTCGTCGGCTCGAGACGCGCGCGGCCCCGTGCAGGAGGTGCCGGAGCGCTACCGTGAGGCGTTAAAAAGGGCGGCGGGGGCGGCCAAGGCACGGTATCGGGGGCTGCTCGAGGAGGACGGCTTTCTTGACTTCTATCACACCGTCACGCCCATCGAAGAGATTTCGCGGCTCAATGTGGGCTCGAGGCCCGCGCGGCGCGGCGGGGAACGTTCGCTCTCGGGCTTGCGCGCGATTCCTTGGGTGTTCTCCTGGACGCAGTGCCGCGCCAACCTGCCGGGCTGGTACGGGCTCGGGAGCGGGCTCTCTCAGATAGACGACGCATTGCTAAAAGATATGTACGGCGACTGGCCCTTTTTCAAAACTGTCATCGACTTTGCCCAGATGAGCTTAGCCAAGGCGGACCTAGGGGTGTTTGAAACGTACTTAGAACTCATCTCCGAACCCTTGCGCGATACGTTCTGGCCGATGATTCGAGAGGAGTACGGGCTCAGCCTCGAGGCGGTGGGGCGCGCGACGGGCGGGGGGCTGCTCGAGAACGACCCCACCTTAGAGCGCACCATCGCCCTCCGTAACCCTTATGTGGACCCCATTTCCTACTTGCAGGTAGAACTCTTGAGGCGCCTGCGCACGCTGCCTGAAGAGGATTTGGAGCGTGAAGGGCTCGAGTACGCGGTACTGGTGAGCCTGCTCGGGGTGGCGGCGGGTATGCGTAATACCGGCTGAGGCGTCTAAACGGGGTAGGGTAGCTGCGGTATGCAGAAAGCCATGTGTGAAGCTCCTCTCATGCGCCTAAACCGCGCACGCCTTACCATATGTTTAGTTATGTTTTTACGAGGGTTGAGAAACTTTACAAATTTGAATGTGGGCTTACGCTCATGGCGGAGGAAGGTTCCGCTGAGGGCGCTTTTATGACCTCACGGCTCACGGCTGAACGGTACGGCGGGGAGCATCTATGAATCTTATTCTGGCGGGCGGTCCGGTTCTCATCGCCATTCTCATCGTGTCGCTCTACGCGCTCTACCTCTTTTTCGAGCGGCTTCAGAAGCTCGGGCGCGAGCGCGTCGAGGCGGATAGGCTCATGCTCCGGGTGAACGCGGCGGTGCGCGACCGCGACTTGGAGGCCGCGCTGAGCGCCTGCGAGAACCACGGCGGGCCGGTGGCGAGGGTGCTCAAGTCGGCCCTATTAAGGCTCCCTTACGGGCGTTCGGCGGTCGAGGCGGCCTTTCAGGAGGCCTCGTTGGAGGAGGAGCAGCGCCTCACCAAGGGCTTGAGGCCGCTGGCAACCATCGCGCAAATCGCGCCGCTCTTGGGGCTGTTGGGCACGGTGACAGGCATGATCATCGCCTTTAGCGAGATTTCGCAGCAGGGCACGGGCAATCCCGCCGCCTTGGCCGACGGCATCGGTCAGGCGCTCGTGACCACGGCGGCGGGGCTTATCGTCGCCATCCCGACTTTGATTGGTCACAACTACTTGGCGAACCGGGTCGACAACATCCTTATCGAGATCGACCGCCGCCGCGAGGAGCTGATGGGCAACGTGGTGCAGGTCGTGAGCGCGCGCCGCGAGGAGCGCGGCGGGCCGGTCAACTTGCGAGAGGACGTGTATGAGCCGCTCAAGACGTCTTAGCCGCGCGATGCGCAAAGACCTCTCGCTCGACCTCACGCCGATGGTCGACGTGGTCTTTTTGCTCATTATCTTTTTTATGGTGTCAACGACCTTTATCACGCTCGAGTCCGGCCTCCCCGTCGAACTACCCGCCTCACAGACGAGCGAGGCGCAGAGTTCAGACCTGCCCACCGTTACGGTAAGCCGCGATGGTCAGATTTTTGTCGCGGGCACCGAAGTGAGTGAGGACAACCTTGTGGACACGCTTAGGGGGGTGCTGGCGGAAAGCGGCGGCGACACGGTGGTCCTGCGCGCCGACCAGTCCGTCCAGTACGGGCTGCCCGTGCGGGTGATGAGCCTTATCCAGGAGGCGGGCGCGCGTAACATTGCCATTGCGACGGGCGGGGGCTAGATCTCACGATAATGTTTTATAAAAACGTCTTAATAACGGTGCTTTCGCCCACACGCTGATAGAGTGACGAAACTATGACGACTGAAGAATTTAACAGGGGGCGGGTAAGGGTCTACAAGAGCTTCTGGGGCGACCCGGACAAGCGGCGGGCGCTCCTGCTGTCGCTGTTTATCCACCTTGCCGCGCTCTTCTTGCTCGTGTGGTTTGTGGTTTTGCCCCAGACGAGGCCCAGAGAAACCTTTATCGTCATCAACGTGGGCACGCCCGAAGCCGCCGAGACGCCCACCGACGCGCCTACCGCCGAAGCGCCCACGCCGCCCGCGCCGACCCCGCAGGTCGAAGCGCCCGAGGCGCAGGCAAACGTGCCGGAGCCGCAAGCACAGGATGCGCCCACGCAAGAGGCGAGCGTAGCGGAAACGCCCCCACCAGAAACAACGCCAGCGGAAACAACGCCTCCGACGGAAACAACTCCGGCACCTCCTCCAGCGCCGCCCGCAGCCGCCCAGACGGACGTGGCTGCTACGCCTCCACCTGCACCGCCTACGCCCGAGGCTCGAGCCCCGGCCCCCACCGCTGAAGCCCCCGCGCCCGCCAGCGCCGCGCTGCCCGAGGTGGACGAGGTGCAGCTCGAGCCTACCCCGCTCGCCCCTGCCGTGCCCCTCCCCACGCCCAACATTACCGCCGAAGCGCCGCCCGCGCGCCTTGTCACGCCAACGCCTAATGTTGAGGTTGCGCCCACGCGTACGGTGCCGCAGCCGCAGATAGAAATGGCGGTGGCGTCCGAAGCGCCGCTACCTGAACCGCAGATAGCAACCACGGTGGCGACGGCGCAGCCTTTGCCAGAACCTCAGATTGAGACGTCGGTCGCTCGAGCGGTGCCCCAACCATCCATCGAAACCTCCGTGGCGTCCGAGAGGGCGGTGCCCCAGCCCCAAGTGGAAACATCCGTGGTGGCTGAGAGCGTGATACCGCAGCCTCAAGTTGATGTAGACGTTCCCCTGCGGACGGTGCCGCAGCCGCAGGTCGAGACGTCTGTTGCCTCTGCGCGTGCGCTGCCCCAGCCCCAAGTTGAGGCTACCGTGGCGGCGGCGCAGCCTTTGCCTCAGCCCGAGGTAGACACCGCAGTGGCGGCGGCCCGTCCCCTGCCCGAGCCTCAAATCGAAACGTCGGTCGCTCGAGCGGTGCCGCAGCCGCAAGTCGAGACGTCCGTGACCGCCGCGCGCGAGACGCCTCAGCCCCAAATCGAGACTTCTGTAGCCGCCGCGCAGCCCCTGCCCCAGCCGCAGATTGAAGCGTCGGCGGCACCCGAGCAGGCGCTGCCGCAACCTCAGGTAGAAACCGCGGTCGCCGCGGCTCAGGCGCTACCGCAACCCCAGCCGCAGCTCGAGGTCGCCACGGCCCAACCCGTCCCAAACCCCGAGGTCGCGGTGGAGGTTGACCGCTTCGCGCTCGCCGCGGCTGCTGCTGAGGCCGCGGCGCAGGAAGCGCGGCCTGTGCCAACCCCTCAAGTCGCGGTCGATGTTGACCGTTTTGCGCTCGCCGCCCAAGCGGCTGCGCAAGCGGCTGCGGAAGCCGCCTCACAACCGACAGCGGAGTCCGCTCCCGCACCTCAAGCCCCGCCAACGCAGAGCCTTGCAAGCGCCGAAGGGGAAACAGGCGGCGACGCGCCTCAGGCGGGCCAGACCACTGCCCAGCCGCAGGCGGAAGCCTCGGCTCTGGGTGCGGCGGCCGCACCTGACAGTCAAACCCCAACGGGCGCGCCGCCGCTCGAGACCTACCGCACCGAGCGCTCCCAGCCGCTAGCCGTGCTTATTGACAACGTGAACGGCTATCCGCAGTCGGGCTTGAGCGAAGCCTCTGCCATCTTTGAGATGCCCGTCGAGGGTGGATTAACCCGCCTCATGACCGTGTATGACCGCGCGGACCCCGGTCCGGTGGGACCCGTGCGCAGCGCCCGCGACTACTTCGTCGAGCTCGCGCGGAACCTGGGCGGCGTGCTCGTTCACGACGGCGGCTCGCCCGCGGCGATTACCGACATCGCCCGGACGCGCACCCGGACCTTTAACGCCTTTGACCGGGGTGACCTCTTCTCGCGCGCGCCGGGCCGGAGCGCCCCCTATAACCTCTACTCGAGCGGCGGCTCCTTGCGCGACGCGGTCAACCGACTCTCCCTGGGCGGCCCCCAAACGGTCGAGGGCGAAATTTACCAGCCAAGTGACGAAGCCGAGGCGGCGGGGGAGGTGTCGGTAGCGTTTTCGGGGGCGTACTCGAGCGGCTTCCGCTACCTCCCCGAACTCAACCTCTACCGCTGGCAACGCATGGGGCAGGACGCCAGCGACGCCTCGGGTGACGCGGTGGTGGTGGACGCAGTGGTGGTGGCGCGCATCATCGCCCAACCCCAGCCCAACGACCCGGAGGGGCGACTTTACATCCCGCTACGCGGCGGCGACGCGACGCTCTACTTGCGCGGCAAGGAAATTACGGGCACCTGGACACCCGAAAACGGCTTTACCTTTATTGGCGAAGATGGCCCCATCGACCTCACGCCCTTTAAGCACTGGGTCATGTTCGTGCCCGTGGGGGCGGAGGTTTCCTAAGTGTCTGCGTCATAAGGATGCTGGGGGAGTCCTAAGGGGAGAGTAAAAAGCAAAGTCGAAAGCTTTCTAGGCTTTCGTTAGTTACTCTCTCCAAATCCTTTATATGCTCCTTGCTACCTGAAGCAGTGTCGGTTTTTCGCGTTTAGCGCCGGACGAGTTCGTCGAAGACGAGGCCGCGCATTTTGAGGCGGTAGCTCGAGTCGTCTACGTCAATCTCTAAGTAAGCGTACTCGTCGCCGTGGCCGTTGGTGTCGAGCAGGAGCGCGCGGCCCCGCGAGGCAAAGTTGACCCCGCCGCGCACCGGGGTGTGGCCGTAGACGCCCATGCGGTAGGGCGTATTGACCAGAAAATCGCGCTCCTCATAAATCCAGCGGCGGCGGTTCTCTAGGTAAAACGCGTTGTCGTAGCGGTTGTGTTCTGGCAGCGGGCCAACGTGCGCAAAGTGGACGCCCTCAATAACTTTCTCAAAAGGCCAGCTCTCCATCCAGGCGCGCAGCTCGTCGGGGAGCGCTCGCCCCTCTTTCCACTCGAGGTGCGAGACCTCGTCGGTGCGTAAAGGGCCTTGAGTAGGCGTGACGGCGTTAAAGTCGTGGTTGCCCATCAAAATGACCATGCGCCCCGCAGGCAGCGCGTCATAAAATCTTTTTACCTCCCACAAAAAAACCTCCTGCGCCTCTTCCGCCTTGCGCCGGTGCTCAGGGGTGTATTCGTCGTAGCGGCTCGCGTGCGTAAGCTCGGCGTAGCGCTCGCGGCTCTTGGCGTGAACGAGGTCGCCCAGCAAGATGAGTTTGGTGTCGGGGTCTTTCAGGCGTTCTGTGGGCGCGTTTGCCTCGTCGGCGAGACCCGCCTCGCGTAACATCGTCCAAAATTTAGCTCGTTGTGCGTGAATGTCTCCGATGACGGTCAGGTGCAAAGTAGGTCTCCAGTAGGTTTCTAAGGCCAGTTTACCCCCTGAGAGGGGCTAAAGGGTGAGTTTATGAGGCTGTGTATGGTTTTGTGTGACGCTCAAGGCATCCTGTCCAGGCGAACTTAGCCTGAGTTTTCCGCGAACGGGCTCGAGTTCCCCATACTCCACAAGCTCGTTTAACAACGCGCGAATCTCTTCGGGTTGCCAGTGGGCCAGCGCGCCCTTTTGCAACGCCCGAACCGCCCCTTCCAGAGGCTGCGGGTGACGCGAAAGAAGGTGCAGCGCGGCGCGGTCGTCGTCGCTCAGGGGCGGGCGCGCGGGTCGGCAGCGGTCGCAGCCGCACGAGGGGTCGGAGCTGGCGTTGTCGCCAAAATACTCGAGCAGCATTTCCCGCCTGCACCGCGCTCGCTCGGCGTAAGCGTGCGCCGCCTCTAACAGCGCGTAGCGTCGTTGCGTGTGGGCCTCGAGCCTGCGCATGTCAAAGGCGGGCACCTTCCGGTCGTAAGGCGGCAGCAGCGTCGCCTCCAGCATCCCCGTTTCGGGTTGAAAGGGCGCTAAAACTTCCTCCTCCACGAGCGCCGTGAGACCCTGCCGCACCTTGCCGACGCTCAGTCCAAGGTCACGTGCTAAGTTTCTCACCTTGAGTGTGGCTCCCGCCCCTTGCCGCAGCGCCAGGTAGAGCTTTTTTAGGTCGAGCGCGCTGGGGCTTGAGCTTTCCACCAGCCACGCCTGGAGCGCCCGGTCCTCGGGCGTATAGAGAAGCGTCGTCACGGCCCTCTCGCCGTCGCGCCCGGCGCGGCCCGCTTCTTGGTAGAGGGACTCTAAGGTGCCCGGCAGCCGGTAGTGAATCACAAAGCGCACGTCGGGTTTATCGACGCCCATCCCAAAGGCGCTCGTCGCCACCACCACGCGCAGCCGCCCCCCCATAAACGCGTCTTGCACCGCGCGGCGCGTTTGGGCGTCCTGACCTCCGTGGTAGGGGGCGCAGGGCAAACCCCAGGACGTTACCCACGCGCTCACCTCCTCGGCGTCCTGCCGGGTGCCCACATAAATAAGACCCGAGACGAGACCTATTCCCTCTCCTTCTGTCAGTAGCGCCTTGAGTTTGCCCGCCTTGGCGCTCGGCCCCGCCACCCTTAGCACGCGGTAGGCGAGGTTGGGACGCTCGAAGCCGGTGTTGACCCGCACGGGCTGGGTAAGTCCCAACGTCGTAATGATGTCCTCTTGCACCCTGGGCGTCGCCGTGGCGGTGAGCGCGGTCACGGGCGGCGTGCCGCGTTCTTCAGAGCTACCGTCAAGGCTGGTTCTAAGCTCGCAGCGGGCGCGGCTTAGCAGACGGTAGTCCGGTCTAAAATCGTGGCCCCATTCGGAGAGGCAGTGCGCTTCATCGACCACGAGTCGACTCACCGCCACCCGGTCGAACACGCCTCGAGACACAAGGGACACGAGTCGTTCTGGAGAAAGGTAGAGCAGCTTGAGGCGCGGCAAGTTGATGAGCACCCGTTTCTGTTCCTCCTCGCTCAGCGCGCTGTTGAGCGCCGCCGCGGAGATGCCCCGCCGGACGAGCGCCTCGACCTGGTCTTGCATAAGCGCGATAAGAGGACTTGCGACGAGGGTGAGGCCGGGCGCTGAAAGCGCAGGAAGCTGATAAGTCAACGACTTGCCCGCGCCCGTGGGCATCACGGCGAGCACATCCCGACCTTCTGAAGCCGCCTTGATGACCTCTTCTTGACCCCGCCGAAAGCTGCGGAAGCCGAAGTGCGCCTCGAGGAGCATGACAGGACTGGTCACGACAGGGTCGGTCACGGTTGCGCCACCCTACAGCGGGACGGCGAAAACGTGATATCTAAGGCTTCACAGTTTGGATTTTGACTTATGGCTCTACAAGTTAAGGCTTTACCGCTTGCTGCTCGAGCACGGGCAGCGGGTCGACGGGTGTGCCGTCCACGCGTATCTCGAAGTGCAGGTGCGAACCCGTACTAAAGCCGGTGCTGCCGACCAGCGCGATGATCTCCCCCATCTCAACCGTTTCACCCGCGCCGACCCACAGCTCCGACGCATGGCCGTAGTAATACTCTTCGTTGCCCGTTTGGATAATGACCAGGTTGCCGTAGCCCGAGCGCCAGCCGCTAAAGGTGACCGTGCCCGCCGTGGCCGCCATGATGGAGTCACCCGTGTTGCCGTCGATGTCGACGCCCGTGTGGTTGGGCGAGCCGCGGAGCTGGCGGTAGCCAAATTTTGAAGTAACCGCGCCGACGAGCGGCCAGACCATGACGACGTCCGCGCCTAACCCAGGCGTCCCCGTGGTCGCGGGTAAAAGGTCTGCTGCCGCCACGACGTGAAGCTTTTGCCCGACGAACAATTTTGTGCTCCGCAGGTTGTTCGCCGCCATGAGCGCCGATACCGTGGTGTTATGGCGCGCCGCAATGACCGAAAGCGATTCTCCCGCGGCCACGGTGACGGCGGGTGCCGCCGCGCCCCCCTGATCGGCGGTAGAGGCGTCCGCGTAGCGTCCGGGGATGAGCAGCGTGTCGCCCGGTTGCAACACTTTGCTCTTGCTGAGGCCGTTGGCACTGCTCAACGTCGCCAAATTGACCTCGTATTCGGCGGCGATGGCCCAGAGGGTATCGCCCGGTTTTACGGTGATCGTGAGCGGCTGGGGCGGCGCAACGTCGCCCGACGCCTTGAGCAAGAGGACCTGCCCCACGCTGAGCCCCGAGCCGTTGAGCCCGTTGAGCGCGATAAGGTCGTCGACCGACAGATCAAAAGCGGTCGCCACGTCGTAAAGCGTGTCGCCCGCCTTGACCGTGTACTGCGTGGGCTGTGCGTCGTCCGGAATTTTCA
Organism: Trueperaceae bacterium; assembly: GCA_965214405.1. Lineage (GTDB taxonomy): Bacteria > Deinococcota > Deinococci > Deinococcales > Trueperaceae > CBDCCT01. The sequence goes on from OZ243956.1 coordinate 2,225,676, forward strand.
GGATGGCGCCCGGAATGAGGTCTTGCCCTGTGAGGCCGTTCGTGTTCAAGATGGCGTCCACGGTGGTGTTGTAACGTTCCGCGAGGCTCCAGAGGGTGTCTCCCGCTTTGACCGTGATCTCGAGGCTCTGGGCGGCGGTAACGGAGAGCGCGAGGACGGGCAAAAGGATATACAGCAGACGCGACAAAGACATTGTGAGGCACTGTAACAAAAAATTTCACAGCGCAACTTAATGAAATTGGGTATAATCTCACGACTTGCTCATGTGAAAAAATTTATATACAGTGGAGTTTTTCATACTCTTTTTACTGGCCTTACACATCTTACCCGAAACAAAAGAGGCTGTCCAGAGACTCGGACATCCGGTTTTACGAGCTTTTGGCGGGACAGCCCCGTGTGCAGGCGGGTTCAAAGCACAGAAAGTAAGTATTGGCGTGGGGCAGCCACTTTCCCAAATCAAAAACGGCTCTTTCACGTATGAGCGGGAACTGTTCAGTGAAAATTATGTAGGTGTTAGCGAACCCACAGGGGCGCTGTGCGACTTTATAACAAGTGAAAGCGCCCCACGCCGTTATAATGGCCTCTAGATTTTGTCCTGCCCAGGGGGATAAACGTGGAAAATGTTCAAATGGCAAACGAAATATGAACCAACAAGAGGCGGTCGCCGCACCCTTACGTTACCTGCCCCCCTTTGTCCGTGAACGCGTTGAGCGTCGCCCACAGCTTCTAAAGATTTTATCGAACATGAGCTGGCTCTTTTTTGATCACCTCCTTAGGGTGGTGCTGGGTCTTCTGATAGGAGCCTGGGTGGCTCGCTACTTAGGCAAGGAGGATTTCGGGCTTCTCAACTACGCCACGACGTTTGTTGCGCTCTTCGGCGCCTTTACCACCCTGGGCCTGACCGATATCGTTATACGCGACATCGTCAAGGAACCCTCGGCCAAAGAGGAAATTTTGGGCACGGCCTTTTGGCTGAGACTCCTTGGCAGCGTTTTCGTGGTGATCATGAGCGTGGTGATCGTATCTTTTTTGAGGCCGGGGGACGTGCTGGCGCGTTGGCTGGTCGCTATTATCTCGGTCTCAACCATTTTTCAGTCGTGGCTCGTTATAGACCTGTGGTTTCAGTCGCAGGTCCGCTCGAAGTACACGGTGTGGTCAAAGAGCACCGCGTATGTTCTCGCCAACATTTTCAAGGTTGCCGCGATACTGCTCGGGGCACCCGTCGTATACTTCGCCGTTGCTCTGCTCTTAGAAGTCGTCCTCACCGCTGTCGGGCTGGCTTTCAACTATAGAAGGAGGGGTCACAGCTTCAAGGCTTGGCGCCCGAGTATAACGCGCGCCAAGCACCTGCTGAGCGACAGTTGGCCGCTCGCGCTCTCGAGCCTGATGGTCCTCATCTACATGCGCGTCGACGTCATCATGCTGGGGGAAATGTCCGGGGACGCGGCAGTAGGCATTTATACGTCCGTTTCTCGGCTGGTGGACTACAGCGCTTTCGTCCCTCTCGTGATCGCCTCGTCGCTCTTTCCGGCGCTCGTCAAGAGCAAGGAGAAGGGCGTGAAAATATATACGGAGCGTTTGCAGCAGTTTTACGACGTAAACGCCGCCATAGCCTACGGGATCATCCTCGTTGCTGTGCCTCTGGCACCCATGTTCATTCTGGGCCTGTACGGGCAAGGCTACGCCGCCGCGACGCCTATTTTCGTCATCTACATTTGGGCCAACTTGTTTTCGTACATCGCCATCGCCCGGAGTAGACAGCTCTTAAACGACGGCCTCCTAAAGTTTTCCCTCGTGACCTCGGCGTTGGGCGTGATTATCAACGTGGGGATCAATCTCCTTCTCATTCCCCAATATGAGGGTGTGGGCGCCGCTATCGCAACCGTTGCGGCGCAGGTAGGGGCGGGTTACCTTTCTTCCTTGCTCCTGCTAAGGCGGAGCAATGCCTGGACGTTGCAAACCAAAGCCCTCCTGATCCCGCTAAGGTATCTGCTCCTCGGCCTACGGTATCTTGGCAAACATTAGCCGACGGTCCAGCCCGCAGTTTAGCCCGCCGTCTAGCCCACCGTCTAGCCCGCAGTGCCGCTGCAAGGGCCTCCTCCGAAAGGCAACTCGTGCATTTGACTCTTGTACCGAATTAAGTCGAGGGAGATTTGGCGACAAGGTCTATAGATTCTACACATGCGCCTGAACGCTATTTTGGCAAGCCAGAATAAAGGATACCCCAGCGTGAGTCCTTGATATTTGCCAGCCGTCCATGAAGATTCATCCGTAATTGAGTTGTGGTTTGCGGAAGCCGGGTCCGCCACAAAGTGGGGCTTCTTACTTAGGCTGTACCTGGTACCGGGTCTGTATCCAATACCGGGGACTTCGAGAAAGGATGTAGTAGATTCTACACTATGGTGATGATATGCGTATGAGTTATAGGAGTGTAGCCGATCTGAATGAGCAGGTTGTGAGCCTAGCAACCCGGCTCCCTAGAGACGTGGAGGTGGTGGTCGGTATACCGCGCAGCGGGTTGCTGCCCGCTAGCCTACTGGCTCTACACCTCAACCTTCCTCTCACGGACGTGGAGGGGTTGGTGGAGGGCCGACTTTTCTCCGGGGGGTTCCGGGTCAAGCAAAAACAGGCGAGCGACCTTCTTGCCACCAAACGAAACGTTTTGATAGTAGACGACAGCGTAGGGGCGGGCAACCAACTGAGGGCCACCAAAAAGGAACTGGTTGAGGCGAGGCTTCCGCATATCCTTCGTTACGCAACCGTCTATATGATGCCGGGGTCCGAAGAGGTTGTTGATTTCTTTTGCGAACACGTGCCCTATCCTCGAGTGTTCGAGTGGAACCTCATGCATCACGGGCAGTTGTCCATGAGCTGCATGGTCACAGAGGGCGTGCTGTACCGTGAGCCCTCGCCCGAAGAGCGTAGTGATGAAACGGCCTTCGCGGCGTTTCTCGCGCGTGCGGACCCGCTCCATCTGCCTACCAAGCGCGTAGGCTGGCTCGTCGCGTGCCAGCCCGAAACGTACCGCGCGCCCATTCAGGCGTGGCTCGCCCGCCACAGAGTCGGTTACGAAGAGCTCATCATGATGAAGCCCGCTGACGAGGCCCAACTCGCGGCGCAATGTACAGCCTACAAAACGAAAGTCTATAAAAAGACCGGCGCGCGCCTCCTTATCGAGCCCTCGCTGCAGCACGCCATCGGCGTCGCCAAGGAGGCGGAAAAACCCGTGTTCTGTACCGAAACGAGAGAAATGATCTATCCCGAAAGTCAACCCAGGAGCCTACTCAAGAAAAGCCGCTTAGACTACGCCGTCACGACCGCCAGGGTCAAGGTACAGAGAAAACTCCGCGGCTTGTTTGGGTAGTAAAACCGCCCACATGATACGCGTCACTGCGCCCCTGACCTTTTTCCTTTAGATTGGTTTTAAGCAGTCCGCACTTCGCGTCAGGTATAAAGAGTGTCAGGTGTAAAAAGTGTCAGGTATAAAGAAAGGTCGCAAGATGACTAGGCCACTCGTAAGCATTATCATCGACAACTACAACTACGCCCGCTTTCTAAATGAAGCTATCGAGAGTGCACTTAGCCAGGCTTACGCCAACACAGAGGTGATCGTGGTAGACGACGGCTCTACCGACCATTCTCGAGAGGTGATTGAGGCGTTCGGCGACCAAATCGTTTCTGTTTTCAAGGAGAACGGCGGTCAGGCTTCGGCGTTTAACGCAGGCTTCGCGCGGAGCCGCGGCGAGATCGTCATGTTCCTAGACTCCGACGACCTGCTCTATCCGAATGCGGCGGCGCGCGTTGCGGAAGCTTATGAGGCCCGCGCGGACGGCTACACGAAGTTTCAGTTTAGACTGCGGCTCTGTGACCAACAGTCTCTCCCCCTGGCCGACACCCATCCCCTGCAAAAAGAGGAAATGCCCAACGGCGACGTGTCCCAAACGCTGCTTTTGACGGGGAAGTACACCTCTCCACCCACCAGCGGCAACGCCTTTGCACGGTCTTTTTTGGGCGATATTATGCCCATGCCAGAAGCGCCCTACCGTTCGGGAGCCGACGGAGGGTACTTAGTGCCTCTCGCGGCCTTACACGGGAACATTTACTCGATCGACGAGGAGCTAGGTATGTACCGCATTCACGGGAACAACGGCTTCTTTTTACACACATCCACCGTTTCCACCATCAATAAAAAGTGGTTCGCCCGCAACGTGACGCGCGATATCCTTAAGTCGTCGCTGCTCTTAGAAAACGCCAAGGCGTTGGGCCTACCCGCGCAAGGTGATCCGACGCTCCGAAGCGCCTACTCGATGACCAACCGGCTGGCCTCTCTGAGGCTTAACGGTCGTCAACACCCTGCCCCGTCCGACACCGTGTGGGGTCTCCTTTTCAAATGTTTACGCGCCGAGTGGCGGTACGCCGACGAAAGCGTTGTCAAGAAGCTGCTGGTGAGTCTATGGTTTTTTGTGGTGGCTTTCTCTCCTGTGCAGGTGGTGCAAGATATCATTCCGTGGCGCTTTATTCACAACTCTCGTCCTAAATTTTATAGTAAGCTACTCCAATTGCCCGAGCGGCTCGCTTCTTTTAGAGGCGCAAAATCCAAATCTAAGCTCCGGCAGGTGCATGAGCACGAATAGTCCGAGTCGTTTGCTCCTGAGTTGTAAAGAGGTAAAAGGTGTATAAGAGGGTGTACCCAAACGTATGAAAGAACCTCTAAAGGTCGCCTGGCTTCAGACGGTCATCCCGAGTTACCGGGTGCCTTTTTTGAAAAGGCTGGCCCAAAAAGAACAAGTCACCGTCGTTTGCTTTCATGGCGAAGGCAACAAGGGTCACAGCGTTCAGTCGGTGGGCCAGGAGCTCCCGGTAGAGAGCTTTTGGACCCGCAACTATTTCTGGCCTTTTGGCGGCTCCCGGGTGATGTGGCAGTCCGGCCTGCGGACGCTGCTCGGCGGGCGCTTCGACGTCGCTGTCTGTTCGGAGATCGTCCACAACGCGGTCGTCTGGGTTTTGTGGGGGCTCAGGAACGTGACCGGGCTCAGGCTGGTGCTCCTGGGGTACGGCTACCGCCCTCAAATGACAGGAAGAGTCGTAAGTACACTGCGCGACAGGGCGCGGATGGTGTTACTGAGATCTGCGGACGCGATTATTGTGTATACCGAACGCGGGCGAGACGAATGTGTGGCCGCGGGGCTGCCGGAAGAAAAAATTTTTGTCAGCAAAAACACCGTGGATACGGAGCTGTTGATGGAGGTGGGCGAACGGGTTTGCCCCGAAGACTTAGAGGCCGTCCGAGAGAAGCACGATCTAAGTTGCCCGGTGCTTCTCTACGTGGGTCGACTCCTGCCGGTCAAGCGTCCGGACGTTTTAATCGAGGCGGTGCGCACGCTCAACCAGCAAAGCGTGCCGTGTCGTCTTCTCATCATAGGAGACGGTCATATGCGCGAGGCGCTGGAGGCGCAGGCCAGAGAGCTCCCGAACGTATCTTTCTTGGGTGCCATCTTTGAAGAAGAGGAGTTGGCCAAATATTTTTTGGTTTCAGATCTTTTGGTCATCCCCGGTCGCGTGGGCTTGACCTGCGTTCACGGCTTTGCCTACGGCGTACCTGTACTCACGTCGCAAGACGATGTGGAGCAAAGCCCCGAATACGACTACATTGTCGACGGCGAGAACGGCTTTTTAATTAAAGAGCCAAACGCCGGGCTCTACGCCGAGGCTATTAAACGTACGCTTCAGAATGGCGCAGTGTTGGCTCAACTCAAGGCTGGGGCCAAACGCTCTGCGAGCGCTCTAAGCATGAGCCAGATGGTCGACCAATTCGTGTCCGCAGTTCGTTACGCGGCGGGAGGCCGGTAGTGCGGCGCACGTAAGCCGGGTCAACCGCTACGGGTACGGTGCCAACCGCTTCACAACAACAGAACCTCACAGCAACAGAGCCTCACAGCAACAGAGCCTCACAGCAACAGAGCCTCACAACAGATCCAAGTCAGTTTAAAGACTAAGGTAGGCCACGATATGAGAAAAACTCAAAGAAGCCCGGCACCCATAACCTTTTGGTTCGGGGCCTCCACAGTGGTGGCCGTTTTTACCGTGACCTACGCGGTTGTTATGGGGTACTGGTGGCTGGGCTTGCTCCTTACGCTTGGGGTGTTTACGGTTCACCTCGTTGCCCCCGCAACAAGCCTTGTGAGGAGCTTTCTAAGCTCTATCGACCGTCTAAGCGTCGCGTGGTTGCTGGCGTTGACGGCTACCCTCTCAATCAACACGCTGACGCCCGACCAAATCTTTTCCGGAAGCCTGGGAGCGGCGCAGATGATACGCTTCGGCCTCCTCACGGTGGCCTTGCTGCTGGTTCTTCCTAACTTGTATAGGTGGTTCAGTGGGGAGCGCGGCTTATGGTTTGGCGGTGTCAGCAAGCATTATTTGGCCTATGTGGGGGTTGCCCTTCTCTCAACCATCTGGTCCGTCGGCAGGATCGCCACGGCAGGCAAAGTGTTTGAGTTGACGGTCGCGCTCCTTGTTGTTTTCGCCACAGCGGCGCAGCCTGAGGCGGAGGGGCGGCTCAAAAGGTTGTTCTTCTTGACGCTGAGCTTCGCCGCCGTTCTACTTTTCATATCCTTGGTCGGTTACTTTGTCTCCCCCGAAAATTTTAGACAGTACCTGTGGGTGAGTGACAGCTACCGCATGAGGGGGGGGTTCACCTCGCTGACCTCGAACGTCATCGCTCGGCTCGGCGCCGTTATAGCGCTCTCTGCTCTGGCGTTTTCTATAGAACGCGGCCTGTCCTTGCTCGAGCGCTTTTTGGCGCTTACGGTCGTCGGTTTCGGCTGTCTTTTCCCGGTACTGGCGGAGGGGCGAACCGGTCTGGCCGCCCTTTTGCTCGGCGCTTTGGTGCTCGTTCTGGTGAGACGGCCCTTGCTCAGCCTTCTCTTTTTGCCCGTTGGCGCCTATGTGGTGGCAGATTATCTGGACACCTTCCTAGAGTTTTTTAAGCGCGGGCAGAACGACGAGCTCTTTTTGAGCCTGACAGGCCGCGTCGGCTGGTGGGCAGCGGGCTGGCAATCGTTTCTGCAGCAGCCGCTCACCGGTTACGGTTTCGGCGTCGGCTCGAGGGTGGTTTTTACCGACCTGGGAAGAGCCGGTACGGCGTATATCCATAACGGCTTTCTGGAAGTGGCGTTGGGCGTCGGGATCATCGGCTTCGCCCTATGGTTCGTCATGCTGCTACGGTGGATCCTTGGCGTGAGCCGCAAACTTTTGGCGGGGCGGGAATCACCCATCTACAGCTACGCTGTGCCTATACTCTTTGCCACCGTACTAAATTCGGGCGCGGGCGACTGGTTCTCCATAGAACTCGGCTTGTTTATCATTATTATGGTGCTTCTAGATCGGCAGAACGCTTCCGGGCCTCTAAAGGTGGGCGGAAAGCCGTGAGAATCGTTCTTGTTCATAACTACTACCAACAGCCCGGCGGAGAGGATGAGGTGTTCGCCGCCGAGGGCCGACTCCTCGAAAGGTACGGTCATCAGGTGTACCGCCACACCGTTCATAACGACGAGGTGTCACATTACGGCAAAGCCGCGCTAGCCAAGGCCACGATTTGGAACAGCGCCAGTTACGAACAGCTTCGCACCATCTTACGGCGAGAACGCGCGCAGGTGGTTCACATTCATAACACCTTGCCGCTCATTTCTCCCGCCGCTTACTACGCAGCGAAAGCCGAGGGCGTCGCCGTTGTGCAGACGCTTCACAACTACCGCCTGCTCTGCCCGGCCGCGACCTTCCGCCGTGACGGTCACGTGTGTGAGGATTGTCTCGGCAAGACGCCCTGGCCCGGCGTCGTCCACGCTTGCTACCGGGACAGCTACGCGGCGAGCGGCGTGCTCGCTTCCATGCTAACGTACCACCGCGCCCGCCGGACTTGGGACGCGGCGGTCGATGTTTACATAGCCCTCACGGAGTTCGCAAAAGAAAAGTTTGTCGAGGGCGGAATGCCTGAGGCGAAAATCGTTGTTAAACCCAATTTTCTTGACTCGGACTTGAGCGCGTTTGGAAAGAGAGAAGACTACGCGCTCTTTGTAGGACGCCTCTCGGAAGAGAAAGGGCTGTCGGTTTTGCTTTCCGCGTGGCGCACGCTCGGCGCGCGTGTTCCCCTTAAGATTGTAGGCGACGGCCCGCTCGCTCCGGAGGTGGAGAAGGCGGCCAAGGAAACACCCGGCGTCATGTGGCTCGGTCGCCAGCCGAGGGAAGAGGTACTGAACCTCATGAGCCGCGCCTACATGCTTGTGTTCCCCTCGGTGTGGTACGAAGGCTTTCCCATGACCTTAGTCGAGGCGTTCGCCGCGGGTCTGCCGGTGGTCGCAAGCCGTTTGGGGAGCATGGCGTCCATCATCGACCATAAGCGTACCGGCCTCCACTTTGAACCCGGTGACCCCGCGGCGCTCGCGGCGCAAGTCGTGTGGGCTCTGGATCATCCGGCCGAGCTCGAGCACGTGCGCAAACTTGCTCGAGCCGAGTTCGAAGCCAAATACACAGCCGCGGTGAACTACCCACAACTTTTGGGTATCTATGAAAAGGCTTTGTCGGCGTGAGGTGCGGTAACTTGCGGCAGAACATGTTTATCTACAGTAGAAAAGAACGCCTTCGCGGTTGCTTGGGGTAGAGCCGGGCGCTATTGGTCTCGCTCATGGCCGGAGAGGTTGCCAGGGCGGCGGTGCTCAGATCTCTCACAGCGTTTTGCACAATAACTGAGGGTATTCAGCGCAGGTATCATCTTACAAACTACGTCCCACACGTTAACTTTCCCCCTGCATCTCCCTCAAACCAGATGCTATTTGTTATCAGGATATTCATACGCGAGGAGGTACGCCTGCAAAAGGCAGACAAGCCCAACGTGGACTCGGAAGTAAGGGCTTCTTCAGGAGCTGTATCAGAACGAGGCCTTTTGAAGGCGCTCGTTGGCGGAGAACCGTTATGGGCTGGACTGTGGGTTGGGCGGACGGTGTAGCCGAAGCATGAAGCAAGCACTACATCACGGAGCGTTCTTTAACTTCATGAACGCCGAAGCTCTCCCCCAAGGCCAGCTTAGCCGCGTGGAAGCCGCACATGCCGTGGACCCCCCCACCCGGCGGCGTGGAAGCCGAGCAGAGGTAGACACCCTTCAAAGGCGTCTTGTAAGGCTGAGGCCGCAGCACCGGCCGCTTAAGAAGCTGCACCAAATCCGCCGCCCCGCCGTTCACGTCACCCCCCACATAGTTGGGGTTGTAAGCCTGCATTTGGGTCGCGTTCATGGTGTGCCTTGCCAGTACCCGCGCTTTGAAACCCGGCGCAAACCGCTCCAACTGCGCCTCAACGGCCTCGGTCATGTCACCTTTGGACCCATTGGGCACGTGACAGTACGCCCACAGCGTGTGCTTACCCTCGGGCGCGCGCGAAGGATCAAAGAGACTCTGCTGAGCCGCTAACACATAAGGACGCGTGGGTGGTATGCCTTGCGACCACTCGCGCTCCGACTGGGCAATCTCCTTTAGGGTGCCCCCTAAGTGCAGCGTACCCGCGCGCAAACACGCCTCGTCTCCAGGGAATAGGACCGTCCAGCGCATAATCGAGCTTGAACACCCCCGCGCCGTAACGGAAACGTTCCAGGTCACGCCGGTAACCCTGTGGCAGCTTTTCCCCCGCAATCGCCAAGTTGCCTCGGGCCTACGTCAAAAAGCGCCGCCTTGGCCTCGGGTAGGTCCCTAAGCGACCGCACCCGCACCCCCGTATGCACCTTGCCACCCAAGGCGCAAAAGTGCGCAGTGAGCGCGTCCGCTAGGCTCTGCGCGCCACCCTTGGGAAAGGGCCAGCCCACCGCGTGACCGAGCGCCGCGAAGAGGAGCGCAAAGGCTGAGGTACCGGCTGCCTCTAGGGGCAAGACTGAGTGCGCCGGGGCGTTCGTAAAGCCAGGTAACTTTCTTAAGCACTAAGGGTGGGGCTCCGCCCCCCAAGCTCGAGGCGCAGCGCGCCACCTTACCCCGTGGTATCACGTATCTACGGTGCTCGAATCGAAGTTTCGGGCTGGACTTCGGCGAGCAAACGGCGGTTGATAGGGTTCTCCGGCCATCGCACTGGATCGATGTAGCTGTTCTCTGCGTAAAACCGTCCCGCTTCTGAAGGAGAAACGTCAGGAGAGTCTTTCTGGATGACGGACCACAGCTCGGCAAGTTGCGCGTCCCGAGCCGGACCCTCATTTATATTTATCACCCGGTTCGTAATGGTCCAGAACCTTCCGCCGTAACGCTTGAGGAGAGGCTTAGGGTCAACCGCTTGTTCAACCCCGTCATTCGAAAGCTTGACAAAGCTCATACGCTCTACCGTAGCACTCGGTTTATAGGTGAACGTCGGATAGGCGGCAAGAGGCCACACGTTCTCTACTTGGTCACAGCGCCCAACAAAAAGGGTGAAACCAAAAAATCTCGCGGAAGTGAACTGAACTCGACGGCTCGAGCCTCCCGGAGCACGAAAATAATAAGCGACGGGAAGAAAACGATCCTGAAGATTTCCAGGTTGATGGGGCGCGACGTCTCATTGAAATAACGCGCCAAGAGGCGTGCGAGCCGCGCGAAAAGGAAAGACAGGACCGCGCCGTACCCCAAGATGAGCGCCAGGAGCCAGAACCTGAAAAGCATGGCCGCCCGTGCCTGGTAGTACGCCAGGTCCCGAAAGTGGGAGGCGTAGCTGCGGTGTTGTTTCACGAGCTCGTTGATTGGCCCCCAGGACCGCCCCTCAAAGGCTGCCCTGACCAGCGGGGAGGCGAAAGCCACGTATAGGGCGACACTTACCGCGGCCAGAAGGACGAAAAGCCCTGTAATGATGAAAAGTGTAAGACGCCGCGCTTTGGCTGCCTTCGTCATGACGAGTACCCTTCCGGCGGCAGAAACCACCTATCCGGTCCCCTACCGCGTTGAGTTCGCCATCTTGCCACCACCGTTACTGTAAGATTTTTACTTTCATAGGCATGTGCAACGGTCATAGCTCTTCGCGTGGTTCTTGAACCTCACCTACTATTCGGAGTGCGGGGTGCGGCGCGTATTTTTGAGAGCTTTGAAAAGCGCAGGCGTTTATCTGGAGGCGCACAATTTGGTGAGGTTGCCGTACCCAAACAGAAGTCTAGAACGCGAAGCCGGTTCTGATGCTCATAGTTCTGATGCTCGTAAATAGATAGCGGTTTTCAGCGACGTTAAGCAAACCCGACGCGGGTATCCCCCTCAAACTTTGTCCTAGACAGTAACGTGCGGGCGGAACCCCACTCGCGCTAGATACCTGCTGTGAAAGTTTCAAGAACATCCAGCCGAGCATTTTTTGGCAAACATAAAAGAGAGCTTGGTATCAAGCCCTCTTTTGTCCTTGTTGCTTGTAGTGACTAGATGCTACCGCTGCTGCGAGGAAAAGCTCGAGTTCCCCTCTCCGCTCGACCTACGCCGCCATTCGTCAAGCGTGACCCCGCCATTTCCAAAACCGTAGCCCTCATTTTTGAATACCAGCTTGTTGTCCGTGTGGGCGTAGAAGTTGTGGTCAAACGACGAAGAACTGTAGAGTTTTCTCGCGTTATCCGAGGTTGCCGCAAACCTCCACAGCAGCTGATCACCCTTGCCCTGAATGACGTTATATTTGAACGACCATTTCTCGGGCAACAAGGTGTAAGCGTGACCAGTCTCGAAGTCCGAATAGCTTCTCGGACCCTGCCACACATAGATTTGCTCGTCTTTATTGTTTTCAACCGTGTTTTTCTCGAAGGTCAAGTTCTGTGTGCCGTTGACTTCGAGGCCACCTCGGCCGTTGTTACACAGGGTGCTGTTGGTGATCTTGATGGGGCCGACGCTCGCCTCGAGCTTGAGGCCGTAGGCGGAGTTGTCGCAGGCGTAGAGTCCGTCAATAACCACATCGGTCATGTCAGTGTCGAGCCAGAGCCCATGAGAGTAGTTGCCTACGGCCTTGTGGTTTAAGATGGTGAGGCCGCGCGCGAGGAAGAATTTGTTGTCGTCGCCGTCGTACGCGCCCGTCCGGCCCCGCTTCTCGCGCCAGTTGTTGTACGAATCCTCGGTATTTTCCCAGCGCAAGTTGCGCGTCTTCCACGCGTCGATGTCGCCGCCGTTGTTGGTCCAGACAGTGTTGCGGAAGGTAAGGTCCTCAGCGAGCGAGAGGTGGAAGCTGCGGTGGCCGTTCCACTGAACCTTTACGTCCTCGAGCAGCACGTCCTTTTGGGTCTGAATATGCACCGCCACGGAGACGGAGTGCTGAAACACCAGTCCTTTGAGCACCAGGTCATCGAGTCTGGGGGTCGAAAACAGCTTTTCACGGACGGCCACTTCGACGGTCGCGCTGGAGAGGTCAGCGCCGCGGGGGGGCTTGACGAAAATCTTGTCGGCGCCTTCATCCACGTAGAACGAGCCGTCGCTGAGGTCCGACTTGGACAGCGTCTGGTCCAGGTTCTTACCGTTGACCAGAACCATTTCACGCCTGCGGGAGAGCATGGTTTTGCTGCTGTCCTTCGTTCCTTCAAAGCCCCAATTGTAGGGCCAGCGGTGGCTGCACACGCCCGAGGAGCAGCTCCAGTCCGTCCACACCTCCGAGCCGGAGACGATGGCCTCGCCCGGGACGACGGATTCAAAGACGATGAGGGGGCCGCTGCTGGCGTAGTAGCGGTCGATACTTTCGCGGTAGGTGCCGGGGTAGACCAGCACGCGCGTACCGCGGTTCTTGCTGCGGTTGCTAAGCGCGCGCTTGAAGCCTTCATTAAGCGTCTTTAGGGGCTTATCCGCGGTGCCGGGGTTGCTGTCGGAGCCACGGTTGATGTCGACGTGGATCTGCTCGAGGTTGTCATATCTGGATGAAGGGGCGGGCGTGACGTTGGCGGCGCTCCCCGGGACGACCGTAAAGGTGAGCGTCAAGGACGCACCGGCGCTGCCTTTGGCGTAGTTTTCCGAGTAGGGCGTCGCTACCAGTTTATGAGTGCCGACGCTCGGCGTCCACGCCTTGAACTTGTCGCCCGTGTCACCCGCCACGGCGTAGGGCACGCTGCTCTCAACCCTCACGTTGCCGTCTAGGTCGAAACGGACGCTCTCGGCCCCCGCGGCGTTGGCGCGGATGTTGAGGTTCTGCGTCTTTAGCGCCTTGAAGTCGAGGATCGCGCCGTCGGGGATGGGGTCGAAACCTGCTATGGGCTGGTTTGTGTCCGCGTTGATAAGAGAAAGCGTGAGCGATGAGGGCGCGCTCCCGCTCGCCTTGTCGCCAACTGTAAAGGACGCGCTGACCGCCTGCTGTCCCTTGCTTGTGGAAAAGACCGCCGTGATGGTGTGTTTGCCGCTACTCAGCTTGCGTGTGTCAAAGGCGTTGGCCTCGCCGCTCTGGGCTGTGCCCGCGAAGTCAAAAAATGCGTATCTCTCGCTCTGCTGTGGCGTGCCGGAACGCTTGGGGTTGTCGAGGTAGTATTCAACTTGTGAAGCAGGCGCTTGCGGCACCAGATAAATGTAAGCGTTCCCCGCAACCGTCCGGCCCTCGAGCGGATTTCCGCCTAAACGAGAGGGCGTATCGCTCACGAGCAGCGCGTCACTCCACTTGCCGCTGTTGTTGACCAAAAAGGTCGAGGTTGCCACCCGCGTTTTCCCGTCGCTCAGGCTAAACACGCCAGTAACGGTGTGAACACCGTCTTTAAGTTTGGACGTGTCGAGCGCGTTGGCGGCGTCGCCCGAGGCCCCGGCAAAATCGAAGGGAGCGCTCTGCTCGGTTTGCTGAGGTGCCCCCGAGTGTTGAGGGTTGTCGAAGAAAAAGTCAACCTTCTTGATGCCACTGGTTTGCGCGGTGAAAACGTAAATCTTTCCCGACACGACGGCCGTGTCTAGAACGCCCGGCGCCGCGCGGTTGGCGGAGCGACTAAAGACAAAATCCCTGACGATGGCTTCGGGCTCCACCTCGAGCGGCGCGCTCTGGGTTCCTCCGCACGCAGCGAGAAGAAGGGTCAGAGCTGCCAACAGCGCAAAAAAAGAACTCAATCTTGCGTTGGTAACCCGGTGAACTTTTTTGTGACCTGATGGGTGTTTCAACTTGCTCTCTCCTTTACCCCGCTTTGTGAAATTTGACAGGGCTTTTTCCCGGTCAAGGTGACAACACGGTGCGTTTGGGTGGAGAGTGAACTAAGGACACTCGTACCCTCGGCCGGTTGCGCTACTGGCTCCACCTGTTCCAAGCGCCCAAATTGCGGAACAGGTTTCATAGCCTCCGAGGGGCGGGGTTTCCCCTCAGCTAAAGACAGCTTAAAGGGGGATGACGGGTTGGGTTATAAGAAATCTCAAATAACCCGTGTGGTTACCGCTCTTTGTGAAAGAGTTAAAATAACAGCTACTGTGAAAATCAAAAAAATAGAACTCCGAAATTTCATGAAATTCTCCCACCTAACCGTCCAAGGCTTGCCTAAAGATGTCAAGCTTGTCGTCCTCGTAGGACCAAATGGCTCAGGAAAAACATCGCTGTTAGAAGGTTTATACGTCTATTTTTATGAGAACGGTGGTGGGAGAGATTTTTATAAAGATGTTTCTTACAGTTCTAACTATATGGAGCCGGAAATTAAATTTCATGATCCCTACCTTTTAGAAGGTAGCGAGCTCAAGCAGTCCTATAACCACAACTCCAGGGCCTTTTACTTCAGAACTGCACACCGGCACGAGGCCGACTTCGGAACTTCGGAAGTCAGAGGGCCGGGTAGTATATCCGACGACCACCGCAATCCAAAGAATTTCAATGACCTGGAAGCTCGAGTGTCGCGCAACTATCAAGAGTTGGTTGCAACAGCCGTTAAAGAACTTTTCAGCGAAGAGAACGCCTCCAAAAAAGTAAAAGATGTGCGTGAGGGGTTGATAGGGCAAGTCAGGTCTTCTATGAAACGAGTTTTCGACGACCTAATCCTTCAAGGCGTCGGTATGCCTACCGAAGACGGCACGTTTACTTTCAAAAGAGGGGCGAGCAGAGATTACAGGTACGCAAACCTTTCCGGAGGAGAAA
The DNA here is from genome assembly GCA_965214405.1 of Trueperaceae bacterium. Lineage (GTDB taxonomy): Bacteria > Deinococcota > Deinococci > Deinococcales > Trueperaceae > CBDCCT01. Next base: position 2,240,709 of record OZ243956.1, read on the forward strand.
AGGCGGCCTTCGACCTGCTGTTAGACTTCATTATCGAGAAAGAGGATCATAACGACACGATCTACTGCATCGACGAGCCGGAACTGCACATGCACACCCGCCTCCAAGGCAAACTTTTAGAAGAGCTTTACACAATTCTTCCCGAGAACTGTCAGCTTTGGATTGCCACACACTCGATAGGGATGATGCGGCGGGCGATGGAGCTTCACCGCGACAATCCAGGCACGGTGGCTTTTCTCAATTTTGATTCTGAGGTCCATGACTTTGATGAGCCGGTTGTTATGGAACCCACCGAACCAGGGCGGCAACTCTGGAAGCACGTGTTTGCGGTGGCGCTTGACGAGCTTGCTGACCTTGTTGCGCCTAGAGAAGTCGTCTTTTGTGAGGGCAAACCTGAGCACGAATCTTCTAGGCGCGCTCCCACCTTTGACGCTGAAGTGTACCGAACGATCTTCCAAAACGAAAAGCCTGATACAGAGTTTATACCCTTAGGAGGAGCGACAGGGATAGAGAAAGACCCTCTTCTAATTATTGGCATCTTTCAAAAGCTTTTTGAGGGAATGCAAACATGGCGCTTACTTGACGGGGATGAAAGAACAGAAGCGGAGAGAGAAAAGCTCCGGTCAAAGGGAATAAACGTGTTGAGGGTCAGAGACCTTGAGAACTACTTGTGGGCTGACGAAATTATCAAGAAGCTCTGTACTCAAGAAGGTCTTCCAGAGAAAGCTGGCATTTTGATCGAGTGCAAGAATAAGAAGCTGCGAGAGCTGCCGCAAGAAAAAGCTGATGACGTAAAGGCTGTAAGGGACTCTCTTTGGGCTAAATTCAAGAAGGAGTTAAATCTCGACCCGGCTCAGAGGGGAAATTCGCCCGAAGCTTTCGCGCGACAAACACTTGCGCCGCTAATCACGCCAGACACTAAGGTGTACAAAGAACTCGAGAAAGATATCCTCGGACCTCTTGATAAAGCGCTCGAGCAAAACCACGGTGATTAACATGTGTGTTGGCAGAACTATAAAAGAGGGCCTGTAAATCAGGCCCTCTCTTAAACTTGGTGGTGGCTAAAGCTTACCGCTGTTGGGAGGAGAAGCTCGAGTTCTTCTCTTTGCCCGATCTGCGGCGCCACTCGTCAAGCGTAACCCCAGAGCTGCTAAAACCGTAGCCCTCATTCTTAAACGTCGACTTGTTATTCGTTTGGGCGTAGCGGTTGTAGTCGAGCGTCGAAGAGCTGTAGAGCTTTTTGGCGTTCGTCGTGTTGGCGGCAAATCTCCACAGTAACTGGTCCCCCCTACCCTGGATGATGTTGTTTTTGACTGACCACTTCTCTGGAACCAGGGTGTAGGAGCGGCCGCTCCTGAAGTCGGTGTAGCTCCTCGGCCCCTGCCACACGTACATCTGCTCGTCATCGTTGTTCTCGATCGTGTTGTACTCAAAAGTTAGGTTGTGCGCCCCGTTGATCTCGACGCCGCCCCGGCCGTTGTCGCACATGGTGCTGTTGGTAACCTTTACAGGCCCTATGGTCGCCTCGAGCTTAAAGCCGTAAGCAGAGTTGTTACAAGCGTAGAGCCTGTCAACAACCAAATCTTTCACGTCGGTGTCAAGCCAGAGGCCGTGCATATAGTTGCCTACCGCTTTGTGGTTGCGGATGGTCACACCGTGCGCGTGGTAGAACTTGCCATCGTTTCCGCTGTAGTCGCCCGTCCGGCCCCGCTTTTCGCGCCAGTTGTTGTACGAGCCCTCGGTATTTTCCCAGCGCAGGTCGCGCGATTTCCATACGCCCCAGTCACCGCCGTTGTTGGTCCAGGAGGTGTTGCGAAAGGTCACGTCGTCACCGAGCGAGATGTTGAAACTTTGGTGGCCGTTCCACCTGATACTTACACCGTCAAGCAACACGTCCTCTTGGGTTTGTATTTCTACGGCCGGTTTCCAGTGGGAAGAGGCGTGTTGAAACACCAAACCTTTGAGGACCAAGTCATTGAGCCTGGGTGTCCTAAACAGCGTCTCACGCGTTGACACCTCGACGGTTGTGTTGGAAAGGGTGCCGCCGCTGGGGGGCTTGACAAAGATCTTGTCGGCTCTTTCATCAACGTAGAACGACCCGGCTTTGAGGCTGGATTTAGACAGCGTCTGATCTAGATTCTTACCGTTGACAATAACCATTTCGCGCCTGCGCGAGAGCGCGCTCTTGCTGCTGTCGCTGGTCGAAGCCGAGCCCCAGTTGTAGGGCCAGCGGTGGCTGCACACGCCCGACGAGCAGCTCCAGCCCGTCCACACCTCCGCGCCCGAGACGATGGCCTTGCCAGGCTCTACCGCCTCGAAGACGATAGGCTTGCCGCTGGAGCTGACGTACCTGTCAATCGACTCGCGGTAGGTGCCGGGATAGACGCGAACGAGCGTCCCCTTGCCGCTTCTGCGGTTGCTCAGCGCCTTTTCAAGTCCCTTGTTAAGCGTTTTTAGGGGCTTATCCGCGGTGCCGGGGTTGCTGTCGGAGCCGCGGCTCACGTTGACGTGGATTTGCGCGAGGTCTTTGTACGAAGAAGAGGGGGGCGGTGACCCCGAGGCGCCGCTACCGTTAACCACGTTGAAGGTGATCGTCTTCGTTTTACCGGCTTGGCCGCTCGCGTTGGACCCGGAGTAGGCGGTCGCTGTAAGGGTACGTTTTCCTGCGCTCGGCGTCCAGGCAAAATAGTTGCTTCCGCTGTTGCCTGCCAGGGCAAAGGGTCCATTGTTTTCGGTTCTATAATTTTTATTGCCGTCGAGCCCGAAGCGGACGCTGCCTGCGTTCCCGGCGTTGGCGCGGATGTTGAGGTTTCGCGTCGACAACTTGCTAAAGTCGAGCGTCGCCCCGTCGGGCATGGGATCAAAACCGCTGATGGGTCTGTCCGTGTCTGCGTTCATGAGCGTGAAGCTCGAGACGTTGCTGGCCAGAGCGTCTATCTCGGGAGGCTGAGTTTGGCAACCCGCCAAAAGCAGGCTCGCCAGAAAAAACAGTCCTAAAAAGATTTTTTGATGTTTTGGCATGGGTTTCACCACCGCCCTTTGCTCTTTACGTTTTTTGGTGGTGAATCAGACCTTTCATAAATGGACCTTCTATAAATGCACGACGCTCTACAGATCGTTTTGTGTATCATCAACTTATCCTCTCTTGAGTTCGCAACGCAGTAGAATGAACAATCCTAAGATTCAGGATAATCAGCGTGCAAACTCACACACCAGCCTCTAAAATATGATCATGTTGCGACGTAAGACCACCGACTCGACCAGTAGCCATACTCATCACTGGCTGGTTGTGCTTTTCGCTCCGTCCGCCCTAAGCGCCCAGACTGTAGGTGTGCAGAGCGTAATCTGACTTCCCCCAGGCGAAAATCTATCACCTGCCGTATGAGCTTTATGTGGTTTTCATAATAAGCCCAGGGTAAATAGAGGGTGTTTTGACATAAATTGGCCGTGGTGCATGTAAATTTTTACCAAGAACCGCATTCTCATATTAGGATTTAAGAAAAAGGATTTCACTTTTCGCCCGCCCTGTTAAGGATAAACTCATTTTCCTCATCCAGAAGCTGACTTTGCGAGGTGCCAAAAAGCCTAGAGAAATTGTGGGGACAAAATAGCAGGGACGAAACAAATGCTAAAGCAGACGATATTAAGGAAGAGCTAAGGCTCCAATAACGAATCCCGAGCCGTCAAACCGGGAGGGCGTACAATCGCTACTCGTGTATACTGCCTGTCTTGGCCCAGCCGCCTCAAGGCGGAGATGTTGGTTTTTACTGAAGCGCGTTCGGTAGTTTCCTCTCTAACGATCTAAAACCTGACACCCAACCTTGTGACGCTCATCCACGCTCCCAACATTTGTAAAGGGGTAGGATGGAAACGATGAAGCGATCCCTAACTTTTTCGGTGATATTTTTGACACTCGTCCTTTTCGCGTGTAACAACGGCGGAAACGAAGTAGACGCGCTCACACGGGAGCGCGACGCGCTGCAAACGCAAGTGAGCGACCTCAACGAGCAGATAGCGGCGGCGGAGTCGGGCGGCGCGTTGCAGACCGAGCGGGACGCCTTACAAACCGAGCGAGACACCTTGCAAACGCAGGCGGGCGAGCTGACGAACCGCGTCAACAGCTTGACCGATCAGCTCACCACGGTGCAGGCGGAGCGGGACGCGCTTGGCGCGCGGCTGGCTCTGCTCGAGCGCGAAAGCAGCGCCCTTAACAATCAGGTCATCGTGCTGACGGGCGAGCTAGAAAGCAGCAGGCAAGCGGCTTTAGAGAGAAGCGTCGCCCGCGACGCCTCGCTCGGCAACATCCAGTCAGAACTTCAGGCGGAAGTGAGCGACGTGAGAACGCAGCTAGAGGACCTGAGCAACCTCTTGTCGCAGATAGAGCGCGAGCGCGACGCCCTGCGCCTCGACGTGGGTGTGGGCGAGGGACTGCTGAGCGCCCAAACGGGCGGCGAGAGAGCCGCGGCAGGTATTGTCGAAAATACACCCGCCGCGGCCACCGCGACCGTCGACACGACAGATAGGGTTCGCGCGTTGGAGGAGGAGGCCCAGGCGCTCGAGAGCAGAATAAAGTCGACCCTGGGTGAGACCGGGGGACAGTAGGGCGCGCATTATACGAAAGGTTAACCATCCCAAATGAGGTGGCGCGGAGAGTCAAAATTCATTCTCTCCGCGCTTCACCTCGTTATCTTGTCAACATCGGCGTGGCGAGCGGGACGGCGTTTGAAAATTCGGACAGGTTTCTGGAAAGGCCGACAAAGAGCTTGATGAAGCCAAGTACAGCGAGAAGAACCGGGTGTGCTACAACCGCGCGCAGGGTTTAGATCGTGTTGGCGTACCGCTCAAGAAGCGCGTCCATCCTTGGACGCTTTGCTCGGTTCCGTCTGTCGGAACGACAAACAGGACAAATGCCGGTTTCTGAAATCTTCTTATACCAATTGCCCCTTGAAGCACCATGAACTGAATAGGTCTGAGGGTATGCGCTCACGCGCACTTTTCAAACGCGAAAGCGGCGTTTGGAAAGGCACTTGGTATTACTCCCCTATTCTGCTTTGACCCTGTCCTCATCAAAATACTCAAACACAGCCCCGCCAACCCTGACGTCGTCGCCATCCTCCGCGCCCGCCTTTTTGAGAAGCTTGTTCACACCCAGCGCGGCGAAATGGTGCTGCAAGTAGGAGACCGCGTCGCGGTTGGCGGGGTCAAAGCGCGAGACCAAGGCTTCTAGTTCCGCGCCGCGTACCCGCCAGCCCCCACCGGAGGAGTCGCGCTCGACGCGGGCGTGGTCAAAGGTGACGCGCTCGGTTTGGGGGACGTGCGGCTCGAGCGCAGGCCGCGCCGGGAGCAGGTTAAAGAGCGCGTCGCGGAGTTCGTCCAAACCTCGCGCCTCGAGCGCCGACACCGCCAGCACGGGCAGGCCAAAGGGCGTGAGTTTACTCGTTTCTTCGGGAACTTCCGGCGGGCTCGCCAGGTCTACCTTGTTGAGCACGATGAGGGAGGGCAGCTCGAGCAGCGCCGCGTCATACTCGCGCAACTCTTCTTGAAGAGACTCAAACGTCTTGGCAGGCTCGCCCGCGATGTCTAAAACGAAGACCAAAAGGCGCGTCCGGGAGATGTGGCGAAGAAACTCCAAACCCAGCCCCTTGCCCTCGTGCGCCCCCTCGATGATGCCGGGAATATCGGCCAGCGTGAAACGCTCCAAATCCCGCTCGACCACGCCCAGGTTAGGGCTGAGGGTAGTAAAAGGATAGGAGGCGATCTCCGGTTTCGCGTTTGACAGGGCCGCCAACAAGCTCGACTTGCCCGCGTTCGGGTAACCCACCAAGCCCACGTCGGCGATGGTGCGCAACTCCAAGCGCACTTTCCGCTTTTCGCCGGGGGTGCCGTACTCGGCAAAGCGCGGCGTCTTACGCTGCGCGTTCGCAAAAGACGCGTTGCCGCGGCCTCCGGTGCCACCTCTCGCCAAAAGCGCGCGCTCCCCCACCTCGGTGAGGTCGACGAGCACCCGGCCCGTATCGCGGTCGCGGGCGGTCGTGCCGACAGGCACCTGGACGACGAGGTCGTCTCCCCCGCGGCCCGCCTTGTTGCGCCCTTCGCCCTGCCCCCCCGTTTCCGCCTTGTAGAGGCGCTTGCCCACCAAACGGTCGAGCGAGGTCACGTTATCGACGGCCTCCAGATAGACGCTGCCCCCGTGCCCCCCGTGCCCCCCGTCGGGTCCGCCCTTGGGCATATATTTGAGGCGCAGGAACGACATCCCGCCGTCGCCCCCCTTGCCCGCCTGCACTGTAATATCGAGCACATCACGAAAAGCCATTAGACCTCACCACCAAAAGCTGTTGAATTAAATACATAGACCGGGTAGAGCAGGAAATGCGTCAGCGCGAGAAATTAGCATCTTAAAAAGTATCGGACATTAAAAATTAGATATTAGAAGAATCCTCGAGAAGAGGTTAACAAGTAGGAGTAAAAGGAGAGGTAGAAAAGAGCAAAAAAGAGAAAGACGCGAGCCTCGAGCCCGCGTCTTCTTATGCTCATGAGTTGCCTAGTCAGCCGAAACCGCTGGCGCTGCTTGCTCAATGCTAATAAAGCGCCCGCGGCTGCCCTTGTTGTGAAAGCGCACCACGCCGTCACGCATGGCAAAAAGCGTAAAATCGTTGCCCTGACCCACGTTCTGACCGGGCTTGAACTTGGTGCCGCGCTGACGAACCAAAATATTACCCGCCGCAACTACCTGACCCTCAAAACGCTTGACGCCCAAGCGCTTCGACTGGCTGTCACGACCGTTTTTCGAGCTACCTACACCTTTTTTGTGTGCCATTATCCAACCTCCTGCCGAACCGGGCGCGCCCTAGCTCGCAATTTCCTTGATGCGGACCTCTGTGTAGGACTGGCGGTGACCGTTCTTGCGGCGGTAGTTTGCCTTGGCCTTGAATTTGTAAATGTAGATTTTGTCGCCGCGACCGTGCGAGAGAACTTCAGCCCTCACGCTCGCGCCATCCACCAGAGGGGTTCCGACCCGGACATCACTATCTGCACCGTTGCCGCCGAGCATCATCACGGGTAAATCAACCGTGTCGCCCGGTTGAGCTTTCAGAAGCTCGAGCCGGACCACTTCGCCTTCTGCCACGCGGTACTGTTTACCGCCACTTTGAACTACTGCAAACATCCTTAAACCTCCACCTGCGGGCCGCCTAAAGGGCCGAAACTTTTGCTCATGTTCTGATGCTGCGTGACCTGCATGGTTCACCACATAGCAAATCCTGGGCTTTCACCCAGGAGACGCTTACGTCAGTTCTTGGTGGAGCTGAGGGGATTCGAACCCCTGACCTTCTGAATGCCATTCAGACGCGCTCCCAACTGCGCCACAGCCCCAAGTAACCAAAGCCAAGCACTAGTCTATCGGCTGGGTGAGGCCGTGTCAAGCAAACTCACGACCTCACCAGACATGCACGTTACTCTTCCCGAGCCGCCCTCGCCTGCGCGCGGTCCTCTTCTTGACGGCCCACGTCGGTCTTAAGACGCGCCGCTTTACCGCGCAAGTCGCGCAGGTAGTAGAGTTTGGCGCGGCGGCTGCGGCCCCGCCGGACGATGTGAATCGCGTCGATGAGCGGCGAATGCACCGGGAACACCCGCTCGACGCCCTCACCAAACGAGATCTTGCGAACCGTGAAAGACGCGCGCGCCCCCTTGCCGTTCTGACGGGCGATAACCACGCCCTCAAAGGCCTGGATGCGGGTGCGGTTGCCCTCGACCACACGGTAGTCCACACGCACCGTGTCGCCCGTATCAAACTCGGGGAGGTCGTCTTTTAGAAAGGGCTGCTCGATAGCGCGCAAAATCGCGCCTTTGTTGTACTTCATACCGTCTCCTGTCGTTACTCTGGTTTCTCTCGAGGTTTGTGTGCATTATTTATGTACGTCAGATATAGACGCGCAAAAATAGATTGACTTTTAGAGCCGAAGATTATTTAACAGCCGTCTTCGGCACAACCCAAAAACTATAGCGCACACGCGCCCGCTTACGCAAGTGGGCTCGAGGTTTAAGATTCAACTCTTCCAGAGCAGTCGGCAGTGACAGCCCGGCTTTGGCGGTTCAAGTCTAAACAGTAGGTGAAAAGGCTTACAACTCTCCGTAAAACTTCCGAAGCGCCTCGCCAAAGTGAGGTTTTGTTCCCCAAAGGCAAAAAGGCGCGTGCTAACTTGACTCATGCTGTTTAGGCCGGACGTGATGGTTGAGGCGGTTCACGAGGTGACGCTCGAGCTTTTACAGGGCCATCACGTTCGCGCGGTGATGGTGGATTTGGACGACACCCTGGTGGCGTCCGGCGCGAACCTCTTAGACCCCCGCTTTAGAGCGTGGGTCGCAAGTCTCAAAGAGGCCGGGATCCCCCTCTTGATTCTTAGTAACGGCAAGAGAGTGAGGGTCAAGCGTTGGTCGGCTGAATTGGGCGTGGCGGGGCTCTCGCTGGTGGGTAAACCCTTTGCGCCCGCGTTTAGGCGGGGGCTGCGGCTCTTGGGGCGTCAGCCGGGCGAAACCGCGATGGTCGGCGACCAGCTTTTTACGGACGTGCTCGGGGCCAATCTCGTCGGGATGGTGTCTATCTTGGTCGTCCCGCTGTCTACAGGAGGCTTGCCCCACACCAGGGTGGCGCGGCGCTTCGAGAAGCTTGTATTGAATAAACGAATGGATACACGGTTGAGTAGGCGGACGGGTACACAGATGGGTATGTGGAGGTATCAATTAGGAGGTGACCGTGGCGGTTTTGTCCATCGGTGATAAGCGGCTGGGGGCCGTTCTTTTAGAACGCGGCTACGTGAGCGACGACAATTTGCAGCAAGCCATTGGCCGACACGCCGAGGTGGGCGGACGCCTGGGTGACATCTTAGTATCTATCGGTATTTTATCCGAGCAGCGCATCGCTCGCGCCATCGAGGAATCCATCGGCATCCCGCTCGTCATGCTGCCCCGCGTCGAGGTCGCGGCCGAAGCGCTCGCCAAGGTGCCCGCCGACTTGGCGCAGGAGGTGGGGGCGCTGCCTTTTGCCTTGGAGGGTAACCGCCTGCGCGTCGCCTTTCACGATCCCCTGGACGCGCTCGCCATCGAAGAGATCGAAGACAGCTCGGACTGCATCGTCGAGCCTTATCAGGCTTTGGGGCGGGAGTTGCAGTGGGCGGTGGCGACCTACTACCCCGAACTTGGGCTCGTGCCCCCCGCGGATTTTGAGGTTGATACCGACCAGCGGATTGGCACCCTGGCGGTCGAAAAGGGGTTACTGAGCGAGGCGGCGCTCCGGCAAGCCGTGGACGAACAGGGGCGCACAGGGGGACTTCTGGGCCGCATCCTCATCAAACAGGGCTCGCTTTCTGAAGAGGCGCTGGCGCAACTCCTGGCCGACCAGGTGGGGATTCCCTTTGTCAAAACGCTTAGCGGCGCCCGGATCACCGAAAAGCTGGCGCTCACGCTCCTGCGGCTCGACGCGGTGCAGTTTAACGCGGTGCCCTACAAAGAAGAAGGTGAGCACCTGGTCATCGCCCTGGCCGACCCGCGCCGCATCCCCGACTTAGAGTCAATCATCCAGCGGTCCTTAGCCTTCGTCTGCGCGCCCGAGAGCGAGGTTCAAGCGCGCATCGAGACGATGTACGCGGGCGACAAGGGGCGCTTGGGCGAAACGCTCCTGCAAAGCAAGAAACTTAAGCGTGAGCAGCTTCGCAAGGCTTTAGAGGAGCAAAATAAGCTGGGCCGCGTCAAGCCCTTAGGCGAAATCCTCATGGATTTCGGTTACGTGACCCAGGGCGACGTGGACGACGCTCTGAACCGCCAGCGTTCGGGCGGGGGCCGTTTGGAAGACACGCTCGTCCAGTCGGGCAAAATCTCGCCCGAAATGCTCGCGCGAAGCCTCGCCATGCAGCTCGGTTACGAGTTTATCGAGGAGGGCAACACCAAGGTCGACCCCTACGCGGTCACGCTCGTACCCGAGGCCACCGTGCGGCGCTACACCGCGATGCCGATACGGCTAGAAGACAACGTCTTGGTCGTCGCCATGAAAGACCCGCGGCACGTGTTCGCACTGGACGATATCAAGCTCATCACGGGCAAGGAGATTCAGCCCGCCGTCGCCACCGAGGAGACGCTCTCGAGGTTTATCGACCGCTTCTACCGCGGCGGCGAGGACATGGACGAACTCGCCAAGGCGGTCCTAGAAGAGGTCGGCTCCCAAACCAAGGAGAGCGAAACCGACAACTCCGCGATTGACGACAATGCGCTCGTCAAGGTCGTCAACAACATCATCCGCGAATCCGTCTTAAACGATATTTCGGACATTCACATCGAGCCGCGACCCAACAAGGTCGTCATCCGGGTTCGCAAAGACGGGACTTTACGCGAATACATGACCATGCCCAAGGCGACCGCGAGCGCGATGGCCGCGCGCATCAAGATTATGGGCAACCTGAACATCGCCGAGCGCCGGATGCCGCAAGACGGGCGCGTGCGCTTCAAAGACAAAACGATGGAGGTCGACCTCCGTTTATCGACCTTACCCACCGTCTACGGCGAAAAGTCGGTCATGCGTATTCTCAAAAAGGCCGACAACATCCCCGAGATCGAGCAGTTGGGTTTTGCCGACCACAACTTTCAGCGTTTTGAAGACGTGATTCATAAACCTTACGGGATGTTCCTGATTACCGGCCCCACGGGTTCGGGCAAGTCATTCACGACGTTTTCCATCCTCAAACGCATCGCGGTGCCCGAGGTGAACGTCACGACGGTCGAGGACCCGGTCGAATACGAGATTCCAGGCATCAACCAGACGCAGGTCAACAACAAGGCGGGACTCGACTTTGCTCGAGCCCTACGCTCTTTCTTGCGTCAAGACCCCGACGTCATCATGGTCGGTGAGATTCGGGACACCGAGACCGCCAAGATTTCGGTCGAGGCGGCGCTCACGGGCCACTTGCTCATCGCCACCTTGCACACGAACGACGCCGCGGGCGCGGTGACGCGGCTTTCAGAAATGGGCATCGAGCCCTTCAATATTTCCGCCTCCCTCTTGGGCGTCCTCGCGCAGCGCCTCGTGCGGCGCGTCTGCAAAAACTGCAAGGTCGAGTACACCCCCGAGCCCGACGTGCTGCGCCGCATCGGCTTGCCCGACGAGGCCATTAAAGACAAGACGCTCTTCCGCGGCGTCGGCTGCGAGAAGTGCAGCGGCAGCGGCTACAACGGGCGCTACGGCATTCACGAGCTTCTGGTGGTCAACGACGAGGTCGAGAACGCCATCGTCCGGGACAAGTCGGCGAGCGAAATCAAACAAATCGCCACCGCGAGCGGCATGAAGACCCTGCGCGACGACGGCATCCAAAAGGCGTTTCAGGGAATTACGACGCTCGAGGAAGTCCTGGCCCGCACCACAGATTAAGTCCCGTGTAGAGCGCGAACTAGGGTGGGTTGAGCACCGTTCAGTGACGCTTCTAACCTCTCAATAAGCGCTTCAAGCCTTCCTACTTCTTGCTCCTTACTTCTTTCGTCCGGCCCCTCGAGAACCCCCTTGTCTACTTCAATAACTTCAATAGCACCCAGATAAACCAAGGCAAACCCATCAGCCCCCCAAACCTTTAGGAGATTTATGTCAGACCCAGGCAAAATGACCCAAGTCCAAGCCGACATCGTTGACCTCCTGCGCTTGTCCGTCGAGCGGCGCGCCTCGGACCTCATCATCACCGTGGGGCTTCCGCCGATGCTCCGTATCGACGGCGAGTGGCGACCCACCGAGCACGACCCGCTCTCGCCCAACCTAACGAGGCGGCTCATGTACTCGATGATGGACGAGAAAAAGCAGCGCAACTTTGAAGAGGGCAAGGACCTAGACTTTTCCTTTGCGCTCTCGGGCTACGGGCGCTTCCGGGTCAACGCGTTTTTCCAGCGCGGCTCGGTTGGGGGCGTGTTGAGGACCATCTCCGAAGAGATTCTGGGCTTCGAGCGTATGGGTTTGCCCAAAGAGGTTGCGGACGTGGCGCGTCAGCCCAGGGGGCTCGTGCTCGTGACCGGGCCGACCGGCTCAGGTAAGTCGACCACCTTGGCGGCGATGATAGACCTCATCAACAAGGGCTACAGCAAGCACATCGTCACGGTAGAAGACCCCATCGAGTTTTTTCACCAGCACAAACAGTCGGTCATCAACCAGCGCGAAATCGGCGAGGACACGCGCAACTTTGACCGCGCGCTCCGCTCGGTTTTGCGCCAAGCGCCCGACGTGATTTTAGTCGGCGAGATGCGCGACCACGAGACCATCGGGGCCGCCGTGACCGCCGCCGAAACGGGCCACCTGGTGATGGGCACGCTCCACACCAACTCGGCACCCGAGGCGGTGGACCGGATTATCGACGTGTTCCCCGAAGCGCAGCAGGCGCAGGTGCGGGTACAGTTGGCGAACAACTTGCAAGCCATTCTCACGCAGCAACTCGTCCCCAAGATGGGCGGCGGGCGCGTGTTGGCCTACGAATTTTTGATCGCCACGCCCGCCATCCGCAACCTTATCCGCGAGGGCAAGACGCACCAGATTCTGTCGGCCATCCAGATGGGCGGTCAGCTCGGCATGGTCACGATGGACGCTAACTTGGCAAGTTTGCACCTCACGCGCAAGATTTCTTATGAGGTGGGGCTCGAGCGCTCGGTAGACGCCAAAGAGTTTTCCCGCTTGGTCGAGGCGGGCGGCGGGAGTCACGTGAGCGCGCCGCGCGTTTCGCAGCCGCCCCCCACACCCGGCGGCGTTGGTCGCACCGGGCGTGGTACGTAACGTAGTACATCGCGTAGTACATCACTAGCGTCAGTCGGTAGCTTTGGGACGGACTGGCGAACCAGGGAGACAAGATCCAGGGAGACAAGATGAGGTGCAGAGAAGGTCAATATCTCCCTGTCTCCTCTACACCCCTGCAAACTTTGGTATGTATTCTTTCACAAAGCAGATACGTGGAGGGCGACTTTCGCGTTCCAAACATCTTAGGGATGCGAGAAAGAACAGGTCACACAAGTTTGTAACACGATGTACTTTTTGAGAACCCCCGAAGTCTACACAATGGAGGGGTGATCGTAGCGACTGAGAAGGCAGCGCGTGGACAGTGGGTTCGCGGGCTCTAGCCGCACGCTCGGCACCCTTCGTAAACTCATGAAATGGGGGACCCATATGGCCTCAGACAATACAAAAAAGAACACGGGAACAGGCTCAACCGGTAGCGCGTCCCAGAGTGGCGCGTCAGCAGGTAGCAGCTCGTCAAGTAGTCAATCAAGCAACCAGTCCAACCAACAAAAAGCGCAAAACGCCGCAAATGACGCTAAGCAAAAGGCGCAGAGCGCAGCCGACGACGCGAAAAATAAAGCGCAGAGTGCGGCGAGCGATGTGAGAGACAGCGCCAAGCAAGAAGCCGGGAACGTTAGAGACAGAGTTGCCAGCGAGGCCAAGGGCCTGCGCGACCGCGCCCAAGAAACGCTCCAGTCTACCGTTGCGGGGCAAAAAGACCGCGCCGCCGACGAACTAAGCGGCGTGGCCGAAGTGATTCGCAAAGCGGGCTCGGACATGCGCGACCAGGATTACGGGGGCGTCGCTGGCTACGTTGACCAGTTGGCCGACAGGGTGGAGGGTGCGGCTGACTACCTAAAGCAGCAAGACGTGGGCGATTTTATTCACGGCCTCGAGCGCTACGCCAAGCGCGAACCCGCCATCTTTATCGGCGGCGCGGTCGCGGTCGGCGTTATCGCCGCGCGGTTTCTCAAAAGCTCAGGGGAGCGCAGCCGCCGGAGTGGTCGCCAAAGCAGCGGCCAGAGTTATGGTCAGACCAGCAGTAAAGGTTACGGCCAAGTCGGCAGCCGGAGCTACGGTCAAACTGAAAGCACCTCACCCTACGAAAGCGGCTCATCCTACTAGGGATTGGCCCTAAGCAGCCGCGACTCGGCAGAGGCGCAAACGTAAACGCCTTTGCCGCGACGGCTGGAAAGGTACGAATATGACCTACTCCACAAGAGGCGTCAGCGGTAGAAACAGTGGTCGAAACGCCGATGACAGATTCGGAAATAGAGACTTCGGAAACAGCGAAGAGAGTTTTATTGACACCATCCGCGAGAACCCCATATCCGTGGCGCTCATTGGCGCGGGTCTGGGTTTACTTATCGCGGGTAGCATCAACGCGAGCCGTTCGCACGAAGACGATGACAGCTATGACTATTACCCCAGCACCTCCCCCTCGAGCGGGGTGGCGGGGTCTTACTCGAGCCCCTACACAAGCTCACCCTATACGACAGGGGCGGGGTCGCGGTACGGCTCGAGAAATACATCTACGTACGGAACCCAGTACGGGAGCCGGTACGGCACAGGATCCAGTACGCGGTATGACGCGCAAAGGAATCCTGGGTCTGGCAGGATGTCGTCGGGGTTAGGTTCCGGGACTTCAGGCACGGCCTCTGATGCCAAGGACGCGGCTCAAAATGCAGGTGAGAACTTGCGCAACCGGGCAGACCAGCTTGGCGGTCAGGCGCGCGAGCAGGCTGAGAGGACGCGTGAAAGCGCCCGTTACGAGGCGCGCCGGGCGCGGCGGGGCTTGAGTCGTGCGATGGACGAAAACCCGCTCGCCGTCGGCGCGGTCGCGGCGCTCGCGGGCGCGGCGGTGGGGCTCCTCATCCCCAACAGCGAAGTCGAAAATGAGCTTATGGGCGACACCCGCGACACGGTCATGCACCGCGCCCAGGACCTCGCCAAAGAAGCGCAAAGTGCGGCCACCCACGTGGCGAAAGACGCCCTCAACACCGCCAAAGAAGAAGCCCAGAAACAGGGCCTGACCGTCCAGGGCTTGCGCGAAGACCTGCAAGACAAGGTCGAAAAAGGCAAACAGGTCGCTCAAAAGGCCGCCGAAGAGGCCAAGCAAACCGCCAAGCAAGAAGCGCAGGGGAGCAAAGAAAAAGCCCAAGACGCCGCCGAGGACGTGAAGCAAACGGCCAAAGAGGACGCCAGCAAAGCGCAGGACAAGGCGCAACAGGCCGCCAAAGACGCGACGAGCCAGAGCAGTAGCAACCAGAGCAGCCAGAACAAGGGACAGAACACGCAGAGCGACCAGAACAAGAGCGGAAGCTAGGGTCTGTCTGACTAATCAAAGCCAGAGGATGATGGAGGCGAGGAGCACACCAGCACGGTAGTTTCTGCCGCGTTTGTCGTAGCGGGTGGCAACGGCGCGAAAGTCTTTAAGTCGGTTGATGCAGCGTTCGACCACGTTACGTCCTTTGTAGGCTTGCTTATCGAAAGCAGGAGGTCGTCCACCTTTTGTGCCCTTAGACAAGCGAGACTTCTTGGCATCTTCGCGCTCGGGGCTGATACAGATGATGCCCCTGCGCCTTAGTATCTTCCGCTGCTTGTTGAAACCATAAGCGCGGTCGAGTCTAAGCTGAGGGGGGCGCTTACGCGGTCGCCCTCTGCCAAGGCGGGGCACATAAATCTCGTCCAAGACCGGCTCTAGCCAAGCGGCGTCGTTGCGCTGTCCCGCCGTGATGACCACGGACAGGGGTCGCACTTTGCCGTCCGCGCAGGTATGCACCTTGCTGGTGTGGCCTCCGCGTGAGTGTCCCAGCCACTCGTCTGCTAAGGTCCCCTTTTTTCACCCTCAGCAGGCCGCTTCCTCGCCCCGCTGGCGCTGCGGTGCGCTTTAATATGAGAGCTGTCTAACGCTGCGCCGTCCCAATCAATCTCACCCGCCGCATCGGCGTGAGCTTGAAGCCTGTGCAGGATGCGCTTCCAGACACCGTTGCGCTCCCACCTCGTGAAGCGGTCCCAGCAGGTCTGCCAAGGTCCGTAGCGTTCAGGAACGTCGCGCCAGGGAGCGCCTGTTTTCAAGCGCCACGAAATGCCGTTGATGACCTGTCGGTGGTTGCGGTAGTTGTGACCCCGTTGGGGATTGGGGGGTAGATGCGGTTTTAGTGCTTGCCACTGCTGCTCTTTTAGGTCTGTTCGTGCCATACGCCTACCCTAAACCATCTTCATCCCTTCTGTCAGACAGACCCTAGCGCAAAGATACTTTGAAAAGCTAGAGGGTTCCCGTGACGCTGCGGGACCGCTGAAAGAGAAGGCGCGAGGAGAACCTCGCGTCTTTTTCGTGTTTTGTCAGCGCCACACTCTTCCAGCATCCGGGACATTAGCCAGTAAGAGGAATGACAAACTACCTCGAGCCCTCCACAAGAGCGCGTGGGGAGAGTATGCTGGCAACTACTTTCGTCAGGTTTGCAGGAGCGCGGGATTACAGGATTTACAAAACCGCGTGACTGGAAGAGCAAAGGAGCAGTGATGACCCAAACACAGTCTCTCCCCCACTGGCAGTTGGAATCCATCTTCCCCAGCTTCGACGCCCCCGCCTTTGAAGAGGCCAAAACGGAACTTACCGGCGGCGTGCAGGCGCTCGAGGCGTTCATGGACGCTGCAAACATCCGCAAGCAGGAGAACGCGAAGGTTGACGAGGCTGCGGTTAAAACGTTTGACAGTCTCGTAGGAAAGCTCAACCACCTCTACACGAACTTAAGCGACGTGCGCGTGTTCATCTACGGTTTTGTCTCAACCGACGCGTTTAACGAGAGGGCGCAGGCGGAACTCTCGAGCCTGCAACCCCTAAGCAGCAAGCTGGGCTTTCTCGCCACCCGCGCGACCGCCTGGGTGGGCGGCTTTGAGGCGGAGGCGCTTATCGGGGCGTCGGGGACGGCAAGGGCGCACGCCCACTGGGTACGGCGGAGCTTGGTGGACGCGGCGCACCTCATGGGTGACGAGGCCGAGGAGCTTTTGTCAGGCCTAAACCCGAGCGCGGGCGGGGCCTGGGGCAAATTGCACGGCGACCTCATCAGCCGCCACAGCGTCCGCGCGGCCTTGCCCGGACGCGACGAAACGGACTACACCGTCGCCGAACTCAAAACGCTCCAGAGCGACGCGGACGCGGAGGTGCGTAAAGCGGCGTATGAGGTGGAGCTGAGGCTATTGGAGAGAGACGCCGTCTCCTACGCAGCGGCGCTGAACAGCATCAAAGGACAGGTCAACGAGGTAAGTACCCGCCGCGGCTGGGCGAGCGCCTTGGACGAGGCGCTTTTTGGCAACGCGATAACAAAGGCGAGTTTGGAGGCCATGCAGACGGCTTGCACGGACTCTTTTCCGGTGTTCCGGCGCTACCTCAAGGCCAAGGCCAAGTTTCTGGGCAAAACGAGCCTCGCCTGGTACGACCTTCAGGCCCCGGTCAATGCGGGGGAGGAGACGCGCTACGGCTGGGACGAGGCCAAGGCGTTCGTCGTCAAAAATTTTCGCTCATACTCAGACGACCTCTCCGACTTCGCCCGGATGACCTTTGATAGAGGCTGGTTTGATGTGCCGCCGCGCAAGGGCAAGCGCAACGGCGCGTTTTGCATGGGCGCGCCGGGAGTGCAGGAGTCGCGGGTGATGCTCAATTTCGGCGGCACCTTAGACGACATCTTCACCGTCGCGCACGAACTCGGTCACGCCTACCACAATGCCTGCAAATACGCCTTTGACCGGACACTCTTGCAGGGCAGCACGCCGATGACCTTGGCCGAGACCGCGAGCATCTTTTGCGAGACGATTGTCGTCAACGCGATGTTGGAAGGGGCCGACGACGCGGCCAAGCTGGCGGTGTTGGAGCAAGACCTTTTGGGCGCGACGCAGTTGGTGGTGGACATCCACTCGAGGTTCCTGTTCGAAAAAACCGTCTTCGACAAACGCAAAGCGCGCGAACTCTCGGTGGACGAACTCAAAGGAATCATGCTTGACGCGCAGGCGCAGACCTACGGCGAGGCGTTAGACGCGGACGCGCGGCACCCTTACATGTGGGCGCAAAAAGGGCATTACTACAGCGCCGGGCGGAGCTACTACAATTTTCCCTACACCTTTGGCTACCTTTTCGGTCTAGGACTTTACGCCACCTATCAGGCGGAGCCGAAGGGCTTTAGGGCGCGCTACGACGAGCTTCTGGCGAGCACCGGCATGAGTGATGCGGCGAGCTTGGCAAAAGGGTTTGGGATCGACATCGAGGACCCGGAGTTCTGGCGCTCGAGCCTGAAGATAGCCGAAGCGCGGGTGGAAACGTTTGAAGAGCTTGTCGAGGCGCGTGTGTGAACTACCGCGAGCTTTTCAGCCTGCGCGGCAAAGGGGCGCTCGTCGTCGGGGCGGGCTCGGGCATCGGCGCGGCGGCGGCGCGGGGGTTGGCGGCCTTTGGCGCGGCGGTCGTATGTGCGGATTTGAATGGTGACGCTGCCCAAAACACGTGTGACGCCATCCAAGAGGAGGGGGGTGAGGCTCGAGCCGCCACCATTGACATCACCAACGCTGAGAACATTAAAGAAGTCGTGGACAGTATAGAAAGTTCTCTCGACGTGCTCGTCTGTACGCCTTCGGTTAATGTGCGGAAGGCGGTGCTCGAGTACACCGAAGCCGACTTTGACAAGGTGGTGGACCTCAACCTCAAAGGCAGTTTTTTTGCGATGCAGGCCGCGGGGCGGCGCATGGCCGAGGCGGGGGGCGGGAGCATCGTCCTTTTTTCGTCCATTCGCGCGCAAGTGGTTGAGCCGGGGCAGGGCGTCTACGCGGCGACGAAGGCGGGCACCGTGCAGATGGTCCGGGCGCTCGCGGCGGAGCTTGGGCCTAGAGGCGTTCGTGCCAACGCTATTGCACCGGGTGTGGTCGAAACCCCCCTGACCGCGCCCATCAAGAGTAAGCCCGACTGGTACGACGCCTACGCCAAAAAGAGCGTGCTGGGCCGCTGGGCGGGTCCCGACGAACTGGTGGGCGCGGTGGTCTATCTCGCTTCGGACGCCGCTTCGTTTGTTACGGGCTCGCTGCTGATGGTGGATGGCGGCTGGACTGCAGTGGATGGGCGCTTCACGCCGCCCTTGTGAATATAAAGTGAACATAGAGGCGCTTGCCAAGCGTGCAGCGGCGGCGGTGGACTCTGACAGGGTCATTTCTTTGACGTGCGACCTCGTGCGGATTCGCAGCGTCTACGAGCCGCACGTGTCCGGCAGCAATGAAGGGGAGGCGGCGGGTTTTGTTGCGGGGGTGCTCGAGAATCTTGGGCTCACTGTTCACCTCGAGGAGGTTGCACCGGGCCGTCCCAACGTCATCGCTGACTGGTGTGGGCGTTCTTTCGACGCAGCTCGAGACAAAACGCTCATGTTTGAAGGCCACACCGACGTGGTCACCGAAGGGGACGCGGAAAGCTGGACACATCCTCCTTTTGAGGCGCGGTTGATAGACGGCAAGATTTACGGGCGCGGCGCCGCCGACATGAAAGCGGGCGTGGCGGCGGCGTTAGGAGCGTTAGAGGCTGTGATGCGCACCGCCCCCGACCTCCCCGGACGCGTCCGCATGGGCTTTGTTGTAGACGAAGAGGGGATGATGACGGGCATCAAAGATTTCATCAAGCGGGGCTGGGCGGAAGGGGTGAACGGAGCCATCATCTGCGAACCCGAGGAGGGAGAACTTTGCTTGTTCCAGAAGGGCGCGCTGCGCGTCGGCGTTCTCGTGCGGGGGCGGATGGCGCACGGCGCGATGCCCTACGCGGGCGTCAACCCCGTCCCGCCGCTCGCCGACTTCGTGCGGGCGGTGCGGGAGTTGGAACAAAAAGAGCAAGCGCGGCTCGGTGAGCACAAATATCTGGGCCTCCCCTGGCTCACGCCGACGCTTCTGCGTGCCCCCGCAAAGGGTGAAGGACAACTCAACGTGATGCCCGAAACCGCCTACCTAGCCCTCGACATCCGCACCGTGCCCGGTCAGGACCACGACGAGCTTTTTGCAGCGTTGCAAGAAATAGGTGACCGCATTGAAAAGGAGGACGGGCGGGTGGAGATTGGGGTGGAACGGCTCGAGACCCGCCCCTGGACCCAAACCCCCGCGGACGATCCCTTGGTGAGCGCGTTAGAACGAGCGCACCAAACCGTCTTCTCCGCCCCACCCCGCTACGGCGGCGTGCCCGGCGCGACCGACGGCACCTTTTTGCGCGCCTGGGCGGGCGTGCCCATCGTCACCGTCGGGCCGGGCGACCGCACCATCCCGCACAGGCGTGACGAGTTCGTGCGCGCGGACGAGGTGGTACGCGCGGCGCGGCTTTATGCGGCGGCGGCGGTCTACTTTTTGAGTGGTGAGGGCTGATATCCCAAGAAGCGTCGCACTTTGCACCCGCACGGTAGACTAGAAGCATTAGAAGTTAAAAGGAGGAACTGTGAAACATATCATTCTCGCCCTCGTCCTCACTTTGGGTTACGCCGTAGCGCAAGACTCCCCCGAACCCGTTTACGGCGGCGACGTAACCGTCTCCATCGCCGCCGAACCCCCCGGCTGGGACCCCTCGGCCTCGACCTCGCAAGAGATCGCCCGCGTCACCTACCACAACGTTTACGAGGGGCTGGTGCGCATCGACCGGAACGGCGACATCGTGCCGCAGCTCGCCGAGTCGTGGGAGGTCTCGGATGACGGCCTCACCTGGACCTTCAACCTCCGTGAGGGTGTGACCTTCCACGACGGCTCGGCCTTTGACGCCGACGACGTGGTTGCCAAGTTCGAGCGGGCTACGGACCCCGACTCGGGCCACACGCACCCGGAGTATTACGAGGCGATTGAGAGTGTGACGGGCGAGGGCAACACCGTCACCTTCAAACTTTCGAAGCCCGCCTCGAGCCTGCTTTACAACCTCGCCCGCCCGGACTCGGTCATCGCGCCTTCGGAAAAGCTCGAGACGCAGCGGAGCCAGCCTGTCGGCACCGGCCCCTTCGTCTTTGCGGACTATCTCGAGGGCAGCGAGGTGCGCTTGGAACGGTTTGAGGATTATTACATAGAGGGCGTGCCCTACTTGGACAGCGTTACTTTTCGCATCATCGAAGACCCCAACGCGCGCTTCGCGGCCTTGCAGGCGGGCGACATCGACATGATTGGCGTCGCCATCAGCCCGGAAACGGCCATCCAGGTGCAGAGCAACCCCGACCTCAAACTCACCGAGGGCTTTAACACCACCGAAATCACGATGGCGCTCAACAACGCGCGCGAGCCCCTGAATGACCCGCTCGTGCGGCAGGCCATCACCCACGCTATCGACAAAACGACCATCGTTGACGGGGCGATGTTCGGCTTCGGGACGCCCATCGGCACCCACGCGACCCCGGCGGAACCTTATTACATAGACTTGGAACCTTACCCGTACGACCCCGAGCGGGCGAGAGAGCTGCTGGCGGAGGCGGGCTATCCGGACGGTTTCACGGTCTCTTTCGAGTTGCCCGAACCCTACAACTTAGAGCGCACCACGGGGGAAGTCATCGCTCAGCAGCTTAGCGAAGTAGGCATCAACGTGGATTTGAGCGTGGTCGAGTGGGGCACCTGGATTCAGCGCATCTTTTTAGGCGGCGACTACGACATGACCATCATCGGCCATTCCGAGCCGCGCGACATCGGCATCTACGGCAATCCGGATTACTATTACCACTACGACAACCCGGAGGTGGGTGCGCTGCTCGAGCAAATCGAAGCGACCACCAACGAGAACGAGCAGGCGGACCTTTATGGGGAGATTGAACGCATCATCGCCGAGGACGCGGTGAACGTCTGGGTTTTCACCCCAACCTCGCTCGTCGCGGCCAGAGAAGACCTCTACGGGTTCTGGACGGACCAGCCCACCGTCGCCATCGACATGACCGAGGCGTTTCTTGCTCAGTAGTAGAGTGGTTTTAGAGGAAGGCTTCTAGCTCCTCAATCCCTCATGCTCGCTTACGTTCTCCGCCGCTTCTTAACCGCGCTTCTAAGCCTCTTTTTGGCCGCCGTGTTCGTGTTCGCGGCGCTCCTGGCGGTGCCGGGCGACCCGGCAGAGATTATTTTGGGGGTCAACTCGAGCCCCCAAGCCCTCGCCGCGCTCCGCAACCAGTTGGGCCTCAACGAGCCGCCCGTCGCGCGCTTCTTGGGCTGGTTGGGCGGGCTCGCGCGCGGCGACTTCGGCGAGTCGCTGAACTATCAGAAGCCGGTGCGGGCGCTTCTCGCCGACAGGCTAGAGGTTTCGGTGCCGCTCGCCTTGGGAGGAATGCTCATCGCGTGCCTCATCGCGCTGCCGCTGGGCATCTTCGCCGCCTTGCGTCAGGGCACGTGGCTGGACCCGCTCGTTATCGGCTTCTCGCAACTCGGCGCAGCCATTCCATCGTTTTGGCTCGGGCTCATGCTCATCTTGCTTTTCGGCGTTGAGTGGGGACTTTTGCCCACGGGCGGTTTTGTTCCCTGGGAGCGGAGCGTCACGGGTGCGCTTCGTAGTCTCGCCCTGCCGACGCTGGCCTTGGGTCTGGGACAGGCGGCGGTCATCACCCGGATGACGCGCGCGGCGCTGCTCGAGACCCTTCACCAAGACTACATCCGCACCGCCGACGCCAAGGGTTTAGCCAAGCGCCGCGTGGTTTTGGGCCACGCACTACGTAATGCGATGGTCACCCTCGTGACCGTCCTGGGTTTAAGCCTCTCGCAACTCCTCGTGGGCGCTATCGTCATCGAAGAAGTGTTCGCGCTCCCCGGTCTCGGCAGTCTGGCGCTCAAGGCCATCGGCACCCGCGACTTTCCCCTCCTTCAGGCCGAAGTCCTCCTCTACGCGGGCGTTATCGTGGGGCTGAGCTTCCTCGTGGACCTTCTTTACGGCGTGCTCGACCCGCGTATTAGGTACTAATAGGGGAAGACGTGAGGAGCACTTCTTCCTTTTCCTTCTTTTAATCATGCCCCGCCTCAACCTTACCCTCGGCGCATCACTGATTGGACTCGTCACCTTCGCGGCGCTCCTCAGTTTTTTCTGGTTGCCCTACGACCCCAACGAGATAGACTTTGCCGTCAAGCTCGAGCCCCCGTCCGCCGCGCACCTCTTAGGCACCGACTCCTTCGGCCGCGACCTCTTGAGCCGCCTCTTGGTGGGCGCGCGTGGAACGCTTCTGGTGGGCTTTATCGCGGTGGGCATCGCGTTCAGTTTGGGAAGCCTCATCGGCGCGGTGGCGGGGTATGTGGGAGGTTTTCTGGACGAAGCCTTTATGCGTCTTTCCGACGTGCTTTACGCCTTCCCGCCCGTGCTCATGGCGATTCTTTTGGCCGCCATCTACGGGCCGGGCACCTTTACCGCGATGGTCGCCATCGGCCTCGCCACGGTGCCGGTCTTTGCCCGGCTCATGCGCGCGTCAGTCTTGAGCGTCCGTAGCAACGACTATGTGGAGGCGGGACGCGCGCTGGGCGTGAGCGCGCGCCGCGTGCTCTTCCGGCACATCCTCCCCAACGCGCTTTCACCCGTTATCGTGCAGGCCAGCCTCTCGTTCGCGGTGGCCGTCCTCGCCGAGGCGGCGCTGTCTTTTCTGGGCCTCGGCACCCCGCCGCGCACGCCGAGCTGGGGCAACATGCTCCGCGAGGCGCAAAGTTTTCTGGCCCTAAGCCCCTACCCCGCGCTGGTGCCGGGTTTCGCCATCATCGTCACGGTTCTGGGCTGGAGCTTGTTGGGCGACGGGCTGCGGGACTATCTGGACCCGAAGGCGCGGGGGCGGTAGGAGAGTGTCACAAGCGGAAGCTCTTAGTCAGCGGGCGCTCGAGCGCCGCCTCAAACGCCACCTGTGGGGCGCGCCGCAGCACTTTTTCGCCCCTTGTGCGCCTCCTTTTGAAGGAGTGCTCGTCAACGAGGTGCGGGCGCTGCCGGACGTGAGCGAGGTTGAAGTGTTACGGGGAGGCGTCGCCTTTGCGGGTCCCTTTGACACCCTCTACCACGCCAACTTGCACCTGCGCACCGCCCACCGGGTGCTGCTCCGTGTTGATGAATTCTTAGCACAGTCCTACCCCATGCTTTTTAACAAGGCGAGTAAGCTCCCGTGGGAACGTTACGTAGGATTCAACGACGCCTACAGCGTAACGGTGAGCGCCAAGCGGAGCCGTCTGCGCCATCAACAGAACATCACTGACACGCTCCACGCCGCGGTTCTGGAAGCTGTTGAACCGCTAGGACTTCACCCCAAGCTTGTTCCAGACGCGCCCATAAACTTTCACGTGCGCCTTTTCGAAGACCGTTGCGCCGTCTCCTTAGATACGAGCGGCGCGCACCTGCATAAGCGCGGCTATCGTCAGGCGGGTGCCAAAGCGCCCATCCGCGAAACGCTGGCGGCGGGGCTGCTCATGACGCTCCCGGAGCACTACGACCTTATCTTAGACCCAATGTGCGGCGCGGGCACCTTGCTTATCGAGGGGGCGCTGCTAGCCAAAAACATCGCGCCGGGCGGGGCGCGCGCTTTTGCCTTTGAGCAGTTCCCGAGCTTTCAAAGGAGCAAGTGGGAGCGGTTTAGGAGGGAGGCTCGAGCCTCACAGAAGCCTGCCTCCCTTCGACTTGTCGGTAGCGACCTTTCTGAAGGCGCACTGCGCGCCGCCGGAGCCAACGCAGAACGCGCCGGTGTGGCAAAAGATATCACTTTTTTACAGGGGGACGCGCGAAGTCTGCCTTACGCTAAATTTGCCGAAGGGGGACGAAAGCTGCTGCTCAGCAACCTGCCCTACGGACGGCGTGTCGGAACTCAGGCGGAGGCGAAACGGCTTTATAGAGATTTTGTTACGCAACTTATAAAAGACTGCGGCGGTTGGGATTTTGCTTTCGTTACGCCCCATCCCGGATGGCTGGAGGAGGCGGGGCTCAGCCGTACGGGAATGCTCGCCTTCTCCAACGGCGGCCTTGACGTCTCATTGGTGACGGGTACCGTGCTGGACGGAGCGTGAAGCTCGCTCCTGACGAAAACTCTCGAGCGTTAGCCCCCCTGACCAAGCCCCAGCTCCGGGGGAGGAAACGCGGCGCGCAGGTTCGGGTCGTGCGCCAGGGCTCGAGCCTCTACCGGGACAGCCGCCGCGAGCTCAACCCGACCTTGACGAAAAAGCTCTTCAAACAGCGCCACAAGCTCCGGGTCGAAGTGGCTCCCGGCCTCCGCCTTGAGGTACGCCAGCGCCTGCGCGGGCGGCATGGGCTGGCGGTAGGGGCGTTCGCTGGTGAGCGCCTCGAACACGTCGGCTACCGTGACGATGCGGCTCATGAGCGGGATGGCCTCCTGCCCTAACCCCAGCGGATACCCGAGCCCGTCCCAGCGTTCGTGGTGAGAACGCACCACCTGCGCGATATCGGTAAACTCCGCCGACACCGCCTTTAGGAGCTCCGCGCCGTAGGCCGAGTGATGTTTGATTTCGCCAAACTCCTCTTCGGTCAGCGCGCCCGGTTTGAGAAGAACGGTTTCCGAGACGGCGATTTTGCCTAGATCGTGGAGCAGCGCGCCCCAGTGGAGGGTCTCGAGCTGCCTACCACTAAATCCGAGCGCCTCGCCCATTGCCCTGGCATTGTGGGCCACGCGGTTACAGTGGCCTTTGGAGGCCTTGTCACGCCCCTCGACGATGAGCGCCAAATTCGAGAGCAGACTCACGCAAACCTCCGAGAGGTGGTCAACCGCCGACTCTGCGTTAACGATTTGCCGCCGGAACACCCCGACGATATAGCCCGCCGCCCCACCGAAGCCGAGAAAGAGCGCGCTTTGGACGAGCCACGCCGTCAGGTATACGTTTGCGGGCGCTACAGTCGGTATGAATGGCACGAAGAGGAGGCTCGAGGCCGCCCCAGCCGCCAGCCCGCCTTTCACCTTGAACAAGCCCGCCGCAACGAGGATAGTCAGATACATAAGCTGCATAACGGGGGGTTTCACGCCGCCAAAAAGAAGCACCCCGAGAACAACGCCGCCGAGAAGGCCAACCACAGCCGCCGCCGAAAGAAGGTGATGGACGAGCCGTCGCCCTTCAAAAAACGGTGGTCTGGACGTCTGCACTAACGCCGCCCCAAATAAAATTCTGTAGACACAACGGTTTGTTGAACGCAGGGAACGACCACAGGACACGTCTCCTTTCGACGTGTCAGTAGCCTAGCAAGAGAGTGTTTAGAAAACGTACATAAACCCTCTCCGGCGAGAAAAAAGCTAATTTTATGCAGAAGCTACCATTAACTTCTGGACGCTTTTTCAGGTGGCTGAGTTACGGGTAACGCAGAGCCTGGAGCCTCAGCCACTCATTCAGTTGTTAATGACGAAATGAACTCTTGAGCCGGAGCTATTTATCTGTGCTCAAGTCCGGCCTGAACCCCCGGGGCACTTCTATGCTCGAGACCAGCGGCAAAAGCCGTGCTGGCAGCGGTAACAGAAAACACGATGATGGCTGAAACGGCGAACCTGGCAATCCTCTTCATTTTTCTCTCCCTTTCTCTTCCCCACCGTTTTTCGGTCTCCCAACCCTTCAACGGTGTTTGAATCTGCCACTACAAAATAGACAAAGACTTCAAGCGACCTATTTCGCCTGAATGAAAAGCCTATTCAACTGTAGCGCGAACCTGAACGTTCCCGTCCTCATGGTACATCTCCCATTTCTCTCGTTCTACCCGCTTCGCGGGATCTCCCAATCCCTTAAAACGTCCCTCCTCGAGTCTCCCAAAACGAGAAGGTAGCTAAAAACTATCATAACGATTCATGAAAGGCAAGGGTTCTGTACAAAACCGGGGGCGTTATGAGAAATCTCACATTCACAGGTCGTCACATCCTAAACCCCGTGACCCAAGTATGTTTTAATTAGAAATGGATTAGGTCACACACCTTATCCTCATGGTGTCTTATGCTTTTTCACGTTAAAGCCAAACCGCGTCATGATAATTTGGTGCGTGAACGGCGCGCGAGCAAAGGTTAAAACAGTTAAGGTGGGGCACAGAGTCTATGGAGACAGGTCATGGCGACAAGCTTAGCTGAGGTACAAGAACTTGTCGATAAGCGGTACGAGGGCGTCGCCCTCGAAAGTGCTGTGCAGGGTTGGTTCTACTTAGGAAATTACCAGCGCGGCATCGAGGCGTATGAGACGTTGGAAAAACCCTGTGGTCGGGACGACCGCTGGTTGGGCGTCTGTTACATGATGCTGCCCAACCGCATGAGAGCGGTGGAAGTTCTTTACGGAGCCGCGTCCAAGGGGGAAAAAGCCGCCCACATCGAGCTTGCGCGCACCTTTTCTTTTCTCGAGCGAGACGCGGAGGCCACCGCTGAACTGGAGAAAGTCAAGCCCGAAGACTTGAGCGTTGCCGACCAGGTGCTTTGGTATAGAGCTCAGAGCATCCATCAGGAAACCGCCAACAGCTTACAGGCGTCTATAGATTTGGCTGAAGAGGCGTGGCGACGCGTGCAGGGCATTTCTGAATTTCCCATTCTCGCGCCCTGGGTCTTGATAAGGTTGGGTCTCCTAAACAGCAAGGTGGGACGGGCAAATCGGGCGCTGTGGTGCTTTGAACGGGGATTCGAAATCGCTGGTGAAACCGAAAAGTGGTACCTCCAGACGGCTCGTGTTGACTGTCTCATATCACTGGGTCATTACGCCGAGGCCATCACCGAACTCGAGAAGCTGAATTCTGAAGACGTACCGCCGGTGAGAAGAGCTCACCAGTTTATGTACGGCGCGGACGCAGCGTGGGCCACAGGCAACATAAAAGGTGCGCTGCACCTTTATGACCAAGCAGCCCAGTTGGCGCTCGCAACCGAAGAAAATTACGTTGAAGTTTTGTCGCGCTTGTCGGTCGCCGCTCTTTTGGGTTTCCGCAGGGCGTTTGAGGCCGCCGCCGAAAACTTAGCGAGGGCCAAGTGGATTGCCAGCACCCGCTTTGAAAAACTTTCTATCCGCTTTCGTGAGGTGCTCCTCGCCTACTGGCGCGGCGCGTATAACCCTGAGCAGACACGCACCGAGTTAGAAGCGCTCGCCGCCGACTTCGGCACGATGGGCTTTTTGCAGGAGCAGGGGCGGGTGCGGCTGCATCTGGCGGAGGTCTACCGCTCTCTCGGCGGTGACCGCTATCTAGAAGAACTCGACGCGTTGCAGGCCTTGGGCGTGGCGCTACAAAATCACGCGTTTTTGGCTCGAGAGTGGACGCTCCTCCCCGAACTGCGCGAGGCCGCGTTGGTCACGCATCCCAAGCTGGCAGGCGAGACGCCGACGGTTTTAGAAGTTTACACGCTGGGTCAGGAAAAGCTGGTCTTGGCGGGGCAGACCGTCAACGTCCGGCTGCGGCGCGCGTCGGAAGTGCTCGCTTACTTTTTGGAGCGCCAGGAGGTCTCCTTGAAACGCCTCTTGGCGGACGTGTTCGCCGATGACAAACCCAAAACCGCGCGGACTTACTTCCACCAGTTCCGAAGCGAACTGCGCGAGCGCGTGCCGGGTCTCTCCGTTGAGTACGACGCAGAAAGCCGTTTGTACCGTTTGGAGAGCGAAATCGACATCCTTTGGGACGTAACCGAACTGCGGGCGGGGCGCAAGATGGGCGAGTTAGGCATCTTTTTGCCAAGTTCCGGGAGCGACTGGGCTTATGCGCTAGACGGGGAACTCGAGCCCCTTCGCAACCGCCCGGCCTATATTCCCGATTCGCCCAAGGCAACCCAGCAGACCCAGAAAGCCTGACCCGGCGAAGCGTTTAGCTTCCGCCACCCGGACCTGTGGCGCGTCCGTCTTCTGCGCCAGCGCCCACGACGCGCCTTTGGTTCGGTTCCTTGCGAAGCGCAAAACCTTATCATGTTCCAGAACGTTGAATGACTTTACAAAACGCGACAAGCGCGGGTATGATTAACGCACCCTTCGACAGCGTCGCATGACCAGGTAACAAACACGCGCGCACCGTTAATATGGCACCAGCACCCTTGGAGGCGAGAATGGCACGCACGGTTAAAGGCGGTCTCATCCAGGCGTCAAACCCCATTCCGGGCGACGCCGACTTACAAAAAATCAAGCAGGCGATGCTCGACAAGCACATCCCCCTCATCGAGGAGGCGGGGCGGCAGGGGGTGCAGGTGCTCTGCTTGCAAGAGATTTTCTACGGCCCCTACTTCTGCCCCTCCCAAGACAGCAAGTGGTACACCACCGCCGAGCGGGTGCCGGACGGTCCCACGGTGCAGATGATGAGTGAGCTCGCCAAGCAGTACGGCATGGTCATGGTCGTGCCCGTCTACGAAGAAGAGATGGCAGGCGTTTACTACAACACCGCCGCCGTCATCGACGCCGACGGGACGTATCTCGGCAAATACCGCAAGACGCACATCCCGCAGGTGGCGGGCTTTTACGAGAAGTTCTTCTTCCGGCCCGGTAACTTGGGCTATCCAGTGTTTGAGACGGCGGTAGGCAAGGTGGGGGTCTATATCTGCTATGACCGCCACTTTCCCGAAGGCGCGCGGGCGCTGGGGCTTAACGGCGCAGAAATCGTCTTTAACCCGTCGGCGACCGTGGCGGGTTTGAGTGAATATCTTTGGAAGCTCGAGCAGCCCGCCCACGCCGTCGCCAACGGCTACTACGTCGGCGCAATCAACCGCGTCGGTCACGAAGAGCCCTGGGACATTGGCGAGTTTTACGGTCAGTCGTACTTTGTGAACCCCAGAGGCCAGTTTGTTTCGGTGGGTTCGCGCGATAAGGACGAACTCATCACCGCCGACTTGGACATGGACATGATCCGGGAGGTGCGCGACCTCTGGCAGTTCTACCGTGACCGGCGACCCGACATGTACGACGAGCTGGTGGAACTCTAAACAGTGACTAGTGGTGAGTGGTTAGTGGGTAAATTTTACTCATCACTCATCACTAAGCACTCATCACTATGAATTTAGAGGATTTACAAGAGGGCTTTACCGAACTCAAACCGCCCATGTCAAAAAACGAGGCGCGCACCGAGGCGAACCGCTGCCTTTACTGTTTTGACGCGCCCTGCATAAAAGCGTGTCCGACGAACATTGATGTGCCCACCTTTATACGCAAGATTTCGACGGACAACACCACCGGGGCGGCGGTGACGATTCTTTCCGCCAACCTTATGGGCGCGACTTGCGCGCGCGTCTGCCCCGTCGAGGAACTATGCGAGGGTGCTTGCGTCCTTAACGAAGAAAACCGCAAACCCATCGAGATAGGTCGCTTGCAGCGTTACGCGACGGACCATCTCTATGACAAGGGCGTCATGCCTTTCAAGCCCGCGCCGCACAACGGCAAACGCGTGGCCGTCGTCGGGGCCGGACCGGCGGGGCTCACCTGCGCGGGCGAGTTGGCGAAGTTGGGCTACCAGACGACCGTGTTTGAAAAGAACGCGCTCCCCGGCGGGCTCTCGACCTACGGCATCGTGGTGATGCGCGAGCCCATCCGGGTGGCTTTGGAAGAGGTCGCCTTTGTCGAAAAGCTTGGGGTGGAGATTCGGACGGGCCTCGAGGTGGGCAAGGACGTTAGCGCGGATGAGCTAGGGAGTTACGACGCGGTTTTCTTGGGCGCGGGGATGGGAGGAGTGCCTAACTTGCACATCCCCGGTGAAGACTTGGCGGGCGTGACCGAGGCGCTGTCCTTTATCGCCGAAACCAAGCTGGCGGAAAAGGAGGGGTTGGGGCATCTTCAAGACCTCCCCGTCGGCCAGCGGGTGGCGGTCATCGGCGCGGGCAACACCGCCGTCGACGCGGCGACGATTGCCAAGCGGCTCGGGGCCGAGCGCGTCACCCTCGTCTACCGCCGGAGCGAACGGGAGATGAGCGCCTATGATTTCGAGTACGCGTTTATCAAGAACGAGGGCGCGGAGTTTCGTTTTCTCACGCAGCCCGTGAAGATTTTGGGCGAGAACGGGCGCGTGACGGGGCTCGAGTGCGTCCAGATGCAGCTCAGCACCCCTGGACCGGACGGGCGGCGGCAAGTGGTGCCGGTGCCGGAGAGCGCGTTTGTGTTGGAGTGTGACCAGGTCATCAAGGCCATCGGGCAGGAGAAGCTTGTGCCGCTGTTTGAGGCGCTGGGGCTCGAGACCTTCCGAGGCTACGTCAAGGTGGACGAACACCTACGCACCTCCAACCCCAAAATCTTCGCGGGCGGCGACTGCGTCAGGCTTGCAGGCGACGCCATGACCGTGACGGCGGCGCAAGACGGCAAGGTGGCGGCGCGGAGCATTCACGCGTGGCTGAGCGAGACGACCTCTCTTCCAAGTGAGGGCTCGAGATGAGCAGCAAGGTGCTAAAGGAGCGGGAAACGCGGCTTTATGACCAGGATTTCAACCTTTGGTTAGACGAGCAAGTCACCTTTTTACGTCAAGGACGCGTGAACGAACTCGATCTGGAGAATTTGGCCGAGGAGGTTGAATCCATCGGACGTAGCGACAAACGCGAGGTCTACAACCGCCTGACGGTGCTCATGACGCACCTTCTCAAGGTTCAGTTTCAGCCTGACAAGCGCACACGCAGTTGGCGCTCCACCATCCGCGAACAGCGTAGGCAATTGAGACTTGTATTTCAAGATAGCCCAAGTCTTGAAAAAGCTTACGTCCCTAATATGTTTGACGCCATCTATCAAGACGCCCGACAAGAGGCCAGCGAAGAAACACGCCTGGGCTTAGAAACATTCCCCGCGATCTGTCCTTACAGCCTCGAGCAAGTTTTAGACGAAGACTTTTTCCCGGAGGACTGACTGATGATGGCGACGCAAGACGGTGAGGTGGCAGTGTGGAGCGTTTACGCGTGGCTAAACGAAACTTTGCCAAAGCCGGGTACAGCAAGATGAGCAGCAAAGCGTTAAAAGAACGAGAGACGGGGCTGTACGACCAGGATTTCCAGCTTTGGCTCGAGCAGCAAACCGACCTGCTGAGGCAAAAACGTTTTGACGAACTAGACTTGGACAATCTAATTGAGGAGATTGACGCTATCGCTAGAAGAGACAAGCGTGAGGTGGAAAGTCGGCTCATTGTTTTACTCATTCATCTACTCAAATACCGCTATCAAGCTCAAAAGCGAAGTCGGAGCTGGCTTGGCACTATTACTGAACAGCGTTCTGAACTCGAGCTTGTTCTCAGAGACAGCCCGAGCTTGCGGGCTTATGCAGCTTCGGTTCTGGAGTCGTCCTACGCCAAAGCCCGCAAACGAGCCCTAAGAGAAACGCGTTTGAGCCTCGAGAAGTTTCCCCCAACATGCCCTTACAATCTCGAGCAAGTTTTGGACGAAGATTTTTTTCCGGAAGGCTGATTTATGGCGGTGCAGAACATCCACCAGTGGTTATCTTTAGGAGGTGAACAGAGTGGTTAGTGGTTAGTGGCTAGTGATTAGAAAAATCTAACCACTAGCCACTAACCACTCGCCACTTCCCTTATGGCTGATTTAAGTATCAACTTCGCAGGCATCACTTCCCCCAATCCCTTCTGGCTCGCCTCTGCCCCGCCGACGAATACCGCGTACCAAATCAACAAAGCGTTTGAATACGGCTGGGGCGGCGCGGTCTGGAAAACGGTGGGCGCGCCCGTCTTGAACGTGTGCAGCCGCTACGGGGGCTTCGAGTACGCGGGCAACAAGCTCGTCGCCATCAACAACGTCGAACTGATTTCGGACCGGCCTTTAGAGACCAACTTGAGAGAAATCCGCGAAGTCAAGCTGCTCTGGCCTGACCGGGCGGTCGTTGTCTCCGCGATGGTCGAGTCCAAGCCCGAAGCCTGGCGCGAGATTGTGCAAAAAATCGAGGACACCGGGGCGGACGGGATTGAGCTCAACTACGGCTGCCCGCACGGGATGAGCGAGCGCGGGATGGGCTCGGCGGTGGGGCAGGTGCCTGAGTATTGCTCGATGATTACCGAGTGGGTGACGGAAGTCTCCAGCATCCCCGTCATCGTCAAGCTCACGCCCAACGTGACCGACATCGTGCCGCCCGCCAAGGCGGCGGTGCGAGGTAAAGCGGACGCCATCAGCCTTATCAACACCATCAACTCGATTATCGGGGTGGATCTGGACTCGTTTCGGCTCGAGCCCAACGTGGGCGGCAAGGGCTCGCACGGCGGCTACGCGGGTCCGGCGGTCAAGCCCGTCGCGCTCCACATGTTATCAATGGTAGCGGGCGACGAGGACGTGCGGCGTGCGGGGCTGCCCATCTCGGGGATGGGCGGCATCCAGACCTGGCGCGACGCGGCGGAATTTTTGCTTCTCGGCGCGACCAGCCTGCAAGTCTGCACCGCGGTCATGCACTACGGCTTCCGGATTATCGAGGATTTGACCGACGGGTTGTCGAACTGGCTGGACGAAAAGAACGCTGCCTCGGTAAACGACATTATCGGTGCGTCCGTCCCGCGCGTCTCATCCTTTGGCGATTTCGACCTCGCTTACAAGACGGTGGCCCGCATCGATCCAGAGCTCTGCATCCACTGCAACCTTTGCTACGTCGCCTGCGACGAGGGCGCGCACCAGTGCATCGACCTCACGGTAGACGGCGTGAAGATTGACCCGGCGAGCTACACCGGAAGCGTAAAGCCTCAGCCCGTCGTGCGCGAAGACGACTGCGTGGGCTGTAACCTCTGCTCGTTGGTCTGCCCGGTGGACGACTGCATCACGATGATTGAGGTGCCGCCCGAGCGAGAGAGTGTCACCTGGCGGGAGCTGAGCGAGAAGCGGCCCGAGGTCACGGAGGATTGGGAGGCGATGGAAAAGTATCGGGAGAATGTGGGGATTGAGATTCACTAGCGCCAAGAGGAGGGATTGAAGACATGTCCGAGAGGCGCTGGAAGGTTGAATGCTTGTGAAACGTCATCTTAGAGCGGTTCTGACGCTTCCTTTCGTGGTGACGGTGGTGATTCCCGGCACACTACTTCTTACGCTGACGGGAGTTGACACACGCTGGAACATTCACGCCGCCGCCTACAGCCTCGCGTTCTGCGTCTCCATCGTCTTGATGTTTCTCGGCGCAGCCCTTTTCAGCATCACGGTCTACTTGTTCGCCCGCGAAGGCCGGGGCACGCTTGCCCCTTGGGACCCGACGCAAAAGCTGGTGGTGAGCGGTCCCTATCAATTTGTGAGAAATCCCGTGATTACGGGGGTTCTGGCCCTTCTGTTCGCTGAGGCGTTGCTCATCGGGTCGTGGGTCATCCTGTTGTGGGCGGCTGTTTTCTTCCTCGTCAACACCCTCTATTTTGTTTACAGCGAGGAGCCGGGGCTGCTAAAACGGTTCGGGAGCGAGTACGCACTGTACATGCAACGTGTCCCAAGGTGGCTGCCCCGATTTTCCGACGCCTCAACCCGCCCTAATTCTCCTCAACCCGAAAGGAGTACCGATGGGTCTGCTCATCAAAAACGGCGAAATAGTCACTGCCGACGCGCGTTACAAAGCCGACATCTACTGCGAGGATGAAACGATTACACGCATCGGCCTCGACTTAGACGCGCCGGAGGGTACAGAAGTCGTTGACGCTGCGGGCAAGTACGTTTTCCCTGGCTTTATCGACCCGCACGTCCACATTTACCTGCCCTTCATGTCAACCTTCGCCAAAGACACGCACGAAACGGGCTCCAAGGCGGCGCTCGTGGGCGGCACCACCACCTACATCGAAATGCTCGCCCCGTCGCGCGACGAGGACCTGATGGAAGGCTACGAACTTTGGACCTCCAAGGCGGCGGGCCACAGCGCCTGCGACTACACCTTCCACATCGGCGTCTCCAAGTTCGACGACAAAACGGAGGGGCAGCTCCGCGAGATTGTGGCGGGCGGCATGACCTCGTTCAAGGTGTTTCTCGCTTACAAGGGCTTTTTCGGGGTGAGCGACGAAGAACTTTACAAGACGCTGAGGCTCGCCAAAGAACTCGGCGTCACCGTGGCGGCGCACTGCGAGAACGCCGAACTTGTGGCGCAGCGGCAGGGGCAGCTTCTCTCCGAGGGAAAGACGGGGGCGCGGTGGCACGAGCCGAGCCGCCCGGTTGAGGTCGAGGCGGAGGGGACGCATCACTTTGCAACCTTTTTGGAAATGACCGGGACAAAAGGTTACGTGGTGCATCTCAGTTGCGAGGCGGCGCTGAAAGTGGCGCTCGAGGCCAAAATGCGCGGGGTTGACCTGTCCATCGAGGCGTGTATCCCTCACCTCGTTCTGGACAAAACCTACGCCGAGCGGCCCGGCGTCGAAGGGGCTAAGTTTGTGATGTCCCCGCCCCTACGCGAGAAGAATAACCAAAAAGCGCTGTGGAACGCGCTTTCCGCGGGCCTCATTGACACCGTTGGCACCGACCACTGCCCCTTTGACGTCGAACAAAAGGCGATGGGCGAGCCCGACTTCACCAAAATCCCCAACGGCCTGCCCGCCATCGAAGACCGCGTCAACCTGCTCTACACCTACGGCGTGAGCCGGGGCGGGCTCGACCTCCACCGCTTTGTGGACGCCGCTTCGACACGGGCGGCCAAGCTCTTCGGGCTCGAGCCGCGCAAGGGCATCATCGCGGTAGGGAGCGACGCCGATCTGGTGGTGTACGACCCCCACTACCGCGGCACCATCTCCGCCAAAACGCAGCACATGAACAGCGACTACAGCGCGTTCGAGGGGATGGAGATTGATGGGCGTCCAAGCGTGGTGACGGTGCGGGGCAAGGTGGCAGCGCGGGACGGTGAATTTGTGGGTGAGGTGGGGCGTGGCAGACTGTTAAAACGTGACGTAGGCACACAACGAGCAAGTTGAATGTCGCACGGTAATTTACCAGTAGATATGCTCACCACTGCCTTATCGGAGGGCAACGAGACAGCCTGGAAAGTTCGAGATGTCCCGATAGTTCTCGAGCTAGGGTCTGTCTGACTAATCAAAGCCAGAGGATGATGGAGGCGAGGAGCACACCAGCACGGTAGTTTCTGCCGCGTTTGTCGTAGCGGGTGGCAACGGCGCGAAAGTCTTTAAGTCGGTTGATGCAGCGTTCGACCACGTTACGTCCTTTGTAGGCTTGCTTATCGAAAGCAGGAGGTCGTCCACCTTTTGTGCCCTTAGACAAGCGAGACTTCTTGGCATCTTCGCGCTCGGGGCTGATACAGATGATGCCCCTGCGCCTTAGTATCTTCCGCTGCTTGTTGAAACCATAAGCGCGGTCGAGTCTAAGCTGAGGGGGGCGCTTACGCGGTCGCCCTCTGCCAAGGCGGGGCACATAAATCTCGTCCAAGACCGGCTCTAGCCAAGCGGCGTCGTTGCGCTGTCCCGCCGTGATGACCACGGACAGGGGTCGCACTTTGCCGTCCGCGCAGGTATGCACCTTGCTGGTGTGGCCTCCGCGTGAGTGTCCCAGCCACTCGTCTGCTAAGGTCCCCTTTTTTCACCCTCAGCAGGCCGCTTCCTCGCCCCGCTGGCGCTGCGGTGCGCTTTAATATGAGAGCTGTCTAACGCTGCGCCGTCCCAATCAATCTCACCCGCCGCATCGGCGTGAGCTTGAAGCCTGTGCAGGATGCGCTTCCAGACACCGTTGCGCTCCCACCTCGTGAAGCGGTCCCAGCAGGTCTGCCAAGGTCCGTAGCGTTCAGGAACGTCGCGCCAGGGAGCGCCTGTTTTCAAGCGCCACGAAATGCCGTTGATGACCTGTCGGTGGTTGCGGTAGTTGTGACCCCGTTGGGGATTGGGGGGTAGATGCGGTTTTAGTGCTTGCCACTGCTGCTCTTTTAGGTCTGTTCGTGCCATACGCCTACCCTAAACCATCTTCATCCCTTCTGTCAGACAGACCCTAGCTCGTAACCACATGCTCGCTTGTTTGGGTGGGCAGTTTCAGTTTAGATTCGATAATGGAATCTGCGAGATGTACTGGCTGAATGCTGACTCGGCAGCGCGCAAGAAGAGCGAAAGCTGGGAGCAGTATGTTAACCGCAGCATAAACGAGGTTTTGACGAGATTTGAATCGCTGCTTGAACAAACCGATTTTGACGTGGAAATTCGAAACTGGAAGTTTTTGAATTCAAAAAGACTGCAAAATGTTGAGCTAACGGAGCATCTTTTCTTCGTCGCGTACTTTGTATCTGAAGATTAGGACACTTCTAACTGAGTACCACAAGAAATACTGAGTCGCCTTATCCAACACCGTGACATGTGTGTTAGACAATGCCGTTCACAGGACGGGTCAGGCCTCACCTCGAGCCTCCCCCAACCCCTCCACAAAAGCCCGATGTTCCTCCCCACCCAAACACCCTTGCAACGTGCTGAGCCCCCCCGCCAAGTCCCCATTCAGGAGCGCGTCGGCATTTAAGCAGAGACCTGGAAACGTTCGGCTGTGGATGACGCCCGCTTTGGTCTCGAGCGGCTCGTAAACACCTTCATCGAGATAGAACCAGGTGAGTTGGGACTCGAGCATACGCCACACAAGGTACTCTTTCACCCCGTTGCGCTGATAAACGTGCCTTTTGTCGTGAAGGTCGTAAGAGGCGCTGCTGGCGGCTATTTCAACGACGAGTTCGGGAGGTCCCTCGAGGTAATCGTCACTACTCTGCCTCGAGGTGCCTCCTGCCTGTTCGTCTATTCGCAAGAGCACATCAGGCTGAGGTTCGTTATCGTTGTCCAAACGAACCGTCGTATTATCCGCAAAGTCAAGGTGAGGTGTGGAAGCAACGTACAAGCCGAGCCAAGCGACCACTCTGGCATGAGGAGCACCGTGCTTCTTATAGTGGACAGGCGAGGGCATGTACACGACTCCTTCGATAAGTTCGGCTTTCTTTATATGAGGCATCGCGTGGTAGCGGCGCTCAAACTCGGCGCGCGTGAGTTTGTCGCCGTTCTCCAAAGGTGGCATCGTTGCGGCGGTTTGCCCCTTGCGTAGTTGGGTTACGCTCATCCTGGAGTCCTCCCTTATCTAACAGTTTACCGCAACGGCGTAGAAGAAAAATGCGCGGTGCGGCTCGAGCATAAGCGTGTAACAAGCCCCACTTTCCTGTAAACTTATTTACACTGCTTCGCGCCGTCCTTATGTTGGGAGTTCTCTTTGAGCTTGGTCCAAACCACACCGGATAGAACAGCCGGAACCGCCACATCCCACCGGCCCGCGGTTGTTTCCGTTCGCGGCCTCAATATGGTTTATAGGGGACGCGGCGCGGAAACGGTGGCGCTCAAAGACGCCAATTTGGAGATTGGCGAGGGCGCGTTCGTCTCGCTCATCGGCCCCTCTGGCTGCGGCAAAACGACGCTGCTGCGGCTCATCGCCGACCTCATCCAGCCGACCTCGGGCGAGCTTACGGTCTCAGGCAAGACGCCGCGGCAGGCGCGGCTCGAGCGGGCGTACGGTTACGTGTTTCAAGCCCCCGTCCTGTACGAGTGGCGCACGGTGCTCAAGAACGTGATGCTGCCCTTGGAGATTATGAAGTTACCCGCGAAAGAACGGCGGGAGAGGGCGGGGCGGCTTTTGGAAATGGTCGGCCTCCAAGACTTTCACGCACAGTACCCCTGGCAACTCTCGGGCGGGATGCAGCAGCGCGTCTCGATTGCGCGCGCGCTCGCCTTTGACCCCCAGCTCCTGCTCATGGACGAGCCTTTCGGGGCCTTGGACGAGATTACGCGGGAGGCCATGAACTTAGAACTTTTGCGCATCTGGCAGGAAACGGGCAAGACGGTTGTGTTCGTGACTCACTCGATCGCCGAGGCCGTATTTTTGAGTTCCCACATCGTGGTGATGACGCCGCGGCCCGGCAAAATCGAGCGTGTGATTGAGGTGAGGCTCCCCTATCCCAGAAGCAATGACACACGCGAGTCTCAGGCTTTTTTCGACCTCGCCACCGAGGTGCGCGAGGCGTTGAGGGGCGCACATTAAGGTGGCGCGACTGGGGCGCGTGGGTCCGGTGCTCATCACGCTGGGCGTCCTCATCTTGCTCGGTTACCCGCTGGCGCTCCTTTTCGGCCTGCCGCTCGCGTGGCGCGACCAGCACGATTTGCGTAAGTGGGAAAAAGAGACCGTCACCGCGCCGGATGGTGAGACGCTGCGGGGTGAGGCCGACGGCAGCAACCGGACGTTCGAGTTCCCCACTGAAAATGTTGTCGAAAACGACGAGGGCCGCAGTTTGTTTGTGAATGATACGCCGCTCTCGAGCACCGCCGAACGCCCCGAGGAACGCGTAGACGGCGCGCAACGCACGTTTACATTTGAAAGCAACCAAGGTCTCATCACCCTGAATGACCGGCTTATGAGTGAGGAAGACTATTCTCGAGAGGGTAATATCATCACCTTTGCGGAGCCTCCGCCGCGCAACGCGGCGCTCAGGCAGTACCGGGATTATTTCGTGAGCCGCCCCGCGGCGGGTGAAGTGCGGCTTGCCAAAGCGCCTCCGGTTGGGGCTCGAGTCTGGGCAAGTCAGTACACCGTCTACGCCAAACCGGGTTGCGGGGCGTCGCTGCTCGAGTGCTTCTACGCGCTGCCGCAGCACCCCGTCCCCTTCCCCCACTGGATTGCCGCGCGCATAGCACCGTTTTTCGGTAAGTACGCCCTCACCGACGAGCGCAACGTGGTCCGGGCGACGCTCTACACGACGCTGGGGACGCTCGCGGCGCTCGGGTTAGGCGGAGCGGTCGGTATCATTTTGGCGGTGCTTTTTGTGCTCTTTAGGCCGCTCGAGCGCGCCCTTTTACCCTGGACCATCGCCTCACAAACGGTCCCCATCATCGCGCTCGTGCCCGTGCTCCTGCTCATTTTGGGGAATATGGGCATCACCATCCAGACGAGCCTCCTGCCCACCGCCATCATCGGGGCGTACATTTGCTTTTTTCCGGTGGTGGTAAGCACCGTCAAGGGCCTGCGCGCGGTGGACCCGCTCGCCTTGGATTTGATGCGGTCTTACGCCGCGACGCCGCGACAGGTGTTTCTCAAGGTGCGCTTTCCCGCCGCGGTGCCCTTTTTCTTTACGGGGCTCAAACTGGGCACCGCCGCCGCGCTCGTCGGGGCCTTGGTCGCCGAGACCGAATCGAACAACCGCCGCGGTTTGGGCTTCCAGATTTTAGGTCAGGTGCAGTCGGGCAACGTGGCGGACGTGTGGATTTTGCTCCTGATTTCTGGACTTTTGGGTATCGGTCTGGTGACGCTCGTCAACCTCGTGCAGCGCGTGCTAGCACCCTGGGAGCGGGCGTGAGGTTTAGGCCCGCGCCTTTTGCCGTGGCGGGTGCCGTGCTGGCGCTGGTTGGGCTCTTCGGCCCCCTTGGAACAGCGGGGGGAGCAGCATGGACCGAACTCGGCGCGTTGGGCGTCGCTCTCGTACTTGGAACGCTCGTTTTGTCTCTTATCGGCGCTGTCTGGACATTGGCGCTCGTTGTTCCCGTGGGATTGCTCGGCGCGTTTCTGGGGGTGTATAGATTGGACGGGCTCGAGCAGAGCGGCGCGTGGGGCTACTGGGGGCTCTTCTGGGGTTTCCTGCTCGCCGCGGTTTCCGCCGCCGGGCGCGTGAGCCTCACCGAACCGACGCCAGAGGACACGAGTTTTGTTAGGGGACTACGCCGCGCGCTGCCGCCCACCACGGTGCCTTTTGTGCTGCTGCTGTTATGGCAGGGTCTCGTCGTCGGCTATGGTGTGCCCAAGGGGATTTTTCCGAGTGTCACGGATGTTTGGGTGCAACTGCGCTCAAGCCTCCCCGTACTACTCAGCGACGCCTATGTGACGTTTGTCAAAGAGGTTCTTTTTGGCCTCCTTTTGGGACTCGCCGGGGGCTTTCTGGTCGGCGTGGCGGTGGCGGCGAGTTCCTTTTTGCAGCGCGGTTTTTTGCCACTCGCGGCGGCCTTTGGCGCGGTGCCTATTGTTGGACTCGCGCCCGTGCTGGGCCGCGCGTTTGGGGTGGATTGGGAGTCCAAGGCGGCGGTGGTGGTCATCGTGACGTTTTTTCCCGTTGTTTTGAACACCGTGCAAGGACTCCTCCAGACGGACCCACTAAAGCTCGAGCTCCTGCGCGCCTACGCCGCCACGCCGCGCGAAGTGTTCCTCAAGCTGAGGCTGCCCAACGCGCTCCCCTACCTCTTCAACGCCCTCAAGCTCGCCGCGGTCCTTTCGGTTGTAAGCGTCATCGTCGCGGAATTTCTCATCCCCGGCCCGCCCATAGGCTTAGGCCAGCGCATCTCCTTGTCCGCGCGGCGCGGGGCCTACGACGTGGTGTTTGCGGCGATTTTTGTCTCGAGCCTCTTCTCGATTCTTATTTATGGGGCGCTTTCGGCCTTAGAGCGCGCCCTCACGAGCTGGCATCCTTCGTTTAGAGAAAACTAAAGCTGAAACGGGCTTATACTGGCAGAACAAACTTAGATTAGAACGGTTCAGCGTCCCTTGCCGCGCACAGTTGGAGCGCCCTGTCACTTGCCGAGCAGAAACTCGAGCATCATCTCCTGCACAGCCTCGATCATCTGGTCGCCATTCGCCGTCTGGCAGCCTGCGGCGCGGGCGGCGGATAAAAGGGGCGTCTCCCCATGCCCGGCAATCACGTCTCCCACAAACATAGAAGGGGTAAGTAGATGCGCGGCGACGGGCAGCGGGTCCCCTTCAGCCATACCCAGCGGTGTCGCGTTGCACACCATATCGCAGCCCGTCGGGTCGGGTGGCCCGGCAGTCACGCGGTCACGGCCTGAGTCCCCCACAAGTTCCATGAGTTCTGCGACGCGAGTCTCGTTCGTGTCGTGGATGATCAGTTCGCGGACGCCGGACTCGAGCAGCGCGACAGCGGTAGCACCCCCTGCCCCGCCTGCCCCGATGAGCAGGACTCGTGCGCCTTCTATCTGAGCGCCCTGCTCTTGCTGCGCCTTGACGAAGGCGAGCCCGTCGAGCATGTCACCATGCCACGAACTGTCGGCGTTGCGGCGCATCACGCTCACGACTTCCAGCAGCTTTGACCGCTCAGAACGGGTTGTGCAGTAACTATAGGCGGCAAATTTATGCGGCATGGTGACCAGCAAACCGTCGACGTTGGGAACGAGCGTGAGGCCGCGCATGACGCTCTCCAAATCCCCTTCCGGCACCTGCATCGGAACGCATAGACCGTTGTGTCCCCGCGCCGCGAAACCGCCCGTCAGGCGCTCGGGTGATTTCACGTATTTGATTGGGTCGCCGATAATCGGGAATAAACGTGTTTCACCGTTTAGGCTCTCGGGCACTTCTTCTACCTCTGTATTCCATCCTGTATCCAGATGGAGTGTAAACATACTGGAATCACAGATGATCTCGCTACGCGCGCTAACCCTCCGGTTCAGCGGCGAGGCGCTTAGCGGACCGTTCGCTGCAACTGGTTGTTATGCAGCTCCATTCTCACCCTCAACTGCAATATCAAAGTGTAAAACATCTTCACGTACTCCCAGCTTCGTATACAACGCGATAGCTGGTTCGTCTTCAATGCCAG
Source organism: Trueperaceae bacterium (assembly GCA_965214405.1). Lineage (GTDB taxonomy): Bacteria > Deinococcota > Deinococci > Deinococcales > Trueperaceae > CBDCCT01. The sequence continues at coordinate 2,282,869 of OZ243956.1, forward strand.
TATCGGCCTGAACGAAAATTACATAGGCTCCGCGCTCTGCCGCTATCTTCTTGAGTTCTTCAATCAACGCTAGCGCAACTCCTTTGCGCCTATGCGCTTCTGCGACTGCCAGATCGTAGATGTAGATTTCGCTACGCTCCTGCTCGTACTTTCTAAGCTCGTAGGCCGCAATGCCGCCGACGACATCACCGCTCTTCAAAGCGACCAGCGCAATGAAAGAGTCACCACCGAGAAGTCTCCGCAGGTAACCCGCACTTGGCCGATTCTCAACATAAGTGTCTACTTCGTTGAAGGCTTCACCGAAGGTCGCTAACAGAGCTTCCATTAACGCAACGTCGTCAGGCGTGAGCTGACAAACATTTAAAGACATGAACAACTCCTAAATTGCATAACTATGTTTATACCACTCACTTCATGTTAATACGCCCATGAAGGGTGTTCCACGGCACTTGCGAGGTCGTACCCAAGCTAAACGTGCGAACATAACGTTCGGTGCAAAGCTGCTTTCTTCACGCTTTCCCCCTCTCCCTCCTCTCCTTGATAGACTGAGCCTCGTAACACTTTAAGGAGGAAACATGAAAAAGGTTTTTCTGAGTCTGGCAACGCTCCTTCTCACGACGCTCCCGGCAGGCTTCGCCCAAGACCTCGTTGACGTGTGCTTCCAGTCCAAATGGTTCCCGCAGGCGCAGTTCGCGGGCTATTTTGTGGCGCAAGAAAAAGGTTTTTACGAAGAAGAAGGTCTCGACGTGACCATCTTGGACGGCGGCAACGTCAACCCGACGGTGCAGGTGGCGAGCGGGAACTGCGACTTCGGCACCGACTGGATCGCCAACATGCTGGTGCAGCGGGCGCAGGGGCTCGAGGTCGTGCAAATCGCGCAGATTTACCAGGACTCGGGCTACCGGATGGTGGCGCTTAGCGATTCGGGCATCGAGCAGTTTCCTGACCTCGCGGGCCGCACCGTGGGCGTCTGGGGCTTTGGCAACGAGTTCGTCGCACAGGCGGTGTTCGATGTTGAAGACCTCACCTCGAACCTAGACCCGACCGTGACCAACCCGGACGTGAACGCGGTGGTGTACGCCTTTGACCCCTCGCTCGTGTTTCCCAACGAGGTGGACGTGGCGAGCGCGATGACCTACAACGAACTTGACCAGATTGTCGGTTTGGGCTATGCGCTGGACACGCTCAACGTGCTCGACCCCGCGGACATTGACGCGCAGCTCCTGGAAGACCTCATCTTTACTACGCCCGAACTTTTGCAAACGGACGACTTCAAGGGCTCGGGGCTCTCCGGCGCAGAGGTGGCGGCGCGTTTCTTGCGCGCGTCCATCCGGGGCTGGGAGTATGCGGTTGACAATCAGGAGGAAGCCGTCGAGATTGTCCTCAGCCAGTGCGGCGACACCTGCGCGGGCTCGGGGAGCACGCAAAGCCCGGAGATTCACCAGACCTGGCAGATGGCGCGGGTGGTCGAACTCGTCAAGCCCACGCCGGACACGCAAGTGGGCAGCATTGACCCGGCGGCCTTTGAGAATTCGGTGAACTTGCTCGTTCAAGTGGGGTTAATTGGGGAGCCTGTGACTTTTGAGGAAATTGTGGACACGAGCGTTTACGACGCGGTTCAAGAGGGGATAACGGGGGGACAGTAGGGCTCGAGCCTCCCCCCAAAAGCCTCTAAGGGCGTCGCGTGCTAAGCTGTGACACGACGCCCTTTTTCGTTCATGCCGAAGCCTTGGAGGTTAACATGAGCACCCCGACTGTAGAAAAAACTAAAACGAAGACGCAGGAGTTGCTCGAGCGCCAGCGCGACTTCCTCTTCCCCATCCAAAGCAAGATGCTCCTTTATGGCGACGAGCCTTTAGCGGTCGACCGTGCCAAAGACCAGTGGCTCTGGGACGTTGAGGGTAACAAATATCTCGACTTCTTCGGCGGCATCCTCACGGTCTCAATCGGCCACTGCAACGACGAGGTCGTCGCCGCGGCTGACGAACAGCTTCACAAGCTTGGGCACACCTCCACGCTCTACATCAACGAAATCACCATCAAGGTGGCCGAAAAAATCGCGCAAATCACGCCGGGCCGCCTCAAGCACTGCTTTTTCACCAATTCGGGTACCGAGGCCGACGAGACCGCCGTGATGGCCGCGCGCATGTACACGGGTAACAGCGACGTCATCGCGCTGCGTCACGCCTACTCGGGCCGCTCGGTGAGCATGATGAGCATGACCGCGCACGGCACCTGGCGCTTGGGCGGCGTGTTCGACGGGGCCATCAAGCATGTAAAGAACCCCTACACCTACCGTCGGCCCGAAGGCATGAGCGAGGCGCAGTTTTTGGACTTTTTGGTGCAGGACTTAGAGGAAATGATTGCGACCTGCACGAGCGGTAAAATCGCCGCCTTTATGGCCGAGCCCATCCAGGGCGTCGGGGGCTTCGTGGTCGCGCCGGAGGATTACTTTAAGCGCATCTTGCCCGTGGTGCGGGCGGCGGGCGGTTTGTTGATTATTGACGAGGTGCAGACCGGCTGGGGGCGCACGGGTCGGTACTGGTGCGGCATCGAGCACTGGGGTGTCGAGCCCGACGTAATAACTTTCGCCAAGGGCATCGCCAACGGCGCGCCCGTGGGCTGCACCGTCGCCACGCCCGAGGTGGCGGAGGCGGTAGACGGCCTCACCTTATCGACCTTTGGCGGCAACCCGGTGGCGATGGCGCAGGCTTACGCGACGATGGAGTACATCGAGAAGCATAAGCTTTGGGAGAACGCGGAGGTTAGGGGTGACGAACTTCGGGCGCGTATGGAGGGGATGCAGGAAACTTACCCCTTTATCGGCGACGTGCGCGGGATGGGGCTGATGCAGGCGTTTGAGATGGTGGTGCCGGACGGGGGCAAGGAGCCGGACGGGGCTCGAGCCTCTGCCCTCGTCAACGCCGCGCGCAAGCACGGGCTGCTCATCGGTAAGGGCGGGCTTTACGGCAACGCGATTCGGATTGCGCCGCACCTCAACGTGACCAAAGAAGATTTGGACGCGGGGTGTGAGCTTATGGAGAGGGCGCTAGGAGATGTTGCGCAAGGAGGTCTGGGTGGTGCGTGAACCGTGTCCCGTCCTGAGATGTAAGAAAGGGTGAGGTTGAGCGCCAGCATAAGCTGAAATCTTGACCGGTCGCCTTGCCGACGGCGTGGCCACGCCCTCTCCCCAAAAAGCGCTATTTAATCTGTCTCGGCAATGCGCGTGTCCGGTTTGAACGCGGCCCAAGCGAACCAGAGCGTGTTGTCGTGGACGATGGGAGAGAGGGCGGTACCAAACAGTTCGCCGCTCGTGGCCTGGCCGAGTAAGTTCCAGCTCGAGCGGGTCTCCTCATCCACAAACGTCTCACCGTTCCAGCTAAAGGTCAGCGTTCTCCCGTCCACGCGGCGGTCGAACACGCCCGCCGCGCCCACGTCCGCACTCTCGGCGATGGCGCGCGCGTCCAGAGCGCTCGTCGTGCCCTCCTGCCAGAACACGGTGACGGGCGCGCCGCCCACGTCCGTGTTGACGACCCGCGCCTCCTGTAAGGCGTCAAAGGGAAAGGCGACGGCGTCACCCGCGCGCTCCAGGGTGATCACACGCTCCTTAGGCGGCAGGCGTCCGTCCGTCTCGCCGGAAAAGAGAAAAGGCGGCTCGTCCGCGCGGTCGTAGCCGACGTAGGGGTTTGCGCCGTAGTCTCTCGAGAAGCCCGTCTCGCGCGACAGCACCGACGCCCCCGGAAACGCCGCCCGAAACTCCTCGAAAGAAACGATTTGGGCGGGGTAACGCGCGAGCTGCGCGCCGCTTAAAGTGCCGACCGCGCCCTCGCCCGTGAGCTGCGACCAGAGCGTCGAGGCGGCGGTGTCGAACATGAGCAAGTTGGAGTTGTAGAGCAGGCCCGACACGCCGAAGGTGACCTCGAGGACGGCGCTAAGTTCGTCTGTATCCGCACCTTCAAGCGCGCTTACGAACGTTTCATCTTCAGGAACGCCTTGGATGTTCGCTGCCGGGTTCGCCGCCCGCACCGCCGCTTCACTTTCGGCGTTCAGCGGGATGCGCCGGTCAAAGGCCAGCGCGCTGTTGCACAAGGGGCAAAAGGTCACGGCCACGGGCACGCCGCCCAGCGTGTCGTTGACAATCTCGTGCCAGGTAAGAATCTGGAGCGGATAGGCGCGGCTCTCGCCGCCCAGAGAAAGTGCGATGACGGGCTCTTCCTCGCCCAACCACGCCGCCGCCTCGGCTTGCGTCACGAACCGGGGCGCGGGACTCGGCCCCGCCGCGCCAGCGTGGTCGCCGCCAAAACCTAATGCGGGGATGCCCTGGGGCGGCGGCCCGCCACTCAAGATACCGTCAACGGGAATGGTCGCGCGGTCCGCGTCTACGCCAATGTCTCTCAACGTCCCGCTGCCGGACTGCGCGACCGCCACGCCCGCGGCTCCTAAAACAAGGGACGTAACCAACACGACAAACCAATCTTTCATAGCGCCTCCTCCGGTCTGGGGCAAGCGTACCGAGTTCTGCGGGGGCGGGCGGTTAAACGTTGTACACGCCGCTCTACATTGGACATCCACCCCGAACGAAGAACCCGCCTCGAGCCGACGTTTTTGAATGGAGAAACCACTATACTGTCCTTGTACATGTTGATTGGGTGGTTGAACGCGACCACTTAGTAGCCCAGCGGGCACCAGAGCGGAGGGTGATTAAGAGCCGATGACGCGACTCAAGCGCTACATTGCACGTTTTTTTTTGAGCCTGGAAAAAGACTTTAACACCACGCGGCACACGCTCCGCACGCTTTTTCGGCCGCCGCGTCCTTACGAGGTGGTGCCTTATTTAGGATACGGAACGGACGACCGGGTCTTTCTTAAAGGGCGCGTGTTGGAAGACAAGGGCGTCAGCTTGGGGACGCCCGAGGCCACGCGCTGGCGCAACCTGGTCAACACCTACAAGCGCTTTGTGAGTGACGAGGTGCCCAACGCCGAGCTCGAGTTCCGCTTCGGCGGCGTGCGCCGCATATTGACGACCAACGAGCGGGGCTATTTCGAAACGCCTCCCGAATCCCCATCTGCGAACGGTGGTGATGATAGGGCCTCGAGGGGTGAAGCCGCATCACAAACCGCCCCAAAAACCGCGTCGTCCGAGTCGGCAGGTTGGGTGGACGTCGAGGTGCGGCTCCTCAAACCGACGCGCGGGGGCGAGGTGAGCGCGCCCGGCGCGGTGCTGGTGCCGCCCGAGGGTGCCGCTTTCGGCGTGATTAGCGATATCGACGACACCGTGGTTCAGACCGACGCGACCCGCTGGGTGCGCGTGCTCGGCAGCGTGCTCTTCGGGAACGCCTATACGCGGCTTCCGTTCAAGGGCGTCGCCGCCTTTTACCGCGCGTTGCAAGGCGGGGAGGACGGCAGGAGAAACAATCCTCTTTTTTACGTATCATCCTCGCCCTGGAACCTATATGATTTGCTGCTCGAGTTTTTCCATACCGAGGGCATCCCCAAAGGCCCCCTCATGCTGCGCAGTTGGCGCGGCGGCGGCGGCTTCGCGCCCAGCGAGCACGGGAGTTTCAAGTCGCGCGAAATCCGGCGCATCCTCGACATGTTCCCGCACCTGCCTTTTATTTTGATAGGCGACAGCGGCCAGGAAGACCCCGAAATCTATCACGACATCGCGGACGCTTACCCTGGCCGCATCCTGGGTATCTATATTCGCAACGTGAGCCGCAACCCCGACCGCCCCGAGGCCATCAGCCGCCTCTCCAACCGGGTTCAGGAACTGGGCAGCACGCTCGTCTTGGCCGACGACACGCTCGCCGCCGCCCAGCACGCCGCCAGCCGCGGCTGGATTTCGCCCCAGACCCTGCCCGAAATACGCTCGGACAAAGAAAAAGCCGACGCGCCCTTTGAAGAGCACCGCGACACCGAAGCGACCGTCATTGGTGACCCAGGCCACGAGGGAATGCGCGCGAAATAAGTTTAGGAGAGGGTTAGAAAGGGTTCGAGAGCAGACGCCGCCTGACCCAACGGTGAGGTAAATAGGCTTCCGGCTTTGTAAAAAAGCTTTTGCAAATATGAGTCAACTTTGGTTGTCGAGAAGCCGCTTCTCTACCAGGTCCACACAATCTGCCTAAACCTTTAAGAAGCCGACACAAGGGGCAAGCGTTCTTCTTTCAAGCAGCCCCTCGAGTCGACCGTCAGCTCCCACACCGCCAAGTCAGGTCTAAACTCATAGGCCAGCGCGTCCAGTTTCCGCCAAAACTCTTCGTCCCAATGCTCCTTGTGCGCGATGAGATGGTCTAAAAACCCACCCGGCACGGAGCCGCCCAGGGCGTAAGTCAGAAACTCTCTAAGATCGACGTCCATAAAACCACTTCTAGTCTATGTCGAGAGCGCCTTAATCGTCCGTATCGTCAGCGAATAGCGCCTGCTCCTCCTCGCGGTTCGCTTTCACCTTGTACCCTGCGGGCTCGCCCTGGATGGTGGCCACGACCTGCTGCTTTATCCGCTCAATGAGCTCGGGGTTCTCACTCAAGAAGCTCGCCGCTTTCTCCTTGCCTTGGCCTAAGCGGGTGTCGCCGTAGCCAAACCACGAGCCCGACTTCTGGATGATGTCTAAGTCAGACGCGATGTTGATCAGGTCGCCCAGCTTGTCAATCCCCCGCCCGAACATGATCTCGACCTCGGCTTCCTTAAAAGGCGGGGCCACCTTGTTCTTCGTGACCTTGACCCGCGTCCGGTTACCCACCTTGTCCACACCCGACTTCACGTCCCCCTTACGCCTCACTTCCATCCTGACTGAGGAGTAGAACTTTAGCGCGCGTCCTCCGGGTGTGGTCTCAGGGTTGCCGTACAACACGCCGATCTTTTCTCTGATCTGGTTGATAAAGATGGCCGTGGTGTGACTCTTGCTCAACACCCCGGTAAGCTTACGCAACGCTTGGCTCATCAGCCTGGCTTGTAAGCCTACGTGCGAGTCGCCCATCTCGCCCTCGATCTCAGCCCTGGGTACCAAGGCAGCCACCGAATCCACCACGATCACGTCGACCGCGCCGCTACGGACCAACAGCTCGGTGATCTCCAGCGCCTGCTCACCCGTATCGGGCTGTGACACCAACAAGTTGTCGATGTCCACCCCCAGCGCCTTGGCGTACTGCGGGTCTAGCGCGTGTTCGGCGTCAACGAAAGCGGCCACGCCACCCGCGCGTTGAGCTTCGGCGACGATGTGCAGGCTCAGCGTGGTCTTACCGCCTGACTCGGGGCCGTAGATTTCCACCACCCGGCCGCGGGGCACGCCGCCGACGCCCAGGGCCAAGTCGACCGACATGCTGCCTGTCGAGATGACGCCCTGCGAGAGCATGTTCACGTCCTCGCCCAGGCGCATGATCGCGCCCTTGCCGAACTGTTTCTCGATTTGGGAAAGGGTGTTTTTGAGGGACTTCTGCCTGTCTTCGCTCAAGGTCTGTGTCATGTGGAGGAGTATACCTTAAAATATAAGGTAGTGGATGAGTTTCCTTACATCCTCCCACGGACGCTTTATGATAAGGGGCAACCATAAGCCAAATAGGTTTCTGCTAGAGCGACGGATGTGCTTTTCTAACCTAAGGCGACAGCCGCACGATGTCCCACGCGTCATCGCGGCGGGTGTACCGAAACCTGTCGTGCAGGCGGTTGGGACGGCCCTGCCAGAACTCGAGCACCCGCGGCACCACCAGATACCCGCCCCAGAAGTCGGGCAGCGGCACCTCACCCTCTTGGTACGTTTCTTCCAGCTCTTTGAGACGCGCCTCGAGCGGCGCGCGGCTCTCCAGCACCCGGCTCTGCTGCGACGCCCACGCCCCGAGCTGAGACCCGTGCGGGCGGGATTTGAAATAAACCTCCGACGCCTCACGCGAGAGTTTATGGGCTTCTCCTTCGATGCGAACTTGGCGCTCGAGCGCGTGCCAATAAAAAACGAGCGCCACTTTGGGGTTGTGCTCGAGTTCTCCCCCCTTGCGGCTCTCGTACGAGCTGTAGAACCGAAACCCCTGCGCGTCCACCCCCTTGAGGAGCACCACGCGCGCGCTCGGCTGACCGTCTTCGCCCACCGTCGCTAAGGTCATCGCGGTGGGCTCGGGCACACCGGCGTCTAGGGCGGCTTGCAGCCACGCTTCAAATTGGGCGATGGGATCGGCGTCAAGGTTGGCTCTATGCAACTCACCGACGGTGTAGCTTTTGCGGAGGTCTTGAATCATCGTGACATTGTACGGTTTTGGGTGGAGAAGCTTGAAGACCATAACGCCCAAACCCTCCCACACCCCCATGCGGACGACTCTATCGGGCGTAATACAAACGCGGCTCGAGCCTTCTTTTAGACTTCATTTAGTAGAATGAGTTGAATACTTACACAAAGGAGACACTCATGTCCGACGATACCGACCCCAGAGATTACGGCCACCGCCCCGAATACATTAGCGACGACGACCAGCGTGAACGCGACGGCATCCACCCGACCGAGTACGACTTGGGGGGTGAGGCGGCGGCGCTGCGCCACGAGCTCGAGCGCCAGATGGAAAGCCTCATCGAGGACGCTCAAGACTGGCTCCAGAACACGAGCGACCCCGACGCGCAAAGCATCTACAACGCGATGGTCGACCTTTACGAGCGTTTGGGGAACTCACCCGAGGAGAGCGAAGCGCCCGCAACGAGCACGGAAGACGTGATGCGGTAGCGCTGAGGTTTGGGTTGAGGAGATAGGGGGGGTAGGGAATTGGGAAGAACTTCTCTGCTCCCGGTCTTCTCCGCACGCCCTTCAGAATTTGTAGGACGTGTAAAGAACTCGAGACGACAAAGGAATAACACATGGCACACGACGCAGCGGAAGGTCTTACTAACAGATTGGGCGACGAAACTAGCCCCTACTTGCTCCAGCACGCGCATAACCCCGTGGACTGGTACCCGTGGGGTGAGGCGGCGTTTGAAAAGGCGCGGGCGGAGGACTTGCCCATTCTTCTTTCGGTCGGCTATTCCGCCTGCCACTGGTGCCACGTGATGGCGCACGAGTCGTTCGAGGACCCCGCCACCGCCGCGTTGATGAACGAGCATTTTGTGAACGTGAAAGTGGACCGCGAGGAGCGCCCCGACGTGGACGCGGTTTATATGAACGCGGTGCAGGCGATGACCGGGCAGGGCGGTTGGCCCATGACCGTGGTGATGACGCCCGAGGGCGCACCTTTTTTTGGCGGCACCTATTTTCCGCCCGACGAGCGTTACGGTCGCCCAAGCTTTATGCGGGTCCTGAAAAGCCTTTCGGACGCCTGGCAAACCCGCCGCGACGAGGTGACAGCCTCCGCCGAGGCGATGACGCAGCATTTAGGCGCGATGGCGAACCTTCCGAGTGCCGAGGGGGAACTGGATAAGGGCATTCTCAAAGACGCCCTCACCGCGCTCATGGCGTCGTATGACCCGCGGTACGGCGGTTTTGGCGGCGCGCCCAAGTTTCCGCCTCACAGTATTTTGACATTCTTGCTGCGCCGCCCTGAGCCCGCGGCGCTCGAGATGGCCCAGAAAACCCTCTCAGAGATGGCGCGCGGCGGCATCTACGACCATTTAGGCGGCGGCTTTGCCCGCTACAGCGTCGACGCGGTCTGGCTGGTGCCGCACTTTGAAAAGATGCTCTACGACAACGCGCAGCTTGTGTCGCGTTACGCCGAGGCGTTTCAAAAAACGGGCGATCCTCTTTACAAACGCGTGATTGAAGAGACCGTCGCGTGGGCGCAGCGCGAAATGTTGGATTCCTCGGGCGGCTTTTACAGCGCGCTCGACGCGGACTCGGAGGGTGAAGAGGGCAAGTTTTATGTGTGGGATGAAGAAGAGATAGACGAGCTGCTTGGCGACGACGCGGCGCTCGCCAAGGCTTATTTTGACGTGAGTGACGCGGGTAACTTTGAGGGCAAGAACATCCTTCACACGCCGCAGTCTAAAGAGGCGGCGGCGCAAGCTTTCGGTTTGAGTGTGGAGGCGGTAGAAGAAAAACTAAAGCTCATCCGCCAAACCCTTTTCACCGCCCGCGCCGCGCGGATTCGTCCGGGGCTGGACGATAAAATCCTGCTCTCCTGGAACGGTTTGATGCTGGCGGCTCTCGCTGACGCCGGACGCATCTTAGGGCGTGAGGATTACCTGGACTCAGCCCGCCGCAACGCCGCGTTTATCCGCGACGAGATGATGCAAGGCGGGCGGCTCCTGCACAGTTATAAGAACGGTGAGGCCAAAATCGCGGGGCTTTTGGAGGATTATGCGTTCTACGGCCTGGGATTGCTCGCGCTCTACCGGGCGACCTTGGAGCCGCAGTGGCTCACCCTCGCGCTCGAGCTCGCCCGCACCCTGACCGAGCACTTTACCGACCCCCAAGGCGGCTTTTTTAGCACGCCCGACGACGGGGAAAAACTCATCGTGCGGCCCAAAGATTTCTTCGACGCTGCGGTGCCCTCGGGTAACGGGGCCGCCGCCAAGTTTTTGCTCACGCTCGCGCGTTTTACCGACAACCGCGAGTGGGAAACGCTTGCGGCGGGCGCGGTAGCGCCGGTGGCGGGGGCCATGCGCAAGCATCCGGTGGGGTTTGGGACGCTGCTCGAGGCCCTCCAGCACCTCCTGACTCCGCCCAAAGAAATCGCCCTTTTTGGTGACTTGAAAAGCGAGGACACCAGGGCGCTGGTTAACGAGGTGCAAAAGCTCCCGCTGCCTTACACGGTCGTCGGGTTGGCAGAAGACGCAGAGGACCCGCTGGCGGAAATTCTGCCTTTTTTGGGGGGACGTGGCCGGGTCGAGGGCAAGGCCACCGCCTACGTGTGCGAGGGCGGCGCGTGCAAGCTGCCTGTGACGACGGTGGAGGGCTTGGTTGAAAACCTTGGCCGTGAGGGTGGGCCATGAAAACGCTGACTTCGGAGAAGCCCCGCGTGCTGCCGCTCGAGACCGGCGACCGCCTCACCCGCGCCGAGTTCGAGGAGCGGTACAGCGCCATGCCGCACGTGAAAAAGGCCGAACTCATCGAAGGAGTCGTTTACATGCCGTCACCCGTACGTTTTACGACGCACGGTCAACCCCACGGCTATCTCATGGCCTGGTTGGGTGTTTACTGCGCCGCAACGCCCTTTGTAACCTTTGGTGACAACGCCACAGTCCGGTTGGACGTCGACAATGAGCCTCAGCCGGACGCTCTCTTGCGTCTAGCGGAGGCGGCGGGGGGTACGTCCTCGGTTGATGAAGACGGCTATATCGCCGGTCCTCCCGAACTCGTCGTGGAAGTGGCCGGTAGCAGCGCCGCCTACGACCTCCACGACAAAAAGAATGCTTTCAGGAGGAACGGCGTCCGGGAGTATCTGGTGTGGCAGACGTACAGCGAGCGCGTAGACTGGTTTTTGCTGCGTGAGGGACGTTACCTTTCCCTTTCCGCCGATGACGAGGGCGTGCTGAAAAGCGCCACCTTTCCGGGCCTTTGGTTGAACGCCAGGGCGTTGCTCGAGGGCGACCTCGCCACGGTGCTTTCTACGTTACAAACGGGTCTTCAGGAGGAGGCGCATCAGGCTTTTGTTGACAGGCTCGGGGCTCGAGCCAAGTCCGCTTAATCTCAGAAATCGTTTTTAGCAAGGCCAAATTCACAGTTTGAGAAAGAGTAAAAAGCCCGTCGCGTGGTGGGTTTTTGTGCGGGACCTCTAAGCGGGGACGCTCTGGGCGTGGTCAACTGCCTCGAGCAGCAGCGCGAAAGGAACATGCTGTTCGGGGTACTCCTGAAAACTCATCTCCGGGTGCCACTGCACGCCCAGCACGAACGAATCGCCCGTCCCCTCGACTGCCTCGACCACGCCGTCGCTTGCGCGCGCGGTGACGCGTAAGTTCGCCCCCAGCGTCGCCACCGCCTGGTGATGATACGAATTGCAGCGCGTCGAGGTCGCTTTATAAGCTGCGGCCAAGCGGGAGCCGGGCTCGAGCCCGACCGTATGCGAGGGTGCCCCGCCGATGTTGTGCTGGTCGTGCTGGATGGTGTTTTCCAGCGCCGGGAGGTGCTGGTGCAGCGTGCCGCCCTCGGCTACGTTGATGAGTTGGATGCCGCGGCAGACGCCCAGTATGGGCAGCCCGCGCGCCTTGGCGGCGCGGTACAAGGCCAACTCAAAGGCGTCACGCTGCACGTCCACGAAACCCAACTGCGGGTGCGGCTCCGCGCCGAAAAAGCCGGGGTCAAGGTCCACGCCGCCCGTAAAGAGCACGCCGTCCGCCGCCGCCGCGTACGGCCCGGCGAGCGCGGGGTCAAGGTTGCTAACCAGCAGCGGCAGGCCGCCCGCCAGCACCACGGCTTCGGAGTAGTTGAGGCCGGTGAGCGAATCCGTGCGGCGTAAGGAGGTGCTGCGGGGGCTCGAGGAAGTGGTCACCAAAATGCGTGGACGCGTCATGCCCAGAGCCTAGCAGGTTTGGGGGGAGCCGCGCGTGCGCTCCTTTACGTCCTGTTCAAGTTCATACGCGCGTCTCACGCACGAGCCCACCACTCGAGCGCTACCTGACGCTCGGCGGGCTCAAAGCCGACCGACTCGTAAAGTTTGGCCGCGTGGTAGTCCTCGTCGGCCACCATCACGAGCGTGCCCACTCCCTCCTCCAAAGCCTCGCGCGCGACTTCGTAGACCAACCTGCCGCAGAGGCCGCGCCGCCGGAAGTCGGGGTGCGTTTCGACCGACTGAAAGCGGCCCACTGTTCTACTGGCTGCGTGACCGTCAAAGAAGAGCCCCAAACCGGCGACGAGCCGCCCCTCCAAAAAAGCGCCGTGCCAGTCTCCCAACCCCGCGCGACTCATGGCGCGGTTCTCGGCCAAGCGGCGCGTGAGATAGGCGCGGTGCGACGCCTCTTCAAACTGTGCGTTGCGGCACGCGACACCAAGCTCGAGCGCCGCCTCCCAATCTTCATCGCTCTCGAGCCGCCGCACCTCCGCCGCCTCGTTGCATCTGGGAGGTTTGCTCACCGCCCGGGCGGTCAAGACGACCTCACGCGAGAGGCTGAAGCCGCGTTCCAGAAACTCCGCCACCTTGCCCGTTTCGCCGTTCACAGTGTCCCAGCCAAAAACCATGTGGTTGACGGTGGGCGGCTCGCCAATCTCTTTGCGAAACAGGTTTATCCAGCGTTCTGCGTCCCCCGCGCCGGGCGGACTTGCGAAAAGGAGGAAGTTGCCCCACCAGTAGGATGGATTTGAGGGGGTACGCACCACGAGATAGTCATCAAGATGATCGTCGCGGTGAGTTACCTCACCGGAAAAAGAGGCGAAAACGAGGTCGGTGCGGTAGCCGAGCGAGGTGACGTTCACAAGTTTCTCCGGGGGCCAGCATAACAAACGAATCCGTCGGCCCCTCTCGGGTTTGCTTGCGGTACAATCCGGCGGGGGAACGGCTGACCCAACCCTCACGAAACGGTGGCGAACTTTGAGAAGTCTGGTTCCGGAGGCGCAAAGCGACGGCCGACCTTGAAGTATAGAAAAAGTATAAGACTTTAGAATACCAAGAGGTCATGAGGAGTTTTATGAAAGATGAAGCCTTTGCTTAGGGTCTATAGACGGCGTGTGGGGTCCATTTGGGTTCTTTACTTTGCGTTCCTGACGTTCATTTATCTGCTGCCGCTCTGGCTGTTCACTTACTTTCCGACCGCGGACGGCCCCGTTCACTTGGGCTCTGCCGCCGTTCTGAAAGAGCTCGCGCAGGGTGACGCGCCTTTTTTGAGTACCTTTTTCTATCCGCAGTGGAGTTTTGCGACCAACCAGCTCTATCACGGGCTGCTGGTCTCTTTAGGCTCTCTAATGCCGTTTTTGACCGCTGAAAAGCTCATCTTGAGTTTTTACGTCGTCATGCTGCCCTTAGCAACTCTGTTCGCCGTCAGGCGTCTGCGGGGCGAGGCGCTGGCCGTTTTCCTGGTTTTTCCTTTCATCTACTCCTACATCGTGCTGTTGGGGCTCTACAACCTCGCGTTGGGGCTCGTTGTTTTTATGTTCACCGTGGGGGTTTATCTCTCGCTAGCGCGGCGGCCGACGCTGGCGAAGGGCGTTCTTCTGGCCTCCCTCTTGCTCTTGGCATATTTCGTTCACGTGATCGCGGCGGCGAGCGCGCTTCTCTCTATCGGCGTGATGGCGGTCTTTAAGCTTCTGGCTTCTCTTTTGGGGTGGGAACCCGTGAGTCGGGGGGTTGCTCGAGGAGACGCACGTCCGGCCCGGCGCGGGGTGAACGCAAAACCTATCCATCTCTTTGGCGGCACCCTGCTCACCTTTGTGCCCGTGGTAGCGCTTATCGGCATCTTTTTCTTAACGACGGGTCAGGATTCGGCCTCGGACGCGTCTTTATCCAACTTTGTGGGCGTGCCGACCATGATTCGCACCTTTCTGACGCAGCCCTCGTCGCCCTTAGCGGTCGGTAGGCGCATCCTGACGACCTACACCTACACGGACGTGTTCGTGACGGCCCCCTGGAATTTGCTGCTGCTGGTGCTCGCGGGAGGAGCGCTCTACCGCACCTTTACCCGTTCAACCGGGCGGCGCGAGCGCGGCTTTGGCAATGTTGTGCTTCCGGCGGTTATTGTGTTCGCGTTTATCGTGGTGTGGTCGCCGCGCAGGCTGGGCGAGGTAGGGCTCCTGACGGAGCGCTTTTTGCCCTTTTTGTACCTTTTGTTCGTGCTGTGGCTCTCGAGCAAACCCCTCACCCCGCGCCTGTGGCGTCACACGGCGCTGTTGGGTTTCGCCTTTGCCGCCGCGAGCTTGTTTTACCACCTGCCCGTTTTTGCTATGTTCAACCACGACCTCAAGGAGTACGTGTCGGCGGCGGAGAGTATTAGAGACGACTCGACGGTGCTGGCGGTTCCTCTTAACAACTACGACCGGAACGCGAGTTTGGAAAACGGTCTTAACGAGATGTATCCGGAACTGCGCCTAAGCCCTTTTATCGGCGCAACGGGCTATATCGCCCTGGAGCGCACCATCGCCGACCTGCGTAACTACCAGGCGCGCAAAGACTACTTCCCGCTGCGCCTACGCCCCGAGCTGAGTTCCGACCTCTATTTAACCTCCGAAAACGCTGAGGAAAAAACCAGCGAGGGCTTGAGCCACCTCGATTATCCGCCCTTCAGCATCGACCTCTCAAGATATGAAGCCGAAACGGGCTGCACCGTTGACTACGTGCTCTTTTGGGGACCCTTCGAGGCCTATGAGGGGGAAATAGCGCCGATCCTCGAGCAGTTGCAGCCCAACTACACCCTCACCTATATTTCTAAGCCGCGCGGCCTCATGCGCGTGTACGAGCGGCAGGGGGAGAGGCGTCCGGCGGACGCGCCTTGTACGCCGACCGAGCAGCCTGTTGCGACGCCCTAGGAGGGTCCAAGGCCAATCTCGAGACGTCTGGTCCAGCGTTACAACCCAGCAGAAGCAAAACAGTCTCGGTAATCCAAGCTATGATGTCGTGGCGCGGGTGCAAATCCAGCTTCGTTGTGGCAGCGAAGCGTTCAGGGGGTCGTCTGAGAAGGGGCTCGAGTCTCTGGGCCTCTCGTTTAGCGATGACGCATCGCTGCATCTGCTTATTGACAGACCGTTAGGCTGGGTCTCGTTACAGGGCTGACGCATCTTAATCGGGGATGAGGCCCCTGAGGATGCGCGCACGAAAGGCGTCATCCCAAGCAGCCCTTTTGCGCTTGCCTTTGAGCGAGCCTTCAGAACCCTCTTGTCTAAGCAGGTTTAAGGCAAACTGTCTCAAGACGGACATGTTTTCCGCACCACGGCGGTCTGTATAGGAGTGAGCATCCTCAGCAAAAACAACGTCCAAGGTCCAATGCAGTTTGTTTTCGACCCCCCAATGAGCACGAACGGTTGCTAAGAGCTTTTCAGCATCAGCCTTAAAGCTGCACAAGTAGTAGCGCGCTTCTTTAGTGGTTTGGCCTTTGAGGGTACGTTTTGAAGTAACTTTGGCGACACTTTCCAGTCCAGGCCATTGATGAGCCTCTAGGTAAGCGAGTTCAGATGAGTCGGCTAAGACGGTGCAGCGCCTAAGCTCGTCACGCCCGCGGCTACGCTCATGGGTCTCGAAGGAGTTGCTGAAAAGCTCAGCATCAACATTTTCAAACAGCCACACGACATCTTCATGGAGCTTGGGGTGGTTTTGTTTGAGCGCCATGATGTACTCGGCTTTATGTTCTTTGACTTTGACGGCGATAGCACGCTGCGTGTTAAGCGCGTCCACGCTCACGGTGCAGCCTGCTAAGCTAAGCAGCGACAGCGTGTCGAGCAAGTCTGGCATACAGCTAATCTCACTACTCTTGCCGTCTACTGCTGTTGATGTTAAACATAGACCGTGCGCGTGTGACCAAACGTTAAGCATGTGTACAGCCCTGACATGTTCGCTTACCGAACCGCGTAGCTGCTTGCCGTCAATCGCCAGCACATCCTCGGCGCTGAGGCGACCACCTATGGCTGCTCGCACCCAAGAGAGCGCGCAACTCTGGAACTGGGCAGGGTCCAGTAGCGAAAACACTCTGTCGAACGTGTCGTGTGAGGGGATGCCGTTCTTCAACTCAAGAAACCCCTCCAGCCACTCCCTTTTCGTCCCTCCAAACGTCTCTATCTCATAAAAGCTATCCGCCCCCGCCAGCACCGCGCTTAATGCTACAGCCACGATGCTAACCAGCGAATGCTGTTTGCTCCTTTCTATTCTCGGATCCGGCAAGGCTGCAAAGTGCAAAACTGCTAAGCGTAACTGCTCCGTTGCTAGCTCTTCATCCATTCCAGAAGCTTAGCCCCTTTTTGATGCGTCAGCCCTGGGTCTCGTTAGGCTATCCCGACGTAGACCACACCCCTTGTGTTATGACAGTTCGCTGGATATAATCACGTGCTAGGATCCGGTCGGCGGCGTTATAGCTCAGGCCGCCAAAATGTGCTGGGTGTTGTATAAGAGCGTAGTGCGCGGCGATGTAGCTCAGCCGGTTAGAGCACACGACTCATAATCGTGGGGTCGGCGGTTCAAGTCCGCCCATCGCTACCAAGCTTGCGCGAAAACACATTTTGGGAAAAGGACACGTTTCAGAGCGTGTCCTTTTTTGCTGTTCAACAGGTTGCGAAAGATCTCTCGAGCCCCTACCTTTCCCAATCCGGGCTGCTGTCCGGGTCCACCATCCGCTCGCCCTTATTGAGGTTGGAAATCTCCTGCATCTCGTCGTCGCTCAGTTCAAAATCGAAAATATCAAAGTTGCTCTCGCGGTGTTCGGCGCTCGAGGCTTTGGGAATCGCCGCCACCTGCTCTTGCTGTACGAGCCAGCGCAGCGTGACCTGAACGGCGTTCTTGCCGTGGCGCTCGCCAATTTTGCTTAGCGTCTCGTCGTCCATCACTTCGCCTTGCGCGACCGGGCTATAAGCGGTGAGCATATAATCCCGTTCGCGCGCCTGGGCACGGAGCTTGTCTTGTGACAAGTACGGGTGATACTCCACCTGATTGCAGAACACGGGCGCCATCCCGAACGCCTCCTCGACCAGCGAGGGCGTAAAGTTGCTCACGCCGATGTGCTTGACCGCGCCGCCACGCTGAAGCTCCAAAAGCGCCCCCAGCGTCTCCTCCAAGGGCACGTCCGGGTTGGGCCAATGTAGCAGGAGCAGGTCGACGTAGTCGGTGCCGAGCTTGTTTAAGCTTTCGCGGGTTGAGGAGAGGGCTTTGTCATGGGTAAAGTTGTCCGGTTTCACCTTGGTGGTTAAAAAGATGTCGCCCCTCGAGAGAGCCGACTTCTTGATTCCCTCGCCCACCCTCTCCTCGTTGTCGTAGCCCTGCGCGGTGTCGATATGCCGGTAACCGAGCGAAAGCGCGTGCGCGACCCCTTCGGTGCATTCTTCGCCCTCGAGCTGCCACGTGCCAAAGCCGAGCGCCGGGACTTTTTCGTTTTGAACGTTGACGTAAATCATCGGGTTCCTTTCCGTTTCGCGTGCTGTTTCTTGGGTTAATAAGGTTCGCTCACTTACGCCACCATAAAAAGGAAAAGGCGGAAACACTGCGAGAGAGGGCGCAGTTCCAGAAAGCAGAACAAGCCAGCCTGCGGCGCGTAGTCAAGCTGCGCTCAACGCTTCAATGACTTGAACAACATCATTTACCCAATATTTAAGTTCACTGCAAGACGTTGAAAAGGATAGGTCAGGGGCTACACCAAAGTAGATGTCCGACAGTAAAAGCTGCCTGGCTAAAGCTGAAATCAAGGCGGTTTTGGCCTCTTTACGCTCGAGGCTGTTAGGTACTCCAAAAGCTAGCACACGCATAGGGTCGCTCAGGCTGAGACCTTGCTTCTCAAGGTTCACACCAACCGTACGTGCATTTTCATCCGAGGCGTGCAGATGCAACTCAGCCCGCGCAACGGGGTGCATCCAAGTGGCTCCCACATAAAAAGTTCGGGAATCCAAATTTCGAAACCAGCAGTAAATACACTGCTTCTCGAGAGTGACGTGGCCCTTCTCGATTTTAAGAACGGACGGTTTGATACTCATCGGCAGAGTTTAACTCGAGCCCCAAGCGGCGAGACCCCACGCTTTCCCCTGCACTTTTCTCTCTCAACCATGTAAACTGCCCTATGCCAAAGGACCAGACAATTTTGGGTATCGACATCGGCGGCTCGGGCATTAAAGCTGCCCCTGTAGACGTTGACAAGGGCCAACTCGCCAAGGAACGCAACCGTATCAAGACGCCTCAACCGTCGCACCCGGAGGCGGTGGCGAAGGTGGTCGCCAAACTCGTAAAGCACTTTGACTATGAAGGGCCGGTGGGCTGCACCTTCCCGGCGGTGGTGCGGCGCGGGGTCACCTTGTCGGCGGCGAACGTGGACAAAGCTTGGATTGGCAAGGACGCCGCCGCGCTTTTTACGGAGGCAACGGGAAGGTCCTTCGTGGTGCTCAACGACGCCGACGCCGCCGGGGTCGCCGAGATGAAATTCGGCGCGGGTCGGGAGGCGGAGGGCGTGGTGTTCGTGCTCACCTTTGGCACGGGCATCGGCAGCGCACTTTTTATGGACGGAAAGCTCGTGCCCAACACCGAGCTGGGCCACTTGGAACTCGACGGGCGGGAGGTCGAACCCTGGGCCGCGGACCGGGCGCGCAAGGATGAAGATTTGAGTTGGAAAAAGTGGGCAAAAAGGGTGAATACGTATCTCGAGCACTTAGAGTTCCTCTTCTCCCCCGATCTGTTCATCTTAGGCGGCGGCGTGAGCAAAAAGAGCGATAAATTTCTGCCCTACCTGAATACCAAAAGCCCTGTCGTCCCCGCGGAACTTTTGAACGAAGCGGGCATCGTGGGTGCGGCGCTCGTCGCCAAAGACCATGCCAAAGAAGACTATGCCAAAGAAGACCCCGCCAAAGAGCACGCGCAACCCTGACGACGCCTGCTGAGGTGTGACATAGTGTCTGTAGTTTGACGGGGCGGGTGGCGGTAAAGGAGCGTGATGCCAAAACTCACGGTTGACGGAAAAACGGAGTCGTTCAGCGCGGACAAGCGCCTGGTTCTAGCCATCGAGGAGATGGGCGTGTCTATCGGCCACCGTTGCGGCGGTAAGGGCAGATGCACCACCTGCCGCGTGGAATTTGTTTCAGGCGAGCCCGAGCGGATGACGCAAGCCGAGTACGACCTGCTCAAAAGCAAAGACCTGTTGGGCCAGGTGCGCCTGTCTTGCCAACTCCTCTGCGACGAGGAGATGGAACTGCGCGCCGTGATGACCCTGGAAGCGATGGAAGCCTGGACCGACACCGGCCCCGAGCCGAGCGCCGCCATCGAGCCCACCCCGGAGTGGCACGACAAAGCGGCGTTGATGAAAAGCTAAGGTCGAAGCTCCTTCTTTGAGAATGGGGAGGTTTTGCCTCCTCATCCCCCTATCTCTTCACTCCTTATCTCACTAAAGCCGGAGACTCCCGTTATGCTCGAGCCCGCCACGCGCGTCGCCAATCTCTACGAATCCACCATCCGCGGCATCACGATTCACGCGCTCTCCCGCGGGGCCATCAATCTGGGGCAAGGCTCGCCCGACTTCGACCCGCCGGAGGCGCTTTTAGAGGCCGCCGTCGCCGCGCTCCGGGGCGGCTGGAACCAGTACGTGCCGACCTGGGGTTTGCCCGAGTTGCGCCGCGCCATCTCCAACAAAACCGAACGCTTTTATGGCTTCACCCCCGACCCCGACACCGAGGTAACGGTCACCTGCGGCGTGACGGAGGCGGTCATCAGCGCGCTCGTGGGGGTGGTGGACCCTGGCGACAAGGTGGTCATTCTCGAGCCCGCCCACGAGAACTACCACGCGGGCGTCGTGTTCGCGGGCGCGGAGGCCCTGTGGGTGCCCATCCGCCCGCCCGATTTTCGCTTCGACCCGGACGAACTGCGCGCGGCCTTTGAGACGCCGGGCGTCAAGGCGGTGATTTTCAACACGCCCCACAACCCGAGCGGGCGCGTGTTTCGGCGTGAAGAGTTACAAATGATTGCGGACTTGTGCAACGAATTCGACGTTATCGCCATCTCCGACGAGATTTATGAGCACATGGTCTATGACGGCTTAGAGCACATCCCCATCGCCACGCTGCCCGGCATGGGTGAACGCACCATCACCATCAGCGGTTTGTCCAAGTCTTACTCGGTCACGGGCTGGCGCGTGGGGTACGCGGTTGCCTCGGCGCGGCTCACGGGGGCGCTGCGCAAAATCCACGACTTCACGACCATCTGCGCGCCCGCGCCCCTGCAAAAGGCGGCGGTCACCGCGGTGAGTTTGGGGCCAGATTATTACGACTGGCTCAGGCGCTATTACTTAGGGCGCCGCGAACGGATGATGCGGATTTTGGACGAGGCGGGCTTTTTGGCTCCCACGCCCGAGGGCGCTTACTACACGCTGGCCGACTTTCGCCCGGTGGCCGAGGCATTGGGCTTAAGTGACGACGACGAGGCTTTTACTTACTGGCTGATTGACACCATCGGCATCGGGACGGTGCCGGGTTCATCCTTTTACCGCAGCGACCCCACGTTAGGCCGGGGCCGCGTCCGTTTTGCGTTTCCCAAACGCGACGAAACGCTGGATATGGTGGAGGAGCGGTTTGGTAAGCTCAAGACGCTTCAGGGTGCGGGGTAACACGGGCCTGACAGGGCCTCGGTAAGGTGAAGCTGAGGGTGCCGGGCCGACTCACACGGTTTCTGAATTTTCCAAGTCGGAACTGTTTTAATAGGCTCGAGCAAAAATAACAGTCGTGGGTGCAAAGAGAGCTTAGAATAAATTTCTAAGGAGCTTACGGTGGGACTTTGGGCGGAACTAAAACGGGGCGTTGGAACCTTGAGGAGGCGCAGCCAAGAGGCCACGGACTACGCCAAGCTGCGCCTGGACAAGGCGGCGCTCGTCCGTGAGCAGTCGGACTTGCTCAAGCGTTTGGGGCGCGAGGTCCTTGCGCTCCACCGCCGGGGCGTGGAACTGCCCGAGGCGCTGTTGCCGCGGCTGGAAAAGCTCGAGCGTTTGAATGCGGAAATTGGGCGCAAGCAAGACGACATCCAGCGTTCGGCTTTGGAGGCGCAAGGGAACATCCATCAAGACGTACCGCCCCTAGAGGTTGACCGTTAAGGCGAGAGCCGCCCAAGCCGACAGCACCCCACCGCGCCGCAGGAGTTCGCGCAACGCCCTCACGCTCATGGGGGGCACGTTGGGGAGCCGCGTTACCGGGCTCTTGCGCAGCGCGGTTCTTTTTCAGTTTTTTGACAAGGGTCTTACCGACGCCTTTTTGGTGGCGTTGCGGATTCCTAATTTGTTCCGCGAACTTTTGGCCGAAGGCGCGCTGACGAATGCGTTTGTGCCCATTTACAAGTCGCTGAGCCCGCTGGAGGCGAAGCGGCTCTCGAGCGCGCTCCTCAGCCTGCTGCTGCTGGTCAACAGCCTGCTGGTGCTCTTAGCCGTCTGGGCGGCTCCCTGGATTGTGGACTTACTTTTGGGGAGCGGCGGCAACATCAACCGTGAGCTTACGGTGACGCTGACTCGCATCGTCTTTCCCTTTCTGACAGCCATTTCCCTTTCGGCGCTGGCGATGGGGATTCTCCAAGCGGAGGAGCGTTTCTTCGCGCCCGCCTGGGCGCCCGTGGCGCTCAACGTGGTGACGGTGGTGCTGATGCTGCTCTTTCCCGGTCAGGCCGTTCCCCTGGCGGTGGCCTTTGTGCTGGGCGGCGTCGCGCAGTTTGCGGTTCAGATTCCGAGCCTCGTCAGGAGCAACTTGCTACCCAAGCTGGGCGCGTGGTGGCACCCGGAGCTCGCCGCGGTGCTCGTCCTCATGGGACCTTTTACGTTCACCACGGGGGCGCGGCAGTTCCTCAACTTGGCGGCGGTGCGGGTGCTCGACGCGCTGCCCGACGGCAGCGTGACGGCTTTCGAGGGGGCCAACTTGTTCATGAGCCTCGCGCTGGGGCTCTTTAGCATTTCGCCCGCGCTGGCGTACTACTCGAGGCTCAGCGCCGACGCCGTGGGAGCACCCGAAAGCTTTCCCAAGACGCTTCTTACGGGCGTCAAACTTATCTCCTTTTTGACCGTGCCCGCGGGCGTCGCGCTCCTCTTGCTCGCCGCGCCCGCAGTGCAGAGCGTCCTTAACTGGATGAGCGCGGTGCGTCCTACAGGCGGGATGGAGCCCGCGGTGGTGCGGCTGTCTGTCCTCGCGCTCGCGCCCCTCGGGCTAGCGGTGTTTCCGGTGGGGGTCTCGAACCTCCTCATCCGCACCTTTTACGTGCGCCGCCGGATACGCACGCCCGTCATCATCTCATTCGTTTTCATCCTGCTCAACGCGCTGCTCTACTTCGTGCTGGCCCGCCCCCTGGGTATCGCCGGGCTCTCCTGGGCCACCGTCGTCGTCGGCTGGCTGCAATTTGTCACGCTGCTCCTTGTCGTGTCGCGTATGGAGCCCTTCGACCTGCCCGCCTTTTTATCGCACGCCCTGCGCGTTTGGCTCGCGGCGGGGGTGGCGGCGGGGGTTACGGGGTTTGCGCTTTGGTGGGTGCCCTTTCCAGCGGGATGGTGGGGGTTCTTGGCGCAGGCTTGTCTCGGCCTCGGGGTGCTGGGGAGCGTCTACGCGGGGATGAGCCTCCTGCTGGGCTTGCCGGAGTTGGCGGGGCTGCGGGGGCGTTTTCGGCGCTAGGGCAGCGTCAACCGGCCAATCTGGCGAGCGTCCGCGCGAGGGTCTGCACACCCTTTTCTATGGCCTCCGGCGCGCTGTATTCGTCGGGCCGGTGCGAGACGCCGTTTTTACAGGGAATGAAAATCATGCCCACCGGGCACACGCGCGCCATGAACAAGGTGTCGTGGTAGGCGCGGGAGACCAGGTGGAGGGTCTCGAGCCCCCCCTCCCCAGCCGCCGCTTCGGTCGCCTCAACCACGCCCGCGTCACAGGTCGCGGGCGGGTCGGCGTTGATAACGTCAACCTGCGCCTCCACACCGCGTTTTTGGCTGATGGAAGAGACGGCCTCTCTAATTTTTGAGACCGCACGGTCACGGCGCCCTAAGTTCGTATCCCTAACGTCCACCGTCATAAACACCCGGCTGGGGATACTGTTCACCGCGCGCGGGTACACGTCGAACATGCCGACGGTGGCGACGGTGTCGGGACTCCCGCTCTCCACCGCGGCTCTTTCAACGGCCCCCGCAATCTCAGCCCCGGCGACGAGCGCGTCTTTACGCCCCGGCATCAGCACCGCCCCCGCGTGGCCCCCCTCACCCGTCAGCGTGAGGTGCAGCGTGGCGGGCGCGGCAATGGCGGTGATTACGCCGATGGGGATGTTCTTTTGCTCGAGCACCGGCCCCTGCTCGATGTGAAGTTCGACAAAGGCGTGATAGTAGCCTTTGGGAAGCGCCACATCCTCGAGCCGCCCCTCAAACCCCACCTCTTTACGCGCCTCGTCGGGATTTTTCCCCTCCTCATCTTTGAGACGCCGAACCGCCTCCGGGGTGAGGGTTCCGGAGAGGACCCTCGAGCCCAAACAGCCCACCCCAAAGCGCGTGGGCTCCTCGGCGGTAAATAGAACAAGCTCTAAAGGACGTTTTGGTGTGAAACCCGAAGCTTTGAGCGCGCGAATCGCCTCCAAACCTCCAAGTACACCCACGGTGCCGTCATAGCGGCCCGAATGCGGGATGGCGTCGATGTGCGAGCCCGTCGCCACGGCGGGCAGGTCGGGTGAGCCCCAACGGAAAAACGTGTTACCGAGCGCGTCCGTGCGGACGCTCAAGCCTGCCTCCTCGGCGAGGCTCGAGAGGTAAGCCCTGGCCGCCATGTCCTCTTCGCTGTACAGAATTCGCGTCACCGCCGGGGCAGGGGCGCTGCTAAAGGTGGCTAAGCGGGCGAGTTCTGTTTCGACTCGAGCCTGGTTGACGTTTAGTTCCATCTAACTTTTGGTCATAACATATTTGGCACGCCTGGATTATAAATAACCCAAGTCAAAGGCCCTACCGCTACTGCGTTACGCAACTTTTTCGCTGTACTTGTACACGGAGTCTCAATAACGCGGTCCGGCTTCTTCTCGAGAATTACCGCTTGCAGGCGCTCCACCGTGGCGGGAGCGAAAAGCTGTTCGCCCGTCTCTTCATCGACTCGAGCGGGTACGTTCTCCACAACGTAAAACTGCCCGTTGTGCTCGAGCGTGTAGGTTACGCGTCTTTCTACCAGTCGGCCCTCGTTCATCACGACCTCCTTACTTTGAAATCAATCCACCGTTCAGGCTCAGGTTCATAGACCGTAATCACCTTCTTCTTGGCTTTTAACGGTTCGATAAGTCGTACAACGCTGTCAATGAAGCGCCAGGGCATACGTGCGGCGGGTAACTATGTTTCTGTCCTAAGTACACGACAAAAGCCGAAAACAGCGGTCCAGGTCAGGCTTTTTGGTTGCCGAGTTGGTGAGCAGATGCCTGAGATGGTCTAAGCCTGCCCGGAATAAAGACTTCTGCTTGCGCCCGTGCGACTTCATTCGAACAGGTTTGAGCTGACGGTGAACAAATGCTCCGACTTTCAAGGCCCATAAGAAAGCCAGGGTCACAACGACAAGTAAGGTGTTAATGCGCTCTAGGTGCTTGAGATGCGTAGCTTCAAAGTCAAAGCCGCTGCTTTTCAAGGCTTTGAACAAGCATTCTATCTGCCAGCGCTTCGCGTAGCTTGCGAGGGCCTGCTTAGGATTGCGGTTGGTGACGACGATGATGTATTCTCCACCCTCTAAACGCGCGCCTGCAACCCCAAGCTCAACACCAAAGACAGTGTAGCGCTGTTTAAGTACCTTGTGCTCACCCACAGGTAGATGCTGGAAAAAGCCGAACAGATGAAACCAGCCATCACCGAGAGCGTCTTTACGCACGCGGATAACGAAAGGGATGTGCTTACGCTCAAGATAAGCGAACCAGTCGCCCCCGATGAACTCCCTATCGGCTAGCAGCACCTCTAGCTGGTCTACGGGCAAAAGTTTTAGCAAACGCTCCAAAAGCGTAATGCGTTCTTGCGTGGCGGAGTTGCCAGCCTTGGGCAAAAGACACCACAGTAAGGGAACCGCTACGCCCTCATGCGCATAAGCCAGGGTCAAGATGTTGATGTCGAGTTTGCCAAACTTCCAGTTCGTCCGGTCTAGGCACAGGCTGTAGCTTCGCTTGGGACCTAGACTCAGCGCGTACCTGAAAACTGTCTCATCGGCCAAGTGCAAGCCTTGGAAAAACCGTTGCGCCCGTCTGTAAAGCGAGTCCGGCTGGGCTCTGCCCTCCATCATGCCTACCAACGTCGCCAAGTTCACCGTCTTTGCCTGCACCATCGCGATCATCAACAAGCTCAAGAACTTAAGCCGTGACGGGTGCAGCTTTAAGCCGCTCGCTTTCAACTGTGCCAGCAACCCGGTATGCTTCATATGCTCTCCCTTGAAGTGGTGTCTCGCAACATCCATTCTTCACTGGAGAGCCCTTTATTTCAAATCTGTCGTGTACTGAGGTTTCTGTCCATAAATTTATTCGGCGGTATTACTTTTATTTGTTCACACCAAGGGCTTGCTCTAAGAGAGTCCAGTTGTTTTTGTAACTTTTCATCTCATCAATTTTGGGGTGATATCTCGCACGTATCCACGTCTCCGGGTCACCTCCCTCAAAATATTCAAAGATGACTTTTGAAGGTACGAGAAATACATCCGGTGACTCTTCAAAATTCCTCAAATCAACCAGTGCGAACCAGAGATTTAAGTGATTGATTCTCGCAGAATTCCAGCCGATATCCCATTCATAGTGATGTGGAGCTTTCTTGACTCCCCGTCCGCGGGTCCGCATTGCCCAAGCGGTAGTTTTCACTTGAATCGAAACTCCGCGCGAGCCGTCAAGCGTACTGACAAGGAGATCGGGGCCTGCGACATTCCGTGTGGTAGGAACAGCATGAAATCCCAGATACGCGAGACGCGCTACGACGTAATGCACGCCAGAGACTCCTGTGAGTTGGCTGTTCCGAGATTCCGGCATGTTCCCGCTCCTCGTCTGCTTACGTTACCGAACGAGTAATTACACCGAATAAGAGACGTGTAAAACTCTTACACAGTTTGGGTAAACTTTACCTCTGCTTTCCACTCGTCCCCAGTCATGTCAAAAAAGGCAATGCCGAGACATAAGACGTAACGGACGAATTCGAAGCGCTCCATGTTTGAAAGCTCAGCGGCTTTGCCACTGGAAAGGAGGTCACAGCGGTAAAGCGCTAAGACCATGAGTTCGTGGGCTGACTGCTCGAGGGACTGGTTAAAGCCTTGCAACAGTGCCGCAAGGTTTTGTGGAAGGTCGAGTTTGAGAGTTTGCATAGCCGTAGTTTAGCGCAAAACCTAAAATTAAGGCAGCGGGTCAAACGTCACCTTCAAGTTGTTGAAACTCACTTTTTCAACCTTTTAACAGCACTTTCAGATGTATTAAGCGCCATTGCAATGTGAAAGTCATCAACGCCCTTGGCTTTCAAATCCGCAACAACTTGCCATCGAATGTTGACGACATTGCTCCCATCGTAGTAAGCCTCTAAAGCGTCGCCACCTTTGAGGAGGAGCGCCGCGTAGTATTCTTCAGCGGTTCGGCTGTATGAAAGTGATGCGAGTTTGGCTCCGCGTGTTGAGTAAAAGCCGAGTAATGAAGCTACCAAGCCGAGTAAGGAGTAAATAAGGACCCGCTCGTCAGGTGATTTTGTCCCAAGTGCTGACCGAAACTTGTCGGTAAAAAAATGGAGTTGTTCCTTGTGATCATCATGAGTATCAATACTATTTATCTCGATGCTCATCTTCTTCGCAACCTTTCGCAGCCACTGGTTTCTGCTACGGTCGAAGTTTTCTGAGCTCGCGGTATAATGTGCCTTCTCACCTAAGAAGCGGCGTAGCACAAATTCGAAAAGTATCGGTTTATCTAGCATCACTTACTCACCTTCAGAACCTAGTTCCGGAATTGAGTCCAGCAACTGCATCAAATATATCGCTTCCTAACTTTCCCTCTCAAACGCCAGCGGGTCGCGGTTCGTCTCCTTGTAAAGAAGATATTTGGCGGGCTCTTTGCCCAACGCCCCAAACCACTGCGGACAGTACGGCCCCATCCACAGCACGTCGCCCTGTTGAATCGGATGCCAGTCAGCGCCCAAGCGGTAGACGCCGCCGCCGGAAAGCATCAGCATCCCATGCTCCATCACGTGCGTTTCGGCGAAGGGGAGGGTGGCGCCGGGTGCGAAGGTCATGGTGTTGACGGCCATATCGAAGCTCGGGATGTCCGGCAAGAGCTTTCTGACAGTCACGCCCTCGTCGCCCAGAAAAGCCTCGCCTTGAACGTCCGCTTCAGAACCCCAAACGACCTGCGGCGTTTGCGCGCCCTCGAGCCCCACATAACGCCTCTCGAAAAGCGTGAGCACGCTCTTCCCGCTCGAGCCCAGCGTGTGAGGCGTGTCGGGCGGAAGGTAGAGGTAACCGCCCGCGTTCAGATTCCCTCGCGTGTCGCCTGCGCTGAACTCGAGCCCCCCCTCCTCCACAAAGACAAAGCGCTCGACGCCCGGCAAGGGTGGACCGCTCGAGCCGCCGGACCCCAACAGCGCGCGGTACTGCATAAAGCGCGCGCCCATTTGCGGCGAGATGAGGATGACGCCCTGCGCCCCCCACCAGCCGGGTAGAACGGTCTGCACGTGCCCGTCGGGCGCGACGAACGCGTAGTGAGGGGTGAGGCGGGTGCGGGTCGCGCCGAGATGGTTCATGAGGTTCGCTCCTGGGGTTTTAGGAATCTGCCGCGGTGGTCCGTCACGTCACCATTCGCAAAAACCGTCCGGCCCCGCACCAGCGTGCGCCGCACGCGGCCCCGGAAGGTCTCGCCCAGGTAGGAGCTCACCTTGTGGCGGCTCAAGAGGTCGTCTGTGCTGAGGGTGTGGGTACGGGCGAGGTCTACGAGGGTGAGGTCGGCGTCGAAACCGGGCTCGAGCCTCCCCTTGCCCGCGATTCGGAAGCGTTCGGCGGGAGCCGTAGAGGTGAGGCGGGCGATTTTTGAGAGGGGAAGGCCGTGGGCAAGTCCGTCTGTTAGGAGAACGTTAAGCGTACTCTGCACCCCCGCAATCCCGCCCCAGACCTCAAAGAAATCCTCCCGCTCTTTCAAGTCCGGCGGCGACGGTGAATGGTCCGAGGCAATAAAATCCACCTCACCGCGTAAAACCGCCTCCCAGAGCGCGGCGCGCTCGTTGTCTGAGCGTAGCGGCGGCGCGCATTTGGCGGGCGCGCCCAAGCGCAGCAGGTCTTCGTCCGTAAAATGCAAATAGTGCGGGCAGGTCTCGCAGCTCACGCGCACGCCGCGGTCTTTCGCGTCGGCAACTAGGGCCACGCCTCGAGCGGTGCTCACGTGGACGATGTGCAGGTCCGCGCCCGTCGCCTCGGCGAAGAGGAGGGCGCGGCTTACGGCCTCGAGTTCCGCCACCGCAGGCCGCGTGGCGAGGTAGTCGCGCGCGCCCTTGCCCCCCACCGCGCGGATTTTCTCGGTAAAGCCCCGTGTCAGCGCCTCGCTCTCCGCGTGGACGGCGACGGGTAAGCCGAGCTGCGCAGCCATCTTCATCCCCTCAAAAAGCGTGAGGTCGTCGGTGGCCTTGAAGTCGTCCATTCCACTGTCCGACATAAACGCCTTGAAACCCACCACGCCGAGTTCGGCCAAATCGGGCAGGCGCTCCAGGTTCTCCGGCGTGAGCCCGCCCCAGAGGGCGAAGTCGGTTAGAGACGAGGCTTCCGCCGCCGTCTTTTTAGCCAAAAAGCTTTCGCGGTCTAGGACGGGGGGGCTCGAGTTGAGCGGCATGTCGAAAAAGAGTGTGCCGCCCCCCGCCGCGAGCGCGGCGCTGCCGGTGGCGAACCCTTCCCAGTGCGCGCGCCCCGGCTCGTTAAAGTGGACGTGCGCGTCGATGAGGCCGGGGAATACGTGGAGCCCCGACGCGTCAAGTTCTTCGCTGGCGGCTCCGGTCAGCTTGGGCGCAATCTCAGCAATCACGCCGTCCTGGACGGTTATGTCGGCTTGCACCAGCCCGCCCGGTGTGACAAGCGTGCCGCCTCGGATGATGAGGTCACGAGGCATAACGCGCGCCCAAGATTTCTAAAAAACGCATGACCACCCCCAGCGCCACCGCCACGTCCTCCACCGTCACCGTCTCGTCCGGATGATGCGACAGCCCGTTGGGCGAGCGCACAAAAAGCATCGCGGCGGGCAGGGCGGCGGCTACGATTTGCGCGTCGTGGCCCGCGCCGCTAGGGAGCATCGGCGCACCGCCGCTCGCTTTGTGAAGAAGGCGGGTCAAACCTTCGTCCAGCGGCGTCGCCGCCTGCGACATGAGGGGGTGCCAGTAAATCAACAGCCCCCGCCCCGCCGCCACTCTTTTTGCCTTTTCATAGAGCGCCGCCACTGCCCGTTCGCGTACCCCATCATCCGCATGACGCACGTCTAAACTCAGCGTCACGCTGCCGGGAATGACGTTGATGGCTCCCGGTTCGACGTTAAGCCGCCCCACCGTCGCCACGAGCCCATCAACTTCCTTCGCATAGGTCTCGACTTCCAACACAAACGCGGCGGCACCCGCCAGCGCGTCCCGCCGCCCCGCCATCGGCGTGGTGCCCGCGTGCCCGGCCTGGCCCTCGAAGGTTAAAAGCGCGCGGCTCGAGCCCACCACCGCCTCCACTACCCCTACGGGCCTACCCAGCGCCGCCAGCTTGGGACCCTGCTCGATGTGAACTTCAAGAAATCCAACAATTCCCCCCCTTAACAAGGGGGGGCTAGGGGGGGATTTTGCCAACTCACCGGGCTTCCCCCCAAAGTCCCGGATAACCTCACGCATCGTCACGCCCTGCTCGTCGGTAAGCTCGAGCCACCCCGCCTCAAAACTCCCCGTCAGCGCCCGGCTCCCCAAAAAGGGCAACCCGAAGCGCACCCCCTCCTCCTCGGAAAAGCCCACCACCTCGAGGGCGAAAGGTAGACGCTTTCCCTCGAGCACTTCCACCGCCGCCAGCCCTGTAAGCACGCCCAGCACGCCGTCGTAGCGGCCCGCGTTCTTGACCGTGTCCAAATGCGAGCCGATGAGCAGCGCGGGTGCGTCCTTTTCAGAACCCTCGTAGCGCCCCAAAAGGTTGCCGACGGCGTCCACCCGCACCGCCATTCCCGCCGCTTCCATCCAGTCACATAAGGCGGCGTGAACGTCGTGCATGGGCGGGGATAAAAAAGTGCGGGTGAGGTTTTCGGGGGTTTCGCTCATCACGCCTAACGCGTCGCAGCGCGCCAGGAGTTCGCTCGCTCGAGCGTGCATCAACTCCCCCGGTAGGTGCTGTAACTCCACGGACTCACGAGCAGCGGCACGTGATAATTCTGCGTCTTATCAGCAATACCGAAGCGGACGGGCACGGCGTCTAAAAACTTGGGTTCGGGTAAAGCTAAGTCGGCAAAATAATCACCCACGTGAAAAAGAAGCTCGAACACGCCGACTTCCAAATCATCCAAAAGCAAGGGAGCGTCCGTGCGTCCATCTTGATTAGTGGTGAAGCTCGCTAGGTGCTGCCTCGAGTCGCTCGCCACAAAAAAGAGGTCGATCTTGAGACCCGCGGCGGGTCGGCCCCTGGCGGTGTCCAACACGTGCGTGCTGAGGCGGCCCATCACCAGCCCTCGCATTTTCGCAGCGCGGTTATTTGCGCCGCGTGGTGCTCGCCGTGCCACGCGTAAAGCGCGAGATTGCGCTCGAGGGTAGACTTCCCTAACTTGGGATGCTGGAAAGTTCTCTGCCAATCACTCTCAGAGAGCGACCTCAGAAGCAGCACCCAGCGTTTATGCAGCGCGTCTAAAAGGGCCAAGGAAACCTCGACGGGCGCGCTCGAGTCCTCCAGCTCCGCCCACCGCGCCTCGTCGTAGGGGCGAATGGTGGGATTATCTTCGGTCAGGGCCAGTTTGAAGCGGGTGTAGGCGTTGAGGTGGCTGTCGGGCAGGTGATGCACCACCTGCCGCACGCGCCAGCCGCCGGGTCGGTAGGGCGTCTCGAGCTGCGCTTCGGAAAGTCCGTTAAGAGCGTTCCGCAACCTCTGAGGCAACCCGGCGACGCTGTCTAACCACGCGTCACGCTGAACGTCGCTCGTTTCGGTCGGCGCGACAAATTTGCCGATGGGGTAGCGCAGGTCCTCAGTCATCTTGCGTCATCGTGAGGCCGATGTGACCGTAGGGCGGGCGCGGGTCGGTGCGGACGGCCACGGTTGCGTCCTTTTCGGAGGTGTAGGCGGGGTCCCATAACCTGTTTTGCGCTTCAAAAGAGACTTCGGCGAGCTGCGGAAAGCGGGTCAAGAGGCTCGAGCCCATCTCAAAAACGAGGTGCTGAATGGAGCGGCTGTTGAATGCGTGAAAAATCGCCACCATAAGGTCGCGCACTTGCTCCCCAGCGACGTAGCGGGAGGCGTTTTCATTAAGGGCATCCTGAATGTTCGCGTAGCGCCAAAACACATCCAGATGAATGAAAAGCGGACGGTCCACCGCCTCGGGCAGCGTGGTGTGCTCATCGCGGATGAACGAGGTGAACGAACTCCCGGTGGTCTTGATGAGTTCCAGACCGACGCGGCCACAAGAATGGTCGGTAACGGTGACGCCCTCGCTGTTATCTTCACCCTCCCGCTCAAAGGTGAGTTCGGCGGCGGAGGCGTCGTTATGCGAGCGGTGGAACAGCACAGGGCTAGGCGCGAAACTTTCGTTTGAGGGAACTTGCGCGGGCTCAAAAGGCACCTCCTCGCCCGTCAGCCTGAGCGATTCCATTTCCGGATAGGTCGTCAGAAAGGCGCGGCCCAGAAAGTTAAGGTAGCCCTCGAGCGTGGCCCCGCCAAACTCCAACGCTTTTTTGAGCACAAAGTTCTTCATGCTGTCCGTGGCGACGACGTTGCTGTTGTCGCCCTCGGTGTAGGCGGGAACGAAGTTGTGGCCCAGCACCTGCACGTCAACCTGGGCAGCAAAGAGCGCGTTGGGGCGGCCCGTAAAGGACGATTC
Organism: Trueperaceae bacterium; assembly: GCA_965214405.1. Taxonomy (GTDB): domain Bacteria; phylum Deinococcota; class Deinococci; order Deinococcales; family Trueperaceae; genus CBDCCT01. Next base: position 2,315,364 of record OZ243956.1, read on the forward strand.
GGGGATGGGGGTGAGGCCTTGTAGGGGCTTAGCGGCGAAGCGGTAGGCGGTGACCTCGGCCTTGCCGTAGTCAATCGAGGTGATTTTTGCGCTCATGCGGGGTCTCCTAGCAGCGCCTCGAGCCTGAAGCGGGCGATTTTGTACACTTCGGCGAGGGCGGTCCGGCGTTCTTCCTCGGCGCTGTGGGGTAAACGAGACTCAAAAGAAGCGAGGATGCTCTCTTTGGTGTGCCCTTTGACGGCCAAAATGAAAGGAAAGCCGAATTTCTCTTTATACGCGTCATTGAGCGCGTGAAAGCGTCTGTACTCGTCTTCGCTCAAACGGTCCAGACCTGCGCCTGCTTGCTCTCTGCTCGAGGCCGCCGTCAAACCCCCCGCCCGTGCCGCCTTGCCCGCCAAATCGGGGTGCGCGCGGATGAGCTCGAGCTGTTTTTCCCCAGCCTCTTCGACCACCCCGACCATCGCGCGGTAAAGCCCCTCAACGGATGCAAAGGGACGCGCCGCCCCCGCGCCTTCGGCCACCCAGGGGGAGTGCTCGAACACGCCTCCCAAAAGGTCGACGAAACGCGCTTGGTCGGCGCGGTTGAGCGCGGCGAGCGTGAGTAACGGGGTTTCCATAATGGCTTGAGTATAACGTGCTGAGAATACCCTGCGGGCTCGAGCGCCAAACGCCACAGGAGCGCGGCGGAGGCTAAACTAAGGAGCATGATGAATTCTGGACGCAATCATGACCGTTGACCTCAACGCCGACGCGGGCGAATCGTTCGGCCCCTGGACGATGGGCGCGGACGAGGCGCTTTTTGCGAGCCTCACCTCAGTCAACTTAGCCTGCGGCTTTCACGCGGGCGACCCCCTGACGATGCACAAGACGGTGCAATTGGCCGCCGCGCATGGCGTGCAGGTGGGGGCGCATCCGGGCTTTCCCGACCGCGTCGGCTTCGGGCGGCGCGACGTGGGCGCGAGTTTTGAGGAGGTCTACACAGATGTGCTCTACCAGCTTGGGGCGCTGCACGCTTTTTTACGCGCCCAAGGCGCGGCGCTCCACCACGTCAAGGCGCACGGCGCGCTTTACCTCAAGATGATGCGCGACGAGGCGACGGCCCGCGCGGTGGCGGCGGCGGTGCATGACTACGACGCCTCGCTCCCACTGGTCATCCTCGGCGGACCCGGCGGGGAGGGAATGGCGAGGGCGGCGGAAGAGGCGGGGGTGAAAGTCGTGCGGGAGGCTTTTCCTGACCGGGCGTATCTCGAGAACGGTCACTTAGCCCCGCGTAGCCTCGAGGGCGCGGTCATCCCTGACCCCCAGCAGGCCGCGGCTCGAGCCGTCCGAATGGTGACGGAGGGCCGTATTGAAACCTTGGACGGCGGCGAGACCGAGATACAGGCGCAGACGCTCTGCGTTCACGGCGACAATCCCGAAGCGCTGAGCATCGCCGCGGCGGTGCGGGGGGCGCTCGAGGCCGCGGGCGTGTCCGTGCGGGCTTTCTGATTCGTGCGGGAAACGTTTTGAGCCTCCGTAAGCTTCTCAGGGAGATGTGAGGGTGAGTTATCCTTTGTGGAGCGGCTTCTACTTACGGTTTGGGGATGAGCTCGAGCCCGCGCTCAACCGCCGGATTCACGCGCTCACCGCGCGGCTTTTGGAAAGCCCTCTCCCCGGCGTCACCGACCTCATCCCCGGTTACACCACGCTTTACGTCGAGTACGACGCGCGCACGCTCTCCGAGGCGCGGGTGCGGGGATGGGTGGAAGCGCAGAGGGAGGGGGAGGCGGGGCTCGAGCAGACTCCCGAACCTCCCGTCATCGAAATTCCCGTGGTCTACGACGGGGAAGATTTGCCCGACGTGGCGCAGCGAACGGGCTTGAGCGTCGAAGACGTTATCGCCAAACACGCCGCGCCCCGCTACGACGTTTACGCGCTCGGCTTTACCCCCGGCTTCGCTTTTATGGGCGAGGCTGACCCCGCGCTGAGGCTGCCCCGCAGGCCGAGCCCGCGCGCGCGGGTGCCCGCGCATTCGGTGGCGATGGCGAATCATCAAACGGGCGTCTATCCGACTCCTTCACCCGGTGGCTGGAACTTGCTGGGCCGCACGCTGGTGCGGCTTTATGACCCGCACCGGGACGCGCCCTTTTTGCTCGAGCCCGGTAGCCATGTGCGCTTCATTCCCTCTCAAGGCGAGCCGCCGGGTGAGTTCGCGCCGCTCGAGCTTCTGCCCAAAAATCCTCAACATCCTTTTCTGAGGGTGCTCGAGCCCGGCCTGCTCGACGTGGTGGTAGACGAGGGACGCTTTTCGGGTGGGCGCTACGGGCTTTCGCGGAGCGGGCCGCTCGACGCGCGTTCGGCGGGGTTGGCGAACGCGCTTTTAGGCAACCCCAGGGGGGCGACGCTGCTCGAGCTCAACCTCTGCGGGGGGATTTTTGAAGCGCTCACAAAGGGCGTCGTGGCCTTTGCGGGTTGGGGGATGGTGCCGGTTGTGAACGGTCGAGAGATAGCACCGTCTGAAAGTTTTGGGCTCGAGCCGGGTGACGTGCTGAGCTTCAAAACCATCCCGCACGGCAGCCGGGGTTACCTGGCGCTCGCGGGAGGTTTAGAAAGCGGACGCTTTTGGGGCAGCGCCTCGGCGGATGTGCGGGGCAAGCTTGGGCGGCCCTTGGAGGCGGGCGACGTGCTCGGCGTGGCGGAGGTTCGTAGGGCGCGGCCCGGCTTCTCTTTTACGCCTTATGCCTCGTTTCGAGACCCCACCGTGCTGCGTCTCCTCCCCGGCCCGCAGGCCTCCGCGGAGGCATTGGCGGCGCTCTGCGGTGGGATCTTCCGAGTCGGGAGCGCCGACCGCATGGGCGTGCGTTTAGAAGGCCCGCGCGTACCCGGTAGCGACGTGCTCTCCGAAGCTGTCCCTTTGGGCGCGGTGCAGGTCACCTCACAAGGCAACCCCATCGTGCTCCTCAACGACCGCGGGACCCTGGGCGGTTACGCGAAACCGGCGCGGCTCCATCCGGCGGACCTCCCCAAGGCGGCGCAACTCAGGCCGGGGGGCAAAGTTACGTTCAAGCGCGGGTAAGGTTTTTGATAAAGTGACTGTGAGTCAGAAGCGCGTGGGCGGGTTTGGGAGGCGCTAGAGTGAGTTAAGAGCCACCCTCGAGCCCATGAGAGGAATTCCCTTCTATGTCATCCAGCACCGTTCATAACGACGCATCATCCCAGCCGCCGCCGCATCAAACGTGCCCGATTGACCACAAAAAGCTCGCCGCCCAAAAAACCGCGCCTCATCCCGAACCCTTAAGCAGACTCCTCGAGCAAGACGCCAACGGCACCTGGCACGTGCGCGGCTACGCGGAGGCGAGGGCGCTGCTGCGCGGCGAGGGCACCAAACAGGCGGGTTTTCAGGCGGAAACCTTTGGCGAGCTGCCCTCGGCCATGACGCCGCCCGTTCTCTTTAGAGAGGGCGAGGCGCACCATGAAAGTCGCACCCAAACCGCCAAGTTCTTCACGCCCGCCACCACCAGCAAACGCTACCGGGGCCTGATGGAGGATTTTTCGGACGCGCTCATCGCTGAGTTTAGGCGCGAAGGCCGCGCGGACCTCTCGAGCCTCAGCATGGCCTTGGCGGTGCAGGTGGCGGCGCAGGTGGTAGGGCTGACGAACTCGCGCAACGGGGGCATGGCGGGGCGGCTCGAGGCTTTTTTCGCGCAGCAGAACGTCTCACCCTTTCGCTGGCGTCCCAAAGACGTGCTGCATTTCGCCGCGAACCAGTGGCGCTTAGGGAAATTTTATTGGATGGACGTGCGGCCTGCGGTCAAGGCGCGCCGCAAGGTGCCGCAAGAGGACGTGATTTCGCACCTCTTGGAGAAGGATTACAGCGATACCGAAATCTTGACTGAATGCCTCACCTACGGCGCGGCGGGCATGGTCACCACACGCGAGTTTATCGGGGTGGCGGCGTGGCACTTTTTAGAAAATCCGGACTTACGCGAACAGTATGGGGCGGCGGATGAAAAAACGCGCGTGGCGATGCTGCATGAAATTCTGCGGCTCGAGCCCGTCATCGGCCGCCTCTCCCGGCGCACGACGCAGCCCGTCACGCTTCTTTCAGAGGGCAAAGAGGTTACCCTCCCGGCGGGCGCGCTTCTGGACCTCCACATCTACGCCATCAACGCCGACGCGTCGGTGGTGGGCGAGGCTCCCTTGCAGCTCTGCCCTATGCGCGAGACCGCGCGCGGCGTGCCCGCCCCCGTGATGAGCTTTGGCGACGGTCACCACCGCTGTCCGGGCGCGTACATCGCCATCCAGGAAACCGACATCTTCCTCACCCGCTTGCTGGCGCTGCCCGTGACCGTAGAGCGCGAGCCCGACCTCAGTTGGAGCGAGGTGACCAAGGGGTATGAACTGCGTAATTTTAGGGTGAGGCTCGAGGGTTAAAACCCGTTTCGAAAGAAAGGGGCTGAGACGACAGTAGTTGCTCAGTCCTTTTTGTCTTCATAAACAGGCCGCTCCAACTCAAACGTGTCGGTGATGCGGGCGTAGCCCCTACCCGCCAGCCTGCCCACAGGTTTTAGCTTAGCAATGTCAATTTTGTCCCCATCTATCAGCACGTCATCATCTACGTGGATGTGCGTAATGCGCCCCACAACGATGTGGCTGCCGCTTTCGTCCTCACCCACCGGATAGATATGGGCGACCCTGCATTCAAAATGAACCGGACTCTCGGCAACGCGCGGAGGCTCGACGGTTAGCGAGGGCGAGGGCGTCACCCCGGCCAGAGCGAATTCGTCCTCACCGTAGGGCGCTTTAATTGAGGTGTGATTCATCGCTTTCGCTAAAGCTTCGGTCACGATGTTGACAACGAATTCTCCCGTGCTCCGTACATTTTTGAGCGTGTCCTTAGGCGTACCGGGGTCTTTCATACCGAGGCAGAAGAGCAGCGTCGGCGGGGCCGCGCTCACCGCGTTGAAGTAAGAAAAGGGCGCGAGGTTGGGCGTACCCGCCTCACTTAGCGTCGAAATCCAGCCGATGGGGCGCGGCACGATGGAGCCGGTCATGAGTTTGTAGAGCGTGCGCGGGCTGAGGGTGTCGGGGGAGCGTTCCATAGGGTACGGTATGTGTTTTCGGCCGTCTAGAACGTGAGCTGGGTGGGCAGCGGGGGTTTAGGTGAGGCAGGCGTGATGAGGTGGTGAGGAGAGTACCGAAAACTTCTGCTCCTCATCTTTTTATTTCCTTAAGCTATGAGCTTGCTCGAGCCCCTCCACTTCATCCTATTGTAATATGTGGGGGTAATATGTGAACAAGGAGGTGCGCGGGTGTCCGAGGTAGGCGAGAGAATGGTGGCCGAGCTTGTGCGGATTCGTGAGGCGCTGGAGCGCGGGCAGACGTTGGGCTTTGGCAAAAAGGAGGAGCCGACGTACCTTTTCGTCCACCACCCCAAAAGCGCGGAGGACGTGGACCATCTGTGGTACTGGCGCGATAAGAACCAGCGAGTCAACCATCCCATTCGTGAGAGCGATCTGACGGGCTTTTTGAGGAGCGTCTATAGGCGCGACCGGAACGACTCGAGCGGCGACGCGGTGCCCCTCCTCAACGTTTTTATCGACGCTGACAAGCCCTACGTGCTGCAAACGGGATTTTTTACCAACTTTTCGATTTCTTTGCTGGCGGCTCTGAACGAGCTGGAGCAAGGTGACTTAAGTGAGCCCGTCACGCTCGTGGCCGAGATGAGCCCCGGCAGACGGAGCAGGCCCACGGTGTTCTGCCGGGTGGAGCGGCGCGGGCAACGGCTCTTGCCAGTATTCAGCAAGAAAAACGACGTGCAAAAGCTTTATGACGCGGTGGTGGAACGGTTTGGCTTTACCAACCCACTTGGCGGGACAGAAGGGGAGGACCACAGTGAGTAAAGAGGTGAGTGAAAAGAACAACGCAAGCAGCAACGCATTTTTCGAGGGAGGCGCGGACGCGACCGAAATCCGCCGCAAGTACGCGCACTTCCAGCGACTCATGACCGAACTCATGTGGGACTGTCTCGTCGGCACGGACGAGCACCCGATACCTGAAGACGACATCGAGACGCACTGGATTAGCTTTGAGGACGGCGAACCGCTCAAACACACCCTCCACCTGCCCGCGGGCGAGTTTGACGAGGGCGAACCCATCTACAACGAGTACAACAAGGCTGTCTACGTCGTAAAAAACGTGGAGGTTCTGCCGGAGATTAGGGCGAGGCTAGGGGAGTTAGAGCGCGTCCAAAACGAGGCCAAGGGGCTCGCGGGCCTCACCAAGGGGGGCGTGTCCAAGCATCTGCTTTATCCAGAACTTTACGAAGGTGCCGAGCTGGTGCGTTACAAACGGTTGACGAGTTTTGACAGCCACTTGAGGGACAAGGCGTTTATTGTAGACCGTCTGAGACGCCATTTACAAGACCTCAAAGAGGTGACCGCCGAAAAGTACGCGCCCCGCGCCTCTTTCGAGGACCCTGTGCTGGACAGACGCTACGCCGAAATGCGCGACGTCGAGGCGCATATCGAGCTCATCACCGACTACCCTGAAGACGAGTTCCGCGAGCGCCGCCGCTACGAACGGGTGCAGCCTTACGTGTATTTTGAAGACGGCTCGGCGCGGCAGGTCTACCTCAAAGACGTGGGTTTTATCGTCACGGGCGACGACGTCGAGGTCCGTGACGACAGCGCGCGCACCCGGCGGCGGCACGGGGGCAAGAGCGACCTAGCGCCGCTCATCACTTTTGCCAAAACGACCGAGGTGTATAGCGAACGCGAGTGGCGCGAGGCGCATCCGCAGTACGGGACGAGGGGGTGAGGCAGGACCGAGTGATGAGTGGAAAGTGCTGAGTGAAAAGTAGAGTCAGCGGCTCATTCCCTCCGCTCTGCCGTGGAATGGGTGTGTGCGTTCAATAAGAAGTAAGACTTATTGCAAAAAAAGAAAGCCGCCTCTGTGGGCGGCTTAAAACGTGCTTTGGGCTTGGCTCAAGCAGGAAAGGCGGGTTTAGCGGCCTCGCTCTGGGGTTCGCCGTGGGGCGGCATCCCCTCTGCCGCTTCTCGAGCGTCGAGCTTGGCTTTAATGCGTTTCAAGACGGTGATTTCTTCCAGGGCGCGCTGGTCTAAGACGCTGCGGATGTCCTTGATTTGCAGGCTGATGCCGGGGATGACGATCTGCTCCAAAGCGTTCACGCGCCGGGAAGTTTTCTTAATCTCCTCACCCACGCGCCGCAGCCGCGTTTCGGTGGCGGCCACCTGGACGAGCGCCTCGGTGAGTTTGCGAAACTGCGCGGCGGCGTCTAAAGTGCGCGTGCCCGCGTTGATGGGCGAGAAGGGCAGCTTGTCGTCGAACTTGGGAGCCTGCACCTGCGGCACCTTGACGCCGAAGAGGTTTTCCACCTTGATGTCGACCTCGAGCCCCGTCCCCTCAGCCAGACTGAGGCTCTGAAGCGCCTCGGGTCCGTCCCAGGCGTTGGCGAGAAAAAGGCTAAAGTACGCCTCCTTGCTCGTCTCGTTGAGCGCGCGGCGCGCGGCTAAAGACTCCTTGACGAGGCCGAAAAACTCGCCAATCAGCGCGTCGCGCTTGCGCTTCAAGAGGTCGGCCCCGCGGTTGGCAAGGCGCAACTGGTCGCGCCGTTGGAGCAGGTTTGAGCGGGTTGGAGCGATGTTTTCTGCCATAGAACTCCTTTGGAAGAGTGAAGGGTAAAGGTGGGAAGGGTGAAAAAGTCTCTAACCTCGGACTTCCGCCCCTCCCACTTTAGAACCCTAGACTCTTGCCCCCCACATCTCTTCCATCTTCGCGCCGTAGTAGTTGTCCACCTGCTCACGGCTGAGGCGGGTAAGTTCGCTCTTGGGCAGCAAGGAGAGGGTGGTCCAAGCGATGTTCAAGGACTCCTCAATCGAGCGGTCCTCGTTGCCCTGGTTGATAAAGTTCTTTTCGAACTCGTCGGCGAACTTGAGGTAGAGCTTGTCGTTTTCCGACAAGGCGTCCTCACCCGTGATCGCCACCAAGCGGCGCAGGTCGAGGCCGTTGGCGTAGGCCGCCTGGAGCTGGTCGGCAACGTTCTTATGGTCCTTACGCGTTTTGCCCTCGCCAATGCCGTTGTTCATGAGGCGGGACAAGCTGGGGCCGGGGTTGATGGGCGGGTAGATGCCCTGGTTGAAAAGGCTCCGCGCGAGGTAAATCTGCCCCTCGGTGATGTAGCCCGTGAGGTCAGGGATGGGGTGCGTCACGTCGTCGTCGGGCATACTCAGGATGGGAATCTGCGTGACCGAGCCCGGACGGCCCTCCACCACACCCGCACGCTCGTAAATCGAGGCCAAGTCGGTGTACATGTAGCCGGGGTAGCCGCGGCGGCCGGGGATTTCTTCTCGAGCCCCGCCAATCTCGCGCAGCGCCTCACAGTAGTTGGTCATGTCGGTGAGGATGACGAGCACGTGGTAACCCTCTTCAAAGGCCAGGTACTCGGCGGCGGTGAGCGCCATCCGCGGGGTGAGGAGGCGTTCGACCGCGGGATCGTCGGCTTTGTTAAGGAACAAGACGGAGCGCGCCAGCGCGCCCGTGCGCTCGAACTCCTGCGTGAAAAAGGTGATCTCGCGCTGGGTCACGCCCATCGCCGCAAAAACTACCGCGAACTCGGAGCCTTCACCCAAAACCTTGGACTGACGCGCGATCTGCGCGGCCAGCTCGTTGGCGGGCAGACCCGAACCCGAAAAGATGGGCAGCTTTTGGCCGCGAACGAGCGTCATGAGCGTGTCGATGGTCGAGACGCCCGTCTGGATAAACTCTTCGGGTTTCTCGCGCGCCACCGGGTTGATGGGCGCGCCGCCGATGGGCAGGCGCTTGTCGGCGACCACCTCGGGCAAACCGTCGATAGGCTCGCCGATGCCGTTAAAGCGCCGCCCGATCATCTCGCGCGAGACGCCCAAACGCGCCACGTCCTCAACGAGAGAGACGGTGGTACTCGCCAGGTCGATGCCGCGCGGGTCCTCGAAGACCTGGAGCGTCGTTATCTTGTCCGAAACCTCGATAACCTGCCCCCCGCGGACGCGGCCCGTGCCGTCGGTAATGCGCACGATGGCGTTGTAGGCCAGGTCGGGCGCATTCTTCAAGAACAGCAGCGGCCCCGAAACGTAGGAGACTTCGCTGTACTCTTTCTTTAGCAGTTTACTCGCCATAGTTTCTCCTTTCTGCCCTTTCTGGGCAACCCTTACGCGGCAACGGCAAAGCCGTCGTCGAGTTCTCTGATGACGTCTTTTTTGTAGCTCTCGAACTCGTCCTCAGGCGTGTAGCGGGCGCGGTTGATTTTTTCGGTGACGGGGTTCGCTAAGATGTCATCCACCGTCGCGCCGCCCTCCAAGGCCCGCCGCGCCTCGTCGTAAAACTTGACCATCATTTGCAGCATCCCGTAGGCCTTGGTCATTGAGCACGACGCGTCCACGGGGTCAAAGCCGTTTTGCTGCAAGAAATCCTGGCGCAAGATGCGGCCCGTTTCGATAATCAGGCGCTCTTGGTCCTGGAGCGCGTCCGGGCCGACCAACTGCACGACTTCTTGGAGTTCGGACTCGCGCTGCAAGAGGTTGACCGCGCGCTCACGCAGGGCCGGGAAATCTTCGGCGACGTTCTCGCGGTACCAGTCCTCGAGAATGGGCGTAAAGAGCGAGTACGAGCGGTTCCAGTTGATCGCCGGGAAGTGACGGCGGCGCGCCAAGGACGCGTCGAGCGCCCAAAAGCAGCCCGTGATGCGCAACGTGGACTGGGTGACGGGCTCCGAAAAATCACCGCCTGCGGGCGACACCGCGCCGATGATCGAGACCGCGCCCTGCTCGCCCGCGAGCGTCGTCGCGCGGCCCCCGCGTTCGTAAAAGGCGGCGAGACGCGAGGCCAGGTAGGGCGGATAGCCTTCCTCGGCGGGCATCTCTTCAAGCCTCGAGGCGATTTCGCGCAGCGCCTCCGCCCATCTCGAGGTCGAGTCGGCCATGACCGAGACGCGGTAGCCCTGGTCGCGGAAATACTCGGCCAGCGTGATGCCCGTGTAGATGCTTGCCTCGCGCGCGGCCACCGGCATATTCGAGGTGTTGGCAATTAAGACGGTGCGCTCCATCAGCGGGTTGCCCGTTTGCGGGTCTTCCAACTCGGGAAACTCGACCAGCACGTCCGTCATCTCGTTGCCGCGCTCGCCGCAGCCTACGTAGACGACGATGTCGGCGTTGCCGTACTTCGCAATCGACTGCTGCGTGACCGTCTTGCCCGAGCCGAAGGGACCGGGGATGGCCGCGGTGCCGCCCATCGTGAGGGGGAAAAGCACGTCGAGAATCCGCATCCCCGTCAGAAAGGGCGTGACCGGGTCGAGCTTCTTCTCTACAGGCCGCGCCTGACGCACGGGCCAGGGGTGGTAGAGCTTGAGTTCGGTGCCGTCCTCTAAGGTCGCCACCACGTCGTCAACGGTATATTCGCCCTCACCGACAATGGACTTGATTTTGCCGCTCTTGTCGGGGGGCACCAGAACCTTGTGCGTAAACGAAAACTCGGGAACCGTGCCCAGCACCTGTCCACCCGAGACTTCATCACCCTTTTTTACGCTCGGCGTAAAGGCCCACTTGGCCTCGCGCGAGAGCGAGTTCACAGTAATGCCGCGGTCGATATAGGTGCCCGAGACTTCGTTGATTTTGTCCAGGGGCCGCTGAATACCGTCAAAGATGCCGTTGAGCATCCCCGGCCCCAATTCAACCGCCAAGGGCAGCCCGGTTGAAACGACGGGCTCGCCGATAGTAAGGCCGCCCGTGTCTTCGTAGACCTGCACAAAGGCGGTCGTTCCGTCCAAACGGATAATTTCGCCAACAAGCTGTTCTTTACCGACGCGCACGATGTCGAACATGCGCGCGCCCATCATCCCCTCGGCGATGACCGCCGGGCCGGAGATGCGCTGTACTTTGCCTTCTATAGCCACTGTTGCCTCCTTCTACTAGAAAGGAGGAGATGAAGATTTTTTCCGCCTCTCCATCCCCTTGTAGTTCTTCAAATAGTCTACCCTTTTACTCTCTCACCACTCAGCACTTACCGCTACTCACTCGAGCTTGATGTCAAACCCAATCGCGCTTCTTACCAAGTCCTTCATGTACGCGTCGGCGTCGTCGGCCTCGCCAAAGGCGGCACCCAAACCGGGCATCGGCAGCAAGACGGGCAGGTCGCGGCCCCGCATGGCGCGTTCGCTCGAGCGTATCGGGTCCTCAATCAGCGACTCGTCCACGACCACCAGGCCGTAATCGTTGGAGGCGATCACCTCTTCTAACGCCTGCTGCGCCCCCTCGGCGTCGGTTTCGCGCACTTCGACGCCCGCCAGGCGAAAACCCAGCGCGGTTTCGGCGTCGGTCACCACGAGCATCTTAGGCATTCCCTAGCTCCCTTTCGAGTTGCGGGCGCGGCACGCCGTAGTATTTGCCCCTCGCCAGGAGGCGCAAGCGCGCCGCCTCGCTCTCTTTTTGCCGCAAGTAGTTGAGCACCACGCCGATACCCAAGGGGTCGCCGAGCGCTAAACGGCGCGCGTCGCGGTCTAGGGTGCTGCGGATGGCCTCGTCGGCGGCGCTCAACGTATCCGTTTCAGTCACCTCGGAAAAGCTGGTATTTGAAAGTTCCTGGAGCGCGGCGGGCGAATCGCTGGTAAGCAGCGACTCGAACGTGCTCCGGCTCACTTCTCGCCCGCCGGGCACGAAAAACTCGCTCGCCTCGTCGGGGGGAGTTTGGCCGCGTAATTTAAGCGCGGTGCGCAGGTTCGTCGCGTCCACCTCGCGCTGCATGTAGCGGACGAGGTCGCGGGGCGCGTTGGCCGCCTCTAACTCGTCAAATACCGCGCGGTAGTAGGCGCGGTCTAGACTTAGCTCCAACTCGTAAAGGTCGTTGCTCGAGGAGTATTCGCGCACCGCGCGCGAAAAAGCGGGCGCGAGCGGGTTTTGTGTAAAGGCGAGCGACTGCGCCGCGGCGGGCAGGTCGGGCGCGCTGGCGATGGTCTCCAAAACGGCGGGCTTGAGCCGTCCAGCAGGGAGAAGCGCGGCGCGCATGTCCTCGTACTCGCGCCCGGCGTGTTTGGCCCTGGCGATCGCCTTGAGGTTGGCTAGGTCGTAACGGAGCAGCACCACGGCGATAAGCCGCTCCGCTCTCCCGTCCGAAAAGGTGAGGATGCTGCGCGTCGTCCGGTAGAAGTTTCCCGCCAGCGCCGCGTCGATGGCGCGCAAACCCTCGTAGCGCGCCTCCGCCTCCTCATAGTCGCGCATGTAGGGCGACTGAGAGAATGAGGAGGTAAAGGCGCGAAAATCGGTCGCGTTGAGCGCGTCGTTGTAGAACTCGGGACCCAAAAGCTGCGCCTTGAGCCCGCGCACGCGCGCGTTGATGTAGCCTAGATCGGACGACATCAGCTTCCTTGGGCTTGTGCAGGCGCGCTTTTGAAGAGCACCCCCGATACCTCCGAGGCGAGCTCGTCGCGCAGGGCCTCGAGCCGCACCGGCAGTGTATTTTCCACCGTGCTGTTCGAGCCCGTCGCGCGCAAGCGCACCCCGCCCCGCACATTCTCGTCGGTGTGGACGGGGGCATTTATACTCAAATCTTTGAGCGCGTTCTTCGCCACCTTCTCGTCTTCGGGGTTGACGGTCACGTCCGAAACGCGGTCTTTACCAACCGCCTCGGCGGCTTCTGACAGGAGCGACTTAAATACGGGCGCGTAGCGTTTTTCGTCGCCCATGAGCGCGTCGACGTCCTTTTGAACGCGGTTAAACACATCCTCGACGGCCTCATGCTGGGCGCGGAGCCGCATCGAGGAGGCCTCGAGCTGCGCCGACGAGCGCGCGCGCACCCCCGCGGCCTCGTGCTGGCTGGACAGCGTGCGCCGCCGGGCCGCGACGGTCGCTTCGGCCTCGCGTTCGGCCTCAGCGACGATCTCCGAGGCGCGTGAGCGCGCCTCGGAGAGGATGCTGTCGATTTCCGCGCCCGCTTCTTTGTCAAGCAGAGCAGCAAGATTCGCCACGTTCGTCAGCCGATCTGGTTGTTCAAGAAGAAGGCGATCACGAAGCCGAAGATGATGATGGTCTCGGGGATAACGAGGTAGATGAGAATCTGACCGAACGCCTGCGGGCGCTCCGCGATGGTGCCCGCGCCCGCGCTGCCGATGGACGCCTGCGCGATGCCCACGCCGATGGCGCAGAGGCCGATAGCCAAGGCCGCGCCGATGGCGATGAGGCCGCCGCCGACGGTGGAAGCCGTTTCAAGGGCCTCAACAGCCAATTCGGCCTCCTGGGCCATTCCCAAAGACGCGAGCGCGGCGAGTACAACAAGACCAAAAACTTTTTTCATGCTCTTCCTCCAAAAAGACGTAATGGCCGGTAAGGACGGCCGTTTTCTTCGTAAAACCCGAACTTGGTAAAGAACTCCACGTACTGCAGACGTAAAGGTTGCAGCGTGTGGCCGATGATGGTAAGCGTGAGCGCGATGAGATGCACCGCCAGGGCGGCGATGATGCCCAGAATGGGGCCGATCACGGGCGCGACGCCGCCGAGGGCGAAGCCCACATCCGTTGCCAAGTTGGCAACGAGCGCCGCGGCGAGCCCGACTGCAAAAAGACGCAGGTAAGAAAGGATGTTGCCCGAGTTCGAGATAAGCTCGACAAGCATCAGCACAACACCTGACAGCACCACCCCGGCGATAAAAACAGCAAAAAGGAGTCCGCAGATGATCAACACGAGCGGCGTGAGCCCGTCTGCCAAAAAGGCGTAGGAAAAGATCACCACGGCCACGAGGCCGCTCGCCATGCCGACGCCCTCCCAGAGGTGCTTTTTGTCGTGGTGCTTGTAACCGTAGTAGGCGCGAATCACCCAGCCGCCCACCACCTGCAGCACCCCGAAGCCCAGCGAGAGCAGCAGCAGGGGTTGGAACACTTCGACCCTAAAGAGCACGATGGGTATCCAGCCGTACCCCTCCGGATAGTGTAGGGTGGTGTAAAAAACCGGCTTGCCACCGATGCCGTACCACCGCTCCAAGAAGTTGCCGAAAAACTCGCCGTAGAGAAAGCCGAACAAGATGCTCCAGCCCGCGCACCACACGATGATCATGCCGATGGAGGGCATCGCTGAGGCCGGGATGGTGACGCCCAAGGGACCCAGGCCGAGCGACCTGCCCTTGGCCCCGCGGCGGCGCAGCCAGAGGCCGATGGCGAGAAAAAGGAGCCCGAAACCGATGTCGCCGACCACGACGCCGAAAAAGAGCGGGAAAAAGACCGCCAGCGTCCAGCTCGGGTCGAACGAGCCGTACTTGGGCGGCGCGAAGAGCGACAACAGGCCCTCGAAGGGCCGCACCCAGCCGGGGTTCTCGAGCTTGACCGGCACCCCCACGTCGTGATGCTCGTCGGCGTGACGCGCCTCGACGACGACGGCCTCGCCGAAGTTCTTCTTGAGCGCTTCGGTCACGCGCGCGCTTTCGCCCGAGGGCACCCAGCCTTTCAGCGCGAAGCTGTACCGGCTTTCAACAGCGTCTGCGAGCGCCCCGAAACGCGCCTGATGGTTCAAGGCCGTCTGGCGCACCGCCTGAAGCTTGGCCCCGTGCTGCGCCCGGAGCTTGGTGAGCTCGTTGTTGATGACCGTGAGGCGGTTGGGCAACGCGCGAGAACGTTCCTCCATCGTGTGAACGGCCTTGGCAAAATCTAACCCGGCGTAGCGTTCGGGCAGACTAAGCTCGGCCAATCCGAGCCCTGAGAGTGCGCTCAAAAGCTCTCCCCTGTCGCCTTTTAAGACCGCCGCCGTCGCCAAGAGCTGCTTGCCGGAGGGTCTGGCGGCGAGCAGGATGCGCCCGTCTAGGGCTTGCTCGAGCTTCTGCCGCGTTTCTTCAAAGGCGTCGGCGTTCACCGCAAAGGCCACGCCCGTGAGGTAGCGGCTGCGCTCCAACTGCGCCAGGCTCGGCGCGAGCCCGCGGAACACGCCCAGGTAAGTGTTGATGACGTCCAGCTCATCCCGAACTTCGCCGCGCTCGGCGACCAAATCTTCGACCTGCGCGTTGACGCTCTTGAGGTAGGTTTGAATGTCCGCGAGGCTCCCCGGTGTCTCGCTTTTGGGGCTCGGCGCCACATCAGATGCCCCCAGCACGTCGATCAAACTTTCAGAACGCGCGACCGCCGCGTTCCAGCCGTCTTTGGTGGCCTGGTCCGCCTCGCGGAGTTTGAGTTTGGCGAGCTTTTGACCCTCGGCGGGCTCTAAGGGGTCAACTTGCACCACCCCAAGGTTTTGCAGGCTTGCCAGTACCTCCTGCGCCATGCTGCGGCGGCCCACGACCAGAAGCTGGTCCATCTCCGCAATCACGGTAGCACCCGCTCCATCACGAGCTTGACAGCCTTGGCTTTATTCTTTTCGGCCTGCGCCCGCAGCGTTTGCACGCCGCGCTCGGCCTCGTCCATGACTTCTTTTCGTGAACGCTCGCCCTCCGCGCGCGTCGTTTCGGCCTGCTCTTTGGAGAGCGTTTCGGCCCGCGCGTTCGCGTCCGCCTTTAACTTTCTGGCCCTCGCCTCGGCCTCGCTGATGATCTCAGCCGCCTCGCCTTTGGCTCCCTCGACCTTGGCAACCAACGCCTGCTCGTGGTCGACCAGATTCTGCAACAGTCTTTCGCCCTGGCTTTCCAAGCGGCCCTCCCTTCTATAACTTCACGTCACATTAAGGACGCTGAACCCAACCGCACTATAGAACCACACGACAAAACGGGGCAACATCCACCGAGACATAAAAAAATGCGATAAA
Source organism: Trueperaceae bacterium (assembly GCA_965214405.1). GTDB lineage: Bacteria > Deinococcota > Deinococci > Deinococcales > Trueperaceae > CBDCCT01. The sequence goes on from OZ243956.1 coordinate 2,331,110, forward strand.
CCTTAAGCTCACAAGCCTTTCACCTATCGCTGCGTCAGCATAACAGTAGCCCCCAGTACTGTCAACGAGACAGATGTCCCGGGGGTGCAACCCCAAATAGGCGGATAGAAAAAGGGGCGTAGCAGCGGTAGAATGGCGGATGAAAACGAGCCAGACAGGTGATTGGAAAGAACGGGCGAAGGAAGCGTTTGGCAGGTACTTAGAAGCTTTGGAACGAGACCTACCCGAAGATGCGGGTGTAGCCGAGGTTGAGACGGCGATGCTGGCGCATTATCAAGCGATGATGAGTGAGACTATGCAAGCTCTGGCAGATAGCCGGAGCTTTTCCCCCCGAGCACAAAAGAGAAGTACCTGAAGGCTATTGGGGTAACGGCAAACGTCGCTGCGCGGTTAAGCACTTGTGGGGCCGGGTCTATGTCGAGGTACAAAGGCTGGTTGATAGAGAGGGTCGAGCCAAACAAGCTATCCTCGATAGACGCTTAGACCATTCGGGCTGGACGCCCAAAGCCTTAGCTTGCCTGACCGACTTAGCAGCGCGCGTGCCCTTAGAAGAAGGCGCTTACATCGCGCGCAACTTCGGCCTGAGGATTAGCTCGTCAGAATTAGACCGCTTGCAACGCCCCTACGCTGAGGCGTGTCGAGCCGAGGTGGCAGACAGACTGTTGTCTTGTTCAGAGCCTGAAGCGGCACGCCGACAAGGACGCGTCATGGTGTTGCAAATGGACGGCGTCTACGTCTTAGGGCAACCTGAACAGGGGCTATGTCCTGGCCTGGAACTCAAAACAGCCGTACTTTATCCGCAAGCCGCTCCGAGTCAGCGCTGGATGTTGGCCGAACGCTGCTGTGCCGAAGACTTTGTCACGCTCGTGGCGGGTTTACTCAACGAAGCCGGAGTCACCCCCGCGGATACGCTGCTCGGTTTGGGTGATGGAGCCGTTTGGATTGACAACATCTTTTGTCATCTCGACGCCGTAAGAATCACCGACGTCTACCACGCCACTCAGTACCTCGACACCATCATGCAAGCACTGGCTTGGGATGAAGACCTAAGAACGCGCCACCGCTGTGACTGGTATCGGGGTCAGCTCAACGCCCGTGACTGGCTCGCTCACCACCTTCCTAAACCCGAGGTCTGGCTCACCTGGGATGACAAAGCGCAAACTGCTCTAAAGTATCTTGAAACCCGGCTTGACAGTATGGATTATGCTCGGTTCACAGAAAAAGGCTATCCCATCGGTTCAGGGCAAATCGAAGGGATGAACAAAGCCGTTATCGGAAACCGTATGAAAAGAAGCGGGATGCACTGGTCCAAACAAGGTGCTGCCAGTATGGCCTCTTTGCGTGCCCAGACCTGTGCCAAACATTCCCTCATTGACTTTGGGCAGCTCAGGCACCTCGCTTACCCTGCCCCGGCTTAATCCGACACTAGCGGGCTGCACCCATGTCCCGGTGCCCAAATGCCGCACAGCCAACAACGGTACAGCTCACCGCTACACAGAATATTATAGAAAACAGCGCAAAGTTTATAGAAATCCGTTATACTGGTTTATATGAGGCAAATCAACATCAAGAACAGCGTGGCAGCCGACCTACTCGACAGGGTAACGGCGGCCACAGGTGAGGGTAAAACAGAGGCGATCACTCACGCGTTAGAGCTTTATTTAAAAAGTATTGACGCGTCCAAACGCGCCGAGGCCGCTATCACTCTCGTGCGCGAACTCCTTCATCCGACAATCGAGCCCGAGCATTTGGGTCGAGCGCCCAGCAAGCGTGAGCAGGAAGAGCTTCTGGGAATGTAGATGGTTGTCGACACGAGCGTCTTGTTACACGTTGCTTTTGAAGAACCGGGCTGGGAGGGGAGCCTGCGCTGGTTGAGCCAGCAGCCCACCCTTGCCTTTTCAGCTCTATCGCTCGTCGAGGGTCATGCAGTCATTACGGGCCGCGGGAGGCGTGACCCTCGAGAGGTTTTAGACAAGCTACTGCGTATCCTGGAGGTCGAGGTTGTGGCTTTTGACGCTAGCCAAGCGGCGCTGGCCCGCAACGCCTACAGCCGCTACGGCAAGGGGCAGGGGCACCGGGCGGGGTTAAATTTGAGAGACGTCATCGTCTATGCGCTGGCCGCCTCGCGCCGGGACGTGCTCGCCTTTGTCGGCGATGATTTTAACCATACCGACCTAGAGGTGGTGCGGCTTCCTCGAGCCAGCTAGCGTCACCCTTCTAACGCTTGTCTCTTGACCTACTTTTTGAAGTCACCCCAACCTTGATAATGTAGTTGATGATTTTTGTCAACATAGTTGACTGCACAATCAACTCGGAGTCACCACAAGGTTTGGGGGAAGAACGATGAGCTGCTGTAACACGCTTTTAGCGAAGGCTGTACCGGAGGCTGCGAAGGGCGACGCCGCGGGCATTGGCCGCCGCACGGTTCTCAAGGGGATGGTGGGGACGTTCGCGGGGCTCGGTCTGGCCGGACGCGCGCTCGGCGCGGCGCAGGACCGGCGGGTTCGGCTGGCCTTTTGCTCGCAACTGCTCTGCGTCGTGCCCTATGAGTACACGCGCTCGAGCGGCTTTTTCGCCGACGAGGGCTTAGACGTCGAACTCATCTACTCGCGCGGCGGCAACGCGGCGATGCAGGCGCTCGTGGGCGGCGCGGTGGAGTACGCCGCCACCTCCTTTGACGTGGCCTTGCAGGCTTTCGCCAACGGCGCGGCCATTGAACGCTTCGCCACCACCGGCAGGCTGCCTCTGTTCGCGCTCGCCACCGCGCCCGAGCAGGCCGACACGCTCACCGAGATTGCAGGGCTCGCGGGCAAGACCGTCGGCGTCTCGGCGCTCGGCAACGCCGACCACGCGCTGCTCCTCTATTTGCTTGAACTCGCCGGGGCGAACGCGGGCGAGGTGCGCTTTGCGACCTTGGGCGTCAACCTCTACGACGCGCTGCGCTTGGGGCAGGTGGACGCGGGGATGGTCCAGGAGCCCGCCTTGTCGCTGCTCGAGGAGGGGGGCTCGAGGGTGCTTTTCAACGCCATGAATCTGGACGACGCCGAACGTTACTTGGGCGGCACCTACGAGTTTATGGGTATCGCCGTGCGCGCTGATGAACGAGACGAACGTTTGGAGGAGATGCGGGCGCTTTCTCGGGCTCTAGCGCGCGGCCTCGTCGGCTTGCAGAGCGCGCCTGTGGGTGACCTCATCGCGGCGCTGCCGAGCGAACTCATCGCGGGGGACGATAGGGGGCGGCTCGAGGCTATCTTGGAGCGTTACCGCCGCTCGCTCTACCCGGACACGGTGGCGATTGACGTGTCGGCCTGCGAACGCGTCCAGCAGGCCCAACTCACCGCCGACCTTTTGGCGGAGCCTGTGGATTTGAACGTCTTGTTGGACACGAGCGTGGTGGAGGGGTAGATGCTTCAAATTTCAAACCTCACCCTCGGCTACGGCGGCGAGCCGGTGCTGGAGGGTGTGAACCTAAGCGTCGAGGCGGGCGAGTTCGTGAGTCTGGTCGGCCCCTCCGGCTCGGGCAAGAGCAGCATTTTGAGGGCGGTGACGGGGCTGCAACCCAGTCGCGGGCGCACCAAACTTGGTGTGTCAGGAGACCAGGTGGGCTTTTTATTTCAAGACGACGCGCTGCTGCCCTGGCGCACCGCCAAAGAGAACGTGGCGCTGGGCCTAAAGATACGCGGCACGCCCAAAAACAAAGCTTTGGAGCGCGCTGAGGTGTGGCTCGAGCGCCTTGGCCTGGCTGGCTTCGGGGACCGCTACCCGCGCGAACTCTCGGGCGGCCAGCGCAAGCGGGTGGCGCTGGCGCAGGTGCTCGCGCAGGGGCCGCGCTTGCTGCTGATGGACGAGCCCTTCGCCTCCCTAGACGCCATCGTGCGCCGCCGCATCACCGAGGACGTGCTGGGCTGGGTCGAGCGCGAGCGCCTGACGGTGCTCTTGGTGACCCATGACTTAGAAGAGGCGCTGACGCTCTCGGATACCGTTTATCTGCTCTCGAGCGGCCCCCGCGCCCACATCCGCGAACGCTACCGCGTCCCGATAGCACGACCCCGCGACCTCCTGCAAACCCGCACCGACCCCGCCTTTGCGCCGCTCCTCAAGAGGCTATGGGACGACCTCTCGAGCGAGGTCGAACGCACCCCCGAAAAACAGGAGGTAGCCGCGTGAACCCGCTAAAGCGCCGTTGGGTGCGGCGACTCGTGGCGCTGCTCGTGTTGCTGGGGGCTTGGGAAGGCTTGGCCCGAACGGGCGTCCTCGACCCCTTCTACGCGCCGCCGCCCAGCCGGGTGGTGGGGGTGCTCGTCTCGCTCTTTGCCGACGGGAGCATCTGGACGCATTTGCAAGCGACCTTTACCGCCGCCCTCGCGGGTCTCGCCCTGGGCCTCCTCGCGGGCGTGGTGCTCGGGTTCGCGGCGGCGCTCGTGCCGCTCTTGTCCGAACTCTTAGAACCCGTGATGATTCTTTTCAACGCTATCCCGAGGGTGATTCTCGCGCCCTTGTTCGTCATCTGGTTCGGCATCGGCCTGGGTTCGAAAATCGCGGTGGCCTTTCTGCTCGTCGCGGTCCTCACCTTTTTTGCGGTCTATTCAGGCATCAGGGAGGTGGACGCGCGCTTAGTCGAACGCGTCAGGACGCTCGGCGGCGGGCGCTGGGTACTCCTGCGCGAGGTCTACCTCCCCTCGGTCACCTCCTGGGTGATGAGCAACCTCAAGGTGGCGGTGGGCTTCGCCTTTACCGGGGCGGTGGTGGGCGAGTTCGTGGCGGCGAGCCGCGGCCTGGGCTACCTCCTCGCCTTCGCCCAGAGCCAATTCAACGCCGCGCTGACCCTCGCGCTAATCGTCCTCATCATGGCCTTTGTGCTCCTTCTTTTCGCGCTGGCGGGCGGCCTCGAGCGCCGCCTGCTCCACTGGAAATACAGGTAAAGGGCGGGTGAGACCATGAAAGTCGCTTACATTTTTTCCACCTCGGGCCACACCGCGAGCTACAAGCTCGGCAAGATGATTCTGCCGCAGCTCGAGGAGAACCGCCACGGCGCGGAGGTTCTCGGCATGTTCTTTTTTGACGACAACACGTTTGTGTTGAGAGAGGGCGACCCTCTGGGCGAACGCCTCGCCAAGGTCGCCAAGGACAAGGGTGTCTTGCTCATGCTCTGCGACCAGTGCGCCGAGGAGCGCGGGCTGGCGAAGCGGGAGGGTAACGGTAAGCTGGTCGCGGCGGGGACGGTTGAGGGCGTTACAGTAGGCTGTTTTCCCGACCTTTACGCCGCTTTGGGGGGTAACCCGCCCGACCAAGTCATTACGCTCTAGCTTGATGACTTAATTCAGGAGCGTTTTGTCTTGAGAAGAAATCATGAGCGATGACAACCACTCAGCATCCTTTCCACGAAACGTAGAAGCATACGAACTCCGCGTCGGCTTGCTCGTTACCTTTGACGGTTCACCAAACGAGCTTACCGCTATCTTGGGCATTGAGCCTTCTATAACGAGAAGCAAAGGTGACGCTGTCGCCAACACAGCGGTAAAGCACAAACACAGCATTTGGGAACTAGGATCGGGTATCGAGCCTAAAAATAGCCTCTTCGACGACCACATCAGTTCGCTGGAAAAGCAGTTGCGCCCAATCAAAGATAAATTTGCACTCTTACCCGCAGACGTTTACATTGAGCTTTCTTGTTACGTAATGAGCCAAGCAGAGGCTCATTATCCCTCCATTCATCTGTCTTCAGCTTCACTCGCGTTCTTTGCCTCGATTGGCGCAGAGGTTGATGTTGATGTGCGTTATATTTAAGCAAATTTAGTCAAGGAGGCGAAGTGTCAGACGCCGCTATACACATCCACGAGCTAAACCACGTGTCGCTCTACCCGCGCGACTTTGACGCCTCCGTGCGCTTTTACGAGGATGTTCTGCAACTGCCGCGCCTCGAGCCGCCCCCATCGGACTTCCCCATCGCTTGGTTCGCACTCGGCAATCAGCAGCTTCATCTGATACAGGACACAATGAACCGGGACAAAGAGCGCCATTCGTATCATCTGGTGTTGCATGTTGATGATGTTGTCGCGGCGCGGGCGTATCTTGAGAGCGAGAGCGTGACCATCACGCGCGGACCCGACAGGCGGGGCGACGGGGCGTTGCAGATTTGATTTAACGACCCGGACGGGTATCGGCTCGAGCTGCTGTCCTTTCTAAAAACGGACAGTGGCGTTGGTTAGCAGCAAGCGCCGTGCTAAAGTTGAAGCCTGCGAGGTGCCGACATGTCAGTTCCCGATCCCCTGATTACGACCTCCCCCGACCGGCTTAGCGGAACGCCCGTTTTTGCCAAGACGCGGGTGCCTGTCCAGACGCTTGTTGACTACCTCGAGGCCGGAGACTCACTGGACGATTTTCTAAAAGACTTTCCGAGCGTTTCCCGCGAGCACGCCGTTGCTGGGTTAAAAAGCTGTGTTAAAACTCGCCAAAGCTGCGCTTCTTAACGGGGCCGTAGCAGCGTAAGCTACAGCGCCGAGAGTGCATTCTCTCTGACAGCTGCATACCGCATGAATTTTTCTTGACGCTCATCTACCCAACATCCAAGTAGCCCTGAAAAAGTTTCACGTTAAGATGCCTTCGTGAAGGCGTCCACGTGAGCATTGCCCCGACGGGAGAGCGCGCCAAAAACTTTGGTGCTTTTTACACCGACCGGGCCGTCGCCGACTTTCTGGTGGGCTGGGCGGTTCGGTCAGGGGCTGACCGCGTGCTCGACCCGAGCTTTGGCGGGGGCGTTTTTTTGGAGGCCGCGTTAAGGCACTTGGGCGATGGACGCAGCCTCTACGGCGTCGAACTCGACTCGGAGGTCCACGCGCGCGTGTCGGGTGATTTTGCGGCTCGAGCCCTCCCCCCCCAAAACCTCATTCACGCAGACTTTTTTGATGTAGAAACGAGCGAGTCGGGCCTTCCCCCACTAGACGCGGTGGTGGGCAACCCGCCCTTTATCCGCTACCAAAAATTTTTGGGAGAAAGTAGAACCAAGGCGCTGGCGCGCGCGGCGGCGCAGGGGGTGAGGTTGAGCGGGCGCTCGAGCGCCTGGGCACCCTTTCTCGTCTACAGCGTTTCGCTTCTCAAATCCGGCGGCAGGCTGGGTATGGTCATTCCGGTGGAACTCGGTCACGCTGGCTACGCGCGCCCGGTGCTGCGCTATCTCACCCAGTCGTTCGGCTCGGTGACGCTGTTGACGTTCAGAGAACCGCTTTTTCCCGACCTGAGCCAGGGCACGCTGCTCCTTTTAGCTGATAAACGGGGGGCTGCTTTTGACGGCCTCTTTTGGCGCGATGTGGCGTCGGTGCGGGACCTCGAGTCATCGCATACGTATTCACAAGCCGTTCGCCTGAACGCGCCCGCGCTGCTCGAGGGAAAAGACAAGCTCGTCAGTTATTTCGCGCCCCCGGATGCTCGAGGCCTCTACCGAGAGCTAGCCTCGAGCGAGAACGTAAAGCGGCTCGGTGAACTCGCAGAGGTGGGTATCGGCTACGTCACGGGCGCGAACGGGTTTTTTCACCTTAGCGAAGAGAAGGTGGCGCGGTGGTGTATCCCGGAACGCTTTTTGCGCCGCGCCGTTTTTCGTGGTGGTGCCCTCCGCGGAACCCGTTTTTGGCGTGAAGACTGGACAGAAGGCGCGGAACACGGCGACGCTGGTTTTTTGTTGTGCTTGGGTGACACGCCGCTAGACAATTTGCCGGAGGGGGTGAGGCGTTACCTCGAGCACGGCGAGGCGGCGGGCGTCCATAGGGCTTACAAATGCCGCATCCGCTTCCCCTGGTACGTCGTGCCGCACGTGCGTGAAGCCGACGCGTTCCTAACCTCGATGAGCGGCTCGAGACCTCGCCTCGTGGCAAACGAGGCGGGGGTGGTCGCACCCAATACCCTGCACGTCGTGCGCTTGCGGTCTCACAGTCTGGTATCTAAAAGTGCTCTGAGCGCGCTTTGGCAGACCTCGCTCACAAGTTTGAGCGTGGAACTCGAGGGCCACGCGTTAGGCGGTGGGCTGCTCAAGCTCGAGCCGAGCGAAGCCAAACGCGTCCTCGTCGCCCTGCCGTCAAATGGGGAATTAGTAGGACTGACGGAAGAGCTTGATATCCTCTTGCGCAAAGGAGAGAGTCACGCCGCCCGCCAACGTGCGGATGAAGTTATTTTGCAAGGCGCACTCGGCTTGAGTCCTGGGGAATGTAACCTCTTGCGCGAGGCAGCCCGCACGCTCCGCGCGCGCAGGTCTAAGCAGAGCGGAAAAGAATAAATTTTACCGGCGCGTTCTCCTAATCCCGCCCTTCCTGCACGCTGTCCAGACGAAACCAGCGGTAGCCGTAGCCGTCCAACGCGACCTCGTGCGAGCTGCCGACGTCGTCGTAGCGTTTGTCTCCCAAGAGGTCGATAAGCTTGCGGGCGTCGTATTCGCTCAAGTCGAGGGTGACGGTGCGCGCCTCTTCGGAAAAGTTATGCACCGCCATCACCGCCCCGCCGCGCCACGTGCAGAGGTGGGCAAACACGGCGGGGTCGCCCGTATCCAGGATGCGCGCCTCGCCCCAGCCGAATTCGGGGAGGTCACGGCGGGTGCGCACCGCCCGCTCCATCCAGTTGAGGAGCGAGTCGGGCTCGAGCCGCGCGTCCGCCACGTTGACCTGTTCAAAGCCGTAAGGTTCCCCTTTGATGAGCGGGCGGATAAGGTCCTCCTCGGGCGCGGTCGAAAAGCCGCCGTTGGGCTCGCCCGACCACTGCATGGGCGTGCGTACGCTGTTGCGCTCGCCCAATTCAAGATTGTCGCCCATCCCGATTTCCTCGCCGTACCGCAGCACGGGCGTGCCGGGCAGGGTCAGCAGCAGGCTGTGCGCCAGCCGCAGCTTGCGCGCGTCCCCCAGCATCGGCGGCAGGCGGCGGCGGATGCCGCGGTCGTACAAGCGCATCGTCTCGTCGGGGGCGAAAATTTTGAAGACCTCCGCGCGCTCCTCTTCGCTAAGCCGCCCTAAGTCGAGTTCGTCGTGGTTGCGCAAGAAGTTGGCCCACTGTCCCGAAGAAGGAATGTCGGGGGGCTTGCGAAAGCCCTCCACAAGCGGCGTCGCCTCCTCCCGCGCCAGGGCCAGAAAGAGGTGCTGGTTGAGCATGAAGTTAAAGAGCATGTGGAGCTTCGTCCCGTCGCCGAAATAGTCGGGCACCCGGTCCATCGCCACGTTGGCCTCGGCCAAAAGAATCGCGTCGCCGCGCCGCCAGGACAAGAAGTCGCGGAACTCGCGCAGGTAATCGTAGGGCTCATCGACCTCGATGTCCGCGGCGGTCCCCTCGATGCCCTTGAGTTCGATGACAAAGGGGGCGGCGTCTACTCTAAAACCCGAAACGCCCAGCTCGAGCCAGAAGCCCATGATTTTGCGAATCTCCTCGCGCACCTCCTCGTTGGCGATGTTGAGGTCGGGCTGGTGCTTGTAAAAGCGGTGCAGGTAGTAGGCGTCGACCCCCGCCTCATGGCTCCAGGTCGTCTCCTGCACGCCGGGAAAGATAACGCCCTCGTCGGCGTCTTCGGGCTTCGTGTCGGACCAGACGTAGTAATGGTGATAGGGCGAATCTCTATCCTGACGCGCGGCCTCGAACCACGGGTGCTGGTCGGAGGTGTGGTTGATAACCAAGTCGATGATGACCCGGAGCCCCCGCTCTCGCGCTTCGGTCATGAAATCCACAAAGTCGCCCAGCGTGCCCAGGCGCGGGTCCACGCTGTAGTAGTCCATCACGTCGTAGCCGTTGTCGCGGTTCGGGGTCGGGAAAAAGGGCAGCAGCCACAAGCAGGTGACGCCCAACCCCGCGATGTAGTCGAGGCGCGCGGTCAGGCCGCCAAAATCTCCGACGCCGTCGCCGTTGCCGTCAAAGTAGGTTTCTACGTCGAGGCAGTAGAGGATGGCGTGTTTGTACCAGAGGTTGCGCTTCACGTCACGTCACTCCGTAAAAGAACCCTGTAAAGGGATGCTCGAGGCACGGACTCTCTGCCGCGCCCCGGAGGAACATTTCTCGTCTTCCCTGCTATCCTCGACATGTCGGTTACTCACTTCCCGAACGCGGGCAGCACGCGCTCCCCAAAGGCGTCGATGAACTCTTCTTGATTGCGGCAGACGTTGTGGACGTACACGCGCTCGAAGCCGAGTTCCCTATCCTCTTGGAGCCAGGCCGCGTGTTTGTTGGGGTCGGCGGACACGCGCACCTTGTCCTTTACATCTTCGCGCCTCACCCGGCGCGCGGCTAAGTCGAACTGCTCGGTGGTGCGGAGTTCTGTCAAGACCGCGGAGCCGAACATGTTGGTGCGCCACTGGTCATAAGCGCCCTCGAGCGCCTCCTCGTCCGTACGCGCGTAGGCGTGTTTGGCCTGGAGGTACATGGGCTTGCCCTCGCCGCCGCCGCGGCGGAAGGCCTCGACGACTTCTTTAAGTTTTTCAGGAGGCCGCGACACCGTGATAAAACCGTCCGCCCAGCCCGCCACCCATGCGGCGGTCTCGGGCGTGACCGCGGCGGCGATAACGGGCGGGGATTCTTTGGGTAGGGACCACACCTTGGCGTTCTCCACGCGGATGGTGCCCTCGAAATCCACCCGTTCGCCCCGCCAGAGGGCGCGCATCACCTCGACGGATTCTTTCAGCCGCTGGTTGCGCTCCGGCTTGGTCGGCCAGCGTTCCCCGGTGATGTGCTCGTTTAAGGCTTGCCCGCTCCCCGGCGCAATCCAAAAGCGGCCCGGAAACATCTCGGCGAGCGTCGCGGCGGCCTGAGCGATGACGGCGGGATGATAGCGGCCCCCCGGCGCGTTCACCACGCCGAACGAGAGGTTGGTCGCCTGCAACGCCGCGCCCAGCCACGACCAGGCAAAGCCGCTCTCGCCCTGCCGGACGCTCCAGGTGTGGATGTGGTCCGAACACATCGCCGCGCCAAAACCCGCGGCCTCGGCGCGCCCGACGAGGTCTAGTAGCGCGCTCGGCGCGAACTGTTCGTGTGAGGCGTGGTAGCCGATTAGCATATGAAATCCGATGAGGCTCGAGCACTCCCGTTATAAATCATCATTCCTCCCCCAAAAGCTTTGGCGACAAACTCAACAGTCCGCAGCAGTATAACAGCCCTCAGCAAAGCGCCTAGAGCAGGCTTCGGTAGAACTCGAGCGTCTCCTCCGCCACCGCCCGCCACGAAAAGCGTTCCTCGACGCGCGCACGTGAAGCTTTACCCATCGCCGCCGCGCGCTCGGGGTCGTTTAGAAGCTCGTTCACGGCCGCCGCCAAACCTTTTGAAAACCGCTCGGGATCTTCCGGCTCAAAGTCCTCGCCCGCTTCCAAAGGCACGAGCAGCCCCGTCTCCCCCGGCACGACGATTTCGGGGATGCCCCCCACCGCGGAGGCCACCACGGGCGTCTCGCAGGCCATCGCCTCCAAGTTGATGATGCCGAAGGGCTCGTAGACCGACGGGCAGACAAAGACCGCCGCGTGGCTGTAAAGAACGATGATGTCGTCTTTGGGGATCATCTTGGGAACCCAGACGATATTTTGGTCTCCGCCTCGAGCGCGCTCGACGGCGGCGGTCATCTCGAGTTCAATCTCTTTCGTATCGGGAGCGCCCGCACAGAGCACCACCTGCACGCCGGGTTGGAGATACTTTATCGCGTTCACGAGATGCAAAATCCCCTTTTGCCGGGTGATGCGCCCCACAAAGAGCACGAACGGCACCTCCGGGTCCACGCCGTAACTTTTCAAGACCGCCTCGTCATAGGTCGGGCGATACTGCTCGGAGTCGATGCCGTTGGGGATGACGCGGATGCGCTCCGCGGGCACGCCGTAAAGCTCCCCCACATCGCGCTTCATCGACTCGGACACGGCGACGACGCCGTCGGCATTTCCGTAGGCGGTCTTTTCAATCCAGGAGCTTGCGTAGTAGGCCGCGCCTAGCTGCTCGACCTTCCAGGGGCGATGGGGCTCTAGTGAATGCGTCGTCAGCACCAGCTTGGCCCCCGTGAGCGGCTTGACGAGGAGGCCCGCAAGGTGCGTGTACCAGGTGTGACAGTGGACGATGTCCGCCCCCTCGACCTGACCCGCCATGATGAGGTCGCGCTGCAAGGTGTCCATCAATTTCTCAAAGCGTGGGTCCGCCGCTTTCGGTACGCTTTCGGGGGTGACGCCTTGCACGGTGAGATTGTCCCGCGCCTCCTCTTGGTCGCCGAAAGAAAACACCTGCACGTGGTTCGCGCCGCCCTCCAAACGGGCGAGTTCACGCGTGAGGTATTCCATGTGGACGCCCGCCCCGCCGTAAATGTGCGGCGGGTATTCGTTGGTCAGAAGGGTGATATTCATACGGGGTGTCCTTTCAAGAGTTGGCAAGTTAAAGAGATGCTGGCGTGAGAGGGCTGTGTGACGCAGTGTTGGTGAGGAGCTTGAGAGGAAAGCTCGAGCTGTCTGCTCCCGATGATGAGCCACAGTTTATCGCGCTTTATGCAATCCGCGCGCCTTACCCTCGGCTCTACCACAAACGCTTCCGATTGAAAAGGTGAGTACACTTACCTTGTCTCATGAAAATATGAAATTTCTCACAGGCTTACGGGTTTCACTTTGGGGGCGTAAGCGGGTGCTGCGAACCTGGCTATCGGGCTTAGGCTCCCCCACCCCAACGAGCACACAATCCGGGAGAAAGATCATGAGCCACAAATTAGTTTTGGTGCCGCTCGCGTTGCTGTCGGCTTTACTGTTGTCCGCCGCAGCGCTACTCGCTGCGTCACTGTTGACCCTGTCAAAAGCCGAGGCTGGCCCCATTCCGCTCAACAGAATCACGGCCTACAACGCGGTCGCGGGCCAGACCGACGCGTCGCCCCACATCTCCTCTTGCGGTCCGACCTTAGAAGACCAAATCGCGGTGAGCCAAGACCTCTTTTTCGCGGGCCGCGCCAAGCACCTCTGCGGCAAACGCGCCACCATCGTGACCGCTGACGGCAGGGAGTTCGAGGGCGTCATCAACGACACGATGAACCGCCGTTATACAAATTCTGCGGATATCTTGTTTCAAAATTATGGGGACGCGAAGAAGTTTGGGGTGAGCGAAGGGTATTTGCTTATCAACCAGTAACGTTAAGGCCCGCATAAACGTCTGAAAGCGTGAGGGAGATCTCGAGACAAGCAATGGGCACCTCGCCCCCATCCTCCCACACCTGCACTTGCCAGCCCTGCGCCGTGCGGCTATAGCCCTCCACACGCCTTTTCTCGGGATCTATCAGAAGGTAAGTGAGGAGGCTGGGTAGGGTCAGATAGACGTCCAGCTTCTCACACCTGTATATAGAGGCCGTGGAAGGTGAGAGGATTTCAGCGATGAAACAGGGCTGCGTTTTGAAGTAGGGGTCTGGGTCTTCGGCGCAAACGACCATGACGTCGGGGTAGTAGAACCGCTCGTCTACATACACTTTCATATCGTTCACGTAAACCTGACACCCGCTCGCCCGGCTCGGTTCGTAAAGTCGCGCGACCAAGTTGACCGCGACGCGGTTGTGGCTGTCGCTCGCACCCCCCATTGCGTGCAGAATGCCGCCCACGTATTCGTGTTTGACGGGAGAGTGACGCTCGAGTTCCAAATACGCTTCGGCGCTCAGAAGCTCGAGCCTTTTCACCGTACTCATACTTCAGAGCCTACCTCTCACACCCTAACGTTTCTTTCTGGCGAGACTCGGCGGCATCCGCATCCGCCTTTCGGCGTCGCGCGCGGCCAGCATCGCGTTGATTTCGCGCAGTTCGGCGTAGTAGTGCCCGAGCTTTTCGGGCGGCAGGTTCGGGTCGGTGAGGTAGCCGCTCACCTCCTGCATTCTTTCTAAGAGGTGCTTGCGCTGACTCTCCTTTTCGCCGTCCAGATAGAGTTCGCGGAGGCGTGAGAGCGACTTCTGGATGTGCCCCTCGACGTCGATTTTGCGCCCGAACTCCTCCTCAGACGCCTCTTCTTGCGAGAAAAGGCGCTCGAAAAGGATGCGACCCTCGTCGCGCTCGCGGTAGCGCAAGAGAATCGCGCGGTCGTCAAAATCGCATTCTTCGCAAATCGCGTGAAACTCGCGGAGCAGGGAGTCGTGTGCGTCTACGGGAGGCAACGCGGCCTCGAGCAAAAATAAGCGTTCGCGGAGCCTAGCGGGCTCGAGCAAAAGAAGCGCAACCACCTCCAACTCAATGACCGCGACCTGCGAACTTCCCCCCCGTGCGCGCTGCATCCCCTTGACTTGGGTGGTGTCCAAGCGGCGCGTGCGCTTGCTGCTCACCCAGTCGTCCAAGCGCGCGCCGTCAATTTTTAAGTGGTCGATAACCAAACGGCGCATTTCAGACGCCACCGGGTCGAACACGTCGCGGGGCCTCAATGCGGGCAGGAGTTCTTGCAACACGGCTTTTTTGCCCTCGAGCCCGCTCACATCAAACTTACCCTTCACCGTCTTAAAGCGAAACTCGACCTCGGACAAGCCTTCGCCCAGCGCCCGCCGAAAATCTTCAATGTGACCGCCCAGCACCGCGTCGGCGGGGTCTTTGCCGTGGGGCACCCGCACCGCCTTGACCAGAAACTGACGGCCCACGGACTGCTCCAAGCCCGACAAAACCGCCCGCCCCCCCGCCTCGTCGGCGTCAAACGCGAGGTAGAGCCGCCCCACGTCGAGGCGGCTGAGTTCCCCCGCCTGCTCGCTCGTCAGGGTTGCGCCGAGCGCGGCCACGGCGTTCTCGAAACCCGTCTGGTGGAGCGCAATCACATCCATATAACCTTCAACGACGATGCACTCGTGCGAGGCGCGAATGGCCGCTTTAGCGCGGTCCAAGCCGTACAGGAGTTCGGTTTTGTGAAACACGTCGGTCTCGGGCGTGTTCATGTATTTGGGCATCGCGTCGTCCAAGACGCGGCCCGAAAAGCCGACCACGCGGCCCAGATAGTCCTTGATGGGAAACATCACCCGGTGGCGGAAGCGGTCGTAGCGCCGCCCCGAGTCGGCCTCGGCGATGAGGCCCGCGTCCAGGAGGTCTTGGTCCGATATCCCTTTGTGGAGCGCGTGCTTGAGCAGGCCGTCCCAGCTCTCGGGGGCGTAGCCTAAATCAAAGGCTTCGATACTCCCCAACGTCAACCCACGCCCCAAAAGGTAGTTCTGCGCCAGCCAATCTCGAGCCGACAGGTGCGACTTGAAATACTCCAAGGCCAACTCGTTTACGTCGTAAAGGTCGCGCCGCTTATTGCTTTGGGGGCTCGCCGGGGTAACCTCGACGCCCGCTCGGTGGCCCAGCGTTTGCAACGCCTCGAAGAAGTCCACCCCCTGCTCGCGCATCACGAAGTCGAACACGTCGCCCTTGGCCCCGCAGCCGAAGCAGTAGAAAAAGCCGCGCTCCTGATGCACGTGAAACGACGGCGTCTTCTCGCCGTGGAACGGGCAGAGCCCCTTGTACTGGTCGCGCCCCGCCGGTTTGAGCGCCACCGTCTCGCCGACAATCTCGACGATGTCGAGACGTTGGCGGATGCGCTCTTTGGCGTCGTTGGACGCATGTGACGCAGCGTTGGGCATGGGCGGCTCCAGAGGAGAACGTGGGGTGCTTCTTGAGAGAGTGAGAAAACGGACGCGCGATTCGGGTCAGGCTAGGGTCATGCAAGTATTAAGTTTTACAGTTTAGCATATGGGCGTTTTTGGAGGAGGGCTCGAGACGTCCTAAAAGAGCTCCCGTAAAAACACACGTCTAAAGAACCGGGAGAAAACCCATCCCCGTCGCCCCTTCTCCTTGACTGCCCATGTTAACGCTGTGTACTTTTCGGGTTCTAGGCTTCCGCCTCGTGCGGGTAGAGCGGCAGGTGCCCCAACGAAATCACGTCCTCGCGCTCATCACCCTCGGTGAGAACGGCCAAGGTGGCGACGACCTCGCCGCCAATCTCGACTAGCAGTTCCGACAGGCTGCGCAAGGTGCCGCCCGTACTCACCACGTCGTCGATGATGGCGACGCGCTTGCCCCTAATCCTGTCAATGTTCGCGCCGTCGATGACCAGCATTTGCGGCTTCCCCGTGGTGATGGAATGCACGGTTGTGGACACGGCGTCCACCATGTAGGGCTTCTCAGACTTGCGCGCGACCACGTAAGGAATCCCGGTACGCACGCTCATCGCGTGGGCCAGAGGCACCGCCTTGACTTCAGGTGTCACCAAAACATCCACGCCGTCCGGCATCTTACGAGAAAGCGCCTCGGCGGCGGCCTCGGTGAGTGGAGCGTCGCCCAAGAGGTTGAGGAGCGCCACGGACACCGCGCCCACGCTGACGACGGGCAGGTCGCGCTGTTCAGAGCCGATTTGAATCGCGTGCGTTTTCATTAGCTTCTCCCAACCGTGCTCAGTTTGGCAGGTTTCTTGAATGGGTGGCTTGGTGAGGGCTCGAGTCGGCCCACTCTACCAAACTGCTTCTTTGAACGTTACTTTTCTGGAGCCGGAATCCTAAAATACGACTGTCTTGTTGCCGAACACGAGCACCCGGTCTTCTAAATGCGCCGCCACCGCGCGAGCCAACACCGCCCGCTCGACCTCCCGCCCCACCCGCACCAAGTCGCTCACGTTGTGGCGGTGCGACACGCGCCGCACGTCCTGCTCGATGATGGGGCCTTGGTCCAGGCTCTCCGTCACGTAATGCGCCGTCGCGCCGATGAGCTTGACGCCGCGCTCGTACGCGTGCTTGTAGGGGTTCGCGCCCACAAAGGCGGGCAAGAACGAGTGATGGATGTTGATGATGCGCTTCTCATAGCGGTCCACAAAGGTGCTCGTAAGAATCTGCATGTAACGCGCGAGCACGACCACGTCCACTTGACCCTCGAGAAGCTCCAACACCCCCGCCTCCTGCGCCTCTTTGGTCTCCTTGGTTACAGGAAAACAGTAAAAGGGCAGGCCGAAGCCCTCAGTCAGCTCACGCAAATCCTCATGGTTAGAAACCACAAAGGGAATCTCAACGTCGTACTCGCCGCTGCGCGCGCGCCAGAGAAGTTCTAAAAGGCAGTGGTCGTACTTAGACACCATAATCGCCATGCGCTTGACCCGGTCGGCGTAGGCGACGCGCCAGTCCATCCCGAAGGGCTTGGCGACGACCTCGGCAAAGGCGCGCTCGAGCCCCGCCCGGCTCACGTCTAAGCCGTCAATCCGGAACACCATCCGCATAAAAAAGGTGCCGCCCGAGGGGTCGGTGGAGTGCTGCGAGGAGTCGAGCACGTTGGCCCCGTGGGTGTAGAGAAACTGTGACACCGCCGCGACGATGCCGGGGCGGTCGGGGCAGGAGATGAGCAGGCGGGCGGTGTTGGCGTCGCGGGAGGGGGTAGGGGAAGGCATGGGGGAGTAGCATAACGCAAGTAAAGTGGAGAGTGGTTAGTGGTGAACGAAAATGAGGATGTCCGCCTATGCCCCCTGCGGCGCGGGCTCGAGTACAGAAACAAGACCAAGAGCGGCAGCACGACGAGGCACAGCCCTAAGCCGAGCAGCAGCGAGGTCTGCCGCCAGCCCAGCCAATTGATAAGGAGCAGGCTGCTCGGCACCAAGACGAGCAGCCCGGTAGCCGCCCCGGTCTCGATGAGGCCGAACGCCAGCCTGCGCTTGGCCCTGAACCACCGCGTGATCGCCACTGACGCCACCACGGGCGAGGTGGCGCTAAAGCCCAAGGTCGCCAAAACGCCGTAAAGCGCCAGCAACTGCCACGCGTGTTGAGCAAAGAAAGTCAGGAGGATGCTAGCGCCCACCAGCAGGACGCCGACGAGGAGCAGCCGCTTTGCGCCCCAGGTGTCGGCGAGTCGCCCGACCAGCGGCTGCGTCAAGCCGTAGAGGAGAAAGGAGACGAACGAGATGAAGGTCACCGCGCCGCGGCTCACGCCGAAGTCGTTCTCCCAGGGCGTCACGAACGCCCCGAACGAGAAGCGCACCCCCTGGGCGGCGAGGAGGGTGACGAAGCACAAGGCTAAGACGACCCAGGCGTAGTGAGGGAGCTTGAGGCGGCCCATAGCTAGCCGTGGAGCGAGAGCCCTTTGACGAGCTTGTCCGCCACCTTGCGCTCGGCGCGGAAGGCTAGACCTACCAGCTTTAAGTCTGCGCTTTTGACCGCCTTGACGGCGGCGCGGTTGGCCTCGTCGTGAGGCGTGCTGAACAGCTCTTCGGTGTAGAGGGCGAAGTCAACCTCGCGGCTGCGCGCCCGTTCATAAACGGTGCGCAGCTTCTCAGCAGAAGCCTCGTACACCATGACGGGCTGGACGATCATGGGCAGGTAGCGCGCCCCGTCCGCGTCTTCAAAGGGCTTGCCGAGAATGTCGTAGCTGCCTGCGATACCGCTGGTAGTAAAGGCGGTGACGTTGAGCTTCTGCCAGACGGCTAGGTCGTCCCGGACGACGACGGCGATCTTCGTATCAAAGGTCATCCACCCAGCTTGACGGCCCCGTTTCTGCCCGTCTTGGAAGATAGTGACTTCCGGCGTAGCGCCCTTCATCACGCGCTTAAAGTGCAAATTGAGGTGGCTCTGGTCGCAAAAGCCCACCTCGAGCGCCGTCTGGGCAGGGCTCACACCTGTCCGCAACAACCGCTTGGCGTGCTCGACGCGCCGCTGAATGAGATACGTGTAAGGCGGAATGCCTACCGCACGTTTGAAGGTGCGGATGAGATAGGCGCGGTTCAGACTCACCAGATTCGCCAACTCGTCAAGCGACACGTTGGTCCTAAAGTGGGCGTCAAGGTAATCCCGCACCTCTTTGACCGCCTGGGGTTCATACCCTTTAGGGCGAGGACCGACGAGCAAGGGGGTGTGCTGGGTCAGCAGCGCGCTGAAAGCTTCTGTCACGGCACTTTCGCGCTCCAAGGCGCTTTCGGAGTGCTCGAGCAGACGGTGCAACGCCCTCAGGTGCTCGGCTGTTTGCGGCGCGTAGAACGACGAAGTCTTGAAGTAGGGCGCGCCGCGCAAGCCAACGTCTCGCGCTAGCTCATCTAGTGCTTCCTCGCTCGGGTAAAAGGTGCGGTGGCTAATGAGCACATCCTCGGGCGCGTAGCCGCTGTGAACGTCTCCAGGATTAAAGGTATAGACGCTATTTTGAGGAAGGTAGCGGGTTTCACCGCGGCTTTGATTGACCACCACGCCGGTGTCCACCACGCCGACAGTAAATGTGTTGTGCATGTGTCTGGGATAAGCTGGGTCGAGGAAGTTAGAGCGTAGCATCTCCATACCGCTCAGCTCGCGGGCGAACCAGAAGGCGGTTTGTCCAGGCTGCGGCATATGTAACAGTTTAGCGCAAAAAGTGGCAGAACTTTGGGTCGCTCTCCGGGCCGTAGGTTTAGTAGGGGTGCGAAACAGCGTGTTGCCGATGATGTAGACTCGCCTATGGCACACACAACGTTTAGCGGCATCATCCCCCCGGTTCCTACGCCTTTTACCAAGGCGGGCGAACTTGACTTAGACGCGCTTCAAAAGCTTATAGGAGCGCTCGAGCCCTTCGTAAACGGCTTTGTCATCCTGGGCTCGAACGGTGAGGCAGCCTTCTTGAGCGAGGAGGAGCGGCGGCGGGTGCTGGAAAGTGCTCGAGAGGTCATCCCTAAAAACAAAGTCATGCTCGCAGGGACGGGCGGCGAGGCGACGCGGTTGGTAGCGGCGCGTAACGAAGAGGCCGCCGCGGTGGGCGCGGACGCGGCGCTCGTGCTGCCGCCCCACTATTACAAGGGCGGGATGACGGACGGGGTGCTCGAGCAACACTACGTCACGCTGGCCGATAAGAGCCCTCTGCCCCTCATGCTCTACAACATCCCCGCTGCGACAACGCTGAGCCTTTCGCCCGCGCTCGTCGGGACGCTCTCTCAGCACGAACAAATCGTGGGGCTCAAGGACTCGAGCGGCAACATCATGGCCCTCACTGAAATCATGCGCCGCGTGCCCGAAGACTTTACCGTCTTGACCGGCAACGCGCCCACCTTTGTGCCCGCGCTTTCTCTGGGTGCCAAGGGCGGCATTTTGGCGGTGGCGAACGTGGCGGCGCGGGCGTATCGGGGGATGCTCGAGAGCTTCTTACAAGGCGATTTAGAGGCGGCGCGGCGTGCGCAACTGCGTTACAACCCGCTCGCGCTGGCCGTGACCGCACAATACGGCGTGCCGGGGCTCAAGGCCGCGCTACGGGCGCAGGGGCTTTCGGCGGGTTATCCAAGAGCGCCTTTGCAAGATGTGGGCCGGGAGGCGCAGGAGAACATTAAGAGCCTATTATCTGCACAAGAAGACTTTTATGAGCGAGTTGGATGAGCTTATTCGGAATTTTAACCTCAGCGCACTAGCTGTTATCGGCTCGAGGGCTCGAGGCGATAACGGAGACTTTTCGGACTTAGACCTCATTGGCGTGGGAGAACAGCAGGCGTTTCATAAGCTTACACACTTACAGCACGACACCGAGCTTCATATCTGCACCCATCCCGCCTTTTATGAACAAAAACCCGGCTGGTGGTACGCGCTCGAGGATATGAAAATCGTTTTGGATGACGGCTCTTTTGCTAAGTTGCTCGAGCTTTTGCCCGTGTGGCGTTCTGAGTACAAATCCGACGCTTCGGATATCGAGAGGAATCGCTACTGGCTCGAGTCCTCGAGGCGCAAGCTGAAAAACAGCCACACCGAGCTGAGGATAAGCTACGAAATCGCCACAGCTTTTTGGCAAATCCTGTCGGGTTCTTTTCTCGTTCGTGACATGCCCGTACCCGCGAACTCGGACATGCTCAGGCTTGCTCCTCAGGTTATCGGTGATGCCCGGTTCAACGATTTATTGGTGGGTGACTGTCTGAGAAGAAAAGCGGTTGCTTTGGAAATAATTGACGAGGTAACTCTCGCGTCCAAGTGAACACGGTAAGGTAGAACCTCCATGCGCGTCATCAGCCTCAACCTCAACGGCGTCCGCGCCGCGTTCCGCAAGGGCCTGCCCGAATTTTTAGAGGCGCGCGACCCGGACGTGCTCTGCGTCCAGGAACTCAAGGCGCACGAGGCGGTGATTCCGGCGCTGCCGGGATTTGCTCACGCCCACTGGCACCCCGCCGAGCGGCGCGGGTACAGCGGCGTCGGCATCTTGTCCAAAAGAAAGCCTGACAGTGTGGTGGTAGGCATAGGCTGTGAGGTTTACGACCTCGAGGGCCGCGTCATCCGCACCGATTTTGAGAATCTGAGCGTGCTGAGCGTTTACGTGCCGTCGGGCTCGAGCCAGCCCGAGCGCCAAACTTTCAAGATGCAGTTTTTAGAGCATCTTAAAGAGCACGTTGCAGGACTTCTTGCCCAAAAACGGAGTCTCCTCCTTTGCGGCGACCTCAACATCGCGCACCGTGAGATTGACCTGACCAACTGGCGCGCGAATCAGAAGACGAGCGGCTTCTTGCCCGAAGAGCGGGCGTGGTTTGACGCTTTTTTAGAACTTGGCTTGGTGGACGCTTACCGCGAACTCGTCGGGCTGGACACGCCTGTTTATTCATGGTGGTCGTTGCGGACGGGGGCGCGCTCTCGCAACGTGGGCTGGCGGCTCGACTATCAACTGGCGACGCCGGACGTGGCCGCTAGGGCGTACCGGGGAAGTGTCCCGCGCGAGCCGGTCTTGTCGGACCACGCGCCGGTGGAACTCGAGTACAACCTAAACTTTTAGAAAAACCCTTGGGGAAATTTTTATAGTTCAAAGCTCCGGCAATACGTTACAAAGAGGGCGCGCGTCAAACGGTAGAGTGCCCCACGTGATTCCGCTGTGATTCCCTCTCTTTTGCGCCCCCACCTCCCCATGTTCAGCCGCGTCTGGCGCCTCGCCTTTCCGGTCATTCTGGCTAACCTGATGCAGAGCTTCGTCAACATCGTGGACGTGTTTATGGCGGGGCGCTTAGGACCCATCGAAATTGCCGCCGTCGGTATGGGCAATACGGTGCGGATGCTCGTGCTGGTCGCGGTTTTGTCGGTTACCGCAGGCTCGATGACGCTGGCCGCGCAGGCCAAGGGGGCGCGGGATCCGACAAGACTTTCGTTTGTTACACGTCAGTCGCTTTCACTCACGGTGCTCTTGGCGCTCGTGTTGAGCATTATCGGCTGGTTTACCGCGGAGCCGCTGCTCGGCTTTCTCAACTCCGACGGGGACCCAAGGGCGGTGGCGCTGGGAACGACCTACTTGCAAATCCTTTTTGTGGGCACGATTTTTCTGGTCGGCAACTTCTCTATCAACTCGCTCATGCAGGGCGCGGGCGACACGGTCACGCCGCTCTACTTGAGCGGCGGTATCAACGTCCTCAACATCCTGTTCAACTACCTCTTCATGTTTGGCCCCGGCCCGCTGCCTGAGTTCGGCGTGGCGGGCGCGGCGATGGGGACGGTTTTTGCGCGGGCCATCGGCGTGGGGGCGGGGCTCATGATTTTTTACAGCGGCAAAAACGTGATTCGGCTCCTCCCCGGCTCCTATCTGCCTGACTGGCGGATGTTTGGCGACATCTTAGCCATCGGCGTGCCGTCGGGTTTGCAGGGCGTGGTGCGCAACAGCGCGCAGCTTCTCGTCTTGCGCATCATCACCTCCACCGCGGCGGGCACCTACGGCGCGGCGGCGTTGGCGATTGGTTTGCAGATTGAGTCGTTGGCGTTTATGCCGGGGCTCGCCGTCAGCGTGGCGGCGACGAGTCTGGTGGGGCAGGCGCTCGGGGCGTGGCAGGTCGAGGAGGCGCGGGCGGAGGGCAACGTCGCGCTCGCGCTGGGCGTGGTGACGATGACGACGCTCGCGGTGCCTCTTTTTGTGTTCGCCCCCGCGCTCGTCAGACTTTTCGAGCCGAGCGCGCACCCGACGGTTATCAGCGCGGGCACGTCGTATATCCGTATCAACATGCTCGCGCAGCCCATTTTGGCTTTTGCGATGGTGCTTAACGGCGCGTTGCGCGGCGCGGGTAATACTCGGCCCGGTCTCGTCGGGACGGTGCTGGGGCGCTGGATTGTGGCGGTTCCTCTCGCGTACGTGCTGGCGCTTCCGTTGAACGTCGGCGTGGCGGGGGTCTGGTGGGCGCTTTTTGCGGGTACGACGGTTCAGGCGCTCTACGTTTGGGTGAGGTGGCGGCGCGGGCGCTGGGTGGGGGTAGCGCTGCACAAGACGCCCCTCTACCGCCGCCACCTGCGGGGGTTGCCCGAAGCGGTGCAGGCGCGATTTTTGGAAACCGTCCGCACCCCGCTGATGGCCCTCGAGGACGCCACCGAACACCTCACCCCCGAGGGCGTCGTCTACACCACGCCGGACAAAACCTACCGGGTTACGTTCGTGGAGGATGATTTCACGGTGTCGGCTTCACCACAAAAGGTGACGCGTCCGGCGCTCGAGCCCACCCCCCAAACCGCGCTCGCTTACGGCGACTGAGATGGGGCTAACTTAACGCGCTTCTATTCGCAACCTCTCCAAAGCCTCCCGCACCCCCGCCGGAATGGCCGTGGGTCGCCCCACCGCGCGCTCGACAAACACATGCACGAAGTAGCCCGCCGCCGCCGCGTGGGGTTCATCCTTTTTGAAAATGGCGAGTTCGTAGCGGACGCTCGAGCGGCCTAAGTGCCCCACTCGCAAGCCAATCTCTAAGCTATCGGGAAAGGCGACCGGACTGATAAACCGGCACTGCGTCTCCACCGCGTAGGCGATGACGGGACTCTTGACGATGTCGAGCCCGCCTTGGGCGACCAAATAGCGGTTGATGGCTGTGTCGAAAAAAGAGTAGTAGAGCGCGTTATTGACGTGCCCATACATATCGTTGTCCAGCCAGCGGGTCGGCAGGGGCGCGAAATGCGGGTACGCGTCGCGGGTGATGGGAGGTTGTGGCACGGCTCAGGCGAAGGTGACAAGCTGGCGGACGGCTTGCGCTTTGGCGAGGCGGTCGAAACCCGTGTTGATGTCTTCAAGCGTCAGGGTGTGGGTGTGAAGCTTGTCCACAGGCAAGAGTCCGGCCTGGTACATCGCCAAGTAACGGGGGACGTCACGGCGCGGGACGGACGAGCCCATCCACGAGCCCTTGATGGTGCGCTCTTCTAGGGCGATGCTCAAGGCGGACACCGAAAACTGTTTTTCGGGACGGGGCAACCCGATACTGACGGTGGTACCGCCGCGCCGCGTGGCCGCGTAGGCCTGCATCAACACCTGTTCGTTACCGACGCTCTCAAAGGCGGTCTGTGCGCCGCCCTTTGTTACCTCGCGGATGGCCTCAGCGGCGTCCTCCTGCGCGGCGTTGACGGTGTGCGTCGCGCCCAGCTCGAGCGCCAGCGCCAGCTTGTCTTCCAAACGGTCTACGGCGATAATCGGGTACGCGCCCACCGCTCGAGCGCCCATCACCGCGCTCAAACCCACCCCGCCCAGGCCGAAAACCGCCACTGACGTACCCGCCTCAACGCGCGCGGTCTTGACGACCGCGCCCACGCCCGTCAAGACCGCGCAGCCGAATAAGGCGGCTTTCTCGAGCGGCACCGCCTCGTCAATCTTTATTAGGGACTCCTGCGCGGCCACGGCAAAGCCCGCGAACGCCGACACGCCGAGAAAGTGGTGGCACGGTCTCCCCTGCGAATCCTTCAAGTGACGCCCGCCCGAGAGGAGCGCGCCCGCCGCGTTCGCCGCCGCGCCCCGTTCGCAGAGCGCGGCCCGGCCCGAGACGCAGGGGAGGCAGCGCCCGCAGGTCGGCACAAAGGAAAAGACGACGTGGTCGCCCGGCGCGACGTCGCTGACGCCCGGCCCCACCTCGCGCACGACGCCGCTCGCCTCGTGGCCCAAGACGACGGGCAGGGGGTGCGGCAGCGTGCCGTTGATGATGGACAAATCCGAGTGGCAGAGCCCGGCGGCCACGATCTCGACCAGAACCTCGCCGCGTCCGGGTGGCGTGAGCGAAACCTCGCCTAAGACCAACGGCGCGTCCGGTTGCTGCAAGATGGCGGCTTGTGTTTTCATGGGGTTCTCCTCACAGGATTCTTAGAGACTCGAGCGCGTCACTCACCCCAACAAACAAGGGGTTGCAACCCCTTGTTGCCTCCCCTGTTGCCTTCCCTTATTGCCTCCCCTGTTACACCCTTTGCTAGCCGTGGCGCATGAGGGAGCCGACATCTGTACGGCCACTAAGCAGTCCTCCCGCGCGTCCCGCAAGATGTTCGCCAATCGCCAGTGACGCGGTCGCGGCGGGCGAGGGGGCGTTGAGCACGTGGAGCGCGTTATGTGTTTCTTGAACTGCAAAATCGTCGATAAGCCTTCCCTGCTCGTCTATGGCCTGCGCGCGCACCCCCGCGTTGCCCCGGCGCACGTCGGCAAGCGTGACCGACGGCACGAGCTTTTGTAGGGAGGCGACAAAGGCCCTTGGGCTGAGAGAGCGGTAGTATTCGTACGCGCCCGTCCGCCAAAAGCGCTTTGACAGGTGCCAGAAGCCGCGGAAGGAAAAGACCTCGAGCAAATCGGCAGGACTAACGGCCCCGTAGGTGTAGCCCTCGCGCGCAAACGCGAGCACCGCGTTGGGGCCAGCCTCGACCTCGCCGCCCACCGTCCGGGTAAAGTGGACGCCCAAAAAGGGCAAGTCGGGGTCGGGCACGGGGTAGATGAGACCCCGGACGAGGTCACGCCTGTGGGATTTAAGAAAATAATATTCTCCCCTAAACGGCACGATACGCACGCTCGGCTCTACGCCGCTCATCCGCGCGATGCGGTCGGCGTAAAGCCCCGCGCAGTTGATGAGCGCGCGCGTGCGAATCTCCCCCCTCGAGGTCTCGATGGTGAAACCCTCCGCTCCGCCCGTGATGCTTGTCACGGGCGCGCCCGCCTCGAGCCGAACGCCTCTTTCCATAAGCAGCGCCGCGATTTTTTGGGCCACCTTGCCGTAATCCACAATCGCGGTGTGGGGCGAGTGGATCGCCCCCAGACCGGCGGCGTGGGGCTCAATCTCCCTCAGCTCAGCGGGGCCGAGGAGCCGCAGGTTGGGCACGCCGTTCTGCTCGCCCCGCGTGAGGAGCGCCTCGAGCCCCCCCAACTCCCGCTCACGCGTCGCCACAATTACCTTGCCCACGCGCTCAAAGGGCAGGTCATGGGTTTTGCAAAAGTCTCGCATCAACCTCGCGCCCCGCACACACAGGCGGGCCTTGAGCGAGCCCGGTTTGTAGTAGATGCCCGAATGGACCACGCCCGAGTTGCGGCCCGTCTGGTGCCGCGCGACCCCCGCCTCTTTTTCGACGAGCGCGAGCTTGAGGTCCGGGTAGCGCTTTGTAAGCTCGAGCGCGGTCGCTAACCCCACGATGCCGCCGCCAATTACTGTGAAGTCATAGGTTGTCACGGTGCGGCGCAACTGACGTTGACGACATCTTTTTGTTCTACTGCGTTTTGCTGCCTCATGACCTTCACTATAGCCTGGAAACTGACGGCGACACCTCGAGCCAGGGGGCGCGACTGCTATAGTGACGTGTTGCGAGATAAAGCTATCATCTGGGGCTTTGGGAACGCCGAACTCCTTTTGATTAGGGTGAGCTACGTTGTGAGTTCTAAAACGCGTCCAAACAAGGACTTAGCCGTACAGGAAAAACGCGCAGGAACGGGAGTGATGGGGTGGACTTAAAGTTTAGAGACGCCGACGTGAGCGTGTACCTTGGCCCGGCAAAGCTTTATTTCGGAGACGGCGCGGCGTCAAAACTGCACGACGTGCTCCGCGACTGTGGCGTGAGGGGCGGGCGCGTCCTCCTGGTTGCAGACCGCGACGTGGTGAGGCTCGAGCTTTCCGACCTTCCCAAAGCGTCCCTGACCACGAACGGCTTCGAGGTGGACGTTTTCTCGGACGTGGTCGGCGAACCGGAGCTGGCGGTGGTCCAAAGCTTAATCGACACGGTGCGGTCTGCATCCTACACGGCTCCATACGTTGCTGTAGTCGGGCTCGGCGGGGGCAGCGCGATGGACATGGCGAAGCTCGCCGCGGCGCTCGCCACCAACGCGGGCGAGGTGGGGGGTCTGGCGGGCGCGGTGGGGTTTGAGCACGCGCCCCTGCCGCTCGTGCTGGTGCCGACCACGGCGGGCACCGGGGCCGAGGCAACGCGGGTGTCAATGCTGTCGGTGGGGGGGCAAAAAACCATCCTGGTGAGCCCGCAGCTCGTCCCGGCGGCGGCGGTCTTGGACCCGACCCTCACGCTGTCGTTGCCGCCCCGCATCACCGCGTCCACGGGCATCGACGCATTGAGTCACGCTTTAGAAACGCTCATGTCAAAAAACGCAAGCCCCTTCACCGACGCCGCCGCGCTCAGCGCGGTCGGCACCATCGCGCGCTCCCTGGAGGTCGCTTGCAACGAGCCTTCCAACAGTCGAGCCCGGCGCGCCATGATGTTCGCCGCGTATCAGGCCGGTCTGGCCCTCAACGCGGGCGTGGTGCTGGGTCACTCGGTCGCCTACACCATCGCCAACCGCGCGCATCTACCCCACGGCGTCACCTGCGCGGTGGCGCTGCCCTACTGCGCGGTCTATAATGCCCCCGCGTCGGAAGAATGGCTGAAAAGCGTGACCGCCCTCCTGCCGGAGGAAGCTCGAGAAAGGGAGGGAGAACACGCCGCGTCTCCCCTCGTCCACTGGCTCGCGTCGCTCAACGAGGCCCTGGGGATGCCCGCGTCGCTCGAGGAGGTCGGCGTCAAAGAGCAAGACCTACCCGCGATGGTTGACGAATGCCTCAACAAGTACCCCCGCCCCAACAACCCGGTTCCCGTCGAACGGGAGGGCCTGCTCGAGCTTTACGACCACCTCTTTACGGGGGATATTAGCGGGTACGCGGCGCGGCGGCTCGAGGGGGCCTTTTAGGTGAGGTTGTGGTAACGTCTCAAATCTGTAACCGCGCACAATTTGAAAGGAACCTCTCCGAAAGGAACTCCTATGGCTAGCTCCAAGGCTGACAGAGACATGTTCTCCCTAGACGGTTCTGTCGCGCTGGTCACGGGTGGGGGCCGCGGGCTGGGGCGGGGGATGGCCGAAGCGCTCGCCCGCGCGGGCGCGGACGTGGTGGTGGTGAGCCGGTCGGAGGGGGAACTCCAGAGGACGCGTGAGGGGCTCGAGCCCTACGGCGGACGCTACCTCGCGCTCCCGTGGGACCTCCAGGACGTTTCCAGCTTCCCCGCCTTGATCCAAAAAGTTGTGGACACGCTCGGCCGCCTCGACATCCTCGTCCACGCGGCGGGCATCCAGGTGAGAAAGCCCGCGGTCGAGGTTGCGCCCGATGAATGGGACCGCGTTCAAAACGTGCATCTCAAGGCCGCGTTTTTTCTCTCGAGCGAGGTCGCCAAACACCTTTTAGCGAGAGGAAGCGCGGGCAGCATCATCCTCGTCGCCTCGCTCACGAGCGAGATTGGCATCCCCCAAACCGCGCCCTATTCGGCGGCCAAGTCCGGGATGTTGGGCCTCGTCCGCACGCTCGCGGTGGAGTGGGCGCCGCAGGGGATCCGCGTCAACGCGATTGGTCCGGGTTACTTTCACACCGACCTCACCGACGCGCTCTTTAGAGACGCCGAGCGCCGCGACTGGGTGCTTTCGCGCATCCCTCAAGGCCGTCCCGGCGTGGCCGAGGATTTAGCCGGGGCCACCGTGTTCCTCGCGTCCGGCGCGTCCGCCTACGTGACGGGGCAGGTGCTTTATGTGGACGGGGGCTGGTTGGCAGGTTGAGGCGTTCTGGAGAATCGAGTGAGGGTACGCTGACGGATGTCGAACTAGGGTCTGTCTGACTAATCAAAGCCAGAGGATGATGGAGGCGAGGAGCACACCAGCACGGTAGTTTCTGCCGCGTTTGTCGTAGCGGGTGGCAACGGCGCGAAAGTCTTTAAGTCGGTTGATGCAGCGTTCGACCACGTTACGTCCTTTGTAGGCTTGCTTATCGAAAGCAGGAGGTCGTCCACCTTTTGTGCCCTTAGACAAGCGAGACTTCTTGGCATCTTCGCGCTCGGGGCTGATACAGATGATGCCCCTGCGCCTTAGTATCTTCCGCTGCTTGTTGAAACCATAAGCGCGGTCGAGTCTAAGCTGAGGGGGGCGCTTACGCGGTCGCCCTCTGCCAAGGCGGGGCACATAAATCTCGTCCAAGACCGGCTCTAGCCAAGCGGCGTCGTTGCGCTGTCCCGCCGTGATGACCACGGACAGGGGTCGCACTTTGCCGTCCGCGCAGGTATGCACCTTGCTGGTGTGGCCTCCGCGTGAGTGTCCCAGCCACTCGTCTGCTAAGGTCCCCTTTTTTCACCCTCAGCAGGCCGCTTCCTCGCCCCGCTGGCGCTGCGGTGCGCTTTAATATGAGAGCTGTCTAACGCTGCGCCGTCCCAATCAATCTCACCCGCCGCATCGGCGTGAGCTTGAAGCCTGTGCAGGATGCGCTTCCAGACACCGTTGCGCTCCCACCTCGTGAAGCGGTCCCAGCAGGTCTGCCAAGGTCCGTAGCGTTCAGGAACGTCGCGCCAGGGAGCGCCTGTTTTCAAGCGCCACGAAATGCCGTTGATGACCTGTCGGTGGTTGCGGTAGTTGTGACCCCGTTGGGGATTGGGGGGTAGATGCGGTTTTAGTGCTTGCCACTGCTGCTCTTTTAGGTCTGTTCGTGCCATACGCCTACCCTAAACCATCTTCATCCCTTCTGTCAGACAGACCCTAGATAAACGTAGTTTCTAAAATCTTCCTGCTTTTTACTCCTCTCCTCCCGACCTCTCCTCTACGGTCTGCGCAGTGTCCCGCAAATCGAGCCCGTTGGTGCGGTTCATGGCCGTGTCCAAACCCTGGGTGAGGTAAAGCTCGAGCGCGTCCGCCGCACTCTCCACCGTACGCGCCAAAAGCTCCCGCTCCTCCTCACGAAACGCGCTCAGCACCCAGCCCTCCACCGTCCACCGCGCGGGCGGTCTGCCGATGCCGATTTTGAGGCGGTGGAACGCGGGACCCAAGCGGGCGATGATGTCTTTCACGCCGCCCTGCCCCCCCGCGCCGCCCCCGCCGGGTTTGAAACGCAAGCGCCCCAGCGGCATGTCGAGGTCGTCGTGAACCACCAGGATGTCATCGGGCTTGACCCCGTGTTTGGCCGCGTAACCCTGCACCGCCGCGCCCGAGAGGTTCATAAAGGTGTTGGGCTTGATGAGCAGCACAGGGTCAGAAGGGGCGTCCAAACGGGCTTCCTCGGCATTTTTGCCCTTGCGAAAGTCCGCGCCGCGCCGCGCCGCCAAACGCTCGACAGCAAGAAACCCGGCGTTGTGCCGGGTCTCCTGGTAGCGCGGTCCGGGATTGCCCAAACCCACGATGAGTTTCACCTAAGCCTCGTCTTCGTCCGTTCCGTCGCCTTCGTCTTCGTCCGTCTCTTCGCCGATCACCTCGGGCTCGAGCACTTCCTCTTCCGCCGTCTCGACCTCTTCGATGAGGCGCGGCGGCAACACGGTGATGATGGTGCGCTCCAACTCGTCCAAAATCTCCGCCTCGGGCGGCAGCAAGTTGACGATATCGCTGATGTGGATGGCGTCACCAATCTCTAGCGCGCTAATGTCCACTTCTAAGTTCTGCGGGATGAGGCGCGGTATCACGCTGATATAAACCTCGCGGCGCTGCACGTCGAGCTGGCCGCCCGCCTTGGCCCCGGCTGAGGTGCCGACGAATTCGATGGGCACGTGAACGTCGACCACCTGACCCGCCGTGACCGCGTAAAAATCCACGTGCAAAGGGACGCGGCGGCGCTTGTCCATCTGCACCGCCTTGACGAGCACCTCGTGGTTTTGACCGTCTACGTCTAAGTCAATCACGCTCGAGACGCCCTGCGACCGAAACACCCGGTCAAACGCGCGCGTGGCAACGCTCACCGGGACGTTCAGACCCTTGTTGTAGACCACACCGGGCAAGCGGCCCGACTCGCGGAGCGCGCCGGGCTTACCGGGCGTGCGTTTTTCTGCCTCTAACTTCATGATGCCTCCTGTTTGGCTCTCTGCTTCTTATATCTGTACAATTTGTACCTGTACCATTTATACCTGTACAACCGTAAAATAGCCCGTCTTACCCATTGCCCAAACTATCGTCCAAACCACCTAAGCCTTGAAAAGCGAACTCACCGAGCCGTTGTCGTGAATGTTGCGAATCGCCTTGGCGAGCAGCGACGCGACTGATAACACTTCCACCCGGTCGTGCGCGTCTACAAAGGGGATGGTGTCGGTCACGTAGATATGTTTGATGGCCTCGTGCGACAAGCGCTCCAGAGCGGGCGGCGTAAACACGGGATGCGTGGCGACCACGGTCACTTCGGGGCGCGCGCCCAGCCTGACGAGCGCGTCGATACCCCGCACCATCGTTCCCGCCGTCGAGATCATATCATCAATCATGATGGGCCGCATACCCTTGACCTCACCAATCACGTGGGTTACCTGGGTGTCGGTGGGGGAGTCGCGCCGTTTGTAGAGCATCGCCAGGGGCAGACTGAGGTGGTTCGCCAGCCGCCGCGCCTCGGTCGCGCGGCCCACGTCGGGCGAGACGACGACGCTGTTGCCCAGGTCCGTCGATTTGAGATGCCCACCGAGAATGTCCAAGGCGGTGAGGTGGTCTAGGGGCACATCAAAAAAGCCCTGAATCTGGCCCGCGTGTAAATCCACGGTGATAACCCTATCGACGCCCGCGGTCTCGAGCAGATTCGACACCAGCTTGGCGGTGATGGGCTCCCGCGCCTGCACCTTTTTGTCCTGCCGGGCGTAGCCGAAGTAAGGAATCACCGCGTTCACGCGCCACGCCGAGGCGCGTTTCAAGGCGTCGGCAAAGACGAGCAGTTCCATGAGGTTGTGGTTCACCGGGTGACACGTCGACTGAATCACGTAACAGTCCGCGCCGCGCACCGACTCCTCAATCTGGATGCGGCTCTCGCCGTCGGGAAACCGGGACACGTGACAGTTCGACAGCGCCTGGCCCAAATGCTCCGCCACCGCCCCCGCCAACGCGGGCGTCGCGGAGCCGCAGAAGAGTTTGATTTCTTCGCCAATCATGACCCCACGTCCTTAACCATATGTTTTAACCATATTCTTTCAACCATACATCCCATCATCTTGCCGCCCCGCCGCGCGAGCGTCGCACCGTAAATCTCCCTGAGGAGCTTAGGGCCGGATATTCATGATACGAGGGAAGCGTCTCATTCCGAAGTGTGTCCTGAGACCCTGAAAAGGCCAAGGGGGAGTATACACAAAAGGGCGGGGAGGATGCAAAAACCGTTTACACTTTTGTACATCCGTGTGCGCTTCATTCACCTTTCCAGCGCGAATGTTCTGGCGTCACTATCAAGGTGACGTGGCGGCTCTTATATCGCCCCCCTCGAGCAGCCCATAATCAAATGCGGGCTCGTCCGGGGCAACGTAAATGTTCACAGTTTGCTGCGCGGCAGGACCCATCGTGTCCGCAATCACCGCCGTCACCTCCTCACGACCGTTGACGGGCTCGGGCAGCGTCACCGTAACTTGCGCGCCGCAGCCGTATTCGGCCAGCAGGTCGCGGCTCACGGCGACGTGTTGCCAGGGCTCTAAAGGGATGCTGCACGCGCCCTCTTGCCCCGTGGCGAAGTTAAAGCCGATGCGCGAAAGCGCCTCCGTCCCCGTGGGCAGGGGGCTCGAGGCTGTTGTTGAGGCTATTGCAGTCGCATCCTCTTCCCCGCTCACGCCGCCGGTCGCCGCGCCAGCTTCTACCGCGCCATTCGCCACGCCACTAACGACAACGCTGTCGGCAACGCCGTCAGCCGCGTTTCCCTCCGCGGCATCAACCAACGCGGGGATGACCTCTACAGGCGTAGCGGCTTCTGCGGGTTCGGTTCCGGTGGCGTCGTTGGCAGGTTCAGCGCTGGGTTCAGCGTTGTTGTTGGTGGTAGCGTCAGCGGGCGTCACGGCCTCTGCGCCGGTTTCTGCTGATGACGCCTGCTCTGACGCCACCCCTTCTGACGACGCGACCTGAGACGCCGCGACTCCGGCGGGTTCGGTGGGAGAGATGTCCGTCTGGGCGGTCTGCGTGGGGGCGGTGGCCCCGCCAGGCGTGCGGTCGCGGCCAAGGTTGATGAGCGTGAACACGATGGCGAGCCCGATGATGCCGAGGGCTATCAGAAGTGCAAAATCTACAAAGCGTTCTTTCATGCCCCATCATCACCAAAAAAGCGGGCGCTTGCAAGGGGGTGAGGGATACCTTCTCGCTGCGCACCGGAAGAACCTGAAGAAACACCAGAGGAAATTTTGTCAAAGAGACGCAGAATCCGGGCGAAAAGGTCTGAGAACGGCGTAGACTGACCCAGTGAGTATTTTCGAGACCGTCGCCATTATCTTGACCGTTACCGCGCTCTTTGGTTACGTCAACGAGCGCTTTATCAAACTCCCCACCCCCTACGCGCTGGCGCAGACGCTCCACGTCTCGGGGCCGCTGGCGATGGTCGTGGCGGGGCTTTTTATCGGCAACCGGGGCCGCCTTTTTGCGATGAGCACCCGGACGCGCGAGCATTTGGACACCTTTTGGGAGATGACCGACGAGATTCTTAACGCGGTGCTGTTTGTGCTGATCGGCCTCGAGATGGTCTTGGTCGAATACACCCCGCTAAGCCTCCTGGCGACCTTTCTCGCTATTCCCTTGGTGCTCGCGTCGCGTTTGTTAAGCGTGGGGGTGCCCATCTCGCTCATCCGTCTGCGGCGCGCGTTTTTGCCCTATACGGTCCGGATGATGGTCTGGGGCGGCTTACGGGGCGGCATCTCGGTCGCGCTCGCGCTCTCCTTGCCGAGCGGCCCGACGCGCGACCTGCTCCTCACCATGACCTACGGCGTGGTGGTGTTCGCCATCCTTGTTCAGGGCCTCACCGTCGGGCGAGTGGCCGCGCGCATCACGCCCAGTACCTCAAATAGCCCCTCGAGCACCCCCTGATGCCCAGAGAACGCGAACTCAAGTTCTCCTTGAGCGAACTTCCCAACTTGAGCGCCCTCGAGAACGAGCTTACAGAAGTAGGCTTCACCGTGCAGGTGTTGGGAACGCGGGTGCAAAACGACACCTACGTTGACACACCGGAGAGGGGGCTCGAGCGCGCCGGACTCGCCCTAAGGGTACGCGAAACGCAAAACGAACGGCTCGCCACGCTCAAGATGGGGGGAGAAACAGCGGGTGAGGTCAAAGACGGGCTTCACGACCGCGAGGAACTCGAGCTTCCCCTCCAAAACGGTGCGTGGCCCGAGCCCATCCGGGCGCGGCTCGAGGGTCTGGACACAGATGCCTTGAAGCCCACTCTCACCTTGCGCAACGAGCGCACCCGCTACCTCGTCCTCGAGGACAAAACGGAGCTTGCCGAACTCTCTCTCGATGAGGTGACGGCGCGGCGTCCGGGGGAGGCGCGGGAGGTGCATTTTTTGGAGTTAGAAATTGAAGCCCGCTCCGGGTCGGACGAGGATTTACGAGGAATCGCCGAAGTTCTCAAACGTTTTCTTACCCTCACGCCCGAGAGCCTGAGCAAGCCTCGACACGCCGAAGCGCTGCTCGGCATAAAATGACGCTTCTGCTCATCCGCCACGCCAAAGCGGGCAAAAGAGGTCCAAACTATCCCGACGACGGTCTCAGGCCGCTCACCAGGGAGGGGCGGGCGCAGGCGCGGAAACTCGCCAAGCTTTTCAAGGTTCTGGGAGTTGAGTTTGACTATGTCTTCTCGAGCCCCCACACCCGCGCCCTGGAAACTGCCGAACCGTTAGAAGCGCGCCTAAAAAAGGGAGACGTTGAGACGCTTCAAAGCCTCACCAGCGACCTTTATCCACAGTTGCTTGTGGATATCGCCACAAAGTCTGGGGACAACGGGATAAAAAAGGCTGTAAAGGCGCTAAAAACGACAGAAAAAGCGAAAAATGCCACTGGGGCAAACCTAACCGTCGCTCTGGTGGGTCACGAACCCTACCTCGGCGAATTCGCCTCTTATCTTCTTACCGCCGACGCTAAACAGGTGAAGATAGATGTCAAAAAGGCGGGCGTGATTGTTTTGCAAGGCCTCCCTGAGCCCAGCAAGATGACGCTTCGGGGGATGCTCGAGCCGTCCCTTTATGCTCTGCTGAGGGAGTGAAGGACGGCATTTTCTTCTGTCGAGCTTTGGAAAGACTGTGAGTTCGCGTCACCTGTCTGCACGATAGTTTATGATGACACATGGACGACATTTACGACAACGACGACCAGGAAACTCCACAAGCCAAAATGGGCGACGCGACCTTGGGCAGCGTTGCCGGTAAGGGCACGCTGCAAATCGTGCGGGGTCCGCGCGCCGACAAAATCCTCGATATCGTCGGCACCTGGCGACTTGCGGACGAAGACGCGGGGGGCGACGTGAGCGAGATTCACAAGGCGCACGAGGAGGGCCGGACGGTGCGCTACACGGGCCGTCTCGACGACCCCGACTATCCGAACATCAAAGAGGTGGATACAGAGGTTCGCATCACCTCCATCGGGACGTACCACACCACCCCGCAAGAGGGCGAGGACGAGGGCGAGGAGCGCACGTTCTACAACTACGACGTAACGGGCTCGCTGCCCTACACCGATGAGGAAGTTTCCGAGGAGTCGGAGTTTGGAAAAGAGAAGCGCTAGGGGGCTTTCTGTGTTTTTACCCTGTGTAAAAGTGTAGGAGAGCATTAGGAATATGGAATAGAGAAGGGAGAATGCAAATTTTTGAATTCTGCACTCCTTGTATCCCAGTCTCAGCACGCTTGGAACGACTGCCTGGCAACTCGAGCCCAAAACGCGCACCTCAATACTCAATAACGTGGATTTGCTACACCGTTCTGACGCCTCGGGTGTATGCTCTCCCCCGTGGCGCGCTGGCAACGAACCCTCTACATCATGTTCGCCGCGCAGGTCCTGTCGGCGGTGGGGTTCTCGACCATCTTCCCTTTTTTGCCCGAATACGTGACCTCGCTCGGCAGCACCACGGGCGTGAGTCTGGCCTTTTGGGTGGCGATGGTTTTCAGCGCGCAGGGTTTCACGATGATGATGGCTTCGCCCGTCTGGGGCGCGGTGGCCGACCGCTACGGGCGCAAGCTGATGGTGCAGCGGGCGATGTTCGGGGGCGCGGCAATAATCCTGCTCATGGCTTTTGCGCGGAGCGCCGAAGAGCTGGTGCTGCTGCGCGCGGTTCAGGGGCTTATTACCGGGGTGGTCGCGGCGGCGAACGCGCTGGTGGCGGCGAGCGCGCCGCGCGAGCGCATCGGCTACGCGATGGGGCTGTTGCAGGTCGGACTCTGGAGCGGCGTGTCGGTGGGGCCGGTGATTGGTGGGATTTTGGCGGACGCCTACGGGTTTCGGGTGGCTTTTTTTGTGACCTCGGGATTACTTTTTGCGGGCGGCCTGCTGGTGCTTTGGGGGGTTCAAGAGGAGTTTGTGCGCGTCGAGAGGCCGCGGGGCTCGAGCTACTTCGCCGACTGGAAGCACGTCTTTTTGGCCCCCGGCGTCAACCCGACGTTTCTGATCCGCTTTACCGCCTGGCTCGGGCACACCATGATTGTCCCCTTTTTGCCCCTCTTCGTCGCCTCGCTTCTTGTTGACAAGTCGGTGGTAAGCACCTTTACGGGCGTGGTCATCGGCGTCGCCTCGGCGGCGGGCACCCTGAGCGCGATTCTTTTGGGCCGACTGGGCGACCGCGTCGGGCACAAACCCGTGCTGGTGGTGAGCGCGCTCGTGGCGGCGCTCTTTTACTTGCCGATGAGCCTGGTAGATACGGGCTGGCAGTTCCTCGTCCTCAACGCGCTCGCGGGCGCGGCGGTGGGCGGGGTGATGCCCGCACTCAGCGCGCTTTTGGCGACCTACACCGAGCACGGCGAGGAGGGCGCGGTTTACGGTCTCGATAATGCGGTTATCGCCGCGGCTAGAGCCGTCGCGCCGCTCGCGGGCGCGGGCGTGATTTTTCTCTTTGGGGCGTCTGGTGACCCCTCGAGCTACCGCGACATCTTCGTCGCCACGGGCGCGATGTTCCTCGTGACCGTCGGCCTCGCGCTCTGGAAGTTGCCGAACACGCGCGTAAGACGCGCGGCGAGTCCAGCAGACTAGATAATGACAAGGGGACCGGAGACTTCTCCGGGTTTCTCCAACGCTTTTTGTTCCCCCGCACCTTGACAGGCCCTTACGCGCGCGCTAGCGTGGACGCGTCACCAGGGGTGCCTTGACAAGGCTGAGAACAGACCCTGCGAACCTGATCCCGTTAGTACGGGCGTAGGAAGCGTGATAGTGAAGCCCAAAGGTTAAAGATATTGAAGGGCTTCAAAACGAGCTTCAGGTTTCCTTTCTGGTGACGGAATGGATTTTTTATGCTTAAGAAGATGTTAGCCCTCCTCCTGGCGCTCGCGCTGAGCGCGTCTTTCGCGCAGACGCTGCGCGTCCTCACGCACAACTCGTTCAACATCTCTAACGATGTGTTGGAAGCCTTTACGCAAGAAACGGGCATCGAGGTGCAGCTTTTGGAGGGCGGCGACGCGGGCGAGACCGTCAACCGCGCGGTTTTGACGAAGGGCAACCCGCTGGCCGACGTACTCTACGGCGTGGACAACAGCCTCATTGCTCGAGCCGCGAACGAAGGGATTTTCGAGCCTTACCAGAGTCCGCAGCTCGAGCGGGTGCCCGAGACTTACAGGTTTAGCCAGGACAATTTGGTCACGCCTATCGACGTAGGGTTTGTCAACTTCAATTACGACAAGGCCTGGTTTGAAGAGCGTGGCCTCGAGCCCCCCACCAGCCTCGAGGACCTCACCGAGCCCGCTTACGAGGGGTTGACGGTAGTCCAAAACCCGGCGACGAGTTCGCCCGGTTTGGCGTTTATGCTCACGACCATTGACAAGTTTGGGGATGAGTGGCTTACGTACTGGGCGGCGTTGCGTGATAACGGGCTCGAGGTGGCCGACGGCTGGGAGAGCGCTTATAACACCTCTTTTACGCTCTACGGCGGCGATAAACCCATCGTCTTGTCCTACGCCAGCTCGCCCGCTGCCGAGGTCGTCTACGCTGAAACCACACCCCAAGACGCGCCCACCGGCAACTTGTTCTGCGACGCGTGCGTGTTCCGGCAAATTGAGGCGGTGGGCATTTTGAAGGGCACAAAAGAGCGAGCGGCGGCGGAAAAGTTTATCGACTACATGCTGAGTGTGAAGTTTCAAGACGACATCCCGCTCAACATGTTCGTTTACCCCGTCGTGGACGACGCCACGCTGCCGGAGGTGTTCACCCAGTACGCCGCGGTGCCGAGCGAGGCGCAAATTGCGAGCGTTCCTGCGGAGACGGTTGAGGCCAGTTTGCGCGGGTGGCTGGACGCGTGGACCAGGGTGGTGGAGCAGGGGCAGGACCCGGCGGCGGTGCAGTAAGGCGGGCCGATTTAGAAAAATGTTTGAGGGTGTGCTGTCAGGTGCGGTACACCTTTTTGCTACTGTTAAGCTGAAACAGCTTCAGCCATTATCTCCTCGGGGCTCATCACACGCCCCTTTTCACTTCGCGCTTTTGTCAAAGAGATTTTTTCTTCCTCGCTCAACTCCAAAGTTGGCAGCGAAGCTTCCCATGCGTTCCAGCGGCGGGGATTCTCAAGCCTCTGCTCTCTCTTAATTTTCATGGTGCTGTGCGGCGTGGGAAAGAGCTTTGTCGTAAAAAAGGCCGTGCATCAATAAGTCGGTCACCACCTGAACGGCCCGTTCCCCGTCTACATGCGGCGCTTCGGCGATTCGCCAGAAAAGCAGGTTCAGCATTCCCGCGACGCCCGCCACGTCAACGTTCGGTCTCGCCCCCGGCAACTGTAACGCGGATTGAAGCGCCGCCTCCACGCGTTTGGCCGTCCAGGCTTCTACCTGCCCATCAAGCTCGCGTAACTCGAGATCGCTCAGCACCACCTCACGCCAAGCCCGGTAAGCGCCCCCGTATTTGCGGTCGGCCATCAGCCCCTCGCGGAGCGCCCGCTCGAGCACAACTCTGGGCTCGTTCACCCTGCCTAAGTCAAGGTCTAGCGCCGTCAACTCCTCGAGCAAATTGTCCATCAAGACCAAAAGTACCTGACGCTTCGAGCGGAAATGCTGGTAAAACGTCCCGGCACCCACACCCGCCTGAGCGGCCATCTCCCCGATGCTGGTCAGCTCGTAGCCACGCTCCGCAAATAAATTCAGGGCCGCCCCCAGCAGCGCCGCCCGCGTTTGGCGGCTGCGCTCTTGCCTGGGCGGTGGTGGTAGGTCTTCGGCGCCCAGGAGGTCCGGACGTGGTGGAAATTTAAGCAAGAACGGGTTGGGGTACAAAGTCGGTAATGAGGGCGCTGAGGATTTCCGGCTGGTCTTCAGCCACAAACGTTTTCGAGCCCTTTACCCGCTCCAAACGGGCGTCTGGAAACGCTTTTGCCAGCCGCTCACCGAAACGGAGAGGGAAAATCCAGTCATCCTCACCCCAAGCGACCAAAACTGGCTTGTGAAACTCGGAAAAGCGCTTGGCGGCTTCTAGCGTGTAGCGGTTGGCAATCCCCAAGCCAAACTTTTTGGTGTCACGCCTTACCGCTGGGTTACGGATAAAGCCCCTGAAGTAGCTCTCGCCGACGCGAGGCTCGAGCCTCGCGTGAGCGAGCAAGGCGTAGAGCAGTTTCTGGACCGGCCTCAGCCGCAAGGTCAGAGCGAAAAAGGACACGCCACCAGGCAACCGAAAAAGGGTTTGAAATGGTCGCAACACAGGCGGGAGGAAGTTTTCAAAAGCGTCGCAGTTGGTGAGTACGAGGCGAGCAACACGTTCGGGGTAGTTGACCACGACGAGTTGCGTGAGCGCCCCACCCGTGTCACACGCAACGATGGTCACGTCTCTGAGGTTGAGGGCTGCCATAAGGTCGTGGATAAGTTTTGCAATACCAAGGGGAGACAGGTCTGCATTCTCATGCATGGGCTCGGTGTGCCCGCCAAGCGGCAAGGTTGGGACGATGCAGCGGAAGTGGGCGGAAAGTGGACGGTAAACCTTACGCCACATTTCACCGTTAACCAGCAGACCGTGAATGAAAAGAAGCGTGGGGCCGTCGCCGCTGTCTAGGTACTGGACCGTCCCTTGGGAAAGCTGGACTTTTCGGGTTTGTGACACACCTGTCATCATTTGACCTCCATAAATCGTTTCCGAATTCGAATTCAGGTTAGCGCAAGTAAGCTGGTTTTGTCAAGTACAGCGACGACCCTTCAGGATGCTCTCTGTAAGCCTGTCAAGCCGGTTTGAGCACCCCGCGCAAAAACACTTGCACCAGTAGCACCGCCTCGTCAACCTCCTCGGCTCCTTCTTGCGCGTCTTCTCGAGGCGCGTAAGCAGTAAGCGTGTCCACAAAAACCATTGTGGTGAAAAGTTCTGCGGTGGCGAGCGGGGGCGTGGGGACGAGGTCGCCCCGTTGAACGCCCTCCCGCAG
The DNA here is from genome assembly GCA_965214405.1 of Trueperaceae bacterium. GTDB lineage: Bacteria > Deinococcota > Deinococci > Deinococcales > Trueperaceae > CBDCCT01. The sequence continues at coordinate 2,371,460 of OZ243956.1, forward strand.
GATGTCCGCCACGCGCCGGATGTAAATTTCTAACGGGCGCTGACCGATGAGTCCGGGCAGGCCGCTGGCGGTGAGAAAAATATGGAGCACGCCGCGGTTAGCTTCTTGAAAAGCAAGCGTTTCACGAACCATCGCCGCCAAGCGTGCGTCCGTCGCCTCGACATCCCGCACCGCCTCGTCAATCCGGGTGACGAGTTCTTCACTTTTCGAGGTCAGGAGCGCCTGCAAAAGGGCCAGCTTATCGCCAAAATGGTTGTAGAGACTCACCCGAGTAAGCAGCGCGCGTTCGGCGATTTCTTCCATCGAGGCGTTGTGAAAGCCGCGCTCGGCGAATACGTCCAGGGCGGCCCCCAAAATCTCGAGTCTCCGTTTATGGCGGCGCTTCTCCCGCGGGCTGAGGTCGGTTACCGTCACCGAGGGCGCAGCCTCATCGAAATGCCGTTTTTGGGACGCAACGTAATCATCGTTTGCGGCTCGACGGGGTGACCGGGGACAAGCTCGAGCGCGTACCGCTGCGCCACGGTCGCCAAGATGAGTTGCGCCTCCATCATCGCAAAGTTGTTGCCGATGCAGCCCCTTGGCCCGCCGCCAAAAGGAATATAGGCGAAGCGGTGGCGGCCCTCGGAACGTTCGGGCGAAAAGCGCTCCGGGTCGAAACCCTCGGGGTTGGGCCAGAAGTCGGGGTGGCGGTGGGTGACGTAGGTGCTAATAACCACGTCGGACCCTGCCTCGATGGGGTAGCCACCCACTTCATCAGGCGCTTTTGCGCGCCGCCCGATGGCCCAGGCGGGCGGGTAGAGGCGCATCGCCTCCTCGACGACCATTTTGGTGTAGGAAAGTCTCTGAAGGTCGGCAACCGTCGGGGTGTGCCCCAGCGTGTCTACTTCGGCAAAAAGTCCCTCGGCGGCGGTGGGGTGACCTGAGAGCAAATAAAAGGTCCAGGCGAGCGCGTTGGCCGTCGTCTCGTGGCCCGCCAAAAAGAGCGTCATCGCCTCGTCGCGCACTTGTTTATCGGTCATGCCCTCGCCCGTGTCGGCGTCGCGGGCGTGCAGGAGCATCGACAGTAGGTCCCGCTTATCGTCTTCGTCCCCCCCAGCTTTGCGCCGCTCGTCAATCATCCGGTAGACCACCTCGTCTAAAGTCTCGATGGCCGCGCGGAAGAGTCGGTTGCCGGGGGTGGGCAAAGCTTCTAGATTTAAGAGAGAGCGCATCCGGGCGTTGGTGTGCTCGAGCGCTATACTCAAGGCCCGCCCGACGCGGTCCGCCTCGCCCGACACGTCGGTGCTAAAGAGCGTCCAGCCGACAATCGTGAGCGTGAGGCGCATCATCTCCCGCGCCACGTCGAAGGGTTGACCCTCACGCGCAAAAACGCTCCAGCGCTCGTCCAGCATGGAGCGCGTCGAGGCGACCATCGTGTCCCCAAACCCGCCGATGCGCCCGCGGTGAAACATGGGCTGCGCCAGGCGGCGCTGCCGGAGCCAGAAGTCGCCCTCGGAGGTGAGCAGGCCCCGCCCCAACAGCGGCGCGGTTTTTTCGTAGGCGCTGTCTTTTTGATAGTTCTGATAGTTGTCGAGCAGCACGTGCTTGATAAAGTCCGGGTGCGCGATGAGGTAGGGGTGGCGCGGCCCGGCGCGGAAACGGAAAATATCGCCCAAGTCGCGCCGCGTATTGACAAAAAAGCCCAGCGCGTCGCGGCGCAGCGCGGGCAGGTGACCCACGAGGGGCTGACCCTTGGGTTCGGGTGCGGCGGCAGGCTTGGCGGGTTTGGTGAGCGTGGTCATGAAATCTCCTCTGAATCTTATACAGATTATATAAAGTTTTAACAGTCTGTAAAGCATCTAAGGCGTATGAAGAGAGAACTTTAACGAGACCTGTAGGCAGCCGTGAGGGCTACAATGGGCGCAGCCTATGACCCTAAGGATTCGCGCGCCAAAGACCATCACGGAGTTCAAACACTTAGAAGCGCTTCAGCGGGAGGTGTGGGAGACTAGAGCGGGCCTCGAGCCCGCCGAAACGCTCCTGACAGTCCAAAAAAACGGCGGCGTGGTGCTGGCTGCTTACGACGAGGCAGCCCTGCCGGAACGCCCTGTAGGCTTTGTGTTCGGCTTTCTCGGGCGCGCGGCGTCGGGAGAGTTCAAGCACTGCTCGCACATGCTCGGGGTGCTCATGGGTTACCGGGACAAGGGTGTCGGGTACAGCCTCAAGGAGGCGCAGCGTGAGGCGGTGCTGAGGCAGAATCTAAAGCTCGTCACCTGGACCTTTGACCCCTTGGAAAGCCGCAACGCCGCCTTTAACTTGCGCAAATTAGGCGCGGTCTGTGGCCTTTACCTCCCTAACCTCTACGGCGACATGGGCGGCATTAACCAAGGCTTGCCGAGCGACCGTTTTCAGGTGGACTGGCGGGTGGATGGCGCGCACGTCCGGGAGCGGTTGGCGGGTGGAACATCACCCAAAGAAATAAACGGAGATAGGGTGGACGCACAGCGCGGTGGGAGATTCGTTCGTCCCCCGGATTCTGCGCCGTCCCTCGAGCCCCCCCGCCTCTTTATCGAGATACCGACCAACATCCAAAACATCAAAAAGGCCGACGGGGCGCTCTCTAGCGCCTGGCGAGATTACACGCGCGACGTTTTTACTCGGGCCTTTGCACAAAACTACACCGCGACGGACTTTCTGTCTAAGGAGAAGCGGGGTTACTACGTGCTCGAGCGAAATTGGACCACGTGAGTTAGGTCCGTATCGAGCAAGGACGCCTTCGTTATACTTACCCTATGAACGAAACCAACGAGCGGCTTCGCAACGCCATCAAAAGCGCGCTGGCGGCGCGCGACGAGACCACGGCGGAATTTGCGCGAGATGCGGGACTCGAGCGCGCCTACCTAGACCGGCTCGTCTCGGGAGCCGAGGGGGGAGTGCCGGGACCCTTGCTCGAGGTTTTAGAGGCGTTGGACCTCGAGCTTACGGCGCGTCCAAAAGGGCAGGAGCAGGGGACGCTCTCAGAAATGATGCAGGACAACGCGCGGGGGTAAGGTGCAGGCTGTAAGCACCGTGGGCGGCTCGAGCCCCAACCGGTGAGGTTTCTGTGCGCTGCCAAAGAGGTAGATGTGGTTTTATAAAGTAGCTTGGGCGCGGCACCTGCCGTTGGCCCAAAATGTAAGAGGTAATAAAACTTAAAACGACAAACGGGCGCAGGGCTGGCCCGCTGAGAGGGGTAAGAACATGGATTGGACGTGGAGTGCGATTATAGGCGCGGTGCTGCTGGCGTTGAGCGTTTTCGCCTTTTTTTACGCCGCCAACTTAAGGCGGTCCAAGGGCGTCGAGGTGAGCGGCATGGGCGTGTTCGTCTTGTTGGGCTTTGGGCTTTTTGCGATGGGGAGTCTTCTCTTTTTGCTCGGGTTTTTGCAAAACCTCAATTGACCGGAGAAGCGTTTCAGATTTTGATTAGGGAGTAAGGGAGAATAGCGGGGTGCTGTATTCCTGCTGTATTCCGCCTTCTCCCCCTATGTTTAGACCCCTCGGCAAGACGCGTCACGTAAGACAACGTAAGACACCCTCTCGAGCCCTACCAGCCCTTGCGCCGTCTGCGCCCACGCGACCTGAGCTTAGAGCCGTGGTCGGGCCGGACGCCGTCGGCCACCAGGTGGAGCCACTGCGACAGGTAGTAGCCGACAAGCGCGCCGAGGGAGAGCTCGAGCGCGTTCTCCCGCCACTGCGCGCGGACGCTCAGGGTGACGCCGAAGGGAGAAAGCAGCGCCGCCGCGGCCCACGACAGGGCGAGCCCGACCATCACCATATACAAAAGCCGCGTGAGTGGCCCGACAAACCACGTGTGAGACAGTCCTCGGTGGCTGAAGAGTTCGCCGTAGGGCAACCACAAAAGACCCAGAAAGCCCCAGTAGCGCTTCGCGCGCACGTGATTTTCAGCCAGGTCGAGGTCGGGCGTGACCAAAAAGGTGCCGACGAGGTAACTCACGGTAAAAAGCGTGGCGGTTTCGGGCGCGAGCAGCACGTCGAAGCGGGCGGTGTATCCCTGCGCGCGCGCGAATGTGTAGGCCGCCGCCGCCGCGCCAAAGACGACTAGATTGATGGTTTCATGCGCGCGTCCGCTCGGCATGAAACCACTATAAAGGGAGGGGCAGGATTTTCTCGAGGAACTGGCTTACAGGCGGGAGAGGGTTCCCCCGCCTGTGTTTTTCTTGCGTTTTAGGATTGGGTCTAAAACTTGACGGTTTCTTGGACCGTTTGCACACCGTCCGAAAAGAGGAGTTCCAGCGTGTTCCCGTCCGGACGCAAGGTGACGAGGCCGCTCTTATCGATAGCCAAGACCTCAACGCCGCCACGCACCATCACCGCGTCGTAGCGCGCCGCGTCCCAGCGCACTTCAACCCCACCGTTACCGAGACGCGTGACCTGGGTGGGGCGTAGCGACTGCGGAGAGATGCGCGTGGACGTTTCCGCCATGACGACACCCCTTTGCTCGACCTGCAGGGAAGCAAGCTCCGCCGCTCGAGCCGCATTCAGCGGAACCGAAAAGGAGAACCCGGCGCGCGCTCCGGCCTCGTCATGCGAGGACGTTGCAAACACGCCGAAGGGCACGCTGAAGAGTTCTCTTCCCGACGCGTCTAAGCCTAGCAGCGTGTAAGGACCCGGCGCGGGCGGTTGGGGTGTGGTGACGAGGCTAAAGGCCGGGCCTAAGCTCAGGTTGCCGTTTTGCAGGCTGCCGCTCACGAGTAAAACGTTGGACTTAGACGCGGACACGCTCAGCGTTTGGATGCGCGCTTGGGACTGCGCCTGCTGCCGGAACGCGAGCACGCCCTTATACGTATAGTCGCTAATCCAGCGCGGGCCGCAGTAGCTCATGAGGTCGGCGTATTTGGCGGGGTCGCGCAAGTTCCCGTCATTCATATCAAAACCCCAGACGCCCGTCCGGGCGTTTTGGTAAGGATACGACGCGTCTGCGTTGCTCACGCTGCAAGGCGCGTGTTCGCGGCCCCAGGTGTGACCGAATTCGTGCGCGGCGACCTCGCCCCGGCTTCGCGGGTCGTCCCAACCGACGGCAACCGGAAAGCCTATCCAGCCCAAGCCCGACACGCCGCTCGAGTACCAGGGATCGACCACCGCGTAATAAAGGTCGTCGCTTCCGTCAGCGCCGCGCAACGTGGTGACGGCGCGCAAGAGCTCGTCCCAGCCTTCGTCGGTGCGAAGGTCGCCGTCAAAGGCGTAAGGACTATGAATCTTTATGTTGACCTCGCCCAGCGGGTGCATCCGGCGCGCGGCGTCTAAATAGGCATTTTTGGTGCTGTTGGTGATGGTCGGCGTGATGCTGCCGTAGGTCACGGGCACGAGGGTAACGTTGAGCGCGGGCGCTTTTTGCACAACCAGCGCCGCGTAACCCGAGGCCGGATAGCGGTTGTTGCTCTCGTTCGTTTCGGCCACCGCGTTGTCGGGGTCCACCTCGAGATAGACCTCTAAGCCCGGACGCAAGAACGCCGTATCGAGCGTTGCGTTAAAGGTGCCTTTGAGGTCGCCCTCGCGCGGCGTCGCGGGGACGTTCTTGGGTCCTTTGAGGTCGAGCGTGCCCTCTTTACCCGAGGCGTCGCGGTAGTGAAGCCGCACGGTCGTGCTGATGTTTGACGCGTCTGCGGAGATGAACGCGCGCGCCAGGCCGCCGCGCCCCGCGATGAGCGGGATGCGGTCCCCGGCGGCGCGGCTCGAGTCCGCGGCGGGCACCGCCTGGTTGATGTAAAAGCGCGTCAGCGCCAAGTCCACTGTGGGCGTGGTCGGGGGCGTGGTCGGGGGCGTGGTCGGGGGCGTCGGGTCGGGTGTCGGCTCGGCGCAGCGGCGCGTGAGGGTGAGCTGGGAGCTAGCGCCGCTACCCTCGACCGTCAGCGTGCCCGTCGCCTCTCCGCTCGCGTCACAAGACACCGTCAGCGGCAGATTGACCGACCCGCCCACCTTGAGCGTGCCCGCGCCGGAGGCGAAAGTCAACCAGCCCCGGTCGCTCGTCACGCGGTAGTCGCCGCTCGCGTCGCCGACGTTCTTGAGCGTGGCCTGGGCGGTGGCGCTCGAGCCCACCGTGCCCGACACACTCAAGGCTTCCGGCGCTAGCTCCCAGCGCGCGCGCGCCGCCTCGCCGCAACGCAGCGTCACAGCGAGCGTCCGGCTCGGGGTGGTGGGGTCGTCTCCCCTCACGGTGACGGTCGCTCTTTTCTCCCCCACCTCGGTGCAGGTCGCGCGCGCGTCGACTTCGACGTCCGCGCCCGGCGCCAAGGTGCCGTTGGCGGTGCTCAGCTCGAGCCCATTGGTCCCAGTGAGGGTGTAGCGCAGCGGCGCGTTGCCGCCGTTTGAAAACCCGAAGCGGCCCGCCGCTTTTTCGCCGACCCTTGCGGAGAGCGTGAGGGGGTTCGGCGCGAGCGCGCTCAGGATGGGCTGCGGGGTGGACGGCGGCGCTTTGCAAATCAGGCGCACCGTGAGGGTCGCGTCCGGCGTGGGCGCGTCCGAAGAGACGGTGACGGTTGTTTCCAGGGTAGCCGCGGACGCCGGACAGGTGGCTTGCAAGGGCACCTCGGCGCCCGCCCCCGGCTTGAGCGTGCCTTCGCGCGTTTCCAACCCTAGCCAAGCGGCCTCGTCAGGCACGGCGAGCGTGTAGCTTAGAAGCGCGTCCCCCTGGTTGGAAAAACCGAAGCGGCTTGCGACCGTTTGACCGTTATAGGTTTCTAGCTCGAGCGCCTCGGGCGACAGCACCCCGAGCACGGGCCGAGGGGCCGCCTCGCAAGAGAGGCTTACGCTGATCTCCTCAGAAGACGCGTTCGACTGAAGCGTCAGATTTGTCGTTTGCTCCGTTTCGCCAGCGTCTGGGCAGGTTGCTCTAAGTTCGACGGTCGCCACCCCGCTTGGTGCGAGCGTGCCCTCTTGGCCCGACGTCACCTCGAGCCAAGCTGCACCGGACTTGGTAACGCTGTACGTGAGAGGAACGTTCCCACTGTTTTGAAACCCGAACGATTTTGTAACCGTTGCCCCGGCCCCGGCCTCGAGGCGCACCTCCGACACCAGATTGCTCAGCGTGGCCCCCCCCTGCGGCGTCTCCTCATTGGAGCAAGCGACCAACGCCGCCATCACCCAGAAGGATCTGAGAAGCCTAACCCTATTCATGCTTAGAGGTGAACGTTTCAAAAGCTACCCTTTCTAAAACCGTATTGTTCTAAAACTACATCTCTGAAACTACACTGTTCTAAAACCACACTGTTCAGATACACTACCGGGGCACCTGCTCGCATCGTCTTCTCGTTCTGACGCACGGAAAAGAGCGTCCCGCAATACCCAAACGGCTCCTGAACGCGCCTGATTTACGACGCGATAGAGCGCCCAATAACCTTTCCTAAGTGTAGCTTAAAATTAGAGAATGATGTGAAGAACGGCACCACGTGTGAAAAATCGCACGTTACCGACTCCGTAAGAGCGCGAATCCGCCAGCGTGTGGATTTTTGTGAATAGCGTGGCATCTTCATAAGCGTGTCCGGTCAGGCCGGTGGAGAAAGCCGCCAAGGAGGCTGGACCATGCGCCGCAGGGCCAGTGAGAGGCAAAACCGGAGCAGGGCGGTACTTTCCGGTATGAGCTTACCTCGCTTTCGTGAGAACAGATGATGGTTGACCCGGTCTCACGTTGGAGCTAGGCGTAAACCCTCGAGCGCCAAACCGTTACGCTCTCACCTGACGCTCCCTCCAGACTGTGGGATGGCGTGAAGTGCCGCGCGGCGAAACCTTTTAGGATGACGACACATGCGAAAGGAGATTCTATGTACGTTCGTCATCCTGTGATCCTCTGCTTAAGCCTCATTTCCGCCCTCATGCTCACGGTGGGCGCAGCCCAGCCCGAGCCGAACAGCTACGTCCTCCCCGGTGACGCGGTTTTTCCCGAGGGCGTTACGGTTGATGAAAGCGCGAACACCTTTTACGTCGGCAGCACAACCGACGGCACCCTTTTCACGGGGAACATAGACACGGGCAAGGTGAGCGTATTCGCCGAAAGCACGCAGCCCACCGCCATCGGCATGGCCCTGAACGCAGGAAGGCTCGTCGTGGCGGGCGGAGACAGCGGCAACGTGTACGTCTACAACGCCCAAACCGGTGAGCTGCTCGAGACCCTCAACACCCCCGAGACCGACAGCACCTTCTTAAACGACGTCGCCTTTACCCCCTCCGGCGACGCTTTTGTGACCGATTCGCAGCGTCCGGTGCTCTTCAAGATTCCGGGCACTTCGGGGATGAGCGGCAACGCCGCGGGTGGTGTGGGTACGGGCGGCGCGGGTGAAGGCGCGGGGATTGAGGCGTGGCTCGAGTTTTCAGGCACGCCCCTCACCTACCAAGAAGGGTTCAATCTCAACGGTATTGCGTCAACCTCCGACGGGCAGTACCTCATCGTCGTGCAGTCAAATACAGGCAAACTCTTCCGCATCAATATAAAAACAAAAGAGGTGACCGAGATTGACCTGGGCGGCGACACCCTCATGGCGGGTGACGGCATCTTGTTGGACGGTCAAACGCTCTTTGTCACGCGCAACTCCGCCGGGCTCATCGTGCCGGTGACGCTCGCTGACGACTACAGCTCGGGCACTCTCGGCGAAGGCTTTGGCGATCCCTCGTTTATCTATCCGACGACGATTGCCAAGGCGGGCGACACGCTGTTGGTCGTCAACTCGCAGTTCAACAACCGCGGCGAGGGTGTGAGCCCAGAATTGCCCTTTACGGTCTCGCGCGTCGCCATTCCCCAGTAAACATGAACAGTGAATATGAGAACCGTTCTTTGCTCACGTTTTCCTGAATGATCGACGTTTTAGTTATCGGCGCGGGCGTGGCGGGACTCACCGCCGCGCGCGCGCTTCAAAAAGCCGGTCGGGAGGTGGTGGTGCTCGAGAAGAGCCGCGGCTTGGGCGGTCGCGCGGCGACGCGCACCGTCAGAAGCAGCCGCGTAGACCACGGCGCGCAGTTTTTTACCGTTCGGGATGCGCGGTTCGAGGCGCAGGCGGACGCGTGGCAAAAGGCGGGCCACGTTGCCGTGTGGTCGGAGGGCTTTCACACGCTCTCTCCGGGAGGGCTCGAGGCACCCAGCGACGGCCACCCCCGCTACATCTTCCCGACAGGCATGAACACCTTCGGCAAACTTTTGGGTGAGGGGCTGACGGTAAAACGGCAAACACGCGTGACGCGAATACTCAAAAACGACGCTTGGCGCGCCGAGACGGCAGGGGGAGAGACGTTCAGCGCGCGCCGTCTCATCATCAACACGCCGCCGGAGCAGGCGCTCGAGCTTTGCCGTGACGTTGATTTGAGCGAGGGTACGCGTAAAACGCTCGAGGCCGTTGCTTTCACCTCTTGTTTTACAGTTATCGCAGGCTATCCCCCAGAACGCACCCCCGAGTGGCGCGGCGTCACGGTGGAAGAGGACGCGGTTCTTTCTTGGGTAAGTCACGATAGTTCTAAACGCGCCGCGCCCGAGGAGACCGTAGTAGTGCTCCACAGCACGCCCGCGTTCGCGCATGGGCACTACAACGACGACCCAAAAGAAATCGAAAAGAGGATGCTTCACGCCGCCCGTCCTTTGGGCGACTGGATACCCGAACCTTTGTGGACGGACGGGCAACGCTGGCGCTACAGCATGGTAACCGAACCCTATGAAAAACCTTTTCTCGAGGATTCCGAAAACAAACTTCTCTTCTGCGGCGACTGGTGCGGCGGGGCGAAGCTCGAGGCCGCTTACCTCTCAGGGCTTGCGGTTGCTGAGGCGGGGCTCGAGTAGGACGTAACGCAACCGTCTCAGCTCACGTGATTTCCTCTGAACGCGCCACCTCAACAAGGTGGCGTTTTACATGTCCGGACCGTGGGCGAAAGGCTCGAGCCGCGTCCGTTTCCTCATCCAAAAGTGTGATGACGTACCCTTCCCCAGCCCCTACACTGGGTTCATAAGCGTCCGGACGAACCGGACGACTCGCCTAAAGAAGACCAAAGGAGCGCATTATGGACCAGGAAAAAGCGACTCGGGACACCAACGACACCGCCAACAACGAAGGCCACAGCGTCACAACCGAGGAGTACAAGCTGAGCGGCGAGACGGTTCTCGCCAAGGTGAGAGAGATCGTGCGCGAGGGCAACGTCCGCCGCATCACCCTCAAGAACGACGAAGGCCGGACGCTCATCGAGATTCCTCTGACCATCGGCGTGGTCGGCGCGGTTCTCCTGCCCGTCTGGGCCGCCATCGGGGCCATCGCCGCGCTCGCCGCCGACCTGACCCTCAAGGTGGAGCGCAGGGGAGCGCAGGAAGATAACGACGACATACAGAAAGTCAGCGACATCCCGTCCTAAGGATGCTTCGAGCCTAGAAAGGAAACTATGAACAACACGAACCTACAGAACGTTTCGCGCGGCCTCTTGCGCGGGGTGAGCCGCCTCTGGCGAGAAGGCAACCGCCGCCAGTTCGTCCTTAAAGGACAGGACAGCCGCACCTTTTTACGCCTCCCCCTCATACTCGCGGCTTTTTTCACGCTCTTCTTACTTTGGAAGGCCGCCCCGCTCCTCATCGTCGCCATCGTCACCGCGTTCGTGCTCAAGATGCAGTTTGTCATCACGAAAGAGGTGAGTTCCGGGGGACCTGGAGCTTAACCCTGTATTCTTAGCTCTAAAGGCGGCTCACGAGGCCGTCTTTTTCTTGTGAAGGAGCGTGTGGAGGAGGAGCTCGAGCTCATCCAAGTCACGCACCCGCCCATCACTCAGGTCATCACGCAAACGTATTTCCCTGGTGCCGAGGGTCGGCGGCCCCTCCCGCGCAATATGAACGGTTGTCATGCCCAGCGCTCGAGCGCCCCTGATATCCGCTTCCGCATGGTCGCCAATCATCAGCGCGTGCTCGGGTGCTACGTTAAGGCGTTCGCAAGCGAGGTGGAAAATACGCGGGTTGGGCTTTCGCACTCCCACGTCCGCCGCGCCGGAGATGACAAGCGCTTTGAAAACGTGGGCGACGCCAACGTTATGAATCCCTGCACGCTGCATGTCTTCGGGTCCGTTGGTGATGAGAGCCAATGGCACGTGCGCGGCGCAGAATTCCAAGACCTCCCGCGCCCCCGGCAGGAGCTTTACTCCCATTCCGTAGCGGTTGACCGCCCTCGAGACGATACCTTCAAGGTTTTCAGGAATGGGCAGCTCGAGCCCCTCAAACATCGCCAATAACGCGCTGTAAAGTGTGACCGCGCCTTCACGACGTGAATGTTTAGAAAGGAGGCCCGCGAAAGGCTCGAGGTGGTGGGGCTCGAGCTTTAATTCTTTGCGTAATTCGTCTGCGTATCTGTTAAAGTCGCCGTCAAAATGCGCCAGTGTGCCGTCAAAGTCGAAGCAAATAGCGCGAATCACGAGTGAGAAACGAGAATATCCTCTACCGCTAGCTCAAAGCCGGGAAATAGTGAGACTGAAAGCGTGTCATCCGCTTCAAACACCTCATGCTCTCCCTCCTCCCAGACGTGAACCATCTCAGCCTCGAGATCAATAATCCAGTAGAGCCGCACGCCGTACTTCTGGTAACGCTTGAGTTTAAGCGTGAAGTCTCGCTTGCGCGTAGATGGCGACGTGACTTCAATCAACCAGTCGGGCGCACCTTCAACACCGCGTTCGCTGATGATGGACGCCCGTTCGTTCGATATGTATAGAATGTCGGGTTCGGTAACGTCATCTCCAAAGATGACATCCAGAGGGGCAACAAACACCTGTCCCATAGGATTTTCGTGAAGATAAAGGCTGATATAAAAAGCAAGATTTGTAACCACACGCTGGTGTCTGCTGGTAGGTGATGGCGTCACATAAACCTCCCCGTCTAAAAGCTCTCGCCGTAGACCGTCATCGGGGAAAAGCTGTAGGTCTTCGTAAGAAAAGCGCACCTGGGTCATGAGGGAGTTTAGCACGGGCTGGGGCGGGCTTAAAGAGCCCACTTGAGACATAACCTCGTCCCCGACACTCTTCCCTCGCACCGACGGATACCCCCCCGCCGAGGCGGTATGATGAATTTGTGGCTGATACTGTTTCCGAACACCCCCTGCTCGAGACTTTGAACGAAGAACAACGGGCCGCCGTAAAGCACTATGAAGGCCCCGCTTTGGTCATCGCCGGGGCGGGCTCGGGCAAGACGCGCACCGTGGTGCAGCGCATCGCTTACCTCATGGACGTTCACGAGGTCTACCCGACCGAGATTTTGGCCGTGACGTTTACCAACAAGGCGGCGGGCGAACTCAAGGAGCGGGTGAGGGAGCTTATCGGCGTGAAGGCGCGCGATTTATGGGTGAGCACCTTTCACTCGGCGTGTTTGCGGATTCTGCGCGTGTACGGTGACTTGATTGGCCTTCAGTCGGGTTTCGCCATCTATGACGACAGCGACCAACTGGACGTTTTGAAAGAGATTGCGGGCAATGTGGACGGGCTCGGCGACGCCAACCCGCGCGTGCTGCGGGCGCTTATCGACCGCGCTAAGTCAAATTTATGGTCACCCTCGACCCTGGCAGAAGAGGGCGAGCGGCAGTTCGGGATGATGGTCGCGGGGCTGCCCATCGAGCTTTTGGTGGAGAGTTATAGGCGTTATCAGGAGAGGTTAGGGCGCGCCAACGCGGTGGACTTTAACGACATCCTGGGCCGCACCGTCGAGCTTTTCGACGCGCACCCGGACGTGCTCGACAAGGTGCAGCAGCGCGCGGTGTTTGTGCATGTGGACGAGTACCAAGACACCAACACCGCGCAGTACCGGCTCACGCACCTGTTGGCGAACAAGTACCGCAATTTGATGGTGGTCGGGGATCCCGACCAGTGCCTGCCGCCGGGCTCGAGGGTGCTCACGCCCAGAGGCTGCCGTCCCATCGAGTCGTTGACCGAGGGTGACGGGGTGTTGGGAACGGGCGGGGCGCTCGAGCCTACAAAAGGTCGCGTGACTCATGTGAAACGCGGTCACTACACCGGCCCCATGTGGACGGTCAAGGCAGGCGGGCGCACGTTACGCGGCACGCCGCATCACATCGTGTTGGCGCGGATGGTGCCGGAGGAGGGATACTACTACGTCTATTTGATGTACCGCGCCGACAGAGGCTACCGCGTCGGTTTAGCCAAAAGCTTGCGCGCGAATGATGAGGGGCGCGAAGAGCTGGGCTTCAAGGTTCGCCTTAACCAGGAGCACGGCGACAAGCTTTGGGTGTTGCGGGTCTGCGATGACGCCGCCGAGGCGCGGTATTGGGAAGCCTACTACGCGGCGCATTACGGTCTACCGACGACGCTGTTTCACGGTATAGGGCGCAACCTTGCGCTGAGTGAGGCGTGGTTAAAGCGGCTTTACGCCGAACTGGACACCGTGTCTAGGGCTGAGGCGCTGATGAAAGACCTTCAGCTTCACCCCGAGTTTCCTCATCACCGCCCGCAGAACGGGTTGCGGCGGCAGAGCGTCAACTTGGTGATGTTCCAGGATTTTCGCCACGGTGAGGTCGGCTATCACCGGGTGCAGTGGTCGTCCATCCGTGCGGACACCGCCGAAAGGTTGGTGGAGGCGGGGTATCCGGTGCGCAGCAACGGGCGCGGGGGGTACCGGCTCGAGCTGAGCCGCAAAAACTACCCCGACGCGCTTCTCCTGGCTAAGGAAATAGCCGCGTGCGGCGGTATGGAGCTTCAGCGCAAGGCGCAAGTAGGCGGAAAGATGTACCACTACCTGCCGCTCTCGCACCTGCATCCTGGCATGAGAGTTTTGGTCGAAGAGGACCGGAGGCTTGTCGAAAAGCCAGTGAGTGAGGTCTCGAGCGCCCCCTACGACGGCCCGGTATTTGACTTAGAGGTTGACCCCATCCACACCTACCTAGCCGAAGGGATGCTCGTCCACAACAGCATCTACGCCTTTCGCGGTGCCGACGTGCGCAATATCCTGGACTTCCGGCGCGACTACGAGGACGCGAAGGTGTACCGGCTCGAGCTCAACTACCGCTCGGTCGGCTCCGTCCTGGACCTCGCCAACGCGGTGATTTTGCCCAACGAGGGGCGCTTGGAAAAGAACCTGCGCCCCGTCAAGGGCGCGGGCGACAAGGTGGCTATCTACCGTGCGGTCGACCACCGCGCCGAAGCGGATTTTGTGGTGCGGCAGATCGAGCGGTTGGGGGCGGAGAAAGATTTCTCTCCCAACGATTATGCAATTCTTTACCGCACCAACTCGCAGTCGCGGGTCTTAGAGGAGGCGCTGCGCCGCGCGGGCATCCCCGCCAAAATCGTCGGCGGTGTGGGCTTTTACGACCGGCGCGAGGTCAAGGATATTTTGTCTTATGCTCGCGCCGCCCTCAATCCCGCCGACGACGTGTCGTGGAGACGCATTTTGAACCGCCCCAAACGCGGCATCGGCAAGACGAGCGAGGAGAATCTTAACGCCTGGGCCACCCGCAAAGACGCGCGGTTTTCGGACGCCTTACGTCACGCCGACGAGGTCTTGAAGGGTACACCCGCGGTGCGAAAGATTGCCGAATTCGTCGCGCTCATGGACGACTTAGCCGAGGCCGCCGAATCGCTGCCCGCCGCGCCCTTTCTCAAGGCGGTGCTCGACCAGTCGGGTTACATGCAGGCCCTGAAAGACGAAGCGTCGTTCGACGCGCAGGCGCGGACGGAAAACTTAGACGAACTCCTCAACGCGGTGGCCGAGTGGCAGGAAGAGGCGGGCGGCTCCATCGCCGAATTCTTGGACGAGGCGGCCTTGTTGGCGAGCGTGGACGACCGCGCGGTCAAGGCGGTCAACAGCGAAATTCCTGAAGAAGCGGTCACGCTGATGACGCTCCACAACGCCAAGGGGCTCGAGTTCCCCGTCGTCTTTTTGGTCGGGCTCGAAGAAAACCTCCTCCCCCACCGCTCCTCGACCGCGAGCTTGCAAGAGATCGAGGAGGAGCGCCGCCTGCTCTACGTCGGCGTGACGCGCGCGCAAGAGGCGCTCTTTCTGGTTCACTGCGAGTCGCGCATGACCTTTGGCCGCACCGAGCCCGCGCGCCCGAGCCGCTTTTTGGAGGACGTACCCAGGGACATGCTGAGCGAGATCGACGTGTTCGGTCAAGAGATGCACGGCTCCAAGCTGTCCAAGTTCTCGCGCAACATCTGGACGCCGCCGCGGCCCGAGGCGACGGGTGCGGACGCCGAGAAGAAAACCGGGGTCGGCTTCCGGGGCGGCGAACGTGTGACGCATCCCAAGTTTGGCCCCGGCACGGTGGTGGGCGTGTCAGGGGAGGGGGCTCGAGCCGAGGTGACCGTCGTGTTCAAAGACGCGGGTCCCAAAAAGCTCCTGCTCAAATACGCCAACCTCAAGGCGGTTTAACTGTGTGTCAAGATGTGAACAACCTCACAGTGAGGGAGCCCTGGGGGATTTTGTTATAGTTCATCAAAGATGTATCTGGAGACGGGCTTAAAGAGTTTCATTAAAGAAAGGTATCGCGCCAAAACGCGTGTGTGAGGGAGAATAGATGAGGAGAAACCGTGAACGCTAAAGCCATCGTCGTGACCTCGGGCAAGGGCGGGGTGGGTAAAACCACGACCACCGCCAACGTGGGGGCGGCGCTCGCGCAGTTGGGGGAAAAAGTCGCGGTCATTGACACCGACGTGGGGCTCCGGAATCTGGACGTGGTGATGGGCTTGGAGGGCCGCGTCGTCTTCGACCTTATTGATGTGTTCGAGAGCCGCTGCCGTCTCAAACAGGCCTTGATTCGTGACAAGCGTGTGGACAACCTCTACTTGCTCGCGGCCTCGCAGACGAACGACAAGAGCGCCCTGTCCGAAGAGCAGATGAAGCGCACCGTCACGGGGCTTTTGGAAGAAGAAGGCTTTGACCGCGTGCTCATCGACTCACCCGCGGGCATCGAGTCGGGCTTCAAAACGGCGGCGAGCGCGGCGCAAGGGGCGCTGGTGGTGGTGAACCCGGAGGTCTCGAGCGTCCGAGACGCAGACCGCATCATCGGCCTCCTGGAAGCGCGCGAGATTACTGAAGTAAAATGCATCATCAACCGCTTGCGCCCGGAGATGGTCAAGCGCGGCGATATGCTGGAAGTCAATGACGTGCTGGAGATTTTGGGTATCAAGCTCCTGGGCGTTGTGCCCGAGGACGAAAAAATCTTGATTTCGACCAACATCGGCTCGCCTATTTCTTTATCCGACACCGCCAAGGTGGGCGCGGGGAGCGCGTTTAGGGACATCGCCCGGCGCATCCAGGGTGAAGAGGTGCCGCACCCCGACAATCAACCCCAGCCCGGCTTTTTGTCCGGCTTGCGCCGCCTCTTTGGAGGGAGCTGATGTTCGGACTTTTCGGACGCAAAAAGAGCAAAGACCAGCTCAAAGACCGCCTCAAGCTCGTGCTCTCGTACGACCGCGCCAAGCTGAGCCCCGGAAAGATGGACGAGCTCAAGCACGAACTCTTAGAGGTCATCAGCAAGTATTTTCCCGCCCAGGAGAACGAGTACGACGTGAAGTTGGAGCAGCAGGGCGACCGCATGGTGATGGTTGCCAATTTGCCCGTCCAGAATTCTTAGATGTCCAGCTTTGCGTGTGATTGACTTTTCAGCGCCCGGCGTGGCGGACGCGTGGGCGGCGGTTGACGACGTGGTGATGGGCGGCGTGTCGGAGAGCGCCTTACGCGCTTCTCCAGACGGCGCTGTGTTCGCGGGCCACCTCTCCACCGACGAGGGCGGCGGCTTCGCGTCGGTGCGCTCTCCCGAGGGTGTGTTTAGTTTTGACGGCGCGGCGGGGCTCCTCTTGCGGATACGTGGCGACGGCAAGCGCTACTATCTGAGGCTTTATACCGGAGATACCGACGCCGCCTACGAGGCTCCTTTTGACGCCGCATCCGAGTGGACGGACCTAAAGCTGCCTTTTAGCGAGTTTCGCGCGGTGTGGCGGGGCCGCGACGTGCCAGGTGCGCCGCCCCTCGAGCCCGCCCACATCACAAACGTCGGCCTGATGATTAAAGACGAGCAGGTCGGGGAGTTTAGGCTCGAACTCACCCAAATTGAACCGTATATCGATTAGCTCCTGCCACCACACGCTGAAGGCTCACCGGCTCCCGAAACGTGCACCACACCACCCACACATTGTGAGTTAGCCCATCGTCTGGTTTATTTTCTATAGTAATCTAAAAAGTGTTTCTGAAGGAGGAACGTATGCCAACCCATATACTTGTTACTTTTTATAGCACCTACGGTCACACCCACAGAATGGCGCAAGCGGTTCAGGAGGGCGCGGCGGGCGTGTCGGATGTAGAGGTACGCTTGACTCGTATCCCTGAGCTCGAGGCCGCCCGTCAGGCGATGCAGGGCCAAGACGCCTACCAGCAGGCGCAGGAAGCGATGTCGAATCTTACCGAAGTTACCCATGACGACTTGCGCTGGGCGGATGGCGTCATCTGGGGTACGCCGACGCGTTACGGCAACATGACCGCGCAGATGAAGCAGTTTCTCGACACCACTGGGCCTCTGTGGCAAAAGGGCGAGCTCGAAGACAAGGCCACGGGCATCTTTACGAGCACCGCGACCATCCACGGCGGGCAGGAATCGACCATCCTCACATCATTGGTGCCTATGTTGCACCTGGGGATGATTTTTGTGGGCACGCCTTATGGGCAGAACCCGCAAATCATGACGACCGAGGGTATCGGCGGCTCGCCGTACGGTCCGGCGACGCTCGCGGGCGGGGACGGCTCGAGACAGCCCGTCGCGGACGAACTGACCACCGCGCGCAACTTGGGCGCACGCGTCGCCAAGGTCGCCTCACGCCTCAAGGGGCTGCGCAGTGGAGACCAACACGGGCAGCAGGATGAAGCGGACACCTACACGAACGAGTAGGTCTGGCTTACGCGTTAACACTACCGGGCACCGTACAGCACCGGGTTTTTATATCAACCACAGATGTTACACTACCTCTCTGGATATTTCGCGTTAAGGTCAAGCAAAGCGAGAAGATTAGGGGAGGAGACGCGATGAACATTTACAGACTGATCGGTCGCAACATCGACGTGAGCGACGCCATGCGCTCGTACGCCGAGGAGAAGCTGGGTAAGCTCGACCGCTTTTCGGACCAGATCATCGACGCCAAGGTGGTCATGTCTTACGCGCAGGACAACAGCGCGCCCGCCAAGGTCGAGGTGCAGCTCAACGTGCCCAACGGCATGGTGCGCGCCGAGGAGAGCGGGCAGGACCCCTACGCGGCGGTCGACATGGTGGTCGACAAGCTCGAGCGCCAGCTCAAAAGGTTCAAGGGCAAGACGATGGCGAAGCGCACCCAGGACGAGCCGCCCCCCCCGCCGCCCCTGCCGCCGCAAGACGACGAGCCCGAGCCGGACCCCGCGATCGTCCGCACCAAACGCCACGTGCTCCGCCCCATGACGCCCGAGGACGCGGCGATGCAGATGGAAGCGCTCGGCCATTCTTTTTTCATGTTCCACAACGCCGAGTCAGACCAGGTTAACGTCATCTACCTGCGCCAAGACGGCGACTACGGGCTGCTCCAGCCGGACGTTTAGACCTCAGCGAATCGTCCGCGGACTTGCCCCTGCGTTATGTAGAGAGCTATACGTAAGAGTCAGCCGTCGTCGCGCCTTGTAAAATCCCCCAGCACGGGAGACGCAGACAAGTCCCCCTTAATAAGGGGGATTTAGGGGGATTGGTTTCGAGCAAGATGCGTCCGCGCCCGCCGGTCTCAGCACCAACCTTGCTTCAGGCACGTCGCGGAGTTGTCTTGTGAGGTGGTCACGGCGATTACTTTGGGGTGAAACGTTATTTTCTCAGCACGATGCCGCTCGGCAGCGCGTAGAGCGCGCGTAAAGTTGCCACGTCGCGTTCGCTCACCCGCCCGCTCGGCACGGCGCTCATCGCGTCGCCCTCGAAGGGAGAGCGGCCCAAGAGGCCCAGTGCGTGGCCTATCTCGAGCAGCGCGTAGCGGTAGAGGTCGTCGGGGGGCGTGTCCGGGTCGAGCAGGATTTCGGTGGCGCGAAAGCGGTAGAGGCCGTTCTCGAGGACCGAAAAGGTGTAACGGTAGGAGCCGACCTTGTCCGCGGGCAAATCTTGCCACACCACCTTCAAGGCGCTCTCCTCCGGCGTCTCGGCGGTGCGGAAGCGGATGAGGTCGGGCACCGCCTCCTGCCAGGCGTTGAGCGCGCGCACGACCTCGTCGCGGCGCGCGGCGTCTCTGTCCACTTCGGAAACGTCAATGCCAAACCCGCCCGTGAGCGAAGCGTTAGCGCCCACGTCTCCGCCGGAACCGCCCGTGCCAAAACCACTTACGCCTGAGCCCCCGGTGACCGCACCGCCCGAGGCGTCATCGCGCCGCGCGTCAGGAATAGGCACATAAACCGTAATGGGCATGTCCTGCGGCAGGTAGTGAAGCAGCCGCGACGCGCCGCGTGTCGTCTGGGGGTCGCTGCCGCTATACTGCAAATAGGTTTGCGGCTCCTCGAGCCCTTGTTCTTGACCCTGTTGTTCTTGACTCGCTTCCGCCTGGGCGGGTGCTGTTTGAACGAAGGCTGCCCGGCCCGCTTTCGTTTGCGCTAGCGGCGCCACAAGAGCGAGCAGCAGGAGTAAAGACTTCATCGCGCCTCCAAAGCTATAGATGGTGAATATACAACACGGTTGTGACCGTTTACATCTCGTAAATAGCTAGGCACGTAGTATACCCTTAGAGCCGGTAACCGGGAGGCGGCGCGGGTTTAGCAAAGCGGCGCACCGTGAGCGCGCCGAATAGAAACCCGCCGACGTGCGCCCAGAACGCCACGTCGTTCACCGCCCCCGGCCTCACCACCAGGCCCCCGGCCTGCACGAACTGGATGAGCGCCCAGTAGCCCAAGTAAAACCAGGCGGGCAGCCAGAAGAGGAAAAGGGGCGGCACGAAGGTGAAGATGCGCTGCCGCGGAAAGAGCACGAGGTAAGCCCCCAACACCGCGCTCACCGCGCCCGACGCGCCGATCATCGGCACCGCCGACGCAAGCGAAAAAAGACCGTGGACGAGCGTCGCAAGCACGCCGCCTACGAGATAAAAGATTAAGAATCCGACGTGACCCAGCCGGTCTTCGATGTTGTCGCCAAAAACCCACAAGAAAAACATATTGCCAAGAATATGAACCACGCCGCCGTGAAGAAACATACTGGTAAGGAGCCGATACAGATTGGCGACGGGCGCTTCGAAAAAAAGGCTGGGGACGAAGCCGTAGTCGTAAACAAAACGCAGCGCCGCGCGGTCCGAGCCGAGGCTCAAGCCGTAGACGAATACGGCCACGTTGACGAAGAGCAAAAACCACATCACGAAGGCGGGGCCGTGCCGCGGGTTGGCATCGTGAAGGGGAAACATGCCTTAGTCTATCAAGATACGTCCACAAACTTCGGTGACGCAACGGCTTTGGCAGATTTTTATCAAAGGCGTCATAAAGCCGTCAGAAGCTTTTGGAGAGGCGAACGTAACGAGGGCTGAATCTGAAAAGAACCTCTGGGTCCTTTTCTCTAGTTTCTGTTCTGTTTCTTTGCCTCACTGAGACTTAACGCTCGAGCCCCCCATACTCCAAGGGCTGACGCAGCTTGACGATAGTGTCCGCAGGAACCACACCCCGCAGCATGACGCCGCTGTAGATCAGAGAGCGCGGCCCCACCACCGTGCCAGGCGCGAGCACCGCGTTACAGCCCACGAAAACGTCGTCGCCCAAGGCCGCGCTGAATTTTCTTAGACCCGTGTCCTGGCCCGCCACCTTGACCGCTTTGCCGCCCGGCTTGAAATTGGCGAGCTTGACGCCCGCGCCTAAGTTGACGTTGCGGCCCAGCACGGCGTCTCCCACATAGTTGAAATGCGGAGCTTTGGCACCCTCCAGAAGGAGCGCGCGCTTGACCTCGCTGCTGTGACCGACTTTGGCCCCTGGGGCCAAAACGACGCCGCCCCGCAGAAAAGCGCCGTGATGCACTTCGGCCCCCTCACCAAGCCAGGCGGGACCCTCAATACACGCGTGCGGCCCGACCACCGCGCCCGGGGCCAGATAAACCGGCCCGGAAAGCACCGCCGTCGGGTGAACCGCGCCAGCGAGGGTGGGGCGTTGGTCCTCCAAACCCGCCAAAAAATCGTCGATGCGGGCCAGAATGTCCCACGGCGCGGCAACGTCTAAGAGCTCTTTTAGGGGATCGGCAACGCTCGAGATGTCGAAGAGGTCTTGGGTGTTCATAAAGCAACTTTACCTCACGCTCCCACTTTAGGAAGAGCTCAAGAACGCGCTCGAGCCGCTCAGTTTACATACATTCCTTACGGAACGCGTCAGGCGTTACGATGGAGCATTCTTTTGAGGAGTCAACGCGACCTATGATTCATCACCTCCCCCATTACCTCCCGTGTACCACCTTATAGTCAACCCCACGGCGGGGCGTGGGCGGGCGCTCGCCGGACTGCCACGGGTCGAGGACGCTTTCAAAGCGCGCGGAAAGCCGCTCGAAGTTCACATCACCCAAGCGCCGGGCCACGCCACAAGCCTCGTCGCCAGCTTGTCCGAAGACGCCCTCGTCCTCTCTCTGGGCGGCGACGGCACGCTGCACGAGGTCGCGCGCGCCTGCGTCAACACCGCGCGCACGGTGGGCGTGCTGCCCGCGGGGTCAGGGGACGATTTCGCTTTTGCGCTGGGTATAGGCCGCCGCACGCTTGACGAAGCGCTGGCGGTCATCTTTGCGGGCTATATCAAACAAGTAGACACGGGGACGGTCAACGGTCGCCCCTTCGTCAACACGCTCGGCGTCGGCTTTGACGCCGAGGTGGCGCAGACGGTACGGAGTGCGCCGCCCTTTCTAAGGGAGCGCGCGGCGTACGTTTGGGCGGTGCTGCAAACGTTGCAAAGGCTCGAGACCCCCCACGTCACAGCAAAAGTCGACGGCCACACCTTTTACCACGGCCCGGCGCTGCTGGCGTCCGTTCAGAACGGCCCCCGCACCGGCGGCAGCTTTCTTTTCGCGCCCCCCGCGCGGGTGGATGACGGGCGGCTCGAGCTCATCATAGCGGGCGCGCTCAAGAGGCGGGCCATCCCGAACCTTTTGGCGAGGGTCATGAAGGGTCAACATCTGAACCACCCGGAGGTGCGCCTTGTGAGCGGGAAACGCATTGAGCTAGGCTGGGAAAAACCGCGCGTGGCGCACATGGAGGGGGAGCTTTTAGCAGCCGAGACATCCTTTGATATCAGAGTTTGTCCGGCGTCACTTCGTGTTTTTGCTCGAGCGGACTAGCGCGGCGCAAGAGAATCTAAAGAGCAGCATAAAAGAAGCGCCCCGCGGTTGCGGGGCGCTTCTTAGCGAGATGAAACTTTTAGGACCGAACTAAACCTACGGGTTAAACCGAGTGTTTAGAAGGTGACTTCGTACTGAATGCGGAAGGCTTGACCGCCGGTTTCGCCCACAACGCCGTCGGCGTTGGGCGTGGTGCTGGTGTAAGCACCGTAGGTGAACTCGAGGCCGTAATACTCCCAGCCGAGTTCGTAACCGCTGGCGGTCTGCGTGATGTCGTTGGGCTCGTCACCCTCGCGGATGTTGGTAGCCGAATCGTCATCAAAGCCGGGCGGATCAAAGTCGGTGGAGATGTTGGTGCCCGAGTAAACGCCGTAACGCACGACGGCGACGCTGTTCTCGAACAAGAAGTCATTAAAGGCCACACCGATGGCGAACTGAAGCTCGTTGGCGGTGTAAGCAGCGTCGGCCGCGAAGGGCGTGCCCGCTACGTCAGCCGGATCAACGTCGGTGTGGCTGGTGGTGCGGAAGTTGATGTTGGCGATGAGGCTCGGCTGCAAGAAGAAGTCGAAAGGCTCGGTTTCCAAGCTCGTGCCGACCTTGAAGGTGGTGGTGTCGTCCGAAGCCGCCGCCGGGTCCGCGTCCGTTTCGACGTTGAGGTAGGGCGCAACGGTCAAGAAGCCGAAGTCAAACACGGTGTCAAAGTCTCCCGCTAAACCCGAGGAGGCCACGCCGCCCGCGAAGTTATACGTGAGGCTAAAGTTGACGCCGGGGAGAAATGCGTTTTCAGCTTCGCCGTCTTGACGGACGCCGATGCCAAAGCCCGTGGTGTAGTCCTCATTACGCTCGAGGGCACCCGGAATGTTGTTGACCGCGTCGCCGTTGACGACCGCCGAGTTGTAGAAGCCAAACACTTCGATGGCGCGGTAGACCACGACGCCAGCGCTCACGCCAAAGGCGAACACGTCGTCACCCGCGGCTACGCTGTAGGAGTCGATAAAGCCTTCGACTCTGACAAAGAAGAGAGCCAGGGTTGCGTTTACGCCAAAGCCATTCTGGTCGAGGTCGTAGGGATAGGTGTCTTCGTCGTACTTGAGGCCCACCCAGTATTGCGGGATGGAGCGGTAGTTGGCCGACACGCTCTCCAGGAGAGGAATAGGCAGGGGATCGTCCGCGCCACCCGCCATCACCTCGACGTAGAAGAGCGAGGAGCCATCGACAGGTACAGTACAATCTGCGGGCAGAGGAACGGTGGTTATATCGTCGCCATCCACAGTTTCGAAGCAGCCGTCGGTGTCCTCAACATCCTCTACAGGAAACTGGATGCCAGCGTCCACCGAAGAGGTCGCAAACTCACCCGTGATCTCGAAGATGCCGAGGTTGATGTTACCATCGAGGCCGAACACCGTGATGCCCAGGTTGTTATTCGCGGCGTCTGCATTGTCACCCGCGTTGCCGGTGAGTTGCGCAATCGAGAAGCCGCCGCTCACGCCCTCAAAGGGGCTTAGAGTACCGCGAATCGCGCGGTAGTAGGCGTTGGCAAAAGGACCCGCGCTGTCTACAGGCAATTCGAAGTTGTCGTCTTCCGGCTTGTCCGAACCTTCTTCTTCGTACACGCCGTAGGCGAGGGTTAGCGTGGGCTGGAGGAACGCCAGGAAGTCGGGCGTGCCGACGAACGCCGCGAAGCCGGTGCCCAGGCTTTCAAACACGTAAGGCGTGAACTCGACATCGGGTTCCGCACCAAAGCGGAAGAGCAGGGGCTCAGCGCCGATGAGACCAAAGGTGGTATCAAAGCCGTCAATGGTGAAAACGTAGCCATCGAAGAGGTCGCCGTCTTCGTCGGTGAGGTCCACAGCCTGCTTGAGGTTGAGCGTGACGTTACCCTCAAACGAGTTGAAAGCACCTACGAAGCCTTGCTCTCTTTCGGTCGCAAAGCCCAGGTTGAGCCTAAAGACTGGATCAAGGTTACCCGTGGTGTTGTCGATGTCCACGCGGTCCTGACGAACTTCACCGTCGTCTCTACCATCGTCGTCGCCGTTTTCGTCTTTAGTGCCTGAAGTAAAGTACGAATAGTTGTAACCGCTGTCGGTATTGAGCTGTACCCCGAACTCGCGGGTCTGCCCAACGCCGAAGATGCGGTCAACGTCGAACGCGATTTCCGCGCCGCTGAGGCGGCTGACGTTGTACTCGATGCCAATGGAGCCCGAGAAGGTGAGGGCTTGATCCTCGAGCGCACTCACGCGCGTTTCCAGATCGTCGATGCGGGCAAGCTGACCTTCCAAGGCCGCCACGCGGTCGCGCAGGGCGACCTGGTCGCGGCGCAAGAGGATGACGAACTCGCGGATGTTGGCGATGTCGCTCTCTAAGCCCGTGGTGTCGGTCGCGCCTAAGCCGAGGATGTCGTCGTTAAGAAGCGCCACGAGGCGGTTTAACGCGGCGATATCCGCGGTGTTCTGGTCGACCTGGGCTTGCAGCGCTTCAACTGCGGCGAGCGCGTTGGCGGCCAACGCTTCAGCAGCGGCGGCGCGCGCCTGGGCGGTGTCGGCTGCGACGCGCAGAGAGTCGAGCTGGTTTTGCAGGTCCTGGAGCGCCTGGGCGTCCAGACCCCCGCCCGCGATAAGGTCTTCTAAGGCCTGAATGCGGTCCGTGTTCGAAGCAACGTTGTCTTGAATGGTGGCAACCTGGACGCCTTGCGCGGCCACGTCAGAAGCGAGCTCCTGAAGGGCGTTACGCAACGCCTCGAGGTCCTGCTGAGAAAGTGCGCTCGCCGCGTCGATGTCTTGGCGAACAACGTTGAGAAGGCGGTCCACGACGAGCGCGGCCTGGTAACGCGTAAAGCTCTCGTTACCGCGGAACGTGCCGTCGGGAAAGCCGATGACGATGCCCAAGTCCGCGATGCGCGCGACCGCTTCGCTCGCCCAGTGCCCCGCCGGAATATCGGGGAACGAGGTATCTTGAGCCAAAGCGCCGCTCACAGTAAGCGCGGCTAGGACGGTGAAAAGAAATTTTTGCATAGTTTACCCCTTGAACTTTAAAGTTGTGTGCGGCGGTAAACCCTTTGAAGAGACTAAATAACGCGAGTGACCGTGTTTCCTCACATCCTCGTCACTTTTAGATTTACCGAGACGTGCTCCCCGCCGGGCCGGTTCAAGTGGGTTCACCTCCTTCCGAGCGACCGTTTTGGGCTAGCAAATCCAATGCGAAGTATCGCATACCCGCTCCTTTATGTCAAATCTATGAAGCCAGCATGAGAAAACCTTCATTTGTCGGGGGAGAGGAACTCAACAAGTGCGAAAAACCTCACGCGCAGGACGCGCTTTAACGTACGGCTGCTAGGGCTCGAGCGCTGTACCAACCAAATCGAGAAACCGTACCCAGCAGACGCCGCCGAAGATGACGTTAGAATAATCCCTATGGCGCACATACGGGTTCCAGAAGCAGAAAGCGTGCTCGACAAAGAGTTCCGCGTCCTAGACCACGGCTTCGTCCGGTTAGTGGACTACTTAGGCGGCGACGCGCGCATCGTGCAGGCCGCGCGCGTGTCCTACGGCGAGGGCACTAAAACCCTGCGCGAAGACGGGGCGCTCATCGACTATCTGCTACGCAACAAGCACACCTCGCCCTTCGAGCAGGTAATCCTCACCTTCCACGTCAAGATGCCCATCTTCGTCGCGCGGCAGTGGATCAGGCACCGCACGGCGCGGCTCAACGAGATTTCGGGGCGCTACTCGGTCATGCGCGACGAGTTCTACCTGCCCAACCCGTCCGAAGTGCGCTACCAGTCGCGCCGCAACAAGCAGGGCCGCGGCGAAGAGGTGCCCGAGGCGCTGCGCGAGCGCGTGATTCGCCTCTTGCAAGAGGAGGCGCGGCGCGCGTACGCGAATTATGAAGACCTGTTGGAGGAGGGGGTGGCAAGGGAGCTTGCCCGCATCAACCTTCCCCTAAGCCTCTACACCGAGCTGTACTGGCAAATCGACCTCAACAACCTCTTCCACTTCCTGCGTCTGCGCTTAGATTGGCACGCCCAGTACGAGATTCGCGTTTATGGTGATGTGATGGCTAGGCTCGCGCGGGCGGTCGCGCCGAGAGCTTTTGAGGCGTTTGAGGAGCACATGCTTTATGGGGGGGCGTTCTCGAGGAGCGAACTTGACATTCTACGTAGCGCCCTCGACCAAGCCAAGCTTAATAGAGCCTTGGAAGGGATGCGCGGGTCGAAGCGAGAGGAATTTCTGGGCAAGTTAGGGTTAGAAGCCAATACAGTTGAAGAAAAAGTTTAGATAGACTCGAGACGTTAGGAGGAAAAGTGTAGACATAAAGATGAGCGGTCTCCCCTGCGCCAACAGGCGAAACCGCCCGACAATACCGCGGCGTAAACCACGACTGAAAACTCAGCAATTCAGTCTAGCAAATTGGGACAAGGCAGAGTCCCAAATAGGAGGTTTACGCGTCAGGGAAGAGTTCTGCAACAGCTAAAAGGAACCAACTTGAAGAAAGAGCTAGTAAAGACATTAGGTAAACATCTTCCTCAATGGTTTTGGTATCTCCTTGGGAGTCTTCTTCTCATAGGTGTCGCAGTAGCTGTAATTTTTCTCGCCATTTCATTGTGGCTAAATAGCATCAGGCACTTCCTCACAGTTGTACCGAATCTATGAATCTTGCTAACTACGGAGGAGTTCCAAACACAATCTCCGTGACATACTCACTACTATGCGCTACCAAATTCTCGCCATCGGCGCGCTCAAGCGCGGGTTCTACCGCGATGGCGTCGCGTTTTACGCCAAGCGCTTGGGAATTTACGCCAAACTCGAGGTGCGCGAACTCCGCGAAGGGCGCGGGAGCGACGCGGAAAGCGTCAAGGCGCAGGAGAGCGAGGCGCTGCTTAGGAGCGCGCAGGGCTACCTCATCGGGTTGGACGAACACGGGGAGATGCTGGACTCGAGGACTTTTGCAGAACGTATCACCGCGCTAGAAATCCGCGGCGTGAGCGGAGTGAGCCTCCTCATCGGCGGCGCGGCGGGGCACAGCGAGGCGCTAAAAGAAAGGGTGGACGCCTCCTGGAGCCTATCCAAACTCACGCTGCCGCACGAACTGGCGCGGCTCGTGCTGCTCGAAAGCCTCTACCGCGCCGAGACGATTCGGGCGGGGCATCCTTATCACCGGGAGTAAAGGAGAGGGAATGAGCGTTTGGCGTAGGACGAAGGCATGAACGTGTTGGCTGTAGGCGAGCGTGCGCCGGATTTTCGCGCCCAGACTCGAGCGGGTGTGGAGGTGGAACTTCTCAGCCTCTTAAAGAGTGCGCCCGTTGTGCTCTGTTTTGGGATGCCGCAGATACACTCGAGCCGCCTGGTCGTAGGCTACTTGCGCCGCCTCAAGGAGTACACGCCCGAGCTTCACATCATCGTCATATTACAAGGTGAGGCCGAGCGGGTTGAGAGTTACGCGGCGGGTTATCTCGACGCGCTGCACGTCGTTTTTGACAAAGACCTCTCGCTCAGCAGGCGCTACGGCGTGACGCACGTACCGAGCACCTATTACCTCGTGATGCGTGACGGTGAAGCGGTAGTTGAGGCGTCTTTTACGGGTTTTCTTCGCCCCGCTATGAATGGCCTTGCCGCCGACACCGCGGAGAGAACGGGAGCCAAGGTGAGGGAACTTATCACGCCACTCGACAACAAAGGCGAATACGAACTCGCTGAGCGGGCGCTGTCCTAATTTTCTAAATTAAGCTTGTTTTCAAGCAGGTTTGAGCGCGGCGTAGAGGCTCAAGAGGTCGCCAGAGAACGCCTCGAGCACGTCCAGCTTTATGGGCACCTCGCGGCGCGCCCTGGCGGAGAGGAAGAGGTGCCGCTCGCCCAAGCGCAACGTCGGCGCGGCTTCGCGCGTGCAAAGGGTGCGCCGGAGCAGCGCGCGGACCTCCGGGGTGAGGAGCTTTTGCACCTCCGCCTCGTCTCTCGCGTAGACCGTCACCGCTTCGTTAAATGTGGGGTCGTCCGGCACCCTTACGGGCGCGCCGCCCGCCGCCGACGCGCCGAGGGACTCGAGCACCGCGTGGGGTTTGCGTGAGGCCTTGAAAGACGCGGTGCCAAAGGGCGTCCGGGTGGTGATCAAGCAAGCGCTGGTGGTGTATGGCAAACCGCCCACGGGTTCCTCGTAGTCAAACATCAGCAGCCGCTCAGCCTCGCCCAAGGTCAGAAAGTAGATGGGGCCGAAACGGACGCGTTTGTCTAAACTGAGGAGCGTGCGCAGCATCCGCTCGGCGTCGGACGCGTCGAGCAGGCCCAGCCGCCCGGCAAGCGCGCGCCAGGCGTCGGCTCGAGGTTTTTTGGGGGCGGGGCGGCGGAAGAACACAGGTTAGATTTGGCTCACGTTGCGCGGACGCTGCCGTCAGCTTGGAAAGTGGTGAGTGATGAGTGAAAAGCGGTGAGTAAAGTCAAAAGCCCGTTCTCCCTTGCTCCCTCTCTCCTCTACTCATACTCAAAAATGGTGCGCTTATAAAATT
Organism: Trueperaceae bacterium; assembly: GCA_965214405.1. Classification (GTDB taxonomy): domain Bacteria; phylum Deinococcota; class Deinococci; order Deinococcales; family Trueperaceae; genus CBDCCT01. The sequence continues at coordinate 2,400,218 of OZ243956.1, forward strand.
CGCACGAGCGAGATCAGATGTTAAAGCCGAACATCCGCATCTGCTTTTTGCCGTCGTCCGACATTTTAGAGGGCGTCCAGGGGGGCGACCAGACGAACTCGACGTTGACCTTTTTCACGCCGTCGACTTTCATACAGGCGAGTTCGGCGTCGGCCTGAATCATGTCCTGGACGGGACAACCCATGCTGGTCAGGGTCATCTCGATATCAACCTCGCCCCCACCTTTGACGGTGAGTTCGTAGATGAGACCCAAGTCGACGATGTTAACCGGGATTTCGGGGTCCTTAACGACCTTGAGCGCTTCTAGAAGTTCCTCGCGGCTCGGTTGTGCAGTGGTATCCGCAGTAGTATCCATAGTGACATCCGCAGTGGCTTCCGCTTCGTTTTCGGTTTTAGTTTCGGTTTGTGCTGTGTCCTGGGTCATGGTCATCCTCTCAGGCTTGCTTACGTCTATCTAAACTACCAAACTTTAGAGGAGGACGCCGTAATCTCTAGCGTTTACAGCTTTGGATTAACAACCCCGCTCTACCAGTCCGCGTACCTGTCTCTATGCACGACAAAGGCGATGGAGAGCGCGACGAGCGTGGAAAGCAGACTCGTCCCACCGTAAGACACCAGCGGGAGCGTGATGCCCGTGACCGGGGCCAGCCCCAGCGTCACGCCGACGTTGACCACGACCTGAAAGCCGATGAGAGACACCACCCCGACGATGAGCAGTTGGTCACGCTCTAGAGGGCACTCCACGGCCATCGCCACGAGCCGCCAAAAGAGCAGACCGTAAAGAACGAGCAGCCCCGCCGCCGCCACAAAGCCGCCCTCTTCGGCTAAGGGCGCGAGGATAAAGTCGGTCTGGCGGTAGGGGATGAAACCATATTGCGTCTGGGTACCCCTTTTGTAGCCCTTGCCCAACAGCCCGCCCGAGCCGATGGCGATGCGCGACTGAATCACCTGGTAGCCGCTCCCCTTGGGGTCGGCGGCAGGGTTCATAAACGAGGTTAAGCGCGTTTTCTGGTGGGGCTCGAGGTTGGGCCACACCACAGTGGGCACCGCGATAACAAACACGAGCAAAAAAAGCAGCAGGTGGAGCCGCGGGACGCCCCGCACCAGCAACACCCCCCCACCCACGGCGGCAATGACGAGCGCGCTCCCCAAATCCGGCTCGATAAACACAAGCCCGAAGGGCAAGCCCACGAGCAACGCGGACCATAGATAAGCGCTAAGGCCGCGCAAAGGACGCTCGTGCAACACAATCGCCAAACTCAAAATCACCGCGATTTTAGCCAGTTCGGAGGGCTGAAATCCGGGCAGCGGCCCCAAATAGAGCCACGATTTAGCGCCGTTCACTTCAGTGCCGAAAAACTGCGTTACAACGAGCAGGGAGAGCGAGAGAAGGTAAACTGGCCCCGCCGCCCGCACGATGCGCCGCCGCCCGAGCCAGAACACCGCGCCGCAGGCAAAGAGCGCGAAACCCAGAAAAGCTACCTGCCGGGTAAACTCGTTTGTGGGCGCGGCGGTCGAAAGCGTGAGGAGCCCCACGCCCACGAGCAGGGCAGTGACGACGGGTAAACCTATTTCGGACCGAATCACTTAGCGAACTCCTCTCAGTCGGCCTTTAGGCTACCAAGCCTGACGGCGCGGGTAATGAAATGCTTCACCTCGAGAGAACCCCAACGGCTCAGTCAACGCACCCTTCCTTCACAGGTGAGTAGCAAAAATGAGCTCTTGACTCTTCTCTCCAGTAAACACTCATCACTAACCGCTTTCACAATGTGAAATAATGACCCATGTCCCACCCCAACCGCACCGTCTGGCTTCTCCTCCTCACACTCCCCCTGCTCCTAGCCACACGCTACGCGGTCACGCTGACGCCAGAGAGCACGGTGACGTACCAGGCTATGGATTCGCGGGACAGTTGGACAGGGCAGGCACCGGTTGAGAGTCTAAACCTTATATTTGACGACGCGAACCTGCGAAATTCGGCGCTCGAGATTTCTGTCAACCCCGGAAAGTTTGATTCCGGCAACTTTATAAGAGACGCCAACGCGCGGCGCGCCGTGTTCGAGACCAGCGCGTACCCAGAGATTTCTTTTGTGGCGACGGGACTGCGCACCAATCCCATCACCCTCCCTGCGACCCTGCCAGTAGGCACCACGCGCACTATAGTCTTAGCGGGCACCCTGACCATGCACGGCGTGTCGCGGCCCCTCGAGCTGCCCGTAAGCGTCGAGCGAACCGGGGGGAGTCTTCGCGCGACAGGCTCCTTCAAGGTGCGCTTGAGCGACTATGACATGACGCGCCCCGACCTGTTTGGTATCAAGGTCAACGACGAGGTCAGCATTTCCTTTGATGTGGTGGGCGCGCTCGAGACGCCCTAAACTCGCGCCCGCCCCCGCGTTCCCCGCGCCCACACCACCCACTCGGCCACCAAAAAGAGGAGCGCGGCGAGCACGAGCCAGAACGCCAGTCCCCGCTGCCGCCTGCTGGTTGTGGCCCCCGCCGGGTTCGCTGACGTGGTCGCGTCCACCGCCGCCGTCGCCCCGGTGGGCAGCCGCGACTCCTCGGCGCTTAAGAGGCTCGAGGTGTAGGTTCTTTCATTTGCGCCGTCGCCCACCGTGTACACACCCGGCACCACCGCGCGGCGCAACCCGGTGGGCTGACCGTTGAGCGTCACCGTTCCTTCGGGAAGGGGGCTGCCGAGGGTGAGGTTGTCATCACCGCGAAAGGCGTCCATAACGTTGGCGACGAGGATGGGAAAGGCGGGGCGGCTCGTCATGTCGGTCTGGGAGGGATGAAAGCGGGCGACGACGACGTCTAGGTTGGGTTGCTCGAGCCGCAATATGGCGGGCTCGAGCGCGTCCGTTTGCGCCAGCACCTCCCAGGCACCCTCGGGCCAGGCATTTGCAGACGTATTTGCAGACGTATTTGCAGACGCATTTATGGATGTATTTTCAGACGGTGCGCCTCCCGATTCACCGCCCCCGCTGCCCCCGTTAGGGTCGGGTGGGGCCATATCCGGATTCAGACCCACCTGCGTCTCGGTCAGGTCCACGAAACGGAAGAGCGGGTCGCCGCGGTTCCAGTCCCGAATCGTCCCGTAGACGGCGTCCGGGCTGGGCGGCGCGAACACCAAGTAGCGGCCTGAGGCTGTGCCCGCCGCCACCACCGCGGCGAATCCCGCCGGGAAGCCGCTCGTCAGCACCTCCACGTCGGCGTTTCCGGGCGAGGGCGCGGAGGAAACGCGCCAGTTCAGCCCCGGCACCACGCCCAGCGCGCGCTCGACGGGCGGCGAGGGCGGGCTCAGCACCGCCCGGAGCGCGCGGGAACCTACGTAGGCGTCATCGTCGAGGGCAAGCGCGTCTGAGGGCGGGACGTTGATGTGCGCGTGATAAACATCATCCCTGGGCGTGGCGCTCGAGCCCGTGTCCACCGGAAAGGCGGCGTTGGCCTGACCCTCACGGGGCACGAGCAGCGTCGTCCGCATCGCGGGGGCGTCTCCCCTGGCGACCTCGAGTTCCACTTCCTGCGGACGCGGCGCGTTGCTCACGACCGAGACAAAGGCCTGCCCGCCCCGCAGGTCAAAGGCGCTGATGCCCAGGTTCTGCGCGCCGCTCGCGGTGGCTCCCGCCGTGTTTCCCAGACTATCTCCCACGCCGTGAAGCGTCACCCCCTGCCCTGTTGAGTTGGCCGTCGCAATCTGCGACTCGAGATGAGGCGGCACATCGTCGGTAAAAAGATGCACCTCAGCGCCCGGCGCGACCGCGCGGGCGAGCGCGACGGCGCGGGAGAGGTCGGCGGAGGCGTCGGCGGCCTCTATAACGCCTAACGCCTCGCGCAGTGCGCCCCGGTCTTCGGTCAGCGGAAGTGCCACCGTCGCGCCGAGTCCGGCCCGCACCACCGCCACCCGGCCCGACGTGCCAAGGAGCGCGTCGGCTTCGCCTAAGGCCTCCTCGAGCCTCGTCCCGCCACCCTCCCGCGCTGCCATACTCGCCGACGCGTCGATGACAAACACCCGGTCGGGCGCGCTCCGCAGCGTTAGGGCGGGTTGCGCGAGCGCGAGCGCCGCGAGCGTCACAAAAACGAGCTGCAACAAGAGCAGCAGCGTGGGCGAAAAGCGCCGCCGCCGCTGCGCCAGCTCCTGCGCCCGCCGCCAAAGGAAGAGCGCCGACACCTCATAGCGTTTTTTACGCGCGCGCACGAAGTGAAGCGCAACCACCAGCGGGAGCGCCGCTAACGCCCACAAAAACTGGGGGGCCAGAAAGCTTAGTGACATGGCAACCGCCTCAGCGTCATCCCGACCGTTTCAGCAGTTGTCCCACTCGTCGTCTCACTCGGCGTCTCACTTGTCTCACTACGGTTCCAAAAACAGCCCTTCCAAGATCTGCCGCCTTCACGTTCGCGCGTTATTGCCATTGTTTTCACCTTCCCATGATACCGCGAACCTCCGCTTCTCCCCTAAACTACAGGACGGGGCCGCAAAACCCGATATAAGAAAGTTGTCTAAACTCACGACTTGGAGGTTTCTCGTGAAAACGTATCCCGACGTGCTCCCCATCGGTGCGCCCGCGCCGGACTTCGCGCTGCCCGGTGTGGACGGCGTGACGCACCGCCTTGCTGATATTGACGCGTCTGTTTTCGTTTACGTTCAAGGCTGCAACCACTGCCCTTACGTGCTCGCCTACTTAGACCGCCTCAAAGCGCTCGCTGACGAATACGCCGATAAGGGTGTGGCGTTCGTCATGGTTAATTCGAATGACGCCGAGCGCTATCCTGACGACGACTTCGGGGGCATGAAAAGGTTTGCCGCCGAGCACGCGCTGCCCTTCCCCTACCTCTGGGACGCGTCGCAGGAGGTCGCCAGGGCCTACCGCACCCTCCGCACGCCCGAGGTTCTGGTGTTTGACGAGGCGCGCAGGCTCGCCTATCACGGGCGCATCGACGACAACGTTAAAGAACCGGAGGCGGTCACGACGCACGAACTTAAAAGTGCGTTGGAGGCGCTGCTTACCGGTAAAGAAGTCGTGGAGCCCGAAACTTACGCCGTCGGCTGCACCGTCAAGTGGAAGCCGGGCAACGAGCCGGTTGTCGGGTAAACGCGCGCTAAGGGCGCGTAGAAACAAGAGTCAAGCAAAATCAACCTGGCCTATGCGCTGCTCTTGAGGCGGAGATACGAAGAGAAGAGACGCGCATAAGGGCTTCTGATGGCACTCATCACCCTTCACTCGGCACTCGGCACTTTCCGAGCTAAGCTGTTACTGTGCGACACAAAAAGTTAACAGAAAATCAGAGGAGATTCCTATGGCAGAACCATCCGACAAATCAGAAAAGGTCCCCGGCGAGGTCCGCTCGCCCATCCAGGTGGTCGTGCGCGTCGTGCTCGCCGTCCTCATGGTCGTCATTTTGGTGGGCGTGGCGTGGGCGCTGGTGCGCCTTGTGAGCCGCAACGCGGCGGGTCCCGACGCCTCCACCCTGACGTCGTCTTATTTAGCACCCGTTGATGCCTTTAACACCAGCGTCACTTTAGAAAAAAGCGTATGAACGACGCCACGCTGCGCGCCGCGCTCGTTTCGCTCTTGCGGGGCGGCGTGGCGCACCTCACGCTGGACGGGGCGCTGGAGGGTTTAGAGCCCACCCTGCGCGCCAAACGCCCCCCCGGCCTCCACTCGGTCTGGGAACTTGTGGAGCACATGCGTATCGATCAAGAAGACCTCTTGCGTTACGCCGTGGACCCTACCTGGACGCCGCCCCCCTGGCCCGAAGGTTACTGGCCGGATGTCTCAGCTTTATCAGATTTGACGGACGCCGTGTGGGAGGAGACGGTAGGGAGGTTCAAGAGAGACTTGGCGGAGGCGGTCGCGCTCGCCGGGGATACAAGCCGCGACCTCACCGCGCCACTTCCTCAAAATGAAGCGCACACGCCCCTCCGACAGCTTCTTTTGATAGTTGACCATAACGCGTATCACCTGGGGCAAACCGTGTGTACGCGCCGCGCGCTCGGCGATTGGGCGGACTAGCGCTCGGTGCCGAACCCCTATAAAATTCTCAACACCCATCCCTCAGACCGAAACGTATGATGGGTGCAACTCAGTGAATGGGGGTGATAAAACAGGACGATGACAACAGACGCAGAGCAAAGGGTAGAAGAACTGGACGCCATCATCAAGAGCATTGTTGCGGAGATAAAGCAGGAGCTAGGGACGAAAGCGAGCATGAACGAAATAGAAGCGGCCTTGCTAAAGCGACAAAGTAGCCTGATGAGTCGCCTGATGCAGCACCTGGTTGAGAGCCAGGATTTTCCCCCCTCTGATGAACAAAAGCGAGGGTTGGCATAAAGACGGACGGGGCGAGCTTGAGGTCAAGCACTTCTGGGGGAGCGTGCGCGTACCCAGTCAAAGGTACGAACACAAAGACGGCAGACATTGCCAAGTCGCCCTGGACCCAAACTTAGACGGCAGTGGTTGGACAGCGGGCGCATTGAACGTGATGATGCGTTTGAGTAGCGCTTTATCGTATGAAAAAGCGGTAGAAGTCAGCCGTGACTTTGAGATGTTGCCGGGCATGAGTCGCGCGGGCTTGGAGCGCTTGACCCAACCTTACGCCAGCGCTTGTCAGGCGCAAACGCGCGAGCTGCTGGACACGGCCAAAGATGCAGCGTTGCTAGCAGGACGAGGGCGGAAAGTGGTGATTGAAGTTGACGGGGTGCGGGTGCTCGAAAAAGCTCAGGACGGGGTTTGTGGCGGCATCGAGATCAAGAGCGCGGTGATCCACCCGGTGTCTGCACCTCAGCAACGCAGCCTGTTAGCCGATGTGTGTGAGGCGACAGCGTTTACCGACCAAGTAGCGGGGCTGATGCGTGAAGCAGGCCTGAGACAAGATGATGAAGTCGTCGGCCTGAGCGATGGCGCGAGTTGGATCAAAAACCTTTACGAGCATCTGGGTATCCCACACATCATCGACGTTTACCACAGCAGTGCTTACCTTGACACCCTTATGGAAGCTCTCGGCTGGGATGAGCGCGAACGTAGCCAAACAAGACGCTCTTGGCTTAGCGGCGAGATTGCTGCTGCGGATTGGTTACAAACGCATCGTCCTGACCCTGCTGTTTGGCTGAGCTGGGATGACACATCACAAACGGCTTTACGCTATCTTCAAGAACGTCAACACCATATGGATTACCCCAGTTATAAAAATTGTGGCTTACCCATTGGCTCTGGTCAAGTCGAGGGCGTCAACAAGAGCGTCATCGGCTTCCGCATGAAACAGTCGGGGATGCAGTGGTCGCGTCCTGGCGCAGGTCGCATGGCTTCTTTTAGAGCTAGGCGTTGTTCCAAGCAGCCGCTCGTCTCCCATGACACCATAAGGCACCACGCCTTTTCTTCCCCCACTACGTGAGTTGCACCCACGTATGATGGGGGGCTTGCAAGTTAGTTTCTTTCCGGTTACTATAGACTCTGTCCTCGAGGGTTGCATCTCCGCACCCCGCTGCCCCCCCGGCGGAGATCCTCTCAGGACATTTTTATTTCCTAAAAGTTCAACCTCTACTTTTATCTTATGCTAGACCTGAAACACCCCTATCTTGAACTTGTCCGTGTGCGGATTTTGCGCGCAGGCCTCGAGCGCCCGGATGAGCCTATCGCGCGTTTCTAGGGGCAAGATGATCTCGTCCACCCAGAGCCGCGCGGCGGCGTAGCGGATGTCCAACGCCGCGTCGTAGCCCGCGCGGATTTGTTCGTAGAGCGCCGCCAACTCCTCGTCGTCGGGTTCTTGGCCCGCCCGCTTGAGTTGCGCCGCTTGGATGTCGAGAATCGTCTTGGCGGCTTGTTGCCCGCCCATCACGCTGTACTTGGCGCTCGGCCAGGCGAAAATAAAGCGGGGCGCGTAGGCTTTGCCGCTCATCGCGTAGTGGCCCGCCCCGTAGGAGCCGCCCAGGATGACGCTTAAACGCGGCACCACGCTGTTCGACACCGCGTTGACCATCTTCGCGCCCCGCCGGATGATGCCGCCGTGCTCGCTCTCACGCCCGACCATAAAACCGTTCACGTCGTGCAGGAAGATTAAAGGCACGCCCGCCTGATTGCAGTTGAGGATGAAGCGCGCCGCCTTGTCCGCCGCGTCCCCGTAGATGACGCCGCCCACCTCGAGCCTACCCCTCGCCTTGACCGCCGTTTTTTGGTTCGCAACGATGCCCACGGGAAAACCGCCCAGGTGCGCGGTGCCGCACACGATGGTTTTGCCGAATTTAGCCTTGTACTCGTCAAAGCGCGAGCCGTCCACGAGGCGACCTATCACCTCGCGCATCTCGTACGGGCGGCTGCCGCCCTCGGGCGGCACGATGCCGAGCAGGTCCTGGGGCTCAAGCGCGGGCTCCTCCACCTCCCGGCGTCCCCGCGCCCACGGCGCGAGCGTCGCCGGGGCGTACACCGCCGCAAGGTTGCGGATGCGTTGCAGCGCGTGTGGGTCGTCGGGTTCAAGGTAATCCACCGTCCCCGCGATCTCGGCGTGCATGGCCGCGCCGCCCAAGTCTTCCGAACTCACCTCCTGCCCGATGGCCGCCTTGACCAAAGCCGGACCCGCCAGGTAGAGCCCCGAGCCCTCGGTCATGATGAGCGCGTCGCACATGACCGGCAGATACGCCCCCCCCGCCACGCAGTTGCCCATGATGGCGGCGATCTGCGGGATGCCCAAGGCGCTCATCCGAGCGTTGAGATAGAAAACACGCCCGAAGTCGTCCTGGTCGGGAAAAATTTCATCCTGCATGGGCAGATAAACGCCCGCCGAGTCTACTAAATAGATAGTCGGGAGACGGTTCTCGAGCGCCACCGTCTGCGCCCGGATCACCTTCTTTGCGGTAATGGGAAAAAACGCCCCCGCCTTGACGGTCGCGTCGTTGGCGACGATCAGCCAGTCGCGCCCCGCCACCTTACCGACGCCCGTCACCACCCCGCCCGAGGGCGCGCCGCCCGCCTCCTCGTAAAGCCCGTAGCCCGCGAAGGTCATAAGCTCGTCAAAGGGACTCCCCGCGTCGAGGAGCGCCGCAACGCGTTCGCGCGCGCTCAGGCGGTTTTTGTCGTGCTGCCGCGCCAAAGCTCGAGCGCCGCCGCCCTCGGCAACCTGGGCTTTATCTCGTTTTAGCGCCCTCTCGAGCTCCACCCACGCTTTTTTATGGGCGTGAAAAGGGGCCGTGCGCCTCTCTTCTAGAGAGAGGTGACTCTCGAGCAGGTTCATCGTCTCGGGCGGCGCTTTTTTCATGCGCGCCGCGCTCTCGTGCGCTCGGCATTTTCTATGACGTCCTCGAGAGTACACCCACTCAAACCCAGCATTAAAACGACGCTCGCAAACTTCACCGTTCCGTCACATCGCAAGGCATATCGCGCCACGTATTCTCCCCCGTCATTCCTCGTTCCCACTGCCATTCACACACCTCCAGCAACGTCTAAACCATTTGCAGAGCCGCTCGAGCTCTCCCTAAACTTCAGAAAAGTTTACAACGCGCGCCTGTGGATATCTCGCGTCCCTGTGGATAACTTTTGGCTATTGACAAAGGGCTGACGAATTTGTTAGAGCGCCTTTGATCGTCCTTCAGGCGAGAAAACGCGTCCTACACGCGTTTTTTCCAGGATAGCATCGATTTTTACGTCACCGTGCGCACTTCTGGACTTATCCACAGGCTTGTGGATAACTGTGGATAACTGTGGATGACGAAGCGGAGCGCGCAGCACGTACGAAATCCCTTATCTTGCGCGCGTCCTTGACGCCCAAGCTTGACTCCACCCCCGAAGCGACGTCCACCGCCCAAGGACCAAGCGCCGCGACGCCCGCCGCGACGTTGTGAGAGGCCAGGCCGCCCGCCAAAACGAGATTGGCAACGCCCCGTAGCGGGGCCGCGCGCGCCCAATCAAAGGGCGCACCGCCGCCGCCTTTGGGACTGTCGAGCATCACGGCGTCCGCCGGGAACGCCCCCAACGCCTCACGCGTCAGTCCCTCGCGGAACGAAAACACTTTGACGACCCGCACCTCTTCGCGTAGCGCCGCCGCGTACGCGGGTTCTTCAGAGCCGTGAAGCTGCACCGCCGTAAGCTTCAGCGCGCGCGCCGCCCCCAGTACATCTTCAAAGGGCGCGTCTACGAAAACACCCACGCGCGCGGTAGCAGAGCCCACCGCCGCGCTTATCCGGGCAGCCTGCTCGAGACCCACCGAGCGTCCATAGCCCGGTGCCAAGATAAACCCGACGGCGTCCGCCCCCGCCACCTCCGCTGCGCGGGCGTCTTCGGGCCTGGTGATGCCGCAAATCTTTACTCGCATTTCTACTCGCATGGGCTCGAGTATAAAGGACGGGCAATCTTCACGCGTGCTGAACACTTTCAGAAGGCTGCTTGCAAATGCGTAATTTCATGGCGCGTCTCCGTTCCACTGACCAATACCGCGTCGAAGCGTAGGGGCACGTCGTCATGGCCGTAGGTACGGCTCAGGTAGAGCAGCGCGGCGCGTCTCAAACGCTTTATCTTGGCGCCGGTGATGGCCTCTCCCGCGCTTCCGTAGCGGCTCGAGCGGCGCTGCTTGACTTCAACAAACACGAGCGTGTCGCCGTCCCTAACAATCAAATCCACTTCGCCACCGCGGACGCTGTAGTTTTCGCTCACCAGCGCGTAGCCCTGCGCTTCTAAGTGTTCCCGCGCCACCCTTTCAGACCAGTGGCGGGCCACGACCCAAACCAGCCCTAGCGGGGGGTGACCTCGAGCCGCGCGGCGTCGGCCCAGAGGCCCTCCAAGTCGTAAAAGTCGCGCGCTTCGGGGCTCATGATGTGGACGATGACGAAGCCGTAGTCCATCAGGATCCAGCGGGTCGAGGGGCCTTCGACGCCCTTGGGCAACGTGCCCATTTCTTTGAGAGATTCTTTAACCCCGTCCTCCATCGCCCTGAGCTGCAACGTCGACTCACCCGTGGCAACGATGAAATAGTCGAGCGTTTCGGAGGTAGCGTGTAAATCCAGCGCCACGACGTTTTTGGCGCGCTTGTCGTCGAGCGCGTCCACGATGCGCTGCACCTCTTGAGGAATGCTTCTCTCGTTTGCGTCCCTCTCGGTTGCGCCTGTCTTGGCTGTATCTGTCTTAGTTATGTCCGTCTTGGCTGTGTCTATTATCCGCCTCCTCCGGCCAAAGCCTGCGCCAACGCGAACGCGTCGGCGTTGGTGCCTAGCACGAGTTCCATCTGGGTGGGTTTTCCGTCGACGGGCTCGAGCGCGTCGATCTGCTGCTTGCTCACGTCGTGAAAAAGGGTCGCGTAGTAGTCGGCCTCGCTCCAGGCGGGGGCGGTGACGAGCAGACGCGTGGGGGCGGGGTCGGGCGAGGCCTCGCGGACGCTTACGAGGTCTTCGGGCACGCCCAAACCGACGAAATAGGTTTTGATGGCCCCCTCGAGCCCCGGCACCCTGCTCCGGTTGGTAATCAAGAGGGGCGTGTCGGGCACCTCGCTGAGTTCGCGCGCCTCGCCGCCAAAGGTCGCGGCGACAAACGTCTCGACCGCCGCGGGGTCTACGCCCAAAACGTCTACGGGGTCGCCTTGCCACATGATGCGCCGCTCGCAGCAGGTCGGCAGCGTCGCCACCTGGCGGATTTGCAGGTTGGGCAAGCGCCCGAGAAGCTGGGTGACGAGCGCGGGCGAGGCGTTCGTCTCGACCTCTTTGAAGTAGGTGCTGGCGAGCGCGGGCACCTTGCCGACCGCGCGCACGTTGAGCTCTTTGAGGCGCTCGAGCATCGCCAGCGCCAAGGTTTTAACCTGGTCGATGCGGGCAAAATCACCCCGCGCCGTGTGGCGGTAACGCACAAAGTTGGCGGCCTGTTCACCGTCGAGCATTTGCGGCCCGGGCTCTAGGTGAATGTGCAGCTTGGCCGCGTAATCGTCCCAGTCCATTTTGTAGGGAACGTTGACCTCGACGCCGCCGAGCGCGTCCACGAGCCCCTTAAAGATGTCGATGTTGACAATCGCGTAGTAGTCGACCGGCAGGCCCACGAGGTTGCTCACCGCAGCCCTGAGGCCGTCCGCCTCTCTGTAGTAGTACATCGTGTTGATTTTGGTCGACCATTCATCAAGCCAGACATCGCGCGGGATGCTGATGAGCGTGACTTCGTCGCCCACGATGGACACGTAAATGATGGTGTCGGTGTTGGTGCCGTAGGCGGTACTTTTGGCGTCGTAGGTGCGCCCGACCACTCTGCCCTGCTCGTAAATAGGGTCGCCCGCGAGACTCGTATAAAAAATGTCTCGCCCCGCGATGACGAAACTCGCCTGAAACTCGTCGTCTTCTATGTTGAGCACCTGCTTAGTTTCCTCGTCCAGCACGGTGCGCTCGACATCCCTGGTGAGCCAATAACCCACCAAACCCCCGAGGGCCAACAAAATGCCCAAAACCTGCACTAACCGAACGCTACGTAAGCTCACAAATCTCTTTATACACCCTCAGCGTGGCGGGGTGGACGGCCTTGCCCTTGGTGCGGAGGTACTGAACCTTGGAATCGACCGCGCGCTGGTAGGCCCTGAAAAGGTCGCGCATGGCGAGTTCGCGGATGCCGTCGTTGACGCCGCGACCCGGCTCGGACACGTCGGCGACGTAAACGGCCATGCCCACGCGGTTGTCGTGCGCCACCCCGAACACGTGGCCTTCAACCGCGTCCAACACGCGTCCGTCGTTGACGCCCCAGCACTCGGCCAGGCGGCGTCCGGCGCGGCCGTGTAAGGACATGGGGTGCTCGCGCTCCAAGTCGCTCTCGGGTGGGGCGAGCTTGAACATCTCTTCGGGGGACAAGTCGCGCGCCGCGTCGTGTAAGACCGCGGCCAGGACGGTCGCGCGCAGGTCGCCCCTGGAAAACCCGTTGGCGAGCGCGATGGTTTCAGCGAGGATGGTCACGCGCACGATGTGTTCAAAGCGTCTGGGCGTGACGTTCGCCTTGACGCGCGCGCAGTAGGGTTCGATGCTGGCGCGGCTACAGGGGCTGTTCACGGTAAAGATGGTGTTTGGCAAGGTAGCTCTCCACAGGTTGGGGAACGAGGTAACGAACAGAACGGCGGGCGGCGAGGCGCGCGCGCACCTCGGTACTCGAGACCTCGCACAGCCTCGTGTCTAAGACCTGCACCCCCCTAAAGGGTGCCCTCAACGCCTCTAAAGTATAGCCCGGACGGGGCACCGCCACCATATTCACGGAGTGTACAAGCTCCTCGGCGCGGTGCCAGGTGTGAACGTCACGGTAGGCGTCCGCGCCGGTAATGAAGAAAAGCTGCGCCTGGGGGTGCGTTTCGCGCACCTCCGTGACGGTGTCAAAGGTGTAAGAGGGGCCGGAACGTTTCAACTCTAAGCGGCTCGTAAAAAAACGCGGGTGGTCCGCCGTGGCGAGAACCGTCATGTCGTACCGAGCTTCCGGCCCCGCGACGGCGGCTTTGTGCGGCGGCGTCGGCGACGGCAGGAAAAGGAGGCGGTCTAAGCGCAAGGTTTCTAGCGCGCCCTGCGCGGCGAGCAAATGGCCGATGTGGGGTGGGTCAAAGCGTCCTCCAAAGAGCCCGAGCCGCATAGGCGAGTAGTGTACACCATTCCAAAGGGGCAAGAGGTCTATACGGAACGGTTTACTCCGGGAAGTACAACTCGAGCCGCGCGCAAAGAGCTTATGGAGCGGGGGAGACGGGAGGTGAGGAGAATTTCACCTCTCTTGTACGTTAGGAGCAGGTTTTAGAGGGCCTGGCAAGTGCGCAAAGAAAGTATCTCCCCAGACGTAGGAGTAAAGTAGACCGGCTTCCCTCGACCTTGTGACGTCGGAGTGGCACCGGAGTGGTGTCGGAGTGAGATCGGATGGTATCTACTCCTTGCTTCGCTTCTCGACCTCCAGCCGGACAAAACCACCGTAAATGATTGTGCGCGTCGACAAAGCCTAATACTTGAACGGCCACCGCTTGAAATACTGCCGACTCAGCCGCCACCAGTTCGCCAAGCCGCGCGGCTCGAAAATCAAAAAGAGCACGACGATGAGGCCAAACACGGTGGGGCGCAAGGCGGTGCCGACGTCGATGCTCGAGGGCAACACGCCTTGCAGCGCCCCCGCCAATCCCTCCACCCAGGGGTCGAGAAACTGCAAAAAGGCGGGGCCGATAAGCGAGCCCACGAGCGTGCCCAGCCCGCCCACGATCGCCATCGCCAAAAAGTCAATGGAAACGCCCAGCGTAAAAGACTCCACAATCACGCTGCCGTTGTAAAAGGCCAGCAGCACCCCCGCGACGCCCGCGTAAAAGCCCGCCACGGCAAAGGCCATCACCTTGGTCGCGCCCGGATTGATGCCCATCGCGTCGGCGGCGCGGTCGTTGTCGCGCACCGCCACGAGCGCCCGCCCGAAGCGGCTGCGCAAGAGGTTGCGAAACGCCAGCGCCATGACGATGACCACACTCAGCCCGAAAAAATAGTAAAAGGGGCCGATGGTGGTGGAGCCGCTTATGGTCGTACCAAAAAAGTCCACGCGAGGCAGTCTGATACTGCCCCCCTGATTGAGCCACGGCGTGTGCCCCACCGACCAGGTGAAAATCACCTGAAAGGCGAGCGTGGCGATCGCCAGATAAAGGTGCTTGAGCCGAAAGCTCGGCAACCCCACAAACGCGCCCACCGCCGCCGCGACGAGTCCGCCCACGGGCAAGAGCAGCAGCACGTACCAGAAGGGCACGGTGCTGTCAAAGCCCAAGAGAGGCACCGCCACGTCGCGCGTAATCGTCGCCGCCGCGTACGCGCCCACCCCCATAAAGGCCGCGTGCCCGATGCTGATTTGCCCCGCAAAGCCCGTGACCAAGTTGAGCCCCATCACCGCCACGGTGTAGATGAGAACTAAGTCCAAAAGCCGAAAGAGCGACCGCGACATAAAAGGCGCAAAGGGAAGCAAAAAAAGCACAATAAGGAGCACCACCAGCGACGCCTGCTCGCTGTAGGTCGCAAAAATCGTCTGGTCCTCTTTGTAGCTTCGGCGGTAGTTGCCCGACTGGGTCCAGCGGTTAACGGCCATAACGCGCTCCGCGCCTAGAAAAAGAGGAAAGAGAAAAGGTAAAGGGTGAAAGGTGAAGCAAATCTTCCTTTTTCCTCTTTTTACTTTCAACTCGCTTCTTACACACGTTCAATCTCCCTAGTGCCAAAAAGCCCGTGAGGTTTAACGAGGAGAATCAAGAGGAGGACGACGAAGGGGAAGACTTCGCCGGTGCCGCCGCCCGGTACAAACGGGTCTAGGTAGCCGGTGGCGAGCTGCTCGAGCACCCCAATCACAATCCCCCCGACCACCGCCCCCGCAATCGAATCGAGCCCGCCCAAAATCACCGCCGGAAACACGCGCAGGCCGATGGCGGTCAACCCGGCAAACTCCAAACCGTTCACGCTTCCCACCACAAAACCCGCCGCGGTCGCGCTCATCGCCGCCGCCGCCCAGGCGAGCGCGAACACGCGCTCAATGGATACGCCCACGCTGAGGCTCGCCAACTGGTCGTCAGCCACCGCGCGCATGGCGATGCCCAGCGTGCTGCGGGTAAAAAAGAGGAGCAGCGCCGCGATAAAAAGGACGGTGAGTAAGATACCCACCGCGTGCTCCCAGCGCAAGAAAAGCCCGGCGAACTGAATGGGCGTGGCAGGCAAAAAAGAAGGAAAGCGCGCGGTCAGGGTGCCAAAGGGCGTGAAGTAAACGAGCCCCGACAACACGCTGGCGAGCGCAATCGTCACCATAATCACGCTGATGATGGGCTCGCCGATCATCGGCCTCAAGAACACGCGCTCGACGGCCCCGCCGAGCGCGTACATGAGCCCGGTCGCCAGCACCAGCGAGAGGGGGACGGGCAGCCCCGCCCACGCCGTGAGCCCGTAGGTAATAAACGCGCCGATGGCAATGAGTTCGCCGTGCGCGAAGTTGATGACCCGGCTCGCTTTGTAGATAAGGACAAAACCGAGGGCCGCGAGCGTATAGACGCAGCCCACCGCGACGCCTGTGACGAGGAGCTGGAGGAAGTAGGTCACCGTTTCACCCCCACCGGCTCAGGTTTGGCGGGTTGGGAGGGCTCGAGCACCGCCACCTCCGTCTCGATTCGCGCCGTCTGACCGTCCTGATACTTGAACTCCGCACGAACCCGCACCCGCTCCTTTGCTGTGTCGTAAAGCGCGTCCAAAAGGTCCTGATAACGCTCGGCCACAAAACCGCGCCGCACCTTGCCCGTCCGGGTCAGCTCCTCATCGTCGGCGTCCAGAAGCTTATAGAGAAGCACAAAACGCGTGACGCGTTCGCTCTCTTTGAGGTCGGCGTTAACACCCTGCACCTCGTTGAGGATGAGCCCCGCCACCTCCGGGTTTTGCGACAGGTCGGCGTAGGTGGTGTACGAGAGGCCGCGGTCTTCGGCCCATTTCCCCACCGTCAGCGCGTCGATGTTGACCATCGCGGTCACGAAAGGCTGCGCGTCGCCGTAGACGACGGCCTCCTTGACAAAGGGGCTGAACTTGAGCTTGTTCTCGATAAATTGCGGGCTGAACATGTGGCCGCTACTTGTGTGCATCACGTCCGACACGCGGTCGATGATGACTAAGTGACCGTCGTCGTCTAGGTACCCAGCGTCCCCCGAGCGAAACCAGCCGTCTTCGGTCACGGCGTCCCCGAACGCGTCGGCGCGCCCGTAGTAGCCGTGGCAGACGCCGTCGCAGCGGGTCAGCACCTCGCCGGAAGGGGAGATTTTGACCTCGACACCCGGCAGCGGCGTCCCGACGGTGTCGTGCTTGACCGCCCCGTCGCGCTGGACGTAGGCGAGCCCCGCCGTTTCGGTCTGGCCGTAGACCTGCTTTAGGTTGACGCCCATGCCCTGAAAAAACTTAAACGTATCGGGACCCAGGGCCGCGCCCCCCGTGTAGGCGCGCTTGAGCCGCAGGAAACCGAGCCGGTCTTTGAGAGGCCGGAAGAGGAGTGCGTGCGCGACGCGGTAACCCACAGCGAGGCCCGGCGGCAGCTTTTCGCCCCTCATCCGGTACTCCGCCGCCCTCATGCCGGTATTCATGAGTCTACGGTAGACCCAGCGGTTGAGCGGGTAGGACTCGTCCATTTTGACCCAGATGCTCGACTGGACGCCCTCCCAGACGCGGGGCGCGCCGAGCATCATGTGGGGACCAATCTCGCGCAAATCCTCCATCGCGGTCTCGCTCGATTCGGGAAAGTTGACGACCATGCCGGTTAAAAGGGGCAGCGCGAGCGCGAACACCTGCTCGACGATCCAGGCGAAAGGCAAAAACGAGACGTAGTCGTCCTCTTCGCTTAGCGGGTCCACTTGCTGGAGCGCGTAGCCCATCGAAAGGTAGTTGCGGTGACTCAGCTCCGCCGCCTTGGGTCTTCCTGTGGTGCCCGAGGTGGTCGATAAGTGGCAGATGTCGTCGGGCTCACCCTGCGCCACGTGCGCCTCGAAGAGGTTGGGCTCCCGCTCGCCTAACGCAGCACCCGCGGTAAGCAGCGCGTCCCAGCTCATCAACCAGTCGTCCTGGTAGTCGCGCATCCCCCTCGCGTCTTCAAACACGACCCGCTTGACGCTCGGCAGTTCACTCCGCCGGTCCAAGACTTTATCCACTTGCTCCTGGTCTTCGGCGAACACAACGCTCACCTCGGCGTAGGCGAGCAAGTAGGCGACCTCGTCGCGGACGCTCGAGCTGTAGACCCCGATACTCACCGCGCCGATACTTTGCGCCGCGAGTTCCGTCACGAACCAGGCGGGGATGTTGTCGGCCAGCACCGCCACCCGGTCGCCCGGCGCGACGCCCAGCGAGAGAAGCCCCAGCGCGGCGTGCCGGACTTTTGTGGCGACGTCTTGCCAGGTGAGTTCGTTCCAGATGCCGAAGTCTTTGTGGCGCAAGGCCACCCGCTCGGGCGTGGCGGCGGCGCGTTTTAGGAGGAGTTGCGGCAGGGTCAGCCCCACCATGTCCGCGCTCGCTTCTAAGCGGTTCACAGCGTGACCTCGTCCCCAACAGGGTTCTCTGCCGCGTCGCCTATGTACGCTTCTATGACCGCGGGGTCAAGGGCCACCACCGCGGGCGGCCCCGCCGCGATGCGCTCGCCGAAGTCGAGCACGAACACGTAATCGCTGATGTCCATGACCACGCCCAAATCGTGCTCGATAAGAACCACCGTCGTGCCCTCCGCTTTGATGTCCAAAACAAAGCGCACGACGTCCTCTTTTTCGCCCAGCGTCATCCCCGCCATCGGCTCGTCAAGCAAGAGCAGCTTGGGCTCGAGCGTGAGCGCCCTGGCCACCTCGACGCGCTTGCGGACGCCATAAGCGAGTTCACCCACGGTGGCTTTGCGAACGGGTCCCAACTCCATAAAATCAATCACGCCCTCCACAAACGCGCGGTTTTCGGCCTCCTGCTTTTGCGCGCGCCCGTAAAAAAAGAGCGCTTGGGCAAAGCTGTATTTCAGGTGCGTGTGGCGCGCCAACATGAGGTTGTCGAGCACCGAGAGCCCGGAAAAAAGTTCGATATTTTGAAACGCCCTGGCCACGCCCAACTTTGAAATCTGGTGTGGGCTCGCCCCCACGAGTTCGTGCCCCTCAAAAGCGATAGACCCGCTCGTCGCGGTGTAAAAGCCCGACACGCAGTTTAAGAGGCTCGTTTTGCCCGCCCCGTTAGGACCGATAATAGAAGTGATGGTGTTGGGCGAAACCGTGAGCGACACGTTGGAAAGCGCGTTGAGGCCGCCGAACGAGAGCGTCAGGTTTTTTACAACTAGCTGAGGCGCGTCTGGCTGCGACACGGGCTGCGGCACGTCATCCTGCTTTCTTTGCGGCTTGCGACCGCCTGGGGTGTGGGCGCAAGTATATCAGGTGATGTGGAAGAAATACCACCTGCGCCCCCAAAGGGATTGAAGGGGTTACGGTAGCGGGGCTCGAGCCACCGCCAAAGCGCACTACGCCAAAGCGCAGCCCGAAAACCAGACCTCCCGGCGCTAGCGTCGGGGTGAATTTAACAGCATAAAAGACAGCAGGCCGCGAAGATATACGGAGGTTGGCCAAGGCCAACCGCGTCAGAGTCAGAGGGGTTCACTATATCAGGAGGATGATAGGGCTCGAGCTTTACCAAAACCCTAAGCGGCCCCAACCCTTGGCAGCCCCGCCCAAACTTGTAGCGCGAAGCAGGTTCAGCAGTGACTTTGTATTTTTTGCCTTTGGTGTGCTATAAAGTGAAGAGGAAAATGGCTGTCGCTTAACGGCCAGCTCCTCCGTAACGTTCTCTTGAGTAAGTTCGCGCGGGCTGAAGGGGGCAGAATCCACTGACATGTTTCGTGACGCTTGCACCTCGCAGGGTGCGAATTTGCTGCACAATGTCCTAAAGGAGTGACGAGATGAACATTCTTATTACGGGTAGCGCTGGTTTTGTTGGCAGTCACTTGGCTGAACATTTTCTCGCCGAAGGGCACACCGTCGTCGGCGTCGACAACTATATCAGCGGGCAAAAGCGCAACACCCAGCTTTTTCTTTCCGACCCCGCCTTTTCGTTTATCGAGGCGGACGTGTCGCAGGGTATCTTGTACCGCGGGCCGCGCCTCGACTGGGTGCTCCACTTTGCCTCGCCAGCCTCCCCGCCCCACTATCAGCAGTTCCCCATTGAAACGCTGATGGTCGGTTCGCAGGGCACGCAGAACGCTTTAGAGCTCGCCAAGGCTCACGGGGCCAAGTTTTTCTTGGCCAGCACCAGCGAAGTCTACGGCGACCCGCTCGTTCACCCCCAACCCGAAACCTACTGGGGCCACGTCAACCCCAACGGCGTCCGTTCCTGCTACGACGAGTCCAAGCGCTACGCCGAGGCCATTACGATGGCGTACCACCGCCACCACGGGTTAGACACGCGCATTATCCGGATTTTTAACACCTACGGCCCGCGGATGCGCGCCAACGACGGGCGCGTCGTCACGAACTTTATCAATCAGGCGCTCCGGGGCGAGGCGCTGACCATCTACGGCGACGGTCGGCAGACGCGTTCGTTCCAGTACGTTACGGACCTTGTCAAGGGCGTCGCTTCGCTCATGAACACGGATTACCATGAGCCGGTCAACTTGGGCAATCCCGACGAATACACGATCCTTCGCTTTGCCGAAATCATACGCCAGCACATCGACCCGGCACTGGAAATCAAGTTTTGCCCCTCCTCAGAGGACGACCCCAAACAGCGCAAGCCCGATATTCGCGTGGCCCAGACGCTCCTCGGGTGGAAGCCGCAGCGGTCGCTCCTTTACGGTATAGAGAAAACTGTGACCTACTTTCAGTCGTTAAAGGCTCCGCCCCACACCAAGCCGGTCTATGCTTACGTCCCCCAGGGTCGGTAACTGTTAAAAACTAAACAGCTTAGCGTGTGAGTCAAAGATGTGTGGAAGATGATGGGTCGCTCTGGTAGACTGACTCCGTTACGAAGCTTTAGTGGCCCCAACCGACAGATTTAACTCACAATGCTCAACCGTAATCTCGCAAGCTTTGTTCACATCCCTTGAGGCATGACGCGTTTTTCACCCAAAATCTCAGATCCAGTTGGGTGTAGCGTGTGTTGGGGCAGGGGAGGAAACTATGAGTATATCTGTAAGCAGGACCATATTCATTTCTCTGCTGCTTACCACCCTCGTCTCTTGCAATCCTCAAGATGAACCAGCCACCGAACCGTCCACACCGTCGGCACCGGAGGCCCTCCGCACCGAGTCCCTAACGCTGTACAACGCCGATACAGACGAAAGTATCAGGCCGCTGAACGACGGCGACACGCTCAACCTTTCAACGTTGACCACCAAAAACCTGAGCATCGTGGCCCGCACGAGCCCCCAGGTGGTTGGGAGCGTCGCGTTTACCCTGGACGGCACCTCGTTTGTCGATAACACCTCGCCGTACGCCGTCGCAGGTAGCGACGACGAGGGCGGGAACAGCGCCGACTACACGGCTTGGACGCCAAGCCTAGGCAACCACACGTTGACAGTCACGCCTTTTAGCGAGCCGGACGCGAGCGGAGAGGCTGGAACGCCCCTAACGTTGGCGTTTAGTGTTGAAGAAATGGACGATGGTCCGGGCGGCGGAAGCGGGGGACAAAGCGGCGGCGAAGCGCCCAGAGAAAAAGAAGGGCAGTGGCGTAGGCTCTCCCAGAGTCCGACGAAGCGGCAGGAGGTTGCCTACGTACAAGTTGACGGCCTGTTCTATCTGGCGGGCGGGAGCACGCAGCAAGAAGTTTACAACCCCGCCACCGACACCTGGCGCACGGTCAAGCCCTTACCCAGGAAGCTCGATCACATCCAGAGCGTGGCTATAGACGGAAAAATCTATTACATCGGCGGGCTGGCGGGTTGGCCGAAGCCGTCCGTGGACACGGTTTACATTTATGACCCGGAGCGCGACAGCTTTACGCAGGGCGCGCCGATGCCAGAGGGCCGCGACCGCGGTGCGGGCGGTGTGGCGGTCTATGACGGGCGCATCTACTACGCGGGTGGCCTCCACGACGGAAAAGCCGTGGCCTGGTTCGACGTTTATGACCCGGCGCGCGGTAGCTGGAGCACCCTAGAAGACATGCCGACCCCAAGAGATCACTTTCAAGGCGCCGTCGTGGGCGGCACTTTTTACGCTATCGGCGGGCGCGACACCACCATTAATGCAACCGTTTCTGTGGTCGAGACTTATGATTTTTCCAAAAAAACGTGGTCTACGCTCGACACGGACTTGCCGACGCCGCGCGGCGGTTTCGCAACCGCCGTGCTGGGCGACGAAATTTTCACCATCGGCGGCGAGGGCGGGGGCAAGGCTTATAATGAAGTCGAAGCGTACAACCCCACCACCAACACCTGGCGCACCTTAGCGCCCATGCCGACGGCGCGTCACGGGATTCAGGCGGCGGTCTGTAACGGCGGCGTCTATATCGCGGCGGGCGGCGCGGAGCAAGCGGGCGGCGCGCCCACCAACGACCACGAGGTTTTGTCGCTGGGGAGCCTCGAGCCCTGCGAGCCGAGTGAGCCCACACCGAAAATCACCAAGATAAGCTGGAAAGACGTGGCCGACGCGCCCGTTGCGGTGACTGAGGCGCAGGGTACGGCCGTGGAGGGTAAACTCTATGTGTTCGGCGGCTACACCTCCTGGGCGTCTTTTTGCACGACCAAACGTTCAGATGTTTATGACCCCGCCACCAACACCTGGGAGCGGCTGCCGGACATGCCCGAGCCCTGGACCCACGCGGGCGTCGCTGTAGACGGCGACGACATTTACCTGGCCGGGGGCTACCTCAACAAACCCAATTGTAACAGAGCCGAAGTGGCAACCACCACGGTGTGGAAGTTCGACTCAGACGAGAAAACCTGGAGCAAAAATCTACCCCCCCTACCCGAGCCGCGCGGCTCGAGCGGCTTTGTGCGGGTGGGGCGTACGCTCCACTTTTTTGGCGGGACGGACACCGACCGCGAGGACAAAGGCGATCACTGGGCGCTGCGGCTCGACGGCGGCACCGCCTGGGAGCGGCTGGCCCCTCTGCCCAACCCGCGAAGTCATATGGCGTACGTCACCTTTGACGACAAAATTTACGTGATAGGCGGTCAGCACTGCTTCGAAGCGTGCGCCGTGGACCAGCGGTCGGTCAGTATCTACGACCCCACGACCGACACCTGGTCTCGAGGGGCCGACCTGCCCTTTCCCCTCTCCCACACATCCTCGTCAACCTTCGTTGTGGGCAACGTGATTGTTGTGGCCGGTGGAGAAAAAGCGCACAGCGATCATGTAGCCAGCGTGCTCGCCTACAGCCCCGCCGCGGACACCTGGAAGTCTCTCACACCCTTACCCGCCGAGCGCAGCGCGGGTGTAGGCAGCATGGTCGGGAACGCCATCCTCTTTTCGGGCGGCGGGAACTTTAACGAAACGGCGTTCAAGGGTACATTCCGGTAAACGGCAGGATTTGCGGGACGTGCAGAAGGCCGACAGAAGCGCGTCAAGCTCTTGCGGGGCGCGGCTCGAGGACGCCGTAAATCTACGGTAAACCGCCACGTAAAGCTGATCCTAAAGTCACAGCTCTCTCCTGTTACCGAGCTTTAGTGAGCCAGCGCGTCCCGCTCAGGCAGGACGTACCTTTCGCAGTTTGCTGCGTCACGCGAGTTCATCACAAAAGTGAAAAAGAGGAGCCCCAGAACGGGCTCCTCTCACTTCTGGCTCCGCGACCTGGATTCGAACCAGGGACCATTCGATTAACAGTTGAGCTAGGTTCATCACGCTTGGTCACGTGTCTTCATGAAAGACTGTGCTAGACATTGTTTCATATCCTCTCAGCGGTGCCTCTTCACGCCGGACTATGCCGTTTGTCGTCCTATAAGCTGTACTTAAGCTGTACTAATTGCACGTTGGAGAGCCCATACTACATAATAAAACTATAGCCATAACATACCTGAGACACCTGATGTTGTTTGGTTTAGTCGGGAAGCAGGGCAAACGCAAAGTCATGACTGGAGCAACCTGAGCAAGTAGTCCTGATCCCGGCCTGCCCGCTTGCGCTTAGCGGCCACACCTGCTTTGATGGTTTTGTCGCGCTTCAAGAGACTCACCGCCAAGTGTCGCACAGCGACCAGATTGGCCTGAGCATTTTCCGTTCGTGCTCGTGAGCCGTCTTCATTAAAGGCGACATCCAACACCCAATGCAAGCCGTTCTCGATTCCCCAATGCTTTCTAGCAGCACTCAGGGCACGCGTGGCATCACAAGGCAAACTAGTGATGAAAAACCGCTCGGCTGTTTGCTCTTCGCCGCTAGTCCACCTTGAGCCTCGCACCCTTACTACACACGGCAAATCTCGCCACATCTCGCGCTCTTCGATTGCTTCTAGGTTTGAAAGCACCCAGCACTCCCTAGTTTCCAGCCGCCCGTGTCCTTTATCTACCGTTTTAGTGTAGCTGTGCTCAAGCTTCTCCCAACCGATCTCATCGGCATGAGAAAACAGCCATCGCGTATCTTCAAAGAGCTTGGGATGATCGTCTTTAAGGGCGAGTAAGTAATGAGCGTGATGCTCCCGAGCGGTCCAGGCGATGTGTACGGGGCAACCCATTGCGTCGGTTGTGACCACCCTGGCGGGACTGACAATTTCAAGCAACTCGGGGATGACGGTGATTTCGTTGGTCTTCTGATCAACTCCCTCTTACGCTAGCACAATCTCGAACTGACTCGGCCAAACGCTGACAGTGTGCAGCGCCCCCAAACCGTTTTTGTGTGAGCGTCTAGCTGTTTTGCCGTCGACTGCCAGCACTTCGTCCTCCCCTTCAGGCAGTTCAGGCAGTACGAGGGTCTGGGTCCAGGCTGGGAAACGTGCTTGCCAAGCGTCAGGGTCAAGTGCGGCAAACACGCGCTGAAAGGTGTCATGGCTAGGAATGCCATGCGGAAGTTCGAGAAAACCCTCTAACCACTCCCGTTTCGCTACCCCGCACTCTTGAATCTCGGTGAAATTGTCAGCGTCGCGGATAACAGCTAAAATGCTGATGCCGATGATGTACACCAGTTTATGCCGAACGCCCCTTGGTTCCCGAGGATCGGGGAGATCGTTGAAGTGCTCCAGCAGACCAGGAATTTCTATCTCTGTCATGCTTGAGCCTAGTTCTGCTCCTTCGCTATCTGACTTCCCTAGACGGCTTTGCGTTTGCCCTGTGCAGGCCGACCAAGTCATTGACATTACGAATAGGATAGTTTATAAATAGATAACAACTTCAACACATCTCTGTGGCAGTCATTTTGATGAAGTATTTGGAAGGGAAGTTCAGATGCGCAATCTTAGGACTACCACTGTTACTTTTGTATTGTGTGGATTTCTTTCGGCCTTAGCTCAACCACTGCAAGGAACTTTTGATGGGTTCCGGTCCAATCTACTCCGCGCGCCGGTTAACGCGGAGGTCACAGGTACTCCAGAGATAGGTGCAGTTTTACCCCTTATTCCCAATACTAGATCGGCAATCAGAGCAACATTTGATCCAATCACTTATACCTACGAGTTTCTCCGTCATTATGGGATAAAAGGACACCTCGAGGATTTTAATGTCGGCTCAACAAGATGGTACGGCTTCGAAAGGAGCAGTAGTTTTCAAGGGTTGTCTAGCCCCAAAGAATCGGGGTCGCCGATTGCAAAGACATCACTGGTGCTAAGGTCAACAAGAGAAGCTCAAGCACTAAATAATATGCAAGAACAAGTTGATGCCGTAGCTGAAGTGCTTGCGCTATTTGGATATATACCGTTTAACCTTCCAAATGCTCACATGCCAATATTTTGTGACTCTTCCGAACCGTTGCTTGACCTTTGGGTTTCTGGGGGCACACAAGATAGCGAATTCCTGATTGAATACCAACGTGCACTTGTAGGAAATTTTCAAACCTACCACAAGTTTATAGCTTCAAATTGGTCACTTGACGAGAGTCTTGAGTTAGACATAATTTATGACTTTCTGAGCGGCAAGCGAATACTAGACTGTGTAGCAGAGAAGTTTAAACGCAAAAAGTTTGAGCAAAACCCACTTACTGTTGATCTGATATCGCATGGAGAGGTGAACCTCCCCTATAACTTCCCACTTCTTAATAATCCTGGGTCTGCACTTTTTAGCTTTCATTTGTCTGCTACTCATTCCTGCAGCGACCTGTTTGTGACAATGCAAGACATCATTGGCGGTATGTTGACATACTGGACCAAACTAAAAGAATACCCCCTATACGACACCTGGGACCGCATTATTCTTGCCGAAGTCGGGCGACAGTATCAAGTGCTTGGTATTGAAGCAGCTCATGAGAAACTTATTGATGCCCTGAACCTCCTTAGGCAGAACACCAGCGAAGCCGCCATCCCATGCATTTATTTGAGCAATGTAGTACCAGATATAGCAAAAGAGTACGAAAATTATCAAATCGCGTTCACTTCGGCAGTTGCACGGGGTGAGGCGGAAGAAAGCGCTGCAGGTTACTATGCATGGCTTAGTCCGCAAAGAGCCAACGTACCCGGTGAAGATCCGTCATATTTCTACCTATTACAAGCTGTAAAGCGAGCGATGGAGGCTCACGAATCTCAGCTAGGTGCTTTGGAAAGAGCCGCTGAAACTAGTAGTGAAGCAGTGGTGCCTTTCCCTTTTCCTAACGGTGCTCAAACTGATATCGTTAGACTTGTCAATGATGAAGAACGGCAAGTATGGGCAGAAAAATATCTATCGGCAGTCTTTGGTGTAAAGAGGAGTGATTATGAAACAAGGGAGAAATACTTAGAAGAAAAGGAGAGATATAAGGAGAGATATTTCGAAGGTGCGGCAGCAGATGTCACAAATATTTTTAAACCGATTCTTTACTATTGGGGAGACCCTATTTGGCACCCGTTAGGCTTGGCAGACACACCTCGCCTAAAAGTTGATACTGCGAATGTTGGCGCAACATTTAATGAACGGGTGATACTTCAATCGTTGATTACACCAATTACTGCATTTGCGGAAAGTGCTGGTTTTGGGCTCCTCGAAATCATTCCCGAAACGCCGTGCATTTATGAAACCCCTGACTCCATCTCCATATGCAATTTGGAAGAGCGTTTTGGCTCGACAACATTATCTGCCAACAGCTTCTATGAACCTTATCAAAGGATACTTGAGCGGGGTCAACGTTCGCTTGATGCAATGAGTTCGATGATTATAAATACCCAGAGAAGTGAGTACACAGTCCTATCAAACCTATCAAATCAGCTCAACCGGGTTATGGATTTGTTGACGACTATGCGTACAGCTTTCGAAGATATCAACCGCGTAACGTCAAATGGAGATGATCCTCGGATTGAGAGCATCTTGGATGAGATTGAAAAAGCGCTCCTGGGGGGCGTAATTAGACGTGCTCAATACTCGCTTAACCAAATAAGTCAGCTGGATGCCAGCAGCGACCCCGTGAGAAGTAGTCGTCTCAGTGATTACCTAGCTTTGTCAAATGAGATTGCCGCCATTACGGATGCACTAGTTGACTTTCGTTCAAACTTGTTTCAATTAGGGGTAGAGAACGGTGAAGCAATCAACGATATTCATCGTAGCTACAACAATGGCTTAATGCTTGCACCCACGCTTGGGATCGTACAGCAACTTCAGGTAAAAGCCGGTGACAGCGTTTTATCCGGCTCGCCCCTTCTCTCCTACGAAGCGCTGGGGAAAGTAGAAATAAGGCTTGAGCAGGAATCAGGGCTTACTTTTCCTGCTGAGCAAACTGTGTTGGCCACCATGACTGTCGACGGGGTGGGACTTTGTGAAGCGCTTTCGAAAAGCCTTGTAAACATTCATGAAGGGGCAGAAGTCCTTTTAAGGCATATGGAGACTCAATGCATGGGGAGGGTTCAACCCTTATCAAATACTTCCTCCGAAACTTTGATGCAATTCGAGTTTACCCAAGTGCTTAATGGATACGTCTCAGTAATTTACATAAGCAATTGGTTGAAGGCAGTTGATAGTGGGACTGACACTCGTTTCTGGCGTGGCTATGTATCATCTCGGCTAAACAGCGATCTCCTAAGCGATCAACAGGCATTTGCTGAAACGACTCGTAATTTGTTTGAGACGAGTGACATCATTTCAATCAACTTAATTGGCGATGAATATTAGCACTTATCTCAGTACACGACAGATTTGAAATAAAGGGCTCTCCAGTGAAGAATGGATGTTGCGAGACACCACTTCAAGGGAGAGCATATGAAGCATACCGGGTTGCTGGCACAGTTGAAAGCGAGCGGCTTAAAGCTGCACCCGTCACGGCTTAAGTTCTTGAGCTTGTTGATGATCGCGATGGTGCAGGCAAAGACGGTGAACTTGGCGACGTTGGTAGGCATGATGGAGGGCAGAGCCCAGCCGGACTCGCTTTACAGACGGGCGCAACGGTTTTTCCAAGGCTTGCACTTGGCCGATGAGACAGTTTTCAGGTACGCGCTGAGTCTAGGTCCCAAGCGAAGCTACAGCCTGTGCCTAGACCGGACGAACTGGAAGTTTGGCAAACTCGACATCAACATCTTGACCCTGGCTTATGCGCATGAGGGCGTAGCGGTTCCCTTACTGTGGTGTCTTTTGCCCAAGGCTGGCAACTCCGCCACGCAAGAACGCATTACGCTTTTGGAGCGTTTGCTAAAACTTTTGCCCGTAGACCAGCTAGAGGTGCTGCTAGCCGATAGGGAGTTCATCGGGGGCGACTGGTTCGCTTATCTTGAGCGTAAGCACATCCCTTTCGTTATCCGCGTGCGTAAAGACGCTCTCGGTGATGGCTGGTTTCATCTGTTCGGCTTTTTCCAGCATCTACCTGTGGGTGAGCACAAGGTACTTAAACAGCGCTACACTGTCTTTGGTGTTGAGCTTGGGGTTGCAGGCGCGCGTTTAGAGGGTGGAGAATACATCATCGTCGTCACCAACCGCAATCCTAAGCAGGCCCTCGCAAGCTACGCGAAGCGCTGGCAGATAGAATGCTTGTTCAAAGCCTTGAAAAGCAGCGGCTTTGACTTTGAAGCTACGCATCTCAAGCACCTAGAGCGCATTAACACCTTACTTGTCGTTGTGACCCTGGCTTTCTTATGGGCCTTGAAAGTCGGAGCATTTGTTCACCGTCAGCTCAAACCTGTTCGAATGAAGTCGCACGGGCGCAAGCAGAAGTCTTTATTCCGGGCAGGCTTAGACCATCTCAGGCATCTGCTCACCAACTCGGCAACCAAAAAGCCTGACCTGGACCGCTGTTTTCGGCTTTTGTCGTGTACTTAGAGCACTTATATAACTCTGCCTTCGGTTAGATCCCATAAAATGCCCAAACATGGGTGCGTAACCGGTCTTTTTAGGAGCGAATCATGAAAAAGTTCCTTTTATTCGCTCTGGTGTTGTTTGGCGCTTTTACTACTGGACTGGCCCAGGAAAATGACTTCGATAATCCTTTTAATCTAGGACTAGGTCCTGAGTTCGGGAGTTTTGAAACTGCCGTAGTT
Source organism: Trueperaceae bacterium (assembly GCA_965214405.1). GTDB lineage: Bacteria > Deinococcota > Deinococci > Deinococcales > Trueperaceae > CBDCCT01. The sequence goes on from OZ243956.1 coordinate 2,429,188, forward strand.
TACGACAACCCTTACGATTTAGGCTCTGACCTAGACGGTGTTTATGACGGCTCAAACGTAGACCTTGGGAATCTTTATAACAGTTTAGGTAGCTATTACGAGGCTTTCGACCTAGGCGTTGATTACGAAAGCTTCTATAACAGTTTAGGTAGCTATTACGAAGCTTTCGACCTGGGCGTTGACTACGAAAGCTTCTATAACAGTTCAGCTAGCTATTACGGAGCTTTCGACCTGGGCGTTGACTACAGCTACTTTGATGTTAGTTCAATGTACTATCACGACTTTTTTGGTCTACGTCATGAACGCCGCTTAGATATCATCCTTGCGAATCAAGGACTTAAATCTCCGGTTATTGACCCCATCGATATCTTTAGCGGCTATGCCGTTGGTTCTTTATTAACTCGCGGCTCAGTTGGATATATTGTAGGCAATACAGTACTTAGATCTAGCGTAGAAAAGACAGCAGCGCAAATTAGCGCTCGGAAAATTGGAGTCACTGTTTTAGGTAAGGATGGCACTTACCAAGTTTATGCAGAGAGGATAGGTGCCAGGTATTTTGAAATTTCTCCCGAGGTTTGGAAATCAATGACCCGGCCGGATAAGTGGAAATTAAACCAGGAATTCTTAGACGAAACGATAAGGCGCGGAGATATGATTGTACTATCAAATCCAGTTAAAACTTTAGATGGGGCCACAGGAATGTATCACCAAGAGCTGAAATATTTAGTCAGTAAAGGATATGAACTCAGCAGTGATGGAACAAAAATGGTAATAAAGAATTCAACAAGGCAAAAAAGGCTAGAATGATACTTGACGTTGTTTGCTACAAGGGATACTGCTCCAGGAATTCCTTCCAAAACGAACCCAAAGTATGCGAGGGTTAGAAAACTTGGAGGAAAGAGATGGGCAAGCAAGCTTTGCCCATAAATTCATAAGCATTCAATACCAACGCAACTTTATATACCCAAGCGGAAGATGACCCGAGAGATTTGTGTGTAGGACAGCAAAGTCAAGTTAGAATCTGCCCGTATTTTTGAGGAGTGCAACAACATTAGAAACAGAGCGACTTTATGGGCAAAGCCGGGCAAGCAAAGAAAAACCTGGAGCGTAGAGGTCAAAGAGGCGATTGTGCTGTCGGTGCTGCGTGGTGAAACGAGCGTCGCCGAAGCCGCCCGGCAACATAGCGTTCACGAGAGCCTTATTCCCGACATTCCGCACGTCCCCTTCCAGTTTCAGGAATAAAAAGTTTCGTAGCGAGGGCCGAGAAGCGCGAGTAAACGCCGGTGGTGCTCTTTGAGGTTAAGAACAAGCTGTTGCTGGGCGTCGATAACGAGCAGGTGAACACCCACAAAGCAGTGGAACACCCACCTTGCCGTAGGTGTCTGGGTAGCTTTGCCCTTCTGGTCGGGAAAGTTCTGCCGCTCTTGTTCGAGACGCTGCCGGATGCGGTGCTGTAAGGCGGCGTAGACCAGCAGACAAAGGGTCATCACCATCATGAGCGCCATGATTCTCTTGGGACTCTTGAGAAAGAGCGAGGATGCCAGAAACAGCGGGTCTTTGAGGAATCTGAAGCCGCGCTCCACCAAGGCTTGCCCTTGATAGCCTGCTAAGACTTCAGCGTCGGGTAAAGCGTCCTCGTCAAGTTCGTTCGTCGCCAGGATGAAGCAGCTCTCGCGGACGAGGCGTTCATCTCGTAGGGCTAAGGGCGTCGCCAGACACCCCTCGATACGGTAGCTAACGTGTGAGGGCACGGCGTCTTTAGCAGGCCGACCGGGCTTGTGGTAGTGAGGAACGTTGTTGATGCTACTCGTGCTGAGCGTGCAGACTTTGAGCTTTTTGCCCAACGTTTCAAGTGCTCTAAGTGCATCCTCACGGCAGGCGAACGTCTCTTGGCTGAGCTTGGAAAGCGCTTTGACCTCGGCTTCGCTCTGCTTGGAGAGCGCTTTATGCACCCCCTTTTGCGCGCGCTCTCTGGCCGCTTTGGAGTAGATGACGAGCCAGCGTTGCGGCACCCCGGCGTACTCGCTCGGCAAAGTCTGATAGGCGTAGCCCTCTGCTAAAGGTGTTAGCTCCTCCACCTTCACCCCGGAGAGGGCCGCATTCGCTTCTGTCAGGGTGTGGGGCACGCGGCTTATCCACTTAATCCCGCTTTGCGCAAGGGCCTTTAAGCTCTCCTGGTTGTACAAGGCACTATCGGTCACCAGGTAAGGGAGCTTGTGCGCCTCCTGAAGCTGCTGTACATGCTCTGTTACGACGCCTCGGAAGTTCACGGCGTCGCTCTCGTTGCCGCTTAGCGCTTTCATTAACAAGGGGATACCCGCCTGATGCTCGACTATCAGGTCCAGCACGACCTGGTTCAAGTCGGGGCGGTGGTCGCGGCTGTAGCCCTTGGTGATGTGAATCACCCCCTCCTCGCCGGGAGGCGCGTCGCTGTTGTACGGGCCATCAACGTGGAAGCTGCTGCTGTCTAGGTGCGCGAAGCGCTTAGGATAGTTCCAAGCGTTTAGCGGCCTCCAAAGCGACGATGCTGTATAACTCGGTCACACCGCGCTCGTACAAGCTACCGAGCGCCCGTCCTAAGACATCGTCGTTGAGATGCTCCGGCAGGATGCCCCAGCCGATGAGCCTGTCCACCGGTTTGCTCTCGAAAAAGCTGGGGACCAGATAAAGTCGTTGGTTCACGAAGCCTAAACCGTTTAGAACCATCGCTTTCACCGCGTCGCCTACCGAGATGATGCGCTTGCCGCACTCCTGCGGAAGGGTGCTGGTCGATCATCACGCCGACTCCCAGCTCATCGAACATGCCCGCGACTAGCCCCAAATGATCCATGATTTTGCTTTCGTACTGTGCCATGCCTCAAGCTTGGCACAAAACACGTTAAAGCGGCTCCGGCTCTACCTCGTTTTATTCCGCTTTCGGGTGTTGGACGTGCGGAATGTCGTAGTAAAGGTTGTGTCAAGTTGTTTGTGTTTTATGATTCTGAGCGCAAACGTATGCTTAATGGAGCATCCGTACGCAATCTAAAGGTGATGAGAAGCTGCCTTAGAGTTCATCTTATGCAAGCGGTATTCTCGAAAAAGTCGATTTTGCAGATAACTTGACTCAACCTTTCAGAGTCATTCAGGACTTTTCAAAGGTAGACTGTACGGATGCCACGACACCCCAGCCTCTACATAGCGAGAGCAGATACAAACGTACTTAAGGGCGTAAATGGCCCTTCACGAGCGGCTTTCTGCTGATGATTACTATGATTAAGCACCCACCCATCCGGCAGAAATACGTGGCCTACACCAACCAGGGCTTTCTCCTGCGCGAGGTCAGCACCGCCGCCAGACTCCTTCTACAAGGCGTGTCTCAGGACGAACTGCGTAGGCGCGTACAGCAAGAAGACCTGTTCCAGTTGCCCTCAAAGTGGAGTCGCAAAACCACGCTGGGGGCTGTTCAACAACGTCTCAGTAGCGCGCCAGCCCCGCTGATGGTGGGGCTGGCTGAAGGAAGCCTCGAGCTGCGGCAGCTCATCAACCTCTATCTCATCTTGCTCAAGCATCACCTTCTGCGTGACTTTATCGCTGAGGTAATTTTAGAGGAGGTGCGGCGCTTTTCCACCACCTTGCCGCCCGCCGAGGTGAACGCCTTCTTTGGGCGTAAGCGCGAACAAGTTCAAGACATCGCTGGGTGGAGCGAGGCCACACTAGGCAAATCACGGAGCAACATCATCACCATGTGTTTGCAAGCCGGTCTTCTCACTAAAGCTTCCGGTGGCCTCGCTATCCAACCTCAGGTTGTACCCAGCACCCTACGTGACGAACTCGTCCGAGCGGGCCGCGGGGAATTCTTGGCGCTTTTGCTCGACCGCAACGCGCTCTAGGTGTTGATCTAGGTGTCACGCGAGATTTTTGGTAGACGCTTGGAGGGGCTTTTTGTTACGCTGTCCGACAAGGAATTTTTGAGCAACCGTGGCATTGGGAACGAGGTCGGCTTTTACATCTTCGCGTACGCTCCAGAGTTCGAGCCTGTCGTTGGGGGTTTCGTCCCAAAACTTAAGGGCCGCTTGGCAGGCGCGGGCGTAAAGGTAGTCAACCTTAACCTTTACGAGCTGACCCTCGAGCTTTTGAGCGCGCGCGACCTTTTGCAGCAGGCTTTTGAACTAGAAGAAAAGAAGGGGTCGGCAGGTTTGGAAAAGGCGCTCAAAAAGATTGTCAGACCGGAGCGAATCACCGAGCTTATCGAGACGCGACTCGGCGAGCCTCACGACCTGGTATTCATCACGGGTGTCGGGGCAGCCTACCCCCTCTTACGCTCGCACACGGTGCTCAACAACCTACATCCGGTTATTGACAAGGTGCCGGTGGTCATGTTTTTCCCCGGCTCATACACCGGGCAAGAGCTCAGGCTGTTTGACGAACTCAAGGACGACAATTACTATAGAGCGTTCCCCCTGCTACAGGAGATGGTGAGGAAAGCGTGAACATCTTTGCAAAAGACATCGAGCGCAACATCAACGGCGTCATCAAGGTGGGGCAATTCTCTGACGCCACCATCACCGAGGAGCTAAGCGAATACATCGTCACGCATGAGCTGAGAAGCTATTTCGACGCGTTCTACCGGCGATACGTGGACGCCCTTACCACCCCGACAGACAAAGTAGGCGTGTGGATTTCGGGCTTTTTTGGTTCCGGCAAGTCGCACTTCCTCAAAATCCTGTCGTACCTGCTCGACAACAAGGAAGCGTCGGGCAAAAAAGCGCTCGCCTATTTTGAAGGGGCCGTTAAAGACCCCCTACTGTACGCGGCCATGCAGCGCGCTGGCGAGGTCAGTAAGGACGTTATTTTATTCAACATCGACTCGAAGGCCGATGTAACCAGCAAGGCGCGCAAAGAGGGCATCGTCGAAGTGTTCATGAAGGTTTTTAACGAACACCGAGGCTATTTTGGCACCGCGCCGGAGGTCGCTGATTTCGAGCGCCGTTTGGACAAAGACGGCTCCTACGCGGCGTTCAAAGCGGCTTACGAAAAAGCTTCCGGCAAGGCTTGGGAACAAGACCGGGAGAACTGGGACTTCCGCGAAGATGAGGTGGTCGCCGCTTTACAGGGAGGGCTGTGTCTCAGTGAGGAAGCCGCCAGGGGCGCGTTCGAGCGTATTGGGGAGTCATACCATATCAGCGTCGAGGGGTTTGCAAGGACCGTCAGAGCATACTTAGAGGGCAAGCCCAAGGGTCATCAAGTCGTTTTTATGGTGGACGAGGTCGGGCAATACGTCGGCGAGAACTCCGACCTGATGCTCAACTTACAGACCGTGGTTGAGGACTTGGGCACCTTTTGCGAGGGGCGAGTTTGGGTGATGGTCACCTCGCAAGAAGGTATCGACATCATTACCGAAGACCGCGTAAAGGGCAACGACTTCTCAAAAATTCAAGGGCGCTTCGCAACGCGCCTCAATTTATCGTCGGCGAACACCGATGAGGTCATCAAGCTGCGCCTACTGGAAAAAACGGCAGACGCAGCGGACGCACTTAGAGCACTCTACGCCACCAAGGAGCAAGTCCTCAAGAACCAAATCAGGTTCAGTAGTGGCACGGCAGACATGCCAGGCTTTGGTAGCGCCGAAGAGTTCGTCAAGAGCTATCCCTTTGTGCCGTACCAATTCAAACTCTTGCAGAGCGTTTTTACGCAGGTCCGGCTGCACGGCGCGTCGGGCAAACACCTATCGCAGGGGGAACGCTCAATGCTCAACGCGTTTCAGCTTGCCGCACAGCGCGCTAAAGACGGTGAGCTAGGCACTCTAGTGCCTTTCGGGGCGTTTTACCCAGCCGTTGAGAGATTCTTGGACGCCCCCATAAAACTGGTTATCACGCAGGCGGCGGCTAACAGCCGACTGGAGCATCCCTTTGATGAGCAGCTCCTGTCGGTGCTCTTTATGATCAAGTACGTCAAGGAAATTAAGGGCACCGCCGAGAACCTCACGTCCCTCGCCCTGAGCCACATCGACGAGGACCGCCCCGCGCTCCAGAAAAGGGTTGAGGGGGCGCTAGGGCGCTTGGAGCGGGAGACCCTCGTCCAACGTAGCGGCGACGCGTTCGAATTTTTGACCAACGAGGAGCAGGACGTAGGCCGGGAGATCAAAAACTTCACCATCAACCCCGGTGAGGTGAGAAACGAACTACAAAAAATCGTGTGGGAAGAGCTTTTTACCGTTAAAAAGTACCGCCTGGACGCCCGGCACGACTACCCCTTCAACCGTAAGCTCGACGAACAGACCTACGGCAGCCAAACGGACGATATGACGCTGCATATCGTCACGCCGGAGGGCGACACTTATCGTGAATACATAGATGACGCCAACGCCCTCCTGCGCTCTGGCAGCAATGTGGTGCTCGTGCGCCTGCCGGACGACCTCACGCCCTTCGAGGAGTTACGGTTGTACGTCAAGACGGACCGCTACGTTAAGCAGAAACACAGCGAGGGCCTAAGCTCCTCCGTTCGCACCATCCTACAAACCAGGGCCGATGAAAACCGCGAACGGCGCGCCCGCGTCGTCACCGCCACTGGGCAGCTCATCACACAGGCGGCGGTGTTCGTGCGCGGCGCGAAGGTACCCGCTACCGGATCGTCCGCGCGGGATGTGCTGACGGCGGGTCTTAAGGAACTTGTCGAGACAACCTACACGAAACTTCAGTACGTCAAAAGAACCTACGAAACAAGCGACATCGAAGGGATGTTGCGTGAGGGCGCGGGCGCAGTGCAGCCGGACATGGACGGTGAGATGCCCAACAGCCTCGCGCAGAGCGAAATGCTCCACTGGCTCACCGAACGGCGGGGCCGCCATGAAACCGTAACGCTGCGCGCTTTAGAAGCGCACTTTAGCGTCACCCCCTATGGCTGGGCCAGGCGCGACGTTCAGGGTGTACTCGCCGAGCTGCTGCTGCAAGGTAAGGTGGAACTCCGGCACGCTCAGGGGACGGTCAACCTTAACGAACCCGATCTGGTGCAGAAGATGGGGCTCAAATCGGGTCTCGACACCTACACCGTGCGCGTACCAAGGGGCGTCAATCCCGAGGCACTGCGCCTTGCCCGCGAACTTGCCCAGAAGTGTCTCAGTAAGCCCGTCCCTGCGTCAGAGCCCCAGGCGCTCTACGCCGAGTACGAGAGCGTGCTCGAGAAGCGCGCCGCCGACACCGACCGCTACTTGACCATCGCGCGAGAGGGCAACTACCCCTTCCAGAGCACCTTAGCCGCCCACCAGACGCTCCTGAAAAAGCTGAGGCAACCCCGCGAAGCGGCGGCCTTTTTCGAAACCCTGCGGGAGCTTGCGGAGGACTTTGAGGACTTCGCTATCCAGAGCGAGCCCATCGAGTCGTTTTTCGGGGGCCAGCGTGACGCCTTTGACCGGGCGAGAGCACGCCTGCGGGCTCTGGAGCCGGAGCTCCCCTACCTAAGAGACGACGAGCTGACCGCTAAGGTGGAACGCGCGGGCGCGATCCTCAAAAAAGACGACCCCACCAAGGACATCCCCGAACTCGCGCTCCTGCTCTCCCCCGTCGAGACGCACCTTAACGAACTGCGCGAAAAGAGGCGGCAAGAGGCGCTGCACGCGTGGGGGCGGGCGTGCAATGATGTGTCGGCCTACGCCAAGGAGCAGGGGGCAGAGGATGTGTCGCCATTTATGCAACCCCTCACAGCCCTCAAGGACGAGATCGCGGCGGCACCGAGCATCGACGCGGTGCTGGCGCGCAAAAATTACATCGAAGAAGCTCGCAAGGGGGTCCGCGAACGGATTATCGAACACCTCAACGCGCAGGCGCGAGAGAGCGCCACGCCCGTCAAAACAATCGTCACCTTTCGGCCCGCCACCCACACCAGCAAGAGCGTCTTGGACAGCGAGGCCGATGTAGAAACCTACGTGCAGCGCCTGAGAACCGCGCTCTTGGACGAACTGAGCGCCGGGCACCGGGTTAGCATCGAGTGACCATGACTTCTAACTCTCGACTCTTTGAACGACTCCAAAACCCTTCCAATGAGGAAAGCGCATGAACCGAAACGCCGTCAAAAAGTTTGCCACCTGGGCGCGTAGCCACCTGCGCGAACAGATGGAGGCCACAGCCTCCCGCTACGGGCTGACCCGCAAGGGCCTCGAGCCCCCCCAGTTCGTCGCGGGCGGCATGACCGTCGCGGGCTCCACCTATGACGCGCATACCGCCGCGCTCTACCGGGACCTCCGCGTTGACTTAGGCGAGAAACGCCGCCGGGGTTTGGGGGCAAAAGAGGCCCTCGAGTCCCTCACCGACGAAATGGCCTACACCTGGTTCAACCGCCTCACCGCGCTGCGCTATATGGAGGTGAACGGCTACACCGGACGCTCCTTGTCGAGCGAGACCGAGGGCGTGGTGGACCCCGACCTCCTTCGAGACGCCGCCGCGCTCGTTTCCGGCGGCGAATTTGCGGGCGTGAGCTTGCAAGACCTCGACACCTGGCGCAAAGGCGGCGATGAGGCGGTCTACCGCAACCTGCTCGTTCACGAGTGCAAAAAGCTCGCCGAGACGTTGCCCTTTTTGTTTGGCGGCAAGCCTTACGCCGCGCTCTTTTTGCCTCACCACCTCCTCAACAAGGGGTCCATCGTCCGGCGGCTCGAGCGCGACATCCCCGAGGAGAGCTGGCGAGACATCGAAATCATCGGCTGGCTCTACCAGTTCTATATCTCAGAGCGCAAAGACGAGGTGATGAAGGCCAAGGGCGCGTACAAAGCCCCGGACATCCCCGCTGCTACGCAGCTCTTTACGCCCCACTGGATTGTGCGCTACATGGTCGAGAACTCCCTGGGGCGGCTCTGGTTGGAGGCCCACCCGGAGTCCGGGCTGCGGGAGCACATGCCCTATTTTTTGCCCAACGAGGGCGAAGGCGTGGCGGACAAACCGGACAAACCCGTCCGCCCCCAAGACCTCACCCTCATGGACCCCGCCTGCGGCAGCGGGCACATCCTGGTTTACGCCTTTGACCTGCTCTTTCTCATCTACACCGAAGCGGGCTACGCCGACCGCGACATCCCCGCGCTCATCTTAGAGCACAACCTCTTCGGGCTGGACATCGACGAGCGCGCCGCCCAGCTCGCCTCGTTCGCGCTGCTCATGAAGGCCCGCGGAAAGAGCCGCCGCGTTTTACGCGACCCGCCTCCCTCAAACGTCACGCACACCCTCCCGACGCGCGGCCTCGCCCTGCCGAACACGCCCGAACTGAAAGAGGACGACTGGCAGCCCCTCCTCAAGGCTTTCGAGGACGCCGACAACTTAGGCTCCCTCATCACCCCGCCCGCTGTGGACTTTGAGCGGTTGGAGGGTCAGTTGGCCGCGTTCGAGGCGAGCGGCAGGCAAGAGGTGAGCGTGGACGCACCCCGCTTGCGGCGACTCATAATGCAAACGCGGCTACTAACAAGACGCTACAGCGTGGTAGGTGCGAATCCACCGTACATGGGTAGTAAGAGATTCAACAATGTTATTAAAGATTTTGTGACAGCCACCTACCCCCGCAGCAAGAGCGACCTTTTCGCGGTGTTTATGGAACGGGCCTTGGAGCTAACCGCGCCGGGGGGCGTCATGGGCATGATTAACCAGCACGCCTGGATGTTCCTAAGCTCCTACGAGAGCCTGCGCGAACACCTATTGGACCACTACAGCCTAGAAACGATGCTGCACTTGGGGCCGAGGGCGTTTCCTGAAATCGGCGGCGAGGTGGTGCAGTCCACGACCTTCACGGTGCGCAACGCCGCACCCGAAAGCACCCACGCGACCTTTGCGCGCCTGGTGGACTTTGGCAGTTCCGAAGAGAAAGAAAGCTTTTTTAACCATCCTAATTATCTTTATGTCATAAAATCGGCAGATTTCAAGGCTTTGCCCAGCAGCATGTTTGGCTACTGGCTCTCTCCTATAACTCGTAGAGCTTTTGAAGCGAAAAGTTTAGGCGACTTTATATCCGTGCGAAGGGGATTACAAACTGGAAATGCTCAGAGATTTATTCGGCAATGGTTTGAAGTTCTAAAAGATTCAACGCATTGGGATAAGGAAGAACGTGATGAGTGTATTGCTTCTTCGCAAACGTGGTTTAGGTTTAATAACGGTGGTGATTATAGGCGGTGGTATGGAAATTTTGATTCCGTAGTTGATTGGGCAAGCAATGGTTCAGCAATAAAAGATACTGGAAAAGCAATAATTCCAAGCGAACATTTGTACTTTCAGTCCGCTGTTACATGGTCTCGTCTTAGCGGAGGACGTACAGCTTTCAGATTCATGCCCGAAGGTGTCATACCTGGCGATACTGGTCCATGTGCTTTTACCGAAAATAAGCTCTCACTATTAGGATACTTAAATTCCAACGTAACGCAGCACTTTTTGAAATTTCTTGTTCCTTCACTAACTTTTTTGACTGGAGACATTGAAAAGCTGCCTTATGAGGAAGACTACTTTGCGAATTACAATCTTGCATTACAGAAGATTGTTACTAATACACTAGAACTTTCCCAGACAGACTGGGACAACTTCGAAACCTCCTGGGACTTCCGAACTCACCCCCTCCTCCGCCACAACACCCCCCGCCTCTCCACCGCCTTTGAAGCGTGGCGCAGAACCGCAGACGAGGCGTTTTGTGAACTCAAGCGGCTCGAGGAGGAGAACAACCGCTACTGGATAGAGGCGTACGGGCTGGGGGACGAACTTTCAAAGGAGGTGCCGGAGGAGCAAATCACCGTCCGCCGGGCGGATTTGGAGGGGGACGTTAAAAGCCTGCTGAGTTACGCGGTGGGCTGCATGATGGGGCGCTATTCGCTCTCTCAACCGGGCTTGAGGTTCGCGGGCGGGGGCTTCGACATGTCCGAGTTTGAGGGCTTTTTGCCCGACAAAGACGGCATCTTGCCCGTGACCGACGAGGCGTATTTCGAGGACGACATCGTGTCGCGCTTTGTGGACTTCTTGAGGGTCGCGTTCGGGCCGGAGCATCTGGGGGAGAATCTGGACTTTGTGGGAGACGCACTCTCGCTTAGAGCGGGCGAGGGGGCGGTGGAGCGCATCAGGCGTTACTTCGTCCAAGAGTTTGTGACCGACCACGCGCGCACGTACAACAAAAGGCCCATCTACTGGCTCTTTACGAGCGGTCCGGAGAACGCCTTTGGGGGGCTCGTGTACCTCCACCGCTATACGCCCGACACGCTGGCGCGGATGCGTAACGAGTACGTGCTGCCCCTGCAAAGTAAGTTAGAAGCCCAGTTAAGAGACGCCGAGCGGGCGCAGGCGACCCTGTCGGGGTCGGGGTCGGCGGCCAGGGCCGAGGGGAAGAGAGTAGCGAAGCTTCAAAAGCAGGTGGCGGAGTTGCTGGCGTTTCAAGACAGGCTCCAGCACTACGCTGACAGGCGCATCGCGCTCGACCTTGACGACGGTGTGGCCTATAACTACACGCTTTTCGCGGGGGACGAGACCGTGGGCGGTGTGGTGTATGAGGATGGGTATCTCAAGCTGGAGGGGCTTTACAAGGCGTCGCAGTGGAAAAGGGACCTACTAGCAGAAGCGACGTGATATTTGCATACAAATGCGGTTTCGCGCATTCCGGAATGTGGAATGCTATTATACAAGGTGTGTTACAGCCGCTCGACCTACTTGTCGCTTTGAAGCTTGTGGTTTGGCACGAGCAAAGCTCGAGCTTCGAAGCACTAGCTAAGGAGCTCCATATAAGTGCGTCAAGCGCCTACCGGTCGTTTGAACGTGCCTTCCAAGCGGGGTTGGTTACAACGGATCGGACACCAAGGAAGGCGGCCATTTTGGAGTTCGTCATACACGGGGTCCGGTATGTTTATTACGTTAAGCCGGGTGAGATGACCAGAGGGATGCCGACCGCTCACGCCGCGCCACCCCTCAACCAATTGATAAGACAGGGCAGCGACGTGTACGTTTGGCCCGACCCGCAGGGCAGCGTCCGGGGGCAAGCCGTGGAACCGCTACACCAAGAAGTCCCCAGAACGGCGCAGCGTGACCTCCAACTTTACGAGCTTTTGGCCTTGGTAGACGCTATCCGCATCGGCAGAGCGAGGGAACGTAGCTTGGCCGAAGAAGAACTGCGTAAGCGCTTAGGGTGAAAGGCATCACCGAGAGCCTGAGCCGCGTCGCCAACAGGCTGGCCGAGTTGGGCATCACCGACATCGTTTTCGTCGGCGGCGCGACGATTGGCTTGTTCTTGACCGACCCAGCCGCCCCCGAACCGAGAGAGACGTTCGACGTTGACGTGCTGACGCCGGAAACTTCCAGAGCCGCTTACAGCGCACTGGAGGAGAGGTTGCGAAGCGCCGGATTCACACAACCGATGAACGAGGGTGACCCCGTCTGCCGCTGGCGCATCGACGGTGTAACGGTGGACATCATGCCGCCAGACGAATCCGTTTTGGGCTTCTCGAACCGCTGGTACCCGGACATCATCAGGCACGCGCGTCAAACCGTCCTGCCGGACGGCACCACGATCCGTCGCGTAACCACCCCCTATCTCATCGCGTCGAAGCTCGAGGCGTTCCACAGTCGCGGCAAAGGAGACTACCGTTTCAGCCACGACCTCGAAGACATCATCATCCTTTTGGACGGGCGAGACGAAATTGTCGAGGAGGTGCGGGGAGCTCCCGAAGACGTGCGGGCCTTTGTTACTGATGAGTTTCGCACGTTGTTAGCCGACGAACATTTTACCGAAACCGTGCCCGAACATTTGCCCCCTGACGCCGCCAGCCAGGCGAGGGCGCCGGTCGTCATCGAGCGCATGAAGCGTGTGGTCGTTAGTGCAGTGGAGTGATGACTACCCTTGGCGTCGTTAGCACTGAGGACGCTCGTTTAGTCAGCTCCGAGCACGCTCAACCCTGGAAACACCGCCTTGTACGCCGTGTCGTCGAAGGTGATCACGCTCAGCTTGTGATGCTCAGCGTACGCGCCGAAAGCAGAGCCCGACCGCTCCCAGACGCTCGGCGGCGTGTCCCAAAGAACTGATACACCAGCGCGCTCCAAAAAGGTCATGACGCCCTCCCGGTTGGGCGAGGCCATAAGTTCGGCGTAAACAACGGGAGAGACGACCAGCAGCTCAGACGCGCCCACCTTACCAGATGCTCCCTGGCGCGTCGGTGGTTAACGTCGGAGCGGTTTAGAGCCGACAAGATGAGGTTCGTGTCAACACTAATCATCCTGGGTGCTGTCTAAGCCGCGTTCTTCGCGGAGGTAACGGGTTGCGTCGTTTTGAGTCGCGTTCCCCAGCGCGGTGAAGTCATAGTCGGCCAGCACGCCGTCAAGAACGTCACCCAGTTCAGGACGCACCACCGACACACGCACGCTGCTCCCTTCGACCTCGTAACGCACCGCGTCACCGGGTCTGACGCCTAAAGCTTTGCGCACCTCGGCGGGAAGCGTCAACTGATACTTGCTGCTCACCTTTCCCTCGGTCATCGCTTACCTCCGGCACATACTATATTGGTAAGTTAAGAGCACGTACAGATTAGAAGCTTACTAAAGCAAACGAGCATTACCAAATCAGTGATATATTGCCACTATGGCTACTGACACGGTAAAGCTCGGCTCCAATGGCAGGTTGGTCATCCCCGCCACGTACCGTAAGGCGCTCGGCGTCGAGGAAGGCGACGAACTCGTCGTTCGTTTGGAGGACGGGGAGTTGCGGCTCTCGAGCCGCAAGCGCGCCTATAGGCAGGCGCAGGCGCTCGTCCGGCGCTACGTTCCCGAAGGCGTCTCGCTCTCCGACGAACTCCTCAAAGACCGCCGCGAAGAGGCGTCGAGGGAGTGAGCGTCGTTTTGGACGCGTCCGCGCTGTTGGCGTTTTTGAATAGCGAGCCCGGCGCTGAGCGGGTCGAGGCGCGTATGGCCGCGGGGGCGGTTATAGGCGCGGTCAATCTAGCCGAAGTGGTAAGCAAGCTCACCGAGCGCGGTATGCCCCCCTCGGACATCAGGCGGGCGGTTGGGGGCCTGGGCTTGGAGATTGCGCCCTTTGACGAGGCACTAGCCTACGCGGCGGGTGAACTGCGCAAGGAGACGCAGTCTTTAGGCTTGTCGCTGGGTGACCGAGCCTGTTTGGTGTTGGGCATCAGGGACGCGCTCAACGTCCTCACGACTGAACGCGCGTGGGACGCGGTCACGCATCCCGGCCTGACGGTGGAGAGAGTCCGTTAAGGCATGGACGTTACCCAAATCGAGCGCACCCTGGCCGCCCTCTTCATCCCCGACACGCTCAAACCCCGCCAGCTCGTCTTCTGGTACGACGAACGCGCCGAGTTCGAGAGCGCCTTTGAGGAACTCACGCTTCCCAGCGGCATTGACAAGGTCAAGCTGGGGAGAACGCCCTTTAGCACCAAGTACCGGGTGCTCGTCGAGCAGCCCGCCACCTCTTTTTTGCTTTACGCGCCCTTTGCCGAACCCCCGGTGACCGAGAACTGGCTTTTAGACCTGCAAAAACAGGCGGAGCGTTTTTCTGCGGACCGCGCCGCGCTTCTCTTTCGGCGGTACGGCCTGCACCAGAGAAGTCTCGAGGGCTACCTGAGGCGTCATCTGGCGTTTTTCAACGCCAAGAAACGCACTGAAGCCCTAGACGCCATCGGGCTCTCCAAAGAGAGCAGTGAGATGGACCTGCGGCTCGCCATGATGTGCGCCACGCTCGGCTTTAGGGTCGCGGACGCGGGCCTGCTCCTCCGCGCCGTGCTCATGGCGGGTCTTGCCGAGGCGCACAACGCGCCCTGGCAAGAACTCGTCAAGTATTTTGAGCCCCAGGAGTTCTGGGAGGTCGCGCACTGGGGGCTCGGTGTGCAAGACACATCAACCTTGCGCGACCTCTTCGTCCGCCTTGCCCTCACGCATGTGCAGCACGACCTCAGGGTGCCGCTGCCCGAAGGGTTCGGGAGCAAACTCATCCAGCCGGGCGCCAAGGCATACGTGTTTGTTGATGCCTGGCTGCGGCATACTATGGACGCTCCCCGTTGGGCCGCGTTGAGCGGCAGCCTTGTGGGTGATCTGGGGCTGCACGCTTTCGCTGCGTCTTTAAGCCCCGACACCTACAGCAAGGTCGAGACGTTCGAGGTGTTTGACCAGGCGCTCATCCAGCACGTCACTGAGTACCTAACCGAGCGCCTTACCGAAGCCGACGGAACCCAAACGGGGACTGAGACGCGTTTACAAGGGTGGCTGAGCGACCGCAAGCCGCTCTACTGGTTTGAGACGTACAGGCATCATTACGACGCTCTGGGTGCCGCGCTTGATTTCACGTTATTGGGGCGCGAACGCGCGTCTTTTAGCGGCAGCGTGGCCCAGCTTTTCGGGGGCTACGCCGAACGTTACTACCAGATAGACCGTTCCTACCGCCGTTATGTCGCCGCCAGCGACCAGGTCAGCGGCGACGTGTTGGGGGGGCTCACCGAGAAAATTGAGCGCGCTTATACTTTTTCCTTCTTAGAACCCCTCGGCGAGGCGTGGTCAGACGCCCTTCAGGCAGCGGGGGACGGGTGGAACCCCCACGGCTCCAAACAGTGGCTGTTCTACGCACATCACGTCCAAACGGTCCTGGACCGCAACGACCGGGAAAAGGTGTTCGTCATCGTTTCCGACGCGCTGCGCTACGAAGTGGCCGCCGACGTTCAGGCGAGCCTCATCACCGAGCTGCGGGGCGACGTGACGCTCATACCCCTGGCGGGCGTGTTGCCGAGCATCACCAAACTCGGTATGGCCTCGCTGTTGCCCCACACCACCCTGAGCCTCACCGACAAAGGCGACGTGCTCGCGGACGGGCGCTCCACCCAGGGTCTGGAGGGGCGCAACGCCGTTCTCAACGCGGGTAGTGTAAGCAGTCTGGCGGTGGGTGCCGCGGACCTTCTCGCCATGAGCCGTGAAGAGGGCCGCGCCGCCGTTCAACCTCACCGCGTCATCTACATTTACCACAACATCATCGACGCGACCGGAGACCATAGGCCCAGCGAACGGAACGTGTTCGCGGCCTGCGAGCGGGCCGTGGACGAGCTTACCCAGATCGTGCGCAAGATAGCCAACACCCTAAACGGCACCAATATCCTCGTTACCAGCGATCACGGCTTTTTGTACCAACACCAGCCCCTCACGCAGCACGACAAGGTGGAAAGGGCGAGCGGGCGCATCCTTGACAGCGGCAGGCGGCACACCCTCGGCAGCGAGCTGAGCCGTCCGGGCGGCACCCAGACCTTTAGCCCTTCTTATCTTGGAGGGCTCGAGGCCCAGAGCCCCAGGGGCACCCTCCGCTACGCCGTGCAGGGCGGCGGCGCGCAGTATGTCCACGGCGGCGCCAGCCTCCAGGAGGTGTGCGTGCCGCTCCTGACCTACAAGCACGTGCGCGCCAGCAAAGGCGACGACGGACCCAGCCATAAGGTCGGCGTGCGGGTGAGCACCACCACCCGCAAAATAACCAACAACCACTTCACCGTCCGCTTGGTCCAAGCTGAACCCGCAGGAGGCCGCGTCAGACCGCGGCAGGTGCTTGTCAGGTTCGTTGACGAGGCGGGCGCGACCATCACCAACGCTTACCCCCTCAACCTAGAGAGCGCCGCCACCCAGGCGACCGACCGAGAGTACATCGCCCGCTTGAATATTGGCGTGAGCAATATTGCGCGCGATAAGCCGTACTACTTGGTTATCATGGACGCGGAAGACGACATCGAAATCCTGCGCGAAACTTGGCAGATCAACCTCGTATTGACCGACGACTTCGGAGACTTTTGAGTTTAAGTATGAGTTTTGAGTATGAGTAACGTTCAGATGAACGGCGTCGGGAGCGCACCCGCAGACCTAGACCGCAAGCTTAATGAGGTGTTCCCCGGCCGGGTGGTCCGTAAAGACCTCACCAAGCGCCTCAGAGAGGGTGCGAACGTCCCCGTTTATGTGCTCGAATACCTGCTTGGCACCTACTGCGCCACCGATGACGAGATCGCCATCGAGGCGGGTGTCACCAGGGTCAAGAAAATCTTGGCGGACAACTACGTCCGTCCCGACGAGGCCGAAAAGGTCAAGAGCCGCATCCGCGAGCAGGGGCGCTTTACCGTCATTGACCGGGTAACCGTGACGCTCAACGACAAGGCCGACCGCTACGAGGCGCACCTTTTGAACTTGGGCGTTACCGACATCTTAGTCAATCCGGCTTACGTTACCCAATTTGAAAAACTTTTGGGGGGCGGCATCTGGTGCATCTTGAGTTTAGAGTATGACGCCTCTCACAAACCTAGCCCCTTTGTTATGGCGAGCCTCAAGCCTGTACAAATGCCTGGTTTGGACATGAGTGAAGTGTTCGAAGGTCGCAAGGCGTTTACGCGGGGTGAATGGATCGATGTGCTCCTTCGCTCGACCGGCCTAGAGCCCACCACGCTCGAAGAGGAGAGCAAGTGGCACCTCATCGCCCGCATGGTGCCTTTAATCGAGAACAACTACAACTCCTGCGAGCTCGGCCCCCGCTCGACCGGCAAGTCGCACCTCTACAAAGAGATCAGCCCCAACACCATCCTAGTTTCCGGCGGGCAGACCACGGTCGCCAACTTGTTCTATAACATGACGCGCCAGCAGGTCGGCCTGGTCGGCTTGTGGGACGTGGTGGCCTTTGATGAAGTGGCCGGGATAAATTTCAAAGACAAAGACGGCGTGCAGATGATGAAAGATTACATGGCGTCGGGGTCATTCGCTCGCGGCAAAGCGCAGATCAGCGCAGGCGCCAGCATGGTGTTCGTCGGCAACGTCAACCAGAGTATCGAGTCCTTGGTCAAGACCAGCCACCTCTTCGCGCCCTTTCCCGACGCGATGATTGACACCGCCTTCTTGGACCGTTTTCATGCTTATATCCCCGGCTGGGAGATTCCCAAGTTCGGCCCCGAAAACTTCACGCTCCAGTACGGCTTCATCGTGGACTATTTAGCTGAGTGGCTCAGGGAGATGCGCAAACGTTCTTTCGCGGACGCGCTCGACCCGCACTTCAAGCTCGGCAACCAGCTCAAACAGCGCGACGTGCAGGGCGTGAGAAAGACGGTGTCGGGGATGCTCAAGCTTCTGTTCCCGGACAGTAGCTTCACCAAAGCGGACGTTGAGGACGTGCTCATCTACGCCCTCAAGCTCCGCAGGCGCGTCAAGGAGCAACTCAAGAAACTCGGCGGCATGGAGTTCTACGACGTGCATTTCAGCTACATCGACACCGACACGCTGGAAGAGACCTTTGTGAGCTTGAGCGAGCAGAGCTCCGGCAAGCTCATCGAGAACGAGCCCCTCCCCGCCGGGCACACCTACGGCGTGAGCCGCGGCCACAACGACGTGATTGGGCTTTACAAGGTCGAGCTTCAGGTGGTGGGCGGCAACGGCAAGCTCAACAAGATGGGTGGCGCGGCCCAGGCCGGGGTGCGTGATGCCATTAACGTGGCGTTCAACTACTTCAAGGCCAACAGCTCCCGGATCAGCGGCTCGATAAATTCGGGCAGCTACGATTACCTGCTCTCCATAACCGACCTGCAAGGCGCAGGCAACCCCGAACAGATCAGCCTCGCCGTGCTCGTCGCCCTGTGCGGAGCGGCACTCGGCCGGGGCGCGCAGAGCCAGATGGCGATTCTCGGCGACATGACCATCGGCGGCACCGTCACCCCCGTCGCCAACCTCGCCAACAGCCTTCAGGTGGCGTTCGACTGCGGCGCCAAACGCATCCTCATCCCGACCGCCAACGCCGCGAACATCGGCACGGTGCCGGGTGAGCTGTTCGCCAAGTTCCAGACGTCCTTTTACAGCGACCCGGTGGACGGCGTGTTCAAAGCTTTGGGCGTAGGTTAGTGGAGTGAGCGGGCAGCCAGGCCGCCCACATCAGTGTCAGTAAGCCCTTGCTCTTCCGTACCGTTCAATGACTTGTTTTAGAACATCGGGCGCGTAAGGCCAACTTTCGTTAGCACCCTCAAAGAATCCGCCGCGCTTCGCTTCATCCCAATACTGACGCGCTTCCTCGTAATAAGGCAGAGTGACTCGCCGGACAAACTCGACAAACTCACGTATATCAGCCGCTCGGATGCGTTTCTCAACATCAGGAAGGTGCTCTCCCACATCAAGAAACCCAATTATATAAGCCATGCCTGCCGGACCTAAAAAGCGGGTGAGTGCTATCGTCTTGTCGAAACCTGCATAGCAGTTCTTTTCGGGTTGTAATGGGCTGTAATTAGCGTGATGTACAATGTGCCATCCACTGTTATCTATGTGCCACTCGACGTAACCATGTTCTGGTTCTTCGATAAGCTGGCCGCACTGATCACAGAAAAACTGTTGTAAAGGTTCAAGATTCATCATACCTTAGAAGTTTACACGCTTATTCTTGTCAGTCAGCGCAATATTTTACTCCTTCAAACTGGCACCCTGACAGCACAAAGTGGCTGTTGGTACATCAGCTTGGCTGCCCCGCAAAATTTTTGCGCCACCTGGCTGTACTCCATAGAACTCCCTGCACAGGTGGCGCGGAGCGGGGCAACATCCACCCATTTCTAGGTTTTTACCAGTTCCACGCTACCCTTGAGGCTTGTGCGATGCCAAGCACCCCCTCTTCTGCCGCGGGGAAGCTACGCCGTTTTTTCGCTAAGGGTCCCAAAGCGTTGGTAGCCCAACGCTTGGTCTACAAGCCTGTTTCATGTCGCCAAGTGAGTATCTCAAGGAGCCAAGCGGCGAGACCCTCTAAGGGCTCCGCGGCCTCGTTCACCGCGTCGAACAGTTGGCGGATGTTGATGCGGCCTATTTCATCGAGCGGGTTCTTTCCTTCTTGCTTAGGTTTGTCAGAGTATCTGAATATAGTAGAACCTTTGTCAAGACTCGCAAACTCGCCTATGACGTGGGTAGCGAGGTCCAAATCAGGAAAGTCCTTGGCATCGGGATGCTCGGACAACAGTTCTACCGTCTTGCCCCAAAGCACTGAGAGGTTGTGACTTTTAGGGGGGTCATCATCCCTACCGTGCAGTTGTTCTGCCATGCGCCAAACCGCCTTGACCCAAAGCTCTAGGTAATGCCGGTACAAGAATAAGGTGGGGTAGATGAGCACATCAAGCGGCTCTTTCTCGTCGAGCATTGCCGCGACAAGCCTGTCCGCCGCCAGCTTATAGCCAAGAACGTAATGCTCAGGCGTTACGTCGGTATACCCGACGAGGGCGTCGCTGAAAACATCCGTACCGCCGGAGAAGACGGGGCCGAACTGATTCTTGTCTCTTTCCATTTGCTCAGTATCTCAGATAAAACGGTGAGGTGCGAGCTCTGGTCAAGTTTGGTGATGGCAGGGATTAAAGAATTAGTCAGCATTAAGGATTGACGTAGCGATACCCCTCCGGCGCAGCCACCCTCTTCAAGCTGGGCACGCTCTCAGCCGTCACACCTTGCGCGCTGTACTGGGGCAGGCCGTTGAGCAGAATCAGCTCTCTCACCCACGTCATGGCGCTGCCATAGCGGTGCGTCACGTCGCCGTGGCTCTCTCCTGTAGATTCAACCGTCGCAACGTTCGAGGTCGAGGCGTCGGGCCGGTGGTTGGGGTCATCATCCCAGGTGTAGTTGGGCAGGCTGTTGTTGCTGCGCACTTCGAGGGTGAAGGCTACGTTCCAGGGCGTCACGTCGTTGATGTCCTGAAGAGGCAGACCCGGCACGTCGAGCCGCTGGCACACCGAGTCGGTCTTATTTAGCGGCCAGGGATAGAGCGAGCTGTCGCCCCCGTAGTAGGTCTGGACAAGCGGATTGTTAATGAGATTATCCTGTGGCCATTGGGTGCAGATACCGTCCAAGTAGATGAAGTAGTCGAAGGTCACCTCCGGATGGTTCCAGGCGAGCAGACTGGCCCAGACGGTGCCGTGCGAGTGCGCCAGCAGCACGATGCGCGTGGGGTTGTCGAAGTCCGCCACCCACTCCTGTTGCACCCTCTCGACGTAAGCCTCGGCTTCCGCGTAGCCAAGCTCGTAAGCGTCGCTCATGTTGCTGTAATGCGTACCGATAAAGGCGGACACGTCTACGTACTCGACGCTGTATCCGAGGCTGCCGAAAGCCGCCACGATTGCCTGGCGGGTTTGTACGGGTGTACTACCGGAAAAGTCATCATCCAGATACGTGTAGTTGTCGAACGGCGGGATGCAGTCGAGCGGGTGGGGAGTACTGGCGCAACGTCCTGAGAACGCCAGCACCACCACGTCGGGGCTACCGGCGGGCCGGAGGTTGGTAACTGGTAGCTCCGGTTTGGGTGTGGGTGACGGTTCGCTGTTGGGCTGTGAACAGGCGGCGAGAACAAGCACGACAAGAAAAGACAACAGTGGGCGACGCATCCGCTCCTCCTAGAGACCAGAGGAGCATACGGAGTTCTTGTAGCTTTACGCCGTAAAAACCTCAACGCGGTTCTTGCCGGAAAAACTCACAGTTGATGGCTGAAGGCGGGCAAGCGAACCTAACCTTGCTGTTCGCTTGCCAGGTTATTAGCGCTTAATAGATGTGTTGAGCGTGCAAAGGAGCATCCGCAACGTCCCGCAGCAGCATCATGAAGCCTGGTAAGGGGCAGGTGACATATAAGCGCCTCGTTTCTCGCTCGAAACGAGCTTTGGCCCCAACAGATTGCCATTTATGCACGAGCACCTCGGCGTCTTGGTTGGGCGAGAGCTGACAGAACCCCTCGATGTGGCCGACGAAGCAGTTTCCGATCCCGTGTTCCATTGCTGTTCCTCCTTCTTGTAACTAGGGGCAGTAGGGTTTCCAATTGCCCTAGTGTTCAGCCTCACCGACCTGAGGGGTCATGGCAAGAGAAACTACCCCCTCCCCAGAGAAGGCCCACTTCGCGGCTGTACTTTCTCTCACGAAACAGCACCCCCCTGGCCGGACATGAGGCCCCGCAACAGATTTTTTCGCGGGGTTGTAAGGGTCCCCCCCTCCCAGACCACGTAGGTAGCGCGTGGTTTTGGCAGGGGAAAAGGAACCAGCGCGTTCTTATGGACCCCCCCGGAGGCACCAATGACCATTACCCATGAACTCTTTCTCTTTTTCTCTTCGGCCCTCTTTCCCTCACTCGTCCGCCCTTTCACGCTCCTTTTCGCCTTTTTGGAGGTAACGCCTTATGTCCTGATTGGTTTGTCGGTGCTCGCTGCCTTGTGGGCGGGCTTTTGGCTCTTCGTCCTCTCAACGGTTGTCTTTTACCGTCTCCGTAGCTTCCTTCGCAGTTCCTACCGCCGCCGCTAGTCCTTCACGTCCGTTTCGTCCTTACCCTCGTCCGCCCCGCCCTTGTGGTGGGGCTTTTTCTTTTGGAGATGCCCATGCTTACCTTTACCGAAGTTATACCCGCTACCCCTACCTCTTCTTCTGTTCCCGTTCCCGCCACATCCACCGCTACCGCCGCGGCCCTCGAGCTTTTACACCAAAGCACCGCCCACCTCATGTCCTCGTCAGGCTGGAAAGCCGCTTTGGCGTTCAAGGCTTTTCACCCCTACAGCTTTTTCAACGTCTCGCTGATTCTGTCCCAGCGTCCCGACGCCACGCTGGTGGCCGGGTACAAGCGCTGGCAGGAGCTGGGCCGCTGTGTCTGCGAAGGAGAAGAAGGCATCGCCATCCTAGCTCCGCTCTTCCGGAAAGACCCGGACGACCCAGGCAGGCAACTCCTCAACGGCTACAAGCGCGTCTACGTGTATGACGTGTCGCAGACCGAGGGGGACCCCGTAGCAGCGCCTGCCACCTCTAGGCGCTTAGAAGGCGATGGTGAGGCGGTACAACGGGCGCTGATTACTTTAGAGGCGTTTGCTGTTGGCGAAGGCTTTACCGTTGAGCACGAGCTGGAACTGGGGCAGGTGCTGGGGGCTTACTGGCCTCACATCGGCAAGATTTCCTTGCACGCTGTCTTGTCGCCTTTACAGAGGCTCAGGACCTTTGTGCATCTGGTATCTCATGCCTTATTGCATGACCCCACCGACAGCGCCCGCGCCAAGCTTGAGGCCGAGAGCTGTGCCTTTTTAGTTCTTTATCGCTTGGGGCTGGACACGAGCGAGTATAGGTTCTCTTACCTCGCCCGGTGGCCTGCTGACGGATTAGAGACAGTTCTAGCGGCGGGGGACAGAGCCTCCAAGACAGCAGAGCGTATCTGCGCCACGCTGATAACAGCAGCCGAGCTGGTGTTCGAATAGGTGTAGTACCTATACCTAGACCCACATAGCCCTTCAGCACCTCTCATATAAACCTTGAGCGCCAGCCCCCGCCAGGTCTGGCGTTTTTCTTTCCCTTTCACAACCCATCTCACAAAAGGAGAACATCATGCACCTGTCCATCCTGTTCGAAGCCCTTACCACCCACTTCCACCTCGACGCCGCCAGTGAGGAGGTGGACCGGCTCGCCGCCGACTTCGTCGCCCGCTGCTCTAGTGCCTTTCACGAGAGCGGTAGCGCCTCATGCTGGCTCACTGTTGTTAGACCTGAAGGTTTAGGCCGCTATGAGGGCGTGCATCACCTGCTCCTCAGCTACGGCTTTGGGCTCGCCAAGCAAGCGCGTCTTAGGGGTGATGCGTATCTGGTCGGGGTGAGACTCTTAGCTCCCCCTTCTCAGCCTGACTCTGTCTTTTGTGGCCGCGTCACGGCTACGCGCCCCACGGCGGAGGTTCTGGCGTGAACACCCTACACTCCAACACCTCACACTCCTATACCCCACTCGCCTGCCCTCACTGCCACGGTGAGGGCTTCTTCGTTTATGACGGCGGGCCGGGATGTTTCGACGAACACTTTGGCAACTGGCTGCCCACGGAAATGTATATGCCCTGCCCCTGTTGTGGCGGCGTTGGTGAGGTCGAGCCCGAAGACGCCGTTGCGCCTGTTGTGAGTTCCGTTATACAGACACCGGGTGCAGTGCTTGATGCGAGTGACGAGGAGTTGCCTTTCTGATGACCCACCACTTTCGCAAGGATTATTGCAAGGGTTATGGTAAGCACAGCGAAACCTGTAAGCCCAACGCCGAGCCTCAGCACCTATGGCCTGATGAGACTTTAGGGGACACCATGCACCAGCTCTCCCGTCGCCGCACCGTCTACCTCATCGCCATCGGGCTGGGTCTGCCCCTACTGGTCTTCTCCTGGTGGAGCCAGCAGGCAATGGACCCTTTCATGCGTTACCTCTTCCCTCTGCTGGGTGCCTATCTCGTTTGGGCCTTT
This sequence comes from Trueperaceae bacterium, assembly GCA_965214405.1. Classification (GTDB taxonomy): domain Bacteria; phylum Deinococcota; class Deinococci; order Deinococcales; family Trueperaceae; genus CBDCCT01. Next base: position 2,453,365 of record OZ243956.1, read on the forward strand.
GTCACCCTGTGGTGCGACGTTGGAAGCGTCCGGCGGGTCGAAAAGAGCACCTTCTGGGTCTTGAGCATTCTCTGGCTGGGGATACTGACGCTGAGCCTCTACAGCGGGCAAGTTTTCGAGACACCCTGGGCGCAGCTCGTCTCCACGGTGATGTTCAACCTGTTCGTGCTCATGGTCTTGTCGCACCTCGTCTTCGCCACCCGCACGGGGCTGCGGGTCAACTTAGCGCTCTTAGGAGTTTCTACGCTCGTCGGCTTGGGCCGGTTGCTGCCCGACGCGCTGCGGGGCGCTCATCAGCAGGAGCTCGTCTGGTTCGTCCAGTTCGAGATTGCCTTGGCGGTTCTCTTAGGTTTTGTCTATGTGCTCGCCAAGAGCAAAGACGACTATATGCAGGCCGAACTCCAGGCGAGGGAACTCAGCCTTATCGCTTACAAGGACGTACTCACTGGCAAGCCCAACCGCCGCTACTTGGAGGGCGAGCTCGCCACAAAACTCAAGGTGAGCGAGCGTTACGGGCGGCCCCTGTCGCTCATCTCTTTTGACCTAGACTGTTTCAAACTCATCAACGACACCTACGGGCACGGGGTGGGCGACGAGGTGTTGATAAAGGTCGCGCACTTGGTCGAGCCCCTACTGCGGGGGAGTGACACCTTCGGGCGCTGGGGCGGTGAGGAGTTCTTGGTCGTCGCGCCGGAGACCGAGCTTGAAGAGGCCGCGGCCCTGGCGGAGCGGTTGCGGGAGGCCGTCGAGGCGGCCTTTTACCCGCACGACGTGCCGGTCACGGCTAGCTTCGGGGTGGTGACGAGGACGGGCGGTATGGGCGCGTCGGAGCTGCTGGAAACAGCGGACAGGCGGCTCTACGCCGCCAAGCAGCGGGGCAGGAACCGGGTCGTGAGCGGGTTCTGACGTTAGCTAGCCACACGACATAAACTTACGCGCCTCGGCTTTCGTCGGGGCGCCCCTTCACTCGCCGCGCTTGGGGGGGTGACCGTGCGTAAGAACCACTAACCCACTCCGAAAACATGCGGCACAAAAGTTTGTAGAAGCGGCAAAAGGTACGTTTAGCGAAACGGCGCAACATAAAAATGGAAAATGACTCAACGAAAAAGCGAAATAGCGGCCATCATAAATCATGCCAAAGACGATCCTGCTCAAGGAGCATCTGACATCGGCGCAACTTCATGAGCGCTACGAGAACAGTCGTGACAGCGTTCTCAGGCAACGCTGGAAAGCGCTCTACCTCACCTCAGCAGGCCTATCCGGGGCCGCGGTCGCACGTGAGCTTGGCAAGTCCCGTAGCTGGGTGTCGAGGGTTGTTTCTGATTACAACGCCTTCGGGCACGAATGGGCGAAGGTGCTACCCAGAGGTGAAGGGGGGCGCAAGCTCGAGATCACCTGTCAGGAGCTGCGATTACTACACTTGGCGATAAGTAAGGCAGCAACGCGGGCGAGGCAAAAGAAGCTCAGGCACAAGGTCAACATCAAGGCGTTGGTGGGAGACCTGGAGGAGGCGACCGGGAAACGGAGGCCGGAGAGCACGGTCAGGAGGTACGTATGGCTACTCGCCACTCTCCAAGACGAGAGTCAGGTCGTGCCCGGCTATAAAGTGCGGCCCGAAGAACTGTCGCCGCGGCAACAGCGAGAGTTGGAAGGGTTAAGCCACCGCTGCCTCGAAGAATTACGGGACGCAGGGCAGGAGGCGTAAACATCCTTTTCCGATTGTGAGGGATCGGACGCCGGAAGGTGCTCTGCTACGATGGCCTCAGTCAGACGCGCAATCTCACGGCGGCGTACGTGCGGCTCCGCCATGACGCTGGTGAACGGGCGCTAGCCCATGCCGGTGGTAGATCACCGGGCCACGCTGTTTTTTGGCCCGGATGCGGCATTCCCAAAGGTTGCGCAAAGTGACTCAGCAGCATCCGTATACTGAAAGTAGAGGGCAGACGACGCCCTCGCGGCTGCCGCACGCGGCCGCAGGAAACCCAGACCCTTCCACGGCGGTCCCGGAACGAAGCTCGGACCGCCGCGCTCGTTGCAACGTCGGTAGGCCCCAAGGGCGGACCGGCGAAATCCGTTTCGGCATATTGCAAACGTAAAAAGAACCACACTGAAGAGATAGTAGAAATTTTCATACGCTACCAAATGGGTAGTCGGCCGGATACATAAAAAGCTGGGGGCCGATTTTTACCGTCTGGCACGGCGAAAACGCGGAAACCCGCCCCGCCTGTGAAATATCTACACCCCCTTGACAGGGTTCGTATCATGAAAGTAAGCAAGCTCGAAGGCACCACACGAGCGAGCCGCCCCCAAGACCCCAACTTACAGATTAAGAGCGGGACGAGCGTCCTGGCCCTTTTGCTTTGCCTGGACTCTGCGGGGCCAAACCATAACAGGAGGTTTGTACGCCAAAGTGAGCCGTGCCCCCAGGGAGACGGCTTTTTTGGAATTTGCACAAGGGGCCTTGACAGCATCCGTAAGATGAAAGTAGAGGGTAGGCAATACCCTCGCGGCTGCCAACGCAGCCACAAAAACTTAGACCCTTCTCCGGCGGTCCTGGCGCAAAGCTTGGGCCGCCGCCCTTTTGTAACGTCGGCACGTTTGGCTTAGGACGTGCCCCAACCATAGAAATCCCGCTTTTCAACTCGAAAGGAAAACCCATGTAGCGAGACCTGACAAATCATCATAGGACGAGCGAGGTTACTTGACCTCGCTCTTTTTGTTGTCTTTCAAATTCTCACATCACCCGTCTGGGTAAGCATTAACAAAGGAGTGCAAGATGAAGTAATTGCTCCACACCAAAGCCCAGTGCTAGGCGGTCCCGCTGATGCACGCTCTGGCACCCATCCCGCAACGTTCAAAGCCCAAAGGTGCTCTCAAGCCCGTGAAATGTGGCGTTTTGACAGGATACTGAAACGCGCTTTGACGCTCCCACTAAGACGAAGGTAAAGGCCGAAAAGTATCCCACGGCCTTGGTACGCACGGCTTCACCAAGTCGCGGCAAAATCCAACGCCGCGGCTTCGTTCATGTAGGCCCAACAATTCACACAGCCACCCAAAGGGGTAGAACGCACGTTCTGCCCCTTTTTTGTTGCCGTGTGAGCTGGCGAGGTCAAGCTTTTTAGGAGACTTCTATGTATTCTGATCTTTCACAAGATTCTAACACCCAATCCACCCTTCCCAAGGCGTTAACGGTGGATGAATTCCACGCCGCCATCGGCGGCATCATTGGGTACAAGACCCTTTATGAGTACGCCCGGAGCGGGCGGCTCCGCGCTATACGCGTTGGCGAAAAAAGAGGCAAGTTCCTCATCTTGCGTAGCGAGGTGGACGACTTCTTTACCAGAGAGGCGGGGAAGAACTAACATGAATGTTACCGCCGACCCCACCTTCGACACGTCGGAGGTCAAACGCCTCCTCAAACAACTCAAGGCGTACAACAGCGAGGGCCGCCTGGATGACCGGGCAGCCTCCCTTCTTGAGGAGGCGCGGTTTGTGGCGCAAAGCTATAAATTTTTTGGTGAGCCCAATGACGAACAGAAGTTGCGGGCACTTGTTGAGCCCCCGACGGCGCTCCGTGACGCGCTGGCGAACGAGCAGGGGGCGCTCCCCTGGCCGAAACCGTCGCCGCTGCCGCCCCTGACGCCCCCCGCACCCGTCATGACCCCCGACCTGCTCCCGGAGCCGTTGCGGGGCTGGCTCATTGACGCCGCGGCGCGCCACAGCGTGCATATCGAGATGATTGCGGTGGCCGCGGTTGTAGCCGCCGCGTCCCTCTTAGGTCGCGTCGTGGGTTTGCATCCCAAGGAGTATGACTTGGGTTGGCTGGAAACCAGCAACCTCTGGGGGGCGGTGGTCGCGCCTCCCAGCTCCCGCAAAACGCAAGCCATCAACGAAGGAATGCGCTTTGTGCGTGAACTTCAGAGCGAACTTATCGAGCAGCACCGCGACGAGCAGGTGGGGCGGGGCGTCAAGAAGGAGATCGCCGAGCTGGAGATTGGGCAGCTCAAGCGCAAGGCCGCTGGCGCGAAGGGCAGCCCCGGCAGTATCGAGACTGAGCTGGTCGAGAAGATGCAGGCACTCCAAAGCTATGACGTGCCGGAGCCGCGCCTGTACGTCAACGACACCAGTGTAGAAAAACTCGGCGATTTGCTCGCTAAGAACCCGCGGGGGCTGCTCTTCTACCGCGACGAACTCGCGGGGCTACTCGCGGACATGGACAAGCACGGCAACGAGGGCCAGCGCGCCTTCATGCTCGAAGCCTGGAACGGCAAAGGGTCCTACACCTTTGACCGTATCGGTCGGGGCACGCTGCATATCCCGGCGGTCAACCTCTCCGTGATTGGCGGCATCCAACCTGGCAAGCTCAAACCACTGGTTAACGGGGCCATCCAAGGGAACACCGGGGCGGACGGGCTCTTGCAGCGATTCCAGCTCGTCGCCTATCCCGACCGGGCACCCAACTGGCACCGGGTAGACCGGGAGCCCGACAAGGAAGCCGAAGCGCGGGCGTTCAATATCTACCGCAGCCTGATGGAGTTGCAGCCGGATGATGTGGGTGCTGTAACAGACCGCTCGGATGGGATCGGCACGCTGCACTTCGCGCCCGACGCCCAGAGCGCCTTCAACACGTGGCTAGACGAGCACGTGCCGCGTTCTCAGTCGCTACTTTACGAAGAGGCTCCCGCCTTTCAGTCGTACCTGGCAAAACTCCAAACGCTGGTGGTGCGTCTCGCCCTGGTGTTTCACATGATCGACGTGGTGGACGGCGCGATGCCCGGCCCCGTGTCGCTCAAGGCGCTAAATATGGCGCTCGCTTGGGCGCGGCTCGCCGAGCAACACGCGAGGAAGATTTACGCCACCGAACTCAATACAGACCTGCGCAGGGCTTTGGACATCACCGACCTTATCAAGCGGGGCGAAATCAGAGACGGCGTGAACGTCCGCGACATCTACAAGGGTCGCAGCCTCGGTAACGCCGAGGCGGTCAATCGGTCGCTAACCATCCTCGCGGAGCACCACTGGCTGCGTGTGGAGGAGCAACCCAACCCCGGCGCGAGGCCGAGCAGCGTCGTGCGGCTCAACCCGGAGCTTGCCCTCGGCTAAGCGTCACGGGAACGCGCGTTTGACAGGCGGACAAACTGGACGAACCCGCAGCTTGGCGGTTTGTCCGGTTTATCCGCCGCACAACCACGACTTTCTTACATGTTTGGTCCCCATCCAAAGGAGTCACCATGCCCACCCTCACCGTAAACCTGTCCTTGTTCATCTTGGCAGCTCTTGCCCGGAACGAGTCGGACTACCACGCCACCAGCCAACTGTTAATGGCTATGTCCGCCGTGCTCGGTTTGCACGGCATCGTCTGGGGAGCCGACATGCAGCGCATGTTCCAAGACGCTCTACCCGAAGAAAGGAGACAAACGTGATCGACCACAGGAGCCGGTAACCGGCTGGCTCCGCCTTAACAATTGCACACAACCCAACATAAGTCACCTGAGGCCCATCCGCGCGGATGGGCCTTCTTCTTTCACAACGACCCAGGAGGTCAACAATGGCAAAACGTCGCGGTAAAGGCGAAGGAACGCTATTCAAGAGAACTAAGAAGCGTAAAGACGGCACTTCCTATGTGGTTTGGGCCGCCGAAGTCACCGTGGGTTACTCGGATGACGGTAAACAAGTCCGCAAGACCCTCTATGGCAAGACCCAGCGCGAAGTGCTGGAGAAAGTGAGTGAGCTAAAGGGGCAGGTCGCCGCGGGCACCTTCTCTAACACCCGCACGACGGTAGCGCACTACCTTCAACAGTGGCTCGACTACAAGAAGTTAGAGGTCAAGCCGCGCAGTCACCAGTTCTACGCCGACTACGTCCGGCTTTACATCGAGCCGCACGTGGGGCGTATCGAGATGTCCAAACTTACGGGGCTGCATATCCAGGCGATGATGAAAGAGGTCGCCGGGGGCACGAGCACGGACGCCGCCAACAAGGCCAGGATGGTGCTCACCACCGCCCTGAAGCGGGCCGTGCGGTTGAGGCTTATCCCGCGCAATCCCGCGGAGGCCGTGGACAAGTTGAAGCATGAAATTAAGGAGATGGTCCTCTGGACGCCGGAGCAGGCGCTGCACTTCTTGGAGGTCGCCAAGCCGCACAGGCTCTTCGCGGCCTTTTATCTCGCCCTGAGCACCGGCATGAGGCACGGGGAGGTCCTGGGGCTTCGCTGGCAAGACATCGAGGGGGACGTTATCACCGTCCGGCAGTCCATCATTACAGTCAAGGGTGCCAAATACGAAGTCAGCACGCCCAAGACGCGTAAGGGCGTCCGGCGGGTCGTGGTCGCCCCGGACACGCTCGCCGTTCTGGCTGAGCATAAAAAGCGGCAGGAGACGGAGCGGAACTATCTCGGCGAGGCGTGGGAGGAGAGCGGCCTGGTCTTCACGAACGAGTTCGGCGGCGTGCTCGTGCCGCGCAACTTTGACCGGGTCTGGTACGCGCTCCGGAAAAAGTCGGGGCTCCCCCGCGTTCGCTTTCACGACCTCCGGCATCTGCACGTCTCACTCCTCATCGACCAAAACGTCCAGCCTCGCGCGGTGGCGGACCGCGTAGGGCACACCGACCCGTCTTTCACCATGAGGGTGTACAGCCACATGTTCGAGGCGCGGCGTCGTGCTGTGGCGGTGTCTCTCACGGACATGCTGGGCTCCAAAAACGAAGAGGCTGAAGAAGAGGGTGCTAGGGTCTGTCTGACTAAAGCTAAATTTAGCGTTCCTGACGGACCTAAAGGGTGTTCAGCCTAAAAGGGTGATTTGTACGTGCAGTACGGCATTCAGACCTAATTAGTCAGACAGACCCTAGCAAGAAGAACGAGGAAGAACTATAAGCTGTACTTAAGCTGTACTCGGCCAAAACTAAGACCCCCACCGTTTGGTGGGGGTCTTTTCTTTTGCGCCTGTGACGCTTCTTCTCTGGCTCCGCGACCTGGATTCGAACCAGGGACCATTCGATTAACAGTCGAACGCTCTACCGCTGAGCTATCGCGGACCGCGCGCCCCTGAGGGCGAACGTTTATAGTAACAAAGCTTTGGGGCTTTGGCAAGTCTTAAAGTTGCTCTAAGTAGGTATAGCCCACGAGCTCCGCGTTGTAAAGCGACAAGAGCTTTTCGCCCTCTTCGGGGCTGAGCGAACCCGCCTCGCTTATTTCTTCTTTTAACCACCCGCGGAGTTCGGGAGCCTCGTAGCCCATGTTTTCAATCACGCGGCGCGCTTTTTGACCGCCGACGAAGCGCTCGAGCACAAACGCGTCCTCCCCCGTTACCCGGACGTGCGCCTCGTTCACGCGGCCAAAGAGGTTGTGCGCGTTCGCCAGCACGTCTTGATAGGCGCCCGTCAAGAAAATGCCCAAGTCATAAGGTTCGCCGGGCCGCAGCTCGTGGAGCGGCAGCGTGTCCTTGACGTCGCGCAGATCGACGAACTTGTTGACCTTGCCGTCGCTGTCGCACGAGATATCGACCAGGGTGGCGTCCCTGGTGGGGCGCTCATTCAGGCGGTGTAAGGGCATCACGGGAAAGAGCGCGCCGATGGCCCAGTGGTCGGGCACGCTCTGGAAGAGCGAGAAGTTGCAGATGTACTTGTCCGCCAACAGCTTGGGCAGGTCCTCGAAGTCGTCGGGCACGTAGTCTAGATCGCGGACCACCCGCGCCACCCTGAGCAGGATTTGGTTGTAGAGGGTTTCAACGTGCGCGCGCTCGAGCAGACTCAGATAGCCCAGGTCGAAAAGGTTGTGCATCGTGTCTTTGTTGTCCTGCGCGTCGTGATAGACCTCGCGGTAGTTTTTGAGCGTGACGTTGTCTAAAAGTTCGCGCATGTCCTTGACGAGCGCGTGGGTTTCGCCCGGCAGGGGCGGCAGCTCGGGCGGTTGCCGCGTCGGGCCGATGGTGCCCACCACGGGCACCACCACCACCGCGTGGTGCGCGGTGAGCGCGCGGCCCGATTCGGTCACGACCACCGGATGAGGGGTCTCGGTCTCGTTACAGGTTTCTAAAATCGTGTAGACAACCGTGTCGGCGTACTCTTGCAAGCCGTAGTTGGCCGAGGCGTAAAAGGTCGTTTTGGAGCCGTCGTAGTCCACCGCCAAACCGCCGCCGACGTTGAGGTACTGTACCGGCACCCCCAGCTCGCGCAGCTCCACGTAAGCCTGCGCGGCCTCGCGCACGGCGGAGCGGACTTTACGCACGTCGGTGACTTGCGAGCCGACGTGACAGTGGAGCATTTGCAGCGTGTGAAGCATCCCGCGCGCGCGCAGGCGCTCGGCCACGTTCATGATTTCGCCCGCGGAAAGCCCGAACTTGGCGTTATCGCCGCCCGACGCCTCCCACTGGCCCGAGCCGCGCGCGTGGAGCTTGAAGCGGACGCCGATGGCGGGCTCGACCCCCACCTCCTGGGAGATGCGCAGCACGCGCTCGAGCTCCTCCAGTTTCTCTAACGTAATCACCACGTTTTTGCCCAGCTTGCGCCCCCAGAGCGCCAAACGCACAAAATCGTCGTCCTTGAAGCCGTTGCAGCAAAGGAGCGCCTCGGGGTGAAGGTCCTGGACCAGACAGAGCGCCAGCTCGGCCTTGCTCCCGGCCTCCAAGCCGGTGCGAAAGCGCGCGCCGTATTCCGCGATGGTCTCGACCACCACGCGCCGCTGATTGACCTTGATGGGAAACACGCCCTGGTAGCCGTTACGGTAGCCGAACTTTTCCGCGGCCCTGTGAAACGCGCCGTTAAGCCTCTCCAAGCGGTCTTCGATAATCTGCGGAAAGCGCAGAATCATCGGGAACGACTCGCCTCGAGCGCGCAACGCCGCCAATACGCTCTCTATCGCCACGCTCGGCCCCTCTTTTTGACCCGCCACGCGCGCCAAGCCGTCCGCGCCCACGCTAAAATGGCCGGAACTCCAGTACGGCACGCCGTAGAGTTCGGCGGCGTCGCTCACCGTAAAGCGGGTTTTATCGATAACCTTTGGCAATGTTGACCTCCAAGCCCGGATGAGGCTGAAAATTTTGTAAACACTCGCCTGTGTACCTCGTCTGCACACGGCTTGCACCACCGGCGCGTTTTTGGTTTTTTGGGACGTTCTGCTGGTTGAGGATGAGGCGCGCTTTGGGCTCTCGCCGCTGACACCCTCGAGCCTAGCCAACTCATTTAGGCTAGCACGCCGGAGGTTACAGACGTAGTTGCGCGCCTGTCATCTCGTGAACCCTTGATGTGTAGCGCGTTAGCCGAACGCCCAGAGCGCAGCGTTGTCCCGCGTAGCTCCGAAAAAGCTTGTCATCCTCCTCATGTGTGGTTTAATACTTGAGCCTGTAAGGTGAAAAATTTTACACAGGGAGGTGGCAGCGTATCCGTACCAGCACCGCGTATAGCCTCACAGCCGCGTGGAGAGAGCGCGACCGGAGGCGCAACGTTAGCCCGTACACTCTCAACGGAGGTCTTTTGTCGATACACCGAACCGACCACACAACCTGACTGGATAACTTACCGGATAACCTACGGGTCGTCCGCTTCAAAAAAGGCGCTTTATAACACGCACTACCTCTACAATCCCAGGTTTAAGTTTTGGTTTACGCAGACTAACTTTAGATTGACAGCGCCCGACGGTAACAGCCACACCCTGGAGCGGCCCCTAAACCCTCTCGACCGCGACGATGCAGAGGAGACGTATGCTTAACGCAAAGAAAAGCCTAGCGCAACGGGGATGGCTACTCGCCATTCTTGTCGGCGTGACGCTTACGCTTGCGGCCTGTAGCACTGAAGAAGACCAAGTGCCAGCCGCGAACGGTACCGCCACCTTCGAATTTTCGGTTGACCCGACCGCGCAAACGGTCACGCTCGCCCAACCCAACAAAGGGCTTTCACCCCAGCAGGAGACCACGCCCGGTGAGGCGAGAGTGCTCCTGCAAGGCCAAGAAATCATCCTCGCGTCTCTAAGAGGTTCTTTCCGAGATGACAACATGCTCGTCATCGAGGCCTCATTCAGGAACGCAACCGACACGCTTTCCTTCCTCCAGCCCTTCTTCTTCACCGTCAACGAGGCCACCGAGAACATCGTCTCGTCCGAAGAGCCCACGGTTACGGACGACGACTTGGGCGGCGACGGAGTTCTGGAGCCGCTCGAGATCACCTCGATCTTGACCTTTAGAGTGCAGCACAGGGGCGAAGCCTTCACCTATTTGGTCGACGCGAACGCGGTAGTTGAAGCCGCGACGGGTACGGGCACCGGCACGGTGTCGGGCTACGTCGTCAACCGCAAGGCGGGCACCGCCCTCGAGGGCACCACCGTCACCGTGGAGGGCGTGGGCGAGGTTGCCACGACGAACGAAAACGGCTTCTACTCCTTTGCAGCGCCCGCGGGTCTGCACACGCTCACCTTTAACCAGGATGGTTACGCCGAGTCGCGCGTCGAGGGCTTAGCGGTCGAGACGGGCGAGGAAACCCAGTACAGCACCATCCAGCAGCAAATCTTCGACCCCTTCTTGCCGGTCGAAGCGCCCAGCTTGTCCGTAAACGTGAGTAACGGCGACCTCTTGACGGGCGACGCCGAAAACAACGCCTTTACCGTGACCATCAGCGGCGAGGTCGTTAACCCCAACGTCAACGGCTTTACCTTTATCGACATTTCGCTCTCGCAGCCGGGCGGCTCCTCGGGCTACCTCAACCAGTTCGTGCCCCAGCAGCGCCTTTTCAGCTTTGAGGGCGGCCCGACCGAGGTGCCCCTTTCCGCCACCGGCTTTAACAACGCCACCACGCTGCACGTGATCGGCTACGACCTCAACCAGAACCGCACCGAGCTGATTCGCTACGTGACGGTCAACTCGAACGCGAACGCGAGCGCCGACCTTGGCGACGTCGAAGACTTGTTCGCGCAAGCCGTGACCTTTGGCGACACGGGCGTGTTCGGCACCCAGAGCGTGAGCGCGCAGGGCGCTGGCTCAGAGGGTATCGGCTTAGGTGAGGTTGTGGGACCGACGGCGCAGGACTTGCTCGAGGCCGCCCAAACGGGCAACCTTGACACGCTGCGCGAGAGGGCCGAGGCGCTGCAAAACCCTGGGCTTTCCCCCCAAGGCTTCTTGGATGAAGCGGTTACTTGGGTGGACTTAACCTACGAATACAACTTCACCGAGGCCGACTTTCCCGCCGCCTTTGAGGTGTTCCGCCAGTTAGAGGGCGAGAGCGACTTCCGCTCCATCGGCCGTGTGAGCCTCGGTCAGGCGTACATTGGCGACTTCTTCGACGCTCAGGGCCAAGTCAATGAGAACGCGCAGGCTCCCTTCTTGTTCGGCTTCCGCGACGCCTCGCCCGCGGTGCAGTCGGGCTTGACCGCCACCTACCGCGTCGAAGCGGTCGCGGGTGACGAACGTGAGGCGTCCGACACCGCCAGCACCACCCCGCTGCCCACCTTTTTTGTAAACGCCGTGAGCCCTTCCAACGGCGCGACGGGCGTGCCCGTGCTGCCCAACTACGTGTTGTCTTTCGAGGACCGTAGCGACGTCGTCTTCTTCGGCGTCTTGGTGCTCGACCGCGTCCACGCCGACGACAACTTTCAGGAGTGGCTCGCCGCCTTTTTTGCCGATGATACCGGCCTCACCCAGGTCGCCATCCCCCACAACTTCAACGGCGCTGCGAACACCGAAACCTTACAGCCCTACCACGCGTACGACTGGCAGCCCATCGCCATCACCGCCCGCGCCGACTCTTCGGCCCTTTCGGTCGCTGCCGACTTTTACGACCTTTTCGGCGTCGGCTTCGGCGTCGAGGACGGACCCGTCAACACCTTCGTCACAGGCGACGGTCAGGAGGACTAGATGAAACCGTTACGTCTTTTTGGGGCGCTCACGCTCGTGCTCGGGCTGGCAGCCTGTAATATCGTTCCCAGCACCCCCACCTCGCGCACCAACACCCCTACAGTCACGCTCGACCCGACCCAATCGTTCGTCGAGGGACAACTCGTCGTCGGCTATCAAGAGGGCGTGGACCCGGCCAAGGTGGCCGCCCTGCTCGGCGCGACCGTCAACACCAACTGGCCCGAGATCAACGCGGCGCTGCTCGATTTGCCCGCGGGCTTGAGCGTCAATAAGGCAGAAGCAACCGCGCGAGCCCTTCACGGCCTGCGCTACGTGGAGCCCAACAAGGTGTTCTGGACCGACCCCCTGCCCGCCTCCGGCGTGAACCCGGCGGGCTTGAGCACCAACCAACTCGGCATCGACCTAGACCCCGCCTACGACAAGCAGTGGATGCACCGCCAGATGAACACGCTGGGCGCGTGGCAGCAGGGCGCGACCGGCGAGGGCATCCGCATCGGCGTTCATGACACGCTGGTGGACGTTCGCCACCCCGACCTCGCCGCCAACGTCTTCTTCCCCGGCTTTGACGGCTTCGACTCGTCCCTGATTATGCCCGACACCCCCTACCGGGGCGAGGAAAACCACGGCACCGCGGTGGCCGGTACGGCGGCGGCGGTGGGCGGCAACGACTTAGGCGGCTTGGGCGTCGCTTACGGTGCCGACATCGTGGCCTTGGCGATCGACGACCCTGAGTCGGGCGGTCTCTTGCTCAACGCCATCGTCAACGCGGCTATTTTTGCCGTGGACGGTCCTGACGGCGAACCCGGCGGCGACGACCGCGCGCCTGGCACGGACCCCGAAACGGGACCTTACGTCCACATCGTCAACATGTCCTGGGGCTCCTCCGGTTACGACCAGATCGTCAAAGACACGATGGACTACATGCTCGCCTATAACGTAACCTTGGTGACCTCGGCGGGCAACACGCCCACCCAGGGCTTCGCCGAGCCCGCCTGGCACCCCGGTCTCATCAGCGTGGCCGCCACGCGGCCCACGGACGAGCGCACGGGCTTTTCCAACCGCGGCCTGCACTTAGAAGTGGCCGCGCCCGGCGAGGACATCTGGACCACCACCACCCGCAACTGCGCGTTCACCAACTCGTGCGACCCGGCGAGCCCGGAAAACGCCTACATATTCATTAGCGGCACCTCGTTCTCGAGCCCCGCCACCGCGGGCGCCGCCGCGCTCATCCTAGACGCGAGCGCGACTCGAGACGCGAACGGCAACATCACCGACATCAACTTGGACGCCGCGCAGGTCCGGCGCATCTTAGAAACCACCGCCTTTCAACCCAACGGCGGCGAGTTTAACGTAGACTTGGGCTACGGCATCGTGGACGCCGAGGCCGCGGTGGACGTGGCGCTCGACGAGAGCCAGTGGCCCCAGCCGGGCGGCACGCTCGTGGTGGAAGCCGTGGTGGCGAGCGACCCCAACATCGTAGTGCCCAAAGTGGGTCTGACCCTCGTCCCGCTCGACGTTACGGGCGAGGTTCCGGCTGAATACACCCAGACGAGCGACGGCATCCTTTTCCCGGACCTTCAGGGCATCGGGCTCTACCAAGAGGTGAACCCCGGTCGCTACCAGTTGCTCGCCAGCGGCCCGCACCAGGCTACTTTTGGTATCCCGGTTGACACCTTTGAGACGGACGTCACCATCACGCCGGGCGGCCCCGACGACGCAGAAGTCGTGGTCGTCCCGCTCGACATCACCCCCTTCCAGGACACCTTTGAGCCCAACGACAGCGTGAGCGAAGCCGCGCCGGTCGAGGTAGGCACCACCGCGCTCGCCACCCTGTACAACCCGGAAACCGGCGCTGACACCGATCTATACGCAATCCAAGTCGAGGCGGGCGAAAGCTACCGCGTCAACTTAGAAACGGTTGCGGGTAATTTCGACACCTTCTTGCGCATCCTCGGCGCGGACGGCACCACCGTCATCGCCGAAAACGACAACAACCAAGCTTCAAGCCTGGGTACCGATTCGCTTGTCACCTTTGAGGCACCCGAAACCGGCACCGTCTACGCCGAAGTCACCGAGCTAACGGGCGCCAACACGCCCTTTAACCTCTACGCGGTGGACGTGGCGCTCTTTATCGGCAGCGAAACCGAGCCCAACGGGACCGCTGCGGTGAGCGGCACCACCATCGACGCCGTCGATCTCAGCGCGGCCCAGAGCGTGCCCCTCGGGGTGGCGTTAGACGCCGCCATCGGCGAAACCTCCGACGAACCCGAGACCATCGATCCCGACCCCACGGACGCCGACATTTTCGCGGTCGAAGTCGAGGCGGGTACGACCATCGTCGCCGACACCGAAACCAAGACGAGCGGCGCGCCCGACACCCTGCTGGCGCTCTACAACGCCGACGGCGAGCAAGTCGCCTTTAACGACGACTTCACAGGCCGCGAATCGCGCGTTTTCTACACCGCTCAAGAGGGCGGCACCTACTACGCAGTCGTGGTCGCTTTCGACGCCGCCGGGACGAGCGGCACCACCGGGACCTACGGCCTCATCATCAACTCCTTTATCAACCCGCCGACCGAGACCGAGTAGTCTTTAGCGTCTCACCTTGAAAAGAGCCTCACCCGCGCGGGTGAGGCTCTTTTTTACTCGAGGCCGACACCATGTGTAAGCGCCTCCAGCCTGCTAACATGGTAAGTGGCGGAGGTAAGCAGTGATCGAGAGCAAAGTGAGCAGCAAGTACCAGTTGACGCTCCCTGCCGAAGTGCGTAAAGCGCTGGGTGTCAAACCCGGTGACGCGGTGCGCTATGAGGTCGAAGGGAAGAGCGTACGCGTATCGGTGGTGCGCCCCGACTTGGGCGACGTTCTCGACGGCGTGCTGGCCGACTATGACTTCACAGCATTGGGAAACGCGACTCACAACGACGCAACCCGTCAGCTCCGCGAAGAACGCGGTTTGGACACCGTTCAAGATGAGTAGCCCCGGATGATCAGCGTTGACACGAACATCATTCTGTCAGCCCTAAACCGCTTCGACGTCAACCATCAGCGCGCCAGGGAGCATCTAGTAAGACTTGGGGCGTCCGAGGTGTTGCTCATCTCTCCCGTCGTCTACGCTGAGCTTATGGCCTCGTCTGAGCGGGAGGGCGTCAGGGCTTTTCTGGAGCGCGCCGATATCCCTGTTCTTTGGGACACGCCGCCGAGCGTTTGGGCGCGGTCAGGTTCGGCTTTTGGCGCGTACGCAGTGTAGCGGCGCGGGGGAAGCTTGCCGCGCCGCATCGTCGCGGATTTTGTGATTGCCGCGCACGCAGAGCATCACAAGCTGGGTGTGCTCACCTTTGACGACACAGTGTACAAAGCGGTGTTCCCGGAGCTGACCCTGTTGGGTACGTACTGAAACTTCTGCGGTTTCTATGGTTGTCCACCGTTATACACCCCAAAAGGGTTTACTAACGCGACTCATCGCCGGTTAATTAAATGGGGCTCGAGCCTCCAGCCAAGAACTCCGGCTCGAGGACGCTCTACCTCCACCCCCTCCTTCACCTTTTCCTTTCGTCCGCCTTTTGTCAGGTGACAAAGTTGTATGAACGCGCCCTCGAGAGCTGACACAAGGCTGACATACTGATAAACTACCCTCTCATGGGCGTTCTCAAAGCCCTCCTCCGCCGCCTCTCCTGGCGGCTTCTCCTCTACTGGGGTCTCCTCGCGGGCGGGCTCTGGGCGTTCGTCGAACTCGCCGACAATGTTTACGAAAAAGACGGCTTCTTTTTTGACGCGCCCATCCTCGACTGGTTCTATACGCTTATCAACCCAACCCTAACAAGCCTCGCCGTGGCGCTCAGCACCCTCGGCGGTGTGGAGGTGATGATCGGGTTGTCGGTGTTGGTGGCGGTTGGGCTGTGGTGGGTCTCGAGGCGTGAAGCGCTCTTCTTCGCCTTTGCAATGGGCGGCGCGTCCATTATCATGGTTGCGACCAAATACATTTTCGGCCGCCCCCGCCCCGAACTCTTCCCCGACGTGAACTTTTGGACAACGGCCTCGCCCTCGTTCCCGAGCGGTCACGCTACGGGCAGCATGGCGTTTTTTCTCACCGTTTACCTCGTGGTCATGCACCTCGCGCCGCGCTGGCGCGTGCTAGTGGGTGTCCTCGGAACCGTGATGGTGTTAAGCATCAGCGCCTCGAGGCTCTACTTGCAAGTCCATTATCCTTCAGACATCTTGGCGGGGCTCTCGCTGGGCGCGGCCTGGGTGCTGGGCGTGAACGCCTTTTACACCTTTCACACCCGCGACCGCTCGCACCACACCGTGCTCCTCACGCTGCCGACTGACCTCGTTGAAAGCTACCGCGAGGAGGCGCGGCGGCGCAACGAAGAGGAGGGCGAGGTTGTTGCCGAGGCGTTGCGCGCCCGTTTTCATACGGTTGTTCCCGCCCCCTCGACCGCTGGTCAAGCGCCGCCTAAACAGGGCAAGCGCGCGCCGCTCGAGACCCCCACGCCTCAAAAATCCGGCAAAACCAGGTAGGCGCTGCTTTTCGTCAAAAATGTGCGGCGGCTGCCTCGGTGCGCTAGTCCGCCTTTTGCTGATGATACTCGGAAATGTCCTCGTATACCCTGTCAGGAAAATCCAAATCTTGGTACACGTTACCCGCGTCGGGGTCGTCGGTGTCGGGCAAAATCGGGAAATCCTGCTGCTCCTGGTAGCCCAGAATGGTGTCGCGGCGCGGCGGGTTGTAGTCTTTCTCCTGCACCTGCTGGACCAGCCCGCGCGCCTGTTCCTCGCTAAAGTCTTCATCCTTTTGCAGGGTGTCCACCAACTCGTCTTCGCTCATAAAATGCCGCGCGATGATGGCGAACACCAGGCGACCATAATGACCGATATCTTTGCCTTCGTCGAGCGCGTCCAAAAGGTGCGCCATCATGCCGTTCTTCCGTAAGTCTTCGACTGCCATGTCCGTCTCCTTAGTCAAAAAGATGGGTACAAAGAGCGTGTCTCTCTGTCTCTGTCAAGCATACCTTAATATATAAGGTGTTTTGAGGCTTTGGTTACACAAATGCTGCTAAGGTGCTGTCCCCTCGAGCATAAAGACAGAAACTTGAAGAAAGGCGGAGCGTGTGGATAATTTGGTGAACCGGTGGCGCGCTTCAGATGTTACTGAATTGGACTATTCAGCAACTGAAGGATGCGCGTCTCTCAAGTTGTTCTCGCTGGAAGAGGCGTGCTGGACTGGCGTTGCGCTCGAGGACGTTTTGCTGTTCAACATGTCAAATCTACCCGGAGAGATGGAGCCTACCTTCGTTGCCGATGTGACTATTTATAGCCTGACGAAAAGTCGTGTCATCCATGCGTTGAGAAGCTGCGGTTACGGCTGGCGTGATGTCGGAACGTTCCCTGATTCAGCTTATTTGGTCCATATAGAAGGAGGAGTCGTGGTCGACATTATCGCAAGCAATATGAGTGTCAAGAGATTTGCAAAAGCTCCTGACAGCACACCCATAAATTAAAACGAGTACCGGTAGCCCACGCTCAGACGGCCATAGAACGGAAAAATCATGCCCAGTTCGTCGGTGCCGTAGACCGGAAAGAAGGGATAAAAACCGAAGGAGCTGTCAATCGTAATACCGCTTCTGCTGCTTACAGGAACGTCCCCTCCAATAACGAGGTTGGGGCCGAAGGCGATGAAGGACAGATCACCTATCGCGCCCGCGCCCAAGCCGAGGTAGAAATCCAACTACCGCCCCGTGCTCAGCAGCATGTCCGCGCTCACCAAGAAACCGCCCCCGTAAACGTAAGACCCCAGCAGGCGACCGTGGAGGCGTCTGGCAAGCAGGTCGTAATGGCCCACTTGAGCGTCGAGGGAGGTGAGGCCGACGCCGACGCCAAACCAATTGTTCGGCGAGTCCGTGACCTCCTGCGCCGGAGCAGCGTGAACGAGCAGCATCGTAAGAAGGACGGCCAAAAGAACTTTTTTCTTTTTCATGAGGCAGAATACGACGGCGGGGCTCGCGCCCTCAAGATGTGTAGTTTTTGTTGGTGGCTTTTGTTAAGGCTTTGTGAGGACATCCGCTTGTGCGTTTCCCAAAAAGCAAAAAGGGCTGAGTTCACTCTCGCCTCAGCCCCTACTACGCTTTGCTGCTGGATGATTAGATGTGGATGGCCCGACCTTCCACAGCCAGAGCCGCCTCTTTCACCGCTTCAGCGAGGGTTGGGTGGGCGTGGCTCGAGCGCGCAATATCTTCCGAACTCGCGCCGAACTCCACCGCCACCGCCGCCTCGGCGATGAGATCGCCCGCCCTTGCGCCAATAATGTGAATGCCCAAAACCCGGTCGGTCTCGGCGTCGGCCAAAACCTTGACCTTGCCCTCGGGATGCCCAAGCGACTTCGCGCGCCCGTTGGCCTGAAACGGAAACACGCCCTTCTTAAACGCCACGCCCTCGGCCTCGAGTTCTTCTTCGGTCTTGCCCACCGAGGCAATCTCCGGCTCCGTATAGGCGACCGCCGGAATCGCGCCGTAGTTCACATGAACGTAGCCGCCCGCGACGCCCTCAACGCAGGCGATACCTTCCTCTTCACCCTTGTGCGCGAGCATGGGACCGCGAATCACGTCGCCGATGGCGTAAATCCCGTCCACCGCCGTTTTGAAGCGGTCATCTACGGGGACGCGGCCACGCTCGTCAAGCTCGAGCCCGACAGACTCCAACCCCAGCCCGTCCGTGTTCGGCTTGCGCCCCACCGCCACCAGCACCCGGTCGCAGGTGATGGGCTCCTGGCCCTCCACCTCGACGGTACACACGTTGCCCTCGGCCTTGGCAGAGGTGACTTTGGCTCCTAAGCGGAACTCGAGCCCCTGCTTCTTGAAAATCTTGAGCGCTTCCTTGGCGATTTCCGCGTCCATCCCCGGCAAGATGCGGTCGAGATATTCCAAGACCGTCACTTTCGCGCCCAGCCGCTTCCAGACCGAGCCGAGTTCCAAACCGATATAGCCCGCGCCGATGACCACCAAGTGCTCCGGCACCTCGCCATAGTCAAGCGCCTCGGTCGAGGTGCCGACACGGTCGCCGTCGAGTTCCACCCCCGGCAACGACGCCACCTTGGAACCCGTGGCGATGATGATGTTCTCAGCGGTAAGTTCGGTGTCGCCGTCCTCACCGTGGACCGTCACACGGCCCTCTCCCGTGATTTCCCCCACGCCCTGATAGCGCGTGATTTTGTTCTTCTTAAAAAGGAACGCCACGCCGTCGGTGAGGCTTTTGACCACTTTGTCTTTGCGCCCGAGCATCTTACCAAGGTCAAGCGTGACGCCCTCGACCCCGATGCCGTGCTCCTTGAATGATTCCTGCACCTCGTAAAACCGCTCGCTCGACTCTAACAGCGCCTTGCTGGGGATGCAGCCGACCCGCAAGCAGGTGCCGCCCAACTGGTCGTTTTTGTCAATCGAGGCGACGTTCATCCCGAGCTGCGCCGCGCGGATCGCCGCGACGTAGCCGCCGGGACCCGCGCCGATAACGATGAGGTCGTGTTTAGCCATTTTGACTCCTAACTGCTCTGAAACCACGCTTAAGTCCGCTCGAGGCGGACATCATCTTTCAAACGTTGTTCTGGACGGTTCTTCAAAAGCGAATCCCGCTCGATTGGGATGTTACCTTCTATAAATTTTATAACGCCCGCGCCTTTGCAGATGTCAAGCCCCCTGCAAAGACAGGCTTTTATCATCACACCTCTCCTAAGAGAGCGAGGAGCAAATGGGGCTGCGCACTGCACCGCCTGGCCTGGCGCAAGACCTGCTCAGGGCCGTTGAGATGAAACAGACTTAAGATAAGGTTGCGCAAAGCGGCGAAGGCTTGTGCCGCTTTACGCGTGCGGCAGGCATCCTCGCGCCAGACGGTGTCACGTTTATGATGAGAGCGGTTTTCAATTTCCCAGTGACCCCGCCAGTGAGTGTAAAGCACCTCGGCTGAAGCGCAGCAACTCGTGATGGCGTACTCGGTTTCTTGAAACCGGATTTCTCCGGTGTCCTTACGCACCACGGTGCGTTTGCAACGGAGGAACTGTTTGACTCCAGGAAAGGCGTTGGTCACTTCGGCTGTAGCGGAGCGCGTTTCAAGCTCGCGTATCCACAGTTCGCCACTTCTTACTTCGTCGGTTTCAAAAGTTGTATCCGCTTTACAACGCTCTAGGCTAAAGGTCCACTCGGCGTAGCTTTTGACCTCGGTCAGATTGTCTTTAAGGTCAAGTAGATACACCCCGTTCTTTGCCAGTACGGCTTCTACCAAAGGTTTTTCAGCAAAGGCGGCGTCGCCCGTAAACAGCCAGGGTATTCCCTCCAGCCCTTCAAGCCGGGCCAGTAGCTTGTTTCCTGCTACCGCTTCGTCTCCTTTTACCCGCCCTTGCAGCAGCGTCAGACCCAACTTATGTACAAAGCATGACAGCAGATGCACCGCTCTATCCCCGCGGCGACTGCGTTTACTCCCCCTTACCTGTTTGCCGTCCATGCTGACACGCACCATCTCACCGGGCGGGTGCCGTTCCTTAAGAACGTCGGCGGCCCACCAATGTAGTGCACGCTCTAAACCTTCGATACCCGCCTCCAGCATCCAGAAGAAACGGTAAACTGTCGCTTGCGAAGGAAGTCGCTGGCGTCCCTGCCGATCCCTAAAGCCCAACGCGAACAAGTCCTCCTGATGGTCATGAATCCACCCGCTCACCGCCAGCACGTTCTCTGACCTAGCCCCAACGGCCATAAGCACGAGCTTTACAAGCATCTCGAAGCTGTAGTCGCACCGCTCCTCCAGCCGTTTATCCAGCGTCTTTACCACATAGAACAAGGGGCTTGGTATCTTCTCTTGATGCGCAGTCGTGGTTGGTCCCATAACTGCGCATCGTTCTCTTTATCTTTGGGTTCGTCAACCCTGGTGATAAAAGCCTGCTGCAAAGACAATAGCGGAGTATCCTTTGAGACAAACCACCAGCCTACTTTTCTGTAAGTGTCAGCGTTAGTGCGTTTATACTGGCTCGGGGCAAACGTCAAGGAGAAAAGCCATGCTCAAAGAGTTCCGCGATTTCATCAACCGAGGCAACGTTTTGGACCTGGCCGTCGCCGTGATTATCGGCGCGGCCTTTGGCGCGATTACCACGTCTTTGGTGGACGACGTGATTACCCCTATTATCGGCTTGATTTTGGGCGGGGTTGACTTTTCCGGGCTCTCGTTCGGTTTGGGCGACGCGCAAATCATGTACGGCAACTTCCTTCAGGCGGTGTTTGACTTTCTCATTATCTCGCTGGTCGTCTTTTTTATCGTGCGCGGCTACAACCGGATGCAGGAGCGCTTTACCCACCAGGAAGCCGAAAGAGACGCAGAAGAACCCACGCCCTCGCGCGAGGCGGTGCTGCTCGAGGAAATCCGCAACCTGCTGAGCGAGCAGCGCCAACGACCTGGCTGAGACTTGATAGATTGTGCGAAATTGCAATTATAGCGGTTTCATACAACACAATTAATGCGTGGTAAGTGCTTTCTAGTGTACCTCGCCCTCCACTAGCAATGTAACGTCTGTTGAATTATCCGCAAGGTGAACGCCGAACGAACTTTATCCTTGTCTGATGACATACCTACCTTACCTTCAAAAACATATTGCTAAAGCTGCCATTCTCGCGCTTTGCTTAACTATCACTTCCGCGCAAGCTCACCCCCTAGACCTCGTCAACGCTTCGGATGCAGACCGTTACCAGTCCGTCTGGTCACAGGCGAGCGTCAGCGACGTTCAAGCGTGGCTCAACAGTGATGTTGAGATAAATGCACGGGACATGGCTGGACAAACCGCTCTGATGTGGGCTGCTATATTCAACAATGATCCCAGAGTTGTCTCTGCGCTTCTTGATGCCGGAGCCGAGGTAGATGCTCGCCTCGCAAATGGGTGGACAGTTCTGATACTTGCTGCTCGAACCAACAGTAACCCCAACGTTACAAAAACGCTTCTCGAGGCTGGGGCTGACGTTAATGCCTATGGAGATGATGGGACGACGGCACTAATAAACGCTGCATCGAAAAACAGCAACCCCACCGTTGTCACTGCTCTTGCTGATGCTGGGGCTGACCTGAACGCCCGCCTCGTAACCGGGGCTACTCCTCTAATCATGGCTGCAATTAACAACGGCAATCCTGCGGTTACTGCTGCTCTTTTGGAGGCCGGAGCGGACATCAACGTTCAACTTCCGACAGGACAGACAGCTTTAATGAGCGCCGCTGGATTTGGCAACAACTCTGTAGTCACCACCTTTATCAACGCCGGAGCTGATGTGAGTATCCATGATTCGCGGTTTGGGTGGACAGCATTGACGTATGCGGCTGCGTATAACGATGACCCTGACATCGTCAATAGTTTGATTGAAGCTGGAGCCGACGTAAATGCACAAGATTCACTGGGGAAAACAGCGCTGAGGATTGCTGCCCAAACGAATGGTTTTGATGTTGTTAATGCCCTGCTAGCTGCTGGAGCCACGGTGGACACGCAAGACGAAGTGGGGCATACGGCGTTAATGGCTGCTGTCTTGAACCCTGACCCTGATTCCGCTGTAATTAACGCCCTCATTAACGCTGGAGCCGACGTTAACATCCGAGCCGACCGTGATAAAACCGCCTTGATATACGCCGCTACGCTTGGCAATGTTGCTATCGTCACCGCGCTTTTAAAAGCTGGGGCCGATGTCAACGCTGAGGCGCTAGGCACAACAGCTTTAGAAGCAGCCGCGTGGGCGAAAAAATTTGATGTTGTTACGGTGCTTCTTGATGCGGGCGCTAACACTGGCTCAAAAGGCCCGTAGGATAAGAAGCTTTAGATTGCGCTAGAGAGAAAACTCGAGGGGCACAAACACCCACCAACGGCTGCTATATTCGACACGTTGATTGGGGGCAAGACGGGCTTAACCCCCAACCTCACAGGTGCCGGAAGAACTCAGACCTCGAGCAGCATCCTCGCAGGCTTCTCTACGGCTTCTTTGATGCGCTTCAAAAACGTGACCGCCTCGCGCCCGTCCACGATGCGGTGGTCGTAGGTGAGGGCCACGTACATCATCGGGCGGATTTCAATCCCTCCGTCAATCACCACCGGGCGCTCCTGAATCGCGTGCATCCCCAAAACCCCCGACTGCGGCGGGTTGACGATGGGCGTGGACATCAGCGAACCGAACACGCCCCCGTTGGAGATGGTAAAGGTGCCGCCCTGCAACTCGTCGGGCATGATTTTATTCGTCTGCGCCCGCTTGCCGAAGTCGCGGATGGTCGCCTCGACGTCCGCAAAACTGAGGCGCTCGACGTTGCGCATGACTGGAGTGATGAGGCCCTTTTTGGTCGAGACCGCCACGGCGATGTCGTAATAGTTCTTGTAGATAATGTCGGTGCCGCGGATTTCGGCGTTGAGCTGCGGGATGCTTTTGAGCGCGTCCACGGTTGCTTTCACAAAAAACGACATGAAGCCCAGGCGGACGCCGTAACGCTCCTCGAACGCGCCCTTATACTCGTTGCGAAGCGCCATCGTCTCGGTCATGTCGATTTCATTAAAGGTGGTCAGCAGCGCGGCGTTCGCCTGCGCCTCAACCAGCCGCTCGGCAATGCGGCGGCGAAGCGGGCTCATCGGCACCGCCTCTTCTTCGCGCTCGGCACCCCTAGGCGCGGGGGCCTCGCGCTTGGGCTCACCTTTGGGTGCCTCTTGCTTGGGCGTCTCTCTCTTGGGCGCTTCTTGTGCAGGAGCCTCCGCCGGTTTGGACTGAGCCTCGAGGTGCCGCTGCACGTCCTCTTTCAGCAAACGCCCGCCGGGACCCGTCGCTTTAACTTCATCCGGGGTCAAGCCGTTCTCGTCAAGCAACCGCTGCGCGGCGGGCATGATGCGCGGTTCGGTATGGGTCTGCGCTTCGCCTTCCGTCTCGACGCCCGCTTCGGCCTCTGCGTGCTCGTCGTCCACCGCGGTATGCGTTTCGGCGGCCTCGAGCTTCTCCTCTTGCTCCTCCTCTGCCGGAGCCTCTTCGGAAGCCTCTGCGGAAGTTTCCGCAGGCGTTTCCGCCTCACCCGCCGCGCTGATGTGCGCGATGACCTCGCCCACGTTGGCGGTGTCGCCCTCTTTTTTTAGCACCTTGGACAAGGTGCCCGCGGCGGAGGCGGGTACCTCCAACGTCGCCTTGTCGGTCTCGACCTCGACCAAGGGCTCGTCTTTTTCGACCGCGTCGCCCTCGGACTTGAGCCACTGGCCGATATAAACCTCGTTAATCGACTCGCCGACTTCGGGGACTTTGAGTTCAGTGGGCATGGGGGCTCCTAGATGAAGAGGAAAGAGGTGAGGGGAAAGAGGAAAGGCGAGCGACTGAGGACGTTACATTCATGCGTCACCACTCGCAAAGGCGGTTTTGAGGAGTTCGGCCTGCTCGAGCTTGTGCGACGACCCCGAGCCCGTCGCGGGGCTCGCGGAGGCGGGGCGCGACACGCCGTAGAAGGGCAGGCGGCCCAAAAGGCGCTCGCCCCAGGTCACGCGCAAAAAGCGCCACGCGCCCATGTTTTCGGGCTCCTCTTGCACCCAATAGACGGGGGTGTCGTCGGCGTAGGGGGCAAAGGCGGCGTGGAGCGCGTCTTCGGAGAGTGGGTAGAGCTGCTCCAAGCGCAGAATCGCCACGTCGTCGCGGCCCAAGGTTTCACGTTCTTTTTCCAAATCATAACAAATCTTGCCGGTGCAGAGCAAGACGCGCTTGACGTCGCGCGGGTCGGTCTGGGTGTCGCTTAGAACCCTTTGAAATTCACCTTCGGCTAAGTCGTCCAGGCTCGAGACCACCTTAGGAAGCCGTAACAGACTCTTGGGCGTCATCACAATCAAAGGCTTGCGGTAGCGGCGCACCACCTGACGGCGCAGGAGGTGAAAATACTGCGCGGGGGTCGTCGGGTTGACGATTTGCAAGTTGTCCTCAGCGGCGAGCATGAGGAAACGCTCGAGCCTGGCCGACGAGTGCTCCGGGCCGCTCCCCTCAAAACCGTGGGGCAGGAGCATCACCAATCCTGAGAGCCGCCGCCACTTGTCCTCGGCGGAGGCGATGAACTGGTCGATGATGACCTGACCGGCGTTGACAAAGTCGCCGTACTGCGCTTCCCAGGCGACGAGCGCGTCGGGCATGTCGAGCGAGTAGCCGTACTCGAACCCAAGGACGCCCGTCTCGGACAGGGGCGAGTTGTAAATCTCGACGGGTGCCGCGTTCTCGAGATGCGCCAGCGGCATGTAGGTGTGCCCGTCCTCCACGTCGTGCAAGACCGCGTGACGCTGGCTAAAGGTGCCGCGCTCGCTGTCTTGACCGCTCAAGCGCACGCGCTGGCCTTCGGTCAAGAGGCTCGCCAGGGCCAAGGACTCAGCGGCGGCCCAGTCTAGGGGGCGCTCGCCCTTCGCCATCTCGGCTCGAGCCTCCACCAACCTCTTGATTTTGGGGTGGAGGTGAAAGTCGTCGGGCACGCTCGTTTGCGCTTCCAAAAGCGCCGACAACCGTTCCTTGGGCACACCCGTGTCGGCCTCGTCTACCTTGCTATCGCGCCCGCCGACATAACCTTGCCACAGGCCTTCAAACGCCTGGTACTGGTGCGTAAAATCGTCCGAGCGGGCGACGGAGAGTTCGCGCTCGAGTTCCTCGCGCCTCTCCTCGGCAATCTTGTCGGCTTCTTCGCGCGTGACCTCGCCAAGCTCCAACAAACGCTCCAAATACGCCTCGCGCACGGTGGGCCGCGCCCGGATGGCCTTGTAGAGCCCCGGCTGCGTAAAGGCGGGCTCGTCGCCCTCGTTATGACCGTGGCGGCGGTAGGCGTACATGTCGATGACCACGTCGCGCTTGAACTCGCGCCTAAAGTCCATCGCCAGACTCATCACCTGCGCCACCGCCTCGGGGTCCTCGCCGTTCACGTGAAAAATGGGGCTCTGGAGCATCTTGGCGACGTCCGACGCGTAGGTGGTGCTCCGGCTCTCCGCAGGCGAGGTGGTAAAGCCGAGCTGGTTATTCACAATCACGTGGAGCGCGCCGCCGACCTCGTAGCCTCTCAGTTCGCTCAGGTTCAGCGTCTCCTGCACCACGCCCTCGCCGATAAATGAGGCGTCGCCGTGAATAAGGAGCGCCATTCCCTTTTCGCGCTTCTCATCGCCCGCGCGGTCTTGCTTGGCCCTGGTGCGCCCCAGCGCCACCGGGTTGACGAACTCGAGGTGCGAGGGGTTAAAGCACAAGGAGAGGTGAACCTTTTTGCCCGTGCTCGTGACCCAATCGTTTGAGTACCCCAGGTGATACTTCACGTCGCCGCGGCCCCGGTGCATCTCGGGGTCCTTGTCCTCAAACTCACGGAAAATCGCGCGCGGATTTTTGCCCATGATGTTGGCAAGCACGTTCAGACGGCCCCGGTGCGCCATGCCGAGCACGATTTCTTTGACGCCCTCCTCACCCGCCTTTTCAATTGCCAGGTCGAGCAGGGGGATAAGGCTTTCGGAACCTTCTAAAGAAAAACTTTTCGCGCCGATAAACTTCTTCTGGATAAACTCTTCAAACATCACCGCGTCGGTGAGCTTCGTCAGAATGCGCACCTGCTCGCCGTGCGAGAGCTCGAGCCGGTTCTCCGTCCTCTCCATGCGCTCTTGCAGCCACTTGCGCACCTCGAGGTCGTCAATGTGCATAAACTGCGCGCCGATGGAGCGGGTGTAGGTATTTTTGAGGCTGTCAATCACCTCGCTCAAGGTGCGCGCGTTCGTGAAGTTGCTGCTAAGAATCTCCGAGGCCATGTCCGCGTCGGTAAAGTCGTAGTAGGCGGGCTCCAACTCGGGCGGCGCTTCTTTAGGTCGGCCCAACGGGTCTAAGTCCGCCGCGATGTGCCCGCGGACGCGGTAGTTGCGCACAAGCCGGTCCGCGCGCTGTTGCAGGGCCGCCGCTTCAGCGTTGGTGGTACTCGTAGCACCGTTTGTAGAGGCCCCATTTGTAGAGGCAGTGCGTCCAGCAGGCGGATTGAAGAGGCTCGAGCGCTCAAAAGACGGCCCTAAAGCCCCGCGCGCAGCCAAGCCGTTGCCGGGAAAGGCTTCGAAGTAGCGCCGCCAGGTTTCGGGCACCGAGGCGGCGTCTTTGAGGTAGTCGAGGTACAGGTCCTCGACGAAGGTTAAGCTCGAGACATCTGGGGGAGAAGCTAATTCACTCATGAGTTTTCGACGCGGGCGCGTCTGAACATCCTTTCATACTGTCTTGCTCTCTCACTGATGAGGCCGGTGCGATACCAGCCGCGCTTTTTTCCATCTTAACAAGTGTCCGGCAAGAAGAGGTTACCCAGAAGCGCGGTTAAGAACACTCCTCCCCGTGAAGAATTTGACTAAAGGCGGCTACGGTCCAGCGGCACCCTCTCCCACCTCACAGTTTTCTTCCGCAGCGAACGAGTAGCCTTAGGCCACAGGAGGCCATGATGGCAAAGGTTCAAAGACAGGTTTATCTCAGCTTCGACCCGGACGACATCGACGAGGTGGAGGCGTTTTTAGACGAATTCGACCATCTGGACGGTCACGCGCTGCGTCGGCCTTTGGAGGCGTTGGAGGAAGACATCGTCAAGGGTGCCAATAAGCACGAAGTCATCCACAAGATGCGCGAACGCTACCTCAAAGATTCGGTGGTGACGCTCCTCCTTTTGGGTCCATGCACCTACACGCGCCAATCTGTCGATTTGGAGCTTCTGGCCTCCTTACACAACCCCGGCGACGCGATGGCGGACACGGGCGAGAGCCCCATGCCCAACGGTTTGTTAGCGGTGATGCTGCCGTCTTACAGCAGCCAAGGCTTCCCGGACCGCCTCAACGCCAACCTGCAAGTACCGAGGGAGACGCGCACCGAGCCCTACGCCAAGGTCATCGCTTATCCAGAAGATAAGGACGCGCTCGCCGAGGCCATAGAGGACGCCTACGCAGCGAGTGAGACCAAACGCGACCTGTTAAACAACACACCTCACATGTACAGCGAGGACCGGGCTTGTATTCCTAACGCGCC
Source organism: Trueperaceae bacterium (assembly GCA_965214405.1). Classification (GTDB taxonomy): domain Bacteria; phylum Deinococcota; class Deinococci; order Deinococcales; family Trueperaceae; genus CBDCCT01. The sequence goes on from OZ243956.1 coordinate 2,481,217, forward strand.
GGGTGAATGAGTTGTTACGGAGTAGGAGGGGGCTCGGACCTTTTATAACACCATAGGGACCCAAGAAATAGCGTTACGTTTTCCCAGAGCTTGCGCTAGAATAGCCCAATCACTATGGATATCCGCTTCTATATTGACCCCGAAACCGGGTTGCCTCACATTTACAGGCATGACGTTCATGAGGAAGAGGTCGAGGATGTTCTCTATAGCGCTGGTGAAGACAGGCAAGGACATAACGACGCAAGGGTAGCCATAGGTCAGACATCTGCGGGTCGCTATCTGCGTGTTATCTATGTACCGGACCCCAAACCTAATAGTGTTTTTGTCATCACCGCATACCAAATCGAAGGTAAAACGCTGGCCGCTTACAAACGCCGCCGCAAGAAAGGAGGTAACTAATGAAAAATGAACTTCCCGCGGGTTGGGACGAAGACAAAATAGAGCAGGTCATCGACCACTACGAAACGCAGAGCGAAGACGAAGCTGTAGCTGAGGATGAAACGATACTTGCTCCCAAAGAAACACTTATGCAAGTTCCTATCGAACTTGTGGGGGCTGTCCGGGCTTTGATTGCTAAGGAGCAGGCGAAGCACTAAGTCGAGAAAGGAGGGGTTTGAGCAGTACAACTGCGTTTAAGCCGCCATGCCAGAACCTCTCATCCAATGCGCGTCCGTACTCATCACGAATAGTGAAAACCGCATCTTGTTCGTGCGGCAAAGCTACGGGATGAAGTTTTGTGGTTTTCCAGGCGGCACCGTTGACTTAGGCGAAACGCCTCCGGCGGCAGGCATCCGTGAAGTTTTAGAAGAAGTCGGGGTCGAGGTAGCCCTCGAGTATCAGCTAGGCGCTTACCTGCTCGTGGGCGGAGGCTGGCCCGATGTGTTCGCCTCTGTTTATAGAGGACGCATCATCAAAGGTGAACCGAAGGCCGATTTGGCAGAAATCTCAGACATCATGTGGCGTGGCTTGGATGATTTGCCTTCACCCTTGTTACCTGACGCGGAAGCTGCCCTCGAGGATTTCGCAAAGGGTGAGCGGGGTGTGGTGCGTACATACAAGCGAACGGTGGCGATGCTCGAGTGGGGTAGCGACTGGCGGAGCGGCTAACCAGGAGCCGCTGGGATAGTATAATGGTAGTTAAACACGGGGCTAAGGAGGCTGAAGGTGCGAAGGGTTCTCGAGGCGAGCGCCGTTATCATCCTCGCCGCGCATCTACTTTACTTATGGACGTCATTCAACGCGCTACCCGCGACGGTCCCCACCCATTTCAATGCAGCAGGTGAGGCCGACGCCTTTGGCTCTAAAAACAGCATCTGGGAGTTGTGGTTTGTAAGCCTGGGTTTGTACGCGTTACTAACAGCCACCGTTTTCATCCCGCTAAAGTCGCGTTTATGGAACTTGCCCAGTGCGGTTAAAGAAGACGCAAGCGGAGAAAAGGCGCGCGCGGTTTGGGAGATGATAGCCGCTCTGAAAGTCTTGACCGTGCTGATTTTTCTCGCGCTGTCTTGGCAAGTGGTCAGGTCGGCGCAGGGTTTGGCCTCGGACTGGTTTGTGCCGCTTTTGTTGGTCGTGGGCGCCGTGGCTCCGCTCGTCATTCTTGGTGTTTACTTTGCCAGGATGACGCCCTCGGCAGTTTCGCAATGATGGACGGCTCGAGCTTGACCAGATGCTGCAAGGACGCTGAATCGTGCAGTTCAACATGCAGATAAGCGCGAACGTATTCCAAAATCGTACGTTCGACTTCTTCAGCACTTCCGACCTGGGCTCGCTAAACGCTTTCCCTTCATTTCGGCTAGAATGTAAGCATGAAACAGAGATACGTCTATTGGCAAGATGAGGATATGTGGCTAGGCTACCTTGAAGACTATCCCGACTACTGGACGCAAGGCGAGAGCGAAAGGGAGTTGCGAGACAACCTCCTTGACATTTATAAAGACGTAAGCGAAGGCAACATCCCCAACGTTCGCCGCGTGGCCGAACTCGACGTTGCGTGAAGCAGCGCGACCTCGTTAAAAAACTCGAGGAGATGGGTTGCAACTTCATTCGTCATGGCGGCAGTCACGACTGGTATCAAAACCCGCGCACGAAAGCGTCACAGCCTGTGCCTAGACACCGAGAAATCAAAGACCGGCTTGCCAAACACATCATCAAAATGCTCAGCGATGATTGACGCCTCGAGCAGCCTTTCCAGTCATCAAGGCTGACACTCACAAGACCTACGTATACTAAGCCATGAATCAGGACTTACGCACCTTTTACAGCCTCACGCAGCGCACAAGAGCGAAAGTGCTCGACTGGCTCGAGGCCTTGCCACCCGACGTTTTTACACAGCAAAACGACGGCTTCGCTTACGGCAGTTTGAGCGCCATTCAAGCGCATGTGGCAGAAACGTATTTGTGGTGGGTCGGTACGGTGGGGCTCGGTGCTAAAGAGCCCGTGGTCAAAGTGAGTGATGTTCAAGCTCTGCGTGAGGCGTTCGCTGAGGTGGACGCTACTGTTTTGGAGGCACTGGACACCTTTACCGATATAGATGCTCCATTTGTCTGGACATCCTCTTCCGGTGAGGACATTGCGTTGTCTAAGCGCTGGTTAATCCTTCATCCGATAACCCACGAGTTCCATCACAAGGGGCAGGCTTTGGCGTTAGCGCGCGCGATGGGACATCCGCATCCCGGTCGTCCCGATACAGATTTGGCCGACCCGTGAATTGTGGCGTGACAGGTTGATGGTCTCGAGCCTACACCGTTAAGTTGCAGCCAACTTCCGTTTGGAGTTTATGGTCGAATGTTTAAGCTGTAAAATTGTGCAAGGTCAGCAAGATACTGTCGGAGGTATTATTGCCGAAACCACCTTTTTTCATGCTCATCAAGATTTCGCCTACCCTGTACCAGGGCTTGTCATCGTCGCGTCTAAAAGGCATGTCAAGTGCTTAGACGAACTCACCGAAGAAGAAGCCGAGGATTTCATCCATTTTACTGTGCGAATACGAAAAGCTCAGCGAGACGTTCTTGACGCCGAGCATGTGTACTACTTTTACAACGAAGACACGCGCCATCACTTTCACCTGTGGATGGTCCCGCGTTATGAATGGATGGGGCAGTTTGGGCGTTCGGTTCACTCGCTTCGTCCTGCTCTGGTTCACGCCAGAGATACCATGAACTCACCAGAAGAGCTAGCTCAGCTTGCAGATGTTGCCAAAGCTCTTAATAGGTTGCTCGAGCAACCTGACTAAGTGCGCAAGAATGCTAAGTCGTTTTGCTAAACTTTAGAAAGGATCGGAAATCTCCCAAAAAGCCGTCTACATCGCATACACGGGCGGCACCATCGGCATGAAAAAGGTCGGCGGGGTCTACCGGCCTGCGCCTGGCTACTTGGGTGAGCGTTTGGCGGAAATGCCCGAACTGCAACGCCCCGAGATGCCGCATTTTACGCTCCACGAGTACCCTACGCTGCTCGATTCGGCCAATATGACGCCCGCAGATTGGGAACGCATCGGGCGAGACATCTTGGCGCACCACGCCGACTACGACGGCTTCGTCATCCTCCACGGCACCGACACGATGGCCTACACCGCCTCGGCTTTGTCGTTCATGCTCCAGGACCTCGCCAAACCCGTGCTTCTGACGGGCTCGCAAATCCCTTTGGCCGAAGTGCGGAGCGACGCGCGGGAAAACTTCATCACCTCTTTATTGATTGCGGCGCATTACTCTATTCCTGAGGTCTGTTTGTACTCGAGCGGCTTACTTCTCCGCGGCAACCGCTCGCGCAAGGTGTCCTCCTCCGGCTTCGACGCCTTTGATTCGCCCAACTTTCCGCCCCTGGGCCGGGTGGGGGTGGACATCCAGGTAGACGCGTCCCTCGTGCGCCCGCCTCCAACCGCACCGCTCACGCTGCAAAGGCTCCAAGAGGTGATGATCGGCACGCTGCGGATTTTTCCGGGCATCACGGCGGCGCTGGTCAAGAACTTTTTGCAGGTGCCGGTGCAGGGCTTTGTGCTCGAGACCTACGGCGCGGGCAACGCTCCGGCGGAAGCGGCGCTGCTGGACGTGCTTGCGGAGGCCACCGCGCGGGGCGTGGTCATCGTCAACTGTACACAGTGCCTGCGCGGGCGCGTTGACATGGGCGGTTACGCCACCGGCGACGCGCTGCTGAGCGCGGGCGTCACGAGTGGGGCCGACATGACGCCCGAGGCCGCGCTGAGCAAGCTGCTTTATCTTTTTAGCAGGGGGCTCTCCCCCGCCGAGATTCGCGTCAAGGTGCAGGAGGATTTGCGGGGAGAGCTTACGCCTGGGTAGACGTGAAAAGACAGGTGTGAGAGCGCTCGAGCCTCAACTAAACACGACGCGCCGTTAGCTCGAGACGTCCCCCGTAAAAATCGTTTTCGTCTCCATATATTCCAGCAGCCCTTCCGCGCCCGTCTCGCGTCCGAAACCGCTTCCCTTGACGCCGCCAAAGGGCGCTTCGGGTGTGGCGGGGAGCCAGTCGTTGATAGAGACCATGCCGTACTCGAGGCCCTCCGACACGCGGATGGAGGTGTTGAGGTCATTTGTCATTACAAAGGCGGCCAAACCGTACTCGGTCGCGTTGGCGAGCGCCAGCACCTCCGCCTCATCGCTAAAGCGAACAACCGGCATGACCGGACCGAACAGCTCTTCGTCGTAAACGGGCACGCCGGGTTTTGCTCCCGTGACGAGGGTAGGTTCATAAAAGTAGCCCTTACCCTCCCGACGCTTGCCGCCCGTGAGCACTTCCGCGCCAGTTGATACGCTCGCCTCGACCAATTCCGCCACACGCTCACGCTGTTTGGCGTTGATGAGCGGCCCCACCTGCGTGTTTTTGTCCAGGCCGTGACCCATGTGGAGCGCACCCGACGCCTCGAGCGCGCGCTCGACAAACGCGTCGTAGATATCATCATGAACAAAAAACCGCTGCGGCGACACGCAGACCTGCCCGCAGTTGCGGTACTTCCACTCGACCGAAAGCTTGGCGACTTTTGAAACGTCCACATCGGGAAAAACGAGCACCGGGGCGTTGCCGCCGAGTTCTAAAGAAAGCCGCGTCATCGTCTGCGAGGCCCCGTCCATCAGCAACTTACCCACGCGGGGGGAGCCGGTGAACTGGATTTTGCGCACGCGAACGTCGTCCAGTAAAACTTTACCCATCGCCTCAGGCTCACCGTTGATGAGGTTCATCACGCCCGCGGGCGCGCCGCCTTCGACTAGGGCTTGCGCCAGGAGCATTCCGGTACGCGGCGTGAACTCGCTCGAGCGCCCCACCACCGTATTGCCCGCCGCCAAGGCCGCCGCCCAGACCCGCACGTTGTTGTACACGGGAAAGTTCCAGGCGGTGATGCTGCCCACCACCCCCAGCGGCTGATGGATGACTTGGATACGGCGGCCCTTCGCCCGCGCGGGGACGGTGCGCCCGTAGGCCCGCACGCCCTCGCTTGCGAACCACTCGAGGTACGCCGTCGCGCTCGCCCACTCCGCCTTGGACTCGCCCAAAGGCTTGCCCGACTCCTCCGTGGTGATGCGGGCTAAATCGTCCAGCCGCTCCATAATCCAGGCCCCCGCGCCGCGCAAGACCTCCGCCCGCTTGTAAGGATTCGTTCTCGACCAAGCCGGAAAAGCCGCCGCCGCCGCGTCCACCGCCGCCCTCGCGTCCGCCTCGCCGCCGAAAGGAACTTGCTGGACGACCTCTTCGGTGGCGGGGTCAACGAGGTCCCAGGTGTTGCCGTTTTGGGCCTCGAGCCACTCGCCGCCGATAAGCTGTTTGAAGGTGTAAGCTTCTTTGGTCTGAATTGCCATGTTATCTCCTCGGAATTACTGTAGGGCATTTATCTACTTATGCAGCTTTTAGCCTTCACTAGCGCGGTCACGGAGATGTTGGATACCATCTCGGTCATCGTCAGCCGACAAAACGCTCCATATCGGCCATCCGGGAGCAGTTTCTATAATGTGAATAAGCGTCCAGCTCAACCCAAAGCAACCGTCAGGGCCGAATACCTTGACTGGCTCTACCGCTTCATCGTCGGTTACGGGAGTATACACGGTAAATAAAAGTTGCTCGTACTCTCCAACTTTATCTAGGTCTGTATCACCTGCACCTACCGTTGGCGGCATAGGTCCTAACTTGATTAGCTGACATACTGCCTCTCGCACGAGCCGTCACCTCGTTACCGTCTCCTTGACCGCCGCCCGCACCGCTTCACGCAACACCCCCATTCCCTCATCAAGCTCTTCGTCGCTGAGGTTGAGAGGCGGCAACAGGCGGATGCAGTTGCTGTAGAGCCCCGCCCGCAGGATGATGAGCCCGCGTTTTAGCGCCTCGGTGGTGACCTCCACCACCTCTTGCGCCGTGAGAGGTTTTTTCGAGGTTCTGTCCCGCACAAACTCCACCGCCAGCATCGGACCCAGGCCGCGCACGTCGCCGACGGTCTCAAATTCGGCTTGAAGCTTAGTCAAGTGCTCCCGAAAGCGTTCACCAACCTCGTTCGCTCGAGCCAAAAACTGAGGTGTATTGATGATGTTCACCGCTTCTATGGCCGCGGCGCACACCACCGGGTTGCCGCTGTAGGTGCCGCCCAGACCGCCGGGATGCGGCGCGTCCATCATCTTGGCTTTGCCAATCACCGCCGAAATAGGCATCCCCGCGCCCAACGACTTCGCCGTAGTGAGCAAATCCGGTTTGACGTCGTAATGCTCCACCGCGAAGAGCTTGCCCGTGCGCCCCATGCCGCACTGAATCTCGTCGGCGACCATGACCATGCCGTGCTCGGTACAGAGTTCGCGGATGCGGCGCAAAAACTTCGGCGGCGTCGGCAGGAAGCCGCCCTCACCCTGGACGGGCTCGAGCACCACCGCCGCGACCGCGCTCGGGTCCACCTGGGCAATAAAGGCGTGCTCGAGGCCCTCGATCACAAAGTCGATGTACTGCTCGTCGGTCATGCTCGCCGGGCGGCGGTAGAGGTTGGGGAAGGGCAGCCGGTAAACTTCCGGCGCAAAGGGCGCGAAGCCCTTTTTGAAGAGTGCATACTTGCTCGTCATCGTCAGCGTCAGGTTGGTGCGCCCGTGGTACGCGCCCTCGAACACGACGATGCCGGGGCGGCCCGTGTACGCGCGCGCGATGTTGACCGCCGTCTCGACGGCCTCCGCGCCGCTGCTCATAAAGGTGGCCTTGGCGGGTCCTTCGATGGGTGCAACAGACGTGAGCAGTTCGGCCAACGCGACCATCGGCTCAGACGTCGCAACGATGGCGCAGGGGTGGATGACCTTGTCGGCTTGAGCTTTAATGGCCGCAACAACTGGCTCGGGCGTGTGCCCCACCGCCAACATGCCGATGCCGCCCGCGAAATCCAGGAGCGTGTTCCCGTCGGCGTCCGTGACCGCCGCGCCGTGGGCGCGCTCGACGGCAATCGAGGTGAGTTTGGCCGCGCCCCGCGGCGTGACCGCCTCGCGCCGCGCGACGATGGCGCGACTTTTCGGTCCGGGAACTTCGGTCACGAGCTTGATGGTGCCCATTAGATGCGCTCGAGTTCTTTCACGGTGCGCTCGTTCTCGGTGTTGCCGGTGTTAAGGGTTGTCGCAGGCTCAATGAGCATCACTTCAACCTCTTCTTCGGCGTAGGGCTGATGCTCGGCGCCTTTCGGGATGATGACAAACTCGCCCGCGTTGACCTCAACGTCTTTCTCTCTAAGCCGCATGGTGAAACTCCCCTTGACGACATAGAAAAGTTCATCCTCATGCTCATGATGGTGCCAAACGAACTCGCCCTGAAACTTTACGAGCTTGACTGCTACGTTGTTGACCTCACCGACGAGTTTGGGATTCCAGTGCTCGCCAAAAGCGGAGAACTTCTCGCTAAGGTTGATTTTTTGAATCATAGAATACTCCTAACTCTAAGCTGAGATGGTGGCGGTCTGTCCCAACGCCCCCGCAAAAATTCCCAACGCCTCGTCAATCTGCCCCGCGTTCACCACCAACGGCGGAATCCAGCGGATGACGTTGCCGTAGGTTCCGCAGGTGAGTAGCAAGAGGTTCTTTTCCAAACAGGCCCCTTGGACGCGCTTGCAAGTCTCCGGGTCGGGCTGACCCTTTGAAGAGAACTCCGTACCAATCATAAGCCCACGCCCGCGCACGTCACCCAATACAGGGAAGTCGCGCTGAAGCTCGAGCAGCCCCCCCATAAGCCTCTCCCCCATCCTCGCCGCGTTCTCCGGCAACCGCTCCTCAACCAGAACCTCCACCGTCGCCCTCGCCGCAGCCAAGGGAACCGCGCTCCCGCCGCCGTAGGTGCCGCCGTGCGTGCCCGGTTGCCAGCGTTCCATGAGGGGGCGGCTCGAGGCAATCCCCGAAATCGGCAAGCCGCTCCCCAGCCCCTTCGCCATCACGACGATGTCGGGCGTTACACCCGCGAGTTCAAAGCAAAACATCTTGCCCGTGCGCCCAAAGCCGGTTTGCACCTCGTCCATCACCAGCAGGATGCCGTACTGGTCGCAGATGCGGCGCAACGCATTCAAGAAGGGGAGCGGCGCGGGCACGTAGCCGCCCTCGCCTAAGATGGGCTCAATAAAAATCGCGGCGGTTTCGTCGGGTGCGCTTTGTGTTCTGAGAAGGTGCTCTAAGCCCCGCACACAGAAGTCAACCGTTGTCGCCTCGTCCCAACCGTAAAAGTAGGCGTAGGGGTACGGCGCGACGAAGACGCCGCCCGGCAGGGGTTGGTACTGGTGCCGGTAGGCCGTTTTGGAGGTCGTCATCGCCATCGTCTGCGCGGTGCGCCCGTGAAAACTGCCCTGAAAGACGATGACGTTACTCCGCCCCGTCGCGTGCCGCGCGAGCTTGAGCGCGCCTTCAGTGGCCTCGGCCCCGCTGTTCGAGAAGAAGAAGGTGTCGAGACCCGCGGGCATGAGGGAGAGGAGCGCGTCGGTGAGCGCCAACGCGGCGGGCGAGACGACGATGTTCATCTGCCCGAAGAGCAACCGTTCCGCCTGCTCCTGCACCGCCTTGACGACTTTCGGGTGACAGTGCCCCGTGTTCGTCACGCCGATGCCCGAGGTGAAGTCGGTATAGCGCGCGCCCGCCGCGTCGAAAAGGTAGATGCCCTCGCCGCGAACGGGCTGGATGTGGGTGAGGTGCGTCCAGACGGGTGAAAGGTGATTTAGGGCCACTCAAAACCTTCTTTCTTACGAGTCTGACTTTATTTTAATGCCTTAAAGCACCCCTTCTAATCCCTTCCGCTAAAATTCCGAACGTCAAGAGGCTGCCCTCGAGCCCCGTTTCGAATCAGAACGAGCGGCTACCGCTACCCCTCGAGCTTCGACTTTCGCCGCGATGGGAGGCACAACCTCTCCTTCATAACTTAGCAGTTCGGCGGCGGCGCGTCTGCCACTCAAAAGCGCGCCGTGGACGGTGGCGGCGCGGTGCTCGGGTTCGGTGGCCTCGCCCGCCCAGAAGAGCGGCGGGGTGGGGGCGGCGAGCTTTTGCCGCGCGCCGTGGTGACCGGGCAGAACGAAGCTGTAACCGCCCCTGGCGAAGGGGTCGGCGGGCCAGTTGACGAGCCTCGAGGCCTCCGCCTGCAAGTCGGGCCGATCCAACTCCTCACGCAAAGCGGCCAGCCCCCCAGCCAGCGCCGCCTCTTCCCCGCCCTCTAAAAGTTTCATCGCGCCGTCGCCCGACACGAACGCCGTCCAGACGTGCTGCTGAGTGTCGTGACCAAACGACGGCGACCACCACATCGGCGGGTTTAAGCGGCTATAAATCGCCATGATTTCTTTCGGCACGATGGGCTCGGCGAAGCGGTAGATGAGCTTGATAACCGGCCCCATGCGCAGCCCGGCGAGGGCGCTCTGTTTAAGTTCGGGTAAGGCTGGGTTAAAAGTAATCGCGCTTTGCAGCACGCCCAAAGGAACTGCCAGCACCGCGGTGTCGGCGCTATGCAGCGCGCCATCCGAAGTTTGCACCTGGACGCCGCCTCGCGCCGACCAAGTGATTTCAGAAACGGGGCTGTTGAGGTGAATAGTAAGCCCCTCCGCCAAACTTTCAACCAGCTTGCCGTAACCGTCTAAAAGACGGTAGTCACCGAGGCCACCCTCTTGCCCCTTCTCGCGCAGCCCCTCCACCATCGCCGCAGCACTCAAAAACCGCGTCGACTCGCCGCAGGCGTTGGCGTAGGAGCGCCCGACGTAGCGGAGTTGGTCCCTGGAAAAGCCGATACGCGTCAGATAGTCGCGCCAGGTCTCAAAAGGCAGCGGCTCCACCTCCGGGAGCCGCCACGTGCGCGTGATGTCGAAGTCGGGGTGGGCGGCTTGCGCCTCGGCCATCGTCAGCCACGCGCCGTCTTCCAACCGCACCAGCGAATCGTCCGTCTTGCGCCAGTGCAGCGTTTTCAGGCTCAAACCCTGAATAAGCTCCCAAGTCGCCACGCGGTCGCCGTGGATAAACTCCGCGCCCAACTCGACGGGTACGTCGGCGAAGCCATATGAGGTGTGGGTGCGTCCGCCGGTGCGGTCTCTGGCCTCGAGCACCACCACCCTTTCCCCCGCCGCTTGAAGCGCCCGCGCCGCCGCCAAGCCCGCCACACCCGCGCCAAGTACAAGGGTACTCATAAACGGGGTCTTTGGGCTCGAGGATTAGTAACTAAAGACTTAGAGGACAAAGGTTTGGGGGCTCGAGCTTTAACGGGCGAAACCTTTGGCGGCTCCCACACAATAAGCATTCCTGTATGCTCCGCCTGCGCGTCCCAGGCATAATTCTCGATAACCCCGCACGGCTTGAAACCCCGCCGCATCTGCACGCTCACCGTGGGGTCGAAAATCTCGCCGCACACGACCCTCTCGGCGTATTCGTGGACCGACATCCGGTGCTTGTAATGCGCGAAACCCTTGAGCATCCCGCCCGCCACGATGCCCTTAAGCTCGAGAGTTTCAACAAGCGCAAATTGCGCCCGGTAGAGCGCCGAGCCGATACCCAAACCCTGAAACTCGGGATGAACCGCCTTCTCGACGCCGTAGAGCCAATCCCCCGTGGGGTCGTGGTTGGCGAGGGTGAGGTCGCCAATGGCCTCGTACCAGCTCAGCGGTTTCGCGGAGGGCGTGTAGTTCGTCCGCAGCGACAGGGCGGTACCTATGACTTTCTCTTCCCCGCCCACATCCGCAACCGCGAGAAGCTGTCCTTCGGGAAACCGGCTCAGGAGCCGCTCCCACTCCTTCAAACCAAATATACCCGAGATGTGACCGCTGGGGTCGTAGGTATTGGCTAAGCAGATGGTCTCGTAGACGCCGCGCCCGTGATGAGGCTGGGCCACCACGATTTTGTAAACAGGCCTTTGACTGACAGGCTCTTTGCTAAGAAGCTTCTTACCAACATGACGGTTCTTTTTACCGCTATAACGGTCCTTCATAACGTTCGTTCAGACCCCTGCGCTGGCTCTCAAATTGACCGGGTAAATAACAGATCAATTCGAACGGGTCAGGGTACACGTTTACCGTGACCTCAGCACCACATCAAAAATAGCGCTTTGAGCCATGAGTTCGTTACAAATTGGGAAAAACGAAGACGATTGGGTGATGTCCCGCTAGCCAATCCTTCAGCCGACATCTTGGATGTATCTCGGAGTATCCGAACCCCGAAACCTTGCCCTAATCGGTTTCTGCTTCTCCACAACCTTCACGCGAGAGCGTTCCTCCCGAAACCCAAACGGCTTCATTTGGTTAACTCACACTGCAGGGTTGTCTTGAAACTTTCACGCTCCCTTTAACTCGTCTTAGAAGAGTGTAGCACAGGTTTTGGGGTTTGTGAAGAGGAGGTGGAGCGAATTTAAACGAGAGTAGGGGCAAGTCAGGAAACAAAGCCGGGCGTTAGTCAAGCTTTTTCTAACATTTACAGAGCCTTAACCGAACATACAAGAGTCGGTATTTTGGCGTCTCCCGCTCGAGCCCACTCCTCCCCACCCCCTCCTCTCACTCGGTATAAGATAAATCATGAAACGCACAGGGTTCCGGCTGGCGCTCCCCGGCCTCTTCTGGCTGAGCGTCTTTTTCATGCTGCCGCTTCTCTTCGTGCTCGTCGCCTCGTTTATGTCGAGCGGCGCGGGGGGCGAGCCCGTGTTACCGCTGACGCTCGAGCACTACGCGCGCACCTTTAATGTGTTCGGCTCCGTTGTCTGGCGCTCGTTGCGCATTGCGCTCTACACCACGCTCTGGTGTCTGGCGCTCGGTTACCCGCTGGCCTTTTTTATTTCCACGCGCAAAAACGCCCAAGTTCGCCTCGTCTTGCTCTTTTTGATTCTTCTGCCTTTCTGGACCAACTTTCTGGTGCGGACCTACGCGCTCAAGTCGATTCTCGGGCCGGAGGGGATTCTCAACACGCTGCTAACGAACTTTTCCATCATCACGCAGCCTTTAGAACTGCTCTTCACACCGTTTGCGGTCATCTTGGGGCTGGTCTACGGCTTTTTGCCCTTTATGGTCCTGCCCATTTACGCGTCGGTGGAGCGGCTGGATTTTCGCTTTGTCGAGGCGGCCTACGACTTGGGCGCGAACGACTGGCACACCTTTTGGCGCGTGATTTTTCCCCTGACCTTGCCCGGCGTCGTGGCGGGGTCGATGCTCGTCTTTATTCCTTCTATCGGCTCGTTCGTGACGCCCGACCTGCTCGGCGGCACCCGCGGTTTGATGATCGGCAACCTTATCGCGCGGCAGTTTAGCGGGCGCGGCAACATCACCCTCGGCTCGGCGGTGTCGATTGTGCTCATCGTGCTCGTGCTGGTCGGTGTGGCTATCTACATTCGCTTTGGACAGGAGCGGGCGCGTGGCTGACGCGCCCGCGAGCGCGCCCCCCGCCGCCGAGATGCGTGTAGATGGTGGCAAGCTGAGGCGCGATTTGCTCGTTCGCAGGGTCGGCAAGGTGGGGCTTGTTATCACCCCGCTGGTGTCTTACTTCTTTTTGTGGGCCCCCATCGTCGTGCTCATCGTGTTTTCGTTCAACGACTCACCCTCGGTCTCGGTGTGGCGCGGCTTTACAACCCGGTGGTACGGGAACATCTTCGCGGTGGGGAGCGGCGAGGCAAGTTTTGTCACGGGGAAACTTGTGGCCGCTCTTGGTAACTCGCTCCTCGTGGCTTTTAGCGCCTCGCTCATCGCCACGGTGATTGGCACGATGCTCGCGCTGGCGATTCATCGTGGGGATTTTCCGGGCAAGCGCATCATCGACGCGCTTCTTTATGTGCCCGTCGTTATTCCGGAGATTACGCAGGGCGTCTCGCTGGCGATTTTTTTCCGCATTTTGTTTGAATATCTTCAGAACCTCACGGGTGAGCGGCTGGTGCTGGGGTTTGCCACCATCATCATCGCGCATGTGGCGTTTAATATCTCTTACGTGGTCATTGTGGTGCGGGCGCGGCTGGCGACGATGTCGGTTCACCTCGAGGAGGCCGCCAACGACCTGGGCGCGAACCATTTTCAGACCTTTTGGCGCGTCACCTTTCCGCTGCTCTTGCCGGGCATCATGGCGGGGGCGCTGCTCGCGCTCACGCTGTCGCTGGATGACTACGTCGTGACCTTTTTTACCAAAGGCGTGGGCGACGATACGCTGCCGATTTTCGTTTACGGGATGCTCAAGCAGCGCGTCTCGCCCGAAATCAACGCGATTTCGACCCTGATGATAGGAGCGTCCACGGTGCTCATTGGGGTGTCGCTGCTGCTGCAGGGGGGCTCGAGGGGCGACTAACGTTAGGTCAGCTCGAGCCTAAGCTGCTTCCCCACGGCCCTAGCCAGGCGCTCGAGCGACTCCAACGTAACCGCCGTATTATCCGGGTCTAGCAAGCGGTCAAGCTGCGAGCGGCTTGTGTCTAACTTTTCTGCCAACTGCGTTTTGGTGATGTGTTCCGCTTCCATGATATCGGCAAGCTGGAGGGCCAAGAGCCGCTTGTGCGCCCTCGCCGAAACCTCCTCCAAAATGCCTTCCTCAGCCAAAAAATCATCAAAGTTACCCCCTCTATATCGGTTCATCCTTCACCTCTCCACGAATCTCGACGCTTCTCAGCTAGAGTTAGGTCACTCTTCGGTGTTTTTTGTGACTTCTTGACGAAACCGTGAAGTAGCACCATCTCACCTCTATCTACCGTGAATAACGCACGCCCAACGCGTCCATCTTCTAAGCGACTACGAAGTTCCCACAAACCTGAACTAAGCTTACGTACGAGAGGCGTTCCTAACGGCCAGCGAAATCGCTTTACGGTCTTCTTTCGTCAACGTTCTCAGCCACTCTTTAACCGGCTCACGTCCAGCCTCACTTTGAAAAAAGGTAACGGTGAGCAGGGGCGCTGACTCCATCTATAAATTGTACCACATAAGGTACAGAATTGATTCCTAACCGTGGGAGTTCTCCCACACAATCAGCGTCGCCCAATTATCCGAGGCGTCATCCTCCAAATAATTCTTCAGAAGCCCCCGCACCTCAAAACCGTTCTTGAGTTGAAAGCTTAAAGTCGGGTCAGAAAGTTCACCTGCGACGACCTTATCAACATAGTCGGGTACGCTCAGCTTACCTCTGTGCAGCGCGTAACCGGGCAGCACGCCGCCCGCGACGATACCCTCGAGGCCCCGCTCCAAAATGAGTTTTTTACGCGCCTCGTAAAGCAGCTTGCCGATACCGCGCCCCCGATACTCCGGGTGAACGCTGATGTCGCCGCCGTAGTACCAGCGTCCGTTGGGGTCATGGTTCGTGTAGTACCCGCCCGCAATCATCTCTTTGAACGTATGGTTGGGATGGTCGAAGTCGAAATCGGTCAAGAATCCCGAGCCCAAACCGACGACGCGTTCACCCTCCTTGGTCACGTCCAGCGCCACGAAGTCGCCTTCGGGAAAGACGCGGTAGTGGCTCAGGAAATGCTCTTCGCGCATGAGTTCGTGGGGGGCGAGGGTGGGGAAGCAGGTCTTTTGCAGCGCCTCCAAAGCTCGAGCATGGTGAGGCTCGAGGCTGACGAGTTTTATCACAAAATGTCGGCGGGGTCTATCTCGAGACCGCCAAGCGCCGCGACGCTCAGCTTGCCGCCCCGTTTGACCTCTTCAACGCGTCCGTAAACGCCGTCCAGGGGGTCGCGGTGGACCAGGATGCGCTGAGCTTTCAAATCCACAATCCACACCTCAAGTACCCCCGCCTCGGCGTAACGGGGCAGCTTGACGGTGCGGTCAAAGAGCAGGGTCGAATCGGAAACTTCGATGACCAAGAGGGCATCCTGGGCGTTGGGAATGCGGTCTGCATAAAAATTGGGCCGGTATCTTAGAACCATCAAGTCAGGGTAAACCTCGGACCGCTCCGACAGCCTGAGCGGGTTCTGGACGTCAACGAGAACTTTTTCGCTCAACCTGGCGAGCACGTGAGTCAGCTTCCGAACACAGGTTGCGTGTGGGATATCGATGGGGGACATTTCAACGATTTCTCCGTCGATAAGCTCGAGCCGGTCATCTTCAGTAAACACGCCCGCTCCAAGGATGGCGTGAAACTCTGTCACGCTGAAGCGCCTTCGTGAGAACCTTACAGTCATACGTCAATGTAGCAGAAACGCGTCCCTTTAGGCGTGGCTGATAAAGCTTTGCTACCTGGAGCGAACGCCAAGCCACACCAAAAGTTTTGACGGGGCCAGATGTCAAAGCAGGCGCACCGTTTGCTCCAGGTTCAGTACAGCCTAAACCGTGAAGCGCTCATACGGGTTTTCCGACGGCAACCCCCACACCGCCCAAAAGTCACCCGTGGCGGGTCGCATGATGGCCGCGCCGCAGGTCTCGATGTGTAAAGGCGGCTTGGAGGAGACGCAGACCGCTTCGGGGTCGCGGGTGAGCGCCTGCAAATCCTTTTCTGTGAGGTCATCTTTAGCGAGCAAATCGTAGCCTTTGCGAAGCCGGGCCTCGGAACTCTCTTGCGAGGCTGCCTCGCGTTTGCGCTCTACGGTGTGCGTGTTATCAAACAAACAGTGGTTGGTATGAACGAGCGGGTCGCCCTCAAGCTCGGTCACGTAGGTCGCGGTCGGCATCGCCTCGACGCTGTAGCCCGTTCCTGACTTGTCCATCAGCAAATAGTTATGCGCGCCCGCGAGTTTGGCGGAGGTGATGCAGGCGAGGGCGTCTTTGGCGGTGGACTGCTCGAGCATCTTCCGCACCACGAACGGCCAGGTCACGCCAATTTGCCCGTCCGCGCCGCTCAGGTTGTTGACGCCCACCGCCACACCCTCGCTATTCATCCCCATCATGCCGACGCAGCCCACCGTCGTAAAGGCTAAAAAGGCGGGTTTACCCTCCGGCTCGCCGCGCAACATGACGACGTGCGGCGTGGCGGTGTCGTGCATGTCCCAGGTTTGCCCGCAGAAGCCCTTTTGGTTCGCCGCCCTCTCGCCGGGCACCAAAAAGGCGGTGCAGTTGTCCGCGCCCGCGTGAGCAGGGACGAGGGAGGGGGAGACCTTAGCGTTGTGTACCAAATCAATAAAGTCGGTAAACCCACCCACAATGATGAGTTCAGCCAAGCTCAAGCCCGTCGAGTCCCCCATGCCCCTAAGCTCCTCGACCAGATGCGGCGCGTAACGCTCGTGCTCCACCACACACGCGTCGGCCAGCTCGAGCACCTCCCCCTCAGAAAGCCCCTGCCCCGTCCACTTAGGGTCGCCGCTCAAGTGAACGCGCGCTCTCGCAAAGGCGACAATCGCTTCTTTATGCGCCGCGCCATGCTGAAAACCCATCTCAAAGGGCGAACCCGAAACTTTAAGCACGCGAATCTTCTTGGTCATAGGGAGCATTGTAAACCCTTTTCAAGGTTTGACAGAGAATACTCTCAACTCGGTACTTGGTACTCGGTACTTTCCTCTTACTCGAGCAGCGTCGCGTTCTCATTCCGCCACGACACCCACACCTTTTCACCCGGCTCGAGCATCGACCCAAAGCCGTGGTGCAGGTTCTGTACCCGCACGACCACGTCTACCGCGCTCCCCGACACCACGCGGTAGCGCGTGCTGGTGCCGGTGTAGAGGGCTTCGGCGATCTCAGCCTCGAGCACCGTCACCCCGCTTGAAGGCGGCGGCGCGTCGTCGGGAGCGTGCAGCGCGATTTTTTCGGGACGCACCGCGACGCTGGCGCGTTCGCCAAGCTCTAGCGCGCCTCCCCCCAGCCGCCCCTCCAGGCGTCGCCCGTCGGAAAGCTCGAGCACCCCCACCTCCCCGTTTTTTCTCTCCAAGCGGCCCTCGATAAAGTTGGTTTCGCCAATAAAGTCCGCCACAAAACGGTTCGCGGGCGCTTCGTAGATTTCGTCGGCGCGGCCCACTTGTAGCGCGCGGCCCTCGCTCATCACGGCGATGCGGTCGGCCATCGTCAGCGCCTCTTCCTGGTCGTGCGTCACGAACACAAAGGTGATGCCCACCTCGCGCTGCATGGTTTTGAGTTCCAACTGCATCGACTGGCGCAGCTTGAGGTCCAGCGCGCCCAGCGGCTCGTCGAGGAGCAACACGGCGGGTTTATTGACCAGCGCCCGCGCCAACGCGACGCGCTGGCGCTGCCCGCCGGAGAGCTGGTGCGGCTTGCGGGCTGCGGTGTGGGGAAGCTGGATGAGTTCCAACATCTCCATCGCCCGCTCCTTGGCGCTCCTTTTGGGCACTTTCGCCATGTTGAGGCCAAACATCACGTTTTGCAGCACGCTCATGTGCGGGAAGAGCGCGTAATCCTGAAACACGGTATTGACCGGGCGGTGAAAGGGTGGCACCCCCCCCACCGCCGCCCCCCGAATCAGCACCTCACCCGAGGTCGGCTGCTCGAAGCCCGCAATCACCCGCAGCGTCGTTGTCTTGCCACAGCCCGACGGCCCCAAAAGCGCGAAGAACTCGCCCTCGTCAATCCGCAAAGACACGCGGTCGATGGCCCTCACCGCCTTGCCCCCCTTGGGGTCGCGGAACTCTTTGGTAAGCTCGAGCAGCTCAACAGCAGGCGCAGACATAAGCAAGTATACGGCAGTCCGTCGTTAGTAAGCAGCGTCCGTTAGCCTTACACTACGGACGCTGACTACCAACTAACCACTAATCACTCACCCCTACCCACTGCCCCTACTGTCCCACAAAAATCCGCAACTCATCCCACGCGTCGTTGTAAAGCTTTGCCCGTTCGGGATCTTGCGCGACGAAAAAGAGGCGCGCCTGGGTCTCCTCGCTCGGGTAGATGCCGGGGTCGCTGGCGAGCTCGGGGTCAATGAGCCCTTCGTCCAACGCGACCCGGTTTGGGGTGCCGTACGCCGTGTAGTTCGAGATGTCGGCAGAGACCTGTGGGTCCAAAAGGTAGTCGATGAACGTTTCGGCCAATGCTTTGTTGGGCGCACCTGTGGGCACGACGAGCGTGTCGACCCAGAAGAGCGTGCCCTCCTCGGGAATCACGTAGGCGTAGGTGTCGCAGTCGCATTCGTCAATAATCTGAAAAATGTCACCTGAATACTCGACGACGATGTCCGCCTCGCCGCGCACCAGGACCTCTTGCCCGTCGTCCTGGTTGATGTAAACGACGTTGCTGCCGTTCTCGATGAGGTAATCCTTGGCCTCCGTAATCTCTTCGGGGTTGCTGCTGTTGGGGTCGAGGCCGAGCTTGAGGAGCCCCACGCCCATCATGCCGCGAATGTCTTCCAGCCAACTGACGGGTCCGTCGTAGGCGAACACGTCGTCCCAGGAGGTCACGCCGCCCTCGACCGTCTCGGTGTTGTAGCCGATGCCCATCGTGCCCCACTGATAGGGCGCGCTGTAGGTGTTGTCAGGGTCGAAGGGTAGCCCGGTAAAGGTGTCGGAAAGATTGGCGAAGTTGGGGATGTTTTCTAGGTTTAGGGGTTCGACCAAATCTTCGGCAATCATGAGCGAAAGCACCGTGGAACTCGGCACGACGAGGTCGTAACCGGGGTTGCCCTGGCGGATTTTGGCGAGCATGTCGTCGTCGGTCGGAAAGGTGTCGTAAAGCACGGTGACGCCGCAAAGTTCTTCAAAGTTGGGGATGGTGTCTTCGGCAATGTATGTTGTCCAGTTGTAAACGCTGAGCTGCTGCCCTTCAAAACCCTCCGGGCAGGTCCATGAGGTTGCCTGAGCCGCGTCCTGAGCAAACGCGCTTCCCAACAGTCCTATGAGCAAACATCCAATGAGTCGTTTCATTTTTACCTCCTCTTGTAAATCTGATATAAATTCGAGAATCAGTATAAAAATTGTAACACAAAGCCACTAAGCCTCTCCAGCGCTCAGCTTGTCACACCTAAAATCATCATTGAGTGAATTTAGCAGTCACGACTCCGCAAAATCTGTGAAGACCAAGATATGGCGTTAAGATAGGGCATGATTCGGCACGCAGTGCTTCAGTTCAAACCGCACAAAGCGCTTCTAAAACACAATTTGGAAAAGCTCGAGCACATCCTCACGCAACTCAAAAACGAGGATGTAGACGTCATCACGCTGCCCGAGGCGTCGTTGTCGGGCTACTTTTTGCAGGCCGGGGTGCGCGAGCAGGCGCTTGAAGCGGGGGAGCTTTATGCGCTCCTGGGGGAGGTGTTGGCGCGGGTGGACTGGCTCGAGCCCGTAGACATTTGCCTGGGGGCTTACGAACGCTTCAACGACGACTTCTTTAACAGCGCTTTTTACTTTGAATACAACACGCCCACCACGGGCGTCCGGCACGTTCACCGCAAGATGTTTTTGCCCACCTACGGCGTTTTTGACGAAGAGCGTTACGTGTCGCAGGGGCACGCGCTCTCAGCGTTCGACACGCGTTTTGGCCGCGCCGGGATGCTCATTTGCGAGGACGCGTGGCACTCGAGCACCGCCGCCGTGCTTGCGTTAAAGGGCGCGAGCATCCTCTACATCCCCAACGCCTCGCCCGCGCGCGAGATGCAAGGCCCGGTGCCCGGCAACGCCGAACGCTGGCGCGCGACAGCCAGGGGTGTCGCCGCCGAGCACGGGGTGTACGTGGTGACGACCTCATTAGTGGGTTTCGAGGGCGGCAAGGGCTTTGTGGGTTTTTCCAACGTCGTGGACCCCTACGGCGAGGTGACGGCGCAAGCGGCGCTTTTTGACGAGCAGATTTTGCTCACCGATTTGCATTTGGAGAGCATTCAGGTGGCCCGCTACGAAACGCCGCTTTTGTCGGATTTGCGCGCCAACCTCCCCGAACTCATCCGCGCGTTTGAAGAGGCTTCGGAGAGGTTAGAAGAGAAGGTGAGCGTGTGACCGACACCAAGACCAAACCCGCTCAGCAAGGCGTCCCCATCATCCGGAGTGAGGGGCGGCCTCAGAAGATTCTGGACTTAAACCTGGAGATGGTGACAGATTTTTTGGTGGCTTTTTTGCGTGACGAGGTAGGGCGCAAGGGTTTTGAGCGGGTCATCGTTCCCCTCTCAGGCGGCATCGACAGCGCCACTACGGCCTATTTGGCGGCTCGAGCCTTTGGCGGGGCGAACGTCCACGCGCTGCGCCTGCCCTACAGGACGTCGGATTCGGCGTCGCTCGAGCACGCTAAGCTCATTATCGACGCGCTCAACCTCTCCCACGAAACCATCGACATTTCAGACGCCGTGGACGGGTACGCCGACAAGGTCCCGACGATGACCCCGCACCGCAAGGGCAACATCATGGCGAGGGAGAGGATGATTATCGCGTTTGACAAGGGATTGGAGTATAGCGCCATTCACTTAGGCACCGGCAACAAGACCGAGCGGCTTTTCGGCTACTACACCTGGCACGACGTGGCCGACACCGGCCCCGTCAACCCGATGGGCGACCTTTTCAAAACGCAGGTCAAGGCGTTAGCGAGACATTTGGGCGTTCCTGAAACGATTGTCGGCAAGCCGCCCAGCGCCGACCTGGTGCCGGGGCAGTCCGACGAAAGCGATTTGGGCATCACCTATGAGCGCGCTGATATTATTTTGGCGCATCATTTGGCGGGTTATGAGGACGCTTACGTTTGCGATCTGGGTTTTAGCCAAGACGAAATCGACCTGGTCAAGCGCAAGGTTGCCAGAACGCATTGGAAGCGCGAGCTGCCCATCAATGCGGTGGTGTCGGCCACGGCCATTAACGAGTTTTATTTACGGCCTGTGGATTATTAGAAGCTTATGGCGCAACCCGCACCCCAGCCTGACGTCCAAGGCTTCATCGCCTTTTACCCCTGCCACGACCTAACCGCGACGACCGACTTTTATGTACGGGAACTTGGGTTGGAGGTGGCTCGAGACCAAAGCACCTGCGTCATCTTTAGAGTAGCGCGCGAGGCCTTTTTGGGTTTTTGCCAAGCCGAAGGAACCTTGCCGCAGCACCAAAGCCTTATCTTGACGCTGCTCATTGACGAGGTGGACGAGGTTTATAAGCGCTTGCGCGGGCTCGGGGTGGAGACGGAAGGCGCGCCCAAGCTGAATGAGCGCTTTGGCATCTACCACTTTTTCGCCCGCGACCCGGACGGCTACCGCGTTGAGGTGCAGAGGTTTGTGGAGCCTCTGACCTAACGCGGTAGAGCGTCCCAACGAGAACTAATTCGCGTGCTCGAGCCCATTCTCAACAGCCAAGATTTCTACGTCGCCTATATTCTGCGCCTCTACGTTTAAGGGAGCAGTTTCAGGCGCGGGGGCCACGGTCACAGTGTCTTTTGTTTCCAGCCCTGACGTATCCTGGCCTCTACGCTTGAACAAGTAAACACCCCCGCCGATGAGTGCCGCGGGGAGCAGCCAACCGTTGGTAAAACTCGCTCCAAGGAGCGCCACAGCCACCGCAGCGATGGCGGGATAGACCGCCCAAGTCTTGCCGCCTTCGGGCAGTTTGTAGAGGTAAGCAAACGTCGCGGCGAGGCCGAAGAATAAAACGGGGCCTCCGTCAATGCGCGGCGCGATTTCACCCAGACCCGCCACGGCTGCCAAGGAAAAGAGAGCGCCCGCAGGGAGGACCGCCCACCACCCCTTGCGGTCGATGTACGCCACCGCGAAACCGCCACCCAGAAGCGCCAAAAACTGCGCACCCGCCAGCGTGGGCGAGAGCGCCGCCGCCGCCGTGCCAAAGAGCGCGAAGCCGAACACGAGCGGGACCACGGCCCACGCGCGTTCGCGGTTTTTTATGTACACCCGGCTCAGGTAGCCGCCGCCCGCCGCCAGGACCGCCGCGAAAACCAAGCCGGGCAGGTTGAGAACGCCGATGTTCGCCAGCAGCACAAAGCCGCCCAACACCATCAGAAGCACGCCGAGGTTGAAGTTCCGTTTGTCAGCCGTATCGTCCGTCATAAAAGCCTCCTTTGTTTCAGCTTAGACAGTTTCAGCTTAGGCGAGGGTGGAGGCGCGCGCCTCCGCGAAAAGGTGGACGCGCCTCTCCACCTTTCGGGTGAGGCGCGCCCCCAAAGAAGCCGCGTACACTGCCTTGTGAGGGTACTCTAAATCATGAACCAAGCCGCGACCCAAGCCTCAACCCAGCCCGCCCCCATCCGCCTGCTTTTGGTTGATGACCACACCGTGGTGCGCCAGGGCCTCAAGATGGTCCTGTCACTAGAGCCCGACCTTTTGGTCGTCGGCGAGGCCGCCAACGGTCAGGAGGCGGTCACGCAGGTGCCAACCTTAAAGCCCGACGTGGTCTTGATGGACCTCCTTATGCCCGTGATGGACGGCGTGAAGGCGATTCGTGAGATTAAGAAGGGGTACCCGGACGTCGAGGTGGTGGCGCTGACGAGCGTGCTCGAGGACCGCTTAGTCATCGACGCCGTCGAGGCGGGCGCGGCAGGATACTTGCTCAAAGAAACCGGACCCGAGGGGCTTATCGACGCCGTACGCGCCGCCGCGCGCGGCGAAGTTCGGCTCGACCCCAAGGCGCAGAAGCGGCTCGTCAGGGAGGTGCGCACGCCCGAGATGCGCGAGTCTCTGACCCCGCGCGAAACGGACACGTTGCGACTCGTGGCGAAGGGGCTGACCAATAAAGACATTGCCGACGCGCTCGAGGTGTCAGAAGTCACGGTCAAGACGCACGTCTCGAGCGTGCTCTCCAAGCTGGGGCTCTCGAGCCGCACGCAAGCGGCCCTGTTTGCGCTTAAAGAGGGACTGGTGGGGCTAGATTAAGCCATGACCCTTCCCTTTTGGCAACGCCTCAGCACCCGCTTGGCGGTGCTCATCCTCGTCATCGTCCTTGTGCTCGCGGGGGCCACGGCGGTGTTGCTCGTGCGGGGCTTTTCGCTCGTCACCACGAACGCGGCCCAGACGTCCACCGGGGTCGTGGACGTTTCGTCGGGTGTCAATATCGAGCCCGTGTCCAAATCTGATTTGCCGAGCATCGTGCGGGGCACGGTCATCAACCTTATTGCGATTTTTTTGCTCACGCTGGTTGGGGCGGCGCTCTTTAGCCGCACGCTCCTTACCGAGCCCATTACCTCGTTGGCGGAGGCTGCGCAGGAGATTGGGGCGGGCAACCTCAGCGTGAGCCTGCCGGTAAACTCTCGGAGCGAATTGGGCGTGCTGGCGAGCACCTTTAATATGATGGCGCGGAGTTTGGAGGCGCACACGCAGGATTTGCTCGAGGCCAACGAGGCGCTGCGGCGGAGCGAGGCGAGTTTAGAAAAACGCGTGCAGGAACGCACGCGCGAACTCGCCGCGCTCTTAGAGCTTTCCAACACCACCGCGCTGACGCTCGAGCTTACCCCCCTTCTAGAAACCACCTTTGACCGGCTGCGCGAAGTCGTCCCCTACCGCGCGGTGGGCGTGTTTGAGCGGCGCGGCCCCGAGAGCGCGCCCGAGCTAGAGAAAGTAGCCGAACGCGGCGCGCTCTCCCCCATTTCCGACGCCAGGTTACAAGAAGTGATGGCCCGCCGGGAACCCGTCACGCTTCCGGGCTCCATCAACCTTTTTCCCCTTATCGTGCGCGACCAGGCGGTGGGGGTGCTGGGGCTTGAGTGCGCCCCTCACGAAACTTTGAGCACGGAGCGGCTGCGGGTGGTCGCGGCCTTTGCGGCGCAGGCGGGCGTGGCCTTGGAGAACACCAAGCTGAGCGCGCAGGTGGGCGAGCGGGCTGCGTACGAGGAGCGCCAGCACTTAGCGCGCGAACTCCACGACTCCGTCTCGCAGGCTCTATATAGCATCGTCTTGGGCGCGCACGCCGCCAAGAAGCTTTTGGGTAGCGCCGACACTCCCGCAGACCCGCAGCGCGCGGCGGAGGCGCTTTCTTACGTGCAGAGCCTCGCCGAGGCGGGGCTGGCCGAGATGCGCGCGCTTATTTTCGAGCTGCGCCCGGACATCCTGGAGCGCGAAGGGCTCGCCGCCGCCTTGCGTAAACAGGCCGAGGCGGTGGGGGTGCGGCACGGGCTCGAGAGTGAGCTCGAGGCGAGCGAACCCACGCTCACTTTCCCCGCCAAACAGGCACTCTTCCGCGTGGCGCAAGAGGCGCTTCACAACGTTGTGAAGCACGCTCAGGCGCAGCACGTTACCGTAAAGCTCTGTCAAGAAGACGCGCAGGTCCACCTCACGATTCAAGACGACGGCGTCGGTTTCGAGACGGAGAGTCTTTTTCCGGGTCATTTGGGTCTCAAGGGAATGCGCGAACGCGTCGCGGCGTTGGGCGGCGAACTCACCTTGACGAGCGGGCCAGACGGCACCACCGTCGCCGCCACCGTGCCCGAGGGGGCTTAGGAGCATGAAGGACGCCAACCTTCGTCTTATCGGCGCGCTGCTCCTCGCGGCGGGCGCGTTTGTTTTCTTGGTGAATACAGGCATCTTTTGGGCGCTCCCCGCCTTTATCTGGTTCGCGTTTCTCCTGACGGTAGGCGCGGCTTTCTGGTTTAGCACGCCCTCGCTGCCCTTCTGGGGCCGCGTCGTCGGCTTCGTCCTCATCGGCGTGTTTGCCATCTCCACTTCAGGGAGGTTCGCCGGGAGCGCCGCGCTGGCTTTTCCCGCGCTCGCCTTTGCGCTTCTTTATCTCGACAACCCCAAACGCTGGTGGGCCGTCCTGCCCGCGGGGGTGTTGGGGAGCGTGGGCGCGCTCGTCACCACCGAGGTGCTTTTCGGCTGGGGCGGCGCGCCCGTGCTTTTTCTGGGCTTCGCGGCGACCTTTGCTTACCTTTACCTCCTGCCGAAAGAGAGGGGCGGCCAGCGCTGGGCGCTCTATCCGACGCTCGTCTCGATCATCCTCACGGTCATCGTCAACGACCCGAGCGGGCGCACACCGGGGTGGGTCTTGCCGCTCTTGCTGACGGGTGGGGGGGCGTTTATTTTGTGGTGGTGGCGGGATCGAAGGTAGAAGACCCGAGTGGTTAGTGGTGAGTGATGAGTGGTTAGCAAAAGAAATGGGACGTGTCGTCCTGCGCGTTTAGACCTCGTTCTTGGCGGAGGTAACGCACTGCGTCGTTTTGAGTCACCTCACTAAGCGCTTTGAAGTCGTAATCGCCCAGTACACTGTCAAGAACGTCACCCAATTTGGGACGCACCACCGACACACGCACGCGGCTTCCCTCGAGCTCATAACGCACCGCGTCACCGGGTCGGATTCGCAGCGCTCTACGCACCTCGGCGGGGAGCGTCAACTGATATTTGCTGCTTATTTTGCCGTAAAGCACGCCTCACCTCCTGCGCTTATCTCCTGCACTTACCATCATGTTCCGCCCTTTTGAAGGGTTCAAACAGTGGGTGCTACTAACCTTAGCGGTGCAAGAGCACGGGCTGCTTCGTGCTTCTCAAGACCGCCTCGGTGGTCGAACCGAGCAGCCACGCGCGGATGCGCCCCTCGCCAAACGCGCCCATCGCCAGCAGGTCGCCCGGCTGCGCCTCGCCCAAAATCGCCTCGACGGGGTCGCCCTGACGGGAAAGGGTGGTGACGTTGAGGCCCTGCGCGTCCATGTAACGCGTAACGCGCTCAAAGCGTTCTCTGGCCACCGCCTCGTCGTCGTGGGCGCTGAGCGCCGCCAGAGGCAGTGACAAGCGTTTGGCGAGTTCGGCGGCGTAATTCATCGTTTCGCTCGCGCGGCTCGAGCCGTCGTAACAGAGCAGCACGCGCTTAGGCTCCTCGAAACTCCCCGGCGCGATCAATACCGGGTCGGCGGCGGTGCGTAAAACACGCTCGGCCACCGCGCCCAAGCCGCCCGAATCGCGTGAGGAACTCGAGCCCTCCTCCGTCTGGTGCGTTTCCCCGTGGCGTCCTAAGATGATGAGGTCGCTCTCGCGGGCCGCCTCCAAAATTTCGGTCGCCGGGACGCCCGTACGCACCTCCGACCGCAGATTCACCCCCGCCTCCCGCACGTCCTCCTCGACCCGCGCCAACACGCGCTTGCCCTGGTCGCTCAGCACCTCTTGCATCTGGGTCGAAAAGTTCGTCACGGGCAGGCTCAGCGCGCCGTAGTCGGTCCAGTAGGGCATGTTGACCATGCGGGTATCGATCACGAACACGGCGCTTAGCGCCGCGCCCAACTCTTTTGAAAGATAGGCTGCGTAGCTCACGGCGACTTTGGCGTTGTCTGAAGCGTCTACGGCGACTAAAAGCGAGCCAATCATGAGAAGCCTCCCTGTTTGTTAACTCAAGTATACCGACCCTACGGTAAAAGCGGGCACCGCAACGTATGGTAAAGACGATGGAACCCAGCGCCCACGATTCCCAAAAAGACTACAGCCTCGAGATGAACGTAAGCTCCAACCGCCTCCTCCGGGGGGTGTGGCTGGTGCTGGGCCTCCTCTTTACCGGCCTGGGCTTCGTCGGCGCGTTCTTGCCGCTGATGCCGACGACCGTCTTTTTACTTATTGCCGCCTTCTTTTTCGCGCGTAGCAGCCCGCGTTTTTACGCGTGGCTCTTGAATAACCGCATGTTCGGCTCCCTTATCCGCGACTGGCGCGCGGGGTTAGGGATGCCGCTACGGGCCAAAATCCTGGCGGTCACGCTGATCACGTTGACGATGGGCTCGAGCATCCTCATCATCCCCGTTCTCTGGGTCAGGCTCCTGCTCGCGTGTGTGGGCGTCGGCGTGAGCGCCTATCTCGTCACCCGCCCGACCAAAAAGTCATGAGCTGCTGCAATCCGAACGGTCTTGATGAGATGTTCGGCGGCTCCTACGTGGCGGCGGAGCGCCGCGCGTTTGAGCGGCGCGGCTTAAAAGAGCGGCAGAAAAGAATGTTGAGGGCGGTGGGTGACGCTGGCGGGCGGACGGTGCTCGACATTGGCGGCGGGTTTGGCGCGCTCAGTTTGACGCTTCTGGCAAGGGGCGCGGCGCGGGCGAGTCTTGTCGAGGTGTCGCGCGATTATTTAGAGGCCGCCCGCTTCCTTGCTGAGGCTAGGGGCGTAGGAGAAAAGATGGCGCTGTTAAGAGGAGATTTCGTCGCCGTAGAAACCCCACCCGCCGATATCGTTTTGCTCGACCGCGTCGTCTGCTGCTATCCCGACGTGAGAGCGCTCCTTACCAAAGCGGCCCGCCATAGCGAAGGGCTGCTGGTGCTGACGTACCCCAAACCGCGCCCACTCCTCAAATTGTTTCGCACGCTTCTCAACACGGGGATGCGAGTCTTTGGACGCACCTACCGTTTTTACCTGCATGACGAAGCGCGAATCCTCGAGGCCGCCACGAGCAGCGGTCATAAGAGGGTGCTGCACCGCTCTTTGGGGACATTTGGGGTGTGGCAGCTTTTGGTGCTCGAGCGCCCCTCACAACCCACGAGCTAGTCCCTTACCGAACGAGTAGCGAGAGCATTTCAATGTGGTGCGTGTGCGGGTAAAAATCAAAGGGCTGGGCGTGCTCGAGCCGCCACCCCGCCCCCACAAAGGCCGCCACGTCGCGCGCCCAGGTCGCCACGTCGCACGAGACGTAGACGAGGCGCGGGGCCTGGGAGTCGGTGAGCGTGCGCCGCACCTCCTTGTTGAGCCCCGCGCGGGGCGGGTCCACCGCGATGAGGTCGGTATGGGGGGGGACGACGAGCCGTTTGGCGTCTGCCTTGATGAACGTCAAGTTCCCAATAGCTAAGCGCGCCGCGTCCCGCTCGCCGCAGACCACGCTGCCGCGGTCAATCTCTAACGCCGTCACCCGCTCAAAGTTTTCGGCCAAGTGCATCCCGATAATTCCGCTTCCCGCGTACACGTCAAGCGCGAGCCCGCCCGAAGACGCAAGCGTTTGCAGGGATGTATAGAGTTCACCCGCCGCCGACGGGTTGGGTTGCGCGAAGTTGGTCGCGCTTACGCTGATATTAAAAGCCCCGTAGCGCTGCTCGATGCTCCGCGCCCCCGCCAGCCGCTCGCTGCCCCCGCGAAAGCGCCCGCGCGCGTCAAAGGGCGCGTAGCTCACCCCGGTGAGCCCCGCCTTGGTGAGTTCGTGCGCGAAAGGGACGAGCGTTTTTTCGGGAGCCGTCGCCACGAGCGAGGCCAGCACTTCGCCCTGGTCATTACCGCGAAGGACGACTTCACGAACGCCTTTGGGCGCGTCAAGCCGTCCCCAAGCTTTCCACGCGTTATTGATGGCCTCGTTGGCGACCGGGTCGGACTCGAGCACCACCACCTCGTGACTCTCCGGCTCGCGGTAACCCAAACCTCCACGCGTCACGGCGGGTTGGACGGCGTTGCGGTAGTGCCAGGGGCGGGGCGCAGGTCGCACGGGCGGTACTTGCACCTCACGTTTGAGCGCCCGCGACAGCGCGTCTCTCACCACCTCCTGCTTGAGCGCCAACTGTTTTTCGTAACGGATAAAAGAATAATCCAAACCGGGATGTTCCGAAGCGGGCACGCGGTCGGGGGAGGCGGTAAACACACGCGTTACCCGGCCTTGCAGCACGCCGGAGCGCGCTTCTAACTCCGCCTCGACGCTTTCTCCAGGAATCCCGCCCCGGACGAGCGCGACGCGGCCCCCTTCAACGCGCGCCAAGGCCGCGCCGCCGTGGACGGGGCGCTCGAGCCTCAGCTCTACAACAGAACCAGTCTTAGCCACAATACAGTCTAGCGTAGCCCGTCCTCTTGCAAACCGCGCCGCGCGCTAGTTGCGCGCTCCACTCTGCTATACTGGGCGGCATGAAGCGATCCGTCCAAGAAATCATCGAACTATTGGTGTTTGCCCTCGTCGCCCTCCTCATCGGTACAGGCTTGCTCTGGGTTGTCGGCTGGCTCTTCGGCATCCTGGGCTTCGTGCTCAGGGAGGTGGCCGAATTTATCTGGTTTTTGCTCAAGTACATTATCCCGGTGGCGGTCATCGTCGCGGCGGTCTACGCGCTCATCAAGCTCGCGCAGAACCAAAGCAGCCGCAGTCGCCAAGCCGCGCCCGCGGGCGCAGGCGCGGTGGGCTCGGGGCCGTCGGTCTACTCCGCACCGTCCCAATCGTCTGGCTCTAAATCGACGCTGAGCGAGTCGGTAAAAACCGCGCCGCAGCCCACCGTCACAGCCTCACCCGCGCCTGATACATCCAAAGAGAGCACCCCCCCCAGGGTCGAGGCCGTGCCCGCCCCGGACGAACCGGATGAAGACGCCGACGAAGCGCCTGCGGCAGCGTCCTCGAGCGAGACCAAGCCTTCGGGGGAGGCCACGAAAACGTCCGCCAACCAAAAAACAGGGGACGCGCAAACGGCAGAGGCCGAGGCGGGACCCAGCGAGGGCTTTCAGGAGATGGTCGAGGACGAAGAGGGTCTGCCCGACGATGCGCAGGACAAAAAGAGCAGCGAAGACAAACGCAAAAAGGGTTCCTAAGCTTTAGTGGCAAAAGTGTAAAAGAGGGCTCGAGCGTGGCTCGAGTCCTCTTTCTTTTTGAAGCCTTTGCGGGTGTCAAGTTGTGTTGAGCATTCAAGTGAAGGTTCAGCCTTTGACCAAAGCATTCATCTCCCTTAATCAAAAGGCTTGCTGAAGAACCGCCCCCTTGGCGCACGCTGCTTTACATGGTACATTGCAACCTGGAACTCAATCCAACGTCTTGATTCACAGGAGGACACGTGGCAAGGAAATTTCTATTTTTGGTTCTGGGCCTACTACTTTTTGCCTCTCCCGCGCTCGCGCAGACGCTTCACCTGGCGACCAACGAAGATTGGGAAACGCTCGACCCGGCGTTCGCCTCGGGCGTGCAAACGGGCGCGATTGTCGCAAAACTTTACGACGGGCTGATGCGCTACGCCTATAACAGCACCGAAGTGGTGCCCAACTTGGCCGAAAACGTCGAGGTCAACGACGACGCCACCGTGTTTACCATCACCCTGCGTGACGGCGTCACCTTTCACGACGGGTCGCCCCTGACGGCGGAAGACGTCAAATATTCTTTTGAACGCGTGCTGAACCCCGACACGGCGAGCCCGGTGTCTTGGGTGTTTGAGGACGCGGGCATCAGCGGGATTGAGGCTTTTGTGAATGGCGAGGCCGACGGCGTCAGCGGTATCGAGGTGATGGACCCGCAAACGGTGCGCATCACGCTCGAGCAGCCCTACGCACCCTTCCTTTTTCACCTGGCAATGCCCGCCGCCCACATCGTCTCGCAAGCGGTGACGAGCGCGCTCGCGGAGGGGTCGGACTTGTCGAGCAATCCGGTCGGCACGGGACCCTTTACCCTGGCTGACCGCGTGCGCGACTCGAGCCTCACCCTTAGCGCATACGAAGACTACTTCGCGGGCGCGCCCGCCGTCGATGAGGTGGAGTACCGCATCATTACCGACCCGCTCATCACTTGGCAGGAGTTTTCGGCCGGGAACTTGGACGTGGCCGCGGTGCCCGACGCGCTTTTTGGTGACATTACCACCGACCCGCAGTTCGAGGACATGTTAATAACGCTCCCCGAACTGGCCGTCTACTACTTCGCGCTCAACCAGAGCTTCGAGCCCTTCCAGGACCTCAGAGTCCGCCGGGCCGTGGCGATGGCGATAGACCGTCAGGCGATCATCGACGGCATCTTCAACGGCAAAGACCTGCTCGCCAACTCGCCCATCCCGCCGGGCCTCGCGGGTTACGACGCCGAGCTGCAGGCTTATTCCTACGATCCCGAGATGGCGCGGCAGCTCCTCGACGAGGCAGGCTACGGGGACGGCTTCGACCTGACCATCTGGTCCACCCGCACGCCCACGACCATCGCGGTGAACGAGGCCATCCAATTCTACTTGAGCGAAATAGGCATCCGCGCCGAACTCAACCAGGTCGACTTCGGCACGCTGCTCGACGCGGCCATCAACGGGCGCGCCCCCGCCTTTTACCTCTCCTGGTTCGCCGACTACGGCGACGCGTACAATTTCCTTCACCCGCTCTACGTCGCCAGCGGCGCCGACCGCTACGGCTACAGCAATTCGGAAGTGGCGGAGATTGTGGGAGAGGCGGCGACCAAAGGAGAACTCTCCGAGCGCGTGCCCCTCTACCAGGAGGCGCAGCGCCTTGTGGTCGAGGACGTTCCCGTGGTCTACATCCGCTACCCCGTCTCCTACTACGCGGTGCGCCCCGGCGTCACGGGCATCCTCAACCATCCCATCTTCAACGCCGACAAGTTTATGGAAGTCACCATCAGCAACTGAGTCTCGCGTTTTTAGAGGAGGCGGCCCTGCGCCGTCTCCTCTTTTGCGTGCTCAGGGCTCCCATCCCCGATCAAGATGCTGACTTCATATCAGATGCCGCTTATTTGATGCTCGTTTATATTGTCAAGCGCCTTTTTGGAGCCGTCCCGGTCATTATTGGGATCAGCCTGCTCACATTTATTTTGATGATCCTAGCGCCCGGCGACCCCGTCCAAAAGCTTTTGGGTCAGCGCGCGAGTCCCGAGGCGGTGACTGAGCTGCGCGACCGCTTAGGGCTCAACGAGCCCGCGTACAAGCAGTATTTGCGAATTATGGGCAACGTTATCACGGGAGACTTGGGACGCTCGATTATCACCCGCGAACCCGTGGGGGAGGCCTTACGCACCCGCTTTCCCGTCACCCTAAAGTTGGCGCTCCTGGCGATGACCTTCTCGACGCTGCTCGGCGTGGCGGTCGGCGTCGTGTCGGCGGTGTTTCAGAACACGCTGCTGGACCGTGTCGCCATGTTCGTGACGCTTACGGGTATCAGCGTGCCTGTTTTCTGGTACGCGCTCATCGCTATTTTGCTCGTGATTTTCCAGTGGCGCTGGGTGCCGCAGACGGGTCTCGGCGACGGCTCGCTGCGTTACTACCTGTTGCCCGCTTTTGTGTTGGGCACGAGGGCAGCGGCCTTTATCGCTCGCATCACTCGCTCGACAATGCTCGAGATCATCCGCCAGGACTTCATCCGCACCGCCAGAGCCAAGGGACTCTCCGAACGTATCGTCATCGTCAAACACGCCTTTCGCAACGTGCTCATCCCCGTCGTCACGGTGATCGGCCTCGATTTGGCCTCTTTTATTGACGGGGCTTACCTGACCGAGTACGTGTTCAATATCCCGGGGATGGGCCGCTACGGCTTGGTCGCGCTTCTTAACCGCGACCTGCCCGTGATGATTCCGCTTGTCATCTACACCGCCACCCTGTTTATCGTCGCCAACCTCCTGGTGGACCTGCTCTACGCGGTCATCGACCCGCGGATACGGTACGACTGATGGGGAGACGCTGATGGACGCGGACGTTCGCACGCAAACGCCGGACACCGAGCCCGCCCAGGCGGACGCCGCGTCGCTCTCGGCGTTTGGCATCGCCTGGCGGCGCATCCGCCGTGACCCCGGCGCGTTGCTGGCGTTGGGGATTATCTTGGTTCTCGTCGCTGTGGCGGCGCTCGCGCCTCTCGTCTCACCTTATGACCCGACCAGACCGGACTTGAGCCTCGGCTTCCGGGCCGCGCCGCCCAGTGAGGCGCACCTGTTGGGCACCGACCGCGCGGGGCGCGACGTGCTCTCTCGCCTCATCTACGGCGCGCGTATAAGTCTTCTTATCGGTTTCGGTTCGCAAATCCTCTCACTCGTGTTGGGCATCGTGTTCGGCCTTTTAGCGGGCTTTTTTGGCGGCGTCACTGACACCATTATTTCCCGCCTTATCGAGATTTTGCAGGCCTTCCCGAGTCTGCTCTTTATCATCGTGCTGTCGGTCTCGATCGGGCCGGGGCTGCTCACCGCCTACATCGCTTTGGGCATCGTCGGCTGGGCGGGGGTGGCGCGCATCGTGCGCGGCTCGGCGCTAAGCCTAAGAAACGCGGAGTACGTGGAGGGAGCCAGGGCTCTCGGGGCGGGTCCCTCGCGGCTCATCTTCCGTCACATCTTGCCCGGCACCCTGCCAAGTCTTATTGTCATCTACACCATCGGCGTGGGCGGGGCCATTATTGGCGAGGCGACGCTCTCCTTTTTGGGCTTGGGCGTCAAGCCGCCGACGCCCTCGTGGGGGCAAATGATTGCCGACGGTCAGAGCTACCTCACCTCGGCCTGGTGGATGAGCGTGTTTCCAGGCTTAGCGGTGGCGGTGGTGGTCATCGCTTTTAACTTCTTGGGCGATACGTTGCGCGACGCGCTTGACCCGCGGATGCGGTAGAAGGAACCAAGAACAACGCATCTGCTACACTTGTTTTATGCGTCACGCGCCCGCCGTCTTCCTCGTTGCTATCTCTATTTTCCTCGCTTTCACGCTCGCACAGGGCGACAAACCGCTTTCAGGCGCGTCGGCAGTGGAGAATGAACAGGTGACGCGGGGAGGGGAGCTCTACAGAAGGAATTGCGCCGTTTGTCACGGCCCTACGGCGCTTGGCTTCGACGAGGCCAGGGCGGCCTTTCCCGAAGAAGACCGCCACTGCGAGAGGTGTCACAAGACAAATAACCCTCGCATCTGGAACCAAAAAGTCACCATCCACAACAATATGTTTTCGCTCGGCACGCCCCCAGCGCTACGCGGCGAGAGCACGCTACACGCCTTTACCAACGCCAACGCGCTCTTTCACTATACCCGCGCCACCATGCCCCGCTACGCGCCAGGTCGCCTTACGGATGATCAATATTTGGACGTCACCGCGTTCTTGCTCTTCCTACGGGATACACCACCCCAGGATGTTGTGACCAGCGAGAACGCAGCGTCGTTTCTTTTACCCTGAACAAATTCGGGTAGTTACAAGTTACAGGAACCTTTGAGCGATCCCCCCCGGCCCCCCTCGAAAGAGGGGGGAGATTGAAAGTCCCCCTTTGTAAGGGGGATTTAGGGGGATCAGATCACTGGCTCCGCGGGTCGAGCACGTCCCGGTAGGCGTCACCCAAGAGGTTCCAGGCCATCACGAACAAGACGATAATCAACCCCGGCCAGAAGGACACGAACCAGTAAGCCCAGGGGTTGCCGGGCGGACCCAAAATCCAGTTTCGCGCGAAGTTGATCATCTGACCCCAGTCCGCGAAACCGACGGGCGCACCCAGACCGAGAAAGCTCAGCGCCGCCGCGGAGAGCACCACCGCGCCGATGTCCAGGCTCGCCACAATCACAAGTGAACCAATCGAGTTGGGCAGAACGTGCTTAAAGATGATGCCGGGTCCCCGCGCGCCCAGCGCCTTGGCGGAGGTGACGTACTCCTGCTCTTTAACCTGCAAAATGTCTCCGCGCAAGATGCGCGCGTATCCGGCCCACTGGATGATGGCGAGCGAAATCGCCACGTTCACCAGATTTTGGCCCAACACCGTCACGATGACCATTGCGAGGACAAGACCGGGTACCGCAAAAATTACATCGATAAGCCGCATGAGCGCGTTGTCAACCCAGCCGCCGACGTAACCGGCGACGCTGCCTACAATAATGCCGACGATCAAGCCAAAACCGACCACCGCCACGCCGATAAAAAACGCCGTCCGCGCGCCCCAGATAAGGCCATAGTAGATGTCGTAGCCGCCGCTGGTGGTGCCCAGAAGCGTCTCGCTCGCGCCAGGGCCTTGGGGGACGGGGGAAAAGCTCGAGCGCGGAATTGTATAGCACGAATAGTACGGCGAACTCGGCACGGGCGCGGCGACCATGAGCTTCCAAAAGGCCGCCTTGGTCGGGTTGTGGACGTCGCCGACCGTGCTAGCCGAGACCCCTATGTCGCGCAAACAGTTACGGTCGGGTACGGTGAAAAAGGGGGCAAACAGACCCACCAGCAAAAAGCCGATGAGCAAAAACGCGCCCACCAGCGCGAGCGGATTGCGCCGAAAGCGCTTCATCGTTTTCGAGTTCCACCATTGGTGCAGCGCCCCCACGGGACGCGCCTGGGGCGCGGCGGCGGGCGTGGTTGTCGGCGTGTCCATTAGTCGTACCGTATTCTCGGGTCGATAACCCCGTACATGATGTCCACTAACAAGTTACCGAGCACCACGATGATGGCCGTAAACACCGCGAAGCCTAAGACCGCCGCGTAGTCCAAGTTGACCGCCGCCTGGGCGGACCACTGCCCCAAACCCGGAAAGTTGAAAATCGTCTCCGTAATCACCACCCCGTTGATAAGACCGATAATAACAAAACCCGACAGGGTAATCACGGGAATGAGCGCGTTACGGCGCGCGTGTTTGCGGTTTACGGTGCGCTCCTGCAACCCCTTGGCGCGGGCGGTTCGCACGTAATCTTGACCCAACGAGTCGAGCAGTGACGAGCGCATCACGCGCATGATCTGCGCGCTCGAGACCACGGCGAGCGTAAAAACGGGCAAGACGAGGTGCTTGAGCGCGTTCCAGAAGATGTCCAAGCGACCGTTTAACAAGGAATCTATGGTCAACAAGCCCGTATAGCTCCTGAACCCACCCGAGGCGATCTCGACAAGATAATTCGTTGAAATGCGCCCCGGCTCCAAAATGCCAAAGCCGCCGTAAAACACTACAAGCAGCCAGATACCGAGCACAAAGGTGGGCAGAGACCAGCCGACGATGGAGATAACCCGCGTCGCCTGGTCTATCAACCTGTCGCGGTTTAGCGCCGCCGCCGTGCCCAACCAGATGCCCACCCCGATGATGGGCAAAAAGGCGAGCGCGGAAAGCTCGACCGTCGGCGCAAAGCGGTTACGAATGGTGGTCAAAACGGGCTCGCTACTGGTGCGCGAATAGCCGAAGTTCCCCTGGGCGACCTGCCCCAACCAGCGACCGTACTGCATATACCAGGGGTCGGTAAGACCGTAGCGTTCGATAATCGCGTCTAGGTTCCGCGCCTGATTCTCCGTTTGGGCGTAGGCCGCAGCGCGCTGATAAGGGCTCAGTACCTGCATGAGAAGAACGATAAATAGGGTAACGCCGAAAAACACCAAGGGCAACAAGAGCAAACGCCTGATGATAAAAGCTAACAAAAGAAAACCCCCTTAAAGGCAAATCAGCCTTACGCTTTACACCCGCTCCGTTATGAGCGCCGGAGGCGATGAAAACCTTTGCAAAATGAGAAAGAGGGGCGGCTTGCACCGCCCCTCAGCGTAAAACGCTTAGTTCTTGGAGATGTCTTTCAAGAGGTACTGCATCGCAACACTCAGCATCGGGTTGTAGTAAACACCCTCTAGATCGTCGCGCACGACCAGGAAGGGCGTTTGCTCGGGAATCACGATGAGCGGCGCCAGCTCATAGTGCAACTCGCCAATCTGGTTGTAGAGTTCGGCGCGCGCGTCTTGGTCGGTTGTCGAATTGGCCTCGTTGATGAGCGTTTGCATCTGAGGCTCATTGATGGCGGTGCGCGCCGAGTAGAAGCCCGTGTCCGAGTAGAAGGTGTCAATAAAGTTTTTCGGGTCGGCGTAGTCCGCGCCCCAGCCGAGCGCGAACATGGGCGCTTTTTTCTCGCCCGTCCGGGCTAAGTAGTCAGCCCAGGGCAGGCCGCGGACGTTCATGCGGAAGTTGGGGTTCAAGAAGGAGAGGTTCTCGGCCATAATCTGGAGCGCCGTCTGGCGCACGGTGTTGCCTTCGTTGTAGAGTGCCGTAAACTCGAAGCCCTCGTCCCACAACTGGCCGCCAAAGGCTTCGCGGAAGTATTGCTCGGCCTGCTCTAAGTCGAGCGTGCGGACGGAAATGTCCGGGTCGTAGCCAAAGAACGAACGTGGCATCCCCATCGTAACAACCGTTCCCTCGCCGCCGTAGATTTGCTCAATAAAGGCCTGCTGGTCGAAAAGCTCGGCAAAGCCGCGGCGCACGTCCGGGTCGGCGAAGAAGTCACTCGGGATACCGCAGCCGAGTTCACCGCAACCCACGTCTTCGTTGTTTGAGGTGTCAATGTTGTAGTTAAAGAAGGCGATGGTGTTACTCGCTGGGCTCCAGGCGGGGTCTTCTAAGATTTCTACGCCGGGTGCGCCCTCGAGCTGAACAAGCGCCGAACGTTCATTGATGGTAATGGCGTCCGCGTCACCTTGTTGAATCGCCAGGATGCGGCTCGACTGCTCCTCGACGTACTGGAATACGGCGTTCTGAGGCGCGGTGATCGCTTCGGGCGCTAGGTCGGCCCAGCCCCAGTAGTCGTCAAAACGCTGGAGGATGGTCTGCTGGTCGTTCGACTCGACGAGCCTGTAGGGACCCGTGCCGCTGGGGTTTTCGTCCAAAAACTCCTGCGTGACGTCGCGGCCGATCCACTCCGTCCAGGTCGCCTCGGTGCCGTCCCACATGCCGTTCTCTATGGCATACTCGCTGTCGATGACGCTGAAGGCCGTGTAGGCCTGAATGGCGATAAAGGCGGGCTCGGCTTGTTGCAAGTTGAACTGCACCATCATGCCGTCGGGGCCATCGGGGCACTCGACCGCGCTGTCGATGGTCTCGAACGAAACGGCCTCTTGGTAGGCGGCGGGGTCGCTGCCGTCCGCTTCGTGCTGGCCCAGGAGCGCGTCACCCATAAGGTAGACGTTCGCGCCTTCGGGGTTGGCGTTGACGAAGCCGTACTGGTAGGAATACTCGACGTCCTTACAGCTCACCGTGTTGCCGCTGTGGAAGGGCACGTTCTCGCGCAGGGTAAAGGTGTAGGTCATGCCGTCATCGGACACGGTGTAGTCGGTTGCGAGCAGCGGGACAAACTCGTCAATCGCCTCGCCATCGTAGGTATAAAGGGTCTCGTAGACGTTTTGCAGCACCAGACCCGAGGCCGAGTCGTAAGCCCGGACCGGATCCAGGGAAACGGGGCCGCCCGGCAACGTTTGCAGAACAAACGTATCTTCCGGTGCTTGCGCAAAGGCAAGCCCCCCGATGATGCCGAGCGTCAAAAATAACGATAGAACTCTTTTCATGTTCCTCCTTAAATGAATACAAATGAACGTTTTGGTCGTTAGCGAGCTACACCGAGTTAGGACCAACCCAAACGGATTCCTCCTCTAGAAAATTTAGTGAGTGCAGTCTGCACTCGAGTCGCTTCCCCATCATCATAACCCATCGTGTGTAAAAGTAAACAAAACGAGATAAGGACGTCTTCATTTATGAGAGCGGGTGGTAGGTCATTCACAAGAGAATCGGCTGGGGTAAACTGGCTCCCATGCGACGCTCTTTTCTTTTCACCCTCTTTATATCCAGCCTCCTAAGCGGCTGCGCGGGGCGCGGGGACTCGCTCGAGCCCCTGATTACCATTACCGACCCGCGTAGCGGCACCGTCCGCACCGCCGACGGCCTCACCATCAGGGGTTACGCCTACGACGATGAGGGTATCCGGGCCATTCGCGTGGACGGCACCGACCTGCTCTCTTACGACGCGTACGCGGGCGAGCGGAACAAAAAGCTCGTCCAGTTCGAGTTTAGACCCAGGGAGGTCGCGGAAGGGCGCTGGGCCTCGACGATTGTCGTTGAAGACGTGACAGGTCAGACGACCACGCTGCCCTATCCGCTGCAAATCGACCTGACCGCGCCGACCTTGACGCTCGAGCCCCTAACGCGTTTGCAAGACGGGCGCTTACAGGTCTCGGGCACCGCCAGAGACAACTACCGGCTAAGGAGCGTTATCGTCAACGACACGTCCTTTCCCACCGAGGCGG